>NZ_LGRO01000001.1:0-2400000 GCF_001280565.1 Sulfobacillus thermosulfidooxidans | reverse complement strand
TCGGACAGAAGCAGGCGATTCAGGATGCGTTAAATCAAATGAGACAGCAGGATCCTCACATCTCTTTCCAAGTGACAAGCGCTGTATTGGTATCGAAAAAAACGTCAGAAGCTGATATTGGTTCCGTTTCTCCCTGGTTTCCCGATTATTTTTGGAAAATCGGTTTAACAAGTTCCACGCACCCGCTGCCATCTACTGCTACCCCCACTCCTATTGTCGTATTTGTGGATTCGCAAACGGGTCATCCCTGGATCATATGGACACCATCAGCTAAAACCCCCTCACAAATCCATGAGAAATGCAGCCAATGATATGATACTCGGGTTGAATTCGCGTTTTATTCGAAAAGTAGATATGATGATCTTTCTGCTATGACACTTTAGGCTCCGTCTGACTGCTCGGAATCCGATTGCCTAGAATGGTCTCATCATTCAAAACGCCATCCAATACCTCAGTTGCCATGGCAACGTCCTTCGTGCCTATGTTGTGATGAATTCCGTATAATAGTTTGTTGATGATGAGACTGTCGAACTACATGAACCAAAGGAGAAAGAAAGATGGCAGCACGAATTGTGTTAATTTCGGGTGCAAGTCGTGGTTATAGTGGTCCCTAAAAACTAGACAATTTTGAAGTCCTTCATTTGTTAGACGGGACATACCATAACGAAACAAAAGCGCCATACGGCCACGTTCAAAGTTCAAGCGGTTCTCAAGACGCTCACAGAAGAAAAAACGGTCGCCCAAATTGCCACCGAATACCACTGAATAATGTCTTCACGAAACCGCTGTAGCCCAATGGAAAATCTGAAGCAGTGTACCGACACGAATACCGTTCATCAGGGGAAGCTCGGTCGACCTGATCCACTTGACATTTTACCTCGATCAGGTGCATCAATCCGTGGGACGCACGTCGACAACCGCCTAGCTTGTCTCTTCCATGCCCTCATCCGTCGAATGAGGTGTTCTGGAATCCGGGGCGGACAGACAATCCGACGAGCTGGGCCTCCTGTTTGGCGCCAGACCGACAACGCGTCTACCAAACGGGAGGGTCATGCTTTCGATGAAGCCCAAAGAAAGGAGGCCAGTCTCACACTTTTGAGGTCAAAAATCTGTCTTGACAATTGGGTCCATCTTATTATTGGTATGACCCGGGGTGACGAAGCCAATAGGGCATTGCAGGTTCATTACTATTTTGAAGAGGATTTAACGGCCATTGCGGCAGCCAAAAACTGAATCCGGAATGTTGTCCGGCCCATGTGCGTCCATTTTGCATATCCTGTAGCGACCAGTGTGCCAATATATCTTCTGCCGTAACCAAATTTGCAGGACTATCGGGTAACGTGACATTCATCAAGAATGTGTTGTCCGAGGACTCATTGCCACCGATGGCTCTCTTCCATCCATACTCCCTGGTTCCCATGAAAACCATTTCGTTAGCATCAATTATCCCGTTGGGATATCTCCATATCATGCTCCACGCTCCCTCGTTACCGCCCGACACCAAAAGGGTTGCACCATTTGGTGCAGCATGGCTCATTTGTTGGAGCGAATAAGGCAGCAGCGAAATAGCGATTTGCATGTTGTTCCTCGAAGACCAATAAGATCCCCAAGGTCTATACGGATTGGGTTGCTGCACAAATGGTCCCCAGCTATTAGGCAAGGGGATAACAAAAGCTATGGGAGCATAGGTTTGGTTGGGGTACCAAATCCCTTGAGTCCAAGAAGTCGCAACGACTGCAGTGTGCGATGTCGGCGTCGTCGAAGAATGCGTTTCGTGATTAGTTGATGGTATGCTGGAGTGAGTGACATGATTTGAAGAATTCTCGGACGTCGAAGAAGACGAACCTTTATTTGATGAGTGTTGCTCATTTAACTGTGGAGATGACGAGGTGATTGTCGATTTTTCATTCGCCGAACCCGTCGATGAACGGGATGGGGCCAAAGAATTATTCGGCAACTGCGAATGCCCCACGTCTGATGTTGATGCAGGTTGAGTGGAACTGGATGTATTAATCGTAATGCCACATCCTGTTAGCAAAGTGAGAACAAATAGACTTGATATTATCTTTTTCATTAATAAAATCCCTTCCCTACAGGATATTTCAGACGCGTCGCTAATCAATTTGGTTTTTGATTACCCTTGCCGTGCCATGTGACGAACAAATCATCGGTCAAGATTCGTTCATGCATTCTTCAATTTCTTTGATAGTGGCAGTCATCACATTTATTACATCAAAATCTCTCATGAATAGACCTCTCAAAGCATAATGCACGTTAATTTATATCGCAATTCAGAATTTAGCGCCGAAACTTATTTTATTGGGTAATTGAAAAAACCAAAATTGATACATCCATGTCTGACAATTTATATAACGCTCTGCCAAATTAAAGGTTACCAAAATCAGATATTTTTCTTAAAATTTTTCCTAAATTGCTTAGATTTTATGCTAGTCAATCGCCTAGTCAATATGTATGAATACTCTCCCAGCCCACAGTGGGGAGTTTTAGGTTTCGATTCTCTTGATAATGAGACGATCGAAAATCTTGCAGCATGAATCGCTGCCCTCATTTCACCGTGATTATAGAGAAATGCCTGCTGCTTCTTGTTTTTGTTAAGAAATTATTTGATAATTCCACGATTAATCCGTGAATAAAATATATATCCTATTCATTCTCCATCACGATTTTCGTAGAGATTGTATCATGTTCCCATTCGATTTCTTCTATTGGATTAATATTCAGACAAATCCTTTTCAGCAAACTCATGTCTGTAACATTCAGATCGAATGCGGTAAACCTGTGTTTGTCCCACCCTTTAGAAATCGTCTTGAATTGCAAAACGGGATAAAGCAACAGTAGGAGGAGCCTCAATAATCATCATTGAGCGCCAGTGACTCCGACTTCTGAGCACCAGAATGACGCCAAGCGACAAGTCATGGATAATTGGTTTGAGAATAGGGAAACTTCTCCCGGTAATTTTTGTGTTAAAACACGGTCCTTGTCACAGACGTGGGTTCCTTAGGCCCCTGGGATTGACGCCATTCAGCCACTTCACGGCACTGAGGACATTCGATATCATCGGGATGAACAACGTGCACGCCATTTTTATAAATATTATGAACCGCTTCCCATAACCTTACGTTATCCAATGCGTCAATGTCCTCAGGCAGACTATCCGAATCTAACATTTGTGATGTCCATGGTGCTAAGCCCATGAGGCACAAGGGACACTCATCTTCCGTTTCGGTGGAGACACTGGCCTAAGGAATAAAAGTAGGAGCAGGATTCCACGGGCTTAATGATACCGACCGGGTATGCATGCATACCCGCACTCCCGAATCGGGACGCTGCTGGAGCTGTTCGATAAGCCGAAACAAAGTGGAATGGGGTTCCCCTCGGACCAAACGCGTATACGGTCGAATGCCTAAATCATCTAGCATTTGTGGAGCTATCAACCAACGGTACAACACATGGTCTATGATCCATACCGTGAGTCGGTCTAGAGCTTCCTCGACATCGTTAAACGGCTGATACTCAGGTGAAACTTGAAAACGGTTTAAAGTCTCTCCCCATGCGGCAGGACATAATGGACACCAATTGGGTAGATTAGACGTCGCATCTGCAATCATAATGTGCTCATCATGCCAATGAAGCCAGATCTTATAGGCTCTCTCCGCTTGACTTACACGTTGTGCTTCCTCAAGTGTCCATTCTTGAATGGTGTAGAACTCATCTAAAGGCATCCAATCTCGAGGCCATGCTCGAGTTTCTTCCATGGACCATCCCTCCTGCCTTATATGCCACGAACGAATCGTGTAATCTTCTAACACATGCAGTAATCATTATACGGTGTCACATCGGTGAGAAATCCTTGGTGGAAAGCGATTTTAACAAGAAAAAAGATGCACAAATTATTGAGGTAAATTAGATCTTACCCTTCACTCATCTTCATATCATGATTATCCTCTATTTCTCATTTTGGGACTTCCCTGTTCGCCGCGTTCCTTTGTTTCTTAAAAGGATACCAGGTTTTGTAACCAGATCCCCAAGGCATTTCTCCTCACTTCGCTTGACACATTTTAGACCCTTAAAACTCCTTTTAGGAAATTTGACTCTCCCCTTAGAGGAATCTTCTATGATAAAGACATTCAAGTTTCAAGCTCGATAAATCCCATATCTCGCAATAGAAAAGGCATGTGGCAACGGGCCGGAATCAAGATGGGAGGAGCCAAGATGACATTATATACCATCGGGATATTATCCGAGCGCAGTGGAGTCCCTGTTAAAACAATCCGCTATTATAGTAACCGCGGTTTATTACCCCCCGCTGCAATTTCCCCTGCGGGATATCGTCTGTACTCAGATCAAGAATTGCAGCAATTATATCGGATTGTAGCCCTCCGTAGACTCGGGGCTTCTCTGAAACAAATTCGGGAATTTGTGCATCAAGACATCTCCTTGAACGATGTTCTTGATCGTCAACTTGCTGCCATATCCCAGCAAGTAGATACCCTTCACCAACTGCACCGACAAATCCAAGGTCTACAAGAACTCCAGGGTAATAACGACGACGCCGACCATGTCTTACACGATTTTTGGTCAAGTGATGCAGTCCCGTTGGCAACAGCGCCGCGCATGGTTCGAAGAATGGTTACGCCGGCAATTAAGTCCTCAAGTCTGGTCACATGATGAGATAGAACAACTGGTCAGTCTCGGCCGTGCATTATATGAACGTTATCCTCTTGGTCTGGCAACTTTCATCTTAGAAGCTATGAAGGCGGGAAAAACGTTGCCAGATGCATTACCTGGAACGCCACACACCTGGGGTTTAGACCTTAACATCGCAACATGGACTGCATGGTGTAAGCAACAACGTGACGCCTTCCAAAAGTTAGTACACTCACGCGATCAAGATCCTGGCAATGCCCAGCTTCAAGAGGCGTTAAGAGATTGGATCAGCACTTTTGGTCCGCTCAATTTGGATACCGTTACTCGTATCCAAAATATGTGGAATTCATCCGAGACCCAAGGTGTCCTACAGGTTTTGACGAAAAAGACTGGTGATCATCGCATTTCACAGGGATTCCATGTTCTCGAGAAAGCCCTAGATATTTTGGCCAGCTCCCTATCTCGGGAACACTCTGACTAAACACATAAACACATCCATCTTTGCGGTTCCCGACCCATTGAAATCAATGAAGCGGGTTAATGGTGAGTGCATGGTTATTAGGGCCAGCCAACTCTAGAGGGGAATAGAAAACATGCGAGGCAAAAAATATTTCTGGATCCCACGAACAATCGGCGGTTTGGGAAGCCTGTTAATTATTTTCGGTACGCTACGGCATATCCCGGTTATCGCCTATCTTGGCGGAATAACATTAGTAGGCCTATTTATAATCTCTTGGAGGGGAGGGAAGAATAAACAATGAATCCCATTAATGCGACGTTGCATTCCGAAGACCTGCCAATTCCCCTTGGAGTCCCCATGGAAATCACCATGGAAGCGGTTACTTGCACATTGGGAGGTATTACGGTTCTTAAAAATGTTACGTGCCACATCGCCCCTGGGACGATTTGGGGTTTGATAGGCCCAAATGGTGCAGGTAAAAGTACTTGGTTGCGGTCACTATTGGGCTTGATTTCCCCATTTTCTGGCTTTATCAAGATTGGCCCTTGGAATCCCACCAGGCAAGCTCGAAAAATTCGTCAACATTGCACGGCGTTACTTAGTCCCAACGGGCTATATGATCATTTGACAGCAGAAGAACATTTGGAATTGGTCGCTCGGATTTGGCATATGCCGCGCACAATTGTCATGTCCCGTATAAAATAAGTGCTTGAGCCTTGGGACCTATGGTCCCGACGCCTAGAAAGCCTCTGCCAATGGAGCCAGGGAATGCGGCAGCAACTCGCCCTTGCCAAGACCTTGTTGGTCCCAACCCCACTCCTGCTGCTTGATGAACCAACAACTCATTTGGATCCCGACGCCCAACTTCTTGCCAGTCGTCTCTTACGAAATGATTGGTGCCGCTACCGGCCGACTATTATTCTGACCTCTCATCACCTATCCTTGATTGAAGAACTGTGTGATAGCGTAGGAATTTTGGACCGAGGCACACTTCTCGCTGTGGATTCTCCGAAATCCTTGCGCCATAACCCCTATCATTCCCTAGTGACAGTCCGCATTCGAAATGGGACAGCTGATCTTCTCCAAAGTCTCACCACTGCCAAACGCAGTATCTCCACGCAATACGATGGAGATACTGCCCATATCACCGTGGCAGAGGATGAACTGAATCCGGTATTAGAAAGACTCCTGCAAAATCATGCCCAAATCATGGAGGTTGTCCCGGTACCCTCATGGGATGAAACCATTCGCCAGATTCTCGGAGGTCAAATCGATTCATGAACTTCAAAGATATTTATACGGTATATTGGAAGGAACGCCGTGAATGGAAAAGCATACAACTCCTCTTCCGCACGTGATGGGTGAAAGCCGTGGAATTTATCCCGAGGGTCTAGGGGGCACCTGCGTGTAAATCGTATCCGTAAAACCCAATGCGGCCAAAATGGCCGCCACCGACTGGGTATGAACCGCCGGGACAAAGAGTTGACGGGTCTGGGCATCCAGCGGCACGACAATCAGTCCGCGCAGATGATGTAACACCTCCTGCCCGGTAGGCCGCGCCAACAGACCGCGAGTCGGCGTGGGAAGGGGCGGGGCCTGCCGGGCCCGACGTTCGATGAGACTGAGCACCAACGCGGCGAGCAAGAGCACATAACCTAAGGCTTCCACCCGTTCCGGCTTTTGCACATAGAGCGCATCCACAAAGGCCGGGTCTTTTAAAAAGCGAAAACGGTGTTCGATGACCGTTTGGCCTTTGTATTCTTCGAGCAATCGGCGGGCATCAAAGGAGGAGGCCGGCAGATTGGTGATTAAGACAAACGTCGCCGCCCGGTCCTGTGCCGCCTGCACGCGTTGCGCATCGACTGCCCCAATGGTGGGATGGACCCGGTATACTGTGGTGGTAGCCGGTTCAGGGGCATCGTGGCGGGGACGCCCGCGGGTCGTGCGTTTGGGGACCTGCGTTTCCGCGACAACCGTCGCCTCGACATGATGCCATGGGGCGGTGGCCCGCCAAGCGGCCACGGCCGCTTCGGCATCATGAGCACAGGCAAACACGGTCTCCGCGAGGCGAGTCGCCGCCCGAGTTAACTGGTTATGGGCCCGTTCGACCTGGCGGGCAATGGTGTGAGCTTTCCGCTCAGCTAGATGATCGGAGCGATAAACCACGAGCCGATAGGATCGGCCCTCAATTTCGCCGGTCTGTTCGGCGGCCGTGTAGGTGGCCGCATCGGCCCGCTCCCCGATTTTGCCGAGGGGAACCCAGGCGTTGGCCGCCAAGGCGGCCGTCTTCGCATCGTGCGCAGCTCGAAATGTTTCCGGACAACGCGAGAGAAAGCGGAGCGAACGGTCAGCCATCGCCTTTAAGTTAGGACCCGTGATGAGGGCGGAATCGGCCACGTAGACCAGTTGTTGCAGTTGCTGAGGCGAAAAGTAATCGTCTAAGGCCGCAATCATCTCGGCATTGAGGATTTTGTCACTCAGATTCCCGTCTTGCACCGTGCCCACCACCGGAATGCCTTCTCGGGTCCCCAACAGCGTCAGGAGAATTTGACGCAGATCGGGACGATGATCCTTGGAATGGCCATAGGTGGGATGCACTCCGGTCTCGGATCCAGTGTCCGGATACGTGCCATAGACCGAGCGGGTCGTACTATCCCAGTGGACAAACACCGGACTATCGGGCGTCCACACGTGGTCGTGCAAGAGCGCTCGCGTTGCAACGGCACTGAAGACGGTGGCGCCACCGGCAGCGGCGACTTTATCCAGAGCCCGTCCGAGGGCATCATCCGTAAAATCGGCCGCGGTGCGGCCGGATCCAAACAACAAGGGCACATCGGTTAACTGCAATGGCTCGTGGACGCGATACAGAGGTCGACGAGCGGTCAGCAAATTGACGACGAGCGCGAAAATCCGTTCGCCGGGCGACAGGTGGCAACGCTGCGAATCCCACGCAACGGTCTGATTTATGGCCTCGACGAATCCAATTTCTTCACAGAGGGCTCGGATGACCGGTCCAGCCCCCACAACAACGGGTGTCGGCATGGGTGTGTTCATAAGAGATTACTTCGCCATGCGATACCCAATCTCCTTTGCGATCAGCCCAAAAAAATAATTTTTTTTGTTCCCGCCACGTGCGGAAAGTAAGTTATAGGAATCCTCCTCGATGGCGTTTTGGCAGGACTTCTCGCGGCTAGTTTGGGAGTGTGGATTTCACTCGGCACTCACACCGTTCGGCAAGCCCAATCCATACTGAGCGTGGTGTCCTTATTGCTCCTATTAATTCCAACCATGGTCAATAACGCGGCCCATCAGTGGCTGGCAGCCCTTATGACCACTCGTCATCCCGACCATATCATCGTTATCCTCACCTTGGGACTTGTTATTCTAGATAGTGGATTCATAGTGATTGCCCAGAAAAATTTTCGCCGATGTTTTGAACCTCGCTAAGTTTACTAAGTTTAGATGAAGCCACTTAATTTTTCCCTCTCGCTAATCCCATGACGTTGCCAAATACCCTTATCATCACACCTGACGCGTTTTAATCCTACACAGAATTTGCATTGATGTACCCCGAATGATCGCCTGATCGTTTTCAAATGGCTTTTCCCGGATTCGTTCTTTGGCTTTGTGTCGTCAAATGGCTGTCGTATCCGGGGTAGATAATTCTAAGTGATATCTTTTCGCAAAAGTTCCTCGCCATAAAATTACATTGATTCCGATTAATAAGGCGATATAAATGAAGATGCCCCCTGGAAACAGACTAAAAACAAAATGTACCCCCGCCATTCCGAGAAGAAGGGCTAGAAGTAGCCATATCGTACCCCGCGACATGGGTTGGATCACTTGAAAAGGCTCTGAAAATGGCAAGACAAAGCCTGCCCGCCGAAAGACGATCAAGGCATAGGCAAAGAGAGCTAATGCCGATGCCAATAAGTCCGGCCAAATTCGTAGTCCAAAAACAGCAAGAAAAATGATCGTTTCGATACTAAAAACGGGGAGGATTAAGCGCACTATGGCCGCCTTCAAAGTCCCTTTCGCGATGGACTGTGGTGATTTCCTGGGTGTCGCTTCAAAGATCCATGCCGCCTTAAACTGAGAAGAGTATTTTAGCATCATCAGTACACTTGGAATCATGACACCACTGGTGTAAATAGCCAAATATCCATAATGGTCTTGGATGGGCAAATGATGAAACGACGAAGAAGAGGAATAAGAAGGATTAAGAAACATCAAAAAGGGAAGCACAATCGCCAATCCTAAAGCAGGATAAGCCTTTAATTTAAATTCTCGTTCCTTGGCCATCATTAATCCGGCGAAGTCGAACACCGTTCGTTCCTCAAGATTTGGGCACAAGATCATTCCCATAAATTTCCAAAGAGATTGATAACGCCTTGTTCGCGACATTTCACTCATAGACGTCAATTTCTGCAAATGGCGTTCAAATACCGGCAAAGACCACAAATATAATCCGAATAATATCAGTGGCATAATAAATGCCATGACCGCCAACACTGCCATAATTGATCCGGTTTGATGGCCAAAGAGCCAAGCAAATGCGGCGCCAAACCACAATGGAGGGACAACAACTTGCCATAGGGCGGGATGGAACACAATGCGCATTTTGATAACCTGAAAGACATGGCCAACGACTTGATACCCTAACACCATGCCAATCGATAAGCCAATCTGCACATAATTAATCAGATCTTTCAATCGTTCTCCATCAAAAAACCGCAAAAAGAAGAGATACACAAACGCCGTCAGAGCCATAATCAATAAATCCATAAAGACCAATGCCACTAAAAAAGTCGCGCCGAAGGCTAATCCGTGCGCAATAAATGCTCCAACCAATGACGGCCCGCCAATAGCTGCGGTCAACAAGGATAGATAGAGGATAATATGGATGACACGGGCTAATCCCACCGTTTGGGCGTTCACCGGCTTCGTCATCAGAATATTGCGGTCGCGCACATCGAGCAAAACCGTAGAAAAGTCCGCAATCATAGACGTCATCACAAAAAACATAAGAACCGTAAAGATCAGGCTCATAGTTACCAAATAATTGTGGCCGATCGTCACCAAAGGCACTAGCAAAATGCCCATCAAGCCATACATCCATAGCGATTTGAGAAATCCGTTACGCTCTGTAGTGGTAGACATTTTCTTTCGCGCCGCAAATACCGTGGCGGGGCGCCGACTATCCATAATCAGTTGCACTTGCAAAATCTGACGCAGCTTGGGATACTCATATCCCATAGCATCAAGCATGGGGCCAAATCGATCGAGAATCCGCAAGATGACAAAATCTTTCATGACGACTTAGTCTCCTTGAATAATCGCGACGCATTGTTTGGCAATATCTTCATGCTCAAAAAATCCCGTCATTTGACCAAAAATATCTTCCAATGACTGTTCATGAGCCAGGGTTTTAAGTTCCTCAAAACTTCCGTCGGCCTTAATCGCCCCGTCATCAAGGAGTATGATGCGGCTGCTAATCTTCTCGACAACGTCCATAATGTGTGAGGAATAAAAAATGGTCTTCTTGGCCAACGCCAGTTGCGCCAATAAGTCTTTGACAATCATGACACTATTGGCATCCAACCCACTTAAGGGTTCGTCCAAGAACAAAATTTCAGGATTATGAAGTAAAGCGGCAATCAGCAAGACTTTTTGGCGCATGCCTTTCGAATAGGATCCAATCCGCGCATAATAGCCGTCCTCTAATCCCATCAGTTTGGCTAAGGCTAATCCCTTGGCATGCGCAGTTTTTTCGGATAAACCATATAATCCGCCCACAAAGATTAAGTATTCATCAGCAGTTAAGGATTCATAAATTTCAGCTGTCTCTGGCACATAGCCAATATGTCTTTTGTATTCCCCGTTACTGTCGGCAATATCATGTCCCATGATACGAATGGATCCGTGATATTCCTTCACTAATCCCAGCATGGTTTTAATGGTAGTGCTTTTACCCGCTCCATTGGGTCCAATATATCCAATGATTTGACCCTGTTTAACCACCAAATTAATCCCCTTTAATGCTATCTGATTGCCGAACCAAACCTTTAAATCGCGAATCTCAATGATGACATCAGCGGCAGTGTCAAAAGCATTCCTCATATTAACCACAAAACGTCAAACACCCCAAACTGATTGTTGATCGCGGTTTTGACGTCTCGTTTTATTCCTCCCTTGATTTGCCGATATAGCCCCTTTCATTATCATAAACATAGATTCATGGCGATCGATATAGTTTATACACAATAATCTGTCATAACCTCTTTGTTCATCTTCAACGGAAGATATTTGATGTTAGAAACTATGAAAAAAGGAGAAACCTTGTTTTTCTGTTCGCATCCGCAAGGGATTATTTTTGACATTCCGTAATTCTCATCAACCAAGGTTCCATTGTTCATCAAGATAGTGCAAAAATCCTGAGATCCTTGAATGCACTTGACACATCTTCCCATTATTGGACTGTCCCGATAAACTAGCCTATCAGACCTATTGAAATAGCCGGTTCGTCTATTTACAGCGTAACGACAACGCTGGTACATTGCTTTTACTATTCTTTTCCTATGTTGGGGGGACAGTGCATGCCTAAAATGGAGCCTGAGTCGAAATTTATTGAGCATCTTTATGCATTAGAACTTACTTTCCGCACGTGGCGGGAACAAAAAAAATTATTTTTTTAGGCTGATCGCAAAGGAGATTGTCTATCGCATGGCGAAGTAATCTCTTATGAACACACCCATGCCGACACCCGTTGTTGTGGGGGCTGGACCGGTCATCCGAGCCCTCTGTGAAGAAATTGGATTCGTCGAGGCCATAAATCAGACCGTTGCGTGGGATTCGCCGCGTTGCCACCTGTCGCCCGGCGAACGGATTTTCGCGCTCGTCGTCAATTTGCTCACCGCTCGTCGACCTCTGTATCGCGTCCACGAGCAATTTCAGTTAACCGATGTGCCCTTATTGTTTGGATCCGGCCGCACCGCGGCCGATTTTACGGATGATGCCCTCGGACGGGCTCTGGATAAAGTCGCCGCTGCCGGTGGCGCCACCGTCTTCAGTGCCGTTGCAACGCGAGCGCTCTTGCACGACCACGTGTGGACGCCCGATAGTCCGGTGTTTGTCCACTGGGATAGTACGACCCGCTCGGTCTATGGCACGTATCCGGACACCGGATCCGGGACCGGAGTGCATCCCACCTATGGCCATTCCAAGGATCATCGTCCCGATCTGCGTCAAATTCTCCTGACGCTGTTGGGGACCCGAGAAGGCATTCCGGTGGTGGGCACGGTGCAAGACGGGAATCGGAGTGATAAAATCCTCAATGCCGAGATGATTGCGGCCTTAGACGATTACTTTTCGCCTCAGCAACTGCAACAACTGGTCTACGTGGCCGATTCCGCCCTCATCACGGGTCCTAACTTAAAGGCGATGGCTGACCGTTCGCTCCGCTTTCTCTCGCGTTGTCCGGAAACATTTCGGGCTGCGCACGATGCGAAGACGGCCGCCTTGGCGGCCAACGCCTGGGTTCCCCTCGGCAAAATCGGGGAGCGGGCCGATGCAGCCACCTACGCGGCCGCCGAACAGACCGGCGAAATTGAGGGCCGATCCTATCGGCTCGTGGTTTATCGCTCCGATCATCTAGCTGAGCGGAAAGCTCACACCATCGCCCGCCAGGTCGAACGGGCCCATAACCAGTTAACCCGGGCGGCGACTCGCCTCGCGGAAACCGTGTTTGCCTGTGCTCATGATGCCGAAGCGGCCGTGGCCGCTTGGCGGGCCACCGCCCAATGGCATCATGTCGAGGCGACAGTTGTCGCGGAAACGCAGGTCCCCAAACGCACGACCCGCGGGCGTCCCCGCCACGATGCCCCCGAACCGGCTACCACCACGGTATACCGGGTCCATCCCACCATTGGGGCAGTCGATGCGCAACGCGTGCAGGCGGCACAGGACCGGGCGGCGACGTTTGTCTTAATCACTAATCTGCCGGCCTCCTCCTTTGATGCCCGCCGATTGCTCGAAGAATACAAAGGCCAGACGGTCATCGAACACCGTTTTCGCTTTGTAAAAGACCCGGCCTTTGTGGATGCGCTCTATGTGCACAAGCCGGAACGGGTGGAAGCCTTAGGTTATGTGCTCTTGCTCGCCGCGTTGGTGCTCAGTCTCATCGAACGTCGGGCCCGGCAGGCCCCGCCCCTTCCCACGCCGACTCGCGGTCTATTGGCGCGGCCCACCGGGCAGGAGGTGTTACATCATCTGCGCGGACTGATTGTCGTGCCGCTGGATGCCCAGACCCGTCAACTCTTTGTCCCGGCGGTTCATACCCAGTCGGTGGCGGCCATTTTGGCCGCATTGGGTTTTACGGACACGATTTACACGCAGGTGCCCCCTAGACCCTCGGGATAAATTCCACGGCTTTCACCCATCACGTGCGGAAGAGGAGTTAGAAGAATATGTCTATCGACATTTCGGGTATGGTTCCTCGCAGAACAATATGCGTCCCTTTCGACGTTATGCCATGTTGTTTATGGCGGTATCCTCACCGCTTATTGCTCTGTTCACCTTCTTTCTCTTGTTTTCTACCCGCCATCTCATTTATCTTACCATCAGCATTATCTTCACCGTGAATACCACATTGTTTAGTTATCATCATTTTCTCGCCAAATTGGGCATTACCAAGAAAATCGGTGTTGTCCTCATGCATGTCATTAGCCCCACTTTGAGCATCGTAGCAGCTTATGCGTATTGGGTGAATCACACCTGGGAATATTTGTTGATTCCAGTACTTTTTGCTCTGATGCCCGTTATTATCTTTTTCGTCGGCCTATCCTAAGTCTTTCTATCCGCGGGCACAAGTTTTATCATCAATCTCTTTCTTGGGGACACTTCTTAGTAAGAATAAGCCTATTATTAGATGATTATTTGACTCCGTGAAATGCCAAGTCTATGTCGTCGGTCGTGAAACGAACCGAAAGACCCCGTCGTTCACACGCCGCTAACGACATACACATGATCATATCTTGTGTTACATTCCTGTGACTAACGTCAAAGCCTAAAGTCTAGAGGCATACACAATTGCCAACTGATGCCCTACAGCCCCTCATTGCCGCTTAACTATGATCGCCTCAAGTTTCCATGGCTGATTTCTGAGGTAACGGTTCTCCCTGTTCGGGGTTTAAACGTGCAGAATATATTGAGCGGAGATTAAAATGGCGGGCCGTAAGAGTTGCTCCCACTACGGCCAGTAACATGGGCACCATGATTCCTTGAATATTGCGAGTCAGTTCCAATATGAACACGATAGCTGTAGCAGGCGCCTCCATCGCGGATGCCATCATGGCAGCGGCAACGATGATAGCGTAACTGGCATCAGGAGGCCCAGACCACAAAATAGACCAGGCCCGGCCTAAAAAAGCCCCGAGAGCTGCCCCGAAGCTTAAAGTCGGCGTAAACAAACCGCCTGTTGCTCCACTGCGAAGAGTGCCTGTCGTCGCAAGGACTTTCAGAATTGCTAATATGGCAAAGAATCCGAGCACACCGTGTCCTGTAAAGGCAAATTGAGCTAAATCAACACCATTACCCAATACTAACGGATACTTGATAGCTATAAGTCCCAAGACCGCAAAGAACACCAAAGGTTCGACGAGAAGAGGCCATTTTTTCGGCCGGTGATCACTGGCCCATCCAATTAAACCGACATAGCCAGCTGAGATCAATCCGATCACAGGCCCTAATACAATGGCGAACACCATTAAGGAAGCGGTAGCGTGCGGCAACTGCGGTACCAAATAAACAGCATGAGAAGGCAGCACCAGCCAAGAT
Organism: Sulfobacillus thermosulfidooxidans; assembly: GCF_001280565.1. Taxonomy (NCBI): domain Bacteria; kingdom Bacillati; phylum Bacillota; class Clostridia; order Eubacteriales; family Clostridiales Family XVII. Incertae Sedis; genus Sulfobacillus; species Sulfobacillus thermosulfidooxidans. The sequence continues at coordinate 2,385,038 of NZ_LGRO01000001.1, read as the reverse complement.
ACCGCGGTAGCAATTCCTGAGGTAAGGAGAGCGGGAAGGATCAAAATCAATGAAATCGTCCCGAGATAAAGCTCTGTAGCAAATAGAGCACCGGCCAAAGGCGAATTATACACAGCTGCCAGTCCAGCCCCAGCTCCGCAAGCGATAAGAATGTAGGACTGGTCTTGACGAATACCAATCTGGCGGCCTAAATAGGACCCACTTGCCGCTCCTATGCGTTGGGGAGCTGCTTCGCGGCCTATCGATCCTCCCAACCCCACCGTCACTTCCGAGAGAGTGCCGCTCAAAAGAGTACGCGCGAGAGATAGTCTTCCCGCATGCGTCCAGACAACAGATGTCGGTTCTCCACCTGTCCCTCCCAAATACCGGCCGATAAGCCACAATCCCACCCCTGTGATCAATCCCCCTAAAACTAACACGAATACCGTCCTGCTATCAGTGGACCGTGCGACTGCGGCAGAAAATTCGCCGGTTTGATAATGAAAGGCTAGGTGCTGTACAGTATGCAAGGTGGTCATCATGGCGATAGCACCCAATCCAGATGCTATGCCCGTTAAAATTACTGCAACCCAAAAGCGAAGAGAGAAGTCCAGCATACGCGAGGGCACATTGGGTTGTCTAATCCCCCGCATATCATTATCCATCCTGAACTCTCCTCTCGTACAAGGCGCTTCAGTGCGAACATCATTATCGGACAAGATTGGCGCTTTCAATCTGTTTAGGGTCGTTTTGAAACATCTGACTCCTAAATGATAGGGTTATGGGAACAAGTTGTCAGGGATAACGTTATATAACATTTTACTAATTTACAGTTTATCATGGGGGTTTAACATAATTGTGATCGAATGGTCTGATCCCCTAAACAGGTAAGGTTTCTGGATGTTCGAGTCAGGATAATTCCAACCGATTGGAAAACCCAGATGTCGAGTTGCGTCGTTCAACTTGACTCTCCTCGTTGGACCTTTGTCCCCTCTGTGGGTCAAACAGTACAGGTGACGATCATCAAGATCTAGCCCGTTTGTGACCACGTTATATCAATGTTTGCGCGATTCGTTTGTGATCCACGGTCCTTATTGGCGAGATAGTTTTTATTGGTGGCAAGTCGTGAGCGGACGCATTCGCACGCAAATAGCGCTCTATTGGGATGATAAATGGATAATTGTGGCAAGGTTATCTCTCTTCTGCCATTAAATCTCATGCTCCAGACATCGAGCTGAATGATCGCTGAAATGTTTGTTTAGCATCTAGGAGATTCGATGGCCATCGTTATACTGATCATATCCCCTTTGATTGAGGAGGAGTCATCCCATGATCGTCCGTTGGACTCATACGATGCCCATTATCGGAGCCGCGAGCCTTGTTCTTGGGAGCGTAATCTTGACCTCTCCGAGCCGGGCAGCGTCACCGCGTCATCAGCCTTCTGCGCACGGACAACCCGTGCCAGCCCCTTCGTCATCCCAGCCCTTTTGGATTATGTCGACCCAATCGCTCTATAGCCTCGAGCAACACCCCGCTGCTTTGCGCGGACTGGCACATCATGTGGTCTACGTGTTTGCGCCGCCCAGGTCGCATACGCCATTAGTGCCACCGCCACCGTCCGCAGGCATTATCGTGAAACGCACCGCCTACTTTCGGTCGTTGACCTCATTACAAACGGCAATGGCACATCATCAATTGCGGGTTGACCAAGCGGTCTTGCTCGATTTGGAACACTGGATCTTTACCCCATCAGTCGAACAAGCCCATATTCCCGCCACGTATGCCCAAGCCGCTCGGCTTTTGGCACACACCGGCTTGATCCTCATTGGCAGTCCTAGTACCCGAGAGATCGTGGCCTCGGCGCCATATTTGGCCATTGCCGATTTACAAATTCAACAAACCGAATTTCATCCCGACACCTACCGGGCCAAAGCTTTGCAGCTCGTAAGACAAATTCATGCGGTGGCTCCGCATACGTTAATTACCGCCGGACTCTCGACCAATCCCAGGACGGGCACCGCAACACCAGCGATTTTAGCGCGGGCCTATCAAGCCGTGCGGCCTTTCGTCTCCGGGTTTTGGATGAATGAACCAAGTCCCGGACCAGGATGCCCTCAGTGTCAGCTCCATCATCCCCAAGCTGCGTGGGGATTCTTTGCCTGGCTCGGTCAATCGGTCAAACCCTAATGATGTTCGTCATTCTTCTGGGGTCCCACGAATAGTTTTGGTGTACATGATGAACGCTTATGACGCTTTTGCCTAGACTAAGGCATTCATTGAATTCTTCAGACGCTCCAATAAAGGCAGTTTAAGCCGTTATGCCATCTTTTCAAAGCGAGCTGCGTTGGTATCACACTCTATCTACCCAACACGTGAATCACCGATGATCGCTCTGATTCGATGTTTTAATAACTAGTTTATAAGCGAGGAAAAAGTTTCTGCATGGGGTCGAAATATCTTCAGGAAATAATCCCAAGATCCAAAGGATGATGCCGGATGCCGTTATATCATTCGCAAATGACACCATGACGGGCAGACCACAGCCCGTCAAAATAAAAGAGCCTGGAAAAATGAGCCATTTGGTTATTCGTGCCAATAAACGTCATAGGCGCGCGGTCTGCCCTTTATTCATTCCATCCCAAAAATTGGGGAACGGCATCGCGGTGCAGATTATTCAGATTCGCAGCCAGCTTCGCCAGAGCTGCAGAACTGGTACGATAAAAGACGTAATGCCCGTCGGCAATCCGGTCAACCAGTCCCACGGCATGCAAAAAGGTCAAATGACGCGAGACGGTTCCAGCACTGAGGCGAAGCGCATGGCTAATGGCACTTGTGGTTCGCAAGGAACCAACGAGATGCCGTAGGATAAGAAGTCTGGTCGGCTCACTCAAAGCTTCCAGCAAATCTTCCATCTCATGAGACACCGGCACTGGCATGGCCCACTCGCGAACCGCTAACGCCTGATAGGTAATATTGACCTGCTGCTCATCGCCATCAACCCACAAATGGGGCCAGCAAAAGACGCTTGGAAAAAACCGGACGACCGTATTATTCTTGACAAACAGCGAAGTTTTCCACGGCACATAGACTTGGACCGTGTCTAGATCACGCTCTAAGTGCAACCGTGGCGAAATATTCTGCCACCAAACTTCAGAACTTTGTCGTTCTGTTCTTCGAGAGATCATATCATTTTCTAAATAGGGGCGGCTTTCTTCCCAAACTGCCTGGAATTCTCGGTTCCAGAATTCGCGCAGGAAAAATCCCCACTGATCCCGCAAGACTTCTAACTTCTGATGCCATGGTGACCACCAATTCTCGTTTGTTAACAAGGTCGCAATGCGTATCCATTCTGAATTGCGTGCCATGCGTTTATCAAAATCTTCAGTCCAACGCGTTCGCATTCGTTCATAGACGGATTGAATCTCCGCAGCAGGACGTTCCATAAAGTGTTCCCATTCATCCTCAAAACATGGTGTAAGGTCATCTGAGGGTGGGAGAGGAATCAGGGCTTGTAACCAGCCTTGGAAGAAGAAGGCGTATTCTTCCAATTGATTGGTCCATGACGGGCCCATTCGTTGCCGAGCCGCCAAAATCCACCGCTGAAATATTCCGTGATCCGTAGGCCGGGCCATCACATGTAATGCCCATGCCACTTCCCGCAAGGGAGAAATTGCGAAATGCTTCGCTCTACGTTCCATCAGTGCCGCATGAGATTCTGCCGTAAAGTGGATATCCACGCTGCAACGTCCTTCTAGTGGGTGCCGATTTTCCACTTCGACTATAGCCATTCCCCGGATCCTTGACAAGTTGTGTTTCTGGCCTCATATAACCTAAGACAACATCCACGCAGGCATCATCAAGAAAACGTCTGGCGAAGAGAAGAGATGGGTATGACAACAGCTGGTCTTGGTCCAAAAGTCAGTTCCCCTGTCATAAAAAGACGGCCTTTCATCTCTTTCCCGCAATAATGTCGTCGTTAATCCTCATGACTCTCAATAGGACTCTCTTTAGAAAACTCCGCCCAGCGCCGGCAGAATTCCACCAAGAGAGCCACACCATAACCGGTAGCTCCGGTACCGGATTCATTGTCCTTAAATGCAAGACCCGCGATATCCACATGCGCCCAAGGGACCTGAGTTGCAAAATGGCCAATGAACAACCCCGCAGAAATGGTTCCTCCTGCCCGTCCCCCACTATTTTTCAAATCAGCAATGCTGCTTGTGTTCATCAAGGCATATTCTGGGTCATGCGGCATTTCCCACACCGGTTCTTCCATATCTTGTCCTGACTCAGTCAACAATCTTGACACTGATCCATCATTACCGATCAACGTCGCCCGAACTCCTCCTAAGGCGACCACATTGGAACCCGTCAGAGTCGCCATGTCGACAACCGTTGAGGCTCCCTCCCGAATGGCCATGGTCACAGCATCCGCAAGAACCAGACGACCCTCGGCATCAGTAGAAATAATCTCAACGCGCGTGTGATCCAACATCTCAAGTACATCCCCAGGACGATACGCCGCACCATCGGGCAAGTTTTCAGCTAAGGGAGCCCATGCAGCCACATTCACCGGCCACTTGTGTTCCGCAACAACACGCAAGGCCGCCATCACCGCAGCTGATCCTGCCATGTCCCCTTTCATCCGTCCCATCCCGTCGCGCCCTTTAAGTGAAATGCCTCCGCTGTCAAACACAATCCCTTTGCCGACCAACGCCAGCCAAGGACCATCGCCATTGCCATGATATCGTCCCGCTAAGATGACAGGAGGGCGCGTGCTGCCCGAACCAACCGCGAGAATCCCGCCCGCACCTAAAGCCGCTAAATCATCATGGGTATAAAGGTGATAGGAAATCCCCGGAGGTGCATCTTTTTGATATTCCTCGGCTAAACGCTGCGGAGGCTTTTCATTCGCCGGAGCGTTCACCCACTCTCTAACCCAAGACTGCGCCTCGGCAATATTTGTTAAGTAACGGATTCGTTCTTCCAAATTCGGCTCGGTCACCACGATGACGGTATCGACCTTATCTCCTTTGCCGTGGTAATGGTAGAAACCTTGCTCTAGGCCGAAAATCACCGAAGGCAATACGGATTCGTCCATTTTGTTGATGAATACTCCTACGGTAGAAGATCCCTGTTGTTCGGCTAATCGCGCCGCCTCGCTATAGGCACGGTAGCGCTGTTGGCGTACCGGGGGCGTATCCACGATGATGAGACAGCCCTGTTTTTGTGCTATAACTACTGGAGATCCTTGCGGAAGCGACGAAAATTTTCCGGTTTCGGGATCTAGCATAGTTCGAGCACTTTCCCATAATTCCCGGGGCACAATAAATACCGAAGGCGTTTTTGAAGGGATATGATCCGTCACAATCCACGTTCTCACGGTTGATTCCTCTCTTTCTGATTCTGGGTTCAAGATTTGCAATGGTTATCCAATGACATGAAGCGCCATGTGATGGGGATAGGAACATAATCCAAGTCAGTCCCTAACAAGCAACTCTTAAGGTCCTTCTTGGCAAGCGGCAATCGCAGCCTCTGCCAAGATATCTGTGGCATTAAAAAGAGCGCCCGAAAAACGCGGGTGGGTAAGACCCGCATACACCACCGGGGTTTCAGTACACGCCAAAAGTATCCCGTCAGTATCGTGAGCCCATGGCTTTAACATCGCCTCTTCCAGTCTCTCGCCCCACTGAAGACGACTCCCGCCTGATTTGATTCCATCAATCACCGCCATAATTTCGTGTTGAGTCTTCGGATCGGGATACACCGCCGTGATGCCCCGTTTTGCGAAAGCTCCATCATATAACCCCAAGGTACACGTCGGTGTCGTGGCGACAATCCCAATTCGCCGGGAAGCTGACGCCTGAATGTTCTCGGCAACGAGCTCGATAAGATTCAAAATAGGTACCGGAATGCTCGCTGCCATCTCGTCGTAATAGGCATGTGTAGTCGTTGAGGGAATGACGATTACTTCCGCACCTGCTGACACCAACCGCTCCGCTGTCTGAATCAAACGGGGCAAGGGAGTGGGCCCGTGCCCCGTTAAGTGATCCAGTCGACTGGGAATCTCCGGGTCCGAGATTAACACCACCGGAAGGTGCTCTTGATCGCTTAAGGCGGGTGTCAATTCAATCACTCGGCGATAAAAATGCGCCCCAGCCAAAGGACCTAGTCCTGCCAAAATGCCTAAAGTCTTCGCCATTCGCATGATCTCCCAGTGTAAATATTCGCAAGATTAACCAGGGGTCGTCATGGGCATATTTTTTCCCTATCCCCGGTAGTCGTGATTTATCCAGAAATCTAGTGATATTGAATGCGGGGATCAACCACCGCATACAGAATATCCGCCAAAAGGTTCCCCAATATGGTCAGAACGCCCACCATCATGACAATGCCTAACAAAATCGGGTAGTCCCGCTGTTGAGCCGCGTTCCAGAATAACAAGCCCATACCGGGATAATCAAAAATAATTTCAATAATTAATGCTCCACTAAAAAGGCTTGGCAAGGACATTCCCACAAGGGTTATGAGGGGAAGCAGAGAATTTTTTAGCGCATGATGGACCAACACCGCGCGTTCACTGAGCCCTTTGGCGCGTGCCGTGCGAATGTAATCCTGCACTAACGTCTCCGCCATGGTCGAGCGCATATAGCGTCCCCACCCAGCCACTGATCCAATGATCAGCACCGTTGCGGGTAAGACCATGTGATCAAGGTAAGATCCCACCGTGGGATGGGCTAATAAAGGATTATAAAGCCCCCCCGAGGGAAACCATCCAAGCGTAATCGAGAAGGTAGACACCATCAGCACGCCCAACCAAAAGGTCGGCATCGCATATAAAAAATACAACACTGCGGTCAAAATATGGTCTATGACTTGGTCGCGATGCACGGCTTGATAAATGCCGACAATCACCGCTAACACGTGGGAAATAGCAATAGCCGTCACCACAAGAATCAGCGTGCGCGGCAAGTTCGTCAGAATAAGACTCGCGACGCTCTGATGATAAGTGTACGCGTATCCCAAGTGCCCTCGCACTAATTGTCCCAGCCAAATCAGGTACTGCATCCATAACGGTTTATTCAGCCCGAGCGATCGATTGATCTGGGCGATCAAGGCTGGGGTGGCTTTGTCGCCCAGCATCATCACCGCGGGTCCTCCGGGGACGACATGAATCAACACAAAACTAATAATCGATAACAGCAGTAACGTCGGTACAGCCTGCAAAAGCCGTTCCAGACTGTATCGCATCATTCCGATGCACCTCCTCGCACTTTCTGATCCATGCGCGTATCCAACGCCGCTCGGAACGCATCCCCGATAAAACTAATGGAGAGAACCGTCCACAATACCGCAAGTCCGGGTGGATAAATCAGCCACCAGGTATGTTGCGGCAAATAGGTCATAGCATCCGCCAACATCGCTCCCCAATTAGGGGTAGGTGGGGGTAATCCCATCCCTAAAAAGCTCAGGGATGCGATAACTAGTACAGAATCCGCTACCATGAATGTAGTGGCGACTATCACGGTCCCCAAGATGTTCGGAAACAGATGGCGCAGGGCAATGTGTCCGAGACTCCCTCCCATAGCACGCGAAGCTTCCACATACAGACGATGTTTTAACGACAAGACTTCTGCCCGCACCAGTCGACTAACCCCATGCCACGATGTCAGAGCGATTAATACCACCAAAAGCCCTGCACTTGGGGTCACCAAGGAATCCAGAAAAATGAGTAAGAAGAGTCCCGGGATGGCACGAAGCAAATCGACCAACCGCATCATAAGCGCATCCAGCCATCCTCCCACATATCCAGCTACCATCCCATAGATAATCCCGATTCCCATGGCTGAAATGGCTGCTGCAAATCCCACTTCTAAGGACATTTGCCCCCCTAACATCAAGCGGGCAAGCATGTTACGCCCGAGATTATTAGTCCCCAACGGAAACTGGGCCGAAGGTGGCTTCAAAATAGCGGTGAGATGCAATGTATAAGGATTGGCCCGGTAAATCAAGGGACCCACAAAAGAGAAGCCGACGAGAAGAACGAGCCCGATAATCCCCATCCATGCTAAGGGATGGTGCCAAAAGATGCGTCGAAATCGCGACGGGCCAGGATTTTCTTGCATCTCTTCTTCTGTTTCTATCGTTTGTACTTCAGAATACGTCACAGACATTTATGGCATCCCTCCCTTCGATGATTCGTGACGTGGCGCCTTTTAAAGATCCAGACTTTCCCAACTATTGCGGGCTGACCCACCAATACTGCGGCGAAATGGAATCGGTAAAGTGATTAGCGGATGATCTCACCCCATGCACATTCTTAGCGACTTCGGAAAGGCCTTCTGGTACCGGCATCCACAAATTGGGCAGATGTTTCGCAGCAAAGAGTTCATAAGCATCTAACGCCTTCTGTGATGCCGCAGGAGACGGTTGCGGCGCATGGGTCGCCGCGATGAGAGCGTTCATCGTGGGATTGGAGTAGCCATAGAAGTTATAGCCGCCACCGGTTTCATACATGCCTCCACCCGTCGGGTAACTCCCCCCGTAGCTCCATCCGAGACCGGTTTGGATTTCCCATTTGGTGGGTTGATGGTGATATTGCAACATGGTTGCAAACGGCAAGGGCGTTAAGGACACCTTAATCCCTTCCTTGGCCCAGTCTTGTTGGAGAATTTGTACCATAGCCAACGTCGTACTACTGCCGGCATCATATTCCACATTAAACTCCAGTTTCTGCCCCTTGTTATTCGTCATCACGTGATTGACCATGTGCCATCCATTTTTCTCCAACAAATGAATCGCCGCGGGAATGTTGTAGTGATACAAGGGGTGAATCAGCTGGGGAGCTAAAAATGTTTTGGGATGTAAAGGAACCGGTCCTGTACCGGGAACACCCATGCCATTATATAAAGCATCAATAATCGCTTGTTGGTCGATGCCCATCTGCATGGCTTGGCGAACCGGTAGTTGCCTGAGAATACTACCCACCGTGGGACTGCGGAAGTTCAAGATCGTCCGTGCAATGCTGTAGCCATAAGACGGCACTAAGGTGTCATTGGTCAACTCATTGCGCTTGTCATACATGGACAGGGGGAGATAGCCCACTTGTACGGTGCCGGTTTGTAATCCATTGACCTCAGATGTTTCGGAGGTTTCGTAGGCCAAGACAAATTTGTCGATATAAGGTTTGTGCCCATCATAGTGCGCATTCGGAGTAAACGTCCATGAGACGTTTTGAATGGCATTGGTCAAACGAAAGGGACCGTCAACAACTTTAAAGAAATTAACGTTGGTGCCGTTACTGGCCAAATAACTGAGTTCCTGGTCAACATTATTCGGATAGCGGTTCCAGGCTTGTTCTGGCAACGGTATAAAATCACTCAGTCCATCATATTCAAACCACATCTGGTTCACGGGCTGCGTCAGCGTAATTTGAAACTCATGAGAGTTTATGACCTTAAAGCTTTTAATCAGCTGCGGGACACCGCCTGAGTCAGCGCCTGCATAGGGCCAAGGAGCGGGCGCATTGGGAGCGCTAGCGGCTTGGATCAGTTTCCAGGTAAAGGCTACATCGTTGGCCGTCACCGGCGTTCCATCTGACCAGTGCCATTTCGGATTCATTTTTACGGTGTACACGGTCCCGGATTTGTTCCAGGTAATCGAGCTGGCAATACTGCGAGAAAAATCAATTTTGCCATTGGGCGCAATGTGGAACAAACCTTTATACATCAAACTGGCGGCCCAGGCATCATATAAACTATTGTAAGCCACAGGTCTCAACGGCAAATACCAGTTGATCGAAACTAAGGGGCCCAGTGCTTGAATAATCGTGCCGCCCTTGACCGGTTTCAACGCGGCAGTGGTCGTCGCGGTGGCTGTTGCCGGACTACTACTGGTCGATGAGGACGTCGGGGCGTTTGCGCTGGCGTTTCCGCATCCCGCGAGAAGCAAAGGCAAAAGAGAAATGGTGGCTCCGGAAGCCAGCAACGAGAAATGACGATGGCGATTCTTCATGCTAAATATCCTCCTTTAAAATATTAATCTTCAATCGCTGTAGGTGTCCTAAACGGGAGCGATAGGGGTTTAATCATTCTCTTCGTGCGGTCTTACTGCCGGACTTGAATATCCGCCCCATCGATTAACAAAGGGGGTAAAAAGCCTGGGGCCACAGTCATCATCCCTTGCGGCACCCATTGATTGTCATCTCCCACTGCTAACAATTGATGGGTTAAAGCATCCAGGGCATTGAGACTGACCACAACATTTTTGGCACGGCCGGTTATAACCCCATGTTCCATGACATAAAGCTCACTGGCATTTCCCGCGATATCGCCCCGAATAGGATTGGTAGGACGAGCGCCGATCCACCCATTTAATACAAGCAACATGGGAAAACGATTTCCCCACTCAGTCAGATTTCCCGCTCCCCCAGATACAATCAAATTGGCGGGTAAGGAAGCTGGAGGCACGCCAGGATTGCGGCGATATCCCATGCCTTGGGGTTCTTGCCCTATGCGTCTTGCGCTATCTCGATCAAGAATGAAGTGTTTTAAGATGCCTTGTTCAATTAATGAGATGGCCCGAGTAGACGTGCCCTCGTCATCCCATGGACCCGTACGGGGCGCACCCGAAATAGTGGGGTCGCTCGTCAGCGTTAATAAGGGGGAAAGTACGGATTGACCAATTTTGTCGTCCCATGGTGAACTTCCAGCCAACAAAGTAGGGCCGGATAGCCGCGTTAAAATCGGCGTTAAGAGACTCATCACGACCGTTGGCAGAAAGACAACAGGATATTTTCCCGGTTGTACAGGCACAATGGGTTGTCCTAATCGAAACCGTTGTTCCACCACATCTCCCAATTCAGAGATCTTGGACAACGCATCCGGTCCCAGTCGCGTCTCGGTTACAGCGTGAAAATCTGTATCACTCACAAGACGCCCCCCGGCCGATATTGACCAATATCCCCGGGTGAAGCCCACATGCCCTCCCAACGAATTACTCAGGTGCGTTTGTGTTTCCTCATAGGAAATCGACACCGCCGGACGAAACCGGGAATCCAACTGCTCGAGCCTGTCATACAACTCCCGGGCCGTCCCCATCATTGACGACATCCACGAAGGATCCCATTTAGAAGAAGAATATCCTGTTTTTTCCTCTAAGAGAGGTTCGTCCAAGCAGGTATCCGGGCCAGTTTTTGCCGCCGCATAGGCTTCGTTTTTGAGTTGTGTCCAAGGTTGCGTTCGAGAGGAAGCGTATCCTAATCGTCCATCGTCAATCACACGTACAGCACGCACCTCTTCCGTTCCATGCTGAACCAAGGGAGGCTGTCCCCTCTTTATTTCCACAGACCACGTTGACCGCTTAATCTCCGTACTATCCCCGACTTCACCCGCACGCCAAGAAGGAATGGGACCTTCATGTTCTTCTCTAGCTATGAGGTTGTCTATCATCGTCCACGACCTCCTACTATGCAGCGTTCAATCCGCAATGATGGGGCATGATGGCTTACTGGTAATGGCATTTGTCCAGCTTTGCCACATCCTCCTCCGCCTTCATAGCGAGTAAAATCATTACCAATCGCGGTAATTTGCTGAAGGGTAGTAAAAACATTGCCGGTGAGGACAGCATTTCGAACAGGCCGCGTGATCTTGCCATCCTCGATGAGATAGGCTTCCGCGGCAAGGAATGTAAAGAGTTCCCCATTCGTTTGTCCCCCATGAGTGCCCTTGGCATAAATGCCTCGCTTAATGTCCTGAAAAAGATCCTCAAAATCCGTATCACCGGGTGCAATGACGGTATTACGCATCCGCACAATAGGGGGAAAACGGTAATGTAAAGCGCGCGCGTTGCCTGTTGGCCGCTCGCCCATATACGCCGCAGTTTCGCGGGAATGCAGTCTACCGACCAAAACTCCGTCTTTGATCAAGTCCACGTCTTGCGCCGGCATACCTTCATCATCAAAAGGAAGATAACCCCGGCTCCCCATGTCCTTGCCTGTGTCATAAATATGCAAATTCGGAGGGCCAAACTGTCGTCCTAAGACCATCTGGTCCAAAAGGCCAACATCTCCCACCTGACCATCCGCCTCACTCAAATGGCCAAAAGCTTCGTGAGCAAAAACACCGGCAAGATACGGGTCGACCACAACCGTGTATTCTCCACCTTCCACTTCGGGTGCATCTAATAAGGCCACGGCGCTCCTTGCAGCATCTTTGACGGCATCGTCCAGTTTTCTGAACACACCGAAATCGTTTGACGACCCAAAGGAGACTCCGCGCTGGGCAACGCCGTTGAAATTACGTGCCATGACGATGATATTACCGCCAAGATCGAGTTTTTCTTGCTCAATGGCACTTCCTCGGCTATCGGCAAACCATAGATGACGGTAACGATCGAAATAACGCCCCGTAACCGATTTCACCTGGGGATGTGTCGTGTGCGCGATCTCGGCATAATGCAGCAAGAGATGGATTTTGGATTCCACTGAAACATCTAACGGATTTTCCCGGGTTGCTAATCGCTGAACCGAATAGACAGTATCTGCCGGAGCCGATGAATCCTGAAATACCCCAGGGAAATCGGAGGGATTCTGCCACTTGGCCAGCAATTTGGCGTCCTGAATGTGACGCGGTAAATTGTCCCAACCGTCGAAATGGACAAATCCCACTGCTCCTTGGTGAAAGACGCGAACATTTCCCCCTATTTCGACCTCATGCGCCTGATGGCGTATGTGATCATTTAACGTCTCCAGATTTGTAGATTCGTTGTATTCAAGACGTATTTCGATGTAATCAACATCCCCTTGAGATGCCATCAATGCACGTAGGGCATTCAAGATACTGTCATCTTGAGACTCTCGGTTCCACACCAGAATTTTCACCTCGTTGATATTCAGTCTTGATTTAACCAATATTGGCGCAAAATTCTCGCTTCGCAATGGAATATCGTCCAAATTTATCGCAATTGCTTTTTTATCAAATTTTGATTATAGAAAAGGCAAAAGAAAGTTATTACGTGGGCTATCGGATCGTAAGTAAATATAAAATTGCCTATTTAAAGTGTAAGACTCTCCAACTATTTTCTGATTGCATTATCCATCGAAGATATCCAAAAGATATTTTTTATATCCTATGAAGTTTCATATCATCTATCTGGACGGGATTTTCTCACCATTACCGATGCCCCCGCCTTAGTAAGATAAATGCGGTGTGCATTATAGCGAGCACCGTCCGCGTTGATAACTTCAAGCCCTTGTCCCAATGTGACTGTCCATGGTTGCGTAGTAACAATCCTATAGATCTCATTATTTGACGACCGTGTAAACTCACAATCAAGGAAATTTGTACCGATCCGAATTTTGAATAGGCTGGCCTGGTTCCATTGCGATGGCATAAAGGGTTCAAAGTATATCGACGATGCTGCCGCATTGGGATGAATACCAAAAAATCCTGTTACCACTGGGTACCATAATCCATAGGCCGTCCATGCTTGCACAAAGCATCCATAATCAGGCGACATTTCTGATATCGTTCCAGGCGATCGGATATCAATGGTTTTGGCAATTTCTTGGATCCACTGTAACGCATCATCGGCATTGCCGTATTGAATTTCGGCCACGGCTTGTACCCCAGTCGAAATGGTCATCATCTCGTCACGGTCGATGCCGGAAAGATACAATCCATAAGGACCATGAAATTCTTCCGAGGTTCGCATTCGCCTTAACGCACGCTGAGCCCAAGAATTGGGAGCCATTCCGGTTTCCATGGGAGTATTGATAATCCAATTCTTCATAAGATAAACGTCTTCGCCGCCAGGTCGTTTATAGTGCTTGATATGGCGATAGTGACTCATAGCCCGAAAGTTTCCACGAAACTTGGCTCGTTTCATCCAGGTGTTCACGCGCTGATCAATGTCCGACGAAAACGCGAGAAAGTCACCGAATAATCCTTCCTCGGGAATCCAATAGTTTGTCAAAATGCGATATTTAAGCTGCTTCGCGCGTTTCAGGATGGGGTGCGCTTTCGCCGGTCCTTCCAAAATGTGGGCCATTTGCGCGTAAGCCATCAACCCCTTATAGGTGTATACCGCGGTATCGATCATGCGCAGATTTAGATCTTCAATCTCAATAATGCCATATCCCGGAGCCAGATCGCGTCCGCTGGAATCTGCCTGAGTCACCCATGCCATCGCTTGAGCCACTGCCGGATACATTTTTCGTAGCCATGTTTCATCTCCGCTCCACAAAAAAGTTTCCCACACGGCGTCACAAAATTGCGGAGCTTCTTGCATATTTCCGGGATTAAATACCACGCCCGTTGTACTAACTTCATGGATGATACGGCCATCGCCATTACAGTCTTGGGAAACATTTTTCAACAACGCGAGGGTGTCTTTAGCCCACTCATGTTGCCCAAAAGTCAATACCCCTTTGAGTGCATAGTGACTGTCGCACGCAAACCACCAGGGATATTCTGGCATTCCTGCTCCCAAACCCCGACCAATGTCCGAAACTTCCCGCATAAGCCAATCCGTTTGGTACTTTGTCCACTGCATCGCATGCATTAGCTGTGCGTCCGGAAGAGCAACCTGAGATAGCGCATCAATTTGTCGATATCGATCCGATTTAATATTCCACCACGCGTGGTGGTTTTCGGGAAAGGAGGCAACTGTGGGCTGTCCATCGCCTCCCACAATCCAATACAATAACGACCTTGTTTCTCCACACGGCACTATTAAATCATGATGGATTGATGCCGTGGCACATTCAGGAAAAACTTTTGGGGGGAGTGCCGTATCGTTAACCACTATACGTCCTGGCGGATTCGACAGACACTGCACCCACCATGAGGATGAGGTATTTTGGAATATCACCTGATGTTGCGTTTCATAGACCTGATCATAACCACGTGGTTGATTATCAAGCCAACCAGGGTGTAAGTCAGATAGAAATCCCATAATAAGTTCAAGACGTTCATCTTTATTCCCACGATTGAAAATTGTCAATTCCATCATTAATCCAGGCTCATCATCCGGGATCCAAAGTCGTCTCATGATCTCAAGAGTGTTTGTGAGAGTAAAGTGCTGATCCACAAACCATGGCCCCCGGTGAAATCCATCAGATGTTATCCATAAGGGATCAGCCCCAGAATAAGCCCATCCCAGCCAAATATTTTGCAACAATTTATTCGGATGACGCCATAGCCCTGCCATCTCCCGGGGAATATGTTCCCCTAAAGCAGGAAATGTACCATCCATGTCTCCAATGAGATAAGCACGCGTTCCCCCCACAACAAATGGCCCTCGAAGAGAAGATGTCCGGGATAGCACGGAAAGTTCCTCACCATTCATCTTACATTTACCTCCTGCTGATGCCCCTTATCGAATACCGGTGGTAGATATGCCTTCGACAAACCAGCGCTGAAACAGCAAAAATAAAATGGCCGTCGGAATCGTTGCCATGACGACAGAAGCCATGAGATACGGCCAATTAGTGAAGTACTGTTGCTGAAACATCACCATACCCAGGGGAAGGGTCCAGAGTTTGGGATTATTGGCAACCAACAATGGCAACAGAAAATTATTCCACGATCCCAGAAATGTTAATAAGGCGAGCGTCAATAAATTCGGCTTAACCATGGGCAAAGCAATCTGCCAAAACATTCGCCACCGACTTGCGCCGTCAATGATGGCCGCTTCATCTATTTCTGCGGGTATGCCTAAAAAGGCCTGCCTCATGAGAAAAACACCCATAGCGGAAATAATCGTGGGAAGAATCATTCCCCAATAGGTATTAATAAGCCCGAGGTCCCGTAACAAAATATAAGTAGGTAGCATAATCGCTTGAAACGGAATCATCAGCATGGAAATAATGCTTAAGAAAATGAGAGATCGCCCTTTAAATCGAATACGGGCCAACGCGTATCCGGCTAATGAGTCAAAAAGCAAATTACCCAGAACCACAACAAAAGCTACCAAGAGACTATTAAAAAACCACCTCGCCAAAGGCACAATTTTCCATGTGATAACAAAATTATTCCACATTATTGGATGAGGCCACCAAATAGGTGGAAAAGCAACGGACTCTCCTAGAGGCTTTAGTGCTGTCGACACGCTCCAAAGAAAAGGAATTATCATAACAAAAGCACCTGTCGTCAGTAACAAAAGATAAAAAGCTCGTAAAATCCATCCGCCAATACCGCGCGTTTGTGATCCTACCATATACGATTCCTCCAGCCATTAATATTCAATCGGTTTTCCAAGCCAATGATTTGTAGCAATGGTCGCCAACAAAACGACAACAAACAAGAACACCGTCGCCGCGGCACCTAAACCCACTTGGCCATACGAAAAAATAAACTGATAAATCAATAGAGCAATCGTAGTCGTAGAGTTTAATGGACCTCCGGTACCGCCAGAAATGATGAACGCTTGATCAAACATTTGTAACGTCCCAATCAGTCCCATCACGACGATAAAAAATGTCGCCGGTCTCAGCAAAGGTACGGTAATGTGAAAAAATCGTTGCCAACCATTGGCTCCGTCGATAGCAGCAGCTTCATATAAATTTCTTGGAATCGCTTGGAGTCCCGCAAGAAATACCACCATAAAATAACCCGAAGTACTCCATATATTGAGAATCATAATGGCGGAAAGTGCAAACCTAGGGTCGCCTATCCAATCAGGGCCGGAAATATGAAAGAGAAAATTTAGAAAGCCATTCAAGAGTCCCAGTTTATTAAAAATCCACAAAAACATCAACGATGTCACCGCCGATGAACTAATAGAAGGGAAAAAGAAAGCCAATCGAAACAGTCCTCGAGCCGGTAGATTTTGGTTCAATATTACCGCGAATATGAGGGCGACGACGGTTTGTGTCGGCATAACCACTGCAGCAAATATCACCGAATTCTTAACCGCCGTCCAAAAAAGTGGCATGGTCAATAGCTGAGTAAAGTTAGCCAATCCGACCCAATGCATTTTATTAAGCAGGTTCCATGAAAACGCACTGAGATAAAACGCATAAGCAGCAGGACCTAATGAAAATAACATTAAAAGGGCCATTGTGGGGGCCGTGAACAAATACGCAGCCCGTTGCTCTGATTTTCGCCAGGTAGGTGTGGAAAGCATGGTGGTCATGACTGACCACCATGATCTTTCAATATGGCTTCTCCTTGTTGTTGCAAAATTTCTAACGCTGCTTGCGGCGATAGACTTCCATCCACCGCTCTCAATGTCACGTTGGACAAAGTCGTATTGACATATTGGTCAAATCCGACAGGAAAATTCCAAGGTACAGCGTGGGGTAGTGACGCAATGATATTCTTGTAAATCGGATGTTTCTGATAATACGGCATATTGATCAGCGACTTCCGCACAGTGACCAGACCTCCTTGCTCAACCCATTGGGCCTGTCCCACTCCCGTTAAATATTTAATAACTTGCCATGCCTGTTCGGGATGTTTGCTGTCTTTAGTAATAGCCCATGCTGTAGGAAAATCGAGAGACACATTATTCTTGGGACCTTTGGGCAACGGAGCGATAGCAAAAGGTGTGTGGGGATATGTCTGTTGAAGATAGGGAATAGCCCAAGCTCCTTCCAACGTCATTGCTGCCCGTCCCATACCTAAAGCCTGGCCGCCCCATGTAGCCCCCACTTGAGAAGGTTGTTGGGCCACGCCACTACGGTATAAATTCACATAGAACGAAAATCCTCTCAGGGCTGCAGGCGTATTTAACGTCATTTTGGTCATGTTGGCATTCATCACGGAACCCCCCGCCTGATAAATAAACTCAGCCCAACGAGGTTCTTGGGGGGTATTAACCAATCCGTATTGTTTTTTAGCAGGATTGGTTAGTTTTTTCGCGTCGGCTACCAATTGTGCCCACGTTTTAGGTGGACCGCTAATTCCGGCAGCTCTAAATAAAGCCGGATTATAGTACAACGCCAAAGGGGATTGATCGCGCGGAATGCCATAAACGGTATTCCCTGAAACGAACATGTCTAGCGCGCCATGATAAAAATCTGACAAAGAAAAATGTGACTGCTTGATATAAGCATTTAAAGGTATGACCGCTCCCTCAGCTTCAAATGTCGGAGCCTGACCACCATTATTTAGCGTAATGATATCAGGAGCATCCCCGGCTACGAATTCTGTTTTGAGAATGGTTTCATAATTACCCGAAATGGGACGATATACTGCATGAATTCCCGGGTGCGTTTTGTTAAATTCCTCTAATTGATGATCAATAATTCCATTGGTAACATTTGTGCCAGTCCAACTGGCTACCACTATTGTGACAGGGCCTTTGGCATTTGCCGAGGTAGGAGACGTTGATCCACATCCTGACAATACAATACTCGAAACAACAGTAATTGTTCCCATCATCTTGGCACGTCGATTCATTTTTTTCACTCCTTTAACAGTTGCGAATTTTCTTACTGAATAAACTGTAAAAATGTGAGGCTGTCACTTAGCTAACACAACAGTCCAGTTTTCAGGAGACATTAAAATTCGAACCTGATTAGCATCAATATCCAACGCAAATTCACCATCAGCAACTTTGAGACCGTGAATTGTCACGCGTCCTAACTCTGCAGGCGATGTCCCGACCACCAAAGTTCGCGCAGGTGTATTGATGTCTATCTTCAACAAGCTCTGCAACATCAACCACACCGAGGCTGCCGCCCAAGCTTGGGGTGCACAGGCTAATGGATAGGGCATAGGCCGATCGTTGTCCCGTTCTCGAGGCATGCCTGAAAATAATTCGGGCATTCTCCGTTTTGGAAAAAAATTGCCCGCGGAAACCAGAGCATTTGCGATTATGGCGGCTTCATGAATATAGCCCGATCGACACATCCCGGCCACAATAATGCTCGTATCATGGGGCCAAACGCTTCCCCGATGATAACTGTACGGATCGTAAGCCCGCTCGCGAGCGCTTAAGGTGCGGATTCCCCATCCTGAAAACAGATCTTGACTTATCAGTCGATCGATCACCGCCTTTTGAAAAGGTTTAGGGATAATCCCTGTCCATAAACATTGCCCAGGATCCGAACTAATCACATCCAGCGGATTTCCGTGCCGGTCAATGGCCATGGCATAATATTGCTGTTCTGGCAGCCAGAAATGTTCATGGAACTTTTCTTGTACTCGTTGAGCCATTCCTCGATAATGAATAGCAACTTGCGCATCTCCGCTAGCTTCTTCAAGCTCAGCCATCGCGTTTAAGGCCTGAAAAACATAACCTTGAACTTCCGCAACAGCCAAAGGGGATTGGGCAAATGTGCCATCACTATAGACCATGGAATCGGCCGAATCCTTCCACGACTGAACGGACAATCCAGCTTGGTTTGAGGCATGAAACATTAACAAGCCGTGATTGGCTTCATCAATATCCTGACAGAGCCAGTTCATTGCGTCACGGGCTACGGATAAAAACCGGTCAAGTAATGCAGAATTTCCTGTTCGTTTCCACGTTTCATACAGCAGCAAAATAAAAAGAGGTGTCACATCAACCGAACCATAATAACGTCCAAAGGGCACATGGCCAAGATTCGCCAACTCCCCGTATCTTACTTCGTGAACCATTTTTCCCGGCATTTCCGATCGATCAGGGTCTATGACATGACCTTGAAAGTGTGCCATAGTCGCTAGTGTCGATTCAGCCAAATCTGGACGAAATACCAACAATTGATAAGCACTTAAGATGGCATCGCGACCAAATAACGTCCCAAACCATGGAAGACCTGCCACTAACACGGGACCTTGGCCAAAATCCGTCTGTAACATTTCGACATCGTCTTGGGACTGGTTCAACACGTGTTGCCACTCTTCATTTTCAACGATGACCTTTGGCCATTGACCAGACACACGCTGAATCGATGAATGTAAGGCTGGTGGCAATTCCCATTTCATCCGAATCTCAAAACTCCCATTGCCCTCATGAGGATCAACAACCCACCGTTTTGATCCAATTTCGCTTGTTATAGGTTCAGGGCTTACAGAAAGAGAAAACATCCGAATACGGTCGTCGCGTCCATGATACTGGTGACGTTCTCCAGAATTCCCCACGAGATCCGAATAGATCAACCCAGGCGATTCTACCGGAAACCCTCGCATTTCAAAGATGTCACGAAAATCCACTGCATGCTCAAGTTCAAACATCCACCCATTCTCGCGATCACCCCACCGTTTCCAGTCCCATCGGTCAACTAATGCCTGAGCTAAAAACCGGAGTGTTCGCCGAATTGCGAGGCTGCCGTTTTTCAAGGCAACAACATAGCGCATCACAAACTGATCTTGTTGGACATCAACCGCGACGGGTTTAGGTGCTATCCCATTTATGTAAATCATGTAATGAGAGAGCCAATGTGTATCCGCCGCGTATATTCCTTGATTCCCGGAGCGTCTCTCAATAAAACCGTCATCCGACCAAAGACTGAATGACGGTCCGGTTTTGAGAGTAATCTTCTCAGAAGAACGTTGATATAACGGTCCCGTTGGATTTACAGCACTACTTTGTCGCACAATGAGTTGTGGCAAAAAAAGTTCCGGGCGCGCTATTTCTCCTTCTAAGAGATTTATTAGCCGCTCCGCCAACATCTCCCCTAAATGCTGCGGTTGTTGGGCAATGGTTGTTAATGCCGGAATAAATTCATGGGCCAAAGGGCTATCATCAAAACCCACAACGGACAAATCGCGGGGAACTTGCAGTCCAATGTCGGTCGCTGCCCGAATGGCACCAATGGCCATCAAGTCACTCGCTGCAAAAATCGCGGTCGGCCGCGGATTTTTGACAAGCAATTCGCGAGTTAACCGATAACCCGCATCCATAGTCAAATCACCTTCACGAATAATGGCACTTAAGGACGCATCGAAATGTTGCAGCGTTTCTTGATATCCTATACAACGTAAACGTCCATAAAGATATTTTTGTGGAGCAGCAATGTGGGCGATGCGTCGATGGCCCAGTTCCAACAAGTGGCGCGTGGCCATCATCCCGCCTTGCATGTTATCCACGTCAAGCCATGCAACAGGCAATTCCGAACGACCAAATAGTAAAAGCGGCACTCCGGATTGATAAAGTTGCTTGACCCGGACATCATCTTGTTCCACTTCCAACAGCAGAATTCCATCGATACGTTTACGTTGGATCGAATTAATAATGTCATTAACCGTGGTTTCCGACGGAAGCAACACAACTTGATAATCGTGCCGTTGTGCACCTAACATAAAACCAGATGATAACATCGCGAAAAACGGGTCGGAAAGGCTGTCGATCCGCGGCACCAAAATTCCAAGGGCAAGAGCCGTTTTACTCGCCAACCCTCGACCAGCCATACTCGGATGATAGTTTAATTCTTTGATGACTTGTAAAACCTTTTCTCTTGTGCGTTCCGATACGTTTCCGCGATTATTAATGACATAGGAAACGGTCGTAGGAGACACGCCCGCCACCCTAGCTACATCTTCAATCCGCACAGCTTTTGACGCTTTATTCATCTTGACCTCACTTATTGATGTTTTTAGTGAAGCGTTTTACTAATTCTATTCACAAACAACAAATTCCTGCAATATATGCATATTTTTTTATTTTACTTAAGACTTGTATTATCAACTATTACTTATATATTTCGATAAGTTTGACTTAATCAACGATTTACGACCTTCGCACTAAGAACACACTGCCTTACGCTTAAAGTTATAAGTTTTGAGCCGTAATTGTGTATTAATCCCTTGGTTTCTGGATTGGAAAAAGAAAAAAGCGTCCAAGAATACATTCGAGGACGCGTTCTTCATAGCAATCGAAAATTCCCGTTCAATGCGTCATTGGTCTAATTAAGCGGATTAATCTGCCCGTTTAGCAATGGCTTCTTTGGTAAACAAAAATTTCTGCATCTCTTTATCAAAATGGGGCATGGAACGCCGGATCCATTCCATCAGCATGGATGCGTGTTCCATTTCGTCATTCATGTTGTGAAGCAATATGGCTTGGAGCTCCCCATCATCACAGGCTGCTGCTCTTTGCGCATACCAATCAATCGCCTCAAGCTCTTCCATCAAAGACAGGATAGCTCGATGTTGGTTGAGAATTGTGGAATTAAGCATCTGCGGATCTTCATGTAGCCCTTCATGCGCCATTTTAGGGCCTCCTTATAAATTTTTCGGGGCTATGACAACAACACGCCTAATCTTTCACCATTTTTTTACAGTCAATTTATTGTAACATAAAAAACCGTAGTGAATCTTGATGGCTGGCAGGCAATTTTTAGGCAGTAGTGTCCTCAAAATGATGCCAGCGTTTCCCGGTGACCCTATCCCGCGGCTTTTTGCATAGTGCGAGATCCTCATAGATTGAAACCATGGTACACTAATAGCATTCTTCAGACGGCAAAGATCCACCGTTTCCGGCCACAGAGAGTGAGAATTATGCAGAACGCATACCAAACCATACAGATGTGGGGCGTCATATTGCATCTCACCGGTCCTGAGGCCAGTACCATTGCCCAAGATACTGGTCTTAGTGTAATTGGCCTGATATTCGTCATTTTCATCGCATCCCTGTTTTCCAAGCTTCGTCCCATACGGACCCCCGTTGTTTTCCTTTCGGCTTGGTTGCTGGCATTTTTGTTGTGGCCAGCAGCTAGTCAGCTGGGAGCCCACGCTCAAACCAGTCAACTGTTAAGTTCGAAAAATGCCTTGTTATGGGCCGATCACATGAGTGTGCTAACCCAAGAACAAGTGTCTCTTGGCCCCATTAGCTATAATCAGGCAAGCAGTTGGCTCGTTGATGCTCCCACGTCCACATTGGTGCACTTATGGCACCAAACCCATGGTTCCATTCCGCTTGCGTCTTTAACGTTTTATGCCTTAACCCATGCCGCAACAATCATTCAAGCCCCTCATCACGGGTACTCTCAGGCCACCTCCACGTGGGTGATGCATTTACCATCCGCTGACCATGTCACCGCCTTAGACGCCAATACGGCTAACACATGGCTCAATCAGGCTGTGGAACAAAGCTTGTCACGCACAGAAATCTATGCCTTGGGCATCGCCATGATCTTGTTAATGGCGGTTTTAGGGTCTTTGTCGCTGACCATTTTGGCCTTAATGGGCGGTGCTTTAGCGACGCTTTACGCATCCGCCTTGATGGTACTTTTGACGGCCGATGGTCATTTGTCGGAATACTCGGTCAATATTATGGAGCTTCTCACCTTGGGACTAAGTATCGACTATAGCGTATTTTTGATTTTACGCTTTCGCCGCGAATATCATATGGTAAACCAATGAGAACAAAAACGGAGAGAAGCCGCTAAACAGGCCGATATCGCAACCCGCCGAAGTGTTTTGAAAGCGATTTCGATTTCCGCCACTGTTCTGATTACCGTTTTAACGGGTTTGTTATTTCTGCCGCATTCCCTTAGCGTATCTTTAGTCATCAGTGCTTGGGTGGCTGTTCTTACGACTTACGCTACGGTTCGTTGGATTACTTATCCCATTTTGCCGAGATGGCCCGCTTTGATGCACTGGGTGTCATGGAAAACATCGGCATCGGATTGGCTGGATGCAGGGTACTTCTGGTTGCAAAAGAATTTAAAGAAAATACCTCAGTGGGCACTTTCGGCTATGGTTGCTCTCATCGTTTTTGCCCTGTCGCGACCTTATCCTTCATTCACTCTCAGCACGCCGGTCAATTCTTTATCCTTGCTTCCTCAACACAGTGCACTGTATCTCGCATTGAAAAAACAACTCCTCCCATGGCACCCGGTAGTCAGGATGCCCTGGTTATCCAGCCTCCCACGTCATTTCATTCTGTAAGCACATGGCAAGCTGTCGCTGACATAACCCATATCGTACAAGAAGAAGCTCCTCATGACCGGATCACGAGTCCCACACTCCTTTTGCCACCCTCATCATTAGCGAAGTTATCCGCCGAGGCTCTTCCCGCAAGTTCTCCCGCCGACCAGCTTATCAATTATTCACAACATGTCGTGTTAATCGGGATTGTAGGACCCTCTCCTTTGCCGCGGACCCAAATAATCGATGGCGTCAACGAGCATTTGCCAAAGCATTGGCAATTTGGCATGACAGGCGGTAACAGGGCCTATACCGCGACGGCCAATACAGGATTAATACATGGGTTAATAGGCGTCATGATCTTGGGAATATTCGGCACGATTATTGCCATGAGATATTTAATGAAAGGATGGATGGCAGGCATTTTGGCAGCGTCTTTTGATCTCACCATTTTGTTATCAGGCATGCGAATTGCTCAGCACTGGGCATTACAATCTCAGTATATTCTTCTCTTCCCGATGATTATCGTCGTCGTAAGTCTCTTAATGGCTTTATCGTTGGATTACGAAATTCTACTCGTCCATGATATCGGCAAGGACATCACCCGGGAATCTATTGGTACAGCGCTTAGCGAAACCGGTGGTAGTATCACAGGAGCCGGTGTCATCATCGCTTCCACGTTCCTCACGCTCATCGCCACCCCGGTCCCATTTTTGCAGCTTACCGGCCTCATTATCGGAGTCAGTTTATCAGTGGATACGCTTATTGTCCGTTCCCTCCTGATCCCGACCACATTAATGCTAATTTATGATCCATGGCCATCCTTAACATCAGGACTATTCACGCGAGTCAACAGGGAGCGCATTATGGAAAAAGGTATTGTATTCGCTACCCTCACCGCACTTAGTGGCTTAATCCTGGTGAGTGCCTGGCATACCGTGATTGTTCCTCAGCCTATTCCCAGTTGGACCATTTCCCACTCGTCATCCCTGTTAGGGTTTGGTACAGTATGGCAGAGTTTCAGCACCTCACTACACACGTTTTTTACCTCTTGGCACATATAATCCTGCATGCATTTTACGTGTATCTGCTGATCTCTCTTACGGCCTTTCCACGAAATTATATGCCATTTCATGCAGTGCTTCTTATAGTAGTGAAAATAGGGACTTTACCATAATCCGTCATCGTTTTCGTTCGTTGTCAGCCGCCCTCTCAAAAGGGCTTTGGCAGGTATAGAAAAACACAATAATAGCCGCCATTAATCTTTGGTATCCTCTTCACAAAGAGGTCCTTCACACGCTGCTTCCGCTGTCTGTGCCTTCCATAATTCATCTTGCATGTGCTGAATTCGCTGCCATTCTTGATAGGAAACCAACACGGCAAGCGGAGTGCTTTCCTCTTCTATCACGACAGGTTTTTTATGAATGCGTTGAAGCAAATCTTCCCAGTGACTTTGCAGGTCTTTCACCAAATCCGTCTTGGAAATCATTTTTTCTCCTATCCCCACACAACATTTTTTGAATAGAACATTTCCCTCTGAGGACCAAATCCATTACGCTGTCCGCTGTGCCGACATAGATGCCGCGTCATCTTTTGTGACAAACGGCACGGCCAAAGCTATCAATCCCATGAGGACTATAATGCCCAACCACCATACCGGAGCCGCAATGACTAAGGGACCTAACACAACCGGAATCACCGCAACGCCGATATTTGAGGCCATACTGTAACCAGCCGTCGCTAATCCCGCCGACCCGGCATTTTGTGCTTGCCGAGCTGCTGCGTCAAGCGCTAAGGTATACCATCCATTGCCCATCATCCCAAATCCCAAAAAGGCTAATTCTAAGCCCAGGCCCCGCGGGGTCAAAAGACCCGTCAATTCGAGCGCACAGGCCAACAAAAATATTAATGATAAAACCGCTAGCAGTTTCTGAAGATGGATCCCGGTGTTTTGGCGCTCAGCAAGCCAACCAAACAGGATCGCTCCACAAGCTGACCCTATAAACGTTAAGGAGGATAAAATTCCGCCTAATACCAAGGCATGAGCAACATGCCAGTGAATCAACGCCGTCGTACTGATCGATCCATACATCACACTCACCGAGGAAATGACAAAGCCAATAAGCCACCACCGTGACACGACGATGCGAATCCGACCTAATTTTCCAGATGACTCGGAAGTAATATCGCCAAGACTTCGCCATAGCCATATCCCGACCACCAATGACGTGACAGCGCTCACCCCAAAATCCGTGCGGAGGCTTAAATGAGGTCCTAATAACGATGAGGTAGCCATGCCCAAAAACAGACAACCAATCACCAGACCGGTCGCCATTCTTGTGCGTGAGATACCGGATAACCGCAATATAGAACCAATAGGAGCGATCAAAAAGGGATAAGCCAAGGCTGCAATACCTTGTCCAATCAACAATACAGAATAGCTGGGAGCACCTACACGCATAAATAATCCGACAACGGTCAAAACGATTGACCATCGCAATATAGGCCGGGGACCGCTTTTAGCAATCCAAAATCCCGCAGGCAACGACATGATAATCATCGCATAACCATATAACGAAACCAGCAATAAAGCCAAAGCCAGGGATGCATGAAAGTGACCAATGATAGCAGGAACAAGAGGAGCGATGATAAACCAGCCGAATCCCACCATAAAAGCAAATGTCGCATAAGGCCATAATAAATGGGGATGTTCTGACACGGATCGTCCTCCCAATCTATTAATCTTTCATTTGTGTAATTTAGAATATACTATATTTACTCCACAGTTTTTTATAGGAAATTTCTCGTGACGAACGAGGCATTACCAAAACTCTGATGCGCGGCCATGTGTTTCTCAAAATGCTAGAGCCGTGGTACTCCTTTTGAATCCCTTATACGCACCCGTTGTCCCCAAGGACTGATTTCGGTCGATGTGTCGTCAATTAGACAATCTATTTATTTACATATTATGGGAATCTGTCATCTTTTGGTAGCCATTGCGCCCCCGGTAGTCGCAGGATGAGAGGTAAAGCGCGGGTAAACCCAGTGAGTATTCTCAACCGCATGGACCCACCACTGGGCACTGGGCCAAAAGGGCGTTGGGGGAATCCGTTGGCACGGAGTTCAGTGTTCGTGGCTGTTAAAGGATTAAATCCAGGAGAGGGAGGGGTTGGTGTCACTACCAGAGGCCCCCACCGAAACGACAGGGACGACGCGTTATCCTGAGATACACTCACCCATCCTACGCTAGCCAAAACAGCCAGACTCAAAAGTGTTACAACAATCCCATAACGCATATCTATCCCTCATTTCAGTCTTGTGCTGATCTCAGCAACTTCACTTATGACTTGATGGTTTTTGCCCGAGAAAAGACCTCATGAAACAATTCGCTGGACAGAGAATACGGTTTGACAACGATACGAATCTAAAGAGTCCCATCATCAATGTTTCCCCTCATGACGTAGGCGACGACGTTCTCGACTTCCGCATCGGTCGCCATGGTGGCTTGGCGCAAGATGTCCAAGGCGCGCCGGAGCTCCCATTCCACAGGACGGGAGGCCGGCCAATTATCCACTGTCGAGCGCGCCCAAATGATGGCTAACCGCTCTAACAGCGAACGCCGTCGGATCTGAGATAGCCGGACAAAATACTGCACAATGTCTTCGAATTCTTCGTCACTCACGGGAGCGAGTTCGCGAAACATCTGACCCAGCATCCGAATCTCCTCTTCTCCGGGACTTTGATAGGGCCAATCAGGATATCTAAAACGGATACAAACAGCCATCAATGATCCTAGTAAGTGAAAATCCATAAGGCCACTCCTTCTATCCCAAAACCATGAACCCGCCGAAAAAATCTTTTTCCCGTTCATCATCAAACCATCTATCTTCAAGTCTATCGCTTTCCGCGGAGTCATTCTGGCAGGTTAACATGTAAATAGAACAAAAAGAAGTGTCTTCTAAGCCTCATCACAGCATGACGTCGGCGAACGTGAAATTCTTACGCTGTTGGCCTTCTCGAGGATGATTATTCCCACCGTAACGTCCCCAAGATCGTGGAAACTTAAGGTCTTTATGAATACATGGGAACAATTTTCCCATTACGCAGTCTCATAAACCACTGGTTATTACCAATCACGCTCACGTCATGCGGCAGCTGCAAATGCCATAAACCTGCCGGACCGACGGAACAGGAAAATGTCTGCTGGTCTTGGCGAAAAATTACGGTTTTCATGGGGCGCTCGATAACGCCCCAAAGCATCGCCTGCCCCTTAGCGGGGATGATTGTCCAATTGATTGGGGCTTCGCTCGGTGTCAGTCCTGTAGAGACGACCGACGTGGTCACATCATGCCATCCCCAGAAGTTGTGAGTAAGATACCAGCCATAAAACCCATTGCCGTGGGGTTGCTCCGAGATTATCAAGCGTCCTTGGGCGAATGGTAAGGATTGGACGATTCCCGTGAACGGTGCATGATCCGCTAACAATGCGCGTTCTGGAGTCGCGTGCGTAATGATTCGATGTGCCACAATCCCCGCCATAACAAGACCAAGTAGGGCACTAAACCATCCTAATATCCGTGGTTGTGTAGGAATACTCATACGACGACACCGTCTTTCCGTCCGAGCTATACCCATATAACCTTATGATACCGAAATCACGATCTTATTTTGACAGACGCTTTAGAAAACTTTTTTGATGGTCATCTACCAATGCCCATCGTACCCGATACACGTCATTCTCTTTCCGATATGGCCCAATTTGGAGGATATTCCGTTTCATGCATCCCTAAACGTAAGGCTCACCTCAACACAACACCGCGCGCCTTATCCCCAATGTGTTCACAAATTTTTCTCGCTTATCACAAATGATCAATTTTTTGTTGATAGATGTTCCTTTGATCTCGTACCATAGATCCAAAGTATAGACAGTGGAGGCCATAAACAGTGGAAGATGCCAACAATCAAAAATCATTTTACGCCGTTCAAGACTTTTACCCCGATGATTTTGCCTGGTGTTATGGATGCGGCCGGTTAAATGACCATGGTCATCATTTTCGCACCCGGTGGAACAAGGACGAAACGCTCACCGAATATATCCCGCTCCCGCAACACATTGCGGTTCCTGGGTTTGTCTATGGAGGGCTCTTGGCATCTTTAGTGGATTGTCATAGCACGGGTTCGGCAGCCTTAGCGTTGTATCGTCGAGATGGACATGAATTAGGAGATAAAGCGCCCGTGCCCCGGTGCGTCACCGCCTCTTTAAAAATCGACTTTGTGAAACCCACTCCTCTTGGCCAACGGCTCACGGTACGGGGACACATTGTGGAAGTCGGCCAGCGTAAAGTGATTGTGCATAGCGATGTCTATGCAGGCGACCTATTATGCGCCAAAAGCGAAGTAGTCGCGGTGTTGGCACCTCAAACAATGAAACCGCCAATTTAATCACAGGCGGAAAATGCCAATACGCAAGAACCCCAGCATTCGCAAAAACTACCAGCCGTTTTTCCATGAGAATCAATCCCAAGACGGCAGCGGTTTCATCACAGCCATAATGAGCCGGTATTTATGAAACTGATTATGGCTAAAAATCGTGGAGGGAGGATGATAGGTCAAAAACTGCATAGCCTGCTGCCCTTCCTCCGAATCCGCAGGTACTGGGGCCAGCCATTGTTCCGCAGTCATGACTTCCACACTGACACCAAGCGTCATCAAATCAAAACCTGCTTCGGTAATAAGCCGAGCCCATTCGTTAGCTGAACGGGCGGCTTCATGTGAGGCGTCACGATATCGTTCCAGTTGATTCAGCCAATCAATGGCATCTGATGGCGCCGTCATATCGGAAATTGCCAGAAAGGTGCCAGGTTTAAGAACTCGCCGCGCTTCTTCTAAAAAACGAGCCAGATCGGAAAAGTGATGAGCAGCTCGGCGGCAGGTGATCGCATCGAAGGTATTGTCTTCCCACGGCAAATGATGAACAGTACCTTGAACCCACTGGATCTCCAAATGATTTTGTTGAGCTAAACTTTCTGCTTCGGCAAGCATTTCCTGGGTAACATCCAGTCCAATCACGCGATGTCCTTGCCTGGCTAATGCTAAAGCCGTGTGTCCTGTTCCACACGCCGCATCGAGAACCAGGCTATTTGGTGTCAAATGGAGCATCTCAATGAGATGGGTTAAATCGTGTCCGTGGGCATGGGGTGCACTGTTGCGGTAGGCTTCATGGTAGCGGCCAAAATATTTCTGCACCAATTCGTCTGAGGAACTCACCGTGTTCTTCCTCTCAAATGGATTTGTCATCGTCATGCATATGGCTAGCGAAGAGATATTTACCTTACGCGGTTTTTCCGAATAAATGGGAATGCTATTCCCTTTCATCATACATGAATTGAAGAATCTTCCGCCTGTATTCTTCAAATATCCCAAAAGTCCTATCGCTAGCCATAAACTCTCCGGCTGCCTAATGCCTGCTGTTAAAGTGGGATCGCCGGGATCGTTCGCACCCGAACACTACTGAACTAAAAAAGATAAGGGGATAATGATTGACTCGTGGCAGCGACATGACAACTTGACTTTCGCATCTTCCTTATACACCGTTTTTAGATGTCAATCTATCCGCAAACCCTTGACAGGTCCCATTTTTTCGCCATTCCATTTTGGCGATTTAGGCGGACTTCTTGAAGGCTTGTAATTGATCGCCCAAAAATGACTCCGCAACCATCGCTTTCAGAGCAGCATATGGCGAACGTTGGAATTGAGCCAGGTCGACCGCACCGGATTCGGTGATCGTGATCAAGACGACATTTAAGAGTTCTTCGAACAAGGCCCACAGCCGTTGCGCCAAGTTTTTCTCAGTCAACTCGGCGACAATTCCTTCAAACAGTACTCCGAAGGATTGGTAGGACTCGACGCGACGGAAATATGCCAGAAAGGTGTAGGGAACACAGCACACGGTCACGTGCGCAATTTGAGCATCGTAATCCCGTGATAGGCACTGGTTGAGTTATAAGTGCTGCTACATTTCTTTAAAAACACTTCAATCGTCCAGCGCGTGGCATAGATTTCCATCATGGTCACGAAGGACAGCGAGCAGGATGTCCGTGGATAAAAATGCGTGCCACTCGCCCCGCATTGGTTTGCTATCCGGGATCGTGAAGATACTCTATATGACCAATAACAAAACGTGAAATTACCGCATCGCTGTTGGCCCCAATGGCGAGGAATGGATCCACCCACCATGTTCTCGGTCATCGAGTCCTCGGTCAACGCGACCTGGTCTCCGAGACTGACACCCACGCGCAAGGGTTCGCCCTCTTCGTAGCCTGTGACGGCTCGCAAACCGCCTATCGACTCCGCAATATTGTTGAATTCCTGTCGATTACGATAGGGCCCGGTTTGTCCATACCCCGATGAACTTACCATAATGAGGTTGGGATTCACGGTTTTTAATGCCGCATACCCGATTCCCCATTTGGCCAAGCGTCCCGGACGAAAATTTTCTACCACGAGATCCATCGTTTTGACCTGCTCACGCACTAAGTCGTCATCCTGCAGTGATTTAAATCAACGACAAGCAATTCTTTGTTGCGTAACTGGACAAGAGACCAATGAGATGTTCCCTTTTCGGGGTGAAACCTCCCCCATTGCCGTAAGAGATCTCCCGTTTATGCTTCGACCTTAATGATGCGTACACCAAAATCGTCCATAATGCGAGTGGCAAACGGTGCCGCGATCAGGGATCCGAGCTCCAAGACAGTGATTCCGGTCAATGGTCCGGCGTCCATAGTGCATTCCCTCCTTGCACGGCCAGAGACAGCGCCTGTTCTATTTGCTGCGCGGCATCTTGGGCAATCTTGATGAACTCGCCAAGAGCGAGGGGACCGAAGCGGTGCACTGGTCCGGATAGACTCATGCAGACCCTGGGCAGGCCGGGCACTAAAGCC
This sequence comes from Sulfobacillus thermosulfidooxidans, assembly GCF_001280565.1. Taxonomy (NCBI): domain Bacteria; kingdom Bacillati; phylum Bacillota; class Clostridia; order Eubacteriales; family Clostridiales Family XVII. Incertae Sedis; genus Sulfobacillus; species Sulfobacillus thermosulfidooxidans. The sequence goes on along the minus strand of NZ_LGRO01000001.1, from coordinate 2,353,318 downwards.
GCCACGGACGCCAGCCCAGGTTCCCGCTCCTCAATGGAAACGGCATAGCCCAACTGGTAGATGGCGTTCAGTTCATCCTCGCTTACAGGGGCGATCGCGACCTGAGGAAAGCGGGCACGCGTCGCAGCGATGGCCTGTTCCCGTTCGGCGGGTGGCATTGCGCTTAAGAGAAGCTTGCCCGCTGACCCCACTCCCAGGGGAAACACCTGGTCAGGCATGGGAACATGGCGTACTTCTTGCGGACCATCCACGACGACCCAACAGACCCGTCTGTCCCGCAAACCGACAAAAATGCTAGCCGTTTCACGGCTCTTGTCCGCCATCTCACGTAGAATTGGCGGACCGAGCAACTTGAGCCAGCGGTAGGGATCAAACGGGCTATGCCATTTTGCAATCCGTGGTCCAATTGCGTATCCCTGCTGGCTTCTCATCACGATGCTCTCGTGCTCCAAGGTTTGCAGCAAGCGATGGACGGTGGTTTTGGGCAATCCTGTCACTTCAGTAAGGTATGCCAAACTTGCAGGAGACTGCTGGGCCAAGACATCTAATAATGCGCTCACCCGCAAAATGACGTGAACCGAACTCTGCTGTGTTGTTGACAACGGCTGCTCATCCTATCTCTATGTCGTTGATAAACTCAGAATATAATCATTAATCGGTATTGCTTGACGATATCCTATTCTTAGAGTATAACCGAAATTGCATAAGCGTTCCATAATTTGTACCATGATATTCCGCAATACGGAACACACACAGTGAAGGCCATAAACGGAGAGTTCATAAAGGGGGTTGCCCGTGAACAAGAAATGGACCATGCTCATTCTGATCTGGCTCATGATGTTTGTCGCTTACCTGGATCGCATTAACATTTCGGTCGCCGGCCCGATGATGATGAAGGGTCTGCACATGAGTCCCGCCCTTTTTGGTGTGGTGTTATCGGCATTTACGTTTGGGTATGCAATTTTGCAAATACCCGGCGGGTGGTTAGCAGATCGATTTGGCGCCCGAACCTTGTTGGTAGTCGCTCTTGTCTGGTGGTCCGTCTTTACCGGACTCACAGGGCTTGCCATTGGAGCGACCATGCTCATCGTAACTCGGGTGTTGTTTGGAGTGGGTGAAGGCCTGGAAAATGGGGCCCAATTTAAACTTATAGGAGATTTTTTTACCTCGAAAGAACGCAGTTGGGCTAACGGACTCTTCTTGACAGCCATCGCGCTCGGCCCCGCTTTTGTCGCCCCGGTCTCTACCTGGTTGCTAGGCACCGTGGGCTGGCGAGCCTTGTTCTTATTGTTTACGATTCCCGGCATCATTATGGCGGTGCTCATCTACTTTCTTATTCCTGTAAAGCCGCCAGGCGGAGTGGTTCATACCCCCGTTCGCGTGAAGTCTGGCCGACACCTTAATTGGAAGACGGTTTTGGAGCAGCCAGGCATTTGGTTAGTCTTCTTGGCTTATCTGTTCTTTAACGTAGCGTTTTGGGGATTTTTGGGATGGATGCCCAGCTATCTCTCGCTCAGTCGCCACATCGATTTGTCAGCATTAGGATTTGATGCCTCCGTTCCCTATGTCCTGGGATTCTTCGGTCTGGTCATTATCGGGTGGATTGGCACTCGCATTGGCCGATACAAGTCAAGCCTCGTCGCCATTAGCTATTTAGTCTCTGGCATCTTTCTGTATATGGCATATAACGCCCATACCATCGGCGGCACCGTCTTTGCCTTATCCGCCGCGGCCTTCTTCCTGTTCGGCGGGTTTGGTCCTATCTGGGCTATCCCTTTGGACCTCATTCCCGACAGCCTGCGCGGCACATTTACCGGTTTTGTCAACTTCGGGGGCCAAATCGGAGGCTTTTTTGCACCGATTGTTGTGGGTATCATCGTGACTGCCACGCATTCTTTCACCGGCGGGTTTCTCTTTATGATCGGCGGACTTATCGCGTCGGCCATTTGCCTGCTGATTTTGCAGAGTCTCAGCAAAGGACTAGCCGATTCAGCGGAAGTCAGCCCTTTATCCTCAGTCTCTTAATCCGAGAAGTCTACGGGATCACCAGGCGGAATCGGATCACACCGATTCCGCACTTGTCTTGATGAGATGAGAAAATCGATGCCGTATCTTGTGGTAAGGTTGTGGGACAAGGCACATGTCGCCAGTGCGACCATCTTTCGGCACAAATGGTACAATGCATCAAACTTTTTCACCGGAATTCAAACAACAGATTGTCTAAGAAGCTCAACACACGCTAAATGCCACACCAGTCGCTCGTCGCCATCAGCTTATAGTCCGTCGATGGCGCGTTGCTGGGGTGCGTGAGGTGGTAAAAGCCGCGCACTATCCCCGCGATGTCATGACCCTGGTGAATGAGAATGAACGCTTAAAAAAATTACTGAGTGAAAAAATCTGCAGATTGCTATGCCGTGATCTCTCAACATCGACACGGGACATTCAAGGAACGGCTACCGGACTCATGGTTCTTGATCCTGAACTCGTGAGAATGACACAAAGGCACCATAGTAGTCACATTAAGAATTTACGCTGTAACATGGAACTTGGTAACCGAAGTCGTCCCATCACTTTGAGAAGATCGTCAGCGAGCTGATATTAACAACAATCATTCCAATAAGGGGTAGCATACCTTTGAGGAAGAAATGAAGGGATCGTCTATAGCCCCCTGTTATGGAAAGGTTAGGCGATATATTCATATTAGCATCGCGGATATACCAGTGCTGAGTTTATACGTAATGTAAGATGGATGGGGCTAAGAGGCAGATAGGATACAGAGATTATCGAGAGTGTGTTGTAATACGTAGTTGAAGTCGACCAAAACAGCGAGCAACAGGTTAGTGAATTCTGCCCCAACTCTGACATCACTTTCGTTCCAGTTCATACCTCATCCTCAGTATCTTCTAATTGAGTTTGCGATACCGCGATGCGAGCTACTTCGCGAATCACCACCAAGCCCGCAAACGCAGCCGCCAAGCCGGTGAAAAGCGTCCCGGTCAAATACAGCACCGCCAAGCCTTTCGTGCCCTGCCATAACATATACACCCCTAACATAAACGTCGAAAACGTCGTAAATCCCCCCCAAGACGCCCACGCCTCAAAACAAACGCCATTGATTGGCTAAGACACCCAGTTCCGCACTGAGGGCCATGATGATCCCAATGAAGAAGCTGCCCAAGACATTAATGAGAAAGAAATTGACGGGCAGTTGATGATACGTTCCGATTGGCTCCAGACCCGTCCGCGCTAAGGCGCCGAGACCACCGCCTAGGCCTACCCATATCCAATTTTTCATGGGCTTAAACCCTCCCCAGCAGGAGACCGATTTCGACGCCCGCCAGCCCGAGACCGACATTGAACAAAACATTCAAAAACGCCAAACCCAGTAATTTTTCTTCGATAAGCCGCCAGGTTTCATAGCTAAAGGTTGAAAACGTGGTAAAGGCGGCAGTAAAGCCCACATCCAAGAAATTAAAGACGGCTCCTGAGGAAAACCGGGACACAATGAGCCCAATGAAGAGACAACCCAGCGTATTAATGACTAACGTGCCATACGGAAAGCCCCCGCTCGTGCGCTGTCCAACCCATTGTCCAACCTGAAATCGCGCCACCGCTCCCAAAAATCCGCCGATAAAAATAATGACCTCGTTCAGCGCAGCTCCCTTCTCTTGTTGGTAATCTTCTAGGTGACTATAGTAAGCACGAAGAAGTTGTTTTCTGACGGCAACACGAGCATCTTGCAAGCAAAGAGTCGATTTCGGCTCCGTAATAGAGACCGAAATCGACTTTTAAGAAGCTTTTGCCGTGAACATGTTATTTGTCGAACTTTTACTATTACCGAGGTCGAATATCTTGTTCAAAGATTTCAAGGGGAATGCCGAGCGACACACAGGCATTGGGAATATCCACCACACCACCAATACGTCCTTCAATAGGGGCTGCACCGAGCAATAAATAGGCTTGTTCACGCGTGTAACCGAAATTGGTGAGATAATCGATAGCATGCAAAGCAGCCTGACGATAAGCAATGGTGGCATCTAAATAATAATTCCGGCCATTTTCAACAGAAATTCCTTCAAATGTTAGATACTGTGAATAATGAGGTTCCACCGGTCCGGGTTGGAAGAGAGGACTGGTAATGCCGTATCGATTCATTCCGTCCTTGATGATGTCTACACCGAGATCAATCCAACCCGACATTTCGATAGCCCCACAAAACGTGATTTCTCCATCGCCTTGCGAAAAGTGCAAGTCCCCTACAGACAACAACGCGTCACGGACATAGACGGGAAAATAAATGCGAGTTCCCCGAGACAAATTTTTAATATCGACATTCCCTCCGTGTTCGCGCGGCGGAATCGTACGCGCAGCTTCTCGAGCCACACGATCACGCTGAGCACCTTTGAGTGTTCCCAAAAGTGCATTTTCGGCTAGAGGCAAGAGTCCTAAGGGAGGAACGCGATTAGGATCGGTCGCGACAAGTTCTTGTTCTCGTTTGTTCCACTCTTCAAGTAATGCGTGGGATGGCGCACATCCAATGAGTCCAGGATGGGAGATGCCAGCAAATTTTACTCCTGGTAAATGTCTAGAAGTTGCATAGATTCCATGGAAATCCCAAATCGCCTTGCGTGCTTCAGGAAAGATATCTGTCAGAAAACCTCCGCCATTCTCCTTCGCAAAAATACCCGTATATCCCCAGCCTTCAAGTGATCCAATGTCGAGGATGTCCACCACAAGAAGATCCCCAGGTTCAGCACCTTTGATGGCAAAGGGGCCACTTAGCATGTGGGTTCGGGAAAGATCAACCGTGGCCACATCCTCAGGACTGTCAGTATTGTGAATTTGTCCATCGGTCCATTCCATACATTCCACCCGAAAATCTTCACCGGGTTTAACTCCAATTTCCGCTGGAATATCCGGATGCCACCTGTTATGACCGGGTAGATCTTGTTCAGTCATTGATTTCTTCGGATCAACATGAAATAAGACTTTCGCCACGGTTTCATCAATCCTTTCCAAATAAAGATCATGAAATAAAGAGATCCTTCGTCGTTTAGACGCGAGGGCTCATATTTTCCTGCATAGCGGGGGCGATGTGAATATAGCTCCCGGGAACTTTGCAGCGGTCATGACAGTCGGCTTCCAAACTGCAACATAACGAACACACGGTGCCTGCGTGATGGGGACAGTCCACCATATCGTGCGCTTCAAAGCGAAAGTCACACACGGCACAGGCCACGCCGTCGGGACTCTCGGGAATCGTGGGGCTGGTGCGGGCAATGTAATATTTGCCGTGCGTGAGAAGGGCAATAATCGGGGACAGGACGAAGGCGAGCCCGAGCGATAAGAAGGGGGAGAACGCGCTCAGGACTTTGCCAAAGAGGCCAAAGTAGGCCGCAATCGACACGGCGGAGGCGATGACCATGGATCCGAATCCCACCGGATTAAAATTATACAAGTGGCCCCGTTTAAATTCGATATAGCTCGGACTCAGCTTCAACAGCGGCTTATTAATCACCAAATCCGCCACGACGGCACCAATCCACGCCACCGCCACATTGGAATAAAACCCTAAAATACTGCCCAAAAAGCCAAAGACACCGAGTTCCATCAAGGTCAGGGCAATCCCCACATTCAGCACCAGCCAGACCACGCGGCCAGGATGGACATGAAAAATCCGCGAAAAGAAGTTGGACCACGACAGGGATCCCGAATAGGCATTGGTGACATTAATTTTGATTTGCGAAAGGAGGACGAAAAAGGTCCCAAGGGTTAACGCCATGGCGACATTGGGAATCCACAAATGCAACGCATGCAAATACATTTGAATCGGTTCATCGGCTTTGACCGGGCCCACTTGCGGAGCAATATACGACGCGAGTACCGATCCCCCAATTTGTTTGGCCGCGCCTAACACGACCCACCCCGGCCCGGCCAGAATGACCGCCCACCACCACGCCCGCCGATTTTGCGCGGTCAGATTCGGCATAAAGCGGAGGTAATCGACTTGTTCGCCAATTTGTGCAATCAAGGACAACACGACCCCGGCGGCAGACCCGAAGAGCAAGGCATTGAAGCCGGCACGGCCCGCGCTCCCTGCAAAATGGGTCCAGTGGACAAAGGCGTGGGGATCTTTGGTGGCGAGGACAATCAGCGGCAGAATTAAGAGCGCTAACCAGACGGGTTGGGTCCACACTTGCAGCTTCGACAAAAAGGTCATGCCGTAGATGACTAGGGGAATAATGAGCAAAGACGCGATCACATAACTCACTGCTAAGGGAATGCCAAAGTAGGCCGTAATCGCCTGCGACATGACCGAGCCTTCCAACGAGAAGTAAATAAAGGTAAACGAGGCATACACCAGCGAGGTTAAGGTCGATCCATAGTAGCCAAACCCCGCGCCGCGCGTGAGCAAATCCATATCAATGTTATCGCGGGCCGCATAATAGGCGATGGGAATCCCCGTGAGAAAAATGATTACCGCCACAACCAGAATCGCCGTCAAGGCGTTGGTAAAGCCATAACTTAAGGTAATAGAGCCGCCAATCGCAAAGTCGGCTAAGTAGGCAATCCCACCTAAGGCGGAACTGGCCACGGCAAATTCACTCCAGCGGCGAAAGGACTGGGGCGCATACCGCAACGCATAATCTTCCATCACGGGGTTATTCACCAGCGCATTAAATCGTCGTTTGGATGGCTTACTCACATGGGCACCTCCTATAGAGAAGAATGTGAAATTTCCTTGAATCAATATGAAATTATACTGGAAGTTTCTGTAAAATACTTTGGCAAAATAACCAATAATTGTTATCTATTCCGATATTTGGGTGCATAGAAACTAATAACGAGATGTGAATATTCTCTAACTTTATCCTAATAATTAGCCACTCGTTACACGTGATCGGGACCTGTTAGCCGCCATATGCTAACGAAGGGTGAAGTCGTGGATAGCTGTCGAGCCGCCACACCGTTTAGTAAACACAGGTTTGATGCTCACTTTTACTGGCCATTGGCCAACAGTCAAACCGTACATTTGTGACGGGTAAAATACGCATGGAAGCATGATTTTCAATGGTGAGGCCGCAATGGACAATGTCCACTTAGAGGCCGTGAATACTAAGGGGATTTCTAAGGTTTCGCAGATTTCCCATCAAAATGTGGCCAGGTATGTCCATCTATGGATTAGTTGGATGCAAATTCTGTGAGTCTGTCAGACGATAGCGGAATACCAGTATTGTTTCGCCATTGTATATGCAGTGTAATACTTTAGGGTCCCCCAACTTGTCTAGTTTTTCGGCACACACTGTAATCCATTGTCTCATCGCAAAGACAATTATCGATAGTTCCAAACCGATACCATTAACTAGATATAAATCCCGCGGGGGATAACAACTGTTTTATCATGCCGTATCAAGCATGTGTGAGACTCTATTCACCCTTAAAATTATATTAATCTCTATTACCGGGAAAAATGGGCGCCGATCTTTGATTACAATAATCTAACCGTAAACCATAGAGTCTTCGCTCGACAGATCCTTTTACCCCGATGCACATCTCTCAACCAACTCACACAGCGGGGTAGTATGAGTTTAACGTAGCTCTTACCGCATAACTTGCCTAACAGTTCTTTGTAGATCAAACAACCAGGCATTCACTTCAAGCAATAACTTCTCTCCTTGCGACTATTTCCCCGCACGTTCACATTGCGCAAAAACAGGCAAATTCTATTGGTTAGGCAAGATTATGATGATCATTTCTTTTGTCATCTTCCTAATATATTCTCTTCGCTCTGTACAACTGGCCTGATAGCACGTTTGTATTTTTATATAGATTCCGGTCACAAGTTTGTTTGCTCAAATAAACCGCCAACACGGCGGCTTTGTTATTATTTATAATCAATAAACTAAATTTCTAACATAAATTCAGTTAATTCCTTACGTTGTTTTGATATTTTTCCGCTATTTCTATCCATCGGTATATCCTGTAGTGAATAAATCGGCCTTTTTCCAAAGGAGGACTGTGAGATGACACAAATAACGTCCCCATCATTTTCTGCCAAATCCACACAATGGAGACAGCTCGTCCTGGGAATTATTTTGATGATGAGTATTTCGAGTTCTCAATATGTCTGGACACTATTTGTCGATCCGATTCAAAAACATCTAGGTGGGAGTCTCGCCGCAATTCAGGTAACATTTTCGATCTTCGTTGTGCTTCAGACATGGTTTTCTCCATTCCAAGCTTTTTTGATCGAACGTTTTGGACCTCGTCTTCTCATGACCATAGGCTCACTCTTAATTGGAGCGAGTTGGTTCTTTTCTGCTACCGTCTCCAGTATTACTCAACTTTATTTGACATACGGTGTGTTAGGAGGAATTGGTTCTGGCATTATTTATGTCGGTGTCATTGGTTTAATGGTTCGTTGGTTCCCCCACCGCCGTGGACTCGCTACCGGTCTGGCAGCCGCGGGATACGGGGCGGGTGCTATTTTGACGACTTTCCCGATCGCACACATGATCAAGACGTCCGGTTATTCCCACGCCTTATTCCTGTTCGGAATAATCCAAGGTGCAGTGGGATTGATTGCCGCACAAGGACTTGTTAAACCCCCCTCCTATCAACCTAAGGCAACATCCATTGCAAATCGAACGAAATCTTATCGTCCTTCCGAAATGTTGCGAACGGCACCATTTTGGTTATTGTTTATCATGATGTCCATGATGTCTACAAGTGGATTGATGATTGTTTCTGAAGTGGGTCCTATAGCCAAGGATTATGGTGTCAGTCATGCTTTGGTTTTGGGTGTTGCAGCACTTCCTCTATCTCTCACGCTATCCCGATTCACGAATGGTCTTACCCGACCATTTTTCGGGTGGTTATCCGACTCCATTGGTCGAGAGAATACGATGTTTATCGCGTTCTCATTGGAAGCTCTATCCATCGTTCTATTAATCTCCTTTGTTACAAATCCCGCATTATTTGTGGTTTTAACCGGCCTAGCCTTCTTTGGCTGGGGAGAAATCTTCTCATTATTCCCTTCAACACTGACCGATTTTTATGGTAGTGAGCATGCCACACTCAACTATGGGTTACTCTACATGGCTCAAGGTGTGGGCGCGTTATTAGGCGGTCCATTGTCCGCATCCCTAGAAAGTGCCACAGGTAGTTGGACACCTGTCTTTGTTATCGTTGCTTTAATGGACGTGTTGACAGCGATTTTAGCTATTACGGTTCTTAAGCAACTGCATAAACGTTGGACGCCCCTAGCAGAAAATTTATCCAAAGAATCTTTGGCTGAATAAACAGGAAGAAAATCCCCTATCTTACTTTCCGCACGTGGCAGGAACAAAAAAAATTATTTTTTTGGGCTGATCGCAAAGGAGATTGGGTATCGCATGGCGAAGTAATCTCTTATGAACACACCCATGCCGACACCCGTTGTTGTGGGGGCTGGACCGGTCATCCGAGCCCTCTGTGAAGAAATTGGATTCGTCGAGGCCATAAATCAGACCGTTGCGTGGGATTCGCAGCGTTGCCACCTGTCGCCCGGCGAACGGATTTTCGCGCTCGTCGTCAATTTGCTCACCGCTCGTCGACCTCTGTATCGCGTCCACGAGCAATTTCAGTTAACCGATGTGCCCTTGTTGTTTGGATCCGGCCGCACCGCGGCCGATTTTACGGATGATGCCCTCGGACGGGCTCTGGATAAAGTCGCCGCCGCTGGTGGCGCCACCGTCTTCAGTGCCGTTGCAACGCGAGCGCTCTTGCACGACCACGTGTGGACGCCCGATAGTCCGGTGTTTGTCCACTGGGATAGTACGACCCGCTCGGTCTATGGCACGTATCCGGACACCGGATCCGAGACCGGAGTGCATCCCACCTATGGCCATTCCAAGGATCATCGTCCCGATCTGCGTCAAATTCTCCTGACGCTGTTGGGGACCCGAGAAGGCATTCCGGTGGTGGGCACGGTGCAAGACGGGAATCTGAGTGATAAAACCCTCAATGCCGAGATGATTGCGGCCTTAGACGATTACTTTTCGCCTCACCAACTGCAACAACTTGTCTACGTGGCCGATTCCGCTCTCATCACAGGTCCTAACTTAAAGGCAATGGCTGACCGTTCACTCCGCTTTCTCTCGCGTTGTCCGGAGACATTTCGAGCCGCGCACGATGCGAAGACGGCCGCCTTGGCGGCCAACGCCTGGGTTCCCCTCGGCAAAATCGGGGAGCGTGCCGATGCGGCCACCTACGCGGCCGCCGAACAGACCGGCGAAATTGAGGGCCGATCCTATCGGCTCGTGGTTTATCGATCCGATCATCTGGCTGAGCGGAAAGTTCACACCATCGCCCGCCAGATCGAACGGGCCCATAACCAGTTAACCCAGGCGGCGACTCGCCTCGCGGAGACCGTGTTTGCCTGTGCTCATGATGCCGAAGCGGCCGTGGCCGCTTGGCGGGCTACCGCCCAATGGCATCATGTCGAGGCGACGGTTGTCGCGGAAACACAGGTCCCCAAACGCACTACCCGCGGGCGTCCCCGCCACGATGCCCCCGAACCGGCTACCACCACAGTATACCGGGTCCATCCCACCATTGGGGCAGTCGATGCGCAACGCGTGCAGGCGGCACAGGACCGGGCGGCGACGTTTGTCTTAATCACCAATCTGCCGGCCTCCTCCTTTGATGCCCGCCGATTGCTCGAAGAATACAAAGGTCAGACGGTCATCGAACACCGTTTTCGCTTTTTAAAAGACCCGGCCTTTGTGGATGCGCTCTATGTGCAAAAGCCGGAACGGGTGGAAGCCTTAGGTTATGTGCTCTTGCTCGCCGCGTTAGTGCTCAGTCTCATCGAACGTCGGGCCCGGCAGGCCCCGCCCCTTCCCACGCCGACTCGCGGTCTGTTGGCGCGGCCCACCGGGCAGGAGGTGTTACATCATCTGCGCGGACTGATTGTTGTGCCGCTGGATGCCCAGACCCGTCAACTCTTTGTCCCGGCGGTTCATACCCAGTCGGTGGCGGCCATTTTGGCCGCATTGGGTTTTACGGATACGATTTACACGCAGGTGCCCCCTAGACCCTCGGGATAAATTCCACGGCTTTCACCCATCACGTGCGGAAGAGGAGCCCTATAGTGGTCTCTCTTCAACTAACCGTAATTGTTCTGTCATCCCCCAGGCCGCAAAGTGCATCTGGGGGATAATACGCCTCAAATATTTCAGACAACGGTAACCTCTGACTCAGATCAAACATCATTTTCCCGAGAATCTTTCCCACCTCAATATGTTTCATTATCTTTCTAAACATTTGTGGAAGGGAATGTGAGCGGATAGTGATGGAAATGCTCCCAAGAACGTTCAACGAACACTCAGCCTCACGTGACGAATTTTTGCGCTGTTTACATCATATTTGGGAGGAGTTTGCGATAAAGTGAGATTAAATACATGAAATGAGGAATATAAAATGTTAAGCAAAGCCATTGCTATTTGGCAACAAGCCCTTCAGCAAGCGGGAACTTGGACCGCATTAGTATGGACCGCTGCGTTTTCCCTTCTTTTATTTCTCGTTTTGGCCCTCATTGGTGCCGGAGGCATTTTCTCGCTCCTAATCCATCCCGTGTATATGAATAATCCAAGCGGATTGTCTTACAATATGGCACGATTTGCTGGAAGTTTTCTAATTATTGACCTCATCCTATTAGCTGCGGGACCTTTTTTAACGGCGGCCATTTACGGACTTTATGGGCAAGCGGTTCGCGGCGAGCGTGTATCTTGGGAAACATTTTGGATAATGGGACGCCGCTTATATGGACGGGGTTGGGGATTCGTTCTTTATGTTATCTTGTATTTTCTCGCTTTAATGATGTTTGCGGGAATAATTGTGATGCTTTTACACCGCATCGGCGTCATTCTCGTGCTCCTGGCCTTCGTACTATCAATGCCCTGGGTTCTTCGCATGACGGGGGGATTATTTGTTGATCAGCTGACATGGAGTCAAAGCTTGGCTGCCAGTTTTCGCTCTTCTCATTATGGAACCTTATTACTGGGGATTATCCTAACCGGCATTGTCTATGTACTCGCCATGGGACTTGTTTTCTTTGTCATCCATATCCTCGGATTTGTGGGTAGTATATTGATGTTTCTTATTGATCTGATCTTATCCGTAGTGGGCCCCGTTTGGTTACTGTCACTTTATGTCGCCGCTCAATAGTATTGGAACAAGGTCTAAACAGAACACACTATAAAATTTGCTGTGACATCCATCATGTGTTAATTACGATTTATTGAAGTGAACGAAATCTCTTGGGGCATTTAATTTATATGATAAATCATAGGGTCTGGTAGCGCTGCCAATACACCATTGAGCGCAGGATCTTTCTTGATCCACAAACATATACAAACATATAATGTAGACAGCCTACCAGACCTTCTAGCAAGCAAATTTCTCTCTCTGTTCAAGTTACGCTCATAACACTATTGCCATATTAGAAAGTATGGCCAAAGAAAGAATACTATATGTCCTCAGTTTTCCTGTCCCCGGTATCGCATCGGTAATTTTTCAAGAATGTTAAATATCACCTTGAGGCTAATTTGAACATTCGGGGATCCTTCATCCGATGTAACATGGCACCTAGGGTCAGATGCTTGGGATCATCCAGTGCTTCACGCCAGGAATCCGCCGTCACGTCCATCATTGCCAATGTTAACGGCATTATATCGGATTCCATCATGCGCAATAAACTCTGACCCGTTTCTTGAGCTAATGAAGCCATACGTTCAACTGTCCCAGGACCTATAGATTCTTTAAATGCCTTGATAAGATTCACGACATCCATCAGGGCTTCCCAAGTTCCATCAGATTGCCACATCACCAGTTGACTAAATGCCGCAATTAATACTTGTTGATGATCAAAGACATAGGTCAAGGTTTTTAAGGTCTCCGCGTCCGTAATGCGTGACAGCAGTGGACCCATGTCAGCCAATAACGTACCCATGCGCTCAGCCATAGGCCCCGTCGCTGAACTTTGAATAGCGGTTAGAAGCGCCATCCATTGCGTGAGAGCTTCCCATGTTCCATCTTGATGCCACAGGCCAAGCTGCCTAACCAGCTCTTTAAGAGCGTCCTCTCGGTGTAAGGCCTCTTGTAACAATTCTTTCATCTCTGTACAATCATTGTTGTGATGTCAAATTAAACTCGCTGAAATCTTCCGAAAAAACCACGGATAACATGAGCTGGCATCTTGAACCTTCATTAATCTCGACCAACTAATCCGTGGATGACAGAATTTTCATTTTTCTCTGGCTATCTTGTGGCGAAATCCGTAGGAACCATTAAAACCGGAATAGTGGAATGCAGGCTAACATACCGGGAAACACTTTCCTGCCAATAATCGGAGGCAATTTTTCGTTGTTTATTACCAATCACTATCATATTAACGTGATTTCTTTGACAAAATTCCACCAATGTAGGCCCAGGCCGTCCTTCAACCATCGTAGTTTCAACCTGAAATTTTCCCGGCGTCAGAAGATCCTTTGCCATCGAGTGCTGATGATGCCAAAATTGGCGATCAGTCTTTTGAATCTGCTCGGGATAGAGAGATTCCGGAATGACCGTAACAAGATGAATAAGAGTACCGTCCCTAATAAATTCATTAATCCACCGTGCTGCCCGTAATGATGTGACCGAGCCATCCATTGCCCAGACAATGGTTGAACTAACTATAGAAGTCTTGGGGGCGGAAGGTCTTGGCGCTTTGCTTCCGGTTAACATCACGACCAAATCTCCCAACCATTGGCGAGCGGATACCTGAATGAAACCCCTTTGTGTCATCTCACTACGTAATTCCTCAACCGTTGGCGCATGCTGCAATGAAACACGCAACCATTGATAAGGGATTAAAGCAGGATGAGATATAGTTGCTGTAACGGCATCAAGACCTTGCCGCGCCAGAATGCCTAACTGAGTAAGAGGTTGCACCATTTCCAAAATGGTCAATTCGCCTCCATACTTCAAAACTCGCATCATCTCCTGCAATCCTCGTATCCAATCGACCATATTACGTAAGGAGAATTGGGCTGTAACACGATCGAACGTATTATCTTCAAAAGGCAAATGTTCAGCAGATCCCAATATCCATTCAATAGATGCAGCATCCGGATCGATCATCGTTGACTTTGCCACCGTTAACATGCCCTCAGAAGGATCAAGTCCAACCACCTGCCCTTGTGTTCCCAATTTCTTAGCAATAAGCCGTGTGGTAGTTCCTGTCCCGCAACCAACATCTAATACTTTGAGTCCAGAAGACAAATGCATGTCTTCGATGGCAAAATGATGCCATGCTCGAATCCCACCGACAGACAAAAGATTACTCCAACGGTCATAATGCATCGCAATGTTATTAAATAATTCGGGAGTCTCAGCCTGTGGTTGTTGCGACTTTCTATCACTAGGCATAATATTTCCCCTTTGCACTGAGTATTCTATTCAAATTCCATCATCTGTCATAACTATATAAACCAAGATATTGCCCCTAACAGGGCTAAATGGCTCTTCTCCAATGACCACATGACCTGATATAAGGTGACATCATGGATCAGTGATGAACGAAATTCGCTAAATCCACATCGAGCAAGTAGCGGACGCCATTATATAATTCAGAGCTATGATGCTTCAAAAAAATCAGTCTTTGTATGTTAGAAAACCTATGATTACCACAATGACGATGAATTCGCTCGCCATTTGTTTCGTGTTGTCCAGTTAACCTTTATATGGAATAAAGAAATCGAGCCCTCGTAGTCTCGTCTTAGACGTCTCCCAAATTTAGCGCGTTGACTTATGCTCTCCCTCTGTCTTTAGTCGCCATGATGTCCCTTATCTCACAACGTCGTTATTGGGCAGATTGTGCTTACACTGTTAGAATTTCAGTGGTCTCATATCGCTGACGTGGAGCATAATCAGAAACATTCTGCCCCATAGACATAAGAACCCCAAACATCATAACGATGCTGCGGTTATGAATGTTGGATACGATTCGACGAGCTGCAATTGCATTCTGGCGTTTCGGTGTTAAACCATCTGTAGGTCGTTTCTATAGTGGCATGGTATTTTGGGGGTCAGGTATTCATTAGGAGGATGATTCCCGCGGCGTCTTCTTGGTTTCACACTTTTTATCAACTAATAACATCTCAGTCTCTTGGGACTTGTTGGTTGACTCTAAACCCATGTCCAATAGGATGTTAAAGCTACTATATCTGTCATACATTGCAATAGCACTCGCTCGGTTATTTACGCCCAAATATCTAAAAATGTGATGAATCCGATGTTTTGTCTGTGATAGAGAAATTCCGCAATGTTTTGCAATTTGGGGATTAGAATAGCCTCGTACTATCAAGGACCATATTTTGTAATCCAGCAGAGATAATGCATTTCTTCGGGAATATCCTGTTGCTTGCAATTCCGCCACTATATCTTTGGCCATCTCTATGTCAATACTTCCTACGTGATAATACGCCAGACGAATCATACTTACGATCACCGACGCCCGCATGGAACAGGTTAATCCCACTACCCCATAATCAAGCATCCTGATTATACCATTCCCATAGAACGGTTCTTTGCTGACTACCACCATCGCCGTGTTCGGAAACTTTTGATGGAATGTCATGAGTAAATCGCCAAGAATAGTCCATGGCAACATGATTACGGCAACGTCAACAGCATCACGGGGGAACATATTCAATATCTCATCACTGTCCCGCACCACCCACTGACAACAACTCGTCATGTCACTGTGAGCGTTAATTACGCGGCATAATCCTTCCTTCTCCAATTCACAGGACACTAATAAGGCAACTCGGATGCGATTATTCTTGGTTTCGGTCATAGTCATCATAGTGTCCCTCCAGTATGAGGGTTTAAGTGATCCTCATTTAAGGCATCTTCATTCGGCTTTTTATCAAAAAGTTCATACCGAGCCATACAAATTATTGTTTCATCCTCATCAACACTGGAGACAGTCAAGAGCGTCTTGCGAAAATACTAATCTCGTTAACGCTCCACTTTGTTCTCTATTAAGAATAACCAATGGCGATGATTCCAGGCAGGACCACATGGTCCACTTTATAAAGGACCCCTTTGCGTCCCTAACAGTCAGGTTACCTCCGAATCCGCGTCAAGTCAGATCCCATTATCTATGACCCCGATCTACAAACTATCAACAAATGTGAGGGAGAACCCTTTTTATTTGGCTATATACCTATGCCGGCGTGACCCTGTTGAGGAGATACGGATAGCTGGTGTGCGAGGGGATGCGGTGTGCTGCTCAACGGCTCGGATGCCACTCCCCAAAGGCCCATCACCCGCTTATATTTCGTCTTCAAAAAGCACAAAATGTCCGTGAAAGGCTAATCGGTCAATCATGGCAGTATGACTATTTATTCTTGATAACTTTTACTACCACAGTGCTCTATAACAGTCCGCACTTTCGTGTTAAACCGAATCATGCTTAAGCCGTCACAATGAGCATTGTTAACTTTAAATTATGCACTCTATACATTTCGTCCAAGTTGACGAATAGTTAGATACTTCACTGTTTGTATGATATTCTTTTTATTTTGATAATCTTTTGCAAAATTATTGACTTACCACTATATTACATCTATTCTAAAGGTAATCGTTTACGTGTAAACGATTACCTTAGTGATGGGGGAAATTTCATGGCAACCATTCGTGACGTAGCCAAACGTGCTGGTGTATCTACTGCAACGGTATCCCATGTCATCAATGGAACCCGTCCGGTTGCGGAAAAGACGCGTAATCATGTTTTACAGGTCATGAAAGAATTGAACTTTGTCCCATCCGCCTTAGGTCGTGGACTCCGAAAAAATACCTTACGAACTATTGGATTTATTGCAGCTGACATGGCTAACCCATTCTTTGCGCAAGTATTTCGTGGCGTTGAAACTGTTGCTCGCGAAGCGCATTACACCGTCATTGTTAGTCACTCCGATGAAGATGCCAACCATGAAGAAGAAGCGATTCAAAACTTGGTAGCCAAAGGAGTTGACGGCATATTACTGGCCCCGGTTCGGACCGAAAACGATGATACGACCTTCTATGCGCAAATACCGGTACCAGTCGTCACTTTTGACCGACAATTGACGCATCTAGCATTACCTGCCGTCACCACCGATAGCCAACAGGCGGTGGTTGAAGCCGTCGAGTTCTTTAAAAAGCAGGGGCATAAACGTTTTGGTTTTATTACTGGACGACAAGGATTGTCCACAACGAAAAATCGATTAGAAGGCTTTCTCAAAGCGACCCAACACGCTGAACGATGTATCTTTCAAGGAGATTCCCGTTACGACGGAGGGGTTAAAGCAGCTCACTGGTTAGTGCAGCATCCACACATGCCCACGGTTGTGGTTATTAGCAATAATTTAATGGCGATGGGCCTTGTCTATACCATGCAGCATAATTATCCTAACCAGTTAGCAAGTCTCACTCTCGTAGCCTTAGATGATGAACCATGGACATCGTTCATTCAGCCACCACTGTCTGTGATATCACAACCAACATATGACATTGGACGCACGGCAGCTGAATTGTTACTCAAACAGATTACTGGTATTGATGTGCCTTCATGTACCACGCTGTCGTGCACATTTATTCCCCGTCTGCCATCGCAGCGAAACATTGAGGGCACATCCCAAGGATACATCCAAGACTAGCAGACAAGACATTGCAGGCAGAATGTTCTGATGAAATCGAGCCCGTCCATCGACGTATGTCCCGATTGAAAGAGATTATTGAGGAAAAATTGGAGGGATAGATTATGCATGCATCCATGCGCTGGATTTCCGCCTTATGTCTTACCTCAGTTGGCACATTGGCTTTGGCCGGATGCGGAACCAGTCAAAGCACTACCGCGAGTGGCCCCGTGTCATTGACGTTTGAAGAAGGAATTCAGTCACCACAGACCCAGGCCTATGTTCAACAAGAAATTCATGTCTTTGAAAAGCAACATCCAAACATACACATCACGATGCAAAACTATGGGGCTGCAGATTCGGAAATTCCCAAGATCGAAAGTGCTGTTGCTGCGCACAACCCGCCTAATTTACTTTGGATTGCCCCAGCTTATACTGGACAGTTCGCCTCTTCCAACGCCATTGTCGAAGCCCAAAAATACTTTCACAGTGAGAAATTCAATTCTTCCACGATATTTCCGGGACTTCTTAAGACAGGCGTTTACAAAGGCAAAGTATGGACAATGCCTTTTGATGCCAATGATTTGGCCGTGTACTACAATAAAAAGTTATTCAAGCAAGCTGGAATCAAGACGCCTCCAGCAACATGGCAACAATTCCTGACAGATGCCAAAAAGTTGACACACGATGGTACGTACGGCTTTGAAATGCCGATTGGCAATCAGGAGTGGACTGTATGGATATGGGAAACATTACTGTGGCAAGCAGGCGGGCATCTACTTAATAGCACACGGACAAAAGTAACCTTTGACTCTCCGGCCGGGGTGAAAGCACTCAATTACTGGGTCACGCTCATGAAGGATCATGTCGCCACATTTGGTCCTTTAAATCAAGCATATCAACTAGGTGACTTCGAATCCGGAAAAGTGGCGATGATGATCAATGGCCCATGGAATTACAGCGCTCTCCAGCAACAACATCAAGTTGATTATGGAGCATTCCCTCTACCCAAAGACAAAATTGCTGCCACCAATATCGGGGGGGAAAGTTTGTTCATTTTCAATACGACCCCTGCACAAAACAAGGCTGCTTTTCTCTTTGCCAAATTTGTCACGTCACCGCAATTTCAAATCGGATATGATACCGGCAGTGGATATTTACCCGTGTCAATTCCCGCTGAACAATCCACTCAGTATCAACAGTATTTGAAAAAGAATCCGTTTATTCAAGTCTTTGCCAAGGAAATGAGTGTGGGAAAGGCTCGCCCACCGATTCCCGCTTATTCTCAGATATCTGCTGATATCGGCAATGCCATTGAAAACGCGCTCTACGGAAAAATGTCAGCTTCCCAGGCCCTTCACCAAGCAGCAATTGCAGCGCAACAGGCACTAAATAATAACGGTTAACACAGATACGATTTGGTAGGGGGATACGTTCATGGTTGGTCAGCGGCATTTGTGGTGGTGGGCCATGTTATTCCTATTGCCTGCTGTCATCTTAACTCTGGTCTTTTTCTATTACCCGATGGGCTATATTGTCTGGCTTAGCACACATCACTGGAATGGACTATCAACAATCAAACCTTTCTCGGGATTTAGCGAATATACACATCTTTTTCAAGAATCGATTTTTGGACAAGTCATTCGCAACACCGTGATTTTTGTCGTTGGTACAGTCATTCCCAGTATCGTCATCGGTCTTGGCCTGGCTTTATTGGTTAATCGCCCTCTACCATTTCGTTCACTGCTACGGGGCATAAGTTTTGCACCATATCTAGTGTCTTTCGTTTCAGCAGGTCTGGCATGGGTATGGATGGGTAGTTCTAATGGCTTATTTAATCACTTGTTGGGCTTCCTCGGACTGCATCCGGGTAACCTAGTGAGCAATCCAACCTATGCTATGCCTTATGTTATTGCTATGTACACGTGGAAAATGGCAGGATATAACATGGTTTTGTACTTGGCCGGCCTTCAAACCATTCCGCGAGAAATTTATGAAGCGGGTGCAATAGATGGATTAAAGGATGGTTGGACACAATTTCGTATGATTACCTGGCCTCTTCTTCGAGAAACGACATTTTTCGTCATCATAATCAATTTGATATTCAGTTTCCGGGCTTTTTCCGCCATTTATGTCATGACCGGCGGCGGTCCCATCCACGCTACCACAACGTTAGTTTATTACATCTGGCGACTGGCTTTTGTCCACAATTCATGGGGACAAGCCGCTGCCGCGTCCACATTATTGCTAGTTATTGTGTTGTTGTTAACGGTTGGTATGGTCCGCTACTTCACCACAGACGCGACCCCACACTGAATTTGCGTGATCGCTAGGAGGTTTTTGGCACATGATGCGCTTACATCCAATTTCCACGGCTCCTCATCAGAACACCCAAATCCATAAACAAGCATTATGGCGGTATCTTCCGTGGATGATCGCCGCAGCAGTTGTTTTCGGTTTCCCTTTCTATTGGATTATTGTTGGATCGCTCAGTTCTAACACCGCCATAAGCACGGGTTCGATTCCATTGTTCCCATTGCATCCTGACTGGATGAATTATTTGCATGCATGGAAATACACAAATTTCGGCCGTCAATTCCTCAACACCTTAATAATGGCTTTGAGCGTAACCATTGCGCAAGTTCTAACTTCATCGATGGCTGGATTCGCTTTAGCCCACATGAAATTTCCCGGGCGGCAAACCATTTTTATTGGCTTTATTGCCACTCTTATTGTGCCTTTTCAAGTCATAGCCCTTCCCATTTTTGTTCTCATGGCCGATCTTCATTGGATTAATACCTTCGGTGCTTTGATTGTGCCTACGGCAGTCAATGCTTTTGGGATCTTTCTCTATCGTCAGTTTTTCTTAACCATCCCAGAATCCTTTCAAGAGGCCGCAATGCTTGATGGAGCTACCCCGTGGCAAGTATTGTGGCATGTTTATTTGCCGCTTGCGAAGCCTGCTACTGTAACTCTGTCACTACTAACATTTATTGCTGAATGGAATTCCTTTTATTTACCTTTCTTGTTTACAGAAACGAAGTCCATGTATACGGTGCAACTGGGATTAGTAGCCTTTCAAGGAGAATTTTCCACTATTTACAATTTGTTAATGGCCGCTACAGTGTTTATCAGTATTCCTGTTTTCATCCTCTATATTTTGGGACAGCGGGCGATTGTGGAAGGGATCGCAACAACCGGCACTAAAGGTTAATTATTTGCAAGGTATGGTTTGCAGTCTGAATCAAACCTTTGGGATTATCTACACCATACGGAAAAGGATGTTGGGGATATCCTTCTTCCTCACCCATGCGCCATCCCAACAAACCCCACTGGGTTCCCAAGTTAACCGGGCGTAATGCATACCACTTTTCGACAACGATAGGTGGTTTGACAACGACGAAAGGGCCAGTAATGTTTTGGCTACGAAAACATAAAGTGCCGGTAATAGGTCGGCCAAAGGGACTGGACGGATGGAACCATTCAGCTTTGACGGACACAAACAGATACCAGGCATCCTCCCACCAAATAATTGTCGGAACTTCTAAGTGCTGAAACCAACCTGGGCTTAACAGAGGCGGCATTAATGTCCAGTGATATAAATCCTCAGACACAGCGTAGCCAATAGCACCTTGATAGCCTAAAGGACGTGAACGATCATGACACGCAATTAAGAGATAGAACAGCTGGGAATGTGGGTCATATACAACAAAAGGATCCCGCCATGTAAAAGATTCGGGTGTCTCTTCAGAGCCAGTCATATACCACTTAGAATGCGGATAAAGAATGGGCGATTGACCAAATCGAGTCCAAATATCCAGATTATCGGAAACGGCTAGCCCAATATTCTGCGTTCTGGTTCGCGCATCTCGTCCCGTATAAAACATAAACCATTTATCTTGATATCCCATCACGCTCCCTGTCCACAACGACAGATCGTCCCATTGTCCCGCTCGCCCTTTGTGTAACGCATCTTGACGCCGTTGCCAATGAATTAGATCCGAAGAAACCGCATGGCCAATACTAGCCAAATCATGACGGATATATGCGTGTCCAGCTCGAGGTGCTTGTAAAAAATAAAGGTGGTACTGGTGCTTGTCGTGCACCGCCCAAAAATCCCAAATTCGATGGTGAGGATCAAACAACATGACATTCATTCCTTTTTTGCCAAAGGTGTTTTAATCATATCGCGACTACCAGCTCGAAGCTAGTAGATACAAGAAAATTCTAAAGAAATGTGGGGAGTATGCATGTCGACACCTAAAATTGTTGTTATAGGCAGTATTGTGGTAGATTTGCCCTTAAGCCTGCCTCGAGATCCTGTTTTGGGCGAAACATTATTGGTCGATTCTATCGGATTAACTCTCGGCGGAAAAGCCATTAACCAAGGACTCCAAGCGGCTTTATGCGACGAGCCCGTCATCATTATCGGCAAAGTTGGTGAAGATATTTTAGGGCATTGGGTTATTGACCAAATGATCCAAAAAGGATTAGACACCCAAGGGATATTGCATAGCGGAATCACATCATGCGCCGTTCCAGTGATTTTGCCAAATGCTCAGTATATTTTACAAGTTCCCGGCGCTAATAGGTTCGTGACACCTGAAGATATTCTTCTGACTCAAGACTTATGGGAAAACGCTGAGATCTTACTGCTTCAAGGAGAAATCCCCATCGAGGCATCTTTAACCGCTGCGCAAATAGCTAAAAACCGACATATGTTAGTCATTTGCGATCCGGCTCCCGCAACAGCCATCACCGATGAGTTGTTAAAATGGGTTGATGTCCTGACGCCCAATGTGCAAGAACTTGCAGTATTATCTCACCTTGATGGCGCAACAATCGAAGAACAGGCCGAGCAAGTTTGGGTTAACCATTCCCATTTTCGTGCTCTCATTGTCACACTGGGTGATGAGGGAGTATTTATTCAAACTCATGACATTCCTGGCCAAAAAATCCCTGCGCCCACAATTACTGCTCTCGATCCGACAGCTGCCGGAGATGCATTCAATGGTGCCCTAGCACACAGCATTAGACACGGACTATCATGGGACAAGGCTTGCGAAGTCGGCTGTTGTGCAGGAGCTTTAGCAGCAAGCCAAAAAGGCGCTTCTATCAGCCTGCCTCCATTAGCTACAATATCAGAAATGTGGGCTCAATTTTATGCCAATCGATAGACATTCGCTTATCCATCCTGTTCCATGATCAATCGTACGAGAAGTTTCGCAATTAAAATACCCTATAGCAATAAATTTTGTGACAATTCGATCGCAGATCGACGGAGTTACCTATGATGTTCTCCGCGTAACGGCCGTATCATAATCCTCCTTATGCGACCAGTGAAATTGTTTTCAATGAGAAAGATATTGGATTAATTTAACGATTCTCATGATTGGTTATATGAGTTTCAGGATAAGCCATGCGCACCATGGCAATTTCACGTCTCGTTAATACGATAAAACTCTTCCCTTTTAACCACACTATGTGTTAGTTAAAATATTTTTCTCCCATTGCACCATTAATTCCACAACTTTATGACGTCATCGTTCATTTCTAAAAAATATATTGACATCACTGGTTAAAAAATCAATGATTCCTATTAGGTTGATATGAATTATAGGAGTTGAATGCTTTGGCCACGATGACATTTGAAATCCAGACCCATGGAAAGGGTGCAACCGGCTTTCACCGTACTAATACCGCAGAATTTTGGTCTGTTGAACAACGCATGGGCGGCGAAGCCGAAAAACCGAATCCCCTGGAATTGCTATTAGGTTCCCTTACCGGGTGCATGAATGTTGTTCTCCAAATGGTTGCGCACGAAAAGGGATGGACGGATGTGAATTCAGAATTTCATGCGCGCGGCGAACTTGATCCTCGTGGATTACGCGGGGATGCACCTGTGCCGCCATACTTTCACACGGTGACACTAGATATCGCCATCACAGGAATTCCCGAAGCCGAATTGGATTTTGTTCGCAGGGAAGTCGGTAGACGCTGCCCCGTTCACCGCCTTATCGAGCAAGCGGGCATTCCGATTCATGAGTCCTGGCATGTTCGATAACCACCGCTATTCGTGGTCACAAAATCGCCGGACAGGCTAAATTCCTCGCCTGACAACGCTATGCTCGGGTTTATAAAGCAAAAGCCCTCATCTTGATTGCAAAACTTTAGGGTCTCTGTGAAAACGCCTATCATCAACAGATACGGCGTTTTTGTCATGATTGTCATTTGAAACATTTACGGTAGCGTTGCTTTTTAATAACGATTTTGCTTTCAATTGTAAGATTTTCATGAACATCTTCCTCTTCTCACACCACAGACAGTAGCCAAATTCCATCTCCACTAACGTGACAAATCCAGGCATATGACGCGTGGCGATTATCGTGCCGATTAAGCCTCAGGGTCCTCTGCATCCGCCTTGCGGGAATGGCTTAATATGGTTCAGCGTTCGGAAGCGGAAAATATTCACTTCCTCGTTCGGGAAAGTGTTTAACACCACGAAAGATAACAAAGAGACAGTCCCAAATATAGGCCGGTTTATCAACGGCATATCTGTCCACGTAGTCCCAATGCAGGCAAAGGATAAGCTAGGGACCGATCAACGATTCGGATCCCCTAAAGAATCAAACCACTACATTAGCCTACATTAGCCTGCATTAGCCTTGATCGATCACAACATCAGTCATCGCAGTCGTAAAGTCTTCCGTATACGTTCCAATTTGCACCACAGTTTGAGGATGTATCAGGTGACTGCGCACAAAACCACGGGGATTGATAACGGAAACGAAGGTGTCAATGCTTTCTTCTGAGCCCAAAGTGCGTGCCGTTACGCTCTCTTGGGCCGTCACATTCCCTCCAATCATTTGGCCAGTGATATCCACCAAATCGCCCGATTCAATATCGCATAACCGGGCCTCTTGCAGGGTAACAGAACCGGCACTGCGAATCATGGTGTGAATGGCAACTTTCAAAAACACTCCAGATAAGAAGTTTCCTTGCTCTCCATGCTTGACTGTATCAATAAAGTGCTCAATGCCTTGATGAATGCGCTCGAGCAAAGTTACGTCTTCGATGTGAAATAGTTGCTCTCGTCCGATTACTGGCAAAATATCTTCCACCAACAGGCGAAGATCGGGATTTTTCCGGTAAGGAGAACGTGTCTTCATTTTTTCTAACCACTGAACTAATGAACGCCATTCCGGAAATTTGGTTTGAACCAGCCAGGCAAAAATTTTGCCTGGTACGACGTGGCTATCTGGCATCCGTTCACACACTTGGTGATAACCATGTTCCAATATCCAAAGCACTTCATTCAATCGCCGCAACTGCTCAAGGACTTCGGGATAAGAAACGTCTTGATACCCGGAATAAATCACAGCCCCTTGCGTTTCTCCAAAAATCCAAATCTGTTCTTTAGCCACAATTTCCGCGTCCATGACCGATCCCGTGATAATGATATGACCAGACGCGACTGCGGTTACTTTTCCTTGAACGTCCCCTTCAATGACCAAATCTCCATCGTAAGCCAGGGTCGTTCGCACAGGTCCTGTAAAAATTTTTTCCGGGATGACTTGCACATGGCCGGGTTCCCACCGAACCCGCCCACTACGCGTCGCCACCAGATGCATGCCCCGTTCCATCATTTCAACGCCGTCCCCAAGCTTAAAGACATTGGGAGGGGGAGCAGTGGGAAGAATCGGTGTGCCCCACACCGTGATTCCGGGATGAGAGGCTTCACCCGGCACTAAAATTCCGATTATCTCGCCGATTTCTACAAACCCTGGGCGGTCTACCGCAATGCCCTGGTAATACCGAATCTTGGTTTCCACGGGAAGGGGTTGATAGGATTCACTGGTTCCAGAAACAGGTGGGATCCCATGGGCCACCCTCACCGATCCCGACTCCTGGCGAGTGACGAAATCTACGAGAGTTTCGTGATCCACCCGGTCTGGATGAACACCTAAACGGTGTAACTTCTCAAGCACTTCTTCCACCGTAATAGGATCAGGCGCCTCCCATTCAGTTTTCACCGGAATCACCAAGCGGGTGGCAGGTTCCGTGGATTCAATAGTGCGGGTTTTCCCCATACGATATTCGACCGTCAACACAGCGATCATGCCCTCGTCATCAATATGGATGTCGAAACGGGAAAGAGGCGGCTCTGGAATCGTGGCAATCACAATGTGATCAGACGCTTCCACCACAACTTCATTCTCTTCAGCCAAATTGCCGTTTATTTCAACCGTAATCCCACTGTCGGCGGGGGGAACAATGATGATGGGATAGAGTCCATGGAGAGCATGAGGATTTTGCACATGAACTTGACCACCTGAATCAATCCAAATGCGTCCCGATGCTTCATGACGCCCTGGCAACAATGCGGCAAGATGACCTACTTGATGCAATGATGTCTGAACCCCGCGGAACAGATTTTTCACCGTGTCCCGAATGCGCTCAATCCATGTTGCC
Organism: Sulfobacillus thermosulfidooxidans; assembly: GCF_001280565.1. Taxonomy (NCBI): domain Bacteria; kingdom Bacillati; phylum Bacillota; class Clostridia; order Eubacteriales; family Clostridiales Family XVII. Incertae Sedis; genus Sulfobacillus; species Sulfobacillus thermosulfidooxidans. The sequence continues at coordinate 2,327,138 of NZ_LGRO01000001.1, read as the reverse complement.
ACATCATCCACCTCATTATTGATCCGTGCTGCTTTAATTTCCTTCTAACCATCAATCGCCTTTTGTCCATTGTGACTATGATCCCCATGAGAAAGCAAAGCCGTATCCGCTTTTCCAATTTTTTCTCGCTCTGGTCATTTTTCCGGTGCATACGCTGAACATGTGTTAGCCTTCACCGGATCGATTTTCAGCGCTCCTTTCCAATTTATGTATTCAGTCTTCTTGGTTGGTCATCTCTCATTGCACTTGTGTTCGCCGCGCGGCATTTTCCCACAACGGTTCTAAGTCCTGAGCAGGTTTCGGGGGACTAACGAAATACCCTTGAGCCACATCACATCCTTCATTCCGTAAGAAGTCGAGTTGTTCGGCGGTCTCTACTCCTTCGGCAATTACATACAAGTTAAGAACCTTGGCCATTTTGAGGATAGCAATCACAATCGCGGCATCCGTTGCACTATCAGGAAGCTGTTGAATAAAGCTGAGATCGATTTTTAAGCCATCCAGGGGAAGATTTTTAAGGTAAGCCAACGAAGAAAATCCCGTCCCGAAATCGTCCAAGACCACATTGATCCCCACATTTTTCAGTTCTCGCAATAAGGAGCGGGTATGGTCAATATCTTGCATGGCCGTTCCTTCGGTAATTTCGAGCTCAATCCATTGCGGATTTAATCCACTGATGGCTAAGGCTTCTTCAACAGCGGCCATCAATGTATTGTCTGAAAACTGTTGGGCAGACACGTTCACAGCGATTTTTACCGGATTTAATCCCGCATCTTGCCACATTTTGTTTTGAACACAGGCAGTTTTCATTACCCAGGTACCAAAAGCGCTTATCAATCCACTTTGTTCCATAACCGGAATGAATTGACCAGGAGGAATTATTCCCCAGCCGGGCTTGTCCCAGCGGGCTAGCGCTTCCATCCCTACCAGTGTTTTCGTCTGAATGTCAATTTGGGGTTGGTAAAACAGGCGAAATTCGTGGTTTTCTAAAGCCTTGGGTATCTGATTGCGCAAGGTCAACCGGAGCATATGACCCGCATGATATTGTGCGTCAAACGAGCAAATCGTGCTTCCCACAACCTCTTTAGCCTGGCACAAGGCCGCTACCGCATGACGGAATAGGGCCTCGATATTGACGCCATCTTCAGGATAACGGACAACGCCCATGGAAACCGTTAACGTCAGGACATCGTTGTCAACGAAATAAGGACGAGTCACGGCGTTGAGGACCGCGTGAGCGACACTTAATGCGTCACGGTCATAAGGAGACCAGAGGGCAAATTCATCGTCCGCTATTCGGGCTATAAGGATGTCCCCGGGGACACTCTGTCGAAGCCGTTCCGCAAACATTTTCAAGATGATGTCACCTACCGAAAAGCCGCGGTCCTTGTTAATATCCATAAAATGGGTAATATCCAACCATAATAAAGTCCCCTGGACGGTAGCAGATAATCCGTCTTGAATTTTTTGTTGGAAGGCATGGCGAGTCATAAACCCTGTCAAGGCATCTCGCTTATCCTCGTCCTCGTCCGGTTGTTGCAGACCTAGCTGACGAGGCTCCGAGAGGTCCTTCCGTTCTCTGACCAAAACAAGCAGCAACAACGCATCAATTCCCCAAAATGGTGTGGCATGGACTTCCAACCTCTTGAACGTTCCGATTTTGTGGCGGAACACTCCCTCAGAAATATCCAGGCGACGTTCCTCCAAGACACGTTGTATATGCGCATCAATTTGGTTTTTGTCACTGACAACAAGGTCGTAGATGGTGAATTCCTTCAGTTCGTCCCAGCGATAACCTAACATCATCAAGAGGGCAGGATTAGTAAAGATTAGACGCTTTGACTGCAGATCCACTAAAGAGACCCCATCGGTCATGTTCATGAGTATCGTCATTATAAAATCTTCCATCATTGTCGAACTCCTTATCCTGTTGCTCTGGGGAGTGTTATTTCAAGACCTCTTCAAGTTTCCATCGTCATCGTGCGCATCAATCCATAGCCGATAATCTGACCTTGTGACCTTCCTCATGCGTTAAGTGGTTCATCGGCATTGCCTGCAGGAAACTGTATAGCCGAACGATCTGGCGGATCAACTAAAGAGAAAGACGGAAAGACTTTAGGGAGACAGCGTCGATAACGAAGAAGAAAGGGGAACATGCTCTAAGGCATCCCACAAAGTACGATCGGCATGCATAAACAAATCCTCGGGAACATTCCCGTGATCCGGTGCCATAGCCATTCCAGCAAGCAATGATCCGAAACCCATATCGGCATCGTTCCGAATTTGTTGTTGCATCATCTTAATCCGTTCCGATATTACTCGGCGATTTGCCTCAAACAGCACTAAATAAAATCGGCCCATTCCGTCGTACGCCACAATATCTGAACGCCGAATCCGAGACTGCAAATACTCTGCGAGACGCCGGATACTCAAATAGGTTCGGCCTGGTTCCGCATCCATGACACTAACACTTCGGGGATCCTCCGTCAGGGCAATGATCCCTAGCCGGGTTTGTTGACGTTGGTTCCGCATAATTTCTTCTTCCAACCGTTCTCGCAAGTAGGCCAACGAATAGAGATCCGTGTAGGGATCCCAAATACTTGATTCTCGTCGTTGATTCACCCGCGCCAATATTCCAAGAATCTGAGCCGTCACGAAGTCGGGGCGTTCAAACGCGGTGATGAGTCCATCAACATGCCGCAACAAATTTATGGGCAGTTCACTCATCTCTGAACGAAAATAGAGATATAATGCGATACCGTCTAATCGGCGGTCATCACGCAAAACGGCACATAATGACTCCAGCTCGCGAAGAGGGCTTCCCGCATGTACCTGCAAAAGAATCATATGAGGGCGGATGATGCGTGCTGTACGCAGCACCTGCGTCGGCGAAAAAGGCATCGTAAATACCGAAATGGCGTGCTGGCGCAAGGCCTTTTCCCACTTAGGTGCCGGCTTATTGTCGACAATGACGACACGATCTCCCCAAGCCATATCTCCGGGAGATTCCAAAGCGCTCGGGGTTTCTCCTGCCATTTGACGGGTTGTTGCCTCAAGAACATAATCGAGACGTTGTTGAAATTCCTCTCCTCCCATGGATCCTTGCCGGACTGTCTCTTCAACCCATTCAAAAAATCCGCGGGCTGCCGGAACGATCTCGGAATAATCGAGAGCAACGCCCGTTCCCGCCAACTGAAATAAATAAAACCACAACGTCCGGACTTCGCGTTCCGTCATGGGGCCCAATGTCCAAAGATTTTTTAGTCGAGTTAAGTGCTGGAGCAATATGCGCGCACGCGCATGAAAGCGATTCGAGTCCCATAATTTGTCATTCATGATGAGATCACCTCCTGGGATGTCACAAAACGTACCCGTAAGACGTCGGAGCGGTACCGATATCCTGTACCGATGACTGTTTCGATTGGGTTGATAGAAAAATGATCTTGAAGCTTTTTTCGCAAACGGGCAATCGCCACGTCAACCGTGCGCACTTCCAAATCTAATGATTCCAAGCCCCAGACCTGATCTAAGAGGCTTTCTCGCGTCAAAATAATCTTGGGGGCCTTAAATAGCACTTCCAATAACTTGGTTTCCCGCGCTGAAAGGGTCAATTCATGTCCTTTAAATGAAACAATTTGTTGGTCAAGATAAATCACGAACTCCTCGGCGTCGCCTACCGGGTCGATTGTATGAGGGCGTTCTCGGGCTAGCCGGTAAATCCGTGAAAGCAAGCGACCAATAGCCACGGGTTTGGTCAGATAATCACTCGCACCCATTCTAAAAGCGGCCACTTCATCCCATTCGTCAAACATATCGGCAATCATGACAATCGGCGTGGCAGAATGTCGTCGCATTTCCTGGCATACCACTAATCCATGGGAATCAGAAACGCGGCGTTCTAAGATGACGACATCAATCCCGCCTTGGCGCAGTTCGCGAATACCGTCATGTCCTGTCGCGACATTAATGACGGTCAGTCCAAAATGCTCCAATGCGGCAGACCACGTCAGCCGGTCCCGTTCGGCTTCGGCCACAACCAAAATGTTGATACTTTGTTGTCCCGCCATGTCAACATTCTCCTAACATTCTTGCTCCATCAAAATAACAGGGAATGATTTCCTGCTTACTACTGGGGAATTACACGCATTTGACAACTCTAACTCGCTAATAAAAGGATAAGACTCATAAATGCATTAACCATTCATGAAATCGTCGAATCCTGTCACCTATAGGGTATACGATAGGGCGGTGTCATCGTCCATCGCCGACACAAATCACATGACTTTTGACCCATGGCTGAGTACAGGCATCGCGTGAAGAATAGGAATATCTTAGGACACGGGCAATAAGGAGCCGGGAGCTCCCGCGGATCACAGCGTGGTTGCAGTCAAGTCATAGCTGTCTACCGTATGTATTCTCATAGAAAGTTCGGGAAAAGGGTATTGGCCAAAAGATCGCAACACTCATGGCTTAGCCCATAGGTTTTCTGTGTTCTTTAAGAGCGGCGCTGTGTTGTAACATGCCGTGAAGCGTTGTCATAACGGTGTAATATTCCTGACACACGACCCGATTATGTTGATGATGATCCTGAAGATTAAGTTGCAAGCAAAAATTATGGAGAGAAAGTTGTTGATAGCATCACAACTCACGGATAAAGCGAAAAACCTCATGATTCCAAGGATTTGTCTAGTCAATGTCACACACGATAGGGATGTCTCATGACCACATATCCTCAAGATTTGCAGACCTTGCTGCTCGAATCAATTGAACGGGCGGAAGAAGCGTTAGACCGGATGAAAGCCGAACTCACCAAAGTGACCAAGAAAAGTGACGAGGCGTTTGACCTCAACGCATACATCCACGACAATCCCACTGCTTTGAATTTATGGGATATCTGGTGTCATCATCTTTTAGAACGCTATTGTGAAGAGGCGGCCGAAACATGTGATGCCTATATGAACACCGATAAGGAAACCGACACTCTGCGACATTCTTTAACGCCCGAAGATCTCCAACAACAAAAAAACCATCACCGGGATTATTTGCGCCACCTGCTATCGTCCCCCTTTCCCTCGTCACCAGAACAGGCTGTAGGCTTTCAGCGAGGCAAAAGGCTTTTTCTCGAAGGATGGCCGGTGAATCTCATGCTAAAATACTTTCAGTTCGAATGGCAGACATTGCAGCGCGTATTGCCCAATACGTCATGGGAACATCAAGGGCTCCGGACCTTGATTACGGACCGGTTAATCAAAGGTTTACATCTTCAGTGGCAAGCCTATCAGGAAATGGAATCATTTCGTTGGACCCTGGTCGAAAATGCCCTCGCAATATCTCATCCATCTTTTAAACCGCTGCACGTCCCTACAATGATTCGAGAAAGGCTTGGCCATCTCTGTCAGAAGGAACAACTCCTCGGTATTGTTCTCATGGATTATCGAAACAACGATCCCAAAGGGCAAGTCCTTGCCGGTGACTTTCCTCAGGTTCCTTCGGAGATTGTGGACATCACTGCCCTCATTCACCGCATACGCAACCAAGGACAGCCCCTTATCCTTAATGGTTTATTGCCTTATCAAGACACTTCTTCCGCATTCCCATCTCGCGCCGTGCGTTCTTTAGGCATATGGACACTACCTTCCCATGGAGCTTTGGGGTCCCCCGCCCTTCTCGTCTATAGTCTCTGGCCAGGGTATTTTATCAACGAAAAGACACAGAAGTTTTGGCACATGTTAAGTCTGATCCTGAGTCATTATGTCTTTTGAGGTCCTTTGCACCCATTCGAAAACGCATCCGTCTGTGAGAGTCTACTGCGGATGTTACGCGTGCCTCATTACCTGCCGGGGAGTGCCGACAAGCTTTCGGAATTAAGTTTTGTACATCGAAGAAGTATTTCGGTTAAATGATGCCTTTTTCCCGGGCAATGGCAATCGCCTCGACGCGATTTTTAGCCGACAGCTTACTGAAGATTTCGGTCCAAAGATTCTTCACCGAGCCTTCGGCTAAAAATAAAGCGGCAGCAATTTGCCGATTTGTCGCCCCATTTTGTGCAAGTTGCAATACCTTTCGCTCCCTTTCGGTCAAGGTCTCTTCCTGAAATAAGTCCGCCAGGCGTGCTTGCATACTGGGCGTAATCCACGTCTTTCCTTGCAAAACGGCTTCAATGGCCCGGACCACTTCATCGGTTGGTGTATCCTTTAATACGTAACCGGAAGCGCCGGCCGCCAGTCCCTGGCGTAAATACTCGTCTTTGGCAAAGGTCGTCAGTAATAAACAGCGCACGCCCGGACAGGTACGGCGGATTTCGCGGGTCGCCCAAATTCCGTCTCCATGAGGCATTTGAATATCTAAGAGGACCACATCTGGTCCCATGGTTCGGGCCAGTTCCACCCCTTCTTGTCCGGATGCTGCATAGCCAAGGACCTCAATAGCTGGCTGCATGGACAGTAAAGCCACGAGAGCTTCACGCACCAGAGATTGGTCTTCGATAATCATAATCCGCATCACAGATTTGTTTGCACACATCGTTTGAGACCTCCACAAGTTGCCCGGTGACCACCAATGATGTGCCCTGTCCGGGACGGCTCTGAATTTCGACTGTACCATTCCATTTCGCTGCCCGATTTTTTATCCCTTGGAGTCCGTGCCCTTCAGCTTGAATAAACCCTGTCCCATTATCCTCAATAACCAAAGTCCATCCGTTGTTATCGCCCTTTAATTGGATTCGAACTGTGCTGGCGTGGGCATGGCGCAAAATATTCGTAATCCCTTCCCGTAAAATCATATCCCAGTCCGTCAACAGCCCGGGACTCGCTGTCACCGGTGGATTCCAATCGAGTGTGGTCTGAATCTGCGCCCGCTTTAGTTCGTTGACCATGTCGAAAACCGGCGTATAGCTTGGCAACGTCTCGACGACCTGCCGCACTTCATCAAGAGATCGGCGAGCGATCCCTAATAATGAATCTGTTTCTTCCCGGCTCGCTGTCCATTGGGCGCGTTTCAAATGTTCCCGGATTAGCTCGGCCTTAAGCACAATCAGAGTGAGAGAATGCCCTAAGATATCATGCAAGTTTTGCGCAATCCGTTCCCGCTCTTGTAATTTAATGAGCTCTTTTTCTTGCTCCTGGGCATGTTGAAGGGCTTGGTACGCCTTTTGTAATGCGCGTGTTTGGCGTGTACTTTGGCTATTGGCCCACATCGCGAAAATAAACACCAGGCCGAAGACCACATCGAACATGACAGCATTGCGCGTGGGATAGCCTACGGCGCAATATGTCGCGACAATTCCCAAATACCCATCAACAATAGCCAGTACCTTATTGGACCAGACACTAAAACCCAAGTCAGTGGCTATCACAAAGGGAGCAAATACGCCCGCGCCTGATATCTTATAGGCTACAAAAGAGGCCATAATCACTTCCGCCAATAACCACCAGCTTGTCAGCGGCTCATGGTCCCACACTTCTAAAAAAGGCGCGATGGCTATCGCCATACTGAGTAGCAAGGTCACGACCCCCACCGGCCAAAAATGCACAGGACCCGTAATCAGCGCGGCAGACAGCGGGAGTAACACAACGGCAAAACGCATAACCCGCCAGAAGGTCAAATTGTCTTTCACCATCATCCTAAACATGGGGCGTTTCCCACCGGAAAAACTTCACAGCCAAGGCCCCTCCTATGAATCCCGTTAATGCAAGTGCCATCAGATCACTTCCTAAGTGGCTCAAAGGCGTCCCATAAAGCACCACCCCACGTAAAGCATGTGTCAGAAATCGCAGCGGCAAGATATTGGCCAATGGCCTGACAAAGGAGGGCAGCTGGCTTACGGGATAAAAGACACCCGCTAAGAACATCATCGGCAAGCTGACGATATTCGTCAATGCCGAAGCCAGTTCCATGGTACTGGCAATGCCCGCAATAAAGAAACCCACACTCATAAACGCCAATTCGCCCAAAATCAAAAAGGGAATCATCGCCCAAAGATTGCCGACGGGCTTAAATTGATACAATAACTCGGCCACACCCAGGATTAAAAACGCTTGTGCCATCGCTATAATCAATTGCGTTGTCATTCGGGCGGCAATAAAGATCGATGTGGATAAAGGCGTGCCGCGGATACGCCGCAATATTCCTTGACTGCGGTAGGTAATGAGAGAAGTACCCGCAAACAAGCCCGTATTCATTAAGGTCATACCTAAAATCCCCGGTGCTAAAAAGTCGATGTACGATGTGCCCTGAACATAGATGTGATGAACTGTTGCCTGAAATATTAAAGGCGCGTGTAAAGCCTCGAGATTCATACGGGTAATAACCCCTTGTAAAATGGATAAAGCCGTCTCGGATGTCGGTGCATTAGTCCTGACTAATGTAAGATGACGACCGGAAATCTCTACGAAGAGGGCAATTTTCCCAGATTTCAATGCCGTTAAGCCGCTTGTCTGAGACATGATACTGACCTTCATGCCCGGCACATGATGTAAAGCCTGAATCAAAGCTTGCTGGGCTATTCCGTGTCCTGTCACACCAACATGTGCGGAAAAGGCGGGACTTTGCCCGAAGGCCGTGCCCAGTAAAATCATAAACACGATGGGAAATGCAAACGTCCAAAATAGCGCATCCCGCGCTCTTAATAACATAAGCATATTAGCCCGGACTAATGCCCCGTAGGCTTTCATACCGCAAGTCTCCTTCCTGTCAACCGCAAGAATACATCCTCTAGGGTTGCTTCATGAATACTGAGCCGGTGAATGGTGCCACCATGCTGCCGAATCGCCTCGAGTAAAGTCCCTAACTGATCCGCAGCGTTAACGACATGCGCTACAAATTGATTATGATCGTGGTGAAAGTTCCAGGGAGCTTGTAATAAAAAATCGAGATCTTCCCCTTCCAAGATCACGGTTTGTTCCGGGGAATAATCCCGGAGCAATTGCTCAACGGTTCCTTGCACCAAAATCTGGCCATGGTCCATAATCACCACAGTATCGGCTAAATAGGACGCTTCCTCCATATAATGCGTGGTTAATAGCACCGTCCGTCCTTCTTGCTGCATAGACTCTATAAGAGCCCAAATATCGCGGCGCGCAGCCGGATCCAGTCCTGTCGTCGGTTCATCTAAAAAGACCAGTTCGGGATTATTAATCAATGCTAACGCCAAGGCCACACGCTGCTTTTGCCTACCGGATAGTTGGGAAACCCGTTGATGACGTTTTTCAAACAACCCCACATATTTCAACAAAGCATCCACAGGCCGGTGATAAGAAAAAAATGCCCCAAACAAGCGCAGCGTTTCCTCGACAGACAGGCGATCAAAAAATGATGTATTTTGTAAACTGATTCCAATGCGGTTTTTAACCTGGCGAGCATTTTTCCGCACGTCTTCACCTAATACGTAAATCTCGCCAGCATCCGCTGGGATTAACCCCTCTAAAATTTCTAGCAGAGTGGTTTTGCCTGCGCCATTGGGTCCTAAAATGGCCACGATTTGGCCTGGGGGAATGGATAGGGAAACATGATTTAAAGCGGTGACAGATTCATATTGTTTGACCACACCGGTGACTTCAATAATGTTCATGAGTGTGCTAAGCCTCCTTATCGTCAACGCTAACGGATTGTTTAATGCAATCATGACGGAAGGGCGGAACCAGCACGAGAACCGAAGGTCATCACTTGTTGTGACTTTCGTCACCGGACTCAAAATTGCCGATAAACTCCATCACAAAACCCACATATCCCATATGAGGAATCAGCGGACAAACAGTATAATAAGCGCTATGAAAACTAATCGTGCGCTATCAACCAAAACACCTATCGCAACTCGAAAGTCTCGAACGTCTACTGGATCCGGGGATGACCCGATTCGGCAATTTGTTTTGGACCTTTATAGCCATTTGCAAGAACATCGTGAGGTCCGAAATTTATGGAACCGGGCCAGTGAGGCTCAAAAGACAGATCTTCTGCAAGTTCACATGCATTATGTGAGAGCCGTGATCCAGGGTTCTGCTGGGAAATCCCGAATAATGCGAGCCAGGCAACTCGCCTTGTCTTATGAACGTCTGGGATTTCCCCGGTGGTGTCTGTCGCAAGCTGCTGCCCGGTTAACCCAGTGGCTCAGCAAACAACCAAGCACCATGCAGAGCGTACTGGAAATACTGCCCTCGCTCATGGATGATTTGTCGCGTCAATATGCCGTACTGTCGCAATGGCAAGATCAGGAATGGAAAATTCTTATGGACGTTACCACATTACTGGAGCGGCATGAGGCCTCCATTGGACTACCTGAGGTCCTGACGTTGTTTACCCAATCCCAAACCATCAGGGGAATCTGGCTGGGATCATGGTCTGAAACTGAAAACCGTCTGTCTACCCAACATCTTATGGGAATCAAAGACCTATCGCTCGATGAGTTGCGAAAATGGTTAACCGATTTGCGTAACCAAGGCCAATGGACCATTGGCCGGGGTATTGCCTGTGACAAAGAAACCCGGGCTTGTCATACCCGCAATATTCCGCTTTCTCCACGCTGGTGGCAATCGGCTTTTGTTCTGCCATTACATACAGATTCACTCGATACCTATACGATTTGCATCTTTTTTAGCCCGATTCCGCGCTATTTTATCCAGCAGCCTCAAAAAGAGACCTGGCAACAACTTGCCCATAAAATCCACTTAGTGATGACCTCTACTCGTCATACGCCCGTCCCGGGCGAACCCACATTACCCGCCGAACGCCTTTATCACGCGTTACTCAATGCGGTGCAAGCCTTATTTCGTCCCCGCAGTGACTTGGCCTTATTGCAAGCCGTCTGTGATCACCTCATTGCCAGTGGCCTTTTTCTTGCGGCGTGGATTGCCCGTCCCGACGCCGCAGGAACCTTTCAACTAGTGGCCGCCGCAGGCTGGGGAACTGAACAATTGCCTCATTATCCCGTCCGTGTTGACGATGAAGAACCGTTAATTGCTAAGGTGTGGAAGCACGGCAGCATCCAACTCCATCAACACCATCATCAATTGCCCGGCAATAATGAATGGCACGCTTTTTTGCAGACCCAAGGCTGGGCAGCAGGAGCTGCCGTCCCTATTGACCGAGGCAAAGAGCGGTATGCGGTATTGTCCTTAACCACATCGAAGCCGCATGTGTTTAATGAAACCGTGGTAGAGCTTATTGTACAAATTGGCCGCCTGATTACCCTGAGTTTGGATGCTTGGGATAACACTCGTAAAATCCAACAAGAAAAACAACATCATCAATGGTTAGCGCAGCATGACACGTTAACCCAGTTATTCAACCGTTCGGCTGTCTATGACCAGTTGCCAACATTATTAGCACGGGCTTCGGACTCCAACTGGGTCGGGATTGCTCTACTCGATCTCGATAATTTTAAAACTATTAACGATACCTGGGGACATGCGGCAGGCGATGCGGTATTGCAGGTCGTGGGACAACGCCTACAAAAGAGCCTTCGTTCCACCGATCTCGTGGCGCGCTGGGGTGGCGATGAGTTTTTAATGGTGTTGACCGATATTCATTCCTATACGGAACTCCATCAGCGTCTCAATCGTTTCAAATCGACCGTTCTTTCCGCGGTTCAAGTCCCGCCACTCCCGTCTCCTTTTCTCCTCGAAGGAAGTCTTGGCATAACACTTTATCCATTAGACGCTGGCCACCCCGATGTCAATCGGCTCATTTCGCATGCCGATGAGGCCCTCTACATCGCTAAACAACATAAAAGAGAACACCGTCCGTGGTGGCAAATCCACCAATCTGCGTCACCAACAACACAATAACTCGGAACAAGAACGAATTAGGAGAAACGCGGCAAAGTTAATTTCGTGAAATCTTGTGCTTCCCAGAATGCCGCCTCTTCGGGACGCCCAAGAGCAAATCCCTGAACTGCATGCACCCCCTCCTCTTCAAGGGTGTGAATCCATTCGCGAGCTTCAATCCCTTCGGCAATAATCAATGCGGAATGCATTTTCGCCCATGTGATCCACTGTCTAAGAGCCTGCGGCAAACCATGAGCCCATTCATGCACAATGGTCAAACTGAGTTTAACGATTTGCGGTCGTAAGATGTCTAAGCGTTGTTTGGTCGAAAATTGTGTACCAGCATCATCCAGTGCGAGCACGTGTCCATGCTGTTTGAGCCAGGAAATGGCCTCCATGCTGTCTTTGGTGAGAGGATGCGTTTCTGTAATTTCCCACACAATCCGGTCATTTTCGGTATACCGGGTCCATAAAGGGATTTGCGCTGTGGATAACGCACTGATATTGACGAATAACTTACCCGGTAAACGGCGGGCACGCTCAATTGCCTGCGTAATCGCAATAGCATCTAAGGTCTCGAGTTCTTTCGCGTTGGTTGCAGCTGAAAAAACTTGATCGGGAGGACATCCATTCCAAAACCGGGTGAGAGCCTCGAATCCTAACCACTGGCCATCCACATTCCAGATGGGCTGAAAAACTGAGCGAACCCTTTGTGTGACTAAGGCATGATTTAATGCGTCACGGGCACAAGAAGTCATGATACGTCCTCCACAAAATTCGACATCCAATACTATAAAATGTTATTCGCCCATTCGACCAAAAATCCTTTTATACGACAATTAATTCTTGTGCTAAGAAATGGTATACCGTAAAAACTGGTCAACGCCACGATGACATCATTTCTGGTCCAATTCTCATTGCAAACGGCTCTAATATCTAGTCCTTGCAAAATCTCGGCAACAAAAACAGGAAATCTCCACGTGCCGTCGAATTTAATCATTTGTTACCAAGGGGTAGACATATCGTCCGAGAAAACCAAGGAGGGTTTAAAGGAGGGTTTATGGATGAAAAAATCACTGGGAATCATGACCGCAGGAGCCATGGTCAGTGTGCTCGCTTTATCTGGAGCCGCTTTTGCGCAAAAGCATCACGACGCCCCCGATCATGCTAAGCATATGGAAACCATTCACGGAGTCTTTGAATCCGGCAGCTTTACGGGATCGGAAATTACCGTCAAAACATCCTCAGGAAAAATGGTAACCATTGATTTAACCGGTTCCACACGCATCTCATTAGAAGCGCAAGGATCAGTCAGTGCCATAATGACCGCTTTACAAAACCATCAACTGCGAATTACTGCGGAAGTCAAACCCGGAACAAATGCCTTGATCGCCAGTAAAATTGAGGCTCATCTCAATGTCGAAAAAGATTCTCACCATAAAGATCAGAAAGATCATCAAGACCATAAAGACGCTGGCAAAAAAGAGACCCATAACAAAGATCATTAAGAAGCCACTTGCTTAATCATAAGTACCGACTATCTACATCTCTAACCCCACAATTGTCACGGGGATTAGAGATGATTTTGTTTTGACGTGCGTCCTTCGTCCTTCATTATAGTCTTTAGCATATTCACTATGAGACGAACACTGAGCCGCGAGCGGTCTGTTTAGTGGCTGCAGGAAAAACATCGTAAGAGACCTAGATTTCTTCATCTCACCCTCCAGGGTGAATCCGGGTATTGCCTAGAAATTCACCGTCCGCGGTGATAGCCCCGTCCCCATTTCTCCTCTACCCTAAAAGTGCGAATCGAATCCTCCTGCATCATATTTGGGATTATTCGCAGGTAATCTTCCTTGTTAACTAGTGAGTAGATCAGAAAAAAGGAGTTGTAATCATGACAGCCAAAACCAAATTGATTGGGGCGGAGGCCGCGATTGCCGCCATGCTCGCCGCCATGGGTGCTTCCAGTTTTGCGCAGTTTAGTTCGACCGCGACGAGTTCGCCCCAAAATTTTATGGCAGGTACCGTAAAAATCGCCTTTAGCCCGGCAGCCTTAAAATACATGGAAAGTGAGCACGCCACGGGCCCAAATAGCATCGATTTGAACATTGACAGTCCCACGAACATGGCTCCGGGTGATACCTGGTCGGCTCCGTTGACAGTGACAAACACTGGCAGTCTGACGGAACTGTTTACGATCGGTTCGAGCGTGGTTTCTGGGGCATTGTTTAGCCCACCTACCCCCGCCACGGTCAAATATACCCTCGCTGGACCGGGACCCCAAACTTCACTACTCTCAAATGATTACATCGTCTTAGCACCCGGCAAATCGGTCACGGTAATGGTCAATGTTCAGCTTCCTTATATGGCGGGCAACGGCTACCAGGCATCCCAGGGTTCTTTTACCATCCAGGCTAAAGCTATACAAGCCGACAACACAACACTCCAACCCGGGCAGCAACTGATTAATCCCAATTCACCGCCTCAAAATCCACCAGCTCCGGGTACTCCTCCTCAGCCATAAAAAAGCCATCCTATTTTTGGGAAGAAAATAGAATGGCCGAGAGATTTTTTATCGCTAAAAATATTGTAATGGCTAGTTTATGAAGAAACAAGGGCTAAAAAGGGGCTAGGGGTCATGCCAACCAAACACGAAAAACGCATTCTTTTCTCACCGTGGCTTGGGTGGCAGCGGTCCCGCTCCGCCCTCAAATTCGGGTTCGTATCAGGATATTGGGGCATTTGGCTAATTCTCACACACCGACTGGCCATGAAACACCCACAAACTCTGATATTCATTGGGATTTTGTCCGTTATTTGGGGTTATGAGATGTACCGGGAAATAAAACATTTCAATCACGTCGTCATTACTCCATTAACTGGAATTGTGTGGAGTGCGTGGATTCTTCTCGCCTTACTGTTTCTTGTATATAGCTTCACACATAAACCGTTACATTCCATGTAATGAGGGAGAACCCATCCCTATGTAAATGTCTGTGTCCCATTTTCTCGCATTTTTATCAGGGAGATCTCTTTCTTCCGATATCAGTTTCTTTCACTGTTAATTGCACCAAATTAATACGCGTGAGCTTATTGGGCCACCTTAGATAAACTTATAAATTTAAAGGAGGCAAAAAATATGCAAGCTCTTGAACCATCAAAATCACGGCGCCATCATAAATCATCACGAGCCAATACGTGGTGGCGCAAGTGGGCATCGTGGTCCCTTATCGGTGTGTTTCTGACGATATTTGCCTTCTTTTTGGTTCTCGATCTCGGGGACATGGGAGTCCCATCTCTGCCCGTGACCTATATTGTGCGCTCAGGCAGCATGGCCCCTGCGTTTAATACCGGATCCTTAATCGTGGACACAAGGTTTACTGCCCATATGCCCTTAAAACCGGGAGAGATCGTAACCTTCGCGAATCCTATTCAACAAGGTGTGCTATTAACGCATCAAATCACCGGAATCATCCACAAAAATGACAAGGTTTTCATCAAAACCAAAGGGGAAGCCAATAAGTATCCCGATGCTTTTCTCACTCCGGAAACCAACATTGTTGGGGTTTATCATTTTGCCATTCCGGACTTAGGCTATGTGATTGTGTTCATTAAGACCCGCTGGCTCTGGCTTCTTGAGATGTTAGCCGGATGGACAGCGATTTCGGTCGTCTTGACCAAGGTTGTTCGTCCCGCGCGAAAGGACATCCAATCATGAAATGGGGAACGGCACTAGGCACTTTGGGTCTGCTTGCTGCGGCAACCTGCGTTGCTCTGCCGCTTTTGAGCACTTATGCATCATTTACCGCACAAGCCTCGACGCCAAGTTTTGATTTTCAGGCCCTATCCATGTCCACAGCTCTACCGCTGAGTGGCCATAGCGGAACTATTTCGCGCCATGGCAGTATCGAATACGGAACCTTAGCCAATCACACAACCCAAATTCTTGGATGCACGGTGGATATCTCCCTCATGTTATCCACAGCTTTTCACCAACCCAAGACAAATACGCCCGGAAAGTCGCCCAAAAATTCTTCCAAGGTCCCGGTCCCAAAGACGCCTGCTCCCTCGTTTGAACCGATGCATTGGAGTATCCCTTTGACCTTAGGCCCAGGTGCTGCCGATACCTTGTCATTCAATGCGCCAACAAACCTCATTCCCGGGCGGTATGAAGCCGTAATCACCGTATATTTAGGAGGATTTAGCGAGCAAACGGCTGATACCTTAATAGTTCCTTTACCGCCATTACCATCCAAGACTTCTGATCAATCCGCTTCATCATCTTCATCTTCATCATCGTCATCGAGCGCATCCTCGTCTTCCTCAGCGTCATCGTCTTCATCACTACCACCATCTTCGTCACCCGCCCCGGCCCCATCCCAAAAAGCCCCAGGGCATTCACCATCGACAACCACGACAAATTCCCAGGTTCCGTCAAAATCTGGGGCTTCTTCGGCACCGGGATCCTCATCTCTTACGTCACCCAAGGCAGCAAGCTCTTCATCCTCGCCGTCCTCATCATCTGCCCCGGTACTGACCATGCCGAGTAGTTCAGCATCTGTCCCATCATCCTAAAAACATCGGAAGTCATGCCGAGCAGCTAATGAAAAGGGAGGTGATGAAATACAATGAAAAATTTCTCTCTGACCCACTTCGGCACGAGAAGACGCCGCCATTCCAGCACAAGTCCTTTAATGCTAAAAATTCTAATTGGAAGTATTCTGATTACAAGCTTGATAATAAGCTCGTTACAGAGTTGGCGGTCGTCTTTCCCTTTGTTCTTTGAACCCGGAACCATTAACTTAGTCGTGAAAAGTCCCCAAATGATCAAGTCCATGACCACTCATAACGGAACGATTGTGATGACGTTGCGTGTATCTTCCGCCCCATTAATGGCCCATGTGCAGTTAATCAATCCGACGGACATTAATGAATTGGTTAGCATCCATGGCACGCATTATGGGAATACACTACGCATTGACCGCCACCAACAAAAATGGATAACGATTCCATTAGGAAACAACCATCACCATCTCGTCATCCGCATTCAATACCAGTTAAGTGCTTGATTTAAATGTCATGAGATTGCCACAAGACTCACTTCCCAGGGTTCTTATCAATATGAAATCCCCATGTCCCGGTCCTAACATGTCTCGGGACATGGCGGGGTTTTCTTCACTTTTACGACCTATATCGATATAGGTCGTAAGAGCCAAGAGCGCCAGCCTATCTTAAGATAGGCCGCACGACGGATAACCAGGAATTCCTGATTATGGCAATATAAATGAACAATCCTAGAAAAAAGTCATCAGGTGAAAATGCAGGGTTAGAAAGGATGGTACATCGTGCCAAGCCCCTTTGCTTCT
This sequence comes from Sulfobacillus thermosulfidooxidans, assembly GCF_001280565.1. NCBI lineage: Bacteria > Bacillati > Bacillota > Clostridia > Eubacteriales > Clostridiales Family XVII. Incertae Sedis > Sulfobacillus > Sulfobacillus thermosulfidooxidans. The sequence goes on along the minus strand of NZ_LGRO01000001.1, from coordinate 2,310,010 downwards.
CTCGCGATGTATTGGAAGAAAGTATGGCAAGACCACCGCCGTTTTTTGCTCTATTCCTTTGCCTTAACGGCCTGGATCAGCGTAACGGTGGCGGCCTTTACCAAAATTTCGGCCCCTTCTTTATATACCGGAATTCCCTTCGCCATCACCGCTGCTTTCTTATTCCTGTACCGCCACCGTCCCTTGTCCCAGATCGCACGTTTTCTCGTCTCCCGCAAATATTTGATAACATGGAATCTCGTTCTTATAGGTGGCCTTTGGCAAGCTCAACATTTATGGTGGCAGACTCTCTTAGGCATACTGACGGTTCCCATCATTAGCCAATGGTTTGACCAGTTACTCGTGCGCGCTGATGGACACATGGGAGTCTTGGCTGCCACCTGGGCATTCGGCGCACTATTTGGCCGTGCCTTGAGCCTGCCTGAAGCCGCCCTTTGGCAATTAACCCATATGATGTGGCTACCCCTAATAGCCGCTGTGGTAATGACAGCCCTCTATCATCCCGTGATGTTGGCATCTCCTCCTGATATGGCGAGCACATCGCGAGAAAACGCAGGACGCGTTTACGTCATGCCTTTTGCAGTTGTGGGGGTCGTCTTAATTATTTCTCAAGCTTTTTCTGAAATTCTGGACCATTCTATCTGGACAAGCCAGGCTCATGTTTACGGGCTAAGTGTCCTCATCATCATGACAGCCTTATTCATTTTTCCGCTGGTATCAGAACCTATCAATGCCCTCTTACTCTATTTCAGTATTACTCTCATTGGGGTTGCCATTATGCTCCTTGAAGCCAAGTCCGCAATTTGGCTCAGTTTCCCGTTTTTCCGGTTGGCCAGGGAATTTATCATCTTTTGGTGGACAGCAGAACTCATCCGGCTTCAGCGCACGCAGGGAAAACATATTCCGCTGATTCTTAGCGTATCAGTTTTGTTAGCCGTGATCGGTCGAGAAATTGGGGTTTGGTGGATCAATTCCTCGGGACAATTTCCGATCGAAGAAATTTCCGGAATTGCCCTGTTTATGGTCATACCCACCACCATTCATTTTGTCTTTGGAAGACCCTCTACTAGAAAATCCGTGGCCGAACCCTTTCAGGAATCCCCGGCCCCTGAGACCTTAAGTGGGACCTCCACGATGAACATGCCGTCTTCGTTGTCAGAAAAGCACCTTGAAATGTGGGCCGAGTCTTTGTCTGTCCATCTTACTCCACAAGAACTCCGCATTTGTCACTGCCTGTTATCCGGACTAAGCCATCCCCAAATAGCCGAGCGATTATATATTTCTCCCAACACATTAAAAACTCATTTACGCAACATTTATCGCAAAACTGCCGTCAAGAACCGTTTCGAGCTCGTCACCTTAATGACCCAGGGCAGCCGTGCCACGCGTCCTCATTCAGTCCCGCAATAACAAGCACAACAACCCTGGTGTTTGTCGGTGCAGGACCCTTACCATTTCGGCGCCTATGATCTTGCCAAGATCCTCTATGGCAATATTAAATAATTTCTCCCTTAAAACGAATTTTTATCGGGATATCATATCTATTTAAGAGGAAATGAATCGGATGAAAGTGTTGATTAGAAGGATTCTTGCGTAAGTAATTCTTTAAAAAAACGAAGATTTCGCGAGAAAGTTGGCAGGCTGTGGGTTTTTTCGGCCTGCCTGACGAGTTTGACCACCAGGTGATTAAAGGGCGTGGGAATCCCCTTTTCCTTTCCCAGACGGGTGATCACACCATTGATATAACTAATCTCCGTGGGGCGATTCTTCTCCAAATCTTGTAATATGCTGGATTTGACGGCCCGGCCTGGACTTATCACACGCCGTAACATTTCCATGTACGGGATGACATCCTTGGTCTGATAAATTTCGCATGATTCAACGTCGAAGCGGAACAGTGGCGCAAACTGCACTGAACAAGCGTGCCCCACCTTGAGGGTTTCATTGGAGAGAAACACCGCGCTCCGAAGCGCCACATCATTATCAATAACCTCTCCAAATGTAGCACCTAGAGCCGCGGACAACCCGCCGAATGTCACATTCAGCCATAATTTGGACCATTTGGTTCCCACGAGGTTTTGTGAAATATGGGTGCCGCCTACATGGGCGAGAATGGACTGGACAACATGAATCCTATCTGTGATCTGGCCATTTAATTCGCCAATTTGAAACGCATATTGCTTTAGATGCTCTAAAGAGGTCGTTAACCGTGACACACCGGGCAGGGTGCCGGTGGCGCCAAATTCGATACTGCCGCCGATAACCCGTTCAGGGCCAACAATAGCTGCAATATCAGCCTCCGGGATACCATTTTGCAATGAGCACACGATGCTTTGGGGTCCTAAATACCCTAGAAGATGTTTTAATACCTCATGATTTTGCCCTTGTTTGGTGAAAAACAAAACCAGATCGTAGGTTCCTTTCATCTGATCGGGCGTTAATGCCCGGACAGGAACGGTCCATTCAGTAGCCCCAGTAATTCTTGCCCCAAATTGATTTAATGCCTCAACCTGTGCCCGATTCCGCGTAATGAGGTCGACATCCAAGCCCTGGGCACTAAGATATGCGCCGACAATAGTCCCAATAGATCCTGCGCCCATCACCGCAATTCTCATCGCGCATTTCTCCCGTCCATCAAAATCAGGCACCATGAGTTATTCGAAAAATCCATCCGCTTAATGCTCCCTGTCCCTTGTTATCCTCGTTCTGTCGAGAAAAAGGAGCATCCTTTGTCTTGAACGCTTTGGTCTAACTCTAAAAATCGTGCAAGCCGTCATGAGGATTCGCAATCAATCCGCCATGATTTTTAACTAATAATGGAAAGGGCATTTCGCATTTATTATACTCATTCTGCCGTTGTCTCGTGATCTTGCGGAGTCAGATCCTGTCCCCCAAAGGCATTGTGTGGTATTAGGTGACGGTATTATGAACACGATCTATAAATTTTTCCTCATATCACTTGCATCATGAACCAGGAAACACCCCACATCGATGATCAGATCATACCCACCGATAACGGTTCTTTTACCCCATGCACACCAACAAGGATCAGAAATCCATAGAGGATTTCTTGCCCAGGCTCTTCACCTTCCTGCCCGTTATGGTATGAATAAAGGCAAAGTGTGCTATCATAAGGGGGATAAAATTGTGCTAAACATTTTTACGGAAAGTGAGAATGTGGCGGAAATGACCGGAGATATTTTATGAGGGTATTAAAGATGGCTGATATCGGCGTCTTCTTTAATACCTTCGCTGCTTTCTTACTGCATTACTCCCCTTTAACCACTTATGTTAGTCACGACGAAAGAAGGTGAGGCCCATGAAAGAAATCATCACGGCGGAATCGTTGCTTCGTGAGCGGGGTTTACGGGTCACGCCACAACGTCAAGGGATTTTGCAAATCTTTTTAAATGATCCCGGCTATCATTGGAGTGCTGACCAAATCCGTGACCGCCTTCTTGGACAAATGCCAGGGCTTGCCCGCGGTACCACCTATAAAGTCTTGAACGAGCTGGTCAATGCCGGCATCTGTGAAGAATTAGCAACTCAAGACGGCATGGCCTTATATGGCCTGCGTCTTAAACCGCATCACCACTTTTTTTGTGCTGTGTGCCATCAATGGTCCGATATTGAAATCACGGGCATTAATTCCTTGACAATTCAAGGCCATTCTCCCGCTGCCACCATCGACCAAATCGATGTGGTCATCCGCGGTGTCTGCATTAAGTGTCACGCTCAAAATTCTCAGGCGTAGACGAAAGTTGCTACCCTTCAGTTGTGCTGATTCCCCATATGTTTTTCCCGTTACACTTCTAAGCGTCTGGAAAGGGGACGATCATCACCGCCGTGAATCTTCTTGCGTCCGGACAAAGGCAAACCATTACTCTTCGAGCGCGCTATCATGAGTTGGCTTACAATGCTCACCGCCACTTCCCTTGGTGTCTCGGCTCCCAAATCGAGCCCCACCGGCGCATAAAGGGGTCCATCAGATAGGACATGACCAATATGCACTAACATCTCGCAAGTTCGGTCATAGGGCCCTAATACCCCGACAAACTGCGGACTCGAGTGCAAAGCCACATGCAAAGCCTCTTCATCAAGAGCCTGATGATGATTCATGATTAACCAAAATTGCTTTTCTTTCATCTGCCCCATTAATTCTCGAGGACGCTTCACAAGCCGCGTCAAAGAACCGACATCCTTCGTGTTCCACTGCGATTTCGGATCTATCATCGTGATCTCAAAACCCACCTGGTCCGCTAACTCCGCCACACATCCTGCGTCATAGCCGGCGCCACAAATCACCAAGGACGCGTCCTCCCCTAAGGGGTCAATCACGTACTCACAAGGCGGGTCAGATAGAGAGAGAACTTTAGGATCCTGAAGCAAAGCTCTTGCCTGCTCGACAATATCCTTTGGAAGAAAATCTCCCCAAACACGCTCGTTTGATACCGCGGATAGATTCATCCGGGTTTTTTCATAGATTAGGGCAAAGGGTTGACGATCGTGAACCACCTGAAGAATATCTTGCCAAAAGGCATTGGCGTCGATGGGCAACAACAGCACGTCAATCACACCTTTGCAACCAATGCCAAGGCCCCAGGGATCATCATTGGCCAAATCATACACCACGATCTTCGGAGTCTTGGAGGTCATCACCTCTTTAGACCATTGCCATAAATCACCTTCCAGGCATCCGCCGCTTAACGTACCGACCATCTTGCCCGCTTTGTCCATCATCATTTTTGCCCCGGGTCTTTGGTAGCTCGAACCCTTCACCCGAAGAATCATGGCCAAAACCGCTGCGTGTCCGTGTTGCCACGAGTCTTCAATGGCCTCAAAGACTTTCTGTGTTTCTTTCCATCTGGAACCTGAAGAGGAATGAGCGATTAATGACATCTGCGTAGACTCCTTTTCGCAATGACAATAGAACCGTGGTCCGGATTGTCCGGGCTAGGCATCATAAGCCTTGAGCCAAAGAAAACGACAACAGCTGCTTTTTAACCAGCGCTTCAATGACCCACTGGCGGTAGTCACTGGAAACCTCAGCATCGGAAAGCGGATCACAAGCATTTTTCACATAGTCAGCAATATCCCTGATGACAGGTTCCCTCAAGATTTGGCCGCTCACGCGTTTAGAAATCCCAGGGATTTGAATCGGCACCACCGAGACCCCACTTAAGGCGATTCGTAAATCCGTTATCTGATGGGAGGGTGTCATTTGAAGCCGCACAGCCATGCCGACAACCGCTAAATCCCCATCATCACGTAACGTATATTTGTCATATGCACTCAACGTACCAAAAGGCATGGGCGGAATGATAAAACCCGTAATGAGTTCTCCCTCTTGAATATCCGTGGTCAGGTAATCCAAAAAGAAATCGTGGATCGCAACAAGCCTGACTGCTCCCCCGCTTCCGGTTAGTTCCACCCGGGCATCTGACACCATCAGAGCAGCAGGGGGATCCGCTCCCGGTTCCCCGTGTGCTATATTTCCGCCCCACGTTCCGAGATTGCGAATTTGTACCGATGCCACTTTTCTGGCTGTGTCCGCTAGTAAAGGGGCATAGCGTCCAATCATTGGATGGGTCGCAATCTCATGATGGGTCAGCATACTGCCAATAAATAAGGAGCCGTCCTCGCGCACCGTGACCCGGTGCAATTCCTTAACGCGTTTTAAACTAATTATCGCCTCAGGCTCAATAACCTTTTGTCGCATCATAGCCAAAAGTGACTGGCCGCCCGCCATGAATTTGCTGTTTGGGCCCAGTCGTGATTGCCATGCTAAAACCTCGTCCACAGTGTCTGGCTGAATAAATTGCACATATCATCCCTCCCTTAGGGCGATTTTTCTCAGATTGGCTAGGTTGACGGTTCTGTCACAAGCCCTTTCAGATTCTTGGCAAAATCTTTCATCAGACTCTTGGCTTTGGGTTGAATCATGCCCCAACCAAGAGATGCCACTTTCCCCCGCACATCGACTTCTGTATCCACGATGATGAGACTCCCATTGCTATCTTCTTTAAGTTGAATGGTCAAGTTCATCGTGGTAGACGATGCCATCTTCGGATCACGGGCTGCACTTTCCATCTTCAAGATTTTGTTTGATGCATCGATGACCTTTACCACCAGTTGCCCGACAAAATTCATAGTCACTGGGCCCACCTTGACCATCATGGCCATGCGATAACGGTTGTCGTCTTCCCCTGTGAATTCCTTGAGTCCGGGCAAACAATAGGCAACCTGTTCAAAGTCTTTGGTTAACATCTCCCACAAGGTATCAATCCCTAAGGGCACAGAAATTTGATCAACAATGTTCATGAGATGCTCTCCTTTGGTTGGAATTCACTTTGAGATTTGAGTGCGCGCAAAATCTTCTCAGGCGTTATCGGTAAATCGGTAATGCGAACCCCTATGGCATCATAAACCGCGTTAGCCACAGCCGGGGCTGTGGGGACCATTCCCATTTCGGCAAGCCCTTTCGACCCATAAAGACCATGGGGATCGTCAGTTTCGACCCATAATGTGTGAATGGGAGGAACGGTCATGACCGTGGGAATCTTGTATTGGCCAAACCGGGTCGAAAGGGGTTGTCCATCGACCACCTTAAAATCTTCATACAAGGCGTAACCGAGTCCTTGCATAATACCCCCTTGCACTTGCCCTTCAGCACCCAAACGATTGATAATGCGCCCGGCATCCGTTGCAGCCACGACCTTTAAAATCGTGATTTTACCGGTATCCGGATCCACTTGCAGGATGACTCCATGGGTGCCAAAGGAATAACTCATGGCAAAATCTCCGACACCGGTTTCCGGATCCGGTAAAGAACAAGGCGCATCAAAGTGCGCACTCGCCATCACGTGGGTGCCTCCGCCATCGCGAAATAGCATGGTGTGCACCAATTCCCCTAAATCAATGCCGTGTTCTTCGTCAGAAGTTGCATACACCTTCTTATTGCGAAATATGACATCCTGGGGTGAACAGCCAAGACGGCTCGCGGCTTCTTCCGCCAGTTGCGTTTTAATCTTGCGGCAGGCTTTTTGCACGGCACGCCCTCCCAAGGTGGTTGCCCGGGATCCGAAAGTGCCGAGGTCAGGAGGTGTCATTTCCGAATCACTTAAAGTAATTTCAATATCATCGAGATCAATGCCCAGTTCTTCAGCCGCCACTTGCGATAACGTCGTAGCGCACCCTGTTCCCATTTCCACAACGCCCGCTAAAATGTTGACCGAACCATCATCATTCACCTTAACCGTAGCTCCGCAAAAATCGGCATTGGCTTCGGGGTGAAACTTCCCGCTGGTAAAATGCGTACCAACCGCAAAACCGATTCCCACATAGGGCGGTTTCTTGATTTGATTATCCGCAGCATTCTTCGGATCATATCCCAGTTCTCGAACCACCAGTTCCAAAGATTCCCGAGCACCATTGGTGCGCAATACCGGTCCTGAAATTGCCCTATCGCCGGCTTGGGTTAAATTGATCCGGCGAAACGTTAACGGGTCCATCCCTAAACGCGCAGCAATCATGTCAGCCTGGCTTTCAGCGGCAAAGGTAAATTGCGGGCTGCCAAATCCCCGGAAAGCGCCGCCAATAGGAGTATTGGTATAGACCACATACCCGTCATAACGGTAATGAGGAATTTTATAAACGGCCCCGCCTAACATCGATTGAGTTAGGGACACGCCCGGTCCATAACTGGTATACGCCCCGTTATCCACAATCACCTTGGCTTGTCTAGCGGTAATGCGCCCATCTTTTTTAACTCCGGTCTTGAGATAAATGATTTCTTTATGGCGGGTCCGGCTGGCGATAAATTCTTCATCCCGGTCATGCGCCATTTTGACGGGTTTTCCCGTCATTTTGGACAGGATTAAAGCACAAACATGAATCGCATGGACCTCACTTTTACTGCCAAATCCGCCGCCGACATAAGGCGCAATCACCCGAATTTTACTGCTAGGAAGGTCAAAAATATTGGCCAGATGGTAACGCATGAAATAGGTCGTTTGGGTCGAATCATACAATGTGATTTTTCCTGAGGACTTCCAATCGGCAATACACACATGGGGTTCTAAACAGGTATGGGCTTGCTTCGACGTGACAAAACGGTCTTCAAAAATAAAATCGGCCTCGTTAAAACCTTGCTGAACATCTCCGCCGATCACTTGATTATGGGCTACAATATTGCGTTCCACATCATGAATCAAAGGCGCATTTTCGGCTAAAGCTTCTTCAGGATCGGTCACATAAGGCAATTCCTCATATTCCACTTCGATTAAAGACAAGGCTTTTCTGGCTGTTTCTTCATCGGTGGCACATACTGCTGCCACCCCGTCGCCCACATAACGTACTTTATCTACCGCCAGCCCGGTTTCGTCTGCCACAAAAGCCCCAAATCCTTTAGACGGCATATCTTTTCCCGTAATCACAGCCATCACGCCATCTAAGGCTAAACAGGCTTCGGTATGGATGGACAGGATACGGCCGTGGGGGATGGGACTGCGCAATATCGCTCCATAGAGCATGCCCGGCAATGTCATGTCGATAACATAAGAGGCTTGTCCACTAACTTTTTCTCGTCCATCCACTCGCAGCACCGGATGCCCCACCACCCTTCTGCCCGCTTCTTCTAAGGCCATCTCTGAACCGTTATGCCGAAAGGGGGATGACGTCTTCGCGGCCGCGGCCTTAATCGCTTCCACAATTTTGACATATCCCGTACAACGGCATAAATTCCCTTTAATGGCCTCTTTGATCTCGTCTTCCGTGGGTTCAGGCTGGTGAGACAACAACGCCTTGGCAGACATAATCATGCCAGGCGTGCACATTCCGCACTGGCTGGCGCCATATTCGATAAAAGCTTGTTGCAAGGGATCTAAGCTCTGATTGGTGCTTAATCCTTCAATGGTCACAACCTCTTCGCCTTTCACATTAAGCGCCAGAACCAAACAGCTTTTCACCGCTTCCCCATTGAGAAGAACCGTACAAGCCCCACAATAACCGTCATTACAAACTTTCTTCGTCCCAGTCATTCCTAAATCCTCACGCAAAACGTCTTGCAGTGTGCGCATCTCAGGGATTAGCAGATGATGTTGCTTGCCATTTACTGTAAGGGTCATTTCTTGCAAAGAAATCTCCTCCTTTTCCTGAACATCAAAGCCATTTCCATTTCCCATGACTTGCTCATCAGTCCCTGTCCCCTAAAGCCACATATCCCGGCCTGAAAGCAAGTCAAAAAACTTGTTGATATCCTCTAGGCTTGTCACCGAACAGAACCGTTTTATGCCAACCCAAGACAATCCCCACAGCCCGTAGAGATCAAGAGTTTCTCGATGATTGCCAATCGTTTTGGAAAAGAAGACATCGGTCGGTTTCGGTACATGACAGAGATATAGATGGGGGATTCTTTGAATCCTACGACGTAATGCCCCATAGGTCTTTTCTCCCCGGGTCGGCATCAAATCGCTGACGACAATGACTTCAAGATCCGGGTCCCCATCGGTTAATTGAGCCGCATATTGAAGGGCTAGGGATAAATCGGTACTGCGGCCTTCTTCCAAATGGATTAAATGATCGATGACCTCATCGAGCGTGCGGTAATCCTTCACCCGTTTAATCTCATGCACCTGTTGATCAAAGACGTAAACACCGTAGGCCATTTTGAGCGTATGCGAAAAATAGGCCAAGACACTCGTAATAGCCAAGGCCACGGCCAATTTCTCTCCAGCCATTGATCCCGAATGATCCACCAGCAAGGCAAAATGACGGGTGCCGGGTCTTAATTCACGCATCATCATCGACGAAATCCATTCACGCGCCGGATCTCGGGCCAAATTATCCATTGTGGCCCCAACGTCCAGTTCTCCCAATCGCTTCTTTTGAAAAGGCACGACGTGATGACCTTGATATCGCCGGCCCCAGGACGTTGAAATCGTGGGCGATAACGGCGCATAATGGGACGATCGCAGGCGTTTTAATATGGCTTCATCGATCCATGGCGTCAAGAGTTTATCCGGAGTTCGCTCCTCGTGCTGAGTGAGTCCAAAGTGCAAAGACGATGGCAAACGCGGGGATTCAGGTAAAGAAGAACGCCCCCGGCTTCCTCCTGTTCCGGCTTGCCATGCCATGTCAATGCGGGTAGAAGCGGACGGAGATGGCGGAAAGTCTTGGGGCATCTCACAAACCGCTTCCGTTATCTTGCCATTGTTGTCTTCCCCGTGACCCCCCTGAATGGCTCGAATGTCTGGCGCATTCTCAGCCCCAGGAAGCTTTGGCAGAGGGGGAACAGGGCGAAAAGGAGGGGAATCAGGCAAGGGCAGAGCTTGCATGATCTCAAGAATAATGTCTTTCACCGGGCGCCCTGTGGACGGACGTGCGGCCACTTTGCTAGATAGGGCAGCAATCCCGACATCCCAAACAATATCATTCCCATCCCAAGACATCTGTTCTAAGATTTTCAGGAAATCAATAGCTCCCCGCACAGACGATCCATAGAGCAAATCTTGATGTTGTCTGGTCCGCCGAATGACATCCACGCTATAGTCGATCCATGGGGTATCGGCACCGGGCACATGCTGACGGACAATTTCTTGTTCTTCGTCTCGCGTTTGGTAATCCAAATAGATGGTGACAAAGCGGTCAAGCAGTGCCCGTGACAAACGTTCGGTTCCCACGTCATCGAGCGGGTTACTAGCCGCTACCACACCAAAAGATTCTGCTGCCTGAATGCGCCCACGCCGGGGAATATCCAAATAACCATCTGACAAGACGGTGAGCAAAGCATTTAACGTTGAACTTTGAGTCCGGTTTAGCTCTTCAATGTATAAAATGCCGCCTTGTTCCATGGCCAGGGTTAAGGGACCCGGGATAAAATACTCAGGCTTGTAGCCTTCTTTCATCACACCGGCGGGATCATAGGTCCCCACTAGGGCCGTTATTGATAATTGATCATCGCCCGTGACCTGGTACACGCCGCCAAACTGCTTAACATCTGTCACCAGCTTTTGCAATAACGTCGTTTTGGACGTCCCCGGAGCTCCCACCAATAACACCGGACGCTTCGCCATTAACGCGGCCATCATCAATTGTCTTTCTTTATCCCGTCCAATCACGGGATATCCCTTGGGGTTCTCATCAGAACAGGCCATATTCTCCCCCTTCTTTCGCATAATGCCTGTCGTGGGGTGTTTTACATTGAGCTCGTCGAAGAGAGTTCACGCCAAATTTTCTCCGCCGTAATAGGCAAGGAGCGCACGCGTAAACGTGAGCCTAAGGCATCCGCAATCGCATTGGCTATGGCAGGAGCGACAGGTGAAATCGCTGGTTCCCCAATTCCCCTGGCATGAAATGGCCCTTTGCCCTCGTGCGACTCAAGAATAATGGCGGTAATGTCAGGCATTTCCTCAGCTGTTGGCACCATATATTGGCTGAACAAGGTGGTCACACACTGTCCTTCTTGATAGACCACCTCTTCCGACAAGGCATAACCGAGCCCTTGCACGACCCCGCCGTGAATTTGTCCCTCCACACTCAAGGGGTTAATCGCCACCCCGACGTCATGACTGGCGACATAGCGCAAGACTTTCACCATACCGGTGTCTTCATCCACTTCCACCACCGCGCCATGACAACCAAAAGTAAAATCGGGAAAGGTTTTATGCGCCCGGCCCTGGCGGTTGTCATATCCTTCGCCAACTTGGGCATGAAACGTTGTGTGCACACTAAGAGGATAGTGTAAGGCACTGGCGGCTTCATAAATTGCCGGAAGGGATATGCTGAGTCCTGAAGCCGAATGAGCAATCCCGTCTTGCCATTGCCATTGTTGTTCGCCCCATGTCATGGTCAGCACATGGTCGATTTTTTCTTGAAGCTCTAAAGCGGCTTGGACTACCGCATTGCCCGACATATACAGTTGGCGGGTTGCAAATGTTCCCCCGGCTAATGGCGTGAGCGCACTGTCGCCATAATAGGGACGCACATCCTCTAATGGCACGTGAAGAATTTCCGCAGCAATTTGACACAAAGACGCCGCTTGGCCCCCACCAATATCCGGCACACCAATGCGCAGAATCACGCTGCCATCGGACTCGAGATTGAGCCAGCAAGAAGCTTGATCATGAAACCAGACGGTCCGGCCATAAGGCTGCATCGTGCAGGCAATGCCCCGTCCAATGCGTTTGGAGGAATCCGCCGGAACCGGATTTTTTGCAAGCTCGGCTAGCACGTTATCCATGGTCTCATTCAGCCACACCGCCGTATCCTGAATTTCGCCTGTTGCCAACCGGTCGCCTTTGCGGATAAAATGACGCCGCCTCAACTCTACGGCATCGATGCCCAATTCCTGGGCAATCTCCTCCATAATTTGTTCATAACCAAAAGCCATTTGCATCGCACCAAACCCGCGAAAAGCACTGGTTGGCACGTTGTGGGTATACACCGCGTGGGATTTGACATCAACGTGATCAATTCGGTAAGGGCCCGTCGCCACGACCGCCGCGGCAAATAAGACCCGCGGAGATAACATGGCATAAGCTCCCGCATCCCCGATAATATCGACTTTCATGGCCACAAGTTCGCCATGAGGCTTGGCCCATACATCATATGTCATAATAAAGGGATGCCGTTTTGGCCGGGCTGAGAGAGACTCTTGCCGGGACCACACCATTTTGACGGGTTTTTGAGTAATCCACGCTGCAATAGCCAAATACGGTTCTACCGTCATGTCTTCTTTCCCGCCAAATCCGCCGCCCACATAGGGACAAATGACCCGGACCCGATTTTCAGGAAGATTTAACATCCGGGCAATATCCCGGTAATGCTCTAGGACTTGCGTAGCACAGCGTAATGTCACAATCCCGTCGTTATCAACCCATCCTACGCCGGATTCCGGTTCCAAATACAAATGATCAACGAACTGAGTGCGGTACGTTCGCTGAATATGGACTAAGCCCGGTTCGGCTATGACGGCGTCCACATCGCCTTTATGCACATTCCACTCGACAACGGTATTACCGTTGGGATGCACTAAAGGGGCATCCTCTTTTAGCGCCTCCAATGGATCATGCACCGAGGGTAAGACGTCGTAATCGACCCAAATCGCCTCAGCCCCTTTTTCCGCCGCTTCCGGGGTCTTGGCAACGACCAAACAAATAGGTTCGCCCACATACCGCACCTCATCATCCTGAAACACTTTGTGTTGGGCAATCTTTTCACCCAACCCGCTCGGATCATCATAAAACTGATTGACGGGAACATCTTTAGCTTCAATCACCCGCACCACTCCAGCCACCTGGTAAGCGCCACGGCTGTCAATTTTCTTGATTTTGGCATGGGGATACATTGCACGCACCAATTTCGCATAGAGCATGCCCGGCATCACCCAATCCCCACTGTAGAGCACCTGTCCTGCAACCTTCTTGCGAACGTCCTCCCGGATGACCTCTTTGCCAATAACCGATGTCTTTGGGCTTAAGACATAACTGGCCATAATGCCATCACCTCCTCGACGGCATCGACAATATGGTGGTAGCCCGTACACCGGCAAATATGGCCAGACAAAGCTTCGCGGATTTGTTGGCGGGTGAGCTTTTCCCCGCGTTGAATTAAAGCAAAACAACTCGCCAACAAACCCGGGGAACAAAATCCGCATTGAGCGGCTTCATGGGCGGCAAAACGGTCTTGTAACAAGGCCCACAAACCCGATGGGTCCGGAGCCTTTACGGTCATAATGTCCGCATTTTCCACGCTGGCACACAAAGTGAGACACGACGCCATCGCTTTGCCGTCCACCAACACCACGCACGCCCCGCATGCACCTTCTCCACATCCGTATTTGACTTCCGTCACTCCGAGCTGATCGCGCAGCACCGCCAGCAACGTTTCATGTCCTGCAATATGACAAACCACTTGCTCATCATTGACTCGAAACGGCACGTGCATCATATCCCCTCCAACTTGAACGTCCTCATTCATTTCGCTATCAGCCACCGGCTATTAACCCCTTCATCAAAAGCTTGACGTAATGCTCTTGCGACCAATGTTCCTGCCAGATGCCGGCGGTAGGATGCATCCGCCAAGATATCGGAAGGCGGGTCTACCGCAGCTTCAATGGCCCGTTTGACGTCATGGATGAGTGCTAGCGATGGGTATTCGTGACACATGGTCATGGCTATAGCGGGGAAGGTGAGCGGTACGTCTGATACGCCGCTTACAGCAATAGACGTCTTGGCAATACGGTCCTGATCCCACAGCACAGACACTCCGGCCGCGACCAAGGCATAATCACCTGGCCGTCTAGACACTTCAACGAACCCGTAACTTGCCGCCTCGGGTAGGGAAATCTCCACGGCTTCAATCAGTTCATCTGGATCCATTGCGGTCATCATTGGCCCCAACAGGTACTGCTGAAAGGAAATTTTGCGCCGTCCTTTGGAAGACGTCAGAATAACCTGGGCATCTAAAAGGGTCATGACCAAAATCCATTCTGCCAACGGATCGGCATGGGCAATGCTGCCGCCTAAGGTTCCTCTTTGGCGGATACGGGGATGGCCAATATGCGATGCAGCCATGAGAAATAACGGACAACGCCGGCCCAACAGGCTCGAGTGCTGAAGTTCCTCATGAGTTAAAAACGAACCGAGAACCACCTGATCTTGTTCCCATTCAAAAAACTTTAAATGGGGGGCTACCTGCTTGAGATCAATGACTCCTTTTATTTCGGCCACATGCAAATTCAGAAGAGGTATCAAACTTTGTCCACCTGCCAAAAACTTCATACCATCCACTTGAGCCAAACCCAACGCGTCTTCCAGTGTTTCCGGGCGGAAATATTCAAAAGGATAGGGATACAAAGAAATCACCTCAAAAACCCATCAGATTTTTTCATGAACAACCCATACACTGGGTCCTGTTTGACTGATAAATTGCTGCCAAATCTGTGCGAATTCCCAGGGGTTTCCCGGAAGTTCAGATTCGAAAACGGAACAGGATAACCCTGTCAAAAGCGGCTGCCAATGAATTGTGGGCCCGCGGATATCGAGCAAGCTATGAGCTCTGGGATTGTCTGGCAGCTGATCTTTAAGAATTTGGTAGCCGTGGTTATCATAGATTAATATCCGCACCGGTAATTGGTATTGAGCTGCAGTCCATAAGGCATATAGACCGAATAGCGCACTTCCGTCGCCCACAATGGCGATGACCGGCTTTTCCTGGTCAAAACACATCCCCACCGCCGCGCCGATGCCCCAGCCCAGTGAACCTCCGGCCTGGGCATAATAGGTTTTCGGCTCTCGGCGCTGAAGATGGCGCAAAAGCGCATTTTGCGCGGAGATACTTTCATCCACGACAATCATGTCAGGAGAAATCCACGATGCTAAAGTGGACCAAAATTGTTCTCGCTCGTCATTTCTCTCCCCGTTCCCATTTTGGGGACGTTCCAAACCGCCTGAAACCGCGGGCGCTTCATGCGTTAGGTTATCAGGAAGATGTTTCCGGACAGCGGAAATGAACGCGTCTAATGAAGTGAGAACACTCGTGGTGCCCGGAGCATAATGAAAATAGCGCACGTCGCTGTCCACTTGAGTGATTATCGCCTGATCCCACCATGGCAGGTGCTCCTTACCGCGGGTAAAGACGCGAAACATTTCGGTACCTAATCCGATAATGTGACGGTACGGCGACAAGCATTGGCTCAGTTCAGCTTCCGCACGGGGAAGACGTCCCTGATAGCAGGGATCAGCCCAAGGTAAGAAGGTTAGCTGAGTCGCAAAGGGCTCACTAAATACATCGCAATGCCCGTAATGCGCGATCCGAGCAAGATCGGCTAACACCTCGGGATTTTGCACGGCCCTATCTCCAACCACCAGTGCCTTGGGCCAAGGACTAACTAAGAGGGAGAGAAACTCCTCGATAATCTCTTGACTCGGCGGACTCCCGGTCCTCAGCGGGAGAACGGGAGCTTGCCATAACGGGTCGTCATGGATTGCAACGGGTTCGGACAAAATATTCATGGGAAGGATCAAAGCAACCGGTCCTGAAGGTTCCACCTGTAGGCGTGCCCAGGCTTGTCGCAAGGAACGCAGAAGATGATCAGGCTCGGTAATATCCCACACATCGACAACTAAAGGCTTTATCATGTCCTTCAGATCGGCGCCAAGAAAAGGTCGCTCATAACGTAGACGGGTATCTTGCTGACCAATCAATAATAGTAGCGGGCTATGGCTAAAAGCGGCATTGTAAATCATGGCTTCGGCATTGGCTAATCCCGGGGCCGCATGGAGTGACACAACCTGAATAGTGCGGGTAAGCCGGGCTAGTCCATCCGCCATGGCACACACGGCGGTTTCATGAATGCCTAAAACATATTCAATCTTGGACTGCCGCGCTAAGGCCTCAATGAGCGGAAGTTCCGTCGTTCCTGGATTTCCAAAAATCCGGGAAACCCCCTGCCTTCCTAGCCACATCAATAGATAATCGGCATAATTAGCCATAACATTCATCCCGCTTCGATCGGTACCAGGGACTCCCCCCCACGCGTCCTGCCCCTAAAAATCCGCCCTCGATGCCCACGCAGGCTGTATCAAATGCCATATGCGGCAAATCCGAAGGACAGGCGCCGCCCCGCAGGGGCGCCTCATCGCCGGCTAAAACAACCGGAAGGTCTTGAGCACACAAGGGAGACCGAAAAAATTCGGATGGGGAAAGAGGCGGAACATAGCCGATATCTTGCCAAAGTGCGGGCGCATTGTGAATAATCTGCCCACCAAATCCCATCACTTCGCACACAAAACTATCCCCAATAATGGGTAGAAAAGATCGACCAATCGGACGTCCCGGTCTGGCCAACGGGGCGGGAACAAGCTGCCAATGGTCCGGATCATCGTGACACCGATAGCCCCAGGCAAATCCATTGGCGCCGATAGCTATAATCATGTTGGACGGAAACTTCTGCTCCGCCCAGTGCTGGAAATAAATTTGGCTCATCGCCATAACAATGTTCAAAAAGGCGAGTGGATTTCCCCATAAAACCTGAAAGAACATCATTTGATCGGTGAGGCTTAAAGCGCCAAACCGTCCCGATGTCAACAAGGGACGCATTAAGAGATTTTGAAACACAAAGGACGCAGCCACCGAGCGCATATGCAGTTCATCGCCCATATACAGGGCTTGTTGGATAATCGGCCAGAGTTGAATATCGAGTACATGCAAAAGTTCTGTCATCACTGGGGCAAAAACCTGGTTGAGCCAATCTTGGCGGTCTAAGATCGCAGAAGATACCTCACCCATTCGAAGACTAGGACCCGTACCTTCGTTTATCGGAGCATACCCCTTAAAATGGGTAATGGGATCTTCGACAACCCACAACAACATTGATGGTGAAACCCATCCCACTAAAGGCGCTGCGACATGAAAATCTTGCGTAGGAAACACCCGAAGAGAGTGTTTCAACCCCGTATCATCCGGCCAATGTTCCCATGCCATCAAGGCCTTCAGTGTTTTTTGTTGTGCAGGATAAAGGCTATCCAACGAATGCGGTAAGGGGGGACCTGGATGAAGCAGCCAAGGGCACTCATAGGGCACGATATCTTTCGCCTGGATCACCCCCACAAGCCGGGGAGTCAAATCCTGACTCTTAATCACGCGCATTTTCCTTTCACACCTCCGATTCCTCCATGACCTGAACCGGATAGCGAACCCCTTGCCGTATCGTCAATTCTGGCACGAGTCTCTTTGTGGCTGGTACACTGACCCCAAAGCGATCCCGAAACGTGAATGATCCCGTTTCCAAGCGAAATAAGGTCAAATCAGCTTGATATCCCGCCTCAATCCGGCCCACTTCCTGATCTAGCCCTAAAATCTTGGCGGGATGATCGGTGACCATGGCAATCAAATCGTTTAGAGGAAGTCCTAAAGCCAGCAAGTGAGATAACGCGCTGAAAAGGCCATAGGTCGCTTGTAAACTGTGAGGCCGATTAAATAGCGCGTGGACATCGCTACTGACGAGATAAGGCATTACGCCCTGGTCTAAGACTTTTTGAGCGATGGCAAAGGAGAAATGCTCCCCGTAGCCCACATCTAAATACACACCATCTTGAGTAGCTTGTCTCACGGATTCGTGTACCTCACCCGTCGTTTTCACAATGCCCCCTGGATGTCCCGTAAAACAGTGGGTCAGAATATCCCCGGGTTCGAGGTATTCCAAAGCTTGGGGCAAAATGGTATCAGGATCCGGCAACTCGAACCCTTCGGCTGGAATCAGTTTCCCCGTATGAACATAGCAGGGTACGCCCGCATTTTTGGCCGCCTCTTTGGCTTTTTGCAAAACACGAAAACCCCACCGGGCAACTCCGCCCATTTCAGCATGGGTTTTAATCCCTTTAATAATGTGGGGATATTTGGCGATCGTCTCAACCACAGCCCCCACATCCACGGTATCTGGCCCATGTAAGGGCGGTAACATGCTGCCTTTAATCGTGCCAACTGCCCCGATATTTAAATAGGACAACACCCGGGTCGCACTATGTTTCACCATAAATTCGTGGAAGGCGGGAAAAGTTAAATATCCCGCACTTCCTTGATCGACAACTGTCGTCACCCCCGAGCGCACACCGACGTCATCTGGGTAGGTACCGTAATCGGTAAAATAGGCAAAACCATGAACATGAAAATCGATAAAACCGGGACTTAGTAGATAACCTCTGCCATCAATTTCTTCTCTGGCGGTATTCCCCTGTTCGAATGGACCGACATGCTCAATGCGCGTGCCCGTCACACTGACATCTGTTACCATATCAAGGCCATTGGCCGGAGAGAGAACCCGGGCCCCACGGATTACCAAATCCACCATTATGCTTCGCCTTCTTCCTTGATAGCCGCCCACGGTTCAATCGCAACGCGGTGAGTGGCCAGACGGGTCTGGTACCACTGCCAATACAGCACAAATCCCAAAATGGGCCCTACAAACGCACTTAAATCCATGCCTCCTAGCAAGTTTTTCGATACAGGACTCACCCACAACGTCGAATCCACAAACCAAAAGGCCATGAATGCTGACAAGAGAAAAATGATAATGGCCGGCCAGTTGATGCCCCCTTGGAACCAGTAGCGGCTCTGTGGAGTTTCCATGACCAAACTGGGCGCATCATATTCCCCTTTTGCCGCAAAGTAATGCGCCAAAAACATGCCCGTCCACGGACCGATAACCAAGACCGCTAAATCTAAAAAGTTTTGAAAAAACGTCAGGAAGGCGGGAGCCAAAAACAGGGCGTATAACGTAATAGCCACTGCAATCCCACTATCGAGAAGGGCTGAGGCTAACCGGTGGATTTTCGCACCCATGGCTAAAAAGCTCATGGACGAACTGTAAGAGTTGAGATAGTTACCGGTCACAAGACCTGCAATCACCACAAGTAAAAAGGGAATGTCATACCATCCCGGTAAGATTTTGACAATCGCCGTCACCGGATTGGCCGCATAGGCCTGGGAATTCACCAGCGTACCCACAATACTTCCGAGTCCCAACATCACAATGGCCGCAATCCCTGAGCCCAGCCAAGTGTATCCCACCACGGCTTTCGCCGACACGTTTTTGGGAAGATAACGGGAATAGTCGGATCCATAATTGGTCCACGACAGCACCGTGGACATCAAGCCGACCGACAGGCCGAAAATGAAGGTTAGGGTGTTGTTAGCCGCCCAAGGATGCGCCGAGGCCGCGTAATTCCAAGGCACGTGCGGCAACACCACGAAGAATAAGCCAAGAGACAACAAAGCCAGCCCGTATGCCAAAATGCGTTGCATCACCACCACCGTTTGATGGCCTAAAATCGGCACAATATAGGTCAACAAGAGACTGATTACCAGAGCTGCAATCGTCACTCCTACTCCTTGATGCGGGAGTCCAATCAAACCAAACAGTTCCACGAGGGCAAACACCGTGAGGACCGTATTGACCGCTTCCCAACCCACGGTATCAATCCAGCTAAACAAGGCGGGTAGGCGATTGCCTTTAATGCCAAATATCGCCCGCGAAATCGTGAGTGTCGCAGTGCCCGCTTTAGGTCCTGCCAAGCTCATCCACCCTAAAATGACATAAGCCACGGCACAAAAGAGGTCAATCGCTAGCGCTTCCCATAAACTGAGACCCATTTGAATAAAGAGATCGCCGATAACAAATTCCCCAAAGGTGAGGTTTCCCGCAATCCACACCCAAAATAAATCTTTGGGCGATCCGTGGCGCTGATTTTCAGGAATAATATCAATCCCATGGGTTTCAACATGAAACGCCTTATCCTGTTCCACAACCATTTCCTCAACGGCCATTGTTGTCTCTCCTTTCTTCATGTCAAGAATTTGTAATGAACTGACCAAACTTTAAGACTAAAGAAACACAATATTGACATAATGCAAAAATCTTTTGGAGGATTAACCGATAACTTCGAGGAGTTTTGTCGCATTTCACATTGATCATAGCAGATCTCTAACATAAACGATTTGTATTCTGACATAAAAATCGGCGAAAAACTTGTCCTCCCACACGAAAATAAGCCTCAATAGGCCCGCGGTGCTGAAGATAATTGAGAGTTTTTCTCTTGGAAACCCAGGACTCACTCGGATGGTGGTTGCATGTAAACACAAACACGTAAATACAAAGAATACGGCAACCACCATGATTGTCGCCATTATCCTTTTGCGTATGGGGCCTCTAATGAGGAGAGTTGCTCACGATTACAAAATCCTCGCCAAGGGTACGCTAAATAGCTTGTCTCATGCGCATTCGCGTGTCCCAAGGCGAGGAGAAAGATTCTTTGAGCAGATTTAAACCATGTGGACACGTGCGGACCGTCGCCACCATAAAGCGCCTATCCCAAGCGCCAACAACGGCAATCCAGCCGCCCACGGGACCTCTGGCAACTGACCAAAAGGCAATTTTTCGGGTAAAGTAGCCCCACCCAATGCCAGTTCCGGGTTAACCCCTGGCGACTGTGACTGATGTGGCAGCCATTCACTGGCAGTCAAGTTAACACCGCCCAATGATAAATTCCCTAATGGCGTTCCTTGTTTCACATTCAGTGGCACAAACCATGTACCGTAATTCGGTGAACCTGGCGCTACCGACACCGTGAAGTCTGACTGAATGCCGAATCCCGGAGCATTCCCCAAGTCAAATTCCAGCGTATCGGCTGGTGAGCCACTACTCGGCACCACAAGATTCGATACTTTTATAATCAAGCCATCTGTTCCCGCCTTATTTTGATGCAGGCCAACATAATTAATCGTCAAGGACGCCGGCTGCGTGGTCGGCGCACCCGGCAATTGTCCAAGCGGATCGGCTGCAAAGGCTGAACTTCCCAGAAATAGGGCCGAGCCCATTGCAAGTAGGCCACTATTCGTTAACCACCGTAAATATTTTTGCAATTTACACACCTCCTCACATATGACGTCTGGCTCATCATATCGAAGGTTCATTTTAGGCACAGTATCAACGTCTGTCTCACAGGACCTCGCATTAGGATAACGGTCTAAAATGGCAGCAAACCAGGTCACAATGAAACCCCAGGGAAGCCATCGCAGAGCAGATAAACAAATTTGTGCACAGTTTTCGGATAGTGACTAACGGAGACGAACACATGAGTCCGGTTACCAGAACCCTGATCATGTCACGTCATCTCGTCATATTGACAGTAATTCACATGAGAATAAATTGCGTTTGCGTCGTTGACCAGTTCAGTTTTTGTTCGAATTCCTAACAGGCTTGCATTCCCGGTACTGTTGGGGCCTTTGCATACCAGCCTTTATGTGGGATACGAATAATAGCTAATGTCATCGTTCTGGGAAGTGTAGCCCATGGCAACAAACGGAGTTTGGAAGACATCTCCTCCGAATAAATGTCCTGCTATTTGTCATATATTCCCTTACCAACCCCCGGGACTTCCCGGGGGTTTTCTCTCTCTCTGCACTCTCTATTTCGTGATGTTTGCTCGAAGACTAATTAGATCCCGTGCGACAAAGCTTCTTGATAGATACCGTCATACATGCTAGCTTCCGATCCCGCAATATATTGACCAATCTCCAAAATATGTTGATAGGAATCCGCTGGCGTTTCTTTCAGAAGGACCGTGCGACATAGTGCATAATGACGGGGTTCATCATGGCGAGCATGCACCTCCCAAAATGTCGTATTCACCGAAGATTTTTGTTGATACTGAGGGTGACGTAGTCCTTGACCAATCGTTCCCATAATTTGATCAGCAAAAAATTCGGAACCTAATCCCACAGCCGCCATGGCTTCAAGCGGCGTCGCCTTGTAAAAGAAATTGATAAAGTCTTTTACGGCTTGCGAAACACTCGGTCCCATAGATGGCCACTTTTGACGATTGTCATATAGCTTATGCGCCTTTGGATCAACACTTTCTAAAAAGGTGCGATACAAGACGGCATGGGAATGTCCCGGTATTCCCCGTCCCGCTTCATCCCACAAATTATCTGCTAAGGGAATCCACCAATCATCTTCAGGAGCCATAGCGGAGATAGCCGCTCCAAGTATCCGGGGAAAATTCGCACTGTAATGGGCATATTGCCACGCAAAATAGTGCAACGTGTGAGCAGTCCACTCGCCTTGTAGCAGTGTCTTGAAGAACGGTTGTCCTAAAAATCTTTCGTCAATAAACTGTTGCATCGATTTTTCCACGTCTTCTAAGGACAGCAATCTATTCATGTTATCTTCCCCATTTCTCGCCAATTTGATTCAAACCGTGACCCAAATCGGAATTTGCTGAAGCCGTTTGATTAATTCTGCCGTATCCTCGTCTTCTTCCACAAAATAAATGCGTCCCCCTACGTTCACGCCAGCTTCTTTGATTCCTTCGAACCGCCAATAAGTCCCCTTTGTTGCCACAAAACCCGTCGTATAATCCGGATCATCTGACCAGCCTAATTCGGCAATCACCCCGGCCCATAAGGTCTTAGTCGCTAAAATCAAAGCGTCTTGAGTTCGGGGATGAGGAAATCCTTGTTGAACTAAGGCCACATGTAGACGTTCGCGGTCCTCGGGGTGAATGTCTACCCGCAAGGTTCTGACACCCCGGTCCTTGTCGGGCTCTAAACGCCGCCCGCTTCGCTTCGTCAATAAGACAGCTCCCCGCATATTCCCTCCACCTGCGGCTGGCCCCTGGTCTAGGAGAGAAAAAGCATAATCGATGACATCCATTTCAATATGCGCGTCCAGCAAAATTTCTCGTGCTTGGTTTCGTACCCCAGATCTGCTAGACGACGTATGGATCTCGCTTCGAATGCGCAGGACGGGAACCACAGTGATCTCCTGGTCGATCTTCTCAACAGTGATGTATACGTTATGGGGTTCGTAATGCCATGCCCGTTGATACAATGCTTGAAGCGTCATGGAAACGTCTTCTTCAAAGATTAAACGCTCCATTCCCGAAAGATGGCGTCCTTGCCCATCTGTCGCTCGCATTCGAACACTATAAATATTCACGGGGTGTCTCCTCATTTCGTGCCATCAAAGCCGACAAGGTCATCTTTGATGCGGCGAAAGGCTGCTAATGTTCTGGCGATATCCTCCTCATGATGAGCAGCGCTAACGGCTAGCCGCAAGCGACTCGTCCCTGGCGGCACGGTCGGCGGCTTAATAGCTGGCGCATAAATATCTTGGTCCCATAATGCCTGGGCCACCTTCAGCGTCTCCGTATTGGACCCGATGAGCACAGGAACAATGGGTGTCGCAAGGATACCGGATGCAAAGACATGATAGCCCAAATCCTTGAGTCCCTGACGCAGGGACTCAGCCCCGCGTTGGATGTGCTCTCGCCGCCACTCTTCTTCTTGGGCAATATGAATCGCTTCCAAAGCCGCCCCAGCTGCAGCAGGATTGAGACCGGTTGAAAAAATAAAGGCGCGGGCCTTATTCACCAGATAATCGATCAGGGACCGGGGTCCGGCTACAAAACCTCCTTGGGCCGCCACGGCCTTGCTTAATGTTCCAATTTGCCACACGTTATCACTTTGCAGCTGAAAAGCCGCAAGTGTTCCCCGTCCTTTAATCCCCATGACCCCTGTACCGTGTGCATCATCAAGCACGACAACCGCTTCATATTCTTCGGCTAAGTCCAGCAAATCCGGAAGCGGAGCAACATCGCCGTCCATGCTAAATACGCCTTCGGTCACAATAAATCGGCGGTCGGCACCTACCGATGCGGCTAATAACTGTCGCAAATGATCCAGATCATTGTGCCGGTAAATGAATGTTTTCGCCCGACTCAAGCGACATCCGTCAATAATGCTAGCGTGATTAGCGGCATCAGAAAAGATATGGCTTAACTCCGTTGTCACAGCCGCTAACACACTAATATTGACGTGATAGCCACTAGGAAAGACCAAAGCCGCTTCCGTCCCTTTCCACACCGCCAAAGCACGTTCCAACTCGGTAAGAATTTTTGAATTCCCGGTTAACAATCTTGATCCGGTCGATCCCGTGCCATATGTCTTAAGAGCCTGTTGTGCCTGCTCTATCACAGCTGGATGATGTGCTAATCCCAGATAATCATTACTGGCAAAACTTAATATTTTATGATTCGCATTCTGGACAATGCGTCCTGGTGCCGTGCCTTGATTTGAAGGCAGGATCCGCCAATTGTCCTGTTGCCGCAAGCGCTCCTCTTCCTTCGCGATCCACTCTTTCCAATAACTCATGACCTCTTCCCTTCATGGCATGATATCCCTTGAGAATAATACCGTTGAGTCCCCGCTCCCATTTTCGGCACAACCTGTCATACGTTGTAAAAGCCCTCTCATTATAAAACCGGTTAAAACGCCAAGAAAAGGTTTCACTTCGATGCTTAACTTGGTCCCAATCATTCGCACTCAAAATGCATAGAACCGCCAAATTCACACATCTTAAGAAAAAATCGCCTCATGAATGATTATTGTTATCCGCTTTATGGTTCCCGCCATGGAATCCTAATGATTGATGATGGGGTTGACAAATCAAAAACGCGGGTTCACACTGTAAACAAGTACCCCACCGGGGGTGGGGAGGGAGGTAAGTTTATGGATCCGGAATTGAAAAAGGATGCTGCCTTACGCTTGAAAGTGGCCGCAGGACACTTGGAAAGCATTCGGCGCATGGTCGATCAAGACATCTACTGTGTGAACATCATGAAACAGGTTTCAGCGGTTCAGGCAAGTCTAGAGCAAGTCCAGCGAATTTTATTACGCAATCATCTTTTGACTTGTGTGGCCGATGCAATGCGCGAAGGCATGGGCACACCCATCGTCGACGAACTCATCGGGGCGATGAAATACATGCCGTTCACAGCAGGGGAAGCCATTGGACCGGATCATGCGTTATCCCCGTTAATCGAACACCCGCTGTGCCATTGTCATAGTGATGAAACACCTGAGACGGTTCAAAAAATTATGAAAGAAGGTGAGAGTGATGGCCACTCATCCGATTGATCAAGAACAGTCTGCTCAGTCCATCAATTTAGATATCGGTGGCATGACGTGTGCTACCTGCGTCAATAGTATCGAAAAAGCGTTGCACCAGTTAGACGGTGTCGATGCCCATGTGAATCTGGCATTGGAACGGGCCAATATTACTTTTGATCCGAGCCTTGTGACCATGCCGCGACTCGTTGAAACCATCACCGAATTAGGTTATAGCGTGCGGAAAGATCATGTGTCATGGGTATTAGCTGGTATGGATGAAGAACCCTTGCGTAAACGCGCGATCGAAGCGGCAGAGTCCGTTACAGGAGTAGAAAATGTGCAAGTTAACGCCGTCACCGGTGTGCTCTCCCTTGACCTTATTCGCGGCGTCGCCGATGCTCAACAAGTCACAGATGCCCTTCAGGCCGCGGGCTTTGCTCCAAAACAACAAACCACGGATGAACCGAATCCGCGCTCACATGAAATGCAAGTGGCAAGACGCCGCTTGACCTGGTCCATTGTCTTCTCCATTCCGATCTGGATTGATATGGTGCATATGCTATTTCATGTCGGACCCTCCTGGCTCGATAATGGCATTATGTTGGCACTGTTTGCCACCGTCGTCGAGTGGGGACCCGGATGGGGATTCATTCACCGGGCATGGATGAATTTACGGCACAAAAATGCCAACATGGATGTGTTGGTCGCAACGGGTACACTCGCTGCCTGGGGATTATCCCTGTATGATCTCCTGGTGCATGGCCCTCTATATTTCGACTCCTCAGCCACCGTCATCACTCTTGTACTGGTTGGAAAATATTTGGAAGCCGTCGCTAAAGGACGCACCAGTCAAGCTATTGAAGAATTGTTAGCCCTGCGTCCCCAAGAAACCCGCCGAAAAACGGCCCAAGGAGACTGGGAAAATGTGGCCGTTGACGCCATTCACCCCGGGGACATTTTGCAGGTCTTAGCTGGCGAGCGTTTTCCGGTCGACGGCAAAGTCGTAGCGGGACAAGGCACGGCCGACGAATCCATGCTAACGGGAGAACCTTTGCCCCAGGATAAAAAGCCTGGTGACATGGTCACAGCCGGAACACTCAATGGGTCCTCAACCCTCGAAATCGAGGCGGAACGGGTCGGGCATGATACCACATTGGCGCAAATCGTCAAAACCGTCGAGGAGGCGCAAGCAACCAAAGCCCCGGTTCAACGGTTCGCCGATACGATTGCTAATGTGTTCGTCCCCGTAGTTATCGGCATCGCCATTGTTACCTTTATTATTTGGGGATCGATTACGGGTCACTGGCGAATGGCTGCATTAGATGGCGTAGCGGTTTTAGTGGTCGCTTGTCCTTGCGCCTTAGGATTAGCAACGCCGACTGCGGTAATGGTCGGATCAGGCATTGGAGCCAAGCGCGGTATTCTTTTCCGCAACGGCGCAGCCTTGGAAACCGCCAGCCGCATCAATTTGGTCGCATTTGACAAAACCGGTACCTTAACCCGCGGAAAGCCTGCTATGCAGCAGGTCATCGCCTATGGTGATTTTACCGAGGATACCGTTTTAGCATTGGCTGCGGCGATTGAGCGCGAATCGACCCATCCTCTCGCCCAAGCCGTCGTGCGGGGAGCGAAATTGCAAGGCGTTCCTGAACTCCAGGCGGAAGATGTTTATACCGAAGCCGGCTTGGGGATGGTTGGATATATTAACGATCAAGAAGTCGTCGTCGGAAACTTGCGTCTGATGGAACAATATCATGTCAGTGTTCCCGAGGATATCCAACACACTGTAAATACCTGGCAAGAACAAGGAGCCAGCGTGATATGGGTAGGACAATCTGAGCACTTAGCCGGCGCTATTATTGTGGCGGATACGATTCGCGATGATGCGCCAGCCACTATCCAAGCGTTGCACGAACGAGGTATTCAAGTGGCGATGCTAACTGGTGATCAAGAGCGAGCAGCCAAGGCGATTGGAACCAAGTTAAACGTCGACCGGATTTATGGCGGCCTTCTCCCGGCTGACAAATCCAAGATTGTGAGCCAACTTAAAGAAGAAGGATTTCGGGTACTCATGGTTGGTGACGGGATTAATGATGCCCCGGCATTAGCTACTGCAGATCTCGGTCTCGCTGTGGGCTCAGGAACCGACGCCGCATTGGAAACGGCAGAGGTCGCCTTGTTATCCCCAGAAATTTTCGGGGTGGTTCGGGCATTAGCCTTAGGACGGAAGACACTCGGAAAGATTCATCAAAACTTATTCTGGTCTCTCATCTACAATGTCATGATGATTCCTTTGGCGGCTTTTGGCATCATTTCCCCTGTATTAGCAGGTGCTGCCATGGCGATGAGTTCCGTATCTGTCGTCTCGAACTCCCTGCTATTAAAAACAGCAAAACTTCCCGCCACACCACTTCCAACGGAAGGAGGTGAAATCCCATGGCACAAGCCGTAGACGTTGTCTGTCAAATGACTGTTGACGTAGCCGACACAACGCCCCATGTTGACTATGAGGGTACTCGCTACTACTTTTGCTGCGCCGGATGCGCCAAGAGCTTTCAAGAAAATCCGGCCCAGTATGTGAACCAAAACAAGGCTTAAACCCCCGATCTCATCACGCCGGGTATGTCTTCTCCGAAGAACATACCCGGAATTCTTACCCAGGACTTCACAACAAGAGTAGTTCAGTCTGGAATAATAAAGGAGGCCCCGTAATGATAAACCGTTCTGTATCCGCACAAAACCCCATCCAGGCTTTTTCTGGTATAATGGTTGGCTTATTGCTCATTCAATTTGTCTTGGGTATGTATACCAATCTTTACATCACCCTTCCCACCATGAATTCACAAAATCAAGGCATTCCTATGGGATTCCATATGATGATTAGCCGAGGTTTTAGTTCTCCAGTCTTTATGATTCA
Organism: Sulfobacillus thermosulfidooxidans; assembly: GCF_001280565.1. Taxonomy (NCBI): domain Bacteria; kingdom Bacillati; phylum Bacillota; class Clostridia; order Eubacteriales; family Clostridiales Family XVII. Incertae Sedis; genus Sulfobacillus; species Sulfobacillus thermosulfidooxidans. Next base: position 2,281,644 of record NZ_LGRO01000001.1, on the reverse strand, counting down.
TATGATGTTGGGAGTGTTTTTAGTCGTGTTTTCTCTTATTACCGCATTGAGATCGCTGTCAAGTGCCGGATCGGCACCCAAATTGTGGGCCGGAATCGGACTCATTGCGGTTATCATCGCAGGCTATAGCGGGCTAACCTTTTTTATGGATGGGCAACATAATAGTGATTCACTCACCATGGCTATCGCCTGGGTTATTGCGCTAAGTGCGTACTTTATCGCTATGACTCAAAAATCTACGTAGTAATTCCGTTTCTTAGGCAGCAGGCTTTTTGGGGATTGTCGAAAAAATGTCCGGCCAATATATAAACAATCAGGAGGAAAAAGCCCAATGGGGGACGCCGTCTTGCTTTGGTGGATCCTTTCCCTGCTATCCGTGCTGTTTATAATTCTCGACTGGTCCCATGCGCCCATTGACACCACCATGCATATGGCTTTTCTCCTGGTTACAATATTTATGGGCCCTTTAGGGCTCATATTGTACATATTAACCGTGCGAGAACCCTTGCCTGGCACGCACCGCCAATATATTGCACCTTTGTGGAAACAAGCGGTCGGATCCACCCTGCATTGTGTTGCCGGAGACAGTGTCGGCATAATTGGAGCTGCCGTCATCATTGGTCTTCTTCATCCGGTGCACATATCGATGATACTCAATCTCTTAATTGAATATATCGCTGGATTTCTTGTTGGATGGCTTATTTTCCAATCGCTATTCATGAAAGATATGGTTGGTGGCAGCTACCTCATGGCTCTTCGAAAAATGTTCCTGGCTGAATGGTTATCCATGAATGGCGTGATGGCTGGGATGATTGCGGTCATGGTTCCCTGGATCCGGCTTCATCCTGCCGCGTCCTCACCGCATCACGGCGAGTTTTGGTTTATGATGTCACTCGCCCTCATTGCCGGAGCCATTCTCGCTTATCCTTTAAATTGGTGGATGGTTGCGGCTCACTTAAAACATGGATTAATGAGTACAGCGCACAAGACAACATCCCAACAAGGGCACGTTAATGATCACTTGGAACAGCATCACCATCTTGAGCCTGGCCATGATCATCATGAGGCACCCATGTCGACCGACATGAACGGACATCGGACACAACCCAAAAAAATCTGGTATATCACCATGTGGAGTTTGGGAATATTAGCCACATCTCTTGGCGCGGTTTTTCTCTAAGGTCTGTATCACATCAACTCTCCTTGAGACGTAAAGAAGACCGTATCGCCGTTGACTTTGGCCCACTGTGAATCAAAGAATCTTCATCCCAACTTACCGGGCAGTGTCATATCACCTTGGCGATTTGAAGGAAGACCAATCACTGCCGTCTTAACTGTGCCCCCTAAAGGTAGTGAGATATAATCCAAAGTATTCATGTTAGGCGCTATGCTCACTGACACGGATGTCATCTTGTTAAATATCGATACGATAAGCAACAATCAAATCATATCGGCATTTCATTGCGCTTACTACGCTTAGGCTACAATCGTCTTTTTGACCCAATAATCGACGGAAGACCTAACGGCACCTCCGGGCCTTTGGGAAAGGCTTTCGCAGAAATTCTCCCCCTTCAGCTAGCACTGAACCCTGATTGAGTTCGGGGGAAGCCAATCATAGACATTGGCTGGCGGGCATCCATCCAACGCTGAATCTCTCTACCTTGATAAATCATCTTAAGTCCGCCAGTGTGCGAGACCGCCCTGGGCCTAATCTCCTCTTGGCTATCACCGAATAAGGAAAATGCACGGCTCTTATTGCGTACCACGACACGTCCCCTGCGTCAAGAATCTCACATCACAGAAATTGCGTGCGAAAAATCGCTTGACATTCCAGTTAACAGGAGGGTTTACGATGTCTGTGCGGTGACAGGGAAAAAATCACCGCACACATAAATCCTTAGGGGTGATATCCATGGTCAAGGTTCAAACATTTCTCATAATTGGCGAAGAAAAACTCCATTGTGTGAGTTGTGAAGCTCGGGTAGGAAATGCTTTAAAGCGCATTGCCGGTGTTCACGAGGTTACGGCCAATCACCAGACGCAGAAGATTGAAGTCACCTTTTCCCTGAAGGAGACCTCAGAAGAGGTGATTCAAAACCGTTTAGAAGCTTTGGGTTACCAGGTGAAACCGGAGGTGTCATCATGACTGAAGAAACTCAGCAAGTACAATACAAAGTTGGGGGCATGGCTTGCTCTTTTTGTGCAACCAGTATTACCAAAGGACTCGCACGCATGCCTGGCATAATCAATGCCAGTGTATCCTTAGCCCATGAAGAAGCCCTGATTGAGTTTAATCCTAAGGTGCTAACAGGTGATCAGATTCGGCAGACGCTGTTAGACTTGGGATACACTATCCGCGATCCCAGACGGGTTAAGGCGTACGAGGAACAACAAAAAGAGATTGATTTGGAACGTAGACGTTTGGGGATTGCCGGAACAATGACCGGGCTTGCTCTGATCCTTATGAGTTTCCTATGGTTTCATTTGATTGCCCTGGACAAAATTCGTCTCCTCATGACGATCATTATGCCTCTTTTAGCCGTAATAACCATGTTCGGCCCCGGACTTTATATCTTACGTATGGCGTGGCATTCACTGAAACGTGGAATTCTGAACCAACACGTGCTTTTGGAATTTGGCGCGTTCAGCGGATTTTTAGGCGGCACATTGGGACTTGTGGGAACATATGCTCATATCTCCACCTTGGCATTTCCTGCTCCTGACTTCTTTGCCGTCGCTACGTTTATTACGACATATCATATCCTTTCCGGATACGCGTCGCTACTAGTACGAACCAAGGCATCGCGTTCCGTTATGAAACTTCTTGCGCTGCAACCAGCCATGGCTACCGTGATCCGCAATGGTGTCGAACAAACGGTTCCGGTAGAGTCAGTCGAGGTAGAAGACATGATCCGCGTTCGACCGGGCGAGGCCTTTCCGCTTGATGGCGTAGTTGTCGAGGGCTCCTCAAGCGTTAATGAAAGTCTTGTCACAGGCGAATCCCTGCCCGTAGACAAAACCGTAGGAACTGAAGTTATCGGGGGTTCGATCAATCTTACGGGATCTTTGATCGTCTTGGTAACCCGTGTTGGCGAACAAAGCTTTCTCCAACAGATCGCCCACCAAATTGAAGAAGCTCGGGCCAAAAAACCGGGAATCTTGCAATTGGTTGACCAGGTTCTTGCGGTCTATGTGCCTGGTGTGCTGGCGGCTGCGGCATTGGCGATTCTTATCTGGACACTCGGAGATTATGTAGTATCGGGACATATAGACATGACACGCGGCATTTTTGCCATGCTGGCCGTCTTTGTCATGGGCTATCCTTGCGCTTTAGGTATGGCTACACCGCTGGCCATGATTCGTGGAGGCGGCATGGCGGCAGAACACGGCATATTGATTCGCGGAGGAGAAGCCTTTCAAACTTTAAGGGATATAACATGGGTTGCGCTAGATAAAACGGGGACACTGACAGAAGGACGTCCATCGGTTACCCAGATTCTGCCACTTAATGGCGTATCTGAAGAATATCTATTGAAATTAGCCGCCTTGGCTGAAACCCTATCGGAACATCCTTTGTCCCGAGCCATTGTCCAGTACGCCGAACAAAAACATATTGATATTCCCAAGGCGCAAAATTTTGAAGCCATTGCGGGCAAAGGATTGCGCGCAATTTGGGAGGAGCGATACATCAGGGTCGGATCCCCTCGCTTTTTGCACGATGAAGGGATAACTCTTAACGATCACGAAACCCGGCTTAAATCCTTGCTGGAAAGCGGGAATACTGTGGTGGCAGTCGCAGAAAATAACAGGCTAGTGGGCTTTATCGCGATCGCTGATACCATTAAGCCTGATGCCCAAGAAGCTGTAGGGCGACTTAAAGCCCTTGGCATTACCCCCATCATGCTGACGGGAGATAACATGTACACAGCCCGAGCCGTGGCCCAAGCCGTAGGAATTGATGAATTTCGCGCCGAAATATTACCAGATGAAAAGGGCCATGAGGTGCAAAAATTGCAGCAAAATGGTCACCGCGTCATGATGGTGGGAGACGGAATTAATGATGCTCCGGCCCTGACTCAAGCTGACGTAGGTATTGCAATTGGGGCAGGCACCGATATTGCCATGGAATCAGCAGATGTCGTGATTATGGGTGAACGCCTTGGTGCCGTTGTGCAAGCCTTGGCTATTGGTCGCAACGCTTACCGCAAAACAGCCCAAAATATCGCCTTGGCATTGGCTTTTAATGGGATAGGCATTCCTTTAGCTATTACCGGATTCATCGGCCCATCCTGGGCGATGTTGGCGATGGTCACGAGCGTCAGCACGGTTTTGGCTAACTCGTTTTTGGGTGGCAAGTTGAAATCGCCTCATCAAGAATCCCTTAATAACGTTCCTACATATCCCATTGGCGAAAGGCGAACGTCACGATGAGTTCCCTGAACCTAAAACATTCCGTTTCCGTTTTGGTAATCCTTCTGGCTTACCTGAAGACAGGAAAAGCAGAAGGATTATCGCTTTCTCAAGGCATGTCGTTACCGCTCATGGCGTCATGATGCTCAATGATTTCACAAACGCAAGCTTCGCACGGCGGTAATGCGTCAGCTTCTTTTTGCATAGTGCGTAATTCGATCTCTAAATCTCGCAGGGCTTGGATTTGAGAATTAATTTCCTCCAATTTCCGATTGATTAACGCTTTAACATGATCGCAGGGCACTTCTCCATGATTGCGCAAGGCTAGAATTGAACGAATCTCACTCAACGAAAAACCGACGGTTTTGGCTTTTTGGATAAACCGCAGTCGATCCAAATCGTTCCACGAATATAACCGGTATCCTGACTCACTGCGGGTACTGGCCGGCAATAAACCAAAGTCCTCATAATAACGAAGAGTTTTTGGGGTAATCCCGGCGACTTTGGCGAGTTCTCCAATGCGCATCGTATCATGTTGACGGGTCATTTTTCCTTCTCCCTTCCCATCCGCACATTACCCTAAAAATCAACAGGCAAGGCATGAAGTATTCGCCGCTTTGTCAGCGATTTCACTTCTCGGACAATGCAACGACCACGCCACCCTGGTTAGCTGTCTCTAACAAGTCAAGAGCCTTTTGAACCCGAATCATTTGCTGGTTAATGTCGTGGGGATTCCCCACCAGTTTTCCGAGTGTCGCCCGAACCCATAAAGTCCGAGGAGGTTTGATGGTTTCCAACATGGGTTTAAGAGCGCCCATGACCACGGTGGCAATTCCTTCATTTTCTAAATAGCGGGCAAACAGTCCCACGGACTGATGACATACCGGTCATCCAGGAATTAACAGCACCGCATCTACTTCTTGCGCTCGCAATCCCTCTAATATCTTTCCAGCGGAGTCTTCGTAAAACAAACGGGGATCCGGTTGATATCCCATGAACGTGTAATTTTCTTTTGCAAGCGATCCAATATTTCCATTGTGAGCTAATTGCCGCAATATATCCAAGGGAAATACGGTATTGTAATCAATTTGCGCCGAAGACGTATCATAATGCCCATGATGAACTTGCCAGCTTGGTAAAGGACTCTGGGCGTCAATGATCCGAAAACTGTGATCCCCAAAGGGATCCTCCGCATCATAAGGAGGCTGGGTCGTTAATGACACACCTGCCGAACTTATTAAAGCAATCCGAGACAAATTGAGGGGTTTAGAAAAGGCAATAAAAGGACTATCGGTAAAAGAAATCCAAGGGTAATCACTAAATGCCGTCTTCCAGTCCTTTTCTAGCAAAGATGGTAGACGTGTTTGTTTCCACTGCTCATATGATGCATTCCAGGATGGCGGAATGAGTGAACTAGTCATATAGAATGACCTCATTTCATCACTTGTGTTTTTATAGTTTTTTATCATTATGAACTAATAATAGTCCCATTTCAATCATCGATATTGGAGGCCCTTCTTTCTAAACTTTTCTACGCGACTTAATGATCTTCTTATGAGAAACGAAATCGACACAGATAACCTGCTTTTTCGCCAAGTCTCTTTCGTTCTTCTGATCCATATTTCAGTCGCCATTGAGCTTAGTTGTCTAACTTGTTGGCCATGAAGCAATATCCCAGGGGCCATAAGACTTATAGCAATTCTCGCCCTTTGGGTCCTGATTTATGGACCATATGCCCTCTGTGGTCTCTGTCATAAGGTGGTAGCATGATAAGTGAAATAATTCACGAATAAGAAAGGATGTGTCGTCTTATGGGTACACGATTTGAAACGGTTTCTGGAGATGGGTTAGACCTGGACGTAAAACGCCTCCGGATGGTTCATACATTGCGTTTATCATTGGTATTCTTTGCATTATTGGACGTGGCAGCTCATCTCTTTGCCACTCCCGGCTCGACGCCCATTGTCTCATATTGGATTGATATTGAAACAGCATCCTACGGGTTGATCGCTGTCATTTATCTCTTAGGACTGCGATCATATTACGGGCCTCCTATAATTTTCACCGCCTATAATATGACCATGTTCTTTATTTCCGGCATTACCGCCTTACCATTCGGAATTAATAAAGCACCGTTAGTCGGACACATTGAATTTCTCCAATATTCCTTTGGTCGCGGATTTTCCATGGCAGCATGGCTTTACCTTCTCATTGTTGGGAGCATTATGCTCAAAATCGATAAGGGGAGTCGGTTGAATGACTTGCTCAAAAACAGTTAAGCGACTGACCGTGTTATTCCCCCGTTCCTTATGGCCCTTGACGGTATTTGGCCGGCCAATTCATGAATAAATACCGTCTTCGTGCTCACCAAAGACGCTGACAAGGCGATTTCTTTTTAATCTGTCGACCTAAATGATGATCAGGGCGATAAATAGGTCCATTGGTTAGTTGAGCGAAACGTTTGAACTCTGTACAATTTTATTAGAATCAATTTATTCGGTGACAAAAAGAGGAGAGCCGCATGTTTTTTACGACAAGTCAGACCCAACACGAAGATTTGTTGGCTTCATTTTGGCAAGCCCTGAGCCATCCCATTCGCCTCCGCATTCTAGAGAGTTTGCGCGAAGAGGGTTCGTTAAATGTCGGTGAGCTCGTCAAACGTCTAGATATTGGCCAGGGCCACTTATCGAACCATCTGGCCTGTCTAAAGAGTTGCGGCTTGGTTCAAGCCCAGTCACAAGGGCGATTCGTCTATTACCGGATTAGCGACGAACGGGTGATTACTTTATTGGACCTAGGCAGTGCCGTCTTACAAGATCATATCGCTGGCGTTGCTTCTTGTAGTGTTGTCCGACCTAAAAATAACTCTGAACAAAACTCCCAACCGTCATAACTCGGCAACGCAGTGTATAGCCAAGGAATAATGAGTAGCTGGCCTAGCTGATTATCAGGCCAGTTAATTTTTATTGCCATAATCCGACAGCAAAAAGATCTATGAATCTATTTTGTGGAATTCTCTTCCATCGTATTCGTTTTGGTATAAATGGATAAGCAACAGCTGAGACAAAATTGAGACGTATTACGAAGTTCGAGGTTGTATGCTAAAAAGGGAAAAATATCCACATAATTTTCTGTAATCTCTCAAAAAGGGGGCCACTTCCGTGAATGTTATTACGATCGGGATTGTCAGCCATTCTCCAATTTTTGCGGCCGGCATTCGTGCGGTATTAGAAAAGGAAGCCGATACGGAAGTCGTCATACTGGATGGAAATAATAGCCGGTCAACAGGCATGCATGCTGTGCTGATAGAATCCGATAATCTTCTTCATATCCAACATACCCTAAACACATGCAAAAGTCTCAATCCTTATGTGAAATCGGCCGTGTTTTTGTCGCCTATGACATTTCATTTAACGGGATCCGTCATGAAATTAGGCATTGACATGCTGCTTGATAAAACCCAGTGCTGCGATCAATTAGTGGATTTAATCCGCACAGTTCTATCCTCTCAATGCGTCTTGATCAGTCAATCCTTTTGGCAGGGCATAATGAAAAACAGCTTGTCTCAAGCGGAAACAAATCCTCGAGGACTCACACCGCGAGAACGCGAAGTGTTATGGCTGCTTGACCAAAATTATTCCAATGCTCAAATCGCGGACGCATTGCAAATTTCTGTCCATACCGTTAAACGACATGTGGAACATCTCTTGCACAAATTAAATGCTTCCAATCGGCATGATTGCGCTCGCCTCGGTCACCAAATGGGTCTACTACGGATGCCCAGAACAAGCCGGCTCGCGTGACATAGATTTGGGATTGGGACCTTATAAAAGCCAATACGCCGCGAAGGGCAGATCTCTGCGGTTAAGCGTCCAAATTTTTCAGGTTTATTTGATCATCCTCCGTAATCTCATGGTGAGCCATAGCGCCTTCATTCGAGTCCATCACAAACCTTGTCACCATTACGTGTTTTCCCACAGATCTTTTCGATCCCTGGGGTTGACCTGTATTTCCTAAATCCTTGAGTATGATATTATTGGTAATAATTCGTTTACCTGGACGGTTCCGCATAACATTTACGGCTATCCCTGAATGTATTTCTGTCACTATGCTTCACCGTGCTCATGTAACACCATTTACGTTAAAAATGTTCAAGAACTCCAGGTATCTCGCTCAAGGGATAGATATCCCAGTGGCAGGGGGCGGAAGGGATGAGCCGACCATGGATCAATTAATTATTTCTCAAGTCTTATTGGAAGCCAATCGCAAATATCCGCAGCAAGGCATCTGGTATGACAGTCAATTCACCCGGTATTCAGATCTCTTAATGCGCGTACTGAAGTTGGCGGACAGCTTACAACAAATGGGCATAGGCCGAGGAACCGTTGTGGGTATTTTAGATGCCAATTCGCAAAATTTTCTGGAACTCCATTATGCCCTCGCTTTTGTCGGCGCTATTATGCATCCATTAAATTTCCGGTTATCCTTAAATGACCTTGAATACACCGTACGCCAAGCCCGTGATACCTGGCTCTTTGTCGGAGCTGAATTTTTATCATTAGCCGACACCTTAAAAAGTTTGGTTCCTCAACAAATCGTCATGCCTACCCAATATGATGCCTTAATCCGGCAAGGTCGGACGAATTTCCCGCGTATTGCCATTCAAGAGACCGATCCCTTTTCTATAGGATTTACCACGGGCACAACCGGCAGACCCCATGCCGTCATGTATCGCCACCGTGATCTGCTATTAAGTTCATGGCAAATCGTTCACCATCTCGCGTTACAAGATACGCCTGCAAGGTTAGGACCCGATGAAACCCTATTGCCCTTGATCCCCTTTTTCCACATTCACGGCTGGGGAATTCCCTTTATCGCACCATATATTGGCGCGTCTTTGGTTTTATCCCCTAAACTGAGCCCGAGAGAACAAGTCGAGTTAATTGCTCGACATCATGTGACATGGGCCAATATGGTTCCCACCCAGCTTTATCGACTCTTAGAGGAGTTATCCGGTCCCTTGGACGATCCCTTAAAAGTCTTAACCGGAGGCAGCGCATTAACCTATGGCTTAGCCAAAAAAGCCTCTCATTTCCACGTGGACATTTCCGTCATTTATGGGGGTACCGATCAATTAGCCTCGGCCATCTCCTCCATTCCTCCCCATTCCGTGCTTTCCTCGCCCGAGCGTGAAAAAATCCTGAGTGGCCGCGTCATGCCCCTTCCCATGGTCGAAATCTCCCTTCACGATGACCACGGCCGGGAAATGGATGCCAATGGCCTCAATATCGGAGAAATTTGGATAAAAAGCCCCTGGCTTCCCAAAGAATACCTGGGCGATCCCGAAGCCTCACGCCACGCTTTTCGGGACGGATATTTTGCCAGTGGCGATCTCGGAATTTTATATCCGGATGGCACTTTGGCTATTGTGGACCGCTTGAAAGATGCCATCAAAAGCGGAGGAGAATGGATCGCCGTAAATGTTCTGGAAACCATCCTCTCCGAAATTGACGGCATTGACCAGGTGGCCATTTTAACGGCACCTGATCCGAAATGGGGAGAGCGGCCCGTTGCTGTCATTCAAACCCGTCAAGCCATTGATCCTGAGATGATCCTCGATTACCTTGTCCATCAAGTACATGCTGGACGAATACCCAAATTTTGGATTCCTGATCATATTTTCTATATCAAAGAAATGCCCTTGACGAGTGCTGGCAAAATTCACAAGCAGAATCTCGCCGCAAAACTGGATATGTTGCCGCAAGATCCTCACGCTTAGATTTTAAACGTCTTCCCGCAACAGGTTTTGCTCGGCTAAAAACGCTTTGACCTGATCACGAATGCCATCTCGCACCCGGCGAAACACCGCCATAATTTCCTCTTCCGTACCTTCCGCCCGGGCGGGATCCTCAAAACCCCAGTGAAGCCGTGTAACCTCTGGGGGTGTAATGGGACAACGATCGCGGGCATCGCCACATAATGTTATTGCAAAATCCGCCCGGCGCAATAACTGGTTGTCAATCAGTTTGGAGTGGTGCGTTGAGATGTCAATGCCGACTTCTTTCATCACCTGAACGGCCCGAGGATTTAAACCATGAGCCTCGATCCCCGCGCTTTCCACCTGTACCCCATCTTTGGCCATCACCCGCGCAAATCCCTCGGCGATTTGAGAACGACAAGAATTACCCGTACACAAAAAATAAATGATCACGATGTACTTCGCTCCTTTACTTCCATTCGCTATTGATTCCTTAAGATACATGCCAAACGTCTCGGTAAAACGGCTCTACAGGTCCTTCTATAACATAAGGGGCGAGCTTCTTGGCCGCTTCCAAAAACCTTGGATCGGCATGCGAATTTTCGTGATCCCACTCCGTGCGCCACACGCCATGCATTAGATAAGCCCTCACCCCATTTACGGGCGTCAGCGCCCGAAGAATCTCGGTAGAGAGCGCCTTGCGGTAAAATACGTTATCCGGTCCGCCAGCAAGTCCATCGCCGCTAGCAGATGAAGACGGCTGAAAGGTTACTTGAGCCACCTTCAATAGTTGACCCACGAGCTGATCAAAAACCACAGAGTTCTTATCTTCCACCAACACATGATTTAAGACCGTGATATGGTCATCCGGGCTGGCATCCTTACCGTCCTTAACGGCTAGAGATTTGAGCGTATCGTCCTGGTTCAGAGAACCGCCGCCGGCATGAATGGTGGTAAACAGATCTCCAAAAAAATTCCTGGCTTCCGGGCAAACCTCTTTTGCCAAGGTTTCTATCGACTGGTCAATGGTAGATAGGAGGCCTGGCAATCCTGGTGATGTGAATCGGACCAACACCAAAAAGAACGCAGGAATATTAGTCGGATTTGTTAATGAGATATTGTCATAGGCATGAGCCAGCATCCCTTTATATTGGAGTGGCAGGTTTTTAACCATCGTCGAAAGCCCAATGAGTTGCTTGACATGGATTTCCCTAATGCACGAGCGATCGACCCATTGTTGCGCCAGGGCATACAGTTTCGTTGTAAATTCCTGGGCACATACAGCATTTAGCTGTAATTCATACACCAGTGTGATGACATCGAGCAAGTTGAACCGCGTAATCTCGTCTATTTTCTCCTTCGACATCACATCACGCGATATAGATCCAAGAAATCCGGTATCTCCCAATCCTAATCGTATGGTTATCCCTCCCCTCCGAATCAAATCCTTTAGTTCATTATCATATCACTATATGGTTATATTTATGAAGATCCTAAGGCCATTTGCGCGCCGCACCCAAGATGTTGCCTTCTCATCCGAACGAATTCCTTGGATTTTTGACCGGCTTTTTGAATTGCTAATCAAAAACTATCCCCTTGGTTGATGGTACGCAAAAATTTTTCATTTTATTGTAGGTATTCATGGATAGCCAAGATTCGATACCAATGGCCCTATTTTGACATGATTTTTCTCATTTTCTATGGTTCGCGTAAAAGAGGTCGAACGATTTTTCTATGAAAACTCCAAATATACGAAATAACCAGAATGATTATATTTTTTAATCGTCGAATACATGGCAACCACACTTTTAGTGATGGTAAATACATTGAGATTGGAGGAATTGGCATGGCAATCAAAAAATCTTTGGCTCTTTTGGCTATATCTAGTCTTTTGACTTTGGCCGCCCCACCACCGGTCCAGGCCCAATCTTCCACTTCCTCATCCTTTGGCCCTAGCATTTTTCAGACGCCAACGGAACTGCAATTAGCGCATAAACCCAAACACTTTGGAACAGCACCCCAGCACATACACGCGTTCTTTCCCACGTCATGGGATCAGTTACAAGCCAACCAGCAACATGATCCCGTATTTCAAGGTCCCGCAGCATCTCACCTGCCATCGATTTTGGCGCATGGGAGTTTCTGGGTCGCACCATTGACGGGCGATGAGTTTTTGCGCCTCGCCCGGGCTTTTAACCGTTATCCTCAAGATGGGGGACAAGCCTGGGGTGCGGAAGCTGCCCAGTGGTTAGGTAATGTCACGGGAATAAGCATGGTGGACGGGATCGTCTATATCGAGGAGAGTAACAATCAAATTTTTGCCGTGAATGCGTTAAGGGGGGTACCGATCTGGCGAACGCAAACCGTGAATTCGGATATGGGTGATGCCATTGCCACGTCCATCAATGGCCGTCCCATATTGTTTATCGGCGCTGGAGACGTGGGCTTCACCCTGCAGCACGCCGTGGATTTTGCCAACAACGGGAATCCACCAGGACCCACAGTACGTGGCGCGAACTTCTCAGCGGTCTATGCCATCGATGGTCTCACGGGAAAAGTCCGCTGGCGTTTTGATACGGCCGGTGAAGCCATGCCCACCCCGGTTTACCATAATGGCGTGGTGTTTTTTAATACAGGCGATGGCCATCTCTATGCTGTGAATGCGCAAACGGGTCAATTATTATCGGCTTTTAGCAATCCCGGCTTTAGCAGCATGTCTTCTGGCAACTGGTATATTCCTACCCAAGGACCTTATAAAGGCCAGTTTTTGATGATTTACGGAACACAAGATCCCAATTATTTAATGGCGGTCGATGAGACAAATCCCCAAGATCCCCACTTAGCGTGGGAATATCAAGTACCGAACTCGATTAACACGGGACTCGGTGATGTTCCTCCTGTGGTGGATCCGAAACGGGGCGTGGTGTTAACCGATGCCTTAGTGAATGATGTCGCGGCCGGCGGCACCCTAAGCCATCCCGTTTTAAATTTAGATATCTTTGCCTTAAACGCCAACACCGGGCAACTCCTTTGGAGCCACTTCGGTGGTAATGGGCTAGTGGCCAAACCCGTAGCATTTAAAGGGAGTGTACCCATGGTCCATGGAGGAAACCTTTATGTCGGCGATTTGCTCAATGAAACTTATCAGTCTTACAACGAAAAAACAGGACGTCTGCGCTGGGTGACCTCCATCGCCCAACCTGGGGAAGTCAATGAACCCCGGGCGGGCGGCGTTTATTATGACCACCGCGTCCTATTTGCTGAGGGACAGCATATTTACACGCTCAATCCGAAAACGGGGGCGATTGTCAACAAGTTCTCCAGCCATGGCTACTTCTTTGGGGTCTGGGGTATATCGAGCCCCGTCATCGTTGACAATGAATTGTATATCGGCTCCATTTCGGGTTGGATTTTTGCCGCCCCTGCCCATTACATTATGACCCATCCAGGTGGCGTTCCCGCCATCCCGAATAATTTTCCGAGCAACCTCTCTGTCCCGGATAAAGCCGCACGTTATGACAACCCGCTCGCCTTACCGACACCGAGTCAGGCCGCCAACTTTCCTTCTGTCTGGGAATATTATGCGGGGGGAACAGATCATGAAGGATATTCGTCCGTAGGACCAAGTGGCGTCAACTGGGCTGCACCGCTTAACGATGCCTTGCCATTAAATAGTCCTCCCAGGGACACGGCTATTTTCGGACCACAAGTGGCATCAGAGATGACATCACTGGCATTTGGCGTAGGCAGTGGAGTCAGTCCCGCACAGGGCATCGTGTACGCGGGCAGTAGCCGCTATTCGGTCAATGCCCTGAATGCCACCACTGGCCAACTCATTTGGCGTTTTGACACGATTAACGCCAATGCAGGACAACCTCTGGTTACGCCAAATGCTGTTATCGAAAGTTCTGGAGATCCCTGGTTTAATTTTGCCGCCGTCCAGGATTTTGCCAAAAATAGTCCCGCTGTGCATATCGGCGCGAGTTTTCAAAACATCCATGCTTTAAATCCCAAAACAGGACGGGAAATGTGGACGTTTTATACCCGTGGTACCGATGCCATGACCCCGTTATATTACCAGGGCACGCTGTATTGGGTAGATGGATCCGGCAATGTGTGGGCCATTAATGCGCAAAATGGCACTCCCGTTAAACCCTTTGTCGATACTAACGGAAATCCTGTGCTCCACCTGACCGGATTTAATACCCAAGATTCTGCAACCTTGGCTTTGACCTCTCAAGGTCCGATCATGGTTGTGGGCACATCAACTCCAAATGTGTTATATGGAATTAATTTGAACACCGCACAAATTCTCTGGAAACAGACCTTTTCGTCAACCACCTTGCAGTATTCCGGTTTTGCGTTTGCGACTCCTGTGTATGATGGGGTCGATCACTTAGTCATTTCCGATGTTCTCGTTAACCCGCAAGGTAATGAGGCGAGCCTGGACGCATTTGCCGTGAATCCCTTAACAGGGCAAGTCATCTGGAGCCAAACGCTCGGTACTGGACCCGTACCCGATGGATTTGGGGGATCGACACCCGTTTTTGGTCCCCAAACCAATTCCGTCTTTTTCGGTAATCCCCTCACTCACAGCGAAATCGCACTGAATGCCGTCAGTGGCCATGTGTTGTGGAATACCTCTTTGGGACAGGATATTTCCGCGCCTGGGGCTGTGGTATCACATCACTTAATTGTTGCAGGAGGCCCTGATATCTTTAGCCTTAATACCCGCACCGGACATATTCAACACACAACGGTGATTGGCGGAGACTTCTTGAATAATAATCCGACCGTTGAAGGCAAAACCGTGTACATTGGTAATGCCTGGGGTTGGGTGCTCGCCTTACCGCTTAACGAGATTACCGGATAACCCTGAGATTATCTCGACGTCGTCTCGGCTCTTCATCTCATAATGAGGAGCCGAGACGACGCTATGGATATCGGTCTTGCGGAAAACAACACCGGAAGTCCCATCTATTTATTCACACGAACGGTCGTGGTTTTTGATCCTTGCTGGACTGTGAAAATCCATTGCCGCGCATTTCCACTTACCTGTGTAATCATCCCGCCACCCGCACGCGCCAACGCCTGTTCCCGCGCAAAGAGAAGCTGCTCCGATAATGAAATTTGAGGTTTTGGACCCAAAACCTCATGGCGTTCGGGAATTACAGTTTCCGGTGCGGTCACCGGCACAGATTTGGCTGGTATTTTGTTACCCGCCACCATGGTATGCGATGTTGCCAAGAAACTCAAAGCTGATACAATAACTACAGCTAATCCCCATAATTTTAATGATTGATGGGTGATAGACATCTGGATTAACCTCCTTGGTCAAGGGTAATTTATCGTCGGTACGTTTAGATTACTTGGTGATTATGATCGCTTCGTGATCACCTCATATCCGAGGAGGTTAGTTTTATGAAAATCTTATTGGTGGAAGACGACGAAAAGCTCGGCAAGCTTTTACGTCTGGCTCTTATGCGTCATGCCCACATCGTCGATTGGAGCCAAAGTGGCCACGACAGTAGCCAAAAAATTCACGACAACCCATATGACGCGGTAATTTTAGATGTTTCCCTGCCTGATACCGATGGCTTTTCCCTATGCCGTCTTTGGCGCCAAGAACACATTGACACGCCCGTTTTGTTTCTGACAGCCCGTGATACCGTCAATGACAAGGTCGAAGGCTTGTATAGCGGGGGAGACGATTACGTGACCAAACCCTTTGCCTTAGAAGAAGTGATGGCACGTCTTCATTCCCTGACCCGCCGTGGAGAATTGGCGATACGACCGGACAGCTTTCAAATTGGCAATTTGCAGATCGACTTGGCCACCAAATCATTATTCTGTGGGACACGTCCGATTTCTTTAGCACCCAAAGAATGGGCGGTCCTCGAAATTCTTCTACGGCACCACCGTCAAGTCGTAACCCGCGAGGACCTCTTGGAACGAGCATGGCCTTCTGAAGTCGATTTTAAAGCGAACGTGGTTGATGCCGTGATAGCCCGTTTACGCAAGCAACTCCATAGCTGCCGAGGCGGGCCAAAACTGCAAACATTGAGGGGACAGGGGTTCATGCTGTCATGACCATTAAAAATCCTCATGTTCTTCCAGAACAGCCGCTATTAGCCCGGTTACAACGCAATCTTATTGGAATCTTTCTTATCAGTTTTCTGCTGCTCGATGGATTAACGTTCGCCGTAACCGATACGTTATTTCGTCATGATTTACTGGTCCATGCAAAACAAAACATGAGCCAGATCTGGCAAAAACAACAGGATGACGAAACCCAGGAAATTCTTCGCGACGATTTCTCATTCCGGCGAACTTCGGACAATTTCATCACCACGTGGGATATCGCTGCCTCAGGGCACATCGTCCAGTCCGTCGCCTATGGCCCTGGTATTCCTTTTCCCCTCAAAAACATTTTGCCCTTTTATGCTCATTTAAAACCTACGCACCACGCATCCTTCGTGATTATCAAACGAGGTTCGCTGCAGATTTTGATTGGAACGGATCCCTTATGGCACCATGGTCGGTTTGTGGGATGGATCCAATCAGTGTATTCCCTAGGAGAAATGCAGATTGCCTCGCGGGTGCTGGGAAAAACGTCTCTCATCGTCGCAGGGATTATGGGCGTTTTAGCGGTTGTATTGGCTTATGGATTATCTAAAAGGAACATTATGCCGATTAAACACGCCTTGCAACGCCAGCGTGATTTTGTTCACAATGCCTCCCATGAATTGCGAACACCCTTATCCATCATTCAAACGAGCCTGGAGTTGGCCCAAGAAGATGCCCAGGGCGAAGTAAAAAGCTTCATTGATAGCAGTCTTTTGGAAGTGCATTATCTAACCCGGTTATTAACCCATCTTCAGCGTTTAGCACAACAAGATTCGGGAATCCTCGCCCTCGATTATCAATGGTTTAATTCGGCATCAGTGATCGAAGATGTGATAAATTCCTTCCGGGACTCTCTTCAACAGGCCCAGATGACGCTCACATCACATCTAACGAAACCGTTGATGATCTATGCCGATCCGACGTTGTTCAAAGAATTGTTGATTATTCTCATCGATAATGCCATTAAATATGGCCAGCAGGGGGGCAACCAAATTGTAGTAGAATCGCAAGCCACCGGACGAAGCATTCGTATTAAAGTGAGTGACAACGGCGCGGGCATTCCTCCCGCACTGCAAACCCGGATTTTTGAACGGTTTTTTCGGGCTTCTCCCCAAAAGAGTCACGGGTTTGGTTTAGGATTATCCATGGCCGCATGGATTGTGCACATGCATCAAGCCCACATTCACGTGCATAGCGAACCTTACCAACAAACAATGTTTGTGGTCGAATTTCCCCTTCCTCGCAGCGGATCTTCTTAATTTGAAAGTGTATCAGCTATCATTTCTCAAGTCCTTGAAACACTGCCGATTCACGCAGCCTTCCCCTGCGCCATACCTTGGATTTGTGATGATTCGCGAACCAATAATAGCCGCTGTAGGTAACGACCGAAGACAGGCCGATACCCACGGCCTTCCCCCATATGGCGCCTATATGACTCATAGTGGCCGTGCCCACGGCCACACAGGTCATCTGCAAGATGACCCCAAGCATAGTGACGGCATAAAATCCAGTCCACGACAGTTTTTCGCGATAAGTGATATGAGAATGGAGGGAGTAGCCTATCATACTCGCTACAGCCCAAGCTATCATCGCCTCGAGGGCCGCTTGAAGTCCGTTGCGTCCCGGGTTCCAATAATGAATCAATAATCCAAACACGCTGATATCAATTAAGGTGTTTATGGAGCCCACCGCCATAAATCGGAGCAGTTGGGCATAATGATGCAATATTCTTGTCAATGGTCCCTATTCCTTCCTAAAGACGCCGATTAAGAAACCAATTATGTTCACACTCAAAGGGCACATCATCGATTTCGTCTAATAGGACCATATCACCAAATTATTTGGATTGGCAGTTTCAAGGATTATCGCATATAGCGTCTCAGCGTTGTCGGTTATCGGCTTTGAAAATCGATTAAGATTAGCGCTTTTTTGAATCTCAAAGAATATGAGACCCTTCTTAAGACCCCACGCGACACGGTCAAAGATTGCCACTCCCATTACCATAAATGACAGCATTCATCACGGGTCCTCACCTATGAGGATAAAGAGGAGAAAATCGTGAGTACCGCACGCCTTGTTCCAACAACGACTTCTCGAGAGGATAATGTTGCTCGGGCGCATTCTAAATCGCATTTATTGGGCTCCCTAAAGCTTATGGCTCTCGGGTTGTGGCTCATCTATATGTCCTTAGGAGTCTATCTCACTGTCCACCTTCATTACTACGCAGGCGACGCGGTATCCCGTGTCGCCAATGCGTATTACGTCTTATTTGGTCGTAACCCACATCTAGGCGCTATCGGCTTTATTTGGAATCCTCTCCCCAGTTTGTTTGAGCTGCCGCTTATTACTCTCTACCCACTTTTCCCAGCCATTGTAACCAAAGGTCTTGCAGGAATTTGTGTGAGTGCACTCTTTGCCGCGTGGGGGGCCGTCCATCTTCACCGCATTCTCGTTAATTTTGCTGTACCCAAGCCGTGGAATTATGTCATCACTCTGATCTTTGCACTAAATCCCCTTATCGTCCTGTATGGAGCGAATGGCATGTCCGATATCATGCTCTTAAGTTGCCTTTTAGGCACTTACAGCGGTGTATTAGATTTTTTAAGCACGCATGCCCTTTCCCGCCTCGTCAGTGCAGGAATTTGGTTGGCATTAGCTCTTGGCATGCGATATGAAGCGGTGCCTTTTGGTACTCTAATGATTCTCAGTCTGATGATGGCACAATGGAAAACCATCAAAACCGCAATGTGGGCGGGATCAGCCATTATCCTAGGAGCTCCCGTGGTGTTTTCCGGGGGATTATGGATTTACTTTAACTGGGCTATTATGAAAAATCCTTTATACTTCTTAAATTCTAACTATGGTAATTTGGCACAAACCCGAACCGGTGCCTATCTAACGCCAGCCTTAGAACATGCTTATCATAATGTGGCGGGAACAATCGAATATGTCGCCCATTTCCTGTTATTAAGTTGGCCTCTGGGCATCGCGGCCGCAACAATTATAATCTTTTTTCTCAGGGGAAAACATGCGGATTCTAAAGCTATCATCTTGCTCTGTGGAGCCTTAGGCGCCATCTTACTGGAAATCGCTTTCGCTTATCTCGGCCATTTAGGATCATGGGACCGTTATTTTATCAGTTTCATTGCTGATAGTGCGTTAATGGTCTCCTTTGTTGCGTCAAAAATCGCCCAGCGTTTCGTTCAACGTAAAGGGCTAACGAATCTTTGGTGGACCCTTATCACAATAATTCTGCTGTCGGCAAATGTGGGAACCTATCTTGCGTCTCAAAATCCTGTCATCGGCCATCCCGATGGCGCCATCATGGATTATGCCCTGCAAAATCGTTCCATGCAACATGTTAGTAACCCCTTTACCTTGACCGACACGGTCATTCACTATCTTAATCGCCACCCGCACATGACCGTATTAGCCGATGCCTTCAATGCCTGGCCCATCATTATTAGGTCGAAAAATTTTAACCGCTTTATTATCACATCCGATTATGATTTTGCCTCCATTTTGCATAATCCCAAAGGTCGGGTTACCGCGATTTTAGTTCCAGAACCATCTGGTGTCGCCGCATTAGATGCGGTCAACCGGGTTTGGCCTCAAATGTGGGCAGGACACGTACCATGGGTTACGCTTCTCAAAGCGTTTCCCGGAGGAGGAAACTGGCGCCTTTATGAAGTCACCCCACAAGCTCCTTAAAAAATAACACATCAGCCTGCATGGGAGGATAAAGAGGATGAAACGATGGGTTAATATCATGAAAGGCGTGGCTGTCGCAGCCCTGGCATTAGTGATGATGTTAGGACAGTTTTGGATTCTCTATTTAGCTCCTTTATTAATCTTCCTGGGAATGGGTATAGCCTATGGATTCTTATCCTCCCAAGGGTCCCAAAAACAATCTTCCATGCCCTCCGATTCTTCTTCCGCCAACCCTCCCGTCCATAATGCCTAAGTTTGTTTCAGGATTGGATGGAATTTAGAGCGAATGGACGGAACCGAACCATTTTAGTGACTAGAGTCTCTTGTTTCTAATAATGGAGGACAAGATAGCGGCTTGCAGCATAGCATCGGGTCCTAATCATGCTGTGTATGATTCCAAAAATTCTTCTAATAAATAGATTTTCCATGGTCGCACGCATATACTGAGTGTAAAGATTGCAGTAAAAAGGACTGTTGTCCTTTAATCAACCGGAGCATCGTTGAACATAGAACACATCGATAAAGGCAAAACTACCGAAAGATAGTGACGCAAAACTACAGGGGCTTCCCGTGAAAACGGTTGCCAGCCAGTTGCCGAAATGGGATTGTCTTGTTGAAAAAGAGCAGGATCCCGATTCGGGATTCCTGCTCTTTTTCAACGTCTCCGACAGTCGAAGGATGAGATTAATGACAATTAATCGCACACTCTTGTCGTGGGCTGTGACTGTGGGTATCATCATCAGTATTTCGTTATGGATGAATCCCGTTCTTATGTCCGCAAATGGTGAACAAACCCGCTTAGCTCCCTTCACGTCAACCCCGCTCACGACATCCGTCAGCCGTACCGATTTCGGCATCAATGTCTTCTCTTATGACAATCAGTTAAACGCGCCTTCTACGGTACCGACATTAAACACGTTAGATATGGGTATGCAACAATTTCCCAATGCGAATGAATGGAGTTGGACCACAAATACCTTCCGTGATGGCGGAACCGCCCCCGTTTCCCTTAAGGATTGGGGGCACATTCTTGAGCAAACCAATAATCAAGGGCTATTTATCTTTAATTATGATGAAAATCCGACGTTTACCGGGGGCGGCACTCCGCACGATGCGACAGTCCTTACTCAATATATTATGCAGCAGCATTTGCCCATTTCTGCTATAGTCATCGGCAGCGAAGAATATGGCAATTGGGACCATTACGCCAATATGAATCCCTCATTCTCTGCCCAGTATTATGCAAAACAAGCCGCATTAATAGCCCAAGCAATTCATCGAGTGGATCCCGCCATGAGGGTAGGAGTCTCTTTCGCCCTGGGCGATGGACCTCATAGCATCATGTGGGATCAAACCGTATTGCGGGAAGATGCCCCGTATATCAATTTTGTTAGCGTACATGATTATCCTAATCAAAAACTTTTATCCAATGCCCAATTGCTGGCTGCACTGCCTCAAGAAATCACTTCAGCGATGCAACTGATTCGCAATGAAATTACCGCCAATGTACCTCCAGCCATCGCACACCACATTCAAATTTGGGTGACTGAATTCAACCCCTATGGCGAACCCGGTCCCCAATCGCTTCATAGCATCTACGGTGCTGCCATGGTGGAAAGTGCTATTTTATGGCGGGCCGAGGGAGCGAACCGTCTATTTATTTGGAGTTTTGATGGGCAGGCTCACATCACCAACGCCGTGGCTAATGCGAACTGGCCTTTAGCGTCCAATAGTTCGCAGTCCTATGGCTTGTTTGCCCTCGTTGGAGACGGTATCGCTCCGGAATTACCCCTCAACCAGTTATATCCCTCAGGGATCCTTCTCTCTCATTTCATGCAAGCCATTGGCTCGGGAGCGTCTTTGAACACTTGGATAAGCCCTTCTGTAATCATAAGCGAAGTCTCTCATCATAACCTCAATGACTGGTTTCTCATCAACGAAACCGCGAGTGTCCAAACCATTGCGATTAACAATCAATCCCTTACTCTAGATCCCGCGAGTTTAACCGAGATGCCTAATCAAAATGCCATTCATGAGATCACCATTCAAGCCATGGCTTTCACATCAACTTCCCTGGTTCACTATCAAGGGGGATTACCTACGTTCTCTATCCCAAGCCAGCCTGTCTATGCGGGCGAAGTTGTAACCTTAACAGGAGAAAACTTTGCTAATGAGGGCCCAGGATCACGAATTATTCTCCTGCAAAACGGTACGAGTTATGGAGCTCCCGGTGATGCCTATCATGTGCACATCCTTCAGTGGACTCCAAACACGATCCAGTTCATGATGCCGAACGGCTCAAGTGGTCCGGCATTAATTCCAGGCTTCGCCCAAATTCAAGTAGAGACAACTAACCAGGTGCTTTCGCCCGAAGAAACCTTATCAGTGAGCAGCATACCCACTTTACCTGTCGTAAACATCAGCCCCAGTCAAGCTTCACCCGGGTCATCCATGACCATCTTCGGCAACTCTTTTGGCCAAACTCAAGGAACCGGATATGTCATGATTAGCCAAAATGGGGTGAATTACGGGGGTCCCGGTGATGCGTATCACGTAACCATTAGCCAGTGGTCCAACCACCAAGTGACCTTCACGGTGCCAGATGGGTCATCTGGACCCGCATTGATTCCCGGACCGGCTACGGTAAAAATTGTTAATGCCCAAGGCCTGTCCTCATCCATTATGTCGGTTACAATTACTTCATCATTGGCATCCCAACCTCCCATGCCCTCTTTCACACTAACGCCGCCAACACCGTATCCTGGCCAAGACGTAACGGTTACGGGTCAAAATTTCGGAAACAGTCAAGGAACAGGTTACATCATGATTAGCCAAAACGGTATCAATTATGGTGGTCCGGGTGATGCGTATCATGTCTCAATTTCGCAGTGGTCGAATCAAAAAATCGTATTTGCGGTGCCCAACGGAACATCTGGTCCCCCGCTTTCTCCTGGAACAGCCCAAATCGTCGTGGTCAATAACCAAGGACAAAGTCTTGGCACCCTGACGTTAACGATCGTCCCAGCACCTGAAATACCCATATCACTTTTAGGCACACCAGTCTTTACGCCTGGTCAGTGGGTTACGGTAACCGGTCAAGATTTTGGAGCCATCCAAGGCCAAGGATATGTTTTCATTACTCAAGACGGGGTAAATTATGGTGCACCGACGGATTCCTACCCCGTTGCCATCCGGTCATGGTCCAATACGCAGATTTCATTTCTTGTTCCCACCAGTGCCTTTTTAGTTGACGGTCATTGGGAACGATCCTTAAGTCCCGGACAAACCGCCATGCTGAGGATTGTCACATCATCGGGACTAACATCGCAGGCCCTACATGTCATAGTAACGTCTTAAGTCCGAAGACAGGTCCCAAATCATCTCAACAGAAGTCGTAATGCGACTCTACAGCTATAGCCTGTGGAGTCGTTTTTATATTGGAGGTGATAGTTTAGGATTTTAAGACAGCAGCTATGCTCGCCTGTGCTCTTCTTGGATTTTAAGTTCGGACCTGTGTACTGAACATGTTAAGAGACTTTATTTGATACTATGGGGGGCACTGTCATGGCAATGAACAATTCGTAGAATGACTTTACCATATAGAGTGAATTCCTTAGCATCCCAAAAGTCAGATACCTAACCACTTTGGCATATCGAACAAGGAGTATTGATAGTGAACCCATTGAATATTTCGCAGTTAAATGACTTCGAGGATATCAATCTCATTGACAATTGGGGAAGAGATAATCCTTTAGCCAATCGTATTGACCCCGCCGCTTTTTACATGCTTGAACCTCATCTCGCTAAAAAGACAGGCCTTTTTCCCTTTGCATGGGACCAAGGGGTCTTATGTGTAGCCATTTCTCGGCCATTACAGGCAGAATATTCCCCCATTTTGGATAAAATCGGCCCCGTGCGCTTTTACCGAACTCACCCTTTAGATATTATGTTGGCGCAACAGCACATCTTTAGACATTCGCAACGGCACAAAAAATTCGGGGAAATTGCGCTTGAACAACGTCGCCTTTTACCTGAACAGCTCAATCATGCATTAACGGTGCAAAACCAATCCGGGGCGAAATTGGGGCAAATCTGTGTCGCTGCCAATTATCTTACCGCATGGGATGTCTGCGAGATTCTTCATTATCAAACGGGAATAGCTACCATCTCTTTACTGAACCACAGGGAAGCGCCGCATGATCCTCGGTTAAATGCCATTTGGGATCTTATGGAGGAAAATAATTGGCGACAATATGAGATGGTTCCTGTGCGCTTAAGCGATGATGACATCGTCGTGGCCGTCACCAATCCCTTTGATGGAGCTGGACGCGCCCATTTCAGTCAACTGGCCCAAAAACGCGTTCGGACTCTGCTCACAGGACGACGGGACATTGAATACGTATTGTCTATGCATTATCAGGAGAAAAATTTGCGTGTGAGCAAATCCTATTTGGTTGAAAAAGATCCCGATAACTCTGCCATCAAGACCGTGACCAAACCGCAAATGGGCTGGTTTCTTGGAATAGCGGTGGTTATCATAGGATTTTTGATCTGGCAACTCACCACGACCTTAACCGTCATCAGCAGCCTTTTTATTACCCTGTATGCGTTCTTGGTGGGATACCGCGTGTGGATTATTCTTCAAGGCGCACGCGATGACAATGAAATTCATATTACGGACGAGGAAATTGCTCAGCTTGATGAGAAAACCTTGCCAGCCTATACCATATTAATTCCGGTCCGGGATGAAGTTTCCGTGCTTCCGACCTTAATGCAAGCTTTAGACCGCCTGGATTATCCCAAAGACCGTCTGGATGTCAAATTACTACTAGAGGAAGATGATATCGCTACGATTAGGGCTGCCCGCGAGATCGATTTACCTCATTATGTGGATCTCGTCGTCGTGCCGGTCAGTGAACCACGCACCAAGCCCAAAGCGTGCAATTTTGGTCTGCAAAAGGCGCGGGGAGAATTCATTACAATATATGACGCCGAAGATGTTCCTGAACCCCGGCAACTAAAAAAGGCCTTGGTAGCGTTTCAGCACTATCCTCAACAATTAGCATGCGTGCAGGCCAAACTTTCCTATTTTAATGCTGAGCAAAATATTTTAACTCGCTGGTTTACGGCGGAATATGGGTCGTGGTTTGATCTATTTCTGCCAGCCCTCTACCGAAGTAAGTTGCCCATTCCCCTGGGAGGAACCTCCAATCATTTTCGTACAACGCTGTTACACCAAGTGGGAGCATGGGATCCTTTTAACGTCACTGAAGATGCCGATTTAGGAATCCGCTTACATAAAGCAGGATACCGCACGGCAGTCATTGATTCTCTCACCTATGAAGAGGCTAATTCCGAATTTGTCAATTGGATTCGACAACGTTCCCGGTGGATTAAAGGTTATTTACAAACATGGCTCGTCCATATGCGCCACCCTCGCAAACTGCGACGCGAGCTAGGATGGCGCGGATTTATCGGGTTTCAAATGTCTATTTTAGGAACGCCATTAATGTTCATTTTAAATCCCTTTTATTGGTTTATCACTTCCCTGTGGTTTATGACTCACTGGCAGTTTATTCCCGCTCTTTTCCCGCCTGGCATTTATTATTTAGGCATGTTGAATTTGTTGGTCGGCAATTTCATATTTACCTACCTAAATGCGATCGGTGCGGCTAAGCGGGGTAATTGGCACCTCATCCCGTATACGTTATTTGCCCCAGTTTATTGGAGCATGATGTCCTTAGCTTCATGGAAAGCCGTTATACAACTTATCACTCGACCATCACATTGGGAAAAAACCATCCATGGATTAGTCGATTGGCACAAGGTGGTGCCTGAAGACAACCCTGAATCCTTGGGTGCTGTCGATAGCAAATAAACCAAGGGGTGTCGGTCCATACTGCTATGCAAAAATCTGGTGATAAAAGGACTAAGGAAGAATCCAGATTTCTGCCTGTCCTGGGGGTAACTGAGTGAGCGTCTTATCCCCAGTGGATAACAAGGTATGCCGGTTTGAAGGCAACGTCCATGCTTGTTGGCCTAAATTGATTGTGACACGCACTGTTTGAACACCCGCTCGTCGTTCATACTCTAAAATGTCGTGGGATGTCCATTCATGATGAATGTGTAAATCCCCTGCGCTTAATGCCCTATAATGCTGCCGGAGATAAATTAAACGCTGAATAAAGTCAAAGAAAGCAGGGTTTGGAGCCTCCCAGTTCATTCCTCCCCGGCACAAGGGATCGCCCTCGCCTGTCATCCCCCATTCATCACCGTAATAGATCATGGGAATTCCTATCCAGGTCATCTGAATCAGAAAGAGCAATTTGAGACGCGACAAATCCTCCTTTAACAGCGTTAAGATTCTCGGAGTATCGTGTGTCCCTAAAAGATTCCATGACGCTCGTGTAGCTTTGTCTGTATATTTCCACTGCCAGCGGTCTAGGTGATGGGCCAGTTCCGAAACCGACCGTCTTTGTTCGACAAAGTAGTCTAACAATATATGCCGCCATGGATAGTTCATAGTGCCATCGAACTGATCTCCCCCCAACCAAGGCGTCGCATCATGCCACACTTCTCCGATGATTAAGGCGCCCGGTTTGAGTGATTTCATCTCTTGCCGAAACCTTCGCCAAAAATCATGATCGACTTCATTGGCGACATCCAGGCGCCAGCCATCAATATCGGCCTGCTCTATCCAATACCGTCCCACGTTCAACAGGTACTGTTGGACTTCAGGGTGTGACACATTGAGTTTCGGCATCGTTGCAATCTGAGTCCCAAACGTTTCATAATTGGGAGGATTTCCCTCAACCGGGAATCCATGAACAAAATACCAGTCCCAAAAACGAGAATTAGGGCCGTTGCGAACAATATCTTGAAACGCAAAAAATTCGCGGCTAGTATGATTAAACACGGCATCGAGTATAAGTTTCATATGACGTTGATGGAGTTTTTGAACGAGTGCCTGTAAGTCCGCCATGGTTCCTAATAAAGGATCAATACGAAAATAATCCACGATATCATAGCGGTGATTACTCGGAGATAAAAAAATGGGCGTAAGATAAATAACATTGACGCCCAAATCAGCTAAATACTCTATTTTCTCTTCAATTCCCTTCAGTGTTCCCCCAAAGAAACTCGTCGGGGTCGGCTCTGAAGACCAAGGGCTCAGCGTCACATGACTGGGGCGCGTCGCCCCCAGATGACGGGAAAACCGGTCCGGAAAAATCTGATAGCAAATTGCCTGGTTAACCCAAGAGACATCATCTGATGACCATTCATTGGGCTGAATATAAGCATATTGAAAGGGTTCGTCATGATCCACGTCCTGACCTAGCCCATCCGCACCGAATGTCCAGGATTGTAATTCGTCAGTGATAATCTCAAAAAGATATTGAAAACGTCCTGTGTGAAGCGGAAGGGACGCCTGAAAAATGTCCTCGCTGGCATTTTGACCGACTTTAGCCAAGGCCATACGATAACTCCGTTTGCCGTACCGATCGCCATAGTAAACACGTACTGCTTTGGCTAAATCCTGTTGCGTATAAAGGGTTACCCGTAATGTGTGTGCATTAAGAGGATAGGCATCCGGGATCCACGGCTCATGTCTTGCCCATAAGAGATTATTCACGATCATCATCCTTTTGTTAAAGTCCGTGACAGAAACACTCTGTCTTTTCCGTTCCCAACCATCACGCAATGACTGGGGCTGTGGACTGTCGAACCACCAAACTGGTACGTATGACCGCAAGTTGCTGCGGTAAAGACGGCTGAGCGATTCTCTTCAGCAGCAAATCCGCGGCCTTAAATCCCAATTCGTGGATGTGAATACGCATAGATGTCAAAGGGGGAATAGTTAGACTGCTGATAGCGAGATCGTTAAAGCCAACAATAGATAAATCTTTGGGCACGCGTAAATGGGCATCATGAGCTGCTTGCATAGCTCCAATCGCCATAATATCATCGGATGCCACGATCGCTGTAGGCGGCTTGGACAACCCAAGAAGTTCTTGTCCGACGGCATAACCGCTGTTCTTTTTATAGTGACCCGTGCGAATATACGGTTCATGAATCGGCATATCATATTCCCGCAAAGCTTTTTGATATCCCTTAATCCGATCTTGCGTTACCACAAGATGCTTACCGCCGCCCATAAACGCGACCCGTCGATGCCCCAATTGAATTAAATGAGTGGTGGCTTGGTACGCCGCGTCAACATTATCATTATCAACATAATCAATTGGTTGATTATGTGCAGGTCGGCCTAATAAGACAGCAGGGAAACCTTCCCCGACGACAAGGTCAATCGCGGGATCATCTAACCGACTCCGCAACAAAATAATACCGTCGACTCGTCCTCCTCGAATCCAATTCGTTAATACTTCGATTTCATCCGACCCGGACGTGGATAAGAGAACATCATAATGTGCCGACAATGCTTTATGACTAATGCCATTGAGAACATCCGTGAAAAATGGGTTCGAGAAAAATTCACTGATACCCGTTAAGACCATCAGTCCAATAGCCTTTGTTGTCTTCGTCACCAAACCACTGGCTGCAATATTGGGACGATAGTTTAATTCCGTTATGGCCTGTTGAATTCGTCGCCGGGCATTCTCGGAGATATGAGGAAACCCATTGATATACCGGGACACCGTGGCAACCGATACTCCGGCTCTTTCCGCAACATCCTTAATTGTATACATAAAAGAGGCTATATAACCTTCCTTCTACTCCAACTGCTTCAACAAACGCTTTGGCTCGAACCAAAATTATCCTTTAACGGAACCAGCCATCAGACCCGAAGCGATAAACCGTTGAAGTAACCCGAAAATAATCGTAAGGGGTACTGCAGACAATAAGGCGGCAGCAGCAAATTCTCCCCAGTTTTTCGCAAATTGCGCACTGATTAAGCTATACATGCCTAGACCCAACGTATAATGATTGGGTGTTTGAAGAATCGTTCCCGCTAAAATATACTCACTGAAGGCTCCCATCAGCGTAAAGATGAAAATGACGACCAACATGGGCAACGATAAAGGAAGAATAATTCGAGTAAATCGTTGCCATGGTGTGGCACCATCAACTAAAGCGGCTTCGTCTAGCTCTCTAGGAATCGAATCAAAATACCGTTTTAATAACCAAATATTGTAGGCACTCCCACCTAATAAGACAAGGATATAAGCCCATAAATCATTGATCAGATTTAATTTCGCCAAAGCTGAGTAAATCGCCGCAATAGCCAGGAAGTTTGGAAACATTTGGAGAATAATTAGCGTCATCAATCCATACTTTCGACCCCAAAACCGTAACCGGGAAAAAGCATATGCAGCTAAAGCGGTAATGATAACCTGTCCCGTCGCAACGGTAATACTGACTATCAAGCTATTTTTAACCCAGATAAAAAATTGTGTATGCTGAAAGAGATATTGGTAATTATACAATGACGGATGAATAGGAAACAGGCTTACACTAAAATAAGCATTGGATGGATTAAAAGATGCCTCCGCCACAAACCATAGCGGAATAATGCTTAAGATCATCACCAACCAAATCACAAATCGAGAAAACCATAGGAAGATACGCTCATGAGAAGACAAGGCAGAATGATGTTTCGAAGATGCCGCTGGCTTCTTATGAAGCCATGCCGGATTAAGATGAGTCATGAAATATCACTCTCCTCAAAAGCGTGAGTATAGTGCATTTGCAACCAGCTTAAGATCCCCACGATAATGAATAACACAACGGAGATGGCTGCCGCCCAATCATACTTGTTGAAGGTTAGTGTCATCTTATACGCGGCTGACGCCAAAATATCCGTGTAGCCAGCGAATTGATTGGTGGGTCGCGGCGGTCCGCCACCTGTCAACAAATAAACCGCGTTAAAATTATTAAAGTTAAAGGCAAACGATGGAATGACTAATGGCAAAGTCATTTTCCATATGGCAGGAATCGTAATGTAACGAAATTGCTGAGTTCGATTGGCCCCATCAATCGCCGCGGCTTCGTATAACTCCGGTCCAATAGCTTGCAAAGCACCGAGACACACTGTCATCATATAAGGAAACCCTGCCCACAAATTGACCATTAATATAGAAATTCGGGCCCAAAACGGATTTCCCAGCCAATCTACCCCTGGAATTCCTAGAAGATGCAAAAATCCGTTAATCTGACCATACGAATGATTGAGTAATCCTTGCCATGCCAATAAGCTGATTAAAGATGGAACAGCCCAGGGAATAATCAGGATTGCCCGGTATATGGGGGCTTCCCGCATATTCTTGTTATTCAATAACACAGCAAGCACTAATCCCACAAAATAATTAACCGAGGTCGTAATAATGGCAAAGGCAAACGTCCAAATCAATGTCGGGATGAATACTCCCGATAACGGATCATTGGGATTAAACAGCGCAATGAAATTTTGGAGACCAACAAATTGATACTCCATAAAATGAAAGGCATCAAAATTCGTAAAGGAAATATAAATGGTGTATCCAATAGGCGCTAAACTAATCAATGCCATGGTTATTAAAGCGGGTGCTAAAAACGCATAAGCCACGGGTTTTTCTCGCAATCTTTGTCTCGACACTTTGGGCTTAGGATGTTCAGAACGTGGTGCAGTTATCTCCGCTTGTGCCATTGTCATTTTCACCTACTTCTCACGAGGATAGCAATGGGGTATCCACATCCTGTAGATACCCTCATTGAGGCCTTGGCGGCGATTTTACGATTGGGCAACCTTAATGCCTTGTTTGATATCTTTGACAAAATCGTTGGCTCCCGTTGTGGGAGTTAACTTACCATTGATAATATCTTCAATCACGCTCATGGCCGACCATACTGCTTGCATTTGAGGTATGTTCGGCATCGGTACCGCATAGCGCACTTCGTCGGAAAACGCTTTGAAACTCGCATTATTTTGAATGGTGGGTGACTCTCGTAAACTTGTTAGTGCGGGGATCTGTTGTTCGAGCTTGAAATATTCCATTTGTGCATTGGATGAACTGAGCGCTTTCGCTAGACTCCAATCAGCCGCTTGATAAGGGCTTCGCGCATTAACAAAAGTCGTAATAACTCCCAAGAAAGGTGTCATAGGATGCCCATTAGGCAATGTGGGCAATGGCGCCACGCCAAAAGGAATTTTAGCGGCCTGAAAACTGGGAATATCCCACGGTCCATTTATCGTCATGCCAATTTTTCCGGCGGTGAATTTTGATAGAGATACGGCACTATCTGTGCTAGGAGTCATCCAGTGATACTTTGAATCCATGTCTCGCATCAACGTAAAGCCTTGAATTGCACCCGGTGTATTTAACCCAATATTTTGCGGGTCCAATTTGCCATTCTGATATTTGAAGACATATCCACCCATACCACCTATGACCGCGAAATTAAAATATAGATTGTGCTGGGGATACATAAAACCGTATTTATTAGCATCGTGAACAAATTGTGCCCATGTTTGGGGAGGAGTCTTAATCATGGATTTGTTATAATATAATGCCGTAGTTTGAACAAAATCCGGAAGTGAATAGACTTTATCGTTAATAGTTACAGCTTCATCAACCGATGAATTATAATCAGCCGGATTAAAATCACCTTGCGGCACTGGAGAAATGAGGCCTTCTTCGGCAAACAGTCCATTATTATCATGTGGCATACCAAATACAACATCAGGTCCCTTACCACTGCGAGCGGCTGTAGCATAAAATTGAAATCCATTGGGATTATTACTTTGATTGACAACTTTTACCGTATCGCCATGCGCTTTAGCCCATGCATCAGCAATCTTTACCACTTGGTTATAAATAGGTCCCCCTTGCCATGACCATACTGTAATAGTTTGTCCTTTGGGAATAGCCGTGGATGATGAAGACGATGCATTTGTTGTTGTGGGAGCCGAACCACATCCAGCTAATGATGCCGTCAAAAAACTCATAGCTGCTCCGACAACAATAATCTTATTTTTCATCATGACTCCTCCTGAAAACGTTTTCAATAACAGGCAAAAATGCCCTTTAAAATCACGATCCGATTATACCGTAAATTTTTCTGTTTTTTGTGGGATTAACGAAAAAGATTTAATAATCAGATATATTTAGAGGATTGTGATGCCTTGTGCTTCACGTGTCTTTATTCCTTCCGAAGAATGACAATATGTTCTTCGGTCATGGTTTCGGCTTTTTGACCAGTGCGATTTGTGGGACTGTTTTCTTTGGGCATCCGTTTATTAGGAATTCGGCGCCGAATCGTGGCCACATGCGATAATCCATAAGGCTCCGACAATTCACAAATCATCTGGTCTGTTCGTAATTGCACTTCCTTAACCCGGCGATTTCCTACGACCCAGCATTGAAATCCTCCAGGACGCATCACTCGGGCAATTTCCTTCAGGCTACGGTCTAAATCAAGATAAAAGGCCAACACATCACGGGCACGGCGGGAATCACGCTGGGCAATTACCGATAGCGCTTGATTTAACGTCGGTGAAGGTAACAAGGACCAACAATTTACCGCTTTTACGGTTTTACCTCCCAATAAGGATTGATCTACCCGGTGGGGTTCTATTGAGTCAGCAGGCAAGTTCAGCCATTGCAAGGACAACCGGGAGAATTGCCCATAGGCTACGGTTGTTCGACTATCGCCATAGGGAGGCGATGTTAACATCAAATCAACACTGCTATCCTCCACCGACCGCAAATCCATCGCGTTATCTTGCAGTAGTCTAACCGAGGGTAGAGGCTGCCGTTGCCATAGCTCTTTATTGCCTAATAGATTGCGTTGTACAATACGGCCAAATGTCTCGAGCACATCGGGATTCCATAACGCCAATCGTTTTTCGTCCAAGCGGTACAGTTTAAATTCCTGGTTACGGCTGTTTGAGACATGACGCACCGTTGCCGAAAATGCTACCCAGAAAAAGGCACGAACCTCTTCGTCACACCCTTCAATGCTTTTTTTCAATCGGGTGAGATCATCAATCACTGGCGGTTTAAACCAGTACAATAGGTTCTCAAATTGAGGCCAATCGGTTTCTGTCACGCCCTGAGACCGGTAGTAGGTCACAATTTTGGCAAAAGCTGTTTGCAGAACATCAGGATCCCATACCCTGGTTTTCACAGACGCTAGCAAATGGGATAAAGGATTTAAGTCGGATCCCGTCACCTCAAGACCGGCAACAAGCCCTTCGACTAAACTCGTGCCACTGCCCATAAAAGGATCGAACAAGCGTTTGGTGCGCGGTTGATGTTTGAGGATTAGATGAATCAACGATCTCGCCACTTGCGGGATCATCATGGCCGGATATGGATGGTAGCCATGTGTCCATTCTTTGGTATTGGCCGACGAAAAATCCCAATAATTTTGCTCTAACTGGGAAATTTCCCGCCGAATCGCGTCATCTGGCGTCAAGCAGACAAAGGCTGCCACCCGCATCCCTCCACCAACATTATCGTCTTTAGTGTATGCGCTAAATTAATCGGCGTCCACCGTGGACTCAAGTTTCGGGGATTTTAGACGTTTTGAACCATCACCTCGTCCAAATATAATTCATGCTGGATTATAGTGATCTGCCAACTTATAGCGACATGATGAGTGTCCACCAGCACATTAGGAGCATTGACCGTTACGGCCGTGGCAATTCCTTGTGCATTTAAGGTGATCTGGTAATTGACCCGGTCAATATATTGCACCGAGGTTGCGTTCCAAAAAGGATTCACCCCCGGGGCTTGACCTGGAAGAAATAAACTCTGCAACAAATGTTTTTGTCCATGCTGACTGGTATCTTGATATGCCAAAATCATGTGAACGGCTTGTGACACCAGCTCAAGCGGTTTTTCAGAGGTCACAAACTCCCTATAGACATTGGGTGAAGCATAACTGCGATAAGTTAAAGTTCCTTGCGGTAGGTTATTATCGGCTAAATGCAAATTGTATTGTTGGGCAATCACAGGGTCCATATGCGCGTAATAACTTCCCGTTGTTAACGTCTTTGGAGAGGCAAACGTGCGAGCAGGCCGTTCTTTTACCAATTTGGCAAACACAATATCACGTTTTGAAGTGAGATATAAAGCATTAAGAGGATAACACGCTTCTAAGGCCAATGTCGGAGCCGAAGAATCCGGTAAATTGGCATTGGCAGGCCAAATCGCTTGCGTGGTTTCTTTAAAGATAAATTGGCCTTGTTGTGTTGTTACGATAATCGGATCTTGCGGGGTCAAACGGTTTAAAAAATGAAAATAGGTGGCATTATGCGCTGCAATCACACTTAGGCCACTTTCTCCAGGCAGTACCGAACCCATAAAATGACCGGGGGCTCCGAGCAACAGGCTATCTGTTGTCCCTTGAACTACGGCCGCATTCACATGAATAGCGGGAATATTAATCGTCCCAATTACAGTCCCAAGAGGTGGCTCCGGCTCTAAAGCCGCGGGTTTAAGATCAACGTGGCGACTCTTAACCAACATAGGATGCGGCGCTTCCACCAGTAATGCGTTTTGGGTCACACGATCATAAACGTGAAGAAGCAGGGGGCTCAATAGCAAGAGCCCCCCTAAAACGATGAGTCCCGCGCCCCAAAGACGCTGCCTCATGTTAGTGGACAGCACCTTTCCGAACAACGAGATATAATCCCGCAAGCACCATCACCGCACCGCCGCCAAGAATCGGCGCAATCGGCAATCCCGTTACGGGACTGGTGGCTTGGTGCACGGCAGGCGACGTGATAACCCAACCGACTGCGGCCGCATCAATTGGATGACTTAAGGTATCTCCCATTATGGTTGGAGCAATCGGGTTGGCTTGGTAGGTTCCATTCGGAGTAATATCCCAATATTTCGACGCACTATTGATTTGACTGTTGGTGATCTTAGCAACCACTGCCGCGTTGAACTTCCCAACAAGAGCCCCCGTTTGATTATTAATCACTTTGAACGCAAAATCGGTGACAGGTGCCTGAGAGCTTGGAGCTGCCGCCGTGAAATTGGCAATAGGACCTTGGAGTAACTCGAAAGTCACGGGTGTGCTAAAGGTGTTAGCCGGAATATCCACGGTAATTCCATTGGCTGAGACACTGGTCGCTTGTCCTGGCGTGAATGTGGTTTTAGCGATCACGTTGGTAAACCCATGTTGTGTAAAGTCGGGAACAGTAGGATCCGCCACTGCCCAAGCCACCGTGTCTGCCTTAATTGCGTGAGACAACGTTGTCCCACTAATCGTTGCCGGAATAGGATTTAAAGCATATTGGCCGGAAGGGCTGATGTCGTAGTATTCCGTGTCCGCATTCACAGCTGGATTGGTAATTGAGAAAATCACCGGCTTATTAAAGGTTGTCACTAAGGTATTATTCGATGTCTCGGTGACCTTAAAGGCAAAGTCGGCAAAAGTTTGCATGCCAGCAGGTTCATTCATCGCAATTTTGGATACCGGACCTTCTAATAGACTAAAGTTGACCGGTTGCGAGAAAGTCCCCGCGGGAATGGAAATCGTAATATCTCCAGCTTTAATCGTTGCGGCCGCAGTTGGGGTTACGGTAATTGTTTTCACTACCGTAGGAAACCCATCTTGGGTAAAATCTGGTGCGGAAGCCGCGAAACTTAGACCAGTTGGAATCGTTAAAGCTAATAGTGTTGCCGCAGCACTTAACGCAACAACGTGTTTTGTCTGCATAGATCGTCACCTTCACCTCTAAAGTCTCTTCATAACGCTTTGCATATAGATTTACGTGAGTTAGGATGCGCTTGGATGCATTATTGTCATAAGAATTTTTCAGCTTGTTAAGAAAGACCCCATAGGTAACCGTGAGGCAAGAGCACTATAATGCCCCAGCACACCCCGAGAGGATTTCATACCGTGGACCATTCCTGTAGATTCTGCTCTTCTGCACCCTTTACTGGATGACTAGAGAGTGAATGGCTAGCGTTTCGCTATTGGCCCCTGTACCGACCCTTGACTCCATGTTCTGACATATTCAAATTCACATGCCAAATCTGCCACAATCATCTTAAGCGCATTGAGTTCATAAGAATGGTCAATGTGGAATTTCAAAAACCTCATAGATTGGGCTTTCAGAGGGAAGCCATGCAGTTCTCACTAGTCTGTCATTAACAGATAATCCACAGATTTGGTCGTTTTGTGGATTAATTGTGGATTTCTATGCTTGATTTCACGCGCATTTTGTGGATTCGACAAGATTGTTCACGATTTGTCACCATGTTATCCACAAATTGTGAACAAATCTGAGGATAAATCACGATTCTAATCTATTCGACAGATTCATCCATTCTTATCACAATAGCCCATAATCTTCTTTAATCCGACAGAATCAAGCGCCACAAATTCGATAAAAACTCTTTTCACATACTAAGTCATCCAGAAATTCGCCGCGTAATCCCTTTCAAGACATGAGATAAAACCAGTCATAATTACACAGTGAACAAGTTATCCCCAACTTTTCTCGCAACACCTGGCATTGCGAGACTTTGGTGCGTTATATTGCTTCTTCTATGAAACTGCCATGTTTATTGCAAAGATTTGGTATCATGAGAAAGACACAATAATTGATCTGGCGTTACCATAACGAGGACCTATCGATATGGAAGGGACGTTATGATATTTGCCTTAAGGGAGCTTATTCGTGACGGATTCATCATTTCACTCATTATTGGCCATAATGCATACTCTATTCGACCAACATGCTACGCAAATAGTTACAGCAGAGCTTAAAGAACATACCGGACGTATACGCGCTTGGAATCAGCATCAACTAGGGATTTCCTATGATTTAGGGCCTGGTGAATGGCATGGGCAACTCTGGCGATCATGGTGGCAAGCACCAGACTTGTGGCGCCACGAATGTCTCGTCGACGATTCCACGCAAGTCATTAGCGGGTTATTAATCCATCAAACCCAGTGGTGGTCCTACCGGTCTCTGCCACAAAATTACAAGGAACAGTCCAATACTCCTGTGGCCATTACCCACGGCCAGCAGTTCTCCACAAAAGTCCCGCTATTAAGCGGCATAGGCGGAGAAAACGCACGGGAAAACGCGCAGAAATGGCCATGGATTGATCCGATAACTGCTATTGAAACCATGAATTGGACTTATCTTGATGAGATCATGATTGATGCTCGCCCCTTTTGGCATGGACAAGCCCTGCCTAGTGTGGATAACTCCGCACATCTATCCACAACCATCTATTCCTTATTTCACACCGGTGAGGTGTTAGAATGCTGGATTGATAAAGGCACCGGGTGGCCTTGGCGTTTTGCAGGATTCGCCGCGGGACAACCCCTTTGGAAATTGACCGTTACCGAACGGCACCTCTCTGAAGAGATTTCCCCCAAAGTGTTTCAGCCATCATGGATATTCTCCTAGAAGCGTCATGCTGTAAAAGCTAATATGGCTGAATCTCTGGGCAGACTTGGGCTAAAAGCAGATGATCTTGCCATACGCCGTGGATTTTCAAATACTGGGGAGACAATCCAATCAGACGAAATCCCGTTTTCTCCGCTACCCGTAATGACGGTGTATTGGTTGGGATAATGGCAACTTGAATCCGGTGAAGGTTGATGTCATTAAAAGCAAAATCTATGGCTTCTTTCACAGCGGCCGTCATAACTCCCTGGTTTCTCAGATCATAATCGATGGCGTAACCCATGTCACAATTGTGAAAAACACCCCGGATTACATTATTGAGATTGACATAACCGAGTAAAGGCCCTTCATCTAAATCCCCGGCTGGAAAAATGCCTAAGAGATAGCGACGGTCCTCTTGCATATCACGATATCCCTTGGTCAGCACCTCTAATTGATGCGCCAAGGTGAACTCGGACTCGTGCAATAGGGGCATATAAGGTTCAAGAAAGGACCGATTTTTTAAGAAAAATGCGAGTCTTTGTGACGCATCGCTTGGCAGCAAAGGCCGTAATGCGTACAGGTCATGATAAAAATAACGAATCCATTGCAACAGTCTCTATCCTCTTTCGATAAATAAAATCGTCATGAACTCTCCCGCCGCCTAACCCTCGCGGGTTGAGGCGGGGGGTTCCGGGATCGCTCCCGGAAGTTCCTGGCTCATGGATCGCTGCGCCGGGGCCGTTGGCCCCAGACGTCTTACGCTGATCTCCCCAGGCGTGACTTCGGACCGTTCCGGCCCTAGAGAACGAAAAATACGAGTTTTTCTGCGGGGTTTGGTCAGCGGTTCTCCCGATAACAGTTTCTGAACACCACGTGCAGCAATGACAACGGCTGCGTTGTGGTCCGCGTTGTCTGCGTGTCCACAGCGGAGACAGACGAACTCAGCCTGGCTTGGCCGGTTGTCCGGGGATACGTGACCGCAAACGGCACACGTCTGTGAACTGTACGCCGGTGGAACCAGAATCACCAACTTTTCCGTCCGCAGTGCCTTGTATTCCGTAAATTTTACCACTTGTCCCCAAGCGGACGATAAAATCGCGCGGTTTAACCCGGCCTTCGCCCGAGCGCCGTTCCGCCCCCAGCGTCCGTGTTCATCCTTCCGGGGCTTCAGACGGCGGGTTATGTGGGAGATCGCCAAATCTTCGAAAACCATAATATCGGCTTCGTCGCTAGCCACCAATCGATGGCTCGTTTGGTGTGCGTAATCCCATCGGACATTAGCTTCATAGCGCGCATACAGGGCAACTTTTCGATAGGCTTTCTTTTGATTCCGGGAGCCTTTTTGTCGCCGCGCCGACCGTCGCTGCCACTTTGCCCGCTGGCGGCGGCTTTTTTGTATCCGCTCTTTTTGGAGTAAGCGTCAAATAGGTCACACCTAGTCTGTCCTGGCTATCTTCGGGATAATGTCCCTAGAGCAAGACAAGGGGGTCTTAACGATGACGAAGATAGAACGTGAACATCGAGCCCGTGAATGGGCATCTCGAATTGAGGCGTTTCGCGCGAGTGGAATGACGCAGCGTCGCTGGGCGGCGGAACAAGGCCTCAGTGAGGATCGAGTGAGCTATTGGTATAGAAAACTCGGGCGACCGCCCGAGTCCCTAGCGGAACCCTCCTGGGTTCCGTTGACTGCAACCCCGCAGGACGTATCGTCCCTGCGGCTCCGGGTGGGGCCGGTGGAAATCGATGTGGCGACCGGCTTCGATCCCCAGTTGCTCCAAGCCGTGATTCAGACGGTGGCGTCATGTGGTTAGGGGATCGAAGTCGATCGGTGCATCTCGCCTGTGGGGTGACAGATCTGCGGAAATCCATTGACGGGCTCGCGACCCTGGTCCAACTCCACTTTGGCGAGAACCCGACGGGGTCCGCGCTCTTTGTGTTCTGCAATCGCGGTCGGGACAAGCTCAAGATTCTCGAGTGGGACCACAACGGATTTTGGCTCCATTACCGGCGGCTCGAACGTGGCCGATTCGTCTGGCCCGCAGTAGGAGACACTGCGACGCAGGCCATCACCGTTCGCCAATTGCAATGGCTCTTGGATGGCCTCGCGCTGGATCAGCCGCTGGCCCACCGGCCCATGGCGGGCCGGCGCGTCGGCTAAAAATATTTGATTTACGGCGGCTTGGGACCAGGAGTTTGGCCACTCGATGTCGAATACGTCTTTATGGTCATCAACATCACTCAGAAGCAAGACGAATGGGATCGGGAGCGCGAACACCTGCTCCTACACATTGCAGAACTGACCCGCCAGGTGGAATGGTGGCAGGCGCAATGGCGCCTGCTGACTCACCACCGCTTTGGGGCGTCCCAAGAGCGATCCGATCCGGTCCAATTGAACCTCTTTAATGAAGCCCAGATGCTCGCGGGCGACGATCCCGATCCCGTGGACGAGGCGGAGGGCCAGGTGATCACCTATCGCCGGAAAAAGCACCGGGGTCAGCGGGAGCTCGATCTGGCAGGTTTGCCGGTGGTTCGGATCCTCCACGAGCTGCCCAAAGAGGAGCAACAGTGCCCCGAAGGTCATGGCCTGATGCATATCATGAGCGAAGACGTGCATCGGGAGTTGGACTTCGTCCCCGAGCAACTCCGCGTAATCGAACACGTGAAGTGGGTCTATAGCTGCCGCACCTGTGAGCGCGAGGCACTCACCGTCCCGATCGTCACCGCGCCGGCACCGCCTCGCTTATACCCCGGTAGCCTGTTGTCAGCGTCCGTGCTGACGGAGATTTTGCACAGCAAATACGTCTTGGGCGTGCCTCTCTATCGCCAGGAACAGGACTGGGCACGCCGGGGCGTGTGGCTGTCACGCCAAACGATGGCCAATTGGGTGCTGATCGGGGCCGACCAGTGGCTGGCACCCCTGTGGGACGTACTCCACCAGGAACTGGTGCAGCGGTCGATTCTGCAGGCCGACGAGACGACCCTGCAAGTGATCCATGAAACCGGTCGGGCGGCCAATCAAAAGTCCTATCTCTGGTTATACCGAACGGGGGAGACTCCCGTGGACGAGGGGGGTGAGGGAGGCGCCGCTATCGTGCTCTATGACTATCAACCATCGCGAAGCGGCGAGCATCCCAAGGCCTTTCTTACCGGTTTCCAGGGGTATCTCCAGGTGGATGGATACAGCGGATACCACAGTCTGGAGGGGGTGACGTTGGCGGGGTGCTGGGCGCACGCCCGGCGAAAATTTCAGGAAGCGTTGGAGGGACTACCCGCTCAGGCCCGCGACGGGCCGAACCTGATCCGGCAAGGATTGGATTTTTGTAATCGGTTGTTTGCGGTGGAACGCGACATTCGGGCGTTGTCGCCCGAGCAACGGACTGAGGCGCGGCGGGTGCGGAGTCGCCCTATCTTGGCCGCCTTTCTCCGATGGCTCCGGGCCCAGAACCGGGTAATCTTGCCCAAGAGTCTCTTGGGCAAGGCAGTCACCTATTGCCTGAATCAGTGGCAACCGCTCACCACCTTTCTGCAGGATGGCCGATTGGCCATCGACAATAATCGTGCGGAACGGAGCATCAAGCCCTTCGTCATCGGACGAAAAAATTGGCTGTTCGCCAACACCGCGAAGGGGGCACGCGCGAGTGCCGTCATCTACAGTATCGTGGAAACGGCCAAAGAAAATGGGCTCAATCCCCGCGCCTACCTCCAATATCTGTTGGAGCAGTTGCCCCACCGCGATCTGAAAGATCCCCCGACATGGGCCGACCTGTTGCCGTGGGCCACGACGTTGCCCGCCCATGTACGCACGCCGCGACGGGCCCGACCAGCATGGACCGACCGTTCCTCCGTAGTCCCCACCTCGCCGGTGGGGCCTATTTGACGCTTACTTTTTGGATGGGACGGAGATCAAACATCCGCCCATCGGATATGGCGAGCGGTTTGGCTACCCCGCGATCCGCGCCCAGGGTCCGGGCGAAAAGTTGGTCCTCCGACATCCGCCGAAAGTTCTCGGCGATGCGTTCGATCCCCTGATCCGGATCACCGTCCGGTAACGCGACGGCCTCATCCTCGGCACTGAACGCAACGAACCATCGGCCCCCTTCGACGGAAATGTGGATGGATGCGGGAATCCGATGCGGGCGGTGTGCGTTGTAAGAGATGACGCCTACAGGAAATTTCGGCGTGCCAACATGCAAGTGATAGTGAAGACCGTCTCCGGTATTTGGGTTGGTTTCTGGAGCAAAAGTGAACAATTCCCGCGTAAGCC
The DNA here is from genome assembly GCF_001280565.1 of Sulfobacillus thermosulfidooxidans. Taxonomy (NCBI): domain Bacteria; kingdom Bacillati; phylum Bacillota; class Clostridia; order Eubacteriales; family Clostridiales Family XVII. Incertae Sedis; genus Sulfobacillus; species Sulfobacillus thermosulfidooxidans. The sequence goes on along the minus strand of NZ_LGRO01000001.1, from coordinate 2,240,013 downwards.
ATACCGACTGCTTTCCGCCGCGCCTTTTGATGGTGGGCCGCCCGCCCAATCCCTGAAAAAATCGGGTGTAGGCTTGCTGCCAGCGGACCGCGCCGTTGCGCAAAACCTGGGAGGGCACTTCCCGGAGAAAAGCGGTCTGTTCTGTGATGAAATGGCTGTACCGCTGATCGACCGGGGGCTTCTCTCCCGCGAGACCAACCATCCGGCGCTGAAATTTGCGGAAGTAACGATCTTCTTGCACTTTGGCGTGATAGATGAGACGCTGGCATCCGATCCAGCGCAATAAAATGTTCTCTTGTTCTTTGCTGGGATAGAGACGGAATTTATATCCCTTGTACAGGTGCTCACCCCCTTGTTCTGCCTGCTAATACCCTTGTATCATTAAGTTCCCATGGACGAAAATATTATGATGTCAGCTTCTCACGCTGTTTATTCCCTTCGGTTGCATATCGTTTTTGTGACCAAATACCGCCGTAAGACACTCACGCCGGCAATGCTGGAAGTCCTGCGAGAGGTATTCCGGGAAATTTTTAGCGGTTGGCGCTGCCCACGAGGGGGAATGCGCGAGTGGTTTGTTCAAGCATGGGTGATGTATTCGCATCATGGGCTCTCGGCTTTTGACAAAACGATTAGTCAAGGCCCTCCATCAAAATAATAACCAAGGCATCAAAGCCCAAAACCGCAAAGATTCCCACTTGATGAGCAATCAGTCCAGCAATCAAAAGAAGCGGAATGGAGAGCGCCATAATAGCGGACACATGACCTAATCGCGAGTGTTTTCGTTTCATAAACGGGCGAAGAAGCTTTTTACGCTCTTTTTCAGGCAATTGCTGCAGATAATGCATCAGCGTATCTGGCGTCAATTCACGAGTCCCTGCAGTTTTTTGAATCAAATCATAAATTTGATCGGCCGTGTGTTCATCATAATCTGCTCCCAAGGCTCGATTCGCTTGAATAATAGCGAGAATATCATTTTTATTGACCATAGCTCTGGTGGGCGGCATATATCCTCCATTTCTGGGTGCCAACAAACCGTACCGATACATTTATGGTTCTGTGTTGAGCTTATCATAATGCATCACGGCGGACTCGGGTAAAAAGAGATTCGCCTCACTTTCTTCGGGAATTTTGCTTTCATCAATCATCCTGTCAAAATTTAATTTCGTTTCATATACGTCGAATATTGTAATATGGAGGACATTATGTTGTTTTGATGAAACTGCCTAAAGGAGTCGGTAAGTGTGCCATTAATCAGTGCAGTCATTTTGGGTTTGATTCAAGGATTTGCTGAACTGTTTCCGTTTTCGTCGTTGGGATTGTTAGTGATCTTGCCCCATGTTATCCATCTTCAAGTTCCCACACAAGGTTCTCGATATTTGCCTTTCTTAGTGGCCTTGCACGCAGGAACGGCCATTGCCCTGTTGTTGCTGTTTCGTCACGAGTGGATTCGTATCGTGCGTGGCTGGTTTTTATGGCTGAAAGGCACGCACACTGATGATGGGCGTCTAGCCTGGTTGCTTATTTGGGGTACGATTCCCACAGGGCTGGTCGGTCTGATTTTAAAACATCCCTTGGAACACCTCTTTTCCAAGCCCCTGCTTGCGGCAATTTTTCTCGTTGTCAATGGTCTCATTATGTTTGGGGGAGACCGGTGGTATCAAAATCGCCGCAGTCGAAAGATTCCTTTGCAGCGCTTAAGTGTGGGCTCCGCCTTTAAGATTGGATTGTTCCAAATTTTAGCCTTAATTCCTGGATTGTCCCGTTCTGGCGCAACGATGACCGGTGGAGTGGGTCAAGGGCTATCCTTTGAAGACGCTGCTCACTTTAGCTTCTTGCTAGCCACTCCCATTATCCTAGCCGCAAGCGTCTTAGAATTGCCCAAATTGCACGGGGGACTCCATGGATTGCTTGTTCCGTCCTTAATTGGCGGTGTCTTAGCCGGGATTACTGCCTGGTTCTCGGCAAAATTTTTGTTGCGATATTTTCGCCTGCACAATCTTTCCCAGTTTGCTTGGATCTCTATTGCTGTGGGACTCCTAGGAGTTATCCTCATTCATTAAACCCCTGTGGACTCAAAGATTACGGGTTTTGGTCTCATGTCACAACCTGCTAAGGGTATGATAGACAAAAGAACGTAACCAAAGAGGTGACACGAGGTGGGTATGCACGGATTTGGCGGGGGTCCCATGCATTCCATTTGGGAACAACGTCATTCATTAGATTATATGAAAGATGGCGAAAAACCTGGGCTTGAGACAGCAAAACGGTTGTGGAGAACACTTCGCCCGCACCGAGGAAAACTGTTTATAGTCTTGGGATTAACGGCACTGGGCGTAATCTTATCGCTTATCCCGCCTTTAATTATCCGGGCCATTATTGACCGGGCGTTAGCCCACCACCATCTCCATTTACTGTTTGCCCTAGCCAGCCTGCTTGTTATCATACCTGCTACACGAGCAATCATCACCGTGGCCCAAAATTATCTCAATACGGTCGTGGCTCAAGGCATTATTTTTGACTTGCGTACAGCTTTATACAATCACGCACAGGACTTGGGCCTTGATTTTTTTACCCATACCATGGCCGGCGACATTCACTCGCGCCTCATTAATGATCTCAATGCCGTCCAGCGCGTTCTGAGCCGCACATTAAGTGGCTTGTTCATCAATGTCTTAACGATTGTATTAACCCTCGGGACCATGTTCTATTTAAATGCTCGTTTAGCGATTATTGCTCTTTTTATCCTGCCTGCTTTTGCCTGGCCGGTAATGGCCTATGGACAGAAATCCTACCGCGTCATAACCAAGGCGCAGCGGGCGCTTAGCCAATTGACAGCCCATCTAGAAGAAACCTTAACCCTGTCAGGGATTTTGGTGGTAAAAAGTTTTGGCACCAAAGAGCGGGAGGCCCGTCAATTTCGCGCCTTGAGCGATGCGGTGCGGCACACCCAAATTCAACAAAGTTTAGTGGGGCAATGGTTAGGTTTAGTTGTTCAGATTCTCTCCGCTTTTGGTCCAGCCTTACTTTATGGGTATGGGGGCTACCTGGTCTTAACGCATCAAGCCGAATTAGGCACGATTGTCGCGTTTGCTACCTATCTCGGCCAATTATTTACTCCTGCCTCCGCGTTAGCCGGAGCCAATACCACCCTTATCGGCGGGTTAGCGGTATTTGATCGTATTTTTCGCTTTATCGATCTCAAAATTTCCGTTCCGGAACCTTTGGTATCAGCTCCCGAACCCGGTCCCACGCCTCACAGTCCTGTAGGCCTTATTTTCGAACATGTGTCCTTTTCCTACCCGTCGTTATCACCTCTCTCTTTGGATGCCAACACAAGAGCTTCTGAGCAGGTCCTAAGAGATATCCATTTTGAGGCACCAGCAGGCCAATTAACGGCTTTAGTCGGTCCGAGCGGCGCAGGCAAGAGTACGATTTTAGCCTTGGCGGCACGGTTCTATGATCCCGATGAAGGTCATGTGCTCTTAGGTCATCATCCCTTATCCCAGTACCGGGAAGACGTATTGCGCCGGGTCATTGCTGTTGTAACCCAGGAAGTCTTTTTATTTCACACGACATTAGAAGACAATATCCGCTATGGTCTACCCACAGCCAGTGAGCGTGATGTGCAAGAAGCCATCGAGGCGGCACAATTAGGCGATGTGGTCAAAAGCCTTCCACAAGGACTCAAGACGATAGTAGGTGAGCGGGGATATCGTTTATCGGGAGGCGAAAAACAGCGCGTGGCGATTGCCCGCGCCATATTGCGTAATCCCCGCATTTTGCTGTTAGATGAGGCAACCAGCTCGTTGGACAGTCACGCCGAACGGCTCATTGGAGAAGCTTTGGTCAGGCTCTTTCAGGGCCGCACTGTTATCGCTATTGCCCACAGATTATCCACAATTTTGGCGGCTGACCAAATTCTCGTAATCAACCAGGGTCAAATTGTCGAACGCGGGACGCACCATGAGTTGCTGGCCACAAATCCCCAAGGCTTATATGCCCAGTTATACCATGAACAATTTGATCCCCAAATGCCTTTAAGCACAGCGCCATAAGCCAGACCCCTAGAATTAATCCGGCAGTCCGACATCCACATTCTCTAAGAGAGAAGCGGCTTCGCCAAGAGGAACGGCTTCGACATTTCGTAATTTGCGTTCAATAGTACGCGAACGGGCTGCTGCAGTATCTATCGTATTACTGGCTTCTTGCAGTTTCTTTTGCGTTTTCTCCAAGATATCGCCGAATTTGCCAAATTCAGTTTTGACTGCTCCAAGAAGTTTCCACACTTCACTGGAACGCTTTTGAATTGCCAAGGTGCGAAAGCCCATCTGCAAGCTGTTTAACAAGGCCGTAATGGTGGTGGGACCTGTCACCACCACTCGGTACTCCCGTTGTAACATTTCCCAGAGTCCAGGCCTTCGTAAGACTTCGGCAAACAAGCCTTCAATGGGTAAAAACATTAAAGCAAAATCCGTCGTGTGGGGAGGATTAATATATTTCTCCTGAATACTTTTTGCTTCCGCCTTGATGCGGTTCTCCAACATTTTGGCAGATTCCATAGCTAAAGCCACGTCACCGGATTCTTCTGCCTCTACCAATCGCTGGTAATCTTCCAACGGAAATTTTGCGTCGATGGGTAGGAACACCGTATCATGGACATCTTCTTTACCCGGAAGACGAATGGCAAAATCCACGCGTTCTAGGCTGCCCTTTTTCACCGCAACTTTCTGCTCATACTGCTCGGGCGTGAGGATCTGCTCCAAAAGATGATCTAGTTGAATTTCTCCCAGCGTTCCCCGTGTTTTCACATTACTTAAGACTTTTTTCAAATCACCCACACCAGACGCCAGACTCTGCATTTCCCCTAATCCTTTTTGCACTTGTTCTAGCCTCTCGCTCACCAGCTTAAAAGATTCTCCTAATCGTTGTTCTAAGGTCTGGTGAAGTTTTTCATCTACTGTCGCCCGCATTTGTTCCAGCTTTTCGCTATTGTCTTTTTGTAAAGTAATAAGTTGGGTCTCGACGGTTTCGCGAACTTGTTCTAATTTGGTGGCATTCATCTGTGTTAATTCACTCAGTTGTTTCATAAAAGAATCGAGTTGATTCTTTTGTTGAACCGCCATTTCTTGAAGCTGGGCACGCAAATATTTATCTTGCTGGTTGGATAATTGCAGTGCTTCTCGGGCAAAATTGTCAAACCGTTCTTTTGCTGTGTCACTCATGTGCGTCAATGTATTTCCCAGCAAATCACGCAAATTTTCTAATTGGTTTTGCTGGCTTTTAGCTTGATGCTCCAAATCACTCACGAGTCTCTCTCTCAACGCGTTGAAATTATTCGTGACTTCGTCTCGCAACATTTTTTGTGCCTTGAGAGATTCGTCTCGAGTCAGAGCCATTTCCTCGCGCAATGTTTTTTCAAGGCGTTCCTGTCCTTTTTCCAATGTCGTCATCTGATGGGCAATAAAGTCTTGGACATTTTTGGCCAAATTGCCGGTCAACCATAAAATGAGCATGACTAAATTTAAGAGCAGCGACAATGAGACCATAATGTCTAGAACCATTGGCAATCCCCCACGTTTTCTCCATAATTAGATCCGGAAAATTGTTCCTCCCGAATCCACTAACTCTTCCCATTATACTGGGAGATCCATTTACTAATCGCCGAGAATCTTATGACTGTCGTGACTACCAAAGCATCAGCATAAGTCGGTCCGAATGACTGGGGGCGTCTCATCTTCCCACGCGAATTCAAATCTGTGACAACCTGGTTAGCAGCAACGAGTTGTCCATCACCGGCCGTAATAAATTCACGGAATCATTCCAAGGACTTGCCCTTCGACCGTTGTTGTGCCATTCGTGATCCAGATATAACCCGGGCGGTGGGAGCAATAGTGTGGAAAGCCATTAGGACTGATTTGCCACAGGTTGGTATTATCGCTTCCCCTAAATGATTGTTCACTTTTTTGTCGATAATTTACACTGCTTTCGCTTTCATTTTTTTCGTAGGGTGTACATACATATTTAGTGGGGTATGCACGTCTCGCTATGTTCCCGCCATAGACGTTCGACAATGGTATTTATAGTCAGCAGCGTAAATTGTTGCACTATTGCCGCGCCACACACGCTCTTCAGCGCTTTTATCCGCGGCCGATAGCCTGCAATGGATTTCGCGCTAATCTTTTTTGTCCCAGACCCAGTGCCCCTGATCCAGTGCTTTTGGCCCTTTACCATTTTTCTGGTAGTTCCGTTACCGTGATTTTTTCCGCATAGGGAAAACCCTGCCCGCAATGAACCAGTTTCGCAATCTTCTTCCTCAGTCATTCGCCCATACACGGCGTGCTTAGGGCGCATTCGTTTTCCAGTTAGCGGATCCCTGTAATCTAGCTGGACCTCTCACTTTTTGGGGTCATCCGTGGTATAAATATACTCCCTTGGCTTGGTTTGTTTTGGCATGTTCTTTATGAAAGAGAGATGCTATTTGCCTTGCTCAAAGCCGAACAAGCAAATCCAAACATAGCCATCTAATTGTTTTGTTCGATGCGAACGATCTGAAAAAAACCGAACGACGAACGGGGACGACGTGGCAAATTTCGGAAAACTACTCATAAAGTGTTGCGAGGCAATGATTGCAATGATTGTGGTCCAGAGAACACTAAAAGCAGCAATTGTGGTGAATGGCGGATTGGTTACACCGTCCCCGAACGCTGTGGACGTAAACGTTGTTCGGAATAGGATGACCCAGAGCATAACGGTGGTCACACCCACAGGCGAAGAACCGGCGTAGCAGGGCGATCCGATACGTTCTGGTCCGTGTTTGGGGTACTGGTGACCCGTGGCATGATGACGGGATTGCATCGGGTTTTGTAATGTATTAATAATATTAACAATGATAACAAGTGCCGGGGGGGTTATTATGGCAAAAGGGAATTGTGCTGCTAATCAGGTGGCGTGGGTGGCTTTGGTGCAACTGTTAAACGGAAATGCACTTTTTGAGTCAGACACGATTGATGGTATTCCGACCGTATACTACAGCACTTTAAATAAATTCCTTGCAAGTCAAGGCACCCCTGTCGGTGGCGATCGAAAAGTGGGCCCTGCCGCATTGGATTGCATTGAGCTATATTGTTTAAACCATAATCTACCTGATCTGACTGCATTGGTTATACGGAAAGACACACTAATACCCGGTGATGGCTTTTTTGAAATGAACCGAATATCCTCGACGAGCCCGGAACAGTTACGACCAAAATGGCTATCAATTGCCATTAAAGTTATGCAACACAAAGGCAAATTTAGCATTAAGTCACCCACTGATCTTTGCCATTACGGAAACTGCGTTTAAGTTCCATTACAGAGAGAACAATGCTACAGATCTCGTTGCATTGTCCAATAGTACGTAGCGCTAAATAATTATCGAACCACTGTACGGTGGAACTTAAAATTCCCACTAACTGTGCGGAGCCTTTATACCACGCACAAAGTAATGATTGCCACGGCTATAAGGTTGCCGAGCAATTCTTGTTCACGCGGTTTTCTAGACATATTTGTCATCCTTTCTTTTTTAGATTTTTGGAGCGGAAAAACGACCAATTTACCTAACGTAAAGTCCTATCCGGATCACTGGAAAGTCGTCTTTCGTGCGTCGGCCCCTGTGCGTCGGGCTGTGCGGAATCGTCCGCTGGAATAATCCTTTTTAGGCTAGGCAGTACAGTGTCTCTGCCGTATAATCCCCCAAGACCATATTGGGGGGATTTTTATGACTTATTACGCCAAATTCTTGGATAATTATCGGATGAATCCCGATTCACTCTGGACTATTCCAGACGATCAGTGGAAGAGTGACGGCGTGTTTGAGTTTTGCAAGCTAGCCGACGCCCTTTGGGTGGGCCGTATGACATTTTGCAATGACATATATTACGCAATCGGTAAGTCGATGCAAAATGTGCGAATTGCCTTAGAACAATGGTGATCACACTTAGCCCACAATAGCGCGGGCTAATACTTGTGCCACAAAGCTCGCTAGATTCCAGACCACCAGACCACCAGCCCACCGGCCAGCAAACCGATGAGCCATGTCCGATTCGCACGAAGTTCGGCGCGGAGAAAATTTTTCATATGGTCACCTCCTGTTTTTTCTTTTCTTTTCTCTTCTCTATTCGGGAAAAAAATGAAAAAAATTGCACCAAAGCGGTCACAAATAGATTTTTTTGACGAATAATCGTGTGTCTGAAAAAACAGTACCGCACAGGAGGAAAACAAAAAAATGGAGAAAAAGAAAGAAATTATACAAAAATTTTTCATCATTTAGAACGGCGGTTTGTGATTATTGCCGTGATCATGGTCGTTTTTAATATCATTCAAGCATGGCTCCCTGTTTGGCTGACCGTGTTCTTTCCGCTTTTGGCGTTGACCGCGTTGGTGGGCTGGAATTTTGTGCCGTGGACACAGGTAAAAGGGCAATGGGTGCAAGGCAAAGCCCAATGGGACAAAAACATGGAACAAGTAAACAGCGTAAAATAGGCGGTGGTGTTGTCGAACGCTGGAGAACTGCAACAGATCGTCGACAATTTTGATTATGCGTCGGCGCCTCTTTATTCGAAAGATCATTTCCAACGGAATTGGACCCTCGCCCTGTTTGCCGTGGTGCTGATCAGTCCGGCTTTTTTACATCATGATATTTTTGGCTATATTGCGTTAGGCGTCGCATTCTTCGGTGTAACTTATCTCGCCGTGGTCAAGCACAATCGCGCTGTCCACGCGCTCCAAGAGGCGTTTCCCTATATTCCATGGCAAAATGATCAATGGAAACCGTTTCGATCCGTGGGCATTCAAACAATTAAAGCCAAACAAGACATTTACCAAGCGTTGCCGTTTGTGCCACCGACCGTTTGGACACGGGACGATATGCTAGAGGCCCTAGAAAAAATGTGGCACAAAATCTTTTACGACGAAATGTTCTCCAAAACACACAATCTGATGACCGAATTTCAACGCGTGTTTGACGAATCCGAAGCAAATTTTACGATACAAAAAGAACAGCGCACTCGCACAAAAACCGACGGGACGAAAGAAACCTATTGGGACGAAGTACAAGAAAAACTTCTCACATTTCGTTTAGACAACAAGGGCTTTGGTTATCAGTTGTCGAACAGCGCGCCTGCTGGCCATATAAACAAGTTCGCCAGATTGGTGCAGAGCGAACGCCTACAAGCCTTGCTAGCAGAAATCAACGCCTCGACGACCATTGCGCGTTGGACATTTAACATTGAGCACATGCGCATGGATGTTCAATTTCAGCCCGACGCAGCGATGAACATTTGAAACAGTCGCTAGGGTATCCCACTGACGCCGAAGTCCCGGTAGGCGAAGAAGAAGAGACTTTGGACTTTGATACGCTGAACGAAGTCCCCACATCCATTGCCCGATTTTATCATGACGGACCGGGATTGGATCTTCTCACCCCACCCAATACCCATTTGGTAGGGCGCAAAAACGAAGGCGTTGGGGCACAAAAAGCCTTGGGCCCAAGCACTTAACGCCCAAGGCTTTGAAGGCTGCACAGTGACCGTGGATGGCGTGGGGCTAACCTTCATTTCTCTTTCTATCGTTCCACCGAAAAACGGGAACCCCGGTAAAATTATTAACGCGACAGAAAACCTCAAAATTGTGGCGCAAGGAAAACTGCCCAACCTCAGAATTTATTCTGATAACACGGGGCTAAAAGCGGAAGTGTTGCGCAAACATCGCGAAATGGTGGCGTTTTCCCAAGTTCTTCCCGCACTAGGCGATAAAAAATTTGCGTTGCCCGTTGCGTTAGGTGCCGATAGCCAAGGAAAACCAGTCGTTTTCGATCTCGCGGAAGCGCCGCACCTTTTGATCGCCGGCACGACAGGCAGTGGAAAAAGTGTCGCCGCGCACGCGATTCTCTGTTCTCTGCTCTTCACCCTGCCCTCGAAAGACCTACAACTTATTGTGGTTGATCCGAAGAAAGTTGAAATGGCCGTTTATAAAAATGCTCCCCAGGTAACATTTTTGCATCGTGCTGAGGATGTTGTAGAAGTGCTCGATAATCTTGTAAATCAAATGGAAGAGCGCAATGAAAAATTTGAGGCCGTGGGGGCGCGCAATCTCGCATCGTACAACGCCAAAGTCGCGCCTGATCAGCGTTTGCCGCGCATTGTCTGTTATGTCGATGAAACTTTTGATCTGTTCCTTGGTGCGGAAACAAGCGTTGAAGACAAAAAAGAAGGCAAAGAACTTCGTGGGCGCATTGAAAACGCCCTGACACGGCTTGCCCAAAAAGCAAGATCCGCAGGAATTCACCTGGCACTTGCTACACAGAAACCCACCGTGGAGGCCGTGCCATCTTTGCTCCGAGGCAATCTCCCATCGTGATTGGCCATGACTGTCGGTACGACGGCAGAAAGTTTGGTTGCGCTGGATGAAATGGGTGCAGAAACCTTGGCCGGCAAAGGGGATGCGCTGTTGAAATTGAACAGCGCACGCGCACTCGTGCGCGTTCAGACGGTATTCATTTCTGAAGATGAAGTGCACCTATTGGTCAATGCGTTAAAAACCGCTTGGAAATAAAAACAGAGGAGAAACATCCAATGAAAATAAACCAAAAAACTCTTATGATTTCCGGAAGCATAATAGCTCTATTAAGCAGTGGCACGGTATTTGCCGCGTCACAACCCACACAACATCTGGTGAAAATTTCTCGTGCAAGTGTGGGCAAATACGCAGAAACGGGCACGGCCTTTGGGAACACGAACCAAGTGTATGGTGGCGCGGGAACCTATTTCTTGGTTGAATATCCCCAACCTTTTTATGTGGGAGATAAAATTTTCGTTCAGATCATCACGCAGAACACAACCCATTGGACTGTTGGTTTTTCTCGCCCTGTTCAAATTCATTTGGTTGCACCAGAGATTGCTAGCGGATTCCCGACCGCTGCGGGAAATGATTTTACCACAGAATATGTGGCCCAAGCCATTCGCCCTCAGATCAGCCCCACAGCCATCGTGGATCAAGTCAAAAATATATATGGAAACTGGGCCACGCACGCTGACTTTTTGGTAACGCCCAACACCACCGATACCACGATGACCGTAACGGATACAAAATCCCATGCCCAGTGGAGTATTGTCTTGCCAACACCTCAACAACCCCCTCATGGCTAGCGTTTTGGCGTGAAACCCTTGCAACAAGCCCTCAAAATTGGCGGATCGTTTTCTGTCGTCTCAAAAAATCCGACGCAAGCAGCACAACGGCCCAATGGGTAAAACCCCAGGTGGGGCAGTCCGTAGGGTTTATGCTTACGCAAACGGGGGCCACGCCACAAATCACATCGAGCTTTAAAACCCAACTCATTCCCGTCTTAGGAATTACGGCACAACAAGTAGAAACCCCCAGCCAAATTTCTGAAGGTGTATCAAAAACTGTATCAAAAGTCGGAGAACGCTTTCTGTTTCTGTGGTGGTTATTATTGGCATTAATCGCGTTGTTTTTCATCCTGTTTTGGTATGTGCGGCGACGTCGCAACCGAAAAAAATGAACAAGAGGCCCAATAAATGCATGACAAAAAATCATTGCGCATTGCGCTGTATGCCCGTGTGAGCACGCGGGACAAAAACCAAAATCCCGAAACGCATAACCCCACTCAGAGAATTTTTCCAAGCCAATGGTTGGGAGAACATTCTAGAATATGTGGATACCGCCAGTGCTAAGGATTTTAAACATCGGACCGCATGGCAACAATTGATGACGCACTGTTCTAAGAGAAAAATAGATTATGTGCTGGACTGGAAATTAGATCGGGCGTTCCGTAGTGTGCTCGATGCAGCCAATACCTTAGAAAATTTTAAGAACTGGGGCGTAGCTTTTCGGTCTTATCAGGAGCAATGGCTGGATACAGGGTCTGCGTTGGGTGAAGTCCTTTTCTACATTACCGCCGCCTATGCGCAATTAGAACGATCCATGATCCAAGAACACGTCAAAGCGGGCTTGGATCGGGCCAAACGCGAAAGCAAAAAGCTGGGGCGACCACAAGTGGATGAAAAAAAGCTGAAAAAACTCCAACCCTACTTGCCAAAAATCGTCGCTGGCGAAATGAGTTACCGCAAAGTCGCGCAAGAAACGGGGATCAGTGTGGGGACGATTCAACGGCAAATAAAAAAAGTGGCATGCCACATAAAAAATGCCTGTATCAAAAACCCTCGCAAAATGTGAAAAAATAATAAACACTTTCTAAAACGCGAAAAGCCTTGTGGGAAAAGGCTTTCCACACAATTTTTCCGAAACGATCTCCCACAGAAAAACCTAGGAGACAAGTGTACCACAAAGATGTCTTTTTAACACACATAAAGAACATTATGATATTATGAATTTTTGTTTAGGTTATTATTCGCTTTTAGTCCTCACACTTTCTTTAAGGGGAATTTCGTTGAAACTAACCATTATGCATGACGGACAATTTTGGATCGGAATCCTCGAAGCCGAAAACTCAGGCCAGCTAAAAGCTGCCAGAATTCTCTTCGGGTCCGAACCGAAGGACACGGAGGTATTAGAGTTCATCAATAGAAAAATGTTATGGATTCTAGACACAGTAAAGACATCTATTCCCGCTGATCGGTCTATCGAACGCCGCATCAACCCGAAGCGCAAGATTCGAAAAGCTCAAAAAGAGATGATGTCTCGATCAGTCAACACAAAAGCACAATTAGCCATGCAAGAAGAGTTGGAATCCAAGAAAAAAGCACGTCAGGTACGGTCCAAAGCACAACGGGAAGCAGAAGCAGAATATAAGCGCGAGATTGCCAAGACAAAAGCAAAAGAGAAACATCGAGGGCATTAATCTGCAACATTGGCTTACTGTAGCGGCTACAGGAGATTACATCATGACCAGATCATGTCCTGTCAAGTGGTGTAAAAGCTAATGTATAAATAAGCTCAATAAGCGACATAGAGGTTATCTGGGAATGTATGAAACGAAATAATACATCGGAAACTGTACGCAGGTCCCTTCTGTAAGTTTTATCCAAATAAGACTGTCCCTACAACCTGACTTATCTGGGATGCATGTCACAAAATCCGTTTTGGCCACCCCATATCAAGCGCCCTGTAAACCTACGTATCCATCACAAATCCCGCGTACCCTCTAACTTTTAAGGATTTTGCTCTCTTTCGATTGCGCGAATAATACAACGAGAGCGGGTAAAGCGATACCCGCTGACACGGTGAGGATGATTATATAGGTTGACCATGGGAAGATCAATCCAGAAGCTGGGATCCCCCACGACTGGCTAAGTCCCGCTCCACCTATTGTGATGTTATAGAAAACACGCAAGGGCAATAAATAAGGCTGGAGGCTCAGTCCTTCGATGACCATCAGGGTTAGAGCAGCGAGGATGCCTGCCACCATGCGATATCGGCCAACCCAACGAGCCATGGTGCCAAGAAATACTCCCGCCACAGTACTCGCCGTTCCAAGAAATAAAGTAGCCGAAAACCCGCCGAGAGCGAACAGCAGAGGCTCTGGAGCTTGGGCGGCGATGCGACCGCGACTTTGAATCACCAAGATCAGCCAGATCATGGTGGCTGATAGAACAAAGGTGAAAAGAAGACTACGCCAGGTGTTCCAGAAAGCACGCCAAGGAGAGTCGACCAATAGAGCCATGAAGATGCTGAGGAACGGATTCACAATCGCCGACATTCCCCATGTGGCTTCAACAAATCGCCATGGGAGGGAGGGAGTATTAATCCCTAAGCCGCTGGAGTCTCGGAGAACCCCCGCTAGGATTACAATGGTCACCATGAAAAGGGATACCGCCAACCATGGCCGGGTAACCAGACGCGGCATCGATCTGCCTCCTCTCTTGAATGCTAAGAGATCTCGGTTAAAGATCCTCTAATCTATCCTATGCTACACCGTTCCGTGTTGCATAGGATAGATCCGAAACCGCCGCGGTGAAGTGCTTTAAGTCGCACTATTCCACCACACTGCGAATCCATCTTCACTTGTCTGAATGCTTCCAGGATAGGCCATTTCATTTCCAGAGTTGTCTTCCATAATATATTTTTCGTAATTTTGTTGATCAAAATTGCCGGTCCCCGTCCCATTATTCCACACCATGGAGCAATTCGAAAATTGTGTACCGACGAAATTAGGTAGGTACGCGCCTTGCGTTTCAACAATAAAGTCGGCAGAAGCTCCGGAGTAATCTGGCGAGTAATTTGCAAAGGATGAGTACTGGCCAGTCGTTTCATTTTCAAGAAAGTAGGAGGTGGAGCTGTCGCCCTTATACGTGACCTCGACAAACACTTGATTGTCAGCATTTACCACCGGGCCTTCATAGACTGGGTTTTGGTAGGGAGCATCTTCTGTCCAAAAGCGATACTGAGCGGTTGCTGTCGCAATATCGGCCGTACCGGCCTGAACGAGACCAGAGTTTGATGATGCGGTGCCTCCGAGTCCGGTCCACATACCGACTTTTGGCGCATTCTGCCAATCAGAGTTCGAATAGCTAGAATTGCTAGGAATATTGGACACATTCCAACTAGACATTACGTTATCATAGGTGATATTGCCGTTGTTAGACGCGAGATTAGCATATCCAGCCCAGTTTCCGGCACTTGTCCCAGATAGACTCGCCCATTTTTGTGTTCCAACTACAGGATTTGATGCTACTTCCTGTTTAGCTCGGGTCATAGCCTGTTTCCCTGATTGTAACGAGGCCGCATTGGATGGCTTCTTTGGAAATCCGTATTGTGCGAGTTCCTGATTGGAAGCAGTCAGAGGATTAAAACCTTTCGGTGGATGGGAAAAGATCTTGAGCGGTTGTGCTCACGATGGGATGGTTGCAGCAAATGTTGTACTACCCAACGCAACCACATTGAATCCTAAAACCAAGCCCATGGTCATAGTTCCTGCCAGAAACCGTATAATCATATTTTTCATGTAAATTCATCTCCTGATCGTTAAGGTAGTCATAATAGTTAGTACCTACTCAGCCTCGTCATAAATCATGCTGGCCATTTATTTGTGGTGCCGTCGGTCCCCACTGAGTCGTTACCCCATGCGAATATTTCGCTGGCTCTTCTCTACACATACCGTGGATAAGTTCACTGGCATCATATCGTGAGGAATCACATGTGATTCCTCACGATAATACAAATATTTTAACACGGTAAGATTTTAAGGGCTGGTACTTTAAAATATTTTCAGAAGTGTTTTCCGTACCATCGTACCTTGCGGGCGGTAAAAATCCACGAAAAAATCTCCGGTACCTTCTACAGCGTGCACGGCGCGGTACAGTCACGTTTGTCTTAACCAAATAAACGTATTTTTACCGGGAGAAATCCGCGTTTTGTTGGCGGGACTCCCTACCGGTTTAATCGGCGGCGCTTTGGTACACGTCTCGCGGACCGCCTCCTGATGGATTGTTTCACGGCCTCGCCCCACCCCTACGAGACGTGACCAACCGCCTGACATAAGGTGTCATCGGCCAACAAACGCACACGAAGGATTCGTCATAAAGTAGAGAAGGTAGATAGAAGATACTCATTGCTATACACGATATGCATGCTATACACGATGTACCTATGAGAAAAGTCAGCAAAAATCTCGCAAGACTTTGGTGGGAATAAATAGCGGGTATCACAACGTCGGGAATGTCACAACTGCTATGGTTGCCATTTTCCGCCAAATGGAGCCGTCCCTGCCACCTGAGTTATCTGGGGATGTATGATAAGCGATGATAAAAATCTCGAATCCCATGATGTTGAGACTGTAAAACTACGGAATGGTTTCGTGTGATGGGGTTCTTTTGTTCTCTTATGGCTCCTTGTGCTGAATGGCTTACCTCTTGATGCGAATTGTCACTATGATTCCATAATTGCCAATTATGTGATATAATTAACCTATTAAAGCTATTTTCATCGCAGATCTTCTCAAAACTTCTCATATCCGTCTGCCGTAATAAACGAATCAATCCATGAAAGGAACTTTCAATCTATGCAAAATCTCAAAATAAATATATTGGATTCTTCCACCTGGCCAGAATTCTTGACAGTTCAAGAGGTGTGCCAGATTCTACGCACTTCCCGCAACACTGTATACAACTTGATCGCATTAGAACAATTACAATCCTTGCGCTTAGGAACTACCCATCGGATTCCCAAAGACTCATTACTTCAGTTCATCGAAAGAGAGGAACACTAAATGGCACAAAAGAAGAAAATTGTCGCGGAGAAGAAGATTGGCAACATTCGGGGAACCATTTGGTCTACGGACGTTCAAAAGCGTTGGTTAATCAAGTGGTCGTATCCCCAGCCCGGCAAACGCTACCTCACGCGAGAGCAAAAAGTTGTGGTGGGGCTAAAAATTGAGGCAGAAAAGTTTTTGGATAATGTGCTTCGGGAAATTGACCAAGGACACTATCGATCTCGACAATGCAAAACCACATTAGCGCAATTTCTTCAGACATGGTTGGAATCAAAAGTTTCAGGCGTCGATGGAAAGGTGCTAAAACCCAAAACAATACTAAGCTACCAAAACATACTGACGCACATTCTCGCACACAATATCGCACACATGGTTGTGCAAGACATTACACCAAGTGACATTCGTCAATTTGCCAATGATCTAATGCAAACAGAGTTAAGCCCGCGCACAAAGCAATATACATTGCGCCTACTGAAATCCGCGTTAGATAACGCAGCGGAATTAGAACTCATCAACAAAAATCCCGCGCACACTTTAAAAATCGGAAAAAACGCGAGTCCCAAACGCACACCGCTATCGCACGATGAATTACAACGAATTTTTAAGGAACTTTCCGACGAACATTACGGCATTGTTTTAGAATTCATCGCGGTTTCAGGCGTTCGCGTAGGCGAGTGTTTAGGATTAACTTGGGACAGCGTAGATTGGGAACACAACACCGTTACCATTTGTCAACAAGTTATTAACATTGGCAATCGTGTGGTCGTAGAAGACACATTAAAAACTCAATCTAGTCAACGCACGATTGCGCTTCCCACCACATTCATGGCAAAACTTCGGCAACACAAGAGACACCAAATGCTCACGCGCCTAAACAATCCGGGTGAGGCGTGGAGTACCAATTTGGTGTTTGCTACGCGCCATGGCACACCCATCGATCCCAATCATTTGCGACGCACATTTCGACGAGTGTTAAAGCACTGCAGTCTGTCGGACGGCTACCACATTCACGATCTTAGACATACTTACGCGACGCTTTTGTACGCAAAAACGCGAGACATTAAGCTCGTGTCTAGCGTCCTAGGGCATGCCAATATTCAAATTACGTTAGATATCTACACACACACAACGGAAACCGCAAAAAAAGAAATCGCCCAAATTGCGGACGACATTTTCTACCACTAACAAAAATCTTATTGCCTTAGCTTGTGGCAACTTTTCGGCAACATCGTGTATTGCCTGTTAACTTTTGCTAATTTTTCCTTTAAGTAAGTCCCAAAAACCTTATGAAATCAAGGTTTTTTGGTGCGCCCGTGAGGATTTGAACCTCAGGCCTCCTGATTCGTAGTCAGGCGCTCTATCCACTGAGCTACGGGCGCAACATTCTTATTATACTCAACCAGTGAGTTTTTCACAAGTGGCGGAGGGAGTGGGATTCGAACCCACGCTAGGCTTGATAGCCTACTAACGGTTTAGCAAACCGCCCTCTTCGGCCAACTTGAGTATCCCTCCACATGCAAACGCTATAATAGCATATTCCCAATTAGCCAAGCAAGCCTGGATTAATTGGATCCATTGCCATTCAAAAAAATGGCGGAGGGGACAGGACTCGAACCTGCAAGCCCGAAGGCGGTGGTTTTCAAGACCACTGCGTTACCAATTACGCTACCCCTCCAAGGACACATAATAGTTTACTCTAAAAATGCTGAGAAATAAAGAGGCAATGTCTAGAAAAGACATGCCTCCTTGGTTCCTAAATCTGTTCTGTCCCGCCCAAATAGGGTACTAATGCGTCGGGAACTTGGACATGCCCATTCGGCAATTGATAATTTTCTAAGATCGCAGCGATCGTTCGACCTACTGCTAAGGCACTGCCATTCAAAGTATGCACCAATTCCGTTTTTTTAGCCCCCTTTGGACGGTAGCGAATATTGGCACGTCTGGCTTGAAAATCAGTCATATTACTCACCGAGGAGATCTCCACATATTTGCCGTAGCTCGGCATCCATACCTCAATGTCATAGGTTAATGCCTGACCAAATCCCATGTCTCCCCCACATAACATCACGGTGCGGTAGGGCAAGTTAAGATCTTCCAAGACTGTTTCGGCATCGCGCAACATTTCTTCCAAGGCGTCTTGAGAGTTATTGGGTTCTTCAAAACGGACTAGTTCCACTTTATCAAACTGATGCTGACGAATGAGCCCTCGCGTATCGCGTCCAGCGGCCCCAGCTTCGGCCCGAAAGGACGCGGTATATGCCGTAAACTTCAACGGCAAAGAATCTTGAATAATCTCATCCCGGTATAAGTTGGTCAAGGGAACTTCTGCCGTCGGAATCAAATAATAATCATGGGGCACCACGTGAAAAACGTCTTCCACAAATTTGGGAAATTGGCCCGTTCCAAACATGGAGGCTTCGTTCACCAAATAAGGCGTCGCCATCTCCATATAGCCTCGGTTCCGGGCATGATCGAGCATAAAATTTATGAGGGCGCGGCTTAGGCGAGCTCCCATTCCCGCCAACACATTGAAGCGTGACCCACTAATTTTACGCGCGCGTTCAAAATCGATAATCCCGAGATTTTCACCAATATCCCAGTGGGCTTTAGCAGGGAAGGAGAAATTGGGCACTTGGCCAAACTTGTGTATTTCCACATTGTCATCAGCCGATTCACCTTCGGGCACTTGCGGCAACGGAGTATTAGGTACAGTCAGTAAGAAGTCTTGCAGTTCCTGATCAATAGGAGCCACAGAAGCTTCTAATTCTTTGATTTGTTCCCCCACCCGGCGCGTTTCCGCTATCAAGTCCGAGGCGTCTTCGCCCCGCTTCTTGCGTTGCGATACTTCTTCCGATGCCTGATTCCGGCGCGCTTTAAGACGCTCTATTTCCAAGGTAATTTCGCGCTTTTTGGCATCTAGCCGCTTGACGATGTCAAGATCCACATGAACATGCTTTTTTGCCAAGAGTTGTGCAACCACTTCAGGTTCTTGCCGAATTCTGCGTATGTCGAGCATAATGCTCTCCTGCCTTTCACTGAGAAAATATGTTCTAAAAAAAGCAATCTTTTCGTATCAAGCTACACGGCGTTCCCGCCTACAATTGTCGGGATTGTCTTGTCAAAAGGTGGACGTATCACACCTTTTTCCGTAATAAAAGCCGTGATGAGATGTCCTGGGGTAATGTCAAAAGCTGGATTATAGCTTTCAATGTCTTCCGGCGCAATATTCACTCCACGGAGCTGGCGAATCTCATCCGGATTGCGCATTTCAATGGGAATATCCCTCCCAGACAACGCATTGACATCAAAAGTACTCAAAGGGGCCGCAACGTAAAAGGGAATCTGATGGTAATGCGCTAACACGGCCACGCTATAGGTTCCAATTTTGTTGGCCGTATCCCCATTAAGGGCAATCCGGTCTGCTCCAACGATGACACCATCGACAAGGTGTTGAGCCATGACACTGCCGGCCATACTATCGGTGATAAGGCGGGCAGGTATTTTTTCTTGACTTAATTCCCAGGCTGTAAGTCGCGCGCCTTGAAGTAACGGACGGGTTTCATCCACAAAGACCTCACGGAGGCGGTGTTCGCGAAATAAGGACCGGATAACCCCAAGTGCCGTACCATATCCGCCTGTAGCAAGGCTTCCGGTATTGCAATGAGTGAGAAGACTCACCGTATCGTCAAACAGGGATAAGCCGTAATCACCAATCTGACGATTTAATGCAACATCTTCAGCCAGTAGCTGATCGGCTATCTGCTTTAACGTCCTTATCGTGTCGTCGACACCCAAGCTTTGGACATGACTCAACGCATAATGAATCGCCCATGAAAGATTGACCGCCGTAGGACGAGCCGTTTGAATCTGCTCCGCACTTTTTCTTAATTCGTGGTGAAAATTTGGGGTATGCCGAAGGCGCCTGGATTCAAGCCAAAGTCCATAAGCACCCGCAATGCCAATGGCCGGGGCACCCCGGACCGCTAAGACTTGAATGGCTCGTATCACATCCTGGCCGGTGGTACTCCGTAAATACTCGACAGCATCCGGTAATTGCCGTTGGTCTAGAAGATATAGCGCTTCATCCGTCGCGCGTATGGCCTCCACTAATTCGAAAGTGGGATCCACGTTATTATCCTCCTTCGGTAAATTGCGCAAATAAAAAACTCCTCCCTCATCGGGGACGAGTTATTACCCGCGGTGCCACCCCAGTTGACGCTGATGCGTCCGGCTTGAATCCCTGTTAACGGAGGGATCCGCCGACTCTTCGCCGGGACTGTGGAAAGCGGAAAACGGAAACCTTCACGTGCCGAATTTCCACCCTCATCGGCTCTCTGATAAAACGACGATTTCCGTATGTTCTTTCCTCACATAAAAACCTGACAAAATATTATCCTATGTCGATTTTGCCGTACCCATATGCCCTTGTCAATAAAAAATCAGAGGCTTGTCTGCATGCCCAAGCCTCTGATGTGAACACGCCTACACGTTAAGAGTTTTCCTCACTTTATTGACAAAATACTCATGAATTCGAACGTCCCCACTCATTTCGGGATGGAAAGCTGAGACTAAGAGCGGACCTTCTTCCGCCATGACCACTTGTCCATCATATGTCGCCAACGGGATAACCTGAGGGCCATATTGACGAATTTGTGGAGCCCGAATGAAGACTGCTGGAAACTCGGGACCATCAGCCAGGAATTTAATAGGGATTTTGGTTTCAAAAGAAGCCAGTTGCCGACCATAAGCATTGCGATCGGCAGTAATGTCCATCAAACCAAGACGCGCTGGAGAGGGTCCGATCACCTCTTTGGCCAGTAAAATTAATCCCGCACAAGTCCCGTAAACCGGAAATTGTTCTTCATTTACCCGCTTGCGAATAGCGTCAATAAGACCTTCTTCCGCCATGAGCATGCCGATGGTCGTACTTTCCCCACCAGGAATGATTAGACCTTGCACGTTTTCCAAATCCCTGACGGTACGGACTTCGACGGGATTGGCCCCGACTTTTGCCAAGTGATTTTTATGTTCGCGGACATCTCCTTGAATGGCTAAGACACCGATGTTCAGAGTCATTTAAATCCCCCGGTCCTGCATCCGGTCTGCTGGCGTTAAGGTTGCCATTTCCAATCCCGGCATCGCCTCTCCGATATTTTCAGAGACTTCGGCAATCACCTTGGGATCATTGTAGTGTAAGGTGGCACGGACAATAGCACGGGCAAAGGCTTCCGGATTTTGCGACTTAAAGATACCCGAACCCACAAAGATTCCATCAGCGCCTAATTGCATCATCAATGCAGCATCCGCTGGACTGGCAATTCCTCCGGCGCTAAAGTTAACAACCGGTAACCGTCCTAATTCCTTGACTTTCCGTACCAGTTCCAAGGGGGCCCGCAGTTCTTTGGCCAAGTCTGGTAATTCATCATCCGGTGTATTCACTAAACGCCGCACTTGCGCATTGACAGCACGAAGATGTCTGACCGCTTCCACCACATTTCCGGTTCCAGGCTCCCCTTTAGTCCGCAGCATGGCTGCTCCTTCTGCAATGCGGCGCAAGGCTTCTCCTAAATCGCGGGCTCCACAGACAAAGGGAACTTTAAACGCCCATTTATCAATGTGATATTGTTCATCAGCCGGAGTTAAGACTTCGCTTTCATCAATATAGTCAACTTCCAACGCTTCCAATACTTGTGCTTCGACAAAATGTCCAATCCGAACTTTGGCCATAACGGGAATCGAAACCGCTTGCTGAATGCTTTTCACAATGTGCGGATCCGCCATGCGGGCCACACCACCCGCAGCACGAATGTCCGCAGGTACGCGTTCCAACGCCATAACCGCCACAGCACCGGCTTTTTCCGCAATCACGGCTTGTTCAGGTGTTGTGACATCCATAATCACGCCGCCTTTTAGCATTTCTGCTAATCCAGCCTTCACGTTAAAGGTTCCCACTTGTCTTTCTTCCATCTTTCAGTAAATCCTCCCTTGCCATAGTGCGATCAGTCCAAGGTGGCTGGATCGTTAATTTTAAGTTTAGCTACTTTCCTCGTTCTCGTCATCAGCTGACACACGAGTAAATGCCGCGACAGTCTGCCCTTCTTCTAGTCTCATGACCAGAACACCTCGGGAATCTCTTCCCTGTTTCGAGACACTGGCTACATCCATCCGAATTAATGTGCCATCGCTGGAAATAACCATGCATTGTTCATTGCCCTCCACAGGCACAATTCCTACCAGTTGTCCAGTTTTCGCAGTAATGCGCAAGCCTAACACACCTTGGCCACCACGGCCTGTTACCCGAAATTGATCGGTCGACGTGCGTTTGCCATAACCATTTTCCGTAAGTAAGAGCAACTCTCCTTGATCACTAACGACTGCTAATGATACGACACGATCCCCAGGCCGCAAGTGAATGCCCCGCACCCCGCGGGCGGATCGGCCCATCGCGCGCACTAACTCTTCGTTAAAGCGAATGACTTGTCCATGGGCTGTGGCCAAAAGAATATCACTTTGACCGCTAGTTTGCTCTACCCCAATGAGTTCATCACCGGGATCAAGGTTGATGGCGATAATGCCACCCCCACGCCATGAACTATAATCCGATAACGCCGTGCGTTTGACGACACCTTGCTTGGTGGCGAAAACCCAATAAGAGTCTTCCGCAACCGTTTGTGGCAAGGTTTGAACAGCGGCAATGCGCTCATCAGCTTCCATCGCAATCAGATTGGCTACAGAAATTCCTTTGGCCTGCCGACTGGCTTCAGGGACTTCGTGAACCTTGACCCGGTAAATCCGTCCCTTATTAGTGAAGAAACACAAATAAGCATGGGTGGAAGCAATGAACAGATGATTAATAAAATCATCTTCCCGAACAGTACTACCCGTCACTCCCCGGCCACCACGCTTCTGCGCGCGGTATACTGATGTTTGCGAGCGTTTGATATAGCCCCGGTGCGTTAAAGTGACAACCATGTCTTCTTCAGGGATCAAATCCTCGTCACTCATATCTTTGACCGCAGGACCGATCTTGGTTCGGCGCTCATCCCCATATTTATCTTGGATTTCCACAAGGTCATCTTTAATGATTTGATAGACCAGCCGTTCATCCGCCAAAATTTCTCGTAAATGCGCAATTAACGCTTGAATCTGCTGGTATTCCTCTTCGATCTTAGCTTGTTCCAACTGGGTTAAGCGCTGGAGTCGCATTTCCAAAATGGCATTGGCTTGCAGCTCGCTCAGCCCAAAGCGTTCCATGAGACCGGAACGTGCTTGATCGACACTCGAAGAACCGCGAATTAGCGCAATCACTTCATCGAGAAATTGCAACGCAATCCGCAAACCTTCTAAAATGTGCGCCCGGGCTTCAGCTTTTTTGAGATCATATTGCGTACGCCGGACGATAATTTCTTTCCTGTGCGCAATAAAGTAATGGAGAATCTCTTTCAACGATAAAACTTGCGGGCGATTATCCACCAGGGCTAATAAGATAATGCCAAAGGTTTGCTGTAACGGCGTGTATTTATACAGCTTGTTTAAAATCACCTTCGGGACCCCGTCCCGTTTCAAATCGATAACAATTCGCACGCCATGACGGTCCGATTCATCCCGCAAATCGGCAATTCCTTCGATTTTGTGCTCGTGGACCAATTCCGCGATTTTCTCTAACAACCGTGCCTTGTTTACCTGGTAGGGAATTTCGCTAATGATGATGCGCGCTCGCCCAGTATCGGATTCATCGACTTTAGCAATTCCACGCATGACAATTATTCCTCGTCCTGTGGCGTAGGCCTGGTGAATTCCTTCGCGACCCATAATCATGCCACCAGTGGGAAAATCGGGACCAGGGATATGTTTTAGCAGATCTTCTAATGTGGCTTCAGGATGATCGATGAGATAGACGGCAGCATGCGCAACCTCCGTTAAGTTGTGAGGAGGAATGTTTGTCGCCATTCCGACAGCAATTCCTGAGGATCCGTTAATAAGCAAATTCGGAATACGAGCTGGCAATACGACAGGTTCTTCTGTGGTTTCATCGAAGTTTGGGATGAAATCCACGGTTTCTTTATCAATATCCACCAGCATTTCCATGGCAATCGGCGATAGTCGCACCTCGGTATAACGCATGGCCGCTGGCGAATCCCCATCCATAGACCCAAAGTTCCCATGACCGTCAACCAGGGGATAGCGAATCGAAAAATCTTGCGCCATGCGTACCATCGCATCATAAACGGCTACGTCGCCATGGGGATGGTAACGACCAAGAACTTCTCCAACAATACGCGCGGATTTTTTATAGGGGTGATTGGGTGTGTTACTCAGTTCGTTCATCGCGTAAAGAATTCGGCGGTGAACGGGTTTCAAACCATCCCGAACATCGGGTAATGCCCGGCTAACGATAACGCTCATGGCATAGTCGATGTAGGATTTCTTCATTTCGTCTTGGATATCAATGGGCAAAACATGCCCGACATTAGCCATTTATCGTTTCCTCGCTTTATCCTACGGTGTCAAGATTTCTCACTAAGTGGGCGTTCTCTTGGATAAACTCACGCCGGGATTCCACTTTTTCTCCCATCAGCACACTAAAAATCCAGTCGGCCGCAACGGCATCTTCCAGTTCGACCTGTAAAAGTGTGCGGGTTTCGGGATTCATGGTTGTCTCCCATAACTGCTCGGCATTCATTTCTCCAAGCCCTTTATAGCGCTGAATATTGACTTCTTTGCCGTGCCCTAACTCATTTAATACCCGTTCTAATTGGGCATCATCATACACATATTGTTCCACTTTACCCTTTTTAACCAGGTAAAGCGGCGGTTGGGCAATGTAAACATATCCGGCCTCAATTAACGGCGTCATGTAGCGATAAAAGAACGTGAGCAACAAGGTTCGAATATGAGAACCATCGACGTCAGCATCTGTCATAATCACAATCCGGTGATAACGAGCTTTATCCAGAACAAATTCATCGCCAATACCTGTCCCGATGGCGGTAATCATGGCCCGAATTTCTTCATTCGCCAAAATTTTATCCACACGAGCCCGTTCCACGTTCAAAATTTTTCCACGCAACGGCAAAATGGCTTGGTACCGCCGGTCTCGTCCTTGTTTTGCCGATCCTCCTGCAGAATCTCCTTCTACCAAGTAAAGTTCGGATTCTTTGGGATCACGCGAACTGCAATCTGTCAGTTTGCCCGGCAATGCGGAAGATTCCAGCACACTTTTTCGCCGGGTTAATTCTCTGGCCTTCCGGGCTGCTTCGCGAGCTCTGGCAGCCTGGACCGATTTTTCCAAAATCCGTTTGGCCACCGAAGGATTCTCCTCGAAAAAGGTAGCCAATCCATCGGCCGTAATTCCTTCCGTAATTCCCCGCACTTCGGAATTGCCTAATTTCGTTTTGGTCTGGCCTTCAAATTGGGGTTCAGGCAATTTGACTGAAACAATGGCCGTGATTCCTTCGCGCACATCTTCCCCTGACAAGTTGGCATCCTGATCTTTGAGAAGACCAAGTTTCCTGGCGTAATCATTGCAAACACGGGTTAATGCCGATTTAAAACCGGCTTCATGCGATCCACCTTCATGCGTGCGGATCGTATTGGCAAAAGTAAAAATCGTCTCGTTGTAGCTATCGTTGTATTGCAGGGCTACATCGACCATCACCCCGTCTTTAGATCCCGAAAAGGCAATGGGCTTTGGATGCAGCACATCTCGACTTAAATTCAAATATTCAACAAAAGATTCGACGCCGCCTTGAAACTCAAATTGGATGGAACGTCCTGTCGCTTCTTCATATAAGGACAAAAATACCCCAGCATTTAAAAACGCTTGTTCGCGCATCCGGTTGGCTAAAGTATCAAACGAGAAATGAACATCTTCAAAAATTTCCGCATCAGGCCGGAATATCACTTCAAATCCCGTTTCTGTCGTGGTTCCGACCTGAGTTACCGCATCTAGCGGTTTGCCTTTTGCATAGTGCTGAACAAACACACCGCCATTGAAACGGCTCGTGGCTGTTAGTTCAGAAGATAGAGCATTGACAACTGAAAGACCGACCCCGTGAAGTCCTCCTGAAACCTTGTATCCGCCACCGCCAAATTTGCCTCCGGCATGCAAGATGGTCAAGACCACTTGGAGTGTCGGGATTCCCGCTTTGGGATGGATTCCCGTGGGCACTCCACGACCGTTATCTCGCACGCCGACGCGGCCATCTTTATAGAGAGTTACCCAGATATGATCGCAGACCCCGGCTAACGCTTCATCGATGGAGTTATCGACGATTTCATAGACCAAATGATGGAGACCCCTGGGACCTGTGGAACCAATATACATTCCCGGGCGTTTTCGGACGGCCTCAAGGCCTTCTAATACCTGAATATCACTCTCGTTGTAACTTCCCGGTTGGGTGTCTTCCGTCATATACAATGGTCCTCCTTGAAAAACTAGTCAAAGGCAAAAAAGCCCTATATTTCAGTATACCACACCGAGCTGGTTCCCTCTTTGGACGAGGTTCGAGCCGCCCGCTTGTAAAGGGTGGCTGGCGAAATGTTCGATAAAATTACGCCGTTTGAGGTAAAGATCAGAGATTTGGCTTCGTTCAAATCACCTTGTAACTGGCCTTCCGCATAAAACCGGTGGATCATTTGCCGCACTTCAGGAGAATAATCCATCAAGTTTCTGTTTAATATCGCAATAATGGTTTCCGCATCGATCATCATATCGTGGCCAATATGTAAATACACCGAGGTCTCCTCTCCTCAACTCACCAAATATTTTACGATTTCTTCTCGCAAACACTACAGAGACGATAGGGTTTTAGTGTGGGGCTTCCACACGACACACACGGTTGATACCCCTCGTTTAACCATTGTTTGACAGCCAAATGGTAATTGGTCTCTACTTGGTTAACCAGATCCTTAAGATTGTCGGTTCGTGGTTTAACACGGCCGACACGAACAGAAATTTCTCCCGTGCCCATACGATAAACTGGTGGCCGAAAGGCCTTCCAAAAAATGCGCGTGTGAATATCCTCAACAAAAACGGAGCCTAAGAGGTCATTAATCTTTTGCTTTAACTCAGGAATAAAAAATTGTAGTTCTTGAGCCCATGACGACGATTTGACAGCGACTGTCAATATTTTCGGTTTATATCCGATGACACGCGTATTTTTTGCAATATACTCGCCAGCCACATCATTCCAGCTTGTTTCCAAAATCCATAACGATTTCGCAGGTTGCCAGGAGTATGTTTCCACCAGTCTATCCAGAATATGTTGCAGATGTTCGTCCTTGTTCATCGGATCTCCTGTTGACTTAAAATGCCGTGATTGACGTGATAAATCATGGGTTCCAAGTTTTCATAATTACGGGCCTCGGTATCGGTTATCACCGTCTGCGGCCGACTTACGGCAATAAACTGTAGTAATCGTGAACGTTTCATAGGATCCAATTCGGATAATACGTCATCTAACAATACGATGGGTGTCATTCCGGTTTCCTGTTCTAAAATCTCGAAACTTGCCAATTTCAGACTTAGCGCGATAGCCCGGTGCTGCCCTTGGGATGCGTAATCGATGGCAAGAAAGCCATCGATTGTGAATATGAGATCATCGCGGTGCGGTCCCATTAAAGTCATTCCCCGTTGTTGGTCGGTTTTTTGATGAGCCTTTAGCAGTTCCTCATAGCTCCCAGGATCTGTCATAGCATTTTGGGTTCCCCCCGGAGCCAATTGGACGCTCAGCTGAAGTCCTGTTAAATCCGCAAAGATTTTTTGGGCAACTGGAATAATTTCCCGTAAGATTTGTAACCGTCTATTCCACAAATAACTGCCCGATTGTGCCAACAACGGATTAAAGCTGGTAACCGTTGATGCCATTCGTGGATCTTTAAGCGCCCTATTCCGTTGCAACAAGGCGCGGTGGTATTGCCTGAAAAGCCTTAAATACCGAGAATCAATCGGAGCAATAAGCCAATCAAGAAATCTCCTCCGACCTTGCGGAGAACCTTTTGATAACTGCACATCATCTGGCGAGAAAATGACAACAGGTAATACCGGGCCTTCATGTTTTTTTCGCAGCGGGTTAAGCTGCATACGATGATGTAATCTTAGTATTCGCTCAGAGTCTTGGTGCACGACCCCCTCAAGACTCATGATGTCCAACTCCAGTTCTGAGCCCTCTTGGAACTTTTCGGGGCTGTTCTTATTGGATGACATGATGAGTTCTTGGTCTTTACCCGACCGAAATGATGTTCCTGTCAACAGGACGTGGACCGCTTCCAATGTATTCGTTTTGCCTTGCCCATTATCCCCAACCAACAATGTCAGCTGGGGAGAAAACTGAATCGATGCTTGGGCAATATTACGAAATTTTACAATGGTAATTTGATCAAGCCACATTTCAGACCAATTGCCTTAAGGGCAAAAGAATGTGAAAATAGGACGAATTGTCTGCCGACCGAATTTTCGCCGGCGACTGTACGCCGGAAAACTCGATGATGACCTCTTCGCCATCTAACGATTTAATGGCTTCCAGAATATATGTGGGATTAAACAAAATGTCTAAATTTTGACCTTCCGTGGGGCAATCAATGATTTCCTCGGCCTGACCAATTTCTGCCGCTTGGGTGGATAATTCGATACTTCCAGATTCGATGCGAATGCGTAAGGGCGTGGACCGTTCCTTCGCCGCGATTAAACTGACGCGTTCCACAGCTCCCCGAAAGTCCCCGGTAGCAGCCCGGCACTGACTGATGTATTCCGTGGGAATAACGCGATCATAGTCGGGATATTGACCGTCTAGAAGGCGACCCGTGAAAGTCATGCCGGGTGCGGAGAGTTCGATCAACCCCTGGCCCATCCTCAGCGACACAGCTTGAGTGGCGTTAATGCGGGCGCCCTCAGCCAGCACTTTGGGTGAGATTACCACCGATTCTTCGATTCCCCGGTAATCAGGAACGGGTAGCCAGCTATGAGAGAGCCGGCTGCCGTCAGTGGCTACCATGACTAAACGGCCATTGGCGAGTTTGACATAGACGCCTTTTAATATGGGCCGGGTATCATCTTTGGAACATGCAAATAAGAGTTGACGACTTAAGGTCGCTAAAGTCCCCGCTGGTAATTCAATTGCCTGTTTGTCAGCGTTCATCGCTGGAAAATTAGGGAGCATTTCGCGGCCGAATCCATTGATCACGGCTTTATTGCGTCCATAGCGAATCGTCGCACGTCCGCTGGCTTCTTCAGTCGATAATTCGAATGTGGCTGTCGGCAGACGGTGAATTAAGTCACTCAATGTGGAAGCAGGCAGAACAACATAGCCAGGTTCCAAGACGTCGCAGGGAATTTCTGCCACAATATGACTTGATAAGTCCGTAGCCGACAAACGCAAGACGCCCATATCAGCCTGGAGTTGCACACCGGTCAAAATAGCCATGGTATTTTGCGGTTGAATTACACGAATAACTTGTTGTAAAGCTGACGCTGTTTGATCTTGTGCCGCACTAAACCGCATTAGTTGCTGTCCTCCTTCGTAATCGTCACCCAGTTTTCCCCATGCTTATGATGATCATGATTTTGATCGATCAAAACCGTAGTCGTAATAAGGGCTGGGGATAACGGGGATAAGTCCCATAAGTCCTTATAAATCGCGCTGATCCGACACCAAAAAACCGTGAATAACTGGTGTATCAAAACGGGGATAAATGGGGACAGATGGCAGAAAAATTCTAGGCCTGTGTATGACTCGACATTGTTCCACAAAGAGTCCCCTGTTTATCCAGACTTTATCCCCACCTTTTCAACGTGATTTGATCCGTTTTGTCAGAGCTTCCAATAATTGAGCAAGTTGTGTATCCGTATGTCGTTCTTGCTCGATTTTTTCGCAGGCATGAATGACCGTTGTATGGTCTCGTCCGCCAAACTCCTCGCCAATGCGGGGAAGACTGGAGTCGGTTAATTGCCTTGCCATATACATCGCGACTTGTCTCGGAAATGCTACCGTTCGCGTTCGTTTTTTGGCCTTAAGATCTTCAACCCGGAGATCGAAGTGTTTGGCAACCTCTTCTTGAATTAGGCGAATCGTAATCGGCTTCGGCCGTGAATTAGGGATGACGTCTTTCAAGGCTTCCATGGCGAGTTCTGCTGTCAATGGCTGACGCGTGATCGAACCATAGGCCATGACGCGGATTAAGGCGCCTTCGAGTTCCCGAATGTTGGTATCAATGCGAGTGGCAATAAATTGCAACACCGAATCGGGCACCGATAAGTCCTCCAGCTGCGCCTTTTTGGCCAAAATAGCAATTCGGGTTTCAAGATCGGGTGGTTGAATATCCGTGATGAGGCCCCACTCGAAGCGTGAACGGAGACGCTCTTCGAGGGTGGGGATATCTTTCGGAGGACGATCACTTGAAATGACAATTTGTTTATGTGCCCCGTGTAGTGCTTCGAATGTGTGGAAAAACTCTTCCTGAGTTCGTTCTTTTCCCGCAACGAATTGAATATCATCGATTAGCAAAACATCAATATTTCGGTAACGTTGGCGAAAACGCACCATTTTATCGTCACGAATAGCGTTTATCATCTCATTGGTAAAATTTTCTGATGATACGTATAATACACGCGCTTTAGGCGACCCGGCTAAGACATGGTGGCCAATGGCGTGCATTAAGTGAGTTTTTCCAAGGCCCACGCCGCCGTATAGGAATAACGGGTTGTAAGCTCTGGCCGGCATTTCTGCCACCGCTTGACATGCCGCGTGGGCAAAGCGGTTAGAGACCCCGACAACAAAAGCCTCGAAAACATATTTGGGATTAAGACGGGTATGAAATTCTGATTCTGTGGTTTCGGAGGGCTCTTTGTTCACCGACGGTCGGGATTCTTGACTGACAGAAATCGGTACCGGTACGGGTTTTTCGTTATAGACTGTCTCCGATGATTTAGGAGTGAGGATTAAATGCACATCAATAGGACGTCCAGCAGATTTTGCCAAGACATCACGCAACAGGCCTGTGTAGCGGCTGGCGATAATTTGGCGCACAAAATCACTCGGTACGGCCAGCTCCAGCACACCATCATCCAAAGACAGTGGGAA
This sequence comes from Sulfobacillus thermosulfidooxidans, assembly GCF_001280565.1. Taxonomy (NCBI): domain Bacteria; kingdom Bacillati; phylum Bacillota; class Clostridia; order Eubacteriales; family Clostridiales Family XVII. Incertae Sedis; genus Sulfobacillus; species Sulfobacillus thermosulfidooxidans. The sequence continues at coordinate 2,208,708 of NZ_LGRO01000001.1, read as the reverse complement.
TACTTGCCTCACCCAAGTCTCAATGCTGGGTGTGGATAATTCGCTTTCGAGTCGTGCAACCGTGTCTGCCCACAGGCTTTCCAAGCCGACCTCAAGCATGAAACAATTCCCCCTAATATACACAAGAAATCCACAAAGTTATCCACAAATTGTTGATAACTCACCTATAAATAATGAATGCCCCCGCCGCGCGGAGGAGTGGGTTTATGATAACAAATTCGGACAAGGCTCTCAATGAACTAAGGAAGAAAATCTAAGGGTTAAATAACCGGTTGGTTCCTTGACCCTTAACCACGAAGTGGATATAATTAAAGCACATTTGCGCTAGAGTCGGGGGGTGACTAATGTGAAGCGCACGTACCAACCGAACCGTCGTCACCGGGCAAAAGTCCATGGTTTCAGAAAACGTATGTCCACGAAAGCTGGCCGTATGGTCCTCAAAAGGCGCCGACTTAAGGGTCGTAAACGTTTAGCTGGATAATATCATGGCACAATTTCAGCGTCTTAAAAGGCGCGCCGATTTTGGTCGGGTTTTCCGATTTGGACGCACCGTAGGGGACCGTTATATGGTCCTTTTCATTCTGTCTAATGACAGTGTAGCACCGCGAATAGGTTTTACGACCCAGCGCTCTGCGGGTTCGGCCGTTAAACGGAACCGTATTCGCCGGCGACTGCGAGCACTTTTTTCTCTTTTTGCGGAAAACGTGACGCCGTGCGGAGATTTAATTATTTTGGGCAAGAAACCTGTCTTAACTGAGGATTGGGACCGGCTTGTTCACTCCTTGCACAAATTATTAGTGAGAGCGGGATGTCTTAAAAAGCAGCTGTAAGATGTTATGAGGTAGGCGAAGACGGATGAGAACAATTGTGATTGGGTTAATTCACCTGTATCAGAGATATATCTCTCCGATGACCCCGCCGAGCTGCCGTTACATGCCGACCTGTTCGCAATATGCTGTAGAAGCCGTTGCGAAGTATGGGGTGCCAAAAGGCGGGTATTTAGCTGTTCGACGAATTTTACGGTGTCACCCTTTACACGAGGGCGGCTATGACCCAGTTCCATAGATCGTTAAGGAGGCTATAAATGGGTATTTGGGGCGGGTTTTTAAGCCTAATCCGGGGAGCCTTTGTGGTGTTCACGGGATGGACCCATAATTACGTGTTAGGGATTATCCTTTTGACACTGATGGTGCGGTTGATTCTGTTGCCGCTAGGTATTTATCAGGCCCGTTCGATGCAAAAAATGGCCAAAGTGGGACCGAAGCAACGGGAAATTCAGCAGCGTCATAAGGGCAATCCACAGGCCATGCAAGCGGAATTAGCCAAGCTATACAAAGAAGAAGGGGTCAATCCGGCATCGGGATGTTTGCCTCTTTTACTGCAGATTCCTGTTATGTATGGTCTGTTTGATGTTTTGGAACGCTTCAAATACGTCCATCACAATTATGGGTTTTGGGTATGGCAGAATTTGGCCAAGCCTGACCCCACGTACATCCTTCCGATTCTGGTTGCGGTCAGCACATTTTTCATGCAAAAACAAACCATGATGATGACTCCGCAGCAACCGGAAATGCAACAAAGTCAAAAACTCATGTTGTGGATGATGCCGATTGTGTTTGGATATGTGGCTTCCAGATTTCCGGCGGGCTTGTCAGTCTACTATGTTGTCTCTAACTTGTTCCAATTGGGTCAAACCATGTGGCTATTGCGAAGACCTGTAGATGGGGCAACCGGCGGAGGCGCTCAAGCGACACGTTAATGAAAAATGTGGTGACCGCGCATAACGCGCGGTCATTTTCGTAAGATATGGATTGCATTTGTGGGAGGCATTATGATAGAAAAGCCATCGTGGCTGAATGGGGATCTTGTGGGGCGTCTTGACGAACACGGAATTCAGGAACGTCTTGAAGCATTAATTACATTAATTCGTGAAGCGCCATTTAACATAACGGGATTTAGAACACCCGAGGAGTTGTGGGTGCATGGGGTGTTTGATGCGCTGCAAACCGTGCAGGGCGTGAGCCTATCAGAAATACATACAGCCGTTGATATTGGAAGTGGTGGCGGTTTTCCTGGCTTAGTGTTGGCCATTTTGATGAATTCCACAACCTGGTACTTAATTGAAGCCCGGCAAAAACGTGCGGAATATTTGGGGCATATGGTTGAAGTTTTGAACCTCAGCAATACACAAATTATCAATGAGCGGGCTGAAGATTTCATTCGTCACTACGAGGATTTCAGAGAACGAGCCGACATTGTGACGGCCCGTGCGGTAGGGTCATTACGTATAACCCTGGAGTTAAGCCTGCCCTTTTTAAAAATCGGTGGGAGCGGTCTTTTTCCCAAGGGACGGGCACATGCTCTCGCTGAAGTGGATGAGGCAAGGGCATTATGCCAAAAGCTGGGAGGGTCCATTGAGGCTATTTCCGAGCCCTATGGCGATAATGGATCCTCACAGGTAGTACGGGTGGCTAAAGTGCGGACAACGCCGCCACAATTTCCTCGCCGAGCCAAATGGTTAGGTATGGATATCACCAAAGAGTAAAAGATTGATAGGGACTACAGGCCATTGCACATGAGAAATCGTTTATAATTCGGTGTAGAGTCGCTAGGACAAGCAGATTCAAGGACGGAAGATAAGAAATTCTCCGTTGCATCCTTTTGGGCTTGAGCATTACCTTCGAGAATGAATCAACAGGAGGCACTGACGAATGGGCCGAATTATCGCAGTGGCCAACCAAAAGGGCGGAGTTGGCAAAACAACCACCGTGATAAATCTTGCCGCGTATCTCGCAGATTCCGGAAAACGGGTCTTGGCCGTTGACATTGATCCCCAAGGCAACACGACGACAGGACTGGGTATCGATAAGCAAGGGATGGATGTGTCGATTTATGATGTTTTGTTAGAATCACAGCCGGTAATGGAAGCTTTGGTGCCCACCGATGTTGTCGGACTTCATTTAATTCCGGCAACGTTGGATTTAGCTGGAGCGGAAGTGGATTTATCTCAAGCTGTAGAGCGGGAATTGCGTCTCAAGAAAGCGTTGCAACCTGTTAAAGATCGTTACGATTACATTTTTGTCGACTGCCCGCCGTCCTTGGGTTTGTTAACCATTAATGCCTTATGTGCGGCTGACCGTGTTATGATTCCTATGCAGTGCGAATTTTTTGCGTTGGAAGGATTATCGCAATTATTGTCAACAATTGATTTAGTGACGGCACGGTTAAATCCCCATTTGGAATTGGAAGGCATTGTTTTAACAATGTATGATGGACGGACCAATTTGGCCGGACAGGTCGCGCAAGAGGTTCGACAACATTTTGCTTCCAAGGTATATCAGGCTGTTATTCCCAGGACAGTGCGTCTCAGTGAAGCTCCTAGTCATGGGCTGCCTATTATGCGATATGATCCGAAGTCACGAGGCGCTGAAGGATATCGAGCATTGGCAGAGGAGGTGATGGCAAATGGCTAAAAGCCGCGGACTTGGTCGGGGATTGTCGTCTTTAATTCCGGATGGGTCGCATAATGGGGGTAGTGTTGGCGCTGATATGACATCGGGAGTCGAACAAATTCCGATTGAGCGGATTCATTCCAGTCCGTTTCAACCCCGGCGTCATTTTGCTGAAGAAGAGTTAAATGAACTGTCGGCATCAATCCGGGTTCACGGCGTTATTCAACCCATTGTGGTTCGTCCATCGAGTGCAGGCGGTGGTTATGAATTAGTAGCCGGAGAAAGGCGATACCGGGCTGCCAAAAGTGCGCAAATGGATAAGATTCCCGCCATTATTCGCACTATGTCGGATCAAGAAGCGATGGAGATCGCCTTGGTGGAAAATCTCCAGCGCAGTGATTTAAATCCAATGGAAGAATCATGGGCCTATCACAAGTTAACCCAAGAGTTAGGCTGGACGCAGGAGCAAATTGGCGAACGGGTGGGTAAGTCCCGCTCCCATATTGCAAATTATTTACGGTTGTTGAGTTTAGAACCACAGATTCAGGAGTGGGTGGCTGAACAAAAATTAACCGTAGCCCACGCTAAATTTTTGTTGTCTTTAGATCCCGGTCAACGGTTGATTTGGGCGGAACGGGCTGTGAAGGAGGAATGGACTCTCCGTCAGCTCGAAACCCATGTAGCGATGCTGGCGGTGACAAAAGAGCGTCCAATCAAAAAACCGGATGCGCATATTGCAGTGACAGAAGAACAATTGCGACGCCGGTTTGGAACAAAAGTCCGCGTTAAAGGCGATCTCAATAAAGGTCGGATTGAAATTCCCTACCATACGGTTGAGGAACTGGAGCGGATATTAGAAATTCTTGAAGAGAATCCTCAAGCAGCATCCGGGGATTTTGTCGTCTAATGTTCCTTGAGGAACATTATTTATGAGGAACAAGACATCATGTGAATTCGAGAGGAGTGTTCCTTGAGGAACAATGCAGCAAGTTGCTGGCTCGTTAATGAATGGGTTGGGTATTATTGTCGGATCGTTGATTGGCATTTTTGGAGGACGTAACCTCAGCGAACAATTTCGAGATCAGGCGCTGCGAATTATTGGGGTTGTGGTGATTTTGATTGGTTTGAAAATGGCTTGGCCACTGCCTGATGCCATCAATACTTTGTTGTCCATGGTCTTGGGCCTGTGGTTAGGATCGTGGCTTCGCATTGATGATCGGCTTGAACAATTTGGTAAATGGGCCGAATCGCGCGTAGGTCGATCGGGTTTTGCCAAGGGATTTATCGCCGGTACTTTAATTTTTAATATCGGAGCCATGTCGATATTAGGGTCATTACAAAATGGATTGACCGGAACGTACAGCATTCTTGCGACTAAAGCGGTATTAGATGGCACCACCGCCATGATTTTGACCTCGGTTGCGGGTTGGGGTGTCATCGCAGCTTCAGTGGTGACTGTGGTCTATGAAGGCGGCCTATCTCTGTTGGCATCGGATTTAGCGCCCGTCCTCAGAGGTATCTTATTGACCGACATCACTGTGGTTGGCGGATTAATGATTGCCGCCATCGGTATCAATTTTATTTTGAACAACAATACCATTAAAATCGGCAATTTGTTGCCAGCCTTATTCTTTCCCGTTCTGCTTTTGTGGCTAAAAAATCATGGCATATACTTTCTATGATTGGAGGAACATCGATGCTGTCGACCATACCCGTCGAGTGGATTGCACTCGGTAGTGCCGCTATCGCGATCATATCCCTGCTTATAGCATTTTCTTCGTGGGCATCCGCTGCACGCCTGAAAAAAAGGCTAAACCGGGTATTGCGCGGAGGAGGTATTAATCTTGAGGAATCTCTAGCGAAAACCTATGGGGAAGCCATGGACGCTAAGCACGTTGCTGCACAATTTGACGAACGCATCGCCTTATTAGAAACAAAACATGCTCAAACCCTCACCAAATTCGGTCTCGTACGCTTTAATCCTTTTGATGATACCGGCGCGGACTTATCCTTTTCTTTAGCTCTATTAAATGATTTTGGTGATGGAATTGTCTTGACGAGTTTATGGGCTCGTAATGAAGTCCGTTTATATGCCAAGCCGGTCAAAGAACGTGATAGTCGTTATGCCTTAAGTCAAGAAGAACGCCGGGCCATCGATTTAGCGATGACGACACGATTAGCCAAAGGACCCGATGACATTCGAAATGCCCCGTCTTCTGTTTCTTCAACTTAATCCCAAACTCTGCACAAAGGCCTCCGCAATACAGGAGGCCATTTTCATGACCACATTAAGGCGTGTGTTTTGTAGAACAAAAAACTCCATAAACCCTCCGACATTGACAGTTCCCGTTAAATGATAGCGTCCTAATGCCGGAAGTTGCTTATTCACTCCGGCTCCGGGCTTAAGAGGTCCTAAAGCCGCGGTCAGGGTCCCGACATCAGGAAGGCGTCCTAAGGAGGCGTCAATGGCGAATACTCGGCTCGTGAGCAATGATGGATACGCCCGAATATAGTCGGTGAGATTTGCTGCGTGAACGGGATCTTCCAATGTTCCGAAAATACGGATGGGCCCAAGCCGTTTTTGACTCAATGTCGTGCCGACCAACGGACCGAGCGCATCCCCTGTGGACCGGTCTGTCCCGATACATAAAACGGTTTCCGGAATGCCTTCCCGTCGCCATAACCATTTTAAGGCCGCGCTCAACTCGAGCACAGCACCGGGTGCATCGTATTGGACCCGCTTTTCTTGATATCCCCCCGACGCCCGGTTTACCCCAACAATATCCGCCACACAGATTCCCCCCAACTCTCTATGACTATTTTATCCAACTCACGTCATAGATGTACTAAAAAGGAGGAAATCTATGCGACTGGCTGTGATTCTTAGTGTAGCGTTAGCTTATGTAGGTACTGTTGTGGGGGCAGGTTTTGCAAGTGGGCAAGAAATATGGCAGTTTTTTAGTCGTTTTGGCTCTCCCGGCATGATGGGGATCATTATCTCATCAGGCGTTTTTAGTATCGTGGGCGCGATTGCGCTGGAAAAAGGACGCCAAGGGATTACGGATTTCGGACACCTACTCAGTAATGTCTATTCGCCTAATATGGCCCGTATGGGCGAAGGCATGACCGATGTTTTTTTGCTACTGGGATTGATCGTAGTGATCGCAGGCGGTGGCAGTACGTTGTCCAATTTTCATGTGAATCCATGGATAGGCAAGATCTTTACCCTGGCTATCATCCTCTACGTGGGATATTGGGGTGTGGATGGCATTACCAAAGCCAATGGCGTGATAGTTCCCTATCTCATTTTGATTACTCTGCTCACGAGCGTGTTATCCCCCTTACCATCCTCCCTTGCGCTGGATGCGAGAGAACCCGGCGCATGGCTTTTGTCAGCGGTCCTTTATGTGTCGTATAATTTATTTACAGCGGTGATGGTTCTGTTAGGTTTGGGGTCCAAGCTACACTCAAGCCGGGAAGCATGGTATGCTGCCACTTTAGGTGGCGTCATTCTTGGGTTATTACTCACCTTAGAACACCATGTCCTAGTGGGGCTATCACACGTCAATGATTTGCCGATGTTAACGGTTGCCTACCGCATCAACACGCATCTGGGCATTTTCTATGCCCTAAGCCTGTGGTTGGCGCTCTTAACAACGGGTATTGGGATCGTCTTTGTGTTGCGCGAACGATACGGAAAACGGTATCTCGTTGGGTTATGGATTGTGTTAGCGTTCACTCAATGGAGTTTTCAAGCACTTGTGAAAAACCTCTATCCGGTTATGGGATCATTAGCGATAATGTTGTGGTTACCATTGTTTGTGTCTTCAAGAGGGGCGGATAATAGGCATTGAATAACTCAAATGGTACCGGACCAAAAACATGGGACGCTGAAGGTCAATTATGGTTGGCACAAGGGACTAAGGCTTGGGAATCGGGCGACCGGGATGAAGCGATGAAAATTTTTAACCGGATAATGGATGTCTATCCTGAGCGTCCTGAAGGATATAACAAGTTAGGGGTTATTTATGCGGAAACCGGCCAACTCGATCACGCTGAAAAATATTTTCTTTATGCCTTATCCAAGGAAAAAATGCATGTGCCTTCGCTAACCAACTTAGGCAATATTTATCTGGAACGCGGACAGATTGACGAAGCCATAAAACATTATACCTTGGCATTACAAGGTGATCCGGAATATCCTCCAGCGCACAGGAACCTTGCCATCGCTTATCGCCGCATGGGGCGTATTGGCCAATCTGTCGCTCACTTGAAGCGATCACAACGATTAGAAACGCGGCAATTGGCGAAAGAACGCCCGCTGATGCCAATGGGCAAACTAGGTAAAAAAGAATGGATTCCAGTGGGCGTGTTCCTGCGTCAATGGATCTGGGTTATTCTCGGCATTATCCTCGCCATCTGGCTATTAGGACGGGGGAAACTGTGAGGCAAAAAAAGTCAAAACGGCTTAGCAGGATTTTGGGTGTAGCCGTATCCATTGTACTTCCCATTGTCGTCTTAGAAGTGTGGACCTCTCACGTCACTTCTGGCGTCATGGTGGCGCGCTTTCTGGCCGAATTTATCTTGGCGGTGCTGGCCGTTCAAGTAGGGATTGCATTGTGGAAACCTCGATCGAGCCGAATGATTATCGAAGACATTGGGATAGCCGCTGTTGCGGGGATCGGCGCTTTTATCGCCGCCAAATTATCTCTTGCTCAAGGAGGGGCGAAGGTTGATCCTGGATTGTTAGCTCTTTTAACAGCCTATATATTATGGTTGTGGCCGCATCCTCACCGCCGGGTATAAATGCCGAAGATAGGGGGAACTTGGGAGTGCATTGGATAGACCTAGCCATCCTCTTGTATATTGCAATTGGTGCCGTCAGTGGATTGAGGCGGGGGCTTGTTACTGTTCTCTTTAGCTTGGCGGGATATATCATGGGTATAATCATTGCCACTCAATACCAAGCAGCGCTTACCCAATCATTGATGACCACCTTGCCGATTGCCCGGTGGACAAGGCATTTATTACCCGGACCCGCATCCACGGTTCCCGGATACACCATCCAAGCCGACAATCTCATCCACATGCTTGTGGCCCTCCTCGTATTTCTGGTCATCGTCGGCGCCGTAGAATTTATCGGCCGTTTAATAGGAGAATTTTTGACCCGGGTTGTGAAAACCTTGCGTATTACCGGTTTTCTTAACAAATTAGGGGGCGCTATTGCTGGATTAGCCGAGCATGGGATCCTGATCGGCTTATTGGTGACGATAATTTTTGCTTTACCATTATTAAATCATAGTCCATTAACGACGGCGTTACGCCATGATCGATTGGTCATGACCCTCGCAGGGTTATTTGGCCACATCGCCAAATTACCAGGAGGGACATTTCTCTAATGCATTTACCCCACCATTTTCTTTCAGATTCGATTGAAGCCGCCGTCATTATTATCCTAGCCAGCATTTTTATCAGGGTCGTCGGCAGGATTTTTAAACGTTTAGAACAGGGAAAAAGTGCACAGAGCCAACGGCGTATTACTCTTTATCGGTTGTTAACCTCCGTGGTTCGTTATGTAACCGATTTTGTTGTGGTGGTGATGGTTTTAGCACGGTTTCATGTGCAGACAACCTCGTTAATCGCGGGGGCTGGGATTTTTGGATTAGCCATCAGTTTTGGCGCGCAAGGATTTGTCCAGGATGTCGTCACGGGTATGTTTTTACTTTATGAAGACCAGTTTGGTGTCGGTGATTATGTGACATTTCCAGCTCTTAGCCTATCTGGGTTGGTTCAAGAGGTAGGGATTCGTATCACGCGCTTAACCGGTTCAACTGGGGAGACCGTCATTATTCCTAATCGTCTCATCTTGGAAGTGAAAAACCATAGCCGCGGAACCTTATCAGTGACCGTTACAATTCCGGTTGATGCGGGAGAAGACCCTAAGACGGTTCAAAAAGCGCTAGAAGAAGCCGTTAATACGGCACAATCCCAAGTACCCGGCACCTCGTTATCCGGCATTACCGCCTTTACCAGCGGTACGATAACATGGAGTATTACGGCACCGGCCACCCTGAGTACACAAAGCCGCGTCGATCATTGGATTCGACAATGTGTCGTGGAATCCTTTTACCGTCATTCGATACGATTTGCAGGAACAGGGAAAGGATTGGCGAGCAATGGGACCAATACAGTATCATCTTAACGATGTGGTCGAGTTGAAAAAACCTCATCCATGTGGGAATAAATTGTGGATAATCACACGCACCGGGATTGATTTTGGCCTAAAATGTCAAAAATGTGGGCACCGGATTATGATTCCCCGTAAGACGTTTGAGCGTGCGGTGAAGCGCATCGTGAGTGTCGCGGAGAATGCCGCCGATTCGAATCACTGAAGCATGAGATTGGCGCATAAATATAATAAGTAATGTGCCCAACAAACCGTTATTGAAGAAACAAAGATCCAAAGATCCCAGGGTCAAGGAGGCATTTTAATGACAAAACCGCACGTCATGGTCTTAATGGGGGGACCCTCGGCTGAATACAGCGTATCGATGTCGAGTGGACGCATGGTGTTTAATGCTTTAGCGAGTTTAGATGATTTTTGTGTGGATGCTATTGTGATTCATGAAAATGGTGAGTGGGAAAAAACCCGACACCTTCCCGAAAATGCGATGCATCCATCGGCCTTAATTCATTCTGCGCCACCCCGGCAAAAAACCTTAAAGGGACTTCAATTGTTAGAAGATGCCGATGTGGTGTTTATCGCACTTCATGGTGCCTTCGGGGAAGACGGAACAATTCAAGCGGTGCTCGACACCTTACACATTCCTTATACGGGTAGTGGTCCTTTGGCCTCGGCCTTGGCGATGAACAAACACCGAGCCAAAGAGTTGTTCCAATTTCACCGTTTACCAACAGCTCCTGAATTTTATATTCCTCCCACTAAGGCCGAATCGATTGAGCGGCTGATTCCGCAAATTGAAACGCGTCTTGGTTATCCGTTAGTTGTGAAACCTAACGAAGGCGGATCGAGTGTTGGCATTCATATGACAGATAACCGCGACGCTTTACGGCAAGCTTTGGAAGAACATGCGGACGTGGGGGTGCCCCTGTTGGTGGAAAAAAAATTAGTGGGCCGAGAATTGACGTGTGCTGTCTTAGAGGATTATGACGGTTCTGTGACGGCATTACCGGTAATTGAGATTGTTCCTCATGCCGGGAACTTCTTCGATTTTACTTCGAAGTATGCGGATGGCGGCTCGGATGAAATCTGCCCAGCCCAGATCGATCACAAAAGTGCCCGCCGCGTTCAAGACTTCGCCGTCCGGGCTCATCAAATTCTTGGATGCCGCGGCTTTTCTCGTAGTGATTTTATTCTCACCAATGAAGGACCGATCCTTCTGGAAGTCAATACGATTCCTGGCATGACGCCGAATTCATTGTTACCCAAAGCGGCCAAAGCGTATGGCTTGGAATTTTCGCAGTTAATGAAACGGCTGATTTACTTGGCCATGGGCATTACGCCTCAACCCATGAATGCGTAACGAAGGTTATGACCCGCCTCACATTTTCTTGAAACCCATCGACCTGCCGGATTTTCTCTCTCGATAACGGGACTACACCAGAAAATCTGCAGGCTTTTTCTTTTTGACCTAGACAGGTCGATATCGCTTGGAGCGTTTTGACGATAACATACAACGCGCTATAGCAGCAGATGTAGCTTGTTCATTGCCAATATGATGATTAGCTGTTACACTATGTCTGTTTGAGCGAATGCTCACACCACCCTGCTCCGGTGGAATACGGAGCCCCCGCGAGGGCGGGTGACCGTGGAGGAGGTGAAAAGTTTGGCTCATTATGAGCTCATGTACATTTTGAAACCGGATTTAGGCGAAGAGCAAACCCAAGCCGACATAGATCGGTTCAACGATGTGATTACCCAACAACAGGGAACAATCACAAAAGTGGACAAGTGGGGTCGCCGCAAGCTAGCCTACGAGATTAACGGACTGACCGAAGGTTTCTACATGGTCGTCGACTTCGATTACGACGGTTCCGAAGATATCGCGAACGAAATTACCCGTGTACTAAAGATCCATGATGATGTGGTGAGGTCCATCATTGTACGTCTTGACGATTAGAAGGGGAGGAGCCGAATGCTAAACCGCATTATTCTCATCGGTCGTTTAACCCGCGATCCCGAATTGCGCTACACGCCTCAGGGAGTGCCTGTGGCTTCATTCACTCTTGCGGTCGATCGTCCGTTCGCCAATCAACAAGGACAACGGGAAGCTGATTTTATCGACTGTGTAGCCTGGCGAAAATTAGGGGAGACCGTGGGCAACCATTTAACGAAGGGGCGACTCATAGCCCTAGAAGGCCGCCTACAAATTCGAAGCTACGAAGCGCAAGACGGAAGTAAGCGGCGGGTGGCAGAAGTGATTGCGGATAGCGTACGGTTTTTAGATCGACCCAAAGATGGTCAAGGTTCGAGCTCTAATCCCTTGCCAGACGTGGCGATGACGGATGATGTGGCATTTCCAGACGATCTACCCTTCTAACCAGCATAGCTAACGGAACAACCCAAACGAGTTTGTCCTAGACAAGAAGACACTACGACAGTATGAAAGGAGGTTGTGCCTATGCGTAAAGAACGAGGCCGGCGGCCCAAGAAAAAGGTCTGTGGATTTTGTGTGGATAAAGTGGAGTACGTCGATTTCAAGGAAGCATCTCGGCTAAGACGGTATATTACCGAACGTGGCAAGATTCTTCCCCGGAGAATTTCCGGAAACTGTGCCAAGCACCAACGGCAAATGACGGTAGCCATTAAGCGTGCTCGGAATATGGCGCTCTTGCCCTTCACCATTGAATAAACAGACAAAAGAGCACGCCACGCGTGCTCTTTTATTCTTCATCGACCCTTGTTATATCGGTACAAGATTGCTTGCTAAGGTATTGTAGGGTATAACAAGGGTTATGAAGATCATGATGCCATGGAATGCAGAAATTGCGAGACGATTCCTGTTGCGATCATTATCACCCCGTTCTCATATGGTCCCGGGGACTGAATATGTGATAAGCAGTTACTAACGTAAAGGCAGGAGTGTCAGGCATGATCTGGAGTCCGGAACCGATTGAAACGGCTTTGCAAACCGTAGAAGGTCAACGCCGGATGACGGCCTATTTAAGGCGACTCGAACTCATCAGCGAAATCGCCTTTTTATCTTCCCTGGCCGTTATGCTCAGTGGATGGCTGGTCATCGCCCCTGAATGGCAGCCGTTAGTCCGCGCCATCATGCCGCTTGGGTTAAGTCTTACGGTAATGCGCCGGGCCTGGCGGTTTACCTTTTTGATGGTCCTTCTTGAAATTGCAGCTATTCCTTTATTTCCCGGAGGATCGGCGTGGGATGTTTTCTTTGTTTTAGCGGCAGTACCCGTCACGGTGGCTACGGGTTGGGCTTATCGTACGCATAAAAAAGCGGCTTGGCGGTGGGTCGGCACGGTCCTCGCGATGGGGCTGAGTCAATACCTGATTGCCCAAACGTACTATCCTCATCCACTTCATACCTTAATGATGTGGAGCATAAGACCGATGAGGTTATTGGCTCCATGGTTCGGCTTGAATGCATGGTTAGGCTGGATTCCCCAATACTGGTTTTTAGGATTTATGGCCGATCAAGTATTTTGGGGTACAGGAATCTTTCTGGTTCTGGCGTTTTTCGCAGAATTAGTAGAATTGCCTATCGCTCAAGTTCCCTTTTTCGGCCGTTGGCGCATGCCGAAGTGGGTCTTGTGGATTACTGCAGCGGATTTGGCGGCGCTGGTTGTCAGTCAAGTAGTGGATCATCATGTTCCCGTCGGTATCGTCGAAATTTTTATCGTGGCCATGGCGGCTTACCTCGTTTTGGGAGTCAATGTGCTATGGCGAATTGGTGAATTATCCGGATTACCGAAATTTTACCGGGTTGGCCTACTAGGACTGTGGTCTTTAGGGTCATGGGTCGGGATGGCACTGCTTAGTCTTTTAGGATTATATGAAAGCATTTGGAATTTACGCGACTATCTGTTGACGTTAAGGAGGCCCATGTAATGCGAGTGATTCTGTTGCAAGATGTGCGAGGCAGTGGTAATAAAGGGGACATTATTGAAGTCAAAGATGGGTACGCAAGGAACTTTTTGATACCCAAAGGATTGGCTGCTGAAGCAACAAAATCGCGGGAAGAGCAGATAAAGCGCGAACAAGCCCGGCAACAAGCTCAACATCAAAAAGAGCTCGACCAATATCGCCGGCTTGCGAAAGAGCTCAAAGGGCAAAGTTTCATTCTGCGGGCGAAGAGCGGAGATCAAGGCCGGTTGTTTGGCGCCATTACCACGCAAGACGTGGCAGATTTACTTAATAGCCGAGGATATCACATTGACAAAAAGAAACTAGAAATCGAGCCCATTCGTCATGTGGGCACGTATACCGTACATTGTCACTTTTACCAGGATATTAGCGCAGAGTTTACTTTGCAGGTACTCCCGGAATAAGTGTCTAGCGGGGTAAGGAGGGTGAGTATGGCAGATAACGCAAAGAAACCAGAACCCAAAGCACGGAAACAGGCAAATACTCTAGAACGCCGGGTTGCAGCATTGCATGAAATTTTGATGCAAATTTATGGTCCAGAACGGTTAATATTGCGGGCCGGAAAATTGCAGGCTCTCAAATATCTGCGCTCTGACGATCTAGGGTTAAGGACCCTGGCTCTGGCGAAATTAGTCCGGGAAGATCCCTCGTTTAATGAAGTGCCAACCAAAAAAGAAATCGGACCTTTACTGGACGAGTTGGAAGATGAACTCGCCGATATTTTAGCCCGCCGAACCCTGGAAGACGACCTCGAAAAACGCATTGCTGAAAAAATGCAAGAACGGCATGAGGATTACGTACGGGATATACGCAATCAAATTCTGAAAGAAGATGGTGGTCCTGAAACACCTGAAACCTTAAAGAAATTTGCCCAGTTGGTGAAACTTGACCAGGGCGGTTTGACCCAGTCGGCCTTAGAGGTGATGCGCCCCGAACGACTCGAGGAAGTCATCGGCCAAGAAGACGCTATTGACAGCCTCTTAGCCAAATTGGCTTCCCCCTATCCGCAGCATGTCTTGTTATATGGACCTCCTGGTGTCGGGAAGACAACCGTGGCGCGCTTGGTTTTGCAAGTGGCCCGGACGGTTCCGCAGAGTCCTTTTAATGAGGATGCCCCTTTTGTGGAGGCGGATGGAACAACTCTAAGGTGGGATCCGCGCGAGATTACCAATCCCTTGTTGGGCTCGGTTCATGATCCCATATATCAAGGAGCGCGCCGGGACCTTGCTGAAAGTGGCATTCCTGAACCGAAGACGGGATTGGTCACGGATAGTCATGGGGGCGTGCTCTTTATCGACGAAATTGGGGAAATGGATCCGATTTTGCAAAATAAACTCCTTAAAGTACTGGAGGATAAGCGCGTTTATTTTGATTCCCCGTACTATGATCCAACGGATCCCAATGTTCCAAAGTATGTGCACAAATTATTTTCCGAAGGCGCACCCGCTGATTTCATTCTGATTGGGGCGACCACACGTAGCCCCGAGGAAATCTCCCCGGCCTTGCGCTCGCGTTGCGCCGAAATTTATTTTGATCCGTTAACACCTGATGATATCAAACGGATTGTCATGCAAGCGGCAGAGAAATTACAGGTGGCGATTACGCCAGATGCGGCCAATTTGATTGGTCAATATACCCTGGAAGGTCGCAAAGCGGTGGGATTGTTGGCGGATGCCTTTTCGGTCGCTTACCTGCGCCGCAATGAACGACCTAAGATTATCGATGTCGACGTCATGAAAGATGTGATTAGTCGCTCTAGGCTCGTTCCCGTTCGCCCGTCGATTTCCCGGGAGCCCATTGTGGGACGATCTTTAGGGCTAGCAGTCGCCGGATTTCAAGGACTGGTTTTAGAAATCGAAGCAACGGTCTTTCCCCGTGAAAAAGACGGTGAAGGGCGCTGGCGATTCAACGATACCGCGGGATCGATGGCCAAAGATTCGGTCTTTAACGCGGCGACTGTTCTCAGGCAATTGACGGGGCGGGACCTCACCCAATATGATGTTCATGTTAATGTCGTGGGTGGAGGCAATATTGATGGCCCCTCGGCCGGAGTCGCCATTTTTACGGCCATTTATAGTGCTCTAACCCAAATTCCCATCCGGCCCACGGTAGCGATTACTGGCGAATTGTCGTTATCCGGACGGATTAAGCCCGTGGGGGGGATCCCCGAAAAGATTTTTGGGGCCCGCCAACAAGGGTTGTCGACAGTGTTGGTTCCCAAGGACAATGCCGGTGATGTTCCTCCGGGCATTGGGGATATGAAAATTCTTTTTGTCAGTACGGTCGAAGAGGTATTAGCTGAGGTGTTAGTGTGAGTATTGATGCTGTTAGGACGCCGCCGCACAATCCGGATGCCGAAATTTCGGTCTTAGGCTCTATGCTCATTCATCCCGAAGCGGTGGCCAAGGCTGTAGAAATTTTGCAGCCCGGTGATTTTTATCATGAACCTCACCGCAAAATCTTTGAGGCGGCTATGGAGCTTTTTAACCAAGCCAAGCCCCTCGATGTCGTCGTTGTGGGTGAACAACTCCGGCAAAAGGGACAACTTGAAGCCGTAGGCGGTTTAGCATATCTTATGGAGCTCGCCTCGGCGGTTCCCACCGCAGCCCATGTCGAATACTATGCGCGGATTGTCAAGGAATCGTCGATCACTCGCCGCATTATTTCGGTTTCTACCAAGCTCGTGGCGGATGCCTATCAAAATGAGCTTCCGGCGCAAGAGTTAGTCGACCGGGCGCAAAAAGAACTGTTTGCGTTGGCACAAACAGGACAACGTGATTATGTGAGTCTACATCAAGTGCTCTTAGAGACATTTACCCGTCTCGAGGTGCTTTACGCCAATAAAGGCAAACTCGTAGGATTGCCTACTGGATTTCATGATTTAGACCGCATGACGGCGGGTCTTCAAAAATCCGATCTCATCATTGTAGCGGCTCGTCCGTCAATGGGAAAAACCATGCTGTGTTTGAACTTAGCGCGGTATGTGGCCCTGCATGATCATACTCCGGTGGCTATTTTTAGCCTGGAAATGTCACGAGAACAGCTGGCGCTGCGGTTATTAAGCGCAGAAGCGGAATTGCCGTCGCAACGATTGCGAACGGGTGAAATGGATGACAATATGTGGGCTGTCGTGAGCCATGCGCTCGGACGCTTAGGTGAAGCTCCCATTTACATTGATGACACCCCCGGCATTTCAGCCTTGGAACTGCGAGCCAAGGCTCGGCAAATGAAGGCACAGCATAACATTGGTCTGATTATTATAGACTATATGCAGCTTATGTCAGGACGGCGTGCAGAGAACCGGCAACAAGAAATTTCCGATATATCCCGGTCTTTAAAGGCTCTAGCACGCGAACTCGATGTTCCAGTGATGGCGTTATCCCAGTTGTCTCGGGCTGTTGAAAGCCGGCAGGACAAACGCCCCATGTTATCAGACCTTCGCGAATCGGGTGCTATTGAACAAGATGCGGACATCGTCGCATTTCTATACCGGGAAGATTACTATACGAAGGACGCAGCCAATCCCGATATTACTGAATTGATCGTAGCCAAACAGCGCAATGGACCGACAGGCACCGTCAATCTGTTGTTTAAAAAAGATATTGGTAAATTCTTTAATACGACGCCTGTCGAAGTGTAGACGTATTTTAAGTCAGAAGGGACGAGAAAAATGGCAGCAGTGGTCGTGGTGGGGACCCAATGGGGCGATGAGGGTAAAGGCAAAATTATTGATTATTTAGCCCAACAAGCAGATATGGTGGTTCGCCATCAAGGAGGAAACAACGCCGGGCATACCGTTGTCGTGGGCGATGAGGAATATCGTTTGCACCTGATACCTTCCGGGATTTTTTATCCCGATACGCTTTGCGTCATTGCTAACGGCGTGGTTGTTGATCCCCGCGTTTTGTTTGAGGAAATTGACTATCTTCATCGCCGCGGAATCCAAACGGATAGGTTGCGCATTTCATCGCAAGCCCATTTGATTATGCCCTATCACGGCCGCATGGATGCTTTAGCAGAAGACCGCCTCGGTGTGAATAAGTTGGGGACAACCTTACGCGGCATTGGGCCCGCTTATATGGACAAAGCCGCTCGTACTGGCCTGAGAGTGGGTGATCTTCTCCATCCAGCACAATTTGCCATGCGGCTTAAACGGGTCTTGGACGAGAAGAACCGGGTATTTTCTAAAGCTTACGATGTCGAAGGCTTTGACTATGACGAACTGCTCCAACAATATTTGTCGTATGGGGAGCGGATGCGGCCCTATATTGCGAATACGTCGGTGGTGATTAACGATGCCATCGACAATGGTGAACGGGTCTTGTTTGAAGGCGCCCAAGGCACTATGTTAGATATTGACCATGGGACTTACCCATTTGTCACGTCATCTCATCCCATTGCCGGAGGAGCATGTATTGGAGCAGGCGTGGGTCCGACCAAAATTACCCAGGTTTATGGCGTGGTCAAAGCTTACACGAGTCGTGTTGGCGATGGGCCATTTCCTACCGAGTTACAGGACCAATTAGGTCATGAAATTCGGGAACGGGGCCATGAATATGGTACCACTACCGGGCGTCCCCGCCGCGTGGGTTGGATTGATGCGGTGGTACTGCGTCATGCCGCTCGCGTCAATGGCTTAACCGGTTTAGCCGTCACACGCCTTGATGTCCTCGATGACTTGCCTGAGGTGAAAATTGCTACGGCCTATCGCTATCACGGGGAACTCATTCATGAACTGCCTGATTCCGTGGAAGTATTAGCTGAAGTGGAACCGGAATATGAAACCTTCCCGGGATGGAAAGGCAAGATTACGCAAGCCAAACGATTAGAAGACTTGCCCAAGGAAGCCCGGACCTATCTGGAGCGCATTGCAGAACTGATAAATGTGCCGTTGGTGCTGGTATCCGTAGGGCGCGAGCGTACCAATACTATAGTGCTTAAAGAGCTCTTTTAAGCCCGTGGACATCCTAAGGAATTGCGGTACGGTAACGGTGAGGACTTATTCTTCATGAAATGAGGAACAAGTCCTCATTTTTGTCCGCTTCGGTCTCAGGTATTGTCTTACAGTTGGGATTTAGTGTCGTACATGCTGTGAGACACATGTTTCAGAAATCTAGAAGTCCGTAATCTTTGTCACATACTTGGTATACAGGGACCCAGTGAGCCATGCTGCCTTCTTTTGGCCTTGGCGTTTTAAAGCCGCACTCGTGGTAAACCTAAACAAGTGCGGCTTTGCTGGCTAGGGGAAAGATTAGCGAATTTGTGAACGGGGAACGAAATATACAGTTTGGGTATAGACATTACCTAAAATGGGATCATGGACAGGATGTCCCGCCTTTTGGTCATACCACGGGTTCCAACCGTATTTGGCGGGTACCGCCATAATACCGCCGACAACTTTTTCATGGCGACTAAGAATAATGCGCAGAGCTGGTCCATCAGGTCCCCAGATGGAACCCACTCCAGGTTGGAATTTTTTGATTTGGAAATAGGGAATAACATGAGAACCATTAACTTTCTTAAATTGATCAAAACTGCTGAGATCTGACGGCACATTGGCGGACATCGAGGGAGTAATCTGGCTTGGGGGCACAAACATCAGGTGTTGACTGTAGAACGCCCGACCCGCATTGTATTCCGTGGTTTTGGGATCCATCCAGCTGTGATACGGAAGAGTAGAAGGAAACGTTTGTTCCATTCCTACCACTTGATGATGATTATTAATCATCAAGACTAAAGATGGAGCCAAGCGTCCTTCATGAATTCCCATGCCCGGAACCCACATGCTCAGTTTTTTATAATCCTTGACATCGGAATTGAGATGTTGAATGGTCGCAAATGATGGTAATTTGCTAGAAGCTTGGGCATTAACGACTTGAACAGGTAAGACCGTGAGTAGCGCAGCAGCACTGAAGACCTTAACCAATCCCATTTTTTCAATCCTCCACATTTTCCAAGGTCACTCCATTGGCAGAGTGTAATGGCTAAAGTATGTGTGAGGGAAAAAATTTTATACGGTTCTGGCGGACCTTTAGCCAAAGGGCACAAGGCTTATGATAAACGGCTGTTCATCATCGTAAAGACGAACGAAGGCGATGATGTGGAAGTGAGTTCTTGCGTGTCTTGATTTCACGCACGGAACGTGCTATCGTTAACACGTAAACGCGGAAGTAGTTCAGTTGGTAGAACGTCGGCTTCCCAAGCCGAAAGTCGCGGGTTCGAGTCCCGTCTTCCGCTCCATTTATCTCGCCCAGGAGGCGAGCTATTTTTTATGATGTTCCTCATGGAGGCAGCACATGACTGTGGTAAATGATCTCGTCTTGTATGCTCACCGGATGATAGGGGATCACCTCGCGTTTGGTACTACCGGTAATTTGAGTGTGCGAGATGAGAATGTGTTATGGATCACACCTTCCGGGGTGCCCTTTGAGGATGTCGACAGTGACAATGTCGTCGGGGTCGATATCGCTTCTGGAAACATTATTGAAGGTCGTGCGCGTCCTTCATCAGAACTGCCCTTACACCTGACGTTGTACCGGCAACGGTCCGATATTGGCGCTATTGTACACACTCATTCTGAATACGCCACAATTTTCGCTGCCTTAGGCGAACCTATTGTGCCTGTACACTACCAAATGGCTTTATCCGCTTATCAAGTCAATTGTGCAGAATACGCCACATATGGAACCGAGCAACTAGCGCATAATGCATTGGCTGCTTTAGGTCCGAATGACCGTGCGGTTTTGCTCAAGAACCATGGGTTAGTAACGGTGGGCCCGACACTATCATCCGCTTACCAAGCGGCACTCGATGTGGAATGGATGGCGCGGTTATTGTTTCGGGCTCGCTGTGTCGGCAATCCCCGAGTCCTAACCCTTGAGGAAGTTGACCACGTTCGTGAACAATTCCGTCACTACGGGCAAAACCCTCAAGATTAAGTTATCCCTAGAATTTTGGCTTGTCTTAGAACCCAAATGGCCATAATCCATAACCTGCCCTGGTCAGCTCGGCGAAACTCTTTGACAATTCTGGCACCAGCGTACGGCTTCTGGGAATTAGTCGCAGATTATATACCGATCGTCTTCTGGTTTTAACTGTAATGCCTCAATTAATGCGCCAAATAACTCCCGATAAACCTTTAACATCCGGATTCGAAACGGGCCAGAATTTTAACGGCCGTAGCTGGCAGACGCAAAACACGGGCCGCTTTTTGTTCGTCGAGACTAATCCACATCGCGCCGTTCCAAAACCATTCTTTGCCCGTACCCGATCCGGAATTGGCCGGAGCGCGGTCTTGAGGCCGTCAGGCGTGGCCTTTTGGATGAGGAAGAGAAATACACCTCCACCGAATACTTTAGATCGTATCAAGGACTTGGAAAAGCTAGTAACATTTGTCCTGTTGTGGCACTAATAATCTCATTCATATGGGTATAGGTGGGAACGTGTTGAGTTGGGGGCACAAACGGCGTCTGTAAGGACGTCTTCTCACGCCATGTCATTAACCAGGCGGGCTGTGGTTTTGATAAAAATGGCCCATGCGAATTCGAGAACATGAGTAATTCCGCCACCATTGGCGTAGTGGGGGGAAGCTGAGAGAAATTACGGAATACCTGATTTTTAGCTTGTCTAATAGAAATGGGAACGTGGGACGGAGGTAATAGACTTACGTTCAGTCCATATGAACGCAACAGTGCCGGTGTGGGTGCTGCAACGGTCGGTTGCGCGCTGGAACTTGCTAATGTTAGGTCTAACACGCTAAGGCTCATGCCACGAATCCATCTTTTCGCCCTTTTCATATCGTTAACCTTCCTTCACTAATTTAGGACATGCGCTCGACGGCTTGGCGTATTCATAAAAAACGTCTGAGATTGTGACGATTCTTGAACAAGTCCAATTTGACCAAAATCTGTTGTTCCGGTCATTGCCGTATTTATCAACATGGGCTAAACGGATACGAAGTGGCACACATTGGCTGAAGGATCTGTGAGAATATGGGTTTCTACTTCATATCAACAAGTGGAACTATCCGTCGCCTCTGGCCCCATAAATCCATGATAACTAATAACGATGCAACGGGTTGGACAAAAACACCCGTGATCCGCGAACGCTAACATAAGATTTGTTATTACGGGATCCCCCATGAAATCCGCATTGGCCCTGAGAGCCGATAAAAGGCCCCAACCACGCTCCGGGTGAGAAGTGGTTTTGGCGGACTTTGACATCGGAGGGGTGGACGTGGCCCAAGGCTGGCATGACATCCAGTGGCTATTGCTGAACGGGTTGTCGGCAGGTCACCCGATGCGGTTTGACAATAATCGGATCGGGTTTGACGCGATGTGGGCCCGGCGTCCCGCCGGGAGCCGCGTCGTCATAGGGCTCCAATCCACTGGCGCATAGTGGCTGCCGCTAGCGCATTGGTTCCACCAACAACCCGGTGTGACCGTCGTCTTGGTCAATGCGCTGCACACACACAAACTCAAAGAAGTGGACGATCACATTCCCTCGAAAAACAATGCCAAAGACGCCGGGATTAGTTTAAGATGGCAAAAGTCTGCGTAATGGTTGCGCCAATCAGTTTTGAAAAAATCCCGGGCCAGACCGTACCAATTCGGTCGCGGTGAAAAACGAAACCAAGCAAGCCATCAACAGGCATGAAGTGATGTTTAAGATACTGACAAATTGATGCGGGACGCTTAAAGCCAAAAACAACGATAAGACCTAAATAAAATTGCGTTGCCCACAGCAATCATCACACATTGGGAGTATAGCGTTGCTCCGCCATTATTTTTCGCCGAGACGAGCCCGCGTCTTATGCGCTATATTAATTGCCTTTATTCCGGAAATCTGGTCTTTCATGTCTTTATACTGGTTGAGACTTTGTCATAGACAACACCTTGGCCACATAAGGTGAATCGAGGTGGCTTGTCATGATACGGAAAGTTGCGATAATCGTGTCGTCGTTATTGATGATATGGGGCTTGGTTATCCTCAGCTGGGGGTTTCGGGATTTGCCCATTGATGAACGGCCAGAGTGGATGGCGTGGCAAATGGTATTGTGGCCCGTCATTGTGCTCGGTTTGGCTGAAGTGAGTCGTCTTGTGGGATATGTCAAGAAGGGGTGGAGCGTACGCGCTGACCGCTTCAAAATCATTATGCATGGGCTTCCGGCGTTAGTGGTCGCGGTGGCGCCAGCTGGAACTTTTACCAACCTATTCGGACCACAAAGTCTATGGTCCTTGTTGGATTTTCCTACGGCCAAGGTGATGGCAGCGGTATGGCTAGCATTTACCTTATGGACAGCGTGGGAGGTTGAGGCTTTATGAAAGCTGAAGGCAGGTCGTCCCTCAGCTGGCCGTGGTTCTTAATCCTAACGGGGATATTGCTGGTGGGCATTTATGGGGGACTCATTTGGAGTATGCCTCACCGCGCTGTCAACGCTGCAGCGGCCAAGGTTCCGACCAAAATCGTGATTAATGTGGTTCAACGAAAATTATATCTTTACCGCAATAACAAATTGTTTCATGTTTATCCCGTTGCTGTCGGTAAGCCAGAAACACCAAGTCCCCGCGGTGAATTTGTGGTGACGCAAAAAGCAATTTGGGGCGATGGATTTGGAACTCGTTGGATTCGTTTTTCGGCCCCCTGGGGTATTTACGGTATTCATGGCACGAATAAACCATGGTCAGTCGGAACGGTGGCCTCCCATGGATGTTTTCGGATGTATAATCATGATGTTGAGCAAGTCTATGCACTCATTAGTTTAGGGACGCCGGTGATTGTGGAAGGGATTACGCCTTATGTGAAAATTCGCCGTACGATAAATCCCGGGCAAATTGGGCAAGATGTTGTTGAGCTTCAGCGTTTATTGCGATTGGCCAAAGTATATTCCGGACCTCTCAATGGGGTCTATACGCCAGAGGTGAAGCAGGCGGTCGAACGTTTTCAAGTCATGGTTCATTTGCCAATCACCGGAGTGGCGTCATTGGAAACAACACAAAAGCTCTTAGATTATACCAATCAGGCTGGGCAGAAGCCGGGGTATTTATCACGAGATTAAATTGCGAGTTGTCAAATACAAAAAATCCGTGTATAATGCCCTATGGATCGCTAACGTAGCTCAGTTGGTAGAGCAACGGTTTCGTAAACCGTAGGTCGTGGGTTCGAGTCCCACCGCTAGCTCCATTGTATTTTGCGCACAACGGAGTCTAACATGGACATATTAATTGCCCCAACAAGGTTTTTGCCGAATGTCGGGTCCCAAGCTGTGGCGGATGCCTTAGAACGGGGAATTCGCCAATGTCGTTGTGCATCCCGGGTCATTGTGCGTCCAGTGCCCGAAGGTGGACGTGGTACGATGGATATCGTAGTTCGTGCACTTTCGGGGCGGATTCGCCGGTCCCATACATGGAATGCAGCGGGGCGTGAAGTGGATAGCCGGTGGGCGCTATTGCCCGATGGGAGCGCGATGATTGATGCTGCTGAAATACTGGGAGCGAGTGAAATCGTGGATGTAATGCGGGCCAGTTCTTGGGGATTAGGCCCGTTAATTGCGGATGTGATGCGCTATCATCCTCGCCAAATCATCATTACACTTGGCGACGTGATGGTGCATGATGGGGGCATGGGCTTACTCGAGTACTTTGGTTTGCGCTTTGTCGATGAACAGGGTGCAGATGTTCCCAGAGGTTTACGAGGGTTAGAACGTGTACATCACATTATCCAAACAGAGTTGCACATTCCTCCCGTTCCGCTGGTAATGTTATACCCTAGGGCGCTGCCTTTGACAGGTAAAGAGGGCGTGACATTTTACGATGGCAGTGTCAAAGGGTTGTCACCGTATCAATTACCGGTTATCGATCTGCAAATGCAGCATTATGCACAGCTCCTGGAAGAATTCTTTTCGACACCGTTATTGGATCAACCTGGTACTGGTGAAGGGGGCGGGCTCGGATTAGCGCTTCTGGGACTGGGTGCTCAGGGCAGACCCGCAGCGGACTATTTGCTGGATCTTTTACATTTGGACACCTATTGGACTAATGTGCAGTGGGTGCTGACAGCTCAAATGACGCTCGACAAGACCCAAAATCTCAGTTTGGTTGCCACTTTATCCCGACGTCTTGCCCCTTTGGCCGTACCCTTGGTCGCTATTATTGAACGGTTGGGCGATCAATATATGCAGTTTTATAATCCAGCATTAAAAGGCATCTATCCTTTAGTTGATAAACCTCGCAGTGCTCGTGAAGTGGAACGAATGCGCATCCACTTGCTCGAACAAGCAGCTTTTCGCATTGCTATGTGGATGGCGTCTTAAATTAGTGTGGAACCATATAGAGGCCGTGAGTTTTGACATCCTCAAACATAATGCGATGGCGTCGCCGCAGATATTCTAAATGGGCTAGGGTTTCACTGACGGCGAACCGCCACTGGAAGCGCGTCAGCGGACGAGTAAAGAGGTGCTGGGCGACGTCGAAAGCGGTTTGCGGCGTGGTCAATAATTCGACGATGCGCTGCGCTCTGTCCTCATGATGGACTAAGATCTCCTGAATACGCCTCGGTACATCTTCGATAAGTTCTTCATGGGCTGCACATCCCAAGGTGACGGGTAAGGCTTCGAGTTCATGAAGGGATTGTAAATATGAGGCGAGCGGATCAGGATCGGCATCAGGCCAGTAGCTAATATTTGGTGTAATACGTGATAGCACTTGATCTCCAGTAAACAATAACTTGCGTTCGGGCCAATACAGTAATAATTGATGATCGGTATGTCCCGCTTGGTCAAGTAACTGGAAAGGTCCCCAATTCTGAGAAGGATCAAGGGATTGAATCGGTGGATTATGAGGCAATTTGACAACCCATCTGGTTAGCCACCGTTCTTGATCCAAATATTCGGCTAGATCCCGAGGCATGCCGTTATAGATGAAAAAAGGAGTGAGACTGGCCGGGGATTGGTCAAAAACCTGATAAACGGTTTGCATTTCCTTTTCCCACATAAAAATGGGTGTATCCCACAATTGACTAGCAAACTGCGCCAAACCAACATGGTCGGGATGAAAGTGGGTAATAAAGACGGCTTTTACGCGCCCGGGTTTGAGACCAAGATATTGGCTGGCTTCCTTCCATGCCTGTTGGGCATCTTCCGTATCCATTCCTAAATCCAAAATGAGATATTCGGAACCTAGATGGATGGCGTAACTATAGAGATACTTTAACGGCAAGGGCACGGGAATTGGGATGCGAAAGACGCCTTCTACCGGTTCCGTTATCTTGGTATTATCCATAAGGCGCATCCTCCTCTTCCTTATTACCCTACTTGAAAAATTTGATTCGCGCAAGTATTTTAGGGCAAGCAAGAGGAACGAAAATGACAGAGAATTCATTTTAATAATGGAAGGTTATATCTGAAGATGAGAACATAGTGAGTCGTTTCCGGTTATTTAACAGGCTTTATCTAATGGATGTTAACGATATTCTGGTACTGGTGTTTGTACGACAGGATTTTCCGGTGCATGAGGAGAATGGTGATAGATTTCGATTTCGTTTTGACCAGGAGTGAATCAATAGGTACGTTGCCGGCCAATATGAGGACGTTATCTGAAAGAATTGGCAGGTGATTATCCTGAAAAAGTTGAGTCAACAGGCGACATTCATGCGACTTGGCAGATATGGATTTGTTGAACGGAGTTTATGTCAAAACGCTACGATGAGAAACCTTGATTAAGTGCATTGTAATCCAAATAGGTGCCAGTATTTCTAGAATCAAAAGAGGCAAGCCTATCGCCGGAGGGAGATGAAATCCCGAGGTGCTAGTGACACAATGAACGGTTCCGTTCGCTAAACTGGAACATGATTGTGTCGTTGCGCCTGCTGGTAGTCCTAGTTCCATAAAAACTGTCGCAAGACCTCCGGGCCAGATGAATGTGCCCAAAATTTTATCACGTATCCGCCAAGTTGACGATCGCCATAGGAGAATTACTCCCGCAATCCATCCGATTACAAACAAAAATCCTCCAAACAATAAGAGCCAGGGCACCCAGCGGTCAAAGCCGTTGGAGGGGTGCGAGGGATCCATAGCTTCTTCGCGAATGACTTCAGGGTCACCGAGATTTTGGAGGATTTGACGGATGCTTGCTTCGTTTTCCTGGTTCAATTGCTTTCGTGCAGTCCGAATGTGTTCAGCAATATCCTCTAAAATTTGTTGTCGCCGAGACGGAGGCAAATCCTTTAACGCCCGCCTCATTTTGTCCATATATTGTTGAACAAGTTTGTCATTTTGGTTCGAGGTGGTCATGGTGTTCCTCCCGGGTCCCTTCATCGAGAAACTGGTCAACGGATTCTTTGAATTGTTGCCACTGATTGCGAAAAAGTTGCAACGATTGTTTTCCAGATGTTGTCAAAACATAATAGCGGCGCGGAGGACCTTCTGCCGATTCACGCCAAAGGGTTTCGACCAAACCATCGCGGCGGAGTCGAGCTAATAGCGGATAAATGGTTCCTTCGCTGGCAATTAGATTGGCTGCTGACAGTGTTTTAGCCAACTCAAAACCATATCTTTCGTGATGTTGTAACAGTGCTAAAACGCACCATTCAACAATTCCACGCCGCAATTGTCCTAATCCGAATGTATCACCTTTATCTATCATATTTTGCATGGTACCATCTTAAACAAGATACCGTCAAGATTTGGCAAGAATACATGAAGGACAGAACCACAGAGATGAACACTTTTCATCTTTTTTTGTTCTAAAAGGAAACATGGATGGACGCCAATCGTTATAGGATTAACCACAATGAACCACATCCGCTGCAGGGTTCACCTTTGTAACTTTATTGGTTCAAAAGACGTTATAAAGAGAGAGAGACATTACGCATTCATCCCGAATATGCTTTTTTCGGTTTGCCGCGTTATGTCGACAATTTCTTCGAGGACGTCCGAAAGGACACACGACTTCCGAAACTATGCCTGGCCATTCCATTAGGCCTTTTCAAGGAGGAGATAATCTTGTCTTATGCTGATGACCTTATGCGGCAATTGGTTAAACCGACTCCTGTGATTACACCCGCCGACCAGGTGTGTGCCGACCACCGGGCGTGGGAACGGGATCAGTGGTTTCGGAAGAAATATCCGAAGTACCGCCAGTCCGTTCCTGAATGGCCGGAACCGGATCTCTCGGATCTTGATCCTGATGAGACCACTGGTTATTGGCGCGCCTTTTTACTTCTTCGCCAGCAACAGCCCCGACAATAAGTGCCGTGGTAAATATCGTAGCCACGAGCACAGTGTGACGCCACTTTCGGAAACGGTGCCGATTTTCGTTTGTTCATAGGTTCCAAATGATTCATTGTATAATTCTAATGAGCTCCTAAGTGGAATATTATGCGTGAGCAGTGGGAGACAGTGCCAGCCTGTTGAGAGGATGTCAAACCGTATCGAGAAGTGAATCTGATAAGGCAAGCCTCGGCGAAACAATAAAACTACCATGGGAAAATTTTGAAATTCCTGGCATTTAATATGAGATGATGTCAAGGTGTTTGAATAGCAGATAGAGGAACCGGCGGGCTTTGCAAAAACATTGTTTCGAGGATCCTAGTTTGGCCGTTAACATAAACGTAAAACAGAGGCCATTCATTAAACAATATGCCCAAATCATTGCCCTGTTGGAATCCCATCGCGCGTTATCGCCCATATTGCGGAAGGACGGACGGTAGCGATCAGCGCAGTCTGGGGCAATGCGTTAAAACAGGCCGCGCAAGCCTTAGTCATAAAAGTCACCGAAGCGGACAAAAAAGTGTGTTATGCTACGGGGAGAATCGGCGTGCCACCGTTGCCGCCGCGGAGCACGCCTCGCTGTTAACAACTGCAGAAGTGGGGGCTATTCCGCCTTTTTCCTTTCATCCCGCGCTGTCTGTGCTCGTCGACGACGAATTGTGTGGTGAAAGGGAAATCGTGTTTAATGCGGGCCGATTGGATCGGTCCATTCAATTAGTCACCGAGGATTATTTACGCATTGCCATGCTCCGAAGAGCCTCGGTAACGGAAAAAACAGACTCGCAAAGGAGGATGGCAGCCCTGCTGCTTCCCTGGAGCCACATTTTACTTCTGACCTGCGGCGGATTGGCTGCGGGCATCGTCGATACGATTGTGGGTGGGGGCGGGATGTTTACGGTGCCAGCACTCTTTCTCGTCAGCCTACCCGCCCCCATGGTCCTCGGCACCAATCAGTTTGCGTTGTCGTTTGGCGCGTTAACGGGGACCGTTCGTTTTGCTCAGAGCCGGTCGATTAAATGGTGGCCGGAAACGGCCATTGCGCTGGGCGGATCGGTTCCCGGTGCGATTCTGGGCGGTGTGACCGCCATCACGATTCCCCCCGCCATCCTCCACATCGTGATTATCGGGCTGCTCGCGATGACCGGCTTGTTAATGTTGGGGAGGAAGCCGGCGGATCACGATGCGTGGGTGCCCACTCCCATGACGGACCGACGGGTCCTGATGCTCTTGGCGGTTGGGGGTATGCTAGGGTTTTACGAAGGATTTTTTGGCCCCGGGACGGGTCTTTTAATCACCTTTGCCTTTGTCACCTGGTTTCGGTTTAGTTACCTCATGGCCAGTGGCACGGCGAAGGTCTTAAGCTTGTTCGGCAATGTGGTCGCTTTTCTTACGTATGCCGTGCATGGCGATGTTCGGTGGGAATTAGGACTTATCATGGCCGTGTCGGTCGCTGTCGGCGCATACCTCGGCGCCCGCTTGGCGCATCGGCGCGGAGCGCGCATTATCCGACCGATGATGATGGGAATGACAGGGCTCCTATTCCTGGATATGGTGTTGTCGGTCATCCGCTCACGTTAAGCTTCCTTTAGCGCACAGCACATGGCACCGTCGGGACATATTAAGCCAGAGATTCTTAAACACTTCCATAGCTTCATGGGAAAGAACATGACTGTTTCCGGTCAATGCGGAGTTCGCGTTTGTCGGATGTCCCGTGTCCTTAGGTTGTGCCAGTGACGTCATAACCTGTCCCGCTTAGACATAGTCTGTCGTGACGGGAGGAATGAGCAAGCATGTGGCGGCGGATAGAGTGGACGTCTTTTCTATTTGGACTCTTTGGGGTATTTTTGGGCGCTCTTATCGTGTATCAGACCCTAAGCCGTACTCCCAGAGCGCTGAATTGGCCGGTTGTCAGTATTGCCAAGAAAGTGGATCCTTCGGTGGTCATTGTCTTAAACAAGCAAAAAGATCAGGGACAATTACAGACAAAGGGGATTGGTTCCGGCGTCATCCTGAATCGTCAAGGAGATATTGTCACCAATTATCATGTGGTGGCTAATGCGCAGACATTAATCGTCGTGTTGTCGAACGGGCAACGCTACCACGCCCAGATCGTGGGTGAAGATCCGCCCACGGATTTAGCGGTGATCCGTATTCGTGCGAACCATTTACGCCCCATTGAGTTTGCTTCCTCGCGCACCATTGAACCAGGCGAATTGGTGGTTGCCATTGGCAATGCTTTGGGATTATCCCATACCGTGACCACTGGTATTATTTCGGCCAAAGACCGGGTCATGTTTCGTGATGGCTGGGAGTATCATCTGATCCAAACTGATGCGGCGATTAATCCCGGTAATAGTGGCGGTGCTCTAGTGAATTCCCAAGGTCAACTCATTGGCATCAATGCGAGCAAAATTGCTCAAACAGGAGTGGAAGGTATTGGATTTGCCATACCTAGTGATACAGTCAAAGTGATTACTCAGCAGCTCATTGCATATGGTCATGTGCGGCGTCCGTGGCTTGGTGCTACGGTGCAGTCAGCGGGTTCACAATCGGTAGGGTTATTGGTGATTCGGGTTATTCCGGGAAGTCCTGCAGCCAAAGCAGGCATTCGGCCTGGAGACTTTATCGTTTCTGTCAACGGAATTCGCGTGCATCAACTTCAAGACATGATTCCTGTGATTCAAAGAGCTGGGGTGGGAACAATGATCCGTGTTGGCTTATTGCGCGGTAGTGAGTCCTTAACAGTGCTTTTAAAATTAGGGGAGCTTCCAGTCACGAACCGGGCGTTGGCGACTGGATAATGCTTATTAAACATAACGCCCGCGCATTCCCCTTCTTAGGCGAAAGCCAAGAGGCGGTCAAGCGGGTAGCGGCCGTTTCTTGGGCGGCGACGTAGCGTTTCACCGTCTTTAGAGTCGCATTCCCAACGCTTCCCACGTAGTATGCCCGGGGCCAAAAGGACGGTTTGCCATACAATTTTCGCAAGGGATCGGCGACACACGGAGAATGCCGACCACAATGCTGCGGTCGTGATCAAGAAACGGGGCATTCAGAAACTCCTGGCGGGAAAACCGCTCGCTCGACTGAACCAGTGGAGGCGGCTTTTTCGCCAGCGAGGACCGGAACGGTCCGAAGGCACGCCTGAGGAGATCAGCGGCAGATGTCTGGAGCCAACGGCCCTGACGCAGCGGTCAATGAGACAGGAACTTCCGGGAGCGATCCCGGAACTTGCCGCCTCAACCCGTGAGGGTTAGGCGGTGGGAGAGTTCATTCCGCCTTGCTCCATGCTGATAGAGATTTCTTACGCGTCAGTAACTCGGTTTGTGATTATGCGACTCTTAATGGTGGAATAAGGCGGACTACATCACAAGGTGAATTATCCTGCTAAATAGCGTTGAGAAAGGTTATGACGAAATGGTAGATGGGTTCTTGTAGGATACATAAATCCGAACGGTACGAACGCTTTGAGTCACGAATAGCGGAACCAGTATTGAAATCCAAAGCTCGATCAAATGTTTACTGTGACTGCGAGCGAAAATAGACATACAAGCGATAGTCGATTATCTCCTGTGTCCATTCTCTGACAAAAGCTCTCGCCTTTTCGTCGAAGGTGCCGGGGTGAATGACCAATGTATCTTGGGACAAGGAAAAATAGGTTGGATGAGATGTGGCGAGATAATGCATGGGATTTCTAACAATAAGTTGTGTAACTGCTTTCGCGTCATAGGTGCCCTGAAAAATTTTCTGCCGCTGCCGCTCTTTCATCCAGAGGGAATTGTCATGCAAGTAACGATAGAAAGGTTCGGAAGCCTCGGAGGCGGTGATCGGCATGTCCCACTGACTTTCCCCGCGGGCCAACAGGATATGTAGCAAAACCATTTTGTAGCTTTGGCTCATAGCAGTTTTTTCTACGGTTTCCAGCCATCCCCGAACCTGAGCGTATGCGTGGGATTCGACGAGCGATAAATCTCCCGCTTCTTCTAAAAATCCAACATACGAATGAAATTCCTGTCGAATGATGCGGCTATCGGCTCCACTTTTCAAATGAAACTCCAGATAAGATGGCCGGCGCCCTAGTTCGTCACGAACCCTGTGCAAAGCCTCTAGAAGCCGGGTTTTCCGAGGGGTTCGCCGCTCACGTAGTTTTTTTAGGACGTCAATTACCGCCAAATCCAAGTGCACCATACAGCCTGCCGGCAAGTCTTTTGAAATGGCTTGTGTATCACGAAGGGCTGCGGACACATTGTTAATGCCTAAAAGTGCGAGTCTGTGATCGGCATTCCGGTAGTTACCCACAAAATCGATAATCGTACAATAAGATTTCTTAGAAAATGGGCGAAGACCCCGGCCAATTTGTTGGAGAAATATTACAGAGGAATCGGTGGGACGAATTAGTAAAATGGTATCGGTGGCAGGGATATCCAAGCCTTCGTTGAACAGATTCACCGAAAAAATGACGGCTATTCGACCCTCCTGAAACGCTTTCAACGTTTCGCGACGAACATTGAAGGCCGTTGTCGCTGTCAAGGCACAAGCGGTGATCCCACGTTCTGTAAAATATTGAGCAAAATAATGAGCTTGCTCTACTCCGGCACAAAAAGCTAATGTTCGCGAATTGTGGTGTTCAAGCCACCCGTCGAAGACCATATTGGCAAAAGACGCTTTCATCTGGACACGGGCCAAGATATCTTCATCATAGTGGGTGCCACGCCACGGTATGGCTTGGTAATCAGTGGGATCATAAATGCCATAGTAATGAAATGGCACCAGCCACTGTTGATTGATTGCGTCCGCGAGTGTCACTTGATAAACCAAGTTGCCATCGCATAAAGCGTATACATCTTTATTGTCCATTCTTTCGGGCGTGGCGGTTAATCCTAACAAAAATTGTGGATGGAAATAGCTTAATAGGGCGTCATATGAGGGGGCTGCGGCATGGTGAAATTCGTCTACCACGATTAGATCAAATTGGCCTGGAAGAAACCGGACTCGGTTGCGGCGTGACGATAGCGTAAAGACAGAGGCAAACACGATGTCAGCGAGCCCTTTCTCATAGCCCGTATAAAAAGCTTGCGTCCGTTCTGGCATGATGTTTCGAAATGTCTTCGCGGCCTGATGAAGAATTTCATCGCGGTGAGCGACGAATAGAATCCGGCCAAAACGCCGGGCAAAAAATGCTGCGACATAGGTTTTACCAAGACCTGTGGGCAAGACGACCATTCCTCGTCGATGGCCTTCTTCTTGGGAAGCCAGTAGGGCGTCTAATGCCTCTTTTTGGGCTGGACGGAGCAGAATTTCTGGTGTTGCGTTTGTTTCGGGTTCTAACGGGGGAAGCTCATTTGAATCCGATTGGGGACCGGGAGCACTCTCTGTCCATGCGTCACGAATATGAGGAAAGGTATTAACGTATTGGTCTCGGCGCCGGCGGTATTCGGCGACCGTTACGCGGTTTACGGGAATGGTCTGATCGGCATAAAAAAGTCTCATAAATTCGGTGATGGGATCTTGGTTATCCAAGTACGCTTCTTCGACCAATAAATTCCATTCGACCCCTGTCGTAAGGGCGCTGCGGGATAAGTTCGAAGACCCTACCACAATATCGGTATGGCCTTGTGACTCAAAAAGATATGCTTTGGGATGGAACGTTTCTCCAGATGTTAGCCACATCCGCATCTCGATACCCGCGCCTAACTGCAATAATGTCTCAAGGGCATCAGGGTCGGTAATGAAAAGATAATCGCCGGTAAGAATTTTAATTTCCGCTTGGTGTTTCAGGGCAACATCTAACGCGGGGAGCAGTTCTTGGACTCCTGAGGATTTCATGAAGGCTAACAGTAAATAAATACCTTGCGCATCATGGAGTAACCGAGTTATGTGTTGTTCGAGATGGTGAGTGACCAAAATGGGTTTATTCATCGGTCTCAATGAGCCAAAGCCAAAAGTTTTTGGGAAACGCCGCCGCGCCTTGGTGATTTATCTCGCCGCAAACTCTTTAAATTCTTTCCCGTATCGTCATAGGCTTCCGCGACATAAGAAATGACCTTTAATACATCGGCGAATTCCTTTAATGGTTTGAATGCAGCCATCGCTAAGGGGTATTCACTGACCCCTTCTTGCCGTGTAGTGGTTGAATGCGCCACGAATTGCTCCCTGAGGCGATGAATCCGGCAAGTTTCCCCGATCTTTTGAATTATGTTTGGAATGCGGTCGTGAACCAACTGGTTATATGGCACTATGAACAACACCTCGTATTCCTATTCGCCATCCATCGACGATTTTCCTGTCTAGATCCTGCACGTCATGGGTCATTTCACCAGCTTGGCGTGGGAACCCAGATTAGCATGAATCGGCTGCTGTGATCAGGAACGGGGCAGAACATCAAACCCCTGAAATGCACGGGAAGCATTCGTGCTTTCAGGGGTTTTGCGATGAATATGAAAGCCTTGTTTAAATCCGGTTGGAACTTATGCGCGTTTCGAGAGAATAGGCGGCTGGGGACTGCTGATTTCCTCAAGAGTTTGGCGGCTGGGTTCTGGTAAGAGCATGGTGAGAAGGATACCCAACATCGAGAAACCCGCGGTAATGAGAAGGGTACCATTGAGTCCTAAGGCTTTGCTCATAACCGGGAAGATAAACACACCGATAAAGGCTCCCACCTTGGCCAGTCCCGCGGAGATCCCGTGACCTGTGGTTCTGACACTGGTGGGATAGACCTCACTAGCCATGACGAAAGTGGTGGTGTTGGGACCAAATTCTGCGAAGAAGTAGCTTAACCCAAAGATGAGAAGGAAGGGTAGCACATCGTGGGTAATATTCGGGACTAGACCTAAGGTGGCAAAGGACAATCCCATAACCAAAAAGCCGATCCACTGTAATTTTTTGTGACCGATCGAGTCGATGGTCAAGAAGGCTAAAATATAACCGGGCACTGCGGCGACAGCAAAGATAATTAAGGACCAGGCAATCGATGTCATGGCAGAACTATGGGGAGCTACCATTTTCAGCACTAAGGGCAAGGAAATGGAATTGCCATAGTATGCATAGTCGAAAACAGCCCAACTGCCGGCGGTGCCGAGAAGAAGTAACCAATAGCGACCTTGCGACAACATTTGTCCCAAACTGAGTTTTTGACGAGGATTAACCTCATCGATGGCTTGAGCTTCCTGACCCGCGTAGCCTTTGAGACTGATGACAGCCTCTTTGGTTTTGCCTTTGACTTGGGCCACATACCGAGGAGATTCCGGCATGCGTCGGCGTAAAATAATCACTGCTAAGGCGGGCACGGCACCTAAACCTAACATCAACCGCCAAGCAATATCGGCTTGAATTCCCGAAGCGAGTAAAGTCAAAGCGACGATGGGACCCGCAATGAGTCCTAAGGCTTGCATGGAGAAGACTAAACTGACCAGTTTACCCCGGTCTTTGGCATTGGCATATTCACTCATTAAGACGGCCGATACCGGATAATCGCCTCCAATACCAATACCCATAATGAAGCGAAACACAATAAGCCAAAAAATATTGGGAGAGAATGCCGAGAGAATTGCCCCTAATGCCATTAATCCTGCTTCCAATCCATAAATACTTTTCCGACCGAAGACGTCTGCTAAGCGACCAAAAACAAAGGCGCCAACAAAAGCTGCGATCAGAGCGGTAGATCCGAGAAGACCCGTCATGGTGGCCGATGGATGCCATTGTCCTTTAATCAGAATGAGAGCCGCCCCAATAATGAACAGGTCATAGGCATCAGTAAAAAAGCCCATACCAGCGGTAAGAACAGCGCGTAAATGAAATAAATTGAGCGGTGCCTCATTGAGAGTTTCACTAACAGTTTTCGTGGACATAAAAACCTCCCTGGCGAGTTAGCTATCCTTTTTACACAAATGTGACATGATTAGTATGTGGCATAGAGGTTAAGACAGTGGGAAGATTGTATGAACGAGATGTTAATCCTATGTTAACGTCTTGTTAAAAAAGGACCAGGATTTTCATGACATTCGCCAGGGGAAAGAGCCGGGCGAGAGGATTCTGATCATGCCCAAAGGTCTTGGAGCAACGAATGGATGGTTACCGTGGAAGGAGGATGAGGAAGAAGCGAGATTACCTTGACGTACTTAATAACGAGAAGGGAAGGCCCAGTGCCAGAATACGGGCCAGATTGTGGTGGCAAAAATCGTTGTTGCCACTGCCAACACCGAAATCCACAGAATGTGGCGATTAAGTGACCATGTCCTTTCGGGACGACCGGACCAAATCACCGATAACAATAAAATGCTAGCTAAAGCAGTCAAGACAAAGGTAATCACCTCGGAGAGGGGAAGAGATTTGTG
This sequence comes from Sulfobacillus thermosulfidooxidans, assembly GCF_001280565.1. NCBI lineage: Bacteria > Bacillati > Bacillota > Clostridia > Eubacteriales > Clostridiales Family XVII. Incertae Sedis > Sulfobacillus > Sulfobacillus thermosulfidooxidans. The sequence goes on along the minus strand of NZ_LGRO01000001.1, from coordinate 2,172,534 downwards.
CCATAAAGCCGCGCGGATTAAATGCAGGGCTGCGCCCCCGCCAAACGTGGTGGCTAGTGCGAAAAATAACGCATGGGCTGCGGTTTGCCGGTTTTCAATCGGATTATCATCATGCATCACACATTCCTTCTTTCTGTCTCTCCGTCTTTCCTATATTTTGTTCTAAAAAAGGGAAGCAAACTTTTGCCATGATAGGAGCGCTGCCTTTGTCTTTGCCATTAAAGAGTCTGCTGGATCTCCCATGTAGTCCCTGGCTTCCCACGTACTTCATATTTATTTCCCCAAAGCCTGCAATAGTACAAGCCAAATCGAGGTATCTGGTTCTTGTTTGAGAAAATCGGTACACTAATATTGGCGGGGAGTTTATTTCGTCTATTTCAAGGAAAGGCAGCGAGTGATGGCACAACATTGGCGCCTTTTAACGGTGGGCCGGCCTAAAGACCGTGCGATATCCCAGATGATTGATGAATACCGGATGCGTCTTGGATCATGGCAGCCGCTTGATTGGGTGGTGGCGCCAGAAATTGGCTATAAAAGTGGTCAGGAAAGCGAAACGCTAGAACGCGAAGCCAAAGCGATTACTAAACATCTGGACCCCACCGACTTTGTTATTCTTTTGGATATTGAAGGTCAACAAGTGACATCTGAAGCCTTGAGCCGGCAATTAGCCCGCTATCAGGAACAAAGTTTTGCGGTTGTTTTTGTGATCGGTGGCAGCCTTGGGGTCTCTCCGCGGGTGCGTGAGCGAGCTAATTGGCGATGGTCTCTTTCACCTTTGACATTACCTCATGCTCTGGCTCAGTTAATTACGGTCGAACAGATTTACCGGGCCTTTAGCATAATTCATCATCATCCCTATCACAAAGTTTGATGTAAGATGACAAGTCCGTCCAAAGGGCTAGGCCTGACGACAAAAATTGGGGATCAAACACATCGTAGCGAGAAAGGCAGGCAGATCAAATGGCTAAATTGTTTGAACCGTTTACCCTCAAAGATTTAACGTTAAAAAACCGGATTATGATGTCGCCCATGTGTCAGTACTCTGTATGGGATGAAGATGGCAAGCCCAATGAGTGGCATTATGTTCATTACATATCGCGCGCTGTCGGGGGCACGGGTCTCATTATGATGGAAATGACCGATGTTGATCCTAATGGCCGTATTACCGTAAGAGATTTAGGGTTGTGGTCTGATGATCAAATTCCGGCATTTCGCCGGATTATTGACCAGGTTCATCGTTATGGTGCCAAAATTGGGATACAAATTGCGCATGCTGGCCGCAAAACGGAATCGCCCAGTTTAAAGCCCGTGGCCCCGTCAGCCATTGCGTTTTCAGAACGTTACCGGGTTCCCCAGGCTTTGAGCATCGATGAGATTCACCGCTTGATCGACAACTTTGGGCTTGCTGCCAAGCGTGCGGTTAAAGCGGGGGTCGATACCATCGAAATTCATGGAGCGCATGGGTATTTGATTCACCAGTTTATGTCGCCCTTATCCAATCGTCGTAGCGATGTTTATGGAGAACCGACCCGTTTTGGTGTAGAGGTGATTGAATCGGTCAAAAGTCACATACCTCACGGTATGCCTCTGATCATGCGACTGTCAGCGACCGAGTATGTTGATGGGGGCTATGATTTCCTGGCGCTTGAAAAAATGGCTCAGGTTTACCGCGATCATGGTGTCGATATGTTTGATATTTCTTCTGGCGGAAATGCTTCCGTTGTGCCCAAGATGTATCCGGGGTACCAAGTTCCCTATGCCGCCACATTACGTGAGCATCTCAATGTGCCGGTGATTGCGGTCGGCATGTTGGAAACGCCTGAACTCGCCGAATTTGTGTTGGAGCAACAGCAAGCCGACTTGATTGCGATTGCGCGGGGAATGTTGCGCAATCCTTATTGGGCCAATTTCGCAGCGCAAGCCCTAGGGGGAACGATTCAAGTGCCTCCTGAATACGACCGCGCCTTTCCTAAAGACTTTGTGCAGCGAGCGCACGAGTGAGATGGCGCCATGACAATCCAAGAGATGCAGCAACAAGTTGATGCCTGGATAAGCCAGTTTGAAGAAGGATATTTCTCACCCTCGACGATGATTTTGCGCTTGGCCGAAGAATTAGGTGAGCTTGCACGTGAAGTGAACCATGTTTATGGAGAAAAACCAAAAAAGGCCTCAGAGCCCGATGGATCCATTGCTATGGAACTGGGGGACATGCTGTTTGTTTTGGTGTCCTTCGCCAATTCCCTGCACCTGGATTTAACGGACGTTTTTCAAGCCGTCATGACCAAATTTCAAACGCGGGATCAAAATCGGTGGACGAAAAAATCTGCTGAGAGTGCAAACCCCAGTCATTTCGATGTTCAGAAAGGCGGGTAGATTATGGATTTATCCTCGTTACTGCCCATTCCCGATTTGTTGCAGGCAAAAAGACTGGTGGCTTTTGCTCCCCACCCCGATGACAACGAGGTGGGGGCAGGTGCCACCATTGCGCGCCTAAGACGGCAAGGATGTGAAGTGATTTACGTCATTGCTACGAAGGGAGATGCAGGCAGTGACGATCCCCAGATGGCAGCCGGTGAGCTAACACGGTTACGCCAGCAAGAACAGCGGCACGCTTTGCAAATCTTGGGGGATGGCCCTATTATTTTTTGGGAGTATCCCGATACGTTGCTCAGAGATCATGAAAAAGCACTCCAACAAGACGTGTTGAAAGTGATTCGAGAATATCAACCGGATTTCGTGATGGCCCCCGATCCGTGGTTGCCTTATGAAGCCCATCCTGATCACCGCACCTTGGGGCATGCTGTGGCCACGGGCGTGATTATGGCGCCTTTTGCCCGTGCCTTCGCCCAAAGCGTTACGCCAGTATCCTCCCCGGCTATTGCATTTTATGGGAGTGCCTGGCCCAACACCTATATCGATGTTACCGAGACCTTTGATCTGAAATTAGCCGCGTTGGCGGCTCATGAAAGCCAGTTTGGCCCCCCGCTAGGGCCTCAGCTGATGATGTATTTGACATTATACGCCGAAGAAAATGGGCAAAAGATTGGAGCCAAACGCGCGGAACCGTTTAAAGTGTTAACGCCCCATCATTTGCACTTTAATGCCTATACCTGGCGCTGTTAAAATACCAGAATGGGGGCAATATTTTGTAAAATAACCAGGCTTGCCAGGGGTAGAGCAAAGCGGTAGGCTACTAATAGTCTGAAAGGATGGAGAGTATGAATGTAAAGGCTCAGTGTCCGAACGCCAGTGTGTGGGCGTCCCATGCTATGGTGGCATCAGGGCATCCCTTGGCTAGTCAAGCCGGACTAAAGATGCTGCATCAAGGTGGTAATGCAGTGGATGCGGCCATTGCCATGGCCTTTGCTACCGGGGTATTAATGCCGGATATGGCGGGACTCGGAGGGGAAGCATTCGTTCTCTATCAAGCTCCTAATCGCGAGATCACAGCCTATTTAGGGAGTGGATGGTTGCCCATAGGATATGATGAGTCGAAACTTCCCAAGTCGCTCACGTTACCGCTCCATCAAGGCGCATCGGTTTCTGTCCCGGGAGCCCTCGATTTATATTGGCGCTTGCACCAAGATGGGGGTCGCCTTCCGTGGTCGCTGGTTATCGAACCGGCCAAAAGATTGGCGGAAGAGGGGTTTCCGGTCGATACCCGCTTAGCGCAATCTCTTCAGGAGATGACGGTGTTGCAAGAAGAGGCGCCGTCTTGTCAAAGCGTATTTTTCCCCCAGGGCCAACCGCTTGCTGAAGGAGAATTACTGAAGCAGCCCGCGTTGGCAAACACCTTGCAGCTTCTTCAGGAACAAGGTCGAGATGGTTTTTACCGGGGAGAGATCGCTCATGACATTGTCCAGGCGGTCGCAGAAGCCGGTGGCTTTCTTGACTATAGGGATCTTCATACGCATGAAACCGAAACGGCCAAACCGCTTTCGCTGTCTTTCGGACCTTATACCATCTATCAGACACCGCCGCCCTCGCAAGGAGTTGTCATGTTAGAGGCACTGGCTATGCTGGGACCAGATTTTCCCAAGGATTGGCGGCAAACGGGGTCTAACGTTCACCGGGTAATTGAATCCCTCCGCTGGGCTTTTTATGACCGCCGTGAATACCTTGGAGATCCGCTCTGGCAGCATTTCGATCCGTACCAATTATTAACGGAACAGTGGATTGACAAACGGCGGGCGGGCATCTCATCGCGGGCCTCGTCCATTGACACCCATCTGAAAGAGGGGGACACCACCTCCTTATTAGCGGTGGACGACGAGGGACACGTGGTCTCATTTATTCATAGTCTGGCTCTGTCCTTCGGGTCGTATGTTTTCGTGCCCCAACGCGGTTTCTTTTTAAATAATCGTGCTGGTCGGTCCTTTAACCGGATTGTGGGGCACCCCAATCAAGCAACTCCAGGGAAACGGCCTATGCACACCTTAAACACCTATATTGTTACCTCGGGAGATCAATTCTATCTAGCTGGCAATACCCCAGGAGGGGACGGACAACCACAATGGAATTTGATGATTCTACTCGATTTATTGCAAGCACAGGCCTTACCCCATGAGGCGGTGAGCGCTCCGAGGCTAACGATTGGACCAGCGACCGATGCCCATACCCTAAGTCAACAATCCTATGTGGCCCTGGAATCACGTTTTGCTCCTCACGTGATCGACGATTTGCGAAAGCGCGGTCACAATGTGCGCGTTCTTGGACCGTTAAGCGGGGGCGGATCGGCACAAGTGATTATGCGGCGTTCTGGAAATTGGGTCGGCGCATCGGATCCTCGTGGCATTGGCCAAACCTTAGGGTATTAAGGGCAAAAGACACAGACGAAGATGAGGAGGACCTCTATCATCATGGCAGAAACGCAATTTGATCTCATTGTATTGGGCGGTGGCACCGGCGGATATGTTGCCGCCATTCGTGCCGCCCAATTAGGACTTAAAACCGCTTTGGTTGATAAAGCAAAGGTGGGAGGAACCTGCTTGCACCAGGGGTGTATTCCCACTAAAGCCTTGTTGAACACGGCAGAAGTGCTACATACCTTTAAACATGCGGGCGATTATGGGCTTGTAGCTCAAGACGTGGCATTAGATTATCCCAAAGCGGTAGCGAGAAAGAACAAAGTCGTCGATCAACTGTACCGGGGCGTACAGTTTTTGTTGAAAAAGAACAAAGTGAGTGTATTTGAAGGCTACGGACGGCTTAAAGGAGCTCAGCGGGTTGAAGTGTTAGCTCAAGACGGCACAACTACCCTCTTAGAGGCTAAGGATATTCTCATTGCCACAGGTTCTGTTCCGCGCCAATTACCGAATGTACCTTTTGATGGTCAGCGGGTTTTAAGCTCGGATGATGTGTTAAGTCGTTCCGATATCCCGTCCTCGGTGGTCATTTTAGGCGGGGGCGCTATTGGCGTGGAGTTTGCTTCCATGTACAATGATTTTGGCTCTCAGGTCACCATTGTGGAAATGTTACCGCATATTTTACCGCAAGATGATGAAGAAGTGGCTGAGCAATTAACCAAGCTGTTAACCCGGCGCGGCATTAAGATTTACACCTCTGCAAGTTTTGATCCATCTTCATTGAAGATTGAAGACAACAAAATTCATGCAGACGTCGTAAAAGCCGATCAAAGTCGAGTCCCAGTCGATGGCGATGTCCTATTAGTGGCTATTGGCCGCAAAGCTGTCACGGAAAATCTGGGATTAGAAGACGTCGGTGTCGAGATCCAACGCGGCTTTATTGTCGTGGATGATCACTACCGCACCAATGTCCCCCACGTCTATGCCATCGGCGATGTGATTGGAGGATATTTGTTAGCGCACGTGGCGGCCCATGAAGGCATGATTGCTGTCGAGACGATTGCCGGTAAAAATCCTGAATTGCTCAATCCACACCGGGTTCCGCGGGTCACTTATTCCCGTCCCGAAGTCGCATCCGTGGGCCTCAGTGAGCAAGAAGCCAGGACGCAAGGTTATGAAGTGAAAGTGGGCATATTCCCATTTCGCGCCAATGGCAAATCCCTGATTTTGGGAGAGGCCGATGGCATGGTAAAATTAGTCGCTGACAAAAAAACGGATGCGCTGCTTGGAGCACATATCGTGGGTCCTCACGCGTCGGACCTCATTAATGAGATGGCCCTGGCCAAGTTTTTGGAAGCGACAGCATGGGAAGTGGCTGAAAGCGTACATGCTCATCCGACCGTTTCGGAAGTGCTTCATGAAGCGGCTTTGGCAGTGGATGGCATGGCCATTCATATCTAATAAACAACGATGGACGCGTGCGGTTTGGGAGGGAGGCAGACGTCATGGCGCAGAGAGAAACACTCTCTGGGCTCCACATTGACTGGCAAAAATTAAAGACCATGTACTATTACATGGTACTAAGTCGGAAGCTTGACGAACGCATGTGGATTTTGAATCGTCAAGGGAAGGCGCCGTTTGTGATTTCTTGCCAAGGACAAGAAGGCGCACAAGCTGGTGTGGCAATGGCATTAGATCCATCGGTGGATTGGATTGCACCATATTATCGCGATTTAGGTGTGGTGTTGGCTTTCGGCATGACGCCCAGGGAAGTCATGTTAGGGCTTTTGGCGAAAAAGGACGACCCGAGCTCGGGGGGCCGCCAAATGCCTGCCCATTATGGTCACCGGGCCAAGCGGATTTTTACAGGATCGTCACCGGTTACAACACAGGTGACTCACGCTGCAGGCCTGGCCTTGGCGATTAAATTACGCCACCAACCCGGCATTGCCGCGGTGTTTTTGGGTGAAGGCTCAACGAGTCAGGGTGAATTTCACGAAGCCTTAAATTTTGCTGCGGTGCACAAATTGCCGTTGATTGTCGTGGTAGAAAACAATGGATATGCCATATCGGTGCCCCAAGCCCATCAAATGGCGGTATTAAATGTGGCCGATAAGGCGCAAGGATATGGGATTCCAGGAGTGGTGGTTCAAGGGTCGGATCCCCTCGCGGTCTATGAAGCGACGTTGGCTGCGCGCGAAAGAGCACTTCTTGGGGAAGGGCCGACACTTATTGAGGCCAAAACACACCGTTATACTCCGCATTCCAGTGACGACGACGACAAGACGTACCGTCCTGAAGGGGAATTAGCCCGGGAAAAAGCTGATGATCCCCTGGTGGTTTTTCGGCAATGGCTCACTAATCAAGGGCAGTGGGATGATCAGCAAGAACAGGAGCTTCTTCACCAGGTGCGCCAAATCGTGGATGATGCCACGGATTACGCGTTAAATGCGGAAGATCCTGATCCCAAGACCTTGATGGATCATGTCTATTTTTCACCGCCGTCATCCTAAATAAGGATAAAATCTGGCGGGGATTGCGAAAGGAGTGGGGAAGTTGTGGCTAGTATTAATTTAACTCCCGAACTGTTGAAGGAAATGTATTATTATATGGCGTTATCACGGGCCTTGGATGATCGGATGTGGATTTTAAACCGCCAAGGCCGGGCGCCAGTAGTATACTCGGCCAATGGCCATGAAGCCGCCCAAGTCGGGTCGGTGATGGCTTTAAACCGCGGCGAAGACTGGATTGTTCCCTATTACCGGGATTTAGCAATGGTCTTAGCTTATGGGGAGACGCCGCGTGAAGTCATGTTGCACTTGTTGGGACGCGCTGATGATCCCAATTCCGGAGGACGGCAGATGCCTGCCCACTGGGGACTCAAACGGCGGCACATTTTTACGACTGGGTCTGTGGTGGCAACCCAGGATGTGCATGCGACGGGTCTGGCACTGGCTTCGAAAATTCTCAAAGATGGTCGGGTGGCAATGGCTTCCTTTGGGGAAGGCTCAACGAGTCAAGGTGAATTCCATGAAGCGTTGAATTTTGCGGCAGTTCACAAACTTCCTGTCATTTTTCTCAACGAAAATAATGGATATGCCATTTCGGTCCCGGCACGGAAGCAAATGGCCATTATGGATGTGGCTGCCCGGGCCCAAGGCTATGGCATGCCGGGGGTCATCGTCGATGGCAATGACCCGGTCAAGGTCTATGAAGTGACTGCTGAAGCCGTGGAACGGGCACGACGCGGTGAAGGGCCGACGTTAATTGAGGCCAAAACTTACCGCTTTGTTCCGCATTCGAGTGATGATGACGACCGGGCTTATAGATCCCGGGAAGAAGTGGCGGAATGGAAGAAGCGAGATCCCGTTATTACTTTTGAAAAACGGTTGCTGGATGAAAAGATTATGACGCCAGATGAACTCAAAGCCATGCAGCAACGGATTAAGGACGAGGTCAATGATGCCACGGATTTTGCCGAGAAGGCTCCATTACCCGATCCCAGTACATTAGGACGGTATGTTTACGCCGAATAAATTTTCACTCATTTCCCTTGGATGCTCATATGAGCAATCACCAGAAGGAGGGTAGCCCCGGCGAAATAGGGAAATGGGTTCATGATGCCGGGAGTCACAATGGCCGTGATGAGTTATTTAGAAGCAATCCGGGAAACGTTACGACAAGAAATGCGTCGGGATAGCCGCATTATCATTTATGGAGAAGATGTGGGTGTACGGGGTGGCGTGTTTCGTGTTACCGAAGGATTGCAAAAAGAATTTGGAGAAGAGAGGGTCATCGACTCCCCGCTGGCGGAGGCGGCTATCGTAGGAACCGCTATTGGCGCCGCAGTCAACGGGTTGAGACCTATCCCTGAAATTCAGTTTGCTGACTTTATTTTTCCTGCCATGAACCAAATTATTCAGGAAGCAGCACGTATCCGGTACCGCTCGAATGGAGCCTTTGGAGTGCCCATGGTGATTCGTGCGCCTTTTGGAGGCGGAGTGCACGGCGCCTTATACCATTCGCAGAGTGTCGAAGCATTTTTTGCGCATGTGCCGGGCCTCAAAGTGGTTATCCCTAGCACTCCCTATGATGCCAAAGGTTTGCTGGCGGCGGCTATTGAAGATGAAGATCCCGTTCTCTATTTTGAGCACAAGGCTGCCTACCGCTCGCTAAAAGGGGAAGTGCCTGAGGAACGATATCTAATTCCTATTGGCAAGGCCGATCTCAAACGGACAGGAAAAGATTTGTCCATCATCACCTACGGTTTAACCGTGACGTATGCTTTGAAGGCTGCGGAAACCCTGGAGCAGGAAGGAATTTCAGTTGAAGTTCTCGATTTGCGCACAATTCGACCTTTGGACGTGGAAATGATTTTGGATACGGCCAAAAAAACAGGAAAAGTGCTCATTGTTCATGAGGACAACTTAACAGGGGGAGTCGGTGGCGAAGTGAGTGCGCTTATTGCTGAGCATGCCCTGTTCTATCTGGACGCACCCATTCGACGGCTAGCGGGTCCCGACGTACCAGCCATGCCCTATAGTCCGCCGTTAGAGCACGCCTTTATGGTGACGACTGACAAAATTACCGAGGCCGCGAGAGATTTAGCGAAATTTTAACCAGGATCGGACTCACGACCTTGGAACGCAAGGAGGAGAACAATGGCAGAAGTCGTATTGATGCCGCAATTAGGGGAGTCAGTAACCGAAGGGACGATCGGACAGTGGTTAAAAAAAGTGGGCGATCCGGTCGAAAAATACGAGTCGTTGCTTGAGGTGTTGACGGACAAAGTCAATGCCGAGGTTCCGGCTCCCGTTGGCGGTACCGTCAGCAAAATTTTGGTGGAAGAGGGTCAAACCGTTGCCGTAGGGACGCCCATCTGCGAAATTACGGTCGAGGGCGAAGAGACGGGTGATCATAGCGCTACAGCAGACACCCAGCAAACAGCACCCACATCGCAAGGGGATAGCACGCCAACTCCAAACAAGACCGTCCCCTCTGGTGCTTCAAGCGGGGAGACTACCGAGGTTGCCAGTGAATCATTGCGGGGACGGTATTCTCCTGCGGTGCGCCGGTTGGCTATGGAAAATCACATTAATCCCGATACTATTACGGGTTCGGGCGCCAAAGGAAGGGTGACCCGCCAAGATATATTGAATGCGGTGGCTAAACAAGCTGAGGCGCCTAAGGTCAGCAGAAGTGAACACGAAGCGCCGGTGGTTGAAAAGCCTGCGCCACAACAGCCTGCTCCGGCTATGGGATCCGTTTCCGTCGTCAATGGTGCGCCCGCCGTCATCGATCCAGAAGATGAGATTATCCCACTCTCCTCCATCCGCAAGGTCATTGCCGAGCGAATGGTGCGGTCAAAGACAACGGTTCCCCATGCCTGGCTGATGATGGAAGTCGATGTAAGTGGCCTCGTGGCTTTGCGCGAACAGTTGAAGGACGCATTCAAAGCTAAAGAAGGGGTATCCTTAACCTACATGCCATTTATGCTGCGCGCGGTGGTCCAAGCGCTTAAAGCGGTCCCGGAAATGAATGCGCAATGGAATGGCGACAGCGTTGTGATGAAAAAGCGGATTAACATCGGCATGGCTACCGCCACGGACCGGGGTTTAGTGGTCCCGGTTATTAAAGATGCTGATCAAAAGAATATTGTGGGATTGGCTAAAGCGTCGCAAGATCTCGTCAAGCGGGCCCGGACAGGACGTCTGACCATGGATGATTTGACAGGAGGGACCTTTACCGTCGACAATACCGGGGCCATTGGCACCGTCTTAACCTATCCGATTATCAACGCGCCAGAAGTCGGAATCATTACCATGGAATCCATCGTCAAACGCCCGGTTGTGATTCAGGATATGGTGGCGATTCGGCCCATGATGAATATCTGCATTTCCTTTGATCACCGGGTGGTGGATGGGGCTGAAGCCGGAAAATTTGTCCGGTTGGTCAAAGAAAATCTTGAAGCCATTGGCCCGTCCACATCGATATATTAAGATGAGCAGGTAGACATTGGCTGGAGAGGGATTTAGGGAAAGGAGGTCCGAAGACATGGAACCATTACCGTTACACTCGGACCGCAAAGCGCCATCGAAACCGTTGCCACCGTGGCTGAAAGTCCGGTTGACACAGGGAAAAAATTATCTCGATCTGAAAAACTTGATGCGCGAACAGACATTGCACACGGTCTGTGAAGAAGCTTTATGCCCCAATATTTACGAATGCTGGGAAAGCCGAACGGCAACATTCTTGATTCTTGGGGATATTTGCACCCGCAATTGCGGCTTTTGTGCCATCACGACGGGCCGTCCCACCCATCTCGACTGGGAAGAACCCAAGCGGGTGGCGGAAACGGTAGAACACATGGGTCTTCGGCATGTGGTGATTACCTCTGTGACCCGTGACGATGTAGAAGATGGGGGCGCGGCGATTTTCGCGGCAACCATTAGGGCGATTCGTGAGCGAGTACCAGAGTGCAGTATTGAGGTTCTAACCCCTGACTTCATGGGAAATTGGGATGCGTTACAAACAGTAGTCAAAGCCCATCCGGAAATCTTTAACCATAATACGGAAACTGTTCCTCGTTTGTACCGGCATGTCCGTCCCAAAGCCCAGTATGAACGAACCATGGAATTCTTACGCCGGATTAAAGAACAGGACCCGACGATTGTCACCAAGTCTGGAATTATGGTGGGCCTTGGCGAGACGCGCGAGGAAATCCACCAGGTCTTTGTGGATATGCGTGCTAATCAAGTCGATGTCCTGACGGTGGGGCAATATTTAAGGCCGGATATGAAGCATTTGCCCGTAGAACGTTACTACACGCCGGAAGAATTTGCCGAGATTAAAGAGGAAGCCTTAGCATTAGGATTTGCGCATGTGGAATCGGGACCTTTGGTCCGCAGTTCCTATCATGCCGCATCACAAGTTCCTGAGGTTAGTCGATGAATTCCGGAGTTGTGGTGGATCTCGGCAAGATGGAATATCGCAAGGCTTGGGATTTGCAGCGCCGTATCGGCCAGGCGCTGTTTCAAAACCAAATCCCCGATGTTCTCTTGCTTGTTGAGCATCCTCCAGTCTATACGCTCGGCAAAGGCGCTCACGGATCTTATCAAAATTTGGTCTGGGATGAAGCCAAACGCGCTCAGGAAGGCATTGCGTTCGTTGAGGTCGACCGTGGGGGGGATATCACCTATCACGGTCCAGGCCAATTGGTCGGCTATCCAATTTTAAACCTGACCCGGTACGGGCGTGATTTGCACCAATATTTACGCAATCTGGAAGAAGCGTTAATCAGGGCTCTCGGAGACTTTGGCATCACGGCTGGACGTTACCCGCCTAATACGGGTGTTTGGGTGGGCGATGAAAAAATTGCGGCGATTGGTGTCAAAGCGAGCCGTTGGATTACGCAGCATGGCTTCGCGTTAAATGTTGCGCCCAATCTTGAGCATTTTTCTGGGATCATTCCCTGTGGAATCCAGGATAAGGGGGTTACGTCCATGGAAAAAATACTGGGTAAACATTTGACATTAGATGAGGTGAAACCGACCGTCGTTCAGCATCTTTCTTCGGTCTTTGAGATTGATTTTGAAGAGGTGTCGCTGTCTTCACTCATCGATTATGCCTCCTGATCATTGAGTTCCCGGTGAATAAAACCGCCTGTTAAGCATGACAGGCGGTTTTTGACATGCGTAATCACAGCCGCATTGAATCGTTGAGGAGGTGGACAATGTTAAAACCGTGCCATAGACTGAGCGGGTCGTACTATCCCAGTGCACAAAACACCGGGCGGGCTATCCGGCGTCCACACGTGGTCGTGTAAGAGAGCCCGCGCAGCGACGGCACTGAAGATGCTGACGTCGTCGGCGGCGGCAACTTTGTCCAGAGTCCGTCCGAGAGCATCATAATCGTCCGTGGTGCACCCGACTCCAAACAACAAGGGCACATCGGTCAACTGACATGGCTCGTGTACGCGATACAGTGGTTGGCGAGCTGTGAGCAAATTGAGGACGAGTGCGAAAATCCTTTCTCCGGGCGACAGGTGGCAACGCTGTAGATCCCAGGCAACCGTCTGATTCACCGAGTTGACGAATCCGACTTCATCACAGAGGGTACGGATGACTTCCAAAACTAGTGTCCGAAGGGATACGTGTGACTTTAGCAATTACCCCCGTGAATACTGTACTATGAAAACAGAATGATGCAGTTAGCTACAACGATTTGGAAAGATTGCCCTACGACGAGCTTGACGCTCTCACCATACGATCCATTGTGAGGTTAAGTGTGATAATTAATAGTCAATTTAGTCGGCTCTTTTTTGCTAGCGTGATAAATGTTCTAGGGTCCAACTTGACGTACATTGCGATTTACTGGGTCTATTCGAAAGAGATCGGCGTCACATACCTAGCCGTGCTCATTGCATTGACGTACTTTTCGCGATTTGTTTTTAATCTGTTGTTGGGCCCTGTAGCAGACCATATTGAATCTAAACAATTGATGCAAACCATGATATTTGCACGAGGCTGTTTACTACTGGCGTTCGGTTTGTTGATTACCCTCGTTCACATATCCTTGCTGTGGCTCATTTTGATGTCGATGATTTTGGTAGCCCTAGGGGTAATGTATGAACTCGCCAGTACAAAGTTGATTCTAGACATCGTTGAAGAGAAGGATTTATCACGAGCGAATGCCCTGATAAGTCTTGTTTATCAGTTTGGTAGCATGATTGGATTGGCTTTGGGAGGTGTTATGGCGTCCTTCCTTCGTATAGGCCATATTCTTTTTTTCGAGAGCTTTGGCTACTTTATTGGATTCGGTCTGCTCTGGAGTTTGCGGATAAAGAACGACAATGTGGCAACCATCCGCAAAACAGGATTTATTGCTAACTGGATTGAAGGTATATCTTTTGTCTTGCGCCACAAATGGTTGTTTGCTGTGCTTGGTTTGGCGCTATTCTCCAACATAGCGATTACACCCACTATTACTTTGGAGGCCCCCTACGCGTTAGATGTCCTCCATGGCGGCGCTCAACAGTACGCCTACTTGGAGATAGCAGTAACGGGAGGAGGAATCTTGTGCGGATTGGTGTTCAGTAAACTACGCATTGCCGGCTCGTTGCTGCCGCTTTACTTAGGAGTGGCAACCGTTAGTGAATCGGTATTTATGGTCGTTTTTGGTTTAAGTGGCTATATATACTACAGTGTCATCGCCTTGATATTTGTGGGCGGGGCAATCAGTTTATTTAACATTCCTTTTACCACTATTCTTCAACAATATACGCCCAAAGACAAATTAGGCGCGTGCGTGCCTTTTTAGTGGCCGCTTCGGCAGGCGTGTCAAGCATTAGTTACTTTTGTTCGGGGATTTTGGCCCATCTGCTTGGGGTGCAATCGGCGGTTTTAGTATTTGCTGCACTAGGCTTTGTCGGAGTAGTGACTATCCTACTTACCCGACCGTTTCACCGATTGAATTTCACTTAAATCGAATCAGCGTAATATTTAGGGATGCGAGCGGTGTTGGAAATCTTTTCGTCTTATCTGCCCTGGCACACGGTGCATGCCGCCGCGCGATGAGCGTGTGATATTATCGGTTGCCCCGTCTTCTTGGCGAAGCCCAAGTCTCTAAGCAAGACGGTCGCTTATTAGCCTGGCTCCAAGGATTAGCCCGCCGGGATCTCTTACTCGGGGATGATGGGGGCTTTACCATGCCAACGTGGCCGAATGTTAGGATTTGTTTGAAATTGTGGATGACCGCTATCAAGCAAGGGGATCGCCATGGCAAGCCAAGTCCTCATAGATCAGTGCCATGCCCTATTTCCGGATCCCATGTTAACGGAAGCCTCTGGCCCGCTGAGGCTCGAATCAACATCTGGCGCATACGAGCCCGTGTAATTTAGCTGGAGCTGCTCAGGAAATGAGGCGCCACTCTATAGAATTGTTAGTTGATAAAATGATTATTTCTGCTGAAGTCGATTCTGGCCCAGAATAGGCTATTTATCCCTAAAATCAAAAGTCGACATAACCGGTAACTTCTTTGCGAGATATTCCTAGCGATGTGATGCTATTCATAAGAGTTAACGTAGCGCAAAAGATGTGACTAATGATTAGCCTTAAAACTTGGAGTGTGAGAATATGCGAATAATGGAGACGGTCATTGGGAATCGAACCCAACCAATCTCTACCCGAGACTGCCAACCGGTTTGCAGCCGGTGGGGAACCCAGTTCCATGACCGTCATTCATAATATGTATTATGAAGAATCTAATATACATATATAGAATATCACGAGATGAGACCCCAAAAAATAGCCCGACCGAATGACGGCGGGCTTTGAAAAGTTCCCCTGTAGTTTAGGATAATTTTAGATGTTCTTTAAGACTACGAATTTGAAAGCCGATCACGACATGTTGTTGTCCGTTATCATCTTCAATGACCGTAGTCGGAGTCGCTTGCGAACCTAAAGCCACGACTTCATCGATGTAGGACACATTATGACGAATGTTGCGCTCTTCAAACTCGACATGCTGTTGGGAAAGCCACGCTTTCTCCTCGGTACACGCGTGTCAGCCCGGTTGCGTATAGACAATCACTTTCATCATACATCCCCCTTATAAGTTCCCCATATTCTAAAAAAAGATGACGGGTAAACGCGAGATACTTGCACGATAACGTGTTTTTCATAAAATGTCGATGTCTTTGACCAGAAAAGTCGAGGCACTTTGTCTTGACACGAACAGTGAGGCCCGGTAATATTAATCGTTGTGCAAGGTCAAGAATCTGCGCCCGTAGCTCAGGGGATAGAGCAGAGGTTTCCTAAACCTTGTGTCGGTGGTTCGAGTCCTCCCGGGCGCACCAAAAAATGGGGATTGTGTCACGCTAGATTATGAACCCTTTATGGAGCTGGCCCTACAGGAAGCCAAAAACGCCGCTCAATCGGGGGAAGTCCCGGTTGGAGCGGTCTTAATTCGCGACGACGGTACGGTTCTAGCAAAAAACCATAACCGTCGAGAACAGGACCATGATCCCACGGCACATGCAGAATTATTGGTTATTCGCGAAGCTGCCCAGAAATTGGGTGGATGGCGACTTAATGGAACGACATTGCTGGTTACCCTTGAGCCTTGTATAATGTGTGCAGGAGCGATTCTTTTGAGCCGGATTGATCGGCTGATTTATGCAACGCCTGATCCCAAAGGTGGGGCAGTGCATAGTCTATATCAGACGCTAAATGATGCGCGATTAAACCATCAAGTTGAAGTGATGTCAGGTCTTCAACAGGAAGCGGCACAAAATCTTTTACGAGAATTTTTTCGTGCCCGGCGGTAACCGGATCGCCAACGCAAATTGAATAGAGTGTGGAGAGGTGTCTGAGTTGGTCGAAGGAGCCCGACTCGAAATCGGGTAGGCGGTTTAACCCCGTCTCGTGGGTTCGAATCCCACCCTCTCCGCCACGAATTATTTAACCTGGAGGGGTGGCCGAGCGGTTTAAGGCGCACGCCTGGAAAGCGTGTTGGTGGGCCAAATCCTGCCTCGAGGGTTCGAATCCCTCCTCCTCCGCCATTAATTACATGAAAAATTGGGAATCGTATTTGCGTAGGCCATGGAGCCGCATCGATTGGGTCCCGCGCGGACAACACCTGTGAACCCCGTCAGGCCCGGAAGGGAGCAGCGGTAAGCGGGAACGTTGTGGTGCCGCGGAGTCGCCTGATCGGTGCCGCCCTGTGGCCTCAATCTTTTCATTCGGGGAAGGGGGCTCTTGGTGGCACACCAAGCACTGTACCGAGTTTATCGGCCTCGATCATTTGACGAGGTGATCGGGCAAAGTCGGGTGGTTGAGACTTTGCGCCAGGCGGTGCGCCAGTCTCGCCTTACCCACGCCTATTTATTTGCCGGTCCCCGCGGAACGGGGAAGACCAGTGTGGCCCGTATTTTAGCCAAGGCGATTCAATGTGAAGCCTTAACCGCGGAGGGAGAACCGTGTCTTCAGTGTCCGGCATGCATAGCCGTCGAAAAAGGCCAGCACTTGGATGTTCTGGAAATTGACGCGGCTTCTAATCGTGGCATCGATGAAATTCGAGAAATTAAAGAGCGTATTGACCAATCTCCGGTTATGGGACGCTACCGAATTTATATTATCGACGAAGTGCACATGCTGACGACCGAAGCGTTTAACGCCCTGCTTAAGACGCTGGAGGAGCCACCACCGCATGTTATTTTTGTCTTGGCCACGACCGAGCCGCAAAAGCTTCCGGTGACCGTCTTGTCCCGCTGCCAACGCTATGAATTTCAGCGGTTGACGGTGGGGTTAATCGAGGAGCGGCTTAGGCAAGTGATTGCGGAAGAAAATGTTGAGGTTGAACCCGCAGCGCTCGAGCTCATTGCGGAATATGCCGATGGCGCTATGCGAGATGCCTTGAGCTTGCTCGATCAAACCATTGCGGTAGGCGGCAAGCACATTACCTATCAAACCGTTAGCGAACTGGTGGGGACGGTGGAACCGGTCATGATGGAACAGATTATGACGGCTTTAACATCGCCCACGGATTTAGGCGACGTGATGCGAACATTGGATGACATTTACCGTCAAGGTAAAGATTACCGCACAGTCTTGCGTAGTATAGCGCAACAGATTCGCGACATCGTTATTTGGCGCCAGGCGGGAAAAGACCTCTTTCCCCAATACCGGCGGGAATGGCTTGAACAATTGGACGCGAGGCTGCCTGCCAAAATTTCGGCCGCGTCATGGTTTCATGCTTTAGAACTGTTAGCGGAAGCGGATACCCGGCTGCGTAGTGGATTTCCCGCGCAGTTATCGGTGGAGTTGGCGCTGTTGAAAATTCGAGAAGAATTAGCTTATCGAAAAGAGCCCGCGGACGTCTTGCAGGAAAGAGAGCAGGCCCATTTTGTGGCCGCGCCATCAAAACCCGCCTCTATAGTTCATGCTGAAGAGGCGGCGCCTAGTCCTGAACAAGTTTCGGGTTCTTTTCAATCATCGGCAGAGAAGATCACGGACAATGAAATCACTCCAGTCGATTTTAGCGACATGGGCCAAGATGAGCGCCTCAAACGGTTTTTGGAGGCGATTCGTCAAGAGCGGCCGTCCACCTATGCCTTATTGCAAGAAGCCCGCCTGCAAGTGACGTCAAAGGCGCTTGAAGTGATCTTTTCCTTTCCGGCCCATCGTGATTTAATGATGGCATCACATCATAAAGCGTTATTAGAGCAAGTTTTGCACAAGGTTTATGGGCCTGAAATGCAGTATTATTTATTGGTAGGCAATGAGCGTCCTGTGAGGTTGTCTAAGCCACCTGCATCAAAATTATCGCGCAATGACAACGCAGAACTTGTCGAGGAAATTCGATCATGGTTCGGGGCCGATGTTCCGGTAAAGAATATCGAAGAATCCAACGAAGGAGGACAATAACATGGGATTTAACCCCAATAATATGCAGAAGATGATGAAGCAAGTGCAGAAAATGCAACAAGATATGGCGCGGGTCCAAGAAGAGTTACAGTATGAAATGGTGGAAGTGGAGACAGGCGGTGTCGTCAAAGCGGTGTTTAATGGACATGGCGAAATTCAATCGATCACCATCCAACCGGAGGCTGTGGATCCGAGTGATGTAGAAATGCTGCAAGATTTAATATTGGCGGCTGTGCGGGAAGGGCAGAAAAAAGCTCAAGAACTGGCAAGCAGTCGGTTAAACGATGTGACTAAGGGTATGAATCTACCAAATATTCCCGGGCTTATGTAGATATGATTTATCCAGAACCTATTTCAGATCTTATCAGTCAATTAGCCAAATTGCCCGGGGTAGGTCCAAAGACCGCCCAGCGTTTGGCTTTTTTCTTGTTGAATATGCCTCAAGGCGAGGCCGAATTATTAGCCACAGCTATTGTGAATGCCCGTACCAAAATCCGCTACTGTTCCGTCTGTTTTAATTTTACCGATAGTGATCCTTGTGCTATTTGTCGAAATAGTGCCCGCGATAATCGGATCATTATGGTTGTGGAACAGCCCAAAGACGTCGTGGCGATGGAGAAAACACGGGAATTTAAAGGGCGCTACCACGTGCTCCATGGGGCCATATCTCCTATGGAGGGCATAGGACCAGATGATCTCCGCATTAAAGAATTGTTGATGCGCATCCAACAAAATCCCCCGCAGGAAATTGTGTTGGCCACGAGTTCCAGCTTAGAAGGAGAAGCGACGGCTTTGTATTTGGGACGGTTGTTAAAGCCGATGGGCTTTAAGGTGACCCGGATCGCCCGCGGTTTGCCTATGGGTGGCGACCTCGACTATACCGATGAGGTGACATTGCTTAAAGCGCTAGAAGGACGACAAGAAGTCTAAACGTGAGACACCTCCCGCAGATTTTTGGCATATTATGCCGCATGGGGGCGATGTTATGGGTGATATCTTTCTTACCTTATTTGAGTGGGTAGATTTAGGTGTCGAAACGATGGTTCTCGTCATCTTGGTGCAAGGATACCGCAAGAAATATTTAATTGTGCGCACACTGTGGTGGATTCGGGCTCGCTACCGACAATTATGGATAGAAAAGTTTATTCATGCTGCTCAAGCTGCGGGCGTCGAACATCCTGTGGACCGGTTAAAAGAGGTGATCCAACAAGTGGGTCAACCGCTGTCTCAAGCTGAACTCACGTTCGCAGAACTTGTGGCTCAATCCCAAGATTGATGTTAATGATTGCCAAATGTGAATGGTGACGCATACCCTAGCATTGAGGGGGATCGCCATGATGAGACGAAATCGGCAGGATTTCATGCATCCCGGTTGGGACGAAAACGACTTACGGGATGTTTCCCAAAAATGGGGATGGGATGCTCTTGGTCACATTAAAGCGTCCCAAGGTTTGTCCTTGCGGAACCCTGAGGATTACTATCAATCTGCGGCCAAGAAATATCATCATTATTGTCGGCGTGCTAAACCCTAAGATCCAGAGGATCCGCGCTGTTGTGTCTTTCAAAGTCTTTGGTTCTAAGCATGTCCTTTTTGGGCATATCCATGGTTTTAGCCAAATAACCGGAGATTGTCTTCTCCTGCGACCTTTTAACCGACAACTCAGCAAAAAAGGGGCCAGAGATATGCAAGGACTGTTAGCCACAGGCTTTATCCTTTTCGTTCTCATCATATTCGGACGAGCTATCTTTGCGATTGTAACAAGAGGTTTATTTATCCCGCGTTGGCGGCGATTTGCTATACGAAGTCTTGCAGGTGCTGGGCTTATTTTCGCGTGGAATGTGATGGCGTCTTGGACGGGACTTGGGCACATTGGGTTCAATATCCTGACCTTGGCGATTACAGGAGTCCTTGGAGTGCCGGGATTACTTTCGTTAGTGACGATCCGGTACGGACTTTCTTGACCCGCTGTAAGTCCTTAGCTACACTTAACGCATGTCATAACTATCAACAGAGCGGCTTGTTCTTAGCAAAGCTTTTCAGGAGGGACACACGTGGTTAGGGTACGTTATGCGCCGAGTCCCACTGGTACCTTACATATCGGTGGGGCCAGAACGGCGCTCTTTAATTATTTATTTGCAAAGCATCATCATGGGCGCTTCATCTTGCGAGTGGAAGATACGGACCGGGCCCGTTTAGTGCCGGGTTCAGAAGAGGCCATGATGAAAGGTCTACGGTCCTTGGGAATTATTTGGGATGAGGGACCGGATGTGGGAGGCGATTATGGGCCTTATAGGCAATCGGAACGGGTTAAGCGGCACCAACAGGCCTTAGAGCAACTTCTGGCCCAAGGCTTGGCGTACCGCTGTTATTGTACACCGGAGGAACTCGAGGCGGAGAAAAAACGGCTGGCGGCACTCAAATTACCGCCCCGGTATAGCGGAAAATGCCGGTTACGTCCACCTGATGATCCCATTTACCAATCGGATAAGCCGTTTGTTGTGCGGATGAAGGTGCCCACAGAGGGAGAGACGGTCGTTCACGATTTGATTCGAGGCACGGTAGTCTTTGAAAATCGCATTTTAGATGATTTTGTGTTGGCCAAATCCGATGGGACTCCTGTCTATAATTTTGCGGTAGTGTTAGATGATCATGACATGGGGATTACGCATGTGATTCGGGGAGAAGAACATCTATCGAATACTCCCAAACAAATTCTTATTTACCAGGCGTTGAATTTGCCGACGCCACAATTTGCGCATGTTCCCATGATTTTAGCTCCCGACCGGTCCAAGTTGTCCAAACGCCATGGCGCGACATCGGTGGAAGAATACCGCCAGCAAGGAATTTTGCCCGAAGCCTTGGTCAATTATCTTTTGCTTCTGGGTTGGTCTGCGCCAGATGAAACGGAAATTATGACGCTTGATGAAGCTGCCCAGTGGTTTGATCTTGACCGGGTACAGCATACGGCGGCTATTTACGATTATAAAAAGCTGGAATGGATGAACAGCCAGTACTTGCGGTTGTTGCCTATTGACAAGGTCATTGAGTACTTAATGCCTTTTCTTGAAGAGCTCCATCTGGATCTGTCTAAGGGTCCAGCATTGCCGGTAGCTGTCGAACTGGTCCGGGAACGCTCTCATACTCTAAAGGAGCTGGCGGAAAGTTTGGTCTTTCTCTATCAACGGCCGACGAGTTTTGACCCCAAAGGTATGGCCAAGCATTTTCACGTTGAGAGCACGCCTGCCCGCTTGAGAACATTGGCAGACCGTTTACAAGAACTGAGGGTATGGGATCATGATCATCTTGTGGCCTTGTATGATGAGGAAGCTGCACGGGAAAATATTAAACGGGCCGAGCTTATTCATCCCACCCGTTTAGCTGTTACGGGTAAGACGGTAGGACCGGGATTGTTTGAACTCCTCGAGGTCTTAGGGCAAAAGGAAACCGTGGCCCGCCTCAATGAGGTGGCCACGGCTATTGAAGAACAACGCCTTATCCCAACACCCTAACGTGTGCCGGGCCCGGTAAAACGCGCCCGATGCGGTAGAGAGGAACGTGTTGATCAGAAAACGTCGCTTCAAACGAGGCGGCGTTTTCTTCTTTTACCGTGAAGAGCAATCCGCCTGAGGTCACTGCATCGGCCAATAAGGTCAGAATATTATGATCGAATCCGGAATCTACCTCAAGATGCGGCCCGACATATTCCAAATTGCGCTTGCTTCCTGAGGGGAATTTTCCTTGTTGCGCCAATTCCTTGGCACCAGGAAGGGTCGGAACTGACGATGCATACAGTTCAATAGTCACATTGGCACCCTGAGCCATTTCCCACGAGTGTCCAAGCAGCCCAAAGCCGGTGACATCAGTGCAAGCCGTGGGATCGCCGACGCGTTTGATCGTTTCGCTGGCCTTTTTGTTTAGCGTTAACATCATGGCAATCACCCCGTCTATCATTTCTTGGCTCGCTTCCCCGTCTTTGATCGCTTTAATCACGACCCCGCTCCCAATGGGTTTGGAAAGATAAAGCACATCACCAGGACGCGCCGTGCTGTTACGCCAAATGTGATCAGGATGCACCAAGCCCGTCACCGAATACCCCATTTTAGGTTCGTTGTCATCGATGGAATGCCCGCCTAAAAGACGGCATTCGGCTTCATCTAAAATACTCTGTCCCCCGCGCAACATGGCACCGACTTCTTCTGCCGATAAGACGCCTTCGGGAACCGCCAATAAGTTCAATGCGGTGATCGGAATCCCACCCATGGCATAGACATCGGATAAGGAATTGGCCGCCGCCACTTTACCGAATAATTCGGGATCGTCCACAACCGGAGTTAAAAAGTCTACGGTTTGAACGAGAGCTTGATCCGGACTTAACCGGTAGATTCCCGCATCATCGTGTGTCTCATTACCGACCAGGACATCTTCATCCCGAACCTTAGCAGGCGGGATAAAGCTTAAAGCGCTCGTTAGGTCCTCCGGACCTAATTTGCACCCTCACCCGGATTTGCTGGTCATTTGCGTTAATCGTGGGTGCACCCGGATCACCTCCTCTAAAACCCGCAATTTACCATTGCGGTGAAAATTTTTATAAAGCTGGTTTCCCGCGGCTTAGAAAGAGATTACCTTGCGGAAATGAGCTTCCCGAGTATGATAGCACATCTGACAAGTTTTAGGAGAATCGCTATGGTAAAAGGGTATTTCAATGCTTTCCAAAGATACCAAATCGCGTAAAATATGGCACTTCTCGGAGGAAATGGAATGAAGATTTTCCCGTTGGTCGCGGTCCTGTCCACGGCCTGTTCGTTGTTAACCTTGTCTTCTCCCGCCCGTGCCGCATCTCCAAGCATCTCTTTACTACAGCAAGGGAGCGTTGGCTGGTCGGTGAGTGTTATGCAGCAAGAACTGCGGGATTTAGGCTACAATCCCGGGTCTAGCCGGGGATATTTTAATGCTCAGACAGCATTCGCCCTGGCAAAATTTCAATCACAAGCTCATCTGCAAGTTGATGGCATCTTAGGGCCTTTAACGCGTAGGGCATTAATCCGTGCCCTGAAAAGGCACTACGATTATATTCGTGCACCGCTCGGCCAAGGGGATTTGACATACGGGGATTACGGACCGGGGGTCGTCACCCTGCAAGGGGATTTAAGCCAGTTAGGTTACAATCCCGGTCCCGCTGATGGCGTGTTTAATCGGCAAACAGGACAAGCTGTCATGGCTTTTCAAGCCCATGAAGGTCTCGTGGTCGATGAGATTGTGGGCCCTGAAACCTATCAGGCACTTTGTCATGCCTTAGGGTATTCTTCTGAGCCTGTGGCGCCAGCACCCATCACTTCCCCTTCATCTCAGGTATCCTCAAGCCCTTGGGTCTTAGGGTATTACACGCAATATACCCCAAACTCCATGAGTTCCCAAATGAGTTTAGCACAACATCTTCATACGATTTCGGCTATTGCTCCTTTGTGGTATACCTACCGTGCTGATGGCACCTTAATTAAGCACGGATATCACCGGTCATGGGTCAGAGCGTATGCACGCGAACATCATATTGCACTGTATCCCGTGATTACGAATGCTTACGGCAACGACCGGATTTTAACCAATCAGACCTTGCGGCAAGAGATTGTGAATCAATTGGCTGCAATGGCTCAAGAAGATGGATATCAAGGATACAATATTGATTTCGAAGGATTAAACTACTGGGACGAAAGACCTTTAACCGCCTTTGTCAAAGCGTTGTCCGAAAAATTGACGCCGCTTGGCAAAACACTGACCATTGCGGTGATCCCAAGAACCGCCAAAGATCCGTATAATCGCGCCTATAACTACCAGGCTTTAGCACCTTACGTCAGCAAAATTGTGTTGATGACTTACGACTATCATGATATTGGCAGTGCGCCGGGCCCTGTGGCTCCCATCAATTGGGTTAATCAGGCGGTTCAGTATGCGATCACGCGGGTGAATCCCCAAAAAATTGTACTAGGATTAGCCGTCTATGGATACAATTGGGCCAGTAATGGACAAACTGTGGAGATTCACGCCAATCAAGCCCGGGCTTTAGCGGCTCAATACGGTGTGCCCATAAAGTGGAATCCGGTGAGTGACGAACCCGAATTCAGCTATCAAAGTCAGGGGATGACCCACAGGGTCTATTTTGAAAATGGGTATAGTGACGCTTTTAAATTACAATTGGTGAAACAATATCACTTGGGTGGGATAGCCATCTGGCGTTTAGGTGATGAAGATCATCATTTGTGGACGGTTTTATCGCGCATGGGATTTAGCCATTAACGGCAAATGATTACAAACGCCCGGGGAAACCTTGTTGGTCGTCTCGGGCGTTTTTGCTGTGCTTTTTGGTGACGCTAAGTGCAAGGGCAAGGAATCCGTGATATGGTCAAAGTTGTCCAATTAGGCCTATACTACGGAAGATGAATGGAGGCGCTTTACGTGGCAGATGTTTTACGGTTAAAACCGGGACCTCACCGGATACTGGAGGGCGCACCTTGGGTATACCGGGGCGAATTGTATCATTCAAATCTTCAACCTGGCGCGATTGTTGCCTTGGAAGAGTCTAACGGTCGGTTTGTCGGCCGCGGATTTTTTAATCCCGCGTCCTTAATTGCGTTTCGTTTGTTGACCCGCAGTGTCCATGACGTCATTGATGATCAGTGGTTTCAAAGGCGGATAAGGGAAGCCGCACGGTTGCGTTTTGCGTTATTAAGGGACCGAGAAGCTTACCGGGTCATCAATTCCGAAGCCGACCAATTGCCCGGACTGATTGTCGACAAATACGGGCCCATGTTGGTTATGGAAATTTTAAGTCTCGGCTTGCAAGCCTTTCGCCAAGCGATTGTTGAAGCCTTAGTAGATATCTACCACCCTCAGGGGATTTATGAACGTGGCGATGTGGCGGTGCGCGCTAAAGAAGGATTGCCGCGAGAAGACCAACTCCTATATGGCACGCTTTTGAGTCCGGTGAAGATTTTAGAAAATGGTGTGAGTTTAACGATTGATGTGGCAGGAGGGCAAAAAACCGGTCACTTTCTTGACCAATATGCGAACCGTAAGCGTACGGCTGAATTGGCTGAGGGTAAAGAGGTCTTTGATGCCTTTTGCCATACCGGAGCTTTTGGTTTAACCTGTGCAAAATACGGAGCAAAGCATGTGGTCGGGATTGATATCGATGGTAATGCTATCGCCCGGGCTCAAGAAAATGCCCGGCAAAACGGCTTGGAACAACAAATGGAATTCGTCACGGCTAATGCCTTTGATTGGCTCCGTCAGGAAAGTGATAAGGGACCGCAATATGATCTGGGTATTTTGGATCCGCCGGCGTTTACCAAATCCAAAGATGCAGTGGCCGGAGCACTCCGGGGATATAAAGAAATCAACCTTCGGGGCATTAAGTTGATTAAACCCGGGGGAATCTTAGTCACATCCAGTTGTTCGTATCACATTTCTGAAACACAGTTTATTGAAGTGATCCGGGATGCGGCTAAGGACGCCAAGCGTCCCGTTAAAATTTTGGAAATTCGGGGTCAAGGACTCGATCATCCGATGGCGCCGGGGCTGCCAGAATCCCGATATCTTAAGTGTCTTGTCTGTGCTGTAGATTAATTGCAAATAGTCTGGGTTTTGTTAATGCAACCTTAACAAGGGCTTAAACCACTCATAATGTGACGGTGGCATGATAAAGCTAAAGAAAATAATTCGTTGACGCCAAGAAGGCGGCAGGAGGAGCTTGAAATGCCATCTGAGTCTACAGGTTTCCAGTCGGCCCTAGATCATGCGAAGTTAAAAGGGGTGCATTGGAAGGTTTGGTTTTTGTCGGCGATGGGGGTTTTTCTCGACGGATTTGATTTGTTTATTATTGGTGTCGCCTTACCTCTCATTGCTCATCAAATGCACGTGACAAAAACCGGAATTGGACTAATCGGAGCGGCGGCTCCTCTTGGTGCCATGATTGGTGCGTTTACCTTGGGACGGTTTACGGATAAGTTGGGTCGAAAAGCAATGTATCTTTTTGACCTGCTTTTTTTTGTCGTCTTCGCCGGATTATCCGCGTTGTCATGGAATCCCACGTCGTTGTTAGTGTTTCGGTTTTTGCTGGGAATTGGTATCGGAGCAGATTATCCTATCAGTTCAACATATGTCTCGGAATTAATGCCGAAAAAGATTCGTGGACGGATGCTTTCGGGAGCCTTTAGTTTTCAGGCACTCGGTGCTTTATTTGGCGCAGCGGTGGGACTGTCAATTCTCATGTTAAATCCAGCACCCGATGCATGGCGTATTATGTTGGCCATTGGGGTCGTGCCGGCTGTGGCGGTAATGATTCTTCGCACCAGTGTTCCCGAAAGTCCCCGTTGGAAGATGGAACACGGGGATGCAGAAGGAGCGCGGGTCTTAGCAGAGGAAATTACGGGACAAAGTATTGCCACGGAAAAATCGCATTCCCGCAAAATGGTTTATAAAGATTTGTTTCGGGGCCGCTATTTGACCCGGACGATTTTAGTAACCGTGCCATGGTTTTTGATGGATATTGGTCTCTATGGTATCGGCATCTTTACCCCCACCATTTTGTCGGTTATGGCTTTTGCTGGTCATGGAAATTTCATTCATAAAGATATTTTATCCACGCAAGGTGCGATTTTTCTCGATGTATTCTTGGTCATTGGGTTTGCGTTGAGTATCTTGCTGATTGAAAAACTCGGTCGCATTCGACTTCAGCTTCTGGGTTTCGCTGGCATGGGCATTGCAATGACATTGCTGGCTTTTGTGGGAGTTCCTAAGGGAGCTACGGGGTCTTTGACGACAGTGATATTCATTGGGTTTGCCTTATTCAACCTGGCTGTCAACACCGGCCCTAACGCTACCACATGGATTTTACCGACCGAGGTATTCCCCACAAGCTTGAGAGCATCGGGACATGGATTAGCGGCGGCATCCGGAAAATTCGGGGCGGCAGTCGGCATTTTCCTCTTACCGGTGATTGAACAAGCGTGGGGACTAGGCTTGACCTTAGGCATGATTGCAGCGGCCTCCTTTTTAGGATTTTTCGTGACATGGATCTTTGGTTTTGAAACAGCGGGTAAATCATTGGAAGAAGCGGGAGAGGGTGGTTCAGACCCTCAGTCCCACCAAGTTACCGCGTAGACGAAAAGCCTAGTGAGAAAAAAGCTCACTAGGCTTTCATGAAATGATCTTGTCATGGCAAAACGATTTAAAAAGCCTTCGGATTCCGAAGGCTTTTGGTATATCTAAATCTTGCGTTAATGGCTGCAGGAGTTGGCTGCGCCCGCATCGTCTTTGGTTCGGAAGGAGTGACCGCAACCACAAGAAGATACGGCGTTGGGGTTTGTGATCGAAAAACCGCCACCCATCATGGAATTGACGTAATCGACTTCAATGCCGTCAAGATAAGGCGCACTCTGTGGGTCGATAACGACCTTAATGCCATTAAATTCATAGACATTATCATCTTCTTGAGCCGCATCAAGAGCCATACCGTAACTAAATCCGCTGCAGCCGCCTTTGCTCACATAAATTCGGAGCGCCAGATCGGGGTGATTCTTCGATGCCATAAACTCTTTAACCTTGTCCGTTGCCGTCTCAGTCAGGGTAATCAAATGTGTCACCTCCACAACATCAATACAAATTAAGATAGTAATACTGTACCATATTCTTAAAAATTTGATGCGGTCAATTTGGCCAGTACCGGATTTTTGTTGAACCTGATGGGAAGTCTTTCTCAACCCATGACGTTAAGAAATTAATTTCTTGGGTAAACGCTCCTCTATCAAATCTCATGTTGGAGAGGGATTAAGGACTCCTCTATTTCTTTTGCGCTTTAGATTCTTGTTCAAGGCGTTGAAACACGTCGAGCAAGTCCGATAGACCGCGGATGAGGGCGTCGCGCGAGTCTTGGGGTAAGCGTTCGGCAAATCGGGTCACTTGAGCTTGGCGGCGTTCAAACACGAGTTCGGCAAGTTGTTTGCCATAAGAGGACAAACGCACGCGGACGACCCGCCGATCCTGATCGTCGCGTTCGCGTCTCACCAAGTTCATATTGATGAGCCGGTCGACTAAGCGTGTGGCGGCACTTTCCGTTAATCCAAGCTGGTCTGCTAATTCGCCCATTGGCATATTCCTGACCCCGTAGAGCGCAAACAGCGCATTCATTTGGGACGGTGTCACCTCAAGCCCTATTAATTCGCGGCTGGCTTCAGCTTCTAGATATCGCATAATGCGCGGAAAGAGTTTTTGAATCTCATCAATAAAGGCCTGAAGCTGACGGTCCATTAATGTCCCCCCTGTATCCTTTCCATTTATTTCATCATAGCAAAGATTTCGCTAGTCGATAATAAACTTGTCGTTGACAAATATTGCATATAGGCGATATACTGGCCGTGCACAATGCTATACTTAAAAGGAATGATTGCCATGATCCCGAATTGTCGGAAATATGGGATTTCTAAAACGACACACCGGGACCTTGGCCTGTTTTTATCCTGAAGATGGTGACGGGAAATTGGGAGAAGGCCATAACAATATCGAGCGGATCTCCGGCTCATCCAGACAAGGAGGATGGCAGGGAACCGCTGGTGAAAATACGGCGAAAGGCAGGGCTTTTCATGTACGTGAAAAAAGTTGCCGTAGTGGGGGCAGGAACCATGGGGGCAGACATTGCTTATAGCCTGGCGATGGCGAATATTCCCGTGGTTTTAAGAGATGTCGATGAAAATGCTTTGCAGCGGGCTCAAGAACATATTCGCAATGTCATAGAGAGCCGCATTGCCAAAGGGCGACTCAGTCCAAAGGACGCGGAAATACGGTTTGCCCAAATCCGGTTTAGCTCGCAAGATAAGGACCTCTATGATGTGTCGGTGGCGATTGAAGCCGTACCAGAAAAAATGGCATTGAAACAGCAAGTCTTTCGCGAATTAGATCGGATTTTACCACCCTTGGCGATTTTAGCTAGTAATACATCAGCACTCAGTATATCCGAAATGGCCAATGCCACTACGAGACCCGAGCGCGTGGCAGGCATGCACTTTTTCTATCCCGCACATACCATGAAGCTCGTTGAAATTATCGCCGGCGAGAATACCGATCAAGATGTTCTTGATACGCTAACCCGCCTGAGTGAAGAACTGCGGAAGATCCCTGTGGTGGTCAAAGAGTGTCCGGGATTTGTCGTTAACCGGATTTTAACGGCATCTATGGCTGAAGTGATGCGGTTTAAAGCCGAGCATCATGTTTCGGCTCACGATATTGACGCTGTCATTACCAAAAACCACTTAGCACCCATGGGTCCCTTTGTGTTAGCCGATGCCTTGGGACTTGACATTGCATGGGACGTGGCGCAAACCTTGCAAAAGGCGTATGGCGACCGTTTTTATCCCGGGCCTGAACTTGGAGAATTAGTCCAGCAACATCATTTGGGTGTTAAAACGGGTCAAGGCTTCTATTCCTATACGACGCCTGAGGCCGCTGCTTCAGCCACCTCATCGCTAACGCCCGAACAAGAACAAGACCTGATTGATCAATTCACCATGGCAACCTTTATGGAAGCGGCCCGGGTCTTTGAAGAAGGTATTGCCAGCGCACGGGCTATAGACATTGCCATGCGAGCAGGCGCGGGTCTCCCCATGGGTCCTCTAGCCTTGGCGGATTCTATGGGTTTAGATGTGGTCTATAACAAGCTCACACAAATGTCCAAGCGCATAGGGGAGCGCTTTACACCGCCAGCGTCACTTAAGGAGCGTGTAGAACGCGGACAACTTGGTGTCAAAACTTCCCGCGGGTACTTTAATTATTAGTCGACAACCCGAAAGAGGTGAAAAAAATGGCTCTTGTTTCACAAGAACAACGTGATCATGTCATGCTTTTCGAATTAAATCACCCTCCGGTAAATTCCTTAAGTTTTCCCCTTCTCCAAGAACTATCTGAAGCCCTGGATATGGCCTTGGCCAATGACGACATTCGGGCTATGGTCATTACAGGACATGGTTCATTTTTTGCTGCTGGCGCGGACATCCCGAGCTTTTTGCAGTTAGGCAGCGACGTTAATGAATTTCTTCGCTATGGGGTTAAATTATTTGACCGCATTGAACAGAGTTCCAAACCGATCATTGCTGCCGTTAATGGCCCAGCCTTGGGCGGGGGAAATGAAATGGCAATGGCCTGTGATTTGCGCATTGCTTGTCCCGATGCCCGCTTTGGTCAACCCGAGGTCAATCTAGGCATTATTCCTGGCTGGGGAGGCACTGTCCGCCTACCGAAATTAATTGGTCGCTCCCAGGCTACGCGCTTATTGTTAACGGGGGATGCGATTGATGCCGATGAGGCACTGCGGATTGGCTTGATTCATTATATTGTCCCCAGTCATTTACTAGTCGAATACGCGTTGAACCAGGCTGACAGGCTTGCCAGTCTCCCGCCTTTAGCGCTTGGAGCCATCAAGGAATTATTAGCCAACCCGGGATTAGGGCAAGCCGGGGAAAGCGACAAAATGGCCCAGCTCATGCGAACTGACGATGCCACAGAAGGCATCACAGCCTTTTTGCAAAAAAGGCGACCACAATTTCGGGGGCGGTAATCATGTCCGTGTATGATCAAAAACCGTGGATCCATCACTACGGTACTGTGCCGGAAGCCATCGATTGCCGGCCCGTACCCCTATACGATATTATCGCACGCTGGAAAAACTGTGATGGCCGCATTGCCATCGTGTTAGAGGACAAAGACGTCACGTATAAAGAGTTATGGAATATGGTGCAGCGCGTGGCGGAAGGTCTTCGGCGACTGGGAGTTAAGCCTCATGACCGGGTAGCATTAATATTGCCCAATAGTTTGGCATTTGTTCAAGCCTATTTTGCGACGTTACTCGTTGGTGCCACTGTGGTGGCCTTAAATCCATTGTATACGCTGCCTGAATTAACCAGGCTCTTACAAGATGCCGAACCCCAAGCGTTGATCGTGCCCCCTGAAATTGTCGCTAAAGTGCCCTCCGCGCTATTACCCCTGCCATGGCCCGTGGTGATTGCATCGGCCAATAACGACCCTAAACAAGAGCAAGAAACCCTAAGCGTATACCCCGAGTCTCACAGACTTACGGAATGGCTCAGCTTACCGCCTATTCAAGATAGGGATGTGCCTGCTATAGATCCCCAAACAGATTTAGCCCTATTACAATACACCGGAGGCACGACGGGATGGCCTAAAGGTGCCATGTTGACCCATTGGAACCTATTAGCCAACGCGGAACAATCCCGTTTGTGGATGGCAAATCTTTTGTCGCGGGGACAGGATACCGTGTTAATTGCCTTGCCCTTGTTTCACGCCTATGCCATGACGGTGGGGATGAATCTCGGGTTGTTGATTGGTGCTCGTCTGGTATTAATGCCCAGGTTTAATCCCGAACAAGCGGCTCTATGGATTGCCCGCACCAAGCCGACATTACTCCCTGGAGCGCCAACAATGTACGTTGCGCTTACGCAGTATGCTCTGGCCCATGATTTGGATTTGACATCAATTAAAGGCTGTATTAGCGGTTCGGCGCCCCTGCCCCGGCATGTTCAAGAAAATTTTGAGAAATTGACGCATGGCCGCATCGTCGAAGGTTATGGGCTAACGGAAGCGTCGCCAGTGACTCATTGCCAGCCTTTGTGGCCGGTGGATTATCAAGCACCTGGCATTGGCTTACCCTACCCGTCAACCAAGGTGCGCATTGTGGATAATATGGGATACGATGTGGAGCCTGGGGAAGTGGGCGAACTTATTATTCAAGGCCCCCAAGTCATGCAGGGATACTGGCGGCGTCCTGAGGAGACAGCTCAGGTCTTAAAGCAGGGATGGCTTTATACGGGGGACTTAGCCATTATGGACTCCGAGGGCTTTTTTGCCATTCAAGACCGCAAAAAAGACTTGATTATCTATTCGGGCTTTAATGTCTATCCGCGGGAAGTGGAAGAAGTATTGTATCATCACCCGGCCGTCAAAGAGGCGTGTGTCGTCGGGGTGCCCGATGCTTACCACGGTGAACGGGTCAAAGCCTATATTGTTCCTAAAGAGGGCGTCACGCCCGATCTTGAGGATATTGACCGCTTTTGCCAGCAAAACTTGGCGTCCTATAAGCGGCCCCGGTCCTATCAAGTCGTCGATCAGTTGCCGAAATCAGCGATCGGGAAAATCCTGCGCCGGGAACTAGCCCGCCAAGCGGCGGAAGACCAAGGCGAAATAGCTCACGAACAATAATGTCATGGGAATAATCCCATAGAGAAACGGGATAATGCCCACATGCACAAAGGCTAAAAAGATCAGGCCGATCGATCCCAACCACGGACCAATCGGCCTCATGTTGTTTCCACTTAGGGTAATAAGTACGGCTGTGAGAAGGGAAAAACCAATCCACCACGACAAGCCGTGTCCTAACGCTAATAGTGCGAAAACTACGGCCACGATTAATAACCGCAAGAGACCGTAAGGATTGACGCGCCGAGAGGATTTGCGCCGGATGCCTGTTAACGCGATTTTTTCCGGTGTCATAGCTGGGTAACCTCCTGGGGGTTGGGCCATTGCCCGTGAATAGAAATTTTTCCGATAATGGCGGATGCCACCGCCCCAAATGCTCCGAGTTGACTATCAAAATTGGTTAAACCAGTGGCATCACGGGGCAGTAAAAATAGATCGGCCGGGTGATTCATGGCCACGCCAAGGGGTCTTGGCTGGCACAAGGGAAATAATAAGGACTGATTTAAATGGTGCCAGGCATCATTGAGATGGATGACAAGCGGGACGGAACTTTTTTGGCTCTTCAGGTGAATGTGAAAGAGATCTCTAACATCAGGATCGATATCAAGGCAGTGATAAAACGCCAGGTGCTGTTGTAACAATGATTTCAAGGGAGACGGCTTGCCAAATTCAATCAGGCCAAATTCTTGAGTGCCGGCCTTAGGAGAATAGATAGGACCGGTGTGGACGAGGGCGTGATTCCAAATATTTTGCGCCCATTGTTTAATGGGCCGCTGGCTCACCTCTAGACTCCATGAGAAGGGCGGCTTGGATTCCTTCAGCATCCGGATGCGTGTCAAGGCCGAATAGATTTTCCGTTTGGATACATGATGGCGGTTCATCTCAACGAGTAATGTCCGGTATGATTCATTGATATCGGCATCGGCGGGTAAGATAATCATATCAAGCCCCTGTGCAATGCTGGCGGGGATAAGATTCACATCAAAATGTGTTAACCGGAGATCATGGACTAAAAGTCCGCGAAAATTCAAAGAGTCCCGCCATAATGATGCGTTGACGGGCTCGTGTCCCCCTAGGATGGCTGCGCCTAAGCCGCTATCAATGGTTGCAATGAGGACATCACTTACATCCGTTGCGGAAGGCGTTGGGATAATACGCATAAAAGGATGGAGACCTGCTTGACGCAATTCTCTAACCCATAACTGCAAATATTTTGTCCGCTTGTCTGTCCAAGGACTAGGTGTCTTGTCGCCCACCCCAAGTGTGGGACCTATAACGCCGGTAATGCCCATTTGCCGCCAAATTAAAGCCATAGTGTTTAAAAGACGGTGTACATCATCGGTTAACCCGGCTACAGCCATCGATCGCAGGGACGGCAACGGCCATAATGAGGATACCGAATCGGTAACGTCAAGGAGGATAAGGGGTGCAGGCTGCTTCCCCAATTTGGCGGTATCATGCAGAAGCCAAATCATGTCTTGTAAGGACTCAGCATTCGGAAGGACTGCGGGATTGAGTACAATGCCCCCAACATATCCTAAGCGAATAGCTGCTAGGAGAGATGGTGACACCTGAGGTTCTTCACATGTCATCAGCAATAGTTGCCCCAGATGCTTCACCGGTGACTTAACCCCTTTGAGTTAATCAACACAAATATCCATGACTAGTGTAACCAATTGCGATGAAAATGGTCAATTTATTATGAATATAATGCCTTCACATTGTCCTTTTGCTGCGATCTAACAGGCAGTTAGCATATGATGGTGTTGCGATTTTTTGCGGGTTTCGATGGGCCTGTATGAAGTTTCGCCTTCACACGACTCCTAAAAAAGTCCGTTAAAGCGCTTCTGATGGTATTGGAGAGCCACTGCAGATTTTTTGCCAGGGAACTGTTTGATTTCATCAAGCCGACTGTTCCCTTTGAGAAGCTTGCTAAATGCTCCTACGGCCAAAACCTCACTAGACGAGTGACTATCAACGCGGATACACTAAACATGTTGATATGATAGTCAAGCGCGGTGGACAATTGGGTTCGTGCTAAGCTTGAGTAACGAAGACAAGGAGCGGTGAATGCCGAGGATTTTGTTGGCAGAAGATGATCATACCTTGCGCGTGGCCCTTTGTGACATGTTGCAAGCGGAGAATTATGATGTATATGCGTGTTCTCATGGCGAGAATGCGTTAGACCAGGCCTTGAATGGATCCTATGACCTTATCCTGTTAGATGTCCTCCTGCCTGGCCTCAACGGGTATGATATTGCGGTACAGGTTAGACAGCATAAAATTCGCACCCCGATTATTATGATTACGGCTAAAGACCGGGTCGATGACCGTGTGCAAGGTCTTGATGCCGGAGCCGATGATTATTTAGTCAAACCCTTTGCCTCGACAGAGCTCCATGCCCGAATTCGGG
This sequence comes from Sulfobacillus thermosulfidooxidans, assembly GCF_001280565.1. NCBI lineage: Bacteria > Bacillati > Bacillota > Clostridia > Eubacteriales > Clostridiales Family XVII. Incertae Sedis > Sulfobacillus > Sulfobacillus thermosulfidooxidans. The sequence goes on along the minus strand of NZ_LGRO01000001.1, from coordinate 2,137,635 downwards.
CACAACTGCGACGCAGTGCTTTAGGATATCAAGAAAGTGACATCTTAGAATTTGACAATATGCGGTACCGGTTTACAACACGTGAGCTTACCATTGGCTCCCACACCTTAGCATTGTCTCCCAAAGAGGCACTGCTGATGGAACTTTTCTTGCGTTATCCCCACTGGGTTTTAACGCGGCAGCAGTTAATGGACCGGTTATGGGGAGAAGGGACGGAAATTCTGGACAATGCGTTGGAAGCCCATATTTCCAAACTCCGGAGGCGCCTTGCGGCCTACGGCGGACCAGATATTGTTGCAGTCCGTGGCCTAGGCTACCGTTTAGGCGTAAAGCCATGAATACCCGGCAATGGTTAAAGTTTAAGCGGTTCGAAGAACGGGAGATGATTCGCCACCGTATATCCGTGGCTTTCATTAATATGGCGGTTCTCGCAGTGATTTGGACGGTGTTGGCAGGGTTTGTCTACAGTATGGATCAGAGACAATATCTTGAGGCTGTCGATCATCAACTTGAGAACATTGCCTGGCACATGGGACATTTATGTCCTCCGTGTCAAAAGGCTGTGGTGGCCGAAATGGAGCATGAATCCTTGACCAAGGTCTCTGACGTGCATCTTCTTTTATGGGATTCCTCGCATCCGCCACACGTCGTGGCCTCGTATCACCCCTTTCCCCAAGCCAGCAAACCGGAAATCCAATCGCTATTTGATGCTCACGCGTCTATACACCCAGTCTTTTATTCGGTGCGAATCTTAAGCGTACCCTACCGGGTCATGCAATGGCCCATCAATCCAGGTTTAACAGGCCAACTGTTTGAAAATATCCAAGACGATGACTCCCGTTTAGCCAGGTTGCTCACCTTATTAGTGTGGGGCGGTGCCATCGGCCTCATTTTGTCAGTATTTGGGGGATTTCTTATGGGCTTGTGGACACTTCGGCCGATCTTAGCGGTGAGGCGCCGGGAACAAGAGTTTCTTTCGGATGTATCGCATGAACTGCGAACACCCCTTTTTGCTATGACGGCACATGTCGAATTGCTCCTTTCCCATTCCCACGACCGGATTGAGGAACATCTTCCCTGGATTGAGGCGCTCTATAGCGAGTCCCAGCGTATGGCCAATTTGGTCAAGGATTTGTTAGAGATAGGGCATTTGGAGGAAGGGCCTGGCTCCTTAAATCTCCGCGCCATCTCATTGAAAGAGGTTTGTGAGGATGTCTATGCGATTTATCAACCCGTTTGTGAGCTCTCGGGCCTTAATTTGACGCTAGACATTGCGGAGGATGCCATCGTCCATGCCGATGCCCAGCGCCTTCGCCAATTACTCCTCATTTTTTTGGATAATGCGCACAAATATACCCAACAAGGCGGATGCACGATTCGGGTCAGGGTGCGCAGACATCACGCTGAAATCGATCTGGAAGATACCGGGAGCGGAATGTCGGCGGCCATGCTTCGCAAAGCCACACGGCGGTTTGTCCGCGGGGATGGGGAAGCGTCCTATAAAGGATCGGGTCTGGGCTTGGCTATTGCCCAAAAAATTGTCCAAGCCCACCGGGCCAAATTGATTCTATCGAGTGTTCCTGGACAAGGGACCCGTGTTACGGTGATTTTTCGCCGGGTTCCGATGAAATCGTAACCAAAAACGAGGTCGGGGGTAGCGCGTATGATCTAGGGCAACAGGGCTTGCTTGGGTTGAGAGGCAGGGACATGAGGCTTTTTGCGTGCCATCCATGTGGTCCAACTGTTACCCACAAGAAGCCCAATGAACAGATAGGCGAGTCCTCCAAACACCGCGAAGATCGCGACAGCAATACTGGCTACGATAACGCTAAATGGGATTTGATTGCGAATTGATGACGGGGTTGTCGGTGGATCCGTTACCATGAAAAATGCCATAAAGAGAGCGGAATTGACAAATGGGACACGCAAGGCGTCGCCCGGTGTATCGGAGGGAAGCCCCACGTGGAATAGAGCCATAATCAATAAGAGGCTAAAATAGGTTCCCAAAAACGCCAGGACCTGCACATATTTTTTGACGCGAACGGCCACAACAATTCCTGCGATTAATAAAATGAGCACGGAGTAGGGCGGAAGAAGACTCAACGCTGCCCACCAACTTTGTGGGGTGTGAAACAACAGCAGGGAACACAGTAAGCCAAATGCCGCCGGATTAAAAAATGGTTTGCGTCCGCGTTTTAAGAGATGTTTGGAACCCAGGGCTATGACGGTGGTCAACATCACGAGATAAAGAGGAGTTACAACACTCAAAACATCACTAATGATGAGCGCCGTAATGAGCGCACTGGTGGATAGAGTGACGCTGCGGTGAAGGGCCAACGCGATCACAGCTTCTGTGATCAGCGCGGTTGCGCTGGCAGTGAAGATCAAAAGCCATTCTTGTGGTCCCGGGGAAAAAATGCCCGCGATTATGCTGAGGACGATCAAGGCCACCAATACGTAACCTTTCGGGGTTTTGAAAAACCGGATCCAAGATGGCTGTGGAATCTTTTTTGCGGGACGTGTCACGGCAAATACTCCTTTATTGTCATGTGTGGTGTGCTCAGGCGTTCCAGTTGTTCTGTGATGAATAGACCGGCGAATCCCATATCCGTCAAAAAGCTCAAGCCGTCTTGCGGACCGAGCAAAAAGGCTGCCGTCGCATAACTATCGGCAACAATGGCTAAAGGGGCCATGACCGTACAGCTTAAAAGCCCAGTCGCTACGTGATCCGTTATGGGATTGTAGAGGTGATGGACAAGCGGGTTGCTTGGACTGCGCCGTTTATAATTTCCCGAGGTGCAAACGGCCATATTGGTAACCTGAACCGTACCGATAAGAGCGTGGGGATTTAAGGGATTTTCGATGCCAATGGTCCAGAGATCTCCTGTGGGATCATGGCCAAAGACGTAAATGTCCCCGCCGGCATTAATCGCGAACCCGTCATACTCTTCGAGTTCTTTGGCAGCGAGATCGATGGCGAGCCCTTTGGCAATGCCCCCGAGATCGAGCTGCATAGGTTTGTTCAGTCGCACGGATAAATCATCTTCGAATAACGAAATATCCCGGTAACTAGCATTTTCATCAGACGACCGGGACGTTGTATGGACGATTTGGTCCGTCAAATAATGCCGGTTAAATCCCAACTGCTCCAACTTGGAACCGACACTGGGATCGAAGACCCCGTTCGTAATGGAAGCGAGCTCGCAGCTAATACGCAAGACATGAAAGAGAATTGGGGGAACCGCGACTTTCTTTCCTGGTTGTTGACATAACTGGTTAAGTGCGCTGTTTTCATCAAACCGGCTGCAAACCTGCTCCACGGTGGTCATAGCCTTAAGCGCCCGCTGGATACTCTGTTGGATGTCATTGACAGGGCCATGACCTACGACCTGAAATGTGACGGTGGTGCCCATTAATAGGAAGGATTCGGTGACATGGGATAAAGCATAATGGCCAGAATGTTTCATGAAATTCTCTACCCTTTCGCTTTTTGTAAAGCGTTATAGACCGCTTCGGCAAAGTTGTAGGTGCTAGCGGTAGCCCCAGTGACAACATAAATGCGCCATGTTTGCATCGATATCACTTCTTGGGGGAGTGTGGGATCGATAATCGACTCGGGATAGTGCATGTTGTATTGCGTAATTTGTACCCGACTAATTTTGCCATGCACGATTTCGACGGTTACTGATAAGGTGCCATAGGGATTAGCCCCAGAACCGGTATAGGTTCCGTCTTTATAAACGGGAGATGGACTCGGTGTCGTTGTGGGCACAGAGGGATTTTGTGTGCCAGACGAGCTATGAGATGGTGTAGACGGAGCGGACAACGCCTTATGAGACGACGTGGGGGCTTGCGCGCTTAAGGGATTAGCCTTGGCAGAGGGTTGTGTATAGGCATACCCGGCGGCATAGATGGCTCCGACTGCTACCGTACATAAGCTTAAAAATTTTGCACCGGTAAGATTCGGCAAAACATGACCCTCCTAGATGTTGTCATCAGCAATGTTTATTGTGTAGTCAAGGCTAACAAAAGATCCTGACGTTATCCTGACGTGTCCCTATGCGCCATGAGGCGGAATTTGCGTCAAAGTGCCAAAAATTCCTTTAGCCTGGAGCCGATATGGATCAAACTGAGTAATGAGCGTGTTGGCCTAAGCCAGACGGAAAAAACAATGCCGGAAGAACCCATGTTTTTGGTTCGAGCAGAATATTACGTTTTAAAATTGTAGATGGTATAATACTGGAGAATTTAGTGCGACGGGGGTAATTGCCATGCAAGTCACCGATGCAGCCTATGAAGTTCTTAAGGAACATGGACAACCCATGGAGGTTCAAGATTTACTTGATGAAACTCTCCGCAAATTGGGACTGGATCGGGAACCCAAGCGGGCAGCGCGAATTTATACGGACATCAATCTCGACGTTCGATTTCAGTACCGCGGCAATGCGATGTGGGGTCTAAAGGAGTGGCTACCGAAATCGGTAGCAAAAGGTTCCACATCTCGTGGCAATGAGCTGTCTTACGACGACGACAATGGTGACAGTGAGGAGGACGAAGGGTAACCTTCGGACCTCCTTCTCCTTTTAGCATTACGAGTTCGGTAAATTCATACAACGGCTATCTGTGAACATTAAGGGGAGGACATTGTGGCAAAGTTTGTGTTTATTACGGGTGGCGTGGTTTCATCATTAGGAAAGGGAATCACGGCCGCATCTTTGGGACGTATTTTAAAAAGCCGAGGGGTCAAGGTAACGGCTTTGAAATTGGATCCCTATATTAATGTGGATCCCGGCACGATGAGCCCTCTTCAACACGGTGAGGTCTTTGTCACCCAAGATGGCGCAGAGACCGATTTGGACTTGGGCCATTATGAACGATTTATGGATGTGAACTTGGGTCAAGCCAATAATGTAACAACCGGACGCATATATTGGTCTATCCTCACCAAAGAACGCCGGGGTGATTTTCTGGGGGGAACTATTCAAGTCATTCCCCATATTACAAACGAAATCAAAGAGCGCATCCACCGGGTCGCCGAGGCATCAGGAGCTGATGTGATCATTGTGGAAATTGGGGGTACGGTTGGCGACATTGAGAGTCTCCCCTTCTTAGAAGCCATCCGTCAAATGCGATCGGATGTTGGTCGGGACTCCGTGATGTATCTTCATGTGACCCTGGTACCGTATTTAAATGCTGCCGGGGAAGCGAAAACCAAGCCGACTCAGCACTCTGTTAAGGAGTTGCGATCGATTGGGATTCAGCCGGATGTCATTGTGTGCCGGACACAAAAACCGTTATCGCGGGATTTACGGGACAAAATTGCCTTGATGTGTGATGTTGACAGGCGTGCGGTCATTCAAAACGTAGACGCGGAATCGATTTATCAACTTCCAGTCATGCTAGCGGAAGAAGGGCTGGACGACATCGTGTTGGACCGGCTGAAAATCAAAGCGCCGCCAGCTGATTTAGAAGAGTGGGCGCAGGTCGCCAAACGGGCGACAAAGCTTCAAGGTGACGTCACCATTGCTGTAGTCGGAAAATATGTGGCGTTACATGATGCCTATATGAGTGTGGCTGAAGGGCTCTTTCATGGAGGCTTGACGCATCAAGTGCATGTAAATATTCGCTGGGTGGACTCTGAAGACATCGAATTGCACGGGGCCGAACAAGCTTTAGAAGGTGTGGATGGCGTTTTGGTGCCCGGAAGTTTTGGCTACCGCGGTGTAGAAGGCAAAATTCAAGCGATCACGTGGGCACGTGAAACCAAGACCCCTTATTTTGGTATTTGTATGGGCATGCAAGCTGCCGCCATTGAAATTGCCCGCAATGTCGCAGGCCTAAAAGAAGCGAATTCGACGGAATTTGTTCCCGATACGCCTTATCCCGTTATCGACTTGATGCCCGAACAACAAGGCGTTGTTGATATGGGAGGAACCATGCGTTTAGGAAGTTATCCCTGTGCCTTGCGTGTGGGAACCAAAACCCAAGCCATTTATCAAGACACGCTAATTTTTGAACGGCACCGTCACCGATTTGAATTAAATAACCAATACCGGGATGTGTTAGAACAAGCCGGATTTATCGCCTCGGGATTATCACCCGATGAACGCTTGGTGGAAATTATGGAATTAAAAGATCATCCCTGGTTTGTGGGAACCCAGTTCCATCCTGAGTTTCAATCCCGGCCCAACCGTCCCCATCCCTTGTTTGCCAGCTTTGTTGGGGCGGCAGTGGAAGCCAAATCCCGAAAATTGGAAGACGAGCTAGTGAAAGAAAATACGGGTCCGGTCGCCCATTCCTAAGATTTGTCGAGCATAGTCCATGGGGAACCTTTTGACAACGATTTCGCCAACAGAATATACTGAAAGTAAACAGGAGAGGAGGCTCGACACATGGGTCTGATTGCACGGGTGTCTACCATATTTAAATCAAAAGTCAATAATTTGCTGGATAAAGCTGAAGACCCCCGCGAAACCTTGGAATATTCTTATCAAAAACAGGTAGAGCAATTGCAGCAGGTACGGCGTGGTGTGGCCGAAGTTGTCACGGCGAAAAAACGGATTGAACTGCAATTAAATAAGCTGCAGCAAATGGCCAACCAGTGGGATCAGGATGCCCGTGATGCCGTCGCAGCAGGTCGTGACGATCTGGCGCAAGAAGCATTGACACGTAAGCAAAGTGTTCTGAGTCAAATGCAGAGTTTACAGACGCAGATCGCGGATCTGGAAAAAGAGGAGCACCGGCTGCAAGATGCCCAACAAAAACTCTCACTGAAAGTGGAAACGTTCCGGACCCAAAAAGAAGTAATTAAGGCGCAATACTCCGCAGCGCAAGCTCAAGTGAAAATTGGGGAGGCTTTCTCTGGCCTTGGGGAAGACATGGCTGATGTGAATATGGCATTGCAACGGGCTCAAGACAAAACGGCAGCCCTTCAAGCCCGGGCTCAGGCCATCGATTCTCTCACAGAAGGTTCCCCTCTTTTGCAATTAAATGAACCGTCGACTGGCGATGCAATACGTGATGAACTCAATCGGCTCAAAGGAAGTACATCAGTAACGGATGAATTGGCCCGGCTCAAGGCAGAAATGGGGAAAACTGACCCGTCTTAAAGCAGATTTCTGCCTAGAATGGTTTGATATTGATTTTGTACTGTCTTCAGCTCTATTATTGTGTACAAAATTTTTACGAAACGTGATGTCTTGTGTCTTCGGAATTTCTCCATTTTCCGTGTCTTCTAACTCCATTATGTGGGTAAGAGGGCAAAAATCCCACCGCGGTAACGCGGCGGGAAAATTCTAGTGGCAACTCAAACGCTTTCAAGACGTTTACCGCGGACAAAAGATCAAATTAATTGCCCAAACGAAATTAAAACGGAGGGTCCCAGAGCGCGTACCAACGCTCCGGGTCTTTTTCTATGGGCATATAAGGTTTGAGGGTTTGAGCAATACGAAATTCCCGGGCAGAATCCCTGGTATGCGATAATTTGGGAACAAACGGATAAAAAGCCGCGCGCCGATACGTATAAATCAAATACCAAGGAGGATCAAAGGCAAACATCGCAGCAAGAAGGCTGTCACCATAGCCGGCCTCTTTTAGCATATCCGCTGTAAGGTGTAGCGCATTGATGACATCTTCGGGGTCTTTGCCAGTAAAAACGATCCAGCGGTATCCTTGGTTATCATCAATGTGCTCGGCGGTGACCGGCATATCCTTGCCCCCTAAGGTCAAGATTTGCTGCACATCGCGTTCTAATGCATCATAAGATGAGTTATCAACCGTCCGAAGAATAATGGCTGCCTTGCCCGCGAACGTGCTAGACAATCGGGTTTGAATGTCGAGCAACGCCGTGGATAGGGCAAAAAGTTGATCGGTTTTGCCTTCCGGTATTTTCGTTCGCCCAAACAACGCATCGAAAAATCCCATCATGACCTCCTTATAGCCTGCAGAACCTGCCTATTTTTCCATCTCTTCCTGCAATTTTTCGAGGCGATCGATCCGGTGCTCCAACGATGGATGGGTTGCAAAGAGTTCCATTATGCTGTCCTTGCGGATAGCTGGCATAATAAAGAATGCGTTGAAATTCTCCGCCTGGCGCAAATCTCTTTGCGGAGTTCGGTTGATGTTGGCGCTGATACGCCGTAACGCGCTCGCTAAATATCCCGGATGTCCCGTCAAAATGGCTGAACCGCGGTCTGCTGCATATTCGCGGTACCGGGATAGGGTCCGAATTAACACATAACTCAAAGCCCATACCACTAACGAGGCAAACCACACGAATATAATGGCCTGACCGCCACGCCGGTCGCGGTCATCTTCGGCCATTAAGCCAAAGAAGAAAAATTGTTGCACGATGAATGAAGCAATCATCGCAAAAAAGCTGGCAATTGTGATGACGGCCACGTCACGGTTCTTAATATGGGTTAGTTCGTGCGCTAACACGGCTTCCAGTTCCTGGTCTGATAATTGGTCCACTAATCCTTGAGTTACCGTAATGACAGCGTGTTTAGGATTGCGCCCTGTTGCGAATGCATTAGGCATCCGTGTTGGCATGACGGCCAAACGCGGAACAGGCACATCGGCCAGCTGTGCCAGACGCTCAACCATGCTGGTTAATCGGGGCGCTTGCTGCGGTGTTAAAATTTGAGAACCTGTGGAGAGGAGAACTAAGTCATCTGAAAAATAGTATTGGCTCAGAGCCAATCCACCAATGATTAGGATCAATAAAAAGAGACTCACATGCAATTGCCATAGAACTACGATGAACGCGAGATATAAGGCGGCCAATAGGAACATGGTGATAAACATCCTAAACGATAGACCAAAATCATGACCGTACCAGGCCGCATTTTTTTTTGCCATGGACAATGCACTCCTTTCCTATTATCATAGTCTACGTCGATATGATTCGTGTCACAAGCCTTTTTGGTCTAGTGTCTGTGTATGGTACTGGAAATATCCACACATCGGTATCTCTTGCAATGATATTATCAGGCGAGTATAATAAGTGCTGCTGCTGGGGGATGATGTAGCGGTAGCATAGGTGACTCTGGATCACCTCGCCTAGGTTCGAATCCTGGTCCCCCAGCCAAATTTGTGGCCCCATAGTCTAGAGGCCTAGGACGCCGGACCCTCATTCCGGAAACAGCGGTTCGAATCCGCTTGGGGCTACCATGTTTTTACGAATAAAGGACAAATATTATACCGCGAGAGTCGCGGTTTTTTTATTATGATTTTGACCTATTCCCATTTAAACGGGGGCTTTGTATGCTCATATGGAGAACCCAGGTACGCTGGGCCGAGTGCGATGTGGCTGCTATCATCTATCATGCTCATGTTTTTGATTGGTTTTCTGAAAGTCGAATTCAATGGCTTATGGCTCATGATTTGGACTATTATAAGATCTTGAGATCGCGTGGTATTGAGTTGTTAGTCAGACATGCTGAAGCACAGTTTTTTCATGCGATGCATCCTGGGGATTTGGTGGCAGTGGACGTAGAATTGACGGGATTAAGTTCCACGAGAGCTCAATTTACTTATCGCGTCCTAAGGGATGACATAACGCAACAAGAAACAAGCCGAGGCATGACGGAACATATTTTTGTCCAACAAGGCCATGCGTCTCGCATTGATCGTCGCAACCCGGACCTCTTTGCCCGGTTTCAAGCAGCATATAGTCAATCACATTAGGAGGAACCTAATTATGGCGATTAAACCTTATCATTATGAGCCATTGACGGACTTTTCTGTCCCAGAAAATCGCAAGGCCATGGAAGAGGCATTACGTGAGGTACGGTCGCAATTTGGATTATCCTATCCGCTAGTCATTGGCGCGGATCGAATAGATACCGAAAAGAAAATTGTATCAGTGAATCCATCAAATCCCCAGCAAGTCATCGGATCGGTCTCTAAAGCCGATACGAGCCATATCGATATGGCTCTTGAAACCGGATGGAAAGCCTTTGCCGAGTGGAAAAAAGTTCCAGGGCCGATGCGTGCCCGCTATCTTTATAAAGCGGCAGCGATTATGCGGCGTCGTAAATTGTTTTTATCTGCATTAGAAGTGTATGAAGCAGGGAAAACATGGACAGAAGCGGAAGCTGATGTGGCCGAGGCCATCGATTTCTTGGAATATTATGGACGACAAATGGAAAGACTGTCTGAGCCCGTACCGCTAATTCCCTTAGAAGATGAAGAGGACCGCGCGTTTTATGTGCCTTTGGGTGTGGGCGCGATTATTCCACCATGGAACTTTCCGCTTGCTATTTTGACCGGTATGACCTCCGCGGCTATTGTCACGGGGAACTGTGTCATTTTAAAACCGGCAAGCGCGACGCCCATTATCGGGGCCCATTTTGCAGAGATTATGCGGGAAGCAGGCTTACCATCAGGGGTTTTGAACTTTGTTCCCGGTGATGGGGGCACGATTGGTGATTATATTGTGACGCATCCCTTAACCCGGTTTATTAGCTTTACGGGTTCTCGTGAAGTGGGATTACGCATTAATCACCTAGCGGCCCAGGTATCCCCTGGTCAAAAATGGATAAAGCGGGTGATCGCCGAAATGGGCGGCAAAGATGCCATTTTGGTTGATGAAACGGCTGACTTGGATGCCGCCGCAGAAGGCATTGTCACGTCAGCATTTGGATTTCAAGGACAAAAATGCTCGGCGTGTTCTCGTGCTATTATTGTCGATGATGTTTATGATTTGCTCTTGTCCAAGATTGTTGAGCGCACGAAAAAATTGCGTGTGGGACCTGCAGAGAACTTGAATAATAACATGGGTCCAGTCATCGATGAAAAAGCGTACGAAAAAATCTTTGGCTATATCCAGTGGGGCAAAGAAAACGCCAAATTACAAACAGGTGGAACGACATTAGATGGTGATGGATATTTTATCCCGCCGACGATTTTCTCTGATGTCGCCCCCGGCAGCAAGCTCGAACAAGAAGAAGTGTTTGGACCTGTTCTTGCTGTCATTCGGGCTAAGGACTGGTCCGATGCCCTGAAGATCGCGAATGATACAGAATATGGTTTAACGGGTTCGGTGTATACGGCTCGCAGAGAGCGGATTGAACAAGCGGCTGACGAATTTGAAGTTGGTAACTTATATATTAACCGCAAATGTACCGGAGCCATCGTAGGTGCCCATCCCTTTGGTGGATTCAATATGTCAGGAACCGATTCGAAAACGGGAAGTCCCGACTACTTGCTGCTCTTTATGCAAATGAAGGTGGTTGCGGAACGATTTTAATAAAGATCCCATGAGCTCATGAGAAAGGCGCTGCCGTGAGGCGGCGCTTTTTTAGTGGCATGCGTAAGGAGTACTAGGAAAGAAAATTTGACAATAGAGATAAACATAGTATAATGACTTTCTGCTCAGGATAATAAATCCTGGATACTGAAAAAATATCATAAAGGGATGATTCAATGGCCACACAGCAGATTATTGACATGCGAAATCGTCCTACTTTTTTACACCCATTTTATGGGAAAAATGGCCAAGGGCCAGAGGTAGAAGTTGTTCGCTGGCTTGGGAAACGAGTCGGTGCCCGTGACATCGATCATTTTCTCGCCCACTCGGATGTCAATGCCTACCTCTCTGCCTTGGATGCCGCCGGAATTACGCACGCAGTGATTACGGGACGAAGTACACCAGCTGTGCGTATTCCAAATGACGACGTGCGTGCTGTAGTGCAAAAGGTTCCGACCCGTTTCATCGGGATTGGAGCCATAGATCCATTAGCCCTTGGTGTTTCGGGATCAGTGGATGAGGTGCGGCGCATCAAAGACATGGGGTTACAGGGAGTTAATATGGATCCGGCATTTTTAACAGAGCCGCTTCAAGCGGATGATGCTCGGTTATTTCCGGTCTACGAAGAATGCCAGCGCTTATCCCTACCAGTCTTTTTGATGACAGGGCCAACTTCTCCGGACTTGCGATATGCTCATCCCGCCAATATTGGAGCAGTGGCAAAGGCTTTTCCTCGTTTGAAACTTGTGGTCTCTCATGGCGGTTATCCATTTGTTGATGAAATGATTGGTGTCGCCTTTAAACATGAAAATGTTTTGGTGTCACCAGACTTCTACATTTTCGTGGCTGGATCACATACGTTTGTTGAGGCCGCAAATGGTTTTATGCGTTATCAGCTATTATTTGGCACAGGCTATCCGTTTCGGCCGATGAAGCAAACCGTAGATGACTTTTTGCGTTTAGGATTTCAGGACGAAATTTTGCCGGATGTACTCTATAACAATGCGGCACGCCTTTTGGGATTGGCGAATTAAAGAAGATGTCTGATATCTCAAGATAACTATGGCTCCCCAGAAAGGGGAGCCATAGTTATTAGGATTGAGGCATACTCCGCCCAACTTGATACGATTCTTTATCCCAGACAAATTCCTGCCCTGTCGACCATAATGTGTGTGTGCTGGTAGCCTGCAAAAACGCCCTGTCATGACTCGCGATAATCACGGAGCCGGGATAATCTTGAATCAGGGATTCTAAAGCTAAACGCATGGTAATATCCAGATGGTTGGTGGGTTCGTCTAACAGGAGTAAGTGACTTGGCGCCATTAAGGTTTCGAGGAGCTTCAAGCGGATTCGTTCACCGCCTGACCAATTATCCAGAGAAGTTTCTAGCAATTCCCGGGACAAACCAAAATGATGACCGACAAAATAGATTTCTTCGCGTTCGAACCCTTGCTGGTACAAATAGTCCATCGCCGTAATTCCTTCGGGCAATTGCAATACGGCTTCTTGCTTCAGATAGGCGATCTGAACGTCTTGGTGCCAATGGACTTCGGGGGGCGACTGATAAATGGTGTCCATTAATGAGGATTTTCCGGTGCCATTGGCTCCCACTAAGGCAATTTTGGCGCCGTGTGGAATTTTAAAGGTTAATGGCTGCCACGTACGATGAGGCCGTCTGATGATGAGGTTTTGTATGGTGGCCAAAGGTTCCCGGCTATTTTTGGCGAGACTGTTGTGTAATAACTGGGGACTCCGATTTTCAGTAGGAGTCGGTTTGTTGACTTCCATCTTATCTAAACGCTTCATCCGGCTTTGGGCAAGTTTGGCACGACTGCCACTACGGTAGCGGGTAATATAGTCTTCCAGCCGTTTTTGTTCTTCTAATAACCGTTGATACCGATTGATTTCATTACGTAGGCGTTCTTCCCGCAGATGATGATATTTACTCCAACCCCCAGATACCGACCAAAAGAAACCATCTTCCCATGAAATAATCCGGGTGGTCGTGCGATCGAGAAAGGCTCGGTCATGGGATACGAGGATAACAGCTCCTTGAAAGGTGCGGATTTGCTGTTCTAACCATTCTATCGTGTTGATATCCAGATGGTTATTGGGTTCATCTAAGAGCCAAATATCGGCACCAGACAATAACACCTGCAAGAGAGCTAGCCGATGTTTTTCCCCGCCGGATAAGTGGTGAGGCGAATCACTCCAGCGGGCTTCAAAAAAACCCATCGCTAAGAGGTGTGATTTGACGCGGGTTTCCCATTCGTACCCTCCTAAATCGGCAAATCGTTCGGATAACGTGCCCCAGCGTTCCATCAAATCATTAAGTTGGTCAACAGCAAGGTCGGTTCGGCTCATCGCTGTTTCGATTTGTTGCAATTGGTCGGCCAGATGATGGATTTCCTGATTGGCGAAATAAGCACAATCCCAAATCGTGGGGCATGACAAGGGTTGCCATTGGCTCAGCTGAGCTATTTTGGGTTCTCCGAAGAGCTTTCTAGTCCCGGCATCGGGTTCCAGTGTCCCGCCTACTATCGATAAGAATGTTGTTTTACCCATACCATTAGGTCCGACAATACCGATGCGATCGCCGGCACTGATATTCAAGGTTATATCGGTCACAAGCGTCTTGCCGCCTACGGTAATGCGTAATGACTGTAAAGACATCCATGCCATAATCGTTTGTGACCTCCAAAAAATTTTGCCCATTACTTTTTGATGGTATCATAACGCGGTGCTAAAAGGGAAAAGATAGTGTTGCATCAAGTCCTAAAAGGTGTTATTATATCAAAGCTGTCCGACAGGGCAGCACGGCCACGAGGTGAAGACCTCGGGTAGTCGGTCCTTGAAAACTATATCGTCATGGTGAAGATGAGATTAGACGGTATTAATGATGTCAGCAGATAAACGAGTCATGGAGAGTTTGATCCTGGCTCAGGACGAACGCTGGCGGCGTGCGTAATACATGCAAGTCGAGCGGACCTTCGGGTCAGCGGCGGACGGGTGAGGAACACGTGAGTCATCGGGCTGTGAGTGGGGGATATCGGGCCGAAAGGCGCGGCAATCCCGCATACGTTCCGGGGAACCGGAAGAAAGCTTGGCAACAGGCGCTCACAGGGGAGCTCGCGGCCCATTAGCTAGTTGGGGGGGTAACGGCCTCCCAAGGCGACGATGGGTAGCCGGCCTGAGAGGGTGAACGGCCACACTGGGACTGAGACACGGCCCAGACTCCTACGGGAGGCAGCAGTAGGGAATCTTCCACAATGGGCGCAAGCCTGATGGAGCAACGCCGCGTGAGTGAAGACGGCCTTCGGGTTGTAAAGCTCTGTCTGTCGGGACGAAGACCGGCCCGCGAGGGCCGGGGAGCCGGTACCGACGGAGGAAGCCCCTGCAAACTACGTGCCAGCAGCCGCGGTAAGACGTAGGGGGCAAGCGTTGTCCGGAATTACTGGGCGTAAAGGGCGTGTAGGCGGTGCGATACGTAGCGGTTTTAAGCCTCCGGCTCACCCGGAGGAGGGCGGCTAAACGGTCGCGCTGGAGGGCAGGAGAGGTGCGTGGAATTCCTGGTGGAGCGGTGAAATGCGTAGAGATCAGGAAGAACACCCGTGGCGAAGGCGGCGCACTGGCCTGGCCCTGACGCTGAGGCGCGACAGCGTGGGGAGCGAACGGGATTAGATACCCCGGTAGTCCACGCCGTAAACGATGGGTACTAGGTGTCGCCCGGGTCCACCGGGCGGTGCCGGAGCTAACGCACTAAGTACCCCGCCTGGGGAGTACGGCCGCAAGGTTGAAACTCAAAGGAATTGACGGGGGCCCGCACAAGCAGTGGAGCATGTGGTTTAATTCGACGCAACGCGCAGAACCTTACCAGGACTGGACACGCGCGTGAGCGCCGCGAAAGCGGCGGGCCCTTCGGGGAGCGCGCGCAGGTGCTGCATGGTTGTCGTCAGCTCGTGTCGTGAGATGTTGGGTTAAGTCCCGCAACGAGCGCAACCCTTGTCGTGTGTTGCCAGCGGTGCGGCCGGGCACTCACACGAGACTGCCGGTGACAAACCGGAGGAAGGTGGGGATGACGTCAAATCCGCATGGCCTTGATGTTCTGGGCTACACACGTGCTACAATGGTCCCGACAACGGGATGCGACGGCGCGAGCCGAAGCCAATCCTTCAAACGGGATCTCAGTTCGGATTGCAGGCTGCAACTCGCCTGCATGAAGCCGGAATTGCTAGTAATCGCCCATCAGCATGGGGCGGTGAATTCGTTCCCGGGCCTTGTACACACCGCCCGTCACACCACGAGAGTCGGCCACACCCGAAGCCGGGCGATCCAACCGCCACCGCGGAGGGTCCCGTCGACGGTGGGGTCGGTGATTGGGGTGAAGTCGTAACAAGGTAGCCGTATCGGAAGGTGCGGCTGGATCACCTCCTTTCTAGGGAGCTTCCCATGACGATATGGTTTCCGAGGACCGGCGTCCGCACGCGTTAACGTGCGGGCCCTGTCAACGGACAAGGAGGGCCGATGGCGCAGTGGTTAGCGCACCCGCCTGATAAGCGGGAGGTCGGTGGTTCAAGTCCACCTCGGCCCACCATTTGACGGACCTTGACAACTTTACAGGAGAAAGAGACAACCAGCACACGGGGGATGCCTCGGGTGCGGATGGGGCGAAGAAGGTCGTGGCACGCCACGAAAGGCCTCGGGGAGCGGCGTCGCACGCAACGATCCGAGGGTCACCGAATGGGGAAACCCCCAGACCGGCAGGTCTGGACGGTTCGCCACAGGGCGAAACCGAGTCCAAAGCGGGGAACTGAAACATCTCAGTACCTGCGTCGAGAAAGCGTCAGCGAATCCCGTAGTAGCGGCGAGCGAACCGGGACGAGTCCAAACGTGCGCCGCGTGACCGGACATACCGGCGCGGCGCACGGGTTGCGGGCCTGTCTTGTCGGCGTATGTCGACCGACACCGGCCCTCCGGCCTTGATCCGAAGCTGTTGGAATGCAGCGCCCGAGCGGGTGAGAGCCCCGTCGGAGCAGAGGTCCGGAGGCCGGGACAGGTTCCAGAGTACCACGGTCCTCGTGGAAGACCGTGGGAAGCCGGGCGGCCCACCGCCCAAGACTCCCGACCATCCGTCACCGATAGTGGAAAGTACCGTGAGGGAACGGTGAAAAGCCCCCCGGGAGGGGAGTGAAAGAGATCCTGAAACCGTGTGCTGTCAAGCCGTCAGAGTGGGGTTCGCCTCATGATGGCGTGCCTATTGAAGAATGAACCGGCGAGTGACCGGCAGGCCGCGAGGTTAACGACCGGGAGGTCGGGAGCCGGAGCGCAAGCGAGTCTGAAGAGGGCGGCCAGTGGCCGCCGGTCGACCCGAAACCGTGTGATCTAGCCGGCGCCAGGCTGCAATCCCCTTAAGCCGGGATGAAGGGCCGCACCCGTGTCCGTTGAAAAGGGCTGGGAGGAGCGGCGGCTAGGGGTGAAATGCCAATCGAACACGGAGATAGCTGGTTCTCCCCGAAATCGCTTGAGGGCGAGCCTCCCCGACCAATACCGACGGGGTAGCGCTCTGTGAATGGAAGGGGTCCGTGAAGGATTACTGCCTGTTCGCAAACGACAAAGTCGTCGGTAGGCGGGAGAGAGTCAGACGTTGGGGGATAAGCTCCAAGGTCAAAAGGGTAAGAGCCCAGATCGTCCGCTAAGGTCCCCAAATGACCACTGAGTGGCAAAGGTCGTCGCGTGATCGAGACAGCCAGGAGGTTGGCTTAGAAGCAGCCATCCTTGAAAGAGTGCGTAATAGCTCACTGGTCGCAGTCGCGCGGCGCCGAGAATGTGCGGGGCTAAGTGGTCTACCGAAGCGGCGAATCGGCCTCCTACGGGAGGCCGGTGGTAGGGGAGCGTCCGCCGGGGGGCGAAGCGTGCGGGGAACCGTGCGTGGACCGCGGCGGAGTGCGAATGCCGGTATGAGTAGCGAAAAGGCCCGTGAGAATCGGGCCCGCCGAAAGCCGCAGGGTTCCGGAGGCAGGATCGTCCGCTCCGGGTTAGTCGGGCCTAAGGCGAGGCCGTTCAGGCGTAGTCGATGGAGACACGGTGGAGATTCCGTGACCAGCCGATCACGGCGAAGGAAGCAGGACGTGGCCCGCGGGGGTCTGCGCCCCGTTGGTGGTGGGCGTCCCGCAAGGGGGACGGAACAGACAGTACGGAAGAGAGCTCGGCGGACCACCGAGAAAAGTGCGACTGGAGTGATCGGGTGTCCGTACCCGAAACCGACACAGGTAGGCGAGGCGAGGAGCCTCAGGCGCGCGAGTGACCTCTCGTTAAGGAACTCGGCAAATTCCCCCCGTAACTTCGGGAGAAGGGGGCCCGGCCGCGCCCGCGGCCGGGGGCACTACAGCGGCCCAAGCGACTGTTTACCAAAAACACAGGTCCCTGCGAAGTCGTAAGACGCCGTATAGGGGCTGACGCCTGCCCGGTGCTGGAAGGTTAAGGTGAGGGGTGCAAGCTCCGACCCGAAGCCCCAGTCAACGGCGGCCGTAACTATAACGGTCCTAAGGTAGCGAAATTCCTTGTCGGGTAAGTTCCGACCCGCACGAAAGGCGTAACGACTTGGGCACTGTCTCAACGAGAGACTCGGTGAAATTGCAAGTCCTGTGAAGATGCAGGATCCTTACGACTGGACAGAAAGACCCCGTGGAGCTTTACTGTAGCCTGCCATGGAACGCGCGCGACGTGTGTACAGGATAGGTGGGAGGCGGAGAAGCCGCCGCGTCAGCGGCGGGGGAGCCATCCTTGGGATACCACCCTCACGGCGTGCACGATCTAACCGCCGCCGTCACCCGGCGCGGGACAGTGGCAGGGGGGCAGTTTGACTGGGGCGGTCGCCTCCTAAAGCGTAACGGAGGCGCCCCATGGTTCCCTCAGCACGGTTGGACAGCGTGCAGGGCGTGCAAAGGCACAAGGGAGCTTGACTGCGAGCGTGACAACGCGAGCAGAGCCGAAAGGCGGGCTTAGTGATCCGGTGGCACCGCGTGGCAGGGCCATCGCGCAACGGATAAAAGCTACCCCGGGGATAACAGGCTGATCTTCCCCAAGAGTCCATATCGACGGGAAGGTTTGGCACCTCGATGTCGGCTCATCGCATCCTGGGGCTGAAGTCGGTCCCAAGGGTTTGGCTGTTCGCCAATTAAAGCGGTACGTGAGCTGGGTTCAGAACGTCGTGAGACAGTTCGGTCCCTCTCCGTCGTAAGCGCAGGATACTTGAGGGGCGCGACTCCTAGTACGAGAGGACCGGAGTGGACGAACCGCTGGTGTGCCCAGTTGTGTTGCCCAATGCAGCGCTGGGAAGCTAGGTTCGGAGCGGAGAAGCGCTGACCGCATCTAAGCGCGAAACCGACCCCAAGATGAGGTATCCGAGGCGGACCTCTGGGTCCGCCACGAGACCCCCACACGACCAGTGGGTGGATAGGTGGTCCGTGGACACCCGGTAACGGGCGGAGCGAGACCATACTAATCGGTCGAGATCTTTCTCCTGTGAAGTTGTGAGGGTCCGGAAGACTCTCTACGCTTGTCGGTGCCTCAGGTGGCGTGTGTTGACCCGTTCCCATCTCGCACACGGTCGTCCCCCACGCCGCCGCTGGTGGTACTGGATCCGTCGGGATCTGGGAGGCCCAGTCGTGCCGACAGATTTTTATTTTGAACCCCTCTCACATAGGATGAGAGGGGTTTTTTTATTGATCAAGCATGTACTAGATCAAAAAATCAGCAGGTAACATGACGAACTTAAGGCTATGGCGTTTGTGCTATTGAGACAATCCTCTATTAGAACATATGGACATGATATTTGACCCTGTATAGTAAATACGCCACTGCAGGAAAATTTCTTCCGGTGAAATTCTTCACAATTCAATAAATTGGGTCCATTAAGCCCTTCGATTCTTCCCCCATAAGGCCTAATTTCTATGGCCAAAGAGCGAGATAATTGATGCTAAGAATGGGAACAGCAAAGGGGGAACACTCATTGCAAAAGGTTGCAATTATTGCCAGTGGCGAAAATATCGATTCGGCCTATAAAGTCTTAAATATAGCTAACGCGGCGGCCACCATGGACGTCAAAGTCATTGTCTTTTGTACTTTTGGCGGTCTTCAAATGCTTTTTAAGGATCCACAATATCCAATGATTCCGCTTCTCGAACCTTTTCAAGATCGCCTTAAAGATATTCCGACAGTCAAAGAGTTACGAGAATCGGCCATGGAAATGGGCGTGACATTTATTGCCTGCCAAATGACGATGGACCTCATGGGGATTACTGCGGCTGATTTAGTTGATGGCATTACGACAGCGGGCGCCACTGCGTTTATGGAAGAAGCTCTCGACGCTGATTCCACGATTACCTTTTAGGGTAGTGTGATTTAGAGGTATTGCAAAAACGCTCTCAATGTATGAGAGCGTTTCTTTATTGGCGCCACTATTGATAGAAAAAAGTTTTCGTCAACCTCGTGAATTTTGTGATAAGGCCGTAAATCTATCCCACAAGTATCTTGGTCATAAGATCTCTTAGGGAGAAAACATAGTTATTTCGATAATCGAAATCGAATTTATGAACAATAAAGTTAGCGAAAACGACTAGAAAAGGAATGGTCGAATGGTCCTATGGGCGAAGTTCAGTTTCCCTTTATACTCGCTATAGAAATATTTATAGTGGTGGTTAATTTTTCTAAAAGAGCTTATAAAATTTTTTAACTAAGAAAGTGTCGACGAGCAATGGCGGAAAAATTGATGGTAACCAGTGATATTCGACGAGTGCGCTTCATTGTGGAAGGAACAGTACAAGGTGTGGGATTTCGTCCCTTTGTCTATCTCCTTGCGCAATTATATGAATTAAACGGGTTTGTCCGCAATGACGGGCAAGGCGTCATTATCGAAGTGGAAGGCCCTTATCACATTATCCAAACATTTCGCTCAAAACTCGTGAACGATCTTCCAGAGCTTGCAACCATTACATGCCTCCGTGAAGAGCATTGTGAAGTTCGCCATGCGACAGGGTTTGACATTCAGGATAGCACGTACGGAATTCGGCGTACGCTCACTATTCCTCCCGATGTGGCCTTGTGTCCGGAATGTCGGAATGAACTTTTTGATACTTTTAACCGGCGGGTTGCCTATCCATTTATTGCATGTACGCAATGTGGTCCGCGTTTTACCGTCACCCAAACCCTTCCCTATGACCGCACGGCGACAACGATGGTCGATTTTCCGCTGTGTGAAAATTGCGATAAAGAATATCATGATCCCGCAAATCGTCGGTTTCATGCGGAAGCCACCGGCTGCTCATCATGCGGTCCAACGCTTGAACTGCTTACAAAACGTGAGAGGTTAACGACCGCAGTGATTGCTCAAGCGACGCGTCTTTTGGCCCAAGGAGGCATTGTCGGCATTAAGGGCATTGGAGGATATCACTTAGCCTGTGCAGCATGGAATGATGATAGCATCGAACGCCTTCGGCAAATTAAAGCCCGTCCTAGCAAACCTTTTGCTCTGATGGCCCGTGATTTGGATACTATCCGCAATTTTTGCGTGGTGACGCCTAAAGAAGAAACATTACTAGTGTCATCTGTGGGTCCCATTGTGCTACTGGCCCACCGTCCAGACGATTCCCTCTTATCAAGTCGTATTGCTCCTGGATTGATGAAAGTGGGAGTGATGCTGCCCTATGCCCCACTGCATGCCCTGATCCTTGAACGCCTCAAAGAAGAGGGATATCCCCCCATTGTTGTCATGACAAGTGCCAATCATCACGGAGAACCGGTGATATTCGACGATTATATTATGGAATCTTTTTCTGACCAAGTTGATGCTATATTACGTCATAACCGCCGGATTCAGGTCCCTGCTGATGATTCTGTAGTACATGTTACTGATAATGGTACGCCTATTATCTTGCGGCGGGCTCGCGGATTTGTGCCGGCACCGATCAAATTGCCCATCTCGATATCCCTATCGACTTTAGCTCTTGGCAGCCATATGAAAAGCACCTTTTGTCTTACGCAGTGCGGTGAAGCGATTTTGAGCCCGCACATCGGCGATTTAGATACCGCCCTTGTGCAAGACCGCTACCGCTATGTTCTAGCTCACATGCTCGCTCTCGGCGATATTGAGCCTGCCACTATCGCTCTCGATTTACATCCACAATATGCCTCAAGCAATGTGGCCAGCGCTTGGCCTGAGGCCGAAATCATCGGAGTGCAGCATCACCACGCGCACATTGCTTCTGTGATGGGCGAGCATTTCATTACGGAACGGGCAGTTGGATTAGCCTTAGATGGCACGGGGCTCGGCGATGATGGAGCGATTTGGGGTGGAGAAATTTTTGTGGCTCGTCTCACCGATTTTGAGCGGTCGTGCCACTTGCGTTATGTGCCGTTGGTGGGCGGTGATAGGGCTATCCGTGAACCCTGGCGTATCGCGGCAACGTATCTTCAATTGATTTTTGGTGATGCATGGCTGCAATTTCCCTTGGAGTTTGTTCGCACCGTGCCGTTACAGTCCTGGCGCATTGTGAAACAACTCCTGGCGCGTAACGTGCATAACCATCTAACATCGAGCACAGGAAGGCTTTTTGATGCAGCGGCAGCTTTAATCACTGGACGAATAGCAGTAGATTATGAAGCCCAAGCGGCCATGGAACTCGAACAAATTGCGCGCGAAGATGTTGAACCGTATGGATTGCCTGTCATGGCGAGCCCTCTTCAAACGGGAATAATTGATCCCTTCCCACTGATCCGGGCTGTCATCACTGATTTATTACACCATGAAGATAAAGGGATAATCGCTGGGAGATTTCACAAAACCTTAGCATGGATGTTTGCCGATGCGGCAGCTGATATTGCAGGAAAGCAAGGCATTGCGCACGTTGTAGGCGCAGGAGGCGTTATGCAAAATCGTGTTTTCGTCAGGGCCCTGAGAAACCGGCTAGCTGCACGGGGTTATGAGCTCAAGGTGAACGAAAAAGTTCCCCCTAATGATGGCGGGCTGAGTTATGGCCAGGCTGTGGTGGCTCAGGCCATTTTGGCAGCACGGCATAGACAAAATCCCAATAGTGGAAAGGAGTACCAACCATGTGTTTAGCCATTCCTGGAAAAATCGTGGAAATCGAAAATGAAACCGAAGCCAAATTGGATGTAACTGGAGTCAAACGGCGTGTTGATGTGTCGCTTTTGAGACAGCAAGGTATTGCGATTGCCCCAGGCGATTGGGTTGTGATTCACGTGGGATTCGCCATGAATAAAATCAACGACCATGAAGCTCAGAGTATGCTACAAGAACTTCACAATCTGGGACCCGAAAACTATCAGGATGAATTGCGGTTATGGGATGTTGCATCGTCTGACACACACGAGTCTAAGGAGTCCCAACGATGAAGGCGGCGTGGTACTTAACGATTCCGGCCGCTTCCCATGATGACAGCGAAGTGGTGTGTGTGACATGCAGTGATGCTGCCGAAACCATGGAAATTGAACGTCTGGAATCTTTATATGAAGCGGTGGCATTGAGTGAACGTGGGCCGGTACGGATCGATGTATCCCTGATTGAGACTCCATCCGCCGGGCAAAAAGTCTTAGTGCATGGCGGCGTTGCCCTCGGCATTGTTACCGAAAACGATTGAAGGACTGACTATTAAGGAGTAGGCCATGAAATATATGGATGAGTATCGCGACAAAGATCTTGTTGCACGGGTAGCCGAAGAAATTGCCCGCATCTCAGATGGGATGCCGGTCAAGATTATGGAAGTCTGTGGAGGCCATACCCATGTCATTTTCAAATATGGGTTAGAAGATTTGTTACCCGCGAATGTAGAAATGGTGCACGGCCCCGGGTGTCCTGTCTGTGTTTTGCCTATTGGTCGCTTGGATGATGCCATGGCTTTGGCCCAAATTCCCGGTGTTATTTTTACCACCTTTGCCGATATGATGCGGGTTCCGGGTTCGCAGTTCAGTCTTTTAGACATTAAAGCGCAAGGGGCTGATGTGCGGTTCGTCTATTCTCCATTGGATGCGCTAAAAATTGCCCAACAAAATCCCGATAAACAGGTCATCTTTTTTGCGATAGGATTTGATACCACGACGCCATCGACAGCCGTTACGCTAACGCGCGCCAAAATGTTAGGCGTAACTAATTTTAGTGTATTTAACAATCATGTCATGCTCATACCGGCCTTGAAAGCCTTACTCGATGCGCCAGATTTAGACATTACGGCCTTTCTTGCCCCGGGACATGTCAGCATGGTAATCGGTATGAATCCCTATGAGTTTATTGTGCGCGATTATGACAAACCCGTGGTGATTTCGGGATTTGAGCCCCTTGATGTCTTGCAATCGGTCTTGATGGTGGTGCGCCAATTGAGAAAAGGCGTGCGGCAAGTGGAAAACCAATATAGCCGGGTAGTGTCCCCTCAAGGTAATGTCTTAGCCAGGCGCATGATTAACGAGACGATGGAACCCCGTGAGGAATTCGAGTGGCGAGGGCTCGGCACGATTCCCCATAGTGCCTTGAAATTGCGTTCAGCATTTGCCGCATTTGACGCGGAACAGCGTTTTGAGATCCCCGGGCGCAAAGTCCCTGATCATCCTGCATGTCAATGTGGATCGGTTTTGCGCGGCACAATTAGACCATGGGAGTGTGGGGTATTTGGGACCGCGTGTACTCCAGAGCATCCTATTGGCACCTGCATGGTGTCTTCAGAAGGAGCCTGTGCAGCTTATTACAATTACGGCCGCTATTCGATGGCGCGAGAACGACAGCAACTGACGGGAGGGAAGTTGTGATGGGTCAGGTTCGAAGAACTCAAGAAGAGGTTTTAGAGAATATTACCAAAGCGCAGCAGGCAAGGCGAAGACACATGACGTTAAAACAAGACATGATCACCATGAGTCATGGCGCTGGTGGGAAATCCAGTCATGAATTGATAGAAGGTTTAATTCGACCGATTCTTGCGAATCCCGTATTGGATACCCTCGACGATGCTGCAGTGCTGCCCTTGAGCCGGTTTATTTCCCTAAGCAATGGGAGTTTTCCTGAATTAGCCTTTACCACAGATAGTTATACTGTTAGCCCGGTGAAATTCCCTGGGGGCAATATCGGTGATTTAGCAGTGAATGGTACGGTCAATGATTTGGCTATGAGTGGTGCCCGCCCCATTGCCTTATCCTTAGGGTTGATTTTAGAAGAAGGATTACCGGTTCCGCTCTTGCGTGAAATCCTAGAAAGTATTGCGATGCATGCCAAAGAACTGGGGATATCTATCGTTACCGGAGATACCAAAGTGGTGCCACGCGGGAAAGGTGACGGTATATACATTAACACTGCAGGAATTGGAATTGTGGAGCGTACGTGGCCCATGGGCCAGCATATGATTCAACCCGGTGACAAAGTTCTTATTAGCGGCAGTGTGGGTGATCATGGGATTGCGGTAATGCTGCAACGAGAAGGCTTGGAGATGGAATCAGAAGTGCAAAGTGACACCGTGAGCTTATATGACCTCGTTCACCATCTTTTTGTTCATATTGGCAGTGCCATTCATGCCTTAAAAGATCCCACTCGTGGTGGAGTTGCGACCACGCTCAATGAAATGGCTGTCAGTTCCGACGTGGCTATTAAAGTTTATGAAGAGGCTGTACCGGTGAAGGAATCCGTGCGCGGAGCTTGTGAGATTTTGGGTCTTGATCCCTTAACTATTGCTAATGAAGGCAAAATGCTTGTGGTGGTCGCTAAAGAGCGGGCCGATGAGGCCTTATCCCTCATGCGTCAGCATCCCAAGGGGCAAGATGCCCGCATTATCGGAGAAGTGCAAGAAGAACCCCGGGGCATGGTGTTTTTAGAGACACTTTTAGGGGGCACAAGGGTGGTGGATATGCTCGTCGGAGATCCCTTGCCACGTATTTGTTAGCACCCAGACAAGCTGCCATTTTTGACAACGAATAAGGAGGAGGAGTTCAATCATGTGGTCCAATTTATTAGATCCAGCCCATTTGATTATTTTGTTAGTCGTGGTGTTATTGATTTTTGGTCCAAGGCGTTTGCCTGAGCTCGGATCTTCATTAGGGAAGACGCTAAAGATGTTTAAAGATGCCCAAAAAGGTCTAGAAGACACCAACGCTCGGGACCAAAATCCTCCCCTACCAAAGGAGTAAGCACGCGTGCAAACGGTAGAAAATGATACGCAAGGGCTTTTGCGATTTAGTCGCTACGCATTTCCTCCTAATCGCTTAGGATACTGCGGTGGTGAGGATCATGCCGGCTTATATCAATACATGGCGGCCCAAAGAGTCGATGGGGGATTGAGAGATATGGCCAAAAATTTTGAAGGCGCCTATCCCTATCTGCGTTTGATCGCTCACAGTGTGGGCATTGAAGATCCCCTGGATGAACGGGTCGTCGAAGCCTATTGGCTGGGAAACGCGTGGCTCGACAGGGTTGCTCCCTATGATTTTTATCGGTTTTTGGAACAGTATTACAAAAAAGTTATGGCACCCGCCCGATTTGACATACTTAAAGATTCGCTCACTCAAGGAGCTCGTCCGCATCATAATTTTCATGTATTTGGAATTTTTCTTTATTTACAAAAATCCTTGACAGGTTCCGTTCCTCGCATGGAACGGGTATTAGGTGCGGTCGATGGATGCCGAATTAGCTGGGGTCAGGTGATTGCGGTAATCGGCAATCAACTGGTCGTCAACCGGCCACCGGTGATGATCAAAGACGATCAATGGGTGATTGGGAAACCGGTACCTGTCCGCGTGGACTGGAAATTGGACCAGGATGGGCGGCTTGCCGAGGTGCACGTAGGAGACATCGTCTCCATCCATTGGGGATGGGCTTCAGAGCGTCTATGGCCGCCTCAAGTGGCCCGGCTCATCACAGATACCCGAACCTTTCTGAAATTGGCGAATCAACGGTTTTTATGTGAATAACTGCTGTGAGTACAAAATCCCGGAAAAGGAGTGAGGCATGATGCCATACACTGTGTGGTCCTTAGCGTCTTTGGGACCCTAAAAGAGGGCCGAAAGACGTGATCATCAAGGAAGGGGGATAGGAATGGATTCATCAATTAATTGGGATGATTTGCCCAAAGTTAGTGGCCGTCCACTGGAAGGTATTACTGAACACACGGCTCAGGATGTCCAACAAGCTGTCCGGGAGGTAGACGAAAGACTTAACGCGATTGATCCTGATGGCACTGTTTCTCGCAATTTTATTGATCGTTTCATTGCCATGGGTTTAACCCGGAGAGATTTCATCAAATGGAGTTCTATGATGACCGCGGCGTTAATGCTCCCACCCATATTTGAAAGTCGGGTGGCACGAGCTGCGGCCGTATCCACGAAGCTTCCGGTGGTATGGATTAACTTGCAGGATTGTGATGGCAACACGGAGTCTCTGTTGCGAACGTCTGATCCGGGATTTGCATCGTTGATTTTGGACACGATTTCTTTGGACTATAACGAAACAGTGATGGCGGCCGCAGGCTATCAGGCGATGGACCGTTTGAACGAGGTCATCGCTAAACACAAAGGTCAATATGTCGCCATTTTTGAAGGATCCTTGCCATTAGGAAATAATGGCACCTTTTACACCACCGGAGCCAATGCCGAAACCGGTATTTCATTGACTAAAAGAGTGGTTGCGGGCGCCAAAATGGTTATGGCAGCGGGAACGTGTGCTGCTTTTGGTGGCATTCCGGCCGCGCAGCCTAACCCGACGGGCGCCAAAGGTATTGGCGACGGCTTAAATATTCCAGTTGTCAATATCTCAGGATGTCCGGCTAACGCGATCAATTTGGTTGGAACCATTTTGGAAGTGGTGATGTTCAACGACAATCCGGCGTTAGACCGTTATGGTCGGCCGCTTTGGGCGTATGCACACCGTATTCACGACAATTGTGAGAGGCGCGGACATTTTGATGCCGGTGAGTACGTGCTGAATTGGGGCGACACCGCGGCACAAAATGAATGGTGCCTATTCAAGATGGGCTGCAAAGGTCCGTACACCTATAATAACTGCCCGCAAGTACGGTGGAATCAGCAAGTGTCTTGGCCTATTCGTGCGGGACACGGCTGTATTGGTTGTGCTGAACCCAATTTTTGGGACACGATGAGTCCCTTTGAACAACCCCTGGGTGCGAAAGTCTACGGGTCAGCCTTAGGGATCGGGATTGACGCTTCTGCGAATACCGTAGGTGAAGTGGTTGTCGGAGCGGCCGTCGCTGGAATTGCCATTCACGCTACTGCGACGTGGATCCGTGATAAACAATCACCAGGCTGGAAAAATCCGCAGTCTAAAGATATCCCACCCAAACCCCCTTTGAATCAGTAACGACAGAACGACAGGAGGAAGAATGATGGCTCAGTTAAAACGGTTCACCATTGATCCCATTACCCGCATCGAAGGGCATTTGCGGATTGAAGTGGACTTGGATCCCAATAATGTGGTGAAAGATGCCTACAGTTCATCGGGCATGTTTCGCGGTATCGAACTTATTATGCAAGATCGGGATTTTCATGATGTAGGACTTTTTGCCCAAAGAATTTGCGGTGTCTGTACCTACACCCACTACCGCGTTGGAACCGAAGCCGTCGAGGCTGCTTTAGGCGTTCAAATTCCCACCGATGCCCGGATTGTGCGTAACCTGTTGCACGCGTCATTATTTTTGCATGATCACGTCGTTCACTTTTATCAATTGCATGGGATGGATTGGTTTGATGTGGTAGCGGCCTTAAGTGCCGATCCGGAAAAAGCGGCTGCCGTGGCGTTGAAATATTCTCCCACCCCGTATAACGCAGGTGCGGGTACGTTCCGCGCCGTTCAAGAACGGGTATCAGCGCTAGTAGCTTCCGGAGAATTAGGACCTTTCGCCAATGGTTATTGGGGCAATCCTTCGTATAAGTTGACACCGGAACAGGATTTAATCATGCTGTCGCATTATCTTGACGCTTTAGCGGTACAGCGAACTCTCGCGCAGGCTATGGCCGTTTTCGGTGGAAAAAACCCGCATCCGCAGTCGTTGGTGGTGGGTGGCGTCACTTCCATTATGGATATTGTGGATCCATCCCGGGTCGCGGAATTCTTGGGCAAGATGCAAAGTGGTGCCCAGTTTATTCAAAATGCCTATCTCCCCGATATCCGCATGATTGCTGACGCCTATATCCAAGAAGCGAAGTCTGGTGAAGGATATGGCGTGCCGGACTTCATGTCCTATGGAGCTTTTCCTTTAGACAATATTCCGTGGCCTAAAGGAGCGATGCTATTTCCGTCAGGGGTCTTTAATCGCAATACCCAAATGGTCACCGATCTGAATGCGGATCAAATTAAGGAAGATGTGACTCGAGCTTGGTATCAAGGACCCAATGAGGGTGTGTATCCTGGCGAAGAATCTACAATTCCTGATTACACCGGTTATGAAGCGGATGGTGCTTTAAATCGGAGCGGGAAGTACAGCTGGATTAAAGCGCCACGTTATCAAGGCTTGCCCATGGAAACGGGACCTTTAGCGAGACTTTTGATTGGGCGTGCCCGAAAAGATCCCCTTATTGAAAAGGCTATGACAGACTTTGAACGGTCTGTGCCTCGAGGTTTTAGCCCTGATGAGTGGTATTCCACAGTGGGGCGCACGGCGGCACGGGCCGTGGAAGCGGACATCATTGCCTCGCAAGTCGGGGCTTGGGTGGATGAACTAGCAGCTAATGTTGGACAAGGACAAACCCAAACGTACACCGCGCCGTCTAATACCTCGGGGGAAGGTTTTCGTCTCTTGGATGCACCCCGGGGTGCCTTAGGACATTGGATCCGCATTGAGAATGGCCGGGTTACTCATTATCAAGCAGTTGTTCCGAGTACATGGAATGCCAGTCCCCGTGATCACAAGGGTCAAATGGGACCCTATGAAGCCTCTTTGATAAACACCCGCTTGGCTGTTGCCAATCAACCCTTGGAAGTGCTGCGCACTGTGCATTCGTTTGACCCCTGTATCGGATGTGCTGTGCATATTGTCGATAGCAAAGGTGCTGAAGTAGCCCGGTTTCAGGTCGACGTGTAAGTCGGCCTGATAAACGGGGCATGAATGACGCCAGAAGGAGGAATCTTAAATCATGACGGAAGAAAAGACCCAGAAATCCAGACACGTGTTATTTTCTCCTGCAACGCGGTGGATGCACTGGTTGCGGGTGGGATTAATTGCCTATCTGGTTGTGACAGGATTCGAGATTGGTCAGCCCTTTATTCTCTATAATCCCCTGGTGCCCACGTGGAAGGATTTCTTGATGAACTGGGTCCGGGGTACACATGAAATGGCCGGATTCACGTTAATTGCGACCGAAATCGTCCGGATTTACGATTTTTTCCGTACGCATGAATTTAAAGATGCTCGCATCATGTTTTCCAAAGAAGCATGGAAAAAGCAGCTGCGGTACTATGGACTTTTTGGGCGTCAATACCGGCACCCCGGCGTGCGCTATGGTCCATTGCAATTCGCGTTTTATGCCGCGTTTTATGTGGCCTTGATTTTAATCTCGCTGACCGGAATTCTTCTCTTTGGTGCCAATTATAATGGGCCGGGATTTGGATCCTTCATCTATCATCAGTTAGGATTTTTTTACCCGCTGTTTGGAGGATTGGTTGGCTTACGGATGGTGCATATTTGGTTGGCATGGAGCATCATTTTCTTCGTGGTGGGCCATGTTTACATGGTCATTTGGAATACCGTGGAAAATCGGGATGGCACAATTGACACCATGTTGACCGGAACGCACATGCAGGTGGCTGACTCTCAGGAAACGGAGTAGGCGCATATGGAAAAAATACTGATTTTAGGACTCGGGAATATTCTGTTTTCCGATGAGGGACTCGGTGTGCACATGGCGCATTACCTCAGTGAAAAATACCGATTTGAACCGACTGTGGATGTCATGGATGGAGGCACCTTGGCTTATCAATTGATGGATCATATTGCTTTGTACGACCATGTTCTCATCGTCGACGCGGCCCTCATGTCCCAAGCTCCCGGAAGCATCTTTGCGTTCCGTTACGAAGATGCGGTCAAATGGGGATGGCATATTACCGCCGGAGCACACGAGATTGAAATTGTCGGTGTTCTCACGTCGCTGAAATTGCTTGGCGAATTGCCCGATGTAGAGTTTATTGCGATGGAACCCTATGACATTGTGAGCACACACATTGGGCTAAGCCCCGTGGTGCGAGACCGTATGAAGGCTCTGGAACAGGTGATCGTTGAAAAATTAGGGAATTGGGGAATTCAATGCACCCCGGTCCGTGAGGTCTCGTTTGACCGGAGCGACAAGGATCTTTTGGATATCGCGCCCGATCAGACAGGGAAGGAGAATAGTCATGTGTTTGGCGCTTCCGCTCAAAGTCGTCAAGGTTCTTGATGAATCCCGGTGCCTCGTGGAAGGAGGAGGGCGAACGAGACATGCCTTCTACGACGGCATTGAAGACCTGCATGAGGGAGATTGGGTTTTGGTCGAGGCGAATTTAGTGCTGGAAAAATTGTCGGAAGAAGAAGGTCGGCAAGCCATGGAAGATGCCTTGCGGTACGTATTTGGTAATGAGGATGATGAATCTCAGGTGTAAGGAGACAGGCAGATGCTTCTTATTCGGCTATTGCTTCAAAGGCCCAAACGAATTCGCCGCAATGAAGTTGTATCGCGTCGCGAGTTCTTTCAAGAGCTCTTACCGCTTCCACGCCCGGCACAACATGGGAATCCCGTGGTTGCAGATGCCGAAGATCATTCCGTTTCCTTTATGCCGCGATGTCGCCCTCCGGGAGCTGTTGCTGAGGACACGTTTATTCAACAGTGCGTCGGTTGTGCTCTATGTGCGGAGGTTTGCCCTGCTGGGGCCATCGTGCCTGATGATCAAGGCATGGCGATGATGGATGTGAATCGCCAACCCTGTCTGGCGTGCTTAGATGTGCCGTGCAGCCGGTCCTGTCCTCATGGAGCTTTAAAACCTCTGCAAGAGGCCTGGGAAATAGCTATTGGACGCGTAGTGGTGTATCCTGACAGTTGTTGGCGCCTGACAGCAGGGCAAGATTGTGGCGAAGCGTGTCTCAATGCCTGTCCCTTAGCGCATAATGCTTTGAAACTTTATCCGGGGCAGGCACCTGATATCTCCAATCTGATTTGTCTCGGCTGTGGACAATGCGTCAAAGCATGTCCAAGCCCCGGAACCATTACCATACAACCTCGTTAACACAAAGTGGCAAGAAGAGAAACAAAAGAAAGAAGGTAGTAGGATATGGATTGGCAAGTCTTTCGGGATGCCAAGGAAAGTGAACTGGCCGAGCAGAGGGCATTTGTCGAGCAAACATTGCAGTGGCGGGTTCCCGGGTTCCACTGGAGTGCAGCCAGTGTCAAACAGTGGTATGAGGAACGGAACCAGTGGCCTGAAGAAATCCAGCGTGCGGTCGAATTTCTCTACCAGTATGATTACCCTTTGCGTGTTTTGGAAGAAGAAATTGTCAAGGACGAGTCGTGGTTATGGAATGATTATGATGGAATGAGACAAAAACTTATGGAGACCGAAAACCATTTCTGGCAGAGTACTGCCGCCAGTGCCGGTGAGACTTGGACGGATGAATCCCCAAGCCATGATATGAGTATGCAGCAGTGGTGGCAGAGCGTGCGAGGACGACGAGGGCCACTTTTGGCTGTGTTGCGCTCAAAACTCCCCTTAGAAAAATATCTGCAGCATCTTAGCATGATTGCACAGTCCAATGATTATGAAGCGGTAGGACACCTGGGCGATACAGATCATGCTTCACTCCAGCTGGTTCCTAAACGATTTGTTGATCTTCTCCGTGATGTCAATCCCGATGTCATGCGTCTTCTTCCGCTCCACATGGATCTCTCCCGGGAGCAAGGCCGATTGTCCGTGACCTTAACGGATTGGATTGGGGAAAGCAGATGGCCAGAGAATCCTTCTGAGGATGTTTTGAAAGCATTGGCATGGTTTGATGTGACCGGCACCATTTTTCTCAACAGTTTAGGGTGGGTGCGTTAAGGAGGGCGTTATGCACGAAGCCGGGCTTATGGCTAGCGTACTAGAAATTATCGACCAGTCGCGTGTCGAAAACAATATTCGTCGGGTTACAGAAATTACTTTAAAAGTCGGCGTCTTAAATGGCGCCTTGCCCGATGCTTTGCAATTTGCCTTCGATGCCCTGCGCAGTGAATATGTGTGGCTCGATGCATCATCCGTTCTTCGGATTGAATCGGTTCCGGCGATCCTCTTGTGTTTTGAGTGTCAGTATCAAGGGCCCGGATCTGAGATGACCTGTCCAGCTTGTCAATCGGTTTTAACCCAGCTTATACAAGGCGAAGAATTTGACATTGTGGGTTTCGATGGTGAAGTTGATGAGCCGAGTAAATATCCTGCACTTCAGGAACCTCTTGGACGAGGAGGACATTAAGCATGCACGTAGATCTACACCAGGATGTATGGGCCTTAAATAACAGCGAAGGAAATCACAATCGTGAATGGCTCGATGATCATAAGATGTGGGCGGTCAATATCATGGGATCGCCTGGTGCGGGAAAAACGACGTTACTGGAACATTTACTACCGATTTTGCGCAAGGATTTCCATGTGGGAGTCATTGAAGGAGACGTGGCAACATCGAAAGATGCCTTGAGAATCTCCGCATTAGGGATTCCTGTTATCCAGCTTGAGACGCAAGGCGTTTGCCATTTGGATGGCCGCATGGTCAAGTCTGGTCTCCGGGCCTTGGAACCTTTGCATTTGGATTTGCTCTTTATCGAGAATGTGGGAAATTTAGTCTGCCCTGCAGACTTTTACTTAGGAGAACATGCCCGCCTCGGCGTTTTAAGCACCGTGGAAGGTGGGGACAAAATTGTCAAGTATCCTACCTTGTTCCGGCGCATTAACGCCCTCGCTATTACTAAAACTGATTTGCTCCCGTTCACAGATTTTGATATGGACCAAGCATCCAAAGATTTTGCGAGTCTTGGGGCGGGACGCCCACTGTTTCCCCTATCCAAAAATGAAGGAATTTCTGATTTAGCCCAGTGGATTCGTAACATGGCTCTTAATATGTCTACAACTGAGCAGGATGTCTAAAGGCCACTTATGAGAGAAAAAAGGAGGAATGACCGGTGTGTATGGATAAGAACAGCTACGAAGAGTGGCAAATCGTTGCAGAACAATATGCGGCCCAAGTCAAACTGTATGCGGACCACATAGAATCATGGAGTGACCGCTTTAATGCCGCGGGTTTGCCCGATGCGACCAAGACGTTCGAAAGAGCGGTACTGGCTTTGGATATGGCGTACAATGAACTGCTGAAGGCTAGAGACATTCTTCATGCCGAGCATGATCACGATCATTTCCATGTGGAAACGTTTAATGTCGGCCCATCGGCGTCAGAAATTCATGACCATGATCACAATACAGATGGAAGAACCCAGTATCATCCTCCCCATGATCATGCTCACCCGCATGCTCATGCCTAAATGCGGGATTTCGTCCAGCGATTTTGCACGATGTGACGTTTACAGGCTCTTTTGGCGGCATCACCGGAAATTTTGGAATCACCTGCGCGTTGCTGGGGAAGAGGTCGGATCACTTTAATAGGGTCCTGGGAAACCAGGACCCTCTTTAACATCGGTATGCGATTTATTTAGGAGTTGCAATAATACCATATTTCTTTAACAAATCTAAGGCGGTCTGCCGATCAATGACCCCAACATGAACCACTTGATTGTTGATAATGGTACTGGGGACACTACGAATATATAATTTGACGGCCAGTTCTCGTCCTTCCAACGTGCCCACATCTACTTCGCGCACCGTAAACCCATATTGATTCGCCAATTCCTTCCATTGGCGAATGGTGGCTGGACAGGTGTGACACCAGGGAGATGTGGCCACAACGACCTCACCCATATTGGTCACCTCTTAACTACACCGCATACACTGAATTTTGTCCCGGACAATCTTTTCGCGGTAGCGTGTGAGAGCCTCTTCCCCTGTAACCAGATGTCCCCAATCTTGTTGCGGGTCAATCTTGAGCTTGGCAATCCATGCTGTCCCGTAGGGATCAATATTTAACAGCGCGGGTTGGTCTTTTAAGACGGCATTGGTCTCTAAAATGGTGCCGGATAATGGGCAGACTAGAGGTCCCGCCCATTTCCCGCTTTCGAGCGATGCTAAAGATTTTCCCCGGGCAACATACGTCCCCGCCCTTTTAGGGCGCACAAATAAAATACGACCGGACAGAGTTTGGGCAGGGTCGGTCATACCGACCGAGACCACCTCGCCCTCCTCGTCGTCCTTGCTTTCCTTTCGTACCCAGACATTATTGTCAATGTCGTAATAAAGGTCTTCGGGAATATCACAGCCTTGAATTTCAGCCATCTTGCACCTCCTGTCTCTTCTGTTGGGCGCAGGTGGGAATTAATGGGTTGGCAAAGAATATTCCGCTTGGGACAAAAACTGTTCAATGAGGCTTAAGGCATCGGATTCCATGTCGCCCACATACAGTTCTTCAGGACGGTGGCCAAAAGCGATGCCCACTAGTTGGGTGTAGTACATGACCGGAAGTTTGGCGCCTTCACCAACGGCATCAATCGCACGCGGTTGCAACGCATCCAATCCTCCGGCACATTTCGGGCACATCAGGGCGAGAACATCGGCGCCGCTGGATTTTGCCTTGGACAAAATCCGCCCAGTTAATTTGCCCGAAGTCCTGCCATCAGACAACAGGTTCTTACCGCCACAGCACGTGGTTTCGGCCGGGTGAGAGACGACTGTGGCGCCAAGGGTCTTCAACAAATCATGCATGAAGTGCGGATGCTCGGTATCTTCCCCTGCAATTTGAACAGAGCTTAACATATTCCCGGGGCGGTGATAGAGACAACCGTAATAAGGTGCAACCCGAAGCCCAGTTAAAGGAACCCGCACATGTTGGGCAATCTTATCCAAGCCCACAACGTTAACGAGATACTCCAACGTGTTGCGTACGGACGGCTTTTCGGTGAGGGGCGGTTCGCCCGCCTCATTCAGCATATTTTGGATTTCATCACGCACTGCACCACCGACTTCAAATGTGTAGGCGGTCCGGGAAAGTTCATGGTAACAGACATTGCATGACACCATAACCTCCGTCTCACCTTGATGAAGAAGGTGGGCTAAGTTTCTAGCTGGGAGAAAATGACTTTTTACCCCTTCTCCTTTGAGCTCGCCGGCGCCACAACACGAATAATCTTCCACTTCGACCAATGTCATCCCTAAATCCTTGGCAATGACGCGCGTACTGACATCATATGCCCGGTCAATGGTCTTTAAGGAACATCCGGGAAAATAGGCGGTTTTCATCGTGCCTGCCTCCTTAATTTGGCATATTTGTGATTAAGCTTGTTGATGCGTTAACAACAATGCACTGCGTGACCAATGTCGCGGCTTGCCGATGAATAATGTGCGCATGACGCGCCCATCGCGAAGCATTTTGATCGCCGTCTTGCGCATTTCGGGTGAAAACAGTTCCTGCCGACGGCCAAGA
This sequence comes from Sulfobacillus thermosulfidooxidans, assembly GCF_001280565.1. Taxonomy (NCBI): domain Bacteria; kingdom Bacillati; phylum Bacillota; class Clostridia; order Eubacteriales; family Clostridiales Family XVII. Incertae Sedis; genus Sulfobacillus; species Sulfobacillus thermosulfidooxidans. Next base: position 2,101,803 of record NZ_LGRO01000001.1, on the reverse strand, counting down.
CGGCTTAAAAACTCAGCTTGTAAACGAGGCAGGTTTAACCGGCCGTAGGTAAAGAGTTGATGGCGATAAGTGTCATGATTGGCTAAGTATGCCGGGTCCATTTTATCGGGCACAGTATGGTGCAACCATTGGCCGATGGATTCTATGACTTCGGCAGTGTTGACCCCTTTGGGACAATGATTCGTGCAAATATAGCACCCCACGCAGCGCCAGATGACATCCGCATTTTTTATCAGGTCCTCTTGACGGCCCGTACGGACCCAATAGATGAATTGCCGGGGATTGAATTCGGGAATTTCGTGGGCCACGGTACAGCCTGCGGTACACATTCCGCATTGAATGCAGTTGTCAATACTGGCGCCAATCGCACTATGACGCACTTCGTCCCACGAGTCTAATTCAGGACGGCTGTGCACGCGGGATTTAATCATGGTATTCCAGCGTCCCGAAATGTCGATGCCGTCCATGACCAAATTATCATATTCCATAATTTGGTCATCCTTTAATAAGGAACGTTCGATAATACCGGATCCTTTAGGCATTTCCTCACCTCCACAGGGCTTATTGGCCTCTAAGAGACCGGCGAGTGTTCTTGTTCCATAGGAATTCCCGTAGGGACCGCTTCTTTGGGAATGGGTAAGCCTAAGAGATAGCTCACCACCCCGAGAACGGTCGGGATTGTCGAAAAAATGGATTTCGAAGTGGTAAAGTACATTTTGTACAAGTAGTCCGCATAAACGTAAGCCAACACGATATCGTTCGAGTACATTCCCCACCGGTGCAATGTGAATTGCTCCAGTGCAATATCTAATTGGCCTAGACGGGCAAATAATTCTGCGTAACCGGCGCCAAATGCTCGGAAACGGTCCTTCCCGTTATGGCCCGGCTCGTTGGTAAACTCCAACAGATAGGGCAGGGCGCCGGTTCCTGTCTTCCACGAATACACCCACGTCGTGGCGAGAGGATACTGTTTGGGTGAATAGAAATGGAGAAATTCAATGGCGACATCATGTGCGGCTTCTTTGGGAAGCATTGGCAAGCTAAGACCCAAAGCCCGGACTTGATCATCGACATCCTCGTCCATTTCGATCAGAGCGGTGAGGAAGACAATTAACTGTTGCAGCGGCAATTGCTTTTCGATCGTCGGTAACCAGCGCCTGATCGACCGAAGCCGCATAAGGGCTTCACGCCAATCTTGAAGGGACGCCAACGCCATCATCCGTGGATTGGCCACATGTTGCAGCTGTCGGGTGGTCAAAGTCAATCCTTGAATAACCGAATCCAGAGGAATCGCATCCAGATTGGATTGGATGGATGCCCAGACTTCTGTCATGGACGGGTTTAATAGGCGTCTCAAAAAGTCTTCGTTTTCGGTACTCTCAGGGGAATTCATAATGTCACCTTCGCTTTTAAGTACTCGTAGACCGCTAAGCTTGCGACATCTCCTTCTGCAATACTGTCTTCAATCGCTTTGGGACCGCTGGCTGCGCCAGCGACGAACACACCGGGCCGGTTGGTTAAACTCGCATTTTGCATGGGCGATGCTTGTTGGATAAAGCCGTGGGATTCTAAAGAGACCTGGAATTTCTGGGCTAAATCATGGGTCCCCCGGCTTGGTTCCATACCTGCTGCTAATACCACTAAGTCAAAAGGCCATTCGAAGGGTCCGCGGACCAAGGTGTCTTCGCCTTTTAGAACCGGACGTCCATGCAATTGGGTCACTTCGGCAATACGTCCTTTGACATAGACCACGCCTGCTTCTTCTTGGGAACGCCAGTACAAGGTGTCTTCCCACAGTCCGTAGGTGCGTACATCCATATAGAACATGCTAATGCGGGCTTTTGGCAATTGTTGCCGTAGTTCGATAGCTTGTTTGGCCGAAACGGCACAACACACGCGGGAACAATAGGTGTTGCCGACTTGGCGATCCCGAGAACCGACGCAATAAATGAATGCCACGGATTCCGGAACTTCGCCATTGGAAGGACGGCGAATGGGCCCTTTGGCAAACATTTCCTCTAATTCAGCCCCCGTAATCACATCAGGAAAGAGGCCGTAGCCATATTTTCCATCCCGGGCCGGATTAAAGTGATCAAATCCGGTGGCTAACACGACCGCTTGCGCTTTAATGTTTTCTTGATGAGCCCCTTCAAGCTGAATATGAAAGGTGCCATCAGATTCGAGGACCGATCCGACCTTTGTATCCGTGTAGACCTTCACATGAGGATCCTCATTGACGGTTTGAATCAGACGTTTTAAGAGTTCGGGACCACTGCTGAAATCGGGCATCAGGACCTGATATTGATGACGGGCTACGGCCCCGCCCAAAAAGTTTTGTTGTTCGACTAATGTGACCTCAAATCCCAAGTGACTTAAGGTGGCGGCGGCTTGTAATCCGGCCGGCCCTCCTCCAATGACCGCAACGGACGTAGACATATTACCCCTCCTTTAGTGGAGATTTAATGACTCAAGCGGGGGAACATACAATTGTTCGGGTTCACGTCCCGCCTTGAGTTCTTCCAAATACGCTTCATATTGGGCCTTGGAGGTCCGCCAATCGATGCCCATCTTATCGAGCAGTTTCTCCCAGCCCGAAGTGTGCCATTGAATTTGAACGACTTTATAGGGATCGGCTCCCGCGGCTAATGCCGCAAATTGCACATCGGCCATAACCGGAAGCTCGTAATTATAGCCATGGGCTTTGCCGATCCATTGGTTCTTGTCAAGCGTGGTGGTGCATCCCGTGTCTTGTGTGATAGCAACGTCCGAGTGGGCTTCTTCCACCATGACTTTAATCTTGCGTTCCAAGGAGAATGATCGGGAAAATTCACGCTCGGTCAAGATGTGGCGGAAGCCGAAACCGCAGCAATCATACCAAGTGGAATAATCGGCCACTTGAGCTCCTAAGGCTAAGAGGATGGCTGTTGTGGGGGCAGGACGCTCTCCTCCATAAATGTTGGGATCGTAAATGACATCTTCCGGAACTAATTTCCACACATGGCACGCAGGATGCACAGTGGTCACAATGTGGGAAACATCATGCACTTTGAGGGCCGCAATTTTATCACGTAACACGTGAAGCCACTCGCTATAGTGGACAATTTCTTCGGGAATTACCAGCTCACGGCCCACTTTGTTCATAATCCGGCGTACTTCATCCCGCAAATCCTTGTGCTCAATTAGCAAGTTCCGCATTTCTTTGTAATTGCCAAATGAGGTACCGCAATGAATTAACGGGTAATATCCGGTTTCATAAGCACGGTGCCAATTGCGAACGGCGACAGAAGCTAATGCGACAAGATTTGAGGTGCCAGAACCATGGTAGTTCCATGCTGTGCAGCTGGTTTGATGGGTTTCATCAAGATATTCGAGACCGAGCTTATTCATAAACCACATGATGCTGGTCGGATAGCCCGGAATGTTGCCACATTGACCACAGGATTTGTGGTGCCAAAGCTTATTCGTGGGAATGCGTTTGGTGCGTCCTAATAAGGTTTCGACTTCAATGGGCCGGTTCTCCTCGGTAATATGGATAACCTTGACTTCCCCTTTGGCTTCAAGTTCGGCAAGTTCTTCGCGGGGGTCTTTGGGTTGGGCTTTCATTAAGGCCCTTTTGTCTACCGTCTTGGTGACAAATTCCCACCCACTGGTTCTTACCTTATCGCTAATCGGACTGGTTGCCATGGATTTCCCTCCTTTAACTGTGTTAAACTGGCTCAACTTATGCGAATCTACGAAGTCACTATCTAACCGTTGAACAATCAAGACTCGATGGAAATGAGTGACAAGTCCCAGTAATGGTTAAGAGAAACTTAGCGAGTGGATTCCACCATATCGCGCAGGTCTTCAACCATATCCGAGACCACTTCATAAAGGTTGGGGTCGATTTGTTCGATTAAGCGAAATACCCCAGTTTCTTCATAAATGGTGTAGAGTTCATACGATGTTTCTGGAGACACACGCCATGCCGATGTTGTGACTTGCAGCGTGTACACCGGGATAGCTTTACGCTTGATGGCGAGATCGGTCGAACTCCAAGGGATCTTTGGCCCCCAGTCCGGGAAGAAATCTGGTTGAATCATATCCGGCGTAAGCTGATTGCCAATGGATAAGACTTTTAACAACACCCGACCATAGGGTTTTAGTAAACGGTGGACCGCTTCCATCCCTCGCCATACGGCAACTTCTCGCATAATCATGACCAACCCGCCCGGAGAATTGTGAAAAGGACAACGCATTGCACAGGTATAACACTGCGCGCAAGCCCAGATATACTCATCCATCATGTCTTTGACGGCCTGTGCGTCGCCAGATAATACTGTTTGCACAACAATACGGGGAGAATAGTCAAAGAACCGGTGAGAGGGACAAGAACCACTGCAGACACCGCAGTTGAGACAGCCATGAATGACTTCCTCGTAGCGCAAGTCACTCTTTATGGCTTGTAATAGACTTTCGGCATCTTGGTCCCCGACATCATCCGGATCGAGGCGTAAGTGGGGCATGACGGCTTCTTCGCTCATACGGGTCACCTCCTTATTTCCAACCAGTTCGTGCGGATGTATCCGCAGTGAACCGTTATCAGGTACCTAGGATAAGTAAACGGCACGATCGGCCTCGAGTAGGAGCGAATGGAAATCAGCGGCCCCAATCCACGTGAGCGGCCACTCGATGGAAGACGGCTCAATCTGAACCAGGGGTAAACTGAGTCGGCAACCGTAGAATGTGACACCTTGGTCTTTGGCATTACGGATGAAATCCGTCAGAGTTTTCCCACTGCCATCTAGAGCCAGCACATGGTCGGCAAAGCCTTGGGTAAATATCGAAAGCCCAGTTTGCGTAAAAATAATGGCGGCATCATCATCCATAGCCTTTGCCACAGTAGCCATGAAAAAGACGGTGAAACAGCGTTCTGGGGCTTCAATTCCGCGAGTTTGAACATAGACAAAACGTGCCATGATCAGCCTCTTTTCTAGTCGGTTCCACTTGCTCCCATTACATGGTTCTTTCGAACCAAGATCCGATCGCCGTCATCGTATCACGGCATTGAACGAGGTTAAATGACTATTGGGTACGAATTAAATTTGAATTAACAAAGTTAAGAAAAAAGGCAAAGAGACAATGCGTCATATGGGCCAAATCAAAAAGTAGGGAAAACGCCACAATCTGACGTTTTCAATTGGTGAGGGCATTCACAAAGCGTCATAGCCAGGGCCATATGGTCCTCTAGGCGGGGTGCTTTCGGACCTGTTTAAGTGTAGCCATCTGGCAAAGAATGACCTTAGCGCACCACAATGAAGGTGGTGACAACCATCATGTAACCGGTGCGTGGGAGGGACGAAAATGGCTACCGTATCAGAGTGCAATATTCCAGAAGATCGTTATTACTGGATTGATAAACATGTATGGGCCAAACGTCTTGCTGGCGACGAGATTGAAGTCGGCATTACCGATCCGGCTCAGGCGTTGGCCGGTAAGATTCTTGTCTGTCGCATTAAGAAAGTGGGACGAGAACTGAAGCGGGGCGCGAGTGCCGCGACGTTGGAGAGCGGAAAGTGGGTTGGCGGTGTTTCGACGCCGGTCGCAGGCGTCATTTCTCAAATTAACGAAGACGCCGAAAACGATCCGGAAAGTCTCAATCGCGATCCGTATGGCACGTGGCTATTTCGATTACACGCGCCGTCCGCTGATGAAGATTTGGCTCTTTTAGTGACTGGAGAGGAAGCGGTGTCGTTATACCAACAAAAAATTCTGCAAGATGGGATTACGTGCCATCATAGCTGAGAAGAATCTGTAATCATCTACCGGTAAGAATTAGGGATGTATACACAAGGAGGAACAATATGGAAGAGCATGTTCTTGATGTGCGGGGATTGTCATGTCCTATGCCCATCGTCAAAACCAAAAAGACGATGGACCAGCTTCAAGCCGGCAATCAACTGGTCGTGTTAGCGACCGATCCCGGCGCTGTGGCAGATTTTGAAGCCTGGACCAAGCGGACGGGTCATAAGTTGTTACAAGCCGAAAAGGTTGGAAACGAGTTTCACTTTCGGATTGAAAAGGTGGGGCTCAAAGCCCAGGAGGGATAAATCATCATGAGTAAAATCTTGTACATTCAAACATCAGGACCCGATACTCCCGAACGTACGGCGTCCCCATTTTTTTTGGCGACTGCGGCATGCTTATTGGATCATGAAGTGACGATGCTGTTTACCATGCGGGGGACGCAACTGATGAAGAAAGGGGTCGCGGAAAATCTTTATGTGAAAGAAGGCGGTGAGACCCTGCAATATTTTATCGACCAGGCGTTAGATGCTGGCGTAAAATTTTTAGTGTGCACACCGTCTTTAGATCTGAATGATATGACTAAAGACGATCTCATTGACAGTGTCTCCGGAATTGTGGGAGGGACCTTTGTCAATGAAGAAGCGTTAGCGTCGGATTTGGTTTTGTCGTTCTAATCATCGTCTTCCCAAAATGCGTGAGCACGGGAAGCCTACCGACCCTATCCCGTGCCCTAAAATCCACCGGATGCCTGTGGATGGGTGTAATGTGAATGGAGGGAATGCTTAATGCGAGTCATTCATTTAGGACGTGTCTCCATTCCCCGGTCATTATCGGTATTTCATGCCGTGGCAAAGGTTGCTAATGCCATGGACGAAATGGTCTTGGTGTCGTCGACACCAAATGGGCCGTTTGTGTCAGTTGGATACCATCAATTGGCCAACCGGGAATTAAATGTGCCCTATTGTGAGTCTCATCATATTCCGATTGCGCGCCGGTTGGTAGGCGGGGGCGCGGTCTTACTGGATTCTCATCAAACGTTTTGGCACTTGATTCTGCCTGGCGCCCATGCAGCCATTAAAGATCTCTATGCTGCGCTGCTACCAGCACCTGTTTCGGCTTATCAACGATTTGGTATTGCAGCAGAGAAACGGCCTTTGAACGACATTGTTGTCGGACAGAAGAAGATTGGGGGAACGGGAGCCGCAAGTATTGGTCAAAGCATGGTTTTCGTCGGCAGTTGGATGTTTGATTTTGATCGCGAGTTGATGGCAAACGTCTTAAATGTCCCGTCAGAGAAGTTCCGGGATAAGACGATCCAATCACTCAAAGACTATATGACGACGATGAAAGATGAACTTGGAACCAATCTTCCGACACCGGAAGAGGCGATGGCGGTACTCACCGAAGAATTTGTGAACTTGCTCGATAGCCCGGCTCATGAAGATGTTTTGACCGCTGAAGAAGAAGCGGAAGCTGAACGTTTAGCAGTACAGCTTTTCGATCCGAAATTTGTTTTCCAAAATGAGGGATGGATTACTCCCGGGCGGAAAATCAAAGACGGTGTATACCTCTACGAAGGCTTACATAAAACGCCCACGGGACTGATTCGCATGATATGGCTCGAAGCGGACGGGTGGATTGAAAACATTTGGCTCGGTGGCGATTTATTAATTGAGCCCCCAGATGCTTTAACCCGGTTAACACAGGACCTGACTCAAACCCCATTACGGGTTCGAGAGTTCCCTGAACGCCTTCAGGGGAGTTTTGCTCGTCACCCGATTACAGGATTAACACCCGATGATCTTCTTGCAGCTTATCAACAAAAGGTGTCGATCACGCCGGATATGTCCACGCCAGTCAAATGATGGAGGGCGATATGATGCCATCATCCCTTCGCGAGCGTATTTTAGAATATCTTGATCAACACAAAGAGGTTACGACGGAACAACTCCAAAGGATTTTTGGTGTCTCCCGCCGCCATATTCAGCGTCATCTTCACCAGCTGGTCAAAGAAAACCGGGTATCTATGACCTTACTTCCGGGATCTCATCATACCGGGGTATACCAAAGTGTTTTACCCCGGGATGAAGAGTTTCATGCGATTCCTCAGTTGCTTAGAGCCATTGAGAAAGTTGGAGGAAAGGATCTTCTCGGAAAGGTTTTAGAACAATTCACCGATCAATATTACGGTCAGTCGATTGATCAATCGCTAGAACAGTTAAGCCAAGAGGATTCGGTGCTCATGGATTGGAAAAAGAGCCCGAATGGGTGGTGGATCACGATGCGCCAATGTCCGTTACCGAATACTCCAGACGCAGAACTGGTTTGTCAGGCCGAGGCCCGCACCTTTTCCAAACATTTCAAGGCTCCGGCCATTCATTTTAGCCGGGCCGAAACCGGGGTCTGTCAATTTTTCATTCCACAAAAAACGGTGACAGACCAAAATGAGTCCATGGCAGGGAGGGCTAAGACCACAGGGCGTTTTTCACCCCCCATACCATCTAGGGAAGGTGGCACAGATACTTATGAATAATCCGGATGGGACCAAGGAATCGATTTTGATTATTAGTGATTTTCCTGAAAGGGTATCGACTTCACTGGTATCCTCATTAGGATTTGAAGACAAAACCCATGACGATGAACAGATTGCCGTACTCAACTTGGGGGGACAGGAGCGCCTCGCCGTTCCCGACGTGTTTTATGATGGATATATTCAGGTACTTACAGACGCCAGAAAACACGTGGGGCAATGGATAGACACGGTTGATTCGTCCTTGCTCATTGGTCTTGGACTTGGAGGGCTGGTGGCTTTATGGGCCTGTGCCGATAACCGGCAGGCTCCGGTGCGGGGAATTGTGGCTATCGGCAGTACACCCCATTTAGAATTTCTTAAGGACCGCCATCCCTATTATGATTGGCCTGCTGATCCGGTGAAAAAGACGTTGCTAGATTGGGACGTCAGTTACAAGGTGCCCCGCATTGGTTCCCGCCATGTTTTGCTCTTGCATGGCGATCATGATCAGGTTATCGGCGCAAACTGGATTGAGGAATTTTTTCTTCTGGCCACAGGGGTAAGCCGGTTTCCTGACCATTGGGAATATCACCGCATTCGGGGTCTAGGACACGACTGGGATCATGAGGGGCAAGCTGTTCAAGAGGCCAGGCAATATCTTCACGCCTTCCGCAAAAAGGTTGCCACCTTGGTAGGATAATGAGGAGATGTTCGCATTCTTGGTCGGTACGGGCGGGATTCCTTTCAGACTTCTGAGCATTCTTTGTTACAATAGAAAAGAATGTCTAAGAAGGGGTCGATGAGTGATGAAATTCCGCTGGTCTCATCGCAATCATCTGTCGGCAATCCAGCAGCGTCAGGCGATCCTGGCGCAGTTGCCGCAGATGACCGCGGAGGACCAAAGACGCATCTTTTCCTGGTCTGTGGGGGCTGAAACTTTAGGATCATTTCAAGAGTGTTTGACCGGAGAAATGGTCTTGCCAGTCGGTGTGGTTGGGCCCATGACGATTGAAATGGGATTATATGAGCGCCGTGATGATGGTCAGTTGCAGGAAGTGCAACGACAAATCGATCACGTTTTTGTTCCCTTGGCTCATACAGAAGGGGGACTGTCCGAATCGATGTTGCGGGGTTCCCATGTCAGCAGCTTGGCTGGCGGCATTAAGACTTGGGTATTGCGCGATGAGATGACCAGGGACTGTGCTTTTGTGTTTGACACGACACAAGATGCGATCCATTTACATGAATGGGTGATGGCACATCAGGACGATTTGAAGGCGTGGATTAACAATCCCCTTCATGCCGATAAGGTGGTTCAGCCGGGCGAACGTTCTGCAAAGGTTTCTTCTCATGCTACCCTCCTCAATATCCGCACACATGTGGTGGGCCCTGTCTGCCATGTCCTTTACGGATTTGATACGCAAGAAGCTTGCGGTCCGAATATGATTACACGAAACGCGTACGCCTTGAATGAATATATTGTCGAGCAAATTGAGGTACAAGGTCTGGCGCCGCATAGCATCTTTTTAGAGGCCAATATGGGCGGAGATAAAAAACCTAGTTATGAATATTTTCACGGTGGGCATGGGAAGACGGTCGTGGCGGAAAGCATCATTCCCGATGATATTATTCGCCGTTATTTAAATACCACTGCGGAAAATCTTCAGGCTTTAGAGTGGACAGGACTCCATGGCGCCCATGATAGTGGTATGCCTTCCTTTGGCTTTACCCCGGCATCGGCCGTGGCGGCGATTTTTGCTGCGACAGGTCAAGACTTGGGTATGGTCGGAACCAGCAGCATGGCTCATGCTACGCTATCTCGGGTCACAGAAGGGATTGCCTTTAGTATCACGTTGAGTGGGCTCGAAGTGGGCACGGTAGGTGGGGGAACAAAATTACCCCATGCTAGGTCATATTTGCGTATGATGGGGTGTGAAGGTCCTCATTCGGCGAGGCGATTAGCGCAAATAATTGCGGCCGCCACCTTATCATTAGAAATTTCGGCTGCTGCCTCAATGGCAAGTCGCGGCAGTGAAAATTTCTTTCGCACGCACTGGAAACATGGAGGCCTTCGTTAGAAGGCCTCCATGCCTTTTAGACACATTGAGCGCGTCGGAACAAGGGTGTCTGACATAACAGGGCTAAATAACACGTGGTGCATTTGGAAGGTTTCAAGGCCTTAAAAGACAATGGAGAATGCGAGCTTGGTGATGCGATGCCCTTGCCAAAGCCCGGCACGATCTTACGCCGCCCTTCTCTAGAGTCTGGACCTTTGGAGTCATCAAGACCGATGCGGCGTGCCTTGGTTTCAATGTCTTCCCGTAAGCGGTCCAAAAATTTCCGACCGTCCATTCCTACCCTTTCAGCATCGTCTCGGAGCCTGTAATACATGGCGTCCATAATCATTAAGAGTTCGTCTTTCATCTCGAGCAAAACCTTGTACCGTTCGAATGGAACGGTGGGTAAAGCCCCTTTCAAATAATGCTCAGCAAAAGCTTGATGTCGTGATTCATCCTTTAATATCCGTCCGGATAATTTGCCAAATAGCGCCTCAGGTTGCGTTTTGGCATATAACGAATAAAAGTTTTTGGCAAAAATATCACTGATCAAAATGCCCCAGACCCAATCCAAACGGTCTCCTTTACGTAGACGGTTATGGTAACGCAGCATCTCCGGCATCTGCCGGATCGTTAACGGATCGGCCTGAAGACGTTGGTATAGCCGGGTGAGCACCTCAAAGTGGCGTGCTTCATCCATCAGAAAACTGCTGAGGTATAATTGGGCAGTGGTTTCCCCAGCTCCGGCCATTTGGGGAAGCGCAACACTGGCTCCGATCATGGCGGACTGTTCCCCTAAATACACGGGAGTCAACATACGTGCTAAGGCATGGGCTTGTTCTTCGTTAAATTGAATCGGATCTGCCCAATTGACATCCTCGACCGTCCACTGTGACTTCACGCCTTTATGAAATAACCGTACGAGCAGGTCTTCTTCAAATTGTGGGTAGACTTTTATCACCTGCAACCGTCCTTTCACCCGTCTAGCGATTTTTTTTGAAGAGATTTCCGAATAGCCAATACCCTATAGGGTCAATGACACTAATGACTGGATTTGATCAGCCATCCACTTCCTGCATCATCACGATGCTTTATGCGTCATGTTACCGGGACATTATCATATCACGTCTTACGCTTATCGTTTGCCTTGTGAGATAGTTCTTGGGTGGGACTACCAAATTTCTCACAGGCCGCTCCCTCCAAGAGGCAAAATATGCCTACGTACTTGTAAACATACTAAAAGTTACGGGTCTTTGCAAATGATATGTAAGCAGTAAGCCAGATACCGGATGATTGAGGGAGTGATGGGTGCACTTTGTTCTCTCAATATGCGGGGGCGACCACGCTTTTTTGCTAGCGGAAGAGTTATCGGTTCATTGCCAATTGCTCCACTTTCATTTCCTGAGCATAAAAATGGCGAGAAGAAAATCTTGACTTGAAGAGATTGTGAAAGCTCGAAAGTGTTTGGGAAAGCTTCCTATGCTTTATCCATGCAGGCAGCTTTTGCTAAGATGCTTATCACCTAGTATGATGGCACGATTTTTGAGAATGGCCGGAAACGGGTCATCTTTTTCTCTCGGTAATTAATCGCTCACAAGGTTGGATATTTTGCGGGAACTTCTTGCAGCATTAGACATTATCATCTTGATACCATAAGGCCTTCGCATGATGATAAAGCCCACTTAAAGTTTCGATAATATGTTAATGTTTTATAAGCATCTTGTAATTTTCAATCGTTAAGAATACAATGACATATGTAAGACTTATTCTTAAACAGTAAAGATTTTAATAAAGGAGATGTTGCTATGGAAACGATGGACACGACCAGTTATCCCACATTGCCCCGTTTAAATGAACCGGCTCCGGATTTTGAAGCCGATACTACCTTTGGACGTGTGCGCCTATCCGATTACCGGGGAAAATGGGTCGTGATGTATTCGCATCCGGCAGATTTTACTCCGGTCTGTACGACCGAATTTATGGGATTTGCGGCACGTAAACCTGAATTTGACGCGCTGAATGTGCAACTATTAGGTCTAAGCATTGACTCAATTTTTTCCCATATTGCTTGGGTTAACGCGATTTCCGAGAAATTTGGACAAGTGACGCCATTTCCGATTATTGCTGATTTAGATATGCATGTCTCGCGGCTATATGGAATGATTCATCCCAAAGCAGCGACAACGCAAGCTGTGCGGGCTCTCTTTATTATTGACCCCGAAGGCATCTTGCGCCTCATGATTTATTATCCGATGACTACAGGACGGAATATTGACGAAATCATCCGGGTAGTCAAAGCGCTACAAACTGCGGATCAATATCATGTAAATACGGGAGCTAATTGGCAACCGAACGATCCGGTCATCGTCTCACCGCCCCGCACCATGGATGAATTAGCCGCACGCAAAAAAGACTCAACACTGAATATTAAGGATTGGTATTTCAGTACCAAAACCTTGCAGTAAAGAAATTTTTGCCATAGGAGACGAGATGAGGACACCGGTTATGGCGTCCTCATTTTCTTATCTGCTGGCACAAAGTAAGCGTCAAACCATTCCTAGTGCATATTTGCATATTTCTGTATGATTTGCCAGAACGATGGAAAATTCGTTACCAGGCGGATCGCAAATCTCTTATCAGTCGCGCTCTCACGGGGAAAGCCACGATGCGATATATGCCTTGTTATTTGGGGCGCAACCAGGGTCGGTCCCTTCAGGTTCCACATCATAGACAGCATCAGCCGTTTCAAATGCTTCGGCGATAAATTGGGCGCCATTGTTGGTGCGCAGAACGAGGGGCATGTGCCATGCGGTTGACGTGGGATGACGGTTTGGTGCAGAGTCGAGCGCTCATCGGTGGCTTAGCAGCGAAACCCGATATGATCCATCACAATCATGTGGGCACAGACGTCGGTAATCGTTAGCGCAGACAAAAACCAGTCTTCTTTGGCAATCACAGAGACAATATTCATTTAACAGAGCTGGTTCGGAACCGTAATCACGCGATTCGCTCCGCGTCACGAGCGAAGGAAACCCACACCCGATATCTCCTGGTAATGTATCCCATAGTGTCGTCATCGTCATCTATTACGTGTGACAAGGCAATTTGCCTGGATATTGAGGGGTTAATCCGCATGGCCCAGATAAAATGTCGAGTGACAGATCCTTCTATCTGAGAGGATTCCACCACGGCGAGCATGGCGATCAATCGCTATAATAATTTCTGGGGTTTATTATCACTTGACGTGTTTAGAGATTAGCGAAATCGAATGTTGGCGAATAATTAATTACCTGTTGAGTTCCCAATTAAAAGGTAAAACCCATGTGTTTGTCGAACAAACATTATCACAATCACAACGAGTAACCTAATCGATTAAACTAATAATCGTGTAAACCCGGTGGGGTTCGCTTGACTCACCGTTTTCTGATCATAGCAAATGGCTCAGTGGGGTTATTAAATCTTCTGGAATATATCATATTTCCCGAAAACATGGAAGGGAGGTCTCCTGTGTATTGACACCGACGGCTACAATGTTGTGTCGCCAAATCTTTTCAATGCATTTGTTACGACCTATACCACAACCCATACTGCGAATTGCAAATTCCTCATGTCAACGTGACCCATTGGGCAAATCTTGTCGCAAGTATTTGCGGAATTCTGCAGTGCGCTCTCAAAGCACTGACAACTGTATGTGGTTATATAACTTCGTGACGCACTGCACTCTACATAGACTTATAACCACCCTGTCGAATTAGTTTGGCGGTTGTTGGATGATAATTCATCTCTTGAGGCATTAGTAAAAGTATTTTGTGAGAAGTACCCGATAAGCAATCCGGAACAAATCGCCACGGACATTGCTAAATTTCTACAAAAATGGATCTCCAGCTTGGTCCGAAAAGAATGAGTCGTCCGAATAGATCACTGCGTAGGGGGAACCCATGAAATTATTCGCGCATAATAGGCGCTGGATGTTATTGATGACCGGACAATTCGTCTCGTCAGTCGGAAATAATTTTTATACTCTGGCGATTTATTGGTATGTTCTTACCATCACACATTCTCGTGTCGACGTTCTGTGGATTGGATTGGCTCAAACTTTGCCGGCGGTTGGCAGTTTGTTTTGGGGAGGGCTGATCGACCGTTTTGATCGTCGCTTCCTAATTATTGTGTCGGATTTGGGTCGGTTTGTGTTGGGCTCACTACTGTTTTGGTTGACTAGTTCTATTGAACGTCCTTCGATTGGGATATTGTTCGTGGTAGTCTTTGTGCTCAAGTCACTCGGGACGATTTTTGGACCATCCCTTATGGCATTTATTCCCACCCTCATCTCCAGCGACCAATTACCTTCGGCCACCGGCATTTTCAAGGCGATATCCGGTTTGGCCAGTTTAGTGGGTGTCGCCATGGGCGGCATTCTCATGGCCCTGTATGGGCCGTCCACTCTGTTTGGCATAGACGCCTTAACTTTTCTGGTTTCTTTGGCCTCTTTATTGTTGATTCGCACGTCGGGTCCGATTCGCACAACAAACACGGATGTTCCGTTGTGGTCTGCATGGAAGACCGGGATCCGCGTCTTGTGGCGATCTTTGTGGATCCGGCGATTTGTTCTGGTAGCTATGATGGCCAACCTCGTGCTTGTGCCGCTAGAGATGGTATTGCCCCAGTGGGTCCACGGGCCTTTAAAAGGAACGCCTATGACGTTAGGATGGCTCAATACAGCATTTTTGGTTGGATTCATTGTGGGTGCAGTGATGGTCGGATGGGCACAAAGATGGCCGACGGCGCGCGTACTCGGATGGGCCTTCGCGGGAATGGGCGCTTTGGTGGTGTTGTTTGGCCAAGTCACTGCAATTCCCTTGCCTTATGCCATTGCAGCGGGAATTGGTACGACCATCGGTTTGGTCGAGTCTCTCGTGACGTCATCTTTGTTAGCAGCGATTCCCGAGAAAGTGCGCGGCCGTGCTTTTTCTTCCTATAGTGGGATCTTGAACTTGATGACTCCCGTGGGGATGGGGCTCACGGAGCTGATAATTGGATGGTTAGGCATCGCCGCATTATTTGCTGGCGCGGGTTCGATGGTATTGCTGCTGAGTCTCATGTTTCTTATTCCGGCCCAGCCGCCTACGTCGGAAGCGATGATGGCAGCCGTCGGCGATCCTCGCGAACGGTCCACGCCAACCTATAATAATTAAAGAGGACAAGATGGTATTGTGACGTATTTTATCCGTATCGGGAAAGTCTGACCCAGGCAATTCTACTTTTAGCTGTTTTGTTATCGTCGTCGATTGCGATGTTAGTTCAGTCCTTCGCGTTAGATTTGCAAGAGTGGATGGTGGGATGAAACCGGCTATCATTGTCATCTTTAATAATGGATCTCTAAAGTCCTCGCTTATTCAACAAAAAATTCTTATTCAACAAATAATTAAAGAACGATTCCGGATGAAGTTCGAATATTCATTAGCTCTTGCGCAATTGCCAACGCGATCACTAAATGGATCAAGCAACCGGACCATTATGGCTGCTCAAATGGTATGTATTCCCATCTACGTAGCACCATTGGAATTTTTGGAAGCGCCAGGCGCTTTCGAATAATGAGCGTATGAAATTCATCAACGCATAAACGGTCCGTCAATCCTTCGTTCGTGAGCAGTAAACACAACGGGTGTGTGAAGCTAAAATGATTGAAGAAATTCGGGTTCATGACCAGATAACCCGCGAAGCGTTTGGGAGGCATGCGGGCTCGGGGCGAGTTGTCATTCTTCCACCATGCCTTCGGTAGGACCATAAGTGAGAGATATTTGCCGCACCGTGCGAAAGCCGAGTACGCTGATATTCGTGAATATACTGGTGACGGCCATGGCCCACAGAACGGGGCGCACGCCCAATATATGGATACCCAGACCCGCAAGCACAAAGGCGACGGGTAAGAGGAGATCGCCGAGGGTCGTATCCCACGCATCGATGCGTCCGATAACGCGCGCTGGAATCTGCTGGCTTATCGCTGTGTCGGAAAACACGGATTTTATCGCGAGGGCAGCTCCCATGAGTCCCACGGTCACAGCCACCCATATAAGGTTCCCGTGTAATGCTAAAAGGATCATAGGGAGTGCGATAAAGATCGCACTTATGAGTTGGATGACCACAAAAGGTCTGGGCCAGGTTGCCCGATAGGCTATCAGTACTCCCGCCACTCCACCGACCATGGTAGCACTCCGTAAAATTGCCCAAGCCAAAATGCCGGCATAACTTCTGTGGGTGATCGTCGGGCCTACCACGGCAAACGCTCCCATAATCATATTATTAAAGGACGTTGCCAGCGCAAGCCATAGAATCCATCGGAATTTGATTAAGCACTTCCAGCCCTGTACAAAATCTGCGTACCAACTGGTCCGGATAGCAAGTTCAGGCGGTGGCGTCTTATAACGGATCCCCCGGAGGGTTAGGGCACTGAATCCAAAGGTGCCCGCATCCAATAGAAAGACACTCCAGAACCCGACATCGCGCACTAAAAATGCGGAGACCAGTGGGGCGATAATCCGCGTACCCTTACTCGCCAGGCTCTGTGCGCTGACAACCTGCTGGAGAGACGCCGAGGGAATCAGCTGTCGGCGGAGGCTGGTCGCTACTGGATCGTAGAGACCTTGCAGCGCACCTTCCACTGCGGCTTCGCCGTAAAGCCATAGGATGCGCGCGTCATGAAAAATATACAAGAGCGCCAAGGCCGTGAGGGCGAGGGCTTGCACGCCGTCTGCGATGATCATCAAAGGAACTCGCGGTAATTTGTCTGAAATGGCGACGCCAAATGATTGCACCACGACGCGAACGCCCCACAAAACCACAAGAATCTTCGCAAGGCTCACCGCAGAATCGCCCAAGGATAAGATCGCAAATACAAATGCAATGGGCATCAAGTTATTCCCGAAGGCGGATACGGTTTGACCGAGCCAGAAGCGTGTAAAATGAGGAATGCGAAAAATTTCCGGAACTCTCATAATAGGTGTTATCCCCTTTGCGGGATACGAAGATGGCATTTTTATTTTTTCAAGAATCCCCGTCCCGTTTATCTCACAGTTTTCGGCGAGACAGTGCAGTTTGACGGCAACGTGAGAGTTGTTGATCATGTAACCCGTAACGGGCAGGTCCGGACAGCAATTCAAAAAAGCATGGAACCTCCCTCGGGGGAAACGAAGCGCCTTTGGTTTTTGTTCCCTCCTTCGGAGCCTCACAAGAAGTTACTATGGCCGTTAGAGTCACAATAATATTTCCCAAAATATTATCACATCCGGCAAGCCCAATAACATTCCACTTCACTTCAGTGTATATTTTCACTATCATGAGTTAAGAAGCCCGAATCATACCCTGATTTTGGGGTGTGATGTGCTGAAGGGGGATGGGTTACAAGCCGCATTGGATGCCGTTAATCCGGTTGTAATCGGGAAAATCCAGCACCTTGTTGAACGCTATAATCAAATTGATCGGAATTCCTTCAATAGACCAGCCTAACTTTGATGCGACAATCCGGAGCGAGATTGGAAATTCGATAAATTTCTATATAATCGCCACCAGATCGGAATTGATTACGATCCCATGATCTGATGGCGGTCAGTTCTATCGATATAAGCGGTTTTATGCGGGGCCGTGAGGTTTGGTGGCATTTTGCCACTCTTTTTGCCGTAATTCAATGCGCCGAATTTTTCCAGAGACAGTCTTCGGCAAATCCGTCACGAATTCGATTGCCCGGGGATATTTATAGGGCGCCGTTTGCGTTTTGACATGATTTTGCAGGGTTTCAGCTAATGCCGCACTGGGCTCAATTCCTGGTTTCAATACGACAAAAGCTTTGACAATTTCTCCACGGATGGGATCGGGGGAAGAGACGACGGCTGCTTCTAATACTTCGGGGCGTTCGACAAGGAGGGATTCCACTTCAAAAGGACCAATGCGGTATCCAGAACTGATAATCACATCGTCTGCGCGGCCTACAAACCAAAAATATCCATCCTCATCCACAATGGCCCGGTCTCCGGTTATGTAATAATCCCCGACAAACCGTTTTTGGGTTCCTTCCTCATCATTGACATAGCCCTGAAATAGCCCACGCGGTCGTTTCGGATGCACCTTAATCGCAATATCTCCTTCTTGACCTGGTGGTAAAGGAACACCTTGATGATCAATCACGGTCATTTCAAATTCCGGCGCCGGTCGTCCCATAGATCCCGGTTTAATCGGTTGTCCTGGAGTGTTACCGATTAATAAAACCGTCTCAGTTTGACCATAGCCATCGCGTATATCAAGGCCTGTAGCCTGCTTAAAGATTTGAATGACTTCGGGATTGAGGGGTTCCCCAGCTGATACCGCGCTTCGAAGATGTGGAAATGACCAAAGGGAAAGATCTTCTTTGACGACTAACCGGTAAACGGTTGGTGGTGCACAGACCGACGTAATGGGATGTGTGGATAAAATGTGCAAAAACTGTTGGGGATCAAATTTACCGGTCATATTATCGACGAAAATGGCGGCACCAACCATCCAAGGTCCAAATAATGAACTCCATGCGGCTTTGGCCCAACCTGTATCTGAAATATTCCAATGCAGATCGTTTTGGTTGAGTCCGAGCCAATATTGAGCGGTGATGGTATGGGCCTCTGGATATCGTTGATTATGTAGAACCATTTTGGGATATCCGGTAGTGCCGGAAGTAAAGTAAATTAATGTGGGATCAGTGGAGTCCGTAGGAAATCCATCGAACACCGGGTTGTCCAAATGATAGGGATCAAATGAGATCCAATTGGGTCGGACTCCTCCTACCACAATGGGATGCGTTAAATGAAGAGCCTCGTCCTGTAATTTATCAGCAATCTCGGGCAGAACGATAGCTGAGGTGGCGTGAGAAACTTGTAAGCGGTACAAGAGATCTTTAGCGGTTAACTGCGTTGTTCCGGGCATAGCGACGGCGCCTAATTTATTTAACGCGACCATGATGGGCCAAAATGCCGGGTCTTTTCCTAGAACAATAAGGACGCGGTCCCCTTTGCCGATGCCCTGAGCTTTTAGCCAATCGGCAGTCTGCCCTGAAAGACGTGAGATATCTTGGAAAGTTAACAGCATATTCGTGTCATTATGCATCATCGATAACGCGAGCGCGTCCGGCTTTTCTTGAGCGTAGCGGTCGATCACATCACGGCCAAAATTCCATGGATTGTCCGGTGTCATGCTTATGCCTCCCCCATAACGATTGATATTGTCCCAATACGCCAAATGCTTGAAATATTCCTGTTCAAATTGAAAATTTTGTTCGATTTTGACTAGCATCCGCATCTAACAGAAATGGTGACTTGGAACGAAATGTGGGCGTTATATGTATGAAAGGGGTAACGGAAATGAAGTTCGCGTTCTTGAGCATGTCATATTGGATGGCGGGACTGTTAGGGATGAATGTGTTGGCAGGATGCGGGTTTAAGCCGTCGCCAGTGGTCAGTCATCATACCCATGTCTCCGCCAGCCCTTCATCTCAGTTTGGCGTATCAAAAACTCACTCAACCCATATAAAATCATCGACGTCATCTGAAATGATGCCGCACTCGACGCTTCTACGGCTCGGAGACTTGTCGGTTCGGGTGCCGAATACCTGGAAGGTTCACTCGTTCCATCAATTATCCTTAGGAGTGCGCCAAATCGTTGCGAATACGGGCAAAGCACGTCTTACGCTGACAATGGACCCACTGAACCGGTCCGATGTCTTTCAATTGCTTCCGACTCTTCCTAAACCGCAGGGACTTATCAAAAATCCTTGGAATCAGAGTCCATATTTTACCGAAGCAATGGAAAATATTCATGGCGAATTGTATGTGACGATGTCGGATCTGAGCTTGCTGGGTTCTCGGTATGCGATGAATATGTCTATGCCTACCAGTGAATCAGAGACGGCGCAGAGTATCCTCGCGTCTATAAAGGCGCCTCAGCCATTGAGTGTTACCCAAGGAGTTCGTTTGTTGCTAGCCAAGACTCGACTGTCCCACACCCCTTCTGAAAGTACATGGACCATGGGGCAATACCGGTGGCTGCTGGTAGGCGGCGAGGCGGCTACGGCACAAGAGCCTTTTTTCCTCTTTCGTTCCAAAGATGGGGGAAGACACTGGAACCTGGTGAATTATACGCGGTGGACGGCGTCACCCTACCAGGTTTTTCCTGACACTGTAGGAAACCCCGCACTCGCATTTTGGACAACTGAAGACGGACTAATTGCCCAACCATCGTATGCGACCCCGCAGATTCTCCTGTTTCGGACCACGAACGGCGGAATATCATGGCAAGAGACACGGATCAATTGTCCTAGTCAACCTAATATCGGCAAAGTGCCAACCATCATCTTGGCGGGTCATGGTCATATCACCGTATCGGTTTCCCTCAGTTCTGGAAAGATTTTTCAAGTGTCTAGCCAGAATAATGGGATTAACTGGCAGGGATAGGAATATAGAGTGGAGGTTTTGTTTGTGACTGCGCTCCGCGTTGAGGGGGGCGGATGACGGCTGAAGTGATTGAAGTGATTAATGAGAGCGTGAGTGTATGCAATCTGAACCCCATAAATTAGCACTTTTCGTTTTGCGATTGAAATTCCCTTTATTCTATATGAAAACTTGTTCGATCTGTGTTGGCCTCCAAACACGGACTTTTGCATTGCGTTGTCTTATCGTAGAGATTTAAAGACGTTTTTGCATAGAGAAAATATCTGTCAACATGTATAAAAACTTTCTAAAGAGTGTAGTGTTGTGATTGGAATTTGACATGTGTAATGACAGGTGATATATATTCCAAAATGGAGGTGAGATGATGGCTACGGAAGAACTGGTAGAACCCCTAGGTATTGAATGGGTCCCCTCGGCGAAAAGGCATGGGAAACCCTCTCAATTATTTTCGTTGTGGTTTTCAGCGAACTTAGGAATGCCGGCATGGCTGGTTGGGGTATTAGGTCCGGTATTAGGCTTAGATTTAGGTCAAACTCTCTTGGCTATTATTTTAGGAAATATTATTGCGTCTCTTTTAGTGGGACTGACGGCAAAAGCAGGCACGGGCCAAGGACTAGCTCAATTACCATTGAGCCGCAGTATTTTTGGGCGCCGGGGCAATTATTTGCCTTCCTTTTTAAATACCTTATCGGCTATCGGGTGGTACACGATTAATACCGCGGTAGGCGGAGAGGCCATGGCGAAATTATTACACATTCCCCTAGCCCTCGGATTATTTCTCGTTGCTGCGGGTCAAATAGCCCTGGGATATTTAGGCTATGATATTATTCATCGATTTGAACGCGTTATGGTGTATGTTCAAGGCCTGTTATTTGTCTTGATGAGTTACGAAGTGATTCATCATTTGCCGCATCTGGGTTTAGCGCACGCAGGCAATTACGGAGATTTTTTGTTGGAATTGGCTGCCGTTGTCTCCTATTCTTTTAGTTGGGCGCCTTATGCATCAGATTACGGCCGTTACTTGCCGGAAACCACTTCACCCCAAAGCGTTTTCTGGGCGACATTTTGGGGAACATTTGTGGGCACGGTGTGGGTCGAATGTATTGGCGCGGTGGTTGGAGCGTTAGGTTGGGGCAATTTGAGTCCCATTGGGATGGTGCAAAACTTGATGGGACCATTAACCGGTTTTGCCCTGCTCGCGATTATATTTGGCACAATGACAGCGGACGCTATTAACGGCTATACGGCAACTTTGTCCTTATTAACGCTGGATATTCCCATCCGCCGCACTCATGCTGCGATTTTCTTAGGCGCGGTCGGCTGGCTTGTGGCCTGGTTGGCCAATTCCCATTTGCTGGCTGATTATGAAAACTTCTTATTGCTCCTCAGTTATTGGGTCGCACCCTGGGTGGGAATTGTGTTGGTTGCGGCCTATCACGGATTGATTAACAAAGATCGTGCGCTGTCGTCCAAAGGTGTAGACACCGCAGCGATCGGCGGATTTCTTGCTGGAATTGTGGCCGTCATTCCCTTTATGTCGACGATCCTTTTCGAAGGTCCTGTCGCCAAAATGTTAGACAACGGTGATACAGGATACTACGTAGGTATGCTGGTGGGGGCGTTGGTGTATTATCTCTTATTGCGTCTTCGCAAGTCCGCCGCGCTATCCCATTCGTTATCATAATCCTAAGGCTCAGGTTTTCTGGCGGTGCCTAAATGGGGCGCCGCCATTTTTCTTTAGGACGGGCAATTATGAAGGAGAAACAGGTTTGTCCGTCACAGACAATCCCGCCCAGAAATCGAGTACCATGGTGTTGTAAACATCAGGTTTTTGCCTATTAGCAACGTGCCCTGCTCCGGGAATAAGGCCTACTTGCAACAGAGGATTACCGATATCGGCTACATGAACGGCAGCATGGCGTTCGTAGGATTCTTGCGAGCCATTAAGCACGAGTGTCGGAACAGAAAGAGTTCTGAGGGCGTGATCATCGACACGGGGATAATGAAAGGTCATATCATCAAGAACCGCCATTAATGTATTCTTCCAGCGTGTACCATGGAGCGTGAGAAATTCTTGAACGATTTGGGGCTGTTCTTGTTCAATACGTTGAAATTGCTCATATTGTTGCCGCATTAACGGTTCGAGTTCTTCAGGAATAAAGGGCGAGTAGCCACTTAACACGAGGGTTTGACACAAACCTGGGTTGTTTAAGGCCACATGTATGGCAAGAGAAGCGCCTAACGATAAGCCGACAAGATGTCCTCGACCTTGGTCTTCAATGAGATCCATGAGCCATGAAAGCGTTGAAGAAAAATAGGGACGGGTGCCGTCCAAGGGATTTGACCCATGTCCCGGTAAATCAATGGGAATCACCGTAAAAATATCGTGCCAGGCGGTAATTTGGTGGAGAAAATGACTCTGTGAAGTGCCCATAAAGCCATGAAGCAAATAGATGCGATCCAAAATGTACCCTCCTAATCGAGAACCTCTGCCAACCCGAAATGGAAGTTTGTTAACACTTATTGGTTTCTTAAAAATATGATACGGCAAAATTCCCTATAAAACGCCATATTCTTGGTAAATTGAAAACAGGGACGTGAGTGCCTTCCCAATGGCGAGAAGTCTTAGAATGGGATCCGGGCAATGAAATTTGGATCCCGGATCCCTATATGGGAGTTATGGCTTCAACGAGGAGGCCGATGTTTGAGCAGCCGACAAGACCATTACCGATAAGGCAGTGAGAGAAGAGGTATTGCCATTGGTAGTCGGAATGACCCACACTCGAACCGGAGCACCCACCTGTAACTTGCTCCAGTTCCCTTCCGGAACATAAATGGCGGTATGAGACGTCAGAGCAATATTGGCGAGTTGCGGTTGGTTGGGCACTTTGAGTGTGAGTAAGGACGGACTTAATGCACTGATTGTGCCGTTAATGGGTGGAAACGACACATGAATGACTTGGGCAATGACTTGGTTATCGGCGGTTCCCCGACCTTTGACAAAAACACGATAGCCTTTTTGCAAGTATTTGAGACCGCTGGTGCCTGTTAATGGCGGTTCCCCGGGCATGACATATTGGGTATGGTCGGTTAATTGAACTATGCGCGACAATGTTGTTAAATCGCCATGGGGATCCTCTAATGTTAAGGCCACCGTATTGGCATTAAGATTCGTAATTTCCCCCCGTAGTGCCACTTGGATAGCGGGCTGGCCTGTGACCGCGCGGGTCAAGGGACCGGGTGCTTTCTGGTAGGCATAGTGCACCACCACAAAAGCGACCAACAACGCCATTAACCATCCTGCAGTTCTCCGGGACATAGAAAATTTCTGCTTCATGTCCATCCCTCCTGGTTAGGAGATATTCGAAAGCAGGACATTTTAGTCCCTGTTGCGAACAAGCAATACAAGAAAATTTTAGGAGTTTTGATGACGATGACACGACGCGATCACCAGTTTATGCAAGGCGCTTTGATTGTTTTGGCAGCGAGTTTGTTTTGGGCGCAAAGTCTTCACAATGGTTTAAGTGGGGATGTGTTTTGGCAATGG
This sequence comes from Sulfobacillus thermosulfidooxidans, assembly GCF_001280565.1. NCBI lineage: Bacteria > Bacillati > Bacillota > Clostridia > Eubacteriales > Clostridiales Family XVII. Incertae Sedis > Sulfobacillus > Sulfobacillus thermosulfidooxidans. The sequence goes on along the minus strand of NZ_LGRO01000001.1, from coordinate 2,077,434 downwards.
GCGGCGGGCCAGTATATGATTCATCACCATCTCGTCTTACATCGTGATGTTTTTTCCTATACCCTGTACCACAAGCCTTGGGTCACAGAAGAATGGGGCTATGAAGTTCTCTTAGCGGCCTTGGTGTCTGAGATGGGAGGCGTAGCATTTTGGTTGATGTCAGCCGGAATGGGAACTATTTTGGTAGTGTCATTGGCCTGGTTGTTATCCTTGCGGGGCATTAAAGGTCTTAAAAATGGCCTCTTGGTTTTAATGGCGACCCCTGGATTGGTCGAATTTGTCAAGGACCGGCCTCAATCTTTTAGCTATGTTTTTTTTGTTTGGATGCTCATCATTTTGTGGGATGCCAAAACGCATCCGAGGCGTCTTTGGTGGTCGGTACCCTTACTGTGGGTATGGACTAATATGCATGGCAGCTTCCTTCTGGGGTTTTTGTTGCTCCTATTGGAAGGTATTTGGATAATGGTGCCGATTAATACGGCCCGGGTTAAAACGGTGCCGAGCCAGGTATCGCTGAAACAATGGGCGGGGGTCTTTATCGTGTCGGTCCTGGGCTCGTTCATTAATCCCAACGGGCCCGGACTTTGGGCCTATTCTTGGCATGTGTCATTTTCTGAACGTATTGCACAGTATATCGCGGAATGGCAATCGCCGAATTTCCACATGATGATTTGGGTTGTCGTGATTTTGGTTCCCCTATTCCTTCTGGTGTTGCTGATGCTGTTTGGTAACATCCCAGTGAATTGGCCCGACTTTTTTCTTGTGGCCGGTCTCTTTTATGCCACAATGAAATCGATCCGGTTTCTTCCTTATTACGATGTGCAGTGGGCTGTGTTACTGGGAGTTTTCACCCGGGATTGGCCTTTTCGCCGGATTCAAGGATATGTGGTAGCACCGATTGTGCTGTTGTTAACCGGGTTAATCCTTTTTGAAAAACCCATCGTCCCCCCTGGAAAACCGGTAGGAGAACCAATTTTGGCAGCACAATATCTTAAAACCCATCAGGGCCGGGTTTTTAACATGTATCATTGGGGAGGATACCTGATCTCCCAGCATATCCCCGTGTTTATTGACGGTCGGACAGACTTTTATTTACAGGGACATCAACTCAACCAATATATGGCTATCAAAAATTTAACAGAAAATCCGAATATCATTTGGAAGCAGTATCATGTGCACTATGTGCTGTGGCAACCGAAAACCGCGGTGTCGACATATTTATTATCATTGCCTAAACAATGGACACCTATTATAAAGACCAAGACGGCCATTTTATTTGAACACCGGGGTTCGTGGTGAGATATCAAGAAGAACACACAAAAGAAAGGAGAGACGGTCTTTGGTGTTAAGAACGCCGATTATTGAAGCGCTCAAGGCTTATAGTGCTAGCGGCAAAGCCAGGTGGCATACGCCTGGTCACAAAGGCCGGATGCCCTTACCCTATTTGTTAGGGGAGTGGGACGTGACAGAAGTGCGCGAACTGACCCCCAAATCGGATGGCCACGATCCTATTCATGATTCTGAGCGCCTCATGGCCCAAAGTTTTGGTGCCCAAAAAACATGGTATTCGGTCCAGGGGGCGACCTTGCCAGTTATGGCAGCCGTTTTAGCGGCGTGTCCGCCGCGGTCTTCCGTTGTGGTGGATCGCATTGCCCACCGCTCGGTGCATGCGGCCTTAATCCTCGGACACCTTCGGCCGATTTGGGCCTATTCCGAGATGGGGCCCGGGGGTTATCCGTTGCCTGTCAACGATGAGGAACGTGCCCGGCTCATTGAACAATTTAAGCCGAAAGCTGTCATTGTGACAAATCCCACTTATGAAGGACTCGCAGCGGATCTTTCGGCCACGGCAGCCATTTGCCGTCAGCACAACATTCCATTAATCGTTGATGAAGCCCATGGCACACATTTTTGGGGACATGAGGGTTTTCCCCGTTCTGCATTGATGCAAGGCGCCGATTTAGTGTGTCATGGGGTGCACAAGACCGAACTCAGTTTAACGCAAACTGGTCTATTGCACCTGAATTCTGAAATCATTTCCATGTCTCAGGTCCAAGATACGTGGGATCTTTTGGCGACGTCGAGCCCTTCTTATCTCTTATTAGCGTCTCTTGATTACTTCCAATATTTACGCCATCAGAGAGAATACCACCGAGGCTGGCAAGTTTTAGCCGAGCAGTTGCGAGACTTGCGTGTGAGGTGGCGGGATCAGGGGCTGAGCCTGTTGCAAGATTGGTGGGAGCGTCAAGGCGGACAAGCTGATGCCGCTAAATTGACCATTCTTGGAGACGGATCCCGTCTTCTTCACCGACTCGAACAATTTGGGGTGGAAGAAAAATCAGATCCCTTTGGCGTGACGCTCATTGTGACGCCTTATGATGACATCAATACGGTGAAGTCCGCCCTAGCTGCTGTTCTTGCTCACCGAGACATTGATTATCACCGGGCTGCTCACTGGAGACGCTGGCCTATCCTGCAACAAATAATGCCGCCTTACCAGGCGATGACGGCAGAAAACGAATGGATTCCCTGGTCCAAAGCTTTAGGCCGGATCGCAGCAAGACCCTTGATACCTTATCCCCCGGGCATTCCTCTCGTTGTTCCGGGCGAAGGCATTAATCAAGACGTGATATCATGGCTAACAGAGTACCGGGAATGGTACTTAAGGGGCAGTGGAGACCTAAAAGGATTACAACCCCCTCCCCCAACAGGGGATGATGAAGGGAAGGATGAAGGGCTATGGGTGATCAAAAACGCAGTGCCCTAATTTCATTTGAGGGTATAGAAAAAGTCGGTAAAACGACGCAGATCTTGCGTTTGGCAGCATGGCTGCGAACCATTGGATATCCGGTAACGGTGCTTAGGGAACCCGGGGGCACCATGCTTGGCGAATCACTACGAAGCTTGTTATTGCATACGGTACAAATACACAGTGCTGAGGCCGAATTATTACTTTTTGCAGCGGCCCGGGCGGAACTCGTCAAAACGGTCATTCGCCCCTTATTAGCGCAAGGACACATTGTCATCATGGACCGGTTCAGCGATTCATCCGTGGCATACCAGGGATATGGTCGGGGAATCGATGTCCAGTGGGTCGAAACAGTAAATCAGCACGTCACAGAGGGATTAAAACCTGACCTGACATTTTGGCTCAAGGGTCCTTCATTTTTCGAAGGAGAGGACCATATTGAAAAGTCGGGAAGAGAATTTTTCCAACGGGTGGAATCCGGCTATAATAAACTCGTTGAACAAGATCCTGCCCGATGGCATATTGTGGCCAGTATGCGTCCGGTGGAAGATGTGGCGAAAGACATTCAGCATGTGGTGAAATCCTATTTAAATATTGAGTAACGTCCTGCATGATGACGACAAGATAGAGCGTAGACGACGTATGCAAACGGGATACTTAACATGGCACAACCGTGAAGGGTCTTTCAGGGATGGATTTATTTATGAGGAGGTTTCTTGGTGAAACTGGTCATTGCCATTCTTCAGGACAAAGATGCATCGGGAGCGGTTACCGAACTTAACCGGCGGGGATTTCGGGCGACGAAATTGGCGAGTACGGGAGGCTTTTTGCGCGAGGGCAACACGACGATATTGGTGGGAATTGAAGAAAAAGATGTCGAAGCGGTCATTCATATTTTGAAACGGACGTCAGCTGCCCGGCAAGAGACGCTTACGCCACAAACGCCCTCGCATAGTGGAGAACCGTATATTCCTTTCCCGGTTGAGGTGACTGTGGGCGGGGCAACAATATTTGTCGTGGACATTGATCGTTATGAAAAATTCTAAAGCGTATTTAAGTTCGTGGCCCCTGATTCTGCAGGCGTGGCAAACCAAGCGTTTAGGCCACGCCTTGGTGATTCAAGGACGCCAAGAGAAGGCGGATTTACTAACCACCGCGCTTTCACGACAAATGACCTGCGAAGAACAGGGATATAGAGGGTGTGAGTGCCGGTCCTGTTCACGTGATATCTTCGACCATCCGGATGTCATTCATATCCAACCGGAAAAAGACCGGATTCGTCGCGATCAGTTACAGATCGTTTTGCAGAATATTAACCGGCCGCCACTGTGGAGCCATCGTTTGGTTATTTGGGTGGACCAAGCCCACCGTTTAACCGAAGCGGCCCAAAATTATTTGTTAAAAAGTCTCGAGGAACCCCCTAGCTATGTCACCTTTATTTTAGTGACAGAACAAACTCATGGACTCTTACCTACGGTGAGAAGCCGATGCCAAGTCGTGCGGGCTGATCCCGATCTCCAGGATGAAGCTAGGCAGTTTGATCCTTATCAATTTTTTGCCGGCAATGACTTAACCAAAGAACAACTGATTCAGTTTTCTTATTGGGTCAGAACCCAATATCGCCGGCACCAGAACAAAGCCTGGCTAGAACTCTGGGAAGCGAGTTATCAAGCTTTTCAACATTTGAACGCCAATGGTTCCCAGGACTTGATCAAAGAGATTTTACGGGACGTGTTCGATCATGTCCGGCAATAAGGCCATATGGTGGGTCTATATTTTACGATGTCAAGGTGATGTGTTTTATACCGGAATCACAACCAATCTGGTTCAGCGTTTTCGCGTTCATCAGCGAGGAAAAGGCGCCAAATTTACCCGGGCACATAAGCCGCTGGAGGTCTGGTGTCAGTTTGGACCATACACCAAATCCCAGGCGTTGCGCGAAGAATACCGCATTAAACAGCTGCCCCATAGAGCAAAGGAGGCCCTTAAACTATCGTGTCTGTAAACACGGATCATCACTGGGTAGAACCCGGGCATGTATACCTGGTGGGAACGCCTATTGGAAACCTCGAAGACTTTTCGCCCCGAGCCCAAGCGGTATTACGGCAGGTTGACCGGATTTTATGCGAAGATACCCGGGAAACAGAAATTCTTTGCCGTACTTTTGATATCCACCGTCCCTTGGTGTCGTTTCATGCCCATAATGCGTCACAGCGTCTGCAACAAGTGGCAACGTGGATTGCCCAAGGAGAAAGTCTTGCACTGGTTTCAGACCGGGGAATGCCGGCTATTTCTGATCCGGGTCAAGAACTAATGGTCTGGCTTTATGAAAACCATATTCCGTTTTCGGTCATTCCTGGCCCGTCGGCGCAGGTTACAGCATTTGCAGCTTCAGGATTTCCCCACCCCTATGTATTTTGGGGCTTTATCCCGCCACATGGAAAAGCCCGGCGCGAGAGACTACAGGAAATTCATGCTTGTCCTTATGCCAGTGTGATTTATGAAGCCCCTCATCATATGGACAAGACCTTAGCCGATCTTGTGGAGCTTTTAGGGAGGGATCGCCTGGTTGTTCTCGGGCGGGAACTGACTAAACACTTTGAAGAGTTTTGGAAAGGGACGCTGGGTGAGTTAGTGAGTCAAAACCGGACTTGGAAGGGAGAAATGGTCTTAGTGTTAGGACCAATGCCTTCCGTTTGTGATCAAGAACCCGACTGGGGCAAGCTTATTGATGACGTGGAAAATTTGGTTGCAGCAGGGCACACAATCAAAGAGGCGACCCAGCAGATCGCCTCCCAATATCACATTTCCCGTCGAGAATTGTATAATCGCGCTCAAAAGAGCCGGAACAATTAAACCGCTTCAATATGCAAGCTTTTTAAGCAATCGTGGCAAATATTCTTACCGCGGAAAGTCTCAATGTTTTCGGCGTTTCCGCAGAAAATGCACGCCGGTTCATATTTCCGCAGGACGATTTTTTCTCCATCGACATAGATTTCTAAGGAATCTTTGTCTTCAATTTGTAATGTCCTCCGCAATTCAATAGGCAGGACGACGCGACCAAGCTCGTCCACTCGACGGACAATTCCTGTTGACTTCATGCCTTCACTCCCTCATATTCGACAAGCTTTTGGAAGTATAATACCAGAACTACCAAAATATAGTCAACAAACTTGAAAAATTTTGTCGAGTAAAGGATTGGAAAAAACAGGGATAAAAGATGGCCGTGCCGACAATGATGAGACGGAAGATGGCACTAGGATTAGCACTGCATTTTGGTTATCCCCGAGATATGCTTAAGACACGCAACATGAGTTCCCGGATGAATTGGGAAGACGGAGGTTTGGGAGGCTAGAAAACGTGATTGAGAATGATCGTATTCGCCTGCTAATGATGCAAGGAACATCTATTGAAGACATGGTCACTATTTTAGGTATTTCGCGTGAAGAAATGGACCGACAGATTCGGTTGATCTTTAGTGAGTTGTTGAGTCGGTACGGAACAATAGCGGGAACCGGGGAGAATATGGCACGCTTTGCTTCCAATTGGGATTTGCTGACGGGTTCTTTAACACGCTATGCAGGAGAACAGGCATTGGCGAAACTCATACGTGACGTAAGAGCGCATAATCCTTTAACGATAGCCTTTTTAGACATGGATAACCTTAAAGCGGTAAATGATCATTTTGGACATCAGGCGGGAGACCGTCTATTGTGTCGTGTCGTCCATACGATTTTTAGTCAAATTCGCCGTAGCGATTTAGTGATCCGGTGGGCGGGCGATGAATTTGTGCTGGTGCTACCGGGTGCATCAGTTCCTGTCGCCAAAGAGCTCATCGGGAGAATTCGCACAGCAGATCCGGAAATTCAATTTTCCATTGGTCTTGTCCAATACCACCCGGGGGAAGATTTGAATGCCCTCATTGACCGCGCTGATCAAGCCATGTATCAAGAGAAGCGGGCCAAAAAGGCTACAAATCAATTACCCGAAAAACAACGAATGGGCATAGAAATTGATCGCCGTCACGCGCTTTCCTATGACCAAAGATTACCTTTAACCAAAAGTTTTCGCATGAGTCCCGAGGACAATTAGTGTTCACGCCGATTTGGGCAAGATATTTCTCAATTTGGAAAATCATGAGAGAGCAACGAGCCTCTGTTCGGTCAAAAAATAAAGGCAGCGGGGATTTGCGTATCGGTAGAAAGGTTCGCAATGCGGTGCTCCATATGACCGCAGCCGGTGCGTAGCGATTACTTTCACCAAAGGTTGGAGCGTTCGGTGTTCTTCTCTTCGCCTGTCTTGGTGTAATACGCGGGCAAGCTCGGTGACTCGCCTCAGAAGCATGTGAATGACCCGTCTGAGAGCACCTAGGAAGCCGTAAAACCAGGAACCGGAAAGATGACAGATAGCTGGATCAGTGATGATCAAACTGATCATTCCATTCTAATGGTTTATGGGTTCATCTGATAATGACCCATACGTGGGGACAACGTGCTTTTTGGCCTATCGGATTTTCCTGTCATCCATTTTAATATTGTGTTTATATGATATATTGGAAATAGGAGTAAAATCTTTTGGTTAATAAGACTTGGAGTCGGTAAGAGACAAAGACAAATACATGTTAAGTGCGAAGGAACAATGTCGCAAGTTTTAAGCGCACACCGGTCCAAAGGGAATGATTATGCATGGAAAAGGGCATGGTGACACAGAGATTACCAAATGACCTGGGGAACAAGATGAAGGCGATTTCATGAATTATAACGAAGATTGCCGACGGAAAGACGGTTTGAGCGGGCTAGAAGAAGAACAGGGTGGCTAAACGTGCCATTGTCCAATGAGAGGCACTCACATAGAGCGTGAGTACGCGTTGTCGGCATGAGACATCCTACCTTCATGAATCGTTGGGGATTTTGTGTGGTACGCTACGGGGCTGTGTTTTCGCGTTCGTGGCAAACGGGTAACAGTGAAACGAGTGAAAAGGAGGCATAAAGGTGAACCATGCATCGACGATTCGATGCGCGCACTGTGGAATTGTTTTGGCAGATTCAATAATCCACTGGCGTGGAGAGGTGTATTGTTGTGCGGGATGTGTTGCACAAGCTCAGAAAGTTGCGAATCAAACGAAAGAACTTGAGCAACTTCGGCTCTTGGTCACAATAGATCCTCTGACACAAATGGCAGCACGTGGACAATTGGAGAACGCCTGGGCATCCATTTCCCATCCACTTCGCGCGGCGGTGCTGTTTGTGGATATCGACCACTTTAAATCTTTGAATGACCGCTGGGGCCACAGTTCTGGGGATGCGGTGTTAACTGAGGTGGGACGGCGTATTGCGATGCAGTTGCGAGAAGGTGATGCCTGTATCCGGTACGGGGGCGAGGAGTTTGTAATTTTGTTGCCGGAAACATCGCTGTCTGACGCCCAGCGTGTGGCAGAGCGTATTCGGTCTCAGATCAGCGCTCAGCCATTTTTGATTCGTGGTCGTTCATTATGGGTCACCATCAGTGTAGGCGTTAGTGCGAATTCGGAAAAAATGCCGCGGTCGTTGACGACTCTCCTTGATGAAGCAGATCAAGCCATGTATTCCGCGAAACTGGGCGGGCGAAATCGAGTCGCTTTAGCATCGGTGTTTGTACCCGATCAGGAGCGTCTCGGATCATGAATACGATCTATCTGACAGGATGTTATTTAATTTAGACTAAACATCCACCTGGATATGACCGGTGGCGAATTGTAATCTGATATTGACCCCATCTCGTTGCGTCTAGAGAGAATAGTGGCCAATTATGGGCCCCGCTTTTTTCACAGGTACGTTTATCCGTTGGGCATGATAAGCTCACAAACACTAGGAGGAATGACATCATGAAGATCGGAATGCTGGGATTAGGACGAATGGGTTCCAATATGGCCCAGCGCCTTTTACGCCATGGACATGAAGTGGTGGTATGGAATCGTACGTCTGACAAAGTGCGCGAATTGGAGAAACTGGGGGCAATAGGGGCTGAGTCAATTCCGGATCTGATTAAAGAATTGCCACACCCGCGGGTGGTCTGGATGATGGTACCAGCCGGAGAAGCCACGGAAACGTTGTTTGAAACCTTGATACCCTATCTGTCTCGGCACGATATTGTGATTGATGGGGGTAATGCGAACTTTCGCGATTCAATCCGGCGGGGACAGCGGGCCGAGGAACTTGGTATCGAATTTATTGACGCGGGAACTAGTGGGGGCATTTGGGGCTTAGCCAACGGCTATGCCATTATGGCCGGCGGAAGTGACACAGCGATTGACCATGTTCGTCCTATTATGGAGAGTTTAGCTCCAGAGGATGGATTTTTGCATGTGGGTCCAATCGGTGCCGGACATTTCGTCAAAATGGTGCATAACGGGATTGAATATGGGCTTTTACAAGCCTATGGCGAAGGCTTCGAGATTATGAAAAAAGGTCCTTTTGAGTTAGATTTTGCCGCCATTAGTCATATGTGGAATCACGGAAGTGTGGTACGCTCGTGGTTATTGGAACTCGTAGAAAATGTATTTAAAACAAATCCTGACCTCAAAGGCATCCGCGGATACGTGGAAGACTCGGGAGAAGGACGCTGGACCGTGGAAGAGGCTATCAAGGAATCGGTGCCTGCGCCTGTTATTACCTTGTCGTTAATGGCCCGTTTTGCGTCACGGCAAGAAGAGTCCTATAGTGCACAAGTTATTGCCGCCCTGCGCAATGCTTTTGGAGGCCACAATATCAAACACGATCCTTCCTAAAGAATTCTCTTCTTTAGATTGAGAATTCCAGGCGGATAGATAGGCTATCTGCCTGGATGTTTTCTTTAAGCCAAGACAAAATATTTTTCTTGAACTCTCCCCTTTTATTTTAATTTTGACTTTGTTGTGGCTAATGATTTTTAGAAAATCGCGTTTACCCCATGCGTGGTCAGCGCACGCGCCCAAATGCTCTGATTACTCATGGCTATCATATCGGCGGTGATTTTTTGTTGTGATAAAATGCTATGCCAAACCCAGATAGTGCTATGAATGGCAATAACGCGGCCCAGGGGACTTCTGGGAGTTGTCCATAGGGCGGGGACTTAAGACTAGCGAAATAGGGGGACGTGACTTTCATTTGAAAGACTTCGTGGACGTCAGGCCACGACGGAGGCAAGGTGAAAATGATGCGTATCGTCCGCGAGGGACCGTGAATAGTAGTTTTTCCTAGAATTTCTGGGGCGTAATGGCTGAAAGTGGTTAAGGTTTGATTAGGCCATCCCCACAAAACAACTTGAGTTCCGGAACTAAGCTGCCACCTGGCTGGCGCGATCCAAGTGGCCATGCCTTGATGACCATGTTCTGTTATAGTGAAATCTTTTTCCGGAACGACAACCGATAGATAATCAGTTGACGCCTTAGAAAATTGGTGTACTGAGAGCAGGTGTACATTGCGCGACGGCACGGAGGTGCTATGCGCCTTGTGAACACCTTCAAGTAATGAACCCAGATTGAGCACGACGACACTAATGCCTGCAATGACGACTGAAATGGTCAGCGACTTTCCCACCCGGTGATTCCAGATTTTTTTCATCGTGGCGTCCTCCTTTCATGGGGAGATTGGAAAAGTTTTGCAAGCACTAACATGACTGAGTTATTCATGGTTTCTCAAACTGGCATGGAACATTTCGTCAGCCAATGCGATTAGGACCGTCTTGGTATGCAAGGTAGCCAACGGCCAAAGACCGTGCGTGCCTGGCGCTGTCATTGCTTCGATCGCCGTCAAGGGTTCAAGATGATTGGGTAGATGAAGATTGGTAGGGTTAGGCGTAGAAGCGGGAAACGAGGCAATCGACCATCTTTGATAGCGAATCCCTTGAGATGTTTTCACTGCGTCGCTCCACTCGATATCAACATATGTCGATCGCTGTCCGCCGACCGTACTTGGGGGAAGGCTAACAGCATAAGCAGTGGCCACCACCCCATGGACCAGTTGAAATGACTGGGATGCTACGATATTATCGCCGTGATATAGTAAGCAGGCATGAAATCCGTAGGTCGCCAGTCGGGACGCGTTAGCCGTGCTCCACATTTCGACGAGTGTTTCTTTTCCAGAATGGGGCATGACGTAAAGATCCGCCTGGGTTGCAGAATCGGGACCCAATACAGAGGATTCATTAGCATAATATGCGGGACTCTTTTGAAATTGAGGCAACGAAGGCAGGAATGTTGCAACCCGGTACCGTTTAACGGGACTGGGATTGCCAAACGTTCCTTGGGCCAGGTTAAATAAGGGACGGAGAAAGAAGAAAAGTACGGCAGAAACAAGCACGGCCCCACTAATTCGTCCCCAACCGGCAAATCTTACCGTCGAGGACATCTGAATTGTGGGCATGTGGAGTTTGAGGGGTTTTAAAAGGATTACTAACATAACGGCCAACAACCCAAACAAGATGAATCCCAGAACGGGATGGATATAATGAAAGGTGACAGATGGCCCAAGAATATGAACACAAAGAACGATGACGGCAAGTCTTATCCAGTTGAGGATTAAGGCACCGAATAAGGCAACACTACTCAGCACGGTTTTTTTTCCATTCCCGCCTTGTAACATAAACCAAATCACGGGAATCACTATAGCAGCCCCTAAGAGGCTATCAGCGCCGCTGCAAGCCTCAGCCACCACTACCAAAATATTTTGACCATGGTAATTGACCCCAAAAGTTCCCGCAATTTGAGCGGCATGTAACCAGGATACGTGATGGGACAAATCATTTAATACGGCAATGGCCCATTTGACCAGAGCGGTTTGCGTGTTATTGGCTATGGCTTCAAAAATCGGCGGCCACACTAATACCAGATAGAGTAAAGGGGCAAAAACCTTGCGCGTCGCTTCAATCCCCCAAAATATCCAGGTCATCGCCAATATCCATAAAGGCCACAACAACAGGCCGCCGTGATTAAACACAAAGAATGTGGGCCAACGGACGGGGCCTAAGACTAGGGATAACCCGACAACAACGGCTAAAGTGAGTCCTAAAATACCATTTAATTCACTATCATCAGGGCGGTTGAAATCCCCGGTCAAAATACTCCAAGTCGCCCAGCCTAGAGCCAAAATAGGGATCCAAATTAAATCCGCGATGGGAGTATCCGCCAAGACATTCTGCCATAAAGGAGAGGCGTAGGCCAATAGAGGAAAGATGGAAACGATGACCCACAAAGTCCACAGCATGCCAAGCGAATGTTTACGATGGCTATGAATCTCTGTTCCTGTCATGATGTCTTTGTTGTTCCTCCCATTCCTGAAAAATCTATAAGGGTCGGATAATCTGGAGTGTGTGGAATGCTCCCGAAAGGCGCTTCCAGACAGCCATGGCGATTTCGATTCAATCCAGCAGCTTTGTAGCATGGTAGATACAGCGTAATCAAATATATAAGATGCTGTCAGTCCTACCTGCGGTCTCAATGGGTATCTCAGCTGGGTATAGAAGGCGAAGAGGGGGAATTTTAAGGCATCATAAGCCGTGTTTTGGCCTAAATGCTTGACCAGACTATCACGAGGAGGTAACTTGACGCCTATGGCGGATAAGGGTTAAACCCCATGGAACGACCAGAAGTAGGGGTAATGCTGCTGCCCACGGAACTTCTGGTAATTGGCCCACTGCAAAGGCTGATTCACTCATTTCGATGCCAGTATTGGACCATGTGTCTCCTTTTGGTAGCTGGATGTTTGCACTATAAGAACCAGCTGTGGTGACTTTGCCGCTACTTTGCGAAAGAAGTGTAGGCGTTTGAGGAGAATCTTTGGAAAACGTATAGACATTGACAAAATCTCCGATACCAAGACCGCTCCAGTTCCATGTGGCCATTCCCGAAGTGGACGTGGATTCTGTAATGGTAATAGAGCCTTCATCAGTGCCGTTGACACTATCTTTCATAGAAATGGTGATTGGCGGTGTATTCGCACTGGGACGGTTCGTGTTAATAATCTTAGTTTGATGTCTACTCGCCGTGCCCGGTTCTGCTGCCAGTACTAAGTGGCCCATAGATAACAGCGCTGATCCCGCCAGACCAAGTATTCCAGAAAATCGCCAAAATGTGGTGCTCACCAGTATATCAACCCCTTCTTATCGTAAGGCTAAGGATATCAACACGCGTTCGAACCTTTAAGGACACCAAAGCAAACGTATGATGATAAGGCAACCATAACGCATGAGGCCTGGTTTAACAGTCGCGATTACTATCTCAAACTTCGTCTCCTGTTCACGACATACTTGATGAGGAATTCATTTGAGGAGTTTAAAAGGGAATTTGCAAAGCCTATGCGATGGTCGCCTGTTTTTAAAGTCAAGGGGATACTATACGGTGTTGTTTATATACCCATATTCCCAAACCTGTGACCAGTAAAGCAGGCAGAACACTAGCCATGGGTAATTCGGGTAATTGCCTGTAAGGTAAAGATGTAATTGAGATAGAAGACTCTTGACGCACGTCTACACCGTTTCCACTTCCTTCGGCTGATGTGGACTGCGGCGTGTCATGTTCCGAGACATCAATAAAAGACGCGTTAGGTGGAGGGAAGGGACTTTGCATGGCGAAGGTCATGGTCCCGTTATCAACTTGATTGGATCCAATTGGGTAATTGAATAGGTGACTCCCAATATTATCGTTCTTGACAAAATTTTGTGGCTGATTGGAGGTTAATACCCTGATTTTGCGGAATAATCCGGAGTTTTCGGGTGTTTTGACATTGCTAATCTTAATGGTCCATTGCCACTGTTGGGGGCCAGGTTCTGTGTTTTGGGAAGAGGCATTCACATAGTCCATAACTAAGGCATCTTGTGAATGTTTATGTTGACGTTGCTGTGAGGTTGCGAGAGGTGTTGCGCTTTGGGCAAAGAATGGCACACTCAGACCCGCGGTGAGCAATATACGGAGAGGAATCATCCACCAACGATGTGGCATAATTTGTCTTCCTTTCGATTCCGAGCCTACACCCATGATTGAAGCAGATGGCATGTTGCCACTCTCATCCGGCCTCGCATTGCTAGCTCTATGAATGTCTCATGACAAATGAATCTTCAAATGCCAGTAAATCCAACAGAACAAAAAAGTCAAATGGAACTTTTATTGGGTTCGTGAAGTTAGTCGGATTGTACTGATCGTGACAAGGAGTTAATCTTTACGCCATAGGCAACACGATCGCGGGTTAATAACCAGGCATACCCTACAAACAATAAGCCCATAGCTAAGAGCAGAATTCCCAAAATATTTTTAGGCGAACCATAACCTATCAACAATATGGATAAAAATGCCCACAGGCTGAGACCGGAGATTGCTCCTAAGCGTTGGCGTTGATGAAGAAGTCGCGCGGTAGCAAGCACCACCAAGGTTACTGTTGCCGCAGACCACATGGGATTTATGCCCCAGACAAAGTGAGTGGCGGAAAATCCAGTGAGGGCATTTAATCCAAGACCCGTAGCAATGCCACTGGCGATAGCGAGAAGAACGGCTTTAGCTGGAAAGGTGTCTTTCCACAGGAGCACGACTAACGTGGGACCGACGACGGCCGCATTACGCAGCGTTAAACCGAACACACGCCACCAAGCCAGTTGGTCTGGGCGCCACAGGCCATATAAGACCATGATGATACCTTCCACGATGAGTCCTAGTCGTAGCCAAGGCAGGCTGTGGGATTGCCCTATCACATCTTGAGTCACACTAATGGCACCAGAAAATAACAGGGGCCCACACCACATGATAGCCAAAGACCACATGGCCATCCCCAAAATAGCCACCCAAAAAGGGGAACTGTGGGCCAATACAATGTGGAAGAAAGCCTCGAGTCCATCCATATGTGGATCCGGTGTCAAAAGACGGGTCATCACGCCAAGCCAGGTGCTGACCGCGATGATGACCAAAAGCCAGATCGTGGATAGCCATGTTGCCCATCTGGCATGGCGAATATGGCGGGCAGCGGCAAGCGTTTGAATTTCTGCTTGCGCACAAACAACGTTTAAAATGTTCATGCCAAACCAGACGGCGATAATTCCGTGGCCGACGCCCCATAGATGCCAATATTGTGAGGGCATACTGGCTAAAGGATGAGGAAACGGCTGATCCAAGGTATGGACGGCATAAACGATGCCGACCATCACCATAAACAAATTAAATCCCTGCGTTTGAGCAAGAGACAGTATCCCAGCAAATTGGATAGTGACAATTAATAATAAGGTGGTGACACTTAAGCTAAGCCATAATGGCCAAGACAAGGCAGTTTGCAGAAAAATTGCGGCGGCAAGCGCATTAGATAACGCGAAAATGGGGAAGGTCCCCCCAATCACTATCCCGCTTAAACGGCGAACGCCTCGACCAAAAGCACGGCCTAACAAATCACTATTAGAAATATAAGCATAACGGTGGAACCAAGGCATTAGCAAAGAAACAAGAACAGACATGAGGGCTACGCTGACGCCATACCATAGAGCACTGATTCCGTACTGATAGGCGGTATCGATTTCCACTACAATCAGGGAAGAGGACCACAACGCAGTCACCATGATAAGAATGGTCCAAAACCCCAATTGGTGATTCCCGCTGCGAAAAGCTTGCACACTTGTGGCCGTCCTTTGTCTTCCCAATAACACGAGAAACCCCATATATCCAAATAATAGGGCAATCACGGTGTCCACTCCTCCTATACTATAATTCCTATCAAATTACTCATATATCATTCAGAAATTGGTGTGAGCTGTCAACAGAATTTTTAGGGGGGATGATAATTCTCTTTTCCTTCTTGTTTACCCCACCAGACAATGATCGCACGTATCTATCAGAAGAGCCGAAAAAAGAGACCAGGCAACAGTTTTGTGATGCCGTTTTCTTGATAGGGTTCCGATGTCCGGCAACACAGGAAAATTTCGTTCGGGCTGGTAATGGTCCAAGGAGCCAGAACGTGAGACAACAACTGACACTGACTAGGTTAGCAGGGGTTGGTAGTCTGAAGTAACGAATTGTTTTTCGGGGTGAGTCGCATATGGGGAAACGCCGGAAAAGAGGCACTAGAGATATATTGTTGGACAACCAAGAGCGAACGCTACTGCGGTTGCTGAGCGAGGGATATGATTTTGACGCCATTTCGAAGACAATGAATCTGTCTCCGACAAGGATTTCCTGGTATTGGCAAGACATCTTTCGGAAAATGTCAGAAGTCGAGCGTATGACTTTTGTTGGAGGGTCACCTTCTGTGGTGCCGCAGAGTGGTGATCGCCCTACGATATTGCCGCGTACCATCGGGGAACGTCAGATTCGCCGAGCTATTCAAAGATTACACCATCGCGTCCAAGGTGCCTGGTCCTGTTTATATATTATTGATATGTCTGCCCGAATGCCAGACCACCAACAATGCGGGGAACATGCGCTTAGCCCATTCTCTGATGTGGATTTGATAGCGTATTTGCGGCATGATGATTTGGTCATCCAATGGGTTCCCCATGAATGGGTAATTTTCTTGCCTTGGGTTACGGTAAAAAAAATTCATGATGTTCTTTCTCGGATACGGGGGGTGGTTAGCCCTTGTGCCATTGGATGGGGATCGGGCGATACCCAATCCACGGCGGAGGAAGTCCTCGGGCAAGCGCGAGAGCGGGCGTTGGCCGATTTGACGGATCGAACCTTGGGGCAATATTTAAAGCCACCCCCTTCCCCCTTAAGCTAATCGAACAAAGCAGCCGACAATTTTTCTAAAGCGGTGCGGTGATTACGAAAATACGTGGCGCGTGACAAGTGTAGATGTTCAGCGAGTTCTTCGTGAGTGCCCTGTTTCTTTAAGTAATACAGCACTAACAAAGTGCGTCCGCCAATATTAGAGCCCAAGTCGGCGGAAGACAGGGCGTCAAGAAACCAGGTCCGTAACGTTCCTTTGTGAGCAATGCTTTGCCAATAGCGCGAGAGATTGGTTTCATTTAATGCTATATCTGAAGACAAAACTTGCAAGGCATTTTGAACAGTTTGCACCGGATCTTCGAGAGGCTCTCCTTGAGGTGAACGTAGAATTCTTTGCAACCACGGGATGACACTCCCTTGACTGTAGTCGAGAATCTGCGATCCATCTGCGTGGTCGATAAAACCAAGATAGTGCAAAAGTGCGTGAAAAGATGAGGTCATGGGATGTTGCGGTGTTAACGCCCATACTATTTTAGGATACTGCACCGAATGTTTAATCACGTGACTAAACAACATGAACGGGACCGCCATGTTATTGTCATGGCTGACGATGCCCGTGATAACGAGCTTAGGCTCCGGATGACTGCGGAAAAATGTAAGGGTTCCTAAACGTCTTTTTTGCTCATCAATGACGGAAAAGGATTCCGTATTTTCCTGCGTGTTTAAGTCTGACTCATGGATAATCTGCCATTCCTGTTCTTGCCAGGTGTCCACTTCGAAGGCTGAATGGCCCAGTTTCCAGCGAATAAGACCAACGAGTTGTTCCCAAACGAAGGGAAAGGAATTTTCTGTGGTTTCGACAAGATTGATGAAATAGTGTGCCGTTTTCCGTGTCCATTGTTCCCAAATCCAAGGACGCGCTTGTTGTGTGGCGTGACGAATTCGTTGGCGCAGCCCTTTATATAAGCCAAAATATCCGCCTTGAAAGACATCCAAAAACGGGGAGTTTGTGAACTCATCCCATGATTCATTAACCGCGTTGTGCCCAATTAACTGATTTAGTAACTCACGGGTAAAAATGGGTGTCAAAGATGCGGCAGCCATGAGAAGATCAAAGGACTGATGGCTGCCTTGCCCAGCTCGCCATCTCATGCGACGCGAGCCCGGGTGACACACCTGTTCGATCAGAAACATGGGCAGCTGGGTGTGGAAAAGGTTAGCATTTAAGTGACTTTCCGGAGGAAGCATGTCTTTGACTAATTTAATGCCTTGGGCCATAGCATATAAGAGGCGAGGGCGTCCCCGCGAAATGGCCATGGCTTCGGATACGAGATCCGGATCATGCAATTCAAATTGGCGACAAATCTCCAACATGGTTTCTTTATCAAAGTCTGCTAACGGGAGAGTTTCGAGCACATGCTCCGATTGACCGGCCCAAAGTCTTTGGGGAGCCTCTTTGCCTGTTAAGACAATGCAGGCGCCCAAATGACGCATATCGGTTAACACGGGCCAAAACCATAATTGATGACGGCGCCATTCATCATAGTCATCAATAATCCAAATCAAGTCTCGTGCTTTAAAGGCCAATTGCGACCATTCGCATTTCTTGTCGGCGGGTTCAAATTCAAATACTTGTTGTACGTAGCGGGTGATATCTTGTTCATTTTGGCCGATTAAACGCGCCTGGGAATATAATGCACGCTTCCCACAATGTCTTTGATATTCAAAGAATTGTTCAGCAACATGAGATTTGCCGGATCCGGAAGGTCCAAAGAGATATACGATAGGACGTTTGGGATGCGAGAAATCCGTCAGCGTATTGAGAAGGGCCCACTCTTCATGGCGACCTAACAGGGAACTAGGTGACATGGGGGATGCCACGGTTAAAGACGGCTCCATCATGGCCGCACACCTCCTATTCAAGTGAATTAGTGCTAACGAGTCATTATCGTAACGAGGCAGATTTACAATAATTCAAAATGCTTTAGTCCGTGTCTCAGAATTGTCTCAATTATCGTCTCAATAATCTGGCAATCATCGTCTGGCGTTTGTGTTATGGTTTCCGACCGCATCGTCTTGTCTCTGTTATGCAAGAGACCCCACGGCAGGGGAATAATTGCTTGTGCCAGCGGGGACTGAAAGGATGTGAAAACACACCACTTTATATAACAGGTTTAATGAGAATGGGAATCGTCAGAAGTGTCTACGGTCAAAAGCGGCGGCCTGGATGGTACGGCGAGTGGCCAAGACCTCCGCTTATGAGACATATAAGAGGCGGGGCTTTGCGGCCGTCCAAATGGAGCTTTTGATAGCCATGACTGACGCCAGTGAGTCCAGGCTAATTGTGTCAGCGGAATGGCGCACGCGAGCATTTGCCACACGCCTGCGCGTCTTTTGCGCAGGCTTTGTTGGGTCACAGGAATTTGAATAATACGGAGCCCGTGACGTTGAGCGGTTAACAAGGTTTCGATATCATACAGCCATCCGGTTTGACGGGGATGCGATAAATGTTGGCGGGCAAACCACCCGGGAAACATTTTCAGTCCGGCTTGGGTATCCGAAACGGGAAGATGCAGAGCTAATGTCGCTAATTGGTGAGCCGCTTTTGAGGTGATCCGCTCAAACCATGGGCGTTTATCCTCTATGCGGTAGGCAATCGCACAGCCATGTTGGTAGGTTTCCAATAAGGATGCCATAATGGGCAAAGATTGAGGGGGATATTCGAGATCCGCGTCAATGAAAGCCACGAGATCCCCAGTGCTTACCGCAAAGCCCTTCGCAATGGCATGACCTTTACCTAATGACTTGTGTGTCGAAATAATCCGGCAGGAAATGGAAGACATTTGCTGGCGAGCCCACTGAGCACGCAAAACGGTATCATCACTCGACATATCGTCGACCACAATGATTTCAAAGGCATAACCTGCGTCCCCAAGGATTTCGGCCACCGTCATCATCGTCTGAGCGATTAGGCGGGCTTCGTTTTTCGCGGGAATGACGACCGAAATGGTGGGGCACTTGGAGGTATGGCGACTTCTTCGATTTCTTTGACTTGAGGAAGCTTTCATCCGTATCCCTTTCTTTCCTGAAATCCTAAAACCATTCGCTTAGGCATTACGCTAGCATCGGACGGGGCTTAGAGCAGTCCCAGCCGGGGTCGCAGGTTCTGTCTCGGAGAGCATCTCGACAGAATTCTTCATAGTGGTTGTGTCTTCGTGTGGTGGTCATGACGATTGTGAACCGCAAGCCCAAGGATCGTTTGACGGGCTTGGAGTACCAGGGAAGGATAGTTTAACCTGCAAGAGGTTTAAATCTAGGGAAGAAGACAGGATTATTCGGGTTTCCTGCGTGGCCATGAGATCTGGGATTTACTAAGAACCACCTCGCCTTCGGATAAGGTCACAGGGTCACAAAAACTGCATGGATTTGATGCCGAGTTTTTCGCTTTGCCATCACCGCACTCCTCTTCCGAGCACTTTTTTCTGAGGCAACGAAGAGATTTCAAGGATTTTTTACGAGTCAAATCGCCATTTTGACGGCGGAAAAAAAGTGGTCTATAATCTAAGAACTTGCAACGAGAGGGAGCGTTCGCATCCTGACTCCGATAATAGCGAGCTGATGAGGGTGGGAGATCAGCCGGATGGATTCGAGCTATGGCCCTTGAGCAGGAGTGCGAAATTTGAGTAGTGCTCCCGGTGTCTCCGTTAGCGGACCAAAGAGGCCCTATGGTGAACAAGGGTGGTACCGCGGCAATTGTCCGCCCCTTGACAGTGGGGCATTTTTTTATGGAAAACGCGTGAAATACAGGTGAGGAAGGTGTGCATCATGACGTCAGGTGAGAACCAGGCATCAACAGCGCAGAAAGTATGGTATTTAACAACACCCATCTATTATCCCAGTGATAATTTGCATATTGGTCACGCTTACACGACGGTGGCAGCGGATGCGTTGGCCCGCTTTCATCGGTTAAAGGGAGAGCCAGTTTGGTTTGTCACCGGCACAGATGAGCACGGGCAAAAAATTGCGCAAAAGGCAAAGGAAGCTGGAAAAACACCAAAAGAATTCGTCGACGGCATTGTTAGTTTTATTCGTGATCCTTTGTGGAAAACTTTAGGCATTTCCTATGATCGCTTTATTCGCACGACCGATCCCGATCATGCCGAGGTTGTCCAAAAGGTGTTTGAGCAATTGTTAGCCCAAGGCGACATATATAAAGGGACCTATGAAGGATGGTATTGTCTTCCTGACGAAACATTTTGGACTGAATCGAAATTGGTCGATGGAAAGTGTCCGGATTGTGGACGGCCGGTGGAGCGGGTTCAACAAGATAGTTATTTCTTCAAAATGAGTCGCTACCAGGACCGGATGATTGAATATATTCTTTCCCATCCCGATTTTATTCAACCTACTAGCCGCCGCAACGAAATGCTGAGTTTCCTTGAAAGTGGACTAGAAGACCTGTCGATTTCTCGGACGGGGATGAGTTGGGGCGTTCCTGTGCCTCATGATCCGGACCACGTGATTTATGTTTGGTTTGATGCCCTAGTCAATTATTTGACGGCTGCTGGCTATCTAGATGATCCCGATAAGTTTGCTAGGACCTGGCCGCCCAATGTTCAATTAGTTGGTAAGGAAATTGTGCGGTTTCATACGATTATCTGGCCTATTATTCTCATGGCGCTCAATTTGCCCTTGCCCGAAAGGGTCTTTGGGCACGGGTGGTTGCTGATTGGGGACACGAAAATGTCTAAATCCCGCGGTAATGCGGTTGATCCCATTACTTTAACCAAGAAGTACGGGGTCGATGCCGTGCGTTATTATCTTTTGCGGGAAGTGCCCTTTGGAGCCGATGGCAGTTATACCGAAGATGCCTTAAGACTGCGGATTAATGTGGATTTAGCGAATGATTTAGGAAACTTGCTGAGCCGGACCACGGCGATGATTAACCGGTTCGCCCAAGGGAAAATTCCCGAGCTCCATCCATCACCCCAAGAGATCGATCGAACCTTAGCAAGATTGGCTGCGGAGATTTTTGATGAAGTGGACAAGGCCATGCAACAACTTCTGATTTCCGACGCCTTAACCCAAATCTACCGTTTGATTCATGCCGCGAATAAATATATTGAAGACCGGGCTCCCTGGAACTTGGCCAAGGATCCGGCCAAGAAAGAAGATCTTGACAATGTGCTGTATAATTTGGCAGAGACGTTGCGCATCGTTTCTGTCTTATTAACGCCATTTTTGATTGAAACGCCGCAAAAGATCCGGCAGCAACTGGGGCTCACGCAACCAGTAGTTTCATACCAAGAAGCCATTTTTGGCCAGCTTCAGGGCGGTGAACGGATTAACCGGGGAGATCCGCTGTTCCCGCGCTTAGAGCTATCTGGTGAGACAGCGGAAGATAAGGAGGCAGGACGCGTTGTGTCAGCATCACCACGTGTCACGGGTTTGACCGCTCAGGATTCTCACAATGATCTTGAACAGGTCAATGAAATAACCATTGAAGAATTTCAAAAGATTGATTTGCGGGTAGGGACCATTGTGCACGCGGAAGTGGTACCCAACGCGGATCGTTTGTTGAAACTGACCGTATTTGATGGTGTGCGGGAACGAACGATTGTCTCTGGGATTCGGGCGCATTACAATCCCGAGCAGCTGATTGGACAACAAGTGGTTTTGGTGGCCAATTTAAAACCAGTGAAATTGCGGGGCATTATGAGTGAAGGAATGTTGTTGGCAGGATCCGATAATGGGCAATTAAGCCTTGTTGCGCCCGTCGCTAAATTGCCTGAAGGGGCACGGGTCAAGTGAACCTGCTAGGATTTGACTCACATTGTCATCTTCAGGATCCTGCATTCGACGCGGATCGGGAGGAGGTTTATCAGCGGGCGCGTGAGCAACGCTTGGGGATGATTATCCCCGGTTATGATATGCCGTCCTCGGAACAGGCGATCCGTTTTGCCCAGGCCCATGAGGCGGCATGGGCCCTTATTGGTGTGCATCCGCATGATGCCAAAACCTTTTCGGATGCCGACAAAGAACAACTTAAAGCCTGGGTTACCGAACACCGGGTCATTGGCATAGGCGAAATTGGCCTCGACTATCATTACATGAATAGTCCTAAAGATGTTCAAATCGCGGTATTTCGGGAGCAAGCGGAACTCGCTCGAACATTTAATTTGCCCATTGTCGTTCATTCCCGGGAAGCAGAAGAAGACACATTGGCGGTCTTGCGCGATCTGCGGGGCGTTCAAGGCGTTTTGCACTGTTTCACGGGAAGTCAGGAATTTGCCCAGGCGCTGTTGGAATTAGGCTTTTATTTGTCTTTTGCCGGACCGATTTCTTTCAAGAGTGCCCATGGGTTACGGGATATTGTTAAATGGGTTCCAATGGACCGCCTTCTCATTGAAACCGATTCACCATATTTGTCCCCGGTGCCGTGGAGAGGGCGCCGGAATGAGCCGCTACGAGTCATTCGCGTGGCCGAAGTGGTCGCGGCTCAAAAAAATTTTTCGACACAGCAGGTATTTGAAGCCACTACGTCGAATATATTCTTTGTGTTTCGCGTTTTAGGACGATAATAACAGTTTTTGGAAGATATGGAGGCGAATGGTAGCGGAAGAGCACTGATGAGGCATCAGTGAACTCTCGCCGAAGAGCAAAACAGAATTATAAAGGAGGACAGCTTTTGGCTACATGGACTCTAAAAGCGGTACGGCCATGGTTATTTGGAGCCTTAGCCGCTACAGCCATTGGCACGGGGCTGGCTAGCACACATTATCGCCCAGTAAGTATCAATGTTTTCAGCCCAACAGGTAATCGATCGATCAAATTATGGACGTTTAAAACGAAGGTTCGGAACATATTAGCTCAAGCTCATATTCCGTTAAGTCCCCGGGATAAAGTGCATGTCGTTGAGAAAAATGGGAATGCGTCGATTTCCATTCGGGAAGCTGTACCTGTATGGGTGCGCACCGCACATCGACATTTCAAGTATTGGACCACAGATTATCATGTCGGCAGTATTTTGTCGGCCCTAGGCATCAAACTCGGTCCATTAGACAAAGTCAGACCACCGCTCACCGCTTCCATTGCTCCAGGAAGCACCGTCGATGTCATTCGCCAGTGGTTGGTCAAGAAAACGATTACGTCAAGTTTGCCTTTTACTGTTACCTATCGTCCTGATCCGAATCTTATTAAAGGACGGCACCAAGTCCTTCAAAATGGACAGCAGGGTGTAGAATCCACAACCATTCAATACCTCGTACAAGATGGTTCTCCCCTTACTGGCAAGGTTGTTGCCAAGAAAATCATGAAATCCCCCTCACCAGAAGTTATAGCCTATGGAACTGCTCAACCTTTAACGGTGAATGGGCAAGCTTTGCCCATCACAGGGGAACTCTATATGGTCAGCACGGGATATTGGCCGAATCCGGCGTGGTCTACCGGGTTAACGGCCATGGGAACAGCCGCACATTATGGGATTGTTGCAGTAGATCCGGCTGTGATTCCTTTAGGGACCCATCTATATATCCCCGGATATGGCTATGCAGTGGCTGAAGATACAGGTTCCGCCATTGTGGGAAACCGCATTGACTTGTGTTTTAATGATCAAAGTCAGGCTATTGAGTGGGGCGTACGACCATTAACGGTGTATATTCTTGGTAATTAATTAAGGCAGGTGTCAGTTCACACGGCAGATTTTATTGATCCTAGAACCGTTTTGGGACTACAGCGGGTGCTCGCAACGGTTATGGCACGACCAGACAAACATTTAGGTCAAAACTTTTTAATTGCTCCAGAGCAGTTTGATCTGATCGCGGATGCTACTCTGAAGGCGCAGCCGGACTGGGTTCTAGAAATTGGTCCGGGCCCTGGCGGACTGACACGGGCGCTATTGGAACGGGGACTCACGGTCGTCGCGATTGAAGTGGATCCAACCTGGGTGAATTGGCTCTCCTCGACGCTGGCTTCTGAGTATCCTAAATCGCTAACGGTTCTAGAGCAGGACGCCTTAGGCATTTCTTGGCAATCGTTAGCCGATGAACGGGGAGGATCCTGGAGCATTTGCGGGAATCTCCCCTATTACATTACCTCGCCACTTTTGGCTAAACTGTTTGAAGATGCATCATCATGGCAACAAGCCGTCTTCATGGTCCAAAAAGAGGTCGCTGTCCGCTTATTAGCGGAACCCGGACAACGAGAGACATCTGCGCTTAGCGTGTTATTGCGTTATGTCGCGGATATTCGCGCCTTAGGCGAAGTCTCCCGGCACCAATTTTATCCCCCACCGGAAGTTGATTCATTTGTGATACAATTAACACGAATCCCGTCCCCGGCGATTCCCTTTGAGTCCCTTCAACGGGTGGTACGCGCGGCGTTTTTGCATAGGCGCAAGATGATCCGGCAGTCATTAGCCAAGGCTCCAGGCTCGTCATGGAATTCGCAACAGTGGGCAAGAATTTTGACTGAAGGAGGCATTGATCCGGCAAAACGGGCCGAGGCGTTATCGTGGTCGGAATGGATTCAATTAGCCAGGCTAGCGGCGAAAAAGTGAGGTGATTGAGCATGCTTTTCGAAAGTCCTTCCAAAGGACGGTTAACGATCGAAAGTATGTTTGGTGAGATTCTTGGATATATCTCTGAAGCCCCGAATGCACGCTATAAACTGATTATTGGATCGGATTCGCATACGCGCCATGAAACCATTTTTGTCACGGCTGTGGTCATTCATCGTCTCGGAAAAGGGGGACGATACTTTTTTAGCAAATCCCAGCGTCGAGCTATCAAAAGTTTGCGGCAAAAGATTATGTATGAGACGTCATTAAGTTTAAACGTGGCGGCCCAATTGACAGACCTTCTACAAAAATCAGGGCATCCTGATTTGGATGTGGAAATCCACATTGACGTGGGGCAGCAAGGAGAGACCAAAGATTTAATTCGAGAAATCGTGGGGATGGTTACCGGAAGCGGATACCATGCTGCGATTAAACCATTTTCTTTTGGAGCCTCCAAAGTTGCTGACAAGTATACGAAATAAGCTGGGCACAGTCTTTGTTGCGGAGACTTTTAGTGACCACCAATCTCGCTTGCGTTTTTTAGAAAAGCGGGTGACCAAATGACCCTGTTGTGAACTGGGATTGTTCAGCCGCTTTTTTGGTGTGCGGAAAACATCTATTCCTGGATGAGATGGCTGGTATGATTCTGATGGATATTGGGTTTTGTCGTTTCATGTAAGGTCCAATTAAGCTGATCCGTTATTTGGTCCCGTCTCAATTTTGGTGCGAGAGACCGCAAAATGTTAGTCCTGGAGTTCCTCTTGACAAAATACATTGTGTGGTCAAACATGTTATGGTGTATATCTAGGTGTGCGCTATTGGTTGCTTTGCACTGGCGAAAAGGAGCTGGAATTATGTCACTCAAGGCAATTTCTCCGCTAGATGGTCGTTATGGGGAGAACACCCGGCCCCTCACCGAAGTCTTTTCTGAATGGGCTCTCATAAAATTCCGGCTCGAAATAGAAATTCGCTGGTTCATTTTTATGTCCGAATCACCGTGGATGCCCGAGGTTCGCCCTCTTACCAGAGAAGAACGAGGGTTCCTCGAAGATCTTCTAGCCAGTTTTGGAGATGAATCCGCCCGCCGCATTAAGGAAATCGAGAACCATATGCAACACGACGTCAAGGCAGTGGAGTACTACCTCAAAGAGCGGATACGAGCAACTACCTTGGCGCCATTGGAGGAATTCGTTCATTTTGGATGTACGTCAGAAGACATTAACAATCTCGCCTATGCGCTGATGTTGCGGCAAGGTATCGCCATTTGGCAGAAAGAAGCCGCGCACCTTGTTGGCAGGGTCGCCCGAGATGCTCAGCAAGCAAGTGGTGTTGCAATGCTGTCGCACACGCATGGTCAGCCCGCCAGCCCCACCACCGTGGGAAAGGAATTGGCCGTGTTTGTCTATCGTTGGAATCGACAGCTTTTGGCCATCGAGAAATTTCAGTATATGGGGAAATTCAATGGCGCGGTCGGTAACTTTAACGCCCACTGGGTGGCCTATCCACACGTGCCGTGGCCAGAGGTGGCTCGAACGTTTGTGGAAAGTCTGGGCCTTAAGTATAATCCCCTCACCACCCAAATTGAGCCTCACGACTATATGGCAGAGCTCTTCCATACGCTGGTGCGGTTTAACACGATTGCCACAAATTTTTGTCGAGATATCTGGCTGTACATTTCTAAGGGGTACTTTCAGCAATCGGCGGATCCTGATCATGTGGGATCGTCAACGATGCCCCATAAAGTCAATCCGATCCATTTCGAAAACGCCGAAGCGAATTTTCTATTCAGCAATGCCGTGTTGAATTTTTTAGCAACTAAGTTGCCAATCTCTCGAATGCAACGCGATTTGAGCGATTCGTCAGCATTACGAAATATCGGCGTCGCGATTGGGCATTCCTATATTGCCCTTCAATTTTGTGGCAAGGGACTGGGTGATTTGTCCATCAACGAGGGCCGCTTGGCCGAAGATCTAGAGGCCAACTGGAATATTCTGGCCGAAGCGATCCAGACGGTGATGCGAAAAGAGGGTGTGGCGCGTCCGTACGAGCTATTGAAGACACTCACCAGGGGTATCGCCGTTACGGCAGACGATCTCAAAGGGGTTATCTGTGAGGCACCCATCAGCGCCGAGGAGCGGGATAGATTGCTTGTTCTAGCGCCTCATGACTACACGGGATTGGCAGACGAACTGGCAAAGGCCCTAGGCCCTATCGACGGCGACTAAAAGACAGAGTGGTATCAACATTCGGTTAAACGCTGGCGTTCTGGATTTCGCTTGATTTCCTAACACGATACCGCCATGCCAAGGATATGCTCTTTGGGGAGTTATACACTAGATGTCCCAAGATAGCCGGTAGGAGACTATGACTAATCGTGGTCGTCGCGAACCAAGAACCGCCGAGAACTCCGAGTGTGACATAGGACTTCCAAGTCATGGATTTCCGGGTTTGGCGGTTTATGGCATGAGGAATGGAAAACAATCCGGCTGAGAGAACTAATCCAATAAGGGTATCAGACTTAGGAACCCCAAATCTATAGAAAACTTCTTCCAAGACAGCGCTTCCGATTACCGAGTATTCCGCCCACAACATATCGCTTTTTGGCATGGGGCGAAGCAGCAACGCCACGGCGCGATCGAAAAACGGCATAATATTGCGAATTTGTATCGCCAAGCCAAGCAGCGACGCACCAATCGCGAGCACATAGGCCAATGGGGTGACGAACCACGCCAACGGAGGGATGCCCTTCCATAGAATCGGCGCCAACAGCGGCATATAGATTGTGACGCGACGAATCAAGTCCCTTCGCGGGATCCCTCTGTACGTGAAGATCCTATTTGAGACGAATTGGACAACGACGAATAATAATGCATATGCTATATACGACATGCCCGCCTCCACGCTTCCAGAGTTTGGCCGGGGAAGGGCCAAATGACAATGACACTTACTAGCTAGTCTTAGACCTTTATCGTCGCCCCAGATGGGACATTAACCTTTGTCAGGGTTGGCTTACGGTACATTTGATCACCCCCTTCCTCTCCTGCCTTCGGAACCCTGACCCTTCCCCAGCCAAACCGCGGAACCCAGTCGATCTACGCCGGCGCAATGAGTTGGTTCTTTTGCAGGTCGGCCACAAAGGCATAGACGTCGTCCGCCACGTCACTCGCATCCGGGTATTCCCGCTGCACCATGTCGACAATCCCGGCCACATTGCGCGTTCCATCAATGCATTCCCAGATGCGGGTGCCCACGTCATTGAGCTTGAACATGTCATACTGGAGCACTAAATGGACGACGCCGTTGATGGCCTGATGCCGTACAAAGGGGTTCTTCTTGAAAATCACGTTATCCATGCTGACCTCCCTCCAGTTGTAAGTCCTGTAAGTGGTTTTGAACGGCTACGTTCAACGCTTCGCAGTAATTCATCACGTCGGCCACAAAGTGGTCGAGGTCGGACTGTGGGAAGGGGAGAGACTGGACGCGTAAGTAGCGGTCCAACGCCTCCGGCTGGTGGTGCTCTTCCGCATATCGTTCGAGCTTACGATAGGTCCACTTGAGCGACGGGTTGGTGTAGCCGTGCAAGGCTAAAAACATTTAGAAAAATAGTATTGACCAGATCTTCATGGACTTGGTAGAATAAATGTCTTTAACTTGACACCTATAGAAATAAATGCTAACCTTTATACGTTGCCCTTCATCAGCTGAGGAAGGAAGTGAGCGTGTGGCCGCTAAAAGTATCCTCGAGGATATAAAAAAAGAACTCGAATCCCACGTCGGAGAGAAAATTCGACTGAAAGCCAATAAAGGTCGGAAAAAGGTTGACGAAAAAGAAGGTATTCTGGAAAAAACGTATCCCCATATTTTTGTCGTCAAAATTGAAGAAGAACACCTTTCCGAGAAAAGCGAACGGCGCGTCTCGTATTCTTATACCGACGTGCTAACTGAAACGGTTGAGCTTATCCTTCCTGAATCTCTGTCGAATTAATCACGTTGGTCTCCATGGGAGACCTTTTTCGTATAAAACGATGCATATCCGAACACACTGAGAACGCCTTAGGGCGTTCTTTTTCTTTATGTAATACCCAACACGAGTTTTGTGGAACAGGAGGCAATGGACATCGGCCCGCTTGTTATTATTGGCGGAAAAGAAGATAAGACTAGAACACCGGAAATCCTTTTGCAGTTTGTGAAGCTCATTCAAAAACGCCGCCGTGAAGATGCTGTGGGGGTGGTGACCACGGCATCACAACTGGAAGAACAGGTCTTTCGTACATATCAACACGCTTTTGAAGAAATCGGGATGGTTCGCGTCGAGCCTGTCATTATTGAATCACGTGTCGAGGCCAATGCACCTTTTTGGTATCAGCGCGTGACAGAGCTCGGGGCTCTCTTTTTTGCGGGTGGCGATCAATTACGGATTACCAGTCTTTTAGGGGGCACCGTTTTTGATCTAGCTCTGCATCAGGCTTTTCGTGAAGGTCTCATCATTGCCGGTACCTCTGCGGGAGCTGCCATGATGTCGACGACGATGATCGTGGAAGGTGACCAGGACGATATTCCGACAAGAAGTTCTGTTCGTTTAGCAACGGGAATGGGACTGTGGCCGCATACGGTGGTGGATCAACATTTTACCCAGCGCGGGCGTCTAGGACGGCTTTTGGCCGCATTAGCGCAAAATCCCGGTGTGTTAGGGGTGGGCATTGACGAGGATACGGCGATTTTTGTGGATCAAGACCGGGAGTGGTTGGAAGTCTGGGGATCGCAGACCGTGAGCCTCGTTGACGGGCGCAGTATTGGCGAAACCAACGTCCACAATACCCACCTGGGCCAACCACTGAGCCTAACCCATGTGACCTTGCATGTATTGTCCAAAGGTTACGGATTTCATTTGAAAACTCGGCAGCCGATACGTGTCGAGGAGGAGGATAACGGTGAATATTGATATCACATCCGAGCGATTTTATCCAGGACCCAATCGCCATACCTTGCATAGTGCCTATGAAGCCATTGTGCGTCTGGGAGTTTATGGATCCACTCCGACGTGTGAACGGCAAGATTTTGTTTCCCGGATTTTAACTCTATTACCAGGTCTGCACGATCATGTGTGTTCTTTGGGAGTTCCTGGGGGATTTGTGACACGCCTTCAACAAGGCACCTATTTAGGGCATGTGATGGAACATGTGGCCCTGGAAGTTTTGTATTTAGCCGGCGAAGAGGGCCATTATGGCAAAACCCGAGAAATTCCGGGACAAGACAGTGTGCGAATTGTTTTTGAAAGCCAGACCGAAGCAGGTGGCCGATTGGCGTTGCAAGCGGCTAGCCGGTGGGTAAAGGCGTTATGGGATCAGGACATGATCCCGGCATGGTCAAATACTTTGTCTGTCCTTCTCGATCACATTCGTGAACATCATTTGGGCCCTTCTACCCGGGCCATTGTTGATGCGGCTAAGGCCCGGGGCATTCCGGTATGGCGGCTCACGAGTGAGAATATGGTGCGTTTAGGTCAAGGGGTCCACCAAAAACGCATTATGGCGGCCGTGACTGATGAGACGTCGACTATTGCGGTAGATATTTGCCAGGATAAAGAGTTAACCAAGAAGTTATTGCAACGTCATGGCATTATGGTGCCCAGGGGTCGAACCGTGAACAACTACGATGATGCCATAGAGGCCGCAAAGGAACTGGGCTATCCGGTAGTGGTGAAACCCGTACGCGGACATCAAGGTCAAGGCGTCAGCCTGAACGTCCAAGATGCTAGTGAATTGTCCCGGGCCTTTGCGTGGGCTATCGATCACAGCGGTGATGACGCCATTATGATCGAAGAACAGGTCCAAGGAAAACCCTACCGGATTTTGGTGGTTGGAAATCAAGTGGTTGCTGCTAGCTTGCGGCAGCCGCCGTCAGTAATAGGAGACGGGATCCACAGCAT
Source organism: Sulfobacillus thermosulfidooxidans (assembly GCF_001280565.1). Taxonomy (NCBI): domain Bacteria; kingdom Bacillati; phylum Bacillota; class Clostridia; order Eubacteriales; family Clostridiales Family XVII. Incertae Sedis; genus Sulfobacillus; species Sulfobacillus thermosulfidooxidans. Next base: position 2,046,545 of record NZ_LGRO01000001.1, on the reverse strand, counting down.
CGATCAATTGATAGAGCAAGAAAACCGAAATCCCTTACGCGGACTTCATCACACGTTGCCGTTAAGCCCAATTCTCCGGGATCAAGGAACCGTGATGGCACTGAACCACCAACATTTAACCCTTCATAGTATTCCGGATCAAGGACAGAAAGTTTGGCTTCGAGAAAGTGCCAATCTCTCCAGTGGGGGCGAAGCGGTGGATGTGAGTGATGACGTTTCTGAGGCTTTAGCCTGGGATATGGTAAGGACTGCACAAATTATTGGGCTAGATATTGCGGGCATCGATATTGTCACACCCAATTTGAGCCAGGATCTTAGGAGCGGGGGTGGCATGGTGATTGAAGTCAATGCCGCCCCAGGACTTCGTATGCATGTCTATCCCTCCCACGGCCAAAGCCGGCCAGTTGGTGAAGCCATTATTCAGCACTTATTTCCCCATCATAACGGGCGTATTCCGGTGTGCGCGATTACGGGGACCAATGGGAAAACGACGGTAACACGCATGCTGGCGCATATTTGGCGGCAGACTGGTCGGGTCGTGGGAATGACGTCGACAGGAGGCATTATGATTGGGAATCGTCTGGTGCAGTCCGGGGACTTAACAGGTCCGTGGTCGGCTCAAGTCATCTTAGGGGATCCTACAGTAGAGGTCGCCATATTAGAAACGGCCCGGGGCGGGATGGCCCGTCACGGTTTAGGATTTTCCGATCTCGACGTGGCTGTGGTGACCAATATTGGACCAGATCATTTGGGACAAGACGGGATTGATACCTTAGAGGATTTGACACATCTCAAAGCGTTACTGGTCGATGTCGTTCGACCTGGGGGCATCGTGGTATTGAATGCCGATGATCCCTACGTGATGAAAATGGCTCAACGAACGAACAACCGCATCATTTGGTTTTCGACAAGTAAAGATCACACTTTTATTGCCGAACAAGTCGCGGAAGGCCATGGGGCGGTTATCCTCAACCATGGATATCTTGTCTACCGCGATCAAGAGGGGATGCGCCGGATTATTGGAAACCGGGTGCTTCCAGCAAGTTGGCAGGGTCGGGCGGAAATCAATGTCAAAAACGCGATGGCGGCAGCTGCAGCGGCCATTGCCATGGGCCTTGATCCGGCTTTTGTGGGCAAGAGTTTAAGTCAATTTGCGGTGGAAGAAAAAGACAATCCCGGGCGCTTAGAGATGATCCCTGGTGAGAAAGTGGATGTGTTACTAGATTACGCGCACAATGCTCCCGCGCTGGAAGCCCTAGGGACAGTGGTGAAACGTCTGCGATATGGGCATGTGCGTACGGTGCTGGGATTACCGGGAGATAGACGCAATCAAGATTTGGAACAAGCCATCAAGGCAGCTGCAGCATTTTCCGATGACATTGTGATTCGGGAAGATGCGGATCTTCGGGGCCGAAAACCCGGAGAAATGACCGACTTCATGGTCCATACCCTTGAACACATCGGATTTAATCCAGAGCACCTCATGACTGTTCCCCAAGAACGACACGCAGTCATTCATGCCGTGGACACGGCACCCCCGCAGAGTTTGGTGGTGGTATTGTTTGAAAACTATCAAACGGTTAAGGATGCTGTGTTCAGTGTGCTTCGGCCTGTGAAGAATACCGAGGACGTTTCCTAAATTCCCCAAAAATGGCCTATTGCCAACATCTTTAGCTCCCTGGCGCTTTGGTGTAAGATACTCGCAGTACAGCCCAGGAGGGATTTTCACGCAACCTGATACATGGCGCCTAAAAGCCTGTGCCAAAATTAACTTAGGATTATGGGTGGAGCCTCGTGATGCACGAGGCTATCATCCTGTACGCTCACTGATGCAGACGATCCAGTTCTCAGACCAGATCGAGATTCGACGGGCGAGTGCTTATCATGTAGATATGCTAAAAGGCCCCGGATCTTCCTTGAGTTTTCCGTTGTCCTTGCGCGTTCAGGACAATTTGGTGACCAAGGCTTATAGACTTGTCCGAAGCATTGATAAAACGATTCCTACAGTGCACATTCGCGTACTGAAGTATATTCCTGTGGGAGCGGGACTGGGCGGTGGGAGTGCCGATGCCGCGAGCATATTGCGTTGGGCAGGGCAGTTTATGTCCCGGCCTCTATCAACAAAAGAGGCCGCGGTATTAGGAATGGATGTGCCATTTCTCGTTCAGGGTGGAACCGCGAAAGCCAGCGGTTACGGAGAAGAACTGGAATATCTCCTTCCTCTTCGTCATTGGCATGTTCTCTTGGTGAGCCCGCGCTTCGGGTTATCCACCGCGCGCGTCTATGAGGCTTTTGACGCGCAGGCTGTGGCATATCGCGCGCCGTATACCTTAGAGGAGATTGTGGAGACATTGCGCCAGGGAATATTACCCGGTAACCTATTTAACGCCTTGGAACCTGCGGCATGGATAGTGAATCCCGCCTTACAATCCCTGAAAGAGACTTTAATCCGCTTCACTGCGAAGCCGTGGTTTTTGACTGGGAGCGGATCCACATATTTTACCTTGTTGCGTGATGAAGATGAAGCGTTGGCCTTACAACAACGGTTGCAAAAACAGCGCATTTCAGGGATCAGCCACATTGCCGTAGCAGAGTTTGGAGGACCTGAAATGTGCGAAAATACCTAAAATATTCAGGGGATACCGGAGAAAAATTGTTTAAGGCGCAAAGCTGTGGTGAAGAGTTCTCTTTATGCGGTAAGATGACTACAATTCCCAAGTGGTGTCTATAAACCCGATGGGGCGGCATCTGCAAGAGAAAAAATTGGAAGAGCCGCAAGATGAAGGAAAACAGCATGAGGAAAGGTTGATGGATCCCTTGAACCAACGTCCAGCGATCGTGCTGGCGGGTCAGCACAATGACGGTAAATTACGCACGATCTCAGATAAAGAGTGGGAAGCTGAAATTTTATTGCAAGGTCGTCCCATGGTCGAGTATGTCGTGGACGCCTTGCGTAATTCCGGCCGTGTAAGTCCCATAATCGTTGTCGGTCCACCCCATTTAGGTTTACACGATGTGATTTGGGCTGATGTCCATCCGGATATGCTGGAGAATGTCTTAAGCGGGTTAAACGCTGTGGACGAATCTAGCGTACTCATTGCCACGGCGGATATCCCTTTATTGACAGGTTATATCGTCAATGCTTTTTTGGATCAAGCCGATCCCCGTTACGATGTCGTCTATCCAGTGATTGAAAAATCTGTGGTTGAAGCGAAATTTCCCGATACCCACCGGACGTATGTACGGTTAAAAGATGGCACATTTACGGGCGGAAACCTGTTAATGGTCAATAAAGACGCCGTGATCAAAAGTCATCGGACTCTGCGCGATTTGCTCAGTCACCGCAAATCGCCGATGCGCCTGGCCTCAGATATTGGCCTCATGATCTTGATGCGTTGGCTCATGGGAAGTCTTCGGATTGTGGATGCGGAACGCCGGATGAAAACATTGCTGGGCGTGGAAGGCAAAGCTTTGATATTTGGTTATCCGGAAGTGGGGGTTGATGTTGATAAACCCGAAGACTGGGTTTTGGCTGACAAATGGCTGAGCCAAACCGATCAGACCTCCTTCCTCGTGCCATGAATCATGATAGGGCTTGCTTTATGTCATCCATAGCCGTCGTCATCAAAAAGGGCCAGTTAGAACAGGCCCAACAAGTTCTGTGGCAAGCAGGCAGAAACACAAGAAGGATAAAACAAGAAAAGCAGGAACAAAAGGGCCCGAAGGACCAAAGGCCAAAGGCGAAGGGAAGGAGGGAACACCACGGACATTAAATCGCCAAGCCGCATGCGCGAGCGGTACAAACGACTCATTGTGCTGACCAGCTATTTGCTTGATCATCCGCGGATTCAGCTGAGTTTAACGGAATTGAGTGGCATATTGCACGTAGCGAAATCGACGTTGTCGGAAGATCTGATGTTTGTAAAGGGCATTTTAGAAAGTTCCGGGCGGGGACGGGTGATGACCCAAGTCGGCGTGCAAGGCGGTGTCATATATTTGCCTAGTTTGGACCGGAAGCGGGCCAAAAATTCCTTGCACAAATGGGCCGAGCGTTTAATGGAACCCGAGCGGTTAACCGCGGATGGTTTTCTTTACATGACCGACTTATTATTTGATCCGGCGATGGTGGATCCGTTGGGAGAATTGTTGGCCGCGCCATTTAACAAACTCCATGTTGATTCCGTGGCCACAGTGGAAACGAAAGGGATTCCTTTGGCCATGGCTTGTGCTCGAGCCTTAGGCACAGAGGTGGTGTTAATCCGGCGCGATAGCCGACTTTCGGAAGGGTCGGCTTTATCAATAAACTATTTATCCGGTTCATCCCGGCGAATTCAGTCGATGTCCTTGAGCCGGCGCGCGTTAAAGCCGGGGAGTTCGGTATTGTTTGTTGATGACTTTATGAAGGCTGGAGGTACGGCACGGGCGGCATCGGATCTCCTAGGAGAATTTGGAGCCACGGTGGTTGGCGTCGGGGTGTTAGTGGCGACACGCGAGCCGGCGAATAAACTGGTTGACAAGTTTTGGAGTTTATTAGAGTGGCAAGAAAATGCCCCGTCTCGTGTGGTGCCGAGTGAATGGGCCAATGCGCTATGCGAAATGAGAGAGGAGCACTAAAGAATGCATGTGGGTCAAGAGTTGACAATAGAGCATATTAGACAAGCAGCCAAAGCCTTGCAAGGTGTGACGGTGATGACTCCCCTGCAAGAATCGGTCTATATCAATGACTTGTTAGGGGCACGAGTTTTTTTTAAATTAGAAAATCTCCAACGTACGGGATCTTTCAAACTACGGGGTGCATATAACCGCATTCGGCAATTGACTCCGGAAGAATTAAAACGGGGTGTCATTGCCGCGTCGGCCGGCAATCATGCCCAGGGTGTAGCCCTTGCTGCGGGGCTGGTTGGCACCACCTCGTTAATTTATATGCCAGAAGGGGCTTCGTTAACCAAAATCGAATCTACCCGGGGATATGGCGCAGATATTTGCCTCTTTGGAGAAACCTTTGATGATGCCTATCATGAAGCGGAACGCGTGGCCCAAGAAACGGGCCGCGTCTTAATCCCGGCGTTTAATGATCCCGCAATTATTGCTGGCCAAGGCACCATTGCACTGGAAATGTTGGATGAACGTCCCCATTTAGATGTATTGGTTGTGCCCGTAGGGGGAGGAGGACTGATTGCGGGAATGGCCCTAGCAGCGAAAGAGCAAAATTGCCGCATTAAGGTGATTGGGGTTCAAACCGATTCCGTTCCCGCATTTGTTCTATCGCGGCAAGAGCATCGTGTGGTAGAAGCTCATGGAGGCCGAACGATTGCCGACGGGATTGCGGTCAAGCGTCCGGGAGACTTAACGTTTGAACTTGTCGAGCAATATGTGGATGATGTGGTAACAGTTTCCGAACATGATATTTCTCGCGCCATTCTCATATTTTTGGAACGCACCAAACTTGTGGTAGAAGGGGCAGGAGCTGTCGGTTTAGCCGCGATTTTGGCCGGAAAAATTCCTTTAGGCTTGGGTACGGTCGGTGTTGTCGTGAGTGGTGGCAATATTGATGTCACCTTATTAAACCGCATTATTGAAAAAGGACTAGTGGAAGAAGGCCGTCAAGTGCACCTCAAAACAACGGTAGGAGACCGGCCTGGTCAATTGGCTCGGGTGTTGCGCCGAGTTGCGGAATTAAAAGCCAATGTTATTCGCGTCGAGCATGAACGGTGGAATCCGCAGCTGTCGCCTGCGGAAGTGGCCATTCAAATGGTGTTGGAAACACGTAATGTGGAGCACGTCCAGCAATTAGTGACGAAATTGCGTGAAGATGGCTACGATGTGGAGATTCTGAATTAAAAGATTCGCAACAAAAATTTCGACAATATAGAGGACTTCGGCCCATAAATGGCGAATAATTTAATCCCCGGATGTCCGGGCCACCTAACTTGGCTACAAGGAGGATTCAGCGTGGAAATAACGGATGTGCGGTTACGCCGAATGACAACTGAGGGAAAGATGAAGGCCGTCGCGTCGGTGACCCTGGATGGGGAATTCGTCATTCATGATGTTAAAGTTGTTGAAGGTCTAAAAGGACTATTCGTGGCGATGCCCAGCCGGAAAACACCGGATGGTGAATTTCGGGATGTTGCGCATCCCATTACGCAAGCAGCTCGGGAGCGGATACAAAAAGCCGTGTTAGAGGTCTTTCACGGAGGTGTTTAACCAATCGACATTGCCATTGTAGATATTAAGGGTCCGCCTCTAGGCGGACTCTTTTTTGCTGGGGGAAGTCATTCATCCCGCGGCGAAATTTTGGTATGCTAACCATGGTATGAGGAACCTCAGGCCCCAGGAATCGGAGGGATCGTTTTGGCGCAGACGGTAGCCGTTATTTTGGCCGCAGGGCGCGGCACCAGGATGCATTCTGGGTTGGCAAAGGCATTACATGAGTTAGGTGGTGTCCCGATGGTCGAGCATGTTGTAAGGGCCGTCCGGGAAGCAGGACTAGGTAAACCGTGGGTTGTGGTGGGTCACCAAGCTGACCGCGTCGAGGAAGTGTTGGAAGGGCAAGCGGAGTTTGTCCGCCAGCCAGAAATGCATGGAACGGGTGATGCGTTAGCGCAAGCTCTCGCAGTGATGGATTCTGATGTGGATAATGTGGTCGTCCTTGTTGCGGATTGCCCGTTGGTTCCGCCTTCTCTGATCGAAAAAGTATTGCAGGTTCACCGCGATTCACAGGCCGCCGCCACGATTGTCAGTATGATTGTCTCGGACCCATCAGGTTACGGACGGATTGTGCGAGCAGATGATGATAGGGTAAGGGCCATCGTCGAAGACAAAGAGGCGATGAGCGATCCCGCACTCTACCAAATTAATGAGGTTAATACAGGTCTTGGGGTATGGTCTGTTACCGGGTTGGCCAAATTGCTGGATACTTTGCCGTGGCATCACGATGAAAAATATTTAACCGATGCTGTAGCCCGCTTAATTGCCGCCGGAAAGCGGGTCGAAGCGTACGTGGCGCCGGATCCGGCGCGCGTGATGGGCATTAATACACGCCGCGATTTAGCCCAAGCAGAAGCCTATCTCCGGGAATTGACCTTAAACCGGCTATTTGATCAGGGCGTGACGATTGTCGATCCGGCTTCGACGTATGTTGATGTGGATGTTGAGGTTGGCCAAGATACCGTCATTTATCCGATGACCTTTCTCCGTGGAAAAACCCGTATAGGACGAGAATGTCATATCGGACCGATGACATCCATTGTTTCAAGTCGCCTAGGAGATGGGGTAAGAGTGGACCGGTCCGTGGTGGAACAAAGCTCATTAGCTAGTCATTCTTCAGTGGGACCTTTCAGTCATTTGCGTCCAGGAACCTCTTTGGATCATAATGTGAAAATCGGGAACTTTGTCGAGTTAAAGAACACTCGCGTGGGAACCGGGAGTAAAGCCGGGCATCATTCGTATTTAGGTGATGCCACTATTGGAGGCGGCGTGAATATTGGCGCCGGGACGGTCATCGTGAACTATGACGGGCAAGCCAAACATCCGACGTTCATTGGGGATGGCGCCTTCATTGGTTGTAATGCGAATTTAGTAGCACCAGTAGAAGTGGGAGCAGGCGCGTATGTCGCTGCCGGATCAACAATTACGCAAAACGTTCCACCGGATGCTTTGGCCATTGCCCGCAGCCGGCAGGAAAACAAGCCCGATTGGGCGCGTCAACGACGAAAATCATAGAATGGAGTAAAAAGGCATGCAGGAAGGGGACCGTTGTTCCAATGAGCTTTGAACGGGAAGGAGAACTCAAGATCTTTACAGGGACAGCGAATCGTGCGCTGGCCGAAAAAATTGTGTCACATTTGGGGCTCTCCTTGGGACAGGCCGATGTCGGCCGATTTTCTAATGGAGAGATACGGGTCCGCCTTCTTGAAAATGTGCGTGGCACCGACGTTTTTATTGTGCAACCGACTTCACATCCGGTGAACGATAACTTGATGGAGCTCTTGCTCCTGATTGATGCGGCGCGCCGGGCGTCGGCAAGACGGGTAACAGCCGTGGTGCCCTTTTACGGGTATGCCAGGCAAGATCGCAAAGAACAGGGACGTGAACCCATTTCGGCCAAATTGGTCGCTAATCTCATCACGGTAGCCGGTGCGCGCCGTGTTTTAACCATGGACTTACACGCGCCTCAAATTCAGGGATTTTTTGATATTCCCGTGGATAATTTACAAGGCGTGCGGATTTTATCTGAAGCCATTCATCAAAAGCATTTAGATAACTTGATGATCTTTTCCCCTGATGCCGGCGGCGTGTACCGGGCGAGGAAAATGGCCAAATACTTAGAAGCTCCATTAGGGTTCATTGATAAACGGCGTCCCGGACCCAATGTTTCGGAAGTTGTCAACGTGATCGGAAAAGTCCGGGACAAGACCGTGGTTATTGTGGATGACATGATTGATACCGGCGGTACGATTGCTCAAGCGGCTCAAGCCATCATGGATCTGGGAGCGCGAGCGGTCTATGCGGCGTGTACTCACCCGGTATTTTCTGGAAGGGCGCCGCAAGTCCTACGGGATTCATCCATTGTGGAATTTTTTGTGACGGATACGATACCATTACAGGAGCCTATGGCGCGGACTACCGTGATTTCTGTTGCTGCCTTATTGGCTGAAGCCATTATGCGCGTGCATGAAGATTTGTCGGTGTCCAAGCTGTTTGAATGATGATGGACGAGATTCGCGCCATTGTGGGATTAGGAAATCCGGGATTAGATTACGCCAAAACGCGACACAACGCAGGGTTCCTGGCACTGGACCGTTTAGCCGCTCGCAGAGGAGGCCATTTTGTTCGCAACCGCTTTGGGTTAGTGAGCAAGTGGGGCGACATTATCTTATTAAAACCCCTAACCTTTATGAATCTGAGCGGCGAGGCGGTCGGGGCTTTAGCGAAGTTCTATAAATTGCCGGCTGCGAGTATTTTGGTGATCTCAGATGATTTGGATTTGCCACTAGGAAAAATCCGTGTGCGGGCCCGTGGTTCAAGTGGCGGTCATAATGGTTTGAAATCCATTACGCACGTGTTAGGAACGGATCAATTTCCCCGGATTAAAATTGGGATCTCGCGTCCGCCAGAACATGTGCAAGTCATTGATTGGGTGCTTGGGCGGTTTAGTCCCGAGGAATGGAAAATTCTCGATGGAGTTTTAGATGAAGCAGCCGAAGCCTGTGAATGGGCCGTGGTCAAAGGTATTGCGGAGACGATGAATCGCTTCAACGGCCAGTAGGCCTCTGGTCTATCGGCGTAGCGTGAGGGGGAGCGGGGCACACTAACGGTAACTTCTGACATCAAGGAGGCCGTTATGGTTGTTTACCGTTGCCGTCATTGTCACCGAATCATTGGAGAATATGGGGGGCCGTGGGACGACCCCCTCCTTGGACTTTCAAAACTGACACCATCTGAGCAACACGATATGCTCGAAGATATTGGACCGGGCCAAGTTCAAGTGAATGTCCTGTGTGAGGGGTGTCTGCCTATCCCTTATGACGAAGGCTTATGGTATAACTAGGGAAAAGTTAGACCACTAATTTCTGCACGATACCTGCGATAAAGGGCGAAAATGTGGAAGTGGGTACAGATGCTAACCGATGAAAGGACTTGTGATGGCTGATTTAAGTTCGCTTACAACCTTGTGGTCTGACTTGGCCCCCTACCGCAATTTGGTGGAGGAATTGAAACAAGGCAAAACAACCCAAGTTTTTGGGTTGTCAGGGTCTTTGCCGTCCTATTTGACGGCTAAAGTTGCCGAAGACATTGCTAGACCCTGTTTAATCGTCACCGTCGGATTTCAAGAAGCGCGGGCGTTTGAAGCCGAATTGACACAATTTCTACCCCAAGCCCCCATTTATTTGTTGCCGCCAAGGCCCTATATCGTGGGCGAGGTTCAGGCGCAGAGCCATGATTGGACCTTGATGCGACTTCAAGCGTTAACACAGGCGGCTCATAATCCCCGTGCTATTGTGATTGCCTCCGTTGAGGCTTGCCGCCAGCTTATTTTGCCGTTACAGGCTGAGCCCTTAGAGATCACCGTGGGCCAAAAATTGCCACTTGAAGCGGTGATGCTGCAGCTAGATCGTCTTGGCTACCAGCGGGAAGGCGAAGCCACTGAACAAGGAACCTTTGCGGTGCGAGGAGGTCTGATTGATGTCTTTGTTCCCGGAGGACCTGCCTACCGTATAGAATGGTTTGACGATGAGATAGATTCATTGCGAATTTTTGATGTCACCACCCAAAAAACCGTGGAGATGATCCAAACTGCTCAAATCGGACCGGCTGCGGAAATCCTTTTATCTCCTGAACAGCGCCAGCGCGGGATCGATCAAATTGCTCACGAATCCGATCTGTTAATCCGCAATTTGGAATCTATGGGACAATTTGATAAGGCGCAAAAAGCCAAGGAGCGTTTTGGACGGTGGCTGGGCGATTTGGCCGAAGGGCGCATATTTGCGGGGATTGAGCGTTTTGCGCCAGCATTTGGCTCCTTAAAATCCATTACCCAGATATTTTCGACGAAGCCGTTAGTCATCTACCATGATTTGCCGCGCATTGGGGAGGCACTGTTAGGGCGCGATGCCGATGAGCGTGAAGAGCGTCAACGCCATTTGGAACGAGGCGATTTTCTTCCCCTAGAAGCCCATGGCACCTTAGATTACGACCAGTTCTTTTCCCGGTTGAAGGGGCATGGGGAACTCAGCTTGTCGCTTATGCCCCATAATCGCCGGGAGAGTGATCTTCATCTGAATCTGACTGGCCGGCCTGCACCACGGATTCATGGGCAAATGGAATTGCTTAAAGCGGAGATTTCCCGCCTTCGCAAATCCCGCATGCGGGTAGGATTGGTTTTGCGCGATACCCAGGCCGTGAATGTGATGCAGCGCCAGCTTCTGGATCTGGGAATTAGTTCCCGGGAGGGATTAGGCGAACGCGGCGAAGTGGGACTTTTGACGGGCCAATTGGGACATGGATTTATCCTCTCGGAATTGTCGTTAGCATTACTGGGAGAAACCGAGCTATCGGGTCGGGAACTGAAACTGACACCGAGGAAAAACCGGGAAAGCCGACAAACGGTACGTATTGGGGATTTGCATCCGGGAGATTATGTGGTCCATATCACCCACGGAATTGGTCGCTATTTGGGCATTAAAACCCTAACGATTCAAGACCAGCATAAAGACTATTTGCATGTGCAATATGCTGGTCAAGACACACTTTATGTTCCCACCGATCAATTAGGACTCATCCAAAAATACATTGGGATTGAAGGCCAAGAACCTAAACTATCCAAAATGGGAGGGCAAGAGTGGTCCCGAGTCAAGGACAAAGTGCGGGCTTCCGTACGCCAAATGGCCGAAGAATTGATTCGGTTGTATGCAATTAGGGAATCACGTCCGGGGTTCAGTTTTGCTCCTGACACGCCATGGCAACAAGAGTTTGAAGCAGCCTTTGGCTATGATGAAACAGAAGATCAAATGCGATCGATAGAAGAAATTAAACGGGATATGGAACGTCCCCGTCCTATGGATCGCCTGCTTTGTGGCGACGTCGGTTACGGCAAAACCGAAGTGGCCTTTCGTGCAGCATTTAAAGCCATCATGTCGGGAAAACAGGTGGCATTTTTGGTACCCACGACTTTACTGGCAGATCAACACTATACCACCGCCAAAGCGCGATTTTCTGGCTTTCCGGTTGCGGTCGAGGTCTTAAGCCGGTTTCGCACGCCAAAGCAGCAGCGGGACATTTTAGAGCGGTTACACCAGGGGCAAATTGACCTCATTATTGGTACCCATCGCCTTTTAGGCAAAGATGTTAAGTTTCGGGACTTAGGTTTGCTCATTGTGGATGAAGAGCACCGCTTTGGTGTGGCCCATAAAGAGCGGATCAAAGCGCTCAGGGAAAATATTGACGTGTTGACCTTGTCTGCTACCCCAATTCCCAGGACATTGCATATGGCGATGGTAGGGGTAAGGGATATGAGTCTCATCGAAACCCCGCCATTAGACCGTCTTCCGGTGGAAACCGTGGTGGCGGAATTTGATGAAGATCTCGTCCGTGAAGCCATTCGCCGGGAGTTAGACCGCGGCGGGCAAGTCTATTATGTCCAAAACCGAATCTTGGCGATTGACCAGACCGTATCCCGCTTGCAAAAAATGTTTCCTGATGTGGCTATTGGCGTGGTGCACGGACGTATGGACGAAACGAGGATCGAAGATGTGATGGCCCGGTTCATTGAGCAAGAATATGATATATTGGTTGCTACCAGCATTATCGAATCGGGATTGGACATTCCTAATGCCAATACCCTCATTGTGGAAGATGCCGACCGCTTGGGATTAGCCCAGTTATATCAATTACGGGGACGCGTTGGGCGGTCCGCTCGCTTAGCCTATGCCTACTTTACCTATAAACGGGACAAGGTGCTCTCTCCACAAGCCGAGAAAAGGCTTGAAGCCATCAGGGAATTTACGGAGCTCGGGGCGGGCTATCAAATTGCCCTGCGTGATCTGGAAATTCGCGGTGCGGGTAATTTGCTAGGCGCAGAGCAGCATGGCTTTATTGCTTCGGTGGGATTCGATCTATATACACAATTGTTATCCGAAGCGGTACGCGAACTTAAGGGAGAGACTGTTCAAACCGACATCGAACCGCAAATTGATATGGCTGTGGATGCCTATCTTCCAGACTTTTACATCAATGTGCCCAGCGCGAAAGTCGAACTGTATAAACGGCTGGTCTCTGCCAAAAACTTAGAGGAAATTGAGGCTTTGGCGGAAGAAATTGAAGACCGGTTCGGTCCGTTGCCCGTTGAGGTGACGCGGTTATTACAGTTATCGAGAGTGCGGGTCATGGCGAAAGATTTAAAGATTGTGCAGTTAAGCCATAAGAAAGATCGGCTCGTGTTGACGACCTTGCCTGAAACCCCTATGGGCGTTGATGTCATCCGGCAACTTGCGGCGCGCTATCCCGGTCGGTTAATTCCTTCGCCCGCCAAAGCACCTGAATTGAGTGTGAAGCTGCCACTTCGGCACAGTGTCGAACACGCGTTAGACGTCGCCGAAGATGTGCTCCTCACCATGAAAGGGGCTCTCGCTGGTGCAAAGCAGGAAAGCGGTTAATGGCCTTGTTGGCCTATTGTTTTGGGGATTACTGGGGTTATTGACAGCTTGTGGCGCTGCCGATCCTGCTAATGTGGCGGAAGTAGATGGACAACTCATTTCTAATGCACAGTGGCAGGCGGTACTCAGAGCCAATGCGCTGTTAACTGGCAAGCTGCCAAATTTTTCGCCACAGTGGAAGACCTACCAAGTCAAAACCTATGCGGATCAAGTAGCCGTTGCCCATTATAGTCAAAAGAAACACTGGCTTTCACCCACCATGGCCGCCAGTGAAGCCCAAGCCAAGATTCAGCAGGTCTTGCGTCGTGAGCATCTGGGCTTGCCCCAAGCCCTTAACCGGTATCACTTAACTTCATCAGCTCTAAAAAATTATGTGACCCAACAAGTCTGGCTGCTGGCCGCCTTTAACCATGTGACAAGCCATGTGCCAGCCCCTTCCTTGACTGAAATTAGCCAGTATTATCACACCCATCAGGACCAATTTGTGACTCCGAAAGAAGTTCTAGCCCGGGAAATTGTGGTGAAAAATGCTAGCCTGGCTCAAAGTGTCAGCCAGCAATATAAACACGGTGCACACTTTCAGGCACTGGCCCAAAAATTCTCGATAGATCACCAAAATGCGCTATCTGGCGGCGAAATGGGATGGGTATCAATTCCTGCCCATTCCCCCTCTCCCACCATTCAATTCCTTCGTGCCCATTCTCCGGGACAAGAGGGTATAGTTCATATGCATTTAGGCTACGCTATCATCGAAGTTCAAGCGAAGCAAGGTGGAAAGCCATTGCCGCTGAATCATACCGTAGAAGCCGGCATTCGAAGCGAGTTGTGGAATCAGTCCAAGACACAGGTCTTTGATCACTGGTCTCAACCGATCATACGCCAAGCTCACGTCAGAATTTTTTAATCAGCTGTTTTTTCTACCATCCGGTATATCTGGAAAAAATGCATAAACGCCGCGGTTCGTCGATATACTACCCCTGAAAGGCCGCAGGCGAAAGGAGGGCCATCAGTGAAAGCTACCGGCATTGTGCGCCGAATAGATGACTTGGGTCGGGTGGTGATACCCAAAGAGATACGGAGAACGTTACGGATTCGTGAGGGAGACCCCCTAGAAATTTTTGTCGACCGGGATGGAGAGGTGATTCTCAAAAAATACTCACCGATTGGGGAATTGGGAGATTTCGCCAAAGAATATGCGGATTCGTTATATGAGGCGGTCGGCCACATTGCCCTCATTGCGGATCGGGACGCCGTTATTGCGGTGGCCGGAGCTCCTAAAAAGGAATTTCTGAATAAACCCTTGGGTGCTTTGGTGGAAAAGGCGATGGAAGAACGTAAAACGCTGGCCTATAATCGTGGCGATCACAAACCGAAGGGTAGCTTAATTGGGGATGATGAAGACGATAAGTTCCTGGCGGAAGTTATCGCACCGATTATTTCAGAAGGCGATCCTATCGGAGCCGTCATCATTTGCAGTCGAGAACCTGATGTACGTATGGGAGAAATGGAGATTAAATTGGCAGAAACAGCGGCGGGCTTCCTAGCGAAGCAGATGGAACAATAATTTTCACCCGTCATCCTCCACATCCCACTCTTATCCGGTAGGAAGTCCGCAATGGTCGCTGAGTCGTGCCGATCATTGCGGTTTTCTTATGCACCATATGTCCTTACTCGAATCTTATGACTACACACCATGTGGCGGAGTCGGTGCTGGCTGGAGATTCCACGTGTCATAGCCTTCCGAGTCGGGCCTACCCGGGAAATCAATAGGATCAAAATTAAAGTTGATCGCATAAACTTTCCACGGCGCGCCTTGGGACGAATGGGGCAATTTGGTTAACCATAGAGTTACAATTTCGGTAGTATTAACATGACCACCGGGTTTATAGATGTGAGTTACCGTTAAGCGGTAATCGACAATGGCCTGGGACGCGGTTAATGAATAAATGGCTTTTTGCGCGATGTCCATGTGGATTGATGCCAGCCGAGGCGGATTTTGCTCGGCAAGCGACCGCATTTCATCGTAAAGCCATGCCGTAAAAAAATCGGCCTGGCTGCCTCTCACGAGATATTGGTCAAGCATCGCTAATTGCTTTGCGGATTCCCTGGGATTTAAGGCGAGTTCCGCCTGTAAGACTTGATTGGTGACAGCAAATATCTGCTGTTTAGGTTCTTGAAGACGGTGATAGCCGACAATCCCCGCTGACACAAAAATGGCAACACCGGCAGACAAGATAAGCCAAATTCGTCGCTTTCTCATAGCAGGTCCGCCTTTCCTTTTTTTAGTATAGGGATTTATGATACAAACGCAAGTCATTTAGGCATAGCGATTGTTAAAGGCTGACGCCCTATAAGACGTCTTGCGTAATAGCATTTGGGTTAGGCATGATAAGACAGGGCTTGTGGCAGGATTTGCTTGGGAGGCGGAGAGATTGGGATATGAAGTAGGCGAAAAATCGCAAGCGTGGTTTGAACGAGCCACACGAGTTATTCCTGGAGGGGTCAATTCTCCTGCGCGGTCCTTTCGTGCGGTGGGGGGAGATCCTCCCGTAGTGATGGTGCGAGGTCTGGGACCCTATTTTGAAGATGTTGATGGGCGGCGCTATATTGATTATCTTGCCGCTTTTGGGCCGTTGGTCCTGGGCCATGCGAATCCCCATGTCGTGCAAGCGATTAAAGATCATGTGGATGAGGGCACTTTATGGGGAACCCCTGCCCCTAAGGAAATTGAACTGGCAGAAGAGTTGGTCGCGAGCATTGACGGGCTCGACCAAGTACGGTTTACATCAACAGGTACGGAAGCGGTCATGTCGGCCATCCGATTGGCCCGTGCATTTACTGGCCGACCTGTGGTGGTCAAATTTGAAGGGGCTTATCACGGCCATAGTGATGGCATGTTAGTAAAAGCGGGTTCAGGCGCGTCCACGGTAGGCACACAAGACAGCCTTGGCGTCCCTTGGGGCGTGGTGAAGGACGTCGTCAGTTTGCCCTACAATGATATTGCCATTTTGGAAGAAACCTTGGCCAAAATGGGTGATCAGGTGGCGTGTGTTTTGGCGGAGCCGATTGTGGGCAATATGGGTATTGTTCCACCGAAAGATGGCTACCTGCAACAAATGAAAGAGTTAACCCATAAGGCGGGAGCGCTGTTAATCTTTGATGAAGTGATTACCGCATACCGGTTCCACTATGGATCGGCGGCGTCATTACTCGGAGTTATTCCTGATCTCTATGCATTAGGGAAGATTATTGGCGGAGGATTACCGGCAGGGGCCTATGGAGGACGTTATGACGTTATGCAGTACGTCTCTCCCCTGGGCGGCATGTTTCAAGCCGGCACTTTAGCTGGCAATCCCTTGTCGTCGGTGGCAGGGCTTGCGACCTTGGAGGTGTTGAAACGCGAGGAGCCGTATCAGCGCATGGCAGAGCTTGCGAAGATTCTAGAAGAGAATATTCTAGAAATTGCTCAGGAATTTGATCAACCCATTACTATAAACCGTGTGGGATCAGCGTTTACTGTGTTTTTCCAGGAAAATCCGGTTTATGACTATACCACGGCTAAAATGTCTGATCCGGTGAAATTTGCACGGTTTCACCGGCTTATGTTGGAACGGGGAATTTATTTGGCGCCTAGCCGCTTTGAAGCCTGGTTTGTGTCCGCCGCGCACACAAGACAAGAGATTGATAAAACGCTCGAAGCCTGTCGCGAGAGTTTTCGGGAATTGGTCCGGGATTAATCAGGATGAAGTCTCAGAACAAGCTCACAAGAGCTTGTTCTTTTTATTATCTCCCACCGAATATCCTGCATGAGAAGCAATGACGCAGGTTAGGTGGTTGGGTGATGAAGAAAAGTACGTTGTGGCGGGGAGCTTTTTGGTTATCCCTGGGTGCTCTGATATCGAAGTCCATTGGAGCCATTTACCGGATTTTTTTGCCGCGCATTTTAGGGGACTATGGCGTCGGGCTTTTTCAAATGGCCTATCCATTATATGCTTTGCTACTCGCTGTATCTGTGAATGGAATCCCAACAGCATTATCCAAAGAAACAGCAGAAAAGTTATCGCATCATGACATCAAATCCGCAGAACAATTAGCTGCTTGGGCTCAAATTTTTCTTTCCGGAATTGGCTTGGTAATGGCCGTCATGTTGGAATTTTTGGCACCTTGGGTTGCACGTTACGTTTTTCATGAACCCGAAGCGACGTTATCCATTCGTGCATTGGCACCCGCTTTGGCGTTTGTTGCCTCTGAGGCGAGTTTGCGGGGATATTTTCAGGGATATCAAGAGATGGCTCCAACGGCCATCTCGCAAATTTTGGAACAAGTTTCCCGGGTAGCGGTGATGTTTCCCTTAGCTTTGATGTGGTTGCCTAAGGGAACTGCTTGGGCAGCCGCCGGGGCCACTGTGGGCGCTCCCGTCGGGGCTATGATCGGCATGCTTTTTTTATTGGGGGCCCGGTTAAAAAGAAGACGGTGGGTTTTATACCGTCCCATTCCCTGGTCCGAGTTGCGGCAATTATTTTTGGTGGCGATGCCGATGTCCTTGTCAGGTCTTTTGTTTCCGTTGATGTTTCTGGCTGATTCCATGTTTGTGCCCGAACAGTTAGTGAAAACGGGTTTAAGTTTGCGTCAAGCCACGGCTCAATTTGGCCGGTTAAGTGGGGAGGCCATGCCGTTAATTAATTTGACCATGGTGGTGGGGGCAGCATTGGCGGTATCACTTGTTCCGGCTATTGCACAAGCCATGGCCGAAAATGACCCGAAACTGGCCGCCAAACGGGTCAATCTGGCGGTGCATATGATTTGGCTATTAGGATTACCTATGGCCGGCGGGTTAATTGTATTAGCGAAACCGCTGACGCGATTGTTATATGGAGAAAGCGGCGCCATGCGGGCTTTGCAGGTCTTGGCTGTGGGCAGTGCCATTTTGGCTATCCAACAGGTCTTAGGGTCTTCGTTGCAGGCTAGTGGGCATGGATGGATTCCCGTGAAAAATTTATTATTCGGTGCTCTGGCCAAATTTGTTTTGACATGGTGGTTAACCCCTTTGCCCTCCTTGGGTATTCGGGGAGCTGCGATTGGAACGGTGGGGGCCAGCGTTGTGACAGCATGGCTCAATTGGAAAGATTGGTCAAATATTGTGCACCCGTTGGATAGTCCCTGGAAAGATGCTATGTGGCCTTTTGTGGGGACCATCGTGATGGTCATGGGGATTCAGACCTGGATGCGATTTTGCCATATCCCAGGGATTATTGGACCCGTCGTGAGTGCGATAGGGGTGGGAATCATCATTTATTTTGTGCTAATGGCCGCTTTAGGCGAGTTAAATGTGTTAAAGGCCTTGCGAGAATAGGCTAAAACCCTATATTCTTTGGTATGTCAGGGATAACCTGGTATACTGAGATATCGCTTTGAGGAAAGGAGCCTGGAACGTTGTCCGAATGGACATTTCGCCCTTCAGGTGACGCAGAAGATCGTTTTATTATTGAAGGCCCATTTGACGGGGAAGATCTCTATGCGCGCATTGGCGCCTATTTTCCCGGCAATTCGCGGGCGCTTCTTCTGCCCCAGGGTGAAACGCCCAGGGAAATCGAGTGGCAAGATCTCAAGACGATTCAATTACAAGCGGGAGACCGCTTGCAACTTCCGGGTAATCCGACCTCCGTCGGTCCTTTAGAGCATGTCATGACGCGGTTATTAGCGGAAGATGGCTGCCCATGGGACCGGGAACAAACTCCTTTGTCCCTCCTCCGCTACTTACTGGATGAAAGCTATGAAGCCAGTGAAGCGATTGTTGCCGGGGATGAAGCGGGATTGGCAGACGAATTGGGCGATGTCCTGCTGCAAGTCGTGTTTCACAGCGCCATAGCGAAGACGTTTTCTTTAGCCGATGTGGTTCACGGACAAGTGGCGAAGCTGATTCGGCGGCATCCTCATGTCTTTTCTGATGAACACTGGACAACCGCCTCAGCAGTCGCTAGCCAGTGGGATCAACTCAAAACGCTGGATCCCCCGAGAACTCATGTGGCCGAGTGGGTATACCCGAGTTTAGTCTGGGCAAGGCGTCTTGGTAAACGCGGAATTTTGCCAACGAGTAACGTTTTCAATGCCGTATCCGAACTCCTTAAGGTATATATTGGAAATGGTGAGGGAAAACTGGAAGAAACGTTGGCAGATGCGGCCTGGGCCGTTGCCGACGTGAGCCGTCAGTATCATCAGGATGCGGAATGGTCCTTATGGACACGATTGGCGTTTTTCAGTAATGGCATGAATTTCTCCTAAGCGAGACAGGATTTTTTCTCTTTTTGGCGAATAACGAGCATGAATCTCAGTGAAATTTAGTGAATGATCAGGAGGGATGGCAGTGAACAAAGCGGATTTAGTATCAAGCGTAGCGGAACGGGCCGGTATGAGTAAGAAGGATGCTGAGCGTGCCGTCAACGCCATGGTGGAGTCCATCGAAGAAGCCTTAACCAAGGGTGATAAGGTTTCATTGGTAGGTTTCGGAACATTTGAAGTGCGCGAACGCGCAGCTCGAATTGGACGGAATCCGAGGACGGGCGACACCTTGGAAATTGCGGGAGGCAAAGTGCCGGCATTTAAAGCTGGAAAAGCTCTTAAAGAGTCCGTGGCTAAATAATTCGTGGTGTTTGAACGAGCCCTGCTGTTCGCAGGGCTTTTTTGCATGGCATGATAAGCAATAAGAGTGTACAGACAGTAAAACAGTAAAGGAGTGGTTCCATGCGTATTGACAAGTTTCTAAAAGTTAGCCGGATTATAAAACGACGGACCTTAGCCAAAGAGGTGTGTGATAGTGGGCGGGTGTCGGTCAATGGCAAGGTCGTCAAGGCAGGATACGAAGTTCATGTGGGCGACCAATTGGAAATCCAATTGCCGTCTGGAACAAGGCGCGTCGTCATTGAAAAGATCGTGGAAAATGTTCCGGCCAACCGCGCATCAGAACTTTTTCACGAGGTCTAGCCCGGCTTTTTCCGGCATAAGCTTCTATGACATCGAAGAAAGCGGGGCTGTGCCATGGACGAAAAACGCGACAAGACTCGCACCCATCTCTTGACCTTGACTAACCGCACTCAATTAGCCATTGAAGGGGTTCAGCATGTAGAAAATTTTGATGATGACGTCATTATGTTATCCACGGATATGGGCATTTTAACCATCAAGGGACATAATTTGCGCATCCACCAGCTGGATCTCGATTCCGGCAGTTTTGTAGCCGAAGGGGATATTGATTCTCTCGTATATTCCCGCAAAAAGCCTGGCAAAAGTGACGGAACATGGGCGAGATTATGGCGCTAGGAGTGATGTCTTCATCATGTCACCGGAATTCACCATTGCGGCATGGCTGTTAGCCGGGATTAGTTTAGGGCTATTATCGACAATTTATGGAGCCATGCGCACGCAATGGCACATCTGGAATCTCATTGGTCATTTTTTGGACTGGCTATGGTTTGTTATCGCGGCTCTTTTGATTTTAGTCGTCTATTTGTGGACGGATTGGGGCGTGTTTCATGCGTGGAGCTTGTTGATTATCGCGCTAGGTTACGGGTTATGGGTCTGGTTGGCTGCCCCAACAACCTTTATTTGGGTATCACGGATTTTGTTTGTTCAGGCGCGTATGGTCTTTTATGTGACATTTCCCTTCCGTTGGTTTCTCTCCACACTGATCGCACCGTTTCCCCATGTGCTGTTCTCGTTCCGTCAAAAAATCCTGGCCAGCAAAAAAAAGCCTCCTTCGCCTCCGCCTAATTCCCCCGAAATGTAGTGCGAAAACCTCTTGCCTGTTTTATAATGTAAAAACCATGTCATAATTTTGTAATAAGTTTGTACACAGTTTGTACACAACCTGTGGATAACTTGGAGAGATTATGCAAATTGAAATTCGCGGACTCGAAAAATTATCATTTCGTGAACGGCAAGTGGTGGCTTTAAAGGAAACAGGAGTCTCCAGTGAAACCATCGCGAAACGGTTGGGCTTGTCGCCGGCGACAGTGGCAACGCTTTACAACCGGGCGAAAACCAAAGGGTATCAAGTCGTTCTGGTCATTAGTGGGGATCCGTTGGGCGTTATGGCCGCGGAGGATGAGGACGAGGAGGAGATTTAGTGGCTATTGCTGGACAAAAACGGGTACGCTTACGTTGGAATTGGAAGCGCTTTGTCACCGTGTTTGTGTTGGGGTATTTAAGTTTTTGGACCGTTCAATCGGGAATCCATATTTGGGTTTTGTGGCATGATGAACTGACGTTAAATCACAACATCCAAGCTGTGCAAACACAAAATGCAAAATTGCAACAGGATATTCAAGAACTAAAAAATCCGGTGATGGTTAAAAATATGATTACGGGAAAGATGGCCATTCCTGATCCGGCTCTCAGTCAACCGTAGAACTGTCGTAGTCACCAAAGCCATTTTTTGCTAAATGATAGTGAGTCTTTCAACCTTTTACCGATTGACAGTTATGACCTTGCATCTTATAATTAACGTTGTCGTGAGGCGAGTTGAGCTTTTATTTAGGAGGAAAATATAAGACGTATGCCGTCTGAACTTGAAGTAGGGCAGATCGTAGAAGGAACTGTGAGCGGTATTGCACCGTTTGGAGCTTTTGTTGTATTGCCCACCGGAAAGACTGGGCTGGTTCACATTTCGGAAGTGGCAGATGCATACGTTAAGGACATCAAAGATTATTTGAAAGAAAGTGACAAAGTTACGGTAAAGGTTCTCTCAATGGATCCTTCCGGGAAAATTGCACTTTCAATTCGTCAAGCTCAACCCAAGGCTCAACGAGAAACACCGTCACCACGTGATGCGGGACATCGTGAGCGCCGTGCTTCATCGCAAACATCTTTTGAAGATAAAATGCAACGGTTTATGAAAGATAGTGAGGACCGGTTGCAGGATTTACGAAGGAATACAGAATCTAAACGGGGCGGTCGTGGAGCGAGCCGCTAATTAGTCGCTAGTTAAATAACAATTTGCCGGGATGGCGGAATAGGCAGACGCAGAGGACTTAAAATCCTCCGGGCAGGGATGCTCGTACCGGTTCAAGTCCGGTTCCCGGCACCATTATACGCGTGATAAATGCGTTATTTTTTTATTTCTTAAAGTATTTCTCATTTTACCCTCTTATCCTTGAGATTGGAAATCATTCCATTTGCCACAAAAAAACCCGGTTGGTAATTTTTTATGGAGCTCCCCGAAGACAACCAAACCGTTTATTATGATTGATAGGGATAATGAGGGGGATACGCATCAATGATCAATCGTCAAAGCCGTAATCGCAGCATTGTGTTTATGGCCGTAATCACCGCATCCTTTGCCGTGGTGGGGACCCGATTTTGGTATTTGCAAGTCAAAGAAGGCAGTCATTACGAAGCCTTAGCGCAAGCTGACACCTTGCGTAAGCTACCGATTCCAGCACCCCGAGGTAACATTGTGACTGCGGACGGAAAGGTTGTGGCGACATCAAAACCGTCCTGGACACTATATTACCTCGCCAATGGGCAAAATATGCCCTCGTCCGAATTGACCTTGTTGGGCAAGGAATTAGGCGAGTCGCCTGCGTACTTGAGTCAGTTGATCAGTAAGCAAATTGCGCAGCTACCACCTTACGATCCGGTCGTGATTACCTCAGGACTTACGGCCAGTGAAATGACCAACATTGAAGAAAATATTAATGAACTGCCCAATTTGCGCATTCAACCCATTGCGGTCCGTTATTATCCCTACGGCAATTTGATGGGGAATATCATTGGTTATACGCAGCGTATCAATGCCCAGGAATATCAACAGCTGAAAAATAAAGGGTTTTCTATGACCTCGATTGTTGGTGCGGCGGGTTTGGAATATGAATACAATCAATATCTTCATGGCCATGCTGGTGGGGAATATGCAGAAGTGAACCGGCAAGGGCAACTTGTGAAGCTGCTCAGCCGTTCTGGTCCGACTCCAGGAGATACGCTGCATTTAACGATTAATTGGCGCCTGGAAGAAACGGCACAAAACTCCTTAGCGTATGTGATGAAAGCCATGCGACATTCTACCGTAGGCTTTTCACACAGTGCGGGCGCAGTGCAAGGGGCTGTGATTGCCATGAATCCCAATAATGGCGATATCTTGGCAATGGCGAGTTTACCGACTTATAATCCCAATAAGTTATTGCCGACAAATCCCAAAGAATATAGTAGCTATTACAATAAGTTAGCCACCAGCCCCTTAGCCAAAATGGGCATTAGCCCTTTCATTGATGAAGCCATTTCGGGGTGGTTTGCACCGGGATCGGTATTTAAACCGATTATGGCTGTAGCCGCCTTGGCTTCGGGAGTCATAACTCCCACCACCGAAATCTACGATCCCGGCTACTTTCCTAAAGATCGCGCTTTTGGCAACTGGTATGCTCCTGGTTTTGGCTGGTTGAATGTTGAGCAGGCTTTAGGACTGTCTGATGACGTGTTTTTCTACACCTTGGGTTATGACATGGGCATCAATACGATGGACAAATGGATGCGGAAGTTCTTGTTGAATAAACCCACGCACATTGATTTACCAGGAGAGATCACGAGTCAAATTCCCACACCCGCTCGTTTAGCCGCATCAGGACAAGGCCCTTGGACCTGGGGATGGAATTTGAATACTGTGATTGGCCAAGGTATTGCCCGCTATACCCTGATTGCATTGGCTCGTGCTGACGCGGCCATTGCCAATGGCGGGACCTTGTATTGGCCACATTTGGTGAGCGAAATTACCACGCCTTCGGGCAAAGTCGTGAAAAAGTTTAACCCAGTAGTCCAAGGAAAAATTAATTTACCCTATTCTATCTGGCATGCTGTGCACCAGGGCATGGATATGTCTGCACAAGATCCCGATATTGCTAAAGGCGTCTCGGGAACCGGTTATGGCGCGTTAGCGGGGCTTCCGGTACCCGTCGCATCGAAAACGGGGACGGCTCAGGTCGTGGGGCAGTCAAATAATTACAACGCCTTCTTCTTGACTTATGGTCCCATGCCGCATCCTCAAATTTTGATTCTGGTATATATCCGCGAAGGAAATTGGGGAGCAGACTCCGGATTTGTGGCGCGAGCTATTTACGATCAGTATTTCAAAATTCAAGATCCCAAGGCGCAGCCTTTATTTGACAGTGTTTTTGGTCTGAATTGGAAGTGGCCTTATAGTTATCAAAAACCGGCGGCGCCGAAATATTAACGGCTTGAGGATGAATGGCGGCGGCGGTTCCAATAGTATTTGATGGATGCCAAATTTTGTTTCATCAATTCAGGAAGAGGTAATGCATCAACCACTGCTTCTGGCGGTGGTTCACCTTGTGCTCCAACCTCTTGCCATGTACTACCGGACTCTACCGGCCAAAAGGTTATTCCTCCTTGGCGGGCAATCTTATGGGAGAGCGAGCAAAATGACCCGGGAACTGTTAGAACCACATCAATGTGGTGGGCGACCAGGGCCTTGGCTGCGGTCGGTCTCCGGTGGGTTTCGGCGGTATAACCCGGATTGGGATAATCTGCGGTGACGTTGTTCTCGGTATCCCGGACCCGGATTATCGGTCCATCCGGCAGCGGTACAATAGTTTCGTGATCGGGTCCAATTACAGCTCCTATACGCATTTTCATCACAGTCCTTTTCTCGTTCATTTATGCACGGCACAACTCATGAGGCATCATCATTCAACAAGGCGTTGATCCGTTCCCGAAAACTATCGGGCCAAGCATGACTTCGCTGAGTTTCCTGGTCAATCAATACGACCGTACTGTCTTGATTGGCAATTAAGGTGCCATGTTCTTTTTCTATAACCAAATGATAGAGATTTAAGGAGGATCGGCCTATCGATGCAATCCCCGTATAGACTTTCAGCACTTGGCGAAAATAGGCCGGTGCGAGATAACTAATGGATTGCCTGGCTAACACCAAAGAATAACGTTCAGACCACCAGTCGAAATCTTCCCCGATTAAACTATCGATAAACTCGGTGCGGGCCTGTTCAAAATAAATAACATAAGACACCTGGCTGACATGCTTATTCGCATCGGTTTCACAAAAACGCACGCGTATTTCCGTTTCATGGACAAAGCGTTTGCCGCCTATCAGAATTCCGTTCATAACCAGCCTGCCTTTCGTATCACGATGGTTGGGAGAAGTAATTGTATGGCTTTGGGCATCTCCTCGAGCGTCTTAATGGTTAGATCGGCCTGACAATGAGCAGGCGACAAGGGGTCCCAACCGTCTTGCTCTTCCCCTACGTCATGGCGCTTCAGATGAACGGCAAAAACCGATGCCCGTTTAGCTCCCAAAACGTCATGGGCCAGACGATCCCCAATATGTATATCTAGATCCGGGATGCCATCAAAAATCCGGGGATCGGGTTTAGTAAATCCCCTTTCGGATCCGGTCCATGATGCCAATATCTTATCCCATCCGAGCGCCTTGAGATAGGGGAGTTGATTCGTCATAAAGCCGTTGGTGACCAAATGCAGGCGCACGGGATAATTAAAAGACCAGTGCAAGAAATCCCACACATCGGGATAAACCAAGGGAAGGACCTGGGAGCGAGGAGGCACGGCGGGATCGGGCAAATAGGCCTGAAACAGAGTGTGGACAATGTCTTTCCAGTCATAGGCCCCGGCAGATTGACCCTTTTGGAGCCGCAGCAGGCTTTCTTGCAGCATAAGTTGCCACAGTTCAGGCCATGACTGGCGACGGGATTGGCCAAAGGATATCAGCCACGGTTTGAGGTGAAGTCGCCAATATGGGTTTTGCATAAGCGTACCGTCAAAATCGCAACTGATATTCAGGGGCCTTGTGAGCACAAATAGCCTCCTTGCGGATAATTTCACAAACTTTGTGGGAACTTGCTTTAATTTTGTTATTATAGACGAAAAGTTGATAAAGGGTGACGGGATCAGCATGCTAATTGTGCAAAAATATGGCGGCAGCTCGCTGCAATCGGCTGAGCATATCAAAAATGTTGCAAAAAAAGTGCAGCACACCGTAGAACAAGGGCATCAAGTCGTTGTCGTGGTATCGGCCATGGGAGATAGCACGGATATTCTGTTGGAACTGGCTGAGCAATTGGCTACCATGCCCTCCGCCAGGGAACTGGATCAATTATTGTCGACAGGGGAAACTCAATCGAGTGCGTTGATGGCGATGACGCTCGAACACTTAGGTATTCCGGCCAAATCATTTTCAGGACGCCAAGCCGGAATTATTACCAGTTACGATTATGGAAAGGCACGCATCGAACAAGTTGACCCCAAAGAACTCCGCAACGCTTTGGCGGTAGGCATTACGCCGGTAGTGGCCGGTTTTCAAGGAGTCACTCGTTCGGGCGACGTGGCTACATTAGGACGAGGAGGATCAGATCTCACCGCTATTGCCATCGCTAATGCTTTAGGAGCCGACCGCTGTGAGATTTATTCGGATGTGGCAGGCGTCTACACGGCCGACCCGCGCATCATTCCTTCCGCTTCCCCGTTGGGCATGTTGAGCTACGATGAAATGCTCGAATTGGCCAGTCAAGGGGCTCAAGTATTACAGACTCAAGCGGTGGAATTTGCCAAAGGACAACAAGTGCCAATTTACGCTCGCTCTACCTTTAGTGATGAACCGGGAACCATAATCAGCGAAGGAGAAAGTATTGAAAAACCTCCCGTGACGGCAGTGGCTTTAAACCGTCATATTGCGAAATTAGGCCTATTAGGTGTTCCGGATGCCCCAGGGGTGGCCGCATTGATTTTTGGCGAATTAGCCAAACACGGCATTAACGTGGAACTCATTATCCAAGCGGTTTCCCATAATCAATTAAATGACATTGCTTTTACCATCGAAGAACAGGACGTAAAAAGAGCCGAACCCATTGTGAAGAGTTGTTTACAGCAACTAGGGGGACACTCACTAGTCATTGATACGCATGTGGCTAAAGTCTCCGCGATTGGATCGGGGATGCTGGGACGTCCTGGTGTGGCGGCGCGGGTGTTTAAGGCATTGGCCAACGGGAACATTAACATTCAAATGATTGGTACCTCAGAAATTAAGATTTCGTGCATTATTGATCGTAGTGATGCGGAACGTGCTCTCGCCCTTATCCATGAAGAATTCAATTTGGGAAAATCAGCCGAAATGATTGAGGACTAAGGGGTCAAAAATTTGTGATGCGAATTCTTAAAAAAGAAGGGCAGCAGTGCTGCCCTTCTTTGACTTGTGAGGAGTCTTAGCTTCGGGTTAACGAGGCTAAGTTGATGCCCGGGACCGGAGTAGGGGGACCATTTTTCCTGCCATAATTCCCATCACGCGTAATCCAGCCTGGACATCTTTGTCCTTCATAACGCGCATAAGGCCTGCTAACCCGCCTAAATGTTGCATGTCTTGTGCCGATTCTTTGACCGCCTCTTGAAAAGTATTGCGGAGAACTTCCGCGAAGGAAGCTTCCCCCGCCATATCCAAGATGGTTTGAAAAAAGGCGTTCAAATTTTCCCGGGTTAGGGTTTCGGAAGCGAGACCGACGACCGTGGCTAATTGGGTAAAGACGCCTTGTGCACGCATTTCGGCCAATAATTCTAATAACTCCTTAAGAGTGGGAAGAGCCTCAGCGGGGAAAAAACTCGAGGCTTCAGCTGCGTAGCCCGTGATGACACTCCCCATGGGTCCTTCCAATAATTTGGTCAGGACCGTTACCAAATCGCCTAACTGTGCTAGGCCTTGCCATTGGGCTTCCGTTAACACGGACTGTGGACGCTGTAATTCTGTCTGTGGCATTCCCATCACCCCTTTGTCAGCATTTCCGTCAGAAAGTCTGCTACGGGGATGCCCCAATCCGGTACTTTGCCTTTGGTGCGGAAAAACATCTCTTTATACTACACTTTGAGCAAATAGGGCACATGCCCCATCCGAAAGACTTCGCGGTTGCCGCCATACCATGTATTGGAACTAATATAGAAAGCTTGGTTATTGCCCATGTCCCCAATACAGTCAACAATAGGCTTCATTGGTTGATCGGCCAATTCTTTATTCATCAGACCCACATCTTTGGCAATTTGGCGGGCTGCAACTTCTGCTCCCATGTGGGCCAAAATCCCCAATTTGGGTACTGTTACTGCAGCCGCATCCCCACACGCAAACACATTAGGATATTTGGGATTGCGCATGGTCATATCGGTAATAACAAATCCAACGTCGTCGGAAATGGGCAAATTCTTCATGAAAGCATGGGGGACCCAGTCAGGGAAGATAATTTTCAATTCCGCATCTAAACTGGGGCCATTGGCGAATTCAATCCCGTCTTTGGTAATCCGGGTAATATCGTGGGTATTGTTCCGGTAATGAAAACCCATTGTGCCTGCTTTGGCCAAGAGAGCATGGACAATCCCTTGCCCCGCGTCCTCGGCGATCCACTCGGCCGGGGTAAATACCGTAACTTTGTCTGGTCCCCCTAAGTTACGGGACTGCAGCCAGTTTCCCATGGTTAACATGACTTCTACTGGAGGACCTTCACAGGCTGCTTCAGCAGTGGGAACTAAATCGCGGGTCTTCGTTCCCTGGTGAAAGCGAGCGGAACCGATGGCGACGGGTCCTCCTTTATATTCATGATAAAGGTAATGCCGCAATCGATTGCCGTAATAGGTATCGCTGACGGTGTGGCCATATTCCCGAAATCCTTCAATTTTGTCATAGGCTAAGCGGGCACCGACCGCGATAACCAGGTAATCATAGTGAATGCGATCGACAGCCGCTCCGAGCCTTTCGACGGGTAGAAATTCCACGGTTTGCGTTTCCACATCGATGCCTTGTACATCTCCCTGAATGAAATCCATATGATCTTCTTTCATGGCAGGTATCAGAGGCATATGCATGGAATAAAGAGGATTACGATTTTCAAATACTTCCATAGGAATATTGGGGACAAACAACAGGTACGTTTTGCGATCAATAACGGTGATGTTTACGGCATCACCCGCCATTTCCCGGACTTTTTGAGCAGCACCGAGACCTGCGAAATTTGAACCTAGTACCAAAACGTGTGGTTTTGCCATGACGGCCCACCTCCTTTGTACAATTGCATGCTAGGGATTATCATCTCCTTTTCAAATAAATTGACACCAACAATTTCTGGATTAGATGCCAACAACTTACGTCAAACACGATCTGGACGTATGATGAAAGAAAAGCACCAGAATCATCCGAAAGGAGACGAAAAAAACGGGCATTATTTATCATATTGTGTTAATTGCGCATATCGCGACGGCATTGGGAGGATTTTTAGGAGCCCTTGCTTTATCCATTGATGCTTACCGCTGGCGTCATCAACGGGAATTACCGGACTACTTTTGGAGATATCAAACTTATGTGCAGATTAATACCGTCCTATTGGGCGTATTTGGTACGACCCTATATCTCATGGGAGGGCGCCCTAAGGTCGAATGGCATTTGCTCTACGGGGCGATGGCTTTGTTGACGGTGATGGCACAAAGGGGAGTGGGAAAAGGACGTCAGCTCCGTCAAGTCTTGGCCGAAGATTATGGACGATTTCATGAAGTGTGGGTATATTTTGGCCTAAATTTGTTTTTAATGGCGATGTATGGCCGGGGATTGACGACAGGTTTTTTTGGATTTTAATAACTGTGAGCCATAAAGGAAAGGAAACCCTTTATGGCCCACATCGGGTCATTTAGGTTGAGGAATGGATAGGGCCCATTTTTTGAATACCGGGGTACGGACAAAAGCAAAAGCGAGAGCTTTCTTAGCCAGTGGCCATTCGCGGCCCACGCGAACAACTTGGTGTTCTTTAGACCATAGAGATTGGCGCACGAATAATCCCTGCCCATCTCCGAGGTCCAGGACGCAGCTCATTTCGTGATCATATTCCCGGTGCTTTGGCGTGGCATTTTCTAAATCCTGCACGAGATTATATGCTGCCACTTCTGCTTGCAACATCGCAGTATGCCCTTGTTTCGGCCCTTCAAATGCAACGGCACTCCCGGCTACGTAGATATCGGGATAATGAATAGATTGCATGTCTTTTCCCGTTTCCAGCCAGCCCCGAGCGTTGTCCGAGACTAACGCTTGTTGGGCCTCTTCGCCCCGGAATGGTGGGGTGACAATGGTGAGGACAGAGGGCAATTCTTCTCCGTTCGATAAAATAACACGGTCTTTTTGTACTTCGCGCACTTGAACTGGCCCATGGCGCTGAATATGATGGGCGGCAAAGACTCTTTCCAGGAATGCACTAGCCTTAGGTCCAGCGGGTGCCCACAGTTTGGGCAGGGGATCGATAAATTGGATGGTTCCGGTTAGATGGTGATGGGTCATATAGTGCGATAACTCCAAGGCTACCTCAAATGCTGGACCGCCCGTTTGGACATTTTGAGCCCATCCTACGACCACAGGCCCTCCCTGATAGGCTGATAAGGCTTGTTTTAGGGCCAAGGCAGATTCCAACGTGCACACATTATACCCATGGTCCTTTAAACCCGGTATGTCATCATAAGCCAATTTTTCGCCTAGAGCGACAATCAGTTTATCGTAAGACACCGGTCCTTTGCTGGTTTCAACGGTTTTTTGGTCGCCGTCTATCGATAATATGGATGCCTGAATAAATTGAATACCTGATCTGTGATAAACCGCTGGCAAGTCAAATGTAATCGATTCCGGCGTGGCTTTTCCAAAAGCTACGTTGACTAATGAGGGGCGGTACACAAACCGGGAGCTTTGATCAATAACAGTAATGTGATGCCGCGACAGATCGAGGTGCTTTTTAAGTTTTAAGGCGGCTGTCAGACCTCCAAACCCACTCCCTGCAATCACAATGTGCGCCATAATAGTTTCCTCCCATTGCATTAATGCAATTTATTTGCAATTGCACTCATTATACGATTAATGTAAATGGATGGTCATGGCCCATATGGTCGTGATCGGGATAGTTCGAAAGAAGGAATGAAAATAACCCGGCATACGACATTTGTCATGATAATGTGTCTAAATGGTCCATCAAGAATGGTCGATCGGACATAGACCTGGATAGCTCAGAATCCTAAACTAACATTGAGAAAGGAATGTGATGGATATGACAGCGATGGTACAGCCTCTTCATCCTTCAACCACACAAATATTTCATGGCATTCTTATTGCGGGTCTATTAATGGTGGGGATTATTGGGCTTGCATGGGGTGTTGTGACGATCGAACGTCTATGGACTGCCGTGGAAATGTGGCGAGACCGGACATTGCTTCATGCCACCTACCGGACACAAGGTCCATTGTGTGTTTTGCGGTCTGTAGCGTTTTGGCCCATAATGCGTAAGGCGGTTTCGCGCCATAAAAGAGTTCCGCGACGTCATGGATTTCCTCACCATTCTCCGGTGAAGTGGACGATTTTTAAGAATCATGCGCGAACTCTATAAGAACCATGCCGCTGAACCTGTATATTTGGACAGCGGCATCGATTTTTTGATTACTGCTGATGCGTAAAAGTGGATATCAGATGTCAAATGATACCCAATAAGGCGCGACTCACGGCCGCAATGCGGTTGGTCAATAAGGAGAGGTCATCTGAGAGTTCAAGCAATGTTGAGGTAAAGCGCAGTTGGGATTCCTCTACATGGGTAAGAATATTTAGCCGAATTTTAGCTTCTTGTCGCAGGAGTTCAGGATTTTCCTGAACTAACGAGAGTGCTTGCTCATCATCGTCTAATGAAATGGCGTCGGCTAAGCGGTGATATTGTTCATCCAGCCGGGTTAATAAGGCTAAGGTATCAGTCCACAATGCCGGAGGCCAACTGAAATTGCGGCGGACTAATTTATCGCGAGTATTCATGACTTTAATGGCTGTATCGGATAGATGTTCCAAATGATTAGCCAAGTATAATAAGCGGACTTGACTAGTTAATTCGGCATCTGTCAAATGGCTGACTTGTCCTAATTGGAACAAATAATGAGTAATCGCATGGTGTAAAAGATCGACATCCGATTCGGCTTGGCGCATGCTGCGGGAAATGCTTTCCCTGGGCATTTCGAGATAGGCGGGTAAATTGTCGAAGATTTGATTTTGAATGATACGAGCCATTCGCGCAATTTCTTGTGCCGCCCGGGTGAGGGCCACATGAGGATCATCTAATAAATCCATGTCCAATAAGGGACTGATCGGCTTAGGACGAATGTCTGGCAGCCAGCGCTGCATAAGGCGAGCAATGGGGCCTAAAAATGGAAGGAAGAGAACCGCTAAAAGAATATTAAAGAGCGTATGGGCATCCGCCAATACTCGTCCCGGTGCGGTTTCAACCGATAATAATACGTGCTCAAATGGACCTAGAGATGCCAGGGCTAAAAGTGACAGCGAAAATTTCATGAGAAAGTAGGCGGTGGCGGTACGCTTGGCACTGCGGGATCCCCCGAGCCATGCGCTATACATGGCAGCTGCAGTTGATCCGACATTGGCTGCAAAGACGATAACGAGGCCAGTCGGCAAAGAAATCAGCCCATGAAGACGGAATGTGATCGCCAAGGCGATGACCGTGGCAGAATTTTGAATAACGGCTGTGAAGAGAAGAACCAATAAGTACGTAAGAAGGGCATGGTGATTTAACACTTTAAGTGCGCTGCGCACACCGACTTCAGTGGATAAATTATGGACAGCACCGATCATGACCATCATGCCATAAAAGATGAGGCCAAAACCGAGCGTCAACGAGCCCAATGATGCATTATCTTTGCCCCGCTGAATGATCAGTATGACAACGCCTAAAAAGACTAAAATTGGTGCATAGCGAATAAAATCAAAAGAGATTAACTGGACGGTTAGGGTAGTGCCGATGGCGGCACCCAATATCACTTCCAAAGCTTGTCTCAATTCTAACAGGCCCGCACTGACAAAGCTGACGACCATAACCGTAATGGCGCTGGAAGACCCTGCTAGCATGGTCGTGGTAATGCCAAGAATCACCGAACCCAACGGATTTTTGGTCATAACAAGCAACAAGGATTTCAGCCAGCCCGCGGTTAACCGTCTTAGACTCTCGCTGGTTTGGGATAGTCCGAATGTAAAAAGTGCCATCCCTCCTAATAATGCTAGCCAGCTTTGGGTCATGAGAGTTCTCCTTAATTAATCATGTTCTTCAGAATGACCTGAAGGAAAGGGTGAGCGCCGAAAAGGACGACGATCTCCATTTTCTACAAATACTGTCATTTCTGCAATATTAACCGCGTGGTCCGCAATGCGTTCCAAGTAGCGGGCAACCAATGAGAGATAACTGGCTTGTTCCACGACATCTCGATGTTGGCGCATGGCTTCCATCAATTCATCATGTAAATGAATATATAACGCATCGACCGCATCATCTTGGCGGTAGACGTCATGAGCTAAGGCAATGTCATGATTGTTAACCGCTTGCGCCGCTAATTTCAACATATTTAACGTCATAGTGCCAAGGCGAGGGATGTCAATCAAGGGTTTAAAGTATGGACTATGAGCGAGAATCTCGGTAACTTCAGCAATATCACAAGAATAGTCCGCAATCCGTTCCAAATCGCGTACGATGCGTAAGGACGCGGCTAAGATTCGGAGATCTTTTTGTCTAGGTTGCTGCAACGAAATTAATTGAAGGGAATCTTCTTCAATGGCGTTGGTTTCGTCATCAACATAGTCATCATGGTCAAGAACCCGCTGAGCAGCCTCTTTATCTTGCTGGTAGAGCGAGTTAAGGGCTTGGCCTAACATCTGATAGACATCATCAGCCAGGTGATTAACGCGCCGAATAATGTCTTCGAGTGAACGGTCATAACTGCTAACAAACATAAGCCTCGCCCCTGTAAAAGTTTTTCAGTCTATTATACTCTGTACAACAGGTATTCGATTCTGGTTGACCAAATATAGGTGGCTCTGCTATGCCATAAGAGTGTGTTTGCGCAATTTGAACACGGGCAGGGTTTTGGACCCCGCGAAGGATTCGTGAAATATGTTACATTTACTAATAGCATTCGGAGCGCCTGGAGCTTTATCTTATACAAATGGGCGGGTTTCCCCGCCTGGACAAAATAAGGAGTCGCAAAGACAATGGCACGATGGTTGGTAATTTTAGCGGGAGGACGCGGAGAACGGTTTTGGCCTTTATCCCGCATGATGCATCCAAAGCAATTTCTGACGCTGATGGGGAACCATAGCATGATTCGTACGACGCGGGATCGTGTTCGTTCGCTCATTGGACCGGAAAACACATGGGTCGTGACGGGTCAAGATTATGTCGACAAGGTTAAAACCAATCTTCCCGATGTCCCTTCCTCCCATATCCTAGGTGAGCCCGTGGGAAGAAATACCGCGCCATCAATTGCCTGGGCTGCTGCGTCAATTTATCAAGAAGACCCAGCTGCGGTGATATTGATTTTACCTTCGGACCATCTTATTAAATATCAGAAACGCTTTCAGAAATTAGCGGATCTGGCGTTGCGATCGGCGGAAACTCGCGGTGGATTTTACACCTTCGGTATCATTCCGACTCATGCGGAAACCGGTTATGGCTATATTGAACACGGCAGTGAAGTGGAACATGGAATTTTGCATGTGAAACGATTTGTCGAGAAGCCGCCGTTGGAAGACGCGCAAGTGATGGTGGAGTCGGGTCGCTTCTTTTGGAATTCCGGAATGTTTGCATTTAAAGCCGAAGAGTATTTAGCAGCCATCAGGATGTTAATCCCCGATCTTTACGAAGGAATTATGGCCTTAATCCATCATCCGGACCGGATCAACACCATTTTCCCTGAACTTCCGCAAGTGTCCGTGGATCACGGGATCATGGAAAAAGTGAAAAATGTTTATGTATTGCCAGCTGATATTGGTTGGGATGATGTGGGAACCTTTGCTGCATTGGCCAGGCATCTTCCTCGTAACGATGAACAAAATGCTGCCAAGGGTCACGCCATATTTGTGGATAGCCAAAATGTTACAGCGATCTCAGAAGGTCCCGTTGTGTCGTTTATCGGTGTCAAGGATTTGTTTGTGGTGGCTACCAAAGATGCTGTGCTAATCTTATCCCCCGATCGGAGCCAAGATGTCCGTCAAGTTGTGCAGGCCCTCAAAGAAGGACAACATGAGCATTTATTGTAGACCGCTATGGGATTGGACATTGGAGACAAAAATGAAATCGTGAGAGTGTGAATGAGAGAGGGGATGGGACCGGTCGAGAACGTGTTGGAAAGGATAGAGCGAAGGGGCATTAACACGAGAAAGGCAGGAATACGATGATGACAGTCAGAAAAGCGGTTATACCAGCAGCGGGATTAGGTACGCGGTTTTTGCCTGCAACCAAAGCCCAGCCCAAAGAAATGCTGTCCTTAATCGATAAGCCTACAATTCAATATATTGTTGAAGAGGCGGTATCCTCGGGAATCGATGACCTCTTAGTGGTAATCGGACGGGATAAAGGGAGTATTGAAGACCACTTTGATCGCGCTCCAGAACTTGAGGAATTCCTTCGCAAGCGGGGAAAGATGGATTTATTAGAGGTGGTAATGGGGGTTTCGCGCTTAGCTAATCTCCACTTTATTCGACAAAAAGAACCGTTGGGGTTGGGGCACGCCGTATTATCGGCTCGTCGTCATGTCGGGCAAGAACCGTTTGCTGTGTTGCTAGGAGATGACGTGATGAAAGCCAACCCGCCTGTGCTCAAACAATTGATGAATCGTTGGAGACCGGAACTTTCGATTGTTGCGGTGCAGCCCATCAACCGTGAAGAAGCTAACCGCTACGGCATTGTTTACGGAAACTGGACCACTGACGGGACATTTAAAGTCTCCCATTTAATAGAAAAGCCGCCAGTTTCTGAGGCGCCTGAGAAGCCTCTAGCCATTATGGGACGGTACATTTTAGATCCGGCCGTGTTTGCGGTTTTAGAAGATATTAATCCCGGAGCCGGAGGCGAGATTCAATTGACCGACGCTTTGGACGTGCTCGCGCGTCAAGGACAACTGATTGCGGTACCGTATCAAGGCAAGCGCTTTGATGTCGGGGAAAAACTTGGGTTTATCAAAGCAACGGTGGAAGCCGCGTTAGACCGGGATGATCTGCGGGATGACGTTATTGCCTACTTAAAAAATTTAGTAGCCCAATTACAAGTCGAAGATCCTTCGTTATAGTCACCGTACAGTGACTGTGTAACGAAAAAATCTTCTCTGCCTGTGCTTTTTCGCCACCACTTGACCTGGTATGGAAACTTTCGTCGTGCCGAGCCTTTGGGAATCGCCCCAAAATGCCTTCTATTTTAGGTCGCAGATAAAAGCGTGTTCGGGTGTGACGTGACCATGATGGGCCATGTCCAATTTTGGACATGGCCCATCATTGTGTCGAGAATTTCTTTCATTCCCATGTCAACAACTACCAGAAAATGCCATAGTGTTTTTGTTATCGTTCCTCGTGAATTGTTTAAGGAGGCGTACACCATGGCAGGAAGTCTTCTCTTAATGGATATGCATGTCAGTTCCGAACAAGAACCTCTTTTGCCCTCTCACAATAGTGAAAAATTATCGCTTCGCGGGGCGCAATTTGTTATGGCGGTATTGGGATGGGTTTTGGGACAAGCGATGATTTATCACAGGCCAGCGCCTTTTCTGTGGATCGCCTTATTACTGGTGTGGCCCCGGTGGCGCCGGTTCTTTGGACCCATGCTCATTGGAGGTATACTGGGGACCGCCTTAGGCATTAATGGGTGGTCGGCATTAGTAGTTGGTGTTTTAGCGCTCAGTGTGCCCGTTCCCTGGCGACGGGCGGGCTGGCAGTGGATGCAGTGGCCATTATTAATTGGGGGCACAGCGCTGTTATTTTTACTGGGACATGCTCTCAATGTCTTTGATAGTGTCATTACCGCTCTCATTTGCGGGGGAGCCTTACTGCTGTACTGGGCGGCAGGCCGCCAAATTCAGGTGATTGATACGGGTCAGGGCGATCAAACCACCTTGATAATGGGATTAGCCGCAATGGGTTCCTTTATTGCAGGGTTAGAAGGCTGGAAGTTTGGCCCCTTTGCTCCAAGCCTTTTGGTCGGTGGTGTATTAATTTTGGCGGCCGCTATCTTAAATGGTCCGGGAGGCGGCGCTGTGGCCGGGGCCACATTGGGTTTTACTTTGGCCGTCCGCGGTACAGGTCCCGGCGACGAAATCGGGATCCTTGTCACGGGCGGCTTTCTCGCCGGCTTATTAGCCACACGATATTGGCGTTTAGCTTCCATGGGATTAATGTTAGGGATTGTGCTCTACGCGGTTTTGATTAACTTGCCCAAGGAACTAAGCATATTGTGGATTTCTCTGGGAACCGCCTCTTTGCTTATCCAGTTGTTATCCGGCGCTATCGTAGATCTGGGAAGGGTTTGGACAGAATTATTGGTGCGTGGTGACACGCCAGATACCTTGCCAGCACGATTAAACAAAATTGCCGCCGTGATGCAAGAAATGTCGCACGCGTTTCGAATCGACGATGAAGATTCCTCACCGGAGACGAATTTAGTAGAAGCTATCGTCTCCGGAGTCTGTAAAAAGTGCTCCCTTTACCGTGCGTGCTGGGAAGATGAGTTTTATCGCTCCTACCGGGCTCTTTTAGATTTGACCTCATCTAGTCAGGAGGAATTGTTAACCTTACATGATTTAAATCCTGAATTGCAAAAACGCTGTATTCGGCCCGAGGCGATCATCCAATCAGCCAATATTCACGTAAACAAAGAGAAAGAGCGGGCACATTTTCGAATGCGCGTCAAAGAGTCGCGGGCATTGGCTGAACGCCAGTTAGGGGGATTGGCAGAATTAATTAAGGACATGGCCCATGACTTTGACGCATCCTATGCACGAGATGGGGTGAAAAAGTTAATCCCCGCACTGGATTATGCTGTGGGGCTGGCTAAACGACCCAGACGGGGAGGACTTATTAGTGGAGATAGCGACTTGGTGCGGGAACTTCCTAAACATCGGGTCATTTTTGGTTTATCAGATGGGATGGGGGTAGGACCCAGGGCTGCTTGGGAAAGTGGTACGGCAATGGCGTTATTGGAACAATTGTTGCAAGCCGGCTTTTCGCAAAAGTTAGCGGTGAGAGCGGTTAATACCACATTGTTGCTCAGGTCGGTAGAGGATCACTTTGCGACTCTAGACTTGTTCTTAATGGACCGGATGGGACGAGGGGGTGAATTAATCAAAGTGGCGGCGGCACCAACATTTTTTTGCCGACAGGGCCGCGTGGAAATTATTAGGTCTCACAGTCTCCCTGTAGGAATTTTACAAGAGGTGCCTGTAGAACCCATCTATCATACGCTAGAACCTGGAGACATCGTGGTTATGGTTACCGACGGGACCTTGGAAATTCAAGATGCAGCCGCCGAAGAAAAATTGCGTCGGCTGTTGGAAGAAATGCCTGGGGTTGCGCCGCAAGTTATGGCGGAAACGATTTTAAGTTATATGTTGGGCCATGATCAAGACGGACGGGATGATGCAGCGGTGATGGTGATTCAAGTCTTGGCTCATGGCCAAAAGCCTAAGACCACGTCGATTACCGAAGCCGACCAGCCCACTATGGAATGGCAAAGGCTAACTCCCAGGCCCCTTCGTCATATGCGTTAGCGCCCCGGGTGACAGCAAATACTTGCCGGCTCGCGCGCTACCTTCTTCCGGTCTTAAGGGATTAACCACTAGCGTGTTCGACTTAGGGTGCTTTGGGCCTCAACGTAATGTTTGATGGGATCCGGTGACGCCTCTTCGACACTGCCGACATCGTAGGCGTTCCCCGTTGAAGTCGATCAGAGTACGTCGTCACTCACTCAGAATTTCCTTAAATGCGACATGTAAGACCCTTTGAATCTACAACATGTGAGGCCGATATCATTTCTTTTTCGGGCATGATAACCTAGTGATATAATAAACCCT
Organism: Sulfobacillus thermosulfidooxidans; assembly: GCF_001280565.1. NCBI lineage: Bacteria > Bacillati > Bacillota > Clostridia > Eubacteriales > Clostridiales Family XVII. Incertae Sedis > Sulfobacillus > Sulfobacillus thermosulfidooxidans. The sequence goes on along the minus strand of NZ_LGRO01000001.1, from coordinate 2,007,474 downwards.
TGTGCAAGGCTCTGTCGTGATTGTCAATGGAGCGAAGATCTTTTGTTGCCCTTTCTCAATGTTGTACAGAAAAAGAATGCCAGAAAATCTTCTGCCAGCCGCTTGCGGTAAGTGGCTAGCGTCTTTACGGTTAAGGAACAGGGGATTATGGACAGATATGCGCTAGAACAGGGTTTTTTGCATCAGATTGAAAAATTATGTATGCCAAACGCGCCACTGGTGGTGGGTGTCAGTGGCGGAGCGGATTCGATGGCGTTAATGACGCTGCTTGTGAACGTACAAGACAAGTGGCCCATGGTTCTTTATCCTGTCCATATTGATCACGGTTTAAGACCTAATGCTGCCCAGGATGCGCTCTTTGTGCAAGAGACGTTGCGGGAGCGCTTTGGCTTAGAGGTAACCATCGAACGCATTCACATTGTTCCGGAAACGGGAGAATCAATTGAAATGGCTGCCCGCCGGCAGCGATATGCTGTTCTAGAACAACATCGGGCACGCTATGGAGTTTACAGCCGCATCGTGGTGGGGCATCATCAGCGTGACCAGGCAGAAACAGTTCTAATGCGATTGATTATGGGAACTGGTGTTCAAGGTTTGCAGGGAATGAAAGAACAAAATGGTATGATTATCCGCCCACTGCTATCATTTTCACCGGAAGTATTGCGAGAATACTTGCGGGCGAATCACCTGACATGGCGCGAAGATGAGAGTAATCAGGATACGTATTTTCTGCGTAATCGCATCCGCTGGGATTTACTTCCCTTATTACAACGTCGGTTTAACCCGCAAATTGAACAGGCTTTAGCAGCCCTAGCCGTCCGCGCTCAAGAAGCGTATGCCTTGATTCATGAGCAAGCCCGGGATTTTCTTAGCAACCACCATATTGACACAATAGATAATCCATTACGGTTACCCCACCTTTTTGGGCAACTCAATCCCGCCGTCCAAGCGGATATCTTCGAAATGATTGCGGCCGATTGGAAACTTCGTCTGAACCGGCATCATATTGAAGAAGCTATTCAAGGCCAAGCCAACTGGCCTCAGGGCGTGGTTGTCACACGCGATAACCAAGGATGGAGGATTAGTCGTCCAAGTTCAGGGGAACTCCTTCAAAGGGCCATGTGGGATGCGCAAGTGTTACCCCGGCAAGGGATTGTCGACCTTGATTCCCACAACCGCTTAATTATCCGCACGGCGCCATTTCAAGGCCCTCGTACCCATGTGGTGCAAATCAATAAAGAACGCTGGCCAGACATAGCCGTGAGGCCATGGATGCCTGGTGACCGGATTGAACCCTTAGGGATGAAGGGCCATCACAAAAAAATCGGAGATATTTTTACGGACTATAAAATTCCTCGTCATAAGCGTTCTGGATGGCCTATTATTGTCGCAGCTTCAGATTTTCACCAGATTCTTGGCATTGCCGGCATCATGAGTGCAGAAAATGCCAGATGCACCCCAGGGTGTTTGTGTACGGCGATTGAATACCAACAGGATGATGATCTTGCCTAAGACGAGCGGAATGTTCCGCCTATTTAGCAGCACTCAAGCTTTTCACGAGGGGTTATGAGGTCTTTTTGGACCATTGTTTCTTTCCCTTAAATCTTGTTGGTAGCCGGTGATGGTGATTACAGGAGTCATGGCATGACGACAAAAACGCTATCGAATCCTGTTCTTGACGGTTACGATTTTATTGCCGCTGCTCACCTATTTTGGTTGGCTTCTGCCTTTAACATCTTCTTCTTATGAGTTGGGTATTTTGATGAGTGGAATTGAACAGATTTTCTTTCGCGCCCATAAAGTCATAAACGGCATGGATTAATCCCTTGTGATGGATAGCAGTACAAAAGGGGGGACATTGTGTCCTCCCTTTGCACGATTGTGGACCATGACGCTAAGTGAGTATTTTTATACCTAGCGATGTAAACTTTGTCTACTCGATTTGACTAGTATCGAGGCTCTAATTCGAACATCGCAAGGCTTAATGCGGGGGTGAAATCATGGCAGATCGTATACCCAACGAATTGACGGAACAAGGTTCCCCCGATTGGAGCCGGCGTCAATTTTTATGGGGACTTGGAGGGCTTGCCGTAGCAGGGACGGTATCCTTGTTAGGGCGCCAAGGCATCGTCTCAGCGGCTCGGTCATTGTTTGGATCGCCTGTGACCTCAGGAGCTTTCAATCTATATGCTTTTGATTATTATTATGTGCCGAACTATATGGTATGGCGGGTAGGAGATTATTTGGAAGTCACATTCCAAAATCAAAGTCATACGCATTGGCACGAATGGACTATTGGTCGCCATGTAAATGAATCCTATTTTCAAGCGTTCGGTGAGTTACCGGCCGATGCCTGGAAGGTCGATTTTTGGGATGGCGTACCAGTAACACTCAGCAATCCTTATAAAATTGATAACTTTGTACCCAATAAGGCCATTGTGACTTATGAAGGACCAAAATCCCTATACAATATCGCCTCAGGCGGTGACTTTAGTCCCACTCTCAAACCGGGAGGCAGTTTAACGCTGTCGTTTCAAGTTCCCGATAAACCCGGTATTTGGGACTTTGGGTGCTTTGTCCAACAATATATTCATTACCGGACAGGCATGCGCGGCATTATCAATATTATTAAGGCGTGATTGTGAAGTCGGCGAGTAAAAGGAGTGACATGAGTGGAGAGTATCCTCTTCGGCATAGTGTGGATTATCTTATCGGCAATAGGCGAATGGGCTGGCCGAATCCTTATTAATCACAATCCGCTCTATTACACGGCATCCAATATTGGTGTGATGGTCGAGCAGGCGTTCGATTTCATTTTGGTGGTCTTAATTCCCATTTTTGCCTTTGTGGTCCTCACGTTCATTTGGACCATGGTTCGCTTTCATGTGAAAAAAGGCGAAAAGCCGGAATTGCCACAGCACTGGGCGCGGAGCAATCGGTGGTTTGTGAGCATATGGGTGCTAGGCAGCATTGTGGTCAATGTATTGTTTGTGCTTCACCCAACCACCAGTGCCACGGAACAATTCTTTGCCTTAGAAACCCCGTCAGCACCGCAAAATCGGCATGCGCTGGTTGTGGATGTGACGGCAAGACAGTGGGAATGGATTTTTAGCTATCCCCAATATGGGCTGGTGCAGACTGTCAACCAAAATGGGCAGGATCTTCTCGAAGTGCCTGTTGGACGGCCCGTTGAACTGGTACTGCGTTCGTATGATCCTTACCACACCTATGACCAATACGTCGATGTCATCCACAGTTTTTGGGTACCGTCATGGGGTGTTAAAGAGGACGTCATTCCCGGGGAAACACGTATTTTGTATATCACCCCGACCAAGATTACCTCATTTGCGCAAAATCCTATGAGCCGAGTGCAGTGTGCAGAAGTTTGTGGACCGGGACACCCGTGGATGGAAGCGCCATTAAATGTCGTGAGTGCTTCCCAGTTCCAAAGCTGGATTGCGCAACAAAAAGCTTTACAGAGTAATCAGGGTTAATTGCATTCCCTTCTCGGGTGGAATGACAGATCCGGATAAGGGCTTACAACTGCAAGAAGTGTAGGAATTGACGAAATTACCGGAATGAATGGAATTAAGGAGGGATAACTTTGGCACAAGCGTTGGTATCTCCCACTTCATCACCAAAACACCAGACTCGGGCTCCGATGCCACCGGTGTTACGCGGTTTTCTGTGGGCCGGCATTGGGTTTGTGATTATGAATGTCATCGTGGATATCGTCGATCCTTTTCGGGGACATTCGTTTGTTACCGGGCCTTCAGCGACTTTTGGTTGGGTTGGGGCTGTCATTGGTTGGCTTCTTGGCGTCGGTGTGTTAGAAGGCGTCGTCTTGCCGATGTTTGGGTTCCGTACAAATTGGCAAGAAAGGACCACTGGTTGGAAACGGTATTTTGAATATTCCACGGATCACAAGGTTATCGGCTTGCAATATCTGGGGTCCGCGATGGGCGGGTTTCTCATTGCAGGATTTATCGCGATGTTGATGCGCTGGGAATTAATGAGCGACCACTTAACGATTTTCCACTATCCCAGCAATTATCTCTCTGCGGTGGGAATTCACGGTACCATCATGATGTTTTCCGTGGCTAATGTGGCATTGCTTGGAGGATTTGGCAATTACATGGTTCCCATTATGATTGGGGCCCGGGGAACTGCTTTTCCGAAATTATCCGGAATTAGTGTCTGGTTGGTGCCTGCGGGGATTTTAACCGTGTTGTTTAGCCCCTTGTTAGGTGCTTGGACGACAGGATGGCGAGGATATGAACCCTTGGCCAGCCAAGATGCTAACGGGATTCTCTTCTATTACTTGGGTGTGGCTGCACTGACCACCTCGACCTTTATCGTGGCCCTTAATATGGTGACGACGATCATGTTTCGCCGGGCTCCCGGAATGACTTGGGGACGCTTGCCTCTCTTTGCATGGGGCCAAGTGACCGTCGGCCTTTTGGTGTTAATCTGGATACCAGAAATTCAGACGACGTTCGTTTTGGGCCTTTTGGAAAAATTGGTGCCTTTCAATTTCTTTACAGCAACCGGAAGCGTCTTAAGTTATTTGGAACTTTTCTGGTTGTTCGGCCATCCCGAAGTGTATATGATTGCGGTTCCTGCATTTGCGTTGTGGAATGAAATTATTCCAGTCATGTCACAAAAATCATTGTTTGCCCGAGAATGGGCGGTCATTGGGCTGGTTTTTGTCATGATGTTATCAGGTTTAGTCTGGGCTCACCACATGTTTACCAACATGCGTAATAGTGAGATTTTGCCTTTTGCCTTCTTTACGGAAATGATTTCGATTCCAACCGGATTTGCTTATATGGCAGGAATCGGCACAATGTGGCGAGGCAAGGTTCGATTAACCACGCCGATGTTGCTGGTTTTGATGAGTATGTTCAATTTCCTAATTGGGGGATTGACCGGAGTGTTTCTGGCCGACCCGATTGTCAATTTGCAGCTGCATGACACATTTTGGGTGGTTGGACACTTCCACTACACTGTTATTGGAAGTGTGGTCTTTACCGCATTGGCAGGGCTATATTATTGGCTTCCGAAAATGTCCGGACGGATGTACAGCGAGTTTTGGGGTAAATTCCTGTCGATTGCCTTGTTCTTGTTCTTCAATCTGACATTCAGTCAATTCTTCCTGCTCGGGTTGCATGGGATGAACCGCTGGGTTCCGGCCTATCCTGCCTATTTGCAACCGATGAATTTCGAAGTCTCGATTTTCGCCTTCCTGTTAGGGTTCTCGTTCGTAGCGCACTTTGTCCACGTGATCTGGGCATGGGTGAAAGGTCCCAAAGCAGCCGACAATCCTTGGCAGGCCCGGACGCCCGAATGGTTTACGTCTTCACCACCGCCGCGTGAGAACTTCCCGGTTCAACCGGAAATTGTCTCTAGTCTGTATATTTACGGTGCTCAACAACCCGTTGCGGTACAAATGTCGGCCCAGCAGGAATTAGCAGCAGCTAGCGACTTTAAGAACAAGGGAGGAGATTCGGAATAATGGCTAGTCACAACATGACTCGCGGTGCTTGGACCATTGAGGAAAATCCTGCCTTGCGCAGGCGCATGTACCGTTTTGGAATGAGCGTGTTTATTTTCAGTCAGTTGATTCCTCTCATTGTGTTAATTGATATGCGGTACCTTTCGGCGGGAACCTACGTCTCGCCGAAAGCCAGTCCGTGGATCGGGTTGATCGCGGCACTTTTTATGCTGATCTCTTTGGTCATAGCGTGGAAAGTCAAAACGGAGGCCGCGCACGGTCAGGACCGCACTCCGTTATTAAAATGGGTCACCTTGTTAGGAACAGGGGCTCTATTGGTCACGTTTTACCAATGGGCGTTGCGGTTTGATCCGACGACGAGCCGTTTTGGTGAAATTTACTATACCATGACGGGATTTGCCGTATTTTATGTGGTTGTTGGTCTTGTTGGCTTGTTGTCTGCTCTCTCCAGGGCGCGGTTTGTCGACCCTCAAGAAGATGATCACTGGCACATTGAAGCGGTGTCTTACTTGTGGTCGGGCATCGCGGTGATCTGGATTATTACGTATATCGTCTTATTTCTGGTTTAGTGACAGTGAAAGGGGGAGAGTCCGTGAATAACTTTTTTCCTACATTACCCTTAAAAATTCCTTTTAGTCCGGGAATATCCCACTGGTGGGATCCGATGTGGTGGATCTTTCAAATCCTGGTGATGTCTTTTTTGTTGCTGTCTCTTCGCAAGGTGGCTTTGGATATTGACCGGGACCGGGGGGAAAGGTCTAAGAACCAGCGTAAATCCCGGTAATGCCGGTAATATTGGTAATGTGGGTAACGAAGGAACCGATATGCCGTTTCATGACGAACGGGTTGGATGTAAGGAGAATCTATAGTGGATGAAAAACTTTGTGTCCCGAAACGGAAGTGGACCAAAGAAAATATTGTGAACGCTATTAGAGACCGTGCTATGCACAACCGCCCCATCACCTCTTTTGCGGTGCGCCAAGAGGATGAAGGGCTGTGGCAAGCGGCCAAACGTCATTTTGGCGGATGGAAAGAGGCTTTAAGCGAGGCAGGATTATCCGTGGATTCTCAAAAGTCACCGAGAACGCGGGCTCGAGCTGGGACCTGGTCTCGAGAGATTATCATCTCACGCATTCAGCAATACCGTGATCAAGGAAGCCAACTGGCCGCACATCAAATGCAAAAGATTGATAACCGGTTGGTTTCGGCAGCAGGATATTATTTTGGTTCATGGGCCAAGGCTCTAGAAGCCGCCGGCGTCAATGCTGACGCCGTGCGGTTCTCTGTCCCATGGACTGCTGAGCGGGTTAAAACGCTCATTATGGATGCCAAAAAGTCCGGCGCAGACTTATCGGATCGCTCGATTCGCTTTTGGAACCGGGCCCTTTATCGCGCAGCCTGTGAGCATTTTGGATCCTGGGAAGATGCGGTCCAAAGTGCGCTACACACTGGCCATACGGAAATGAAGTGGAATAGCGAACGGGTTAAGCGCTTGATTTATGATTATTTTATTCACGGTTTTTCCATTAACGCGGCATTTCGCTATCATCCAAGACTTTCTCATGCTGTCATCCATCATTATGGTAGCCTAGAGAATTTGGCAAAGGAATTAAATTTGCCGCAATCATTCATTCAACGGTCAGGGAGCCATCAAGCCCAAGCGAAACAACTTAAAGCATGGAGAATAGAGAGGGGATTATCCCAAGAGGATATTGCCAAAGAAGTTCACATCCCTTCCTTGATGGTTGAGGCCTACGAAAATGCTAAAATTGCGATTCCCTGGGACGTTTATTGGCAATGGGCTACGGTCACCGGGAAACGCCGTCAGGCGTTAAGGGAAGTATTGGCCAGCCATAAAAATGCAACAACGCATATCTATGCCCATGCATCTATCAAATGGGGCGGGAGGCGACGGTTTTCGAGCAACAGTTTGTGCTTTGTCGTGGATAAGGCGGGAAAGATCCGCCACTGGGATAAAAATCTTGCGAAGATCACCGGGATTCATCCTCAAGACAGTGAAGGGCACGCCTGTTCTGATATCGTTCATACCTATTTGAACCCAGCTCAACCTTATTGCGGCAAAACTTGTCCGATAAAAGCGGGACCATTAGAGGGTGAGCCACCTGTTGTGCGCTGGCAACATCCTTTGGGTCCGAAAGTGCGGATGCACATGATGACAGATACGCTAGGATGGACGACTCACTGGATTGAACCGGTGCCAGACGAATTCACGAGAATATGATAGATTATAAGGAATATAGTGATTTTAAAAGGCAGGGCTTCAGGTGATTAAGAGCAATATTCCGCATTTTATGGTCGACGAAAACTGGCAAATCACGGCGTGTGATAGCACTGTTGCCGAATGGATGGGGCACAGTGTGGAGGATGTTGTTGGCAAGTCGTGTTTTGATATGGTGGATGGTCATAATCTTGATGGATCATCTTTTTGCCGGCCGGTATGCCCGCTGACCACTGCGAGCCGCCATGCATTGACTATTAACCCGGTCATGATATTGAATAATCCTCATACTCCGCGTCAAATTGTTCGGGTTCATTATGTCATCCTAGATAACCCGAAAGGCATTTTGCATTTTGTGCGGCCTCTCCACGATGCGAGTAAATCTTCCCCGAAACTCACCAAGAATCAGTTGCAATTAGTTCAGGGATTGGCGATGGGTCTTACCCACCGGCAAATTGCGGAACAAAATCATATTGCGTTGAGTACGGTGACCACACAACTTAAGCGCATTCGGCGCACCTTATCCTGTGCATCGGATCGACATTTGGTCACATGGTATTGGAATCAAGAACAACATTAGAATATTCTGGAACATTAAGACGAAGAGGAAGGCAGAGAGTTCGCAAGGTTCCCCCCTTGCATTCGGATAAACCGTGTCAGAGCGTGACGTTCTGTTGGTGCATCCCAAATTTCACAGACTCGCCGGATATGCGTGTTGACAGTGCTTAACGATATGTTTAATTGTTGGGCAATATCCCGGCGGGTTAACCCTTGAGCTAATAACGCAAAGATTTGCTGTTGGCGAGGCGTTAAGGGGATAACCGGCTTAAAATCGCGATTAACCGGCTGAATCCAGTGAACAATCGTTAAGGGATCATCCCAGATGGCGAAGTGAATTTGTATTAATTGTTGTCCCATATAACGGGTCGGGATGATCACGAAGAGGGGTTGGTTAGTTGTGTTTCCAGCTTCCGTAACTAAAGGGCAGGATTTCTGGCAAAAATCCATGCCTGTGAACAACTGCGCGGCAAACACCTCTTGACAAGGACGGTGTAAGACTTCACTTTCCGTCATCCCCGTCAATTGACTCAGACTGTCATTCCAATGCTCAATAGCAAACTGACTGTTTACCACAAAGCAGGCTCCATTACTCCAAATCATTTTTTCGACCTCCTGCTTCGGTCTCTTTCGCCTTATCTTTATAGCGATTTTCGGAATGGCCAAAAGACATGCAGTTTTTGCCTTATGAGGGTGATCGTTCAATCCCGTTGAAGAATCCAGATAAATCGCCATTGAGCGTTCTCTCTTCTTCAAGGGACAACGATATCAAATCTATGGTACTATATTTGACCGGATTTTATAACTAGATTTATAACCTGAGTATTTTTGATTTCTTGGTTTTGTTAAGTGGAAATAGGATACGGAATTTGGTCCGTGTAGTGGTTATAATCGTTGTTTGCCGCCTGGAATTGTTATCGATTCTCATTGAGTAGATAATATTTGTGGCCATTTTCGAGACCGTCCTGCTGTCGCTAAAGCTGAAATTTATCTTTTCAGGGCAGCAGTTGTTTATAAAAATTTTCTAGACATTCTACAGACGTTTTAGGCATACTAAATGTATATTGTATTGTTAGATAATGTCCGCCATTTTCACCTCATGCTTCGCCTGTCCATTTGACTAATATAATCTAGACATAGAGCCGTTTCGACCCATTGGTTGAATTAGGAGGAGAGAAATGCCTCAATATTGCGTGACCTATGATATTCGTGGAAACGATCCCGAAGATTACCAAAGCCTGATAGACCATCTAAAAAGCTATCCATCATGGTGGCATCACCTGGAATCAACGTGGCTCATAAAAAGCGAGGATACTGCTAAAGAAGTCCTAAGAAAATGCCTTGCTTATGTACCGCAACATATGGAAATTCTCGTTGTCGAAGTGGGGCCGATGTGGGCCGGTGCCGGTTTTGACGACGAAGGGTGTTATAATTGGTTGTGGAAGAATTTGTCTAGACAGGATGAAAAACCATGACGGCATTACTAACGTGGTCGAGTATCATTATCAGTGTTATTGCCGTATTTCTTGGTATTATTGGGGCGATTTTTACGTGGCAAGGAATTAATATGAACAAAGAGGCCAATACAAAATTACTGGAAGTAACCACAGCTGTTAATAAAATCGAAGGCGTCTTAAATTCATTGCAGAACGGCGCATTGCAGCAGTTGCTTCGCCAGCATGATCGTATGGTAAATCGGGGATTAGGTGACTCGGAAAGTCTTCACAAGATAAAAAGCAGCCAGAATTTGTACGCGAAAAACCGGACTTTCGCAAACATTGTCGACTTTGATTCTAACGAGGATCACAGTCAACGAAATGAACAAGGAAATACCAAAAAATAAGTTATTTCAGAAGTCTTACGTTTTGCCCGTGTTTCATGCGTCTTGAACTATACGAAGACGGGAGTTAACGCAACGCTAAGCGAACAGATTTTCTTTTCCACCAGTTATCCGACACATCACCATGAATTGTCCTAGCCCAACGAACCCGATGATGGACTTGGAATTTTTTTGTTCCAATTCGATTGGCGGATTTGCTGAATTCTCGGGCCAAGAGATGAATCCCATGGCCATTATTGGGGTTGAATTAAAATGATCGTTAAATTGTTTATGATCAAGTTGATTATGATTACAGGTATGATCAAGACGGAATTAACCCACAGTGTTTGGCCCACATTAATGCTTCTTCTTTATTATGCACATCGGCTTTGCGATAGATGCTGGCAACATGTGCTCGCACCGTTCCCGGACTAACCTGAAGAAGATGCGCAATGGTACGGTAAGAATAATCTTGTGCCATCAAATTTAATACTTCCTGTTCGCGCGGGGTTAATATAGAAGGTGCGGTCAAGGGCGGTGCTAATTCCTGCTTAAGCGCAAGGGCGAGATCGCGGGAACGTTCTTTGACAAGACCTGCATCACCAGTGAGTAGATCCGGAGTCAAAGGATGGTCAATATGTGCTTCTAAGGTGTTCACAAACTCATTTATCACAATCAGGCTGTTATCGTACAGTTGTTGAAGTTTTCGATGACTCTCAGTGAGTTGACGAATGAGATAACCAAAAAGACTGGAGATGATGAGCAACAGTGTCATGATAATCGGCCAATTCGGGTGAGGAAAAGTATGCATTAAGTGATGTAAAGACCACATGCGAAATCCAATCAAGAGAAAACCTGCGCCGACGAGTTGGATATTAAATGTTGCAAACCAATAAGCCCCTTCGGCAATAGCGATGGGAGCCAGAATTAACCCGGGAACATTGGGGCTCATGAGATAGAGAATGTAGAAGGCCAACGCATAGAGGATATCCCGGACACAAGAATTGACTATTTCTGTACCGCGGTAAACCTGCCATACACACCAAAGAACATCCAATAATGCCAGTGAACCAATGCCGATTGCTGGCCAAATGTCCCGGGATATATTGATTAATTCGGCAAAACATAAGATGGGAACCGTTAACCGTAAACCAATAAGAACCTTAGGGGGATCAAGACTGTAAAACATAAATTGTCAGTCCTCTTTCTCCTTAACAAAAGTCTCCACCACGTCCAGTGCGTCATAGTCCTTTATTATTATCATCGGAAATTTGAAGAATTTCAATGTTTTGAACTGTCTTAGAAAAAAATAAGACAATGTTCAATAGCATCCAAGAATTCCCTCTTTATACAGTGGGATAGGAATAAACCCACTCAAAAAGAGGTGAGCAAATTGAACAAAACAAGCATGATGATTCTTGGAGTTGCAGGGGTTGTGAGCCTTGGCTTTATGGCATTGGGGACGGGCTCAAGTGTCTTGGCCGATAACCACAAAGCGGCAGACGGCTTAACAGCAGAAGCTACAGCGCAAATGGCCGTTCGACTCTTTCCCAGCGGGACAAAGACGGTCATTTTGTGTTCTCCGACTGATAGTGAGGGGATTGCCTTGGGACAAGCGCTCGCCACGAAATTATCAGGAGCCCTATTGCTGGTTGACAATGCGCATGTGCTAGGTCAAGCCACTGAACAGGCTTTAGCGGCATTGAGCGTTCCGCAAGTCGCTCCCGCGGGGACAGTGCAGCCATTTCAATTGACGTCTGGTAAGCCTATGATCTATGTTCTCGGCAATGCCCAACAAATCAGCCCGGCCATTATCGCCGGGCTTAAGGCCCAAGGTTACCAGGTAGAACGTTTAGCGGAACAGGGAGCCGGTTTGGTAAGAGAAATCGTAGATCAAGTGGCTCCGGCATTGCCGTTGCCACCGGATACCGCGGGATTTCCTCGAAATTGGCCGGTGTATGCTTACGGACCCTCTCATAATTCGGCCTTTAAGATTCCGAAGTCAGCTCCTGAATGGGAAAAAGTCGGGGTGCGGTGGAATTTTGCGGAGGATGCTGCGGTCCCCTTAAATGCACCCTTTCCGGATTTGGCTAACTTAGGGGAACGCGGTGCTCCTGTGAAAATGACTCAGAATCTTGGGAATGCCGTCGGTGTCAGCGCGGTCAACGGCATTATTTATGCGGAGTCTGATGATTATCATCTCTATGCATTGGACGCCAAAACCGGTGCCTTGCTATGGCAAACAGGGCAATTGGCCAATAATCTCATGGGCAATCCCATTGTCGCCAATAATATGGTGTATGTGACCGCAGGAGATACCGGATTTCCATTTTCGCAAGTATTGAAATACGAGTTATCGCAAGGGACCTCGACTTTGATCCGGGGCCTCATGTATTCGGCCATTTATGCATTTAATGCCCAAACCGGACGGATGGTATGGCGACAAGATTTTCATGGCAATGCCATGCCTTCGCCCGTATATTACAACGGTACAGTCTATGCGGCAACGGGCGGGGGCCATTTATGGGCCTTTAATGCCCAGACCGGTGCTGTCAAATGGCAAACCGCATTACAAGGTTTTGACAGTATGTCGAGTCCGAATGTCTACACAAATCCTGTTACCCATCAAACAGAAATTGTTGTAGGGACATCTGATCAAAATCATGTGGTGGCCGTCAATGCAACAAACGGGTCGATTTTGTGGACGCAGAAAACCGCACTAAACATTTTCAATACGGGGATGGGAGATAATTCGCCGACTGTCGATCAGGCAAGAAATCTCATTATTCAAGATTCGGTCGTCAATTTTGATAAGGCCAACCACACGACAAATCTTGCGATTTATGCGATGAACGCGGCAACTGGTCAAGTTCTTTGGGCCACCGACCTGGGCAGGGGGAATGCACCTCCGGCATATAAAGCGGGCGTCAGCATGATTCATAACGGTGTAGTATATGTGGGTTCGCCTGTTACCTCAACGATTTATGCCTTAAATGAAGACAACGGAAAAATTTTGTGGACCTTTCCCATTAAGAATGCAGGACCGGCCGGAGCCGGACGCGGAAATGCGGTCTACGCCGATGGGGTATTATGGGTGGCAGCAGGACCAAAAGTCTACGCGCTGAATCCACAAACGGGACAAGAACTTGGATCGTATACCCCAGGCGGACGATTCGGGATTGTGAATCCAGTGATCGTGGGCGGAACGATGTACTTGGACAACTCCTATGACTGGGTCCAGGCGATTCCGCTTAAAGCGATTGATCCGTCCGTTACGATTCATTACCAATAAGACTCTATATTCACACTGAGAAGAAAGAACATGGAAGCTTGCTCCCCATGTTCTTTCTTCATGCTTTATGCTTAAGGCACGATACGGCTATATAAAGGGGCTGATCCAAGGTTTTGACGCATAGACTCGTGATGAGGTGATTCGATGGAACCAGAATCCTTAACGTCTCCCATTCGCCACGTTGTAAATCGGTTGATTATATGGGGCGCGGACGGCGTTTATTTTCTCACCGTGTTATGTGTGTTGGCCCTATCGATCCGTGTTGTGGCCGGAATTACTAAAATCTTATGGTTTGCACCGTCTTATGCGGCGATGTTGTCCGCCTTAGATCCCCTGCTGTTGTTGTTAATGCTAGCAGAGCTTCTCCATACGGTCGCGTTGACTTTGCAAAATCATCACTTGCCATTGCGGCCGTTGTTGGCTCTCATTTTCATTGCGGTGTTGCGTCATGGCGTGGTATTGGCTTCTACGATGTCACTGGCGTCTTGGAATGCGGGAGCTACGCTTTTAGGAATCCTTGCACTCTCTTTTTTGTTGGCCCAAATTCCTCCGCAAAATGCGGATTAAGACATCTGTTAATCCCTACAGGTTTGGTTTTCGTCGCATGATCTATACCGTGAAAGCAAGGATTTTCGATACGTCGGATGGCATCTTTTTTCCAATCCTATGAGATCATGACAGGCTAGAACACACAATGGGAACCAGAAGTCGCGCAGAAAACACCAGGACAATCCCTAAGATCCTCCTAGTGATTAGGGATGAGTCGAGAATTGTGCTATGATGATTGCAATTTTCAGACGTCATAATTACATAGAGGATTTCTCCTTGCCAGAAGGAATATAATAATATGGTATAATAACGCAACTTGGCCTAAACGAAGTTTTAACGCCTGTGAGCGAGAGGAGGCCGTTTCGTGACAAATCGATGGCTACGAGGAGTTCTGACGCTCATTTTGTCAGTGCTCTTCATTGTGACGTTATGGGAACTAATGAGCGGGCAGACATCCACAATCACTCAGGAATCATACAGTCGCCTGTTATCTATGGCCAATAGTGGGCAAGTTCAAAGAGTTCGCATAGATCCCCAAACGCATACGGTTTATGCGACGACAACAACAGGTAAACATTTTCAAACTACCTATGCAACAGGTGGAACGGCATCGCTTGCCAATGATCTCACTAATGATCATGTCACCGTCAGTATTATGAAGCCAGCGACGACGTCGTTGTGGCTAAGCTTGATCGGCAACATTCTCCCCTTATTGGTGATCGTTTTTATGCTTTATTTTGTGTTCAACCAAACCCAAGGGGGAGGCAACCGGGTTATGCAATTTGGGAAGTCGCGTGCGAGACTGCACACGGACGATACCAATCGCGTAACTTTTGCTGATGTCGCCGGGGTAGATGAAGAAAAGCAGGAATTACAAGAAGTAGTCGATTTCCTTCGGTATCCCAAGAAGTATTTGGAGTTGGGTGCGCGGATTCCCAAAGGCATTTTACTATCTGGCGCTCCTGGTACAGGGAAAACGTTGCTGGCTAAAGCCGTAGCCGGCGAAGCCGGTGTGCCCTTTTTCTCAGATAGTGGTTCGGATTTTGTTGAAATGTTTGTCGGTGTGGGGGCGTCGCGCGTACGCGATTTATTTGACCAAGCGAAGAAGAATGCTCCCTGTATCCTTTTCATTGACGAAATTGACGCAGTCGGCCGGATGCGTGGGGCCGGCTACGGGGGTGGACATGATGAACGGGAGCAGACGCTCAATCAATTATTGGTTGAAATGGATGGCTTCGGCGTCAATGAAGGCATTATTGTCATTGCTGCCACGAACCGTCCTGACGTACTCGACCCGGCGTTGCTACGTCCGGGACGGTTTGACCGTCAAGTGATTGTACACAGACCCGATGTGCGGGGCCGTGAGGCCATTTTGAAAGTGCATACCCGAGGGAAGCCCCTAGCTGAAGATGTGGATCTCGCTGTAATCGCGAAGAGAACACCAGGCTACACGGGAGCGGATTTGGCTAACTTGGCGAATGAAGCGGCTTTGCTTGCAGCCAGGCGCCGTGAAAAGAGTATTCACATGTCTGATTTTGAAGAGGCGGCCGAACGGATTATGGCCGGTCCCCAGAAAAAGAGCCGGGTGATCTCGGAAAAAGAAAAGAAGGCCGTGGCTTTTCACGAATCCGGGCACACCTTAGTGGGGATGCTAGTACCTCATGGCGATCCCGTGCATAAAGTGACCATTATTCCTCGTGGCATGGCGATGGGGTATACCTTACCCTTGCCGGATGAAGATCGCTATTTAGTCACCAAATCGCAAATTCTTGATCAGGTGGCAATGGCTTTGGGAGGTCGTGCAGCGGAGGAGCTGGTCTTCGGGGAAATTTCCACGGGAGCACAAAACGACTTGGAGAAATCGACATCGATGGTTCGGCAAATGATTACCGAATATGGCATGTCCGAGGAATTAGGGCCCATGACTTACGGGCAAAAACAAGATCAGATTTTCTTAGGCCGCGATTTAGCGCGGGACCGCGACTATAGTGAAGATGTGGCATCGGCGATTGACCGTGAAGTCCGTCAAATTGTCATGGAACAATACCAACGCGCTAAACACATTTTGATGACACACCGAACGACTCTAAATCGCTTAGCGTTAACCTTAATGGAGAAAGAAACCTTGCTGGCGGATGAATTACAGGCGATTGTGCATGGACGTGAAGTGGCCATCTAATTTAGCAGCCCGAAAGCACGCGAGTATTTCCCGTGCTTTCGGGCTATTCTTATGTTATGAGTTAGGAAACTCTGTCTAAAATGAGGATGTTCATCGTACATAAAACAAAGTAGGTAGGGGAAAGGAGTGGACCGTTTGTCCGTTACCGCCAAAGATGAAGGATTTGTGGGGCAAATTCACCAAGGGAGTGGTTGGTATTGTTTTTCAACGCCCCGCTTTAAAACGATTACCCTTCATGCATTTATCATCAATGAATTGACTGCGGATGAGGCGGCTTTTGGAGCGTTATTACCGCACGTCCTACAACGGGGAACTCAAAAGTGGCCCACATATATGCAAATGGAACAGACCTTGGAAGATATGTATGGGGCTTCCTTTCGGGCTGACGTAGGAAAAATTGGAGACAAACAGCTCATTTCTTTCCATTTAGAAATTGTCAACGGGCGCTATTTACCCGGACATCCCGATACATTAAGTTTGGGATTGGAATTTCTGCAAGAGGTCTTAGATCATCCACTGGTTCATGACCACGCTTTTCGCGAAGACATCGTTCAGCAAGAGAAAGATTTGTTGAAACGGCGCATTCAAGGATTAATTAACGATAAGGGACAATATGCTGTGACCCGTTTGATTGAGGCGATGGCTGACGGGCGCCGGTTTGGCCTAAGAAAACTGGGCCGGGTGGAGGACTTGGAACGGGTTACGCCTCATACTCTATATGAGTATTATCGAAAGGTTCATCAGACCCATCCTATTATCTTGTTTGCGGTGGGCGATATTGATCCGGTACGGATCGAGCAGTTTATGCAGCATTACCGACATGAGCATCCCCGGCACGAATTGCAGCGTATTGAGCCTTATACTCCCCATTACCATGACCGTACTTTGATTGAACGACAAGATATTCGGCAGGGTAAAGTCAATATGGGATATTACACCGGTATTACGCTCGATAATGCGCGCTATCCGGCTTTGATGATGTATGCAGGGATTTTGGGGGGATTTCCCCATTCCAAACTGTTTTTGAATGTGCGTGAGCGTGCAAGTTTGGCCTATTATGCCTATGCGCGGCTTGATGCCGCGCTAGGATATATGTTAATCGGCGCCGGGATTGAATTTGAAGATTTTGATGCCGCGGTAAAGATTATTGCCCAACAACTGGAGGCCATGAAGCAAGGAGATATTAGCGATCAAGAGTGGGAATTTACCTTGAGGGCTTTTGATAATGACATCTTGTCAGAAGAAGACAATGCGAGTCAAATCATCTCACGCCAACTGGAACATCTTTTGGTTGGCGGTGGACTCATGGGTGAATCGCTCAAGGACGCGTTACATCAAGTCACCAGGGAGCAAGTACAAGAAGTGGCGCAGCATGTGCGTTTGGATACTGTGTTCTTTTTAACACGTGATAGTGATGATGAATCTGCTACAGGGACGGAGGCAACAACCCCATGACGCAAGAAGCCCAAGTCATTGAAAATGAAGCGATCGGCGAACAGTTAAGTCGCCTTGTCTTGCCCTCAGGGCTCACCGTGGTTGTTTTTCCGCGACCGGGGTTTAAAAAAACCTTTGCCACCTTTGCCACCCATTATGGGTCCATTGACAATGCGTTCCGGGATCCCAAGACCGGCCAGGCTGTGCAGGTGCCGGACGGGATTGCTCACTTTCTAGAACATAAAATGTTTGAGAAAAAAGGGGGTGGCGATGCGTTTGATGATTTTGCACGACTTGGTGCCTCTTCGAACGCGTATACGGATTATACTTCAACCACTTTTCTTTTTCAGACGACGAGTCATGTGCTCGATAATTTAGGAATCCTCCTGGATTTTGTTCAGGAACCATATTTTACTGACGCTAACGTCGAAAAAGAAAAGGGGATTATCGAACAGGAAATACGCATGTATTTAGATATGCCAGGGGACCGACTGCATTCCAATTTGATGAAAGCGTTATATGTGAACCATCCCGTGCGCATTGATATTGCTGGAACGGTGGAATCGATTCGAACCATCACCCCAGAAGACCTGTATACGTGTTACCGCACGTTTTACCATCCTAGTAACATGGTTTTGCTTGTGATAGGCGACATCGATCCGCAAATGGTGTTCGATTATACGTGGGAAAATCAGAAGACCAAGAATTATGGGAACCAGTCGCCAATCACCAGGATTTATCCGGACGAACCCCACAGGGTTCACGAAAAGCACCGGGAACAAGACATGGTCGTATCCATGCCCCTATTCGTCATGGGTTATAAAGATACCCAAACGGGTTTGGTAGGACGGGAATTACTGCACCATGAAATCACTTATGGATTGATGTGGCAAATGCTGTGCGGCAAAAGTTCCCCATTGTTTCAAAATCTTTATCGGCAGGGACTCATTAATGACCGTTTCTATGCCCGCTATGGCGCCTCCACGACCTTTGGCTTTAGCACGGTGGGCGGAGAAACACCCGACCCTCAAGCGTTGGAAGCACAACTTGTGGAGGGGATCCAGCAGGCTCCCTTGCGTGAAGAGGATTTGGCCCGGGCTAAAAAGCGCGAACTCGGAGAATTCATCGCCCTGTTTCAAAACCCCGAAGAATTGGCGTATGCCTTTAACCATCTGTTTTTCCGGCAGATCGATATTTTTGATTATGTTGATACCATTTTATCGATTGGTTTGGACGATATTGAACAGGCTCGTCATGTTCATCTCCAAGAATCTAAACGGGCCAGTTCTGTTATTAAGCCGATTTCATCATGAACAGAGAAAAGGAGATCAGGTGATGGAAACAGTCATCCTGACTGGTGACGATTTAGACATTGAACAAGCGTATCATGTAGCCCATGATCACTATCCCGTAGCACTGAGCGAGGAGGCCGCCAAAAAAATGGCGGCCTCCCGTGCTATGGTAACGCGTTACTTAGCTGAAGGAAAAAGTGTTTATGGCGTTACCACGGGGTTTGGACGTTTTAGTGATGTGCTCATCCCTGAAGACAAACGCCAAGAATTACAAATCAATTTGTTGCGCAGTCACAGCGCGGGAGTTGGGGAACCTTTTGGCGAAGACATTATTCGGGGCATGATGGTTCTTCGTGCCAATGCCTTGGCCAAAGGATATTCCGGTATTCGGACCACAGTTGTCCGGTTGCTCATCGAGATGCTAAATCGGGGCGTCATTCCGGTTATTCCATCTCAAGGTTCTGTTGGAGCCAGCGGGGATTTAGCCCCCCTGGCTCATCTGGCTCTCGTCCTCATTGGTGAAGGCTGGGCCCGGGTTCAAGGAGGACCGAAAATACCCGGAGACCAAGCACTCAGGAGCGTGGGGCTTGAACCCGTCATTCTGGAGGCGAAAGAAGGGCTGGCTCTCATTAACGGCACACAAGCCATGGGCTCTTTGGGCATTAGTGCAAGTACCCAAGCGAAATTTCTAGGACTGTGGGCGGATGTCGCAGCTTCATTAAGCATTGAGGCTTTACGCGGCATTCCCATGGCATTTCATCCCGGGGTGGCTTTAGTGCGGCCGCATCCAGGGCAGCGTCTTGTGCAGCAGCACTTGCGGACAATGTTAGAAGGAAGTCACCTGGTCACAGAACCGGGCGAATTGCGAATGCAAGATGCCTATTCCTTGCGTGCTACGCCCCAGGTGCACGGGGCTTGTCTTGACGCTCTGAATCACGTGCAAGAGGTCCTATCGCGCGAAATCAACAGTGCCACGGACAATCCCTTATTATTTCCTGAGGAAGAGTTGGTGATATCGGCAGGCAATTTCCATGGCGAACCCCTTGCACTGGTTTTAGACTATTTAGCTATTTTAGCGGCGGAATGGGCGAATATTAGTGAACGGCGGATTGAACGCATGGTGAACCCGGCCCTATCAGGATTACCGCCCTTTTTAACACGGCATGGCGGCGTATTTTCTGGTTTGATGCTGGCACAATATACCGCTGCTAGTTTAGTTTCCGAAAACAAAGTATGGGCACATCCTTCCAGTGTGGACTCCATTCCCACGTCAGCGAACCAGGAGGATCATGTTTCTATGGGAACCACCGCGGGGCGTAAGGCGCTAGTGGTCGTCAATAATTTGCGCTATGTTTTAAGTATTGAGCTATTATGCGGGGCCCAAGCGTGTGATTTACTTGGGCCCGAGCATATGGCCCCCAAAACGCATGCCGTTTATGAATGGATCCGGAAGATCGTTCCACCGCTGGAGGCCGACCGTCCGCTGGCTCCGGACATCGAGCGTATCGCCCAAACCATGCTGGCGTCAGACACCATCAACTGGTTAGAAAACCTTTTGATGGCTTAAAGGTCCTAATAAACCTTGTTGTTCGGCCCATAAAATCGCGGCGGTGACAGGGTCGTCACTGCCTTTGGGGGTGACATAATCGGCCACGCGGTGGCATTCTGGTAATCCCTGGCCCACCGCGATGCCGATACCGGCCCATTTCAGCATGGGGACGTCATTGAGCCCGTCGCCAATGGCCAAAATGTTTTGCCGCGCAATATGGTAGTGATAGGCTAGCTTTTCTAATCCTTCTGCTTTGGTGACACCGGGAGCACAGATATTGACTTCCCGGTAGTGGCCATGATCGAAAATTGTCAATTCATAATCGGGACCAATCAGGCCAAAGTCTTGAATAAATTGATCAACAATCTCTTGTCCCAGCAGCAAAATTTCTAAAGGTTGCCGGGGAATGACAGTGTCAGGGTTGACTAAAAGATCATTGGGCTTCTGCCACCGGTCATAATCATCGGGCAACTGGGTTAACAACACGGGTTGTTGATAACCTAAATAAAACCGCATATGGGCTTGATGGCGAAAGGACCACGCAAACATCTCTTGAGCACGGGGCCGGGGAACGCCATGGCGGTATAAATCGGCAGGACGTTTTGAGGGGTCAAAAACATAGGCACCGTTATGCGCGACAATGGCCCCGGTAATTCCGAGTTCTTGTTGTGCTTTCAGTGCCGTACGCCAGCTTCTTCCTGTGGCGACAATTACATGAATGCCATTCTGCCATAATTGACGCAGTAAATGCGCCGCCTTAGGCTGGACATGAATATCTTGGTTTAACAGCGTGCCATCCAAATCGCATGCAATCATCTGTATCACAGTAATCCGCCTCTTTTCTACCCATGGCTTCATGCAGGGATTTCAGTCTGGTAAAACGTATTGTATAAAAAACGGAACGTTGCGTGGGAGGAATACGAGATTGATTAAGGTTATTTTGGGCTCTCCTCGCCAATTACAGGAACGGTGGCTGTCCGACTATCGTCATGGGGTCTTGGCGGGACCAACAATCGTTCCCAATGAGACGTTAGCCCAGTTCTTGCATGGACTGCTCAAGACCTCAATCCCCCAGATGCCACGGATTGAAAGTTTGTGGGACTTTGCCCGTTCTCTGTTGCCACAGGGGGCAAAAATTGCGCCCATCGGCATGGAAAAGGCGTTGGCCTCACTCCTTGCTCGGGATTTACACCAGGAACTGCCTCATCAAGTCCCGGGTATTTATCTTAATATTATCCGGCATGTCTTAGAACTGCGCAGGCGACAAATTGTCCTCCCACCTTTTGATGGTATTCCCTGGCCCCTGATATTACGCTGGCTTGAAGATATTTGGCCCGAATCCCTCTACGATGAGTTTCGAGTTTATCAATATGCGAGTCAGGCCCCATTGGTGACAGAGGATATTTCACCACTGGCGATATATGGCTATGTGGAAGCGCATACATCGCAGTGGCAACTGCTTCATGCCTTGTCGCACCATTATTCTATCATCGTCTACACGCCTTGGCTGACGCATTATGATAATAGCTTGGCCGAAGATTGGATTAAAAAATGGCGAGAGCAAGGGGCAATCTTTGAAACGTTGCCAGAGAAAGCTAAGAAACCACGTCAATCGGCCATTTATGTGAGACCTGGCACGTTAATGTTACACAGTATCACCGACCAGGTTGCTAGCCGCCAGGGAGAAAATGTCCTGCTGGTATTGGGCGGCATGGATTCCACTTCGTTAATTCGTCTGGCGCAAAGACGGGGAGTGATCTTCAGCGAAAAGAATCCGGTTCTCTATCACGCCAAGAATGTGTGGACGGCTTTTTGGCGGTTGGCTCAAAAAAAAGCAGATGAGGCCACAAAACGTCTTTGGCTCGAAGTGATGCAAGAACACGGGCACAGTGCTTCTGACGCGGTGTTGTTCGTGCACTTTTGGGGAGAACAGTTGCGACAAATTCATTCGTGGCAAGAACTGGTTGAGCTTGTCGATGATGCAATCCGTTTCCATGATATCGATGATTTAAGCCGCACCCTCACGGCTTGTCGGGACTGGGTGATTTACGATCAGTGGCACATTGCTCCGCGGATGGATCTCATCGAGGAATTATGGCAACTGTTACCCTTTAAAAAATCCTATGGAGGCCGAAGAGGAATCCTTTGGGCCGAGGGGCTTAATGCACGCATGTTAACCGCACAGACCATTATTGTGGCCGCCATCCATGAAGGAACTTTTCCGAGGGGTGTCGTCTTCGATTCTTTATGGATTCCGGAACTTGCCCAGCTCTATGGGTTGCCGGGACCAGATCATGCGCACCAGCAAGATCTACATTTGCTGCATGTGCTCATCGAATCAGCCGATCAGGAAATTTGTTGGGTTGTGCCTCAACACGACGACGAAAAATTGTGGTGGCCGGAAGGATTGGCACCGGATGATGAATGGGATGGGCTAGAGCAAGTCCCCATCTCTTTTGCTACCAGAAATATGGAGAAAATCCGGGACTGGTATAGGAGTCATTATGAGAGTGAGGTCTTAGATGCCTATCAAGGGATGATTGGACAAGAACTGGCAGAAGCGTTGTGGCCCCATGAGGTGACACCGACGGCACTCGAGCAGTACGGAACATGTCCGTTAGCTTTTTTCTATGAACAGGTTTTAGAGCTAAAAGCACCCTCGGACGACGATTTATATACGATTTCTCCTTCCGTGAAAGGACAATGGATGCACAAAGTGCTCGAACTTGCGGTGAAGTCCGAACAACCCCTTACCGTAAAAGTTCTGCGTCAATTTGTCGAAGAGATTGCCTTACGGATTCCGCCCGGAAACCGGGTGCTGCAATCCGTTCTGAGCCATGTCAAAGATGATGTTGTGCGCGATTTGTTGCAGGTATGGCCACTCATTGCGCCATCGCCCGCGGATAGGGTCGATACCGAATACCCTCTCAAATGGACGCTACACACCGAGGGAGGAAGCTGGCAGGTCAAAGGTCGGCTCGACCGGGTTGATTATGCAAAAGATGGGACCGTCACGATTACCGACTATAAGACAGGAATTCTGAAGAATCCCGATAAGATTGCAGCCAACAATTTACAGTTGCCGTTATATTACGAGGGTATGCGGCAACATGTTCCTCAGGGCGCGATAGTGGCGCAAGTGCAGGGCGTATCAGCCAAAAATCAATTTGTTCGGCGTCTTCTGTCTTTGGATGAGGCACAAGATGATAGGGCTTTGCAACTGGTGAATGAAATCGCCTTGCGCGTCAAACACGGCGAATTTTTTCCCTTGCCGCGCCTTCAGGATGACCCATGCCGGATTTGTTCCTTTGTCCAACTATGCTCGGCGGATATTAAAGGGATTCGGCGGCGTAAAAAAGCTCCGCGCGATGAGTACTGGCAATTATGGGAGGATTAGAAGCGATGCCGGAGATTGTGGATCAACACGTTCGCGATCAAATCATTCAAGATTTTTATCATAACATTTTGGTCGAAGCCGGGGCGGGAACGGGGAAAACCACCTTACTTGTGGAGCGCACGATTTATGCCATCGTTGAACACGGCATGAGCCTAGAACGGATGGCGCTTATCACTTTTATGGAAAAAGCGGCAACAGAAATTAAACTGCGCGTTCGTAGGCGGCTTGAGGAGTTATTAGCCAGTGGCACTCTTGATACCGTTTATAGGAAACGGGTGCAACAGGCTTTACATCAGTTGCCTATTTCCCAAGTGACGACGATTCATGGATTTGCCTTGCGATTTTTGCAGTCTCAGGGTCACCATGCGCCTGTCCCCTTATCCTTTCGCGTGATGGATAGCTATCAAAGCGAGCAGTTGTTTCAAGAGGCATTCTATGACTGGAGCGAAAGTGACCCGTTTCGCGCTCGGCGCCTTGCCGATCTGTTCAATTGGGGACTACCTTTTGAGCGTTTTATGGAAATGGCCCAGTATCTTAGCACACAAAGTGACATTCCTTTGTATTCTGCCACTAAACCCTCTACCGATTTTATGGATGATGTTAGTCGAGAAGTTCAAGAATTGGAGGACATCGCACGACGATACGCGAGTCCTTCTGACCAGGGGTTACGGCAAATTCAGGATATTGCCCAGTTTTGCCGGAATTTCGTGCGTTTAGATCCTTCTCAACGGATAAAAGCCTTAGCCACCTGGCAGGTGAGTGCTGGCAAAGGTGCCAAAAAGAACTGGCAGGATCCCGACCGTTTAACCGAACAGAAAGCCTTTATTGCCGGATTAAAAGAACGATTAGACTCATTTAAGGAACAACTGGCGGATTACCTCTTAAGTGAAGTGCGAGCGCTCGTTGTTGAAGATTTTTTGCCGTTTTGGAAGGATAGGCGGTGGAAGTTAGGATTATTGACTTTTGATGATTTGTTATGGGAAACCCGGGATTTTTTGCGGCAGTATGGTGTCAAAGACCGTTATGACTTAATTATGGTTGATGAATTTCAAGATACCGATGCGCTGCAGGCGGAAATCATCGTTCGCATGTTGGCTGAGGAACCCACGAGCAACTGGCTCGAGGCGCGGATTCCCCAAGGCAAATTGTTTGTTGTGGGGGATCCCAAACAGTCAATTTATCGATTCCGCGGTGCTGACGTGGAGATCTACCAGCGAATACGTCAAAAAATTGAACAGGAAGGGGGTATTCTTTTATCCATTGTGCAAAATTTCCGAACCCCTCCGGAAATTCTGGAACCTGTTAACCAGTTGTTTGCGGCGAATTGGCCCCCGGTGTTTGATCCATTGCGGCCCTATGTGTCGCCTTATAGTCCTTTAATGCCGTTTTACCCCTCCAGTCAAGAAACCCGGTTGATAGTGGATGGGGGCCCCACCTCACGAGGAGCTTATACCCAGCGTGCATTGGAAGCGCATCTTATTGCTCGCCATTTACGAAAAATGGTGTTGGAGGATCGTTTATGGGTGCGCGACGAAAAAGAGGGTGGGAGGCGTCCTATTCGCCTAGGTGATGTAGCTCTATTAATGCCTCATCGCACGGGTATACATATTTACCAGGAAATTTTGCGACAAGAAGGTATCATGGTCGCTCCCGAAGGTGGAATCCGTTTTTTCGAACGCGATGAAATCCGGGGATTCCAACAATTTTTATCTGCCTTACGCAATCCCTACGAAGAGGTATACACGGCGGGCTGGCTATTATCTCCGTGGGTGGGGATGTCTGTGCAAGATCTCGCCCAACACAAAGCACAAGGAGGCACTTTAAATTATCTGGCTGCTACTGTCAACCAAGGACATCAAGTGGTGACAACAGCTTTGCAGATGCTAAAGATTTGGCACCAGAAATGGTGGGAATGGCGCATTGAAGACTTTTTCTGGGCCTTGTACGAGTGGAGTGCGTTATCTGGCGTGCTATCGGAGCGGCAGGACGTGGCCAGCTTGTCGAATCTAGCCAAGATGGCCGATTTATCGCGGGATTTGGGTGACCGGTGGGGCAATGATGAATTTTGTCTATGGCTGCAACGAAAAGTCAGTCATCAAGACAAAGAAGAAGAAGGACCGCTGCCCAAAGCCCAAGATGCAGTGCATATTGTCACCGTACACAAAAGTAAAGGGCTGGAGTGGCCGTTAGTGGTGGTGGCCAATTGGCAATGGGATGTGGTCGCCAAACACCCAGGGGTGCGGATTGTTTCTGACCGCATGGCCTTAGCCTTAGGCGATTTGCACAGCCGGTGGTGGGATGAACTTGCGGAGGAAGATCAACATAGAACCCGGGCGGAACAGGAACGGCTTTATTATGTAGCCTTAACCCGGGCGCGCGATTACCTTGTGGTGATTGATACCTTTTCAGACGAAGATGACGGATATCGCGCGGCGTGGAGTTTATATCAACGGACCCGTAAAAGTGAGAAGGAGGTATAGTCATTAGGTCTGTCCCTTTTCCCTTATGCATAGCGTGGAGCAAGGGGGAGATAGGCATGATGTCTTGGATACGGAAAAGACCGTGGATTATCGCCTTGCTCATAGCCATGGGCGTCTTAGGGATTTTCGTGCGCCAGCATTTGGCCAGGCGGCAAATATGGCATTTCACCACTCATCCGATCGTGGTATGGAGTGAGCCCTTTGGGCACCGCATGGATTCGTTGGCGTTAGCGAAAGGTTTAGATGGCCAAATTTATGGCCCGTTAGCTTTTGTGATCTGGCACAACCATCCAATTATTGCCGATAGTTATCAACACCGGATTATTATTAGCACCCATCCCTGGCATATTATTGCAACGCCTGAATTATTAGTGGAAGATTTGGTGCATATGGGGAACTCCCTGTATTTTGTGGATAATCACACATTGGCCGTTTACCGGATTGAACATGGTAAACCCGTAAAAATTATTCAATTACATCCTTCGCCAGGACAAAGCGAAGCCATCTGGCACATGGCTCAAGATGGCCAGCATTTACTATTAGAAGGCGTAAAACTAGGACAAGGACAGTATGAAACCTGGTTACGCCAATATAAACCGAATGGTCAATTGGTGCAAACCCTCAATGTCGCTAAAACCCGGTGGAATAATCCCTTTGAAGTCAATAGCCAGTACCCCATTGGTGTCGTGGTGCGTTCTTTTGTCGTGGCTCCCAATCGCCAATTGGTGATTGAAGTGGCCGGTGATAATCCTTATGAACGCCTAATCCAGCTTTATAATGTGCATAATCGCCTGATTCGGCAGACGCAATTTGTCTCGCCGGAAGCGATTGTTCACAGCCAGCTCTTAGGGGTCAATAACATGGGATGGATTTATTTAGGGATTAATTTAACCGAACCCGGCAAGGCCCTAGTGGAAATCTTAACGCCCAAGGGGCGCACTATGATGATGAAAGTGCGAAGCGTTCCTGTTGGAAGTGTGGTGTACGGGACTGTTGAGCCCAACGGGTCTTTGTATCTTTTGCAGAGTACAGCAAAGGAGTATTGTATAGTCAAATGGGCACTGGTACCATCAGAACGCTGGACGTGGAACGGGCAGGTCATTTAAGTGGGGAATTTGAGCGATGCCGGAAGATTGTGCGCGTGCTGCTAGGAATAGGGCGCAAGCACCAAGAACTTCCGAATTAAAAATGCTAAACAATATGATTATGGAGGGAAAGGGCGTATGCTTGCGATAATTGGGGGACGAGTCGAAACGATTAGTCATGGAGCCATGGAGTCGGCCACGGTCTTAATTGATGATGATGGACAAATTCTTGCAGTAGGCTCCGATATTTTGATTTCAGAAGACGCTGACATCATTGACGCTCATGGACAGTATGTTTTGCCGGGATTTATTGATTCTCATACCCACCTCGGAGTGTTTAATGACGGTGAAGGAAAAGAAGGCGCCGACGGAAATGAAATGACCAATCCCCTGACGCCTGCAATTCGCGCCATCGATGGCTTCAATCCAGCTGATGTGGCGTTAATGGACGCGATCCAAGGGGGGATCACGGCGGCTTGGGTGACTCCTGGCAGCGGCAATGTCATTGGCGGACAAGGTGCGACCTTACGCCTTTATGGGCAACATCTAGAGGACATGATATTAAAGGCACCGTCCGGTATGAAAAGTGCCATGGGAGAAAATCCCAAAAGGGTGTACGGCACCGACAAGAAATTTCCGATGACGCGAATGGGCGTGGCCAAAGCGTTGCGGGAGGCGTTTGTGGCAGCTCTAAACTACCGTCAGCAACAGGAAAAAGATCCCAGCAGTCCCCGCAATTTAGATCATGAAGCGTTGCTCATGGTGATTGATGGCGCGATTCCGCTGCGTACGCATGCTCACCGAGCCGATGATATTGAGACGGCACTCCGCATCGGGCGAGAATTTGGCGTGAGACAAGTGATCGAACATGGGACGGAAGCCTTTAAGGTCATTGATCAATTAGTCAAATACCAGGTCCCGGTATCTTTAGGGCCGGCTTTAGTGGCTCGGGTGAAACCGGAAGTGCGGGCTCGCGGATTTCACACGCCCGCTATTTTAGCGAAACATGGCGTGAAATTTTCCCTTATCACCGATCATCCTGTCGTCCCAGTGCAATACTTAGTGGTTTCAGCGGCTTTAGCGGTACGAGAAGGGCTGGATGAGCAAACGGCTTTACGGGCGATAACCCTGAACGCTGCAGAAATTTGTGGAGTGGCTGACCGCATTGGGTCAATCGAACCAGGTAAGGATGGCGACATTGTGATTTGGACAGGCCATCCTTTTGATTGGCGTAGTCACGTGGATAAAACCATTATTGGCGGGCAGGTTGTTTACGATCGCAATAAGAGCAAATTGGAGGAATGAAGTCGGTGAGCCGGGTATTTCAGTGTCACAAACGCGCCCTCTTGTTGGGAGAGAATACGAAAATCATGGGAATCGTGAATGTCACACCCGATTCGTTTTCGGATGGCGGACAATATGTCGAGTTGAACCGAATTTTGGAACATGTTGAGCAGCTGGTGCAAGACGGGGCAGATATTATTGATATTGGAGCCGAATCTACACGCCCCGGTTATGAACCCGTCGCTAAGGAAGTCGAGTGGCAACGGCTTGAGAAACCAATCCTGGCGATCCGTTCTCAGTGGCCTGATCTATGTCTTTCCGTTGACACGCAAAAAGCCTGGGTGGCTGACCGGGCTGTCAAAGCGGGCGTCGATATCGTCAATGATATATGGGGACTGGCCGGTGATCCCGATATGGCCCAGGTTGTCTCTCAGCATCAGGCGGGACTGGTGATGATGTTTAACCGGGTCAGCCCATGGGCACCTGGCACTATTGATATTGGCGTCATGGTCGATTTTTTTCGCCAGCAACTGGATTTTGCCCGCCATCAGGGAATTTCAGAAGACCATATTTTAATTGATCCCGGTTTAGGTTTTGGTTATGGTGTTGACGACAACTGGATAGTTCTACGCCATTTAGAGGAGTTTGTCGGCTATGGGGCCGGTCTTTTGTTGGGACCGAGTCGCAAACGATTTCTTGGCAGCGTTACGGATAAACCGCCTAGGGAGCGCGATGTAGCCACGGCCGCGGTGGCAGCATTGGCAGTGCCCTATCATGTGGATGTGTTGCGCGTTCACAATGTTAAGACCACCCGCGATGCCTTGCGTGTGGCTGATAAGTGGTACCGCGATGTATGATTGGATTCGACTTTATGACTTACGCTATCAAAGCTGTCATGGCGCGCTGCCCCATGAGCATGTGATACCGCAAGAATTTCGCGTTGACATCGAAATTGGTTTGGATACGCGTCAAGCTGCAGCGCATGACGCTTTAGAACTGACTGTCAATTATGCCGAAGTGGTTAACCGGGTCAGCACGATTATGCAAGGCCCTCCCATTAACTTGATCGAAACCATAGCACAACGCATCGCGGATGTGGTGTTAACCTTTCCCTATGTCGGCAAAGTGGGAGTGCGGGTGAAAAAGATGATGCCGCCCGTGTCTTCCGTCATGGGATACGCGGAAGTGGAGA
The DNA here is from genome assembly GCF_001280565.1 of Sulfobacillus thermosulfidooxidans. Classification (NCBI taxonomy): domain Bacteria; kingdom Bacillati; phylum Bacillota; class Clostridia; order Eubacteriales; family Clostridiales Family XVII. Incertae Sedis; genus Sulfobacillus; species Sulfobacillus thermosulfidooxidans. Next base: position 1,977,610 of record NZ_LGRO01000001.1, on the reverse strand, counting down.
TTTGGCGTGATGCATAATGTTTTTGTGGCTTTAGGCGGAAATCAGGGAGATCCTTTACAGTGCTTTTTGCTAGCTCGGGAAACGTTTAGTCAAATTGGCACAATCAAGCGCTGTTCAGGAATTTATCAAACGGCTCCGCAAGGAGGTCCGCCGCAACCGGATTATTTGAATGCCGTATTTTGGCTCGAAACATCGTGGTCTTGTCAGGATATTTTGGAACGCGCACTAAAGACCGAGCACCGTTGTGGCCGTGTTCGGACGGAACGGTTTGGACCTAGAACGTTGGACATTGACATTTTGTTATATGACGACGTTATTATCGAAAGCGAAAATTTAATCATTCCCCACCCGCGTTTGCATATGCGCCGTTTTGTTCTGGAACCCTTATGGGAAATTGCTCCCAGTATGGTGATTCCCTCTAAGGGACCCGTACAGTCCTTATTGCAAAATGTTATTGCACAGCGCGTAATACGGGTTCAAGATTGGCCGAGTACACATTAAAGGAGCGAGAGTTTGAGGGAAAATTTTAATTTTATGGATGAAAAATTTACACGGGATGAACCGGGCTGGTTGGGACAAGATTTGCGGGTTTTTCCTACGGTCGGGTCCACCAACCAGGTCTTGCGGGAACGCCTCAAGGAAGAGAATGTGCCGCCAGGGGCCACTATCATTGCCCTGGAACAAACTCAAGGACGGGGCCGGTTAGGACGCAGCTGGTGGTCGCCCCCCGGACGCGGGCTTTACGTATCCACGCTGGTATATCCTCCAAGACTGCAGCACGCAGGCATTTTGAGCTTGCTCGCCGCGGTTGCTTTAACCGATACGGTGAGACGGGTTACAGGCTTCGCGGCGGGAATAAAATGGCCGAATGACGGCATGATTCAGGGAAAAAAATATGCCGGCATTTTGGTTGAAGCCGGGACGGCACCGATTTCCTGGGCTATTATCGGCATGGGGATTAATGTCACAGGCCAGGTGCCTGAGGAGATTGCGCACGCTATCACCTTGGAGCAAGCGGGAGCTGAAAATCTCACATTAGAATCATTGTGGCAGGCGTTGGCTCACGATTTAGAAACCCGTTATGAAAGCTGGCTCATAGAAGGCAACGCGGTGATCATTGACGCGTGGCGGAATTATAGTGTGACCTTAGGACAGATAGTTTTGGCTCAGGGGCCTTTTGGCCAAATTACAGGAAGGGCTGAAGATGTCGACGAAGAGGGACGATTATTAATTCGTCACGGCTCCAGCCTGATTCCTGTATCCAGCGGAGAAGTCAGCGTGCGGGCTCCGGATGGTTCGTATACCCCGTCTTCCGATGCTGGCTAGTCCCTAAGACGATAATGTAAATCCGCCATTTCGATCGCCGCTAAAGCGGCTTCGGCGCCTTTGTTGCCAGCTTTGCCATCGGCCCGGTCTTCGGCCTGAGCCATGGTATCACACGTGAGAATGCCAAAGATGACGGGAATATTGCTATGACGATTTAAGTCTGCCAAGGCTGAAGAGGTACTAGAGGCAATAAAGTCAAAATGCGGGGTTTCTCCACGTACGATAGCACCTAAGGTAATGACCGCGGCATATTTTTTATTGCTATTTAATAAATAATGGACCAGGTTGGGAATTTCAAAAGCTCCAGGAGTCCAAAATACATCCACCGCGTCGGCAGGAACGCCGTGACGAATTAAGGTATCGACCGCACCTTCAAGAAGGCGGTCGGTGACGCGCTGGTTAAATCGGCTGACGACAATTGCCCAGCGTTGCCCGGGATGCGTCATAAGAAAACCTTGATGTTCGGCCACAGTATCTACAAACCCCACTCTCTTTATCCAAAATTTATTGATCTCATGTCGCCACGTTAATCCATCCAGTGGCCCATTTTGACCTTCTTTGTTTCTAAATAGAAGGCATTTTCTTCACGGGGTTCACTTTGAATAGGGACCCGTTCCACAATTTTAATGCCATAGCCTTCCAAGGCATAATATTTCTTGGGGTTATTCGTTAACAAACGAATTTCGTGAATCCCTAAATCGGCAAGAATTTGTGCTCCAACTCCATAGTCCCGCGAATCGGGTGGGAACCCTAAAGCTTGATTGGCTGATACCGTATCATAGCCCGCTTCTTGCAGTGCATACGCCTTAATCTTATTCGCCAGACCAATACCGCGCCCTTCTTGCCGCATATAAAGGAGCACTCCCCGGCCCTCATCGGCAATTTTCCTTAAAGCCATGTCTAATTGGTCGCCGCAGTCGCAGCGTTTGGAACCAAACACATCCCCCGTGAGACATTCGGAGTGAACACGGACCAAAACTGGCTGGCCATCTGTGACATCTCCCATCACCAATGCCAAATGGGTATCTTTGGTTTCTTTTTCTGTATAGGCAATGGCGGTAAATGTTCCATAACGTGTCGGGAGCTGGGCTCGACCCTCTCGCACAAACAAGGTTTCGCGTTGACGCCGGTAACGGATGAGGTCGGCGATAGTAATGAGTTTCAAACCAAATTTTTTGCGAAAGGCCTGCAATTGTGGCAAGCGTGCCATTGTCCCGTTGGTGTCCATTATTTCACAGATCACTGCGGCCGGTGTTAGTCCAGCAAGCCGCATCAAGTCGACACTGGCTTCAGTATGTCCCGGCCGCCTTAAGACGCCTTCGTCTTTAGCGCGCAGCGGGAAAATATGACCGGGACGCACAAAATCCTCGGGGCGGCTATGGGGGTCAATCAAGGCTTTAATAGTCGCCGCCCGGTCATGGGCTGAAATGCCTGTGGTGGTCGTATAGCGGGCATCGACAGAAACGGTAAACGCAGTACTCATAGACTCATCTGGGGCGTCGACCATGGAGGGAATAGCTAATTCGCGCAGGCGCTCTGATGTCATTGGCACACAGATTAAACCCCGGCCCCATTGCGCCATGAAATTGATCGCCTCAGGCGTTACAAAATCGGCAGCCATGACTAAGTCGCCTTCATTTTCACGGTCTTCGTCATCGACTACGACAATCATCTCGCCTTGTTTTAAGGCATCAAGAGCCTCTTCAATCGTATTGAACTCCAAGAGATTTTCTTCATTCTCCATAACTGACCACCTTCTGTTCGTGTCCTAAATAGGGAGCACATAATTGTTGAACATATTTTCCTAGCACATCGAATTCGAGGTTGACGGCTTGATTGATTTCAAGTTCTCCCAAATTGGTGTGTGACAGGGTATACGGGATGAGAGTCACTTGAAACGTTGTCTCATCCACGGAGACTACCGTGAGACTCACTCCATCAACCGTAATGGATCCAAAAGGAACAATCAGCACTCGGTAGGGTGAAGGAAACCGGAAAAAGACATGCCGTGCTTCGCCTTCTGGGACAATTCGATCGACGTGGCCTTGTGTATCGACATGTCCTTGCACCCAGTGTCCGCCAAGACGGGTAGTAGGCGTCACAGCACGCTCCAAGTTCAGCGCCTGACCCGTCTTAAGGTGTCCTAACGTTGTGATAGACAAGGTTGTGGGAGAACATTCCACCTGAAAAGATTCAGATTGATGATGAATGACAGTCAGGCAGACACCATTAACCGCGATGGATTCGCCCTCTTCGAGCGAGCCGGATTCGTCATAGCCAATGGTCAAAATGCGGGAATGGGCATCTTTAGCTGTATCCACGGCTAACAGTTGTCCCACGTGTTCGACTAACCCACTAAACATGAAGGCCCTCCTGTGTTTGGATGTGATGGGACGAATACATGTTCTCGGGGCGAAACAATCCATGAATCATCACATCTTCTCCAAGCTTGTGAACATCGATAGTTGCTAATGGATAAGCATCCGCTAAGCGCGAAATGCCTTCTCCCATGACCGGCGTGGGAGCGGCGCCTCCGATAATGATGGGCGAAATAAAACTGTACCATTCATCCGCCAGCTGTTGCGCAATGAAACTGGCATGAATGCGTGGACCTCCTTCCACCAATACCGAGAGGACATGGCGCGAAGCCAACTCGGTCAAAACCTCGTGTAAGTTCACGACGCCAGATGAATCTTGTGACACTTCAATGACTTCGCCGCCCGCGGAGAAAATGTCTCGTTGCCAATCAATCGATGATTGTGACGTGGTGAAAATCAAGGTCGGTGCCAAGGAATTTTGTTGGAATATCCGCGCCGAGGCGGGAGTGCGGCCGTGCGTATCTAATATGACCCGAATAGGATCTCGTTGTGGTTTCGGACCCCGGTAGGTTAACGAGGGATCATCAGCCAAGATGGTGCCCACGCCCACTAAAATTGCGTCATGCAACCGGCGTAATTCATGAACTTTTGCAAGGGATTTTGCATGGGTAATATAGCGGGAGTCTCCGGTTTTGGTGGCAACCTTGCCGTCAAGACTCATGGCAGATTTTAGGGTTATATAGGGTCGACGTTTTTGACTCCAGGTTATGAATGCATGATTTAACGCGCGAGCTGCCGTTTCGCCATCACCAACCTCTACGGTGATCCCGGCTTGTTTGAGGCGTTGTATCCCGCCTCCTTTGACCTCTGGATTGGGGTCAGTCATGGCGACGACGACATGGCTAATCCCCGCGTCAATGATGGCTTCTGTGCATGGCGGCGTGCGACCAACATGATTGCATGGCTCTAGAGTAACGTATAATGTGCCTCCTTGAGCCTTTTCTCCTGCTTGACGCAATGCCACAATCTCCGCATGAGGACCACCTGGGCGCTTGTGATAGCCTTCACCGACAATTTGCCCATGGGAATCCAAAATAACGGCGCCCACCATCGGATTGGGCGATGTCGTATACCGACCCCTGCGTGCGAGGGATAACGCCCGCTGCATTACCTGACTCTCCATCCGTCTTCCCCCCATAAAAAAATCCCCCAAATTCGGGGGATGGAAAAATTGTATAAGCCAAAATAGGCTTAACCTTCTCCCATCCAGACTGTACTGTCGGCGCCGGATTCACACCGGTCTCCTGCCTTGCGGCTCGCGGGCTACTCACATTGGTGAGATCACCGCCGGTCGGGAATTGAGGAATAACCTCTCACCACGCCCCGAAGGTTTTATGACATTCTTATCTTATGGCTTTTGTCAGAAAAAATCAAATGGGCTACAATTTTTCCCGGGTCTTGCAGGGATGGGGATTGCAGATTCCTTTAAGAGCAAAAACTCTGATATGTTCCCTATTCATAGGACTGTTCAGTCAGGACTGATTGGATTGGCATGACCAATAGCCATCATGTGAAGTGGTTAGTGTCCTAAATCCGGTGAAGGTCCGTGCCTGGGGATTATGACCGCATAGATGAGTAATGCTCCAGCCAAAACAAACGCGCATAGTGCGAGAATGTGAAAAATCAGCTGGATATGAAGTGCCCGAGATGGAAAAAGCACGATTACCAGCATGCCAAGGATTGACCCCATCTCATCGAATGCTTGCAGTCGAGTCCGCGATAAGGCTGCCGATAGCCCGGATTGAGACGTTAAAACCATCGTCGTGAGACTGTCCTGGATTATCCACCAACCCATTCCAATCAGAACTGTCGCACCACAAAACAATGCATAGCCAATATCGTGCGAAATCATAAACCATGCAACAGCCAATACTGCAAACCACATGGCCAGGAATCTTGGCAGCCCGCTATGAGGGATTCGCCTAAGAAAAAGACCGCTGAAAATCCCGGATCCACCCCAAAGTGTCATAATCAATCCATAACTTAAAGGCCCTTTATGGAGAATATGGAATAAATAGGCCATCGACATGACATTGCCTATCCATACGAGAAAACTCACGCCCAAAATCACAAATAGCGGCATCCCTAATCGTGGGGCAATTGGCTCCTGAGCTTTTAAGCTATTATTCGTTGAGGATGAAATTCTTGAGAGCTGACCAACGAAAAATAAGGCGATGAGATAGAAAGCCGCATTAATCAGAAAACCCTGGCGATAACCCCATAACCAAAGAAGCCATCCCGCAAATAAAGGACCGAAAAGGTCAATAAGACTCTCAGTTTGTCGAAGCCATGAGATGAGGTGCCGAGTAGAAGTCGTGTCATGAGATTGCGCCAAATACGAAGCATGGGCAGCTTGATATAGGCTGCGGTTGACAGAGAAAACAAATAGCAGTGCCATGGCCAGAATAAAATGATTGACCCTCCAAAGGCTCATAGCGGCTATTAAGCGAATTACATAGGTGAACGCCATAACGGATTTTGCTGAGTACATCCGACCGATTTTTTTATACAGGTAGGGCATAAAGAGACCAGGCAAAGACCCTAACAGGAAATACCCGGCATAGGTTTTAGGCGAGGAATTGAGGTGGGTAAGAAAAAGGCCCAAAGCAATTTCCCGAAAATGTGCTCCTAAGCTAACACTGGCATTATCTGCCAGTAACCACAACTGGTCTCGATTGACGGATGTGTGAGATGGAGATTGCGGCATAAAAAAGACCCCCTTCGGATAAATGACCGAAAAGGGAGGATATGGCTAATTCTCTTAGAACGAGTTTTGGACAGATCTCTCCCCAGGAGGACGTTGGGCAATTGTCAAAGGGAGAGACATGATTCACCTCGTTTATGATTCATTTAAATATTTTGCACTATACCATAGTGTTCAGAAGGTTGTGGGCTATGCATCAGCAGGAATTAACATCACCGGGAGTTTGTCACCAGCTTGGTATGGCCCTGAATTTTCAGCGACGATCATGAGTGCTTCAACGCCAATCCAAGAAGTTTGTACTGCAGAATCTTGTTTGCTGTAAGGCCATACGTAAACTTGGTCTCCCTTTTGCACCAGGCGGCTCCGAACATAATGACGACGATCGTGAATCTCCGTAAAGGACTCATACAACGGGAGGGATAGAACCGTGCGCTGCCACTGATGCACGTTCATCATTTCGCGGATGACCGGACGCACGAAAAGCTCAAATGTGACGAGTGCTGACACTGGATTGCCCGGCAATCCGAAAAAGGGATGACCATGAAGATGACCAAACGTGACGGGTTTCCCCGGTTTCATATTTACGCGCCACAAATCTAAGGAGCCTTCTTCCGATAAGACATCCTTAACCCAATCAAAATCACCTACAGAGACACCTCCCGAACTCAGAATGATATCTTGTGCGGCTGCTTCGAGAAACTTCGCTCGGATAGACTCTTTGGTATCTTTGGCTGGGGAGAGCACCAAAGGTTCTCCTCCGGCCGCGAGAACGGCGGCGGCCAGCGCATAACTGTTCGAATTGCGGATTTGCCCGGGCCCTAGAGGAGAACCTGGTTCGATTAACTCATCGCCAGTAGAAACGATCGCGACCGTGGGTCGTTGATAAACGCGGACCGTGGCGATCCCTAAGGTCGCCAGAATACCAATAATGGGAGGTTTTATCGGCTGACCAGCATGAAGGACGATGTCGCCTCGGCGAATATCTTGTCCTTGAGGTCGGACATTTTGACCGGAACGCACAGGTGCTAAAGCGAATATCTGATTATCCGACAACTTCTTGGTCCATTCCACTTGGATAACGGCATCCGCACCCGGAGGTAATGGGGCTCCCGTCATGATTTTATAGGCCTCGCCGTGGTTCACGGGCTGATAGGATGGATGACCGGCTGCGATCGTTCCTTTGACTGTGAGGGCGATGGGATTATTAGCGTGCGCATTTTGGACATCCTGTGACAAAATCGCATATCCATCCATCGAACTGTTGGTGAAGCCTGGGATATCTTCGTCGCTCCGAATTTCTTCGGCTAATACTCGTCCTAATGCCTGAAGCAATGGCACACGTTCTGTGGGCATTACAGGAGGGAGATGCGACAATATCCGTTGTTGGGCTTCTTCAACCGTCATTAGCATAAAGTATTTTCATCCTTCCTCTTGGGTTAAGTCTGATGAGGCTCCTGAGATCTTTATCGCCATCTCACAGCAAACGTTCATATCATGAACGGGGCTCATTGATATTTAGCCTCATTGTAGCAAACTGCTTTTGTTTTCCAAGCATTATTCTGTACAAGTGTAGATGAGGATGGTATTGTCATCGGAAGGAAATAAGTCGCGGGAAGGAGCGGATCAGGGTGGATTCGCCTAGACGATTTGTGGACTATTTATTAGCCATTGACATCGGCAATACCCACATCAAAGTGGGATTATATCATCATGGTCAATGGCAGGAAGAGTGGCGTTTATCAACAGATCCCAAACGCACAGCCGATGAATATCGCATTCCTTTAAAGAGTTTCTTGCAAGATGTTTTGGTGGAACAAGTCGATCAAGTGGTGATGGCTTCGGTCGTGCCGTTATTAACGCCTGTGTTCCACCGGGTTGCTCGCAGTTTATCAGACGCTCCACCCTTAGATGTGACTCCTCCAGGTTATGGATTAAAAGTTCAGTATACACCACCCGATTCTCTAGGGGCAGACCGCTTTGTCAACGCATTAGGCGCCTGGCGCAAATATCGCATGAATTTGGTAGTCGTTGATGTCGGCACGACCGCAACAGTGGATGCGGTCTCCCATGATGGGGTCTTTCTCGGGGGAACTATAGCACCGGGACCTCATTTTTTAGCTCAGGCATTAGCCCAAGGCACTGCTCGCTTACCGCTAATTCCCCCAGCGATTCCCGACAAACTGTTGGGCCAAAATACCCAGGAAGCCATTGCCATTGGAGTCGGGCATGGATTTATTGGGATGGTTAATGAATTGATTATCCGCACATGGCAGGTATTAGGTGAGAAAGCTCCCGTTATTTTGACCGGAGGATGGGCCAACCGGATTATGAGCCATTTGCCCTGCGAAGCAAAGTATGAACCGATGCTGACTTTAGATGGCTTGCGTTATGCGGCGGAGTATCATTTTCAGCGCAGCTAGTTATGGAAGAAGACTTAGAGCGGGAAAGAGTTGTATCGTCTTGGTCGTGGTCAACATAAGATGGGCCATGAGGAGATGATGCCATGAAGCGGTATGTTGGACGACGAAAACGTCTTCAGCCGTCCCAAGACGATCAGCTTGGCGATGTGACAGCGAAAAAAGACACCATTAAGCAAGCTTTTGTAAAACTTCTGGCGGAACGTGCCCCAGCCGCAATGATTTGGCATGATCTTGCACCTCATCACAGTTTTCAATGGCCCGAATGGTCCCAAAATGCATTTTCCAAAGAACGAAAAGAGTGGTTGGCCCTCTCTCAATTAACGATGACCAGTGATGATGCGGAAGTAAGGCACTGGGGGCGTTTTGCACGTCTGGCGGCGAATCGGATTGCCCAAGGAGCGTGGCAATCCCCTCTAGCTCCCTGGCATACCTTGCGTTCGGCGTTTTTCACATTATGGCTATTAGATATTCAAGGTCAAGATATTGCGTGGGAGCGGGTATGCTCTCACGCGGCAGATTGGCTTCACAGCTTGACAGAGCAACGCGGAGGCGATGTTTTTGCCCGGGCGCAACTTCGCGGTGAAGCGGATGATTTCCAACGCTGGCTTGGGATGGTCGCGGCAACTCAAGATGGAGTCGGTCAAGTGGTCGCGTCGCTTGCGGCAGCCGTAGACGATTATGTGGCTCAAATTGATCAACGGGATATGTGTCCGGTTGATGTTCCCTGGGCGACCAGTGCGCATGTCAATGCATGGGAATGGCATAACCGGAGAATACTTTATGAAATTCCTGGTTTTACTCCTGTTCCGGTCATGTCAATAAAATGGCTAACAGAGCATTTTCCTTCGGCAATCTTTCCAGCAGACACGAATGAACGGATTCCACAATATGTCCTGGTTCCTGCTTTAGATCGTTCCAGTTGGGTTCGGTTCACGCCAGAGCCTACCGTGTTTTTTGGACCTAATGCCCAAGGCTCAATTATTTTAAGTCAATTATATTTACGGTGGGTTCAGCAATATCGGTACGATCGCGTTAGCTTCGTTTTAACGCCGTCACCAATTTTTGAAAGTGTCCTCTATGTTTTGGTAACCTATCTTCCTGAGGAGACTTCTAAAGCTTTGAGTCTATGGAAGCAAAGGTGGCGAAATCTGGTCGATGCCCTAGCTCTGGCGGATGCATGGATGTGGCTAGAAGGGGCCGAACCAAAGAGAGCCCAGGAATGGCTGAAATCCCTTTTAGGCGATGACCGGGCTACCGCGTGGGTCCTTCGGTTAAAGACTGATCCCAGTCACTTCTTAGTGGTCCATGATTTGGCGGAGCACATTTTAGAAGAGAGCAAGGGGATGGGGTATGAGTGGGCGGGATTTGCCCGGGGCCCTATTGATTATCTTTTGCCTTAGATTTCTTCAGGTGAAGTCCAAGCGAAGGGACTAAAGGCCAGAGATTGCGGGAGAAGCACTGAGATAGGCCCCAGGAATGGATCCTTGGATGAATTCTCCGGTTTTATCCCTTCCAGAATCGTGTAGCCGAAGGAAAGAGATTCAGCGTATACTCCTCAACTCTCTTTCAGAATAAGACGCGGGAACGACAGAGATTTGCGGTGCATTCTGATAAAGCCTGTCCGAGTCCAGAACGGTCATGGTAAAATAAGTCGGAATTGACAAATAAGGAGAAGAATTCTATGACCCCGGCGAATTTATTGGACACGTTGGAAGAGGTCGTCATTGGCAAGCGCCAACAAGCGTTGTGGCTACTCGTTGCGCTTGTCGCTGGAGGTCACGTTCTTATCGAAGATGTTCCGGGTGTTGCGAAAACCCGCTTGGTGAAAGCGTTGGCCCAATTGCTTCGGTTGTCGTTTTCCCGCATTCAGGCGACCCCTGATTTGTTACCTTCGGATATTACGGGGGCTATGGTATACGAACCCTCTATCCAAAGCTTACAGTTTAGGCCAGGGCCCATCTTTCATCAGATGGTTCTCGTCGATGAAATTAATCGGGCTACGCCACGCTCACAATCTGCGCTACTTGAAAGCATGGAAGAATCGCAAGTGAGTGTAGACGGGACGACCTATCCATTGCCCGAGCCCTTTATGCTCGTGGCGACAGCCAATCCGGTGGAAATGGCGGGCACGTTTCCTTTGCCTGAGGCGCAAAAAGACCGGTTTTTACTCTCATTTGCCATGGGTTATCCAACCTTGGAAGAAGAACAGCAAATGGCTTACCAATTATCACACGCTGATCCGCTCAATAATCTTGTTCCGGACATCTCTGCGGATGATGTTCTGGCTTGGCGCCAAGAGGCTGATTCCGTGCAGGTGAGCCGTCCCATTAATGATTACATTGTGGGATTAGTTCGGGCAACAAGAAGCCATCCTCAAATATTGCTTGGAGCATCGCCTCGCGCTGTGGTGCAATGGATTCGGGCCTTGAAGGCTTATGCCTGGATAAAGGGACAAACCTTTTGTACGCCGGATGACGTGCAAGCCTTAATGCCGGTCATATTAGGGCACCGTCTGATTATCCAAGGAGGACCTAGACAAAATGTGTTCGATGAGCGGCAACGCGTAATGCGTGAGATTTTAAAGGAAATTCAAGACAGTGTAGTTGTACCGGTTGAAAGCCTGTCATGATTTGGACAACGTGGTCGTCTCGAGGAATTCAGATTATCGCCGTCATACTTTTTCTCGCTGGAGTGCTCACACAGGAGTTTCTGATTGTCACCACCGCCATATTTATCTTGATTGCTTTGTTTTTAGCCAACTATATGGCTCTCCAAGCGTTTAGACATTTGCATATATCTAGTGACAGACAGCACATTACTGTGGAAAGTGGCGAGACCTTCCATTGGTCTGCAGTCATTGCCAATCCTTTGAATATTGCTGCCGGGCGCATTCAGTTACGGCAAGATATTCCCACTGGGTTTAGTCAATCTGCCCCCGAATTGAAAGCTGAATTCGTCTTAGGACCTCATCAGCAGGCCCGTGTGGACATGGTGCTCGTGTCTGAAAATCGGGGCCGTTGGATTTTTCCACCGATGGATTTTTATCAAACGGATTTACTAGGATGGACGGATATTGCTACACAAAAGACGTCACCGGTGATGGTAACGGTGTGGCCTAAACGGATTACCTTGCCAGCGGACTTTTGGCGATCGGCCCGTGCCATGGGCGATATTAAAGGGCAACGCTGGGATGAACCTGATCCATCTTTATATGTAGGAATTCGCCGATACCAGCCTGGGGATCCGCTGAAATGGGTTCACCCATACGCGTCAATGCGGATGCGAGAAATTATGATTAAAGAAATTGACCATACACGTTCATTTCACGTGGAAGTTATCTGTCACCCGTTAAGTCATTTACAGTCGTGGTATGGGATTGACCGGGAGGCCGTGGAAGATTGTTTTGTTTTGGCGGCAAGCGCGGTGGAATCGGCTTTGAATCAGGACTTTGCTTGTGGTTTAACGATTTCGTGTCCATTACCGGGTTATGGGCATGGAGTATCTCTTCCACCCGTAATCGGCCAGAGTGTCATAGCGGAATACCTGACAAATTTGGCATGGGCGATACCCTCAGGATCGTTGTCGTCGAATTTGGAAATGTTAATGAACCAAATTATCTTGCGCAATGATCTGCCCGGATTGATTGTTGTCGTATCTCCGTTATGGGATCCCGTGTTGTCACCCTATTTACGACTTTTGGCGGAAAAGGGCTATGTCATTGGATGGCTGACAACCAGCTCCGAGGCTCATTGTGATTACGATGTGGATATCCGGTGGCAATGGAAAAAAGGACGGGAGATTTATGCTCAACATATGGCCCGCGTTATTTGATTTAACCTGGATTTTAACGGCTCAGTGGCTCGTGAATCACAACGTCTTTGCAATGACCGCATTAGTGGGCCTTTATCTTGTTATGCGCGTAGTTCCGCCAGGTAATCGCCAACGACTCGCCGTTATCGTCTTCTTAGGGATTGCTGCCGCCTTCGGTTCCGTGTTGGGGGTGATTTTGGGGTTGATTACCGTAGGCCTCGTCTCCTTGCAACATCATGATCCTCACAACCGCCGTTACGCCTATATTTTAGGGTTGGTAGCGTGGACCATTTTCATTGTGGCGGAACCTCATGATCAGTTTTTTCCCTATCTTCTTCTGGTGATGGCCATTGGTGGACTCATTATTGGTGATTGGCGGAAAGATACGGAGACCACAACCATGGCAATTCTGGGCATTGCTCTCGTTGGGGCCTTAATTATTGCTATCCTGTTGTGGTTAATTCCGTGGGACTATGTGGTTTCTCACGTCGTTGGGGCCATTGGCGGCATCATTGTGGCATTGCTTTTAACCATCATGCCCAAACTTAAATTGCGGCATAAAGCGAACACCTCTTCGACCATGCAAGGATTGCATAACCTCCATGCGCATCTCAAAGGGCATAGTGCGATGGGATCCGATGTGTTGATGGCATTAATCGGATTTGGCATCATTATGATTGTGTTGTGGGTTTTACGCCGCAGGCACTATGAGATGGGCACATTATCGCGTCGTGATGAGGCGATTACGGTGAAACTGGAAAATATCCATGTGCCCAAAAAATCTTTATGGCAGAGAGAATCTTTGACCCCAGTCCGATTATTCGTCAGACGTCAACTTAAAAAAGCGCAACATCACGGACGTGCAAAGCCCCAGGGAATGACATTCCGCCAATGGATCAGGAAAGAATTGAATAACCGGGAAGTGGCCGATGAAATTGCCCAGATTTATGAAGGAATTCGCTATGGATTGGAACCCGACACGAAGATCTTGAGTAAACGGTTACAAGGACTATGGAATGATCACAAATCTGAGCTGCCAGTTCGTCCTAAGAAAGAAATAGATGAAAGAAATAGATGAGGGAACACGGTGTGACCACGATATGTAACATATTATGGGTGTAGCGAGCTTACACCATATAGGGAATATCGGATGCTCCTGTGGGATACGCGAAGGGCATGTGGCGAAGTTCAGTCCGGGTGATGCCGCTTCTCATCGCCAGTGCGAAAATATTAATGAGTTCTTCTGCATGGGGGCCTAATACATGGGCACCGATAATTTTGTCGGTATCGCTATCAATGAGCACTTTAAAGGCCGAGAGGGGACTGAGAATCCGCTTAGACGAGAACCAAGAGGTGGTATCGGCCGTCAGCACCTGCAATGCATATCCTTTGGCCCGGGCCTCTTCTTCGAGCATTCCGACCCGCGCCAGTGCAGGATTGGTGTAAACAATCGTGGGAATTGCAAAGTAATCTAACGGTGCCACATGGTTACCTAAGAGGTGGGCAGCCAAAAAGTTGCCCTCCATCACGGCGACGGGAGTCAGTGGCAGACCTGGGGTGTCTGCAGCATCTCCAGCAGCATAAACATGTGCATTGCCAACACTTTGCAATTCCGTATTCACAGCTACACCGCGTAAGGTCACGGGAACATGAGCACGTTCTAGATGGAGGTGCGATAAATGGGGTATCCGTCCCGCCCCATGTACGACGCGGTCGGCGGTAAATGATGATTGGACATTGTGAAATGTATCGAGTGTGTGTACAATTTGTTGTCCGGACACCCCTTCGATGGATGTGACTTCTGTGTTCAAGTGAATGTCGATGCCTTTAGCCAGCGAATGCCGCTGTAATTGTTCCACCATTTGGGGATCAAATCCCGGCAAGATTTGCGGTCCGCGGTGTAAAATGGTCACCTGTGATCCCGCACTGCGGGCAATATGGGCAAATTCTAGGGAAATATAACCGCCACCAATGAAAATTAAACGTTTAGGCAGAACGTCCCAATTTAAGAACTCATCACTGGTATGGATTTTTCCTGAAATCGGCATATTTAGCGGGGCAGGTATAGATCCTGTTGCAATCAGAATATGTTCGGCTTCCACTTCAGTTTTACCAATCACCAGTGATTGTTCTCCTGTAAACCGCACCGAGCCTTGATATGAGGTAATGCCAATAGAGTGTAACCAAGTTTCAATGTGCTGGGGAACTGGATCAGTAAATGTTCGTTTAAAATCTATCAGTTGTGCCCAATTTATTTGCCCGGCTGCATCCAGCATATGCTTAGTGAAAAATCTGCGCGAAATCTCTGCGACCTCAGCTGCACCCACGAGAACCTTTTTAGGATCGCATCCTCGCTGAGCACAGGTTCCGCCAAAAGGCAGTTCATCGGCGATGCCGACGGTCCAACCTGCCTGGCGACACTGTTCCGCGACCGTTGTCCCCGCAGACCCCGTTCCGATAACGAACAAATCAAATCGTTGTGTCACAATGAATAGCTCCTTCCTCACCCTAAAATTCTCCTAAGGATTTCTTGCACATGTTTTGAGGTCGTTTGAAATGTGAGAAGAACATTATTCCAGACGCGCTATGACCTCGTTGGAATTGACCATATCACGGACGGACTTTGCCATCTGCAATCTACTTCACAAAGAGATTGGGGTTGCCGGGTGCACAATAGTCCTGATGAAATCGAGAGTTTATTACTTCGATTGGGGTGGTTCTATTCATGATTTACGCCAGAGGATATCATCGGATCATACCTGGCAGATTCGCCACAGAATACGGAAAACTCCTGAACATCACTACCGACAGGAGGATTACACATCATGGATGAAGGCACGCGATTTTACACATGGGCCGTGACGCAGTGGGTTCCTGCGATTACGAGCACTGAAATGAAATATGTTGATGATGCGCTCTTTGAAATGGGGTATGATTTGCGACAATTAATGGAAAATGCGGGGGCTGCTATGGCATCTGTGGCAGCTCATTACATGGCGGAAAATCTCGCAGGAAAAAAGATTGTCGTTCTGTGTGGCCATGGACACAATGGTGGAGGAGGGATGGTTGCGGCCCGGCGTCTTCATATTTATGGTGCGGATATCGCAGTCCTTGTACCGGACGGGACCTTAAAACCTGTAACATTGCACCAATGGCGACTGCTTGAGAATATGGGGGTGCCTGTGAGTCACATTTCGTGTGTCGATGAGCAAAGTCGGCAAGCAATTACCGGAGCGGATTTGGTGATTGACGCGTTAGTCGGATATGGTCTTAAGGGACCACTGACCGGCGTTGTGGCGGAGATGGTCAATGCAGTGGGAACAGTTAATCACCCCGTCATATCCTTGGACGTCCCATCGGGCTTATCGAGCGATGGAGAAATTCTCAACGGGGTCATCATTAAAGCGAGTGCCACCTTGACTTTGGCCCTACCGAAAAAAGGATTAGTTATGCCGTGGGCTCAAGAATATGTGGGTGCTCTGTATTTGTCGGATATTGGCGTGCCCGGGGATTTGTATCGGGATATGGGATTGCCGCCCATGGCACCAATTTTTAAGGGGACACCCTACATACCTTTGACCGACATCAAAACGGGAGAATCTTCCATTGATGGCCCAAAGAGTCAGACGGTAGAACAGAGAGACAGCAAGACATAAGGGATAATATCTTGTGGTATAATAATTGGGCAATTTTTAAAGAGAGGTGATACACGGTGCAAATCGGAACAATGACCATTGATCCTCCGGTGCTGCTTGCTCCGATGGCGGGAGTATCAAACCGTTCTTACCGGGCCATTGCACGCAAGCAGGGGGCGACATTGTGTATCACTGAAATGGTCAATGCCAATGCCCTACTGCATAAAAGTGCTAAAAGTTTTTGGCTCATGGAAATGGATCCCGGAGAAAGCCCTGTGGGCATTCAAATCGCAGGATCCGATCCTGAATTAATGGCGGAAGCTGCACGTCAAGCTGAACAGCAGGGTTGTGATTTGATCGATATTAATATGGGTTGCCCCGCACCAAAGGTTGTCAAAAATGGTGACGGGTCTGCGTTGTTAAATGATGCCCCGAACGCTGTGGCTGTTGTTCGTGAGGTCGTATCCGCGGTTCATATTCCCGTTACCGTAAAAATGCGTGCGGGATGGGACCATAACACAATCACGGCCCCGTCATTAGCCGAGGAATTTGAACGCGTCGGCGCTAAAGCGATAGCAATTCATGCCCGGACCCGGGACGATTTGTATGTGCGCCCGGCTAACTGGGATTTTATTCGGCAAGTGAAAGAACGAGTCAGTATACCTGTCATTGGCAATGGTGATATTCGAACACCGGAAGATGCCGTGCGGATGATGGAGCTTACGGGAGCCGATGGAGTCATGATCGGACGAGCCTCGTTTGGAGATCCGTGGATTTTCAAGCGCATTACCGAATATGTGCGTACGGGTCATCATTTAGAACCTCCCAGTGCGGAAGAACGCGCTGAAATGGCGTTGTACCATGTGCGTCGGATGGTGGAGATTAAAGGGGAAAGTGTGGGAATTCGGGAGATGCGTAAACAATTAACTTGGTATCTCCATGGCACGCCCGGGTCGAGTGCCTACCGCAACCGGTGTTATGCGCTCAATACGTTGGAAGACGCTGAAAACCTCATAAACGAGTGGTTGGATCACGCCAGAAATGAGGATCTTTCGTGGATTTGATCCGTGTGGGCGATAAAGTGATTAGCTTATCACGAATAGCCAATGTTACGGAGCAAATTCTTTTGGCCAGGTCCCAAGGCATGTCGCAACAGGATGTGGCCAAAAAATTTGCTGTTGACCGTTCCTTTGTCTCCCGCCTTGAAACATTGGGGGAATTACGCAAGGGACGGTCTATTGCGGTTATTGGTTTTCCCATTGCGAACCCCGACGAAGTTCGGGCATTATGCCAGGAATTAGGGGTAGAATTATGTTGGGTCATGACTAATCAAGAACGCTGGGAATATGCGCAAAGTCGTAATGGGATCGAACTTGTAAATGAAATTATGGATTTAGCCAATAGATTTCGTCAATTTGACGTGGTGATTTTATTGGCGTCCAATGCCCGGGTTCGGTTGATGGCTGCCCTATTGGATAGTCGCACTGTGATTCCCTTGGTCTTAGGAGAAACCCCTCTCAGTACCGATGTGGTTGTGGATATTGCTGCACTCAAACGAACGATTCTGACAGTGATCGATTCGCCGGAGAATAAAAAATGAGGGCTATAACCATTGCGCTCGACTGATAAATGTATATAATAGGTCCACATAGCATAGATAGCCAATTTCTGTCGTAGGATTCAATAGCAAGCTCTTATTAGAAGAAAGCGGGGAATCGTTTTGAGCGATAAAGAGTTGCTAGTATCTGAAGAAGGACTGAAAAAATTAGAAAGCGAGCTGGAGTATCTCAAAACGGTACGGCGCCATGAAATTTCGGAGCGTATCAAGACGGCTCGCGAATTTGGCGATATCTCGGAGAATTCCGAGTATGAGGACGCCAAAAATGAGCAGGCTTTTGTAGAAGGACGAATTCAAACCATTGAGAAAATGCTTCGCCAAGCCAAAGTGGTCAATAGCGATAATGCGGATCCAACGGCGGTACACATTGGGTCTGTGGTGACGGTCAAAGATTTGGAAGAAGATTTTGAAGAGGAGTATACAGTTGTAGGGGCAGCAGAAGCTGATCCGAATAAAAACCACATTTCCAATGAATCCCCCGTGGGGAAAGCCTTGATGGGCGCCAAGGTCGGACAGATTGTTGAAGTGAGTGCACCTGTTGGAAAAATTCGTATGCAGGTTATGAAGATATCGTAAGAGCTGTGGAGGTTATATTTTGGCAGAAGATAGTTTTGATCCCCGCGCCGTTCGAATTAGCAAACTAGAAGCGCTTAAGGCGCGGGGAGTGAATCCCTATGAGCCGACTCGCTTTGATGCCACAGCCTTCAGCCAAGAGATCAAAGAACATTATGAACAGTGGGAAGGTCAACGCGTACGGGTAGCAGGACGGATCATGGCAATCCGTACCCACGGTCGAGCAATGTTCTTAGATTTGGTTGATCAACAAGGCAAAATACAATGTCATTTGCGAGAAGATATTGTTGGGGAAAACGCATTTGCGTTAACGGAATTTATGGATCTTGGCGACATCGTCGGGGTGGAAGGAACGGTCTTTAAGACCCGCCGGGGCGAGGTGACCATTGAAGTTCGTCAATATCAATTTTTAAGTAAAAGTTTGCTCGATCTTCCGGACAAACGCCATGGTTTGACCAATGTTGACTTGAGATACCGTCAGCGTTATGTGGATTTACTGGTGAATCCTGAAGTGCGCGAAGTCTTCAACATTCGCAGCAAAACGATCACCTATATTCGCCAATTTTTGGCGGAGCGGGATTTTGTCGAAGTGGAGACCCCCGTCTTATTGCCCATAGCAGGCGGTACCGAAGCTCGCCCTTTTGTGACCCATCACAATGCCTTGGATATGACGTTATATTTGCGCATTGCCTTGGAACTTCATCTCAAACGGCTCATTGTCGGCGGATTTGACCGGGTCTATGAAATCGGCCGGGTGTTTCGCAATGAAGGCATTTCAACGAAACACAATCCAGAGTTTACCATGCTGGAATTGTATCAAGCCTATACCGATTATCAAGGCATTATGGAATTGGTTGAATCGCTTTTGTCCTATTTAGTTACAAGAATTAAGGGACAAGCCGTCATCGAATATCAAGGACAACAGCTTGATTTTACGCCGCCGTTTGCTCGTGTCGACATGGTTGAGCGTCTGTACGAAAAAACTGGTGTGCGTTGGGAGAGTATTGTCAGTACGGAAGATGCTCACCAATTTGCGAAAAAGCTAGGGATTGCTGTTGATCCCCGCTTTGATCGTTCTCAGGTTATGGACAAGATTGTTGGACAAGTTGTCGAGCCCGATTTGATCCAACCAACATTTTTATGGCACCATCCCGTCGATATTTCGCCATTAGCGAAACGGGATCCAAAAAATCCATTGCTGACGGAGCGTTTTGAACTATTTGTGGCAGGTCGTGAACTCGCCAATGCTTTTTCAGAGTTGAATGATCCCTTAGATCAGCGTGAACGGTTTATGCGGCAACAAGAACAACGACGGCAAGGGAATGATGAAGTCCCTCCCTTAGACGAAGATTTCCTGAATGCTTTGGAACATGGGATGCCGCCTACGGGGGGATTGGGAATCGGAATTGATCGGCTGGTGATGTTATTAACAGACAGTCCATCCATTCGTGATGTCATTCTTTTTCCCACCATGCGTCCATTAACGCCGGGCTCTATGCCAGAACCTTAGGCTAGGAATCATCGGCAAAAGACGATAAGATAGCTGTGTACAAATTTGTGCACAGCTATTTTTTTGGGAGGGTTCGGATGAAACACGTGGTAAGTGTGAGCCTTGGTAGTGCGGCGCGTGATCATGACACCGAACTTGAAATTTTTGGCGAAAAGGTTCATGTCAGTCGGCGTGGAACCAATGGCGATCTCGAGCGTGCCCGGGAAATGATCCATGAACTCGACAATCATGTGGATGCTATTGGATTAGGCGGCATTGATCGCTATTTAGTGGTTAACGGGCAACGCTATGAGATTGAAGATGCTAAACGTTTAGCATCCGTAGCCCAGGCAACCCCAGTGGTGGATGGCAGCGGAGTGAAGGCAATATGGGAATATGATGTTATCAATCAACTCACTCAGCATCAGATAATCCATCCGCCAATGAAGGTTCTATTAGTCTCCGCTCTGGACCGTTTTGGTATGGCGCGAGCATTTTACGAAAATGGGTTTGAGACGGTTGCGGGCGATTTTATCTTTGCGAGTCATATTGACTACCCTATTCGTTCCTTAGCCGAACTAGAGAAATTTGCCCGACGCCTTTTACCAGATTTGACAAAGATGCCCTTTTCTATGCTTTACCCCACTGGACGGGAACAAGAGCAAATTTCTGGGGATAGCACCTACCACCATTATTTTGCGGATGCCGATATTATTGCTGGGGATTTTCACTTTATTCGCCGTCACTTGCCACAAAATCTTTCGGGCAAGCTAATGATAACAAACACGACCACGAGCCAAGACCGTGATTTATTAAAAGAACGCAGTCTTAAGGCACTTATCACGACCACGCCGGTGTTATACGGCAGAAGTTTTGGCACCAATGTGATTGAAGCAGCCATTGTCGCCGTGACTGGAGTACATCCTGAAGACAGCGAATGGGCCAAAACGATCCTCGATGCCGGATTACGGTATGACTTCACACGGTTCGATTAGCAGTTCGTGACAACGACGCATTGTGGCGACAATATGCAAGGGAGTAGAAACAATGAGTATGCTAACGACTTTCGAAGACTTTGCGCGTGCATGTAACGAAAATGAACGGTTAAGGCAAATGAACCGAGACTGGAGCCGGACGATTGTTATTGAGACGACGGATAGTCAACAGTTGTATTGGCTTAGAAGTCAAAAGGGTGTCATTGAAGCTGGGGAAGGTGATATTCCCGATGCCGACATGCATATCGAAGGGACCGAGGACATTATTCAGGCCGTATTTTCGGGCCAGATGAGTCCGACCGAACCGTATAATGCCGGAGATTTATTAGTTAAGGGCCATCAAGATGACCTGATGCGTCTTGATATTATTACGTTATTAATTTGGGGGGAGTAACAATGGCCAGGCGCCAGGTGCTGCCCTTACGGACAGCGGTCTCGACCAGTGCGGGTCTTGCGTCTGCGGCAATCAATTTCCTTGCCTGCGTGGAAGTTGCGGAATATGCGGGCGGACCTTCGGCATGGATCGCCTTATTGGTGGCCGGAGCCCTGATTGTTTTTTCTGCCAGCAATTTCGCAGAATTAAGTGGTCTTTATCCTTCGGCCGCCGCGATTCGGGTATGGACCCGGCGTGGACTTAATGATTCGTTATCATTGATTATCTCGTTGGTCTATGCCCTAACTGTGATTTTCGTTATTGCCGCCGATGCCTTTGTGCTAGCTAACGCCTTTCATGCGGGTATTCCCCAGATTCCCGGATGGTTATGGATTGTCGTCTTGCTGTTGGTAATCGTAATGGCCAACTTACGCGGAATCCAGATTGCAGGCCGTATTCAAGATGCCAACGCGCTGTTGTTGTTGGCGACCTTGAGCATCATCAGTATTGTGATTTTAGATAAAGTGCCCTTGCCTCCTGTATCAAAGTTTTTGCACGTGGGCCCGGGAATTTTTCAAAGTATTGCTTTGGGTGTGTTTATTTATGTGGGTTTTGAATGGGTCACCCCGTTAGCCGAGGAATTTTCTGATGCACGGGCGATACCGCGTGGCATGTATATCGCTTTGGGCTTGATTGCCATAGCGTTCGCCTTGTTTACTGTGGCGTTAACAATAATTTTTCCGAGAACTGAACAACTAAAGACCACAGTGATTCCTCAATTGTTGGCGGGGCAGAAGGCACTGGGAGCTATCGGATTTTGGTGGATGCTTTTTGTCACTATGACGACAGCGATGACCACATTTAATGGGGGTCTATTCACAGCATCCCGCTTTGTGTACGCTTTGGCGCGAGAGAAGTCCCTGCCCAAAGTCTTTGCGCATTTAAACGATCGTTGGGTTCCGTCTTATGCGTTGATGACTTTGGCCGGTTTATCCCTCGTGCTGGCTTTGGTGATTTTTGCTACGGGACAATACACCATATTGATTAACGCGGGAGCAGGTGTCGAAGGACTGATTTATGCACTATCGGCGTTGTTGGTTATACGGTTGCGGCATAAAGAGCCTACTCGTGTGCGCCCGTTTCACGCACTTGGGGTGCCTTGGCTAACCGCTGCCGTGGGAGTCGTCTTTTTGTTCCTCGGGGTGGGAGCCCTTATGACGTCATCTTCACAGGTTCCTTGGCCTTTAGTGTTTGTCGGCCTGCTGGTGATTCTGACTTCCCTTTATGTTTATAGGGTGGTTCCGCAATTAAAAACGAAAAACCCTGCTAAGCCGATGAAGCGGGTGCGCGAAGAAACCATAGAGTAAATGTGGTGCCCTCTTCTCCTGTTTCCAAGGTAATATATCCTTTTTGTGAGCGCATCAAGGCTTCGGCAATACTTAAACCAAGACCCGTGCCGCTCTTTCCCCGGCCATTTTGGCCGCGGTAAAAGCGGGTGAAAATGTGCGGGATGTCTTCTTCAGGAATGCCAGGACCATGATCGCGTATAGCAATCCCGTAGCGTTCTCCTTGCGGTAAAACCGTAATCTCGATGGTCCCTCCATCTGGGCTGTACTTGACGGCGTTTTCAAGAACCGCCCACAAGGCTCGTCTAGCGAAGGGTTCATGAATCAAGACGGCCGCTTGTCCAGGATCGTGAAGGAGGATGTGCAAACTCGGATTCAAGGCCCGTGCATCTTCACTGGCATCTTCCAATAAGGTGCGAAGAGAATGCGGTTGTAATTGAGCTGGCCCTTCGTTGCGCACGTGTTCTAAGGTTAAGAGATCGCCCACGAGGGTAATCATTTCGGAGACGGCCCGATCCATAGCGGTTAGGCTGTCCTCTTCCGTGGCCCGGTCAATACTATCCCAGTTGCGTAAAATATCGAGATTACCTCGAATAACTTCGAGGGGCGTTCGCAATTGATGGGCAGCATCGGCTAGCAAAGTGCGGTCTCTTTGCCAACGAGCTTCCAAGGTTTGCACCAGCTCCGATAACAACCGTGCGAGCTGACTAAACTCGTCATCGGTTCGGGACGGATTCTCGACAGGAAGAAATTGATTTGTGGATAACATGTGTTCTACGGAACGGGTCATGCGTTTGACCGGCTCCAACACCCGGTGCGTTGTCCATCGTCCTAGCAAGACACCTCCCGCGGCGGCAGCAATGCCGACTATTGTCATCACCAGAATGAGATCGCCCAATAAATCCAAGTCAGGTTTCAATGGCCAATCAATGACATAAGTGAGATGTGCGTGATATTCAACTAAACGCAGCGATATGGGTTCACGAGCTAAGCCTCCTATTAAGGGCCCAATGGGACGAGGAGCCGTGTTAGGAGAGCGCAAGATCACATGACCATGCTGCAGGATCCAAATATGTGGATCGACCGATCGGGTATATTCATGCACAATTACACTTAGCGTATTGCCGTGGGCCTGTTTGAGACCAGCATATACGCTCAAAGCGTCCGAGGCGGCCGCATCATATAAGTGAAAGCTGACTGCCAAAATGGTGATGACAGCAAAGACAACCACTAGGCTGACGATGGCCCCTCCGGTTTGGATGGTAAAACGGGTGCGAAGACTACGTGGGAAATTCACGACGGATTCTCGTATTTCAAGACATAACCCACTCCACGAATTGTCACTAAATTGAGTTCATCGGTGGGTAATCCGATTTTCTGCCGGAGATACCCGACATAGACATCCACAATATTTGAGGCTCCGGAATATCCCCATCCCCAGACGCGATCAAGAATCATATCCCGGGTTAGAGTGATACCCACATTTTGCATAAAGTACTGTAAGAGGTCAAATTCTCGCCGCGTGAGTTCAATGGGATTATTGTTCAAGCGGACCTCGTGCCGCATCGGATACAGCTCAAGCGGTCCGACTTTAAGGGTATCATCTTGATGAAAAACGTTTGCAGGTCTTCGGGTGAGGGCGCGCATGCGCGCTAATAATTCCATGGTCGCAAAGGGTTTCACCAGATAATCATCGGCACCGGCATCTAGCCCCCGAACACGGTCAACGACTGCATCGCGCGCCGTTAAAATTAATATCGGGGTATCTGACACTTGACGAAGAGATTGACACACTTTGATACCATCAATATCGGGAAGCATTAAGTCTAAAATCACGACGTCATAATTCCCTCCAATGGCTTCAGATAGTCCATCACGGCCTTTATTGCACCAGTGAACATCCCATCCGGCATGACGAAGTTCTAATGTAATAAGACGGGCAACGCGGTCGTCATCTTCGATGAGCAAGGTGTGCAATCCATTCCCATCCTTTCCTATCTCAAGCCGTGTCCGTTGACAGGGCGAGTGCCTTTATAAAGATGCGTTCAAAGGGGAGGCACGGCTTTTAAGTTTATTATAACGAAATACCTGTCTATTTCGGGAGCTTGTGGCATAGGTATTACGTACGATGGTGGGGGAGGATCTTCTATGATTCGCGATAAAGGAATTCGACATGCCTATAACCGACGCCCCTTGGTTGTGGTGACAGCGATATTTCTCGTCATTGCTTTGATTGGGGGATTGATTTATGGCCAAAACAGTCGCGTCATAGCAAGCTGGGATCGCCTTTTGCTACATCCCGCCGAAGCTTCTATAGCATTGACGACAACGGGTCCCAGGCCTCAGAAAACCACTCAAAATTCAGGACCTTCGGATGGACTGCCTCCAGGAATGGTTTTAGGATATTTTTATGATCCGGGAAACCAGGGGAATGCGACCGCCATGCTTCAGCATTATCTCCCGTTTTTAACGGGTATTATTCCATTTTGGTATACGATTAATGCGAATGGGTATATTAGTGGTCAAACCAATCCGGCGGTCTTGCAAATAGCACGCCAACATCACTTGTGGACATTTGCGTTAGTTGAAAATATGGCTGGGCAATCTGTGTTTGGACCCTTGTTGAGTAATCCGGTGGCGAGTCAAAGAGCTATTGAGAATATGTTAACACTCGTTGAAGATAATGGTTATGATGGGGTGAATTTGGATTGGGAAGGGATGGCTCCTTCGGAGCAAGAGGATTTTACTCAATTTGTTGCGCATTTGTCGCAAGTCTTCCATCGTCATGGGTATTATGTCACACTCAGTTTGCCCGCAGAGACCAGTTACCAACCCACGAGCTCTTGGACGGGAGCCTATAATTACCCCGCTTTAGCCAAAAGTGCAGATTTGTTAATGATTATGGCTTATGACGAACATTGGGCAGGAGGTAGTCCTGGGCCTATTGCGTCCCCGTCATGGGTTAAAGCTGTCTTGAATTACACAATATCGGTGGTTCCTCCAAGTAAAGTGATTTTAGGGATTCCCGGGTACGGATACGATTGGAGTAATTCCGGCGCGATTGCGTTATCTTATGGGCAAGCCCAATCATTGGAACAACAATATACCCATGAAACAGGGAAAAATCATTTTGTTTATGTGCAAAATGGCGCAGTTCATTCGGTTTGGTTCGAGGATACGCAAAGTTTGCTATCGAAAATCCAGTTGGTTTCGGGATACGAATTGCGTGGTATTGCTCTGTGGCGCTTAGGTATTGAAGATCCCAAGATCTGGGACTTTTTGCAATGATAAAAAGTGTCAGGATCCTCTTGTTTTTCGCATAAGGCCATGGTATTATATCAAAGCTGTCCGACAGGGCAGCACGGCCACGAGGTGAAGACCTCGGGTAGTCGGTCCTTGAAAACTATATCGTCATGGTGAAGATGAGATTAGACGGTATCAATGATGTCAGCAGATAAACGAGTCATGGAGAGTTTGATCCTGGCTCAGGACGAACGCTGGCGGCGTGCGTAATACATGCAAGTCGAGCGGACCTTCGGGTCAGCGGCGGACGGGTGAGGAACACGTGAGTCATCGGGCTGTGAGTGGGGGATATCGGGCCGAAAGGCGCGGCAATCCCGCATACGTTCCGGGGAACCGGAAGAAAGCTTGGCAACAGGCGCTCACAGGGGAGCTCGCGGCCCATTAGCTAGTTGGGGGGGTAACGGCCTCCCAAGGCGACGATGGGTAGCCGGCCTGAGAGGGTGAACGGCCACACTGGGACTGAGACACGGCCCAGACTCCTACGGGAGGCAGCAGTAGGGAATCTTCCACAATGGGCGCAAGCCTGATGGAGCAACGCCGCGTGAGTGAAGACGGCCTTCGGGTTGTAAAGCTCTGTCTGTCGGGACGAAGACCGGCCCGCGAGGGCCGGGGAGCCGGTACCGACGGAGGAAGCCCCTGCAAACTACGTGCCAGCAGCCGCGGTAAGACGTAGGGGGCAAGCGTTGTCCGGAATTACCGCCACGATGCCCCCGAACCGGCTACCACCACGGTATACCGGGTCCATCCCACCATTGGGGCAGTCGATGCGCAACGCGTGCAGGCGGCACAGGACCGGGCGGCGACGTTTGTCTTAATCACCAATCTGCCGGCCTCCTCCTTTGATGCCCGCCGATTACTCGAAGAATACAAAGGCCAGACGGTCATCGAACACCGTTTTCGCTTTGTAAAAGACCCGGCCTTTGTGGATGCGCTCTATGTGCACAAGCCGGAACGGGTGGAAGCCCTAGGTTATGTGCTCTTGCTCGCCGCGTTGGTGCTCAGTCTCATCGAACGTCGGGCCCGGCAGGCCCCGCCCCTTCCCACGCCGACTCGCGGTCTGTTGGCGCGGCCCACCGGGCAGGAGGTGTTACATCATCTGCGCGGACTGATTGTCGTGCCGCTGGATGCCCAGACCCGTCAACTCTTTGTTCCGGCGGTTCATACCCAATCGGTGGCGGCCATTTTGGCCGCATTAGGTTTTACGGACACGATTTACACGCAGGTGCCCCCTAGACCCTCGGGATAAATTCCACGGCTTTCACCCATCACGTGCGGAAGAGGAGTAATAACAAACACGCTACCTATTTTGCCAAAGCCTGTGGCGTAGCTCGGTTTGCCTACAACTGGGGGCTTGCACAGTGGAAGCGCCAATATGAGGCCGGTGAAAAACCCACGCAAGCTTCCCTTCGTCGGCAACTGAATGCCATCAAGCGTGAACAGTTCCCGTGGATGCTCGAAGTCACGAAAAACGCGCCACAAATGGCTTTGATTCACCTCGGTAATGCGTTCCAACGGTTTTTTCGAGGGGATGCGAAGTCTCCAACCTTCAAACAGAAAGGCGTTCATGACAGTTTCACGCTCACGAATGATCAGGTTGCCGTCAGTGACAAGCGTATACGTATTCCCCATCTCGGATGGGGACGAATGCGAGAAACCTTGCGGTTCTCTGGCACGATCATGTCTGCCACCATTTCCCGAAAAGCAGACAAATGGTATGTCAGTATCACGGTAGACACGGAAGAGACGCCGGCGATGTGCGAAAACCAAGCGATAGTCGGCGTGGATTTGGGGGTCAACCGATTGGCTACGTTGTCTGACGGAACCTTTGTGACAGGCGCAAAGCCTCACAAGGCCCTTTTGAATCGTTTACGTCGATTGTCCCGTTCGCTATCTCGCAAGCAAAAAGGCTCGAAAAACAGAGCAAAAGCCCAACTCAAATTCGCGAAGCTCCACGCAAAGATCGCCAATATCCGCCACGACGCACTGCATAAGCTCACTACCTGCTTAGTGAATCAATACGGCGTGATTGTCGTCGAAGATTTGAACGTCAAAGGAATGATGGCGAATCATCGTTTGGCAAGAGCTGTGGGAGACAGGGGCTTTCATGAGTTGCGTAGGCAGTTAGCGTATAAGACAGCAATGCGTGGTGGACAACTCATCATTGTGGATCGCTGGTTTGCCTCCAGTAAAATATGTTCAGAGTGTGGGACGAAACAAAAAAATATGCCACTGTCGATACGCGAGTGGACATGCCCGGAGTGTGGAACCCATCATGATCGAGACGTGAATGCTGCAAGGAATCTGATGAAATGGGCCGTGAGTTCCACGGTGACAGCCTGTAGAGAGGACGTAAGACCTGCTATTGCAGAGGCCGCCTCAACGAAGCAGGAATTTAACGTCAAAGCTACCTATGCGTAGATTTGAGTAAGTTTGAAAGAACGGAACAGTACCCTCAATAAAGAGTGGTCAGGTATTTTTCGCTAACAATTAAAAGTATTTCCAGAGAATCAGCCAATGACGGCTGATTCTTGGTTTTTGCTCGTTAAAGTATTGGCCGACTCTATTGAGAATATACAGGATGGCAGATACCAGGATGTTGATTTTAAGCATCATGAGAGCTCTCAGGAAAGGATCCTGCCAACAGATTGACAGTTCTTTTTCGGACTATATTTCCACGGCTTATTCTCGTCATGAGGATAGGTATCGTGAGTTTTGCGATATTTCTCATGTGATGTGATCTGACTCGATTTAGTGCTAAACTTTTGAACCAGAAATCATACTCATGTTTATAGGACTTAGGGTGAATAGTCTAGCAGGGAAAGATGGGTTCTTAAAGCCCATGCATCCCTTTATACAGGAAATTGGGAGGGGATTGAACGGTGAATATGGGCAATCCACTACCCCCGCCGGTGGCGGAGGCAGATTTTTATCGGTTATTCTGGATTCTTGCAATCATCACATTGGCTATTGTTGTCGTGACACTATTGCGACGTCTTCGCCTTCATCATGAACAAGATGTGACTCCGCCTTACCCTGTGGCGTACGAATGGTTGGCCCGGGGACTTGGCGCCTTGTGGCTCTTAGATGGTTTATTACAAGCTCAACCGCTCATGATCACCCGGTTTATTGGGGGCTTTTTAGCACCCTTAATCCAAGGACAACCGGCTTTATTGCGCAGTCTTATCGAGATTGGCGTCCGTCTATGGGGTATTAACCCGGTCATGTGGAATGAATTTGCGACGTGGATACAAATCGATATCGGATTATTGATTCTTTTGGGAAGTATAAACACCTGGCGGCGTGCAGGCTTATGGCTTTCTATCGCTTGGGGTCTAGTGGTGTGGATTGGCGGGGAAGCTATGGGGAGTCTCTTTAGTGGAGGTTCGTGGTTAAGCGGCAGCCCAGGATCGGTCATTTTATATGTGTTATTGGCTATCTTGCTTTTGCTCCCGTCAAGATTTTGGCAATCTTCCGGTCCCACTAAGATCTTTCAATATGGTTTGGCCGGATTATGGGGCTTATCCGCGTTATTGCAAGCATGGCCTGCATCGGGATTTTGGCAAGGCCAAAGTGTGTCCGCTTACGTCTTGAGTATGGCGGAAATGCCACAACCCGGAATCTTTTCAGAACCACTCTATCTATGGGCAAACTCCTTAGCGGCTCATCCAGCTCTTTGGAATGCTGTTCTCGTTATCATCTTTAGTGTTTTGGCCATTTTGTGGATCACCTTGCCGAAATCGGTTTTCACGTGGTGGGTGACTTTTGGTGTAACCTTTGCCACATGGTGGCTTGGGCAAGATTTCGGCGTTTTAGGGGGAATGGGAACCGATCCCAATAGCGGCGTGCTAGTATTATTGTCTTTGGGTGTTTATGCTCGCCTTGCCACGTTGCCCATTTTCGGTCGAAATCTTTTCATGGATTCGACACCGGCGAAAGGGCGAACATTGTCATGAAGAAATCGTACCAAAAATGGGTCTTGTTCGGATTATTGCCTGTAGCGGCCTTTGCAGGATGGGGGCTGTCCCGGATTTATCATAATGCACCCAGTACCCAGTTGACAGCAGCGGCGACAGAAGCCCTGGCGGCCGATGGTATGACTTATGTGAATAAGCCGGCTCCTAATTTTCAATTGTTAAATGCCAAGGGACAACCCATTAGTTTGACCCAGTACCGGGGAAAAGTTGTTGTCCTGACATTTTTTGATCCCGTCTGTTGGTGGGATTGCCCGCTGGAAGCACAAGAATTAGTGGACATGAACCATGTCCTAGGTCCTTTAGCTTCGCATGTACAAATTATTGCGGTGGATGCTAATCCAGAGTTTCACAGTTTAAAGGATATCCAGGCTTTTGATACCGAACATGGGCTGAATTCGGTGCCCAACTTCACATATCTGACCTCGCCTTCAGTCTCCACCTTGTCTCGGGTGTGGCACAATTATTATGAATATGTGCATGTTCCAAAATATGGCATGGTCCAACATGCGGACGTTTTTTGGTTGATTAGTCCCAAAGGGCGCGAAGTCTGGTTGAGTAACCCCACCGCTCAAACCAAATATATTGGTGGAACCGCACAATTGTTGGCCACCTATGTGGCCAAAATGCTTCATCAACCATTGCCTGAATTATCAAGCCCAGGCAATAACCTGGGCCAAGGAGTCTGGCAACCGATTGGACCCTCTTATGCGTTAGTTGGCAATGGACTCACCTCGTGGTCGATTAGTCCCTACCAGGGGTACCGGACCGTAGAGCGATCGCTGACAGGAGGAAGTACCTGGCAAATCGTGACCCCCGAAGCCATGACTCAACGAGGAGGTATTGAGGTCGCACCGACCGGTGTCAACTCAGCATGGGCCTTAGTCGGAGCTTATGGATATCAGGTGGATCCTGTCCTTCGAACCACGAACAACGGGGGTCAAACATGGAGTGCACCTCTGATAATTCCTGGCCCTTTACCGCCTCATGCTCTTCATCCATTGGTGGCGACATCGCAAAATACGGCGTGGGTGATTAGTGACCATGAACTGTTAAATACGACTACGGGTGGTCAAAAATGGGTTGCCGTGGCCCATAATGCGCCCTGGATGCCGGAAACTTCGATAAGTCTACAACCCCATCAAAATCTTTGGCTGGGCGGAGAGATTCACAGCGGTTCCATGGCCTATTTATGGTCGTGGAACAAAAACGCCTTTACCCGGGCGCCATTGCCTGTACCCAAATCTTGGGAGAATCAGAACCTATTAGTTATGGCGCCTACATGGCAAAGTGCCAGCCAGGGGGAAACGGCGATTGTGCGGACAGATCATGGCCAAGAATGGCTAATGTGGGATAGGACAAGCAATGGCGGGAAAACCTGGACAAGAGCTACGGCCCCCTTACAGATTGAGGGCAATCCTTATGCTGCTCTCAGCATCAATGGGAATGCTGGCTATGTATTAACGGCGTCTCATCATATTGATACTTGGACTTGGAACCAAAACACATGGCATGAGGGGATTGCGCATCTACCAACTGGAACTCCTGTGGCGCTAGATGTCGCGAATAATGGCAATGTCATGGTGATGACGCGCCAAGACCAAATGACCATACTTTGGGTCAGTCAAAACCATGGCACGACATGGGTGCCGCATCATTTACCTTAACGCGTGGGAGGTATCGTAAGATGGCTAGCGCGTCCTCGTCGGTATCTTTACGCACTAAGACCCGGATTGCGGTCGGTATCATGTGGGCAATTTCTGGGATAATGATGCTGCAACCGAAAATTCACAGTCCCTTGTTCGTCAGTGATATTTTGGCGCCGCCAGCTGAAGCGTGGCAGCCCTTGGGAGTCCAAAAACTCTTGCAAGCGGCCGATACCCTCTGGCTTGCGGCTCCTTCTTTATGGCCCTATCTCATTGCCGCACTGGAGGTTGGAGGTGCGTTGATTATCACATGGGGAAACCCCAGGGCTCGTACTGTCGCCGCCTATGTGTTAATTGCTTGGTCTATTGTTCTCTGGGGCGTGGCAGAAGGCTTTGGTAACTTGTTTAATGGGACCGGAAGCATGCTGACCGGAACGCCAGGCACAGCACTGCTGTATGGGGTCGCCACACTTTTGGTGATTCTGCCCATGCTTTGGTGGGAAAATCACCAACTCGTTTACCGCTTGCGGCAAGGGCTCGGGTGGCTCTGGATTATGATGGCAGGACTCCAAGGATTGCCGGGATCGGGTTTTTGGCATGGTCCGCGTCTAGCCGAAGTGTTTGGTTTAGTGACTATGGATGGCTCCGAACCGTCATGGCTCCAACAAAGTATCAATGATGGCGTTATGCTGAGTTTTCACCACCCGCTAATGACCAATTTGTTTCTGGTGTTAATCATGTTGGCAGTGGGCATAGCCTGGTTAAGACGGTGGCGTTATGCCTTTGGTCTATCTGTGGCGGTAACGACCATCATTTGGGTCGTACCCGAGGCGTGTGGCGGCATATGGACCGGACTCGCCCCCACTCCCGGGATGATTATTCCTTTTCTCATCTTCATGGCCATTGCCCGGGCTGATCTCATCCAGAACCCGCATCTTCACCAAAGACCGAAGGTGACATCATCATGATGGAACGAGGTTCTGAGAAATCCCGTGTGTCGTGGTTTCGCTGGCCCGTCATTGTCATTTTAGTCGCCATTTATCTGGGAATGATGTCCAATCCGATGTTTGAGATTATTCAGGCGGCGGATAATAAGGGATGTATCGGCTGGCATCTTCTTCTGACATGGGGATTAACACTATTAGGCATGATTGCCACGCTTGCCATTTTCGTTCAGGCTGATGAATGGGTTGAGAGGCTTGTCGGTATCTTTTTACCTCACAAGTCGGTGGACGTCCACCAAAAAGTGGCCCAATATGGGGCGATGGCGATTTTAGTGGGGAATGCCTTAGTCGGACTAATTTGGACGAATCCCTTCTTGAATGAGTTTATTGACGCGCATAAGCCTCTATATGTGGAAACCGATCTGTCGATTTTGGTGATGGGTTTATTAGGCGGCGTAGCCTGGCGCCTTCTGTGGAAGAAATGGGCATGGTTAGGTCTTATCGTGACCGTGCTGATGTCTTATGGTGTGGTGGCTAACGTGTTAAGCCGTCATGGATGGTGCTAAAGACAACGCGTCCTTAGTCATAGCGTTCTCGCTGCCGGGACGCTTTTTATTATTTACAACCTCTGCATGAGCTGGCCTTACCGAATTTCACCATAGTTCAAACTCATTTATCCTGACAGCATTCGTCAAAATCCAACAAATAGTCCACAGGGACAGGCCATATGGCCCTACCGAATTGTCATCAATTTGCCTACATTTATTAACATCTATTTCACAGGGGGCTAGACGCCAGAGGAATTGCCATCAAATCGATGTGACGGGGATGTCGAAGGAAAGGATGCCAATGAGATGGGACAAGGATGGTCAATCAAGGATGCTTGGGATGATCACAATGCCAATCATGAATATCCCCTGCGCTGGGATCCACAATTGTTTGGGGTGGTTGATGATGTACGGGTATTTGCTGACCTGCTCGGCTGGAACCCACGTTATCAGCAGGTATTTAGTGCCTTACCGTGGGAGACAATTGCTCAGGAGGCGGTTGAGCGGTTCTATGCCCGAATTCAGCAAATCCCTGAACTCGACCGGTTAATCCGGGAGCGGACAACCTATGACCGGATGCAAGTTCTATTGGGGGAACATTTAGAACGTTTACGTGACGATCCTCATGATCTCAAGGCCATCACCTATGCCGAAACCGTGAGCCTAAGACATCTGGCCCGGGGCATTTATGGGCCCCAGTTTCAAGCGGCCTATGCCTTGTTAATGAGTGAAATCTTAAATGCATCCAGGCAAGGCAGCACGTATACGACATGGTCCGAACAAGATGATGCCATATTCCGACGCATGGTCATCGAAATGTTTGTGATGACTGCAACGCAGGTGGCCTTTACATCTCGGCATGATGGATTGACGCAGTTACCCAATCGCGATTTTACGGAAGAGCGTATTCAGGATTGGATGAGCGAAGGCAAACCTTTTACGGTCATTTTTGCTGATCTCAATGGGTTTAAGCCGATTAACGATCAATATGGGCATGGGACTGGGGACAAGGTTCTGCAAATGGTGGCACGGCGCTGGCGCTGGCGTCTTCATGAGTCCGATTGGATTGGACGATGGGGCGGTGATGAATTCCTCATCGTGTGCCGAGACCAGAGGGTTTCTGTCAGTGAACTGGTCGCACAATTGCGGGATGCCTTGACGGTACCTATTGCTGTAATACCTGGGCATCCCTTGAGCGTCTCGGCTAGTTTTGGATGGGCTCATTATCCCCAAGACGGGCAGGATGTCGATACCCTGTTGCAGGTGGCGGATCAAGCACTCTATGCGGCGAAGCGTGCAAGGCAATCATGGTTGCTCAATCCTATTCATCCGGAGCGATCTAAAGCGGCCGATGGGATTGCTTTCGTGGATGAGGCCTTACGACAAGATAGGGTGCGTGTTTTCTATCAACCGATTATTAAGGCGAAATCCCGCACGATATGGGAATGGGAAGCTTTAGTGCGTATCGAAGGCGCAGATGGTGTGCTATATGCTCCTAAAGATTTTTTGCCGGCTATTGCCCAACATCATTTGCTACGACAACTGGATGACCGGGTTATGCGCCTCGTTTTTCAGGATATGAGCGAGTGGCACCAACACGGCTGGAAAGGACATGTGGCCGTCAACTTGAGTTATATGGATTTGCGTGATCCCAATCTTTTGGCGTTACTGGAGTCATACCATCGTCAATGGCCATCCGTCAAACCTCATGCACTTACCTTTGAAATTTTGGAGTCCGCGTTACTGGTCGATATGGATCCCATCAAACAAACGGTAGCTGAACTTGATCAACGAGGCTATCATTTTGCCTTGGATGATTTCGGCACCGGCTTTAGTTCGCTGGTTCATCTCCGTGAGTTACCTATCCGTCAAATCAAAATTGATATTCAGTTTGTAGCAAATTGGTCGACTGAACCGGGGCGCCGCCTGCTTCAAGCCATCCTGGCATTTGCTAAGACTTTGAATGTGCCGACCGTCGCTGAAGGGGTGGAGAATTTGGAACAGCGCAATGCTCTAGCACGCTGGGGAGTGACAGCGTGGCAGGGATATGCGATTAGTTATCCTTTGCCATCTCGTGACGTTGCCTCCTGGCAACCTCATTTTGACGATTTGATGCCAGATAAATGATGCAAATAGCTAAGGGACCGATAATCCATGGGAGACTTCGGCCTTCCTTCGCGTACCTTGCCTTTAGGCATTGAGGGGAAATTTAAAGCCGGGGCTTATGAGATAGGGATGAACGGTGCGTTATTAATGGTTTTTAATCATTTAGCACATGTCGAAGCAAATCGAATGGCACTGCGAAAATGAGCAGAATAAGCTTGGACTTAAATGACTGATTAACTTCAGGGATATGGTGGTGCCCTTCTACGAGAAATTCGTCTACTGTATCCATATCCCTCTATAGGTGATGGGAACGCTGGATTCAGGTGCGATAGACACCACGCGAATGCCTGTTTGGAACAGTGAGTGAAATATATTCTCATTGGGCGATCGCCGGAACCGACAACATTTAGTTTGGAAATGAATGCGACAATATCGTGCGCATTTTGGATTCATCCGGGAGAAAATTACGATGAGTTGAGATGAACCCACGAAGTTCTTGGAGAGATGGTTTCCCATGATATTCTTACTTTTGAGATCAAATCGTCCGCAAATGGCTGGGGGACGATTTCTTATGATCATTCCTCTAACAAGGATTTGTTTAAAATCCTTGTTATCCTTTCGGGATTATCGGGTATAAGCAAATGGAATTGCGCGAATCTATGCGAAAATCTTGTTGTCGCGTACAATCAGGGAAGATTCTTGCATCTATTCTTGCATCGATAAGGTTGGTTAAGGAGAATTGTGAGCGTTGACTCAAGATGACCGCCGGTTATATTACACAGATCCCCGGGTTTTATTAGCTAATGAGCGCAGTTTATTAAGTTGGATGCGCATGGCTTTGTATCTCATGGGATTTGCATTTTTATTGAGTAAAGCTGCTGTTATCGATAAAGTGCTGGATCCTGGCCATCAGATTCAATTGTTACCCATGGTCCGTTTCGGCCATATGGTGGGCGGGATGTTGTCATTAATGGCAACGTTTCTTGAGGTCGTGGCATTAGTGCGCTATTACCGCAATATGACACGGTGGCACCGGGCCGAAGATGGTCGAGGTTCTAAGGCTCCAACCTTTTTTGGGTCCATTATACTGGTTTGGGTTGTATTACTAGCGATTTATCTTCTGTCTTAGTGCAAATTCGAGGATAGATAACATAGTGATGTTGGAGGAAGATAGGAATGGCGCTACACAGCGAAGATCAGGCGCAAAAAATTGCGATGTATACGGATCCCCGTGTCCTGCAAGCGAATGAACGCACGTTATTATCCTGGATTCGTACAGGCATAGCGCTTGTCACTTTTGGGTTTGTGATTACCAAATTCGGCCTGTTGGAATATTTAGTGGCGCCACAATTCCGCGCGTATTTACCCCGGCATATTCGCATTGGTCCCTATTTAGGGGCGACCTTGTCGTTCTTCGCGGTGATGGTGCAAGGGGTGGCTATTGTTCGCTACCGCCGCATTTTTGACGGGTTCCACAAGGGTCTTAATCTTATTGGGGCCCACACGCCAATGGTTTTGGGCATTATTATGGTTTTTTTTAGTTTGGTCATTAGCATCTATTTGTTGTTTTAAGGTAACAGTCAGTCAAAAACTCCATCTTGCAGACGGATCGTTTGCAGGTTGAAGAGGATGAAGACAGGGCTTTGACGTGCGCAACGCGGCACGACATGAGTCCCCCTTAAGGTATTGGGCATATCACGGTGCCGCAATTGTTTAAATAAAGAGTGGAGTAGACCCGGCAGTTTGAATCAAGCTCAAGGCCACCTCGCAGGTTTGTGTAGGCTACTGGTCACAGCTGGGGCAACTGGTCCCGCTTATGTTGTGTCAGGGTATGATGTTTTGGCGATTAACAAGCCATGGTCGCTCACCAATGAGAGGGGAAGAATTCGACGCAATTTCTTCTATCCTGAATCCTACAGCATCCAGCGAAGGGATTTTTTAGTTGGAAACTATGGATATTTCGGTCATTATCCTGGATTCACCCGTGCACATGTTTTTAGTGGACAATTCGGTATATGGAGTAGAGCCGCTGCTCGCGAAAATCTCATCTGCAGGTAAAGGTCATCGCGCGCACGCTCCGCTCGTGTATGTTCATTAAAGCCGTCATCTCCCGGCCATTTCTTGGAAGTCGGCAGCGCGGGCTAGCAACTCCATGCAATGATGGTGCCGGGGTCCTTAGGACGTCGT
The DNA here is from genome assembly GCF_001280565.1 of Sulfobacillus thermosulfidooxidans. Classification (NCBI taxonomy): domain Bacteria; kingdom Bacillati; phylum Bacillota; class Clostridia; order Eubacteriales; family Clostridiales Family XVII. Incertae Sedis; genus Sulfobacillus; species Sulfobacillus thermosulfidooxidans. The sequence continues at coordinate 1,940,238 of NZ_LGRO01000001.1, read as the reverse complement.
GATTCAAAAGCAAATGCGCCAGCGTTTTATCCAGATAACACGCGTTGCTTATCTTAAACGCCATCAAATCCGAAAGCTCGATTGCGGGCATTCAAACAGCACTCTGCGTCGACACCCCTAGCCAAGAAGTCTGTAGCAAATATGAGGTCACACGGGTCCGCGATGTGTGATTATTAGAACCCGATTCGCCTTAATTTTGGTGTTGAGAAAAAGACAGAGTCTAGCGGGTGTTAGTTGTCATCATTCCGATTCATACTCATCTGACATATTTAGACCTTTTTGGACTCAAGAAGATATCAATATCATCATCAATAATCCTATGGCTTCAGATACCTGGGTGAAAACGGGCTAAATATTTCCTATGGAACCATTTTATGTCTACCATAATATTCATATCCCATAGAGTGTGTGAAGGGGGATAAGGGCATGAAAATTAGATTTATCATGGACCGGGATTATTTGAGCGGTCAGCCGACCGATCCCGTTTTAGTGACGCAATGGCTCATCAAAACCAGTCCGCACAAGATGCTTTATGTTACCACCTCTGAAGGAACTTTGGTGGGGTTTATCCGTCTTCAAGATATTCAAAACGTAACGGGCGAAACATTAGAGGAGATTATGGTCCCACTCTCCGAGACGACGGTGGTAAGCCCGGATGATCCGACTGATTTCTTAGGTCCTTTATTTGACAATCATCCGGATTGGTCTTCGATTCCCGTGGTCGATAAGGGGCGACTTGTCGGTGTTGTCCCTCGGGAATGGAATATCTTTGCTCACGGCACCACCCATGAAGACTGGCACCCTCGGTCTCTCGAACAATTTCAGCAGCAAGTGTTCGATGCTATGTATACAGGGCTGATCGTTGTGGACCATCATGGGATGACCCGCATACTAAATCCGGCAGGGGCTGAAATTTTAGAGGTGGACCCGGCTACTGTGGTTGGAAAGCCCTATGAAGAACTGGCGCAATATATGTTTTCCCATGTCACCGATTATTTGAAAATCAGTGCCATTCCTTTAGCGTTGATGGGGGCGGCGACGCGTGGAGAACGCCAATTGCGCTTGCCTAATGGCCGCGATGTCTTATTTAAGTTTGGAACCATTCACAACGCGGAAGGCGCATTGCAAGCGATTTTAGTGACGTTTATGGATATTACGGCCCAAAAGCATGCGGAAGCGGTGGCTCAACATCAACAACAAGAATTGGAAATGGCTTTTGCCTTAACCTTACCTAATAGCAAGGTGGAAGCAAAATTGAAATCCTCACCCGAATATCAAGATGTCTATGATCCTAACACGAAGAAGGCCCGCGTGACCCAGGTTATTCCCGATGGAACCTATAGGCACGTGATTAATGGTCTGCGGATTATGGCTGAGCTCAAAACTATAGGCGTATTTCAATTAGTCGGGATTGATAAGGATACGCTGGTGCAAGCCTTTATCTTCCACGATGTGGGCAAAGCCCAACCCAGGTTGCAAGTTGGCCAAATCTTTGTCCCTCAAGACGCTTTTGAGCCAGGATTTCTTCATGCGGGTCGGAGTGCCGACTGGGCTCGCAAGGATTATCATGTTTCGTCTGATGTCGAATGGATTGTTCGCTATCATCATACCCGTGAATCCGATTTGCCTGGGGATTTTCCCTCGGCGCTGAAACCCATGTTGCGCATTTTTCAATTGGTTGATGGTCTCTCCGCTGCCATTACCCGCCGTAATGCACAGATTGCGCCGATGACGTTAGCAGGAAGTGTGCTCACAATCGATGAACAAAACAAGGATCCTCGCTACGATCGTCGCTATCAATTATCTATTTACACGGGGGATATTGAGATTCTTCCCCGTTCATAGATGGATAGACGCTAGACAAATACTTCAACGACAAAGGCCCTTATGTCATCCTCACTACGGCTTTAAGGACAAGAATATGAGAGCGAGACGATGTAGAAGTCGCCAACGTGAGAGGTCGACATCGATTGTGTGGATTTTGAGGATCATGACCCCACAGTGCTCTTGATATTTCGCCATGGGTTGAGATGGCAATGTTTGCGCATCTTAGGTGATTGGGAGAAGGACGTCATCTTCTGATTATTAAATTAATGATATGATAGAGCACATCATGAATCTTGGTATGATCTTCTATCAAGGATTTCAGAATGTCTCTTGCGCATGACCGACTCGTCATATCTGCATTGTGGGTTAAGAGCGGCAGGCGTGTCTTTTTCGAACTTTGTATCACTCTATAAGGATCTATCGGGACTACATAATCATCGGAGTTTTTCGAGGCAGGGACTGAGAATTCGGTAAGACCACAGTCCTTATTGCATACTGTATGTTTCAAGGAGGAAAAGTGTGAAAGGTTATCGTTTATTGGTGGCTTGTCCTGATCAACCCGGCATTATTGCGGCCATTTCCCATGTATTAGCCCGTAATGGGTGCAACATTACATCTTTTGACCAGTATTCTGAAGGACCTGACGGATTATTTTTTATGCGGGCAGAGTTTGACCTGATGGCGAATGGTGAGAAGGGTCATGAGGTTCTCGGAAAGGAATTTGACCGTTTAGCTATTGAATATCATATGCAGTGGCGACTTACAGAAAGAGACCGGGCACATCATCTGGCAGTATTGGTATCGCGTGAAGATCACTGTTTGAATGAATTGCTGTGGCAAACGGAACAGGGCGATATTCGTGCTGAAATTCGGGTCATAATTAGTAATCATGGGGACTTGCGAGAACTTGCTGAGCATTTTCGAATTCCTTTTTATCATATTCCGGTCGATCCTGGCCAGAAAGCGCAAAGTGAGGAAAAAGTGCATCAGCTCGTCCGTGATTACCGTATTGACACGCTGGTTTTAGCCCGATATATGCAGATCTTGACTCCAGAATTTGTCTCGCACTATCCAGCGCGGATTATTAATATCCATCATTCGTTTTTGCCAGCTTTTGTGGGTCCCAAACCTTATCATCAAGCCTATCAGCGTGGAGTGAAGTTAATTGGGGCGACTGCTCACTATGTCACAGCAGAACTCGATGCCGGACCAATTATTGAGCAAGATGTGCACCGGGTCGATCACCGTCATCAGCTCGATGACTTTAAACGCATTGGCCGCCAGGTCGAGCGGATTGTTTTGGCTCGTGCTGTGAAATGGCATGTGTCGGATCGAGTGTTGGTATACGGGAACCGCACCATTGTCTTTCCGATTTAACCGCCGGGATTTTCTTACCAATTATTGGTTGAGAACATGCTATCATGAACAGGAGATGCGGAAATTTCAAGGCATGCTGTGAAAGAGGTTAAATGTTACCCCAACGGTTTTTCTATTGAAATGCTTGGAATGAGCGGTTCATGCGTAATGTTAAATTACGCCTACGGGTTAACCCATAAAGGCGTGGTATCAGCCAAAAATGGGGAGGCCGGCATTATTCCCGGTAGTATGGCCCAGCGAGCTACATCGTGCGCAGCAAAGATCATCCCAAATCCTATTATTCTTGTTCCCATGGAGCAAGACGACGTATGAATCGCAACCAGGCGAAAAAACAATGTACCATCGACGATTGGATTGCTCAAACTAGTGGCGTCGAGAGCCGAAAAGACGAGGCGGTCCTTGATGAAATCCCTGCTGCTTACAAAGATGTGGATGCGGTAATGGCGGCCGTATCCGATTTAATTGAACTGGTGGTCAAACTAAAACAAATCTTGTGCGTCACAGGCTAAAACACGTTAATCATTTGAACTCGCGAGTAGCTTTGATTAGGGGTGTTCACACTAAAGAAACGAAACCGATTAGGAGGGTCTACCATTAGTCAGCGAATGCATCAAAAAGCCAGCAAGAAACGTAAAGAGGAACATTTGGCTGGGCGAGCCGGATGGCTACGTGCAGCCGTCTTGGGCGCGGACGATGGATTGGTCTCGGTATCAAGTTTGATGATGGGAGTCGCAGCGAGTGGCGCGGGTCCGGGAGCGATTATGACGGCAGGACTTGCCGGATTAGTGGCGGGTGCGATGTCCATGGCGGCCGGCGAATATGTGTCGGTGAGTTCCCAACGTGATGTGGAATTGGCCGACAGGCGCCGGGAAGAAGAAGAACAAGAAGAAGATCCTGAAGGCGAGTTGCGCGAATTGACGGCTATATATCAATCACGCGGTTTATCCCGGGAACTGGCCGAACAAGTGGCAGTGGCCCTTCATGCAGCAGGTCCCTTAGAAGCCCATTTGCGTGATGAAATTGGGCAGCGGCCTGATACCGCGGCGCATCCTTTACAAGCCGGGATTGCATCGGCAACCAGTTTCTTTGTGGGCGGACTCGTTCCTTTTTTGGGAATGCTGGGAACATCGGCATCTAGCCGAGTGATTTTGATTGTCGCGGTGACCTTAATCGGGTTAATAGGGTCGGGGATTTTCAGTGCGCGGCTGTCGGGCACGCCGCCTTTGAGACCAGCATTGCGGCTATTTTTAGGGGGAGGAGCAGCGATGCTTATTACGGCTTTGGTGGGACAGTTGGTGCATGTGGCTTCCCTGTAACCAAATTTCCTGCAGTGGACGGGCAGGGAGAATTTTGCCAGAAATAGATTGATCAATCTATTAGTAAGAATTATAGTAAAGTCCTAAGCTTAAGGTGAGGGCATGGGAATCAGTGACAATATGGAGGCTGTCTCATCTGTCCAAAACCTTCTATGAGGAGTGCACCAAACGCTTTCAGGGTACAATGCGTCTAGCATGTGTGAGAAGGAGTTTACAAAATGGAAAACATTTCTAATAAGGCCTTAACACCCTCTACTTGGAGCCTTTCGACGTTCAACTCGAATTGGTTTGTTATTGTGATGGGCTTCGGGGGTGTTTTGAACGTGAGTGCACAGTTGTGGGGTGTTACGGGTTCGAGTGGGCAATGGATTAGTGGTGGCGTGTGGATTAATACCGGAATCTTTGCTTTTCTAATCGTGATCTGGCTTATTCGCTGGCTGGTCACCCCAAGCAAAATGTGGCAAGAAATGATGCATCCGGTGATGGGACATTTTTTTGCTTTAATCCCCATTGCCATGACAATTATGGGGATGAATTGGTCATTAATGAGTGGGGCCGTCGGACAGTTGGCCATTAACCGGATTATGAATATCTTTTGGCTGCTGAGTATTTCTCTGGGACTTTTCATTAGCATCGTCATCACGGAGGCGCAGATGCGGCAGACTGCACATAATACTGCTCAGGTAAGTTTTGCCTGGCTTTTAGGTTCCGTATCGACGGCGCTGTTTCCGTTATTGGGGAACATTATTGTCGCCATGCAGTGGCACTTGTATCCTCTGTGGACGAGGTTTGTCAATGTCACAGATATGGCGTTTGTGGGAATGGGGTTATTTCTCTTTATATTCTTCGCGGCATATCTATTGGGACGTTATTTTAGTGCGCCTGCACCTCCTGCCCCAGGGACCCCGACGTCGTGGCTATTACTCGGGGCTGCTGCTGTATTAAGTTTAAGTATCTTGGGAGTTGCTCGTGACAGCACGCTTGTGAAAGAATTGCCGGGTTCATCGTTTGCCGTGTTTCTTGCAGTAGCCTTGTGGGGTCTAGCAGGCTGGAGTTTCTTGTTGGGATTTGTCATGGCGTTTCGGGTATGGATACAGAAAAAATTGCCTTTTACATTGTCATGGTGGGCTTTTGTTTTTCCGGTCAGCGCTTATGTACTGGATTCACGGTCTATCGCAACAGCTATCCATGTTGGTTGGCTAGTAAACTATGGTGATATATTTTCGGCTTTACTCTATCTCTTCTTTGCCATTGTGCTATTGAATACTGTGGCCGCGGCTTTGACGGGGCGGTTGTTTCGCCAAGGGTAGGATGTGTTCAATTCCCCTGGTATAAGGTCCACGGAAATATACTTGCTGCAGGTTGATATGATTTCACGGCATTATTCGGCTTGCACTGTGTGTCGCTCCTGGTAGAAAGCTCTGTCGTTGAGAATGGGTTGTTATGCTGTTGTCGACAGCGACCGGGTGTTGGAGGGCGCACACATTGTTTCGGGACGGTTTTTCTATCGCCTTGAATTAGATTCGACAGGAGTCAAATTTCCGTTTAGAAAAAAGTGTGTTGTAAAGTCAGTGGTTTTCGCTATCGATATCGGTGTCGTAACCCGTGAATTACCCGCACAATTATTCCACTCCGAAGTAATGCTTGCAAGGCCGGGAAGATACTGTCCCGGGATGCCATTTTCCACACAACGGGTGACCAACACGGCTTGAGGTTATTCGATTTCCCGTGATAATAGTCATTCGTGATAACTGGCCAAAAAAACCTGTCATGATTTTTGTTCATCCACCCAAAGATTGCGGAAACATTTTGACAATGGATGAGGGGCATGCTACCATAACCACAAATTTCATCAAAGGTTTGCTAGGGTTCCGCTAGGAATACTAGGACAGGTCCAAGAGCAAACGGCTCGATGTTGAGCTACACGGAAGGATAAAAGCCTGGGAGATTTCATCAAGACAGCGGTCTTGGGAGTCTCCCAGGCTTTTTTGTAAAAGGCCATTATCTTACCACAGGAGGTATCTAGCAATGCAAATCATTTGGAGTAAAACCTTGCGACCCGGGGGCAAATGGTCGGGAATTGTGGGGCGCGGCAGGTTGTTACGCTTTACCGCACTGGAGCCTGGCGCTAATCTCTCGATGCTGCTCTATAATGCCTGGAATCCTTGTGAACGCTACAACATGCCAGACACATTAAAAGCTCAACATACCGCATTTTTGACAATGGGAAACGTGCTTATGAGTGATAATGGGCGGGTGATGGCGAGTATCGTGGCTGATAGCCTAGGATGGCATGATACGATTAGTGGGTATACCTCGCGCCAGGATATCGACCAGAAATATGGTGTTACTCGTTATCAAGACCAACGTAATGACTGGCTTCGCAGCGGTCAAGAGAATTTTGCTGTTGAACTGGTGCGAAATGGTTTGACATTACGGGACTTGGTGCCACCTGTCAATCTTTTTGCCAAAGTTTCGGTGGATGATGATGGCCAGTTGATATTTCATGAGAACCATTGTCCCCAAGGGGGCCAAGTGACTTTACGGACCGATATGGACTTACTGCTCATTTTATCCAATACGCCCAATCCTCTCGATCCCCGGTCCATCTACCCATCGACCTCTATTCAACTCGACATTTTCCCAGCAAATCCTATAGAACCGGATGACATTTGTGTCACGCATTGTCCGGAAAACCAAAGAGCTTTTGAAAATACTTGGGAGTATTATGCTCTACGCAATTCCTAGATAAAAAAGTCTGCGAAGAGGAAAGGATGAGCGAGATGTCTTTGATTGAAAGTCCCCGTAAAGTGGAAGACGCCATTTATGACCGGTTATTGCCTTCAGGAGAAGGATGGACCTACGAATTGCAGCCAGGGCAAGTCTTACGGATTATCGATTTGGAAGGAAACCAAGCAGTCGATACCTTGTTTTATGATGCCGACAATCTTGAAGATCATTACAGCGCGGTGGCTACCATAACCGGTCAGCATAATTTGTATCTGACGACAGGGACAGTCCTTCGTGCCGAGTCGGGCAAGGCGCTTATGCGAATTGTGGCGGATACCTGCGGACGTCATGATACGATCGGTGGGGCCTGTTCCGCTCAAAGTAATGGGGTGCGTTATGATCGTTCGCTCGAATGGATGCATAATTGTCGAGATACCTTTATGTTGCAGCTATCGCGCTATGATGACCGCTTACAAAAACGTGATTTAGCGCCAAATATCAACTTTTTCATGAATGTTCCCGTGGCCCCAGACGGATCATTAGAATTTGCTGATGGCATTTCGGCCCCCGGCCGTTATGTGGAACTGGAGTCGCTTGCACATACCCTCGTCTTAATCAGCAATTGTCCTCAGCTGAATAATCCCTGCAACGCGTATAATCCCACGCCAATTCGTTTGGTGATTTGGGAAAATTAATTCGAATTGAGGGAGAGTATGTTTAACAAAGTGCTTATTGCCAACCGTGGGGCCATTGCCGTTCGTATTGCCCGGACATTGAAAAAGATGGGCATCCTGTCGGTGGCCGTGTATACCACTGCTGATGAGGACAGTTTGCACGTCGATGCCGCGGATGAAGCGGTTTGCATTGGCGAAGGTCCGGCCCCGGACAGTTATTTAAATGCGCGCTTAATTCTGGATACAGCCCTGTCCATGGGTGTGGACGCCGTGCATCCCGGATACGGATTTCTTAGCGAAAATGCCGAGTTTGCCCAACAATGTCTCGAGAAGGGCATTGCTTTTATTGGACCCTCTCCGGAACATATCGCCATGTTTGGCCAAAAACATACGGCGCGGGCCATTGCCGAACAAGCTGGTGTTCCTACCGTGCCCGGTTCAGCATTATTAGAGAACTTGGACCAAGCACTTGAAGTGGCACGGGGGATTGGATATCCGGTGATGTTAAAGGCAACGGCCGGAGGTGGCGGTATTGGCATGCAGATCTGCCACGATCAGCAAGAACTCACTGGGGCATTTGAGTCGATTAGCCGGGTTGCGGCCCTCCACTTTCACAACGGCGGGGTATTTCTGGAGAAATATATTCCCCAAGCACGTCATATTGAAGTGCAAATTTTTGGGCAAGCAACAGGTGAGATTCTCACTTTAGGTCAAAGAGACTGTTCACTGCAGCGCCGCAATCAAAAAGTCGTCGAAGAAAGTCCTGCGCCTGGCTTGTCTTCTGAAATACGTGAGAAGATGGAACGCGCAGCCAAACGGTTAGCCGAAATCGTCCAGTACCGCAATGCGGGAACAGTCGAATTCATTTACGATGTGAATTCAACCCAGTTCTATTTTCTAGAAGTCAATACTCGGCTTCAAGTGGAACACGGGATTACGGAAGAAATTTTTGGAATCGATTTAGTGGAATGGCAGGTGCGAGAAGCTGCGGGGGAAGTGATTGACGGATTCTCTTCAGATTTATCACCCATGGGTCATAGTCTCGAAGTCCGGATTTACGCGGAAGATCCCGGCAATCAATTTCGTCCCAGCACAGGGCTAATAGACACCGTGTCGTTCCCGGATTTTGCCAGAATTGAGACATGGGTTCGCCAAGGCATAGTGATTTCTCCCTATTATGATCCCATGTTAGCGAAAATCATCGTGCATGGCCAAACTCGCGATGAAGCGCTTGAGAAAATGCGAATGGCCTTGGACCACACGCGTTTCTATGGGGTCGCTACAAACCGTCATTATTTAAGATCGTTATTGGAACACACTGCAGTCACTGACGGAAATGTGTTTACTCAGTTTCTTGCAGATTTTAATCCGGCGGAACCTGCTTTGGAGGTCTTAGATCCCGGTTTGCAAACCACGGTTCAGGATTGGCCTGGGCGTCTAGGATATTGGCAGGTGGGAGTCCCTCCCAGTGGTCCCATGGATGCCTTGTCTTTTCGCTTGGGCAATTTGTTGTTGGGGAATGATGAGGGCGCTTTGGGGCTCGAAATGACTTTACGGGGCGGCACTTACCGCTTCCGTGATGATATCTGGTTTTGTGTCACCGGCGCGCCCATGAATCCCGTTCTTGATGGACAGCCCATTCCCTTATACCATCCCATTATGGCCAAAAGGGGACAGGTGTTGCAGCTTGGAGAAGCGGCGAGAGGCATGCGGACCTATCTTACGGTAGCAGGGGGATTCGATATCCCCAAAACTTTAGGGAGCGGATCTACCTTCACTTTAGGAGGATTTGGCGGGCATAGTGGTCGTGCTTTACAAGTCGGCGATGTTCTTGGAATATGCTCCCCGGCTATGACGCGGCCCTTTCGCGGCACCCTGCCCTCTACGAAACAACCCCCCATAAGCCATCATTGGATGATTGGGGTCATACCCGGCCCCCATTGTTCTACCGAGTTTCTTCAGCCCAGCTACCTGCCTCAACTTGTGCAGACGACATGGGAAGTGCATTTCAACAGTTCCCGCACAGGGGTTCGCCTCATTGGTCCGCCGCCGTCGTGGGCCCGCCAGGATGGCGGCGACGCCGGTCTTCACCCCTCTAATATTCATGATAACGCGTATGCCATTGGCACATTGGACCTGACTGGCGATATGCCGATTCTTTTAGGACCTGATGGTCCGAGTCTTGGCGGGTTTGTTTGTCCCGTGACGACGGCCACGGCGGAATTATGGAAAATAGGGCAACTGCGTCCGGGTGACACCGTCTCCTTTCGGCTCTTAAGCATAGAAGAAGCGGAACAGTGCTTGGCGCAGCAAGAAGAATTTCTTCACCACCTCCTAGAAGATGATAAGGGGGAGTTACCCGCCTGTCTTTTTGCTGAGTCAGGGCACTTAGCCAATATTCCCAACTACCCGTTGCTTGACCACCGTCCGATGTCTTCACCCTTTGCGGTGACGATTCGGGCGGATGGTGATCAATATCTTTTAGTCGAATATGGACCCATGGAATTAGATTTACGATTACGCTTTCAGGTTCATGCATTAATGACGGCGCTGCAAAACATGAACGATTTGCCTATCATTGATCTGACTCCTGGGATTCGTTCACTCCATATCCATTTTGATCCCCGGCGAATCACGCTTCGCACAATGGTGGATCGTGTACGTCAAGTCAATGACCAGCTGCCTCCGTTGGAATCCATATCCGTGCCCTCGCGCATTGTTCGCTTACCGTTATCGTGGGACGATCCCGCAACTCAACTAGCCATAAAACGTTACCAACAGAATGTGAGACCAGACGCCCCCTGGTGTCCGAGCAATTTGGAGTTTATCCGCCGGATTAACGGTCTTGACTCGATTGACGATGTCAAAAACATTGTCTTTTCAGCCACCTACCTGGTTTTAGGTCTGGGCGACGTTTATCTCGGAGCACCCGTGGCAACGCCGGTAGATCCCCGACACCGCCTGATTACCACCAAATACAACCCGGCTCGCACATGGACACCCGAAAATGCGGTAGGGATTGGGGGCGCCTATTTATGTGTCTATGGCATGGAGGGACCTGGCGGTTATCAATTTGTTGGGCGGACAGTACAAATGTGGAATAAATGGCGTACCACCCAAAGTTTTCAACCGGGCCAGCCGTGGTTGCTTCGCTTTTTCGATCAAATTCAATTTTATCCGGTATCGGCCGAAGAACTCCTGCAACTGCGGCAGGATTTTCTCCGGGGACGGTTTGAGGTAGAAATCCAGGACACGGTATTTGACTTGGGCAGATACTTGCACGAACTCGAGCATATCAAGATGAGTGTGGATCGGTTTCGACGCTGTCAACAGCAGGCATTTCAAGCCGAAAGGGAACGTTGGGGTGCCTTGGGCTTAGCCGAATATGTCTCGGGAGATGCGGCAGCCCCGTCCATCGAACCAGAATATCAGATCAAGGGAACTCCTGTTACGAGCTCCTTGCCAGGCAGTGTGTGGAAAGTCTTGGTTCAGGCGGATGAAGAGGTTAGTGAGGGACAGACGCTGGTCGTGTTGGAAAGCATGAAAATGGAATTTGCCATTGTCGCCCCGAACCGTGGGGTCGTGGCCGCGATTTGTGTGAAACCCGGAGAACAAGTGCGGCCTGGTCAATTACTGGTCGACCTAGTGAGTGACGAGTGAATCCCGAGAAAGGACCGAAAAGATTCGACAAATTCGCAACATGAACGGATCAGAAGGAGGAAAACCCCATGAAAATTTTCGTCAATGGAGAGCTTATGCGCGGTCTCTCCATGCATGAGATGATGCAAGGAGCAGACTATATTACAGATGCGTTAACCGCTCCTATTTACCGGTTATTTTCCATTGATGATCAATATCCCGCCATGGTGATGGCCCAACCTTTCGAAGAGGGTTACTCGGTACCTGGCGAAATTTATGAAATTCCAGATACCCTGTGGCCGCAAATCCTGGCTAATGAGCGGAAGCTTGGGCTATATCCCGGACCGATTTGGCTCAGTGATGGTCATGCTATGCGCGGAATTTTGTCGGTGAGAGAACTATGCGAAGGTTACCAAGATATTTCATCGTATGGGGGATGGCGAGCCTACCGGGAACGTTTGGAGACGGGTAATAAATAGGAAAGAATGGAAGGACCCAAGAGAGTAAAAGGTTAGGGAATCGTAAAGCACATGAAGCACATGCTTGCCGTTCTCCTGGTCCGTTGGGGTTTAACCTGGGAGCCTGTTGTACCAATCAAGGCGGTGGCCGCTATTTGCCACCGCCTTCATCGGCATGATGCTGAGATAAGCATCCAGGATACAAAGACGAGAGAGCTATAACACGGTGAGAAACGAGACACCCACAGCCCCCACAAATCCGGTTTCCAAATTCCCGTAATCAGAGGTGACGGTGCGAGCGACGCGGTAGCGGTGGTACCAGATCACCTGTTGGCGGAACGAGAGAATTTGGGACGGTTTTGTCTCTTTCATATACTGATGGTCATGATATTGGCGTAATCGGTGCCACGGCATACTGGGCATGGCATGATGAACATTATGGTAAACAAAATTTAGTACGAGCAGATTCAAAACGGGCCACTTTTGTGACAGCAAATTGGTATAGGTATTCTCTTCTTCGTAGGTTTTACTGCGCGCAGGGATGTCAGGTGGGGGCGTACCCGGCGCCGCCACAATGGGTTCGTAGGTATGCTGAAATGCGTCGATAAAGCGCAGCACAGTGATAAATAGGAGCGTAGCGAGGACATAACCGAAAGCAGCGGGCCAATACCACCATAGAACGCCAAACCACAACCCTCCCCGGATTATGAGAGTGGTTAATACACGGTAGCGGTGGGGCAAGCGCTGTGTAAATGGTTGAATGACCATAACCGCGCGCATGAGCATCTCGACGGCCGGAAAATACGCCCATTCTAACAACATTACCATCTTGGCAAGCCACAAATGTTTTTGGAGCCATGCGCGAAAATCAAAGGAGATGACGTCCGCTTTTTGAAAATGGTGAGCCAGATGTTTCTTTTCGGCCCGGGGAAGATAGGATAAGCAGCCGCCATTAATCCAACTGATTATCGCCATCATGCGAGCGTTCGTGGATTGGGAGCGAAATATGGTATGATGCACCAACTCGTGAAAGAAATATGCGGAGATAATCATGCTGTGGGCCAATAGCAAAATTCCCAGAATAAAGAGTCCCACGTGTCGTGAAAACAGGAAGAGCCAACCACCAAAGTAGCCCGCAAAAATATAAATTAAGGCCGCCACATTGGGGACAATGCCGTCAGTATAGCGAAAAACTTTATGAAAAGGCCCAAATAGCTGAATTTTTGTGGATGGGGAACTTGTTTGTGGAAATGCCATGAGCGTCTATCTCCTTAATCGCAATTCACCGCAAAGAATATGTGTGAGGGAATAACAGGGAAACTCCCTGTTATTCCGCTTCGACTTCGATTTTTTCCTCCTCAAAATCTGGCACTGGTTCCGGATGGTCACTGCTGAAGTGAAGCAAGACGGCTTCACTTAAAGGCTGGCTCCGTTTGCGCAAATGATATCCGTAGTGAAAATAGGCGAGAACAAGAGAGCCAATCATGATAATGGGAGCGTACACGGCCGGCACAATGGGGGGATAGAAGGTAAAGAATACACCGAAGGCGATTAAGACTAAAGAGAGGGCGGGCAATATGCCAAAGGCGATGACGTGATAACGGGCACTACGGTCATAGAATTTCAATAAACCGACATTGCCCAACGCGTGACCGAGAAACTCTCCCATCGTAGCAATGAGGATTAAGACCAAGAAGGCGTTTGAGAGTCCCAAAATACTCTCGGCTAAGAGTCCTGCGAGAACGGCCACAGCGCCTACGGTTAATACAGCTGCATAGGGCGTTTGATATTTGGGATGGATTCGGCCAAGAAACTTGGGCCACAAATCACTGTGGGCAAAGGTCAGGGTGATGCGGGTCACAACGATTGTGCTGGCGACATTCATCCCGATAAGACTGTTCAGAACGAAAAGGACAAAGAGTAATTCAGCTTTTAATCCTAAATAATGTTGGACGATAAGAAGCCCCGGAATGCTGGATTGCGCAAATTGGCTCATGTGCAAGTAACCCCAACCGACCGTTAGAGAATAGGAGACAATAATAAACATCAAGACAACGAGGCCCGAAGCCAAGTACAAAGCGGCTCGAATGGTTCGGTGAGCCGTTTTCGCTTCGGCTCCCAAATAGACGGCGGCAGTGGAACCCGACATGCCGAAGGATGCGACGAGGGCGCCCACTGCTAATCCACTAATCCCATGAGCAGCCAGAGCTGGGTGATAAACGGCTGCGGTATTGACGGTGTGCGGGGAAAAGATAATGACCGCACTTAAAATCAGTAACATGACCATTTCCACTAAGGCCGTAATCACGCCATAATTCAGGGATGAACGGACGCCGAGATAGGTCAAAACTGTGGAAGGTATGACAAACAAGATGGTAAAGACATAGGCCATGCCGGCAGGCATATTCCAACCCAGTTGAGGTCCTACCGACTGGACTAATAAGGAGAAAAAGACAATATTGGTAGCCAAGAGCGCAGCATAATAGACGACATAGGCCACACCGGCCAAGTAGCCCCAGCGCCCTCCCATACTCCGGCCTACGAAATATGCCATACCTCCGGCGCCAGCGAGTTTCTTGGAAAATTGATAGGGGGTATTGATCCACAAAAACACCATGAGGCCACCTAATAAATAAGCCAACGGCAAAGCGCCTAAAGCATATCCTGCGGCGGCCGTCAAAGCGGCAACCATCGAGGCCAAGGGACCATTTGAAATCAGTCCTTGTGCTAAGACATGCCAAAAATTCACCGCGTTACGCGGTAACGAAGAGGGGTGGGGATCAGAACGAGTCATAAAAATTCCTCCTTAATGGCTTACTCAGTGTTTTCCAATCCATCTTTCTAACGTTCGGGGATCGATGACAGGTTTAGAGAGTGATGATATTCGGCCCACATCGTTTTGAGATTTCGTTCATGTGCTGATTTGAGTCCTAGCGGTATAGGACGACCTTGATAGGACAGGGAATTTGCTTCCGCTAGCACATCGGACCATATGTCATCTTGGTGCTGAGCTGTTTCGACAAGGTGGAATAACTCGTCAATATAGGCATGCGCTGAATCAATTCGTGTCAAGATTTCGTTTGTACAAGCCGGCGGTCCATGTTGGGACAATAAGGTCGTAATAGACGAGTCGTGGACTAATTCGGTGATCAACTGGAGTGTCTTGTTGTAATCTGACACTGAGGCATTAATAAAAGGGAATTCAAGGCTTGATAAATAGTCGCCAACGCACAGAACGTTCTTATAAATAAAGCTCATGCTGTCATCGGTGTGCCCAGGAGTATGGAAGAAGTGAAACGGACCCAGTGTTTCTTGGTGCTGCATAGCGTAGAGAGTGTTCACGACGGGAAACTTTCCTTGTTCCCAAGGCCTGTCAACATAGAATTCGGTGTCGAACTTTTCAAGTTGCCGGATAGCTCGTTGTTCATTGCTCTTGTCCCACATGCTAGACGTCACGACCGCATATCCCGGAAAATATGGAACTCCGGCAATGTGGTCAAAATGGGAATGGGTGAGAATGAGGAGGCGACTTCGCGACGAATTTTCATACGGTTGTAAAAAGTTGCGAATAGATGCGATTTCACCAGGAAAAAATCCTGGATCCACGATCACAAGATAATCGTCGTCGATGATTACAACGCTATTAAGTTGTTGCACCACACTGGTAAATATGAACACATGATCTGTGATTTGCTTCACATAGTTCCTCCTGTTCACGTTGATGAGGTGCATACATCACTCATGGTGTTTGGATTGACGAGGCGTTGAAAAATAACAAGTTGATCAATTATCAGTCGTTGGCTTTATGGGTTTCGTATCATATCTCACGCAAAATGATTAAAACAAAACAAATAACTAAGAAGTTATGGCAGAAAAATGTTAGAAATATCACGATATGTAATATTAAAATGACATTAAAGACAACATCTACGTAAGAAATTATACTAATCGATGTGAAGTTTGGCGTTGTGTATTCTCACAAAATAATCCAGAAAAATTGTATAAATATCATCCCTAATCATTTTGGAGAACAGTTAGAACAGAGTAGGCTCTCGTGGCGTGCTGGATACTGGGTACTGTTCGAAGAAAGCAGGAAGAATGGATAGATCTGACGAATGACATAGAGACTTAAAGATTCTGCAGAGAAACCACGCCATGACAAAGGGGTATAAACGGCGATATGAAAGTATTTGCGCGGGTGAAGAATCCTTTTATCATATCAACAGATCCAGCCTTGTTGGACAAAGAAACCGTATTTTCATATCTCCATAATGAAGCATATTGGTCTGTAGGATTGCCTCGGGATATTTTTGAGAAAAGCCTGCGGCATTCTTTATGTTTTGGTATTTACCAGGATAGTCAACAAGTGGGATTTGCACGGGTTATTTCAGATTTTGCGACATTCGCTTATTTATGTGATGTGTTTGTTTTAGCACCATATAGAGGTCAAGGACTGGGTAAATGGCTAATAGAATCGATTATGGATCACCCGGATTTGCAAGGATTAAGACGTTTCTATTTGGTGACGCGTGATGCTCATGGGCTTTACCAACATTATGGATTTGCCCCTTTGGCCGATTGTGGTCGGCATATGGAAAAGGTTGTTCCAGCGGCAATTCTCTATAAAATTAGTGATATTCAAGATGAATAATTTACATGTCTTTTCTGTTGTGTTAATTCTGTAAGAACGGATTGCCGCTTTCGATAAGCGAGAGGTAAATGAAAACCTACCGGATGACGGTGAGCAGGTTATTCCTCATAGGTAGGCTTCGAACTTGTTCCGCAGGACAAAATTGGGACAGTTTCCATAGCGTTTCAATTCCTCATAGGTAGGCTACGAACGTCAAAAATTCGAGCGCGGCAAGGATCTCCTCGTCGGGTTTCAATTCCTCATAGGTAGGCTACGAACATATAAATATAGTCGTAC
Source organism: Sulfobacillus thermosulfidooxidans (assembly GCF_001280565.1). Lineage (NCBI taxonomy): Bacteria > Bacillati > Bacillota > Clostridia > Eubacteriales > Clostridiales Family XVII. Incertae Sedis > Sulfobacillus > Sulfobacillus thermosulfidooxidans. The sequence continues at coordinate 1,923,290 of NZ_LGRO01000001.1, read as the reverse complement.
CCACTCCCATTATGTGCCGTTTCAATTCCTCATAGGTAGGCTACGAACTAAACCTTCTGTTGACGTGATGGTTACCATTTATATGTTTCAATTCCTCATAGGTAGGCTACGAACGAACGAATCTCAGCACCGCTATCCAAAAGGTGCTGTGTTTCAATTCCTCATAGGTAGGCTACGAACATCGAAACATCACCCGCCGCAGAAACCTGGAACGCAGTTTCAATTCCTCATAGGTAGGCTACGAACTTCCATACAGTTTCGCGTTAAACTGTATGGTTATGAGTTTCAATTCCTCATAGGTAGGCTACGAACTTGCAATTCTCGTTTAGAGAATAAATGTTTTCTATGTTTCAATTCCTCATAGGTAGGCTACGAACTGGGCCATGGCGCTTGTTGGGTTGGTGGTTGCGTTGTTTCAATTCCTCATAGGTAGGCTACGAACAAATACGCATGGCATTTTTTCGCGTATAGAATGAAGGAGTTTCAATTCCTCATAGGTAGGCTACGAACTCAGCACCCTGACAAGTTTCAACCAACAAGTTTCAGTTTCAATTCCTCATAGGTAGGCTACGAACGCAGGAATTTTTTTAAATTTTACCTATCTCAAATAAGATAGGGTTTCAATTCCTCATAGGTAGGCTACGAACTAGTGACTATTACGAAGTTACTGAGGACTACCCTGTTTCAATTCCTCATAGGTAGGCTACGAACCGCGCATGGGCTCCGGCTCTCGGCACTTTAGTGGAAGTTTCAATTCCTCATAGGTAGGCTACGAACCCATTTTGCGGCTCTAATACAAGGTTGTCAATAAAAGATATTATGGAATATATTGGGAATAACAAACGTAAAAATCCCGAAACCCTTTCAGGACGAGCGTTTCGGGATTTCACGTGGTGTCGTCGATCCCCGGGGGTTTTTGCGCTACTGACGATCGACGACAAAATTACGCATTAATCCACTTTATTAATTGGTGATGCAATTGTGACGGCTGATCGCTGACGTAGATGCTGTTGTTCAAGCATCGTTTTTTGGCCGCTTGAGTCAAGGGATAGTATGATGCGAACATTGACTTGCCTTTAATACCTGCGACCCGGTTTGTTACTGAATCGATTTTGTAGATCGTTTCCATCGGATTAATCTTTCCGTCAGCCGTAAAATGCCGGGTCTTACACTCAATGACATGAAGTTTGTTATGATATAAAAACACGACATCAAGCTCGTTGCTTACGCTGTCATTGCTTATTTCAATATTTTTCGTGAGATTTTTGATTGGATATTGGGCTGAGATTTGTCTAAGAAGCGAATACACATAATGTTCAAACCATCCTCCATTGATAAATTGTCTGGCTTGGTCCGATGTAAACTGGAAACCCGCGTTCTTTGCTTCGGCTGGTTTGATAAGGTTTGCTTTTAAAAGGAGATCTTGTAGTTCACCTGTTTGTAAGGTGAATATTGGTTGTTGTTGTGCCGCAATCCAATTCAGACGACCCAGTTGATTTTGCCATTTGGTCGAATTTTGAGCGAATAAATCTTCTACTTCGCGCCATGTTTTCGGCAGGTTGTCTTGTCGATTGATATTATCGGCTTTAAAACCGTAGCAAGCGAGATATTGTTTCACGGTTAACGGATCGCCTAAGCGTTCAGATTCACCATTATGAAGGTACAGAATTCTTTGACTATCGGAATCCACATATATGATGGGCCGGTGGTTGTGGCGAAAGCGGTCAAACGCCGCTAACGCCATGATTTTTGTGCCGCCAGTAACATTCAAAATAGCATTCGGGAATTGCTCAAGAATCTCATCGCAGATCCTCTGTGTTTGAGCATATTGGTAAGGGTGGACCTGTTTTTCAATAATCTCCGTCGGAACCGATTCGGTTGCTTGCCTGAACCTTTGAACTCTCTCTTTGTTGTTGGGAGTATAGAGGAGAATAACTCGCTGCGGCGGTGCTTGAATCACCGGGATTACATTAGGCAGCAGATGATCGGATAGCAAGCAGACATAAGTATCATGGATAATAAATAGATCGTCTAAGCGTGCCATCCCTATACCTCTCATAGGACCTTTTTAATGCGGGCAATCTTCTGCTGGTTCTTTTTGTTTTTGGGTTTATTCCACTCTTGATTTTTGTTTTTCAGGTACCAATCTTTCAGCTTCTGTGCAATAAGTATTCGGTCGTCTTCGGGTAACGTAACATCTTCCATTTTGTCTAACCATTTCTGGGTTAGCGCTTGCATAAACCGATCCGAATTGTCATGGTATCCATCGGCCAATAATTCTTGTTCCACTGGACTTAGTGATTGCATCTGTTCGGCTTGACGTTTTTGCGCTAGCGTCTCCTCAAATTCTCTGATTAAACGCTGCTCTTCAGCCTGGATTCGGCGAAACCGGCCAAAGGCGACAGCCGTTTTGGCGCCAAGACCAGCCCACGTGAGTGTCTCTTCGAGCCATTCTTCAATCCTATTTAAATGTTCGCTAGGCGCAACAATGGAAAAGAGGAAACGTTGGCCCTTTGGTACCGTGAGGAAAGGGATAGGTGTGGGACTAAACCAGTCACCCGGGCTTTCTTGCTTTTGATAATAAGGAGCATAGTGAGGAGTCATAATCTCTCCACGTAATGTGACAGAGCCAAGAGGAATTGCGTCGAATATGGTGAATCGTTCGGTGATGTCATAGTGGTTTTCGAAATATTGCCGATTACTGGCCTTTAAGGCACCCTTAATAGAACTTCCTGGAATAAATGGAAGACCTGAGAGATAGTCCCAGACCATGCCGTTTTCAACGGGATGTGTGCGGCCAAGCCCTGTGACAAAAGGAGACAAGGTTTCGAAGACCCAAAAGCGTCCGCCCAAGCTTTGAATCATTTGTACTCGGCGACTCACAAATTCGTGGACGATATCCCTGTCGTTAAAACGAAACGATTCCGCTTGTTCAATCCATTCCTTTTTTTTAAAGGACCATAGGTTATCTTCTGACCATTGATTACAAAATTTGTCATACCACAACCCAAAATTGGCTTGGGAAGTGGGGGCATTGGGGATGTCTTTGTGAGGGTACATGGGAATCATTAGTCGACATCTCCTTCTTCTCCCAATAAGTACGCTGCCGCAAACTTTTTAAGCCAGACAAGATAGGCCATTGCTTCCATTTGGGCGAGGCGGTAAGCCGTGCTGTCATGATGGGTGATGGCATCCATAACGTTTGAGGTCCCTGAATAAGGAGCGAGTGGATGGGAACGGCACAGCCATTGTTCGATGTGCTGATAGAGAACATAATGAGCATCGTTTGTAGTCCCTTTGGCGGCGGATAACAAGGTTGCCAGAGCTTGGCCAAGACCATTGGACAAAATGGATGCGGGTAATCCTTTGACATAGGATTTGTACCGTCCTTGCCATGCTTCCGGTTGATTTATGAGGTTCTTAATTTGTGTTAATGCGTGCTGAGCCCTGTCTTGTTCTATCGTCAAGATCATGAGAGTTCCTCCTTGGACTGATTCTTCCATGGGTTTTGAATACAATAGCCTTGACCAATCGATGCATTGCCACCTAATTGAATATAGGGAGATGCTGAAATCTGTTCGATGAACGGTGTAAGTGAATCATTCTCGACTGCTAAGGCCAAATAATAGAGCAACGTGTCAGCGGGCAAGGTTTCTTCATACCACAAATTTTGGCTTATTTTATTATTATCAAGTTGGTTTCGGGCATTAACAGGAAGACCATACTGGGCGAAATAGCCAAAATCTTTATCATGAATAATAGCGAGCTGATCGGCAAGGCGAGCGCGGGCGCTGTGATGAGCCATGAGGGGTGCTATATCCTGTGCAATCTCTTTCAATTCCGGATGATTGTGGACGGTAAAGGCAAACTCTTCTAAAAATAGAGTGCTGTTTTCGGATAAGCCCGCGATGATTACCTGTGATGAGGACACGCCAGGCACGGACCATGACACTTTACGGCCTGACAGTAACAAATCACGTTGAAACCGTTCTAGAAGGTAAGGGCAGGTAATCCAGACAAAAGCATGTTGGAGGGAACGAACAGGTAACAGGAGTAATCGCCCATCCGTAATACTCACGTGTCCTACTTCATCGCGTTTTCCAAAAAGATTGTCAACACGTTCTCCTTTCCCCCAAATAGACTCAAAATAGTCGCGCAAGGAGCCCTTTAGACTCGAACCGACAATCACGGGATATCCCGTCGACCGTTCTCGTTGAACCGGAAGATCGATAGCCCCGGCACTTTGACTAGCCCCGGGATGCATGGCAGTTTCCGTTAACAGTCCTATCATTTGTGATTGCATAATCAATCATTCCTCCCATTGTCCAAAGATGATATGACCAAATCCATATTCCCCTTCAAGACCAATATGGTGATCATGAAGGAGTTTGAGAGTATCCCACATCTCGGGTGTTAAGCGATAAAACCAGAGGCTTCCCGCCGGAATAAAAGGGCGCAGAGGTCTTGGCATATGCCTCTTCAAATCCCAGCCACCTCGCATCGTAATGCGCCCAGTCACAGCCGAAAGACAGGGATCGGGAAAAGGTCCATGCCGTAGTACGTGACCAGGATTTTCAAACAGTCCCGGTGTGAGTAACAAGGCGAAGACCCGGACATAACCGTCACGGCTGGGCTGAACGTTTAAGGGCGGTATGGGAATAGCGTTCTTAGACAAGGAGACTCGGGCAAAGCGGCGTTCTCCTCCTAATGGGAAGGCGCGAATGCATTCTTGCCATTCCCACGGAATACCGTGAACGCTAATGCCGATAGCAACGCCCTTCTCTAGTCTGACATGAGTGCTCTGATAGAGGAGTCCGGGTTCTGCCGTTTGGCTCTGATCGCTTATAGTGAGACCTGTGCGAATTTCCAACTTCCACAAGCACTCAACAGGCACAATAGTAGTATCGGGGGGAACTTGGCCTTGAAGACACAGGGCGAGGCCTTCTTCGCTAATATAAGCGTCTCCAATATCTGACACTTTGTCCTCGTCAGAAATTCTGGCGTCCACAATGGGCAGAGCAGATACTCCCAAATCACTTTCAACTAAAGGCCCGGGTTTAAGATAGACAAGATTGTTTTGGTATATCGTTTTCTTTTGATGGCTTATCCTCATCAGGTGACGAGGAACGGGAAAAAGCCACTGCCCATCTTTTTGTAAGAACACGCCTTCTAAAGACATTTCCCCCAAATTATCAGGGGTACCCAATATTTCGGGCCATTTGTCATCTCGCCCCGGCTGCCATCCTTGAGCTCTGGCAATGGCGGTGCGGATCGCTCCTTGGAGCGTACTCATGTGTGGGGGGAAGAGCACATCTCCCGTAAGGACTTGCTGCCCCAAATCATAGGGAGTGCCTTGGCGAAAAAACAACGTATCGATTGGTTCAATGCTCCATGTAACCGTATTAGGCATCTAATCGCATCCTTTTGGAAAGAAAATGGATCAAATACAAGAGGTCCTGAAAGCGTGATTCGTCCGTCTTCCCGTGGTAGCCGTGAAAAAGGTCCAAGATTGTCCGGCTTATGGTGTCGGGAGATTCCTCGGTTTGATCTGGAATTTCTCGTTCACGGGTACGCGTGAGTTCATAAGCGAATAGGTGTTCCCAAAAATCATCGTCCATGAAGTTTTGAGAACCCAATTTAGATTCTGTTTCGCTGATTTTAAAAAGAAACTGTGAAGACATTCTTTTTTGCACTTGAGTCGCTAGATATTCCAAACGGTTGAGAGATGAGAACTGTAACACATCCCATTTAGTGGCCCAGGTGCTGCTTGGCCCGCCTGATGTCATCACCGCCAAGGCGAGGGAATCCCTCCCGTTTTCATCCTTGGCGATATGATCTAACACATAATGGGCATAATGAATCAGTTCCGTTAAGGGGGCATGATAATAGCCATAGACAATAGCTGCCGAAATTGTGCCCATGCCCTTCATGACGCGGGCATAATGTTCTCTTAAGGCCACACTGGCAGTTAAGGAGTTTTCAACAGGAAAAAGGGCGAGGACATCATCACCGCCGGCATAAATGAGTTCGCCTTCATGATTTTGGACGATTTCTGGGACACGTTCTGTAAATTCCTTTAATGCCGCACTGACATCGCGTGGAGGAAATGTCCTGAGTAAGCGCCCCAAATGGTCTCCATCCATCAGTAAAATTGCGAAATATGTGTCGGGTGATGATTTAAATTCTTTCAGCTTATTGGCTAAATGTGCACGAAGGGTTCGACTGTCGTTGTCATCCCATAGCCTGTCATTTAACAACGTATTGGGGTACCAACTATTGGCATCCATCTTCATAAAGGATTTGAGCGACGGCTGTTCTTGAGCCAATTGTTCCCATGATGCGGGTAAAACCTTATTGCGTCTGACCAATGGCTTCCCTTCGCGAGCATATGCTTCACATACTGCCGGTTGAGATTTGCACTGCTTGTATACCCAGGTAGCTGCAGCTAAATCGACCGTAGAGCGGTATGACAAAGGAACCGACCAGCCGATAGCCTCTTTAGCAATGTAAGGGAACAAACGCTTAACCAAGGCAATTGCTGACAACTCTTCGCCTTCTTGAAGGTCGAGTATGCCGACATGGCGCGAAATAGTCTGTCGTAATGCGTGCCAAAATGTTTCCCGGGCTTGAGGGTTTGTCACGTGACCGGAGATTTCTTGCCACTGTGGCATCATGGAACATTTTCGTCCCCCTTGGACCGGATACGTCTGACTGCGCCAGTTTTTACGGCGATCCAAGAGATCAGGTTCTTCGCCTATGACCCAGGTGATTTCCCAAAAGTTAGTGATTTGCTCGGTCCAAATGGTTTGGGTATCCTGTCCCAAATTGCTGACGGGTTCAATAAAATGCGTCCAGACCGTGTTAGCCAATGTATTCCATTGATTATGAATCGCTTCCAAACACCACAAAGGTTGAAAGGAATCAGGAACTAGGGCCACGAAACGGTTGGGAAGAGAACCGATATAAGGACCCGTTTCAACGTGGTCATGGATAGACCGCAACAAGGGATCAGAGATATTCGCCGAAAAATCCGTAACAATGGGAAATTCGATTTCGCTACCATGGGATATGATGGCATTCATTGCATGCCCTGTGAGATAGGACAAGAGGAAAGACCCGGCCCACAAATCCCGTGTGCGGCGTGCTTGACTAACAAATGACTGTACGGGACCCAAACTGAAATGTAAGCGTTTCATGGCCAAATACACCTCGCTTCGGGAAAACGTGATGTTTGGGCTTTAGCGACTTTACCGGTAATAAATTCGTTAATGACCGGATAGTCCTGTTCGATCGATCCGGGAACGGAAATGTCGGTGCTGTTCTTAACACGAATACCAATTTTAGGCTCAGCGCCGGGGAGAAATTTTGCAGGAAATACCGACGCCAATACGACATATTCTTCAGGTGTCAATTGGTGGAGGTGAAGCATTAAAGGGCTGGCCCGGCGGTCTCCCGCTCCCCGAGGTGTTACCATGAGCTGCCCTCCGGAACTAAACCAGTAATTATGGGGCAAACCAAAAATGCTACGCCGCGGAGCCTGTTTAACCGGTTCGTGGTTAAGTGCCTGTTGCATGAGATCATGATCGTCGCGAAAGTTTTTTTCTGCGGGAATTGAGCCGACCTTGCCATTTCGACCAAAGCTTCGGTACATCTGAAATTGTCTCCCAACCTCATCCCATAGTTTGAAAACATGGGAACCGTGAGCCAAGAAATAAATTGCCGTTTGGCTTCCAAAAGCGGTGTAAGTCAGTACACTGTTCGCAGGATTGGGAGAAGGCAGAATATCTTGCAATGTACGGGTCAAATCCGTGAGAGTCTTAGGCGATTCCCACAGGACTTTGCCTTGGTGTTTGATGTTAACGATGCTGAGACTCCCAAAACCCCGGCGGCTTCTTCGGCCCATGCCGCCAATTAACCCTAAAATTTTGAACGCATTGATTAATAAGGGATCAAAATCTGTTTTGGACAGGAGGCGGATGGTAAAGTGCCACGGAACTTTGATGTAGGGAGGGATAGGTTGTTTGTCATTCTGCGGCAGAAGACCGTACCCCAAATATTGAATTCCCTTATAGGGTTCAAAGGGTTTAGAGGATTCCTCCACAACGAATCCCTCATCCTCTGAAGGTAAAAAAAGAACAGACGAGTTTTGTTTGGTAGAGCCAAAGAGGTCCGCCTCGCGATTGTGAAGCGTGGCTATATCATGTCCATATAGAGGATAAGCCAATGCCCGCCACCAAAATCTGATTAATCCCTTTATCGACATTTCTCTTATACGCATATATTTTTTTTCCGTCTTAAAACCTTCTAAGAAGGCGGGTGTGACAAGCTGATAAGTGACTTCGAGTGTTTGCATTATGGTCACTCCTAATCTAATCGACAATATTATTCAATATTCTCCAAGATATGGTAGAATTCCTTCCAAAGATTTAAAGAAATATTCGAAAAAGAAGGGATTATATTGCGCGTCCTATTAGTCACCGTAGGCGGATCTCCGGAACCCATTCGGTCTACATGGAACCATCTTCATCCGGACAAAACATATTTTATTTGCTCGGAGGATGACCCCTATTCAAAACATAAGGGGTCATATGTCGAAGTAGGTAATGGACAAGATGGAAAATTGGCGGCTTCTTTAGGATTGAGCCCAGAGCAATTTGAGGTCATTCAGGTTCCTGCGGATCGACCAGATCAGGCTTACGGGATCCTTCATAACCTCATTGACAATATCTATCAACGCACGCCAGAAGCCCAAATTGCGGTCGATTACACCGGCGGCACCAAATCTATGTCGGCCTCTCTCTTTGCAGCGGCTGTGGAGTATCGGGAGATCGACATCTATATGGTCACAGGAACTCGGGCAGACTTTGAAAAGGTACGGCATGGAACTCATTATCCACGACAAGTCGCAGCGAATACGGTGCGTTTTGAGCGAGAATTTCGGCTGGCACTACAGTTCTGGGAAAGTTATGACTACGAGGCGGCGGCGAAAAGGCTTCAACAGCTTATTGCAGGACGGCAACCGGAACCAAACGTTTATCAGGCTCAACAGGTGAGCAGAGCTTTAAGTCTATGGGACCGGTTTCAATATGAACAAGCATATGAATGCTTACGATTCTATGCTGGCAGTATTCCATTTGTTTCACAATATACCGAACAGGTGCATTTTCTATTAGAAACTGAAAGGCCGGTGCGGCGTGATTATTTACGAATTTGGGATCTCTGGTTTAACGCCTTAAGACGGGCAGAACGGGGACGGTATGATGACGGCGTCGCTCGCCTTTACCGTCTCGTGGAAGCAACGGCCCAGTGGCAGCTTCAACACAGTTATCATATTGATACGAGTCAGGTTCAGCCCGCACAGCTGCCTTCGGGATTTCGACACGATGTCGGCACAGAGCCTGTAAAAATGGGACTGTTCGAGGCTTGGCGTTTGCTGCGTGAGATTGATACGGGACCTCTTTCGAAATGGTTTATACAAGAAGAATCTCATTTGCGACAATATTTAAATATCCGAAATGATTCGTATCTAGCACATGGCCATCAGCCTGTCTCAGAGGAAGAATGGAAGAAATGGCGGGAGTGGTTGGAAAACTCTTTTCTTCCCGCGTTCCATGAACAGGGTCAACAACACGGTATTAAGAAAATTCCTCGGCAATTGCCTACTGCTTGGTTAGAAAAAGTTTAAAAGTAACTGGCAGGAAGAAGGATTTTTGGCAAATAATGACGAACACTGATGGTGTTTCGTATTTTGTGGTGACAGGGATGTGATGTCTGGCCGTGCGCGTGACCTTAGAACTTGATTCAAAATTTATCCATCATAACACCTTGGTACTTCCCTATCATTATGTGGAATGGGTTCAGGCTGCTATTTACAATAGTATGCAACAGAATGTGGCGCAAGCGGTACATGACATGGGGTTTCCTGTGGATGGGAGACCTTTGCGATTGTTTGCCTTTTCACGAATACAAGGCCGATTTCGCGTAAACAAAGAAACCATCGCTTTTACTTATCCCGTACGTCTCGTGATTGCCTCTCCACTGAAACTATTGATTCAACAATTTGTGAACGCATTGGTCTCAGCTCATGAATTTCACATTGGTCCAGAGACGTGTCGTCTTGCATCCGTTTCTGTCGATGATATAGATATTCAGACATCCCATATTCGGGTACGTACCCTTTCCCCGATTACAGTGCATAGCACGATGACGAAAGCGGATGGCCGACCTTATACGGTGTATTATCATCCCAAAGAGCATGAGTTTGAAGAGCAGGTGTTACAAAATTTGCTGCGCAAATATATTGCGGTGACGGGGTCGCCGTTTTTGCTCGATAAGACATCGCCGCCTTTTCGTCTACGCCTCAAAAACGAAGCAAAATTAAACATTGTTCAGTATAAGAAAACCATTATTAAGGGATATAGTGGGCTGTTCGATATTGAAGGTCCTCCAGCCCTGTTACAAATAGGCTGGGATGCAGGGTTCGGTGATCGCAATTCTCAAGGGTTCGGTCTTGTCGAGATGGCCCATACCCATTAGGTGTGAGTGAGGAGGGATGCGGCATTCTAGTGGAATCGTTAGTGCGCTTAGGGCGTCCATTCATTGATGGTGCAGTCGATGCAGCATTATTATTGCGGCAATTAACGGATATCACTGGCCGGGGACGCGATTTTTATCAGCAAGTTTTTGTGGTAGAAATTCATCCGGATGATGTCTATGTCCACCCATATCGTCAATGGGGCGAAAAAATCCAACAAGGGAAAAAAGAGGAATTCATACCCGACCTCTCTCTAGCTGTGGCAGCACCGGTGCTGATCGCGACCGGCGGAAATCCCAAAGTGGCCCAAGGCCGTTATGGAGTTCCTGCATTTCCCTATTTTGATCACAACCAACTCGATAGTGTCGACCGGGCCCAAAGCTTTCTTAAAAGCCGCCTGGACAAAACATTTAATGGAGAACAGTATGTTCCAATGATTTCTCCCATTGCTGAGAAATTAGCCAAGGCTGTTGCCGAAGCTCCCGAATCCAAAGGCTTAGTCCTTCTTTGTGATCTTCGTAGTGATGGAAGTGCCTTTTCCTGCGAAGATCCGGCTGATGATGACAATATGATATCCATTGGTACCTGTTATTCAGGAACAAATCGCATATGGGCTGATTTGGAGTGGATATTAGATAAGTTGTGGTGGGCGAAACTCGAAGAAGGGGCCGAGTATGGTCGTTCTTCGGAAGCTCTCTGCTCATTTTGTCACGATACTGGCGAAGTCGTATCCCTGTATTCCAAAGCGTGGCCCTGGTATAGCATTACCTGGACAGCTCCCATTTCGAGTGAGCTCGATAAACATGCATTACATGAAGAGGTCGCACTCTGTCAACATTGCTATGCGGCCTTATCTTACGGCGGTAAACTCTTTGCAGATTTGTCGAGTTTCCTTCCTCCCCAAATCTTACAAGAGGCCTTTAAAGGCAATGTTCAATCGAAAAGTAAATCCACACCCCCACCTGTTCGAGGGGCAGCATTTGTTTTGCCTGTGCTGGACTATATGATGGAGGATAGAGAGTTTCTCGACTCCTTTCTCTCCGGATTGCGGAAAATGCGCGAACGAGTTCCGGGTTCTGGATCGGATCGCCTTTTGGATCAAGTTGTGGGATTTGATGCGTTGCTGCCGGAAGAGTTTGCTAAAGACGCTTATCGTTTGACCTTAATTTATTATACTCAGGAGAATGCTGATGTTCAGTTATGGGCTGTGATTGAAGATGTCTTACCGTCAGCGCTGGCGATATTACATGATGAGGTTCATTTGGAATTGAAATCTTATGCCGATCAATTGGAAGTCCCTTATGTCTTGCGAATTCCCGCTTTGTTGGCTCGAGCCTATGGGTCGGGATATCTCTGGCAAAGTCTTACTCACGTTATGCGGCTTGAATCTCCGGGACGTGAACGATTTATTCACCGGGTCGCCCAAGATCTGCAAGACGCGGCCAAATCCGCCTTGCACGGAGGAAACTTTTGGGTGTTACAAGACACTGCCAAGTTCTATCTGATCTTTTCCCGATTTTTATACGTTCTTGATACTATGGGCGATTCTCATGCTTCGAAAGGAGGACAATTTGTGCGAACATGGCAAGAATTGCAAGCAATGGCCAATGGCGATCCAGAAAATATGCATTTTGATGACAATGTGGAAGATTTAGGTTATGTCATGGGACATCTGGTCAAACGATTTTCGCAACAATTTTACAACACGACAAAAAAGGAGTATCTCTCTTCACGGATAATGACTTTTGGGACGGATTTAACCCCTGATGTTGCCGGCTTGAAGGCGTTAGGAAAAATTGAGGAATTATCATTGAAACTCAACATTCATTTGCCTCAACAATTTCGCCAACGTGTTGGTGCCACTCTCAACGAATTCCTTCGGCAAATTGATACGGTACGCAAAGAACGTGATGCTTTCATGGCTGCTTTTTGGGCGGGATATGCTCTATATGATTTGGGACGTCCTCCAAAAGAAGAGAAGATTTCCGAGGCGGCAACCCTATAATTTGATGGTCTATCCGCCCGCAAGCACTCATGAGCGTGATAATTTGTTGACAGGTTGTCGATGACGGATCGAGCATGGTGGTTATCAATGACGTCTAATGACTAAGGAGGAATTTAATTTATATGGACGCAGTACGAAGTGGAGAATTGTTATTTATTAAGACAGTGAAAGATGGGATTCCTAATCGGGATCCTCTCGCAGACAGTGACGCCCGCCGCCTGTTCGGTGAGGACGATGGACGTATCTCGTTATCTGATGTGAGTGTCAAGCGAGATGTAAGGGATTTTGTGCTGGCCAAGTATCCGGACGGGGGCGATGCTAAAGATAAGTTTGTTTTTGTTCACGAAGAGCGGACCCCAGAGGGGAAATTGCTAGGCCGGGGCAGTTTGGTCGAGAAGATTTTTGAACAAGCGGGGATTACTGTCAAGGACTTGAAGAGCAGCGAAGAAAAAAGAAGGGCGCTGTGTGAACATGCCTACGATGTTCGTCTATTTGGCGCTGTCTATTCCGTATCTAAAGAAAGTTTTCATCTTACCGGTCCTGTGCAGTTTGGCTGGGCCCATTCTTTACACCCTGTTGAAACCCAATATGTGCAAGGAACTGTGGTCATGCCGTCAAAAGACACCACGAGTAAAGAAGACGGTAGTGAAGAAGGAAATACCCAAGGTACAATTTGGACGACATGGTATCTGCCTTTTGCCATGTTTGCCATGCCGGCTGTAATCAATGCCACCATAGCGAAAGAAACAGGGATGCGCGGGGACGATGTGGAGCTTATGTTAGAAGCCTTATGGAAAGGAACCTTATACCGCCAAGCCCGAGGCCGAGGATTTCAGCAACCGCAACTATTGGTTCATATAGAATATACAGATCCCTTTTTTCGAATTGGATACCTCGATGAAACTGTGCGGGCCGATATAGGATCCGGAACGAAAATTCCAACGGCACTCCAAGATATCACTTTAGATGTTACGGGATTGAATGATCGGATAAGCCGTTATATGGATCGTATAGCTCGCATCCGGGTGTGGAAAAATCCGGATCTCAAAATGATAGGGACATTAGATGCTGAAGAATTAAGTTTTTAAGGGATACCACGGAGAAAGATGGGTTAACAACCATGAAATTGTTGATTTTTGATTTACATGCGGCACTGGCGCATTTTAGGAGGCCAGACACCACATCGACCCATGCCACATACCCATTTATCCCCCGAACGGCGTTGCGAGGACTTTTGGCATCGGTCATGGGATTAGAGATGTGGCCAGAAGAGGGCTGGACGGGTCTGGAGTTGCTCCGCCCAGTCCAGACACGGGTTCAACAATTGTCTCTACTAGGGAAAGGATTTTTAGAATCGGGTACTATGTTTAATCGGCCAACCACAGTGGAACTTATTGTGAATCCGTCTTATCGAGTGTATTACACTGGCACCATGGTGGAGGAGTTGGCGGACCGCATTGCACGGCGTCAAGCCACCTACCATACCTATTTAGGCTCGGCGTTTGCCTTGAGCGTTCCCGAATTTGTGGATCTTGTCGACACCGAGATTATCGCCTCCACGGATTTTTCTGATCCGGTTCCGGTAAAAGGCATTGTGCCCGCTCACTGTATCAGGAATTTTGTGCCGGAAGGTTCCAGGCGCTTTGCGCGGGCTGGAGGTATGTTATATCAGGCATTACCCGGCCGCCGTTTTCACGGTTCCATAAACTTTATTTATGAGGCGTTGAACCAGCCATTTCGCATTGAAGTGCAAGACACGAAAGAACCTGGACCTGTGTATTTTGCCCAACCGGATGAAAGTGTCCCGTACATCGCATTATGGTAATTATGGTAAATGATAGAGAGAAAGCGAGGCGTTTATGTGGCAATTTGACCAATGTATCGCCCGCCCTGGTAGCGAATCTAATCAATTTCCGTTGTCGCAGCATCTTTGGACGGTGGGCGAGCAAGCGAGTGCTCATGAAAAAGGAATTCGCCGGGATTTATTAAAGCTTGCCGGGCTTCTTCATGATATGGGCAAGGCTCGGAATAGTTGGCAGCAATATATTCGGAAATTAGGGCCCGGCGTTCATCATGCCTTTTTGGGCGCGGCGTTGTTCTTCTATCTCGTGCAGCAAGAGGCATTGTCACGAGAAGACATGCGTTATGCCTTATTCTTGTGTCGAGATATTGCTTGTCATCACGGGGTGTTGGATGATTTATCTAACGATCCTCCATGGTTTGGGGGATGGGAAGAGGGAGCCCTGCGTGAAATGGATTTGAAGGGTTTTCATCAATTTATTCATGAAGCTTGTCCCCGATTTTCACACTTTTCAACCGATGCCGCGCAATTAGAACAAGACTTACGGAAATTACCGAGAATATGGCGCAAATGGTCGCTTAAAGCCCTTAGTCGAATGGACGAGATATCCTCCGCATTACCTTGGACCTTAAGAGGACCGACGAGTGCATTAATTGCTGCTGACCGCTTTGATGCAGCCAATATTCAGCCCGATCCGGGGATCAATGCTGATCTGGCAAAAGGGGCGTTAGCCCACCTTGAACAGTACATCGAAGCAGAAAAAGAACGGGTTAGTGCCCTTGGGGGCGGTAAGATGGCCCAATTTCGGCAGCAGGTGCAACACGACGTGGAACATCTTTTGCATAAAGAATCTACCCCGATAACCATTTTACAAATGCCCACCGGTTCCGGGAAAACGCTGGTGGCCATTAGAGCGGCTTTAAAGCATTTTGTCGCGCACGAACCTGGCAAGTTAATCTATGTGGCTCCATACTTATCTATTGTGACTCAAACCGCCGGCAACATTCGCCATGCCACCCATCTCGAAGTTCTGGAACAACATCATTTGTCTCTTCCCGATTTGAAGGAAACGGAAAGTCCCGAAGGGCCGTTATTACTCATGGAGTCGTGGCAATCTCCAGTCGTCGTCACCACTTTTAACCAGCTTTTCGGCGCAATTTTTCCCCGAAAAGCGCAAGAGAGCATGCGCCTTAGGGCGTTACACCATGCTTATGTGATTATTGATGAACCGCAAATTATGGATTCTTCGGTATGGAATATGTTTCTGACAATGCTGCGGCCCTTGACGGAAGAAATGCAGACGCAAATTTTGATTATGTCGGCGACGATTCCCCCTTACCGGTATGCCTTCGGGCTTGAATCGATGATCACAGTGGTAAGCTCTGAGCCCTTGCCATCTAGTGCGGGTCGCTTTGTTATTTCGGTCGATCCAGATCCGAAAAACGTTGATGATACAGCCCAATGGGCTCAGGAACACGTTGCAAAGAGTGGATCGTGTGCTGTGATTCTCAATACAATTGCAGACGTTGCCCAAGTCACTGAGCGGATTCAAAACCAAAAAGATCCCACCTTGAAACTATTCGCGCTGCATGGCGCCATGCAGCCCCTGCATAAGGCTTATCAACTGTCCCAAATCAAAAATGCGATGAAAAATCATCAACCGACCTTGGTGATTGCTACGCAGACATTAGAGGCGGGAATTGATATAAGTTTTCAAAGCATTTTACGAGCTCGGGCAATTTTGCCGTCCATTATCCAAGCAGCAGGACGAGCAAACCGGCATGGGGAAAATTCCCGGGCTCATGTGAAAGTATTCGATTATATACGGGAAGATGGTTCATCGTCACGGCATTTTGTCTACCGAGATGCCATCATGCGCGAAGAGACGGATGCTCTGTTGACAGGGGACAAGATGATTGAGGAGCCTGACATTCCTTCGTTATTGAATCGTTACTTTGATCAGGTGTTTGAGCGTAACCACTACACTGTTGGCCGTCAGCGCCTTATTGACGCAGCATGCGGCCAATGGAGTGCTGTGGCGGGACTCGAACCTTTTGGCCAGGACACCTTTATTCTGCGTATACCCGTTTTTATTCCACTGGGAGGACCAAAAGATCAACCATATTTATGGATTGATGACGCCACTCAAACCCTTATGCAACGTTTTGATGTGTCGGTCGAAGAAATCTATGAAAGGTTTATCGAACCGGGATTCCTACGGCGTCTTGATTTCTTACGCCGGAAGCAGTTTTTGAATTTACTTGGCCGGTTTATGATTAATATTCCGTTAAAACAGGAATTAGGATTGACTGAGGGCAATCCTAGCTTGGGTGTCCAGCGTCTAGTCGATATTGAAAGTTACTCCGCTGATTTGGGTCTAGGGCATTGGTACATCCGCCATGCGCAAGACGAAGGAGTGATTTTATGAGTGAGGAAGATACAATGATTCCCACTCCCTTACCCCATATCGGTGGTACCTTGATTTGGTATTACATGATTTGCCATCGTGAACTCTGGCTCATGGCTCACGCGTTGAATCCTGATGAAGATGATCCCAACATTGAATACGGGCGATTTCTTCACGAACGGGCTTATGCCCGTGAAGGTAATGAAGTGGAATTGGAAAATTCCAAGATGGACCGGGTCATTGAACGCGATGGTCACATCATTGTTGTTGAAATCAAGAAGAGCTCTTCTGCTATTGACAGTGCCCGAACGCAGTTAGTGCATTATCTCATGGAGCTTGAAGAACGGGGAATTAGCGCCCAAGGAGAGCTTCGATTTCCTGAAGAACGGCGCAAGGAAATTGTGATTTTGGACGATGCATGGCGCGAACGCTTGCGAAATATTAAAGAGGAAATTGTACAGATTACAGCAGAACCGAAACCGCCGCCAGCAAAAAGAGTGTCATGGTGTTCACGTTGTGGATATGTGGAATTTTGCTGGAGTTAATTGAGTAAGGATGTGAGGCGACATATATGGAGCGCATGGTGAATGTCTTTTCTAATGGGGTATTCCGGCGCAAAGGCAACACCATTCTATTTGAAAGTGACAAAGGTAATCGCTATTTACCTGTCGAGTCTGTGCGGGAAATTATTGTGCATGGGGAAGTGGATTTTAATAAACGATTTCTCGAATTCCTTTCGGAAAAAGAAATCACCATGCATTATTTTAATCATTATGGCTATTATATGGGAACCTTTTATCCGCGCGAGCATTACAATTCCGGATTTATGACGTTAAAGCAAGCGGAGTTCTATCTCGACCCCCAAAAGCGGCTTGAACTTGCCCAAGCTTTCGTTTGGGGAGCTGCGCAAAATATCACGAAAGTTCTTCGCTATTATTCTAACCGAGGCAAGGATGTGATGGGTTCCCTTGAGCAAATCGAACGATTGGCGGCTCTGGTCGAGTCGACGAACAAAATTCCTGAGTTAATGGCTCTAGAAGGCAATATGCGCGAACTGTATTATCAAAATTTTGATGTAATCTTGACTGGTTCAGGATTTACCTTTCAAAAACGCAGTCGGAGACCCCCGACGAATCAACTCAATGCTCTCATAAGCTTTGGGAATTCGTTGATGTATAGTATTGTGCTGGCTGAAATCTATAAAACGCATCTCGATCCCCGCATTGGATATCTTCATACCACCAACGATCGGCGATTTTCTTTGCATCTAGATATTGCTGAGATTTTTAAACCAATAATCGTCGACCGTTTAATTTTTACGCTCATTTCCAAGCGGATGATAACGCTTAAGGATTTTGGTCGCTTGGAGGGAGGTATCGTGATGTCTGAAAAGGCACGAAAGATATTTGTTGAAGGATTCGATGAACGTTTGCGGCAAGTGATCCGTCAGAGAAAAATTCGACGGATGGTTTCTTACCGACGATTAATCCGCATGGAAGTATACAAATTGGAAAAACACTTTTTGGGTGACGAGCCTTATGAACCCTTTGTCGCACAGTGGTAAAGGAGAACGGATGTGTTTGTGATTTTAGTCTACGATGCGGGCGTAAAACGAGATCCCAAGATTCTTAAAACATGTCGGAAATATTTAAACTGGATTCAGAATTCTGTGTTTGAAGGAGAATTGACCGAAGGCAAATTCAAAAAGTTACAACATGAACTGAGAGACATCATAAATGCCCAAGAGGATTACATTGTCATTTATGTCTTATCAAGCCAACGTTATAATTCTCGCATCACGTTAGGAAAGCCCAAAGTCGAAGAAGGATTCATTCTTTGAATCTCCTTGAGTTGAAAAAGGATGACTCCGTGAAGACAAATACGCCGGGCAGCACTGGCTAAACTTGCACTGAGGTTAAGTGCTCCTCCTAGCTTCTATGATCTCATGACGCGGGAAGATAGACACCGGGAAGTTTTGTGGGATGACTGGCGTTAGAACATGTGTGATGCCGGCTAGATTGAGCGATAGATTTGCCCTCTTTATTACATTAGCACTGATCATCATAACGATGAGACCGGCTATATCCATATGCAAAACCCAGAACAAAAGCGATGGCAAGAATCAGCAGGCGAAAAGCAATTTGTAAAAGAATACGAACGATATGATAGGTTAATTGCAAGAGCCAAAAAACAATGGGGTCAAGAAATCTAATCGTTCTGTAAAGGAAGGTGGCAATTCCCCAAAATACCTTGGTATACCAAGGCTCTTGTTGCGTATCCACAACCCTGACACCTCCTAGCCTTAATATTTGGTTTTGAAGCCTAAAGAAACAGTTTTTTCCGAGGATATGGTCAAAGACATGGCATGGATATCAAAAGGCTTGGTTGTCGACGCGATTAAGGCCAATAAAACACACCATTATTTCTAACGACCTCGTCCCATCGAAAGGGTTGTAATGCCTGATATGACCGGGCACTTAAATCGATACCCCATTCTGGTTGAGACCGTCCTTCCTCGTAATCTCGAGATTTTAAAGGGTATACCGAGCTATTCCATGCCTGATCAGGGAACAAAAATTTGTCGGGCTCGGCTTGTGATGAATGAAAATGGGCTAGAGCCACTAACCAACGAGCAGATGAGGCCGTCTGCTGTTTCGTGACAAAAGAGTAATTTCGGTGACGGGAACTGCGAATAAAAACAGTCCAGTGTGTCCCGTTCTGTTCCCAAAGATGCCATTGCTTTCCTTCTTCTTTTATAGTAAAACCTGCTGAAACAAACTCCTGAAAAAACATTGTCCGGACGTATTCCGTGAGTTCTTGTTTTGACCAAATCGTCCATTTCATAGAAGCATCGCCGCCTTTTAAGAATTTTTAGGTTGTCATGCTAGAAATTAGAAAATTAAAGAGGAAGGTGGGAAGACTGGTTCAGGATTTATCAATTTGCCATTTTACCCTTGAGCTCTCACTCCCCATAGCACCATGTCGACTTTTCGTGGAGTCCAAAATGTTGTGCTAAAACGGTCATTGAGTGCTGCGGCCATATTGCGCAGGGCCTCAATCACTGATGCTGCATCAAGGATTGAGATATTACGCGGTAATATGGAACCGACTTTCCTTTCCCAAGGGGCATTGGGCACTGACTGCAGATTTTCCACGACAAAACGGTCCACAGTGCCAAAGTGAGCAGGATAAAGCAGTGACAGTAATCCGGATCCTGCTGATGGACCTATCCCATGAATTTGTGTGACGATGCTCAATGCGTGTTTTGTGTCGTGGACATCTACCTGTAGCATCTGTGCATGGATATTTTCGAGAGTTTTCACGGTTTGATCATTAATCATATAATGAGCTAGGCGCTTGCGTTGCAGCGCTAAAATGCGTCCATCGGTATACTTCCATGGGAAATATTCCTCATAAAGAAATTGATAGAATTGTTCCGGGCTCATGTTATGAAGAAAGCCTTCTGGTAAATTGTTTAACCGGCGCTCGACGGCAAGATTTTTTGGCTTCACGTGGTGCCAATATTGTTCTAGACCTTGTTTCCACTCCTCTTCTGTGGCGTGAAACCATAATTCGTCTAATGTGGGCATAAGTTTTCACCTCGTCAAGAATATTGAGAAATCTTAGTGAATGACGGTTGGACTCTTTCAAAACTCGGAACAATGAAGAATCAAATATCTGTGTTGTTCACGTGACGAACTGTCATGCTCTGTTGCTGCTCAACGTGTTCTATTAGCTGAAGGTGTAGTATGATTTACTAATGATGGGAGTATAATATACCACCACACGTCCAGTGTCAATCATTTGTGTAAAGAATTTGTATGATTTCAAGAGATTCGGATTGAGATGGTTTCTAAAGAGGGGGCTCCGCAACACGAGTTACTCAACATCAACATGAAAGGAGAGATATTTTGGTACTATCTATCTAAATATTGAAGGGGATTCCATAAAGCGTGGAGAAATATCATATACAACATCCTGACGCCATAACCGATAGATTAGAGGAGAAATGTATGCACCGTTTAACCAAACTCTACATTGAAAATTTTAAGGATTTCGGGGCAGGACAGTATATTCCCCTAGCGCCCATTACCCTCGCGAACGGCCCAAATAGCGAGGGCAAAAGTGCTTTGTTAGAATCGCTATGACTAATCGCCCAGTCTTATTTGCAGAACAATTTCATGGTGTCCCTGCAGCGCTTTCGTTCTCACATTCACCAACGTATTCTTTTATTACTTCGGACATTACAGATACCAAGACGCATATGCTTCAGATGTTCAATAGATATCATTTAGCTTGATACATCTAGATTCAACAGAATGTTGGTGATAATGCCAAGACTGATTCAGCCAAATAGCATCGTCAAACTCAAAAAAATGGATTACGGAAGATGATGTGGAAATAATCCGGTAGGACTCAAATTCGCCGATGTTGCTACCGCCCTAAGACAGGTCAGAATCGCAGGTGACATGTTAAGACTCCCTTACGACGGGATTTAATGAAGACATCAGGAGGCACGCTGCGTCATACGTGGATCTCCTGATGTCTCGTGTATTTTTGTCAATTTAGTATGAAAAATGGTTACTCGACAAATTGAAGACATAATCCTCCGGGAGCGATCATCATATCCCCATCAAATTCATAACCTTTCGACTCTAAAAATGCTTTCATTGCGGCAAAATCATCCACCGTAATCGCAATATGGTCGGGGACCAATGAAGTTGTACGTTCGCTTATTCCTCCCTGGTTGGCCCCGATAGGGAAGACGGCAATGGTGATGCCGCCAGGAAGGGAAAATAGCGCACGCGTCGATGTGCCTTTGCGTTCAAGTCCCAACACGTTGGTGAAGAATTCAGCCAAAGCCTCAGGTTCGGAAACACGGACCGCAATATGATCAACGTGCTGAATTCGTGGACGCTCCATAAATCATTCCTCCTCACGAGTATTATCCAATCTATAGGTTCATTATGACGTGTTCCGTTGGATTACGATATGGCCTTGAGTCATTGACATGATGCGATATGAAGTGAACCATCCCAATAAAGTGGCCTTCATGTAAAAAGTATTGTCGAAGCAGAAGGAAATGGGTTATTTGGTGGAGAATACCAAAATGGTACGACTTCTTTATTCCAAAAATAACAGCAGGAAACGACATTTAAAGGGACTGCTATGACAGCTAGGCGAATGAGCAGTATATAGACGTCATAAATAAACACGCCATTCACATTTATGATCAATAAAGTTTATGCGTTGTCACATGACGGTTTTTGAATCTCTAACTCAGTGGAAGGATTAGATTATATTTGCAAATTCCGAAATGGAAAATTACTAAGGAATTTCCGCGTAATTCAACGAAAAACTTGTCATATGTTCTCCTTGGCATTGCTATTGTGTTGTTTTGCAGTTTTCAAGTTTTCGTGTCAGTACACAAATATTTAAATTTGGAAGCAACCACGATGGACTTGGGATATGCAGAACAAACAATGTGGAAAATTTCCCATGGAGATTGGTGGGCCTTCTCTTCCGTATTTCAGACCCCCGCTTTGGCTGTGGACGGCTCATTATGGATTTATCCTTTGGCTTACGGTTTTCGGTTTTTGGGAGGAGCATACTTTTTATTTGTTGTGCAGGCGTTAGGAACGGCGATAGCTGCTTGGGGGTTATACCGAATTGCTTATTTACGAGGATTGTCCAAATGGCAGTCGACTTTTGTCAGTGTGACATTTTTGCTATATCCAGCAATTATCGGTGGAAGTCAATTCGATTTTCATCCGGATTTTGTGGCCTTGCCATTTATCATATGGGCCTATTATTTTTATCGAGCTAACAACAAAATTCTGTACTATGTATTTTTAGTGTCGGCTATTTTGGCAAAGAATGTCGTCTTAATTTCCATAGGAGGTTGGGGAATTGGCCTAATTTTCTGGGAACGCCGGATAAAAGATGGCATCGTTGCTATTTTTCTCAGCCTCTTAATTTTAGTGGTGGAATTTAAGTGGATTCTGCCTACGTACTTTCCGGGAGCTAACGAATCTCTCGTTTTAAGTCTCTACGGATATTTAGGGCACACCCTCTTTGGAGTTATTACTGGTTTATTTCAACATTTTTCGTTGGTCTTGACACATCTGTCCCATGATGGTGTTTATGCTTTCTTAATATTTGCTCCTGTCTTAGCGATTGTGTTTTTTGGCTCGGCTAGTGTAATGGCAACACTGTCGCTGTTTATTTTCAACGGAATATCTTCTTTTGCCGCTCAACAAGCTATCAATGATCAATATCAAGTGATTTTATCAGGTTGGGTTTTCTTAGCGTTAATTGAGGCACTTTTGCGATTCAAGGCTCGTCGAAGTTTATTCATTTTTGGCACTTTTTTATCGACAATGATTTTAGAATCAATCTTTATGGTGATCGTCATTGTTCCCGAGATAACTGTTAACAATAATTATGTGGCTCAGGTCAAGAAAGCCATTAGTCATATTCCTATGACTGATGTAATTTATACGCAAAATCATTTAGGCCTGTGGGCTTATCGCTATCCGGTGGTGGGAATTGCAACCGATCAAGCTCCTGGTCGTCTTCTGGATACGCTGCCGACATTGTGGAAAGAGGCAAATCCGAAGGCAAAGAATGTACCAACTGCCATCATCGCGCGAAGTCCTGTAAGACCCTACTTAGCGGATGTTATATATAACGCTGTTCGCAACGGATATCGCATTACCTATTACCAAGATCATTTGTTTATTTTAAACGGATCTCGGCGATTTTCGGTCCCAAAGCCATCTCCAGATGTATGGGGATGGGAACCGACAGGTAGGTCTTGGGTCGTTCCCTTGTGGACGCAGGGTGTGATAACGGGTGGCATTAATTGGCGTAATTATGATGTTGAGATACCTCAAGGGAAACCGGGACCAATCATAGAAAACCTTTGGTTAATACTGTATCCGGGTCAATACAAAATAACTTTAAATTGCTCAGCCATTTCATCCACAAAGAAAGAACGTGTTGGAGTCCTACAAATCGGCAAAGCCAGAATCCCTATAACCTCGGTATCAACATCAATGTACTTAAATATTCGACACGTAAAAATTGTATCGGTTTCGATTTTAACTAATGGACATTATGAGTTTGAGGTCAGAAAGCTTGTAATTTATTATCGTTCATTTCATCACAATTGATTTGGAAGAATGTGGTAAGTGCCATAACGCAAGTAAGCAACGGAGGTGTCTGTATTCAATGAGAGTTATTGTTATCGGTGCCGGTCCGGCGGGGTTAATGGCCGCGTATGAATTGGCACTTCACGGAGTAAAGGTTGTTGTTTTTGAGCAAGATCCTCAATATGTTGGAGGGATTTCGCGCACTGTAGACTATGGAAATTATCGATTTGATATAGGTGGTCACCGTTTTTTTTCCAAGAGCCAGGAAATAAATAATTTCTGGTTTGATATGTTAGGTGATAATCTGTTGAAGCGGCAACGGATATCTAGAATTTACTACGACGGAAAATTTTATGATTATCCTTTGAAAGCGAGCAATGCATTCCGAAATATGGGACTGATGAATACAACACTATGCATTACTGACTATGTTAAATCCAGAATGTCACGGCGAAAGCAGTTCGTAACTTTTGAAGACTGGGTTATATATCATTTCGGTAGACGATTATATGAAATGTTTTTTAAAACTTACACTGAAAAGGTGTGGGGTATGAAATGCAATGAAATTAGCGCAGACTGGGCAGCCCAACGTATTAAAGGCTTGAATCTATGGAATGCCATAAAAACTTCCCTTTTCCCAAATTCGGCGAAGGATGACCAAATAATCAAAACCTTGATTAACGAATTTTATTATCCAAAACTTGGACCAGGTATGTTGTGGGAAAAAGTCGCATCTGAAGCGAAAAAACTTGGGGCCGAAGTTTTCATGGGACACAAAGTGACCAAAGTAATGCATAATTCTGGATTTATCACAAGTGTTGAAGCAAAGAATTTAAATGGTCAAGTTGTTCGGTTCACAGTCGATAAAGTAATATCCACCATGCCACTTCGTTCGCTAGTTATGGCACTAGATCCGTCACCAACATTAATGACTATAAAAGCCGCTGAATCGTTAAAATATAGAGATTTTCTAACTGTTGCATTAATAATCGATTTGCCAGACTTGTTTCCCGATAATTGGATTTATATCCATGAACCGTCTGTTAAGGTCGGGCGTATTCAAAATTTTGGGAATTGGAGTCCACACATGGTTCCGAATCCGAAGACGTCGTGTCTAGGATTGGAATATTTTTGTTCAGAGGGGGATCATTTATGGAGTATGGAAGATAGGGACTTGTTGCAATTTGCCGAACAAGAAATACGGAAATTAGGATTATTAGGATTGGGGAAAGTGGTGGATGGAAAAGTTGTACGTGTCCGAAAGGCCTATCCTGTATATGACGATTTCTATGAGAATAATGTCCAAGAAATTGTAAGTGAATTAGCAAGTACGTGTTCAAATCTGCAAGTAGCTGGTCGAAATGGGATGCATCGTTACAATAATCAGGATCATGCAATGATGACAGGATTATTGGCTGCACGGAATATATTAGGAGCTAGTTACGATTTGTGGGCAGTTAACGGAGACGCAATATATTTGGAAGAGACAGGAGAAGAACGGTTAGTACCAAGGCAAATTAATATATGAGGAATATATTGATGATAAATGACCACGTCCAGGTTAATTCTCCAATCGGAAAAAGGTTATTGAAATACATTGTTAGCGGTACGATATCGGCAGTATGTGCGTGGATAAGTAGTGTGATATTGTTTCATTTTTTGTCCATAAATTTTATTTATAGTCAGGGTATCGGCTTTATTGTCGGGTTATTCATTAATTTTCCTCTTAGTCGCCGGTGGGCATTTCGAAATCGATATGCTCAAATCGGTCGTCAGTTTGGCATCTTCGCATCTATTGCGAGTATTGGATTGGGCATTAACGAGCTAAGTTTATATTTATTAGCTGGAATTCTTCATTGGAATGTAGCGGTAAGTATGGCAGTTAGTCTTGGCGTAGCTTTTATCTGGAATTTTACATTAAATAACTTTGTAACGTTTGGATTATTGAAGAATTGATAATTAACGGTTTAGTCCATATGTGGATATCAAAGATGTTTCCTAGGTACGGAAGCGGTTGGGCAACCGAGGATGTTCCTAGTTCCGAAGCGTGTCCTGCTATGTGTGTATCAGTGGACCAAATGACTTTACTGACGTTTGCTTTCGCAGTAAATGAGTCGTAAAACGGGATATAATAAGCCAGACACATTCCCTATCCTTTTGGGCTTTTCTGATAATATGGTGTTCCGAGATGCTCTAGGTCCAGTCATCAATGAGTTGTTTACAATTAGGGGAGTTAACCTAGTGTTACCATGGGACCGACTTGTTAAATTCAAAAACATTCAGTAGCAAATATTTTGATAACAAAGCGAGATTTTTGGAATTAGATTTTACAATGTATTACCGAATTTGTTTTCCTTTTACAAAACCCTGATAAATTGGATTATGTCCGGCTCTGTATGGAATGCTTTCTAGTTGATCAGTGTCTAAAATGAGAAGATCGGCACGTTTTCCCACTTCTATTGAACCGACTTCTTGTTCTATCCCTAACACATAGGCCGGATTTATAGTGGTTGCGCTTAAGGCTTCTTCCGGTGTGAGACCAAAAAGATGGACTGCTAACGATATAATGAGGGGCATGTGAGAAATCGGCGCTGTCCCAGGATTAAAATCAGAGGCGATAGCAATGGCTGCGTTGTGTTCGATTAAGTCCCGTGCTGGAGGAAAGGGCTGATGATTCATGCTATACGTAGCAGCAGGTAAGAGCACGGCAACTGACCGCGAATCACCAAATGCCGCAACATCTTCTGACGTCAGATGATCCAAATGATCAATGCCCCGGGCACCAAGCGCGAGAGCCAACGCGGTTCCTCCCATGTGAGAAAATTGGTCACTATGCACCCGAAGAATCAAATTGAGACGTTGCGCGGCGTGTAAAAATCTCTGAGCCTGTTCAGGCGTAAAAGCTGTCGACTCGATAAACACGTCGACAGCGTCAACCAGTTGTCTTTCATGAGCGGCAGGAAGAAGCTCATCAATGACGACATCGACCCAGTTGTCTGCGGTGTATTCTTGAGGGAGCGCGTGAAGGAACAAGCCGGTGGCTGTGATACGCTGATCGAGGCGGGACTTTAAACGCTGAATAAGAGCGAGCTGGCGAAGTTCCCCTTGGACGCTGAGTCCATATCCACTCTTCATTTCAAATGCAGTCGTACCGGTCGATAACATCTCCCGTGTCAACGATTCCGTAAAGGTGAGTACCTGCTCATCGCTCTGGATATTTAATTGGCGACTAGACCGGGCAATGCCTCCTTCACCACGTCCGAGATTTTGATAGGATTGGCCTAAGAGACGACTACGGTATTCATCGGCCCGCCAACCCGCAAAGGGTAAATGGGTGTGACAGTCTACAAAACCGGGGATGACAATACGGCCTTGGGCATCAAAAATCTGGTCTGGGGACCGATAAGCCTGGAGAATATCCTCGGTGGGCCCGAGCGCCTGTATAAGGCCGTCTTTAATCACGATGGCCCCATCAGCCACAATAGACTGAGAGCCTAGTTCTCCTCCGCGCCGGGGCGCACGGGGAGTGGTCACCGGATAAACAGTTCCGTGAATAATGAGATAATACATGATCATTCAGCTCCTGTTGCATTCAGAGTATCTACAATATTGTGCCAGATTCTATAGGCTTACAGTCCACGGGACAGCAAAGATTTGTTTGGGATCAAAGATTTCTTTGAGACCCTGGACATAAGGGTGCCAGGTGGGATAGGTTAGACTCCAATGATTGTTGGGATGCCACACCCGGTGAAGACCTGGCAGCACCCGAGAAAAGGGAAGTTGGCCATAAATTTCATAAGCTCCTGAGACAGGAAACAAAGTGAACAAACGGTCGCCTATTACAGGAATGAGGTTGAGCAGATCGGTGGGCCAGACCCCACCTTCATAGCAATAGCCATGTTGTTGCCATGCATTACGAATATTGTTCTCTCGCTGTATATCAAGGTCGTCCTGGAACTCCGATTGTTGCCACGTCAGATCGGCTTGATAGGACAGGGCCAATTGTTCTGCCAGCCTCCTCATTTCAGGACAGTGAGGGCCTAAGATTCGAATCACCAGTTCGGGATCCGTAAAGGACCAGCGTTTTATGAATATAGCTTCAGGCCGGTACGCATGAGAACCCAAATCGATTGCGATGTTTAGCAATTGTTGAAGGGTTTTTGCCCGAAAGGTGCCCCATAACAAGGTTTTTGGTATCGTCTCAAGTTTGAATGTTAATGAGGTGATGATTCCTAACGCTCCCCAAGAACCGATAAACAATTTTTTGACGTCGTATCCGGCTACGTCCTTGATAGCTTTGCTGCCGAATTTGAGATGACGCCCTTGTCCGTCGATAACCGATATCGCCAAAAGGGTGTCGCGCCATCCAAATTGATAGCTATGGTGCCATGACCTATTATTGCGGCTGACTAGACCCCCGGTAGTACCTTGAGGATGGCCGCTGACTAGCGCATGCTGAAGATGATAAGATGCGAGAAAGTCGGTTAATTCAGCATTGGGTATTCCAGCACCCACCGTGATGGATAAACTCTCCGGGTCCAATTCATGGATGGAACTAAAAGCGCACAAAGATATGGGTTGAATCATCCTGGTGTCTTCACACTGCAAGATATTTTGCCAGTGTCCGGCACCTTGAACTGTCAGCGTGAGATGTGAACGAGATGCTGTATATATCATCTCTTGAAGTTCGTTAAGATTACCGGGCTGCCACAAACTAGAGGACTTTTGCGATATCGAAGAAGTGGGAGAACTGATTAGTGGATATTGAAGGTCTTTCAGGGCCGTTCTGTACACGGCAATACCAGGATTTAAACGCCAGTCTGGATCAAAACACTGTTTAATGGCGGCAAAAACATGTTGCTCCTCATCTCCATACATAAGCCCTAAATAGGGAAGTTTGTCATGGCCTATGCCATGTTCACCGGATATGGTTCCGCCTAAAGCGACGGCTTCTTGGAGAATAGCGTCGACCATCGCGTGAGCACGACTGACTTCTGTGGCGGATGTCGGATCGTAGGGAATGTCCGGATGAAGGTTCCCATCGCCTGCATGAGCGACGGTAATGATGGGCATGGCATAAGATGATTGAATCTCCTCAATACGTCGGAACAATGATTTGAGTTGGGACAGAGGTACGGCTACATCTTGTACCCATAGTCGAGGAGCCAGACGCGCCGCCGCACCATATTGCGCCCGCCGTCCTTCCCACCATGAACGTGATTCGGTCGCTGTTTCAGCGAGGAGAACCTTTAGAGCCCCATACTTCTTAGTAATTTCTTTGAGGTACATCGACTCTTGAAATAAGCGTGCCGGCGACGAGTGGATGTCGATGAGCAATGCGGCCTGAGCCTTCCCAAAATCCATGTCTTTCATGAGAGGTTGAATCACCTTAAGGGAAGCCTCGTCCATAAGTTCTAAAGCGCTTACAGAAACAGCAGCAGCTAAAACACCCAAAGCTGTATCCACGGCCTCAGGTAGGGTTGAAAATATGATAAGCATCGTCGCTATATGAGGCCATTGCGGCAAAATATTTAAAATAACTGTATCGACTATAGCTAATGTGCCTTCGGAGCCAACCAGTAATCCAGTGATATCAAGCGTGGTTCGGAAGTCGTGAATAGTGGGCGTCAAGAGGCCCTTATTGCCGATATAGATATGCATTTGCAACACATGTTGGGTGGTCACGCCATAGGAGACGCCATGAATGCCTCCGGCATTTTCGGCTACGTTGCCGCCAATTGTGGAGATATGATAACTGCCGGGATCTGGTCCATAATGATAGCCTAAAGGATTTAGGCGGTGGTTCACTGATGCGGTTAAGAGACCGGATTCCACGACAATATAGCGGTTTCTAAGATCGTGATAGAGCCAACTCTGAAGGCGGGTCAGGGCAATGACAACACCACCGGTTTTGGGGACCGTGCCACCGCACAAGTTCGTTCCCGAACCGCGAACGATGATAGGAAGGGATGAAAAAGATTCGAGGATTTTGAGAACCTGCCTTAAGGCGCTAGTTGAGGAGGGCAACACTACCAAGTCCGGATGTCCCGCCTGTCCCGTCGCATCATACCGGTAGGAAGTTAGGGCATCTGACTGAGCGATGAGAGCATCTTGGCCGACGATGGGCAAGAGCGCTTGCATAATCTTGCTTTTTTGTTCTGCCGAAATAGATGATGTCACAGAATTCAAGGCGCCATCACGCGGATTCTTTCCCTATCGGCATCGAGGTGGAGTGTTACGCCTGACTCGATCCAGTGGTAAAAGGCGGGATCGACGCGGTCGACCATCGGAATATCTAGAATAATACAACTGGCCACAAGTACTGTGTCGGGGTATTGCACGATAATAGCTTTGGGAGCATTCCCATTCATCGCTAACTGGAAGAGTCCGTCGGTTTGAACCACTGAGCTACCCTTGCCACTGGGGAAAATGACGATTTTGTCAGCGAGACTGCGGCCTTTCAAGGCATGACCTTCTTCTAAGACGATGCCTGTTTTGGGATCGCAGAGGTAAAAACAGATATCATCGGGAGAAATAATGCAAGGAGCCTCGGCTCTCCCACCAGAAATTTTGTGGCAAGAAAACTCTTTTGAATTGTTCACTGCGTTTACCATCAAATTTCCCCCTTTATTGCCGCAGCCACACACTCTTCGATACTGCGAATAACAAAATCCATCGACCGTCTGGCCGTATAATAAGCGCATTTGGGCGAGTCGGTGGCGCCGATTTTCCCGGCGAGATGAGCCCAAATGGGCTGGTCGACGCAGGAGTCTTGGAGAATGTGGCCACCCGCATCCTCAATAATTTGAGCAATACCGAGACGTTCGGCCAAAAGACGTGTATGGGCGGATGTGTTGATCCATAATTCGGTACGGAGTTTGTGTCCATGAATTAACTGGGCAATATTTTGAATTTGCCTGAGCGTGAGATGAGGACAACCGAGCATCACAAACTCAATAGGTCCTGGTTTCTTGGAAATCTGGTCATGGACCCGTTCTAAATCCTGATTGGTAATGACGACCGTATTCAGATTCTTTCGGTATCCGGTAGCTTGTTCCAGACTTTGGGCTTCGGGAGTCACGCCCAAAATGTGATACATGGGTACAGCTCCAGCGGTATTAAGTTCGGCCCCAAGATTCATCAGGGATTCGGGTGTAACGTCTTTGGGAATGCCCATAAAGACGGGAACTTCACCATGAATCTTTTTAGGAATAGCATAGCCAAGGAGTTGGTAGTCGAAATCAGACTGCAACCGCGCTTCGATTTGTACCAAGACCGTTCCATATCGGGCTTCGTCTAATAATAATCCGTATTCCGGAACACGTCCTGTAATGGCAGCACACAAGGCACTTTGAGCTGATTCACGGTTAGTCCTGGCTCCATAGACTGCATTTACGTAGGGGGTGGCACTGCTTTCCGAAAACGCGATGATTTCATGAAGACGGGGAATATTGTCAAACAAATAAGGCGTACAGCTGTAATTTAAAATGGCTCCGATATCCCGATAAGCTTGAGCTGTTCGCGCCATTTGCTCTAAATCCTGGGATTTCACCGTGGCCACAGTGGAAAAATAGGACAGATCAAATCCGGGATTGACGGTTGGAGAAACGCGGCATGCGGCTCCGAGATGGAGAAGCTTTTCGACAAACCACAAATCGGCTTCTTGGTTACTTAATGCGACATGTGCTCGGGAAATGGGTACCAGGCGTTGGGCGTCAAACGCTTCTCCAATGCCGACTTGTATCCGCATGGCTAAAGCGGTTCCTTCCCCGTACTTTCCCTCAAGCATGGCGATTTCTTCTTCGGTGAGAACCAATGTCAGGTCTCCTTCCTGTGGACGTTACAGTCGTCATTGCTGCTGTGGTTGGGCGAAGATTAGTGGCACAATCGCCCGCCATCAACCGGAAGTATGGTCCCGGTAATAAAAGATGCCGCGTCTGACGCTAAAAATGCGATGGCGTGCGCCACGTCAGTGGGTGTGCCTAAACGTCCTAACGGGATCATGTTAATCCACTGCCTCATTGCG
The DNA here is from genome assembly GCF_001280565.1 of Sulfobacillus thermosulfidooxidans. Classification (NCBI taxonomy): domain Bacteria; kingdom Bacillati; phylum Bacillota; class Clostridia; order Eubacteriales; family Clostridiales Family XVII. Incertae Sedis; genus Sulfobacillus; species Sulfobacillus thermosulfidooxidans. Next base: position 1,891,363 of record NZ_LGRO01000001.1, on the reverse strand, counting down.
TGCTCGGGATGACTAAAAAGCGCATCAAGCATGGGCGTCTCGACTAAAGTTGGGGCTATGGCATTGACACGGATGTGATGAGGAGCCCATTCTAGTGCCAATGTTTTGGTTAATTGGACAACAGCGCCTTTGCTAATGGCATAGACCGCATAGGGAACCATCCCTACAAAGCTCAATTCAGATGCCAAATTGATAATGACGCCCTGATTGCGGGGAATCATGAAGCGGGCTACCTGCTGGGCACAGAAGAAAACTCCCTTGACGTTGGTGTCCATGATGGTCGTCCACGTTTCTTCTGTCACGTCGAGAGCAGCCATAGGGATATCAACGCCCGCGTTGTTCACCAAAATACTGATGGGACCGATATGTTCTTCGATCTCTTGTACCATAAGGGCAATACTTCCGGGATTCTTGATATCACACAAAACTGTGTGGACGTGCTGACCTTGAGCTGCTAGACGTTTTTGCGCTGCTTTCAAACGATCTTCTGAACGCGAACAAATGACGACCTCGGCTCCGGATTCTGCTAATATTTTAGCTGTTTTCTCTCCAATGCCTTGACTTCCTCCTGTCACGAGAGCTATGTGATTTTTTAAAGACATAATCTCGGCTATCGCGTCATTCATGGAGTATTCTCTCTCCTATGCTAGACTTGATGGGAGTCCTTTAGTTTCTATCATCGTTTGTGACATCAAGAACTCGTCAATGATTTCATGGCGCTGAATTTATACCATAAGGTGGAAGCAGCTTTGGATAACCAATGACCAGTGGGCTCTCGTTAAATTCCCTTGACTCCCGGTGTCGTTCCTTGCCTGAACGCATTGGGCCGTAAGCAGGCATTCATGGCTTCACCGAGCGCACGGAAAACCGATTCCCACAGGTGGTGGGGATCGTGTCCCCGGCGGACCATGACATGAAGTGTAGCCAGAGCCCCTTGAGCGAAGCCGGACAAGACATTCTCCAAATCCGTGGTCAGCATATCTTCTACGTGTTCGAGCTGACGAACGGAAGGATCGTACTCGCATTGCAAGAAGGGGCGTCCTTCAAGACTGATAGCCACAAAAGACTCGGCTTCGTCGATGACGCCCACGGCAAACCCTGAGCCTTCAATGCCATAAAATAAATGTTCTTGAGCCATACGGTGGAAGGCAAGACCTAACGTAAGACCGACATCCTCGGCAATGACATGCATCAAGTGATATTCCTTGGCCTCTTGAGCGTGATATGTTACCGCCAGATTAAACTGTCCTCGCCAGGCAATCGTTTCAAGCATATGATTAAGGAATTGCAGTCCGGTTCGCACATGTTCTTTTAACGCCTCATCACGAGGTCCCCGGGATAGTTGCAGTTCAATAATTGATTCCCGTGTTCGTCTCTTGACATGGATCCGGTCCTTAGTGATTTCGTGCCAAAATATTCCTAGTTCTTGTTCGGGATGACTTGTATGTGTTGCTCCGCTCACCGCTAAGTCTCGACCGGTGACTGAGAGAGCGTGAGCCGTAAATCCTTCATATTCGGCTATCGTGACAATATCGGAAGCCATCTCGATAAGGGCATTTTTCGAAAGCCTTAGAACCGATGTGACATGTAAGAAATCACGAATGCTAAGAGCAGACATACTGCGAGCAAATCCTGCTGTGGGCAAGACGGCATTAGGTCCTACCATAAAGTTGCCTGCCGCAATGGGTGTAAAGGGTCCAATAAGAATTTCTCCGGCATGATGAATGTGGGGCACAACGCCATCAGGGTCGGCGACATGAAGCACCAGGTGTTCGGCGGCGAAATCGTTAACAAAGTCTAACGCTATGGAGAGATTTGGGGTGATGAGAATTCCTCCCTTTTGTGCAACCTGCTCGACAAATTGACGGCGGGGCTCGGGCAATCGTTCATAATATTCCTCAACAAAACGGGCTACTTGTTGGGCTAACGTGGCAGATGGCGTGACAAGAAATACGGTGGAGTCGGGTCCATGTTCAGCTTCATTCATCCAGTCCAGGGCGACCCATTTGGCATTGGCATGGTCATCGGCTATGATGAGAGCCTCGCTGGGTCCTGACTGCAAACCAATATCTATAAAACCAGCCAGTTGTTGTTTGGCGACGGCAACGAAGGCACTGCCGGGTCCCAAAATTTTAGCTACCTTAGGCACGGACATTGTCCCATACGCCATAGCTGCGATAGCTTGTGCGCCGCCTATACGAAAGACGTGGGAAATGCCCAATTGGCTTGCCACATAGAGTACAGCGGGGTCAATTGTCCCTTGAGGACCCGGAGGGGAAGCCACAATAATTTGAGGAACTCCGGCAAGGACCGCTGGCACGCCGAGCATTGCCATAACCGAGGGAAAAGAGCCCTTTCCGCGGGGAACATAGAGTCCAATTGAGGCAATGGGCTTCGTGATTTCTCCCACGTGGACTCCAGGAAGGATTTCCGTTGACCATGACAATGGGGGAACCTGCTTGAGATGAAACCGTTTGATATTGGCAATACTATGGTCTATTGCCGCTTTGAGATGCTCGGGTAATTGCTGTTCCGCGTTGATGAATTCAGCTTCGGTGACTTTCAGGCCACATGCCCGGAGATCCGCCTGGTCAAGTTCTTTTTCTAAACGCCATAACGCATCATCACCATACACTTTAACCTCTTGGAGAATGTTTTCCACGGTGGCTTGAATATCGGGATAATGCATTTCTCCACGTATGAGAAGATTCTGGCGTTCTGAATCTGTAAGTCTATCCCAATATCTGATGGTTATCACACAAATCCGGGATAATCCCGTTCCCTTCTTTCTTTATTGGGATTGTAAAATTTTAATAACTGTGATGGTTTGTTCAGAGCTATTCTACGATTTGGGGTTCTCTGTCTGTTAACACGGAACTAATCGCATCTTTTTTACCCCATTTACGGTCTGCCCAGTAGTACAGGGGCACCGCAACAATGAGGCCGACAATCCATGAAATGTCGGCTCCGCCTAAAGCTTTGGAAATAGGCCCCTGGTAGACGGTCGTGTTCATAAATGGAACTTCGACGAGAAAGGTCACGGTGTACACAATCAGTGCGGGCCATCCCCACCGTCCATAGACGCCCTTAGACGTGAATAAATCGGAGATTTTATAGTTACCATGGTGGATCCAATAGAAGTCGGTGAGATTGATGGCGGTCCATGGGATCAAGAAGTACATCAGGAAGAGTAGAAAATTTTCAACATTGGTCATGAAATGCCCGGAACCAGCAATTGCCATAAGTGCCGATAATATTCCTATCACGAGAGCCACGACACTTCGCAATATGCGAGTGGATTCAAACGGACGAATATTACTACCTGCGGAAAGCGTCACAATGGCTCCGCCATAAATATTGACGGCTCCGGGGATGAGTTGACCTATCCCGAGTAATAGGGCGATAATCGTTCCCCAACTGTGACCACCTAATCCCTGAATAGCAGAAAGAGTCTGAGCGGCGGGATTGAGAGCGGCTAAGGCGGCTCCTAAAATCATAAGCCAGATAGACCCGATGTTGGTACCCCAAAATGTTGCCCAGAACGTATGAGTGGCAAGATTCGGGCTCAAGTACCGGGAGTAATCCGATACATAGGGCGCATAAGAAATTTGCCAGGTTGCATAAATAGATAACGCTAAGAAAAAGTTGCCCCAAGTAAATTTCCCATGGGCGAGATCATGAGCGGGTAAACCGTGAACAAGCAACATGACCGTGAGCACAATAAAGACGATGGAATAAAGCCAGGTTGCATAGCGAAATCCATAATGGATCCAGTCATAGCCAAAAATCGCGATGAGAATCATGGGGATGGTCAAGATGGCCGCCCAGGAATTGACAGAACCATGGTAGACAGCTTGAAAAGCTTGTCCGGCCATCACAATATTAGTGGCTGCAAAAATGACATACATGGCCCACACAATAAATAGTGGCCACAGTGATCCATAAAAACCGAATTGAGCGCGGCTTTGAATCATCTGCGGTAAGCCCAATTTGGGCCCTTGAGCGGAATGGAGTGCCATAAAAATGCTACCGACAATATTCCCTACAACAATGGCCAACACCGTACCCCAAAAATTCAAGCCAATCAGTACACCTAGTGCCCCTGTAGCTACAACAAAAATTTGTGCGTTAATCCCATACCACATGAAAAATAACCATTTGGGCGTCCCGTGTCGTTCCGTGAGAGGAATGACGTCATAACTGTGACGCTCGATGGCCTTTTCGACGGCAGATAACTCGCTCATCTTGTTTCCTCCTATCATATTTTCAATCACTACCTTAACGACTGAAAAATGTTCCTCTAAGCGTAGGTGGCAGCCTAAGTCAGGGCGTCTTGAATGGGACCATCTTACGAACTGGAAAATTTGGGGCATAAGCACAGGGGCCGGCAACGACTACCATGAATCACGAAACAGATAGGTTAAGACAACACAGGATGAATGAAGTCATTTAAATATATTTCAAAGAGAATAGAGTGTTACACGTTTACAGTAAAAACAAACAGGAGATGATGTCAATGGGTTTAGAACATGTTCATTATTTTTATTCATGATTTGTGAGTTCAGCACAATGAATCATGTAAGATAGATGTCAAATATATACTGTAAGGCTGACGCAATTAGACGACAAATTAGCAGGATTCTGGGTAAATTGGTTTTTATACAAAAAATTGGCGGAATGAGCTTATTCAAATATTCTCTTTGTGCTAAAATTTTGTGGAACAACTGATTCACACACTATTCGTTTATGAATGAGGATACGCATTCGATGAAGCCACTACAGAGTATTGAAGGATTTATGGACCGGATTCGACTGGCATCAAGCGAGTCGATCACGCATCAGCAAATTGGCGATTACTTAGCGCTGCATTTACGGGAAGCGTCCTTTATGAGTTCAGGTGACTTAGCCAAAGCGGTCGGTGTGAGCCAAGCCTCCATCACGCGGTTTTGCCACAGCATGGGCTTTGGGGGATACAGTGAGTTTGTGCATGCCCTCCAAGAATTTGTCCGGGAAGAATGGCGCGCTCCCGAACGCACCGTCTACCTCCGTCCCAGTATTCCTGACGATGCGGATCCATTATTGGCGCAAGAGGTGGCGAATTTGGAATCGCTCCCCGAAATTTTAGACAGTGAACCCATGAACCGGTTGGTGAATTTGGTGGCGACCAAATCCCGCGTCATTTTGGCGGGGGCGCGCATTTCGAGTACGTTAATTCCCTATGCTGCATATTGTTTGGGCAAGATTCGCAATGGGGTGGAAGTGGCGACACCCGGCACGCCTTTATGGGATAACTGTGCCGGCTGGGATTCCGAGGACACGGTCATTGTGGGGTGGGTGTTTCCTCGCTATTCCCGAGTGTTGATGGAATGGCTTGAAGCGGCACATCACGATGGGGTGAGGGTGGCGGCGTTAACCGATCGCTGGATGTCGCCCGTCATGACCTTTGCCGATCCGGTTCTGGTCGTTCCGGTGGCCACGGCGTCGCTATTTGATTCGTATGTGGCCCCCATGTTTGTGATTAATTACCTTGTCCGTCAAGTGGCCCAAGAACTTCCTGGCGTCCGTTTGCGTTTGGAACAGTTAGAAGAACGGGACCAACGCTTGCAGGTCTACTGGTCGCGGACGAGCACAAAAAATAAGGAGTGACGACTCCATGCCGGATATCTTGGCGTTGTCTCGATTGCAAAGACGGTTTGATGCCCTTGCCGCGATCGGACAAGATGATGCGGGAGGCATTACCCGCCCCTTTGGCAGTGCAGCGGAACGGGCGGCACGACAATGGTTTTTGCGGGAAGCGGAACAGGCCGGATTTGTGACCCAAATCGATCCGGCTGGGAATCTATGGGCATTTTTGCCGGGAGCGTCGCAAGACATTATGGCCGTGGGATCCCACTTGGATACGGTGAGAAATGGTGGCGGTTATGATGGGGCACTGGGGGTCATTTTAGGCTTAGAAGCCCTCCAAACATTACAAGAAGAGGGATACAGACCGCGAAACACTCTCGCGGTTTTGGCCTTAACCGGTGAAGAACCCAATCCTTTTCGCCTTTCGACCTTAGGGAGCCGCTTGTTAACTGGTGTCCTGTCGTGGGATCGGGTACTGGATGTGACCGATGAGACGGGTTATTCGGTGCGGAAGGCGTTGGATCAAGCGGGAGCTCCTGGTCTTCACGATTCAGCATTTGCAATCGGCCCGTTAAAAGGTTTTTTGGAACCCCATATTGAACAAGGTCCCCGGCTTCATGAAGCGGGATGGCCTCTGGGAGTGGTGACCACCATTACCGGGATCACGCGGCAAATGATTACCCTTACCGGAGAACAAAACCATGCCGGCACGACACCCTATGAATCCCGTCGTGATGCGGTTCAAGGATTTGCCCAAGCCATGATGATCTTCCAACAATTGAGCCAGCGATTTGCCGACCGTGCGGTGGGCACGGTCGGCTATGTCCGCGTGTTTCCCAATTCCATCAACATTATCCCCTCGCACGTCGAATTTATTGTGGAATGGCGTTCTCCTGATCCCGACATCTTGGCGGAACTGACAGATAGCCTGTGGACACAGCTTCAGGCATTAAGCCAGCGCCTGCACTTATCCATCCGCCGCCACATGATCTTGGAACAGGAGCCGAGTTTCATGGATCAGGACGTGCAAGCCTTACTCCATGCCGTGATGGATGAGATGGGACTGCCGCATCCCGCTCTCGTCAGTTGGGCGGGGCATGATGCGGCTCATCTGGCCAAACGGGTGCCGACGGGCATGCTTTTCGTGCGCAGTAATGGCTACAGCCACTGTCCTGAAGAATCCGCCGAAATGGAGGATATCGTGCTGGCTGCCGAGGTTGTGCGCCGGGTCATCATACGGTGGGATCTGAATGCTCCGGGAACATCTTATACGATGTTCTCAAAGGATGTGAAAGAATGCTGAGCGTTTATGAACCCGCGTGGATGTGGGTGAATGAGCAGTTTATGGCGCATTATGGCGTCGTGGTTGACGAGGACGCGGGAACCATTGTCGGGGTGGGTCCCCGGGACGAGATGGCGCGTCTTTTTCCTCAGGCCCGATCCATTCACTGGGCGGATCAGGCCTTAGTGCCCGGCACGATTAACACCCATACCCACTCCTTTCAACATTTGTTGCGTGGAATAGCGGTCGATCAGCCGTTTTTGGTGTGGCGGGATATAGCGTTATATCGGATTACGCCTCATCTGAATGCGGAGGCTATTTATTGGGGAGCAAAATTGGCGTTTAGCGAAATGGTCTTACACGGCATTACGACGGTTGTCGACTTCTTCTATGTGCACAATCAAGGCCTTGAGAATGATTGGGCGGTCATTGAAGCCGCGCGGGATGTTGGTATCCGCCTGGTCATGGCCCGGACCTTTTATGACTGGGAGGGGGCGCCGGAGGCGTACCGTGAAACCCCTGATGACGCGGTATATCGAACACAAGAATTAGCCGCACGGTGTGCTCCGGATCCCGCTGTTTTCATCCATCCTGCTCCCCACAGTGTTCACGGGGCGTCGGATCCGATGATCCAAGCCGGAGTAGACTTAGCCCGGCGTCTTGGCACTCCCTATCATATCCATGTTGCTGAGGAACCGTTTGAAGTCAACGAGACTCTTTCCCGGACCGGAAAAACGCCGGTGCAGCATTTGGCCGATCTGGGGATTATCACGGATCAACTGATAGCGATTCATCTGACGTGGGTGAATTCCGATGATATTCATGTGCTGGGTGAGGCTCAATCCCATTTAGCTTATTGCCCCTCAAGCAACATGTTTTTAGCTGATGGGATTACTCCGCTCCCGCGACTGCGAGAAGCGGGGGTCCGGATAGGGCTAGGCACCGATGGGGGATGCAGCAATAACCGGGCCAGTATTTTTGAAGAAATGCGGATGGCTGCCCTGCTCCAAAAAGTGGGCACACTCGATGCGACCAGCGTGTCACACCGTGAGGTTTGGCATATGGGGACACAATCCGGGGCTGAGATGCTAGGGGTACCAGCGGGCCGAATTGCCGAAGGCTTCTGGGCCGATTTTGTCGGCATCGATCTCCATCATCTGTCGCTATTGCCGTGGAATCCCGAAACACTTTTGGCCAATATCGTCTATGCGATGACGCCGGAAGCCATTCGCCAGGTCGTGATTCAGGGTAAACCTGTGGTACGTGACGGCCAGTTGCCAAGCGAAAATCTTACGGATTTGACTCGAAGAATTCAAGATCTCACCCAGCGATGGGGGTAACGGCAAGCGGCTCAGTTGTTGGACAACCAGTGAATTAAAGGAGGACGAAATCGATGGACAGGGACTTTTTCCAGCATGTGGGGATTCAAGCCCCAACGGGGCCCACACGGCATTGTAAAGGATGGGGTCAGGAAGCGGCATTGCGCATGCTGATGAATAATCTTGATGCGCGCGTCGGAGAAAATCCGTCAGAGCGCATTGTCTATGGAGGACGCGGGCGGGCAGCAAGGTCATGGCCAGCGTATGACAAGATTGTGGAAAGTTTATTGACTTTGGAGAATGATGAAACCTTACTGATTCAATCGGGGAAGCCCGTAGGAATATTCAAGACCCAACCCCAGGCCCCGCGCGTTTTGATAGCGAATGCCAACCTGGTGGGAAAGTGGGCGACCTTGGAAGAGTTTGACCGATTGGAAAAACAAGGGCTCACCATGTTTGGACAAATGACGGCGGGTTCATGGATTTATATTGGCAGTCAAGGCGTCATTCAAGGCACCTTTGAAACATTAGCCGCTTTGGCCCGTAAACATTTTGATGGGACCTTGAAAGGACGTCTTTATGTCTCAGCCGGATTGGGCGGAATGGGCGGCGCTCAACCCTTAGCCGCCAAAATGTTGGATGGCGTGGCGTTAATCGCGGAAGTGGATGAGAACCGGATTCAGAAACGTCTCGATACCGGATATCTTGATGTGGCGTACGACAGTATCGAAACCGCTGTTAACCGCGCTCTGTCGGCAAAACAGGCCGGCGAGTCTTTATCGATTGGTGTTCACTGTCATGCCAATGAGCTATTACAGTATTTCATTACGCAAAAGATTATTCCCGATGTGCTCTCAGACCAGACGGCCGCGCATGATCCCCTGATCGGGTATATTCCTGATGAACTCAGCGTACACGAGGCGGTGTCTTGGCGCCAAAAAGATCCTGGAGATTATTTACAACGAGCGCGACGTTCGATTGCGCATCATGTTCGGAACCTCCTGCAACTTCAAAAAGCGGGAGCGCATACGTTTGATTATGGTAATAACATACGACGAGAAGCGTTCGATCAGGGCGTAACCGATGCGTTTGATATTCCCGGATATGTTCCCGCGTATATTCGTGATTTGTTTAACCAGGGCAAGGGCCCGTTTCGCTGGGCCGTTCTTTCCGGAAAGCCGGAAGAAATTTATCAATTGGACGCCTTAGCCCTTCAGATGTTTGGCGATAATCCGCTGCTAACCCGGTGGTTTACGCTGGCTCAGAAATATATTCACTTTCAAGGGCTTCCCGCGCGTATCGCCTATATGGGGCTGGGGGAACGGGACGCGTTCGCGACAAAGGTGAATGAGTGGGTGGCGCAAGGCGTGCTGTCAGCCCCCGTCGTCTTTGGCCGCGACCATCATGATACGGGTTCTGTGGCCTCGCCCTATCGGGAAACAGAGGCTATGCGAGACGGTTCTGATGCGATTGCCGATTGGCCGATTCTTAACGCCTTATTGAATACCGCCTCGGGGGCCCATTGGGTGTCGTTTCATCATGGAGGAGGCACCGGGATTGGCTATGCGTTGCATGCGGGCGCTGTGGTGGTGGCAGACGGGAGTGAGGATAGTGCCGGTCGCTTATCGCGCGTATTCTTTAATGATCCGGGCATCGGCGTGATCCGACACGCCGATGCGGGGTATGAATTAGCTGCCCAAACCATGAAGGCCCATGAAGACCGCATGCGCGCACCGTTTGTGGGACCTGAGACCAATATTCCCATGACTTAGGTCATGGGATAGTCCTGTCCACAGGGTCACAAATATGGCTGTGAAGTCGCTACTTAATTAACGTATGTGATGTGAGCATTCTGTATTTACAACCTGGGTGGCTGCCAGAATGATTTGGGCCTTAAAATTTAAGAATCGGGAAATTGCTGCAGTCACCCTGCAACCGACAATTTTGCTGGTGACACATATCAACCAAGCCATCTTGTGGTGACGATCCATGATCTGGTGTGGTGTGTTTTAAAAAGAACATGGGCGTATATTGAATGGCATCTTTAGTCGTGAAGACGGGGAATTGGACCGAACAACTATTCCATGGCTCTGTTCCTTGTACAAAAGGTCAGACCGTATGAGACGGGACGATTATTTAGGGCGCGATGATGACAGTCCCTATGGAGCTCTTCGGTATGGGTTTGATCGAAATCGTATTGCCATAGCCTAAATTAACACAGCACTCAATGCTATAGCCATTTAACCGTATTAATAACAGGTGAGGATGTTATATCTTCATTTAACAAAGCCGTGTAACAAAGAAATCCTGTTTCCTTATTTTTGTCAGTTTCTATCGACTTTAGGTCACCTGCACAAAAACTTGTCCGCTGATTGCACCCTCCGGTAATTTTCTTTACTATTAATGTTGTTCTATGACATCTGATGTCTGCTCTCTTTACGTCCAAAAATAACCCGCCGATATCTAGAGCAGAAAATCATATTCGAGGTATTCATTTCTTCCTATTCCCTGATTGTCGAGTCTTTCAAATCCAATTGAGGAGGACAATATGAGAAAATCAAGTGCACTCGCCTTGATTACGACCGCGATATTTTCGGGAGGGTTATTAGCTGCATGTGGAGCATCGTCCGCTGCCTCATCCCCTAGTGGCACAACGGCAAAAGCCAAGTATAAAGTTGGATTGGTTACGGATACGGGTGGGCTGAATGATCATGGATTTAATCATCTGGCATATCTCGGTTTGATGCAAGCGAAAAATCAACTTGGTGTCACAACTTCAGTGGTACAGTCAGAAACCGAATCGGATTATGTGCCATTTCTGACCAACTATGCCAAGCAAGGTTACAACTTGGTCATCGCCGTAGGCTTTTTAATGGCGCAAGCCGTCCAGCAAGTATCTAAAGAATTTCCGCATACCAAATTTATGATTATTGATGATGAAGTGCCAGGGCCCAATGTTACTTCCTCATTATTTGAAACGCAGCAGTGTGGTTATCTCGTTGGGGAATTGGCCGGTTTGGTGCAAAAAGATCACGCCCTGCCCCATATTAATTCCTATAATACACTGGGCGTCGTGGGCGGTGAATCAATTCCTCCTGTGAATACCTATATCGCAGGATTTTATGCTGGGGTTCATGCCGTAGATCCTTCCGCCAAGATTATCTTGAAATATACCAATGACTTCAACAATCCCAATAACGGGCAAACTTATGCGCAATCAGAAATTGCTCAGCATGCCGATATTATCTTTCAGGTTGCCGGAGGCTCCGGACTCGGGGTGATTACTGCAGCCAAACAGGCTCATGTTTATGCGATTGGAGTCGATGCCAATCAAAATTATCTTGCTCCCAACACCGTGATTACCAGTGCGGAAAAAGGCATTCAAGTCGCCACATTTGACACGATAAAAGACGGTTTGCAGGGTACGTTAAAAGCGGGCGTTCAATATTACAGTTTATCGAATAATGGGGTTGGCATGGCCCCGCCAATTTCAGCTATTCCGGCAAGTATTGTGCAACAAGTTTTACAGTCGGAAAAAGCTATTCGCGCAGGAAAGATTATTCCTCCCACCACAATACCGTAGACTCCTGAGAATTGTCCGATTTCGGCGGTCTGCACTAAGGAGGACGAATGATGGCCCAACTTGATGTGAAAGACGTGACCAAACATTTTGGATCCCTGATGGCTAATGACCACATTTCCTTTTCCGTGGAATCCGGGGAAGTTTTGGCCATCCTTGGGGAGAATGGTGCGGGCAAATCAACCCTGATGAAAATTGTGTCGGGCTTCCTGCGACCGGACACAGGCACGGTAAGGGTCGATGGCCAAAACCTTCGGTTAGGGGATCCCCAGGAAGCTATTGCCGCTGGTATCGGGATGATCCACCAACATTTTATGTTGATCAATCGGATGAGTGTAGTCGAAAACCTAATTTTAGGGCATGAACCTAAAACCCTTTGGGGTCAATTGGATAAACGACGGGCTGAGCGCGAAGTCCGCGAACTGGCCGACAAATTTGGGCTTCATATTAATCCCGGAAGTCTCGTGGAAAATTTAACGGTGGGCGAGCAACAACGGGTAGAAATCTTGAAAGCTTTCTACCGCGGCGCCAAAATTCTTATTCTCGACGAACCGACAGCGCTTTTAACGCCACAAGAAACGCTCGGATTATTTAAATCGATTCGCGAATTTGCCCAAATGGGATTGTCCGTGGTGTTTATCAGTCACAAGTTGGACGAAGTGTTAACCATTTCAGACCGGGTTCTCGTTATCCGCCGAGGGCGGGTTGTTGAGCAGACTCTCACCAAAGACACGGATGCACACAGTTTGGCACGGATGATGGTTGGCCGGGATGTGAATCTTACCATGAGCCGCACGGTTAAAGCTACAAGCGACGAAGTATTACGCCTTGAACGGCTATGGATTCGTGCAACACGATCAAGCCATGCCTTGGGTCCGATGAGTCTTCGGCTCAACAAAGGGGAAATTTTGGGTGTAGCCGGTATCGAAGGCAATGGCCAGCAAGAATTAGCAGAAAGTGTCGTGGGCTTAAGAGAGCCAGATGGCGGTCACGTCGTGTTGAATGGAACAACGATCGAAAAATTTTCCGTGAGAAAGCGGCTCGAAGCGGGCATTGGCTATGTGCCAGCAGACCGGCAAGAAGAAGGGTTAGTGCTTGATCTAAAGATTTGGGAGAACTTTATTTTGCGTGACTATTACCGCTATCCCTATCGACGGGGCATGGGCATTGATCACCAAGTGGCCAAAGAGCATGCTGAGGCGGCTATCAAGGCGTTTGATATCCGTCCGGGAAATATTGAACTGCCATGCCGTGCATTATCCGGCGGCAATCAACAAAAGTTGTTATTAGCGCGGGAAATCAGTCGAAATCCGCATGTCCTTGTGATTTCCCAACCAACGCGCGGACTCGATGTGGGAGCTATCGAATATGTTCACCAGCAATTAATAGCCTTGGCAGCGGGCGGAACCGCTATTCTGCTTATTTCATTGGAATTAGATGAATTAATCCGGTTGTCTAATCGCATTGTCGTTCTCTTCCGTGGCCAAATTTCCGGACAGGCTGAACGTCGTGCGTTTAATCGCCAACAATTTGGGCTGTGGATGGCTGGACAACAGTCCAAGGAGCTTCTCTTATGAGCCGAAGTCGTATGATTTTGCGTCCATGGCTGAAGCCTTTATTTACGGTAATCATGGGCCTTGTGATTAGCGCTCTGATTGCCCAAGTTACGGGGTATCCTGCGTGGACCGTGCTCTCGGCACTATGGGCCGGTTCAGTAGGAAATTTGAGTAATCTCGCGAGCACCCTAGTGATTTTTGTTCCCTTGTCATTAATGGGCTTGGGCATTGCTATCGCATTTCGCGCAGGGTTATTCAATATTGGCGCCGAGGGTCAATATTGGATGGGAGCCATTGCTGCCGCGTGGGTAGGAGCGATGGGAGGGCGATGGGTTCCGGGTCTTCATCTTGTGGCCTTGATTATGGCTGCTGTGGCGGCTGGCGGACTTTATGCTTTAATTCCGGGTGTTTTGAAAGCATACCGGGGAGCCCACGAAGTTATTACTACAATGATGCTCAGTTATGCCGCCATTGAATTTGGGCATTATCTTATTGAAAAGGGACCCTTAATGCTGCCTGGCAGTATTCCCGAATCGCCACCCATTGCCGCTTCTGCCACTCTTCCTATCTTGGTGCCCACAACGGAACTCTCGGCGGCATTGTTTTTTGCCTTCCTCGGGATTATTGTGGCCGCATGGCTTTTGTTCCGGACTCGTTTGGGATTCGAAATTCAAATGACCGGACAAAATTCTAAAGCGGCCCGGTTGGCTGGGATATCGGTACCCCGACTCACTATGATGAGCATGATGCTATCAGGAATGTTTGCCGGACTGGCGGGAGGGTTACAAATTAGTGGGGTATCGCATCAACTCTTTGATTCTTTTGCCAATCAATATGGTTATACGGCCATTGTTGTAGCCTTACTGGCCCGTAACAATCCCTGGGCGATTATTCCCTCTGCATTTTTGTTTGCAGCATTGCAAAGTGGCGCCGGTTACATGCAAATGAATGCCAATATTCCCGCCCAGATTGCTTATGTGATTCAAGGCACCATTGTGTTTATGGTGGCCATTGATCGGTTGTTTGACTGGATAGGACAGAAAATGGGATGGTTTCGGAAAGATGACAACCCACCAGCAGAGTCAGTTCCATCAATAACCCATGTGATGGTCGAGGAGGAAGGAACACTGTGAGTTTTTTTACAAATCCGGAGCTCTGGACATTGACCGTGACGATCTCTGTTCCCCTAATTTATGCGGCATTGGGCGGGATGTTTTCGGAACGGGGTGGGGTTATCAACATTAGTATGGAAGGAATGATGTTGACCGCAGCGTTCGTCTCGGTAGTCTTCGCTAATATTGGGCATAACCCCTGGATTGGCTTGGCTATGGGGGTTTTAAGTAGTGTGGTCATGGCTATGTTATTCGGTTGGGCTACATTGCGGTTGCAGGCGGACCAAGTTGTCGTCGGGATGGCCATAAATTTATTGGCCTTAGGCATTACGGGTTACCTCTTAGATGCTTTTTATGGATATAATGGCACACCTACCAATACTCCCTCATTGCCAACGATTGATATTCACTGGCTCGGTGGGATTCCTGTAATCGGACCAGCTTTGGCCCAAGAGAATGTGTTGGCGTTTTTATTGATTCCTGTCCTGTTAGCGGCACAATATCTGCTGTTTTATACACCATGGGGTCTTCGCTTGCGATCAATGGGAGAAAAACCGCAGGCCGGGCGCAGCGCAGGGCTCAATGTGACTCGTTACCGGCTGTCTGGGATTATTTTATCGGGCATTTTATCCGGTATAGCAGGAGCCTACCTCTCGATTGGGGTGTTAAACAGTTTTAATGTCGACATGACGGCAGGCCGCGGTTATATTGCTTTAGCGGCGATGATTTTTGGTAATTGGCGTCCCAAAGGCGTATTATTGGCAGCTTTGATGTTTGGGTTTTTGTCGGCTGCTAGTATTCAACTTCAAGGCACACTCATTCCGTCGGACATTGTTCTCATGGTACCCTATTTATTAACCGTGATTGCCGTAGGGGGATTTGTTGGCCGTACGACGCCGCCGGCAGCGGACGGTGTTCCCTATCAAGATGAGTCCTTATAGGGGTGAGGCATGATGGAACATATGAGGGTTCATCCCGAGGTTCAAGAGGCATTGGCACACAATAGAGCAGTGGTGGCATTGGAAACCGCGGTATTAACCCATGGCCTGCCCTATCCGGCCAATGTTGAAACGGTCCGGGATATGGCGTACGCGGTGCGCTCGTCTGGGTCCGTTCCCGCGGTCATCGGTCTTCTTCATGGGGACGTGGTTGTGGGATTGGAGCCCTCCGAATGGGAAGAAATCTTGGTGGATGCGGAAAAGTGCTCGATTCGTGATTTAGCTCCGGCCATCATCCATCATAAAAATGGGGGCACCACGGTGGCCGCAACCGCCTATATCGCCCAAAAGGCGGGCATCGATGTCTTTGCCACGGGGGGCATTGGTGGTGTGCACCGCGGGGCTAGTCACACATGGGATATTTCTGCCGATCTTTATGCGATGGCGTCTTGCCCTATCGTGATTGTATCTTCGGGAGCCAAAAGTATATTGGATTTACCAAAAACAATGGAATTTCTTGAGTCTATGGGAATTCCCGTGATTGGCTACCAAACTCGAGATTTCCCCGGATTTTATGTGGCCTCTACGGGCCTTGCGCTGCCCCACTTTGTCGAAGATGTCCACGAAGTGGGCTCCATGGTCCGCACTATGCGAGATTTGGCATTGCCACAAGCCTTACTTCTAGTGCAGCCTGGACCTTTGCCAGTCGATCCCGATTTGGTGGAGAATCTTGTGCGTGACGCCTTGGAACATGCCGCCGCCCAGGGAATTTCGGGGAAGCTCCTTACTCCCTTCTTGTTGAACTATTTGAATAGTGTGGCCGGAGATCATTTACAACGGGCTAATATTGCATTATTGAAAGCCAATGCAGCCCTAGCGGGAAAAGTTGCTGGAGCACTTCATGGCTGATATCGATGTCCTCGTTTTGGGCGATACGGCATGGGATACCGTTGTGCGCACGAACAAACCGTTGAGATTCGGCCACGATATGCCCGCACAGATTTTTGCAGGACCCGGGGGTCAGGGATTAAACATGGCGGTGAGTGCGAACAAAGAGAACGCGAAGACCGCCTTAATAACCCAAATCGGGTGCGATGATCGAAGCCAATTTTTACGGAATTGGATACTCCAACAAGGGATTGCCCTGCCTCTTTTGACTGAAGAAGAGCCCTTGACGCAAGTGGTGGCCGTGGTCAGAAATGATGGGGAACGGGCTTTGTTAACCGATCCCGGGAAAGGCCCTTTGGCTTGGCCCCCATCGCCCATACAACCGCGTATTTTGCTCATCTCCGGATATCTGCTAGACCGGAATGATGGTGCGGAGCGGGTGACCGCTTGGATGAAATGGGCCCGCGAACAGGAGGCGACGATCCTGCTTGATGCCGCGCATCTTCGCCTTGCCCCTCAACTCGCTGTGATGTTGGAATATGCCGATTGGCTCTTAGCCAATGAAGAAGAGTGGAAGGCCTTAGGATCCCCTCGTTCTTCTGCTGTATTATTAAAACGCGGAGCATCCGGAATTGTTGTGATGCAGGCGAATGAGAAGCTGCAGATTCCTTCCCCACCCGGCAATATTATCGATACCACCGGAGCCGGTGATGCTGTGGCCGGAAGCTTTGCCGCAATGTTGGCGAAAAATCGCAATCCTCTTGAAGCAGCCACTCGCGCGGTCTTGCGCGGGGTCGAAACTTGTGGCCATTTGGGAGCGGTTTGTTGGGAAAATGTTAATCACCCAACCTGGCCTGAAGGCCGGAGTTTGTGACTCCGGCGATTGACCAGCCCTAACCAGCGCAACTGATAGCTCCGGGGAGGGAGGGGATCGAGCATCTCCCATTGCGAGGTGATGACACTTCGACGGCTGAGGATATATAATGAGTAAATTCTACCAACCCGGTTGTCCGCATAATATATCAAGAAGCTAGCATGCCGTAATGTGACGTGTCAAAAGATAACCTGCTGTTATCTTCTGGCGATTCATCAAGCGATTTGGCATGGGGTGGCTTTACTGCCCATGGTGAACTTTTTGGGCCCATTACACAAGATTTCTTCCCTAATATAATTAGTCAAATAATATAATTAGTCAAATTGTATAATGTTCAGTAAAGTTAGTAATATCATATAACCTCTTTTTCCTGTTTCTCGTTCTCTTCGTTGATCTTATTTGACCTTCTTTGACCATCGCTGAAAGGAGAATGAGTATGTCCCAGACAGAGACCACGTTATTCGTTAACCGCTTTACCCACGGACTAATTGGGCCAGATACCGGTTTTTTTGCGACGGTTCAAAGTGGTAGCCGGATTCGTGCCATTACGCCGCCCGGTTGTTGGGGACCCATGATTACGCCAGATTTTCGTGGGGGTCATGAGGTCACCCAACCCGTCTATATTGAAAATGCGGAAATTGGGGATGCGGTGGCGCTGTATATCGAAGACGTTCGGGTGCTGTCGCTTGCGGCTAGTACCGGGACGATGCGTGTAAACGACAAAGCCTGTGAAGGCGACGCCTTTGTTGCGAAAAAATGTCCGGGATGTGGACGACCCTGGCCCCAAACACAGTTACAAGGCATTGGTGAAGAATCGATTCGCTGTGTCCACTGTGGAGCGGAAGCCAGTCCCTTTCATTTTCGCCAGGGATATACTGTGGTCTTTGATCGTGACCATAATGCGGCTATAGCGGTTGACCAAACCCATGCGGAACAGTTTGCTGCTGAGGCTAAGCGCTTCGCCTCGTTGCCTGAACAAAGTGAGCAATACCCGATTTTGGTGTTCGCCGCACATGAACTGACGGGCCTTCCCATCCGCGTCCGTCCATGCATTGGAAATATTGGGACCATGCCCGCCAAAACGATTCCTGACTCGCATAATGCCGGTGACTTTGGCGCCTTTTTAGTCGATGCGCCTCATGAATATGGCTTAAGTGAAGAGGAGTTAGACGCTGTGCGCACCGATGCCCATTTAGACTGCACGGACGTTCGCCCGGGCGCGGTATTGCTTTGTCCTGTAAAGGTTCCAGGTGCTGGGGTTTATATGGGAGATGCCCATTCGATTATGGGCCGGGGTGAGCTGGCTGTGCATAGCATTGATATTACGGCCGACATTACCATCCGGGTGGACGTGTTAAAAGGCGTTAATTTGCCAGGTCCCATTCTCTTACCCAATGGGGAAGATTTGCCGCGCATTGCCAAACCCTATACAGTGGAAGAACGTCAATCTTTTGCCGCCTTAGCCAAGCAATATGACATCTTTGCCGATACCGACATGGGACCCGTCCAATTTATCGGAACCGGCAAAGATTTGAACGCGGCGGTCGATAACGCGATTGAGAGGGCCCACCAATTTCTTGGGATATCACGCGATGAAGTGATGAATCGTGCGACAGTGACCGGCGAAGTACAAATTACCCGGTTACCGGGGACTGTTCAACTCTCCTTATTATTACCGCGCACCTTGCTTGAGGACAAAGGACTTTGGCCGCTTGTGAAAACACAATATACGTTATAGGTTTTAGGTGAACTCATTCAGCCGATGACATATCCGGTCTCCCACGTCGTGACCGGGTATGTCTTTTTATGGATTTACCGAAACTTTTGGTCGTCATCCATCAACTCGCAGACTTCGTTATCTAGGTACCGGAAATTAGAGGAACTGGCGAACGAGGGTAGGAGAAGAAGAATTACTGTGCTTATACAGACGTACATAACGGTGAGCCAAAATCGCATTTTCCAAGGCCACACGGCGTTCAAAGACCATAAAGTCATCCCCCAGCAACATTTTGAGGGAGCGTATGCGGGCGTAAAGAGTTTGGCGATGAATCCCTAAGACTTGGGAGACATCGACCTTTGAGCCTTGCAGCATGAGGAGTGCTTCCAGGGTTTCTAATAGTCCATGAGTATGTTTCTTCGAGGAGTTTAACAACGGATCAAGTTCTGGATGAATCACACGCTCTTCAAGCTCGGTAATGGGAGTCGACAAAATCCAGCGGTACGCGCCTAATTTTTCATAACACCGAATGGCTGGGCCAGGCGGACTTAGCCGCGCTATGGTGGCCGCATCATGTGCTTCCCCGAAGGCTTGATGAATCTCTTCGACCGGATAATGACTGTTTGATATGCCCATTGGAGCCACAGGCACGGTGGGATGAATGGCAAAAAAAGCCCGAATACGGTCTGGTAATCGCTCAATGTCCCTAGGACGTCCCATGACGACGGTGGCCATGCGCTCATCGTGTTCCATCACCGCGGTGGTAAACAGGGTGGATAAGTCTCGCAGCAACATTCCCAAGGTGTTTGCTGCCTGATGGACGGTACTCTCCATAAGCATGACACGAAAGCTTTTGTGATGTCCATAATTATAACGCGAACGAAACCGCCTGATGAGTTCGGGTGCCGGGTTTTGATTAAATAGCAACTGTTCGAGTAACACACCTTCTTCGTGCCGTTTACGTTTTTCTAGGGTGTCGGCGCGAATGACTTCTTGGGCAGCAGCTGTTGTGACCCGATCAAGAGCTAGGTACCAGTATTCATCAACCTGTAAAGATGGCAGGAGAAATAACACGTCGCCCACGGGGTGGCCAAAAACTGTGATCGATTGGCGTAAGTGGGGAAGGGGATGAGGGCAGAAAATGGGGTGCGGGGCTTCATCTTGATAAGGGAGGACGGCAAAGGGCCATTCGCCCCACAGCATAGGTGTACCATGATCGCGGGGAACATAAGCGATGGGGCGTTTTAGGGTGTCATAACTGGTGCCAAATAAGCTGGGAAGTCCTTCGGTATTCAAGAGCACTTTACGAAGACAACTCGACAACGCATCGAGATCTTCTAAAATCTTATGATGCTGACTCAATAAGAGACTATTCACTTCTTGAGATAGGTCTAGAAAACGCACGGAATGAGGAAAGACGATTAAGGGAAAATCATGCTGGTTACCCATTTCGAGCAGATCGGGAGGAAGTTCCTGAAAGTAGGTGCCAAGTTCAACGACGAGGCCAGCGGCTAGCGCCTCAATGAGCCCATCCATAAACATTTTCCGATTTTCAGGGGTACCAAGACCTAATCCCGTGGTTAAAACCAATTCCCCGCCCCGGAGATAATCGCCGATGTTGGGAATTTCGCCGACATGCACCCATTTGACAGGCCTCTCAAGCCCCTGATGACCTGCGACCACCTGCGCGGGAACAAAGAGATTCCTTGCTAACACATCCCGAACACGTAACATCCTATGAACCCCCTCTCGCAAAACGACTTGTGTTCCGTTTTGAACATGGGACATGATGGATATGAGACATTATAGGCATGCCGGAAGATAAACAGGGGCTAAAACCTATCATGTCTGAGGAATTTGGCTCACAGCACAAAAGCGTTCATTAAAAATATTTCACGGCTTTTTGTGATAAGACAGCCAATCAATCACGCTTTTATCTTGATCGCCATCGACGGCAATTATCGCACCGTGAACAAAACTGGCCCGCGGTGATGCCAGAAACAGAACCACGTCGGCCACTTCTTTGGGCGTGGCAATACGGCCTATGGGAATCGACTGGCAAAACAGCGCATGAGCTTCTTGAGGGGTCATGATATGATCACGGGCAAAGTCCGCCATCAAGTTCCACCAGCGATCGGTTTCGACCGGTCCTGGATTGACGGAATTAATGCGGATGTGATAGCGCCCGTACTGTTTGGCGAGAGCCTGGCTTACGGCTAAATCAGCGGCATTAGCGGCTGTGCCACTAATTTCCCAATAGGGGTATTTTGTACCGTCATTGCCTACGACATTGACAATCACGCCGTGTTTTTGTTCTTGGAAGATGGGAAGCACTTGGCGCATCATGCGCACATAACCTAAAAACTTCACTGAGAGAGCTTTTTCCCACATATCATCCGTCAAATCCTCAAGGAGTCGCCCCGGAGCATTGCCTGCATTATTGATTAGCACATCGATATGCTCAAAGTGAGACAGAATTTGAGAAATAGCTTGAGCGGCTTGATCTTCAGTAGATAAATCGGCGGCCACGGCCAAAATCTCTTGATGAGGAAATTGTTCATGTAAGCGTTTTTGGGCCGTTTTTAGCCGGTCGGCGTTTTGAGCGATTAACGCGACGTGGGCTCCTTCCTGCAAAAAGCCTTCGGCAACCGCGTAGCCAATCCCGCGGCTGCCTCCAGTAATCACAACAATTTGATTGGTGAGTTCCAGATCCATTACGGCCCCCTTCGATCTAAAGCGATGACTGGGGGACTCTCCGTTCCCGCCAAGGACGCCTGTGAGCGGTTCATCAGAATCAAATAGACAATAAAAGAGACGGCAAATCCCGAAAACCAGGCGTAGCTGAAAAGCCATTTCAAAGGAGGAACGGCAAGCCCAATAAGGGCGATCAGAATCCCTGCCCCCAGCGCAATCATCCCATTTGGGTTATAGCCCCCACGATAGGTATAATCGCCATGGGTGTGGTACAGATCGGCCACATTAAGGACTTTTTTGCGGTAAACCCAGTAATCGGCGATTAATATGGCGGCAATGGGTCCGAGAAATCCAGAATAAATCCCTAACCAGCTAAAAATGTAGATGTGGGGATTAGAAAGCAAAAGCCAGGGAAACATCAAGATTCCAATAATGGCAGTAATCAATCCTCCGCGCTCAAATGTCATCCGGGGGAAGATTTGCGATAAGTCATACGCCGGCGCCACAATGTTCGCGGCGACATTGACGGATAAGGTGGCAATAATGACAGCGCCAAGTCCAATCACTTCAGTGAAGGGATTCTTAAACATCATGATTAAGGACACAGGATCCCAAATGGCTTTGCCGTAAATGACAATAGATGCCGAGGTGACTAAGATCCCGATTAACGAAAAGAGCGTCATCGTTGTGGGGAGGCCTAAGGTTTGTCCCCAGAGCTGGTCTTTTTGCGAGCGGCTAAAGCGGGTAAAGTCCGGAATATTCAGCGACAATGTCGACCAAAACGCTATGACCCCCGTCAATGAAGGAATAAAGACCACAAAGAATTGGGAGAACGTATGCAAACTGCCTTTTTGATTAATCATTGGCCCCCAGCCATGGGCGGCATGATGGGCCCAAAATAATAAGACAAGCCCTAAGACCAGCACCAAAGGTCCAGCCCAATTTTCGAAACGGCGAACCGCGTCCATGCCGTGATAGATGACCCAGACATTAAGAAACCAGAATAACAGGAAGGCTATCCAGCCACCCAAAGTTAATCCTACGAACGTACCATGTTGGGCCCAATGATTCCATCCCGGAATGATGAGGCCAAATAGGGAGTTGACCGCTGAACCGCCAATGGCGGCGTTAATCCCGAACCATCCTGCCGCCACCAATCCTCGCAGGATGGAAGGAATGGTCGCACCATAAACGCCAAACGAGGCCCGGGCTAAAACCGGAAACGGGATACGGTATTTGGTACCGGGATTGGAATTCAGGAGAATCGGGATCAAGACAATGAGATTCCCCAGCACGATGGTTAAAATGGCTTCCCACCAGGTCATGCCGAGGGCAATGAAGCCTGCGGCCAGAAGATATGTCGCCACGTTGTGCGACATGCCAATCCACAAGGCTGCGTAATTATACATATTCCACGTTTGTTGCGCCGGGGGAACCGGCAGTAAATCGGGATTCATTAACCGCGAATCATTTTCCATCGCCGCCATCAATCATCGCTCCTTTCACGTTTGCACGTTTGATGTGAGAAATGTGTTAGAATCAATTCCACAATAATCGAAAATATGTCCGAAGATCATGGACAAAATGTCAGAAATTTAGGAGGAATATCCGTACACTGTGTCAGATATACAACAAAAAATTGGAATAATGCTGCCATCTTCGAATACCATTGTGGAACCGCGCAGCTATGAGCTCATATCCAGCATACCGGGAGTGAGTCTTCATTTTGCCAGACTGCCCGTGGTTCGCATCGAGGCAACCGAGGCATCTTTTCGCCAGTTTGAATGGGACGCCTTTGACCAGGCCTGCGATCAACTTGTGAGTGCGGAGGTTGATGAATTGATTTGGAATGGAACCAGCGGAGGATGGCTAGGAATCGATTGGGACCGTGCGCTTGCCGAACATTTATCATCTCGCGCCCAGGTTCCGGTGACTACGGCGCTTGAGGCGACACGAGAAGCGACCAAGGCTTTAGGAGTGGGATCGATCAGTCTAGTGACGCCATACATTGAAGAACTGAATCAACGTATTGTGAGAAATTTTGCTGCAATGGGAATTGGCGTCGTCAAAGATTGTCATTTGGGTTTGACCCAAAATACTGATTTTGCCCGTATTACGCCTGACACAATTCTTAAGTGCCTTCAAGACGTTGCCGATGACCGCGCCCAGGCTTCCATGATTTTTTGCACCAACATGAATGGGAGTGTGGTGGTGAGACCGTGGGAAAAGAAGAACCATAAGCCCGTGATTGACTCGGTACAGGCGGCGTTGTGGTGGGCTTTAAAGCGGCTAAATGTTTCGACCATGCCCTTAACATCTTATGGGCAGCTATTTGGGTTGTGATCACATTCATAGAGAAATGTCATAACGAAAGAGGGAGAAATCATGACAGATTGTCTAATGTTTTAAACAGAGCTGTTTGTTAGCATGATCTCAGCTTCATTGATTAGATGATGACATGAAAGGCAGGGACCAAAGAGATGACCTACGACGCGTCCAAGATGGCTGAGAATTCCATATCTGTGGATTCGATGGATCTCATTGAGCGGCAAAAACGTTATTTAGTGCCAGGAATCAGTTTATATTACCAAAACCCGCTTACCATTGTGCGCGGGCAAGAACGGTATGTCTTTGGTGCCAACGGAGAGCGCTATTTGGATTTTTTTGGAGGAATATTGACGGTCTCTGTGGGCCATAGTCATCCGAAAGTGGTGCAAGCGATTGTCGAGCAAGCCCAGCAATTTCTTCATACCTCCACGCTTTATTTAACTGAGCCGATGGTGCGGTTAGCTGAGCGTCTGGCGCAGATCACGCCCGGTTTTTTAACCCAAAGCTTTTTCACCACCAGTGGTACCGAAGCTAACGAAACCGCACTGGTGATGGCGCAATTAGCCACCGGCCAGCACGATATCATCGCCTTGCGCCACAGTTATTCAGGCCGTTCGCACATGACCATGGGCCTGACGGGACAGGCTGATTGGAAACTGGCCGGAGGCGGGATGCATTTGCCTATACGCCATACGCACAATGCCTATTGTTACCGCTGTCCCTTTGGCAAAACCCCGGATCGCTGTGCTATCGATTGCGCCCAGGATCTTGAGGAGTTTATTCAAACCAGCACATCAGGACGAATTGCCGCATTCATTGCGGAACCCATTCAGGGCGTGGGCGGATTTATTACCCCGCCAGTGGGTTTCTTTGAGAAAACCGTGGAGATAACGCGGAGGCACGGGGGACTCTTTATCGACGATGAAGTGCAAACAGGTTTTGGGCGAACGGGTAAGCCCTTTGGCATTGAACATTACGGGGTGACCCCGGATATTATGACTTTTGCTAAAGGATTAGCCAATGGCATGCCCATTGGGGCTACGATTACAACCCCAGATGTTGCGCAAAGTTACCGGGGACCCACAATTTCCACCTTTGGCGGCAATCCCGTCTCCATGCAAGCAGCGCTAGCCACCTTAGATGTCATCGATGAAGAACATTTAGTGGAAAATGCCAAAGAATTGGGTGCCGTGCTTCGGGCAGGACTTGAGGAGTTATCGGATCAGTATCCTGTAATCGGTGACGTGCGGGGAATGGGGCTTATGCAAGGAATTGAAATTGTGCGGGAAAACAAAATTCCTGCGCCAGAATTGGCGTCATCCATCCATGAATTAGCCCGCCAAGAAGGATTATTGCTGGGACTCGGTGGCTTATATCACAATGTGCTCCGTATTGCCCCCCCTTTATCGGTCACTCGCACAGAAGTGGATGACGCCCTTCTTATGTTGAAAACGGCATTGATCCGCTTAATGGAACAACATCCTGAGATCAAAACTCTTTCGCCCACGCGCATTCATTATCGTTAGACAGCATTTTGTGCAAACTGCCCAGACAAAATGTCACGTTTTATCCTGAAAAATTCGTTCCCGTGTCGGCTGTTATTCGCATGATGAGTTCGTATAGTGAAAGAAGAGTATGGCCTTCTTAAGAGAATCAGTGATTGTCCTGCCTAGATTACCTGTCCGGATGTTTGCATGCTCCTAAAAATCTCTAACCAATCCCTATTTATTCTTGTAATCGAGGGCAAGAGGTTTGAGAGCAAAAAATTTGACAATCGTCGATGGAGGGAATCAGATTATGAGTCATATCGTGCGCGTGGGTCTCATTCAATCCCACCACGAAGTACCCGGAGAAGAACCGGTCTCAGTGCATAAAGCTTATGCGGTGGATAAACACCTGGGCATGATTTATGAAGCCAAGGCACGCGGCGCACAAATTGTGTGCCTACAAGAATTATTTGTCGGGCCCTATTTCTGTGCCGAACAGAACCCGAAGTGGTATGAGCTGACCGAAAAGATTCCGGATGGTCCGACGACAAAGATGATGCAAAGTGTGGCCAAAGAGACGCAAATGGTGTTAATTGTGCCCCTCTACGAAGAGGAGCAGCCAGGGGTCTATTATAATGCGGCAGCCGTCATCGATGCAGATGGTCAATATCTTGGCAAATACCGAAAGAGTCATATTCCTCAGGTGCAGGCGGGACCACATCCCGATACTGGGTTCTGGGAGAAATTTTATTTCCGTCCTGGCAATTTGGGCTATCCCGTATTTGAGACAGCGGTAGGACGCATTGGGGTTTATATCTGTTATGATCGTCATTTTCCGGAAGGGGCCCGGGCTCTAGGACTTCATGGTGCCGAAATTGTCTTTAACCCTTCCGCGACTGTGGCGGGTCTCTCCAAGTATTTGTGGAAGTTAGAACAGCCTGCCCATGCTGTGGCTAATGGCTATTTCGTGGGAGCGATTAATCGGGTAGGAGTCGAAGCGCCATGGAACATGGGGGAATTTTATGGCGAAAGTTATTTGGTGGATCCCAGAGGACAATTTGTGGCGGTCGGAAGCTCAGATCAGTCCGAAGTCGTGATTGGGGATGCCGATTTAGATATGATTCGTGAAGTGCGCAATACCTGGCAATTTTTCCGCGATCGCCGTCCCGAAACCTATGATCCCTTAACCGCCTTGTAATGCGGCCGAAGGCATGCAGGGTAGTGATCTGGGATAGCATTTGAACTCTTCACGTCTTCACGGGAATTCCTTTGGTGCGCGCTTGAAACATGACAAAATCCCCATATTTGGCTGGATGCGTAATGGACAGAAAAGTTCCCGGTCACGCCCGTAAGAAGAAAGGTCAACATCTTGGGAGAGGAGGATTGTGAATTGATACCGACCCATTTGGGTTTTGAGGAAGTCATGGCACCCATGTCGTGGCAAGAAGCCCGTGATGAAGCTTTACGCTGTTATTACTGTTATGATGCGCCGTGTATGTCACATTGTCCGACGGGAATTAATGTTCCTGAATTTATCCGGCATATAGCCGAAGGGCATCTACAAGGGGCGGCCCGGGTAATTTTCGATGACAACATTTTGGGTAGTACCTGTGCCCGCATTTGCCCAACTGAAGTGTTATGTGAAGGGGCTTGCGTCAGAACCAAAGATTCGCGAGCGGTCAGTATTGGGCGTTTGCAGCGGGTGGCCACCGATTATGCCATGAACCAAGGATTTCCCGTGTTGCCAGCGAAATCGGTCAAGGTGCACGCTAATGTCGGCATTGTCGGATCGGGACCGGCGGCATTAGCCGCCGCGGCGGAATTACGGCGGTATGGATGTGAGGTCATGATTTATGAAGCGCGTGAACAGGCAGGAGGTCTTGATACCTACGGTATTGTGGAATTCCGGGAACCCTTAGCGGTGAGCCAATGGGAAGTTCAGCAAGTTCAGGCGTTAGGGGTTCAGTTCCACTACGGCATAAATGTGGGCCGCGATGTGAGCTGGGAAGAAGTGAAATCCCGCCACGATGTCCTGATTATTGCGGTGGGACTTGGGCCGGTACCCGCTTTGGGGATTCCCGGAGAAGAGTTGAGAGGTGTATATAATGCGCTGGAGCTGATTGCTTTAACGAAAATGGGTGATTATGAGGCCATCGATCTGGGCTCGCGGGTCGTGGTGATTGGTGCCGGAAATACGGCAGTGGATGCTGCCACCTGTGCCAAACGTCTCGGCGCTACCGAGGTCACGATTTTGTACCGGCGCGGTGAAGAGGCCATGCCGGCCTATGCCTATGAATACGAGTTTGCGAAACATGAGGGTGTGAATTATAAATGGTGGACAGTTGTTACCGCGATTCTTGGAGATAACCGGGTCAAAGGGGTGCACTGTAAGCAGTCGGCTTTAGCCCCAAGTGACGTACCAGGCAGATCGTTACGCCATCAGCCCTTAGTAATCAAAGAGAACAGTGATTTTGAAATGCCGTGTGATAGTGTGATTATCGCCACCGGACAAAGCCGTTTCAGTAGTCCTTGGCTAGCCTTAGGCATTCAGCAAGAAAACCATGTGCCCACCGTTAATCCCCTCACTTTTGAAACCTCTGTTTCCCGTGTGTACGCCATTGGGGACTGCTTGGCGCCTCAAGAGGCCACTGTGGTGAGCGCTGTCCAACAAGGGAAGCAAGCTGCACAGGACATTGTCAAGCGCTACGCAAAGGAGGGAAATGTCTAAATGGCTGACTTATCTGTCAATGTGGCCGGAATCTCGGCGCCCAATCCCTTTTGGTTGGCATCCGGACCGTTAACTAATACGGCATATCAAGTGATGAAAGCTTTTGATGAGGGTTGGGGCGGAGCCGTGTGGAAAACCGTCGGGGAACCGGTCATTAATGTGAGTTCCCGTCTGGCGTCTATTGATTATGGCAATCGCCGCATGATGGGTCTCAATAACGTGGAGTTAATTTCTGATCGACCGATCGAAGATAACTTGCGGGAAATTGCCGAAGTGAAACGGCGCTTTCCCGAGCATGCCGTTGTTGTCTCCTTGATGCTGCCTTCAATCCCGGAGATGTGGAAAGACATGATGCACCGCGTTGAAGATACCGGAGCGGACGGCGTAGAACTAAATTTTGGCTGTCCGCACGGCATGAATGAGCGCGGTATGGGTTCCGTTATTGGTCAAGTCCCAGAATATACCGAACAAATTACGGCCTATGCTAAGGCGGATTCACGTTTGCCTGTGATCGTAAAATTGACTCCCAATGTGACGGATATTCGAAATCCCGGACGGGCCGCGGTGCAAGGTGGGGCTGATGCCCTTTCCCTTATCAATACCATAAACAGTGTCATGGGGGTTGATCTGGACACATGGTTGCCCCGCCCTCAAATTGATGGCCGAGGGTCCCATGGGGGATATTGCGGACCGGCTGTTAAACCTATTGGTCTTTATATGGTATCGGCTTTGGCCAATGACCGGAAAGTGAAAGTTCCTTTGGTGGGAATTGGGGGCATTGAGTCGTGGCAAGACGCTGTGGAATATTTGCTTTTGGGGGCACAAGCGGTCCAGGTTTGTACAGCGGCGATGCATTATGGGTTTCGCATTATTCGCTCGATGACAGAGGGGCTTAACGATTATTTGAATGCTAAAGGGGTGGCCCGGGTCGAGGATATTGTCGGACGGTCTGCCAATAAAGTGGGCGATTGGAATGATTTACGCCTGTCCTATTCCTATAAAGTAGTGGCCAAAATCCACGAGGATAAGTGTATTGGGTGCAATCTTTGTTATGTGGCGTGTGATGACGGGGGACATCAATGTATCGATAAGGGACCGGAGATGAAGTCTCCTGTGGTACGAGAAGAAGACTGTGTAGGCTGTAATCTTTGTGCCTTAGTTTGTCCTGTTCCTGGCTGTATTGAGATGCAAGAACATGATTTGGGCATTGTGGAAACCTGGCGACAACGCCAAGACCGACTTACATCGTTGTCTTAACCACTTAAGGAATGGAGGGCATGAAGGATGAAAACGTTAATCAAAAACGGTCATATTGTCACCGCCGTCGATGACTATCATGCGGATCTGTTGATAGAAGATGGCGTCATTACGCAGATCGGCAAGGGCTTAGCCATTACAGCCGATGAGGAACTGGATGCTCACGGATTATTGATTTTGCCCGGTGGTATTGATGTGCACACGCACTTTGATATGCCATTTGGCGGAACGACATCTTCGGATGATTTTGAAACGGGCACACGGGCTGCCGCTTTTGGCGGCACCACCACAATCATCGATTTTGCTATTCAACAGCGGGGGCATAGTGCCCAAGAAGCATTTGAAACTTGGCTGGGCAAGGCCGAAGGCAAAGCGTCCATTGATTATGGATTTCACATGATTTTAAGCGAAGTCACCCCCACGACACTTAAGGATATGGGGTGGCTTGTAGACCGAGGAGTGACGAGCTTTAAGCTGTTCACCGCCTATCCCGGGGTTTTTATGGTGACAGATGGTGAAATTTTTCAAGCCTTGCAACGAGCCGGAGAACTTGGGGCACTAATTGCTATGCATGCGGAAAACGGCAGTGTGATTGATGTCTTAGTGCAACAAGCATTAGCGAAGGGACATGTTGAACCCAAATATCATGCCTTAACCAGACCTCCTCAAGCGGAAGCGGAAGCCACACACCGCGTGATCGCGTTGGCGGAGATGGCGGACAGTCCTGTATATTTTGTTCATTTGTCCGCGCTTCAGGCACTAGATGAAGTGACAATGGCCCGAGACAAGGGACAGGCGGTTTTCGCAGAGACTTGCCCACAATATCTGTTTTTAGATTACACCAATTATGAAGAAGAGGGATTTAATGGGGCAAAGTATGTTATGTCTCCTCCCTTACGGACACATGAACATGCTCCGCATTTATGGCGTGGCTTAGCGGGAAATGATTTGCAAGTTGTATCGACTGACCATTGCCCATTTTGTATGAAAGAACAAAAAATCTTAGGTCGCAATGATTTTTCCAAAATTCCCAATGGCGCGCCTGGAGTGGAAACACGGATGAGTCTTCTTTATGATGCAACGGTTCGCCAGTCACGCATGTCCTTGAATCGCTTTGTGGAGATAACTTCGACCTCACCCGCAAAAATCTTTGGATTGTTTCCTCGAAAAGGCACGATTGCTGTAGGCTCTGATGCGGATCTGGTGATATTCGATCCCGAAGGCAGTATGCTCTGGAGTGCAAAAACTCATCATATGCGCGTAGATTATAATCCCTATGAGGGACGAGTAACCCAAGGCGCTATCCGCTATGTCTATTCCCGCGGTGAAAAAATTGTGGACAACGGGCAATATTACGGAAAACCAGGGCGCGGTCAATTTCTCGTGCGTAAACACTTTGTCAAGCCTTAAGGACTATGAATAGCTTTGTTGGCATTGCATGGGCACCCCTTATTTTTGTCGTCGATCGCCAGTAGCGCAAAAACCCCCGGGGATCGACGACACTTCCGAAAATCCCGAAATCCTTATGGCATAAGCATTTTGGGATTTTTTCTTTGTTAAATTCCAATTCTTTCCACAAATTATTCGATTGACAACCCAAGTCCCGAGCCGCAAAATGGGTTTGTAGCCTACCTATGAGGAATTGAAACATCCAACAATTGCCTGTCTAACTGCGGAATTTGCAGTTTGTAGCCTACCTATGAGGAATTGAAACTATCAATTTCCCGCGATACGAAACCGGGCCGACTGGCGGTTTGTAGCCTACCTATGAGGAATTGAAACTGCGGTGGGCCGGGATGGTGCATCTTTCCGAGGAATTTAGTTTGTAGCCTACCTATGAGGAATTGAAACTTGTTATCATTACGCCAGTACTTTTCACCCTTTTTGTTTGTAGCCTACCTATGAGGAATTGAAACTTGGTTCCACTACAATATCAGAATCAATCCAAAATGGTTTGTAGCCTACCTATGAGGAATTGAAACTTGAGTGGTTAGAAGGCAGGAAAGAGTCCTTTGGCGGGGTTTGTAGCCTACCTATGAGGAATTGAAACGCACTCGTCATCCTGGGGCTTGGGTATCCGTGGAAGGAGTTTGTAGCCTACCTATGAGGAATTGAAACCGGCGTTGTATCGTGTTCGCCGGGGTTTGGTTTTCTTGTTTGTAGCCTACCTATGAGGAATTGAAACAGAGGATTTCTAAGCTTTCTTCTGGTGTAGCTGGGGTTTGTAGCCTACCTATGAGGAATTGAAACATGATAGCCACATAGCCAAAAAAAGAGTAGCCACAGTTTGTAGCCTACCTATGAGGAATTGAAACAAAGCCCATAAACCAACCTTCTTTCCAGCGAATTTTGGGTTTGTAGCCTACCTATGAGGAATTGAAACGAGTTAGATACAGGACATGATACAATGACTATGAGGGGTTTGTAGCCTACCTATGAGGAATTGAAACGCCATATCGAGAGTAACAAATCCAACAACATCGAAGTTTGTAGCCTACCTATGAGGAATTGAAACACAAATTCCAATTGCTCTTTTAGGACTGCAAACAATGGTTTGTAGCCTACCTATGAGGAATTGAAACAATCCACTCGGATTTTTCCAAGCGGATGCTACGATAGTTTGTAGCCTACCTATGAGGAATTGAAACTTTGAGATAGATAAAACTAAAAAGTCCTGTATATTCGCTGTTTGTAGCCTACCTATGAGGAATTGAAACAGCTTTACGGATTCGATAATTATCATAATCCGTTATCGGTTTGTAGCCTACCTATGAGGAATTGAAACTATGACTGTTCCGAGAACACGCGGAACAAAAATAACGTTTGTAGCCTACCTATGAGGAATTGAAACCCAAATCCCCTGCTCTCCATTGAACCAATCTTTTTAAGTTTGTAGCCTACCTATGAGGAATTGAAACAAAAAAACGCACGCGCAGACAGCGCATGCTATAATGTTTGTAGCCTACCTATGAGGAATTGAAACCGCCTTCCGGGAGACGAGGACCCTGGTACTGTCCTGTTTGTAGCCTACCTATGAGGAATTGAAACCCTGCCTGGAGACAGTCCAGACACGACTCTTCACCGTTTGTAGCCTACCTATGAGGAATTGAAACGTGAGTGTGATATTATTGAATTGTTCCGAAACACGGTTTGTAGCCTACCTATGAGGAATTGAAACCCCAGGGCGGCGTCCCCCAAACCGGGGTCGGCGCCTGTTTGTAGCCTACCTATGAGGAATTGAAACCGGGTTTCACCGCTTCGCGGACTTTTTCATATTTCGGTTTGTAGCCTACCTATGAGGAATTGAAACTTGGGACAGACTCATAAAAGTCTGTACCTCTTAAACGTTTGTAGCCTACCTATGAGGAATTGAAACGTGGTGGCACCGGGGTCTCACATGGCAGGAAGTGGTGGGTTTGTAGCCTACCTATGAGGAATTGAAACGCACTGGATCCCGCAATCG
This sequence comes from Sulfobacillus thermosulfidooxidans, assembly GCF_001280565.1. Lineage (NCBI taxonomy): Bacteria > Bacillati > Bacillota > Clostridia > Eubacteriales > Clostridiales Family XVII. Incertae Sedis > Sulfobacillus > Sulfobacillus thermosulfidooxidans. The sequence continues at coordinate 1,858,515 of NZ_LGRO01000001.1, read as the reverse complement.
CTCCGGTCACCTCACGGGTTTGTAGCCTACCTATGAGGAATTGAAACTCATCTTACTGCTGCCCATGCTCACACACCGACATGGACCGTCGAATTCTCTGAGACAGGACTGTGCAGTCCATCCATCTATACCCTTTATTGGGCGTTATGCTTGCTGAAGGGTTCCCGAACCACGCCGTCCGTAACTTTGTGTTGCCCACCATACTAGTCCAGTTAAGACGTGATCCCAGTTATGGATTGTGGAGCGGCATGATTATCCATACTGCGGATGGGCTCGCCATTGGCTCCATGGACTGCAAAGCTCTACCCGATGATGACGGTCACGTAGAAATCGGATACGACATTGTGCCGACTTACCAGAATAAGGGGTATGCCACGGAGATCGGAAATGTCTTCGTCAGCTGGGTATGGGAGAAACCATCCGTCAGATAGATTACCGCCGAATGTCTGCCAGACAAGTTCGCATCCATTCGGATATTAGAGAAACTGGGCCTACAAAGGACAGCCGAACAGCAAGATATGCTCTTCTGGGAATTTCCGATGTCTAAATAAGACAAAAACACGAAGGCTGGCAATGTCATCCCGTCTTTCGTTCTCGATATCCTAAGCCGCGGCCCGGTCGTAAGAGTCTAAGCGCCTTGAGGAACGATTGCCCCTATTACATTATTACGATGGGTTCCTCAGTATTTTTGGCCCAGTTGCTTACGCATCTCCCATACAAATCGCTAATCGTGCTATGTTCGTTAATTTGCTGACCTTATTTCAATAACGACAAAACATTGAATAAATACATTGTAAAGGGCCAAAAGTGATCTATAATATGATTGATCAATCAATCTATCTATAAGGAGATGTTTTTAATGATTGTTAATGAAACAGCGATTTCCGCTCAGGAATTAAAGGATGCTCAATATTTTCATGGTCACAAATGTCCCGCGATGCCGCAAGGGCTGCGTGCCGGACATTTAGCGATGGATATTCTAGGGGTTGAACGAGCACAGGGCGGGGGAGAACTTATTGCCATTGTGGAAACAGGCGATCATCATTTTTCTGGCTGCTTTGCCGACGGGGTCATGTTTGCCACAGGATGTACTGTTGGAAAAGGCAATTTTGTTCGTAAACCTGTTGGCAAGTTTGCGTTAACCTTGCTTAATCCAAAGACCCGTAAAGCTGTTCGAGTAGTTCCTCGGTACGAACGCATGAGCCAATGCTTGGATATGGATTTCTTCAAGTTGCGAGCTCAAGGCGTGCCTCCCTATGAACTCGATCCGGATGTCGTGGCACCCTTAATTGAGGATGTGCTAACTCGTCCGTGGGAAGAAATTTTTTCAATACAGACATTTGAAAATTATCCTTACGAAAAAGTTCCTGAAGTCTTTGATGCGGTTCAGTGTCATTCTTGCAAAGAGTTAGTGGTTACAAGTTATGCCAAACAATTTGATGGCAAATGGTATTGCGAGCCTTGTCTTGACGCAATAATTCACGCCAATACTGCCACGAAATAAAGTGGGTGATGGGTATGTTAACAGCTGCTGTTGTGTTAATTTTCTTCGTCTCGGTATTGTTTGCCATGTTGGGGATGGGTGGAGGAATGTTGCATGTGCCCATCTTATTATGGTTGGGCTTCGACCTCAAGACCGTGGCCCAACCTTTAGGAATTCTCTTGAACGGGTTAACCAGTTTAATGGCGCTCATAACGTATTGGCGGCATGGATTAGTCGATTGGAAAGGCAGCCTGCCTATGGCATTGGCTGCCTTGGTCCTTGCTCCCGTCGGAGCGTTGGTAGCTCGTTTTATTCCCGATCATGTTCTTCTTGTTTTGCTTTTCATTGTTATTATTCTTGCTGCTTTTCGAACCTTGCAAAGCTTGCGCAAACCGGAACCTGTTGACTCTCCAGGTCGTGATCGCTGGATTTGGGCGACGTTGGGGGCAGGATTAGCTGCTTTAGCTGGTGGAATGTTGGGACTTGGTGGAGGCACTTTTATCAGTCCGTTGCTGATTTGGATGGGATATCCTACCAAAAAGGCCGTGGCGACAACGGCATACATTGTAACGTTTTCAAGCTTCTCGGGATTTTTAGGACGTGTTGAATATTTTCAAGCGCCATGGACATTCACCATTATCCTCTCAATTACGGTAATCGTGGCCGCTGCCATTGGCAGTCGTCTCATGGCGACAAAAGCGAAACCTCAGTGGATTAAAGTGGCTTATTCGCTTCTTCTGGTTGGAGTGGGAATTAAATTGGTGTGGTAAGGTTATAGTTGTAAAAGACTCCCCACAACGGGCGAGTCTTTTTTCTATATATAGATAACTATATGGTTATGTTATAATCTTAGAAAGCGCCATAAGAAGGACAGAATAATATGGCAAAAATGGCGATCGTGATTTTATCGGAATCAGAGCAAAAAGACCGGGCCTTAGCCGGTTTACATGTTTCCCAGCGGATTTTTGATGCACGCATAGAAAATGGTATTGACGCTATTGAGGTTTTTTTGTTTACACAAGGGATTCGTCTTTTAGGGGAACACGATAAACAAGTGGCTTCTTTATTATCAAAACTGATGGCAAACGGCATTGTAGTGGGGGCTTGCTCTAACCAACTTCAGCAATGGGGCTTACAGGATGAAGCAGACAGGTTGGGTGTGCAAGCCGAATTTGCCAGGGATGCCTTCTCACGGTATGCCCGCGATGGATATACTGTCATGACGTTTTAAAAAGGGTGAGCGAATGCAAATGGATAATATTGTGGAATGGTACTGGCCAAGATGGGCTGCCGAGGCAAAGCTTCCCATATTTAGTGTACGAGATACCGAATCCAGTCACGGGCGATATGCCAATGATGTGAAATGGATTACGGTGAAGGATTTGGTTAAGTTTCATGGACATGCCTGTGACGGCTTATTTCGTGGAGCTTTTGCCCTGTCGGTCGCATTTACAGTTTTGTTTGATGATGAACCCATTGACCGAACGGATTTGCGTGTGATTTCCCGCAACAGCCCTTGTTTAGGGGACGTGGCAGCCTATTTGAGCGGAGGGCGGATTCGTTTTAACACCCAAGATGTAAGGGACGAGCCGCCCGGAGTATGGTATATCATACAACGGATCTCCCATGATCGCACGGTCCGAGTTTCGGAAGATCCCGAGCTTTATCCTGCTTCGTTACAAAAAATGGAATCTCAGCTTATCTCCCATGCAGATGCGGACCCAGAGCATATAGACCGTCTACGAGAAGCGCAGTGGCAGTGGGTACAACGTGTATTGTTTACCAAACCGCCTGAAGCTAGTTATCACCTCGAAGTGCTTAACGAAACCGCGTGGCAAGATGTTCCTTATGGTCACCGGGGGCTTCGCACAGATGTCCTATTTAAAAATGTCCCCAAAGCTTAAGGGAAAACTCCCTGTTAAATAGCAGTCACGGCTTTGGCAAAGATCGAAGAGGGAACCGGTGAATGATTTGCTAAGGGAACGATTTCACTCTGTTCAACAAACACGCAAAGCGCATTAATCAAATTCAAATGCTCAATATGAAGGGGCTTATGGAATAGCAATAGAGGACTCGCAATCAAAATGGCGACACCTTGGGCCCGTGAAATGGCGACATTGAGCCGGTTTAAGCTATAGAGAAACTCCAATCCGTGAGAAATGTCATCGGGATTTGACGCGGCTGTACTGTAAATGACAACTGGTGCTTCTTGCCCCTGAAATTTATCCACCGTGCCGACCCGAACGTCTTTGGGCAAAGCCGATCGAAGTCTGGTGACTTGGGCGTTATAAGGGGCGACGATGAGGATATCGTGAGCTGTCAAAGGGCGGATGTGTCCTTCTTGATCAGTCCAGGTCGCTGCTAATAGCTCGACAACAAGCCGCCGCGTCACCCCCACTTCTTCTTCCGAGGAAGTCCGGTTTCCGTCATGCCATACGGGAACATAATAGAGACCGGGGTGAGGCCAGGAAGTATTGCCGCTGAGATTTTGCCGGGCACAGTTGGGATGTGAAGTGAGTTTGTCATCATAGGCAATGTGCGAAATATAGCGAGTGATAGCTGGATGCATGCGGCGGGTGATGTCTAAAAATATGCCGTAGCGGGGATCGATAGTTTGAGCCCCTTGCAGAATGTATTCTAACACTGAGACGTCTACGCCCGGTGGATGATGGCCTTGACTGGGCTGACGGAGTTGTTGGGGATCTCCTAAGAGAATGAGAGATTTGGCGGCTTGGCCTGCGGCCAGCGCGTTGGCCAAGGACATTTGCCCCGCTTCATCGATCACGAGGGCATCTAACATTTCACGCCATTCGGGACGGGCAAAGAGCCAGGCGGTGCCTGCGACAATCTGGGCTCCATTGCGAAATGCCGTAAAAACTTTGTCATTATCGTTTAAGAGCTGTAATGATGGCGACAACACGCCGCCCTTATCTGGGGCTTTTTGCACAGCTTGAATGGGAATTCCCCGCTCCTTTGCCCTAAGAACAACGGCCTCAAGCAAATGGCGAATGACTTGGTGGCTTGGAGCCGTGATCCCAACGGTTTTTCCCGCACTTACCAAATCAACGATGATGTGAGAGGCTGTATAACTTTTTCCCGAACCGGGTGGTCCTTGAATGGCCAAATATTGGTGATCTAATGCCAAAGCGCAGCGTCTGGCTGCAGCACTGGCCTCTTCACCGGGAAGACGCAGGCTACCATCTGAGGAACATCCCGGGATTTCAGGACGTTTGCGCATTAAAAGCCGCCTCAAAGCCATAAATTGGCCCGTTCCCTCCATCCCTTGTTTCAAAACGGCAGAAGCCAAATCTTTAAGTGCGCGCTTCAAAACCTTATTGGGAACAGGGCCTGGGGGTATAAGGGCTTGAAAGTGCTCGCCATGTGTCTTAAGAGCAATAAGACCTTGAGCAGGATCGACATCTACTACTTCTCCCGCCGTCTTTCCAGTCGCAGGATTTACGGGTTTATCTCCCACATTGATTTTATGTTCTTGCATAGGATAGCGGTATAGATCACTCCCGTCTGGACGCGTGCCCACAAATTCCAAACCGCCGAGACTGTCGGGATCTTCTATCAACTCTTCCAACGACATATCCCGGTGTGCAAAATATTGCCACCACACCGCTTTATCTTCACGCCGGTGCCAATTGAGCAGATGGGCAAGCATCCACTGGGCGTATTCTGGGGCTTTCGGACTGGGTTCTTGGTCAAGAGAATTGAGAAGAGCCGCGACCAAGGTTTGGGTGTCGTCCTCTATCCGTTGAAAAGCCGGCGGAGGTGTATTCGGAGCGGGTTTTTGTGTGATGCTCCCAAGGTGTTGAGCCATAAATTCCTGTTTTCGAGCCACAAGCCAGGTATGAAGACGCCACGTTGACAGACAATCATCTTGGTTATACGCTTCAATGTCTTTGAGGATTTTGTCATCATGTGATTGTTTCCACTGATCATAAGCGATAATACTGGCTCCGGCATTGGTGATTTCTCCATCACGTTTTTCCATATATAAGGGCTCTAAATATTTGATGGAATAAGATTCTTGGGAAACCATTAAGCTATGGCGGACTATATGATATAAATCGACGAGAATATGTTGAGCAAGAAGATGATCGACTTCTGCTTCCTTGGTGCTATAACGTCCCATCAACCGCTTCAAGGCGGTGGGTTCATAGGGAGCATAATGATAAATATGCATATGAGGGAAGCGGGCGAGACGATCCATCATCCGGTCCATAAAGGTTTCGAAATTATGACGTTCACGAACGCGGTCATGAGCCCACAATGCGTGAAAGGATGGCTTGCCCAGATTATCCACTTCGACCCATCCAAAAAGATACTCGAGAGGCCCTCCGTCGGCTAAAGGATCTCCTTCCAAGTCAAAATAGACATCCCCGGGCTGCGGGTCTGGAAGCCGGTGAAATCCGTGCTCCGCATGAGGTGGGAGTATCTCGAAAATCACCTGATTAGAAGTGCGTTGTTCCCACTGCAGATGGGCTTGCTTGATTAATCGTCGTAACGTGTCATTACTCATGCCCTTGATATGCCAGGAAGGATCGGTATGGGCTAAAGCACTCAGTGTGTGGATGCCGTGTTGCTGTAATTTTTTCATTTGAGATTTGGTAATGTTGGCGACATACCAGAGATGATCATCCTCGCGTCTTTTAGCTTCGCAGATATTAAGCCACATACAGGATTCACAGGCAGGCTTTGGATCGGGATATGAAGGGACAGGATCCTTTATCCAGTGTTTGAGCCGAGAAGCGGCTAATTTGACATAAGAACGGGCAAATGCGGAAGGAAAATCCATCCGTTCATTTTGTCCCAAGATCAAAGTGATGGGTGCCGCTTGCCCTTGTATGGCCTCTAATAAAAGGCTATAGAAGGTGGCTTGCACGAGTGCTGAAACGCGGGCATGATGGGCTAATTTGACTTCTTCGACATGATAAGAAAAAGAACCGAGCTTTGAGGAACCCTCATGTCGGACCAGAAAATCCGGCGTCCCAATCCAGATATCTTGCTGCAAGGTGCCTTGATAGATAACCGGTTCACCTCGACGCAAAGCGAAGCGTGTTAAATGGACCCTTTCTGTAAGAGGAAGTTCATGGGTTCCGTCCCATACTGACAAACCTTGGGAGAGAAGTTCTTTCCGGTATTGGTGTTCCCTATCGTTCCCCATGCGGCTTAACATTTGTTGCTGGGGATCGTCAAGGGCAGGGGGTTCCATCTCGCCTTGCACGACTTGCAGGTTAAGCCAACTTCTTTGAGGGCATTCGAGATGGTCGACCACATCGGAGGCAGTTAATAGGAATTGGCCATGAATGAGTTGCATCGGGATCTCCTTTTCCATGACAACTATAATAGAGAAATAACGGGCGTCATAAGTTATTCAATTCTTTCACAACATTCTTGCCATATATCGGCAATTGTAACACGAATCATCTTTGGGCTCTAGAAAGATACAACTCACTTCTCCGTCTCGAGAAAATCGAGTCGGAATTCGGTGAGATATTTTGAACACCTTGGAAAAATTTGTCCCTAAGGCAAAGAGGTTTCCATAATCCCCATTGACTTGACAAATAAATAAGATATGCATACAGGGAAGGGAAATTGGGCTAAAACCCATCATTCTTAACAGCGTAACAGGTTAAGAATCCTTTTCGGCGTCGGCAGTTCGTTGGGAGAGAGGATCTGAACAGATAGAGTTAAAAGGGAGGCGGTAAAGCACTAAGTCTTTTATATCAAACCGTAGCGGTAGGCAATGATGGCGGCTTCTACACGGTTCTTGGCACCAAGAGTTTCGACTATCGCGTTGATATGCGCCTTAACTGTGTTTTCAGAGAGATTTAGGGTCATACCAATTTCTTTATTTGTAAAGCCTTCAGCGACGAGAGATAAAATACGGATATCTAAGGGTTTGAGCGGGTCTGGGAATTTGAGATGATCCTCTTCAACCCATCGTATGACATGTGCTGTCAATTTGGGGTCTAACACAGCTCCCTGAGTTAAAACCTGCCGAATGTTGTCAATCAGTTCCAGACTTGTAACATCTTTAATGATATAACCGCGGGCACCATTGACCAGCGCAGACCGTAATAAGATTTCATCCGTATAACTGGTCAGGATAATGCAAGCCGTAGGTAGACCGGCGTCCTTCACTAAACGGCAGACTGCCGGTCCTTGGAGTCCATCCATGCGAATGTCTAACAAGGCGATTTCGGGATGAAATTTCTGGATGAGATCCCATGCTGTATTCCCGTCGGCTGCCTCACCAACTACGCGAAATTCATGGGTATCTGATAAGACTTGTCGTAGACCTCGTCGGGTCAGTTCGTGGTCATCGGCTATGATTACTCGATACATGGTGAGGTCCTCGATTTAGTCGGTTTAGCATTATTAGGGAGAATAACGCGGACTGTCGTGCCACCTTCGTCATGACCGAATATCGCAAAATGGCCTCCAATTCGGCGGGCCAAGGTATCCATAGATCGGATGCCATAGCTAAGGGGAGTCTGCCATGATGGGGGCAGTCCTATTCCCATATCGTGAATAGCGAGGATAGTTTCATTAGCTTTTATCGATAATGTTATTATCGCTATGTCACTTTGACTATGTTTCCGAATATTGGTTAACGCTTCACGCACAATATCACGAGCAACAGATATTGGGGCCGGGCCAATTTTTTGGTCGTTGCCCGTGCATAAGAACTTAGTTTTGATCCCGGTTTCTTTCTCGAATTCTATCAACATCTGTGAAATTAATGGGACTAATCCCCGGGAGGGGGCATTATCAGTCAAAGAAAAAATTGCCGTTTTCACGTCTCGCAGTCCTTTTTCAGCAAGTTCTTGCATGGCGGTTAATCTAGTTAGTAATTCTTCGTTGCTTTGAGGGAGATGTTGTTGGCATCGGCTTATTTCCACTTTCAACAAAAATAAGGTTTGGGCCACTGAGGAATGCAGGGCCATGCTAATTCTCTCTCGTTCTTCCAGCACTAAAATTCTAGCCAACTGATCACGACTGCGAACACTTTCAAGAGCAATGGCTGCTTGCGTGGCGAAGGCAGATAGCAAATCTTGATCTCGTTGGGTAAAATGTCGACCACACGGACTTTCAGCCAAAAATAAGCTGCCTAGTAACGCCTCGAAGGATTTCAAAGGGACTCCTAGAAACGACCCCAACTGAGGATGATTGGGAGGTTTATTGACATGATGCGACAAGGGGATTTGATCAAGCCGAACGGCTTGTCCAGTGCGATAAGGAACCATAAACAATCCATGACCTCTCGGCAGTTCCTTGGCGGGTGGGACACCAGAAACTTTGAAATGCCGAAGTTGGCGCGGATTATTCTCGTCTACGACGACGAGCCCACCCATCTTAGCCCCAATGAGATCACGAGCGCAATCAACGATGGTTTGTAAGAGACTGTCGAGGTCGACCTGCATGGCAATTTTTTGGTTAAGCATGATTAACGTTTCGAGTTCACGAACCTGTCTAGTTAAATCGGACGGAATGGCGGTATGTCCCTTTTTGAGCGCCATGAGTGTAACCTTTCTTTCGCAACAACACCACCAGTTTGCTACTTACGATGTCTTCGATTTATTTAAGGTAGTTCTATATTACCACTTATGATTTAAGTTTTTACGGGTAATTTTTAAAAAATACCAAAAAGGATACGAGAATATACCTTTTTAGGTATCGCTTATGAATGCTCCAATTGCCACAATGACAATAGAATTTACACAAGCCTTGTTAGATGACAAGCATTCTTAGATAAGTAAGGAGGATAAGAATGTTTCCTAATTCCTTTGAGTATTATGCACCCCGATCAGTAGAAGAAATATTCGGATTATTAGAGCAATACGGAGATGAAACTAAAATTCTAGCAGGGGGACAAAGCTTGTTACCCATGATGAAGCTACGTTTGGTAGCCCCTTCTATTCTTATTGACATCAATGGAATTTCCTCGTGGGATAATGTCACGGAACAGGCTCACCTGCTTCATATCGGAGCCCTTGTTCGTCATCGCAAGTGGGAGTATGTGCTAGATTCTCGCGTTCCCTTACTACACCAAACGGCGAGGCATATTGCGGATCCTCTTGTCAGAAATCGGGGAACTATGGGGGGGTCGCTAGCTCACGCTGATCCCGCAGCTGATTGGGGGGCCGCATTATTGGCTCTCAAAGCATCGGTATCCATCCAAAGTGCACATCGTTCCCGGGAAGTGCCTCTTCGCGAGTTCTTTGTGGATACATTTACGACCGTTCTTGAACCGCAAGAATTGGTCACCGGTATACGTATTCCCTTGCATTACGATTCTGGATTTGTGGGCGCGCGTTATTTGAAGCTTGAGCGAAAAGTCGGGGACTTTGCGGTTGTTGGGGTTGCCGTCACACTGGTATTAGATCCCCACGGGGTTGTTTTGGATGCTGGTATTGGATTAGCCGCCGTGGGAGCGACTCCCCTGGCTGCGGTGAAGGCGGAATCCTTATTGCAGGGTCATCCTTTAACGCCCGAACTCATTCGACATGTCGCCTCTGAGGCGGCCAAGGAATCTGATCCGGTGACGGATCGGCGTGGCAGTGAAGAGTACAAACGGGCTATGGTTAATGTTTTTGTAGAACGTGGTCTAACGGCCGTACATCACGACTGGCAACGGCTGATGGATGTGTCTGCCTAATATCGTCTGAACCAACGAAGGACTGGAGGTAACATGATGGGTCGAACGGTTATAAATGATCAAATTATGGTTCACGTCACCATTAATGGGGAGTCGCGCCATGCCTTGGCGGAACCTCGAACGTTACTAGCTTATTTCATTCGGGATAATCTTGGATTAACGGGAACTCATGTGGGTTGTGATACCACAAGTTGTGGGGTTTGTACTGTACTCTTAGATGGCGTTCCAGTTAAATCGTGTACGGTTTTGGCTGTGCAAGCCGACGGTCATGATATTGAAACGGTAGAAGGTCTGGGACACAATGGCCAACTTCATCCCTTGCAACAAGCGTTTTGGGACAATCACGGCTTGCAATGCGGGTTTTGTACCCCGGGCATGCTAATGACAACCACAGCCCTCCTACGAAATTCTGTAGATCTCACCGAGCATGAGGTACGTCGGGCGATTTCTGGGAATCTCTGCCGATGCACTGGATACGTCAATATTGTCAAAGCGGTACTAGAAGCCAAACGCCGGATGGGAGAGGAGACTAGAAAAGTATGAGTATGGATGTTACGGAAACGCAACCTTTAGGTAAGGCTATAAAACGCAAGGAAGATCCACGGTTTATTCGAGGGCAGGGGCGATATTTAGACGATATTGTTCTGCCGCATATGCTTTATATGGCACTGGTTCGCAGTCCTTATGCCCATGCCCGCATTAAATCTGTTCGCACTGAGGATGCTTATGCCGTTAAAGGGGTTAAGGCCGTTCTCACGGGGGAAGATTTAGCTGCGATGAACTTGGCGTGGATGCCGACATTAGCTGGAGATCAGCAAATGGTTTTAGCGACCGGAAAGGTCTTATTTCAGTATCAAGAAGTTGCGGCCGTTGTGGCTGAAACCAGGGAAGCAGCTGAAGACGGCGTGTCCCGCGTTGATGTTGAGTATGAGCCTCTCACCCCGGTTATGGATCCGTTTTTTGCTTTAAGTAGTGACGCTCCCATACTCCGGGAAGACCGCGAACAGACAAATAATCATATTTTTCATTGGGAAGTGGGGAACAAAGAAGACACGGATGCGGCATTGGCTTCCTCACCGGTGGTAGTGAAGGAACAGATTCGGATGCCTAGAGTCCATCCAGCTCCGCTGGAACCATGCGGTTGTATCGCCGATTATCAGAATTCTACAGGCAAACTCACGTGGTATGTTACTTCACAAGCACCACATGCGCATCGAACTGTCTTGGCTATGGTGTCTGGACTTCCGGAGCATATGATTCATGTTGTGTCACCCGACATTGGTGGAGGATTTGGTAATAAAGTACCCGTATATCCCGGTTATGTCTGTGCTGTGGTTATGTCGATAAAATTAGGGCAGCCCATCAAATGGATAGAAACGCGGACAGAAAATCTTACCACTACCAATTTTGCCCGTGATTATCATATGACAGCAGAGATCGGAGCCACAGAAGATGGTCATGTGACGGTTTTAAAGGTCACGACCATTGCCGATCATGGAGCCTTTGATGCCGCTGCTGACCCTTCCAAGTTTCCTGCAGGATTATTTTCCATTGTTACCGGATCCTACCGTTTTCCTGTTGCCTTCGCCGAAGTTGATGGGGTTTATACGAATAAAGCGCCAGGAGGTGTGGCTTATCGTTGTTCGTTTCGAGTGACAGAAGCATCGTTCTTGATTGAACGGGTGATGAATACTCTGGCTTACCGACTCAGCCTCGATCCCGTCGAATTGCGGCGGCGCAATTTTATTGCGCCTGAAGAGTTTCCTTATCAATCTCCATTGGGTTGGGTTTATGACAGCGGAAACTATGCTAAAACCTTAGATACCGCTCTTGCTATCATTGATTATTCTCAGATGCGAAGGGAGCAAGAAAAACGGCGCGAACAAGGCGAATTAGTCGGCATTGGGATATCGACGTTTACCGAAATTGTTGGAGCAGGTCCTAGCCATACTTTTGATATTCTTGGCATCAAAATGTTCGATAGCTGTGAAATTCGGATCCATCCTACAGGCAAAGTCATTGCCCGACTCGGCGCGCGTCATCAAGGACAAGGACATGAAACCACGTTTGCCCAACTCATTGCGCAAGAACTAGGACTATCGGCGGCAGATGTACTCATTGAAGAAGGTGACACCGATACTGCACCTTACGGATTAGGAACCTATGCTAGTCGTAGTACGCCAACCGCAGGGGGAGCCGCGGCACTGGCAGCCAGGCGCGTCCGAAAGAAGGCCGAACAAATTGCCGCTCATTTGCTCGAGGTATCCCAGGATGATGTGCAATGGGACGGGACACGATTTTCCGCAAAAGGATTAAGTTCTCGCAGTGTGACCATGGCAGATGTGGCCTTGGCAGCCTATACCAATTTGCCCGAAGGCATGGAACCGGGGTTGGAAGCAACCTATTATTATGATCCGCCGAATCTGACATTCCCCAATGGTGCTTATATTGCTGTTGTCTCAATTGATCGGGGGACGGGACAAGTGCATGTGGAACGGTTTGTTGCAGTAGATGATTGTGGAACAGTCATCAATCCGATGGTGGTCGAAGGACAAATCCATGGAGGACTTACTGAAGGCTTTGGCATTGCCTTCATGCAAGAAATTGCCTTTGATTCTGATGGTAACAATCTAGCCCCTAATTTCATGGATTACTTGGTGCCAACCGCTGTAGAAACTCCGCACTGGGAAACGGGTCGTACCGTCACTCCCTCACCACACCATCCTATAGGGGCCAAAGGCGTAGGTGAATCTCCCAATGTTGGATCTCCTGCTGCATTTGTTAACGCAGTAGTCGACGCCTTGGCTCCGTATGGTGTCACCAATCTTGAGATTCCCTTGTTCCCGTGGAAAATCTGGGAAGTATTGAAACAACATGGGCTAACAGTATCCTAGGTGAAGGAGGAAGAAGCGCATGGATCCGGTCTTGCAAGAGGCAGCGCGACGCGATTTAGCGGGGGAACCCTATGTCTTAGTAACTGTGGTACGAACACGGCCCCCGACTTCAGCCATCCTCGGAGCACATGCAATTGTTAGCCAAGATCACCAGTTGACAGGATATGTGGGCGGTGAATGCACGCGTCGGATTTTACTAGAAGTCGCCGAAGGCGCTTTGACTGATGGACAACCGCGGTTGTTGTTGTTATCCCCGCATCCGGAAGACGATGATGAGTGGATTCGCCAGAAAAATGTTGAAGACAGGGGCGTCTTGATTAAACCGATGACGTGTCACTCGGGGGGAACGGTGGAACTATTTGTGGAGCCGCATCTTGCTAGTCCCTTGCTCTTAGTCATCGGTGATTCACCAGTGGCGCGGTATGTACTGCAAATTGCGTCTCATTTGAATTTTCGGGTGCAAGGTGCCGCCATGACACCCGATGCCAACTGGGAAACTTTCAAACAACAGATTCGTCAATTGAGCCAAGATGGCGGTTTCGCTGTCTTGGCTACCATGGGACAATATGACGATTGGGCAATCGACGCGCTACAAGATGCTCCGCTTTCCTACTTGGGCGTCGTGGCTTCACATCGGCGCGGAGCATTGTTGCGAGAGCGGTTCTCGCAAGGACGAAAGTTTGACAATGCCTGCATTCTCTCAATCCCGGCCGGCTTAGATGTGCATTCGCGACTTCCCGAAGAAATCGCCGTAAGTATTGTGGCAGAAATTATTCAGATTCGGCGGCAGACTAAGCCCACCTCCGTAGAGGTCTCATCTCTTCTAACTAAGACTGTGGTAATCGATCCCGTCTGTCATATGACGGTAAATCTTTCCGAGACGCCCTATCAAGCAGTATATGCCGATCAAACCTGGGGATTTTGTGCTTCATCGTGTCGAGACGCATTTTTAGAAGATCCAGAACGTTATGTTCGAAGTAAGGAGGCATGAATCGATGAAAACTTATCAAGGTGTTGTCGTGATGGATGCTCCCCGGAATGTAGTGTGGGATTTTGTCCAAGACCCTGATGCGATAGGCCGTTGCATGCCGGACGTTATCGAATATGAGGTATTGGATGAACGTCATTTGCACGCGAAAGTGCGGGTCGGTGTGGGCCCTATTCGCGCGGTTTTTGATATGAATGCCAAAATTGAATTATTGCCTGAACCCTATAAGGCTTGCTTAGATGCCCAAGGGGGAGGTATGGGCAGTGGTTTTCATCTCCTGAGCACGATGCATATTGCGCAAGAGCAGGACCACGTATCGCTCAACTGGGTCGCGGAAGTCAGTGTGAGTGGGCCCTTGGCGACCCTAGGCGGGCGGCTGTTAGATAATCAAGTTAAAAAGATTACGGAACAAGTTTTTGAAAATATTCGGCAAGGGATTGCGGCTCAGTTAGCCGAATAGCCGGATAAGGAGAATGCGGGTGAATGGGTGCGAGCTCTGGATTCAACAATTGAATCAAGCGGGATATATTGCGGATGAGATGCTGTCCGCGGTGTGTTATGCCGTAGATCGTTTACGCCGTCCTCTACTCGTGGAGGGACCAGCGGGAGTAGGAAAAACCTTTCTGGCGAAAGCGCTTGCCCAATGCCTTAACAAGCCTTTGGTACGTCTTCAATGCTACCAAGGACTGGATGCGTCCCAAGCACTGTACGATTGGAATTATGCTAAGCAACTGTTAGCAGCACATAGTACTGAAACAGGAAACGTCGTCGACGATTTTTATCGCTGGGAATATTTATTGGAACGGCCACTGCTCAAAGCTATTCGTCTTCGCCCGTCGCCTGTCCTGCTTATTGATGAAGTGGAACGGGCCGATGAAGAGTTTGAAGCGCTCTTACTGGAAATCTTGGGTGAGTTTCAAATAACTATTCCTGAAATTGGAACTATTGCTGCACAGGAACCTCCTTGGGTTGTGTTGACGTCTAATCGTACTCGAGATTTGTCTGATGCGTTAAGACGGCGTTGCCTTTATCTATGGTTAGATTACCCGACACCAGACCGCGAATTGGCGATTATACATCAGCATGTGCCACACTTGCCCTTAGATATAGCCAAGCGTGTAGTGGCAGCGGTAAAAACTTTACGAGGATGGAATTTGCTTAAACCCCCGGGTCTGGCGGAATCGATTGACTGGGCTCGGATGTTGGCGGAATTTGATGAGGACGGTTATTCGGAGACAACGGTGCGGTGGACTTTGTCGAGTGTTCTAAAGACCCAAGATGATTGGGCTGTAATAGAAAAACGGGGGATTCGTGCATTATGGGTGGACTAACGGTTGATCAGTTTTCTCGGCGTCTGGAAATGCAAGTAACTGAGTTTTCGCATTTTCTGCGGCACCATGGATTTCGTCCTGCAGTCAGCGAGACGCAGGAGGCTCTTCAATTACTTGCTGACTCACCTGTAGAGCATGCTGAAAATCTTCTGAGGATGTGGCGCCCCGTGTATGCCAAGACGGCCGACCAATGGGAAATATTTCCGAACTTGTTTCTACGTTTCTTTTATCCCGAAAGGCCTCGGTTGATGGTTCCAGAACGTATCCAAGATAGCACTGATGGGATGTTCTCAACACCTGGTCAAACGCGGATGCAAGCGCAATCAAAAAATCCCTCTCCGGCTCTTTTTGCCTATAGTCCCATGTGGGGAAGTCCCTGCACATTGGCTCCAGGCCAGGATGTTCCCTATCATGAAATGAAACGCTGGACGCGCTATATGGCCCGGCATTGGGCAGCGAATACCGGGCCATGGCGAGGAAAAAGTTCATGCGGCCGTAGCCTGAATTGGCGCAGTACGGTCCAAGCTGCTTTCCGCCATGGCGGAGACCCCGTACAGTGGCTTTGGCACCCTCGTCATCAAGAACACGCACGGATCGTCGTGTTAGTAGACGTTTCCGGTTCGATGCAGACCTATGTGCCATTCTATTTGGGTTTGGCATGGCAATTGATGCATGAGACCAATCGAGTGGAATGTATTTTGTCGAGCAATCAAGTCAAGCGAGTGACGCCGTTTTTACGCCGTAGTGGACCAGGCAGCCCGCCCGTAGCTGATGCGCAACAAATGGGAGGAGGAACTCGGTTAGGATGGGCTTTCTCGTGGCTATTGCATGAGTATGCTCAGTTGTTTACGAGGCAAACAACCTTTCTTATTGCCTCAGATGGTTTTGACACAGGAGATTTGTGGTTGCTATCCCAATCGTTTCCTGTTCTGGTTCGCCTTGCTCAGCGTGTGGTATGGTTGAATCCATTATTATTATTGCCAGATTATACTCCGCAATCGGCTGCTTTAAAAGTTATTTTGGCTTACAATCCGGAACATGTTGGGGTATCCGACAGCCTCTCGTGGATTCATTATGTGCGTACGTGTTTGCAATGACTAAGGGAGGGATGAACATTGTCGTCGATTAAAGAGGCGCGGAATTTGTGGCAGCTGGTTAAAGATGCAGAATTATCGGGGCACGAAGTGGTCTTAGCTACCTTGGTAACGGTGAACGGATCTGCATATCGCCGTCCCGGCGCGAAAATGGTGATGCGAGAGGATGGCCGAATGCAAGGGACCTTGAGTGGGGGATGTCTTGAAGGCGATTTATTTCTTCACGCCCAACGTGTCATGAAAACGCATGAACCGTGCCTGCAGCATTATGATTTGACCGAAGATGATATGTGGGGACTAGGTATTGGATGCAAAGGTAGTGTCGATGTATGGCTGGAACCGATTAGTTCATCTGACCCCTTTTGGACCGCATTTAATGAATGTCTGCACGGTGAAGAACCCGTTATTTGGGGAGCTGAACTGCCTATCGGACGCCGATTCCTTTTCTCTCACGCTACAGAGTGCGGAGAAGTTCCTTCGTGGGCTGCGGCATTCTTAGCATCATCAGAGAACAAGAGGGACTCGGGGTTTTTCAACGGATTTTGGTGGGATATCATGAAGCCGCCTGCTCAGCTGATTATTGCCGGTGCGGGACATGATGCCGAGCCTGTTGCGCGTTTGGCCCATCAGGTCGGATTTTCTGTGATGATTATGGATTCTCGGCCTCATATCAATAACGATCATCATTTTCCGCATACCACACATTGTCTCACCCCGATTGCACAAATTAAACCGGCTACCTTGATGGGGGCTTATTGGGTTATTATGAATCATCATCAGCGCCGTGATGAAGAGGCGGTGGCTCTTGCAGCGGCTTCCCATCCTCAATTTATCGGAGTGTTGGGACCGTTGGAAAGGACGTTGGAGATGTTGACAAACGTTGGACTCTCCTCTCAACAACTGCCCTTACACGCACCAGTAGGACTAGACGTCGGGGGCGAGACGCCCGAAGAAGTGGCGGTCAGTATCGTGGGAGAGTTAATGGCTTGTCGGAAAGGCACCAAAGGAGGAACGCTACATGGACGTAAGCACGTCCATTCATGACGCCGTCGCACTGATTTTAGCCGCAGGGTTCAGTACAAGAATGGGACAGCCCAAAGCGTTATTGCCTTGGGGACAGGGTACAGTGCTTGATCACGTGATTGGTCAAGCGCAGCAAACTGGCTGTGAGACTCTGGCGGTTCTGGGATTTGATCCTTCTTTTCCCCTGGCCGGAGACTGGGTGACGAATGTTCACGCATCCCAGGGGATTGCGACTTCCATTCAACGAGGATTAACGTGGATTCGAAACCATAAAGGCATGGTTCCTGTTCTCATTCTTTTAGCTGATCAACCTTTTGTGACGTCAGATGATATTTTGTGGACATGGGAGCAGTTTGCAAAGCGTCCTGCAGATGTTCACGCAATAAGACCTCTTTACAATAATCATATCGGCCATCCCGTGATTTTTGATGCCCAATTTGACCCCGTTATTTTTCAATTGCAGGGAGACGTCGGGCTCGGTCAAGTTTGGCATAAACGCCCCGATACCTTAAGCATCTCAGCACCCCCTGTGCTTTCACGTCCCCATCCCAATTTTGATTTGGATACCGCAAGCGATTATGCTCAGGCTTTGTCCCTGAAAAGACTCTATCAAGAATATGACTAGCTTATTGTAGAAACATAAATGTGAGCCTAAAATAGCACCCAACGCGATTTGCTTCCTCCCCGAATTTCGTCTTTCCCCTTCCGTTTTCTCTCGTAATAATCTTCACTCCAAAATTCTTTAAGGACCCTGCATACGAAAACGAATGATTTTATAGTGGAAAGTAATCGGGGTTCTTAAGTTTGGACCATAAACTTGCGCGCGGAGGCAAAAGGGAAAATGAAGGGCACAGGATGGATGCGGAGAGTCGTGATTTTGGTCATAATGCTCGTGATTACGGCTTGTGGGGATCATCCAACGAGCATAGGTGGCCCGAAACCGACGACGGGTGGGTTTTCAAGTCATTCAGCTGCCCATTCTTTTTCTCCTTCTTCCTCTCCGCTTTCTGTGTCTATCTCATCTCCCTCGCCGTCTTCGCCTTCTTCGATTCCCCATCAGCCATCGCCGTCTGCAAATCCTGTATCTTTAATGCAAGTTGTGACACTTCCTGTTTCCATAGTGACACCGAGTTTTGGAGGCGAGGTGGTGACTTTTCATTATCCTAAGACTGTGAGCGTGACGGTTCCTGTTGAGTGGGCTTCTCAATTGCAAGCCGTGGGGGCTTTGGGTTTTGTCATTCTCACTCCCAAAGGATGGTCAGGTACGGCACAAGAAGGGGCTGATGGCTCTAAGCGGGTGATTTTATATCCTTCCGGAGGCTCCGCTCAACATGGCCCCCGCATCCTTTTGAATACGTCAAGCGCGTGTGTGGGTTGTGCGTGGTTTGCTGCTGCTCCATATTTTTCGTGGGTACGACAGCATTTTGCTAGCGCAGGATGGGGAACCTATCACGGTCCTGTGATTTCGGGCTATGCCCTCTCGGCCGATTTAAGAGCTTACCATGCTCCTAATACTCCCATGGGCTATCATGTAAACGGGATCGCCTACGCACCCTTTATCGAAAATCCTAATGGTCATGACCAGATCCTGTTTCGCCAAGCCGAAACCATATTGCCCCCGGGTGAACATTCTTTAGCCACGGTAATTTTAAATAATCTCTTGCCGCAATTAGAAAATCCCTATGTTTGAGAAAGATCGGGTATGTCGATGTAAATATCGCATTTTGAAGTAGACGTCTTGGGATTCGCGTGCCCATATTTCTTCCTATCATTTTTTCAAATTTACATTAATGTTGTAGAAAATATAAATCTAAAGATCTATATTAGTAAAAAGTTAATAAATAAAATTAAGGTTGGGGTGCTAAGATGATTGCTTCCCTCAGAGCCACCGGGTTTCGTTGGTTGTGGTTAGGTCAGTTACTGTCCCAATTTGGCAATGCAGTGTTTTTAATTATGGGATTTTGGATAATCCAGCTTAAGAGTCCTTTTTTATTAGGGATTGCCGGGCTGGCAATGGTGATTCCCCAGTTATTAGCGGTAATTGGGGGAGCGGTAGTGGATCAGTTTGATGCCAAGCGCATCATGTTGTGGACAGATTTGTTGCGCGGGATAGCGGTCGGCCTCGGACTTTTGGTGCTTGCCCTGGATCCGCCGGCCAGTCCTTATATCATTATCGGAGTTATTGGAGTGAACGCCTTCGGCACCGCATTTTTTGGTCCGGCTGAAGCGGTTGTGCTGCCCCTTCTGGTTCCGGATAAGGACTTGTCCGCCGCCAATGGTCTCTATTCGTTAACCTCTCAGATGACTTCGGCCATTGGCGCAGGCATTGGAGGGGCAGCGATTGCAACAGTTGGCATTTTTGCCGTATTTGGTTTTGATCTTGTCTCATTTTGGTTTAGTGCCATTGCCATTTTCATCATGATGCGGTTCTCGAGGCCTTTAGAACCCAAGCCCGAGACATCGGCTGAGATCAAGCGGCCCTTTGCCGGATTTAAAGAAGGCTGGAAAATGATTACGACCATGCGTTGGTTTGTGATATTGCTCCCCCTTATTTTGCTAACCAACTTTACGTTTGCGGGAGGCTTGATTCTTCTGCCCTATTGGATCCATCATGACCTGCATTCGACGGCATTTTGGTATGGGCTCACTGATGGAGCTTGGTCATTAGGGATGATGATTGGAAGTCTTAACGCGGGGTGGCTCGGCCGTTTTTCTTTAGAAAAAACGATAAGTGTTTCCGGTATTCTTCAAGGGAGCGTGATGGCAGCTTTTGCTTTTACGCATGCGCCATGGGCTGACATTTTATGGCTCTTAGTTGGCGGTATTTGTAATGGGGCCACCAATGCTTTGATATTTACGATGTTGCAGCGTTTGATTCCCGAGGCGATTCGGGGACGTACTTTCGGGATGCTCATTACGATTGTCACCGCGGCAACGCCGTTAGCGGTGTTTTTGGCTGGGATATCCGTCAATATCATCCCCACAATCAGCTGGTATGTGGCTATGGCTATCAGCGATGTCGCTTTTGGTCTGTCGTTATGGCGAATAATGCCGAGGCATTTAGACGGCTCATCGGGAACAGTTCTGGCACCGGAATCCTAAGGTCTGCCGAGTCGACCGCAACAAGTGCATAATGGCACTTGCGCACACGGCGCGTCACCCCATAGGGTAAAAGCAGACTCTGAGAAGAATCATAGGGAGGCCGAACAATGACGGAGGAGTTTTGGACAATTCAAAAAGAGGACATTATCGCCATTTTGAAGGCTAATCGCGAATTAGGACCGGACTATGATGAACATACAGCTGAGCAATTACTAAACCTCATCCACAAAGGCAACAAGCCAACGACTCTAACGGAAAACGATTTAACCACACCGGTTCGCATTAAGCCGCGGCATAAGGAGCGCGGGCCGGTAGCGACAGTGCCATCTGTTTTGGCCTTATCTATTCCTTTGTTGGCTGTGGCTCATGGTTCGACCATTGGGATGGTGGGAGTGCTGGGATTAGATGCCTTAATTATTACAGGAATTTTTTACCGCAAACATTAGTGCATGTGGGTGGCCAAAGAGAGATGCCAAGCGAAAGATTACTTAATGATGTATTGACCTGTTTTGAGAAATCCGCCAATTAAGGCTCTAATCTTGGGACAGGGAGGAAGTATGTAATTTTTGGCGGCGGATGAAAACAGTGGGGAATTGGGTAGTTAAAAGACTGAGGCTGACAACGGCGCCCAAAAAATCCGTTAATGCAAATCCGCTGAGAGCGGTAACTGTATGACCCGTGATCGCGAGAGATCCGAATATAAGCACGCCGACCAGACTTCCCAATCGTCCCATCAATTCAGCCATTCCTTGACCTGAAGTATGAATCCTTGGACCAAAGAGAAGAGCCGGAATAAGGACGGTCGTCTTATCGGGCCCCGCTGATCCCCAGAATAAGGCTGATGTGAGCATGACTATGGTGAGCCACGGGGACCCATGAACCAATAAGGTGACAACTGCCGCGACAAAGCTAAGAGCTCGCAAGCAAAAGCCTATAATCTGCCACTTGACGGGTCCTATCAATGGCACAATCTGCAAGGCGACGATAAAAGCGGGCAACACCAATAACTTGATAATCGAAGAGCCCCAGTGGACGGTCGTTGCCATGACTTTTAACAAGATTGATGGTAAAAACAAGGCTAATCCTTGTCCGCTGATTTGGTGAAGAGCCCAGGGCACGCCAGTTTGGATGATGTGGGTGCGCGTGCTTGGTGTGATCAGAGACCGAGCCCACTGGGTATAACTTGTTACGCGTTGTTGTTGCCACACACGGCTTTCTGGCAATTGATGGCGCCATAAGGCTAAAGGAATCCCCCACAAGAGGCTGAGAGCAAAGGGCATACGGTACCAGTGCAGGTGCCGGCTCAACGCATCTATGGCATAGGCTAGCCATTGGCCGACGTCACCCAATCCTAACACGGCGATAACCATCCGTGAGGTGTTTCCTAATTCCACAATGTAGGGAAAGACAATGGCAAAATCGCTGCCAAGACCTATTCCTAAGAGTATCCGGGCGCCAATGATAGTGCTAGGTGAATAGAGCACCAAAGCTGCAGCACTGCTTAGCAAAATGATGAGCCAATTCCACTGGAGGATCGTAACACGTCCAACGCGGTCACTAAGCAGTCCTAAAACCAGTCCGCCCCCTGCCATTCCTAATAAGGGAGCGGCGTTGATTAAGGACAATGTAGCTGGTTCCAGATGCCATACCTCGCGAAAATGGTGAAGAAGACCGGATGTAAGAGTTAAATTATAGGTTGCTACGAAGATGCTAATCAGGGAAAAGATAAAAATAACCTGTCGTGAATTAGTCATCGGCTTGTATCCGAACCCCTATGGGAGTATATCCTTCCGTATATAGCAACTGATTCAACTCCTGCACCTGTTTAATCAGGCTCTCCCAGGAACTCTGAATCTCAAGAACACGGCGATGGAGGTCGGCAAAAGCTTGGTGCATCGCCGTAGTGGGACTGCCATAAGTGGCGGCCACCCAGCGCGCCAAAGACGTTAATTTGCCATTGAGTTGAATTGGATAATTTAACAGGTCTTTGGGACTGACGGCTTTGGACTGGTTTAGCTGGTTACTGAGTAAATCAATCTGTTCTAAAATATGCTGGGATAACTTGGCGGAATCCGATTCAATGATAAAGTCATTATTCTTTTGCCATCGATCCAGGGTATCTCTGATGGTCACCATGTCTTTGAACAAATGATGCACTTCGCTTAAGGTATCTCTGATATCCATTAACAGCTTCCATCGTTGTTGCAGATCAGAAGCGCTGGTGTGGGGAAGAGGAACCGTTTGAAAGGTTGCATTAATCGTGTCTTTACCCGTGGCCAATTCTACAATGTACGTCCCCGGAGGTGCCAATGGTCCTTTCATTCGGCCCCCACGAAAGACAGCCCCGTCAAGATTTTCTGCTTCAGGATAACGCCCGGACCATCGCCAGCAGTGAAGTCCTTTGCAAACGGCAAGACTGTCTCGTTCGCTGACCGTGGTGATGGGCACTCCTTCACTATCTTTTATGGTGATTGTGAGATGTTCGACATCGTCAGGTAACTGATAATAGATGGGAATTCCCTCCGGAGGATTTTGGCCCGCATCAACAAATTCTACGCGTTGATTCGCTAGTTTCCATCGTGTTGTATAAGGTCCGGTGGAAACAAAGCCTTCGCGTTTATCCTCTGTGGATAAACGGGCCGGCTCTGGCCATATCATTTGTGTAGGCGCGACCGCTACCGCTAACCCATCAATGTTAGATGCTGAAAATACCCGTAAAGGCGTCAGATCGTCGAGAACCCAAAATGATCGGCCATGTGTGGCAGCCACCAAGGAATTTCCGCTCACCATTAAATCATGCACGGGTACGAGCGGTAATTCGTAATTTAGGGTGAACCAATGATGACCCATATCAGGAGAATAGAAGACGCCAATTTCTGTTCCTGAGAAGAGCAAATGGGGATTGACTGTATCTTCTCGCACGATACGGACCACCGCGTCCACGGGAAAATCGGAATGACAAGATGTCCAGGTATGCCCATAATCATCCGAGCGCCACAAATATGGGCTGAGATCATCCAGCTTGTACCGGTTAGCCGCAACGTAAACACGGCCGGGCACATGATGGGAGGGTTCAATGCCGCTAATAAAGGTCCAAGGAGGGGTTCCCTCGGGAGTCACGTCATGCCAAGTTTGTCCTCCATCCCGGGAGCAGTGTACCCGGCCATCATCTGATCCTGTCCAAATCTCTTCTCCTGTCAACGGGCTGATGGCAATGACACTAAGTGTCCCAAAATATTCCACACTGGTGTTATCTTTGGTTATAGGACCTCCTGATGGTTCCATTTTGTTGGGATCAGCCCGTGTCAGGTCGGGACTCATGACGTCCCAAGATTGTCCTTCATCAAGACTGCGGAAGACAACTTGGGCCCCCGCATAAAGGGCATAGGGGGGGTGAGGGTCTATAGCTATAGGGAAGGTCCAGTTAAACCGGTAGCGAAGACTGCCCGCTCCATGCCCCGCTTGATCTTCAGGCCAGGGAGTAATCACCCGAGTGGTGCCCTCATGTTGGTTGTAACGCGTTAACAAACCATAGTTGCCAGCAAAGACGATGTGATTGTGGGCTGGATGGACGACAATATACCCGCTTTCTCCGCCCCCAACTTCACCCAATTCCGCCACCGTGATTGCGGATTTAAAGCTGCGAAGAGGGACGGAAATACTGCTGTTGTCTTGCTGAGTGCCGTAAACACGGGGCGGAACCTGGTGATCCACAGCTAGATGATAAAATTGGGCAGTGGGTTGGTTCAAAATCGTCGACCAGGACTGGCCCCCGTCTAGACTAACGGCAGCACCTCCATCGTGGCCATTAATCATGCGTTGCGAATTGTGGGGATCGATCCACAGATCATGATGGTCGACATGCGGGGTCGGGATGCTTTCAAAATGCCGTCCATAATCGGTTGAACGCAGAAATTCAAAATTGAGCACATAAACCGTACCAGACACTTTGGGATCAGCAAAAATGTGACTAAAATACCAGGGGCGTTGGCGAACTTCCGGATCTTGGGTAGCCAGTTCCCAATGATCACCCCCATCACGGGACATAAAGATTCCGCCCTCAGGGGCTTCAAGGGACATGTACAAAAGATCTTCCTGGGCGCCTGAGGCACTGATTCCTATGCGGCCGAAGGGACCGTGGGGAAGGCCTGGGGACTGGCTAAGATTAGTCCATGTGTTACCCCCGTCTTCGCTTCGCCACAATCCACTTCCGGGACCGCCTGAGGTGAAATTCCAAGGTTCGCGTTTAACCTGGTACATGGCTGCCCACAGACGCCGTGGATTAAAAGGATCCAACACTAGGTCAGTCGCACCGGTTTCTGGATTTAAATACAATACGCGTTCCCAAGTTTTTCCGCCGTCGCGGGTTCGAAACACTCCCCGTTCGGTATTTGGGCCAAAAGCATGGCCGACAGCCGCCACGTAAACCCAATTGGGTTGAGAAGGGTGGATGCGAATGCGAGCAATGTGACGGGAATCCTTTAAACCCTGGAATTCCCAATGCCGACCGCCGTCAAGCGTGCGAAACACTCCTTGACCGTGGGTCACATTACCGCGAAGACATCCTTCTCCGGTTGCCGCATAGAGAATATTTGGGTCTGTAAGAGAGATGTCCAAGGCTCCGATAGACCAGGCGTGTAAACGCTGATCGGAAATATTATGCCAGCTTATGCCAGCATCTGTCGTTTTCCAGACACCGCCTGCAACAGCCCCGAAATAAAAGGTTTGAGAATGCCACGGATGACCGGTTACGGCGACAACCCGCCCTCCACGAAAAGGACCAATCAACCGCCATGACATCAAGTCTTTCACAGCGTTTACACCTCCTAATCATCAAATGGGAATTATTTGGTTAACTGCCAATCCCAACAATTCCATGTGTCTACTGACCAAGGATTAGGCTGATATCCAGACATATTGATTGATGCGGAAACTCCTTGAGGACTGTAATAGAAAAGATCGGGGAGATCGTTGTGCAAGATTTGTTCAACACGGAACAGGTAGGGACGGCGTTGGGACTCGGTCACCAGTGTGCTTTGGGCTTGAAGCAAGGACGTTACGGTTGGGTTATTATAAGCTCCAAAGTTTTCCGCACCACCCGGCTCATACATGACTTGGGGCCGGACACCGGGATCAAGTCCCTGGCCATATTCATACTCGGCCAAGTCCCATGGCTTGCCATCAGGAAGTATCGTGCCGAAAAATTCGTTGGCGGGGTAATTGCGGATGACTAAATTAATCCCGACTTGCTTGAGCCAAAATTGCAACAAGCGCTCTGTCGCATCGCGGTAAGGGTTCCCGGCTGTCGTGGAGTAAATTAGACTCAGTTCTTGACCGTTTTTGGTGCGAAACCCATTGGAGCCCATTTTCCATCCCGCTGCTGTCAACAACGCATCCGCTTTTTGGGGGTTATACGGGTAGGGTTTGACTTGGGGGTCATAGGCCCAAGCATCAGGAGGTTGATCGGCCCCAACCAGTGTTGCATGGCCCATCCAGACCTTTGAGACCAAAGCCGGCCGATCGATGGCATATTCTAACGCTTGCCGTACCTTGACATTGTCTAAAACTGGATCGCGCATATTCACCACCGCCATCTCTTCGTTGGGTGCAGAGGTAAAGAAGACTTTGGCGCCGGAGATAGCGGATAAGGGTTGTGCTTGCTCGATAGGAGCAAAATAGTAGACATTGATCGCATGGGACTGGGCATCAGCCAACAAGGTGTTTTCATTCGGAATGACCTTGAAGATAATTTGGCTGGCTTTGGGCTTGGGTCCCCACCAGTAGGGATTGCGCTCGACAGTAATAGCAACCCCGGGAATCCAGCTTTTGAACATGAAAGGTCCATCACTCACTGATGGATCGACATTAAAATGAGCGGTGTTCACTTGGCTGGCAGGAATATTTTTGAAGACTGAGTACGGCAAAATGCCAGGACTACTGCCTGTAAACACGGTGTCGATTAGAGGAGCAAATGGCGCGTTTAGAATCAGTTGGAAGCTATAAGGACTCAATATCTTGAACGTTTTGACGTCAGACCAGCCTAGTTTGGTAACAGCATTGACCGCTGGATTGGTGATTAATTTATACGTTTCCCATACATCTTTACTCGTGATAGGTTGTCCATTTGACCATTTCAGCCCTTGTTTGAGGTGAAATGTATACACTAAACCGTTAGCGGAAATCCCGCCATTGGCGACAGTCGGTACGACGGTGGCAATATCGGGTTCTAAGGTACCGTTGGGTAACACTTGAAACAGATTGTGAAACATGGATGTTTTAACAATTGCTGCGAAAGTCATATTGGGACCGAGGATCGGGTTTAAGTTATCAGGCTCTTCAAAAATCCCGTCGACGACAGTACCGTTGGCAACAGCCGTAGTTTTCGTTGTGGTTGTTCCTTGGGATGTCGGGGTGGAGGGGGATCCGCACCCAGCGGCAATCGCCGTTAAAGTCAGAGTAGTCGCTAACCATGTTAGTGGACGTTGTATAGACAACCTCTATTCACTCCTTGAGTTAAGATGATAGGAAATAAAGAACAGAATATTCTCGATTTTGTGGAAATCATATCTTATATGAACTAACGCACGTCTAATGCGTGACGCAGTCCATCACCCACCAGGTTTACGGACAAAATGACAATAAATATCATGAGCCCGGGAAAAAAGGCCATCCAGGGAGCGGTTGTCAAATAGGTTTGGGCCTGGTTCAATAAATATCCCCAGGAAATATTGGGCGGCTGCAAACCCGCGCCGAGAAAACTCATTGTAGACTCCGTCAATATGGCTTGACCCACGAGTAGGGTGGCATTCACAATAAGCGGCGGCAGGGCGTTGGGAAGAATATGGCGAATGATAATGCGGGTGTCTGTCATTCCCATGGCCCGGGCAGCTTCCACGAAGTCGCGTGATTTGAACGTGAGAAATTGGCTGCGCAAGATGCGCGCTGGAAACATCCATGCCGTGAGCCCAATGACGAGAACCACCGTGACAGGATGGGGACCGGTCAGCGCGGTGACGAGAAGAATAATAAAGAGCACCGGAGTGGATAAGGCGATATCCGTTAACCGCATGAGGATGCCGTCAATGATGCCGCCATAATAACCAGCGGTCGAACCAATGGCGGTCCCTACGGTAATCGCCACAATGGCACTAAAAATGCCGACTGCTATCGAAACGCGCCCTCCGTAGAGCACTTCGGTAAACAAATCGATTCCCACATCATCTGTACCCATGAGGTGATGGAAACTCGGCGGGGCGAGAAGGGCATTGAGATCGGGTGCGTTTAAAGGGTAAGGGGCAATAACGGGTGCGAGAATCGAGGCCAATGTGACGATGGTCAACAACACTAAACCTAGTAATGCAGGTCGATGTGATTTGAATCGCCCGATAAAGCGATTGGATTGCACCTTGGTCTCAGGCAGAGAATCTTTCACATCCTCAAGAGAGGCATCAAAGAGGGGCAGTGACATGATAAGAATCCTCCGGTTATTGGTATAGGATACGAATTCGTGGGTCCAAGACGGCATATAAAATGTCGGCCACAATATTGGCAAACACAATCACAACGGACAAAAATGAGACGATGACCAGAAGAACGGGGTAATCGCCTTGTGAGAGTGCTTGAATAAACAAGCGGCCCATGCCGGGCCACGAAAAAATCGTTTCCACTACAACTGACCCTCCAAACAAGTAGGCGGTATCTAATACCATGACGGTAATAACGGGTAACAAGGCATTGCGCAAGGCGTGTTTCCAAATCACGACATGCTCTCCAACCCCTTTGGCTCGAGCGGTGCGGACATAGTCCTGGTTTAGCACATCTAACATCGCAGCGCGCACATAACGGCTTTCTTGCGCGACAATGTAAAACGCAAGGACTGTGGCCGGAAGAATCAAGTGGCGCAAAGCATCCCCTATGGAAAATGGCTGACCGGCAGTGAGAATGCCTCCCGAGGGTAGCCAATGGAGGTCGACCGAAAAAAGTATGATCAAAAGCAATCCGAACCAAAATGCCGGAACGGCAATGCCAATATAACTCAGTGTGGTAAAAAGGTGATCCCACTTCGAACGATAGTGGACAGCACTATACACGCCGATGACAAATGCCGTCGACGTCGCTAACAGAAATGCGGCGCCCATGAGTTCTAATGTAGCTGGCAAACGTTGAAGCATCATCTGGGTTGCGGGAAGCCCGTAAATATAGGAATAACCAAAGTTGCCACGCAGCGCTCCACTAAGCCAATGCCAATATTGGACATATAAAGGTGCGGTCAACCCTAAGTTCACCGCCACTTGGTGGAGCTGGGCAGCACTGACCCCTGGTTGATTTCTGTAGAGGGCTAGAGGACCTCCGGGCAACACGTGAACGAGTATAAACATTAGAACGCTAATGCCAAATAGCACAGGAATGGACTGCATTAAGCGCCGCACTAAGAAACTTCCCATGGTGTTTCTCCCTCACGACGATGTGTGAAGACTTGGTTGTTCTGGAAAGAATGATTGTCAGAGATTTTTGATAGAGAGAGAAAAGTTGACGATAAATGTGTTCATTAGAAGAAAATCATAAGGATTGTAGCGAAATTATGACATATCCTCCGAAAAAAATGAATAGATATACCATGCTTTTGGTCATTTCACCAATTTGTAAGGGCATATTCATTAAGACATGACACGGTATGGGCATGAAACGATGTAACGTGGGCCTCTTTGGCAATACATTGTATAAAAGAAAAATTTTACCTTATCTGACAAGATTAGAGAGGATTTTGGGGCATTGTCGTCGAATTTGCCTCACCATCATGCCTTGCTTTGCTCAATCAGTCACATAATAAAGAAAGAGGATTAGAGATGTGGAATCCTGGGGAACTCATATTTGGGTTGATTCATTTAGCCCAAGGTATAAATAACTTTGGCGCTTTATATATTTGGATTTTAATTTTATTTACTGTAGGGGTGGGAACTTGGCGTTTCGTGGTAGAAAGAGCAGTGTTTCATGAAGTTCGAAACTTAACCCAGGATTTGGTCGACATTCCGGGAGAGGATCCTCGGATTCAGTTACAAGAGTGGTTCACCAAGCAACCGAAGACTCCTAAGCTAAACCCTTTGTGGGAACAATACCGCAAGGCCCTTCAGATGCATGACGCTAACGGTGAACCCGCAGTGGTCGATCCTCTTCGCTATTTTTCTGAGTATGCGATTTTATATCATATTGCCCATCGCCGCATCACCGAGATTATTCCTTCGTTGTTAACGATGGCAGGGATTTTGGGAACCTTTTTGGGTTTGGTAGCGGGTCTTCATGGGCTTAATATCAATTCCCCTAATGAGTTGAATTCGGGAATTGGCCAACTTGTGGAGGGACTAAGTCTAAAATTTACCTCGTCAGTATTTGGGATTTTGTTTGCACTGTCATGGATTTTAGTCGATAGAATGTTTTGGAGTCCCAAACTTGAGAAAGCGGTCATCGATCTCTTGGATCGTTTAGAAAAATTGTTTGAGGTGCCGCCGGAAGAATTTTTGTTGCACCAACTCACGCTGCTACAAAAAGCCCAACGCGATGATTTATCGACACTCGTCACTGACGCGCTAATTCCCCAGTTAATCGGGGGGTTTCAAGACGCCCTGTCTAAGATCCTGGTTCCCGAAATTCACCAGTTGGGCGTAAAAGAAGAAGAGACCGTCGCCCATTTAAATGCCTTAGGCGAAGAACTGACCAAAATGGCAGAAAAAACGACGCAGACTCAAATGAGTGGGCTTGAGCAGATTGCCCATACCTTTATAGATCAAGTCAGCATGCAAACCGTTGAATTAACGCGTTCGTTACATGAAGCCTTTGCGCGAACGGTAGAGGTCCAACATGAAATATTAGATATCGCACGTCAAGCATTTCAAGAAGCTCAGCGCAGTATGGAACAAGCAGAACAAGTGAACCAAGTTCAGCTTGAACTCTGGAACCAAAGTGCAACGATTCACCGTCAACTTCTCGAAAGTGCTGGGTACTGGTCGCAATTTGTAGAATCCTTAAAAGAGGTGACACAAGGGTTAGAAAGTCGGTTGGATCATTTCTTTAGCCAGATGGAAACACAATCGGTGGGTTTTGTCGAACGTTTTCAACTTATTGAACAAGCCATGTTAAGAGATCTGCAAAGTTTGGTTTCCGAGATGAAAGATGTTATGGAGGTCATTGAATCAGAAAAGCTGATGCTGTCGACTGCCCAGGAGCATTTTCATGATGAACAGTTGCGCTTTGCCGATCACATGTCCTCGGCCATAAACCGTTTTCCCGCATTGGTTCAAGAGTTGACAACATCGGTGCGGGATACAGAGGAAAAAGCGAGTCAGGCCTTGACGCAGTGGGCAACAGCCATGACGCACTACGGGGAGTCGATGAATCAAGTCTTATCCAATCATATGACGGAATTGCAAGGGCTTCAGACCGCAATGGCTGAGGAAATGTTGCGGTTAACCGCAACTTTCACTTCCACCGCCCAGACGCTTCAGAACCATATGGGGAAAGCCATGGATACCCTTCAGGAAAATCTTCACACAGGCCTTCAATATACCTTTTCACAATTTGACAACGAACTGGCTCAAGCTGTGGATTATCTGTCCAATGGGGTGAAAGTGGTCGAACATGGTGTAAAAACTCTTGCGATTCCCGTTCAACAGGTGGACGAAGCGGCAAAAACATTACACTACCATATGAATGCCCTCTCACAACTAATGAGTAGGTTTCAGTACCCGATTCCGCAAGATGAGGTGAACCGCTCATGATGGTACGGCGGCATAGGGGCAGGCATGGTGAGCGATCTCCAAGTGAATTTGATCACTGGATAATGTATTCGGATCTTATGGCCGGTTTGGTTATGATGTTCATATTGTTTTTGGCAGCGAGTGTTTTAACCTATCACCATTTATTACAGCAAAAAGAAGCCCGCATTAATGCTTTGTTAGGAGTTCAAACAGCGATTGTGCATTCATTGGAACAGGAATTTCAAAAATCTCATCTGCATATGACGATAAATCCGAAGACCGGCGATATACAATTTGCCAGCGATGTGTTTTTTGCCTTTAATTCCTACAAAGTCTCTCCAGCCGGGGTCAAAAGCCTCAAATCCTTCATTCCGGCCTATATTTCTGTGTTGTTGAGTCCAAAATACCGACAGGATATTTCGGCGATCGTTGTCGAGGGTTATACGGATCGGCAAGGAAGTTACCTGTACAATTTAAATCTCTCTCAAGAACGGGCGTTGGCAGTGGTGAACACCATTTTTAGTCCGGCTGTTGGCCCATTTCCTTATCAGGAAGAATTGC
The DNA here is from genome assembly GCF_001280565.1 of Sulfobacillus thermosulfidooxidans. Classification (NCBI taxonomy): domain Bacteria; kingdom Bacillati; phylum Bacillota; class Clostridia; order Eubacteriales; family Clostridiales Family XVII. Incertae Sedis; genus Sulfobacillus; species Sulfobacillus thermosulfidooxidans. The sequence goes on along the minus strand of NZ_LGRO01000001.1, from coordinate 1,826,617 downwards.
AGAAATATATTACCGCAGAAGGCCGTTCCTATAATGATCCGGTGTATATTCATGGCCGTTACAGTGCTAGTGCGTCCAGACGTGTAGTATTTTCTTTTAAACTGAATGACACGCAAATTATGGATGCTGTGCAAAGCACGGTGAATGGCCCATGACAACGGCGAATGGGTTTCGCTACGTGCCTGAAAAACTTCAGCAAAAGAGGCAAAACCTCGCAAAAGTGTATCCTCATGACCAAGACAATCCTCGATTTCTTGCGGCATTGCATAAGGGCCGTTTACCGCGTTTGTTAGAAATTCTTGAGGGTATGTCTGATATGCAAATTTTGCAATGGGCTGATACGATGGACCGTATCGACTTATATGTTCTCATTGTGTTTTATACAACACACGTGCCTGCATCACTGCATGCAAAGGTTCAACAACTCGCCAAAACACGGTGGGATGATTTGGTACTATCTTTGATTTGGGACATGTTTGTCGAATCTCCTGAAAGTGCTTATATCGAACTGATGCGTCTGATTCTTCATACCGTTGAACAATTCCCGTGGTGGTCAAAGACACCGCCGGCGATGGTGGAAGCCGTTCGTTTGGCGTTTTTAGAAAATGAGCCGTTAATAACCTGGGCAAACAGTTTGCGCCCGGGGGCGCTTGAATATGATCTGCAGGCTTTAGGTTTGTCGCGGCAACACACTTTGGCGCATGTTTTGGTGAGCCATGTTTTAGTTGCGGCGACCCCACTAATTTGGCAAGAAATCTTGGCGACGAAGAACTTTTCATGGTCTTCTTGGAGTGTCCAAATAGATGACAAATCACGGGGACGAGCCCAACAGGTGATGCGGTCGTATTTGTTAAAGGTTCCGGTAGATCAATACGATACGACAGTGATTCAGAGCTTTCTTGGAAAATGGGGCAATCCCGAACTTCCCACGGAAGCGTGGCGGAAAGTGGGTGATGATGCCCGTGAACGGGTCCGGCAATGGTTGCGTCTTCAACGCCTCAAACAATTTTTTAGCCAAGACAATGCCCGCTTCCAGTTTTGGAAAGGATACTTGGATCGTTGCCGCCACGTTGAAATTTGGGAGGAACTGACGGCACACTCTGCGGTGGTTCTGTATTTCGATAAGATTGTGGCTGTGGAATATTCCTATGTGGGAAATGCGTGTTACCTCTATTTACCTCAAGACATAGACATCGTTCGCCGTCATGCCCATAATTCGCTGCATTTAAAAGATCAGGAAAAAGCTCAAAGACGTTTATTGCACAGTGGGGCATGGCAGGAAAATTTTAAATGGGAGTTAGAATCCTATTTGGGCTTCCCCCATCGGTAGGTGAAAAGAAAAGATATGAAGCATAGCATACGAAGATTTTACACCGAGGACCATCCGCTGCCTGAGGGACTCGCAATTCGGTTGATGTATGGCGATAAGAGGCTGGAACTTCCATTAGTGGGCTTAGCCGTTTCCATGCGGCAATTAGTTCATGACGCGTCTTGGCCTAAATTAGCTCTGCTTGATGACTTATGGCATCAACAACTCCTCATATCTCACGGTGATAATGGTTATCTCGTGCCATGGTCCGTGTATTTCAACTTAGAGAAAGACGATTTGGAAGGCACAAATTGGCCTTTACCCGTGACGCCTCACGTCTCTTTATATTCAACGGGGAGTATTGTGCATCCCGGGTTTCGCATCCGTGCGGACGTCCGTTATCCAGGCTATGATGGAAACCTTTTATTATGGGGACGTCGCACAGGACCATGGATTGTAACAAGTAAAGGACCCCTCATGATGGATGCGGTAACCTACCGTCTGCTTACTTTATTAGAACAACCCGCGCCGACGGCATTGGAAGAAAAAATGGCATGGATGGCCGAAATTAAGGAAGTAGCCCAGAGTATTGAGGCAAAACTCGATGACTATTTAAACCGTGAAAACTATGTGCTGGTGGATGACATTGAAATACAGCCCGTCCTTGATGATCCGGAACACTTGCATTGTGAAATTCAGTACCGACATGAAGGTCTTGATGAAGGGGTATTGCGCGAGTTATCGGCGAATACGGCAGGATATATTGAAATTCGACATGGAACACAACGACAGCGTGTTGTTGCCAAGAGAGTGACAAAAGAACGCGTGCAGCAAATAAGAAGGCAGTTGCCATCTCTTTATGGAAGTCAAGTGCCCCAATTTCTCAAAAATCCGGAGGCTTTCATTCCGGAGAACTTAGCCATAGACCTGGCACAATTCTCACAGCGGGTACGGGGTTTGAAACTACGAGTTTACCGGGCACAGCCTTTTGTCAATGGGCAAGCGAACGATCGTGGGTGGTTCGAACTCGATGCAGGCGTGCGCGTAGAATTTTCGGGTGATGGGGAAGACCAAGCAGAACCGAAAATTTTGTCTTCTGAAATGATGCGGGATTTGGCCAATCACGCAACGGACGAGGACCGGTTTGTCCGTTTTGAAGATGGCTGGATTGAATTGCCGCATCATTACCGCGAAACGGTCAAAGCCATTGAGGAGATAACCCAACAAGGGCCAATTGCGCCTCACCGGCTTCCTTATGTACTAGATATTTTTACCAATCTCGATGTCATTGATTTTAATCAGCCGCTGCATGAACAGCTATCTCTAGATGATGAGGATATTCATACCGATATTCCTTCCAATTTTTGTGGACAGCTTTTACCTCATCAGTGGGAAGGATTTCAATTTTTGATTCGCCGGCACCGTCGCCAGTGGGGGGTGCTTTTGGCAGACGAAATGGGTTTAGGTAAGACCATTCAGGCTATCGCTTTCTTAACTTATCTCCAGCAAGATAATAAACGGCCGAACTTGATTGTGGCGCCACTGTCTGTATTAGACAATTGGAAAAGCGAAATTCATCGATTTGCACCGAGTTTACAGGTTTTGCATTACTACGGCCCGAACCGCCACGAAATGCGGCCCAAAATTGAGCATTACGATGTGGTGGTATCAACTTATGAGACTGTGACACGCGATCAATTGGAACTCGGCAAGATAAATTGGCATGGTGTCATTCTGGATGAAGCACAAAATATTAAGAATGTCTCGACGGCTCGTACTGAAGCGGTTAAAGCCTTAAAAAATCACTGTCGTATAGCAATGACGGGAACCCCGGTTGAAAATAGTTTGCGTGATTTATGGTCGCTCATTGATTTTGTGCAACCGGGATTTTTGGGGAGCCTTAAGGAATTTCGTGATCAATTTGAAAAGCCCACACGAGAAAACTCGCTGACTTCCGAGGTGGCAGCGCTATTGGAAAAACGCCTGACTCAAACTATCCGACCCATTTACCTGCGCCGAACCAAAAGTGAAGTCCAGTTAGACCTGCCGGAAAAGAAAATCCAAAAACATTGTGTGCCTCTCGGACCAGAACAAAAAGAGCTGTACCAGAAAATTGTTATGCAAGTGAAACAAGGAGAACTGAGTCGTCTGGCAGCGTTAGATTATTTACGCAATATTTTAGGCCATCCATGGGCATTAAGACCCCATGCCACATGGACAGCGCTGCCTTTTGAGAGAGTCCCCAAATTACATGAGACTTTGAAAATTCTTGAATCGGTAAAAACTCGTCATGAAAAAGCATTAATCTTCACGACTAGTCTGAGTTTGCAGCGGATGTTGCAAGAGTGGATCATGAAGGAATTCGATAAAATGGCTTACATCGTGAATGGTGAAACTTTCGATCGGCAAAATCTTGTTCAGCGATTTAATGCTGATGAAGGATTTGGTGTCATGATTTTAACTCCGCGTGCTGGTGGAGTAGGACTTACCATAACCGGAGCGAATCACGTGATCCACTATACCCGTTGGTGGAACCCTGCTGTGGAAAATCAGGCCACAGACCGGGTGCACCGTTTGGGGCAAAATCGCACGGTCACCGTTTATTATCCGCTGGCCGTGGACAGGGACTCCTTTACGCAACAGGGAACTGTAGATGAAATCGTGGACCGGCTCTTATCGGAGAAACAACTCTTAGCGGATTATGTTGTTGTGCCTTCTAGTGATCTGGATTTGGAACAAGAAATTTTACGTCAAACCTTTTAGGCTCACTTCGAGGTCAGTAATATCTAAACCCTATCTGCAAGTTGCTCTAGAGAAAATTATCATTGGTTAATAACAGAGAATAGAGTGATTTGATCGCTCCTTGATTTTGATGATTAGTTATCATCTGGAAAATTCATAATGGTTGCAGCACTCGTGAAGGATTATGCGTCCTTATGACGAATCTTATAAAATAGATATTGGCAAGGTATGAGTGTTTTACAGGGATCATGAATATGGGGAATGCTCTCTTCGCATAGGCAAGCCCAAGGAAATAGGAAGGGTGTCATGCAAGAAAGTTGGGATGTCATCAGCCAACAGGTCAAACAACTGCCTACCCAATTGCATCCTTTTTATGTCATTGCTGGAAAACCAGGGACGGGAAAAACTGCAATGGCTCGGCGGATCGCGGACGAGGGATTGGGTGTCTACGTTAACTTAAGTTTCGCGTTGGCCCAATATCTTCTGCGGCAGCAAGATATCGATTTGGTGAGTGTTCACGATCTGTTGATGTGTTGCGAGGAAATTTACTCATCGGGACTTTTCGTATTTGACAACATTGAATTGTTAATGACGTTAAAGCTTCAGGTCGTCCCCTTATTTCAGGAATTTTCCCGCTATCATCCTGCCGTCGTGATTTGGCCGGGCACCGTTGAGGACGGGATTTTTCAATATTCTATGCCGAATTTGGATGATTATTACTATTTTCGCGATATGTCAGTCTTGGTGACAACTCTGGAACACAAAAGTGGTGGGAATTTATGAAATATCATGATTTAATCCATTTTCAGCCGATTGAATCGGTGATTAAAGTACAAGAAGCCAATGAAAAAACGAAAGCTATGGAACTCGTTGGGAACTATGTGATCTCCGAGCGAATGGAAGAAGAAATTCGCGATCACATAGTTCCCAATCTTCAATTTGATGCGCCCTTTGATAATAAAGGGTTGTTGATTGTCGGAAATTACGGGACGGGTAAATCCCACTTGATGGCGGTCATCTCAACTATTGCTGAAAATGCCGAGGCCTTGACGGTTCTGCAAAATCAACGGGTGGCGAAATCATTCGAAGCAATAGCGGGAAAGTTTCATGTTGTACGGATGGAACTGGGAAGTACCAAAATTGATTTGCGCGATGCCATTTGCCTCGAGCTTGAGAAAGCGCTCAAACGGGAAGGAATTGATTACCAATTTCCTCCCGTCAACCGCATTATTAATAACAAGGAAAGTTTTGTGGACATGATGGGGATTTTTCATGAACACTTTCCGGAACAGGGTCTTTTGATTGTTGTGGATGAATTACTAGATTTTTTAAGAGCGCGTAACGAACAAGAAATTGTTCTAGATTTGGGATTTTTGCGGGAAATCGGTGAACTCGCTACGTCTACCCGTTTGAGGCTTATGGCTGGGATTCAAGAAATGCTCTTTGGTAATCCCCATTTTCAATTTGTGGCTGAGTCCATTAAACATGTGCAAGCCCGTTTCTTACAATTCCACATTGTGCGTCAAGATGTGGCGTATGTTGTTAGCCAACGGATTTTAGCCAAAACGGCTGAGCAAAAAACTTGGATTCGGCAATATCTCAAGCCTTTTATGCCCCTCTACCAGAGTTTGTCTACAGATATAGAGCGTTTTGTTGAGCTCTTTCCGGTTCACCCTCAATTTTTAACAACATTTGAACAGGTTTTGCTGGGAGAAAAACGCGAAATTCTGCGTACGATTAGTGATGAGATTCGGAGCTTATTGGACCAGGATGTTGACGAATCGACGCTTCGTCTATTAAGTTACGATAGTTACTGGGATTACTTGGATGCCAATACGGCACTGACTGCAGATCCCACCTTTGACAAGCTAAAGCGACGCACTCATTTAGCCTTAGAACGTGTTGAAAAGGGATTGGAATCTCCGCAATATTGGCCTGTGGCTCAACGCATTATTCGTGCCTTGGCCATTTCGCGTTTGACCACAGATGATTATGATTTACCCTTGGGCTTAACACCAGCCAATTTGCGCGATGACCTATGCTTGTATCTGCCCATGATGGTGATGGACATGAGTTTCCTCACCATTACGATTAACACGATTTGTGAACAAATATCCAGCATTTTAGGCCATCAGGTGATTCTTCACAACGAGACCAATGATCAGTACTACCTGGATATGGGGACTATGGTCGACTATGATGGGATGTTGAAAGATAAGGCCTCGGTTCTCAGTCCTGATACTCTCAACCGTCACTATTTTGAAGCATTGACGCGCATCTTGCAGCGGACAGACCTGCCTTATAAGCCTAATACGAGAATTTGGCGCTATGATGTGCCGTGGTTATCGCACAATGTGGAGCGCCCCGGTTATTTATTTCTGGGGACTCCTAATGAGCGCTCCACAGCACAACCGCCACGGGAGTTTTATGTCTATTTTCTTCCGCCTTTCAAAACGAGCCGTTTTGAGGATGAAGGGCGTGACGATGACGTGTTTTTCCGTCTTGCTGAAATGAATGACGAGTTGACAGATATGTTGCGTTATTATGCCGCTGCGAGAGAACTCGCCAATGATTCTCCAAGCAATAGTCCTGCGAGAAGGGAATATACAATCCGCAGCGACCGGGCGCTTAAGAATTTCAATGACTGGTTAGGTCAGCATTTTATAACGCATTTTGAAGTGGTGTATGAACGTCAACCCAGACGTCTTGCTGGTGTCGTCAAAAACCTCAATTTGCCGTCAGATACGCTGATTCATGAGATGGTGCCTAAGATTGCGGGCTATTTTTTGGAAAAAGCATTTGAACGACAATGTGCTGGGTATCCATCATTTACTCCATTTAAAATGCCTGTCACTCAGTCTAGCCTCGAATCCTATGCCAAAGAAGCGATAGACCGCATAGCCGGAAAGTCGACTTCGGCAGCGACAGGGATGTTGCTTGAATCTTTAGGATTATTGGAAGACAACAAGATTCATCCCCGGCGTTCGCCCTATGCCAAGTGGGTTCTGGAACTCATGGAACAACAGCCAGCGCCGGCCCATCTGGTCAACCGGGGATTGTTGATTGAGGAGAAATTTACGCGCAACGGTGTAGAGGATGTGGCCTATACTCCCCAATTCCATTTGGAACCGGTTCTCCTCTTAGTGGTTTTGACTGCGCTCGTCTATAATGGCGATTTAGTGATTGCTGCGGGCAAAGTTAAACATGATGCGAGCCGCTTGAGCGACTGGGCAAAATTACCCCTTGTGGACAAGATTCATTTTAGTCATATTGAACGGCCTAAAGAAATGCCGTTGGCGGCGTTAATCGCGTTATTTGACATGTTCGATCTCAAACCGGTACTGATTCAGCAAGAGAACCAGCGAGAAACAGGTTTGCAAAATTTACAAGAACAACGCTACCGGGTCTTGGATGAGATCATACATTGGGAAAAGATTGCACAAGAAGGGATTAGGGTATGGGGCAAATCTTTATGGTCTGCCGAGGAGCAACAAATTTGGGCGGAATGGCTTCATACATTGCATCGGTTTCTTGATGAACTGAATAAATATAATACGGTCGGAAAACTGGTGGCATTTTCTTATACCTCTGAACAAATTAACGAATATGATAACATGTTACGGCGTTTGAAAAGGGAGTTCGAGCCCATTATCAAACGGGTTCAGGAAGTTCAGCCAATGTTGACCTACCTGGATAAGGCATCACAGGTCTTACCCTCAGACGATCCCTGGCAAAACGATGCTTTGCATCTTAAAGAGCGTGTGGTGGAGGATCTGAAGGGGGATGGAAGCATCACCCACATAAAACAACAGATCGCACCATTAATCGATCATTATCAGGAGATTTATTTCACTCTGCATAGGGAGCACCGATTGAACAAGGCGGATGATGAGCGCAAAGCCCAACTCGTCTCATCCCCCGAATGGCAAGCACTGGCTTCTTTGAAATTATTACCTGTAATCAGTGGAGAGCCGTTTGATCATCTTCAAAAGGAGTTAATGACTCTAAAGATGTGCAGCCGTTTGACCTCCACCGATCTTGTCCGTGACCCTGTATGTCCTCACTGTCATTTCAAACCTCTGGAAGAACAGCGAACCGTGCGGGATCTCAACTGGTTCGAAATGAAGATACAAGAGTTACTGGATCAGTGGACGCAAACTCTGTATGAATCGCTTCAAGATCCTTATTGCCAAGAGAGTTTGATCTATGTCGATAATGCATCGCGACCCTTCATTGAGGACTTTCTAAAGTCGGGAAAATTGCCTCTGCCTTTACCCCGCGGATTTGTTGAAGACATAAAGATTGTCCTTGGAGGAATCGAAGCTAAGGAAGTGACCATAGATATCTTGCGTAAACACTTGACTAACGCTAAGGCGTTAACAGCCGAAGAGGCTAAGGCTGCCTTGGTCAAAGTTATCGATGACGTGATTCGAGGGAGTGATGACCGCAGTAAAGTGCGGCTGGTGTTTAAACTCCCGGATGTTGACTAAGTAAGGCGTTTGGACAGTAAACCGTCGAGTTCTACACAGAGGGAACCCCTAATATTTAGACAAATTACCATATTGGTTAAGTATTCTCCGCGCGGCGTAGAGGACATCATCCGGAGCGGCTAGTTTCCGGGCGGCCGCAAGGTTTGTCATTGCCAGAGGTCGGCTGCGCAAGGAGTCTCCCCACCCTCGATTCCACATCTCAATTTTATACATTCGTGATCTCTGTAACGCTGAGAGGAATCGTGACGCGATTTTTCAGATTCAGCAACTGGACCTGGGGAAAGGAATTAAGGCCCCCAGTCAGATCAAACATTATTAATGAAATTTTTAGTCGAACAAGGAATTGGACCTATTCATGGCGAATTAATGATAGATGAAGATGTCATCCGAACGAACCTCTGGAAAATGGCTGACCGAAGTCATCCGGCTGGAACACAAAAGTGCGGAACGGCAGCAATATGTACCGTGGGGTGAAGATTCGTTTCACTTACTGAAGCATTGCCCATTGGGGGTATCCCAAGAACGGCACGTTGCCCGACGGTGGCAACACTTTAACGAAGCGGAACCCCTTGAAACGCTCAAGAATAAGATGCGGGAGCAGCCGGAACTGTCCTCAGTCCATTCGCCTGTCGGGCGAAGGAATACCGTGCATCAATTGCGGAGTTGCGCAGTCCTCGGCGACTTCTCCCGATGGTTGCGAGCGGAAAAATGTCACACCTTGCCTCGGAGGCCCATGGTCCAGGCAGTCACCTATTGCCTGAATCGATGGCAACCGCTTACGCAGTTTCTCGAAAATGGGCGGCTGCAGGTGGACGCTAATCGGAGTGACAGGGCCATCAAATCCCTTTGTGACGGCTCGCAAAATTGGCGTTTTGCCAACACGTTCTGGGCACATTGGGCACATTTAGAGACGCACTCTTATTTACAATATCTATTTGAGCCGTGGCCACAATACAACCTGGCCGATGTCGCAATCTGGGCCGATTGCTTACCCCGCTCACCCACGTTATCGACTTACATCTTTCACCGAAAACTCTCAAACATAACCAATTCCTAATGAAAATATTGAGATTATTCACGCTTACACCAATGAAAGGATGAATAAAGCAGATGACATGGGGTTTAGAATTCGACCAATCCAAAAAGAAAAAGGGTCCAGTGACCTGCCTTGGCATTGTGTTTGAAAGCGATGAAGAGAGACGTGCCTATTTTACAGAAGAGCTCCGGAAGAAATTACCGGAATTGAAACACATCGAAGGGTTTCCCAAAGCGCGCGACGAGGATATTTTAGCGTTATCCGATCCTCCTTATTACACCGCCTGTCCCAATCCCTTTCTACCACAAATTGTGGAAGAATGGGAAAAAGAGAGTCCCCAAGACGACGAACCCTATCTCCGGGAACCCTATGCGTCCGATGTGTCTGAGGGTAAGAATGACCCAATTTACAATGCCCATTCTTATCACACCAAAGTGCCTCATAAGGCAATTATGCGCTATATCCTTCATTACACGAATCCTGGGGATATTGTCTTTGACGGATTTGCGGGAACGGGAATGACGGGAGTGGCGGCTCAGTTGTGTGGAGACCGAAAAACAGTGGAATCTTTAGGCTACCGCGTCGAGAAAGATGGCACCATTTTGTCAAATGAAGAAGATGAATCAGTGTGGAAGCCGATTTCCAAATTAGGTGTACGCCATGCCATATTGAATGACTTGAGTCCTGCTGCGTCCTTCATTGCATATAATTACAATACCCCCACTGACCCTCACCTTTTTCAAGAGCAAGCCGAGCACGTTTTACATGATGTGGAAAAAGAGTGTGGCTGGATGTATGCCACATTACCCAGTTATGCCACCCAGGAGCAACGCGAGAAAGCGTTAGCAGCATTGCGGCAAAATCCTCAAACCATTTTAGAAGATACATCATTACCATGGGCCAAAATTAACTACACCGTATGGTCTGATGTTTTTGTTTGCCCTAACTGTTCGCATGAAATCATTTTCTGGGATGCAGCAGTTAACAAAGAGCAAGGAAAGGTCCTCGATGAATTTCCCTGTCCGTCGTGCGGTGTTGAATTAACGAAAAAGAAACTTGAACGAGCATGGGTGACGGAATACGATGATGCAATTCATGAAACCGTTCGCCATGCCAAACAAGTACCAGTCTTGATTAATTATTCCATAGGGAAAAGACGAGAAGACAAGACTCCAGATGATTTTGATATGGCGTTATTAGAGGCTATTAACAACCAACCGATACCATATTGGTTTCCAACTGATAGGATGCCGGAGGGAGAAGAAAGTAGACGAAATGATCCACTAGGGATAACGCATGTGCATCAGTTTTATACGAAGAGGAATTTGTTATTACTGATGGCCACCGCAACACCATGTCAAGGTAATAAAATTAATCCTACGATTCCGTGCTTTTGGATAACCTCATCAATGATTCGAACTTCGAAATTATATAAATTCACTCTTGATAGAAAGATGGGCACGGTAAGTGGCACCCTATATCTACCATCATTATGGACTGAAAATTCATCTTTAAAACTACTTTATTCTAAGATTAATGATCTTTCTCTTTCTGTTCCCATAAGAAAATGGGACGTTGCGCATTCTACTGCACCATTTAGTAGTTTTACGGATTTTTCCAATATTCTCGATTACATCTTTCTTGATCCTCCTTTTGGTTCCAATATTATGTATTCAGAGTTGAACTTTTTGTGGGAAGCATGGTTGAAGGTTTTTACCAATAATGGACCAGAAGCCGTTGTTAACAAAGCTCAAAAGAAGACTTTAGAGGATTATCAACTACTCATGACAAAAAGTTTCGAGGCGGCATACCGGATGTTAAAGCCCGGTCGCTGGATGACGGTAGAATTTAGCAATACACAAACGGCGGTGTGGAATGCGATTACTCAAGCTATTCAACAAGCAGGGTTTGTCATTGCCAATGTTTCCGCGTTAGATAAACAGCAAGGCAGTTTTAAAGCGGTCACAACAACTACCGCAGTCAGGCAAGATCTTGTCATCTCTGCCTATAAGCCGTCTGAGACCATGAATGAACAGATGACAGTGACTGCAGGACAGAATGCTGGGATCTGGACCTTTGTAGATGAACATCTGCGTCATTTGCCAGTATTTTTAGGCAAACGCGGTCAAGCGCAGATTATTGAGGAACGCAAACCTCGCCAAATCTATGACCGGCTTGTAGCATATTACGTGTCCCGGGGTTGGCCTTTGCCCATTCTCACATCAGGAGACTTCCAATCAGAATTGATTCGGCGTTATCCCGTGCGCGATGGCATGGTGTTTATGGAGGATCAAGTGGCAGAATATGATCAGAAGAAGATGTTGGTGAAGGAATTACTTCAAGCAGATCTTTTTGTCTCGAATGAATCAACAGCCATTGAATGGATTCGCCAACGGCTTATGAGCAAACCTCAGTCCTATCAAAATTTGCAACCGGATTTCATGAAAGCCATTCAACATCTGGAGAAATACGAGAGCTTGCCCGAGTTAATGGAACTCCTAGAACAAAATTTCTTGAAATATGACGGAGAAGAGGAAATGCCGGAACAAATCGTGAGCTATTTACGAGCTAACTACCACAATTTTAGGGGAACAGAGGTTACCAGCGAAATGCGCCAAAAGGCCAAAGGATTTTGGTATGTGCCTGATCCCCGCAAAGCGGCAGACCTCGAGAAATTGCGTGAACGGGACTTGTGGCGAGAATTTGAGCATTATCTTGAGGATGCCAAAACCAGCAGCAAACGCCTGAAAACATGCCGGAGTGAGGCGCTGAAGGTGGGATTTAAGCGATTGTGGACCGAGCAAAAATATGCGGACATTATTTTGGTTGGCGATAAATTACCACCTGGTTTAGTTCACGATGATATCTTTTTGTCGCAGTTTGTTAATAATGCCAAGTCGTTGATGCGATGAATACCTGGCGATATCTTCCCTCATATCGGCAAATGGTGCGTATCTTAGACTGCCATACCGTGTTCGGCCAAAAAACGTGTCAGATATGGTTACCTAACGAAGAGCGGGTCATCACCGTCCGCGAAGAGGATTTTGGTGATGCGCCACATCTCTCGTTAGCAGAAATTTGCTACCGCGCTTTGGCTGGCCGAATTATACAGGCCTTAAATCAAGACGTGCTGTTAGCGCCCTTGGAAGGACAAATTGAACCGATGCCTCACCAGTTCGCGGTGTTAGAGCGCGTGATTTATGGAGGGCAGGGGCGGCTTCTGTTGGCCGATGAAGTGGGTTTGGGGAAAACCATTGAAGCGGGACTTGTGATTCGCGAACTGAAGTTGCGTGGACTAATCCAGCGGATCTTAATTGTCACGCCCAAAGGCCTTATGCAGCAATGGAAAAGTGAACTCTGGATGCATTTTGATGAGACCTTTTGGCTCATTACCGGAGAGGACATCAAACGGGTAGATGGGAATCAGCCCGAAGAATTGTGGCTCAGTCACGATCAGGTGATTGTGTCTCACGATAGCATCAAACCGCTGGCGAAACGCGCGGGATGGGAAACAACACGGATTGTGGAATATAACCGAAAACACTTTGATGCTGTCACTCATGTGCCATGGGACCTGATTATTATCGATGAAGCGCATAGGCTTGGCGGGAGTACGGATTACGTGGCTCGCTTTCGCCTGGGGCAAGCACTGGCTATGGCCTCGCCGTATCTGCTTCTGCTTTCAGCAACACCGCATCAAGGGAAATCGGATCAATTTGTACGGCTCTTGTCCTTGCTTGATGCCGAACGCTTTATTGACGCAGAACACATGACGCCGGAGGATGTCAGACCGTATGTGATTCGCACAGCTAAACGCCAAGCATTGGCATTAGACGGGACGCCTCTGTTTAAGCCGCGAATCGTGGAACTGATTTTGGTTGACTGGAGCGATTCCCAATATCACGCGCAAAGAGCCGTGTATGAGGCTGTGAGCGACTACGTTCGGAACCGTTATCAAAAGGCTATGCGAGCCAAACAATTTTCTCAAGCCTTTCTCTTGATTCTCATGCAGCGTTTAGTGACATCATCACCGGCAGCGATTTTGCGCGCTATTGAAAGGCGGCTTCAAGTCTTAGAGGGGCGCGAAGAGGACGAGGACGAGACTCCCATAATCAGCGAGTATGAAGAAGATAATAAGGAGATCATGGCCGGATCGGTTCTCAGTGGCGAACGGCAGCATTTGTTAAGTCTCAAGGATTTAGCTCTGACGGCCTTAAATCATGCGGATGCTCGTTTGGATCGTTTACTACGGTTAATCGATCAATTGCGGGAGAAGGAAACGAGCGAAATTAAATTGCTCATTTTTACCGAATTTCTCCCTACTCAAGCCATGCTCGAGCGAATGCTGAAAGAAGCGGGATACCGGGTTAGTATACTGAATGGGCAAATGAGTCTGGAGGAACGGATCTTGGTTCAAGAAGAGTTTCGCGATGCCAGTCAAATTTTGATATCGACCGATGCCGGCGGAGAGGGACTAAACCTACAATTTGCTCATGTTGTCATTAATTATGACTTACCATGGAATCCCATGAAAATCGAACAGCGCATCGGCCGAGTCGATCGAATCGGACAAACCCACGATGTTTGGGCATTCAACTTTGTCCTGCAAGATACCGTCGAAGCCCGGGTACATCAAGTTTTATTAGAAAAACTGCAGAGAATATTAGATGAAATGGGAATTGATAAACTGGGGGATGTATTAGATTCCTCTGGTATGGATGTGAATTATCCGAATCTCTTTATGGAATCTTTAATGGCTCCAGAACGGACGGACCAGTATCTTAACGAATTTGTGGAAAGCGTTGAGATGCAAGCCAAGAACAGCCGAAACTTCGTGGATGTGATTAGTGCCTTGCCACCCGATTTGGAAAAAGTGTCGAAGGCGTTAGGGCATCCTTTTCCGGAATGGGTAGAGGCCATGACTGAGCAGTATGTGATGGCCCGGGGCGGTATGGTTGAACGGCGTCTGTTTGGCATCGATATTCATTTCCCTGATGGCGAAGTGATATCCCAAGCTGTGTTCCGCAAACGGGACCGGGCGGCTCAGAGCCACTACGTCGGTATTCACCATCCCCGCATTGCTTCACTTATTGACAAAGTGCCTCGGGTGACACCCGGTGAAGCGTTTGTGATTCTTGTCTCGTCCCAATTTCCACAAGGTCTAAAAGGGCTGTGGAGCCTATGGAAATTGACCTTGCAGACTCGAGAGAAGAATCGCTCCCGGCTCATCCCCGTATTTGTTTCAGAAGATGGCAAACGCTACAGGACAACAGCGCAAAAGATATGGGAACAGATATGCCAACCCGAGTTTCAGGGAGAAATAACTTTCCGCGAAGGTCTGAGCGATGCGGATTACGATGCGCTTCGCCAAGTGGCCGAAGAAGAAGCCCGCCCTTTGTACCAAGAACTCACCGCCTCTCATCAGGCCTTTTTGCAGCGAGAAAGAGACAAAGCGCGCAAAGCATTTCGTATCCGCGCACAAATGGCAGAGCATGTTGGCTTGCCGGAAGTGCGCGAGTTCCGTCTGAAGCGGTTGCGACAAGAATTAGACAAACGGCAAGTGCAACTTGACCACATGGCAAAAACAATCCCCCAATTTACCCCTTTATTGATTGTGGAGGTTAAAAGCCTATGACGTGGCGCCAACGCATTGTCGATTTCATTTGTGCGTCCAGCACAAGGGTACGGGTTGTCTCTGATCCTGCTAGCCTGTTATTAGATGAAGCATTACTGGCGCTGTTGCAGGAGCAAGGCATTGTGCTCCTCACCTACGAGGATCCCCTGCGGTTTCGTTTAGTTTATGAAGAGGATTTTCGTATGAAGTGGGATCAGCATCAGAGCACTCCGGATTTGGTGGTACGAACAGATGATTTCGATTTCCATCATCTGCCCTATGACCTGGTGAGCCGCGGGTTCCGGCTCTATTTGTCCTTGGGACAGATATTTCCCCATTTGGATCTGAACGCACTACAGGATCTTGATTCCCGCGCTTTCGACCTGATTCTGGAATCACCCCGTTATCCGCGACGGAGCTTGAGTTATGAAGAAAGTCTCGTATTCATTATGCGTACTTTATACCGGGTCGATCCTGAATTAGTGGGCAACGAAGAAGACCTTCTTGCCTTGATTTTCCGGATTCATTCCATGGGCTTTGGGTTACCATCTCGATTGGCGACGTGGCTGAGTGCTTCTTTGAGCCAGCATTGGCATAATGACATCATGTTATCAGAAGTGCTGACATCCAAGGAAAAATGGCAACAATGTCTTGCCAATTGGTCTCAAAGAAACGACCTATTATCCTTGCAAGGCAGATATTGGTTGAAACGCTTAGGCGGCGATGATCAGATTGGCGAACAGAAGGTGATTGTTGGCGAGGAAACCTATCAAGGCATTGAAGAGTTTTTGCACCGGGAGCATATCGTCGGTCTGGATTGGATTGATAAAGCGTATGACATGGCACGTATTTACCTGGCTGCCTATTTAGGAGATGATTCGCGTTCTGAGATCACCAAAGACATTGACCGCATCTTTTATGAATGGGTGCTGCATCAGTACGCACTGATGGCATCTTTACCCTCTCAGCCCCGTCCTAAAATGGTTCATCATATTCCCCAATGGATAAGCCGTCAGGATCCTAGTGTCCACAACCGGTGGGCTCTGGTGGTGCTTGACGGACTTAGTTTGCCGGAATGGATTTATCTGCGCCAGTTTCTTCCATTGAGATGGGATGGGTGCGATCAATGGGCAGCGATGGCGTGGGTGCCGAGCATAACCAGTGTTTCGCGCCAAGCAATATTTTCAGGACGCATTCCTCGGGCCTTTGCCGGATCCATTTATACAACCCAAGGGGAAGAGAAGGCATGGAAAACCTTTTGGAAGGAACAGGGCATGGATTTATACCGTGTTCTTTACCGAAATACTGTAGATACAATGACAGTGACAGACTTCATGCAGGAAATAGACAGCCGCGATGCGATCGTGGTAGGATGTGTCGCGAACATGGTCGATGATTTAGCGCATCATGCTCAAATGGGCATGAAGCAAATTCTCATTGATTTAAAACAGTGGATGAAAGACGTGGGTTGGTTGTCTCAATTTATCAAAGCACTTCAGGATCGACACTTCCATATTGTCATTACGAGCGACCACGGGCATACCCCGGTGCGGGGGATTGGCAAACCTCCTACCGGATCATTAAGTGCGACTAAAGGGGAACGCGTTCAAATTTTTGGATCGGACACGCTCCGCCGGGGGATTAATCATGATAATCGGTGGGGTATTGACTGGCCCTTTACCCATACCTTGCCACCCGGAACGTATCCCTTATTAGCGCGCGCGCATGAAGCATTCAATACGGATGCGCAAGGTGTGAGTCATGGCAGTATTTCTTGGGAGGAACTCATGGTGCCGGTGGTGATCATATGGTGAGATATGGGCCGCGTGTGGGGATCGATCATAAGATTCGCTGGGCCGATTTAGACATGGTGTATCACTGGTGGTTAAAGGGAGAGCCTATTTCCCCCGCGACTATTATACCCCAGTGGCAGCATATTCAAGGACAGGCAGCACGCAAAAAGGCGGCTACCATCATGACGCGGCTGTGGAATCAGCCTTTTTGGCAAGATTCTTTAAATCACAAAGTTTTAGGACAGACCTTGGCTGTAAACCGACTTTTAGGATATTGGGGCTTATTTATCACCGCTTATCCATTTTTCTACAACACCGTCAGCGCCATAGGCCGATTATTAGCGTTGTCAGATGGATTTACCACCCGTCAACTTTACTCGCAAATTGCGGGGATTTATGGGGATAGGGAACGGGTCCGTGTTGGGGTGCGGATGATTTTGGGATCACTGACCGAATGGCAGGTATTAAGACGAGAAAAAATCGGCCACTATGTTGTGCATTCTTCTCCCCTGCAGATATCGGATGGCGAGACACTAACCTTTGTGCTTTTCGCGACACTGCAGGCACTCGGCCAAGACCGCGTTGCGCTTGAAACAGTAAGCCATTTGCCATGGTGGTTCCCCTTTAAGATTGAGATGTCGCGGTGGGCCTTAAAAGACGCCAATTTGATTATTGAGCCTTCTGGCGGAGAGCATTTAATGGTGGGAAGGGAATGCTAGCACATTAAGCTGCGACGGACATCAAAAGTCTAATCAAGAACAATGAATAAATGAGAAATCAACAATTTCGCAGTCGGTTCTGACCCAAAGCCAGTTTGTTGGTGAAGTTTTCATGATTTCAGGAAGTAACCAGTCTGCGCTTTCTGGCGTTATTTGCAGGGATGTAATTTCTGCATAACCTCAGGAGGCATTTTAATGAAATCACCGAAAATGCCACTTATGGCACTGACACTGATTATTTCTATAACCGGGTGTGGTGTGAGTGTTAATACCACACCTTCTTCTTCGCTTCCGACATCACGCTCATCACCTTCATCATCTCCGTCTTCAAAGGCTCCTGTGACACCTACGACGTCCTCTGCTGTGCACGCTTTACAACCTATTTCCTGGGCCACGGCCGATCAAACCCGTATGCAGGCCATTGATTTTCTCAGTGGTTCTAAAGGATTTTTGGCCGGACCAGGAGGTATTTGGGAAACGACTGACGGGGGGAATACGTGGGACTCGGTATCTTCTTCCAAAGCAAATTTTTGGGGAATTCAATTTCCTAATAAGCAAACCGGATGGGTATGGAGCTACCACACTTTGATGGCTACCACCGATGGAGGCGAAACATGGCAGATTCGCGACCACAGCACGTCTTCGTTTATTTCCGTAAGTTTTGAGGGAAATCATACCGGTTATGCCGTAATGGGAACTTCAAGTGCTCTATTAGGAAATGGCGGACCCGGGTATGGTCTTTATCAAACCGATGACGGAGGATATCATTGGCATGTGTTATCCACCCCATTTCATCCTCTTGCCGTGGCTTTTAGGGGACGGAAATTAGGCTGGGTGGCTGGTGACAGCCGTATATGGCATACCACAGATGGGGGAAAACAATGGCAACCCATTTACATTTATGGATCGACCGTTCCTATGGCGGCACATATCACGGTTGAGTCTCCCAATAGTATTTGGGTCATATTGCAAGGAATGTCGGGTATGAACCAGACCTCTTATACGGTCATTCATTATAGCCCTTCAACAGGATGGCGTGTAGTGGCCGCCAAATCGACGGCGGGCGCAGGCCCAGCACCCGATGCTCCGAGTTCGGCACCCTTAGCCCCAGAATTGGCACCGGGACCTTTTGCTGCGGTTACAGGGACGACCGCATTTTTAGGGGGAGTCAGTGCAGCCAGAAATTTCGGTACGACAGCCATTTGGTCGACAAGCAATGGCGGACAGAAATGGAATACCTATCCCCCTATTTACGGTGCTAATGGTGTACCAGGATACTTTGCCTTGAGCTTTATCTCACCGGACAAGGGCTGGCTAGTGGATGGGCTTGATAATACGCAAGTGCTGAGTACCAACGATGGCGGGAGAACCTGGCATCAAATTTTTCCCCCGCCAGATCCAGTAAAGTCTATCAGTTTTGTGTCCCGCCATATAGGCTATGGATTAGGTCTCCCTGGTCATCCCAATGATATTGTCATGACAAAAAATGGGGGAAACACCTGGCAGGTTGTTGGAAAACTTCCTTTATCATCACAGTGGGAATTTGATGGAAGTGGCAGTGCGATGGATTTTATGAATGCTACGACCGGATGGGTTGTACGCCAAAGTCATTTATTCAAGACGACGAATGGCGGGAAAACCTGGTCAATGGTGACGTTAGGGGGATGGGCTCCTAAAGACGGGTTAACTGAGGTGAGTTTCATTGGGAAACATGGGGTGGTCGGCTCACCCTATGCCAATACCTGTTGGTGGACGGCAAATGGGGGACAAACATGGAATGAGGATCAGCACGAAAGTTTTTCCCAAGCCTTAACCGATATAAATCCGGCTGTTAATCAGGAAGTGCAACGCGTTGGGCAACCCTTAGAAATAGCGGGATCGCATGGAGAAATTGTGTGGATTGCCTTTCAGGATCAGAGCTGGGCATTATCAGGGAATGATGGTGCATTGTGGACCATACACTCATTTCCGAATGCATTGGGTTATATTTGGGGAGATTTCGGTTTTACCAGCGCGACAGATGGATGGCTTCAAAGTGCTCCGGGAACGTTGTACCATACCACCAATGCGGGCATGAGTTGGGTTCCGGTAAGATAGCCGTTGTAACGGCTAAGAGCGTGACAATTTGTTTTTTCTTAAGGGGCAAATTTCCCCAGAGGAGAGAAACCGTGACCATAGTACGTCTTTTGGGGAATGACCCTTGAGATTTCTTTTTATAAGAGGGTCACAGGGCTCTAAGCATTTAGCGAATGGGATGCCAGGAAAAAAGAACACTGTTGGTTGGGGAGCATCAGCTTCGGTCACAAACAACGGGGTTGACTGGACGTCTTAGCAGATACCAGCGTATCTCTCTTTAACAATCTAAACACTTTGTGCGCTACACACAACTTTCCCAAATGATTTAATGTAACATAAACAGCAATGAACACCGTCACCACGACCGAGTCTTAAAAGCGGAACAGTAAAAAGCGTTTGAAAGAGATTCATCTGATGGTGTTGGTCTATAGGGGAGGAGTCATGCGGGAGGGGAAAGAGCTTGGAGGAGAGAGGATGCATCACTGGGATGGTTGGTGTACTGCCGTCGATGCATCGATTAGGCGGTATTGCCAACAAAGGATTCCGGAACAAGATGTTGAGGATGTGGTGCAAGAGATATGGGTCAAACTCTTTGACAGATCGGTAGCTCACTTGAACGCCATCTTAGAGGGAAACGGCCAAGGTTATGTGATGGGTATTGCTAAGCATACCGTAGCGGATTATTGGAGAAAGCAAAGAACGGAAAACCGTTTTGGAGAAGAATTAGCCTTGAGTCCTGCAAATGATGTGGTGGATAAAGAATTTGAGCAGGAAATCCGTCTGTTGGTTACGCAATTGCCAGACTCGTTACAAGCATTGACACGAGAATGGCTATTTGCGGACGTGACGCTTGAGGACTTGGCGCGTGTCTATCATCTACCCGTGGGCACCGTGAAATCGCGATTACATCAAGCACGCCAATTATTACAACGGCGGGTGTTGTCTTTTCCGAATAACGAGGGACCGTCATTGTTCTCTGCACCGTCTCGTATTCTGTCTGATAGAGAACGGGCCCTTTGGCAATGGTTGATCGCTAAGGACGCCGACATCCGAATCACTTGGGCTGTTCGTGTCAATCCACAGGGATCAATATGGCTTGATATCCGCGTTGTGACCACTAAAATGACCGCAGTGCCACAATTGTTTATGCGCTGGCCCAATTTGGGTTGGCCCAGGCGATTGGTGACGAACACTCGGATTTACCGAAGTGAGCCCACATCTTCGGAGGCGGTTTGGCATGAATATCAAGTGAACGCCTTAAATCGTCCGGTGGATTTAGAGTTGTCATTCTTTCTTCCTCCACAAAAAGCTCAACAACTTGATCTGGTTACAATGACACGATCTGGATTTTATGTGGGATTTGAAACCATTCCCGTATCGTCTCCTCCCCATAATCTCCGTATTTCCTCACACATTGCTTTAGTTTTGCCGTCCCGGTGGCGCGCCAAAAGTCGGATACGAAAGCCTGAGCAACATCTTGTGGTCAATGACAGACAATATCTTGTCTATCAGGTGGAGAAATCGGAGCGGTTATTTCGTACCGAGTGTGAGGCGAAAATTTAAATCCCTAGACATAGGGGAATATGAATTCTGGAACGGTTTCTACTGTAAGTGCCGAGTCATTATTTAAGGAATCCTCAATACTCGTGCTAAAGTTTCAATCGAGAAGCTCAGATGACCTCAGCGTTTTTCTCAAGCGGTTATGCATGAGATATGGGAAGGAGGGCCTGGCGTTTCTTTCTTTCCTAAATGGTACCCTCCAAACCCCGATTACGTGCTGACAATTTTTCTTGGGAACACGAGGCAACAGGGCTGGATAAACCAGCTGAGAGAGACGATCGCGAAGTGAGGGACAAGAAAGAAATCTATGGTGGATCTAGTTGGCGCCTATGATGGGAGGGTTGGTGCCAGCCCTGCGGTGTAATCAGATGGACGGCGATGCTGGCAGTTTGAGGTTATCTTTGTTTTCTTATAATCCCGACTCAGTCAAGTTACTAAGTCCATAGGGTGCCCGGCGGCTTCGGCACTCTTAGCTTGATGATGATGTTTACAGATTTGCGCGATACCGTTGGACTCCATTTGCTGTTTTTTACTAAGTCGTGGTGGTAAATTTCGTTCCATGATTAAGTAAAAATGCCGAACCTTAAGACAGTTATTTCCGACATCCTTCTTAGAACACCACATACACATAAGGAGGAGTCGGCGATGGCACAACCGCGTTTATGGAAGCATCCACCATTCGTCATCTTAATTTCAGGTCAATGGATTTCACAAGTGGGAAATGCCCTCTTTTTGATGGGCGTATCATGGTTTATTTTGAGCAGCACCCATAACCGCACTGATTTAGGTTATGTCCTTGGTATCGCAGGCATTGCCGGACTTATGGGAATTGTTTCGGGTGTTTTTGCCGATCGCTGGAATCACCGGCGCACATTGGTATTCACGGACTTGATTCGGGCCGTTTTAAGTCTAGGTTTGGTGGCCTTGTTGAGCTTTCATGATCTGCATCTCATTGTGCTTGCAGTCATCCTGTTTTTACTCAATTTACTTGAAACATTATTCAATGCGACCGAGATGGCATATTTGCCCGAAGTCACAGGAAAAGACCTCTATCCGGCCGCTAATAGCGTGAATCAAAGCAGTAGCGCCCTGTCACAACTTGTGGGGCTTGGAACGGGAGGTTGGCTGTTAACGCTTGGGGGACCGGTTTTGCTGTTTTTACTCAATGGCATAAGTTTTTTCATTTCCGCCTTGAGCTTGTTTATGACCCGTCCGGAAACTATGCCCGTCCAAAACACGGCATCCCACCGGAGGATTAGGGAGGATTTGACAGAGGGACTATCGATCATTGTTGACAGTGCATTTCTTCGCCGGATAATTCCCTTGGTCGTCGCGATTAATTTTGTGCTAACTCCCCTTAGTATTATGGATGTGGCTTGGGTTCGACAGATACTCCACCAAGGAGCAGTGGCTTATGGGTTCTTCAGCGTGGCGATCCTTGTCGGCATAATCGTCGGGAGTCTAATGAGTCCGGTCGTACAGAAACAATGGGCGATGTCCAAGACGATTATTGGCAGCTTTCTCATCCTAGGCACAGCGTTCGTGAGTATCACCTTGTACCCGCATCTTTGGGCAAATATCATATGTTTGGTCATTGCGGGAACTGCATTGGGTACCATCAATACCTTATTATCGACTCAGATCGTTCTTATGACGGCAGCCGATGTGCGAGGCCGTATTGGAGGTATTGTCGCGGCTGGTATGAGTATGGCCACGCCGCTGGGAGAAATTTTGGTGGGATGGGTTAGTGGTATGTTGGGCTTGAATTGGCTTTTTCGTTTTGCAGGATTCGTGATAATGGCACTATCCTCGGGTTTTATCGGACTTCCCTTGCCAAAGCCTCTCCAAATGGAACCATCATCCGAGGAAGTATCTTCTCCATGAAAACTTTTTTTGAGACTCATGCAGGTTAATCGGTTACTGGGTGTGTAGATTTATTTTGTGGCGAAGTTAACGAGTTCTCTTGTTGGACAATGCTCATGGACAGCGGAATCAATTGCCCTGCCATTGAACCGGGCGTGATAGCGACCTCAAGGACGAAGTGTCCGGCTGCGTTAACTTGTCTTCAGCAGCAATCATTATGGGAAAATATCATTGGCTAGGCGTCATTGCTTCTCTAGTCTTACTGCCCGTAAGACGAAATGGCGTTTCGCTTAACAAAGTCTCTGAATACGTTTCAGCATGAAGAAAGAACCGAATAACAGTAATAGATATATGTCGTATGACCGACTCAAGGCCCTATCGACAAGCGGACCATCGTCGTTTGGGCCCTCGGGCCCGTCTTCGTTCCATTTATCCTGATTTCCCTAGTGTCGTGGCGATAATCGTTGCCGTCGGATATATGGGACGTGTCTCATACATTGCGATGAAGGAGATTACTGAGTCCGGCATTCACTTAATGCCGCTGGTATCGCACAGAACCTTTGATTAAAGTCATCCTCGCAATTATTCTCTCGCCTCTTTGGAACCACCATGAATGGACTCGGCACGGCGAAGCAATTAACAAAGGCTTTCGACCTTCAGCGTGACTCGTCCTTCGAGGCATGAGATCCTAAAGCTCATAATTTGATGCGCAAACCATCATACCTATTTTATGTAAGATATTAAGATTTACTCGCTGAAACATAACATTTTATTGTTATTGTTAATGAAATATCGTTGTATATACGACAAATTTGTGACATTTTACGAGGTTTGTCTCAGATTTATTCGTCATTACATGTTAGAGTTGAAATATGAGAGTTATTTAATTTCGATAATTTTCTTTGATCGCTTCTTAATCTGTGGTGAGAAATCCTGCATGGTTTGCAATTTCCCTAAAGAAAGGACGGATGATTGATATGGTTAAAGAATCACCTGTCACTACCATGTCTTTAGATCCTGATGTGGCGCCATATCGCCGTGAATTGACTTTTTGGGATCTTGTTTTTGTCTCTATTACTGGTGTAGTGGGATCGGGATGGTTATTTGGTTCTTATAATGCGGCAAAAATTGCGGGGCCTGCATCGCTGATAGCATGGGTTATCGGAGGGATCGTGGTTTTATTAGGGGCTTTAATTAATGGTGAATTAGTGGGGATGTTTCCGCGTGCTGGCGGTGCCATGCGCTATCCTTTGTACTCTCATGGTTCTTTGGTTGCGTTTTTGATTGGGTGGGGCAGCTGGATTCCTGGAGCAGCCGGGGCGGCTACGGAGGCCGCAGCCGTCATTCAGTATGCTAGTTCTTATCTTCCCGGATTGTTTAATGGGACCACCATGACGCCTGAAGGGGTGCTGGTTGCGGCGGCGTTAGTGGTATTGTTTACGTATATTAATTGGCTTGGCATCCGAGTTTTTGCCAAGATTAATGGTCCGATTACGGTCATTAAGTTAGCGGTGCCAGTGGCGACGATTATCATCTTATTTGCTACGAGTTTTCATGCGAGTAATCTTACCTCCCATGGCTTTATGCCTTATCATGCGAAGAGTATCTTTCTAGCTCTCGCAACATCCGGGATTGTTTATGCCTATTTGGGTTCGAGCGGTCCTTTGGAGTTAGCCGCCGAAGCAAAAAATCCGAGCCAACAAATTCCGCGCGTCTTATTGATGGTGGTGGGCTTCTCCTTTTTGCTCTACACATTGCTGCAGCTTGTTTTCTTGGCAGCAGTGCCGCCTTCTTTGCTCAATCATGTTAGCTGGAGTGGTTTGTCGTTTAATGCGCCATTTGCCAATTTGTTAATTGCCGTAAATCTCGTATGGTTTTCCTATTTTCTTTATGCGGATGCCATATTGTCTCCTTCGGGCACGGCGTTATCGGGAACCGCGGTTGTTTCCCGCATCGTTTATGCTTTAGGACTAGAAGGATGGGCACCAAAATTTCTGGCGTACGTGAGTGAGAAAACGGGTGTGCCGACCAGGGCTTTATTGATCAACTTGCTCTTTAGTGTGTTGTTCTTGTTGCCCTTTCCCAGTTGGCAAGCGTTGGTCGGAGTTATTGTGACCTGTGCCTTATTTATCAGACTCGTCATTCCCATATCGCATATGGTGATGCGAAAGACATTGCCTGACCAACCCAGGCCTTTTCGCACGCCCTGGGCGATGGTAGTCAGCCCGCTGGCTACCATGATCTCGGCTCTCATCATTTATTGGGTAGGATGGCCAATCAATGGTCAGGTGATTTTGTTTTTTGCGATTGGCATTGTGTTTTATGCGGTATCGTTTAAGAAGCAAAAATGGCCGACAAGTCATATTACACATGGTATATGGTTTTTAGTCTTTATGGGATTTTTAGCAGGGATGTCGTGGCTTGGAACCTACGGGGGTCGTCACGTGATTCCTGCACCTTGGGATTCCTTAGCAGTAGCTGTCGGGTCCCTGTTGCTGTGGGGCTGGGGCTATGCGTCAGGACTGCCTATTGATCAAGCTCTCATGGGCGGACGACAAACGTCCGTAGAAGTGCGAGTACAAGAACCTGAGCTGAGTAGCTTTGATCAGAATTTTTAAAATCACACTCATGACAAGAATTCCTTGTACTGTTTAATCTAGATGAGAGCGGGAGTGTCCTCCGTTATCTTATGCCCTAGAACACCGATAGACAGCATGACAATCCAGCAGAAGTAGAGCCGTAAGTGACACGTCGGTTGCGTTTTGAAGCATTAAAATTGACCTTTCTCTGTTCTTTATGTTCACACGATGGGTTTAACATCATATGATTGATGTACCCTGATAAGAAAATCTTTGTGGTGTAAAGAACAGAGGTGTGCCAAGACGAATAACCCGTTAATTTCGGGCGTGTTAGCGGTAGCAGAACATCTCGGATTTCACAACATTCATCCCGTCGTCTTAGGAAATGCGGGAAACTTAGTTATTTATCTTGCACCGTATCAAATTGTGGCCCGAGTGGCTATATTGTTCCCGGACGATGATTCCTTATTGTGGAAAGATGTCTGGGTTCGAGAGATAAAAGTTGCAAAGCACCTAATCGCGCATGGGATACCCGTGGTTCCCTATGCGCGTGAGGTGTCTCCTGGACCCTATCTTGTTTCGGATACTTGGATGACGCTTTGGGAATATGCAGAACCCGCCCCGATTTCTGGGTTAACAACCCAACAAGCCATGAAAATGGTTCATGATTTGGATACGGCCTTGGCAAAGTATAAAGATCCTCTCCCGCTGCTTGGGGCTTGGCGTAACGTTGCTCAAGCAGCCGACGATTTATCAACAGTGCACGATGACAGTAGAGTTGTTACATTGCTCATGCGTTACAACAACGTGAATGAGAGGATACATCACGAAGTGCTTTATCCGGCCCATGGAGATGCGCACCCGGGAAACCTGCTCGCTACCAAAATGGGGTGGCAATGGATTGATTTTGAGGATGTATCGTTAATGCCGAAATTCTGGGACCTGGCCAGTTTCATTGGGAACACGGCATTATTTCAAGGGTTGAAACACCCTCTTGTCCAATCTGT
Organism: Sulfobacillus thermosulfidooxidans; assembly: GCF_001280565.1. Lineage (NCBI taxonomy): Bacteria > Bacillati > Bacillota > Clostridia > Eubacteriales > Clostridiales Family XVII. Incertae Sedis > Sulfobacillus > Sulfobacillus thermosulfidooxidans. The sequence goes on along the minus strand of NZ_LGRO01000001.1, from coordinate 1,799,829 downwards.
CGCAGCACTTCCGGAGGTATTAGAAGACCGTGTCATGTTTCAATATGTTCTTCAAGCACGGGTCATCATGTCGACAATCATCAACTTGGCATTATCCTTGCGCGGTTATGTCAACCTAGATTTTGCACAAACACAACTCGCACGGATCGATGATTTTTTGTGCTGTGTCGATCAGGGGACGATGTGGCGCTGAGTGGGCGTTGATCTTCTCAAACATAACCTTGAAAACCATTGTGCTGCATCCATGATCGACGCCGCTAGCTCATCGCATCTGCGAAGCGCAACCCATTTAAAAGAATTTAGACATCGCCAGTATTCCACGAACCTTGTCCATGATACCACATTAACAAAGAAGTCGATCCCCGCAAAACAAAGGTGCCGAAACTTCTGATTGGCCCTCCTATCCAAGAAATATCCCTTTGCGTTTTTAAGGATTTAAGTCATCCCGTTGTTGTGATAGCTTCTTCTTGTACTGTCCGAAGACGGGAAGCGTTTCGGTAAGAGATGATGGCGAATAAGGTTAAGGGAATGGTCAGTAAAAACATCCCCAGGGGATGCAATATATTGTAACCGATTCCAGCGAATGCGTAGGCAGCAAATGTTCCTAAACCTTGAACCATGCTTAATAGACTAAAATATAACCCGTGTTGACCCGCTTTAGGCAGCACGCCGACTAAAGAAAAAATTTGACCGAAAGCAAAGACGTCACCTACACTGAGGCAAATGATGGCCAGAGTCCATCCCCATACTGTTTGCCAGAGCGCACCAATGACCAATCCACTGAGCAATAACATGGCCAATGATCCGAACCACGACGAGGGATGATTATCGACCCAGTGGGCAACAAGTGGTTGCAGCAAAAAGACGAGAGTCATATCAATAGCGCCAAGAACACCATATAGTTTGGCGCCTTGAACAAAATGAAAAGACAAGTCGAGAGGAACGCCGGATTCAAACTGCATTTCAACGACGACAACTAAAGCAAAAGCGAGGAGAAGCCAGGAAAATGCTCGGTCATATTGAAGGATTTTCCATGGTGAAAAAGATGGCCGTGAATTATCCGCGGCAGCGACAGGTTTCGGCTTTGATGGGCGAAAAGTGATAAAAAGAGCACCTGCTGCTAATGCGTAACCGGATGCAGCCACGAAATATGGCCAACGGGAATACCCCCCACCTAACAAGAGAGCGGAAAAGGGTAAAGCAGCGGCCATACCAATATTATTAAGCCAATGAATGTAGTTCTGAATGACACCACGGTATTCATCTAGGATATGTTCATTAGCTAAACCCCGGGCCATGGCATTGACCGTTGACGCGGCGAGTCCTAAGATGGCCAAAACGATAACGAGAAATACCGCTCCTGGCGTAAAAGCCAGGGCCATAATGGATACGGCACTAATGACTGCAGATATAACGTAGGTGCGCATGGTACCAATTCTCGCCGATACCAATCCTCCGACAAATCCTAATAAGCCACTGGATAAGAAGCGCACAGATAACAGCAGTCCAGCTTCCCACGGCTGATAGTGCAAGACGTGCGTGAGATAAATGATCAGGAAAGGATAGAGCATAAAAGCGGAAAAAGGCACAACAAAGGACATGAAAAAGAGAACGAGAACGGGTCTCGTCATGGCGGAGCGAAACTTCTGAAAATCTTTTGACATCAGCTTTTAATCCTTTCCCCTGGGGTTTTGCAAACAGGCAATAACGTTTAGGATTCACAAACCATTTCGGCGGTTATCCATTTGAATTCATGATAATTTTGGGTTTATTATGACATAACTCTTTTGAGGGATTTTCAATAAATTACTGGGTTTTTTTGTTTTTACCCAAGAATTTTAACTCGCGCTGCTCCAAAGAAGTTTTCTATTATAGACAACGCCTGCCGGCTTAAAAATCTCTATCAAGGGGCAATGGTTAAGTAAACCATGATAATGATGATGGTCACCTGAAGAAGACCTTGAACCGCCGCTAAACGGCGATTTCGGAAGATAAGACGGGTTAATCGGGTGGGATCAGGGGAGGTTTTTTCCATTTCTTTGAGCATGGAAAGACTGGTGGGGAGCATAATGCCTAGACCCACGATGGTTAATGTTATGGTCACAAGACCTGCTGCGATAATCCAAGGAAACATTGCGCTATGGGTGGTGGCAAACCCGTTATATTGCGCCACATACCAACCGGCAGTGCCCGTGGTGAGACCTAAGACGGGCATATAGAGTAAGGTTTTGGGAATAAGGCGGGATTGCACAGCTTTTCGTTCGGAAGGCGACAGATGTTTCCAAATAGGGCCGAGGATAAAGCCTAGAAAAATGTCTGCGCCAGTCCATAGACTTCCTGCCATAACGTGGCTGAACAAAAGCAGATAAAAATTATGAACGATCAGAGCCAGAATCATTAACAATGGAAGTGACAAAATCCACCAGGTGAGATACCGCCAAGGAATCAAGAAACGCGATAAGGAATGGGATGGATGGTTGGAAGATATTTGAGACGGCATGACCTCTCCCCATTTCGTGAGGGAATCCGCATAAGTTTTTGGCATTCACCTTTAATTATAATGGGTAATCGGCTTTTATACGGCATTCCCAATTTTTTACGTGAATCTGCTTGACTCGCTATCCATGGATGAGAGGTGAATGGGTGCTTTTTTGTTCATCCTTGTGCTGTGCTACGCTTGACATAATGAACGCTCCCATAAACGTCTTACGCTCAGAGCGTGTTATTTAGGTTCGCTGATTTGTGTCAGATTTTCTAACGGTACCCATCCTTCTTCACTCTGGGAATTTTTGCTCCAGACCCATCCCCCTACAATCTGCGTTCCTGTGACCAAGTCCCCGGGACTTACGGTCAATTCGGTAGAATCGTAATCCGTCGTGACAACGGCCCGGTTGTCATCCCATACATGGAGAAATTGTTCGGGTACCCATGCACCCTGGCCCGACTCGGTAGTGCACCACAGCCACGACGACCAGTCGGTATCCCGTCTTCCGACCGACACCATCTCTCCGGAATACAATCGAAGTCCTTTAACATCACTACGACTGTGCTCTCGCACAACACGATATCGAACGCACATAAGCTTCTCCTCAGTAATTTGATGAGGCTACATTGACATTTTGGTCAGGAAGTACACGAGCAGTTTCTACCATTTACTTGGTTGAGATCGCACGAACATGTCCCAAGAATGCTGATTTCTAAAAATTATACGAGGAACTCGATGATTTTCACATCATGTTGTCTTTCTAAAAAAACGAATTTAACCCATTTATTTTGACGAGGATTCCGCGGAAGCCCATGGTTAACAGATTTGGTATCAATTACTTGGTCGACATGTCATGACCCGGCATTACGTAGAACAGATATTTGAAGTTATCCGTACCATCACGACATCGGCGAATCCCGCGATGGTTAAATTATTACATCATAAGCTTGCTAGGGATCGCAGATGAACAAAGGGTTGAAGATGAGGAGAGATCATCCATATGAGTCTCGGATTGGTTGGATGCAAGGGGTTTCGCTACGGGTTCATAACGTGCCTTAACGTTTTGGCCGCAGATAAGGTCATGATGAACACCTTCCTCATCCTGAGCGCAGGATCTTTTGATTCGACGTCGAATACGTGTACATATTTTTGAAATGTGTACCAAGCAAGCAATAACTCACAGGGCGATGGCAACGATGACATATAATGGGGTTGAGTTATCCTGGTTTATCGGTTTTTGGAATACCCAATCTTTACATGAGACTCTCACATTGCAAATGCCTTGTAGACAAAGGTTGACACGGAAGAAGACTTTCGTGAGTCAACGCCAGCACGCATGGAATCCTCTCATTCGACGAGAGATAGGGTATATGCAATGTCTCAAGAGATGCGTGATGGCGGTCCTCGTTTTTGTCCTTGCATCAAGCCTGTACAAAAGGTCATGCATTGGTATTGACATATTTAAGAGGGATTTCTGAACCATGGTTTTCCATGGGTACACGAGTTTTCCGTGAGCATCATCCTCATGTGTCTGAAAAAGGCTAATGGATCGCTTCGTCCGGAGGGGGGATCCGTGTCACTCATGTCCAAGGCATTCTTCCGTACAATAAAAATGTCACCACATAGTGTGTTCGTCTATGCAGTTTTAATGATATTGCTGTCGGTCATCGACAGGATTTTCGGATCTCTCTATATCATCGATATGACGAGAAACGGACTGTCAGTCGAATCCATAGGGATTATCGCCTCACTGGCGTTAGCTATTACGACGTTGGTCGATTTCCCTTCGGGAATTGCCGCGGATGTGCATGGTCGAACCAAGGTCTTGGCAATCGGATTGGCCGTGTGGTCGTTAGGATTGTTGTTCTTTGGATTATCGGGTACCGTTCTAGATTTCGCGCTATCTATGGCGGTGTGGGCAGCCGGCATGGGCACCGTGAGGAGATTGCCCCAAACGTGGGTCGTCGACACATTGGCTGCACACGGAAGAGCAGAAGACAAGAAGATTGTTCTCCCACAAGTCTCCAGTGTGTCCCAACTATCCGGGGCGGTCGCAGCCGGTGCGTCGGTGACTTTAATGGGAATCAGCATGGCTTGGCTATTCGGGGCACAGGCGTTGTTCGCGGCTCTAGCGTGTTGTATTGCCCTGTTCGGTATGGCGGAGAACTATGGCACTAAAACCCGGACGCGGGTTGCTGTGGGCAGCCTTGTTAAGCTGCTCACCGAGACAACCCCAATGCGACTTGTTGTGTGGCGCGGGCGATGGTGTCCAATGGAACTCTGTCGCTCTTTCTGTCATTTTGGCAGGTTTATTGGCTGAGACAGTTGCATGCGTCGGCTCGGTGGGTTGGCCCCCTGCTCGGATTACTGATTCTGGAATTGAGTTTCGGCCTGTGGGTCTCGCGCTTCATCGGCACGAAAGTCCCAGGGGTACTTTCTTCAGGGATTGGAGCCCTTCTCATCGGCCTGGGAGCCATCACCATCGCCTGCGGCACCGAAACTGCGTTTTTTCTGGGACAGATTATCCTGGAGGTGGGACTCGGCATTGAATCCGGGTCCGCCATGGTGTGGATACACGATTGGATTCCTCCGTCTCTTAGAGCCAGCGGACTGTCAGCGATAGGAACCGTTGGCGGATTGGCAGCGATCGTTACCCCCACTATGGGAGGCTGGGTTATCACGCATGGCGGGTATGGGGAGTATTGGGTGGTTATGGCGATTCTGGCCTTCGGAAACGCGATCCTCCTAGGCTTCATCGAACGCACTCGGCATCGCGAGAACCGTGCTGACTAGTGCAAGACAGATCCTTTGAGTTTCGGACAGTAACGGACACAGAAGGATGACCCATTGGGTCGTTGTCTGAAAGCAACAAAAAACTTCTGCGACGGATATAAGAGACCACCATGCGGCCAATGTTTGACCGATGCCCAAGACGATGTTTTCGCCTATATGCAGTTGCCACATGAACTTTGGGAGCAAATCGCGTCCACCCAACCCCTTAGAACGCATCGGTCGCAAAGTGGACCGACGTGTCGCTTGGACGATAATTAATAACTCAAAATGGGCTTGCGTCTTGCCGAGGAGATCTGCCAGCCACAGCCAGTACGACACGCATCTTTATGCTTTGTCGTGAAAAGTTAAGACATAACAATTGATATCTTCGATGGAAAATGTGTCACCAAAGGGATTCGGAGTGATTTTCTGAATAATTTTTACGCCTTTTTTCACTCGGGTTGGAAGCCATCACTTCGTCTGAATGAGAAGTTGTCTCTCTATAAAAACAATGAATCGTGGTTGGAATAAGTTGGTGATGTGAAAAGTTTGGGATTTGTGGCTCGGCGCCGAATCATGCGAGGAAAGAAATCAAATGGTGAAGATTTTCCCATCCATAAGAAACTTCGTCAAATGTTTGTGTTCCCAACGTGATGGAGCGTTCACTAAGTTGTGAGCCGCCTAACTTTTCGTAAAACCTTCGGAAGGGATTTTCTTTTAAAGCCCAGACTTTGAGTGCCTGATAGTGATGCGTGATGAGCCAGTGCGTCGCGGCTTCTACAAGCTGTCGTCCGCCGCCTAACCTCTGCCAACCCTTGAGCAGATATATGGCATAAAGTTCCGCATCATAGTGGACATCGTCATCGCGATTGGGACCGACGTCAATAAATCCTACGACATGATTACCTGGAGAAACAAGGACAAAGATCGCCATATTGGGATTGTTAAAGCGTTGTTGTCGCGACTCAACGCGTTCATCAAGATGCTGTTCTAAATGATCAAGAAACGTATCCGAAACAATTCCAGTATAGGTACTGCGCCAACTGGCGATCTGCACTCGGGCAATAGCTTCGGTGTCATCGGCTGTGCTAGGGCGTACACGAAACCATAAAGAATTCACGAGTTGCTCCTTTCCTTCGGGTCTTCGGGCTAACGATCCGTTGAATCTGCCGACATCTAATATTTTGACTTTACCGATTGAACAACTCCGCAACGATTTCCCATCTCGGTAATGTGATGTCGAACAAGTGTGAATCTGCATTGACATTCTCTATAGGCAGTGCACCACGGTTTCTGCCGTTTTCTTGAGGGAGAATCTGTGAACATTGCTAAAGAACTGATTTCTAAAATTATACGACGAGCTCAACAATCAGAACAATCATGGTGCCATCGACCCACGGTCCAGGGAGGGCATTCATTAGGCCGTGAAAACGCTTAAGGATTCTTCAGGATTTTGAGAGTCACATGACATTACATGGCCAAACCAATCGGGATCAGAAGTCGATAGCCTTTCACCAAAATAACTAGAGGATATTCCTAGTACAATAAAAGGATTGTACTATAGTTTGTTCTAGAATATCCTCTAAACGCTTAGAAATATCACACAGAGGTGAAAGGCAATGCAACCCATTTATGTTGGCTGGGATCCTGCCAAAGCTCATGATCAAGAAATTGGCCATCAATTATTTGATCGACATGCCACCACAACACAGCGTCACGTAGAAAAAACGGCTGAAGGAATTCGTACCGTAACAACATCTCACGATGCGGTGACAGTCCAATTATTACAAGATCATGTGTTGGCGATGGAATCCCGGATGAAGAAAGGGTTGGTGATGAGGAGATGGGATCCCTTTTTCCCCGAATTGTTTCGTTATGCTGATGAAATTGATCAAACCATCATCACACACAGTAACGGGGTGGAAGTTCGAGCTCAATCCTCTAATCCTTACGTTGTTAAGTTGTTACACATTCATGCAGACGCTGTTTCCGATTTCGCCGAAAGAGGTTGGGACGCAGCGCATGATGTCCACGGTTTACCGTCCTCTCGTGACGGAAGTTGATGCGTCCCAATGAATTAGGCCCCATGGGTTTTAGTGGGACAAAAAGCCACTCGCAAGAAGTTAGAGCAAGAGCTGTCAACTAAAAATAAACAGTAGCGAAGGGTCCACTTTTTGGTTTAGGATGAAAAATATGTGATCCGACGACCTAGGCACCCTGTAGGGTTTGTTACAACAATAGGGTAGCGTCATTGCGAGTTGTCTGTTCGATCCAGATATGCGGTGATGATAGCGGGTTGACAAGAAATCTCCGTGGACCTTTTAGGACTTAAAGAATCTTGCCAACCCGGAAACCTAGGGGCAACTACCGATTTCTTGGAGATACGGCGGTTATGAGGTCTTCTTCGGTCTGAGCCTAAAAAACTTCCCGTAACTTCGCTTAAATTGAGCGCGCCAAACGGTCAATAATTTCAAATTGCGTGGGATGAGGAAATGTCATTTGGGCCAGTTGCCGTGGTGTCAAGCCCATATGAACGGCCATATGCAGCGCAGCCGACAAAGCCGCGCTGCATGTGCCGACACTGTGGGCGCCGATGATTTGACCCGTGGAACGGCTGACAACCAATTTGAAAAATCCTTCTAGCTCACCGGCAATCTGTGCCCACGCCTCCTTTCCCATCGCCTTGGTATATTCATCAACTTTGAGCCCACGTGACAGAGCTTGCTCTGCTGTCAGGCCTACAGACATGCCTTCGGGCCGGGAAAAAACGGTGGTGGGCATTTCTTCGGGATGGAATCCGATCAACAAATCATGCGGATTCAAAATATGTTCCGCTACCATTTCGCTCATACGGACGGCAGAATGGAACAGCATGGATTGGCCATTCACGTCTCCGGCGGCATAGATATGAGGAATATTGGTGCGCATATAAGGATCCGTGACAATGCCATGTTTGTCATAAGCCACGCCAACGTGATCCAGCCCTAAGGTTTGCGGCAGATGGGGAATGCGTCCGACGGCGGCTAACACGCGCGATGTTTGCCATTCCCGTAATTGCCCATCCTCTTGGTGAGCTTGGACAATGAATTGATTTTTGTCTTGTTTTTGTATCGCGGTGACCTGAACCCCCGTGACGAGCGTGACGCGCTTCGATAAATTGGCGGTGATGGCACGAATGAGGTCGGGATCCATGCCGGAGAGAATGGTCGGAGCCATTTCTAATAAGGTGATACGAATGCCTAAATCAGAGAGCATAGACGCGGTTTCGACCCCGATATATCCTCCCCCCAAAATGAGCATATCATCTGGCAGCGCTTCTTGCGTTTTCTGCCAGGCAAAAAGGTCATGAGAATTCCACGTATATTCAAATCCGGTAATGGGCAGCGATTGCGGTTCCGACCCGGTGGCAATTAGAATGTGTTTGCCAAACACTGTTCGGATATCGCTGTGCTCGACATCTGTGATTTCCACGGATTGAGCACTAAGGAGTCTTCCGGTTCCATGGACAAATGTTAAAGCCGGGGCGGCCTCCGCAATCTCTTGTTGATGTTGCAGGTAGCGGCGAGCTTGGACCCCGTCTTTGTAATTCCGGATTGCCGACCACGCGGCCGTGACGGAGGGAATATCCACGCCAAAAAACGGAGCCTGACGGGCCTCATGGATCCGTAATGTGGCCAGACGCACGGACTTCGAAGGGACACAGCCTTCATACAGACAATTGCCACCTAAATTTCCCAGTGTATCGACTAATAAAACCTTTTTCTGCGCTTGAGCAAGGCGAAACGCGGCGGGATATCCTCCGCCACCACCCCCAATAACAATCAGATCGTATGTGTCATTTGTGACCATTTTTGTTCTTCCCTTCTTTTAGCGAATCATTTTGATAATCGTGATCAGAACGCGACAAAACCTTAACGTTGGTAAGCGGTATCGACTTATCCACTGAGCCCGGTGTATCGTCAAATCCGTTAATTAGCATAGGGACCTCCCTTCATCAGGAAGGGAGGTCCCCTCAACGATGAGTGAGAAACACGAGTTCAGTGGGGTGTAACATGAGAAGAACGGTGGACACGGTCTGAAGAATGCGATGACGATGCATCTTTGTGATCTTGTCCATAATAAAGAGTCGCCAAGCCCAGTAACCCTAAGGGAATCAATGAAACGGTGATCACTTGTGCAAATGTTAAGGGTTTACTGGCGGAATTATGGGTGATTATGGCGGCAATGATGAGCGTTAAGACAAAACCTAAACCGAACATCCAGCCCATGAAACGAGATGATGTGTTCATTGTACCGCACTCCTTTGATCAGAAACGACTTCTTCGGCATGAACTTTTTCACTACTGTTGCCATACACCCATTTCGCGGTAATTAACATGGAAATTAACACCGCAATGGTAAAAATCCACGCACTGATGGCCATTTGCACACCACCGCTTAAGATGTGACCGCTGGCACAGCCATCAGCCATACGGGCGCCAAATAAGACCAAAAACGATCCGCCAAACGCCCCCACGGCGCGGGTCAATGGGTTGTGACCAAAACGGTTGCGCCAAGATGGCGGAATGACAGGGCGAAAAGCATTAAACCGTCGACTGACAAAGACGGCGGATATAAAGGCCCCAAAAAATGTGCCAATGTCAGATAAAGGCTCCCAACCAATCTTGGTAAAGACAATGTGACTATACGCATAATGCGGCAACAGTAATTGTCCTGCCAGCCAGGAAAAGGTGGTCGACTCACCAAAAATTTGGTGGAGAAAAATGCCCAACACCACGGTAATCCCAATGACAGCACCGACAAATAACATAACCGGGGAGTAGAAGTTCGAATTGGGAACATCTTGTTCGACAATTTCCTTATTCCAACTTCCGGTATTCACTTCCATGCCGCCTTCAGACAGATAGGCGAGGGTGTCGGCTTTATATTCTCTGTCGACATCATCAACTGTTTTGCTCATTGATTGCCGGAGACAACTTTTGCGGCCTCCTTGATAACGGGGAAGAAAATATGCAATCAGTAATAACACCGCCGCATAGAGAAGCGAGACAATAAATGTTTCTGTGGGATGAATATGCTTAATCGATCCCGTTAAAATCAAATCGCCAAAATTTAATGTGTGAACCAACCATTGACCCCACGAGGTTTGATACAACAAGGTCCAGGTCGCCGCTCCTAAAATTCCTCCGGGAATCGCGTATAACACATCACGCCGTCCTTCGCCTAAAGCCATCCATTCAGAACCCGGCACATATCCTGAGATGGCCATGCCTGTACCAAACAACAATCCACCAATGATGATTCCCACAATATACACTGGTTTCGGGCCGAAATGCATATCCACCCCACTGGCATAGAGTCCATATAAAACAATCGCCCCGACGGCGGAACCAATGGCGATACAGCCAATAAATAAACGATCTTTCCAACGAGCCAACCGAATTAAGGTTTCTGGGTTGGCAATACCCCATAATTCCGCGAATCCGCCTATGATAGCACCAATAATGATCCCTATCCATAATGGAGCATCGGCTTTAATCATCGTTACTCACCTCATTTGGCTCTCATGATTTCAATGTTTGAAGCGTTTATTCACGCTCTCAAAACCTATTCATTATGGCCGGTGATACCAAGATCTGGTACGGCATTAAGATCATCTTTCCTTACCCAATTTGGTCCAGCCCAAAGACGTCCAATAGGGTCAAGTCATCTGGTTACAAGGGACCATCTTGCCGGAATGTGAATGCGCCCTTCAACAACAAGAATGAGCTGACGCTAATAAGTCCCAATAATCAAGACATGGGATATCGCAAAGAGATGGCTGGGCAAGTCGTTGTGGTCCTCAAAGACATCCTCGAAGATGTAGCCCAAAAATTCCTTTTTACACAGCATCAAGGGATAAAAGACACACCAAACACTGCAAGGTTAAAGGGGCATCTTCGCGGTTACCGACGGAGTATCGGGGGAATTAGCGAAGGAAGTTCAGGTCAGAAATTGCAAGATGGCTTTTTACGGGGTGAGACGAGCTTTTTCACAAAACCTCGTGATTTCTATCCAACTCGGTATTAAATGAAGATATAGATGCTGATGCCAGCAGATTGTTAGGATTCTGCACAGAAAACCGGCAATCTCTATAGTGATTTGAATAGGTTGAATGGGAACAGCAACTTAATGCTGTCCCTTGGCTTATGCATCAGAAGATCACATGCCCTTTGCGTATCAAGAAATACCCCCGGCCAGCCAATGGCCCATTGCAGACAATGGTTTACGAAATCTAAGGTTCTAGGAGAATACTAAGTCCATGTTGGCGAAACGTGCGTCATCACTTCAGTATTCGTATGCTTTTGTTGTTCATAACCGTTTCTCTTGCCATGCCATGTGTTCTTGATGCGTTGCGTGTGCTTCTGTGGGTGTCGACGAGATGTGGGGCATTAGGTGGGTTTTGATATAGTGTTGGGCTAATTGATTTAATGATACCGTATCCCATGGACTCGAGTGGTGACGGCGGTGATGACTTAACGCTCTAACAATATCGCCCCATGATGAATCAAAAAGCGGTTCTAAAGCCATGCGGACGCGTCGAGCCAAACTTGGCGCGAGTCCACTTGTCGAAACCCCGATGACCAAATCACCTCGCCGTAATTGACTGACAGCATAAAAGTCACAAGATGAAGGTACATCTGCGACATGAATCCACGCATGGTGTTGATGGCACCACTGCTGAATCATATTCAAATTGAACGGATGCACATCGGTAACAAAGACCAGTTTGACATCGCAGAAGTCTGATTCAGTAATCTCTCTATCGTAATATGTCACTTGGCCTGTGTGCATGAAGTCTAAAATTTCCTGAACAGGATAGGGACCATAAACATGAATGATGGCCCCCGTATTGATGAGACTGTTAATGCGTTGGGCGGCAAGTGTACCAGACCCAAGAATGATGACTTTTTGCTTCTCTAATTCAATGGCTACAGGGAATGCACTCATGATGAGGCCTCTTTAGGCACCGGTTCAACATGACCCAGGGGAGATATCGCCGGTAAAATCCGATCAGCAAAATAGGACGTTAAAATATCTTGCAGAGTACCAGTGAGTTGACTAAAAGGGATTTGCCGGTAGACGCGTTCGGCAATGCGGGCTTGAGGACCGGGCTGTCCCCCAATTAAAATATCAGCCCCTTCTTCCCATTGATCCCCCACTTTGACTTTGACTCCCGTAAGCGCAATATCCGCTAGTCCTTGTTGGGTGCAGGCATTGGTGCATCCGGAAAAGGAGATGGTGACGCTTTGCCGCAAATGAATGTTCTCCGACAGCGTCGATAAGATTTGGGATAACGGTTCTTTAGTGTGGGTAATGGCTAATGGACAATGCGGTTTCCCTGTACACGCTACAGCATTTCGCTCGAGCAATGGCGGATTGATAGAATAGCGAGCCAGTAAGGGATGATGGGAAATGGCCGACACATTGGTGATGTTGAGCAGTACCACATCTTGACTCGGTAAGAGGTTTAATTCGCCGGAACCCGCTCGCATGGCAAGTTCTCCTAGGCCCTCAAAATCATCGGCTGAAATGCTGCCGTAGGGAATGTGCACTCCCACATGCACCGCTTGAGGTTCAGTGGAAGGACTGAGACCCAAATGATCGTGATGATCTAAGCGCCTGAGATCAGTGCCTGCCCGATTTAACGAATGTCCTAATTTATGCTCGAGGTCCATTCGCAGTTGATCGGCGCCGCGTTCTAAAACCAGTGTCCGTAAGCGGGACTTGGAGCGGTTCGTCCGTAAACCTTCATCACGGTAAATATCTAAAAGCGCCATGGTCAATGCGGTGACGTCTTGAGGTGTGACGAAAACGTCCAAAGGAATCCCTATGCCCCGGTATTGATGTGCCAAAGCACCGCCGACAAACACGTTAAATCCCTTGGTGCCGTCAAAATCTGCGGGAATGAACCCAATATCATTGGCTTCGGCATGAACACAGTTCGAGGGACATCCGGTTATGGCGATGTTAACCTTCCGGGGAAGATTAGAATAACGGGGATTATATTCAAAGAGACGCGATAATTCGCGAACCACCGGGCGGGTATCGATGATTTCTTCGGCCAGGTGACCAGCTAAGGCACAAGTTAAAATGTTGCGCCCGCTGTCCATTCCCGTTTGCCAGCTTGAAAGTCCGACCTCTCTCAGGGCTGAAAAAATTGCAGGGACCGTTTCGAGCGCAATATAGCGGAGTTGTATGGATTGCCTGGTGGTTAAATCCATATGTCCTTTCCCGTAACGCCGGGACAAATCCGCGATAGTGCGCCAGTGGTGTGGCAAAAGATGACCCCCGGGAATACGAAGACGCAACATAAACAACCCCGGGGTTGATTCGCGGTAAAATAATCCGAGCCATTTAAGCCGCACGAGATCCTCGGGGCTGATCGATGAGATCCCCTGTTCGATCCAGGTAGGAATCTCATTTAAAACAGCTAACCCGTCTTTTTCGTGTTTTATGCGTTCAATATCGGCAGGAGTGACCTTGGCCATGCACATCACCTTTCCTAACAACCGTGACCACAATCGGCAATGACACTATCCAAATAGATAACATAATATATTTATATTGAGCCTAATAATTAACATAAGTATAAAAATAATATAACATATATAATAACGAGTTTTGAAATATATAACAAGACTATGAAATGCATTCGGGTTTCCGTCAGTATCGAAAGAAACAGGATAATCATGGAGAATGGCGAAATTAAGCTCAATAAAAAATGCTTTTTGGATGGAGGACAGTATGGAAAATGTGCGACACCGTCAGTTTTTACTATAAGCTTTTGCACAGGCAGAACAAGCATTAACGGAAGGGAGTATTCCCATTGGAGCTGTTCTTGTAACAGATCAGGGGGAGGTGATAGGCCGGGGAAGAAATCGGGTCTTTACGGCGGGTGATACCACCCTTCATGCCGAGATTATGGCACTCCAGGATGCGGCTTTTCATTTGATCGATTCGAAGACGAAGCAATATCGTCCATGGGGTCATATTCTTTATACCACGATGGAGCCCTGTCTCCTTTGTACAGGGGCCCTAATTATGTCACATATTAAGGCTGTGGTGTGGGCATTGACCGATCCGGCCAATGGTGCCCTCAACGTTTTGCAGGCCATGCCATGGCCGGCTTCCGCGCATCATTTATCGGGAAAAATCGCGCGGATTGATATGACCCCTGAGCCTTATCCGGATTTAGCCGCCAGACAAATTATGTTAATGAAACAGTGGAATGCCTCAAGAGGTCGCCCGGGCATTGTCTTTAGTCAAGATGTATGGTAAAGGATTGGTCCAAACTGGCCCTCAACAGAGGCGAAAGGCTGATAAGAGATGGACTTCGGGGATCATATCATCCCTGCGTTTGGATTAAGATCCTGATGTTAAGTGGACAGCGAAAATTCCGGTAACAAGATTAGGGTACGGATAAAAAGAGTCTTGATGACTCATGATCTCTCGATGACAAGAGTTATCCCGCACACTCTCAAGAATGAATGCCATTTAGGCGGCGGCGCACTAAAAGTGCTGAAGGATTTATGCGCCGGGCCACCAATTCCATGATCCTAATAAGCGCATAATGGAAGGGACGAGAATTAACCGCACAAGGGTAGCATCAAGTAAAATGGCAATACCCAGTCCGATTCCCAGTTCTTGCATAAATTCAAGACCAATGACACCAAAGGCAATAAAAACCGTCACCATAATGAGCGCAGCCCCTGTGATAATGCGGCCGGTATCGGCCAGTCCCTGGGCAATGGCTTCAGCGTCTGGATAATGTTCATGATGATAATCCATAATCCGGGTTAACAAAAACACTTCGTAATCCGTCGATAATCCGAACAGAACGGAGAACAAGATTAAGGGCGTGGTCCAGTCAATGGCTCTGGCGCCCGCGATGCCTGTCAGCGGCCGGGTTAAACCATCTTGGAAAACCAGTACCAGAAGACCCGAAGCTGCTGAAACCGATAACAAGTTCATGATGACCGCTTTTATGGCTAAAGCCACCGAATGAAAGAGTCGAAACAGCAAGATCATGGTGGTAACTGCGATGAGGACAGCTACAATGGGGAGCCAGTGTAAGATGAGCGCGATGACATCCACGGTATAGGCGACTCCCCCACCGATTAGGACGGTTCCGGAAAATGGATAGGACAACGATCGCAAGTGACGGACTAAGGCTTGGGTGGCCTGAGATTCGCCGTGAGAATTGGGGAATACCGTGAATAAAAAGATGCGATGAGACGGCGACAAGGCGTCATCGAAAATAGTTGGAGGCGGCGCATTAAAGGCGGAAATGGGCAAGTTAGGCAGGGGAGGAAGCACTTCATGGACATCGGATTGGCGGAGAATTTTTGCTCTGACCGCTTGAATTTGCTTATAGCTCGAAGGCGTATAAAGACTCGAGGATTTTTCCAAGACTACCCATAAGGGACTGCCTACGCCGGAAAACGTGTGCTTTAACCACAAATCATAGGTTTGTCGGGTTTGCGACGAAGCCGGCAAAGTATCGACACCAGGATTCCAAAAATGCATGGAAGTCACGGGCCATGCAAGCAATAACAATAATGTACCTGAGGTAAAAAGACCCCATAACGGCCGTTTCATGACTCGTTTTGCCCAGGACTGCCACCAGGGGCTGGGTTTTTCCATCGATTGCCGGTAGGGCCAGTCTAACCAGCGATCCAAGACTACTAAAATGGCTGGTAATAGCGTCAGGGCAGCAATGACCGTGGCTAACACCGCAGCCAATGACCCGAGCGCCATCGACCGCATTAAGGGCTGGTGAACCAAGAGCACAACAGCAAAAGCCGCGGCCACGATACTGCCTGAGAATAACACGGCGCGTCCTGCCGTTGCGGCAGCGATATTGGCGGCATCAGCAGCTGGATGCATCTTTCTCGCTAGACGGTACCGATGAACCATCAATAACGCATAATCAATTCCTACGCCGAGTCCAATCATAGCGGCAGCATCTTCCACTTCGGGGGCAATCGCAATGACGCGGGCAATGAGATCGATTCCTGCCAGGCCCACGGTAATGCCCCCAAATCCAATGGCGAGGGGACCAATCGGTGCAATGACACTCCGAAAAATCCAGACCAGGGCAATGAGCGTTAATGGGAAACTCCAGATTTCCGCGGTTTTGAGATCTTTGTCGACCTGATCGGTAAACGAGCGTTCAAGAGGAACGAGACCCGTTAACCCTCCTTGAAGTCCTGAAGGCGTTTTTTTTAAAAGGTGGCGCAACGGAACGACCGCCTTGGTATCGGCAAGTGAATTGGTGGTCACATGATTAAAAAAGATGGTGCCATACATCACATGGCCATCAGGTGAGATGGCGAGTTGATGGACGGAAGGAACCGAGGCCACTGCGGGAATCTTTTGCATGGCACGCAATATACGCTGCATCGCTTCAAGATACTGAGGCTGATTGACACGGGAGGGTGAATAGAACACAACGGTTGCCGTGGAATTGGCCAAGGTGCCAAAATTCTTTTGAACAATATCTTGGACATGCTGGGAAGGACTTCCTGGCACACCGAGCCCGTCGGTTTTGAACTGGTGGGTTAAATTTAGCATAAATGGCAGGGATCCGATAAAAATCACGGTCCATAAAACTATCGTATGCCAAGGATGTTTGACAATCCATGAAGTGATCGTTTTTCTGTTCACACGAATCCTCTACCTGCACCTATGACATGGTTCTCTATGATTGGGTATCTCCTGACTCATCCCATTTTACGGCAAGAGAACGAAGTCTAATACCTGCTAACACATCGTTTTCAGTCTACCTTATTTATTCGCGGTGTCAATTTTTAAAAGAGAAGTACACCGGACCTATCAAGCCCTAGACAGCGAGTTGAGCATGGAATAAAGTCCGCCGCGATCATTCGGCGGACACAGTTGTTTATGCTGTCATTAGCATTTTGCATCAAGGGTTAGAATTGCTAAAGCCAATCGGCTGATTCTTCTGTACCATATGGGCAAGGCGTCTTGTAGAGTAACGTTTGTAAGGATTATGTAAGACATGGGACAGCTGGCGATAGTTATAACTATGAAACCCTTAAAAACAAGCGATTCGTCACTCAGTCACGGGCAGGGTATTTTCCAAGACAATCGTTTAACATCATGAGGAACGAGCGGAATCTCAGGCTTGTGCCGTAAATCCAAACATTTTTACAAAATATTTTAGGGTGCACACAAATCCTACGAGCACAAAAGACTCGCATGAAACGCGAGAGAAGGAGAGATGGTCCATGCCAATGTCTCCGTATTACCAGCAGCTACGAAAGAAAATAGGCAACGATCTGATATTTAATCCTGCCGTAGCTGCTGTGATTCACGACAAGGAAGGCCGGGTCTTGTGTGTCAAAGTGAAACATGGCGCGTGGGGACTGCCAGCGGGGGCGATTGAAATGGGTGAGACCCCTGCACAAGCTGTGATTCGTGAAGTTGCTGAAGAGACCGGGCTTTTGGTAGAGCCGATTACATTATTAGCGGTTTTAGGCGGAGAAAAATTTCGTTGGACATATCAAGATGGCAATGCTGTCGAATACGTCATCATGGTATTTCGGTGCCAAGTTAAAGAGGGGATATTACGCGCAGTGGACGGCGAAGTTACCGCCTTCGAATACCGGGAAACTGAAAGCCTCAATACGCTTTCCTTGCCCTATCCTTTAGAGATTTTTGATAGGAACTACGAAGGTAGCTCGTATTTTGACCACCGCAGTTTATGATTTCCGTCAAAAGGGTTCAGTTCCACCTGGCGCTGGCTCCTGTTTTGTAATGAGAGGAGACGTTCATGCCCGGATATTCGGTTGTGTTGTGTGATTTGGACGGGACTCTTAGTGATCCCAAAGAAGGAATTACCCATTCCGTTCAGTATGCCTTGCGAAAAATGGCGGTGGCATCCGTTCCCCAATCTGATGAACTCACCGCATTTATTGGCCCGCCTCTTCACGAATCCTTTATGTGCTGGGGATTGACGGAATCAGAGGCATGGCGCGCGGTGACATATTACCGGGAATATTTTTCCGTGCACGGACTTTATGAAAACTATTTATACCCGCGGGTGAGGGAGACCTTGGAAAGGCTTGCCCATAACCAGATTGCCCTATGGCTCGCTACCTCTAAGCCAACAGGATTTAGTGAACAAATTTTAGAGTTTTTTGGGTTGCGATCGTTGTTTACTGGCGTCGTTGGAAGTGATTTTGATGGGACAGGCGCGCATAAAGTTGATGTGTTGCAAAAGATTGTCGAGAAAAATTCTGGGCTCGGCCGCGAGCATTTTCTTATGGTAGGCGATCATGAACAGGACATCCTTGCTGCCTCAAGATGGGAGATAGATTGCGCGGCGGTAGAATACGGTTATGGGTTACGTACGGCTCTTCATGAGGCCCATCCGACTTATTGGATAAAACGGTTTGATGAAATTTATCCTATTGTAATGGGCAACATTAAGCCCGGGCAATAAAATTAATATCCTATTGTTATCATAAATTTCTTTAGGGCTTGTATGGTCATAACGTCGGAAAGATAGAGCATTTACGTCACAGACATTGATCGCGATCCAATGAGGATGCTGTACTGTGAGGACAAAGATCACCTCTGATTTTTGGTGATTTACATGCCCAAAGATTCTTTCCTGGGCTAAACCCCGTAACAATTGTCCTAATGAATTTGTCGTGTGTTGGTGACCTACGGCACTCATCCTCAGGTGGAGATTTTGAACGCGTCGTGTTTTCGTGAGAACACATGTTTTCGTAACTGGTTTTGAGGAGAATGGTCGGTCGCTATGGCACAACAACTGATACACCGTCCGCTAAGCACGTTTAGCATGCTGTGAATGGGTCAGAGTATTTCATTTTTAGGGTCTGAAGTCACGGCGTTTGCGTTACCCTTGGTTATTGGCACTATCTTGTCTGGCATGAGTCAGTGGGTTGTGGCTTTGGCCGGCGGTTCTCTACTGCGCGCCCCGAAGAGCAAAGGGCATCATCTCCGGTTTATCGTCGCAAACAGAATGCTCTGGGCTCTCGTGGCGGCCGCAGCCAGTTTCAATTTTTTCGCCGGTAGTATTATTCGAGTCTTATTGCCTGCATGGCACACAGTCAAGTTTGGGGCATGCACTCTCTGTAAGGGCTGCCTCTTGATATATGACATAAAATTCATGATAATATTAGCGTAATTTGTTGTTTCGCTGTGCGTTTGTATGCCAGTACGCTGAACAAGGGAGAAGGTCAATGACGCTCGGACCAAAATGGGACCACCCCTATCGTGGTCAGAAGGTGGCTTTGGCCACGAAACATGAAAAAGAACAAGTGGTGGGACCTCCTTTACGGGAGACGGTAGGGCTTGAAGTTTGTGTTCCTCCATACCTGGATACTGATGTCTTGGGCACTTTTAGTGGTGAAATTCCTCGTAATGGGACGCCACAGGAGGTGGTGATTCGCAAAGCCAGAATGGGAATGGCTGCGTTAGATCTTCCGTTGGGACTGGCCAGTGAAGGAAGTTTTGGTCCCCATCCCCAATTGTTATTTGTGCCGGGGCATCATGAACTTCTGGCATTCGTCGATGATCAACTCGGCATTGAAATAACGGAACAGATAATCAGTACAGAGACGAATTATGCACATATCGAAGCCCGTAGTCTCGATGATGTCGGTGATTTTCTTAAGCGGGCACAATTTCCCTCACACGGCTTAATTGTCCGGCCTAACTCGGGATTTTCCTCGGGCTTATTGTTCAAGGGCATTATCAATTCTGATGATCTGAAAAAAGCTATCGAACAATGTGCGGCGGTGTCCGAAGATCACTTAGCCCACGTCGAAACCGATATGCGCGCCCATATGAATCCTAGCAGGCAGCGCGTACTCTATGAACTCGCCATGAAACTGGGTCACCGGCTTGCTGCTCAATGCCCTCAATGTGGAACACCCGGCTGGGGAATGGTCGATGTAATTCGCGGATTACCTTGTGCCTGGTGCGGGGAAGAGACCTCGTTGGTGAAAGCTGAAGTTTACGGATGTGCCTTATGTGACTACCGCGAAACGCATCCGCGGTCGGACGGATTAGAAGTGGCGGCGCCCGCTAACTGTCCATGGTGCAATCCCTAATTATGCGGCCTAACGCGCGGGGAGGAACCGGTGGGGAATGGCCTGTTTAGAAAGAATGACTATGTCAGGAGGAAGGCGTTTGAGAGAAGATGAGGTGTTCATCAACCTGCATCAATTACGGGTATTCCGCACGGTAGCCCGCCATATGAGTTTTTCGCGTGCGGCGGAAGACATGATTTTAAGTCAACCCGCTGTGTCCATGCACATCAAACATCTGGAAGAAACTCTAGGGATGCCGCTCTTTGAAAAAGTGGGACGACAGATCTATTTGACTGACGCAGGTACACAGCTGCTGGAACATAGTCAGCGCGTGTTCACGGCCCTACAAGAAACTCGTGAAGCGATCGCAGCATTACAAGATGGCGATGCGGGACGTCTTAGGGTGGCTGCCGATACCACCGCGGGAGCCTACGTTGTGCCGGAGTACTTAGGAATATTTCGGCAAAAGTTTCCCCGTGTGGAAATTAGTCTTGATGTCACCAATCGCCGGACCGTTATCGAACGACTGTTGTCGCGGGATACGGATTTGGCGGTGATTGGACAATTTCCCCGTGAAGAGGAATTAGAGGCCACACCTTTTCTGATCAACGAACTGGTTGTCATAGCATGGCACGGACACAAATTGGCGAATCGTCAACAAATTCCTTTGAGTGCGTTGGCTCAGGAATCCTTTCTGATGCGGGAAGAAGGGTCGGGAACACGGGCTACCACCGAACAGTTTTTTGCGGAATCGGGAATCCGACCACGTATGGGAATGGAACTGGCCAGTAACAGTGCAATCAAACAAGCCGTAGCGCATGGTTTAGGATTAGCGGTAGTACCGCGCCGGGCCATTGAGCTGGAACTACGCACTAATCAGCTAGTTATTTTAGACGTCCAAGGCTTTCCGCGGGTACGGTACTGGCATGTTGTTCAGCTCCGGGATCGATTTTTGGCACCGCCCGCTACGCATTTTAAGAATCTTCTTCTCACCTATTCCAATTATCCATTAAGACCATCCTAGGCAAGGCGGCCCCGCCAAGAATATCATGACAATTTTTTATTAGATGCCCACCAGCATCTGATTTGAGGATCGTTTGCTAAAGAATCACAAATATTAAGTAATGCTGGCTGAACTTTAGAACATACCTAGGAGCACGCAGATGGCCAGATTGCCATGTGTGTGGGACCCATCATCCAAAACTTATAGGTTGTTTTGTGTTTCGGTATTAGTCAGCACATGGCAATGCTGGTACGCTAACAATGCGGAAACCTCAATCTCATTAAGACAGCCGGTGAAATGGATGGGGAGATGAGGGAGAAAAGGGAAGTTGTTCAGGTCCTTATATTCACGGGACTATGGCAGAATTTCGGCACGGTTTGGCTTTTGATATTCCTAAAACTCCTGTGCACCCGTGAGGTCACGAACAAAAAGAAATGCCCATAAAGACGGAACGGGTAAAGCATAATTCGTGTATCGGTGACTGTAGGAATTTTAATAAAGATCGGTTTTCATGATTAATGGTCCACTCATGGTAAAAAGTGAAATGTGTGCCATGTATCATTTAACGGCGTGAAGAAATGCGGTTAAGCCGTGTGTGACTGATGTAGCAAAGCTAGCGGAATCTGAAGGTTGAGACAATCTGAGCACTGGGAAAACCGGATGATGGAGGGACTCCCTTGGGCCAGGATACGGACATATTTGCGGTAATCGCTGATAATTTGTCATCTGCCCACGCTCGCAGTCCGCCGATTCTTTCGTGGGAATCTATCGAGACAAAATTATATTGGGAGAGACAAACATGCTATCTGGTCCCCTTAATGTATTTGTTAAAAGAAAACCATAATAGGCGAATGGAATGTATGATTCATGGATAGCCTGGGTCATATTGAACTCAAGGTTCCGCTCCATGTCTGTAGACCTCAAACACAAAAAAACAGCTTATTCCGAGAGCCTGTTACCGAAACAAACTCGGTCACAGAGCGAACACCACAAGATTCATCAACATAGGGGGAACGACATTGTCGATGACCACGTTTTACTTTATTCGCCACGGAGAGACCGAGTGGAATCATAATCAAAACCGCTATTGTGGGCGCTCAGATATTGCGTTAGCCGAAACTGGGATATTTCAATCGCAGATGTTAGCCAAAATGTTAGCGGCTGTCCCTTTTGATAAGGTCTTTGCATCACCGCTTCTTCGCGCTCGCACCACGGCTTTACCCATTATAGACCGTTTGGGACTGCCATTGAATCTCGATAACCGATTAAAAGAAATCGATTTTGGAGACTGGGAGGGATTGACACAACAAGAAATCGAATCCGATTATCCCGAGCAATGGCAATCATGGCTAAATGACCCATCTTCAGTTAAAGCCGGCGGACATGGGGAATCAGGAAATGAGGTGGTCCGACGCCTAAGGAGTTTTGTCGATGACCAGGTCGCCACTCCCTTTGAGACTCTCCTAGTGATCACACACAATACGGTTCTGCGGCTTTTTATAGCACACTCTCTAGGTCTTCCTTTAACGAGTTACCGTAATTTTGAAATCGACAATGGCGATACATGGGTATTGAATATCGATGAATCGGGCATGGTCAAATGGAAAGCCGGGCTGCATATGACTCAATGCATGACTCACGGTCTAGAACCCTTGGTCTAAATATACCTATATGGGTGAGAAGTTCTTGCGGCCGTCTTTGCCTTTTATTTCCTATGAGGTGCCAAAATGTCCAATATGGCTTAGCAAATTGGTTGTCGCATGGAAAGAATCCTCCGGCCTTAAACACCAATTAAAATAAACCCCGGGGGATTAATCGGGTTCTCTGGGGGCTGTTCCCGGAATATTGGCCGAACGCCAACTGCCATCATCCTGTCGAACATAGCCATCATCGTAATGTTGAAAAAGATCCTCGGCAGAGCTTAAGGATGAAAAAACCTGGGCGCCACGCCAACCCTCGCCTCGCCATAGCAGTTCATGCTGATCAGGGTAATAAACGATGTCCTTGCTCCTCAGTTCACGGTCTGGCCAAATTTCCATATCTAGCACCGTGATGCTTTCTCCAAGAGAGGTAACCAAATGACTCGTTAAATCAGGTCCTGTGGGTTTCCCAATGAGAGTCCCAGGACCTACCTCCAACTCATGAGATCCCATTCTCAACAAAGCGCGTCCAGATAATACTAAGTAGTATTCGTCCACGGCGGAATGGCTGTGGAGGCGGGCGGTGGCACTACCGGGCGGAACTATCTCTACCCGCATGAATGCGCGACCTACGCCTAATAGCGGCATGACATAGTGCGCCGCCTCGTTGCGTCCATGAGCTGATATTGCGCCAATGGGCACATGTGTCTACACTCGTTCTTGATGGAGGATAATTGACTCCATAATCTCCAACGGATGGGCACGACTGGTGGAATCTTTGATAATCTGGTCGAAGAGCACAACGGTTTCGACGACTCTAGTGCTTCCCTGGAAAGGGTTAGAGCGGACACGCACGATTGATGCCGATGGGATATTGAACTGCGTGGTGCCTAATGCCTACGTTGAGCCTGACATAACAAATTCGGGCACAAAACGCTTGTTATTTTGTGAAATCTTGAGTCCAACAAGTAGCTTTATACGCCTCTTCGCGATTTTCCAGAAATGGAGTTTAGACGTTCTGGTTGAGCGATTAAATTTCTCGAACATATACAGTTTCTTTATCATGATGATGTCTAATATATCATCATCTCAATGCTTACAGTAGTATTTATACGGAACTAGACAGCGATTTTGTGTTGCACCGCTCAATAGACTCGAATTTCGCTGAGTCGTGGCACATCTGGACCAAGGAGTAGACAATGTGAATGGTTACCGGAGACTTATCAGCAATCGGATTTTTATCCTATATTGGGGCGGATCGACCTTCGTACAGTTGGCCTTGCAGTTCGTCACCATTGCGCTCGCATGGTTTGTTCTCCAAACTACCGGATCCCCCATGCGTGTCGCGTACGTCTTGGCGGTTATTCCCATCGCGCGAATGTTCACGAGCCCGTTTATTGGCTACCTCATCGATCGCCTTCCTCGCCGTGCTTTGATGATCCTTGATAACACAAGCCAAATGATTCTTTATGCGTCCATACCCATGCTGGAATGGCGGCATGTCCTCACATTTCCCCTGTTACTGGCGGTGGTAGGGGCAGCGGCGGCGTTGTCGCCGCTATCCATGATAGGACGAGGTGTTCTCTTACCGAACATTGTTTCCGAGCATGATTTAGAACCTGCCAACGGGCTCATTCAATTACGTAGTAGCATGGTGTACTTGATGGGCCCTGCATTAGGAGGGATGTTAGTGGCGTTCCTTGGGGCACCGGGGACGTTGCTCGTCACAGCAGGCTGCTATGCGGTGTATATCGCATCTTTATTAACGATTCCGGTGAGGACATATGATACGGGATCCGGTGACCCGCTTGCAGCTCAGACGCATTCCCGGCTTAAGCCATGGCATTTTCTTCGGCATAATCCGGTGCTCTTGATCTTGGGCGTGGTCACGCTATTCTTTAACATTACCTACGGACCTTTGGAGCCCGCCCTGCCGATTTTGGTTTCGCGCGTCTTTCACGCTGGAGCCTCTACGTTGGGGCTCATCTGGAGTAGTTTTGCAGTCGGCGCGTTGGGGGGAACCCTAATGTGGGAGCGGGTCCGGCCGCGATGGTCTCTGCGCTTTGTCGTCGCCGGAATCATCATGAGCTGGGGTCTGTTCAGTGCCTTGGTCGGTTTGACTCAACATCCGTGGCAGGCGATGGCACTGCTGTTTTGCGGGGGATTCACGTACGCACCCTATAACATTGTGGCGACAACGTGGCAACAACGACTAATTCCCAATTCGATGCGCGGAACGGTCTTAGGCACGATCCAGTCGGTGACGAGCGCGGGACTTCCCATAGGTCAACTCCTTGGCGGAATGGTGGTCAGCGTGGTCGGTGCCCAGACGACGATTGCGATGGGGGGAGCCGCCACGGTGGTTCTTGGACTGAGTGTGGTCTCACTTCGTGCGTCATGGGCTCATTTACCGCGTGAAAACAGCTCTTGCTAGTAACAACTGTACCCGATAATCTGATGAATCGGCTGAGAATTATCGTTTGTTGCCCTATGTATCGAATGGGGGGATAGGATTGCTGAAGGCTGCTCTTCACCGAGCCATAGTCATTGACGCGGAATGAGAAGAGCTAATACTGCAAGTTTGAGTGAAAGAGGGGTTTGACTGAATGGCGCAGCAACTGACCGTGTCAAGACGATTTCTTATGGCTCTTAGTTGAGAACTCCATTGAGTCTTCCGTTGTGCAGATGCTGCGTTGTGAAAACAAGGTGCTTCTTTGGATATCCAAAACATTATCAAGGACGAATCATGGGAACTCACATCGTTACGTGAACACTTTGCAATCCTATCCATATTATGGAATGGTAACCAGCAAATTGGAAGGAGAATGACAATGCGGGTTCCAAAACGATTGGATCAAGCTTGTGGTCCTTGCCGTTATGGGCAAAAACCAACTCCCATACCCTCTCTTCCTCTGCCGACACCGATTCCCGAAATCGATGCAAAGGGAGATCATAATGTGCCGCCTGCTCCTTATACCGAACCCTCGGAAATTTTCAATTTTCGCGGGCGGGTGGCCACCGCTATTTTGGCAGGATGGGGCCGTGACCATGAAGGGCATATAGTACGCTTTGGAGGTCCAGGCACTGACGTGCGCTTTATGCAGGGCGAGTATGTGACGGAGGATGGAGAAAAGCATTACGGCACCTTTATTCATCTTTGACTCGATCTTTATCCAAGCTCAGTGAGCTTTCCCAGTGTCAATGACCAGTTGCACAGTTTTCATCAGCCGATTGCATCTAACGGACTTTTTTGGACCACGCCTATCCCAGATGATGCACTGAGGATCAGCAAAGATGGACAGGTGGCCGAGGTCGTGGTTTGTGATTATCCGGTGATTGATCAACCCAAATTTCCTGCCCCTGGCCCTACTTATCAGGCCACAGTGAGTGTTCGCATTCGCTGGAAAGGTCTTGGACCGGAAATTGGTTGGTCTAATCCCCAAGAACAATATCAAATAGCTTTTCACCGGGCTACAGCGTCGATTGTGTTTGAGGCTTCTGTACCGGAATTAGGTTTTTCCTTCATGAGCCGGGATTACGACAACTCGGAATCATTGTTTGCCATGATTGGTAAAGAACGTAATGGCTTTTTCTTTCAATAATTCTCATGCTGTATATTCGTCGGGATTCTTCAATTGTGCTAACCCTCATGGCTTCCCGACTTACCCCGGATTTCCCGTGCTTTTTGGCGAATCCGGGGTATTGTTCTTAAGCTATTTGGTCGCATTCACCAGGGCAGCAGAGCTTTCTTGACAGCATGAGTTGACGTTAATCATATGAGGTGACAGTTTCGGGCTTTGTGCGCCAATAGATTCCCTGAGTACGTGCTAAGAGTTGGTGACCGATTAATTCCCGTCTTAGAGTCGCGTAATCGGGGTGATGCCGTTGGATAATGGCATTCACCTCGGATTCTTTATAACGCACATCCCAGGCAAACTCGTTGGCTAGCCATTGCAAAATAACCAGACGTTTTTTCCGGCTTGCGGGAATTTCTTTGAGTTCTTCCCCATTTAAGAAATCCCGTAAGACTTTGCGTTCCCACGCATCTTCGGGTATCGCGCCGGTTAACGTCGATAAATGTTCGGGTGTGAGTAAACGACTAAGCTGCTGCAAATTCTCGGTACGCAACTTGTAAATATGCGTATTACCTTCGGCACGCATATAAACTAAGTTCACTTCGCGTAAACGGTTTAGATGGTGGGATACGGTGGGGGGCTTTAAATTGAGTGCTGCTGCCAATTCTTCAACACTGGCATCACGTAAGGCTAATAAGCCTAAAATACGTAAACGGCTCATATCCGATAACACTTTGAGAAACGTGATTAAGGCGTCCTGATCATCATTCATCCGTTTGCTCCTTTTAACATGCCATATTGTCTAGCCCAATAATCTTATCATAGATATCTAATTAGATACAAATAAAATTAGTTGAATGAAATAATAAGAAAATCATAATGTGATCTGGAAGCTCAAAACAGAGTAGGAATAAGATTAGCGTCTAAAAACCGCAATGCATTCCAAAAGCTGCCCTTAGGATTCTATATTTGTGGTGATCTGGCCAGAAACGATTAAAGATGAGAGCATAGAGCATATGGCTATCACATCTTGGACTTGGGAACAAGAGGCAAGGAGTGTGCTCATGAAGGATAACGATATCGAGGAAAAGGCACGGCAGGGATGGACCGTATTCGGAGATGATGCCGAAGCTCTGAGCACCTACTTTAAAAATCTTGCCGAGGCCTATCCGGACTCTGGACGCGCAAAATTCGAATGGGCGAATGTGCTCGATTTTCTCTCCCGGGAACATGAAGCGATTGCCCAGGGATTAAATCCCGAATATGAGGCGTATGCCAAGGTGCAGTGGGCCAGTTCCTTATGCAATGTGGGGCGCGCCGAGGAAGCGGTTGGGCTATTGCAAGAGGCATTGGCTGTCTTTCCTCATTTTCCCGCATTTGCGGTATTTATGGGGTTGGCGCAAGACAAGCAAAGAAAGCCACGAGAAGCGCTTCAGTGGGTTCTCGATTGGATCTTGAACCACATTCAGAGTCCGGATTTGGATCGCTACCGCCGTGCCCTCACAGATTATGTCCAAGCCATGGGACCTTCTGTTCCTATGAAGGGCGAGACAAAACGTTCCCCCTCATATGATTTTCACCCGGTAACAAATGCAGAAGACATTCCATGGTCCTTATTATTATTGGCAGACCCATCAATAAAACGCATTAAGAGCTATGTCCACAAAGGACAATGCGTGATAGCGAAGGGGTCCGGTGCCGTCATGGGCGTCTACGTGGTGGCAGAAACCCCAGAAAAACACATTGAGCTCATGAATATTGCTGTGCATGAAGATTGGCAAAGGCTCGGAATCGGCAAAGCTCTTTTGGATCATGCTGTAAATTGGGCTCGTGAACAGGGATACCAGTGGATGGAAGTAGGAACAGGTAATTCCAGCCTAGGTCCTTTAGCTTTTTATCAACGTGCAGGTTTTCGTATAAGCGGTATCATCCCAGATTTTTTTGTGAACGATGATGATCCTCCGATTATAGAGAACCACATTGTCTGCCGAGATATGATACGGTTAAGAAAGAACTTAGGTGAAGGCTGATGTCACAAGATATTTGGACATGATGACTAGCACCCAAGATCTTGAAAAACTGGGCTGAGTGGGAAAAATTTTCATCTTATTAGGTTTTTTAGGATAAAAAAGAGAAGACACAGACAGCGCGGGAGATTATCCTTCGGGTGTTGACCGCTGTTTGTACAGCAAGTGCAAGAGGAACTAAAGGACAAACAGGAGGGATAGCCTTGCCATTAGTGCCCATTGTAGTAGAACAGACTAACCGTGGGGAACGATCGTATGATATTTATTCCCGCTTGTTAAAAGAGCGGATTGTGTTCTTATCCGGTATGGTACAAGATGACATGGCTAATTTGGTTGTGGCTCAGTTACTCTTTCTCGAAAGTGACGATCCCGATAAAGACATCTATTTATACATAAATTCTCCGGGAGGATCAGTAACAGCGGGCATGGCCATATACGATACCATGCAGTACATTAAGCCCGACGTTGCTACCTTGTGTGTGGGTCTTGCCGCGAGTATGGCCTCGGTATTGTTAGCGGGAGGAGCACCGGGAAAACGCTATGCATTACCCAATGCGCGGATTATGATTCATGAGCCCTCAATTCAGCAATTAGGCGGAAAAGTGACCGACGTGGACATTTCAGTGCGGGAACTCATTGCTACGCGAGAACAATTGGCAAAGGTACTATCGCAACATACCGGACAATCTATTGCGACCTTGCTTCATGACCTGCAAAGAGATTATTGGATGACCGCCGACGAGGCGAAGCACTATGGCCTCATTGATGATATTACAGTTCCTCGCCGTGTAGCGCGAGAAGGAGAGTCTAAAGAAGGTGCTCCCCAATAATGAGGTAATCTTGAGTGCCGGACTATACCGAGAAAATCCCCAACATGATGATGAGCCTTAAACTAAGGGAGCACGCCCAGCATCTATGGGGTTTAACACAGTTCTTTACTGTCCGGATTTTCAGAGGAACGGTGTAATGCTTTTAGGATATGTCAAAATGGGCAGGATTTGACCAGGAGGGATTTCATGACCGAGAATGCACAGCAATACCGGTTGCCACGGACCGTCATTCCGCACCGGTATCAAATCGAGATCACACCGAATTTAACGACGGAAACTTTCCAGGGACTATTACGGGTTGAGGTTGAAATATCCAGTGAAACGCACAGCATTATCATGAATGCGGTGGATTTGTCTTTATCAGACGTCGTGATCATGGCCAAAACCGGAGAAAATTACCCGGGTACCGTTAGCTATGAACCGGAGTATGAGCGGGTCAAACTGGAGTTTGCCTCTTTATTGACTCCCGGATCATGGACATTGTCTTTAGCCTTTGAAGGTCACTTAGGCCACGATCTGCGCGGATTTTATGTGACAACGGTCAAACAAGAGAATGGGGAGAGTGTCGTTATCGCTTCCACACAGTGTGAGGCTACCGACGCACGCCGCATTTTTCCCTGTTGGGACGAGCCAGACTTCAAGGCCGTATTCGCCATCACCTTGGTCGTGGATGCCGATCTTACGGCGTTGTCTAACGCTCAGGAAGTGAGTAGTGTGGTGGATGAAGCGGGGAAAAGACATGTACAGTTTGCCGATACGATTCCTATGTCTACCTACTTGGTCGCTTTAATAGTCGGGCCATTGGAATTAACCGATCCTGAGCCCGGACAACGCATTCCTTTACGCGTGGCGGCGCGCCCAGGATTTTCGTCCCTAACAAGCTATGCCCAGGCGCAGGCGGTTAACGCGCTCAATTTTTTCGAGCAATATTTTGATATTCCCTATCCTGGAGATAAACTGGATCATGTGGCTATTCCAGATTTTGCTGCAGGCGCGATGGAAAACTTGGGCTGTATTACATACCGGGAGGAAGCCTTATTAATCGATCCGGCGCATTCCTCACCCATGGAGAAATTGCAAGTGGTGGGCACCATTGCTCATGAGACGGCACACATGTGGTTTGGGGATATGGTCACCATGCGTTGGTGGAATGGCCTATGGCTCAATGAAGCCTTTGCCACCTTTATGCAATTGTTAGCCACGGATAGCTTGCATCCGGAATGGGATGTTTGGACCAATTTTGGGGTGCACCGATCCTATGCGTTTAAAATTGATGGATTAGCATCGACACGGCCGATTGAATATCCCGTAATTTCCCCCGCGGATGCTCAAGGCATGTTTGATGTTCTTACATATGAAAAAGGCGCTTCGGTTCTGCGTATGATGGAACAATATTTGAGCCCGGACGTGTTTCGCCAAGGTGTCAAAGCCTATCTTACCCGCTACCGATTTGCCAATACGGAAACCCAAGACTTATGGAATAGTCTTGAAGCGGTATCAGGTCAACCCGTCAGGCAAGTTATGGAGTCCTGGGTATTCCAAGGTGGATATCCCTTGGTCCGGGCTCAATGGAATGAAAAAAATCAGGAAATTGTTCTGTCCCAAAAACCCTTCCGGTATGAGGGAGAAGGAACGGGAACATGGCAGGTTCCCGTTGTGTTAGGGATCCATACCCGTACCGATGATGTGGCTAAACCTGTTTTGTTAGGATCAAAGAGCATAAGCATGACGGTGCCCAATGATGTGGAATGGATTATGGTCAATCGCGGGGGCTATGGATTTTACCGTGTCGCCTATGATGAGTCCTTATGGAAACGATTGATGGGAGCATTGCGACAAATGACTCCTTTGGAACGCTTAACCTTAGCCGATGACATCTGGGCTGAGGTATTAGCTAATGAGGTGCCGCTCTCTCAAGCGGTTCAGTTATGGCACACGCTTGTTGATGAAGATGAACCCGATGTGTGGAGTTTAGTGTCGGGGCATATGATGCTGGTGGATCACATAGCCGATGATTCCGGCCAAAAGGCATTGCAGGCATTGGTGAACCATGTTGCCGGACCTCTCTTCCAGCAATTGGGTTGGACTGCCCAAGAGGAAGAGGATATTAAGATGGGACGATTGCGGGCTCAACTGGTGCGTATTCTGGGGACGTTGGGAGCCAATGAGATGGTGCGATCCGAAGCAAAAGCCCGGCTCGATGCCCACTTTCAAGGTCATGAATCTTTGTCCCCGGATCTCATTTCGGCCGTAGTGGATGTCGTGGCTAGCAATGGCGGCGAAAAAGAATGGGAAAGCATGTACGAGCACTTTAAACAGGCCACCACTCCACAAGATGCGGAACGCTATCTGATGGCGTTAGGCAAGTTTCCCGATCCGGCATTAATGGTGCGCACATTTTCGCTCTGTTTGTCACCGGAAGTGCGTATTCAAGATGGACTGTATGCTATTGGTCAAGGATTACATACTCGTCAGGTACAAGAAACCACATGGACTTTACTAGAAGATCATTGGGATAAGGTGACCGCCAAGTTCCCGTCCTATATGATGCATCCCGTGGTGTATGCGCTACCGAGTATCATTGATGATTCATTGGCTGAACGGACGGTGCAGTGGTTTAAAGCCCATCCCTTACCGGAAATGGCCCGGCAGTTAGAGCAAACCATGGAGTTACAGAGGGTGCACCGCAATTTTGCGCACCGTGTGAAAGGACACCTGGCGAGTATTGTGCAGTAAATGAGTACACCTGACAAATAATGAGGAACCCAAGTCGAGAAATGGCCTTGGGCCAGGATGATTTCTCTCGGTTAAAAAAATGAGCGTCGTTATAAACTGCACTGCCCTTTTTCAGGTTACGACTTAAGAGAACAGTGCCGGAACACGACCTCGCAAGATAACCCCGCGACACAAATGCTGGCATTTTGTCGTGGGGTTTTATTATTCAAAAACTTCCGCTCTTTTGTTGGTTCTTTCTTCTTCTTTCTTCTTTCCTTGACTTTCGGTTAAGAAGCGTATAGTTGTTTCCACATCTTTGTCTTTTCAAGATTTTAAGACGATTTTGTCTGTGAGTTATCCCATTAAGAGGACTTTAGACGTGTGGTAGCGAAAAGAAAATGTGAAGGTCAAGGCGACAGGGGAGGACACTATGAAACAATTAACACGGTCCATGATGACAGAAGATGTGGAAGAGTTAGTGCAGTTGTTGGTAGAGAGCCATCCCGATCCTTTTCGCCACTTTGGCGGTCCCGTGTCTTTTTACGATGCGGCCACCCGGCTTCTTGATTCATTGCCTGAGACGTCTTCGCCGACGCAGTTTTGGCGGCTGCTTAGCCCTTTTGTGGCGCGACTGCGCGATGGGCATACGCGAATTTTGTGTGAACAGCCGCCTGACGCGGGGCGTTGGCCAGCCGAGTTTGGGATAGTAGGGGAACAGTTGTATGTGCAGTCGGTTCGGCAAAGAGACTTGTTGCCGTTGTTAGGGGCACAACTCATGGGAATTGATGGCGTGTCGTGGTCAGAATTATGTGACCGCCAGCAACAGTTGCAGGGATCAGATAATGTAATCGATAATCTTCGCAGGTTGACCCAGAACATGGCTTCGCGTTCATTATTGGCAGCGCTTTTGGATTATGACCAGAAAATGAACACAATGCGCTTTGCACTGAAGCGGCCTCATCACCAGCAAAGCGAGATCTACGAATGGTCGTGGGATGCGTATGACCACGATGTGATAGTGCCCGCTAGTACGGTTCACTGTCCGCCGTTAGATACGGGCAGCATTACTTGGGGATTTTTAGACGAGAATCACGATATTGCCTGCCTTCGTGTCGGCGAATTAATGAATTACCGGGAAGCTTTTGAGGAGTGGAATCACATGGGATTCCAGCGCCCCATTGAAGCCGCATGGTCGAAGCATTTTCCTGATGAGCCTTTTCAGGTCCAGGCACTGCCAAAGCTTTTATCCCGCATTCCTTCGGCTTGTGAGACGCTGGAAAACTTGTGGCAAGCCGCTCTGACAAATCACACAACCTGGTTAATCGTGGATTTACGCGGGGCGATCGGGGGAAATTCTCTATTTGAAACCATCTTGCTCTATGGATTATATGGACTCGATGCCGTTTTGGAGAATGATGGCGGTTATCAAATTCCCCGGTATTCGCCATTATACCTTAAAAATTATCGAGTTTTGCCGGATGGTGCCTCACTAAAATTGGGCGGGTATGATTTTCGTGATCAAAGGGAATGGCAAAAAAGGCGGCGTACGCCTCTTTGCTCCGCCAGTCGGAAACAGGCAGAGGCGGAGAAGCAATGGGAGCAATGGATCGAAAGTATCCCGACTTTAGCCAAGTGGGTTCATCGTCAAACAACAAAGAAGACGCGTTGGAGCCCCAAGGTTCTTATGGTAACCGGCGCGAATACTTATAGCGCCGGCTTTGATGTGGCGGCGATGTTATGGAGCCATGGTGCGAAACATTTTGGTACGGCTCCTGCACAAGCTGGCAACTGTTTTATTGACGTACTGCATTTTGCGCTTCCTCATTCGTGTTGTTATGGGACGATTTCCTATAAAGAAAGTTGGCGATTTCCGGAAAATCCTGAAATCGGCACAATTTTGACCCCGCAATTTCCTCTAACTTATGAAATGTTAAGCCGGTATGATTTTGATCCGAATGCATCGATTCGGATGGCACTCGAATACATTCAAAGACGCAGGGAATCAGTGTAAAACGTCCTGAAAAAAACCTGGTGATAGCTGATGGATTTGATTAAATAACTCGGAGGTGTGCCATGTTTTCTTATTCTATTAATGAGAATGTGTCCTTACGGTTGTTGGAGGTGCGCGATGCGGAGCGTGTCTACAGCCTTGTACGAGAATCCGAAAGTTATTTAAGACAGTGGTTACCGTTTTTGGACAATGTCCACTCGGTTCAAGATATTATCCATTTTATTGAGTCGGGACTCAGCCGTTATGCGCATAATAACGGAGCGGAAATTGGCATTTGGTTTCAAGGACACTTCGCGGGTATCCTCGGCATCCATTTCATAAATTGGACGGATCGGACAACAAGCTTAGGATATTGGCTCGGTGAAAAATTCCAAGGCCGCGGAATTATGACCCAAGCCTGTAGCGCTCTTATTGATATCCTGTTCGGGGAGTATGAGTTAAACCGTGTGGAAATTCACATCGCCGTCGACAACCGAAAAAGCCGCGCCATTGCTGAGCGTTTGGGATTTCGTCAAGAAGGCTGTTTGCGGCAAGTGGAATGGCTATATGATCATTATCTCGATCACGTGGTGTATGCACTTCTAAAAGACGAATGGCTGGCGGAAAAACAGGCAGCACAGACCTAAGAGAAGATGTCTGCGCACAACTATGTCCTATTATTTCATGCCCCCGGTAAGGATGGGGAGGATGACAGAATTTTTGGCGGGTTTCTGAGATGAACAGCATCTTTGTCAGACACAATACTCTGTCTTTACGCCGTTTACTCTCGGTATCTCACGTTGAAGGGATCTTTGATCGTGCCGTATGTCACAATCTGCTGAAAATGTGTGGAATTAGATATAGAACTGCAACGAGGTTTCGCAGACATCAACGAGTAGTGGGCGACTTTTCAAGTACAGAAGTGATAAAATCGCGGCCTGCTTTCACTTCTGTAAGAAGCTTAAGCCGCAGATTAATGTTTGACTTGTTGATTACAGCATTTGAATAGAGCAATGAGAACGTCGCCAAAACTGCCCGCTATGTAACGGAGGGGGAATATCTGTTGAAACTTCTCTCGATTAATGATTTCATCACCCGACTTCATGACGCGATACAAGATTTAGATGTTGACGCGGATATTCTTCCTATTGGCACATCCAGATCCGGGCATGTTATTGAGGCAATCAAAATTGTTCACATGCCCCGCCATGCATTGTTTTTGGGCTTCCCTCACCCTAATGAGCCACTCGCCGAACTTATTATGGAGGCCATCGTTGAAGAGGCTGCTCTTCGGCAATCGCCAAACAACCACGCCTGTTGGTATCTTGTTCCTGTATGGGATGTTGATGGAGCCTTGAGAAATCAAGCATGGTGGTCCGAAACGCTTTCTATCGGAAGCATGATCGCCCATTGGTATCGTCCGGCTCCCTCAGAACAGGTCGAGTGGACCTTTCCCTTGAATTATGGGGGCGTGCATTTCGATCAACCGCTTCCCGAAACAGAAGCGGTCCGGCGATTGATTGACATGGTGAATCCTGAGTTGCTGGTGTCTTTGCACAACGGTATATTCCCAGGTGCGTATACATTGATTTCTTCCCACGGTTCGCAACTCGCTCCAAAAATCCGCGATGTGTTCCACACTTACGGTTTGGATCTCAAAACGCGAAGTCCCATACCCTATGTCGAAACCTTTGCAGAAGGGGTGTTCGGGCTACCGCACGCACGCTTGGAAATTGATTATCTCCGAAATCTTAAGTTAGAAGGATCAATTAGCTTCTATGATAATGGTGGTGCCAGCTTCGACTACGTTAATGCCTCGTGCCTGTCTCTTGTCATGGAGCTACCGTTGTTTAAATGGATTGGTGGATCTTTGGTAAATTCCCCAGTTCGTCGGCGGGATCTGGCGGAGCGACAGATAACATGGTGGGAATCGTTGGAACAAGATTTGGCTGACGCCTTCGCCGATCCAGAACTACTGTACAGTGAACATCCCCTTCTGTCTTCTCCGCGTTACTTTTATCAGCGACGCGAATCTGACTTGGCAACAATCAAGCAAGAGTTGGCTTATGCACTAAAAAATGATGACCTTGCGCAAGAATCCGATCTTACAAATTATATGTCTGCGTTGTTTACGGTCTCCACACAGTACTCGCAACTATTTCGTGGTTGTGGACGGTATACGAACACTGCCAAGAGCGTTCTCCACGAGCTCGAAACATTATCTAAAGACCATCTCAGCGAACTGGATCCGCGTGTAATTACCAATGTAGGACGTACCATTATCCGTCACGTTCTTGATAGGGTGCGATAACATGGAGCAGGGCGCAATGACAGACCAATGGCAACCTAACTTTTCGTGGGTCACGGTGGTTCAAGACGGTGAAGATGATTTCGTCATTGGTAACGGGTTATTGTTTGTCTATATTCCAGAAGTTGGGGGCACATTAATAAAATTGCTAGACCGATTTCGCACGATTGCTGAGGCTGATTATCTACTCGGCAAAAGGCTGGGAATGGAGGTCGATGCGCTAGATTTCTTCGTTCAAACCCTAAGAAATGCACCCATCCTAGACCGACCGCCAGTGCAACATAGTCAGTGTGAGAAGTTGCGCCCAAATCATGTGATCTGGCTATTTAGTTGGCCATCCTTTAGTGGAGTGGCTTTTCTTGTGGTCTCGTCACTTATTACCTTTGTGACACTTCCATACTATTTTGCTAGGTACTCTTCTGTGTATCCACTCAGCATTGATTTCCATGGTTATTTTTCTTATTGTCACTTGGACATCAGTATTTCTTCACAAAATGAGTCACATAGCTGCCGCGTGTTCGTTAAACATTTCCGTTTCCATCTCTGTCGGGACGTGTTTCCAATTTTTGGTTGTGAAGGAGTCTGATCCGGACCAAATGTTTACCGTTCTCAAGACACTGGGATCCATTTCCTTCGCTGAAGAGGGTAACCGGCTAGTTTGCATTATGGAAGCTTGCGGACGGAGGCGTTTCGTTAGCAAGTGAAACACTCGCCCCATATGCCGTGAGAATGGCAACAAATCATGCTCCAAACGTAGGAGATATATTGAAGGGAGTGAGACTTGGTGACTATCAGAACCACGCTGTTCGTGGCGATAATTGGTGTGACCATCGCTTTCGCTCTATGGATTTTTTTCGTTCGCCAGCGTTATGCTTCGTGGCCAATTTGGGGCGCTTGGGCCGTTTTGCCTTTAATAGCGGTTGTTAGCCTATTATGGCCGACGAAACAGACTGGTGCTAAGATCCCTTGGGCCTGGCATACGTTAGCATCAAGTAACCATTTCAGCATTGCTCTGCGAAATCAGACTGGCGAAACAGCTTACCATGTCTATTTAGTTGTTGCTGGGAACGAACACACTCTCCAAATAGCCATTCCTGGAGAAATCATGAATGCTGCTGAGGTAGAGCACGAGGTGATAGGACCGTCGATTACAAACCTGTCCCGCATCATGATTGAGTGGCGGTCGAAGCCCAACGGGCGAATTCATCGATTTGAGCAGCGCTACAGAGCGCGATAACAGGGTAAAAGCCGAAAAGGGCTTAAAATAAAGATGAGAGGGTAAAGGGCGCATGTCTTTTTTTCAGGTGGGGAAAGAAGTGGGAGAGATGGAGAACAGAGAAATCCGTCGAGCGAAGAGTGCGAAGATCGAATGAGTGGAACGAAAAGACCAGCCGACAGGTAGAGGCCGGTGAGGTTGGAGTAGGAGAGCTCGCATATATTCTTGTCTTCATAAAAATTCCTCCTGTGGGCGAACCCGATGAGGCTTCACGGTCCGGTTCCCCTGATTGTCAGGCTGTGAGGGGTTTTTTTATGCTGGTCTCACAGGTCGGGAACGGGATGATGGCCGTTACCGACAGTGAACGGGTGATGGTACAGCGGGTCGCACAATTTTCTTCATGTGGCTCGTCTATGTACCTGCTCTATATTCGTTTAAGGGGAGCCAACTTGCTTTTTTTGCATGACTTGTCCTTGGATGGTTACGTTAGTTGCTTCGTTAATGCGGGCAGATTTTCTGTGCCATTAGTGTGGTGATTTTGAACCTTTAATTCCCTCGAAGCGCAGACCGTCAACTTTTTGTCCCGGCGGATCACACCTAGCCGGTGGCGACCATTTTAACCGCGTTGGGCTTCAACGACACGATTACCACGCAGATGCCACGCCACCATCGGGATAAATTCCACTTCTTTCACCCATCACGTGCGGAAGAGTAGCCATACGGTTCGGTAGAGCAGGATTCGCAATGTGAAGTAAATGTTAGTTATAGAATCGTGCAAGCCGAAGCCCAACCCGTCGCCGGTTAGGAATGGCGCCGACAAGGCTGCCGCAAAAGGTGGTCTCAATGCGAGGGAAACCCCAGCTCCCGAACGTTAACGACATTTCGATACGCGTCGACTAGCGTTTCCAGCACTGTCACAAAATGTCCCCAGTTAATTCACGGTTCATAGAGGCTCGCGCAGCCATGAGGACTATGAACTAGGACTAAATCACTGGAACATCTGAGTGATCATCATTACAGATCTTGGCCCCGGCTTTTAAGGAGAGCTACCTGTTGATCAATGGTGGCGGCGGGCTTTACACTTTATGCCATATAGAGTGCCCTTGATCACAGCAAATGGCCTACCGGGTGCCCATCGCTTGCGTAGGCGGGACGAGTACTATCATTAGTAATCGTATAAAAAAGGACATCTATTCTTGTCAATCCTGTTGTATCCGGCTTATAAGCGTCAGGATGATGTCATAAACGTTAGACTGAAGCACAACACCAGGCATTGTCCGACGATTGGCCGCTGCCGAATATACGGCGGATAAAAGTTCCGCAAGACTTCTGGTCTGTGCAGTTTCATTGCCGGATCGGCTATGCCAAATCTTCTCCGTCGTCACGGTTCCCACATCCCGACTCTTTTGTGCTGTCCCGCCTTGTCGCGCGCAAAGCGGGATGGTGTTTAGTGTGGTTTCGCTTTGCACGCCATGCCACTTTCTTTGCGAGGCAACCGAGGGTTTAACATGGTTCGACATTAGCCGATTGGTTTAGAGCGAGGAATCGGACGATATATTCTGTTAAATCGACTTCCCTCAATTCGCGCATATTATCCCAACGAAAAAACCGGATGCGTTGCAATATGTTTCTCAGATTATTACACCGTAATAGTTGCAAGATCAGATTACCTTTTGCTGTTTGAGTTTTCGAGGGGGTTAATGACGCTGCCGCATTTTTTATTAAAAACCGGATTATTCCTAGCAAAGCGTCGATGAGTTCCAAACCAATCTCTTTACCCTTAGGAAGAAATTCTGGCTGTTGAGGTACGGTAAAGTGCTCACCTCGATATAAGGCCTGAAGATTTAATTGTTTATATAAAATTTCCGGCAACTGTAAGGTGCGATATTCTGTTGCGTCCTCAATCATCACATGAGCGTATGCGTCATAAGGTCTTTTCATAAATGAGCTGGTCGACGAATTTCGCGAAATGGGCTGTTTGACGTCCCGGCGATTGATAGGCAATGACATTTCCGGTTATGAAGTCTGCATAAGGAGCTACCACGCGTATTAATTCAATAAAATGATTCTTGGTCGGCTCATGTCCCGAATAGTCCGCCCAATGCAAGGACATCTGGCGGTTTTGAAGACGTTGGGACAAATCCGCAAACGGGGAATGCGAATATATGACGCCAGGAATCGCCAAAGCTCCCATCAAATTGAGTCCGTTCGAATCGTTTTTTCCACTTTCATCAAAAAATATTCTTAAATCCATAAAAACCTCCAAATTTTTTGAGTTAAAATCAGTATATCGTGTCCACAAGGCGCTATGTTGACTGGTCTTGATCAACAACGTATACTTTACTTAGAATTAGTGTTTTTCCCTTCGCCCGATGGACGGCGGGAATCATTAGTCAGCTCCTTCGCCCGATGGACGGCGGGGCTGTTTTGTTTGATGTATCAAACAAAGAATTATTGCGCATAATTCACGTATGCGGTGTTCCATTCTCAATCCGTGCGGCATCGGACGACCCAGAGCGGCGTCTGACACGGACGCATACCCGGAATCCGTCTGGCACTGGACAAATCCACGATCCCACAGTGGTTTATTCAAGTAAGTTGGTTCTATCGGCATATGGGGAGTTCCTCGAAGTTATGGCGCATTGGCCCTATTCCTGTCACGGCGTTTCCGCCGTGGAGCACTGAAAAAGAATTCAGATTAAGGCGATAGACTTGGCGATGGCCATTTACCAGGATCTTCTAAAAAGCCCCCGGGCCTCTCTGACCGATGTGAAGTAGCCTCCCAGTGGATTCCGCGAGGATACCCGCCCACCCGCGCGTGTCAGTTCGCCGGAGTGGCCCGGGCAACGCCTTAGGTTTGGCGGATGCGATGGCAACGCTCGGCGTCATGGACGTCGAAACGGGGAGGAGGTCGACCCCGCCAGGGCTCTGTGTGGATGTCGGGCGGAACCCAAAGGGCCGAAGGCAAGTCCTGGAATGGCTCAGGGCGTTGATAACGGTCGGCGACGGACCATGTTATAGCTATCGGACGTGGATCACGTGGCTCCTCGGGAGACGAGAATGGTAACGCTTTCGTTCCATAAGCCAGCAGTCGTGGTCAATCCCTTCGTGCCGTTCATGACCTATGAGTCGCTTGACTTTACGAAATCCGCATTTTTCATAAACATGAATGGCGCGCAAATTGTCGATCCGGGGATCGACAACAAGACAATCAGGCTGGTGATGTGTCTCCAGCCAGCTACATACCGTCTGCATTAGAAACGTACCGATGCCATGGTTCCAATACGCCACTTCGCCAATAAATTGATCCATGCCCAAGATTTTTTGGGAATAACAATACCCATAGGCGTCAAATTCTTCGCGAGATAAGGGATAAATTTGCATATATCCTATGGGCTGCTCTTGCCAAAGGATAAGCTCTCGGTTAATATGACGGGCGCTTTGGGTGAAATACTTGGCGCGAATCATGTCTCGCGAAAAGGGATGATCCCGTCCCTCATAAAACGCTAAGACACGCTCGTCCGTGAGCCAGCGCTGAAGCGCGTCAATATCCTCAGGGTGTAAAGGGCGAACGGTTAAGTCGCCTTGAGAAATATGCATGACCCACCTCACAGTTAAGCAATTATCTTTGATTTTCAATCCGCATAAATACCAAAATCGGTGTATCGACATTTGTCAATGCGACATGCTTATTGAGTCTGATGATGGTGGTAAAAGCCTATAAATGATGGCTCAGATAGGCGCCTGGTACCTGAAATTAAGAAGGCCTTGGGTTTGGGAATATTTAGGATAACAGACGCGCAGGTTTGGGATTTGACGAGGGCACCGGACTTTGCCCCATATTATTCGGTACCGGATTCAATCCGAGATAAACAACATACCAACCTCTGTTCGTATAGGCTTCGATAAACGTCCATTGAATATACCCTTCGGCCCAATGAGAACCATCACGGAATACAATGGTTGACACGGGTTGACCCAC
Source organism: Sulfobacillus thermosulfidooxidans (assembly GCF_001280565.1). Lineage (NCBI taxonomy): Bacteria > Bacillati > Bacillota > Clostridia > Eubacteriales > Clostridiales Family XVII. Incertae Sedis > Sulfobacillus > Sulfobacillus thermosulfidooxidans. Next base: position 1,758,158 of record NZ_LGRO01000001.1, on the reverse strand, counting down.
TAAAATCGTTCCCGGCCCTTGTTCGAGAGTGTACCCTCTAGGAAGCTGAACTTGGGGCGCACCGCCTTGTCCGGGGACATAAGCGTGAAATACCGTATAATTCACCGGCCCGTGGGCAGAAGCCGAATACGTGGGCGCCAAAAAATTGGTGCCGACACTCACAATCTGAATGGCATGCGGATCACGTTGCTGAAATCCTTTGACACCCATGGTTTCGGTAAACAAGGTGGGAATATAAAGATTTTGAAATCCCGGATTTTGGTCGGCGATGCTGCCATGAAGTTCCTGGTCAATGGTATTTAAGTTCGACGATTGAAAAATAGTACCGGCTCCCTTAAGGACATCGCGGGATACCAGATTAAACCGCTTGGGATAAGCAAGATTGTCCACGGTATCCACCATCAGCAACATCGGGTTATTCCGGGTAGTTGTTCCTTGATAATACCACGGCACATGGTGAAGAGACGGCCCAAAAATCTCCGGAATTAACTGTTTCAGAGGGAGCTGAGATCGTCCGGGATAACTAGGAGAAAAGTCTGGAAGATTAATAGAGAATCCGTCTGCAATAAAAGCGGGTAAAGAGCTATGTATGGATTGTGGCAAGACTTCGGTGGCCGGTCGTGTAGGCGCTAGCACGGTGGTTTGGGGAATTCCGCCTGGAAATTTATTATTGTTAATGGGGTGTTTGGCGAACAATACGGACGGTGCGGAAACGTTACTTGGCTGCACTCCGCATCCTGCAATGACACCCAAAAGATTTGCCGCCATTATGCTGGCAATCCACCTGATTTTCATCTCCATGTCGCTCTCCTTACCTGGATGATAGTGGACCATTGCTGGCATCCGTGATTAATGCCAGTGTGCCACAGCACCCCACATTGTATCATGCACTTTGTGGTGAGTTTGGACTAACTCGTTAAACTAGTCGTGCCTGATTACGGGCGAAAGAACGTGGCAAAGCAAGTAGCGATCACAGGAATTGGAATCTCTCCTAACTGAGGACACCAGAGATTTTGGGGAAATCACCATGGCTTTGTCGTTGAATCATGAATCATGGGAGCTGTTCTCCAGAGTGCCACCCTTAACCCATCAGCAACATCGGCCGCATTTGGCCGCCAATACGCCTTAACAATCCGCTCAAGGGACTGTTAAGGGGATAGGTGTTTCGTGAGACGACGAACAGTGTCCGGGAGCGAAGGACTCCATGCATCTGGTTGAGGATCTTCACTGTCCCGCACCGTCACCGTGTGCCAAATACCCCAAGCGCTCCCGATAGATAGGCGTTGCCATCTGGTTGAGATAGCTGCAGTGCGGATGCGTTTTGGACATTTAGGCTTCACGAATTTTCACGAGAAAGATGCCATGACTGTTCTAAGTCTGTTCCAAGCGCCAAAACGTCATTGCTGGAGTTTCTTAATCCGCGGGTTTGATAAGCCTGCCTATGTTCAAGGCAATTTGGTAATAGTTCCTTATCTTATTGTGAAGTGGTATCTGGTGGGGAAACTGGAGAATCATCAGGCATACCGTCTATTGGAGAAGAAGACAACATAGAGGACGGGTCGTCCTCGGGAGGAGTAGGAGCAACATGTTTCATTCGATTTTGAGATTTGTAACGGTCCCATAACATGCCGCCGGCCCCAATGCTGGCGCCAAGTAATAAACTCAACAATACAACCAAGGCTAATGAAATGTGTGGAAGCTGCCAAAAAAAGACATGTAATGAGACAGGATGTTGATTTTGCAGCGCTAAAATAGCAATAATCACGGCACCGAATAACCACACAATAACCTTTCGGAGACCACGACTTTCAGGATTCACCACGATCCCCTCCGCTCCGACATATAGAAAAATATGTCTTTAAGAAATATTTTACCACAAATAGACACCGGGCCGATTTGTGGTGGCATACCGCCCGGCGTCCTATGCAGTCAAAATCTTATGAGAAGAGGTGAATTGCGTAAGAACCCGGACCAATGATGGTCATAGCGAGGATGACGACAATGAGAATGAATGGATATTCAAAACCATTTTGGGTAACCCAGTATCCGTTTTTCCTATGTACCGTGATGATCGCAACGACCATGGTGACAATTAACAAAATCGCGGCAATAGGCCATAGAGTTCCCGCTGCAAATAAGAGTCCCCCAATGAGTTCAGAGAGTCCAGCTAAAAGGGCCATCAGCTTTCCCGGTTTGAGTCCGATCGATTCCATCCACTGGCCAGTTCCGGTTAAGCCGTAACCGCCGAACCAGCCAAATAGTTTTTGACTGCCATGACCCGCGTAGGTCAAACCAATAACAATCCGCACGAAAGCTAACGCGGAATTCATCTCATCACATCCTTAATGTAATTAACTAACTTAAAATAATTATCTTTACATACGTAATAATAGTAAGCCGCTTATTCATTGTCAACAGCTATGGTAAAATAAGTAACAGAAAGAAGGGATTAAGATGGATGATTTGAAAATATGCCCCAAATTTGAAGCGGCTTTCGCCTTGTTGGGGCAAAGATGGACAGGCTTGATTATCCGTGCTCTTCTTTCAGGACAACACCGCTTTTCAGACATTACCCAAATGATTCCTCATTTAAGCGACCGGATGTTAGCCGAGCGGCTCAAAGCCCTCGAGGCGGAAGGTATCGTAAAGCGTATCGTCTATCCAGAAACTCCGGTGCGAGTGGAATATGAACTAACCGATAAAGGACGAGAACTAGAACCCGTGATGGATCAAGTTCAGAGATGGGCCGACAAATGGTATAACTATTTGAGCCCTGAATTGTCCTTGTCTCACCCGGATTCAAATTCCTTAGGTGATTCCTAGGAGTGCGGATGGGAATCTTTCTCGTGCATCCCGTAGGTATCTAGGAAGTCTTTCGACTAGGGAGTCCTCATAAATATCAATAAAACAAGATGTCACAAGATCCCTCGTTAAGATGTCGTGACGTGACGGATAAAAACAAGAAGATATCTGGCTACGTAAAACCGCCACTTTCTCACATGCATCTACATCATTATTTAGAGATAAGGATTTTTACATGTATGATGAACAGATATGCACCGTAGGGAGGACAGGCTGTGTGGACAATTCGGCTGATTGACAAGAAGGATGCCGGAAAATTCATGGATTTGCAAAACGCGTTGGACCAAGAGACACGGTATATGTTAATGGAGCCTGGTGAACTTTCAGATAGCGTGGTCGAATGGGAAAAACGTATTTTACCCTTCATTGATCAACCGCAAAATGTCTTTTGGGTTGTCGAGAATACCGATGGCGCATTGGTCGGATTTTTACGTGCTAGGGGTCATACTCCACGTCGCCTGGCGCATTCTGCCTTGATTGTCATTGGCATTCGTCAGGCCTATTGGGGACAGGGCATAGGGACTCAACTATTTCAAAAAGTTGAAGCATGGGCCAAAGAGCGCGGGATTCACCGATTAGAATTAGAAGTCATGGTGTCAAACCGCCGGGCTCTAGGGTTATATCACAAAATGGGCTTTGTGGTTGAAGGATTACGCCGTCATGCCATTCGTTATGCTGATGGACAATTTGTGGATGAGTATATGATGGCCAAATTGCTTGATTAAATCACCTAATGGGCATAACTACAGATTTTCCCGCTGCTTAGTAAATGGGGCCATAACCGATAAAGAGTGGAATATGGACATTGTGATTCTTGCCATGTCCTTTGTTATAGTGGCCCTATCGACAAAGGACAGAATTCGTTAGTGTGAGATCGGAGAGAAAACACCCTGGCTAGGGGTTTGACCCGGTAAAACGGGAAAAGATGGAGGAAAACTCATGTGGCTTGGAGCTAAGGATCTGGAAGCCCTGCTTGATGACGAGATCTTGCGGCGGCATGTGGCAATGCGACTTACTGCGCCATTAGCCGGAGAACCCGTGCGCGTTGTCCAATCGGATGACAAGGGCCATCTCATTTTAATGGCAGCGAGCTGGCAGGATTTGAGTCTTTCTGTGGTTAAGGTTCTGTATGAGCGGCCAGACAATAAGTCCAGAGGAAAGGGTAAGCCAGTTTTGAACGGAACCGTCAGTATTTACCGTGATGATGGGGAAGTCATTGCCGTGGCTGATGGAGCGGCCTTTACGGGACTACGCACCGCCGCGATCGCAGCACTAGCGACACAGTGGCTAAGTGTATCTCATTCCTGTCAATGTATCATTGGCGCAGGATTTGAGGCCTATTATCACGCCAAAGCGCTTTCTTGTTTGCCTGGTGTTCAGACAATTCGCTTGTGGAACCGGACACCTGAAGCGGCATATGCTCTTCAAGAAAGGTTGTGTTCCCTTCCCCGGTTTTCGCACTTGTCCGTTACCGTCCACAGGGCAATCGAAGAGGCGTTAGCCGATGCAGATGTTATCACGACGGTAACATCCTCGCCAACTCCCTTATTGGACGTACGCATGATTAAACAGCCAGTGCTCATTAACGCCATGGGAGCTTACTTGCCTAACACCCGAGAACTTTCCAGTGATATTGTGGCTCAGGCTACCTTGTATGCTGACTTTCTTCCGGCTTGTCTCAGAGAAGCCGGTGACTTTCTGATTCCTGCTGGGGAGGGCCTTGTGGATTTGACCAAAATACGTCCTTTGGCCAGTGCACCCCATTATGGGCCCGAACAGGGTATTACGGTCATGAAAAGTGTCGGCTCAGCTGTTTTTGATTTGGCCTGTGCGGAATGCTTAGTCGAGTTGATAGAATAAACGCCTAATGCCAAAGAGAAGGAGAGAGTAGATGGCGGATAACGCGGAAGTGATTATTATCGGGGCTGGACTTATTGGCTTATCCATTGCGTATCATTTGGCCAGCAAAGGAATTTCCAATGTGGTAGTAATTGAGAAAGAGTCTCTATGGGGCCACGGCTCGTCAGGGCGCAGTGCCGGTGGGATACGTCTTGAATTTTCTCACCCGAGCGCCGTCAAATTTTCTCAGTATGGCCTCGAAATGTTTCGCCATTTTGAAGAACTGTTCGGCATTTCTGCCTCGTTCAATCCATGCGGTTATCTGTTTTTGACCCGAGACCCCGGCAAGTGGAACGTGATGCAAAATTTATCCTTCATGCAGCAGTCTTTGGGTGTCCCTGTAACGTGCTTGTCGCCTCAAGAGGTGTCTTACCGGTTTCCGTATGTGCAAATACCAGACCTCGTAGGGGCAACGTTTTGTCCAGATGATGGTGTTGCTGATCCGGGAGCGGTCCTTTACGGGTTTGCCAAACGGGCTATGGACCTCGGCGTCACGATTCGGCTCGGCGAACAAGTGACCGGGATTCTCGTGCACCATGATCAAATCGCCGGGGTAAAAACTAGCAAGGGGATGATTAGTGGACGGGTGGTGGTTAATGCCGCAGGACCTTACGCCAGATCGGTAGGTCACATGGTTGGCGTGGAGATCCCTGTGCATCCTTACCGCCGCAATATTTATGTCACTACGCCCTTTATGAAACTTCCCCAAAATATGCCCATGACCTTGGACTTGGAGACTACCTCTTATCTTCGTCGCGATGGCGACAGCATCTTATTGGGCATGTCCGACCCCGATGAACCGAGTAGTTATCATACCGAAACCGATCATCAGGCCTTGGAAAAACTGATTGAAACCCTGTTGCACTGGGTTCCCATTTTGGCGGATGCCTCCATTTTGCGCGGTTGGGCCGGATTATATGAAGTGTCCCCGGATGACACGGCAATTATCGGTGAGGTAGAGGGCATCTCAGGCTTTTATTGTGCTAATGGCTTTAGCGGCCATGGTTTTATGCATTCTCCCGCGGCAGGCCGGGTTATTGCCGAGTTGATTACGGGGGAAGAGCCTTTCGTGGATCTGAAACCTTTTCTCCTCAAGCGATTTACGGACAATCAGCCCACAACGGAGACATTTGTGATTTAATTGACCAAAAAGGAGTGGGTTTTACCTGGGTTGGACAAGAACAAGTAGGTGAGACCTAGTCCCCGGCTCATCGCAAAATATCATAAGGAGTCTCCCGCATTATGAAAAAGGTTCTCGTGATTGGATCGCCTGGTGCGGGCAAATCCACCTTGGCCCGGCGTTTAGGCGTTATCACTGGACTTCCCGTTATCCATTTAGACCGCTTATATTTTAAGCCGGGATGGATTGAGACGCCTCTTTCTGAATGGATCCGCATCCAAGAAGACTTAGTCAAGCAGGCGGAATGGATCATCGATGGAACGTATGGGAAAACACTTGATATCCGACTTCGGCAAGCTGACACCGTGATCTTTCTCGATGTTTCTCGCTACATTTGCTTATGGCGTGCGATGAAACGCATACAACAGCACTACGGTGATACCCGAGGTGACATGGCTGAGGGCTGTGAAGAGCGACTTGACGGCGAATTTTTGCGCTATATCTGGCGATTTCCCCGTGATCAGCGTCCCCGAATTCTCAGCCAATTGCAGCAAGCTCACTTACGGGGGAGCAAGATTATCCATCTCCGCCATTCATCCGAGATTTCGCATTTCCTTGAAAGCCTCATGACCGCTATAGAAAAGGAATAACATCGCTTTGGGTCAGGCTCCTTGTGCACGATGAACCTCGCGAATCGTTCTTTGTGTCATATTTTGCTGATCTCTATTTCCACAGTGGATTAATGGAACCATTTGCTTTGGCGTGGAACGGCATGGTGGCTGGAAGCCGTCACTTTTGCTATACTATATATAGTATTAATTTAAGGATTATCCTCTATATCATCACGTTTTACGAGAAGACCATATTGACATGCTTTGGACACAACGACACGGATGCGTGGTGGTATGGCTCTTAATCGTATTCCTATGATGGATGAAAACGCCTATGATGCTTCCGTCCGAAGATTAGGTGCTTCTCGACAGACACCGTGTATGCACATCATCAGGCATGGATTGCGCCCCGAATTACACTGGGTGCAATACAGTCTGCGCAGAAAGGTGGATGACGACGATGACAAATGATGAAAACGCTGTTTATCGTACGGATATTCCGGCCCGATTAGATCGTTTGCCATGGAGTCGGTGGCATTGGCTGATTATTATTTCGTTAGGCATTACGTGGATTCTTGATGGCCTGGAGGTAACGATTGTCGGTTCGATTGGCTCGGTCTTGCAAGAAAGGGTGGGACTAGACCTGACAGCCGGCCAGGTGGGTTTGGAAGCTGGATTATACTTAGCAGGCGGTGTCAGTGGTGCCTTGGTTCTGGGATACTTAACGGATAAGTGGGGACGAAAACGGTTATTCCTGTGGACTTTAATCTGGTACGCACTTTTTACGGTATTAAGCGGATTCTCATGGAATTTCCTAAGTTTTGGTATTTTCCGGTTTTTAACCGGCGTAGGAATTGGTGGAGAATATGCAGCGATTAATTCGGCCATTGATGAACTGATTCCAGCTTACAGACGTGGATGGACGGATTTAGCCATTAACTCGAGTTGGTGGATTGGCACAATGATAGGAAGCGTGGAAAGTATTATTTTGCTCAATCCCCACGTTGTCAATCCGTATTGGGGATGGCGACTAACCTTTTTGCTTGGCGCAATTTTAGCGGTGGCCGTGTTGTTAGTACGAAAGATGGTTCCCGAAAGTCCCCGGTGGCTTTTAACTCATGGACGCGGACAAGAAGCGGAACGCGTCATGAATCAAATTGAGCGGGTCGTGGTGTCGTCGACCGGTAAAACTCTGGAAAAACCGCAATGGACTATCGATATTGATCCGAAAGAGACCACGTCGCTCCGAATGGTAGCGCGCACCCTCTTTCGGCAGTATCCGCGCCGTACAGTTCTTAGCTTGTCGTTAATGATTACGCAAGCATTTTTGTACAACGCGATATTCTTTACGGAATCGTTAGTTTTAACTACGTTTTTTGGGGTCCACGCGGCAGATGTCGGTTACTACATTTTTCCTTTTGCCATTGGTAATCTTTTGGGACCGTGGCTCCTTGGCCCGTTGTTCGACCGAATAGGCCGCAAGCCAATGATTGCCGGAACCTATTTACTCTCGGGATTCTTACTATTTATATCGGCCGAATTGTTTTTGCACCACGTGTTAACGGCGACGACCATCACCATCGCCTGGTCGGTTATTTTCTTCTTTGCTTCGGCAGGAGCGAGCTCAGCCTATTTAACCGCTAGTGAAGTCTTTCCTATTGAAAGCCGGGCCATGGCCATTGCTTTCGTTTATGCAATCGGAACCCTGGTGGGCGGTGTCGTTGCCCCGCCAATTTTTGGAGCTCTCATTCAAACCAAATCCGTCGGCAATGTGTTTACCGGATATCTTGTGGGAACATCATTAATGGCCCTTGGGGGCGTTGTCGCGTTGTGGCTAGGGGTTCAGGCCGAGCGGCAACCGTTAGAAAAGGTGGCCCGTCCGCTCACGGAAAGGGTGGCCAAATCACTGCATTCCGTCAAGAATGCGTAAACCGGTAAACATTCATAATCTCGATAACGGAAAGGGCAATGAGGATTTGAGGCATTAGCTCACCTCATTGCCCTATTATTTGGTACGGTCAAAATTTCGAAATCAGATGGTCCGAAGTATGGTGCCATATTGTTGGTGTTGTCTTTTATGCCATTAGTCAGGATTCGAGTCGTCAAATAGATAAAGGTAATCTCCGTATCCTTCTTTTTCCATATCATCCTTGGGAATAAACCGCAGAGCGGCTGAATTGATGCAGTAGCGTAATCCGCCCTTATCAGGTGGCCCATCGTTAAAAACGTGTCCTAAATGCGAATCAGCCGTATGACTGCGCACCTCGGTACGAATCATGCCATGGCTGAAGTCTGGCTTTTCTTCAATTTCTTGCGGATTAAGAGGGCGAGTAAAACTGGGCCAGCCACATCCACTATCATATTTGTCACGAGATGAGAATAGCGGAACTCCTGAAATGATGTCGACATAAATCCCCTCGTCATGATTGTCCCAATAAGCATTGTGAAATGGGGGCTCAGTCGCGGCATGTTGAGTGACCTCAAATTGCAAGGGGGTTAATTGATACCGTAACGGTTCCTTATCCATGCTCCTGCACTCCTTTTTCTGACTAGACCCTCAAAGAGACCTTCTTATTGCTTTTAGTATAACGGTTTGATGAAAGAACACACCGTTTCATAGACAATACGTCTCGCAACGTTGGCTCGTGATCCGCGGTAATCCTTCGAAAGAGTTTGAGACATCGCCGGCATGGCTAAGATGCTGTTCTTTACTTCTGGATAGAACTTAACCAGTAACAGCATAAATCGGCCACACTTTGGAAAGGATTCTTTTATGCACAGTTCATTTTACGGGTAGGAGGTTGAGGTGCTCTGGACCCATCTCATGTTAAAGCGGTAAAACATATTCAACAAGCCGCGTCCCGCCTGCTCGCAGAGATTAATGCCTGGAATCCCCAGGTTCCTGATGGCATTGCCAAAGATATCACGGCGGTGGAAAAATATTTAAAAGAGCAATTACTAAAAAGTCCAGACTTCATATCGCGCATTATCAAAACCGCACGAGGCGAACGGGTTTTGATAGCGTACATTGACGGACTCGTTGATACCACCATGGTCGATCAAGATATTATTAGTCCTTTATTAAAGACCACGGTTTCCTCATCATCGTGGAATCACGAGTCTTTGCATACCGGACATGTGAGCCGGGAATCGCGGTGGGAGAAAATTTGGCCCAAGTTGTTGTCTGGAAACACCATCTTAGTTCCTGAAGGATCTGCATATGCCTGGATAGTGGATACGGTGAAATATATGCAGCGCTCTATTGGACGTCCCGAAACGGAGGCGTCCATTCGTGGGCCGCAAGAAGCGTTCAATGAGGTGGTCCTCACGCAAATGAATCAGATTCGCCGCCGCCTGCGTGATAGCCGACTCAGCTTCCAAGCGCTGCAATTGGGACATCTTGATCATCATCAGGTCATTGTGGCAGCATTACGCGGCGTGGTCAACCCTGGTTTGTTGGAAACGGTGTTGTACCGCCTAAGGCGCATCCGAATTGATGCAGTACCTAATGCGACCCAAATTGGTAGCCTCATCCGTGACCATCCTTACAGCATCTTTCCGACCTTGCGCTATAGTGAACATGTCGATTTTGTCGTATGGGCGCTAGAACAAGGCAAAGTGGCGGTTCTGGTGGATGGGGATCCTTTTGTGATAATTCTGCCGGCAACGATGTGGGATTTTTATAAAACCCCAATGGATTATAATTCGTCGTGGTATGATGCCTCGTTTGTACGTTTTATTCGGATGGCAGGGTTTTTTGTTACGTTGTATTTTCCGAGCCTTTACATTGTGTTTACGACCACCAATCAAAATTTAGTACCCTACCAGCTTTTGACGACCATCATGGGCAGTCACATTGGCTTGCCCTTCCCTCCTGTTTTAGAAGCGGTGGTCATGATTTTTGTGATTGAGATCATTCGGGAGGCGGCGCTTCGTTTACCCAAGGCATTATCCACCGTTCTTGGCACCATGGGAGCCATTGTGGTGGGGACGGCAATCGTGAAGGCCGGCTTTGTGAGCAATCAAATTATCGTTATTATGACCGTCACCGCGCTCAGTTTTTACTCGGTTCCGAGCTACGAATTAGTCGGGACGTGGCGCCTCGTGAATTTTCTTTTGTTAGCGGCTTCCCAGCTTTGGGGATTATTTGGGGTATTATGGGTGTCATTGGCTTTAATTGTAGAGTTAGACAGCATGGTATCATTTGGCGTGCCTTATTTGTCGCCGGGAATTCCTATCAATTGGCGAGATCTTAAAGACAGTATTGTACGCTTACCCTTGGCCCTTTGGAAACGACGTTTGAGTGCGGTGCGACCCTTACGTTTTGTCTGGCGCTATCCCCTCCGAGGAAAAAATATGCAACCGCGGCTCAAACGCCATCAAGTGAAGGCGCGATGAGAATGCGGTTGTGGTGGAAAATACTGGTGATGGCTACGGCGATGATGCTATTGCCTGGCTGTGGTACGGTGGCAGGCATTAGTCAAACCGGCATTGTGTTAGCCCTTGCCGTGGATCCTGGTCCAGCCGGGCAATATACGTGGAGCTTTATGTTTCCGAATCCGACTATCACGCCGAGTAGTGAGTCCAGTATTAAACCCTCTGAGGAATTTTATGTTTTGCAGGCTCAAGCACCGAGTTTAACGCAAGCGGTGGAGGATGTGAGCACTCTAACTGATCGTTATGTTTATTTGGGGGATGTTCAATTTGTTGCGCTAAATGTTCAATTTCCGGCTCCAGATGTGGTGCATTTAATTCATCTTCTCATTAATACCGGAGAATTTCCGCCACGGGCCTGGGTTACGATGGCATCGCCCTCGGCTAAGGCGGTACTTAAAACATCGCCACCGGAAGAAGTTGTCCCCACGGTGTTTCTCTCCAATTATTTCAGCTGCCATGTTTGCCACCCTGTGCAGCTCGAAACCCGCGTGTGGCAGGTCTGGGACGATTTATTAGTGCCGAGTCATACGGCGGTGATTCCGTGGAGCATGGCTCACGACAGGACACTCATGGTCAACCGCTCGGTATGGCTAACCCCACAGCAAGTAATCAGATGTAGTCACAGTCAAACCATCGACTGGGCCATGGCCATGGGGAAATATGACAAAGGGGCCTTGATGCTGCCCGGTGGCAAAGAAAACGGGTTTGCCGAAAGTCTTCGCCTGTCCTCGAGTCGCCAGATTACCCGCGTGCACTACGGGGTGATGGCTAAGTGGAATCTCACCTTGAATGGACATTGGGAGGCCGTCGGAGAAGGTGATCGCGAACAGCGTTTAAATCAAGAAGCTGAACACCTCGTGCTGCATCATATTTTGGTGCTTTACCAATGGGCTAGGAAGCATCATGCTGATCCGTTTGGAGTGAGAAATCAAGAGGTATGGACGTCTTTTGCCCCGTCGTCTCAGATGCCACCTTTGGAGGTGACAGTTCATTGCCGCATCACGCCTACCGCACGCACCGGATAAAGTTGTCGGTGGGTCTCGAACCCATGGGTATTTTTGAATATGCGACCGTGTTGATTGCAAGCTATGTGGCGGGAGGAGTGTACGTCTGGCCCAGGAGTCTTTGTCTCATCGCTGGGTCCAACGGCATATTAGCGTTAATTCTAGCAGGATTGTGGGGACTCTTCATTTTGGGAGGTGTGGCCTATTGGGCTTCTTTAACACCGGGAAAGACCGCCTATCAAAAACTCGAAATGACGGGGGGGAGATTTTGGAGTGTCCTGATTGCCGGGATGGCCGGAATATTAACGATGACCTATATTGCGGCCATCGGGGCCTTATATATTACCGTCTTAACGACGGTCGTGATTCCGGGACACCGGGCATGGGCATTAGGCGTTATTTTGATGGGATATATTTTTTGGTTAGGAACGCGGCCTCCGATCTCGGTGATTCGATTGTTTACCTTAACGATTCCCGGTTTGACGCTGTTAACGTTGATTACGGTGGGATTAGGTTTTGAAAATATGCAATTTCCCAACGCCTTACGCCCGCATGTCCCGGTTCAATGGGCCAATGTGTACGAGGCCACCATTTCCGGCACTTATTTTTGGGTACCGATCCTGCCCCTGGCGACGGCTGTCGGTTTGGTGCGAGGACGGGTCTCGTCGAAAGTGATGCCGACTACGTTATGGACTGTGGTGATACAAATTTTTCTCTTACTCCTCTTATATGGACTCGCGGTGGTGACCCTTGGACCTGAAGGGGTAGCCCATGCCACCTGGCCCATAGTGTTTGTGTTTGAGAATATTGACCTATCGAACTTCTTTATAACCGAAATTGGATTAGGTGTGGCCATTATTTGGACCGTAAGCTTTATTGGTTTTATTGCTTGGCATGTCTGGCACCAGTCGCTTTTGATTGAGCATCTGTGGAGAAGAAGACCTGGGGGTTTCAACCCATTTGTTGTCGCGTTGATCATTGCGGCCGCCGCCATAGCGGTATTGCGTCTTAGTTTGAATCCCGAGACTTTAGAGGCTTTTTTACTCGATACTCTGGCACCCATTAATTTTTGGTTTAGTACTCTTTGGGTTAGTATCGTCGTGATTCTTACGCTGCGGAAACGCCGGCATCTCCACCATGTCCCGCATTCCCAGTCAGATGTCTAGGTGAAAAATACAGACAATGCATCTTTTCCAAGGCACGGTCATCGTATTGAGACAATCAACCCTTGTTCGAGGTTGTTTACCGCATTGACCGAGATACGAGACAGAGGATAGAAGACTAGGGATGTTTGTGCGTTTCTTCGCTCTTCCTGCGCACAGGTAACTTCTATGGTAGGGTAATAATAAGTATGAGGAAATTTTGTCAAAGCCTCTTGTTGGGCTAAATCTTTCGAGAAGGCAGAGCCACTTAAGCCTGATTTAGGGGATGGCTATCTTGGGATCCGGTATGCGTCATGATTTGTTATGGGGAACGTGATCTGCATGACCGGATCGACACAAGCCATGTTGGCACGGATCTTCTCTTAAGGTGATAGAGAGATAACGGGGGAAGGGCCAAATGCATGTTGACACCTCACAGGGAATCGTCATGGTCGATGTTTATGGCCACAGCGACGAAGTCTTGGTGCTATTGCACGGCTTAGGCAGTGCTCGCACCACATTTGCGGGAATTGTGCCCTTTATGCAGGACTATCAGCTCGTTATCGGCTAGCTTAGCTGCCGCTAAGTGAAATATCGTGGAGCTCCGTGGTGTAGGATGAACAAAATTGGTGGGGGTTGTTCTCCTGGGATTGGGGATCATCTTAGTTGCTGTCTTTCCACTGTTGTTTAAAGCCAGACGGCACAATACTCGGAATAACACACAGGCGGGTCCGCGTCCAGTCAGTGGACACTGGATTGATTTGATAAAATGTGATAAACGTTTAAGTATAGTTCATTCCCAACACAATTTTAGCCCGTGAAAGATGCACATGGACTAGAAATCAACGGGGGAATACATGAAACTTAACGCAGATTCTGTAACTTGGGCTTTCAGTCATCTCGTAAATTTTAATGATTCTGATTTGTTTCCCAAGCCTGTGGAACTGGATATCGTGGCGCAATATGCCGAATCTACCAGCATTATTTCGGGATTAGACCTGGAAAATTTGGATCCTAATCCACATCGAAGATTTATCGTACCGAAGGATGACCTGTCCTATAGAATAGCAACGCAGTTAGACCCTTTGGATAGTGTGATTTTGGCTGCCCTCATTTATCAGTTTGGACAAAATATTGAAGACAGGAGAAGGTCGATATCTGAAAGATTCGTATTTAGCCACCGATTTAAGCCAGATGATAAGGGAAATTTTTATGATGACTCGCAGTCTTGGAACGCGTTTTGGGCACAATGTTTGAGCTATTCCAGGTCACATTCCTATGCCGTTGTAATGGATATTGCCGATTTCTACAATCAAATCTACCACCATGTTATCGAGAACCAATTAATCAACAGTGAGTTCCCTAACCAAGCAGTGAGATGGCTGTTGCATCTCATAAAAAGTACCACTGCCCAAGTATCAAGGGGGATTCCCGTTGGACCTCATTCCGCTCATATGCTGGCCGAAGCGTCCATGATTCCTGTTGACAACAGCCTTGCTGCGCGGGGCTACATTTTTTGTAGATACGTTGATGATATTATCGTCTTTTGTAACAGCGAGATGGAGGCAAAAGAAGTGGTGCTGGAAATGGCTAATATTCTTGATAAGCAGCAGAAATTGCTGTTACAAAGGCAAAAAACTAAGATAGAAAGCCAATCAGAGTTTCAGCAACGTTGTGCCAAAATGCTTGAAGACAGACCGATTAACGACTTAGAGAAGAATCTGCTCGAGATCTTCAAAAAGTATACTCGCAACAATCCGTATCGGAGATTACGGGTCAGCGATTTGTCCTCTAATGACTTAAAAGCGTTCGATAAGGCAAGTATTGAAAAAATCTTGAGTGAATATCTTGAACCGCGTGAGCCAGATTATATTCGACTCAGGTGGTTCATCAGACGTCTGGCTCAAGTTGGCCACCCGGCAGCCGTCGATTATTGCATCAAACACATGGACTCCATGGCTCCAGCCATGAATGAAATAGCCAACTATTTTGTATCAGTAGGTGGTTATCAAGGAGATTGGCTGTCCATTGGAGAGGAACTTTTAGCGTTATTGGATCACCCATTAATCAAGAAAAATGACTATCTTCAACTGTCTGTTCTTTCGCTTTTCAACAGAAGGGTTGAAGTAAATCACTTCGATAAATTGATTCGCAAAGCTGACTCGTCCATTGCCAAACGAGAGCTAATATTGTCCGCATGGAAGAACAACTACGCGGATTGGATCAGAGAACAAAAAGAAAACTTCCCAAGTATGGATCCGTGGACGAAACGAGCTTTTTTAGTGGCGGCCCAAACTCTTCCTGCCGAGGAGAGAGGATTTTTTTATCGTTCGGTGCATCCTGACACCTTAGATAACATCATAATAAAATGGATTAAACAGTCCTAAGATGTCTGCTAGTAATGCTGTGGGGATTAAAGGGATTTAAGTTACAGTGCCAATTATGAACCATGCGCCCTCTTTAGTGGGTTAAGGAGGAGCCTAGTGCACTTTTCGTTCGGTTACTATGAAACAAGCCCATGTGTGAAAAACTACCTCGTATCACAGGACTGGGCGGTCAGCGCTTTGGGTTGGGTGCCTGATGTGGCGCATGGTGCCCACAACTGTCCGGCAGCGCCCGATGAAGTCATTCTGAATACGCCTCCGATCCTTTTAGCCAGCCGGTGGTGAACAAGGACAGCACCCTAGTATCGTTGAAGGCGGTTCGACCCCGCAAGTCTAGACAAGTTATCGATCGCTGGTCCCGGAGGCTTGCGAGCCATGGTTTATGGCAGACCAGGCCAAAGGGTTATGGCGCAAGGCACGAAATGCCATGGAATCGATTAACAGTCCATGCTGCACCCATGCGCAGAATGTCAAGCACTGGACCAACGGGCAACAAGTTTTACGTTGGTTGGCATCGGCCAGCTTGTTCATCGGGGACACCTTGACGCGAATCCCGGGATATCGTGAGATGTCCGTGTTGCAACAGGCCTTAAAAGCCCACGTTTCTCAAAAACCCGACCGAACCGAGGAAATGGGTTAAATCTCACGAAAGGATGCGCTAGCGAATTTCCACGACGTATGGGACAACCTCCAATCGTCAGGATGCCCGTGGTCGGCGTGATCGGACTCGACGACGCCGATTGGCGACGATGAATTGTGCTAAATTTGGACAAGGAAATGCCTCCTTTCATTTCGAGGGGAATTGGGCTCTGTGTGTATTCGTGCCAAGGGGTAGCCATCCTCTTTCTGACTCATCCATGCGGGATCGACGATTTGGCGCGCCCCCTGTAACAACACTACCCGGGGTGTCGTCTGTGCGGTGGCAGGCTTCTGGGACGAGACAGTACTCCGACCACCATGCCAAAGTCGGTAGCTGGTTTGACGATTCTTCTCGGGTGTGGGCATTCCACATCTCTGGGGCTGTTCTCGCTGTCACTAGTGACACCGGAGGTGGGTGGCGGGCATGGTCTTCTGGTTACGTCGGGAATGGCTTGACCGCGAAACGCCCTGGGCCCCGAGTGCGAATCCCACCCGTCATGAAAGCCTCAAAAACCTTATTTAATTATCCACAACCCGAGATGATAATATCAGGAGCGGAATGGGGCCTCGTCCCTGGCCAGCATTTAACTACCTGCACGACTATTTCTCGCTGCGGGAAGCGCGCCAAGGGTTGGATCGCTACTTCCCGTTTGACAACCACGATCGCCCCCATCAGGCATTAGGCTACCGAATGCCTGCCGAGCGGTACCCGCTTCACGGAACCGCCGATAGCGGTCCCCCCTAGCACCAAATCCCTCGTACCATGTTTCGGGACTCATGAGCAGCTTCCGGCTCCTTCGGATGCCGACGCTGCTCATGAGTGAGTGGGTAAAAATAGACTAAGCAAAGGAGGGACAGTCGTCACACTTGGGGATATAAAAGTCTGCCTTGACAATGGGGTCCACTATACTCATCTAGAAAGAACAAAGCCTTGGCATGACAAAAGATCAATCAACAATGGATGTTGGTCATCACGAATCAGGACGGCAATTTGAGCCGTTTCGCGTTTTCTAGTGGTTTGGATCGGCATGGGTCCTGCGTGGCATTAAAAAGCTGGAAACAAAAAAAGGAGAGTCGATGATGCTGTCGAATTTAGTCATTTATGAGAACGATGCTTCAAATAGATGATGAGGAGATCGACATATGGTGCGATTTAATTGGTTTGGGGGCGGAATAATGGCGTTGTCCCTAATCTTGAGCGGCTGTGGCTCCGTCTCCACACAGGCGCACTCTGCTTCGCAAGCCCCCGTAGCGCCTTCTTCACAAGTCTCTGGAGGACATAGCGCCGTACATATTGTGGTCCAAAAGTCACAAGGTCATTTAACCGTGAGGCTTTTGACCTCGCATGCTGTGCCTGCAAAAGAATCGGCAAAATTACAGAGTGCCGTGAATCAACTAAACCAGTTGTTGGAGCAGTTACAAAATCCTTAAGGAGAGGTGAATTTTATGAAAATAACCCCTTTAGTCGCGGCATTGATGTTGTCCGTGATCGCTACCGTACCGGTCATGGCAGCGGGTCACAGTTCCGGAAATAAGCCGAATCACACATCGTATGGTGCGTCTTCCTCGGCAGCGCCGACAATGCCTAGTAATAGGAGCGTGCCGTCTTCGAGCCCGTCTAGATATGCATCATCCCCGTCTCGTGATGCTTCACAGTCTTCGTCGCCCTCCTCGCATGGGCAAAACACGTCGTCTTCATCAAGTCGACCAAGTCAAGCTTCCTCTCTTCCAACGCAAGCCACATCGCTGCCTAGTCAGGCTCGACAACATGCAACAATGTCATCCAAGCAGGGAGGACAGTCTGCAATTGTGTTAGCCGATGTTAAAGAAATGCGAATACTACAAGATAAAATCCGAAATGCTCGCCAAAATTACGTGACAGCAATTAAAGCCTATATTAAGGTTTTGTCAGGGAATTTATCCGGAGGACAGACATCCATTCAAACAGCTTTGAGCCAACTCCAAACTATTAACACAACTCTTGCCCAAACGGTCAAACGCGAGAAAACTGCCCAAAATGCATCGGCGTCAGTCGGTAATCACTCTAGCTCCCAGGCACTGTCTCAAGTTATTGCAATGTTTCAAGCTGAATTGACGGCCTTGACGCAAGCGACTACGCAAGTTCAGTCCTTAACCGCAAGCTTGAGTAGTACGGGCACCTCAACTATTCCCAGTGCCGCCATGAGTCCAAGCCCAACAACGCCTTCCTCTTGAACCTCTTCCGTCTAAAGGACGGAGATTCTAAGGGAACCACTATGGCTGCGTCGACGGGTCGTGAGACCCCGGGAGTATGCCTCCGGATTCGCCACCGTTTATCCCACCAGAGACATCAGCGGGGTTCAGCCGCTCCTACGCCTTGGCGTTCCCCGGAGGGGAACGCCAAGGCGGAACACATTCGACGGCGAGCGGGACGAGGTGCATTGGCTCATTGCTACCCCGCCTACGGTCGTGATTTCTCGACTAGTGAACAGCCTCTAGAGCTCCGGATCCGTCAGAATCGCTATCCGCGCAGGGGTCGAGCCCTGTGGGGCGATGCCGCGGGTTGCCGAGTTATTTTGCGCGATCGGCTGGTGGAGTCCCCCTCTTCATCATTCGGCAATCCATCGAACAACCGGGGACCCCGGATTGACCCCTACAGAATCAGCCCCTGATATCTCGGCCCTTAACGACGGAGTTTTACGGCGCATCTGATAAAATATTGGAGTGAAATCCCTACATCTTGTCGTGACCAAGCATCAATTGACAAATTTCTCCATGCAGCTGCGGTACAATGCAAAGATAAGGAGGAAGAATATCTGTGACAGCAACTGAGTGCCAGCAAATTTTGCGGCGAATTGCAGCTCTTCGACAACAGTTATTGGATGTCGCATCAGATTCTGACATGTTGACAGATCCGCAAGTGATTGCGTGCTCACAAGCCTTAGACCGTGTGATAGAAGAATGGTATCTGAAATCGTCTTATGACTGTGAAAGGCAGATACGTTTATCGTCATAATCAGACGCTGATATTCTAACTAAGAATGAGTTAGGATAATGTCTAGTAACATTGGAGCATGGACCGTGTAAAATGTCTTACTGCGGCGAACAAATTGGCATGGCTTTAAAGACAGCAAGATTGAACAAAAGTGGTTTATAGGAAGCATGCGATGAACGCGCAAACAGATTGGGGGAATTCATTTTCTCGTTCTCTAGCCAGTTTGGTGATGGGCATACGTAAAAGGGTTGTCAAACAGGGGAGAATGGTTCCATGCCGCAGGTTTACCTAGAATTAAACGAAGTCGGAATTCTGCATCGCATGCATGATACTTACCCGCCTAGGTGGCGACGGGATGATGTATATAAACTGATCGTCGGTCCTCACGGACCGATTGCTTACGAAACTCCGTAATCAAAAATCTCTCTACGACCAGGACAATTTATTTTTTTAACCCAGACGATCCGCATCGACAGATTTTCTGTAGTGTAGACAAAGTCCTTGTGGAGTTTTCGCCGAGACTGCTCGACGTGATAACATCGCAGATTATGGGTCACTCTTATGTTAATGTGCGATTTCGCCATATACCGTCATTTAATAGACAACTCATCACAATGACCGATATGTTAATGGCGGAATTGAGTGAACCCCGTCCGGGACAACGCGTTATGCTAGAACATTTGGCATGGCAATTTTTCATAGTGACAGTGCGAGAAACTCAGTGGCATGGGCTTGATAGTGAGTTAAAGGTTAATAAGCCGGGCATTGAGAAGGCCCTTTCCATGATGAGAGATGGCTATCGTGATCATTTGAAGCTCGATAATATTGCCCAATCAACTGACATGAGCAAGTTCTCGATGATTCATCATTTTAAAGAAATTACAGGACTTACACCTTATGAATGGCTTCAACAATATCGACTTGCCCGTGCTTGCGATGAATTGCTGAATACACGACGGACGGTATTAGATATCGCGTTGGACCACGGCTTTAGGAGCATATCATCGTTCAATCGGATATTTCGCAGAACTTATGGGTTGTCGCCGGCTGAGTGGCGGCAACTTCACCAAAAGAACGTATATTCCAACAATGATCATAATGCTGAGACCTGAGATCTCAAACAGGAATGAAACCGAAAAGAATCGGGATAAGAATCCGAAAACGAGTAGGGATACCGTATTGGAAAAATACAGCAGCATAGCTGAGAAACTAAATCCCCGGCCTTTCATGGTATCGGGGACATTATCTTGAAGCATGAAAACCCGGCTAAGGCTGGCGATAGGCATCCCCGCCCCTACGACCATCGTGAATCCGGTGATGAGGACGTCATACGGTGTCATACCAATGCCACTAAGACCCATACCCCATAATGTTGCTCCGATCATGTAATGCATGATACCAAAGGTATTGAATCGCAACGGGAGCAATAAGCTGATGATTATGGCGGTTGTGGTGAAACAAATGAGCCACAAGCTGTATAATTTGGAACCATGGTGAAAGATCGATTCGGCTCTCAGCAGTAAGCCGATTTCCCACACCCATGTATTGAAAAAACGACGAATGAAGTCGCAATAAAGAGATTGCGCAAATCTCGTGTTTTCCAAGCAAACTTCGCAAACTGGGCAATCGGTTCATATACCGTCATCACGACATTGCGAGAACGAGATGTTGATTGCGGAGGTCTGTCCATCGGCGGAATATGGAGAAACAAAATAAGGCCGGCAGTGAGAAAAAAGGTGACACTATCTGCCGCAAAGAATGCTCTAAAACCTATCCAGTGTAACAGAAAGTACACCGCTGCTGGACCGACAAGTTGTGTTCCTCTCGCACTGAGATCTACGAGACTGTTGGCGGGAACTCTGTCAGGAGACGAAATGAGCATCGTTAACATCGCGCGAGATGCGGGGTTGTAAAAGCAACCGGCGGTCTCAATGAGAAACGTAATGATAAGAATGGAGAAGTAGGTGAGTCCGTGTACTGCATAGACCATCGTAGTAGCGACAAGAATTGTTCCTTGAACCCCGTCGAGAAAGATTAAGATCGTTTTCTTCACCCGTTTATCTGCTGTGATGCCGCCAATAAGACCAAATAAGACATAGGGGACGGTTTCGGCCAACGCTATGCCCGTTGTGTCTATGCCGGAGTGCGTAAAATTGTATACCAGGAGTAGGAAGGCGATCCGAGATATGCTGCTACCAGCTTTAGACACAACGCGACTAGCCAATAGAGAACAAAATAACGATTCTGCAGAACGGTTTTATACATATGCGCATCTCCATATCCCGTACGATAGGGTGACGGGCGATGCGGCTCTACTCACATATTGTTGGGCAAGTTTGCAATATGTGCACAGATGTCTGAGAACGATAGGAATTATTAAGGGGATTTAGGGAAGTTAAAGGTCTTGTGCACAGTTTCTTGAATCACGGATCTCGATACCTGTTCTGGAAGCTAAACGCGGTTTCAAATCTTTGGCCCGTTACATGCTCAACAAGAAGATGATTTTTGCAATCGGTTTAGAATCCGGTCGATATCCTGTCATGGTTAGTCCTGATTTTCCTTAAATAATTCGCGAAGAATCCGATCGCGGTGCGTTAAGAATTGCTTGGTGATGATGAAATGGTCGGTGTCTTCGTACCGAATCGGAGCGAGAGGCGCTTGATCAAAACTCAAAATGGTGGCATGGGGATAGCCCAACAAGATGGGAGAGTGCGTGGCAATAATGAACTGCGATTGTCCAGCTTGTTCATGGTCCCAAAGAATGCGCAACAAGGCAAGTTGTCTAGCTGGCGACAAAGCGGCTTCCGGTTCGTCAAGTAGGTATAGAGCACGCCTGCGGCCTTGAAAATGGTGGGTGAAGAGGGATAAAAATGATTCACCGTGGGATTGTTGATGGAGAGATTTGCCGCCATAGGCTGCGTACACATTGTCACTCATATCGTCTTTTGCTAGGGTATCAATATATGATGAAAAATTGAAAAAACTTTCCGCGCGCAAAAAGAATCCGCTCGTTACTTTGGGCATCCATGATAGACGGATGTAGTGATGTAATGATGATTCGCTATCGGCGGTCGAAAAAATATGATTACGGTTTCCCCCTTCGGGATTAAACCCAGCTTCCTTGGCTATGGCCTCAAGAAGTGTCGATTTACCTGAGCCATTTTCACCAACGAAAAATGTCACAGCGGTGCGAAAAGAGATGCGGGATAAACCCTGAAATGCGGGAAGATTAAATGGATAAGTATCGGTGTGGGATGGCCAGTTCCACAATTGCACCTCTCTTAAAAACATGCAAGATCTGCCTTTCTCTGGGATTGTCTGGTGGCACCGGTTTGGTAACAGAAAAACACTTTCATCAATTAATTACATCTGGCATAGTGCATGATAGGGATTTTGTCAAGAAAACGTTGAAGTGGAAAAGGCCGTTAAGACGCGAATTATCCGTTTAATGGGTCAAACATGTTTCGAAACAGGTGGGATTCTTTGTGTGCAAAATTAGACTTTACGAAGTGGTAGCGCATGACACGAATTTGATTCATTGTTTATATCAATGGGAAGTAGTAGAACCCGCACGGGAACAGTATACGTGTCGACCAGTTTCTCCAGTCGCCGATTGGCCAACCTTTTTGCAAGAGATGCGTCAACGATTAGAAAATCATTCTCTCCGAGTATTTGTGGCGATGGATGCGATGACGGGGAACGTGCTTGGAAAAATTATGGCCTTTGATTATAATCCACGGAATAAAAGCGCGGAATTTGGGTACTACCTGCCTCCGGAAAATCGGGGCAAGGGCTTTGGACAAAGCATGGTTGCGAAGTTTTTGTCGTGCATGTTTTCTGATCCTGTGTGGTCATTAAACAAATTGTATGCTACCACGGCTTCAGGTAATCAACCTTCCGTACGTTTATTGCAAAGCTTGGGCTTTCATTTTGAGGGCGTGATGCGAGAACATTATTGGTTTTCTTCAGGGTTTCAAGACCAGTGGCATTTTTCGTTACTTAAGCGGGAATGGAGAACCTCAGCGAACCCGAGCTAAAGGTCGTATATGCGGAATGGACCGATGGGACGTTCATGCACGTATGCAGCCCAAAAAGTCATGTCCTGCGATTTTCGGATGTACTCACGCACGGCCTCTTCGACGCCAAACCACTCGTGTAGCGCCCCAAGGATATGAGCCGTAATCTCGCCTTTGGGTTTCTTATCCTCTATAGCACGGATATTATAATTCATTGCTAACCTCCGTTACATTAATATATCACTGAGTCTAGGGACACTAAAACGTGAACTAGAGTAACTCCTAACTGCTTTACTGCGCTGTCCAAATGAGGATCAGCATTATGTGGCGATACGCGGAGCCGTTTTATGGAAAATATCGAGCATCTATGGGCTTTGTCATTTTTCGATCATCTTCCTGCGTTAACGTAAAGAATGTGAATATCAGTCCCACCGAGTTATCACAGGGCAAATGATGAAAAAGATAATTTCCTAGGGAGGACATACGATGAAACAACAAATCTGGTTGGGAGCGATGGCTGCCGCCGGTCTTATATCTCTGCCATTGGCGGCTCCCTCCAAAGTTGTACCGAGCGTAACGGGGACATTCCATGGTGCTTCAACGTTCACGGCGACATCATATCGCATTTCACGGTATCAAGCTGGGCAAAACGCCATATCGCGGGTAGGAGGCGGTCAGATTGTCCACATTTCGAATGATACCTATCACGGGCAAGCCGTATACGATATCCATGTGTTCTTCCATCGTATCGTTTATGATGTAAAAATTTCTCAAATGTCAGGTCAAGTAGTTGAAATGAAGCGTTCGTCCGAACAACCGGGAATAATTTCATCAATTCCACCGACGGGAAGTGAGCCGCCTACGACAGCATCCCCGACGTCTCCAGGGATATCTCTGAGTCAAGCCGAACACTTGGCACTGAAAGCCCTAGGCGGTGGTGGTGTGGTCCATATTTCTCTGGATCATTTCAACGGTGCCCCTATATTCGATGTACATGTTAAAAAGTCCAAACAAATGTGGGATGTCAAGATTAGCCAATCCACGGGTGCCGTGATTGACATGCGTCTGGCCACCGAAAATACCGTGGGTGAAACACACTCGGGTTCGTCTCATCCCCAAGATCAGACACCGCAATCGTCAGACTCTCAAGATACCACTGACTCGAAAACGGGGCCCAGCGTTCCTTCAGCGAACGGAACCATTGCTTATGGCATAAAAATGAGGACTGTTCCCTCAGCTTACCAAAGTTATGTCACAAGCGCCTTGCAACAGGAAAATGGCACGTTAAAGTGGATTAAATTTATCCATAAGGATAATGGCGACATCGAAGTGAATATCAAGATTCGACGATATCAAGGTGGGAGCATCAAGGTTAAAGATCTATTCAATTCCTCTGGCCAATTAATTCAACAAACTTTGGATCATTAAGTGGCCAAATTTGTTTTACGGGCAACGAAAATGGAGTGAGACCCTAAGAGGTTTCCTCTAGGATGATAACGAGGGATGCGGCCTTGATAAGGCAAAGACCGTGGTCTATTGCGGTATATACATTGGCTCTTTCAGGAGTGTTGATGTTGCCGGGGATGGTTACTCTTCACCAGATTCCGGTCGAAACGCCATTAGCCCCCATTACGTTCAAGAAATCTTTGGCCGTTGTGCGGTCTTTATATCCTCATAGTCAAATTTTAACCGGAGTACCGGATATTTTGAATGGTCATCTCGTCTATCGCTACCGTATCCGGACGCCGAGAGGACACTTGCGGCACATTTATATTGCTACGGAGACGGGGAGAATTCTGGCTAATCAATTGTTGTCAAATACGTCACCGTCATCTTCTGCGGCGAGATATCCTACTTCGCTTAAAGCCAAAGCTATTCAAATAGCGAGTCAAGCCGTTGGCGGAGGACAAGTTGCGACGGTGAGGACTGTGAGCGAAGATCATGGAAAAACCTATATCGTGGAACTCATGTTAACTAATGGCCAGTACGCTAAAATTCATGTCAATCCGCAGTTATCAGAGATTTTGTCTGTGCAGCTGGATACTGGAGATCATTAAGCAATGGAGGAAACGATGCGGGTTTTGATCGTTGAAGATCACAGTGAATTAGCCCGTTGGCTTCAAAATGAGTTGAACCATGTGGGATGGCAATGTGATGTGGCAGCTACGGTGGACAGGGCATATACTATGGTGCATCACAGCTTTTATGATATCATCCTGTTAGATATCATGCTTCCAGACGGCGATGGAATTGCCTTGTGTCGTCAACTTCGCCATATCACGAGTGCGGCCATGATTATGATCACTGCTCGAGACGATCTTCATGACCGGGTTCATGCATTAGATGACGGCGCTGATGATTACGTCACAAAACCCTATGCCGTTGAGGAACTTTTAGCGCGAATCCGGGCAATTCTTCGAAGAACTCATGGGGATCCGGGCCCAGTATTGGAATTTAACGATTTGCGTTTGTGGCCGGAAGAACGGACGGTAGCCCAAAATGGAGTATTTTTGAGTTTGAGCCGACGAGAATTCGACTTGCTTCTGGTGTTTATGCAAAACCCGAATCGGGTATTATCCCGGGATCAATTATTGGAAAAAGCATGGGGCTATGATTTCTATGGTGAATCTAATGTGGTTGATGTTACCGTGAGACGACTTCGCGATCATCTAAGCCCAGAAGGTCATGTTATGATTACCACCGTACGGGGAGTCGGATACATGCTGCGGGGAACTCATGACTAAGCAACCGCGGCGCGCTACCTTGAGAATTTCGTGGGCACTTATGATCAGCATTGGGGTGGCGGTCATTTTGGCGGGGATTAGTTCGGGATGGTTTGTCTATTCCCTGGCCAAAAGCACTTTGATACGAGAAGGCATTCAGGAAATTGTGACGACGTCTAAAACATCTGCCCTCAAGCTGATGGAAGAAAATCACCAACATCCCACGCGGGTTCCCGTTGAAGATTTGAATGATTTAGCCACGGGCCATCTCTATTTCCTGTTGTTAACTCCACATGGGCAGTTCATCGGATCCAGCGGGCCAATGCCGCCCGGTGTGCCCCGGCAAGGGTGGGCAAATGCTGGGGTATCGGGATGGTTTAACGTTAACGGGACACCTTATGTGTTTGCTAATACGCCCTTGATATTAGATAATCGGCACCGCAACCTGATTGTAGTCGATGGGCTTACACGAACCGCCTCATTGCTTTCTACGCTCCGCACGGCTCTAGTTTTTGGGGAACTTCTGTTAGTGATGAGTAGCATATTAGCCGTCATTATCATTGTGCGCCAAGTCACTGAGCCTCTGCGATCCTTGGAGGAGGTGGCTGGCACGGTAACCCTAAACCGTAAGACCGGTCAGCACGTTGTTATTCCGTCCAACTTAACGGAAGTAGTCTCTTTGACGGAGTCATTTAATAGCATGCTGGATCGCCTTCTCAAGGCGCAAGAACGCGAGCGACAATTTATCAGTAATGCCGCTCATTCTCTTCGAACCCCTATCCACATTATTCGTGGTTACATCCACACCTTAACCCAATGGGCTCAGAATGACCCTCAAAGCCGGTCGCAGGCGCTAAAAGCGTTGGCACGGGAATCGCAGGCTATGGAAACCTTGGTGAATCGTCTTCTGCAATTATCTCGCATGGAGCAAGAGGATCCTCCTCCTTTGCATCCGCTGGAAGTGGTGCCTTACCTTCAAAAAATCCTGCCCAATTTACGGGATACGTGCCTTCATCATCCATTAACGCTAGATCTGACCGCGCAGGCGATACCAGATATTTTATCGGAGCCAGATCTTCTCGAGGCGGTACTGCGAATATTAGTGGAAAATGCCGATACCTATGCGGATGATAATACGACGGTAACATTATTCGTGATTCCTTTAACGACAACGCGCCGCGTTCGCATCGGGGTTTTAAACCAAGGACCTGGGATTTCTAAAGATACTCTCGCGCACCTTTTTGACCGTTTTTATCGGGCTGCACAACCTGCGTCGAGTCACCATTTTGGCTTAGGACTCGCGATTGCCAATAGTATCGTGTTGCGAATTAGAGGACATTGGGTCATCGAAAGTGAATCCCATCGCACCATCTTTGCTATTGACTTGCCTATGTCCTGAAAGGAATGCAGTGAGAAGATAAGGATTCAATGAAACAAAAACCACCGTCAATTGTTCACTGCAAACGACGAATCCGATTTTTTTCTTCCCAACGGATCTCGTGGAAATGTCATTGACCACGGTATCAAAGCGAATAACAAGATCGAGAGGTTTAAAAGGGCAGAAAATATCTACGAAGGATAAGTAAATCAGCGAATCCGACGATTTTACAGAATATGTGGGTATACTGAAGTCCTTCATTATTGCACTGAGCCCTCGCTTCAGTATGGGGAATCATGGTTTTCGATGTCAAAAAATGAAAAGTGCGAAATATCAAGGGGTATTTGTCTCGTGAGGAAGTCTGTGATAAAATGAAAAAGCAGTTGAGCTCGAACACAAATTTAATATGCGTCGGGATGGCGGAACTGGCAGACGCTTACGTTTGAGGGGCGTATGGAGCAATCCGTGGGGGTTCGAGTCCCCCTCCCGACACCAATTTATTAGGTGCACGCGATATTTTATTGTATAGCGTGTTTTTTTGTTGTGCGTTTCCTTTTGTGGTGCTATCGTGAAAAATGAGAAAAATAGCTTTTAATTTTTTGTTTTGACAAGGGTACAGGGTGCAGTGAACCTCGAATGCATCCCAGGACATAGTCAATGAAATATACAACAAAACTCATAAGTACCATCATAGTTTCGACAGCAATGCTATCCAGTTGTGGATTCTCTCGGCCGACGACACTTCGTCCCAACCGTTCGTGGAAGGCTGTGCAAATTTACCAGAACGGTCTTGATTCTTGGCGCATTATGATATTGCCGAGAGATGGAATGATGGCCACTTATCTAGGGAAAGCTCGTATAGGGTACTTGCATATCATTTTGTATTCAAGAAATCAGCACGAAACAAGCTGGCGTATGGGACCGACATTTACGTCGTTTCCTGGTGGAGGGAAGACGACCCAAGTAGCCTTTTTTAATATTCAACCATATTATCCTCGAAAGTCATTTAGGGGACAAGAAAAAGTCGTCTTGCAATGGCAGTTAGGAAATAAAGTTGAACATGGTTATGCCGTATTTGCAATAAGCTAAAATATAGTTAAGCAAAGAGACAAAGATGCTGTCCTCAACGATGAATCCATTGTCTTTCAAGACATACTTGGGTTTTGCTTGACATTACCGGTAATAGACTCATTGGCCTGCAGCAGAAAGAACCAGTCCTGGCATTTGGAGATCCAATGCCCCGTTCTCCGACGGAATACCGCCCCAATGAACCTCACTACTATAGGAACTGTCCTCTTCAACTCAAATCAACTGCCAGCGACCAATGTTATCAAAAATAGCGCTTCCTATGCGACCGGTCTGATAACGACACTCGAATAATTCGAGGCTCATTCTAGAAGCGATTTTTTGCCAATCTGGGACACAAATCATTCGTTGATTTTTTAAATGATATATAATTGCCCATGGCTGCCGCAGGGAGGGAAACAGGACTGTGCACATACCATTGGGTAGCGACAGCGAATATACGCATTTTTTTTGATGCATCAATGATGCGATTCGCCTTATGAACAAGCAGGCATAAGGGATAAGCAAGATCACCTGAAACTTCGCGCTATCCGTCAAGGTGTCGAATATACGGTTCTGACAGTGGAACTAGTGCTTCTTGCTGGCCTAAATGATTCAGTGTATTTACTCACAACGTCGCTGCAATGGTCATGGCATCTGCCTCCGTCTTCGGAGATGGCCCAAATCTTTTCATCGCAACAGCTAGATGCTCTCATTCGGGTCGAAGTCGCTGTTACGCAATTTTTTCTGATGTCTATGCGATGCAGACGGCATCTCGAACATTCGAACAAGCTGCTATCTCTGTTAATTCCACAGCCAACCAAAAAGTTCTGATTGGCCAGGTGAAGCAGATGATGCAACATGTATTGAACATCGTCGCGGAAGCCAACAAATCTGTGAGTTTGAAACAGGCCCACAGCGTCGAGAGCGTCAGGGAATGCCGAGGTTGTGATCATAATGATTTGTATAGGGCAAGACTTAGTTTCTTTTCTTGGAACGCCCCATCTGTGTTGGTGCCCGCTTATGATGCTCGTAACATCATAAGCAGGAAGTTCGCCCGAAAACGACTCCGCGTATCGATACTCCTCAACCGGCCGCTGTTTGCCAGTCTGTGACCCGACAGGAGACCATTTCGTTCTTCACATCATGCTTGCTGTAAAAATTCGGTAAGAGTTTAGCTCCAATGCAGGATTTTAAAGATGGGATGACGAAATAATTTACCATCAAAGAAATCCGTATTCATCGCAAAAATAGAAGATTGATATCGACTATTGCTACATTTTTGGGAAACTGTATTTTTCAAATCTCTGACGGGCAAGTGTCTACATATGAATTGTTGACAAGGTTCCTCGGAGAAAATCACGGAGCATCAGTGCGAACTATTCCCTCAAGATGAGTATTATTTCTGAAAATTGTTTTTCGCAGTCGGCCTATTTATGAAGATAGTAACAGATTGGGATTATATGGAAAAACTGATGCAATAGCAGTTTAATGCCTTTTCAGGAACATGTTGAAAACATTACAAAACGTAGGTGTTCCCAAAGTCAATCACAAGATTGTAAGTTCGCGTCACATCTTTGCGGATTTTAAACCCGCGTTAAATCATTATTTCTATTCCAGGTAATTTTGAACCAGGAGACTCTAGTAGACTAATCTTGAGTGCCTTATCGAACGCCTCGAGATGGTTGCTGAAAATGTCCCTGCGAGACAAGACCATTTCATTAAATAGAAAATAGGGACATAAATAGGGACATCGCAAAAATCGCACAAGTTTGATAGGCGTAGAGAGGATATACGTTGCTAAGATGATGGGGAGAATGCCCACGCTGTTGTTAGGTTAGGACGAAAACATTGTAGACGTTACACGGAGAAAGTTATTGAGTAATACTAGCAATAATGGCTGATCTATGTCGGAGATTAGGAGGGCAGATATATCATATGCGGCGTCAGCGTTCAGCAGTATCTCCGCCCCGTCAGAGCTTTTGGCAGACTTATGGCGGAGGCTTGATTATTCTTCTGGTCATCGCAGCGATCAGTGCCCGGATCTTCACCCGGCCTGTCAGCCCCGCTGTGCGAGCGCAACGTGCTGCAGTGGATGTGGTCACCCAAGATCAATGGCATGTGCAGCTCGTGAAGCGGTTGCCGGATCTTCCGGACTTTGCAGATCCGCATGTGCAGGATCAGGTCTGGCTCGCCCGGGTGACTGTTACCAACCCGACCCCCTATCTGGCCACCTGGCCAGCCAATCCGATTACTGTCACCTTTACGCTCGACGGTCAACTGGACGGCATCCAGTTAAACAATCTCTGGTATCCTCATGACCCCAGTGCCAGCGTCATCCCTGACCCACTCTGGCCATCCATGACTGCTCAATCGGTCTTCACCATCCCTCCACATGGTCAACGAACTGGGAATGTGGTCATTGAACTCCCCGCTTCTCAGCACACCGCCACCATCGAGGATGTGTGGCAACACCGTTCTTGGCCTCTCTTTTCAGTGAATTTGCCTTATCCTACATCATGATTTCTTTTATGATTGGCTGGTGCTCCTAACTATTGTGGCGGTGCAACGAATCTTGGATACTCTTGTCACGGAAGGGATAGTGACCCATAGCGCTTCTAAACAAAGCTGAGCGATATGTTTTATATTCCACTGCCGCAACACTATTGTGATAACAAAAGGGGTAACATTATGAGCATTGCTGCTATCATCCTATTTGTGGTGCTGGTTCTCGGCATTCTTGTCGGCATCGGCATCTATTTCTTACCCACCATCCTAGCCTTTACCCGGCATAAAACCAACCGTATTGCTATTTTAGCACTTAACGCCTTGCTCGGCTGGGGTCTGATCGGATGGGTTGTGTCTCTGGTCTGGGCTCTCTCGCAAGATCCGACTTAATCAGATCCCATCCCCGTCTCACCTGTGTAGTGATCGACGGGGATGGGAGTCTCTCAATACCCTTTAGAGGTGCTCCGCAGGCACCAACGTGCCATTGGGGTTATTCGGAGTCTGGTTGAGGGCTTGAGGTTGCACATTCACAGACACGACATACCACCCGTGATTCGTATAGGCGAGAGCCAGTTGCCATTGAATAAAGACTGCTTCCCACTGAGACCCGACATGGACGACGACAGTGGATACCGGATTCGCAATCACTTCATTGAGAGGCACCGATGCCAGATGATAACCACTCGGCAAATCGATGGTCAATCCCTGCATCCCATTCCCCAGAGTTTGTCCCGCTGTCGCTGTGAGAAACGCTGATCCTTGTGGAGGGGTGCCACCGGGTGTGGATGATCCCTGGATCCCATTCATGGGCACCACATAATTGGTGCCGACTGTGACGACATGGATGGATGCGAGGTTCCCGATGTTCAGGGGAACGGCCAAGACTTGGAGGTAATTCGTTGTCCAGTGAGCGAGTGTGGCCGAAACCGGAGTCGTCCCTCCTGGTAGCACCACTGCCGCCGACATCAAGACATCCTGTTGCACTCCTTGGGCGTGTTGCTGAGGATAGGCCAAGTGACGAATAGTATCTGCGACTAAGAGCATCGGATTGTCACGGATGGTGTTCCCCCGATAGTAGGTGGGCACCAGTTTAATCAATTGAGCTTCGGGCAAGACAGTGCCATTGGTAAAGGACGTTTGAAACATTTGAATTAAAGCTTGGAGATCAGATGGAACGATAGGTCGTAACAGGCTCAGATGTGCAAAATCCGGCATATGCAGGGAGCCACCTTGAATGACGTAAGATGGAAGTTGTGCAGCTATGGATGGAGGAAGAGTCCCCGATTGATGCGTCTGCGGTGAAGCAGAAGATGAAGACGATGTTACATGAGATATGTGTTTTTTGTGATGATCAGGAGACTGTAATGCTGAAGGACGAGCTGTACTTCCACATCCTGCAATCACAAGACTTCCGATAACGAGAGCGAGCCAATGTTTCCAGATCTTGTGTGTGAGCATTAATCGAATTCTCCTTGTATTCTGTCTTCCATAATTTTGTTAGGGACCATCCATAAGGACGTCTTGATCACGGAGTAAAAGCTCATCGGTTCACGATGGAAGTTTTCGTTGAGTTGAATCGCCAGGATTTGCGCTTCAGTCAGCGGGGGATGCACGATGACACGGATCTCGGTTTCTGGACGTCGATCGTGGAGCTCCCACCACGCGAGGCTCCGGCGAAATCCAAAGATTAAGCGATACCGGACTCCGTGACGTGCTCGGCGCAAGCGCATCACGTGAGGCGGTTGCAAAATCCCGACAGCCGCAATGGATTGCTTGAGTCGATGAAATCCAATTTCATCGGTGCTGATTTGATCACCATAGACCAAGAAACCGTGTTGGGCTTCGGGCCATCGCGCATTGTAGCTATCGGGATCGATTTCTGAGAACCGAATGACCCGTGGAGTGCCGGGCGGAATCCACTGATCCGGGGCCATCGCGATCGGGGGTTCCTCGGCTTCGGGATCGACGTTGAGATAAGGGAGAGGGGCAGCAGCCGTCTCTGGGGCGTCCGTGTCTGGAGTGGGTTCGGGTCGTTTCGGCGGGTTCGCGTTGCTCACGGTGGTCAATCCCTCCTGGGATTCTGCATCGGATTTGAGAGATTCTTTTCGCCATCGCGTCCCAAATTTCCTGCTGGTGGGGGCACTTTGTTGTCAATTCTTTTCCCGGGTTCTCGGGCATAGTAGGGAGAAAATCTTCGGAACCCCCTAGCTGGAAGAGAGCTGGGTGCGGTACACTGCTCACCGAAGGAGCGCGAGAATAGACATGCCGATGATCACTCTCGGTCAGACGACCATTGCTTATACCGTGGAAATTCGACCCCGTCGCCATTATCCAGCGATTGAGATGGATGCGCACAAGGCGGTGACCGTGCTGGTGCCCCCCGATTGGCCTCCGGAGCAGATTGAACCGTTATTGCATCGGAAAGCGCGATGGTTGTTGCACCATTTTGAGACGACCCAACCCGTTCCGGTGCATCCGCCCAAAGATTTTGTGAGTGGTGCCGGGTTCTTACTCCGAGGCTCATCCGGCTCAAAGTCCACACACGGCCCGAGAGCGAGCCTTGTGTGGTGTTGGACGGACGACGAGGTTGTCCCACGCTTCGTGGAATTTCGCTAGCGCATCCTTTCGTGAGATTTAACCCATTTGCTCCGTTTTTCGTTCCGGTGTTTTTGGACACGCGGCTTTTAAGGCCGTTTGCAACAAGGGGATCTCGCGATAGCCGGGGATCCGCGTCAAGGTTTCTTCAATGAAAAAACTTGCCGACGCCATCCACCGGAGGACTTGTTGCCCATTGGTCCAATGTTTGACATTTTGCGCATGGGTCCGCAATTGACTGTTGATAGATTCCATGGCATTGGTGTTCGCCAACGTTTGGCGCAAGAGGCCCGGGAGACCCAAACGATGCACGGTTAAGGTCTCGGCGAGCCCTTCCCGGAGGCTCCCGGCGGCGCCGGGATGATCCTTTTCGAGCTCTTTCGCGAGCGCTTCCAATGCCTGCGCGGCTTGATCCGCATCCGGTTCTTGATAGGCTTTCCGTAAGCGCTGGCGGACGCGATTTTCCGCCGATTTCGGCAGGTGGTCGAGCACATTCCGTTGCTTGTGGATTTGGCAGCGTTGAATGAGGACTTGATCTCCCCAGACCTCGCGCACCGCTTTGGCTAAGGCCTTGGCGCCATCGATGACCACGAGTAAACCGTGCGCGGCCGTCAGGCCGCGGGTGATGAGATCCTGTAATAATGCTGTCACCACCGTGTGGTTTTCTGTAGCCCCTTCGACTAATCCCAACACGCGTTTGTGACCGTCGGCATCAATGCCTAAGGCGCCAACCCCCAGAGGGTCGGAGACGCGCAACCCATCGATCATTACCACCACCCAAGTCCGATCATCCAATCGGCGCTGCAGAAAGCGGTCCAGGGCCTGTTGGGTCGCTTGAATAAAGCGGCGGCTCACCGTGCTTTTGCTGGGGCCCGGCTGCTCCATCGCGGCTTCAAAAGCGGCATCGGCATGGCGCTGTTGGCGGCTTGCTAAGCCATACAACATCCGTTCCAGTACGGCTTGTGTCGCGAGCGTCGGATCCTGACACGGATGGTAGGTGTCTAACGGAATTTCCTCCGAGCCATCAGCGGCCCGCACCCGCGGGTGCGGGACGGAGATTTTGCGATCTCCCACAAAGACGCTGCCGACATCAGTCCCATGTCGGACAGCTTGGCGTTGCGGATCATGACGTCCTTTGGGCCCGGCCTTTTAAGCCCCCTAAGAAGACGAGACAATCGCGATCTCTCCTGGTTGGATTATTATCAGTTCAGAGGAGAGAATGTACACGATGAGTCAAACCTATTCACCGGAATTCACAAAACAGATTGTTCGAGAAGCTCAAGACACGCAAAATGCGCCATGAGTCGCTCGTCGTCATCAGCTGAGTCCATCCATGGTGCGTCGCTGGGTGCGTGAGGCGGTGAAGGCGGCCCACCATCCCCACGATCTCCTGAGTCTGGTAGACGAAAATGAACGGTTAAAAAAATTACTTGGGGAAAAAGATCTGCCGATGGCTATGCTTCAAGATCTGCTGCAAAAAAGGGGATCCGTCCGTGACAGAATTGTGTGAACACGTGATGGATTGGCATCACCGCGCTCCTCAGGTGCCCCTTCGCCGATGGTGTGCGACGATACGCCTTTCCCGGGCCACCTTTTATGCCTGGCGTCATCGCCAACGCCATCCCGTACCGGATCGGCGCCATCAGGCGCCGGGTCGACCTCCGCGAGGATACAGCGTCACACAAAATGGCCAGAAAATCGCCGATGGCCCGATGATGGACTGGATTACCGATATTCTGACGACGGAGAATGCGGCCTATGGGTATCACAAAATCACAGGGGTCTTGCGACGACGCTATCATCTACAGATTCGTGTCAAAAAGGTGTATCGACTCCTTCGACAGTGGCACTTATTGTGGCCTCAGCGAAAACGCCGCATCCGGCATCCGCGCCGGCTGGCGCGGAACCGCATCATTACGGCTCCCAATCAGCTCTGGCAAACGGACATTACCGATGTGTATATTGCGGGTGAAGATCGGTTTTTATATCTCCAAGCCATTATCGATGTGTGTGACCGCATGATTATTGCCTATCACATGGGGCTTCATTGTCAGGCGACGGATGTTGTCCGGACCCTGCAACACGCGGTGATCCGGCGTCAATCGGAATGGCAAACGCCTCCTATTCTCCGGACGGACAATGGCCCTCAGTTTATCGCTGAGGCATTCGAAACGGCTTGTGCTGCCTATGGTCTGGAACATGAGCGCATTCCGGTGGC
Source organism: Sulfobacillus thermosulfidooxidans (assembly GCF_001280565.1). Classification (NCBI taxonomy): domain Bacteria; kingdom Bacillati; phylum Bacillota; class Clostridia; order Eubacteriales; family Clostridiales Family XVII. Incertae Sedis; genus Sulfobacillus; species Sulfobacillus thermosulfidooxidans. The sequence continues at coordinate 1,722,583 of NZ_LGRO01000001.1, read as the reverse complement.
CACGCCGAATAAAAACGCCTTGATTGAGTCGTGGCATGCTCAGTTGGAGCGCGAGTGTCTCACTCAAGAATTTGCCACATATGGCGAGGCCTATGCAGCGGTTACGCGATGGATTGCCTTTTATAACGAGGATCGGCTGCATGGGAGCCTAGAATTTTGGTCTCCGGCGACGATGCGAAAACGGGTCGCTGGAGGGCAAGCGACCTGGATGCCCGTCAGAGTATAGCAGAGCGAGACTTTTGCACTGGGGGACAGGGGCGAGGTGACGCCCTGGCCCCTGTCCCCCAGTCCCAGCCCGTAGGGCTGATATGATGACCCAATGCGTATCGGCGTGAACGAGATCGCAAATGTCCAAAATTGGGGAGCGGAATCGGGCGCAGAACGGCTCATTGCCCGCAACGGATCGAGGATCTGTAGCCGAAAAACCCCGAGTGTATGTGCCCCCGACGTACCAAACTGAAACGATTCAGCATTCAGCGACTCGGTACAAGGATGTGTGGAAAACAGAGTCCTATCAATATCAACCGCCGTCCTATCCGGTCACCCAAACCCACACGCAGACGAAAGTGATCAGTCAGTACTTGCAAGAAACTCAAGTCACTCCAGTCGCAGGAGGCACCACGGTCAAGCAACCGATCACTGGCAAGTGTCCGGTGCCCACCACATCTTGAGATGGCGAGCCCTGCACGGGCATCGAGTCAGACATCCCCCAGTCCGGGGTCACCGGGTTGGGGTGTGTGGTTGCTTAAGGGATCGAGACCGTGGTCAGATCCCAAGCCCGTTGTTGCCACACATCCTGGATGACAGCGGTGTGCTGACCAGTGGGAAGTTGGATCACCACATCCCCAGTCCGCTGACCATGTGGGGGGATGGTGAAGACCGGTGGATCAGTCGTGGCTGGCCAGAGCGGGTCAGGGATGCCGCTGGTACTGGAAGCATGAGGGAATGAGATGTCGTTTAACGGCATCCCCTCATCTTGACCGTCGACCGTAAAGCTGACCATCACCAGATTGGCTGGCCAGGTCGCCAGGTCGGGGGTCGGGTTGGTCACGGTGACTCGTGCAAGCCACACCTGATCCTGCACATGCGGATCTGCAAAATTCGGCACATCCGGCAACCGCTTCACGAGCTGCACATGCCATTGATCCTGGGTGATGACATCCACTGCCGCACGTTGCGCCCGCACAGCGGGGCTGACAGGCCGGGTGAAGATCCAGGCACTGACCGCTGCGATGACCAGCAGGATGATCAAGCCGCCGCCATAGGTCTGCCAAAAGCCCTGACGGGGTGGGGTGGTGATGGGGCCTGAAGTGACTGACATAGGAATCGCCTCCGAATAGGTGGTGTATAGTGACAGGATACCACAACAATTCGGAATTGTCAACACATTTTAGTCAATTCCACGGCCCCTGGGCAGAGCCGGGATGGGGTCAGGCCCCATCGCCACCACACCCCCCCATGCGGGGGGTTGGAGGGGGTGGGGTGCTCGTGAACAAGAGGGCGGCGGCCATGAGTGCAAAGCCGAGGCGGTGAGATTTCGGTGGCATGATAGGTGTCTCCTTTCGATTTAATAGTGCGGGAGAGCCTGCACAGTGTCAACGACAGGTTTAAAATCCCCAATAAGGACAATTCAATTTCCCCAAAAACGACAGTTGAATTTCCCCAAAACGCCAACGCAATTTCCCGCAAAACGGTAGGGTAAATTCCTCAAAAACGACCGTTGAATTTCCTCATAATCGACAGGATTATCGGGATGTTATGAGGAACGTATCAAAGGGCCTGTCCCTAGGGCGGGCACTATCCGAATACCGAGGCGATGCGAGACATGGCGTATTATCTATCCCCCGAGGAGTGTCGCAGGATCATGATGATGCACGAACAGAAGCAGACGATTACGGCGATTCAAGCGGCCACCGGTCGCGATCGCAAAACCATTCGTAAAGTGGTCACCGACCAAAAACACGGGCACGACCTGACCCGTCGTACCCGTGAGAGTCAACTCGATCCATACAAAGAGTATATCGAAGAACGGTGGAACCAGGGGTGTCAGAATGCCGTTGTTCTCTGGGAAGAGGCCCGTGCCCACGGTTACACGGGCAGTCTGAGTTTGATCAAACAGCTGGTGCAACCGCTGCGTCCGCAGCGGGGTGTTGAACCGGCTCAACGCTATGAAACGGATCCCGGGGATCAAGCACAATGCGATTGGGCCGACTTCGGGGCGTTGGTGTATCCGGACCAACGGCGAAAACTCTACATTTTTATTTATACCATGAGTTTTTCGCGGCGTATGTCTGGCGAATTTGTGCACGATCAGCGCCAAACCACCTTGTTTCGCTGCCTCGAGAACGCGTTTGCGTATTTTGGCTGTGTCCCCACGACGATTTTATCAGATAACATGAAACCGATGGTCATTGACCATCCGCGCGGGGGAGAGATCGTCTGGAACCCCCGATTCACGGCTTTTGCCGAATTTCATGGTTTTGGACCGAAAGCCGCCCGGCCTTATCGGGCAAAAACCAAGGGAAAAGTCGAACGCAGTGTGTTATATGTTCGCCAAAATTTCTGGCCGCGGATCCCTGAGGTCATCACCCTCAAGGAATTAAATGTCCGTGTCATGGTCTGGGCCCAGGAACGTGATCTGCGCATTCATGGCACCACGTTCGAGCGCCCGACAGATCGCTGGGAGGCCGACGTGGCGGGAGCCCAGCCGTATGACCTGACGCGGCTGTGGGCCTTCGGCGAACAGTTTCCCCGTAAAGTGACGCGCGATGCGTTTGTGCACTGGCAAGGGCATCGTTTTGCGGTACCGTGGACGGCGGCGGGAACGATGGTGTACGTCAGGCGCTACTCCGAGACCGGTATCGTGATTGGGCAAGAGACGCAAGAGCTCACGCGGTATGCGATTCCCTCGCGCCCGCATCAGATCGTCGGCACGGAGACATGGCACCAAGACGCCCCACCCGAACGCATTCCGGGTCAACCGATTGCTCGGCGTCGTACGTTACGGACACCCGAGGAGGATTTGCCCACGATTCGTTTATTAGCCGACTATGCGGAGGTGGTCCCGCAATGACCCGATCGACCCTGACGTTTCCGGTCGATCCTTGCGATGACTTGGCCGCCCTCTGCGAACGCCTGAAACTTCCGGAAGTGGGCCGCCTTCACCGCCTCACGCACCCCGCGACGCACCATGGATGGACTCAGCTGATGACGACGAGCGACTCATGGCGCATTTTGCGTGTCTTGAGCTTCTCGAACAATCTGTTGTGTGAATTCCGGTGAATAGGTTTGACTCATCGTGTACATTCTCTCCTCTGAACTGATAATAATCCAACCAGGAGAGATCGCGATTGTCTCGTCTTCTTAGGGGGCTTAAAAGTGGCAATCCTTCTTTGACTGGTATCCTCCGGATGTGCATTCGCAGATCTGGGTCCGAGCGGTGCAGGCATTTGTGGCCGAGGTGCGGGTCAGCGCGGATCAAAAGACCGCCTCCGTGACGTTTCAGGTTCCCGTCTTGGCTCCGGAGACGATGACCCAGTGGATGGAGTCCTGGGTGCAGGCGGACCGTCCGATCCCCGCCGTGCAAGACCTGGGAGTGCCAGTCTTTCCGGTGACTCTGACGGATCGTCCCATCGTGCGCTCCCGCATTCGGTCCGCGATCCGGACTCCCGAGGGCACCTGGCAACGTCCCCGGCCCCGTCTGGCCCAGACACCGCACGAGATCCCGACATCCCCCGCCCCGCCCGCTGTGCCCACGTTTCGTTTGCGCAAGCCTCGGAAGGACAAAGGCCAGCGGCATCGGCCCCATAAATCGTAAAGTGCGAGCACGTCCTCAACCGTGTGGGCCAACCGGATGGGATGGTGTCGGGAGGGAGCACCATCGTCAACGATGAGGTCCATGCGCTGGTTGGGGGGATACCCAACACGCCCCATCGCGCCACATCCCGGATCGCAAAGTTTGAGCCACTGCAGGAACAATACAAAAAAACCGATATCACCATAGACTTATGGTGTCGGGTTCTTAGTTTGATTTTCCCCAAGATAAGTTGTGACGATGTGGTCAAATAGGTTTATGGTGCCGAAGGTGGGATTTGAACCCACACGAGCTATTGCTCACGGCGCCCTGAACACCGCGTGTCTGCCGATTCCACCACTTCGGCAACGTCGTCACTCTGACGTGCAAAAATTAGTGTATCATCTTCGTCTAAGTTGTGCAACATGAGAATTAAATACATGTTGTGAAATGGGTGACGGAACCAGTTGGCCACATCGAACAAACTTAAATTGCAGGTAGGCAGTGCGGTAATTGCTGTGTCACTTGGCTATCTTCTCGTCCAAGGAGCCCACAATTTCTCCAATTATTTCCTCACCGTCAAACAATATGAAGACAACCTCCGCCGCTTTTCGGATCAAACAGTGCGTGTCCAGGGCACTTTGCAATCTACCAGTGTGCGCTACAATCCCAAGACCAGTACTTTGCGATTTGATTTGGTATCAAATGGGGCGAAATTGCCCATTCTATACCAAGGGCCGATGCCAACCGAACAATTCAAAAATGCGAGTGCCATTGTTAAAGGATATATGGAACCGGGTGGCATTTTTAAGGCTCAAAAGTTAGAGATTCAATGCCCCAATCATTACTCGGCTGCACCCACAGCGAGAAACCCGTAAAGGGAAGGTGACCTTTAGCCGTGACTATGCCGGAATTGGGACGGTATGCGCTGGTTTTAGCTGGCGGCAATTCCCTGTATATCGTAATAAGCGGAACATGGAACAGGAGACTTTGCAATCCGCAGTTAGCGGAAAGTGTACGAGGAGCGGTGCTCGCTGTGGCTCTAGCTCTCACCACAGCGGTATTCACGTTAGAATATCTGCTGGTAACCGGTAATTACACGGTTCAAGCTGTCTATAATCATTCCGATCGTGCGTTGCCGCTGCTTTATAAAATGGGAGCGTTGTGGGGAGGCAATTCCGGCTCAATCTTGTTTTGGGCCTGGATTTTGTCCTTATATACCGTCGTCGTAACACTGCGAGGGCGATGGCAAAGTCCCTTGACCTCGTTGACGAGTTTGTATTTAACAGGCCTACTGCTATTTTTTACAGGAATGTCTAATCTCGTCGTGAATCCTTTTCGGATGATTGGTGGCCATCCTGCAGACGGTGCTGGTCTTGACCCCTTATTACAAAATGTGGTGATGAGTATTCATCCTCCTGCGATGTATATAGGATTGATTGGTATGGCCGTTCCCGCAGCATACCTGCTGGCTGCATTGTGGACGCGCGCTCCCATGGATCAGTGGGTCGGAATAGTTCGACGATGGACTTTGTTCGCTTGGATGTTCTTATCCGCGGCCATTGTTCTCGGAGGAATGTGGGCGTATATGGAACTTGGGTGGGGCGGCTATTGGGAATGGGATCCCGTAGAAAATGCATCGCTGATGCCATGGCTATTAGCCACGGCGTTTTTGCACTCGCTACAAGCCCAGGAAAAACGGGGAATCCTGCGGGCATGGACAGCGATTTTGGGTGTCGGAAGTTTCCTTTTGACCGTGGTAGGAACCTACATTACTCGGAGCGGCATTTTAAAGAATTCGGTTCATTCATTTACTGGTACCGGAGTAGGTCCCTATTTCTTAGCTTTGTTAATCCTGATTGGACTCGGCACCTTCTTCATTCTTTGGTCACGGCAAGATGTCCTTCAAGGGCATCTGCCAGAAAATGCTCCTGATCTCACTTGGTCTAAAGAAAGCGTGTATCGTTTAGTTAATGTTCTTTTTAGTAGCATTGCCGTCATTGTCCTTTTCGGCACTTTTTATCCGGTTCTGTCCCACGCATTGATGGGGACTACGATTATTCTCACCCAAGAATATTTTAACCGGCTCACCGTCCCGCTTTTCTTAATGCTTGCAGTTCTTTTGGGAGTGGCACCAGCAATGGGTTGGAGGCGTACGCACTTCGCACAGTTTTGGCATCACATGCGAACACCGTTGCTGGTTGCACTAGGCGTGGGTGTTGTAGCTTATCTCAGTGGATTTCATGCCATTGCGACTTGGCTTGCGATGATTATTGTGGGATTCGCCTCGACGTCCATGATTCAAGAATTGGTCAGGGCTGCCAAGAACCGGCAAAAAGCGCATCATTTGGGCTGGCAGCGTTCCCTGGCACAGGCTATTAGCCATAATCGCAGGCGCTATGGAGGATATTTAGCCCATATTGCATTCTTGCTGATTATTTTCGGAGTGGCAGGCTCCCATACTCATAACATCAAAATCACAACCACTTTAAAACCGCATCAACAGCTGTTTCTCGGTGGATATAAGATTGCATACCAAGGTATGACCATGGCCACAGGACCGGGATATCAAATGGTGCAGGCTAATTTGTTGGTGCGTTACCACGCTCAACAATTTAGAGAACAGCCGGCTCTCGCTTTCTTCCCCGGTTCAGCCCAACCCGTTGCAAAGGTCGCGATTCATGGTGGGTGGATGAAGGATTTATATTGTGTGTTCGAAGGCAGTCCTGGACAACAAGAAGCGATTTTGCACATTTTTATTAACCCCTTTGTGCGCTTTATCTGGACCGGAATGTACATTCTCATTGGCGCGACGTTGTTGTCACTAGGCGGTCGGACCACTAAAGAGCGCCAACGATCCCGGTCCCTTGTCGATATTACTGGGATGAGGGCGAGTTCTTTGAGTGTGAAAGGACGTGATCCGTTTTAATGGCGGCATTTCTTGGGATAATGCTTACTATTGCCATGTCCGCTCTTTTGATTCTTCCTGCGGTAAGAGGATCCGATAAGTCCTCAGACAAGTCCTTCATAAACAGCGAAAGCGAAAGAGTGCCTGCAATCTATTGCCCGCTGTGCGGGCAACGCCGGTTGTTTCGCAGAACATGTTCACATTGCGGAAAGGAAAGCACACGAAGACCATGAAAAGAATAGGATGGCTGGTAATGGCGACGGTGGTGGTGGCAGCGGGATTCCCTATGCGGGTTTTGGCTAAGCGTTTGCCAAAAGCTGTGGCGATGGAAATGGTGATGATGATACCCCTTCATCATCACTTAGCCATTTATGAACAATGGGTGTTTTCACACCCGCCCAAAGAGGTCATGATGGGCATTTTGCCGGACGCAACGCATTTGCGTGGCGTAGGAGCCCACATAGACTCAAGAGCTCCCCATGACGTCATCATCACTGCTCAAGAAAATACGTGTGCCGTCCGCTATCAAGTGCCTTGGAATGGTCGTTCAGGTGCTTATATGCTTCCGAGTTATGGGAACACCGGTGCCGTGGTCCTTTTAGTTCCGCCTTCCTTAGCGATGCCGGCCGTATTAAATCCGTCGTTAGTGTTTAACGGGCAAGGGCGGATTCCTCTGTCGAAGAAGGTTTTAAGTCCTGTCTTTAATGAATATGTTACCTCCCATCTCATGGCGGGATCGGATTTGCCCTTAATTGTGGAACAGGATGTGAACCAAAATTCCCCGCCTTCAACACTCTTTGCCGGACATCTTTATCCCCGCATTGGTCAAGGGTTCCAAGTCGCCATCGCTGTGTTGTCCGCAATGGCTATCCTCCTGGCCCTTTATTGGCGCAAGCTTTTTGGGCTAAACATTCAATCTGAGCAAAATGAGGCGGTGGCTAACTTCCATACAGAGTGGCATCCCCGTGTAGTGGACGATGCAAGTACTCCCGGGCACATGCGGCAAGGGCAGGATCATACCCGCTTACTTAGGAAAGGAACAAGAAAGCCATGATGCAAGCACCACGCTGGGTAATACAAGCTGAGCACGTGGGAAAAATCATTGCGGGCAAAGCCGTTCTGCAAGACGTCTCTTTTACCTTGGCACCCGGAAAATGTTTGGGGATCATGGGTCCGAATGGGGCAGGGAAAACGACGTTGTTGAATATTTTAAGCGGATTGTGGCATCTGTCTTGGGGAGATTTGTGGCGTTTTGGCGTAAAAGTTGGGAAAACAGGCCAAAGTGATCCGCGAATTGGGTATATAGGACATCAAACCATGGTCTATCCTGAGCTTACGGCTCGTGAAAATTTACTGTTCCAAGCACGATTGTGGGGACTATCTCATCCATCCCAACAGGTTAATACGGTATTGGAGCAGGTAAGATTATCATGGTTTGCACACGAAGTGGTGCGTACCTATTCCCGCGGGATGAAACAGCGTCTTCAAATGGCGCGCCTGTTGTTAATCCAGCCGGAACTCATCTTATTAGATGAACCCTATACGGGACTCGATTTGGCGGGGCGGACCCTTTTCCAAGGGATTCTGACCCAGCGCAAAGAGAAAGGTGCTGCCATCATCCTGATTTCCCATCAAATAGACGATGTCTTACCTTTAGCAGATGCCATAGCCATTTTAGCTCATGGGCAATTTGTGTGGTGGTCTTCCGTCCATGCTCATTCGCAAGAAGATCCCAATTTCTTGAACACATATACCAAGTGGGTCACAGATGAGGTGCATTGCTATCCGTAAGTTCTGGGTTATTGTGTACAAAGATTTGTTGTTTGAGTGGCGGAGCAAAGATTGGTGGCTAGGCATGGTCACTTTTGTCCTAATGGTGCTTTTGGTCTTTGCGTTTGCGTTTGATTCGTTGAATCAAGTATTACGCCAGATGTTTCCGGGTATGTTATGGATGACATTTCTGTTTACGGGAATATTAGGGATCAACAAGGCCTTTCAGCGAGAGGAAGCGGAAGATACATTGACGGGATTGTTTTTAGCACCCGGAGACCGATTGGCCGTGTACGCAGCCAAAATGACGGTCGCATTCCTCTTTATGTTGGTGACTGAACTCATCAGTATCCCAGCATTTTTTATCATATTCGATGAACGTGTAGCCATGCATGTTGGAGGTTTTTTCGCCATATTGGTGTTGGGGGCTTTAGGAATGGTAGAAATCGCCACATTATTGGCCGCGATAAGTATTCACGTGAAAAATGGTGATATGCTGTTAAGCTTGTTAGTCATTCCTTTGCAAATCCCGGTCTTAATTATGGCGGTTCAAGCCACTGCCGGGGTGCTGATGCCAAATCCACCCCATCTAAGCCTGTGGATTCATGGACTGATAGCCTACGACCTCATTTTTCTGGCTTTAGGGCTCATGCTATCGGATTATCTGTGGGAGGTGTGAGATGGATCCATTAAGAAAACAGCTGATAAGAGAGAACGCCTTCATCCTTGCCTTGCCTCTGGTAGTAGGAGCACTCTATGCTGATTTGATTTGGAGCCCAGATGACCGGGTGCTAGGAGCGAGCCAGCGAATTTTCTATTTCCACATGGGTGCGGCCGTCGTCGCAGCGATAGCTTTTACCCTCACCTTTGGCGCCAGTCTAGGCTATCTATTGATTAAAAATCTCAGGTGGGATCATATGGCTGCGGCATCGGCCGAAATCGGAACCGTTTTTACGGCCATGGTGTTGTTTAGCGGGATCTTATGGGGGAAAGCAGCATGGGGAGTATGGTGGACATGGGATCCCAGGCTGACTTCCACCCTTATCCTCTGGGTACTCTTTGCCGGATATTTATTGTTGCGGGAATGGTCAGATGATCCTGGCAAGCGGGCTACCTATTCGGCGGTGTTAGCGATCGTGGCTTATATCGATGTGCCCATTGATTATATGGCGGTGCGCTGGTGGCGTTCGGTGCATCCTGTTGTCATTACGACGCAAGGGATCCACATGGCCCCCAAGATGATCGATGCCATGCTGTTATCTATGGTCGCAATGATGGCGATCTTTGTCATGTGGATGGTTATTCGCGTGCGCTTATTAGACGCCGAATCGCGCCTACGACAAATTTATCAAAGAAGACATCAGGTGTTGCAAGAGCCTCCTTCATAATGAGGCACCATTCCACTTGGGGCTTGTTTCCTAGGTTATGTAAAGAGATATTAGGGAGGGGAAAACCATGGTTATGACACCAATAGAAAAAATGTACCTGTGGTTTATGTTCGCTGCTTATACGGGATTATTCCTAATTATGTTTGGATTTATGGCCAAAATGTTAGGAAAAACACGACAGTTAATTACTGAAGTCAAGCGTCTAGAAGATCAATGGGCCTCAATGGATTCAACAATTAGGACGAATGTCCCCCCTGCAGTTGCGCCAAATGTCCCTGGTCCTGAACTCTAAAACGATCTATAACAATATCACACGTTGATTTCGTGCTATAACTAAATTGGCATGATGACGTAAAGGGTGTTGGGTGAGTGTAGTCGCTGAAATCATTGTATGAACTTTTTGAGGAAAGAAGGCATGTTATTTATGGTGGAGGGATTATTCTTCGCTGCGGCATTATTGGCGGCTTTATTTGCACTTGCCTTATTGCAACGATACCGAGAGCGCCGGGCACCTTTTTATTTGTGGTGGGCGATTTCCTTCGGCCTCTATACTGTAGCTTATCTTGCGGAGGCGACGACGGTTCGTAGCCAATGGACCTTATTCACATACCAACTTTATGTGATTGCCTCAGCCACTTTAGTTGGTGCAATGTCTGTTGGAACAACCTATTTGGCGTTTTCAAAGCGGGTTGGTAGCATTTATGCGACCCTGATTGTGTTGTTGGCCGTGGTATTGACGATTTCTGTGTTTGCCACCCCACCCGTGATTCGCGGTTCGTGGCTGGCCCTAAACGGTGGAAAAGGCGGAATTGTGGGCTTAACCCAAGTTGTTTATATCATTATGGCTTCGTTAGGCGGGACGATCGTGTTGGTGGGGGCGTTATGGTCGTGGTGGAAAACCCGCCGCTATTATAATTTGTTGATTGCCGCTGGCGCTTTAGCTGCTGGGGTTGGCGGCACCTTGGCTTCGCAAGGTGTTGCCTTAAGTATTTTGCCGGTGATGAATATTGTCGGTTTAGTGCTGATATTCTTAGGGTACGTTTATTCCCGGTCGTCCCAGCAAGGACGGTCTTCGACAAAGGTTGCTAAAGGCGCGTAACAATCTTTCTGATTTGCCTGAGAAGAAGTCATTTTATTGTCTTCTTCTCTTTTTTTATGGCGAAGATGATAAACTGGTTATGACCTAAAAGTGTGAGCACATCCGGATTGATACCATATACTGTCAGTACCAAATGATGAGGAGTGAATCTCATGATTCGCGTTTTAGTGGCCAAGCCCGGACTGGATGGTCATGACCGAGGTGCCAAAGTGATAGCGCGCGCCTTGCGGGATGCGGGAATGGAAGTCATTTACACCGGTCTTCATCAAACACCCGATCAAATTGTAGACGCAGCGATTTCAGAAGATGTGGATGTCTTGGCCATATCCATTTTATCCGGGGCCCATCCCACACTTGTGCCCCGCATCACGAGTTTATTGCGCGAAAATGGTGTGAATGATATGCTCGTGCTTCTTGGGGGCATTATTCCCGATGACGATATCCCTCTGATGTTGGAGGCGGGAGTCCACCAGGTGTTTGGGCCGGGAACCGACACGGGGGATATTGTGGAATATATCAGGCAGCATGTAGGAGAACGCTAATGGATGTGAATAGTTTATATGAAGGGATTGTCGCGGGGAACCGGCGTGCTCTCGCTCGCGGCTTGTCTTGGATTGATGAAGGGAGTGTACGTGGCAAGGAATTGGCTCACCGGTTGTTCGCGCATACGGGTCATGCTCGCGTCATTGGGATTACGGGAGCGCCTGGAGTGGGGAAGTCGACGTTAGTCAATGCGCTTGCCCTAGAACTGCGAAAACGTCAAAATACTGTGGGCATTCTTGCGGTGGATCCCTCGAGTCCGTATACGGGCGGCGCGATCTTGGGAGACCGCATCCGCATGCAGGAATCCGTGGATGACAAGGGCGTGTTCATGCGTTCTTTGGCGAGCCGGGGCCATGTTGGCGGCTTGTCACGAGCGGCATTTGGAGCGATTAATCTTTTAGACGCGGCGGGATTTGATACCATTTTGGTGGAGACGGTGGGGGCTGGTCAGGCTGAAGTCGATATCATGCGTTACGCCCAAACGGTGTTGGTGGTCTTAGCACCAGGCCTGGGTGATGATATTCAAGCCATTAAAGCCGGGATTTTAGAAATTGGCAATGTGTTCGTTGTCAACAAATCTGATCGCGATGGCGCTGAACTCACTGTGCGTTCTCTCAAAGGATTATTAAGCCTGAGCGGGGAGAATTCTTCGTGGACGGTGCCTATTATCAAAACCCAAGCCGATCGTTTTGTTGGGATAAGTGAAGTGATTGAGGCCATTGATCAACACCAAGTCTACCTGCGTGAACATAATCTATTAGATAACCTCCGTTACCAACAAGCGGAACACATACTAAAGCAATCTCTTGAAGACGTTATGGTGGCAATCCAGTCTGAGATGGATCATCAAGGGCTATGGCGCCAAGCCGTCATGGACATATTGTCAGGAGAAGATTCTACGATGGAAGCCAAAACATTGTTGACTCAGTGGCTTAAGACCAGCGCACAAGGAGAGTAAGACTTATGGCTTTGAGTATATTAAATGAAGAAGAGAACGCGATACGCGATGCTATTTTTGAACTCGTACAAGGCACCATTGCTAAGCGCTCGCAAGAATTTGATCAAAAGGCCATTTTTCCTCGTGAAAACATTGAACTCCTTGGTCGTCAAGGCTATTTGGGGATGATTGTGGATCCGAAATGGGGAGGAGCTGGTGCCAGCTACCTGGCACAAACGCTGGTAGTCGAAGCGATAGCTGCAGCTGATCCGGCTACGGCTGTTATTTATGAAGTACATAATTCTTTGCATATCGAAGGGATCTGGCGTTTTGGAACGGAAGAACAAAAATCACGCTATCTTCCCGAACTATGTCAGGGAAAGACGATTGGAGCTTTTGCCATTACCGAAGCTGAGTCGGGGTCTAATGCGGCCAGTATGCAAACCCGTGCCCTGCGATTGGAGGATGGGTATCACTTAACAGGTCGGAAGATGTTCATCACCAGTGGAGGAGAAGCAGACCGTTACATCGTCTTTGCGACTCTCGACCCTGCTCGTAAAGAAAAGGGCATTACCGCATTTATCGTACCGAAAACTGCGACAGGTTTACGCTTTGGACCTCCCGAGGATAAATTGGGAATCCGGGCGTCACGAACCTCGGAAATGATCTTAGATGATGTAGTTGTGCCGGTAGAGGACCGGCTTGGCGAAGAAGGGCAAGGATACGACATCGCGCTATATCTTTTAGACGGCGGGAGAATTGGAATTGCTGCACAAAGCGTGGGAATTATGACAACAGCTTTAGAACGGTCCTTAGCTTATGCACGCCAGCGCAAACAATTTGGGCAACCGATTGGACACTTTGAAGGCATTCAATGGCGGCTAGCCGATATGGCGACGGATTTACATGCAGCCCGCTTGATGACCTATGAGGCCGCCAGACGGCGCGAAGAAGGTCCAGCTCAGCGGCCATTGTTCGCAATGGCCAAGTTGTTTGCTTCGGAAAAAGCGGTTCAACATGCCGCCGATGCTATTCAAATTTTTGGCGGATATGGTTATATGCGAGAATATGGGGTGGAGCGTCTCTTGCGCGACGCCAAGGTGACAGAAATTTATGAAGGCACCTCAGAAATTATGCGGCTAGTCATTGCGAGCCGACTCTTAAAAGAATATGACTTAGGTAACATTTAGGGGGATTTATGACGACACCAATTCCAGTGGTATTAGCCGGAGCCAGCGGAAAAACCGGTCGAGAAGTGGGAAAAGCGATATATCATGCGGATGATATGGACCTCATTGGAGCAATTGCTCAACATCATGCGGGCAGTATGCTCAAGGATCTTTGGGCGGAACCTGTCCCTTTGGTCGTGCAAGAATCTCTCGCTCAAATTCCAGCATCTTATGCGGTTTTAGTGGATTTTACAGAACACCAATCGTCATATGAGCGCATTTGTGAAGCAGTGTCCCGCGGGTGGGACATTGTGGTAGGCACGACAGGATTTACTGCAGAGGAACGGGACTCAATCACGCAGTTGGTGGTTCGTTATCAGGTGGGAGCTGTTTTGATTGCTAATTTTTCTTTGGGTGCATGGGTGATGGAGCAGCTGGCCAAACAGGCTAGCCATTACTTTAAAAAAGCCGAGATCTTAGAAGCGCATGCCGACACCAAAAAAGATAAACCATCAGGGACTGCCAAACGAATGGCTCAGTTATTAGCAGACTCGTGGGAGACTCCAGCCGATACGATTCCTGTGCATGCCTTGCGCCTGCCAGGGATGGTGGCCCATCAAGCGGTAGTGTTTGGCGCCAGTGGACAGATATTGACTTTACGACATGATGTCCATGACCGCAGTGCTTATGCCGCCGGGGTGTTAGCTGCGATTCGTAAAGTGCGAACATTTTCAGGGCAGGTGGTGCAGGACTTTGGACGGATCATGGATCCGGATTAGTCTTATCGGCTTGTTCAGCAATGCGGCGCGCGGTATCACGAAATTGCTCACGCATGGGCTGACGATGAATTCGCAGTTCTTTAAGGATTTCTTCGCGCAATTTGTCTAATGCTTGCGACGCTTCGGGAACAAGTAATTTTTTTCGTGGGGACATGGGAATCCTCCTTGATTAATAGTAGAAATAGTGTGTCACACGGGCTATGATATAATGAATGCGAGAATGGTTATCGTATTTCCAGTTTATGGATAAGAGGGTGGCGTATGCGAACCTTTGAGTCGGTTTGCGATTTAATTGGAAGAACTCCACTGGTTAAGCTTCAAAAAATATCTGAATTACGAAAATGTTTGATTTATGGCAAGCTAGAATCGTATAATCCGGGGGGCAGTGTGAAAGATCGTATTGCCTTAAATATGGTGTCTCACGCGGAACGAGAGGGGATCTTGCGACCTGGCGGCGTGATTATTGAACCCACCTCAGGAAATACTGGGGTGGGATTAGCTATGGTAGCCGCTAAACGCGGTTACCGGTGTATTCTCACCATGCCAGATACCGCATCCATTGAGCGCCGGTTATTGTTTCAAGCCTTTGGCGCGGAAGTAGAATTGACGCCAGGCAAATTTGGCATGGTCGGAGCAATTTCCCGGGCCGCCGAATTAGAAAAAGAAATTCCTGGGGCGATTAGTTTGCATCAATTTGAAAATCCGGCCAATCCAGAAATTCATCGGATGACCACCGGGCCCGAAATTTGGGAAGATACAGAGGGCATGGTTACGGCGGTTGTGGCCGGCATTGGAACGGGTGGAACGATTACGGGCATTGCGCAATACTTAAAAGAGCGTAATCCGGCCATTGATATTATTGGAGTCGAACCTGCTGAGTCGCCGGTGATTTCGGGTGGCAATCCCGGGCCACACAAAATCCAAGGTATTGGGGCCGGATTTGTTCCCAAAACCTTAGATGTTTCCCTGCTCGATTATGTCATCCCGATTAGCAGTGAGGAGGCATTTCATACGGCTCGTGATCTGGCCCGGTCTGAAGGATTACTCGTAGGGATTTCGAGTGGCGCGGCGATTGCGGCAGCCAATGAGTGGCTTATGCAGGAAAATCGGGAACATGCTACGATTGTGGTGATTTTACCGGATTCGGGAGAACGGTATTTGAGTACGGCGCTATACCAAGAGGAGGGCTAATGTGTTTAAACTATCGTCCGGATTCAAGTCAGGTCTCCGTATTCTGGCTTTACTCGGCGAGAGTCCTTTAGGGACGCCAGTATCTATTAGTGTGATGACACCTCGGCTCGGATTATCCGATAAGTATTTAGAGCAATTATTGATGATATTAAAACGAGCCGGGTTGGTGCGGTCGACGCGGGGAGCAAATGGGGGCTTTACCTTAGCGAGACCTGCCGAAGACATTTCGTTACTCGACATTATGAAAGCCCTACAAGGTCCTATCGAATTTTGCGATTGCGGGCATCAGGAATGCCAGGATTGTGTGCGCCCAGAAATTTGGAAAGCGTTAGAGTTGTGTGTGGGAAATACTTTAGCCAGCATTTCTCTAGCGCATTTGATTTCTCAAGAAAGCTTCCATGTGATGGCACACTCGGTGGTGTTGCCTGATGCGCCCGTGTGGCGAGATGGGGCGGGGATTTAAGTGAATGAGGAACCGCATTACGGCACGTTGAATCTCCACCATCTCAAAGTATTTCAGACGGTGGTGCGGCATTTAAGCTTTTCGCGTGCGGCCGAAGAATTGCTTATCAGTCAATCGGCTGTGTCCATGCACGTTAAAAGTCTGGAACGCGCTGTGGGTTTGCCCTTGTTTGAAAAAGTCGGGCACCATATTCGTTTGACAGCAGCGGGAGAATCATTGTGGTCTTATAGTCAAAAGATTTTTGCGCTCATGGAAGAAACCCAGCAGGTGATGAGCGCTTTAAAAGGTGGCAATATCGGCCAACTGCGGGTGGCAGCGGACACGACGGTGGGGGTTTATGTGGTGCCGGAGTATTTGGGGCAATTCCGGCGCATGTTTCCCCAAGTCGCCATTATGTTGGATGTCGCCAACAGGGCTACGGTGATGGAGCGCATTGCGGCCCGCGAAGCCGATTTGGCCGTAATGGGACAAGTTCCCGACGATGTGGCCGAATGGGATGCTACGCCTTTTATGGAAAATGATTTGGTGGTGATTGCAAGCCCCGACCATCCCTTGGCGCAGAAACGATTCATTGCCGCCGAAGAATTGGCACATGAAGGTTTTTTGGTCCGCGAAGTGGGATCGGGAACGCGGGCAACCATGGAACGGTATTTTAATCAAGCAGGCATTACATTTCGCGTGAACATGGAACTGGGAAATAATAGCACAATTAAGCAAGGTGTGGCGCACGGGTTAGGAATTGCCGTGATCTCCCGTCGTGTGATTCAACTGGAACTAGAGTCCAAACGTCTTGTCATCTTGCCGGTTGAAGGCTTTCCACTCAAGCGTTACTGGTATGTCGTGCACTTACGGGGACATTATTTGCCACCGCCCGCCAAAGCGCTAAAAGACCTGCTCCTCCAGCAGGCCCGGGTTTAAGATAATCATATCCATCCGAATATCGCCTTGCCTCGTGGTTTGGCCGTGTTGCTTCACGATGTATGGATGAAAGATGGCTTATGACGGTTGTCAAACGTCCCATAACAAAAAACAGCCCAACCGGGCTGTTTTTTGTGGAACGGACGCTTAGTCGGTGAAGCGTTCGCCTTTAGGCTTATCCGTGGCATAGCTGTGGATAGTGTAATGAAGCTGACGGTCGCGACCTTCTTGACGGATTAAGCCAAAACCGGGATCGTTCGCTGGACGGTTTACGATGAAGGACATCCGTAAGGACTGCCGACCGCGAGAGGCGTCATAAGCATTTAGCCGAATATAGTGATTCGGATAGGCCTTGCGACATTCGTTAACTTCGTAGAGAATGGCCGCGGCATCTTTTTGGTCAAACATCGGCATACCCCACATCTCCCAATACGTGTTCCGTGGATGGGGATCGTCAGTAAATTCCACACTCATCGGCCAGTTGTGATCGAGAGCATATTCAATTTGCAACTTGATTTCGTCATCAGTGAGTGGGGGAAGATAGGAAAAGGTTCCCTGGGTCAGGTGAAAAGCCATCGATAGTGTCCTCCTTATTTATACACTGGGTGTCGGTAAAACATCCGGAGTGTCTGTGGATTCGTAGTTAAATGTGACATCTTTCCACACGTCAAGGGCTGCTTGTAGCGACGGAGACATTCTCGCCGCTTTTTGAAGGATTTCGGGACCCTCATTGAGGATATCTTTGCCTTCGTTGCGAGCCTTGATCATGGCTTCTAATGCCACGCGGTTGGCCGTTGCCCCTGCGGAGATTCCCATCGGATGACCAATCGTTCCGCCACCGAACTGCAAAATGACATCTTCACCAAGGTGGTGGATTAACAAGTGCATTTGTCCGGCATGGATTCCCCCGGAAGCGACGGGCATGACACCTGGCATGGAACCCCAGTCTTGATCGAAGAACAAGCCTTCTTGGAGGTTCATTTCAACCTTGGAATCGCGTAAGGTCTTGTAATAACCGTGGATCATGTTGGGATCGCCTTCCAGTTTACCGACAATGGTTCCGGCATGGATATGGTCAACTCCCGCTAAACGCATCCATTTAGAAATGACCCGGAAAGACACCCCGTGCGTTTTTTGACGCGTGTAGGTGGCGTGGCCTGCCCGGTGTAGGTGAAGCAGCATTCCATTTTTACGAGCCCAATTGGCCATAGACTGAATGGCGGTGTACCCGACTGTGAGGTCGATCATGATGATGACACTGCCTAAGTCGCGAGCAAATTCAGCCCGTTCATACATATCTTCCATTGTGGCAGCAGTAACGTTCATGTAGTGACCTTTGACTTCACCCGTTTCGGCGGCCGCGCGGTTGACACCTTCCATGACATAAAGGAAGCGGTCACGCCAGCGCATGAAGGGCTGAGATCCAATGTTCTCGTCGTCTTTGGTAAAGTCTAGTCCCCCACGAAGCGCTTCATAGGCGACACGACCGTAGTTGCGTGAAGACAACCCTAATTTGGGTTTAATGGTGGCACCAAGTAAAGGCCGTCCGTATTTGTCGAGATATTCCCGCTCCACAACAATTCCGTGAGCTGGGCCCTGGAAGGTCTTGATATAATGAAGGGGTATGCGCATATCCTCTAAACGCAAGGCCTTTAACGGTTTGAAACCGAATACGTTACCAATAATAGATGAGGCCAGGTTGGCGATAGAGCCTTCTTCAAAGAGATCAATTGAGTACGCAATGTAAGCAAAATATTGGTCAGTTCCAGGAATCTGATCTACGCGGTATGCTTTCGCCTGATAATTGTCATAGGCAGTAAGACGGTCAGTCCAGACAACAGTCCATGTCGCTGTGGAGGACTCTCCGGCCACTGCAGCCGCGGCTTCTTCCGGCGAGACGCCTTCTTGTGGAGTGACGCGAAATACGCAAATGACATCGGTTTCTGACGGTTCGTAATCTGGGCGCCAATATCCCATTTCACTATATGGGGTGACCCCAGAGGCCCAGCGGCTTTTCTTTTTGTTCTCAGTTGAACTCATGAAATTTCCTCCCTTGAAATAAAAGCGCGAATTCAGACAATTTAGAGCGTTGCTAATTGGGTGGTAAAGGTCTATGTGATAAGAATAACGATCTCAGAGGTATTTGTGAAATATGGATTGGATTAAAGATACATAAATATTTATTTATAACATCAAAAACATGAAGATATAGTTGATGTTAAATTTCTGGCATCCCCCATAAAACGGCATGGGTCATGGTTAACGAGAAGAGTTATGGTAGAATGCTTTTATTAGAATGACATGCGAAACACTGTCTAGGAGGGGATGCCGATGGATCAGACCATGCCCCTCCTGGTTTTGACTCCCCCTTAAATCTCTCGCTCCCACACTGAACTATGAAAATTTAGCGGGGGATCATGATGCGTTATTTGCGCATATTTCAGATCCCAGCATTTGCTCGCTATTTTCTCGGTGACACCATCGTCCGCCTAGTGGAGCAGTGTGTACAGCTTGCATTGCTCTGGTTCTTGGCAACTAGAGGTCACTCTCCAGCAAATCTGGGATGGTATGTATTTTGGAGTACGGCGCCCGCTATCATTGGCGGACCGCTAACGGTGAAACTGTTTCGCTATTGGTCTATCAGGCGTGCTATGGTTGTCGACCTTGTCAGCCGGGCGCTGGGTTATGGAATTTTGACGGAGATCATTGCAATCCATGAAGACGCGGTGAATTGGACCGTATTTGACGGCGTGGCTTTTTTGAATGCGCTCACATTTATGGTGACGAATGCAGGTGGACCCAATTTATATGTGCATTTGGTGCCTGAACCATGGGTCTCGACGGCACTTTATAGCGAGCAAATTGGGTGGAATCTTGCAGTATTGCTAAGCCCTTTATTAGCGGGTGTGATGGTGAGCCATGTCCCTGTGATATTATTTGTGGGCAGTGCTGCGGTCATATTAGTTCTAGCGGCCTTTAATTTGGCAACCATTTCCCTTATGACTAAGGGGACAACCGCGCATTCTGATCAAGATTCGGCTATCATATCGCGACCGATATGGCGGCTAATCCTGGGCAACCCCGCGATTTGGATATCAACGGCCGTGTTTTGGGGGATGAATGTGGCCCAAGGGATGCTCGTGGTGTTATGGCCTTTAATTGTTTCGCATGATTGGCATGCAGACGGTACACGATACGGACTGTTGTTGACCTTAGAAGCAAGTGGAGGTTTTTTCGGGAGCATCCTTCTTCCCGTATTACTGCGCAAGGGCTCAGCCATTCATCGCCTATTATGGAGTGATGCGGCTGCGGGCATGGTGATGATAGCGATTTGGAATCAGATGGATCATGCCAAATGGATTTTGCCAGTTATGTTCGTCCACGCATTTCTCGCCGCGGGGGCAGCGACTTGGGCTCTTCAAATTCGCTATGATGGAGCACCCAGCCAACAACGCCCTGCTCTGCTGGCTTATATTAGAAGCTTTCTTCAAAGTGCTGGTCCCTTGGGCGCGATAATAGCCGGAATGGGATGGCGCAGCACAGGGATTCACCGGTTATGGCAAGAAGTTATCGTCTTACTTGTTGTGTTCCCCGTTCTCGGTCTGAGCAGCTACATGCTGCTTAACCAGCATAAAACGTGTTTTCCCCGGGTGAATTAACAATCTACACTTTTGGGAGCGGAGATAGCAGATACTCCGCTCCCTTAAACATGACATGTCTGTTCTAAGACAGATCATTATTAACGGTATGTAAGCTCCGAACCCGTCTCATTCCGATAAACCTGCAGTCCACTTAGCCCATAAACCCGTCGAAATTTCCCGTGAACCTGGCAATATGTTGTTGCCTAGGATATCTTCGTTCGATGTTTCGGTCAACGGGCGCCATTTCCCGCATTGTTCGTTTCGAAGAGAAATGCGCACGACATACTTGTTTTTGGCGCGTTTGGTAATATTTTTTTCTTTGGCGATGGTGATCATGCCTTTGGATCCGGTGCGGCGAACTGCTTCGGATTAAAAGTCTTGAAGCGATCACTTTTATTAAAGATGATCGAAATGGTGGAAAAATCTGTGTGGAAAGAATTTAAGTGGTCGGAGAGACAGGATTTGAACCTGCGACCTCCTGCTCCCGAAGCAGGCGCGCTACCAAGCTGCGCTACTCCCCGACGACCGCTAGTAAGTATAGCGCTTGAGGCCGTTATATGTCAAGATAAGATGAATAAGCGCCAAAAACGTGGTCAAATACGAGTGGGATGGATACAATAACAATGGTCATTTAAAAGGAGTCGATTTATGGAACTCAAAGGGCTGCTACTGGCCGGTGGGACGGGCAGTCGCTTACGTCCTTTAACCTATACCGGGGCGAAGCAACTTATTCCTATCGCCAATCGTCCGATTTTACATTATGCGGTCGAGGCGATGGTGCAAGCAGGAATAACGGATATTGGCGTTATTGTCGGAGAAACAGGGGCGGCTATTCGCGAAAGTCTGGGGGATGGTCAAGCCTTTAATTGTCATTTTACATACATTGTGCAAGAAGCACCACTGGGATTGGCACATGCGGTCAAAACCGCTGCACCGTTTCTTGCGGATGCTCCTTTTCTCATGTTTTTGGGCGACAATTTATTGCGAAGCGGCCTCGGAACACTTGTGGATCGATTTATGTCGGGGCGTTATTCCGCATCCATTTTGCTAACCGCGGTGGATGATCCCCGGCAATTTGGTGTGGCAGTAGTCGAAAATGGTCGCGTGACGCGTCTGGTGGAGAAACCGAAAAATCCCCCATCCCATTGGGCTTTGGTGGGAGCTTATTGTTTTCAACCGGAAATTCACGAGGTGATTGCGACATTAAAGCCGTCGTGGCGAGGCGAATATGAAATTACAGACGCGATCCAAGCATTAATTGATCAAGACCGGATTGTGGATGCCACCTTCGTTGACGGGTGGTGGAAAGATACGGGACGACCCGAGGATGTCATCGAAGCCAACCGCTTAGTTCTTGAGGATTTGGTGCCGGCGGTGCAAGGACATGTGGACAAAGAAAGCGAAATTGTTGGCCGAGTTTATATCGCTCCAACGGCCCGCATTGAGCGAACGACAATTCGAGGCCCCGTCGTGATAGGCGAAGGCGCTGTGATTCGCAATACTTATATCGGCCCTTATACCACCATCGGAGAGGGGGTCATCATTGAAGAAACAGAAATTGAAAATAGTATTGTTCTTCCCGACAGTGTGATTCAAAGAGTTGCCGAACGCATTGATCAATCCTTAATCGGGCGTGGGGTTAGGGTGCAAGGACGAAACGAGCGTCCTAAAGCTATGCGACTGGTTTTAGGAGACCATAGTCGGGTTGATTTATAACAAAAAATGACATAAAAAGGCTTAGGAGGTATCATGAGTACTTTTGGAACCATTGAAGGAGTGGTTGTTAAACAGCTCGTGCGTCATCCTGACGACCGCGGGTTTTTTCAAGAAATCTTACGGGATGATGACCATCTCTTGCGCAAATTTGGTCAAGCCTCATTGTCCATGAGTTATCCCGGCGTTATTAAGGCGTTTCACTATCATGAACGGCAAGACGACTTGTGGTTTTTTCCCGTAGGATCGGCGCAAGTGGTATTATACGATGCTCGCAAGGATTCTCCCACTTACGGCATTACTCAAGTGTTGTATCCGGGAGAAGACAATCCCCAACTCATAGTCATTCCAGTAGGTGTGGTCCATGGATATCGAGTACTGGGAAACAAGCCCCTCATGATCGTCTATTTCACCACTGAATCCTATAATCCCGCCCAACCTGATGAAAAACGGTTGGCGTGGAATGATGAGACCATCGGATTTGATTGGACAACCCAATATCGATAAGGAAGAAGCGACAGCCATGCGTGTCATGATAACAGGAGGACTCGGCTTTATCGGGTCTCAAATGGTTCGTTACTTGCTTGAGAATGTCCCTGACATTCATATTATTAATGTCGATGCGTTAACATATGCAGGAAACTTAGAAAATCTGAAGGAGTATGAAGACGATCCTCGTTACCAATGGGTACATGCATCCATTGGGGATCGGGCTACGCTCGAGGGCATTCTCGCTGATAATTGCGTGGACATCATCATCAACTTTGCCGCCGAATCGCATGTGGATCGCTCGATTCTTTCTGCAGCACCATTTGTAACCACCAATGTCTTAGGCACGCAGGTCTTATTGGAACTGGCGAGAATCCATCATGTGAAAAGATTTCTCCAAGTTTCTACGGATGAAGTCTATGGGAGTTTACCCCTTGGGGGCAGCCATTGGTTTTCCGAAACATCTCCTTTAAATCCCAATAGTCCTTATGCTGCGAGTAAAGCGGCTGCCGATTTCTTGACGTTGGCTGCCTTCCGCACGTACGCTCAGGATGTCGTCATTACTCGTTGTTCAAATAATTATGGTCCCTATCAATTTCCTGAAAAGCTGATACCCTTATTCATTACCAATGGATTAGAAGGGAAAACCTGGCCGCTTTATGGTGACGGGAAAAACGTCCGCGATTGGCTTCATGTGTCTGACCATGTCAGAGCGTTATGGATGGTCGCCCTTCAGGGGAAAAGTGGGCAGATTTACAATATCGGAGGACATAATGAGAAATCGAACCGGGAAGTGGCCGAAGCACTTGCTGACATTTTGCATCTGCCCTATTCGGTTATTACCCCGGTAGCAGATCGGTTGGGACATGACCGGCGATACGCGATTGACTCCCAGAAAATCACCAAAGAACTAGGTTGGCATCCACAAATTGACTGGGAGCAAGGCTTATGGGATACCGTTCAGTGGTATAAGGATCATGAAGCGTGGTGGAAAGCTATTAAAACCGGTGCCTATTTGGAATATTACCAACAACAATATGGCCCGTCGAGAAAGGACTCACCTAGCGCATGAGGTTTTTTCTGGCCGTTTGGATAGCGCGTATTGTTGGTTGGGTAAGTCGTTTGACGGGCCGAGGCGGCAGTTCCCTGCCAGGTCTCATTGCCCGCCGCATTGATCCGCAAGTGTTTAAGCGCCTGGCTAGAAAAATGCCTGGCGGTGTCATCTTGTTGACCGGGACTAATGGCAAAACGACTACGGCGGCGATTGCCACTTTTCTATTGCGCAAGAGTGGACGCAAGGTCGTAACCAATCAAGCCGGGGCAAATTTGATTCTCGGATTAACCACAGCGTTAATTCAGGCTAGTCGCTTGCGATTATATCCCAAGGCTGACCTTGCCTTGTTGGAGACTGATGAAGCCACGATGCCCAAGGCTGCAGAGGAAAGCCAGCCGAAAGTGATAGCTGTCACCAATTTTTTTCGGGACCAGCTTGACCGTTATGGTGAATTATCCACGACGGTGAATTTCGTCAAAAAAGGGATTGAGAAGCTCGATCCAGAAGGATGGTTGGTCTTAAACGCCGATGACCCACAAGTGGCATTTCTAGGCGCATCCTATTCCCGAGTTCTTTATTTTGGCGCCGACTTGTCTGTCTATCCAACACCCCAAGGCCACCATGATATTCAAGATGCCCGGTTTTGTCCCAGCTGTGGGCACGAACTGCGCTATGTTCGACAATATTATGCCCACATTGGCGATTATTACTGTCCTGCCTGCGGTTTGAGACGTCCTATACCAGATCTGTTATTGGTGGATTGGCAAGGTATTCACGGAACTCTTCGGATCGATTATCGTGGAGAACAAATTCGTGTACCGATGCGCTTGCCAGGGTTATATAATGCCTATAACGTGATGGCGGCAATGGCTGTCGCTTTACTCTTAGGCGTAGAGTTGGACACAGCCGCCAACTCACTGGGGAGCTTTCGCCCAGCGTTTGGGCGAATGGAAGAAGTATCGATTGAAGGCAAAGATGTCTGGTTAGCACTCGTGAAAAACCCAGTGGGATTTAACCAAGTGTTACAAGCCATCGACGAGGATAGGCGGCCTTTGAAAAGTCTTTTGTTTATCATTAATGATCGTTATGCCGACGGGCAAGACGTATCGTGGCTGTGGGATGTCGATTTTGAACGTTTTGTCCAACCGCACTGGCATGTATGGGTTAGTGGCATCCGGGCTCGGGACATGGCTGTGCGGCTTTTATATGCCGGGCTTGATACTGGAAGCATACATGTCATAGAAAAACCTGAGGCAGCGTTGGAGGATTTAATACATCATAGTGCGCCGGATCAAGTGAGCTATATCTTGCCGACGTATACAGCACTCTTGGAAATTCGCAAGTACCTGACAGATAAAGGGTATACGCGACACTTTCGGGAAGGGTAGGATTTTTTGATGGCAGACATTTATTCCCGGCCGATCATATTTGGCACTGCCGGGCATATTGATCATGGCAAAACCACCCTCACGCAGCGTTTAACCGGAGTGAATACGGACCGGTTGCCAGAAGAACGGAGTCGGGGCATTTCCATTGATCTGGGATTTGCTCATTTTACGCTGCCTAGCGGCCAGCATGCGGCTTTAATTGATGTCCCGGGACATGAAAAATTTATCCGCAATATGGCTGCTGGTGTTCATGGCATGGACGCTGTTATGCTCGTGGTGGCAGCCGACGAGGGTATTATGCCGCAAACCCGGGAGCATTTAGATATCCTCACGCTCCTCGGTGTGAAAAAGGGATTAACGGTGATCACCAAAGCTGATGTAGTGGAAGCGGAGTGGTTACCGATTGTGGATGAGGCCGTGCAAGAAGCTTTGACGGGGTCCTTTTTAGAACACTCACCCCGGATTTTTGTGGATTCGGTGAGTGGCCGGGGTATTGATGCCCTACTCACCGCCTTAGATGAATTGGCTCAACATGTCCCCTTGCGGGATGCCAAAGGGACGGTGAGATTACCGATTGACCGCGTTTTTTCGGTACGAGGATTCGGGACAGTTGTGACCGGAACTTTGGTGAGTGGGACTATCCGCACGGAAAGTACGTTAGAAATCGTCCCGGGCGACTATGTGGTGCGCGTGCGGGGACTCGAAGTTCATGGCCACAAAGTGGAATACGCGGTGGCTGGCCAGCGAGTGGCGGCCAATTTGAGTGGGATTGATAAAGAACTGATCCACCGGGGCCAAGTCTTAAGTGAAATCGGGCACCTTCACGCCCATGACATTTTGGTGGTTGAACTATCTTTATTGCCCTCGAGTCCCGTATTGTCTCAGCGCACGCGGGTTCATGTGCATTTAGGAACAGCTGAATCCACTGGCCGGGTCTATTGGTACGAGAATGATGAAATGGAACCGGGACGCACTGCCTTTGCGGAGATTCGGTTGGAAAGTCCGTTGCCAGCCTTACGGGGAGATCGATTTCTTATCCGGTCTTATAGTCCTGTCGTCACGATTGGTGGTGGTCGTGTGATTGAAGTAGGGCGCCACCATAAAAGGAAGGAACCGGGTCTTCTCGACTTTTTAACGCTGGTCGCCCAAGGAAATCCTGCCGATGTGATCCGGGCCGTGTTAAAACCTGTCCAGATGCCAATGAGTGTGGACGATATCGCGACTGCAACCGGTCTTAAGGTGAATGAAGTCATACAGGTTTTGGAGAATAGTTCTGACATATTTTACGGTCCAGAACGTTTGGTGCTCGAAGTGCATAAGCTTGACCCATTTTCACGACGGTTAGGTGAATTCTTGGCGGATTATCACCTAAAACATCCTCTGCGTCCAGGGATTGAACGGGAACGGTTAAAAGAAGCATTATGGCCCGAATGGTCCATGAAGCAGGTCTTATTTGTTGTGGCCCACAGTTTAGATGTCAGTATCAATGGGGAATGGGTGCATTTAACCACCTTTGTCCCCGAGAACCCTGAGCCCTGGAAATCAGAAGTCGAAAGACTCTATCAGGCCATTAGCCATACGGGATTAAAACCTGTGGCGATAGATCAGTTGCAAAGTCAAATTGTCATCGAGCCTGATCATGTTTTTGATGTGCTCGAATTTCTGGTGCAACAAGGACGGATCATTAGATTAGATGACGGGATTTATATCGCCGACCGGGTTTTTGATGAAGCCAGGCGTCAGGTCACCGAAGCGCTAAAGACTTCCACGGAATTATCAACCAGTCAACTCCGGGAAGTTCTCGGGACGAATCGCCGGTTTGCGGTGCTATTGTTAGAGTTATTGGATGCGCTGCATGTGACAAGACGCATTGGGGACAACAGAACCTTGGTGGGATAATGGAATAGTCGGCAAGACCCAATGCGTTGGCAATGATAGTCAAAAGAGCTAGGGGAACAGGGACGGAAGAACAATGAGAATTGATGTGGCATGGGCGAAAATTCCCAAAGGCGGGTTTGGGGAAAGTGGCGACACGATTGAGTTGGTAGAGAGGCCCTTAGGCGGGATCTCACTAATCTTGGCTGATGGACAAGGTTCAGGTCCGGCTGCTAAACGAATCAGCCGCTTGGTTTCAATGAAAGCGGTCAGTTTGATTGCAGATGGGTCGCGTGATGGCGCGGTAGCTCGGGCCGTGCAAGATATGCTTTACACGGCACGTGAAGGCCGAGTCACGGCGACCCTGGTGGTTTTATCTTGTGATATGCATACCAATACGGTAGTCATCGCGAGAAATACACCTGTTCCGGTTTTGATCCGGCAAGAGAATGTCGTGTTTCGTCTGGAAGGAGGTTCTGAGGTAATAGGGACATACCGCAAAACCCGGCCCGCGATGACGGAACTGCCGTTGATTCCAGGTACGATCTTGCTGACATTTTCTGATGGAGTGATAAATGCGGGCAAACGCTTTGGAAAATCGCTGCCATGGGATATGATTGAACAAGAACTGCAATCACTTGAGGTGAAAGACTTAGAAGAATGGGTTAATGATTTGATGACGCGGACTTTGGCACTGGATAAAGACCGGCCCAGCGATGATGTGAGCATTGTCGCGTTAGGAATAAGGAGCGATGTCCAAAATGCCATACGCACATTATCAGCCAGTATTCCCTATTAATGGGATTATATTAGTGGGAGTGTGTGCTGCCGGGAAATCAACGATATCGCGCTTGTTAACATCGTACGGGATGGTAGCGCGCTCCGTGGCTCAAGAACACTCGCAGGTTCCCACCTTGTTTTCTCGTCAGGGCGATCACCCTGTTGTGCTTTTGTCTGCCAGCTTTTCAAGCGTGCGGCAAAGACGCCGTCTGGCATGGACGTTCCATCATTATGAGGAGCAATGGAAAAGGCTTCAGTTAGCCCGTCAAAAGGCGAACCTCATTATTCGGACAGATGCATTGGACCCGCAGTCCGTGGCGCAAGCAATCGTTGAGTGGTTTGACCAGTGGACGGGATTATCAACGTTCTTTAAACAGCAACATATTACTGATTCGGCGCAGCAAACCATGATTCGTTATCAAGTGACTTGGGGCATTGTGTTGCCCAATCTCATGATATCGCCGGATTCCGGTCCTAGGCGTTATCCCTTTAACAGGAATCGGTTAACGATTCAGCAAAGAACCTCATAGAACCCGATTTTCCATAAGGATGAGACTATTACTAACTGGTACTACTGGTACTACTGGTACTAAAGGAAGAAATGGACCGATAGTCCACTTTGTTAGTGTGCTCGAGAAGGCATAGGTGTCGATTTGACACGGTATTCAGACCCGGACTATAATGAAACGATTTTGAACCGGGGGGCTTACAATGCGTCAAAAGAGTATGATCAAGTTTTTTGCCCTGGTTGCGGTGCTGATCGCAGCCGTTTATTATTTTCTAGCAGTAAATCCCATTACTAATCATCTCCGTTATGGACTTGACCTTAAAGGGGGGGTGACCGCAACCTATCAAGCGGAACCAGCACCCGGCGAACCCGTGAATAAAGAAACGATGGCGCGAGCTATGTCGATTTTAGGATTCCGCGTGAATGCCTTAGGGGTGTCGGAACCTGTGATTGAACAGGTCGGTTCGAACCGCATTACCGTGGATTTACCTGGCGTGAAAAATCCTGAACAAGCTTTACAGTTTCTCGGTCAAACGGCCGTTTTACAGATTAAAAGTCCCACTGGGAAAGTCTTATTAAGCGGTGGCGACTTGAAGAATGCCGTAGCCGGAATTGTCAATGGTCAATACGTGGTCAATTTGACCTTTAATGCTCAAGGTACCAAGATTTTTGCTGCAGCCACTAAAAAATACCTCGGAAAACCCTTGCCGATATACCTCAACGGAAAACTCGTTGAGGCACCGATTGTTCAAAGTGTCATTCCTAATGGACAAGCGCAAATGAGCGGGAATTTTACGAGCTTGCAACAAGCCCAGAAGATAGCCCTGCTATTGCAATCGGGGGCATTGCCGGTGAATTTAAAGGTCCTGGATGTCCGCACGGTGAGTGCGACCTTAGGTCATGCTTCCGTGGTGGCAAGTAAAGTGGCGTCGATTATTGCGATTGCCTTGATTGGATTTGTGATGATTGTGTGGTACCGTCTAGCTGGATTTGTCGCCGATATGGCTTTATTAATTTATCTCTTGCTCGTCGTAGGAGCCTTATGGGCCATCCATGCTGTCATAACGGTGCCGGGGATTGCCGGCCTTATTCTCTCTGTAGGAATGGCCGTCGATGCCAACGTTATTATCTTTTCCCGGATTCGTGAGGAAATGATCAATGGCAAAACCCCTAGAGCCTCCGTCGCAGCGGGATTTCGTCATGCGATTCGGGCCATTTTGGACTCCCATGTGACGACGTTTGTGTCCTCACTAATCTTGTTCTTTTTAGGAACAGGGGAAGTGAAGGGATTTGCCTTGACCTTGATGATCGGTACCGCGGTATCCTTATTGACCGCCGTGTCGGTAACCGGTGTCGTCATCCGTTGGGTAGCCGACGCGGGCTGGGCTAAAGTCCGCAGTATATTTGTGGGCTAGGAGGACATAGCATGCGCTTTCACTTTGAATTTGTTCGGCACTGGAAAACCTGGTTTCTTGTTTCCGCATTGTTGGTTGTCTTGGCCTTAGGTGCGTTTTTCATCCGGGGATTGAATTACGGGATTGACTTTACGGGCGGGACTCAAATGAATTTGAAATTTGTTCATCCCGTAACGACAACCGCCATTAAAAAAGTTCTGGATCAGGATCACTTATATGGGAGTACCGTGGTGTTTTTAGGGCAGGGTCGGTTAAATGTGCAGATTACCACACCCACAATCTCAGAACATGAACGAACCACATTGTTAACGCAATTTGGCAAACAGGTAGGAAAGTTTCAAGAAATTTCGACGAACCGCGTGTCATCAATTATTGGACAACAGACGGAGCGTACGGCGTTGATCGCGGTGGTACTGGCGGTTGTGGCTATTATCATGTACATTACCATCCGCTTTGAATGGCGGTTTGCCTTGTCTGGCATTATTGCCATGGTGCACGATGTGATTATTACCGTGGGTCTCATTGCCCTGATTCACATTCAAATTACCGAATACTTTATTATGGCGGTGCTAACGATTTTCGGATATTCCATCACCGATAAAATCATTGTTTTCGACCGGATACGGGAGAATTTAGCGAAAAAGAAAAAGCAAGAAACGTTGGAAGATCTGGTCGACAAAAGCCTAAATCAAGTGCTAGTGCGCTCCATTAATACGTCAACCACCGTGGTTATTGCGTTGTTGGCCTTATTGATTTTTGCGGGATCAAGTATCCGCGATTTTGCCTTGACGATGCTGTTCGGCGTCATTTTTGGCACCTATTCGTCTATCTTTATTGCCAGTCCCATTTGGTTATTATGGAGAAATCGGGATTTGAAGAACAAGAAGAAAAAAATGGCCTCGGCATAAACGGATCACGTTGGAATATCCCGACTATCTCCTGCGGTACGGAGATAGCCGGGATTTTTTATAAACGTAGAGCAACCAGGAAAGATTCGGAAAATCTGGGCATGCTAACACAAAATCCTCAAATCGGTCTTGAACCGTGAATGTCATAAAGTAGGAGAAGCAGGATGATTTGGTGGTTTGCCTTGCCGGCTATCGGATCATTATTTTGGGATGGACCGTGGTTGCTCATGGTTTTCGGAATCCAATGGATATTTAAATTGGGTCCTAAATGGCCGTTCGGCTGGTTGTTAGCCGAATTAGGAACTCTTGGGCTGTTGGAATGGCTCTTCCATCATTGGCTGCCTCCTAGGCCTGTTCAGCGGAGCCCGGGACGTCTGTTGGAAGAGTCATGGATTCTGATTTGGCTATCCCTTTTGCTCAGTCCTATTCCAGGGTTTATTGTGTGGCAGGGAACCGTGGGGTTTGACGCGGCTGCACGTCTGCATGGATTTCGTCAGGATGTGCCTAAAGTGTTGCGGGTGCGGATTGTCAAAATGCTGGCAATCATCGCTCTTGCAGTGTTTCTGGCCTTGACCCGGTAATCGGTAAAACATAAAGAACGCGCCGTCTCGTGTTGCCAACAGAGAACAGCGCGTTTATTAAGCAGGATCGGGATATTTAAATCGTCGGTTGCGCCGGATTATAGACTTGGTTGGGATTTAAACTTTCTGAATAGACTCCATACTCGTTGGCGCGAAAGTAGACGGTTTCCCCATCAATTTGTACTTGTTGCAGTGCGGTCGTGTGAAAATTAATGTCTGCTGCAGGAATCACAGGTAATGGTGTTGAGGTTGTCACGGGGACTGGAGCACCGCCAAATTTTTGGGGGAATTGTGCGACAATGCCCGATGCTAAATAATGCGCCGCATCAAACATAAGCCCATAATCTTGGACTAGGAGGGAATCAGATGCCGAATAATTCCCTTGATTAAAGTCTACCCACGATTGACTGATTTGGTTGATGTGTGTTTGAAGGACCGTGGAGAGCACAGTTTCGCTGAAATTCGGATTTGCGCCCGCCATAAAGGCAGCAAATACGTTTTTATAGTGGGTCAAAGTTGCCTGGGCTTGTTGAGCGGCTGCGGGATTGTTTGCGAGCACAGCATTTTCATAAGTAAAGAAGTACATGTGCTTGTTCCACAGAGTTTCAAATTCCTTTCCCGCTTGTGCTCCATATATGCTCGTAATCGCTTGAGTTAAGGCCTGCGTGTTTTGGTCCATGATGGTCGTTAAAGCTTGATATTGCGCCATTTGATGGGCACTAAGAGCTTGCATCCGCAATTCTAAGATGAAGGCATGTTCCCCGAGCAGTTGGTCTAAGCCAGCTTGAAGGTTGCAGGCTGCGGTATTGGGAGAAGTGGGGAATTGAGCGGGGAATTGGCCGCTGATTCCGGTTGCGAGGTAATCGCCTGCGGTAAACATCAAGTTATATGCGGCAACCAATTCTTGGTCCGCTGCTGCATAGTTTGCCTGTTCATAGTCATTAAATGCTGTAGTAATTTGGTCGATGTGTTCTTGTAGAACTGTCGATAATGTGGCTTCGCTCAATTTGGGGTTGGCAGTAGCCATAAATTGCGAAAATTTGTTCTTGTAAAACGTTAATTGGGATTGAGCGTGCTCGGCATCGACATAATCCTGGGCGTAAGTGAAGAAATACATGTGCTTATCCCATAACGTTTTGAATTCTTGGCCGCCGGCACTGCCATAAATGCTGGTAATGGCTTGGGTTAAGGCTTGGGTGTTTTGGTTCATAACTTCGCTTAAAGCGTTGTAAAGTGCGGTATTTCCTGATCCGAGCGCTTGCATGCGCAATTCCAAAATCATGGCGTGTTCGCCAAGCAATTGGTCTAAGGCGACCCGGAGATTGCCTGCTGGAGTGCCGACTGTTGAGTTGTCAAATTTTTGCGGAAATTGAGCGACAATGCCTTGGGCTAAATAGGCACCTGCCGTGTACATCAAATTGTAGGCCTGGATCATTTCACTTTCGGATGCGGAATAATTCCCGGAGACGTAATCGTTAAAGGCCGTGGTGATTTGATTAATGTGTTCTTGAAGGACAGACGATAAGGTGGATTCACTGAAGTTCGGATTGGCGCTGGCCATAAATTGTGCGAATTGGTTCTTATAGAAGGTCAATTGAGATTGCGCGGTTTCTTCAGCACTCATGTTGTGAGCTTTGACGGCATTGACGTAATCGAAGAAATACACGTGCTTGTTCCACAAGGTTGCGAATTCTTGTCCAGCTTGGGTGCCATAAACCGAAGTGATCGCTTGTGTTAATTGCGCGGTATTGGCGTCCATGACTTTCATCAAGGCATTAAATAGCGGAGTGTTGCCTGCATAATCGGCTTGCATCGCCTGCTCCAAAACAATTGCGTGTTCCCCAAGCAACTGGTCAAGGGCGACTTGCAAGTTCACAGCGGGCGTGACGGTGCTGGTGTCTTTGAATTGAGCAGGAAATTGTTGGTCAATGCCGGCAGCCAGATACCCTCCTGCAGTGTACATAAGATTGTAGTCGGTTATTAATTGAGACCATGACTGATTGGGATGATTCGTCTCGGCATCGTTAAACGACGTGGTTATTTGATTGATATGATCTTGGAGAACTGTCGAGAGGGTACTTTCACTTAAATGAGGATTGGCTTTCGCCATAAACTGGGCGAACTCATTTTTGTAGTGGGTTAATAGGGCTTGAGACTGTTGCTCGCCGACATAGGCTTTGGCATAGGTAAAGAAATATTTGTGCTGATTCCATAGCGATTCAAACTCCTGGCCGCCTTTTTGTCCGTAAATGGAGGCGACAGCATTGGTTAAGGCCGTAGTGTCCTGATTCATGATGTTGCTCAATGCCTGGTATTGGGCCGTGTTGCCTTGAGCTAAAGCTTGCATCCGCAATTCTAAAATGACGGCATGTTCTCCAAGAAGCTGATCCAATCCCGCGCGCAGGTTGGCAGCTGATGTTGACGTAGGGGAAGAGGCGGATGGAGCAGATTGGGCAAAAGTGAGAGTCAGGGGTAATCCAGCTAACACAGTACCGGCTAATGTGGCTGCGAGAAGTTTTATGGGACGTTTCATACATGCATCATCCTTTTTGATAGGGCGGTTCGGCCCGGTATTTGACGCAATTTCTGCTGTCATGTTCTGATACGCAAGGAGCGACTAAAAAGATCTCTCGAGTCGCTTAGGCTGCACCGATGAAATGCAACACAGATCTGTTAAGGCCGTCATTGCGTATTTGTTAATGAAAGCGCTGTATTGGGCTTCACTCATCTTCTTGTAGGGAAAAGGTGTCAATGAGACAACAAGCAAACGCGCATGGCGCACAAGGAGGAATTTAATCATGTTTCGAACTAACGAGAGTCGCAGTGACCGCATTATTCGTGTGATCCTCGGGTTAATTGCGGCGGGTTTGGCGTTTAATCATGTGGGTGGGAGCCTAGGAACCTGGGTATTTGGAATTGTGGCAGCATTAGCCATTACCACCGGGATTACGGGTGTGTGCGCACTCTATAAACTGATTGGTGTGAGCACGTGTCCCATCAGAAAGTAACCCCATATTAATGGACGAAAGAATTCGCGGGTGTGCCCTCATGACTCTCTCAGGGCGCACCTTTTGTGTTACGGATATTGCGAAGGCGTGATAAAAACATCCTTAAACAAAACAGACTGGTCTTCGGAGTTGATAGGAAATCGCGCGATTGTTGAGCCCAACATAACAAATAAGGCGACACGGCTTTAATCATATGCACCTTTCCAAACGTAATCAAGCCATCTTCCCCCTCACGTCCGGACGAAAAAGATGGCTGAGTATTAAGAGATACAGAGGGTGATCCTCTTTTGGCGTCTATCCCGGCGATTTTTGAATGCGTTGTTTAATGTGGTGATGTCGGCAATGTGGCGGCCACCAAGATGGGGGTTGTGGGTTTTTCTGTGCCTCCTTGGGGTTCTATGGTAATCGCGAAGGCACTAGCGCCGGGCTTTTTAGGCGGTAAAAAGTGAGGGCCGGTCCCAAAGGTCCCCGCCGGAACCGGTGTGCCCTTAACGAGCCACCATCCCTCGTACGTTTCTCCCGATTTTAAGGCTGGTAATGCCTTGACCCAAATCAGCGTCTTGGGACCATGCACATATAGCAGCACCGTGCTGGCTTTTGCTGAGACATTAGCCAGGTGAATTTGCTCTGATGATGACATCATTTGAACTAAAGCATCAAGTTGTTGAGCACGCTCCTTGGTATGAAAATATGATTGCCAGCCAAGAGCGGCTATTATCACGGCAGCCGCGGTAGACAGCGCCCACGGCATTATGATCCGGCGAGATTTGACCGGGGACGGTACGGGGTGGTTTGTCCCTAAATCGTCTTGTATCCGATCGAAAAATTCTTCCCGCATCGTCTCATGACCGCTGAAATCTGGTTCAACCGAGTTCCATGCCTGTTCGCTGTCAAAAGTAGCTAATTGATGCCAATAGGTTTGACAAGCCTCGCATTCTTTGAGGTGACGAGTGACGCGGTTTTGGGTGTCGGCGTCGGCGAGCCCGGTAAAGGTTTTTTCGATCGCCTCTTGCCAGCTTTCATCATTATGGTTCAGCATCACTCACCTCCTCTCGTAGAATGTCTCGAAGCTTTTCGAGACCCAGTCGCAACCGTGTTTTCACAGTACCTAAGGGCAGTCCCCGGGCCCGTGCGACTTGTGGTGCGGAAAAACCGATAAGGTAAACATCGGTCAATACGACGCGCTGGGCTTCAGGCAATAAGGTCATGGCCGATTGTAGGGATTGTTGGCCCATTTTTTGGATCACATCCTCAACGACTTCGTTATCCGGATCAGCCAATTCATCGCTGAGATCGTCGATGGAGTCTGCCACGGGGATATTTTTCATTTTACGCAATTGATCCATACACCGGCTGCGAGCGATTACCAGCAACCAGGTTGAACAGGATGCGCGATGCGCATCATATTTATCCGCATTTTGCCAGACTGTCCAAAAAATATCTTGCACGGTCTCGTCGGCGATTTCCCGGTTTTGGATCATCCGATGACACAATCCTTTGACCTTACCAAAATACCGGTCGTAAAAGGTCATCATTGCCTGTTGATCTTTTTGGGCAATCGCTCGCAATAATTGTTCGTCGGATATCTCAGGCAATCCCCATGTTCCTCCTATAGGATGATACGTCATCATCCTTGAAATCGATCCATAAACAATCAGGATGCGTGCTACGGGGAATCTCTGTGTTTCTCATCATACAACTTTTTCGGGAGGGCTTGTGCTCTTACGGACCCGATCAAAGCCCCTAGAATGTCATGGTACAATAGGAAAGACATTCTTGGTAAATGGGTGAAGTGGCGTGGTCGATGTCGACGGGGAACTACAAAGCAGTACCAAGAGCGCGATCTGGGGTGCCCTAGGTAATTTTCTACTCATGGCCTTAAAAATTATTGTCGGGATTGTCGGAAATTCCCGGGCATTGATTGCCGATGGAATCCATTCCGGAGCCGATCTCGGCTCGTCTATTGCTGTGATCGTGGGCTTGAAAGTCTCCAGAATTCCCCCTGACGAAGATCACAATTATGGTCATGCCAAAGCGGAGGCTGTGGCTCAAAAGGTCGTCGCTCTCCTCTTGATTTTGGCTGGGTTTGAGGTGGCGAATGGAGCGATTCAAGCACTCGGTCATTCGTTTAGCCAGCATCCAACAATTTTGACATTAGTGGTTTCAGCAGCCGTGATGTTGGTCAAATGGATCATGTATGCGCGGCAAAAACGGATGGCGTTGAAGACCGGAAGCCATTCGTTGATGGCCTCGGCATTAGACAACCGGATGGATGTCATTTCCTCGGGAATCACCACCGCAGCGATTTTAGGAGCCCAATGGGGCATCCCTCATTTTGATTCTTACGGTGCGCTAGCGGTTGCCGTGCTCATTGTCTGGCTAGGAATTGAAATTTTCTCTCAAGCCGCCAATGATCTGATGGACCGGGCGGCGGACCCTCGGATTGTTGAGGCGATTCGCGAGGTGTCTTTGCAGGTGCCTGGGGTCAAAACAATTGATGAAATTCGCACCCGGGTTGCGGGAACCCAGGTGCTGGTGGATTTAAAAATTGTAGTCGACCGTCATTTGTCGCTATTAGAGGCACACCGGATCGCTCACCGCGTGAAAGATGCGGTCATGGCGCAGCCTCGTATTCAAGATGTTATGGTGCATGTGAATCCCGATTAACGAGAAATGGATTGGTGAATGTTACGCGTTATCTAAATCGACCTTATCGTTTGGCCTGGACGCAAGATGAAGATCAAGAAAGCTTCCTGCTGTTTCAACAACAAGTCGGATTATCCGAGATGACAGCTAAGATTTTGTGGTTAAGGAATATCCGTTCTTTAGAAGACTATCAGCGCCTGACTGGAGATTCTCGTGAATTATCAGATCCCGAACAATTGCCAGATTTGATCAATGCAGTGACCTTGCTTGAAAATATTCGCCGGGATCACAAATCTGTTCGTGTTTATGGGGATTATGATGCCGATGGGGTGAGTGCGACTGCTCTCATGTATCAAGGATTGTTATGGGCAGGCTTTTCATCCGTCGATTATTATATTCCTAACCGATTTGACGAAGGCTACGGACTCAATCCAGATGCCGTGGTTCAAGCTGCGGCCGACGGTATC
Organism: Sulfobacillus thermosulfidooxidans; assembly: GCF_001280565.1. Taxonomy (NCBI): domain Bacteria; kingdom Bacillati; phylum Bacillota; class Clostridia; order Eubacteriales; family Clostridiales Family XVII. Incertae Sedis; genus Sulfobacillus; species Sulfobacillus thermosulfidooxidans. Next base: position 1,685,152 of record NZ_LGRO01000001.1, on the reverse strand, counting down.
GATGTCTTAATTACCGTAGATTGTGGATCGAGTTCGCAAGATGCAGCCGATTTAGCTGCCCAATATGGCATTGACTTAATTATAACCGATCATCACGGGTTGCCACCGGTTCTTCCTAAGGCTTTAGCCCTTGTCAATCCCGAACGGATGGAGCATCCCAACCGATTTTCCGGAGTGGGCGTCGCGTTACAAATTTTACGCGCCTTGCTACATGACGATGTGCCGCCCTGGGCCTATGCTGTGGCAGCTATTGGGACGGTAGCCGATGTCGTGCCGTTAACGGGAGATAACCGCATCATCGTGCAGCGGGGACTTCAAGCGCTTCAAATGGGTTTTTGCCCAGGAGTTTCAGCTTTATTGGGAGAACGAATCAAAACTGGCCAACAAATTCATGTGGATGATTTGGGATTTTTCGTGGGGCCTCATCTTAATGCGGCGGGACGAATGGGCGACGCCACGCCTGCGGTGGCTGTGTTGTTAGCCTCAAATCAAGAGGAGGCGGAGCCCTTAGCCGCCTTGTTGCGCGAGAAAAACCAGCTCCGCCGCGATATTGAGCAGGAGGTCTTGCGCAGTGCCCTTAAACAATTGGCATCCTATGATCAAATGGGCCTGCCACCTTTTGTGGTATTAGCTGGAGATGAGTGGCATCATGGAGTGATTGGGATTGTGGCATCCCGTATAAAAGACCTGGTCAAACGCCCGGTGGCCATTATTGGATGGGAGCAGGATGAAGGCAAAGGATCGGCCCGGAGTGTTCCTGGTCTTCATTTGCTACATCATTTGGCTAGGCATCGAGACGTCTTTTTGAAATTGGGAGGCCACGTGGGAGCATGTGGTTTTAGCCTGATGCGGCAAGATCCCTATGAATTGTCTTTGCGCTTTTCGAAGTCCTTGCCTGAAGAGATTCTTACTCAGCAGTTTACTGACAAAATGGTGGATCTCCGTATCAAAGCGGAAGACTTGACGCCACAAGTGATCGACGAGTTTAAAACGTTAGAACCCTTTGGCCATGGGTTTGAGCGGCCGCAATTGGCGGTAGTGGGTAAAGTAGAGAGCTTGCGTCTTATGGGTCAGGAAAAACAGCATGTGGCGATGACCCTTGAGGGGAGCCCAGTGCGGGTCGTGGGCTTCAATCAAGGCGATGTGGCTCTTAGTATTTCGGTGGGGATGCCCGTGGAGTTTGTGGGGGAATTGGTGCCCAATTTTTTTCAGGGCCGGGAAGAATACCAGTGGCGAGTCCATAAACTGGTAAACACGAGAAAACGGGATCTGGCTTGGAGATCATACACAAAATGGGAACAGGCGCCGTCTACGGTTACGGGGCGAATTCTTTATGTTGTGAACAGTACCCCTGACCAACACCGTGTGGCTGCCGAGTTAGGGGCGGTAAGCTGGAATCATCATTGGGATTATGGCACGCGCCTGGTCCAAGAAGAGAAATTACGGACTGCATCCAGCATCTCCGTGGTGGTCAATCAATGGGGATTATGGCCTGAAATGGGGCACTGGGCCCATCATATCATTTGGCTCAGCGCGCCAGCTAGCCAACATTGTTTGGCCATGGCGGCATCATTGCTCGAAGCAGGAGGCATGATGTGGGTTGATCCCCGTTTATCGCCTGACCCAGTGGTCTTAAAGGCTAAGCGTCTAGTTCCCCATCGTCAAACGTTGGCGCGCCTTTGGCGTGCGGAACAACAAGGTCTTAGACCCTTAATTATCGGCAGGCGCGTGTTCGAAGAATTGGGATTAGTGGCGGGGATGAATGGGCAAACTCGCCGGGATTTACATGATAGTCCCTCGTATCAAAGGGCGCATACGCAATGGGAAGAAATCTTGGCTAGTTGGCAGAAACCCTTGGCTGAATGGGCACAGGACTGATGACGCCATAGGGGTGGCAGAAATATAATGAGAAGGCTTGTGAGAGATCTTTAGGAAATCAGGAAAGATGTTACGGTATGGACGGCCGGCATCGGAATTCGAGTGAGTTGAGGAGGATTTATCACGGTGGAATGGACAAAGTGGCTACGAGAGATTCCCGATTTTCCGCAACCAGGCATTTTGTTTCGGGATGTTCTCCCTATAATGGCGCATAAAGACGCCTGGCAGGAGGTGCTGGATGGTCTAGAACAGCGTATCAAACCGCTGGCGCCCGATGCCATTATGGCACCCGAAGCCCGGGGATTTTTAATTGCGGCACCTCTGGCTGACCGGTTGAAAATTGGACTCGTTCCGGTAAGAAAACCCGGAAAATTGCCAGCCCCTATTCTATCGGAAACATATTCGTTAGAATATGGAGAAAACCAATTAGAAGTGGAACGGGATTCTGATTTGGCGGGTAAACGGGTTGTGATTGTGGACGATGTTTTGGCAACGGGTGGCACAGTGGCGGCAACGTCCCGTTTAGCCGCGCGGTTGTCAGCGAGCGTCGTCGGCTTCGCTTTTTTGATTGAATTGGCGGCGTTAGGGGGACGGACCCGTTTAGATTCCAATGCTCTTGTGACAAGTTTACTGACACTATAACCAGCGGAAGTAGGGGGGGAGAAGCGTGGAGCAGGTAAGTATGGCAGAAAAGCTTGGATTTACTGAGGATTCTCCAGAGGCCGAACAAATTGCTAAAGCAATAGAGTTTGCACGCCAAGCCCATGCCGGGCAAAGCCGGGCTTCGGGCGCCCCCTATATCGAACATCCTCTGGCTGTGGCCTCAATTTTGGCGGATTTGCGCATGGATGTGCCAACGATTATTGCCGCCTTGTTGCATGATGTGGTCGAAGACACGCCTTACACGTTAGAGGATATCGAAGAACGATTTGGTTCTGAAGTTGCCCAATTGGTGGATGGGGTGACGAAGTTAGACCGCCTGGAAGTGAGAACCCGTGAAGAGGAACAGGCGGAAAATTTGCGGAAAATGTTGCTGGCCATGGCTAAAGACATCCGCGTCATATTAATTAAACTGGCTGACCGCCTCCATAATATGCGCACGTTAAAACATTTGGCGGCAGACCGGGTCCAACGGATTGCCAAAGAGACCATGGAGATTTATGCTCCTTTAGCTCATCGGTTAGGTATTTACCGGATCAAATGGGAACTCGAAGACCTGGCTTTCCAACATTTGCAGCCTGAAGCCTTCCAAATGATGAAAGAATTAGTGGCCAAAAAACGCAAAGAACGTGAAGCGGCTGTGGAAGCCGTCACTCAAGAATTGACTCGCCGTCTCGAACAAATGGGTATGGTTGCTGAATTGTCAGGCCGTGCCAAACATTTGTATAGCATTTATCAAAAAATGTACAAACAGGGCAAAGACTTTTCCCAAATCTACGACCTGGTAGCCGTCCGCGTCATGGTCGAGACCGTGAAAGATTGTTATGCCGTATTGGGATTAGTTCACAGTCTATGGAAACCCGTTCCGGGGCGTTTTAAAGATTATATTGCCATGCCTAAATCCAATTTATACCAAAGTTTGCATACCACGGTGATGGGGCCCGAAGGCGAACCCATTGAAGTACAGATTCGCACTTTTGAAATGCATCATACCGCGGAATATGGGATTGCTGCGCATTGGCGCTATAAGGAGGGCAGCAAAGAAGATCGCGAATTTGAACAAAAATTGTCGTGGTTGCGTCAGTTGCTAGAATGGCAACGGGACATGCGCGATGCGCGCGAATTTATGGATACCTTGAAAGTCGATTTGTTTAGCGATGAGGTATTTGTATTTACGCCTAAAGGAGATGTGCTGGACTTGCCAGCCGGCTCCACCCCGATAGATTTTGCGTACCGCATCCATACGGACGTCGGCAATCACTGTGTTGGGGCTAAAATCAATGGCCGGATTGTGCCTTTGACCACGCCCTTAGAAAACGGCGATATTGTGGAAGTGCTCGTGAACCGGAAAAGTCCCGGACCGAGCGTGGACTGGCTCAATATTGTCCAGACATCCCAAGCTAAAAACCGGATTCGTCAATGGATTCGGAAAGAGCGGCGGCAAGAGCATTTATCGCGTGGGCAGGAAATTTTGGAGCGGGAATTAAAGCGAGCGGGTCTGTCCTTGCAACATGATCGGTTGCAAGAATTGGTGAAGAAAGTCGGATATGGTACAGTAGACGAGTTGGCTGTCGGTATTAGCGACGGGATGATTAACCCGGTTCAAGCCGTCAACCGGATTAAGGACGAACTGACCAAAGAAATTGAACCCGTCATTACCCCGGTCGTTCCCTTAAAACGGGAACCTCGCACACCGCCTACGGCGGGACAACAAATTCTGGTACGCGGTCAGCCACGATTGTTAACACGCTTAGCCAGATGTTGTCAGCCGGTCCCGGGGGATCCCATTATAGGGTATTTGACCAGGGGACGTGGGGTCTCGGTGCACCGTTTAGGGTGTCCCAACGAAAAAGAACTTAGTAAGGATCCTGAACGATTAATTGAGGTCAGTTGGGATATTCAGGAAGCAGAACTAGCACCGCATCCGGTGGAACTTGCGGTATTTGCATGGGACCGGGCGGGATTGTTGGCCGACGTGGCCAACGTTGTTGCCGACGCCAATATTATATCGGCCAAGGCGCGGGGATTTAAAGATCGTACGGCGGTGGTCAATGTGCGACTGGAAGTGAAGAATTTGACTCAATTAACACGCATTATTCGACGGCTCGAAGCTTTACCGTATGTGGAACGCGTAGAGCGCGTGAGTCATGAAAAAGCCTGATGCGTGCCTTAATCCAGCGTGTGAAACGCGCTTCAGTGAGTGTGGATGGGAATATCACCGGAGCTATTGATCATGGCTTATTGGTGTTCTTAGGGATTACGCATGATGATGATGCGTCCATCACTTCATGGATGGCTGAAAAAATTTTGTCGTTGCGCATTTTTCCTGATGAGCAGGGTAAAATGAATCGCCATTTGAACGAGGTGGGAGGCGGACTTTTAGTCGTATCACAGTTTACGCTATATGCCGATGCCGCCCACGGTCGGCGCCCGAGTTTTTCTCTAGCCGCGCCCAGGGCTGTTGCGGAACCGTTATATGAAAAATTTGTGGCCATTTGTCGTCAACACATTGCGCCGGTGGCCACCGGTTCGTTCGGAGCCGATATGGATGTGTCGCTCGTGAACTGGGGTCCGGTAACCATTTGGCTTGATAGCGTGACAAAACCCGGCAGCGAATCAGAAAGGAGTTAAGGACTCAATGCGTTCAGAATTTCAAAGACCCCGCGGCACCCAAGACATTCTTCCGCCCGCATCCTACCGGATGGAACAGATACGGCGTATTGCCATTGATACGGCGGCTAAATTTGGTTATGACCTCATTGAAACACCGATATTTGAACAAACCCCGGTCTTTCTGCGCGTGGGAGAATCCACCGACATTGTCCAGCACGAACGGTATTCGTTTACCGATGCCGGGGGTGTCGATCTCACGTTGCGCCCGGAGGGAACGGCGGCAATTGCCAGAGCTTACGTCGAACACGGCATGTTTAATCAACCCCAGCCGGTCAGGATGTGCTATTACGGCCCGATGTTTCGGCGGGAACGGCCCCAGGCGCTGCGTTACCGGCAGCACACGCAGTTCGGGGCAGAACTTTATGGTTCGAGCCAACCGGAAGCCGATGCCGAAGTCATTTTGTTGGCCTGTGACGTCGTCGAGCAAGTCGGCTTAAAAAATCCTCTCATCCGGCTCAATTCGATTGGTTGTTCCCAGTGCCGCCCTGCTTACCGGCAGCGTTTGATTGCGTATTATCAAGGACGGCAAACAGAACTCTGTGAAGATTGTCAAACACGCATTCACACGAATCCTTTGCGCCTTCTCGATTGCAAAATTGATGTAGCGATTAGGCAAGAAGCCCCGGATATTCAAGATTATTGGTGTGAAGACTGCCGTACGCATTATCAGCAGTTGACCCGGTTGTTAACCGAAGCGGGGCGTCAGGTCATTCGCGATCCCTTCTTAGTTCGGGGATTAGACTATTATACCCGGACCGTTTTCGAAATTGGTCATCCCTCTTTAGGTAACCAAACCGCTTTATTTGGCGGCGGACGGTATGATGGGTTAGCCACCACCCTAGATGGCCCCGAAGTGACCCCGGCTGTGGGATTTGGTATGGGAATTGAACGCATATTGTCTGCGGTGGAAGAGAATTTTCCGCTGCCAGCCAAGCGCTCCGTCTATGTGGCGCATCTTCCGGGATTTGAGGAGGCCGCTTTTGTTTTGGCGGAAAACCTCCGGCGGCAAGGACTGAGTGCGGAACCAGATTTGTTGCGCCGCAGTCTCAAAGCCCAATTACGGGATGCGAACCGGCGCAGTACGGTAGTCGTGATTGTCGGGGGCAGAGAATGGGAACAAGGACAAGTCGCGGTAAAGCGTCTTGGGGACAGTGAACAACTGACGCTCCATCAAGACCAGTTGAGCGAGTTTTTGCGCCAAGAATTAACACAAAACCCATGAACAAGAATGTTGAGGAGGACACGTTTATATGTTGGGCCGCACACATTATGCCGCGGAAATTAATGAAACATTAGAAGGGAAAACGGTTACTGTAGCCGGTTGGGTTCATCGCCGGCGGGATCATGGGGGATTAATATTTATTGATTTGCGTGATCGGTCTGGACTGGTGCAAATTGTGGCTGATCCCACCCAAGAAGAAAATTTTCGGGAATTAGACCGGGTGCGATTGGAATATGTATTGGCGGTTCAGGGGATGGTCAAACGGCGGCCGGAAGGAATGGAGAACCAAGATTTAGCCTCGGGAATGGTCGAGATTTCTCCAGAGCGGGTTGAAATCTTATCGGAAGCGAAAACGCCCCCCTTTATGCCCGCTGATGCGGATGCCGTCGATGAAATATTGCGGCTAAGATACCGTTATATTGACCTGCGCCGCTTTAGCCTGCTGAACAACTTCGTTTTGCGGGATAAGGTGCTGATGGCTGTACGCCAGTTCTTTCATGCCCATGGCTTTTTGGATGTGGAAACGCCATCTCTAGCGCGTTCGACTCCAGAGGGAGCGCGCGACTTTTTGGTGCCTAGCCGGCTACAACCCGGGTCATTTTACGCCTTACCGCAAAGTCCCCAGATTTTTAAGCAACTGCTGATGGTTGCTGGCTTTGATCGCTATTATCAAATTGCTAAGGTCTTTCGGGACGAAGATTTGCGCGCGGATCGGCAACCGGAATTTACTCAAATTGATGTGGAAATGTCATTCATGACCCAAGAAGAAATCCTCAATATGATGGAAGCGATGTTGCGATATGTCTTTCAAGAAAGTCTTGGGGTTAATTTAGAGCCCTTTCCCCGTATGACCTGGCAAGAGGCCATGGAAGGTTATGGTTCAGATAAACCCGATCTGCGGGCGGGCGAAAAACTATGGAATTTGACTGACATGACAGCACAACACATTGCCTGGCCGGTGCTGCGTGAGTCCTCATTCGTGGGGGGAGTGGTTTTTCGTGACTATCAACCCTCGCGTAAGCATTTGGATAACTGGGTGGAATTGGCGAAAAGCCTGGGAGCGGGAGGACTGATTTGGATGGTGAAATCAGCCGGTCAGATCCGGTCTTCGGCAGGAAAATGGTTAACCCCCCAAGAACTGCAAATATTAGCCGATGCCGTCCAGTTACGGGATGGCGACGTGTTATTGATTGTAGCGGGCGACAAGATGCCGAGCCTAAATGTGCTAGGTCAATTGCGTTTGGAATTTGCCCGTCAGGAAAACCGCATAGAAGAAGGCTGGCGGTTTTTATGGGTCACGGATTTTCCGTTGTTTGAATGGTCACAAGAAGAAAATCGCTTGGTTTCGGCTCACCATCCCTTTACCATGCCCCATCCCGATGATATTTCTTTGATTGAGACCGATCCCTTGGCGGTTCGGTCACAAGCTTACGATGTCGTGCTGAATGGGACAGAACTCGCGTCAGGCAGTTTGCGTATTTTTCAGCCGCAGTTGCAGGCACGCATCTTCTCGGCGCTGGGTTTGAAACCTGAAGAAATTGAAGAAAAGTTTGGGTTTCTCATCCAGGCATTTCAGTACGGCGCTCCTCCTCATGGGGGCATCGCCTTTGGTCTTGACCGAATGGTTATGTTAATGGCTGGAGCGAAGAGTTTGCGGGAAGTCATTGCGTTTCCGAAAACGGCACGGGGCATTGATCCCTTGATGAATGCGCCGAGTCCTGTCGATGCCCGGCAACTCGATGAGGTCGGTATTCAAATCAAAAAATAACGGGAGATCCCAAAGAAGGAGGGAACTCCCTTCTTCTTTGGGTTCAAGATGCTACGGTCGGTCCTCAGGTTAGCGGACAGCGGTAGGAATAAACAGATCGACGAGCCCAATCACAAAGGCAGCCAGTAACGCGCCCAAAATAGAGACATGCATGCCGGGGACTAAGAACTGCGTGAAATAGATAACAATGGCCGCAACCAAAAATCCAATAAAACCTCGACCATAGGGTGACGCGGATTTTCCGAACATAGCCTCGATGATATAGCCCGCCAAGGCAATAATTAAGGCAGCTAATAACGCAGACCAAAAGCCTAAATGTGAAAATCCGGGCACAATATAGCCCATAACCATTAAAACAAGTGCTGCTACGACGAACCGAACAATCGTGCCAATCCAGCTCATTCGCTCACCTCCTTTATGCTGCACGTTAGTGTGGCCGTGAACTCCCCGAATTATTCCTCTCATAGTTTTGCAACGAGCCGAACACACTACATATGGAGCAATGCTCCACGATGGAACGCAAGTGCACCATACTTGCGTTGAATCGCACTTCAATTTGGGGAGGGATTCCTTTGGCGAAGGGTGTTCCGCAATCGTTTCACGAGTTGAAATCGCGCGTTGCTGAGAAACTCCGCAACGGGGATAACAACGTCCAAGAAGACGTGATCGACATGGGCGACGCCATGTTACAAGCCGGCGTTGAGCCAAAAAATGCTCAAGACCGGGTAGCAAAGCGCATGTGGCAAGCTAGCGGACCGCACGAAAAGCAGATGCTTGCCAACGTGGTCACCCGGATGGCGAAGGACGACGACGAACTGTCTTAACCTCCTATCCCACCAAAGCGAGAAATTTGCTTTGGTGGGAATTCTTTGTAGTTGCACTGGTCTACCCAGGTCACTATAATGAAGTTTACTAATCCGGCTGTGTGCGTGAAGGCGACCGATATGTTTTGAGCCAACACCAAAACATAGGGAACCTGATCCTCAGTTAATGGCCGTCCTGCCCCTCATGGAAAGGGGACTGCGAAAATTAACGGGAGGTACCCACCTGCTTATCAGCAGGTTCAAAACGTCGGTGTTGCACGGCATGGCGGGGCTTGAAAGAGAAGATGGCTTGCCTATCTTCTCTTTCTTTCATTTCCCTGGTAATATCGAGGGTGAAATTGGAGGCGAAATTCTTTGGCAGACAATGTGGTGGTAGTAAGTCAAGCAAATTTTCATCAAGTGATTGCAGAATCTCCTAACCCAGTGATTGTGGATTTTTGGGCCGCATGGTGTGTGCCCTGCCGCATGATCAGCCCGATTTTGGAAGAATTGGCACAAGAACGTCAAGGTTCGATTACCATCGCCAAATTAAATGTGGATGAAAATCCGACCATTGCGGCGGAATATGGCGTAATGAGTATCCCCACCCTCATTAAATTCCAAAATGGTCAAGAGACGTCCCGTGTGGTGGGAGCGCTCCCCAAAGCTCAGTTGTTGAAGAAGTTGGGATTATGAGCGAGTCCTCTCAGGCTTATGTAGATTTACGCTCCGATACGGTCACCCGACCTACATCGGCCATGCGTGAGGCCATGTACCAAGCCGAGGTGGGGGATGACGTTTACGGCGAAGATCCGACCGTCAATAAGTTGGAAGAATATGCCGCCCATCTTCTTGGCAAAGAAGCCAGTCTATTTGTCCCCTCAGGAACTATGGCCAACCAGATTGCGATTTTGACCCATACCGAGCGGGGCGATGAAGTTTTCATTCACCGTGATAATCATATTTACTATTACGAGGGCGGTGCGGCTGCTATGTGGTCGCAAGCCACGTTTACGCAGCTGGCGGGTCCTGAGGGGCTCATGAGTCCCCAAGACTTAGAAGCCAGTATCCGCCCCACCAATATCCATCATCCCCGCCCGAGATTATTGTCTTTGGAAAACACTCACAACCGGGCGGGAGGAGCGGCCTTATCCCGGGAGCGGATGCGTCCTTTAATTGAGGTGGCCCGCCGACATCAGCTCCGGGTGCATTTGGACGGCGCACGCATTGCCAATGCCGCGATTGCCTTAGGAGTGCCCATTGCGGAATTAACCGAGGATGTTGATTCGGTATCGATGTGTCTTTCTAAAGGGCTGGGTGCACCTGTGGGATCCGTGATTGCCGGATCGAAAGCTTATATCGATAAGGCTCGGGTCTATCGCAAATGGTTAGGGGGAGGAATGCGGCAGGCAGGCATTTTGGCGGCCGCAGGGATTTATGCGTTGGATCATCACATTGAGCGTCTAGCCGATGATCACCGGCGTGCTTTAACCTTAGCACAGGCTCTAATAGATATGGGATACCGTGTGGACATGCCTTCTGTCCCTACGAATATGGTGATGGTAGACTTTGACACCCCTGTGGATGGGATGATCAGCGCTTTAAAAACTGCCGGTATTCTAGTCGGAGCTATGGGACCAAGGCGGTTACGTTTGGTAACCCATCTCGATGTCGATGATGAGGGCATTGCACGCACGATTGAAGCCTTTGCCCATTTAACGCCTGCGAAAGGGTGAGGGTCGGTGAATGGAGATTTATTCGCCAGTGCCGGCGAAAACAGTCGCGAACAACATGCACCTTTAGCCTGGAAATTGCGTCCGAGAACCCTTGAGGAGGTGGCCGGTCAAGAACACTTGACCGGCCCTCACGGTATTATTCGCTCGATGTTAAAGGGGAAGGTCCGGTCCATCATCTTTCACGGGCCGGCGGGAACAGGCAAAACTACCTTAGCACGGATCGTGGCCGAACAGGTGGGTCTCTCTTTTGTTGCATTGTCGGCTATTGATAGTGGAGTGAAAGAAATCAGGACCCTAGCGGATCAAGCCCGGGAACGATGGAATCTCAACGGTAAGGGGACATTGCTTTTTCTCGATGAAATCCACCGCTTTAACCGCGCACAGCAAGATGTCTTATTGCCCTTTGTCGAGGACGGCACTCTCGTGCTGTTTGGGGCAACCACGGACAACCCTTGGATTTCTATCAACCGGGCATTGTTATCCCGTTGCCTGCTCCTGGAAGTCAAACCCTTAAATGCTCAAGCAGTCATCGCTATCTTGGAACGCGCATGGACCAGGCGTAGTGAATGGTGGCACCATGACGGGCAAAGAGACGAAGGAGTTTTCGAAGCAATAGCGGAGCGTGTGGGCGGTGATGGACGCTTTGCTTTAAGTGTGTTGGAGCAAATGGCGATTTTAGCTGATGCGAAGGGAAGCCGGGTTCTCCGTATGACTCACCTCGATGAAGTGATGACATCGAGCCGGCATTACCATGACCGCATGGGAGATATGCACTATGATCTGACGTCGGCGTTCATCAAAAGCCTGCGGGGATCGGATCCGGATGCTGCGCTGTACTGGTTTGGACGTCTCTTGGCCGGGGGAACAGATCCCAGGTATATTATGCGGCGTATTATGGTCCATGCGGCTGAAGATGTGGGATTGGCGGATCCAATGGCACTTGTTGTGGCGACGTCGGCCTGGACGGCATTAGAAGCTGTTGGATTACCGGAGGCACGCATCCCTATGGCTCAAGCGGTTCTCTATATTGCGGCGGCACCGAAGTCCAATAGTGTGGTCAAAGCCTTAGGAAAACTCGACGAAGTCCTCGAGCGTTATCCTCAAAGTGAAGTGCCGTCCTATTTGCGCGATAATCATTTTGGCGAAAGGACTTTACATCAAGGATATCGCTACCCTCACGATTTTCCCCACCATTATGTTGATCAGCGTTATCTCCCCGAGGACATGGCGAATATCCAGATATTTGAAGGCAGCGACCAAGGTCACGAAAAGACCCTGATGATAGACCTCGAAACCAGACGACGTCAAGGTTTCGAGCCGAATGTCTGAATCTTTTGCCTAAAACGACAACCGGATCCGTGAAAATCCGGTTGCGCTATACTTGAGCATGTATTCACACTGAGAACATGAACAACAAACGCCATCATTGCTGTAAAGAGGGGGATGTGAATGGCACAGGCGAGTCAACCAGGCCCCAGCCGGCCTATAAAGCCTGCTGGCAAACTGCCCTATTGGGTAGAACCGGCCTTTACCATTGTTGCCTTAGGTGGATTTGTCATTTATTCATTATGGGAAGTCCTTTTCCATAATACAGGAACTTATCATAATTACGTCTCGCCGTTCTTTTCTCCGGATGTTGCGGGGTGGTTTGGTTTTCATTTATTGACGGCGTTGTATGTGGTTTGGATTCCCTTTGTTTTTCGATTTTCCTGTTATTACTATCGGAAAGAATATTACCGGGCTTTTACGTGCCATCCTATGGGATGTGCCGTATCCGAGCCTAAATCGCATCAAAATCGCCCTTATAAGGGTGAATGGAAAATTAATAACTTGCACCGTTATGCGTGGTATTTAGCAGTTATCGTGTTGATCTTTTTGTGGAAAGATGTTGTGCAAGCCTTTATATTTCCCAATGGGTTTGGGGTGGGGCTTGGCTCCATTATTCTCTTAATTAACGCCATTTTGTTGACGGGTTACACCTTTTCTTGCCATGCTTTTAGGAATTTGATTGGCGGCCGGAAAGATTGCTTTTCTTGTACGGCCCATGGGAAAAAGACCCTACGCTACAATTTATGGCACCGGGTTTCCGAAGCCAATGCCTTTCATGGAGCTTGGGCATGGGCATCACTCTTTTCCGTGTGGATCGCGGATCTCTATATTCGCCTGTTGATAATGGGCGTAATCCATGATGTGAGGTTATTCTGATGAATATTGAAACGATGGAAACTCACTCATTTGACGTGTTGGTTTTAGGGTCCGGAGGAGCCGGGTTACGTGCGGCGGTGGAAGCGGCGGCTGGTGGCGGGCTGTCTGTCGCGGTGATTGGCAAGTCGCTTCTTGGGAAGGCCCACACTGTCATGGCTGAAGGGGGAGCTGCCGCCTCTATTGGGAATGTGGACAGTCGAGATAGTTGGCAGACACATTTTTATGACACCATGAAAAGTGGACACTATATCAATAACTTTCGGACGGTTGAGGTTTTCGCTAAAGAAGCTCCTGCTAGGGTTTTGGAACTCGAGCAGTGGGGCGCTGTATTTGACCGGACCCCAGAAGGTTTGATTATGCAGCGGGCATTTGGGGGACATAGTTTTCGCCGTCTTGCTCACATAGGGGACCGCACGGGCATGGAACTCCTACGCACGTTGCAATACAAGGCCATTTCGATGGATATCAGTATTTTCCAAGAAGTGACCATTACCCGCCTGTTAATGGATAAGGACCGAATTGCGGGAGCTTTCGGTTACTACCGTGCCGATGGGCATTTTGTTGTGTTTAAGGCGAAAGCTGTGGTGCTGGCAACGGGCGGATGGGGCAAAGTGTATAAGGTAACCTCGAACTCGTGGGAAAGCACAGGTGATGGGGCGGCCATGGCATATCGAATCGGAGCTGAACTTCAAGATATGGAAATGGTTCAGTTCCATCCTACCGGTATGGTTTGGCCGCCTGGAGTTGCGGGATTATTGGTCACAGAAGGTGTGCGTGGTGAAGGCGGTATTCTTTATAATTCGGAAAAAGAGCGCTTTATGTTGCGCTATGATCCTGAGCGGCAAGAGCTCTCGACGCGTGATGTGGTAGCCCGGTCCATTTTTAAAGAGGTGCAAGCGGGACGGGGGACACCACATGGGGGGGCTTGGCTTGATATCAGTCATAAGGGTGCCGACTTTATCAAGCGAAAGTTGCCCGGGATGTACGAGCAATTACTGACCCTCGGGGACGTGGACATTACCAAGTCGCCATTTGAGGTGGCGCCAACCTGCCACTACACCATGGGCGGGGTAAAGGCCCACGCGGAAACCTGCGCCACAAACATTCCTGGCTTATTTGCTGCCGGGGAAGTGGCTTGTGGTCTTCATGGGGCCAACCGTCTTGGCGGCAATTCGCTGGCGGACATTTTGGTGTTCGGGCGCCGAGCCGGCATTGCGGCCCGCGATTTTGCGGGTTCTCGCAAGGGAGATGTGAATATTCCCGAGTCCCAAATCGAAGAAGAAGTGACGCGAGTTCTTGAACCCTTTAATCGGCCCAATGGAGAGAATCCTTACACCATTCATGAAGAACTGCAAGCGGTTATGTCGACGCATGCAGGAATTGTCCGGGATCAACAGACATTGGAGGAAGGTCTCGAAAAGGTTTTGAAACTTCAAGAACGCGCCAAGAATATGGGAGCGCAAGGCGGGCGAACCTATAATCCCGGTTGGCATGCTGTTTTTGATGTGGAAAATATGTTGACCTTATCAGAACTCATCATTCGTGGCGCATTGGAACGAAAGGAAAGCCGGGGTGCCCACTGGCGTACGGATTATCCGGACGAACTCGAAGAAATGGGCAAGTGGAATTTTGTTCATGAGTATTCTCCGGATGGGGACCGGATCAAGCGGGTCCCGGTGCCGACCATGCCTTTGGCTCTTCAGGAAATTTGTGCGAAACCTCTAGCACCGGGACGTGAAGCTTCTGATAATCCCAATCAGCGGAAAGGGGCATCGTCATGAGCGACCAGTTTGTGTTAAGGATTTTTCGCGGTGACCAAAACGGGGGAGAAGAACGGGAATATTACGTGCCAGCCATTCCGGGCATGGTTGTTTTAGATGCTGTCCATTATGTTCAGGCTCATGATGCTCCGGATCTGGCGGTGCGCTGGAACTGCAAGGCGGCTCACTGTGGTTCCTGTTCTGCTGAGATAAACGGCATGCCCAAACTCATGTGCAAAACCCGTTTGGATGACTACCAGGGCCAAGTGGTGCATATTCAACCTATGAGGACGTTCCCAATTATTAAAGATTTGGTAACAGATGTTTCGTGGAATTATGAAGTGGCCAAAAAAATTCCTACGTTTCATCCGGAAACAGCGGCACCATTTCGGATGCAGCAGTGGGATGTCGACCGTATCCAAGAATTTCACCATTGTATCGAATGTTTCTTATGCCAAGATGTTTGCCATGTTTTGCGCGACCATCACGCCCAAGACGAATATTTTGGCCCACGTTTTATGGTCAAAATGGCCGAGTTCGAGATGCATCCTGCGGATCGTGCGGACCGGATACCCCAATTGAAAAATGAGGCGGGGATCGGTATGTGCAATGTGACCAAGTGTTGTACAGAGGTTTGTCCGCAACATATCCATATTACGGACAACGCTATCATTCCTCTAAAAGAGCGAGTCGCTGACCGCTATTACGATCCCATTCGGAGTTTCTTCCGCCGTCTTGGCAAAAAAGATGAATCATCTCAAAGTGTTCCTACCAAGGGATAACGGTATTGTGAAACTCTATTCTAAAACAAAGACAGCAGGGGACGGCTCTGCTGTCTTTGTTTCCTGCGAATTATCACGGTGAAATCTTGTTCACCTATTCCTTTCGAAATATTAGGCAAAATGGGTAAGAACATGTAAAATATTCCCGAATATGGAAGTGCAAGATGTCACCAAAGGCGGATGAAGCGTTAGAAAACCAGACTAAAATTTCCAGACATTCCTGTCTTGGAGCCAACGTCAATGTTAAATGAGGCATAGATATGGGAGCAAATAATGGGGTAGATCACGGATTATGGGCCGAATCGGCCCATCCCGATCCCTGTGAATGGAGCGAAAGGGACAAAAGTCTTGTGAGCCAGTGGCCATGGGCGGCCATGGCTCGTCATGTTGTGCCTTCCATTGTCGAACGGGTTAAGCAAAGGCACGTGACCGATACAGAAGAGTTACATGCCGCATTGTCACAGTTTATTGAACAACTCGCGATGTCGCCTGATGACTCGAATCATCTGCCTGCTGATTGGCTATTGCGCCGGCTAACCCCGGATGATTGGTTGATGTTACATGGGCGATTGATTCAATTAATGCTGACGGGAGATGATTTCGCCTCTAGTGCGTGGCATTCTGTTGCCCATGTTGCAACCGGCATAAAAAGGGTGATGCGCTCGTTACGGAACCTGGCCAATGTGGCGTTAACCGTGGCTGGTTGGCAAGATCCGGTCACCCGTCTCCCTAACCGTTTGGCAACGGAAATTCAAGGACAAGCGCTTATTAATTCTCGGCAACCGTTTACGTTGGTTCTGGTGGATTTGGATGGGTTTAAAACAATAAATGACACACTAGGTCATCAAGCCGGGGATACGGTGCTGCGAACCATCAGCCACCGCTGGAAAAAACAGTTACGTCATACCGATTGGGTCGGACGATGGGGTGGCGATGAGTTTCTGTTTTTGTTACCTGGATTTCCCGACGACTTAGGTCAAGAGCGAATTTTAACGAAGCTTGACGGCATCTTTAATGAACCGATTTTGTTAAATGAACAAACCACGGTGAAATTATTTGCCTCGTGGGGAATGGCCCAATTTCCGACTCAAGGGACCAGCCTTAGTGCTTTGATTCACCATGCTGACCGCATTTTGTATTCAGAGAAGCATGGTCAAAACATAAATCCGGAAAAATGGGATTCGCCCTGGCCAGAACGCATTGCCAAGGCACTGGCCGACAACCAAATGCACATCTTCTATCAGCCAGTTTTGGATGTATCCACGGGAACTATCTGGACGTGGGAGGTGCTTGTGCGCTATCAAGATGCGCAACAGCACTTGCATCGTGCTGGCGAATTTTTACCGGCATTGTATCACCATCCGGTATTGTTCCAATTAGACCGCTGGGTATGGGAGCATGCTTTAGATCAATGGGCCCGGTGGGAGAACCGGACGGGAGGGATTGCCTTGCCCGTAACGGCTGCGGACTTGTTGCGGGCGGATTTCTTTTCGCAATGGGAAAGTTGGCAGAAAAAATGGCCTGAACTGGTACCTGATTCGATTTGGCTGAATGTCCCCGCGTCGTTGTTAGCGAGTGACGATCCTGTCATTACGGAAGCCCTGGCCGTCTTAACGGGACAAGGTTATCATTTGGTTTGTGACAATTTTGGTCTCGACGGCAGTGATTTGGCCAGTTTGGTTCGTCGCCCGATTGCTGCGGTGAAACTGGCCACGGCACTCGTTCGCGGGTGGGATACCCCAATCGGTGAAGCGACGATCCGGGCTGTTCTTGGGGCATGTCAGCCGCTTAATATTCCTGTTATCGCCAAAGGCGTAGAAACCCCTCAACAAAAAGAACAACTCCGGGCGTGGGGATGTCGCGGCATTCAAGGATTTGTTGTGACGGATGCGTTGTCTGCAGCGCATCTTCATGATTGGGATTTTGAGCAACCGTAAAATTGTCGGTGTCATCGCATTGCTGCGTTGCTGGGGAAGATTGCTGCGAATAAGATAGTCATTTATGACTAGTCACTTAGTTGATTTGAGTTAACCTCTAGAAAAACCTCAAGCAGGGGTTGTGCGGCTTTCCATTGACCGAATTCACCGAGAATGATACTTTAAAGTTATTGGAACAGAGCCTAAGGACGGTGGGGTCTCATGATCAAGATCTCGAGCAAGGGTCGATATGGTGTCAAAGCCGTCTACGAATTGGCTTTGCATTATGGGCAAGGACCCGTTGCCGTGAGTTGGATCGCTAAAGCACAAAACATTTCGGAACAATATTTAGAGCAACTGATGGGACCGCTCAAAAAAGCTGGTTTAGTTCGCGGTTTACGAGGAGCCCAGGGAGGGTACATGTTGGCTAAACCTCCGGCGGAGATTTCGGTGAGTGATGTGGTTGATGCAGTGGAGGGTCCAATTGTCCTCACGGATTGTAGCTCAGAAGACGCCCAAGGGTGTCCAGACATGGATTTTTGCGTGGGACCTGACGTGTGGAGCCGTGTTCAAGAAGCGCTGATTGCGACGATGTCGTCAATGAGCTTTCAAATGTTGATCGATTTGCAACGGGAACATTTCAAACGGAATATTGCAACCTTATTAGAAGGTGGGGGATAGAGTGGCGAAAACCGTAGTAGTAGGTCTAAGCGGCGGCGTCGACTCATCGACAGCGGCCGCTTTACTTTTAGAGCAGGGATATGATGTGATTGGTGTCACCATGCGTCATTTGCCGGCCGAGACCACGAATAGTTGTTGCTCATTAGAGGCCATCGTTGATGCCCGGCGTGTCGCGAAAAAATTGGGAATTCCGCATTATCTTGTCGACGTTGAACAACCTTTTTATGAGCGGGTGATTTTGCCTTTTGAAGAGGCTTATTTGGCGGGGATGACACCCAATCCCTGCGCATTATGCAATCGGTATATCAAGTTTGGCGCGATGTGGGAATGGGCCTCGCAGCAGGGGGCTGATTATTTAGCCACAGGACATTATGTGCGGTTACAAGAACGGGATGGATTATATTATTTGATGCGCGGCATTGACCATGCCAAAGACCAGAGCTATTTACTTTATACGATGCGCCAAGATGATTTGGCTCATTTGCTCTTTCCCTTGGGGGAATACTATAAAGAGGACTCCAGACGCATCGCTGAACGCTATGGTTTAGTCACGGCTCATAAGGCGGAGAGTCAAGAGTTATGTTTTGTGCCCAAAAATGATTATCAAGGGTATTTGGAATCGCATCGGCCCGAGGCCGTGAAGCCGGGGGAAGTGGTGGATACCAAGGGACAGGTTCTCGGCCGTCACCGGGGCATTGCCTTTTACACCATTGGGCAGCGGCGTGGACTGGGAATTAGCTCATCGGCCCCACGTTATGTGGTAAAACTCGATGCGAAGACCAATCACGTCGTGGTAGGAGACAAAGAAGATGTTCTGGAGCAGGCTGTACATGTCACCAGCGTAAATTATGTTTTGCCCGTTTCTGCAAACAAATTGCGGGGCGAGGCTAAGATTCGTTACAACATGGAACCGGAACCGGCGTGGTGGATGGACCGCGGCGAGGATGCAGAAATTATTTTTGACCAACCGCAGTGGGCGATCTCCCCGGGACAAGTGGCGGTACTCTATCAAAATGATGTTTTAGTGGCCGGGGGGAGAATTCACAAGTAGAGCGGGAATGGAGAGGCAAAAATGGTCAGCCGATGGCATTTATTGCATCTCCCTGTGACCCTTTACGGAAAGGCGGGACACTGGGGATGGGTAGAAGATATTGTAATCCGGTGGCCAGAAGGCGTTATCGATGGCTTTGGGGTTCGCACGGCCATTAGCCGCTTTTATATTCCGGCTGAACCTGAGGTGGTTTCGGTGACGTTGATGGAGATTCAGCTGCGCCGGAGATCATATGCCCTGAAGAGACCCCGGTCGTGGTGGAAAACCCTACACGCTCAAAAGCTGGTGATGAACCGCCCCGTGTGGCGGGACAATGGCGACTTGGTCGGACGCATTAAAGATTTGATAATTGATGAAAATAGTTTAGCCGTTCATCAAATTGTGATCAGCCGCGGATTACTCGAAGACTTATTGCACGGAGCTTTGCTGGTACCGACGCATGAAATTCGAGAAGATGCCGATGGCAAGATTAAAATTTTCTCCAACAGGGCAATATAACGGTATCACGCCAAAAGGAGCAATGGAACATGACAGATCCTTTATGCCCTGCTTGCGGGGGACGCAATGTGGGTCGTGTAGGTACCGGACAGTATTATTGTTGGGAGTGTTTTATTGAGTTTTCGTTAGGTCCCCGCGGCGTCCGCATGTTCCGGGTGGAAGCGGATGGAGAATTGTCTCGACTCGATGAATTCGGTCCCGAAGGGGTGATGTCGTGAAAATGAAATACGTGACAGGGATGGTTACCGGAGTCTTAGTGGGAGCCGTGATGGCCGGGGTATGGTTAATTACCCGTCCGCGTCCGAGTGTTTATCGCTTGGCATGGCGCGGGGCAAGCCAAATGGCACCTAAGGCATGGAAAGTGGCTAAAGTTGGAGGTCGGGAACTCATCCACCTAGCGAAACGCCGTCTAGGATAAGTCAGATTTATGGGATGAGGGTGACAGTGTGAAAGGTGCAAGCCTCGCCAGAAGCCCCGTAAAGTTTTTCCGTTTGGGGCTTTTGGCGGTTTTTGTCCTCGGTTCTTTGATGCTCCTATGGGCTGCCCGCGTTGTCTTGCTGCCCTTCATTTTTGCCATCGTTTTGGCCTACTTGTTAGCTCCTTTGGTGGAACTATTTGTCAAACACCGCATGCACCGAGTGCCGGCTATTTTATTAGCCTATGCTTTGGTCGGCCTGTTCATTACGGCAATGATCGTCTATATGGTGCCCTTGTGGATCCAAGAGACCGTGAAAATGATTCATTTAATACCCTCCTTGACAAAACAGCTCCAATGGACATGGAATTATTGGCTCATGCGCTTTCATCAGGCTCCGATTCCTTCCTCGGTGCGTAAAGCGATTGACGAAGCCGGGGTGCGCTGGGAAAATAAATTGTTTACATTATCGAAGCAGTTGGTGACCGCGATATTTGGGGTATTGCCAGGGATTTTAAGTGTGATTATTTCGCCCATTTTGGCTTTCTATTTGCTCAAAGACATGAACCGGATCCGCGCCCGATTTTGGCAAGTTGTCCCCGTAGATTGGCAACCCTCGGTGTACGTGCTAGCTTTGGATATCGACCGGGCTCTCAATGGGTTTATTCGTGGACAATTATTAGTGGCCCTGTTTGTGGGCATACTCTCGGGCCTGTGGGTCCAAATTCTTGGTATTCCCCTATCCTTGCTAATTGGTGCCATTGCCGGATTTACTGACGTGATTCCCTATGTCGGTCCCATTGCCGGGGCGATTCCCGCGGTGGTGCTCGGTCTTGAACAATCTCCTTTGAAAGCACTGTATGCTATTTTAGGTTTTGTTGCCATTCACCAGTTAGAAGGAACCGTGATTGGTCCTAAAGTTATGGGCGATTCCGTAGGGCTTCATCCATTGGTCGTGATTTTCGCTATTTTGGCTGGGGGAGAAATTGGAGGCGTTGCGGGATTGTTGTTGGCGGTGCCTTCCGCAGCAGTCATTAAAGTGATTTTAGGCCATTTATACCGCCGATTGATAATCTGACTTGACCATGGCAGAATGAGCCAAGTAAAATGAGTAAGATTAGTCAATGCCTGGTCCCTGAGGCAAGGAGGACTTCCCATGCGTTCTGCCGAAATTCGGCAAAAGTTTTTAGATTACTTTGTATCACAAGGACATCATAAAGTGCCAAGTTCTCCCTTGGTTCCTGCCCAAGATCCCACATTGCTTTTTACGAATGCGGGTATGGTTCAATTTAAAGATGTCTTTTTAGGTAATGAATCACGTTCGTATTCCCGTGCTGTCTCGGTGCAGAAATGTATGCGAGCCGGGGGTAAACATAATGATTTGGACCAAGTGGGAAAAACGGCAAGGCACCAAACGTTTTTTGAAATGTTAGGAAATTTTTCCTTTGGAGACTACTTTAAACGCGATGCGATTCGTTTTGCCTGGCAATTTCTTACTGAGGTTTTAGGGTTGGATCCCGAGATTCTCTGGGTGACCGTGTTTGAAACCGATGACGAAGCTTATGAGTTATGGCAAGAAGTGGCTGGGGTGCGCCCCGAACGGATTGTCCGGATGGGGGAAAAAGACAACTTTTGGAGCATGGGTGACACTGGCCCTTGTGGGCCCTCATCCGAGATTTTCGTGGACCGTGGTCCCGAATACGCGTGTAGCGACCACTGTGGCTTAGGACTTTGTGACTGTGACCGCATCCAAGAAATTTGGAACCTGGTGTTTATGCAATATAACCGGGATGAAAATGGGGTACTCACGCCGCTTCCAAAGCCGTCTATTGATACCGGTATGGGTCTAGAACGGATTGCGGCCTATTTGCAGGGCGTCAATTCGAACTTTGACACGGACCTTTTGCGGCCGTTGATTCGTCATGTTGAGCATCTCTCTCATGTAACTTATGATCCAGGTCCAGAGGGCATGCCATTTCGCGTTATTGCGGACCACATTCGTGCTATCACTTTTCTTTTGGCTGAGGGCGTATCCTTTAGCAATTCCGACCGGGGCTATGTTATGCGGCGAATCTTACGACGCGCCGTACGCTTTGGACTGCTCCTAGGATTTCATCGTCCCTTTCTTCATGAACTAGTTCCCGTTGTCGGCGAAATTATGGGGGATGCATATCCTGAAGTTTTGGTTGGAGAAAGTCTTATTCAACAAATGATTTTGGATGAGGAGGAACGGTTCCGCGTCACTCTCGATTCGGGTATGAAAGTTCTGGAATCCAAACTGCAATCGGTTCCCGAAGGCGGTGTATTGCCTGGTGAAGAAGCTTTTTTGCTCTATGACACCTATGGGTTCCCCTTGGATTTGACGGTTGACGCGGCTCTTGAGCGCGGAATTACCGTAGATCACACGGGGTTTGATGCGGCCATGAAGGAACAGCGGGAACGAGCTAGACGAGCGAGAAATCGTCGGCAAGATGCAGAACAATTACCCCATCTGGAACCCAACGAATTTGTCGGCTATCACGAGCTGACGAGTCATGATGTTCCTTTGACACATCTCTATATTGGTGCCGATTCGGTCCAGCGCCTTATGACGGGCGAATCGGGATGGGTGTTCACCCCGAAGACACCGTTCTATCCCGAAGGTGGTGGACAAGTCGCCGATACCGGTATAATTCAAGGGCCCCATGGGGTCTTGAAAGTTGAAGATGTTGTGAAATTTCAGGGAGCCATTTGGCATTTTGGCACGGTTATTGAGGGCAGCTTGACGGTTGGGGAGCGTGTCAACCTTTCTGTTGACAAACAACGCCGTGAAGGAGCCATGCGTAACCATACGGGTACCCATCTTCTTCATGCCGCATTAAGAAAAATTTTAGGCACGGGTGTTCACCAGACGGGTTCGCTTGTGGCGCCGGATCGTTTGCGGTTCGACTTTTCCTATCCGAGTCCTTTAACCCGTGAACAAAAAAATGCCATTGAAGATTTGGTCAACGGTTGGATTTTAGAAGATATTCCCGTGCAAGTCCAGGAAATGGGCAAGGACGAGGCCCTTAATCAAGGGGCGTTAGCGTTTTTTGGCGACAAGTACGGGGAAGTGGTTCGAGTAATCACAATTCCCTCCGCGAGCCAAGAACTGTGTGGGGGCACACATTGTAAGCGTACTGGGCAAATTGGATTGTTTGCCATCACCGAAGAAACTTCTGTCGGAACCGGCTCACGTCGTATCGAGGCTGTGACAGGTTTCAATGCGCTGGAAACTTTTCGGGTACAGCGCCAAACCCTGGATCAATTGACCTCGCAGCTGCATTCGGCTCCGGAGGAATTGCCGGATAAGGTCAAGGCCTTACAAGATGTCAATAAGGCATTGGAAACGGAGTTGGCCGAGCTCAAACGGAAAGAACGCTATCAACGGGGGAGCCAATTAGCCCGTGAGGCGGAAACCTATAATGGCTTGAAAGTTATTGTGCACGAAACTGATGCGAATTCTTTAGAAGAGCTGCGAGAAGTGTTAGATGGTGTTAAATCTCAAGTCTCTGGTGCGGTTTTAGCCGCGAAGCATGGTGAGCGGGCTTCATTAGTTGTATATTTAGGGAAAGACTTAGTTGCTCGCGGATTGGATGCGCGGGCTCTGGTGAAAACCTTGGCCCGCCGCATCGATGGGGGTGGCGGAGGCCGTGTCGATCTGGCCCAGGCAGGTGGCAAAGATGTGCGGGGCATTGCCTCGATGTTAGACGAGGCGCGTCATTTGCTATCGGAGAAACTTATGGCGGCTGGATAAGCAAGAGAAAGGACGTGGACTATGGGGCCGACAGATGAGACTCGCAGATTGTGGGGGCATCACGAGGCGGCCAATCAGGCTGACGCAATTTTGCGTGAAGTCTATAGTGCCCTCAAAGATAAAGGATATAATCCCATTAGCCAGCTCGTTGGTTACCTCCTGTCTGGTGATCCTGCATATATCACCAGTCATCAGGGCGCCCGGAATCTTATCCGTCGTGTGGAACGAGACGAGCTGCTAGAAGAACTGTTGCGCCAGTATGTGGCACAAGTCGAGAAGACATCCTAAATGGCTAAACGCATAATGGCATTGGACGTTGGGGATAAATGGATTGGGGTCGCTATCAGTGATGAACTGGGTTTATTGGCTTCGGCTAGACCACCGATAAAAAGGCGTTCCAAATCTTATGATCTTCAGGCCATTTTGGACTTGGTTACGACTTGGGATGTTAAAGAAATTGTGGTAGGGTTACCATTGAACATGAATGCAAGCGTCGGTCCTCAGGCCGAAAAAACTTTAAAGTTTGTTGACGCACTGAAAACTGAGGCCCCTTGCAATGTGATGACGTGGGACGAACGGCTCACCACTCAGCTCGCTGAGCGGTTGTTGATAGAACAAAACGTTCGGCGCGACAAAAGAAAACAGGTGGTGGATGGTCTGGCCGCCGCATTAATCCTGCAGGGGTATCTCGACCATAAACAACACACCAAATCAGGGGAGGACAATCACATGGATGACGACAAAAACTTGATAGGGCATGGGCCTGAGGAAGAAGACGAAATTATTACTTTGACCGATGAGGAAGGACATGAGCACGAGTTTGTAGTGGTCGATGTCATTGAAGTCGAAGAGCAAGATTACGCTATTTTATTGCCCATTGATACGGAAGAAGATGAAGAAGCCGAAGCCGTTATCTTGCGTTTAGAAAAAGATGATGATGGCGACGACATTCTTGTCGATATCGAATCAGAAGAAGAATGGGAAAAAGTTGCGCAAGCGTATGAAGAATTATTGGATGATGAAGAATAAGCATTGTCTGATGGGAGCGGTTTAACGTTGATGACCAGGCGTAAGATGCGGGGCGAGATGGTACATCGCAGCTGGCGACTGGCACAGTGGGTAGGGACGGCTTTTTTAGGAGCCGTCCTTTTCCTGGTATTGTGGATCTGGGCATCCTTACAGCCAGTTAATGCGCACGATCACCAAGCCACTTACGTGAGGATCGTACCAGGACAATCGGCGGCACAGATTGGTTTGGTCCTGTATCAAAAGAAATTGATTCGGTCCGCCTTAGCTTTTCGCCTTTTAACTCGATTCAGTCACCAGGCTCGTTCCTTGCAAAGCGGCGTATACCGGTTGTCTCCTAGCCAAAATCCCCAACAAATGTTGGCGATGATGGAAGAGGGCAAGGTCGTCACGATTCGGGTGAGCATTCCTGAGGGTTTTACCGTTCAGCAAATTGTTCACCGTTTAGTTATGCATCATATTGGAACGACCCAGAAGTTTGCGGCTTTGTTGAAAACACCGTTGCCAGGAATGCCCAAGCCCGCTGCCGGGGTTAAAGATCCTTATGAAGGATATTTATTTCCAGCTACCTACCAATTTCCTTATGGGACAACCGCAAAACAAGCCTTGACCACTATGTGGACAACCTTTACCACGCGGGCCCTGCCTCTTTATAAAAAGAGCCACTCCACGTTATCGTTATCCCAGTGGGTGACGTTGGCCTCGATTGTGCAAGTGGAAGACAAAAATCCGGGTGATGCCAGTAAAATTGCCGGCGTATTCATCAATCGCCTGAAAATCGGCATGCCGCTGCAAAGTGACGCGACAGTCCGTTACGCTATAGGACATCCTATCGCCGGATCGTTGTCCTATGCAAATCTCCAAGTCGTGTCGCCCTATAATACCTATTTGCATAAAGGACTCCCCCCGGGACCCATATCGAATCCCGGAATATTGGCATTAAAGGCTGCTCTTTATCCTGCACGGGTTCCTTATTTATATTTTATTGCATTGCCAAATGGCCACACGTTATTTGCCACAACATATCAACAGCAACTCGCCAACATCCAATACGCCAATCAACATTTTTGACTGGTATAAAATGTGAAAATATGGAAAAACTCCCTGTAGATAGATTCGAAGGGAGTTTTTATTGTGCACTGGACTCGTCGGATGTGGACGACGACCACCTCGGTTATGGCGGTTGTTGGCTTTCTAGCGTTGATATTTAGTCTGCTCTGGCGTCCCTATACGCCCTTGCCCTACAAAACGCAGGCCATTTCACCGCTGCACCCGGCTTTAAATGCCATCATGATGGATACTCAAGGGCATCTATTAACACGGATGGTTAATCAAGAAGCTCTAGTCGTTGTTCCCTCAGCATTACCTTCATGGGCTAAACATGAATTATTGAGTCGGTATCCGGAATTGCAGCATGTAGCAGATGCTTTGTGGAACGGGCAATCCACTTTCTTTCACACGGCACTTGGTTGGCATATTGACGGTTTATACCGCGTTCAAATTCAAGAAATTGAGCCCGTCCCTCAAGTCCCCGTTTCCCTTGTCATGGCCATGGCCCGCGCACACCATGCCTTGACAAATCGCCCCTGGCAGTGGACCGGTCAAGGCTTTCGCGTTCCAAGCAACATAATCCGGGTTACGCCGAGGCTACCTCTTATGCGCGCGCTGGAACCGGTTATTCCCTCAGGCGGCAGCGTTGTCATTCTCAATGGTCAGGGGCAATTGTTAGCTCAAGAATCCAACCCACTGGGCCGTGCTTTGAGTTGGCAGCCTCATCCCTTGGGCAAAACATTGATCCCTGTGTTGTTAGCAATGGCCTTGAACCATCCCCAGCTATTTCGGGGATTAACACCGCAACAAGGCCCTAGGCTTTTGAATATGATTGGCTCGCGCTGGGGAAATATAGGCATTCATCGTGCGCTTTTACAATTAGGATTTGGCCAGTCCTTGACCATTGGCGGCCAGCCAGTCACGAACCCTCCCCTACCTAAGACAACAGTCTCAGTGTTGTCGGAGGGAACAGACTTGTGGGGAACCAGCGATGAAGTGGCCCGGGCTTATTTGTTGCTCGTCGATGAGGGAAAGATGCCTGCCGTAAGTTGGTTTCTTCCGAGGAAAGGACAAGGAGGGTACCTCTCTTTGCACACTCTCGTCTCTTCTTCGATTGTCAGCCAAATTAATGGTGTCTTACCTCAAGAAGACATTGGGATGATCCATTTCAACATTTGGCGGCCCAGCAATCCCATAGCTGTCGCCTATACCTCCTCTGATCATGGGATGGTGATTGTGCTTCAAGGGACCGCGGCAAGTCAAACTGTCGCCATTGTGCAGCAAGCGGCAGCGTGGTTGAGCCAAAACAATCATTAGACGTCTTGTCTTCGTCATCATCCGATTTTAAGGTGCAATATCTGGGGGTGAACACTCCCCTGTAGAAACAAACATCGTTCTTTCCGGGAGGAGCCGTTCGTCCCAAGAGGGAAGATGTTCAGCGCATGCATGCACGTCTTCATCCAAAAGCCTTGGCCATCACCTTGCGGGCAGGACTGGATGAGACCCTAAATCATGTCACGAGCCCCTGATGAATAGAATGACGAACTTAGGGGCCTGCAAAGCTTCTGGGAGTTGCGGTGGAGTTTTGAACCAAGCGCCGACCTTTAGGCTTTGGTAGTTAACAGATGAGTACTTGTCATTTACTCGCAAGTCTTTTACAGTGAGCGTATGAAACGCATTAAGTATCATGCCGTGGTAGATTCGCATCTGCTTGAAATCTTTCAGACAGGTATCCAAACATGGTATCAGCAAGAAGGCCGGGATTTGCCGTGGCGCCATACAACCAATCCGTATCATATTTTGGTGTCAGAGATTTTGCTGCATCAAACCACCGTTAAAACGGTGGAACCAGTGTACCGGCGCTTTTTGGAGCGTTTTCCCACGGTGACGGATTTAGCCAATGCATCGTTAGCTGAGGTCAAGACCATTACCGATCCCTTGGGCTATAAAATCCGTGGACAATGGCTTCATCAAATTGCGCAAGCGGTGGTCAGCCAATTTGATGGGGTATTTCCACGCACATTAGACGAACTATTGAGCCTTCCCGGGATTGGACGCTATACCGCCGGTGCCATTATGTCTTTTGCCTTTGGCTATGATGCTCCCATTTTGGATACCAATGTCAATCGGTTAATTGGACGCTACTTTGCTATTGATTTCAAAGATTCATCAGCCGAAACTAAACACCAGTTGTGGTCAATTGCTGAAGCGATTGTCCCTCCTGGACAGGCTCGAGAATTTAATAATGCGCTCATGGATATGGGCGCCATGGTGTGTACTGCGAGAAAGCCGAAGTGTCTCATCTGCCCAGTCGCGGTAGGATGCGCCATGCTGACTGAACAGACGACACTAGCGGCGGAAGAACGCGTGCAATACCGTCTGCGCACGAAATGACGGGAAACATCCTTTCCATACTCTAATAACATTTGCCCGAATCCTGCGCCCCTTTTACAGGCGTTGTTTTGATTGGTGGGGTGCGTTTTGTGCTGTGGATGGATTTTATAGTGGCCATGCACACTCTTTTTTCGTTCCTCATATGATGGTGGGGCAAGAAGTTCGCGCCATTCAATATGGGGGAGGGTCACATATGGGCATCAGTATCGGTTTGATGGTCTTAATTGCAGCAGCGGCGGCCCAAGGAGCCATTTGGCTCGCCGGATACATCGGGGGTAATGCCTTTCCTCAGCCATTGACGGAAGCGGAAGAAAAAGAGGCACTAGAAGCCATGCAACGCGGAGACCAAGAAGCCAGGAAACGTTTGATTGAGCATAATTTAAGGCTGGTGGCGCATGTAGTAAAAAAATATGCAAATAAAGGCACTGAGTCTGACGACTTAATCAGTATTGGCTCGATTGGGCTGATAAAAGGCATAGATACGTTTAATCAAAGCAAAGGGACAAAATTGGCAACCTATTGCGCTCGGTGCATTGAGAATGAGGTTTTGATGCATCTGCGAAACCAGAAGAAACTTAAAAACGAGGTCAGTATATACAGTCCTATTGGGATTGACCGGGAAGGCAACGAAATTTTGTTGTTAGATGTGTTAGCTGGTGGGGAAGAAGTCCCAGATACGGTGGAAGTCAGCTTGATTATGCGTTCGGTAACAGATTTTGTTGAAAATTTGACCCGAAAAGAACGCATGGTGCTGGATTTGCGGTTTGCTTTAAATGGCCAAGAAAGGCGTTATACGCAGAAAGAAATTGCTGAACGGCTGGGCATTTCGCGCAGTTACGTATCCCGCATCGAAAAAAAAGCGGTCGAGAAAATTTTAGCCGCTTTGAGTCTCCCGTCGTAGATCCCATCGACTACTGCACTTGCCCTGCGCTTATTATGACAACTGGCCAAATTATCGCATGAAAAGGATTTTGTGATTCCCAAAACGCCGGCGAGTCGTGAATTCGACTCGTCGGCATTAGGAGTGAGTATGTTCTAAGCTTACGGTCGTATCAGTATAAAGTTTAAACGGCGGTAAAGCATGGCCATTGAAAATGATGAGCTCATGATCGTCTTTGATACCTGGCTGCTTTTGAATCACATAACGCGACATGTTGAGCCCAGGCGGCAGCCAATAGCTAGCGGTCATCGAGGCGGTTGTGGGCGACTGTTGAGCGGTTAGGCGGACAGGCATAGTAAGGTGATTGCCGAAGACCGTTTTATTGAGGGCGCGATTATTGTAATCCTGGGTGATGGCATTGCCGCCGGTTAAGGAAATTAATTGCGATCCATAAGGCACATAAAACCGCACCCATGATGTATAAGGAACCACTAACCAATTATCAAATATGCCTGTATTAGTCCAGGTGATGGTTGTTGTTTGAAGATACCGGGTCCCGACCTTCTGAATGCGGGATGTGACGTGATAATGCATATAGAAGTTGTCTTTGTGTCCTCCGAGATTTTCGTCGACCACTTCTAGATAGTCAGTGTGGACATGTTTGTCAACAATTCCGGCCCAATTGTGTGCTTTAGCTATATCTTCCACTTGCGGATTATTAAAATAAAAAATGATGTCTTTGTGGTTTAATGACCTAAATACACTATGTATCGTCGCCAATAAAACAGGGACGGGCGAATGAGCGAGTTTGTGAAGCACTTCATGAAACATAATGGCAATGAATTTTTTGCGGGCGGGAATCGGCAGTGGCGACCGTTCAGCCATATATTCCATTTCATAATTGGCGTTGGCTGCGGTGACTTGGAGCGAGTTATAAGTTTTCGGCATGGTTACACCGCCGATGTTTTGTAAAATGGCATCGGCTAACCAGGTGTTGACAAAAATCACGCCGTTTAAATGCGGGGCATGAGGGATGGAATTATAAAATTTATAAATTTGTTGTACACTCGTTGGGACATTGGGAGATGTGTTGGCGTCACGTAAATGCCATATGGGCGAATACAAATAGGTGTGAATAATTAAGGGCGCAGGCGGCCGGTAGCGAATTTGCGATTGCAAATTATAAATATTATGGGAATGTAAGGGTTGAAGATGGCCATTGATAAAAGTGACGTAACTGTAAGCTGTCATAAAGCCGCCAGTGGAGCGAAGTTCGCCCGTGTTTTCATATATGAGAAAATATCGTCTGGTCCCATGAGCCGGCACCATTTTGATAATCATGGGCAGAATCGTTTGAATATCTTGCAGATCGGTTGTTAGCAATTGACTTTCTTGTTGAAAATCATGCCAGCGGTGATGATTAACCAGCCAGTTCGGCATCTGCACTTTTTGAATCCACTGGTTCCACTGGACAAGACTTGGATAAAACAGATTGACGAGGCGATTGACCGTCGGCAATTGTTGAAATAAGACAGCAGCCATTTGCGAATGGGACAATGATGGATCTGCATGGTGGGGTGTCGCAAATCCTAAATGGCCTAGTAAATCATTAATCACGGGCAGCGCACGTTGGGTAGCCGTATCAGCCGTGGTTAAATTATGGCTCGATTGTTCTAAAGCAGTAAGGATAGTGTTGTGCGGATCAAGAGTTTTCCACGGCCAACACGCCCAAATCATGGTGTGATACCATGCGGTCGCGTCATTAAAATAGCTAAGACCTCTATCAATGTCTTCGGTATGATGCGTTTTTAATCCCACTGCTGTATAGAGAGCACCGACAGCAGCCGTCGCTGTGGTTCCAGCTAAGGCAAACAATGGCAATCCAGCAATAACTAAAGCCCCCACACTTCCTACAGCCACACTGATCCAAACAGGGCGTCTAATAAATTTTCCCAAGCCCGTGACAATCATCCTTTCCGTGATCTTTGGTACAAACATTATTTACCGATGCGTTTGATGATTTGGCGACTAATGATTCCCTCAACATGATGGGATCATTACGGGATTTCGTCAATGTCTCGATGATATCGTGATGCATGGAACCCGAACATTTTGGGTATTAGCTCCGTCATTGTTTTGGATAAAAAGCCAAAAACTTGCCGCAACTATTAATAAATCTAACAGATCATTGTAGTATTTCTTAGAACCTCTGCCAAACGCGCATGGTTTGAAGAGAGTTTCGAGGGCTGATGCCTTGGACACCATGGCAGGCCAATAAGTGATGAAAGTGTTGACGATGGAGATGAACTGTTCACATGTCCCATCTGGAAGACGAGCTTTATGATGTTTCACTGGTTGTGAATAATCAACTGCATATCCTGAAAGTTCCTGCAGAAGAACGTCTTCTGACCACATTACGAACCAGACTGCACATTTTTTCCGCACGTTATGGTTGTGGTACGGGACATTGTGGATCTTGTGTCGTGTTAGTTGATCATGAGCCGGTGCCCAGTTGTCTTGTCCTCACTATTCGTCAAAAAAACCGGTCGATTCAAACCGTTGAAGGATTTGAAGATGACGCCTTGATGAATCAGTTAATGGCGGCCTTTAGTGAAGAACACGCCGCTCAATGTGGATATTGCACCCCAGGACTCTTGCTCAGTGCAAAATACTTATTGGAGAGCAAAAAGGATATCACAGATCAAGATCTTCGAGCGGGTCTTTCATCACATATCTGTCGCTGCACAGGATATTACGCACCTTTACGCGCCATTGCGAAAGTGAGGGACAATAATGCGCTGGATTGAGCCTTCCACTATTGAAGAAGTGCAAACATGTTTGGCGCAACATGTTCCTATCATAGGGGGTGGTACATGGCTTCTTCAAGACGGTCATAGTCCTCAAGCTGTGTGTGATTTGACAGCATGGGCGGGGATCTTAGGGATTAAGCGCGATGAACAGAATTGGACTCTTGGCCCTAATATTACGTTAAATGCGTGGCAGCAGGCATTAGGTGTTAACCATCCGATTTCCCAAATCTTGAGTCTGATGGGATCGCCAGCATTTCGCCGGGTTGCTACAGTCATTGGTGTGATTGCCAACCCACAACCCGTAGCGGACTTATATCCCCTCTTGCGCCTATTGCAGTCTTCTGTCCGGTATATTGACACGACCCATGTTGATATCCAAAACGATGTCTTAGATTGGCCAGAAAGCGCTCAAGAGCGTGCCATAGTGGGGGTGAAGGTGCCAGAAATTCCTAAGGATTCCCGCGTTTATTTTCGTAAGTATGCCAAAGGGCGGATGACCCGCCCGCTAATCAACTTCACGGTCATCATGACGCCTCAAGGTTCTCATTGGAAAATCACGTTTATGACCTGCGGATTATCTCCATGGCCGCTACAAGGCTCGGCTTGCGGTACTTTGCGCGAAGTCGATCAAGCTATGAGGCAATGGGTATTAGACCGTGAGGGCGTCAACCGCTTTTATCAGGCTCTCATCCTGAATATGTGGCAAGACATCTATCAACAGTGGTGGAATGAGAATAATAGGGGAATCGCATTATGAGAAAATGGGCTTTGAGCACGAGACCCCGGTTTGCTCCGGATATACTGGATCTGGCCTCTGACGCCTTAGTTTGTGGCGTGATTGAAGCAGCCTCTGCTCCGTGCACGGCACACATACAAAATCTTGATTCGTTAAGACAAATGCCTGGTGTGGTAGCCATTTTGACGGCAGATGATGTGCCCGAACATCCTTTTACGACGGCGGGACAACCCGAGCCGGAGCCGTCCCCTTACGATATGAAGATTTTAAATAGCGTGCTCCGTTATCCAGGAGAGCCCATCGCGCTCATTGCCGCTCGTTCCGAAAAAGACATCAAAGCGGTACAACAATATGCCGATATTGCTTATCAACCTCTTCATGGCCCCTTTCATGAAGCAAATCCTTCGAATGTGATGAGTCAATGGGATCTTCAGAGTGAGCCCTCAAGTGAATCAGGGGGTGAACATTTTCGTACCACGGTTCGGGTGCATCGGGTAAGCCACATGCAATTAGAACCTCATGCCGCTTTGGGTTACTTTGACGAAGAAAATCGGCTGGTTATCGTGACTACCACCCAAGTTCCTTATCATGTTAGGCGGATTGTCGCCCGGGCACTCGGGTGGCCCGTATCGCGTATTGTGGTCCAAGCGACTGATGTCGGTGGGGGATTTGGCGGCAAGCAAGAAGTGATTGTGGAACCATGGGTTGCATTATTAGCTGTGTGGACCAAAAAACCCGTCAAAATGATTTTAAGCCGCCGGCAAGAGTTCACCATCACCCGCACACGGCATGCGGCCACGTTAAACGTGGAGAGCACGTGGAATCATACGACATTACAAAGCATTGATCTGAAAGCTGATGTAGAAACGGGTCCCTACGGATCGCACGGGCCCACTGTGGCCCATAATATGGGTTTAAAGTCGTTGCCCCTTTACCGGGCCACACATTACCACTTTCATGGGCAAGTGCGTTATACCCCAGGACCTGTAGCGGGAGCCTTTCGTGGCTACGGGGGACCCCAAGGAGCTATGGCTGTTGAAACCCATATCAATCAAATAGCCCATGCCAAAGGTTTATCGCCTGCTGCCCTTCGCCATGCTATTTTGGCCAAAAAAGGCGATGCTCTCGATATTTTTGCCTATGATGGGATGGTCAAACGCCAACATCATAGTGACTTGCGGGAACTGTTGGAGATGACCATGGCACGAATTCAATCGGGTCCGCCTGTGGGGGAGAACGAGGGCATTGGTCTAGCCATGAGTATGCAAGCAAGTGGAGTGCCGGGCCAAGAACTGGCTCAAGTGGTGATTCATGTGGATGAGGACGGCAGTTTGGTGGTGAAAACCGGCGCAATGGACATTGGACAGGGGTCTAAGGAAGCTCTCGCTCGCATTATTTACGGGGCATTAGATCTTCCTGTGGATTTTATCCCGATTTATTTTTCCATGGGGAAGACCGCGGATAATGGATTTGATTACGGTACTTATGCTTCGTCGACCACATATGTTACCGGTTATGCGGCCTTTAAAGCGGCGAGGATTGTGCGTCGTAAGATGCTAGCGTTGGCGCGAAGAATGTCACGGGCGTCATCAACTCCTTTAAGTCCTCTTGCCGCGTGTTGGTATCAAGTGGCGCACGCTAGTTTTTACGGGCCTTGGCGACATCCGATTATGGCTCAGGGCATTGCGGCGCCTACGGATTCTCCTGCTCCCTTTGCCATATTGGCCGTTCGTCTCAAAGTCCACGATACGGGTCAATTAGACATTCAACAAATGGTTATGGGTATCGATGTGGGCAAGCCGATCAATCCCATGGGCCTTCAGGGACAAATTGAAGGTGCTGTTGTGCAAGGGCTTGGCTATGCGCTGTGCGAGGAACTGGAATTAGATGATCAGGATGGTCATGTCCGCAATGCGTCACTTTTCGATTATGCATTGATCAGTCCTCAGGATATTCCGCCCTTAGAGATTATTATTGCTGACCATGAAGAACAGACGGTGCCCTTTGGGGGGAAATCCGCAGGTGAGGTGGCCTTAGCTCCTGTCGCTCCCGCCATTGTGGACGGAATTTTTCAGGCTAGAGGCATCTGGATGACTGAGTTACCCATCACGATGGAACGCCTGTGGTACGCCTTACAAGCCCAACATGAGACCATAACCCGTTAGAGTCCTGTCTGACCCATATCGAGGTCTCAAGATGAATACCATGAAGTAGGAATATCCCTAATAACTGGTTTAACCCGTACTGAATTTTTCCATGTCAAGGAGCGATGATGAAATGACAAGCACAGACGAAATTTTGACAATACCGGTAAAAGAGGCGACAGAAGAAGCGGTGGCTCCTTACGGTATGTTATTAGGTGAAGGAGTACATCGTCCAGGACTTCCCATTCCTTTTTATCAAGGCAGCGTGGAGGAAGGAGCCAATTTGGATTTTGTGTGCCGTGGCAAGCCAGTCATTCGTACAGCTCGGATTTCTCGGCGTGATACCGAAGTACTCTGGTTGGAATATCATACCATTTTAACGCAGGTTTTTATTGGACTCGGTTCCGCTCCCTTTGTCATGGTGCTGGGGCGCCCTGAAGAGAATGCTACAGTTCCCAATTTAGCCCAAGTTGAAGCATTTAAATTTCCACCGGGTCACGGAATCATGTTATGGCAACGGGTGTGGCACGATTTTCCCATGGCGATTCATCATCCGGTGACCATTTTTACCATGAATTCGGAGGAAGTGGTGGAAGCCTTGGCATCGCAACCGATTCCAGCAGACATGAACCGGGGTGATGTCTATAAAGTGCATGTCAAGACGCATACCGGCAAACATTTGCGGGTTGATATGTGATGGAAACGCGGATCTTTACGGGTTTTATGAATCATCCCAGCGATTTTTCCGAGCTGGAGGCGGCAATGACCCGCCATGAAATTGATCCATTTCGCATTGTCGCCATTCTGGGAAAAACCGAAGGGAACGGCGGCCGAAATGATTTCAGTCGCGACTTGGCGGTCGAGAAAAGTCGTCATGTTTTGGCCGCTTATTGGCATCAAGAGCCGGCAGTGATAGAAGACAACGTGCTGTTGTCATTTTCCGGAGGCACCGAAGGCGTTACCACACCTCATTACCGGGTCTTTGAGACACAAGGAAGCTTTCCCTCCACGCCATTATATGAGCCAAGGCTGGCCATCGGGCGGGGACGGACACGCCATTTTCGTCCGGATGAGGTGGGGACGATGACGATGGTTGAAGAAACCGCTCATACGATTCGTACGATTATGGAGAAAGCCCGAATTGATCCACACGATGTGCACTTCGTCCATGTGAAAGGGGCCATTCCTTACGAATGGCCGCCGACATCTCCCCGGAACTCCATGGCCTATTCCCGGGGTGCTTCCGCATTGGGAGTGGCTTTAGCCTTAGGCGAAGTCAATTCACAGGATTTGAGTGACGATGTGATTCTTCAGGATTTTGCATTATATAGCCGGTGTGCCAGCACCTCCAGCAAACCCGGATTGCCGTATTCCGATATCATGGTGCTGGGAAATTCGCCATGGTGGAATGGCAATTTGGTCATTGCCCACACCGTAATGCAGGATATTTTAGACGCCCAATCGGTGATTTCGTTGTTCGAGGGATTGGGGATTTCTAGCTCTCAGCTTTGCCAGGGAGACATTACTAAACGGATTCATGGCGTCTTTGCTAAGGCTGAAGCGGATCCGCGCCATAACATTCGAGGGTATCGTCATACTATGTTATCGGATGATGATATTGATGATACGCGTTATGCCCGCTGCGTCGTGAGTTCCATTTTGGCGGCAATTACGGGCAATCCTGCGGTGTACGTGTCAACTCGTGCTGAACATCATGGGCCACTAGGAGGAGGACCCGTGGCAGTGATTCTTTCGATATCCTAAGACAAATACCTACTTACATAGTAGGCATATAACGTACTACCATAAGGGATTTAATAGGGTGAGCGGATATTTTTCATAATCTCAATCAATTTTCCTACGTAAAACCCTTAAGTCCTAAAGACATGAGGTCCAGGGAAATGCCTCGGCGAGGGGATTGGCGCGGACTTTTGCCCCAGATCATTTTGTAGAGATTTCACTAAGTAGGGAAGATAGGGAAGATCGCGTGGGAATTCGCAGTAATCCGGTAGAAGGGGCGAGTTGTGGATGATTAATGATACGTTGCAAGCATTTTTCGATACGTCTTGCATATTAGAACCTGAAGGTCAGGGAGTGCTAAGCGGCACAACCTTTGCCGCCAAAGAGGCGTTTGATGTGAAAGGCTTTATCACCTCGGGCGGCAATCCCGATTGGTACCGGACGCATTCTGCGGCTTCAAAGACAGCTCGGGCGATTACTCAGCTTTTGCAGGCAGGAGCGCGTCTAGTCGGCAAGACCCACACGGATGAATTAATGTATGGATTAAATGGTGAAAATGTTCATTATGGTACCCCAGTTAATCCAAAGGCCCCTGATCGTATTCCGGGAGGATCTTCGAGTGGTTCGGCATCGGCGGTGTCGGGTAAATTAGTCGATTTTGCTATTGGAACGGATACCGGGGGGTCTGTCCGGATTCCGGCCAGTTATACGGGAATTTTTGGATTTCGTCCAACCACGGGCAGGATTTCACTCGAAGGTGTTATCCCTCTTTCTCAAACCTTTGACACGGTGGGATGTTTAGCACCCGATCCTTACCTGCTAGAAAATGTCGCCAATGTCTTGTTGGATCACTCTAAGACGCCATCAGCGCATAATTTTACACGTGCGCTGGTAGCATCTGACGGCATATCTCGTGTGGACCAAGAATTAGTGCCGGAAGTGGAAGCAAAGATTTCGCATATTGCATCGTTTTTTTATACTGTCCGGCGAGAAGTGATTGCAGAACCGGGACTCGATGTCTGGAGTCAAGCCTTTCGTATTATTCAAGGGTATGATATTTGGCAGAATTTTGGTGCCTGGATAACTGAGATTGAGCCTCATTTTGGTCCGGGTTTTCACGAACGGTTTTATTGGACCCGGACAATAACGCGAGAAGAACGCGATAAGTGGGCCCACAAGCAGAAGGAATGGCGGGAAGAACTGTGGAATCGAATGCGCGATGATACGCTCATTATTCTGCCTACAGCACCGGGAATAGCCCCATTAAAAAATACCCCTCTAAATATTCTTAATCCTTTTCGGGACCGTGTTTTGCAACTCACGTGTATTGCAGGGTTAGCGGGATTGCCTCAGGTTTCTATGCCGTTATTGATGATTCACGGAGTTCCTTTTGGCATTTCGGTGATTGCCGGCCCCGGCATGGACGAAGAATTATTGGCATGGGTGAGAGCGTGGGTCGAAGGGGAGGCATAGCATGTTAACATGTATTCGGAAAACCATGGTAGTGACCATGAATGCATCCCGCGATATTTTACCCCAGACCGACCTGTGGATAGAAGACCGGAAGATTGTGGCAATAGGTTCTTATGCACATCATCCCGACCGCGTGATTGACGGAAGGAATATGGTTGCGATCCCTGGATTGGTGCAGCCGCATATTCATTTGTGCCAAACCCTATTTCGCGGTTTGGCGGATGATCTGTCTTTGTTGGATTGGCTGGAACAACGCATCTGGCCCCTTGAAGCGGCTTTAGACGGGGATGCCATGCGGGCCTCGGCGCAATTGGGAATCGCTGAGCTGCTTGCGGGGGGCACGACAACGATTTTAGATATGGGCTCATTGCATCACACAGAACACATTTTAGACACGATGTTAAAGATGGGCATTCGCGGATATTCGGGCAAATGTCTTATGGATCGACCTAATAAATTTTTAATGCAATCTAAAGAGGATGCGATGCAAGAAAGTTATGATTTGGCTCACCGGTGGCATGGACTGGATCAAGGGCGGGTGCGTTATGCGCCCGCGCCGCGGTTTACATTATCGGCTAGCGATGCCTTGTTTGAAGAGGCCCGCACATTGGCCGATGCATTCCATACGGTGTTGCATACTCATGGTGCCGAAACCCGGGATGAAATTACTGAGGGGATAAAGCTTCACCGTCGCCCCCCTATTGCCCATTTATTCGACCAACAAATTCTGTCTCCATCTCTCGTCATTGCCCACGCGGTGTGGATGAATGCCGATGAAGAAGATATGGTGGCTACCTCACAGTCTAAACTGGTGCATTGTCCGTCGTCCAATCTAAAATTGGGGTCAGGATTTGCGCCGACGGTTCGGTGGCGTCAAAAAGAACTGACTTTTGGGATTGCAGCCGATGGAGCACCATGTAACAATCTTCTGGATGGATTTCAAGAAATGCGGACGGCAGCGCTTTTAGCGAAGCCGGTGTTTGGCCCCACCTATCTATCTGCTCCTGAAGTTTTTGCTCATGCCACCATCGAAGGCGCCCGGGTCTTAGGCTTGGAAGATGAAATTGGGTCGCTCGAAGTCGGCAAAGAAGCCGATATTGTCCTCCTTAATTTCCGTGGACCTCATCATCAATTATGGGATATGACACCCATTTACAGTCAGCTCGTTTATCAAACGCGGGCGAGTGATGTCTATCTCACCATGGTCGCGGGGAAAATTGTTTATGAAAATGGCCAGTATCCCTCCTTACGTCTTGATGAAGTCGAGATAGCGGCTAGGGAGGCACTTATCCGCGTGTTGCGGCGTGCTGAAATGGAACCCTTGTTGTCATGGATGACAACATAGCCTAGGGTCTAACTGATTCGCACCATTTTTCTGCAGACGCGGGTGCGGTGGCAATCTTTGTTGATCTCGCTCATTCAAGGCATGGAAAATCCCGCTAAGGTATCCCGCCGCAAACCCCAGGTGAGGGCCAGAGCCAACAGGGCGAGTAGGGCACCACCATAAATGAATAACGGCAAAGCACCGGTTACGGCATCGAGTGCCGCCGTTGCGGCGAATGCTAGGGGCAGTAACCCTCCGCTACCAATCTGAAGGAACGCCGACACCCGGCCCCTCATGTCGGCATTGACGGTGGCAAGAGCTCGCGATCCGATGGCGGTATTGACCAGGGCTGTCGCAATACCTAGGATGAACATTAAGAAGAGGACAAACGCAAACTGATCGACGAGCCCCATCGTCATTTGAATAATACCCATCACCGATGGACCGAACCGGATCATGGAGATGGCCCGTGCGCTGATGGGTTTTACAAGGAAAAGAACCCCTCCAATCCCCATGCCAATGCCCCAAAATGTCATGCCCAAAGCATAGCCACTGGTTCCTTCATGCAGGATTCGAAAGTATGAAGGCAAAAGGACGTCAAGGGGTGCTGAGAGCACATTCGTCGCCAACGCCAGGAATATGAGGGAGGTTAGGGATCGGTGTGAACGGATTACGGCCACGCCTTCCCCGAGCGCAGCCCGGAAGCGGATGGATGACCGGCGTTGTCCGGGTAACCTGACGACCAGGGCACAGGTGCCCGACACGCCGTATAGGCAAGCCGTTCCGAGAAAGGGAAGAAATCCATGGAAGATGACCACAAAGAAGCCGCCAATCATGGGTCCCAGAAAGATCGCAAGACGAGAGATTGATTGATAGATGCCAAGAGCGGTTGATAACTGGCTTGGCGGCACCAGATCAGCCAGAAAACTTGTGGTCGCGGGTGAGTAGAGCCCAGTGATGGCACCCAAAACGGCAGTCATCGCCAATAATACAGGAACCTGTGGGCACAAGATGAGGAGGATCGTCCCAGCCCCCAGGATAGTTGTTCGCGTCAGGTCTAAGAGGCCAAGGATCAATCCTCGTGATGCCCGATCGGCCAATACTCCTCCCAATAACAGTAACATCAGCTGTGCCACCGAATCGACAGACAGCGCCAGGCCGGCAACGGGCGGCCCGCCCAGATGCACGGTCGCGGTCCACGTGATAACCAGCAATAAACTGGTAGAACCAGCGGTGGACATGAGCTTCGACACCAGCATCAGGAATATCCGGCGATTTTTTAAGATGTCCAAGGATGATGTGCTCACCAGTTCCTCCGTTTCCAACGGGCAGTTATCACTGCCGATACCT
Organism: Sulfobacillus thermosulfidooxidans; assembly: GCF_001280565.1. Lineage (NCBI taxonomy): Bacteria > Bacillati > Bacillota > Clostridia > Eubacteriales > Clostridiales Family XVII. Incertae Sedis > Sulfobacillus > Sulfobacillus thermosulfidooxidans. The sequence continues at coordinate 1,644,402 of NZ_LGRO01000001.1, read as the reverse complement.
AGGCCTACGCGACATCTCATAGTGCTGTGATGAAAGTTTGAGCGGCGACAGTATATGACAAACCATGGGTTTAAGAAGGATTAAACTCGTTAAGTTTAGAATATCATCATCACACCATATTTCGAGAAGCTATTCACCAATCAATTAGACCGACCCCTTGGTTCGTTACGGGGACCTAAGAAAAGAATCATTAAGACGGATAAAGGCTCTGTTATGATTGGGAGAAAGAGGGTATATGTCAGGCATCGCGTCAAAGTGAACCCATCTATTGCAGAACCAATTGGGCTGCCAAGAGACAAAAACATGCCAACGATGGATATGACACGTCCACACATGCCGGGATCACTTCGCGTTTGCCGAAGTGATGGGAGGCTGATATCAACAAGTCCGTGGACCGGGATCTCTTGCACGTTGAGACGCATTGGGACGCAATATTTCTGTCGACGGTCATGGGGTCGGTGACCTTGCCAAAACCGTTACATGTTTTTTGGACCTTCTTGACCGCGGGTTTTCGAACCATATTTCTTTAAATTTTCTAGCCGAGTTAATGAGAGGGGTTCACAAATCAAGATTTGGCTCCAGTATGCGAAAAGGTGCTTGAGTCCCCAAAAATTTGTCTGGATTTTGCGCCTGACAATGACTCCGGTCGGTGCGATTCATGACGATAACAGGGACTAACAGAACGTGGACTTGGTTCTTTCGTCTTAGAATTCCGTTATGTAGAAGCCGCAGTCGTTTTAAGGGGTTTTACGGCAAACACAGCGTCTCCTGAATACTGATGGCCGCCAACAGACCAATTCAAGTTAAGTTTTATGTCGCCGAAAAACTGAGGAGCATTTGATGGCCATTGAATATTAATTGCTGGATTTTTGTTATTATTGGCTAGTTTAGAGTTTGAACTTGTAGTAAACAACCTTCGCCACTGGGGTTGGGACTTTGTTTTTGTGAAGATGGTTAGGGTCGGATCGGATGCCTTGGTCCCTACGTAAATGGCTGTTATACTTAAACGAGGTATCGGTATAACTTGTACATTCCATGATGTCATATTGTGATGGCTGACCATGGTAGCATATGCGTCGGTAACAGACGCTGAATTCTTAGTTGAGGTCTTGGTTCCACATCCCGTCAAAACTCCAGTTAGCGCTATAATAGTGGTTAACGAAAATCGTATAGCTTTGGTCATCATTGTGATTCCCTCCCGTGATCCTTGGACAAGACTGATCGAACTTCAATGCTATAGAATCTATTTGACAAATCGTTTCGACTTCTTGGACCAGACTCGAGATATTTATCACAGTTATTTCTTGCGAGGGTATTATCCTCACCGCTTACGTCCGAAATCGACCGCTCAGAGCGTACTAATTGGTATGTTAGGGTTCATTACTTAGCGCTTACGAAAATACAGGTAAGACGAGACTTGAAGGAATCATATAACGCACGTTGTGGAGACTCTCAACCGCCGAATAGCTATCCATGGGATCAGACGTCACTGAGTTTTCCCCCAAAAGTCCGTTAGGTAACCGATTTTTGGTGATTTCTTGTGGCGAATGGCTCATTCCTCTTTTAATTTTGACTAAATGCCAATTGATATATAAGTCTGACATCCATTATGGCATATGATAAAATACTACATCTTACTTTACACATGTTCAATTGCTTAAGACAGCATACGGAAGTCCTCGAGGGTTCATGCGAAGCTAATCGTTTTGTGTCTCAGCGGTCATGATGTTCCCGTATGTTCTCCGCGTGCTGTCTCATGGGTAACCCGAGCGTGGTGATTTAATTCATTGATGGTGGACCCAACTTCGCGTAAGCATTGGATTCTTACTCCCATGTTAGATGAAAGCTGAGGTGTAAATTGGGGATTCTGCCCCGAAAGCGTATCCGAGAGGCAGACGTGGCCTGACCAAACCAGGTTGTTAGATTCGGTCTCTACAACACAGCATTTTCCATTGGATTTCCTAAAGATCGCTGAAAATCTATAAGGCGGTCCGAATGGGATGACTACGCCTAGTGTCCTATTACTCGATGTATTACGCACGGGGAGTGTCGACCACATCGATTTTCTGAGCCAGACGGTGGCGAGGTTCTTACAGCAATTGATGGACGCCGACGCGGCCCAGCAGATTGTCACGGATTTGCAGCACCTTCACCTTGACCGATGCCAACAACGAAATCAGTCGCGGATGGCAGAGTGTAGGCAATTGGCCAGACTATTGGATTAATTTGTACGACTACCACCTAAATGATTCAAAAAAGAACATTAACGCCTCACCGACATCAATTAATTTCGGTAACGACAGTTTTCTTTGACTTTACATGGAATCATTACGACGATGTTAACGCTCCGAATACCTAAAGGAGGCTTACTGATGCGCCGGAACCGGGGATGGGTTATGCTCGCGTTAGCTCTTCTAATCATCACAACCGCTTGTGGCCGGGGGCCAACCACCGGGATACCCGAACCATGGCCGTCGGCAAAGCATTGGATGGTAACGTATGCCCATCCCGCCAAGCAGGTTTCGTTTATTGGAGCGGCCGCGAATACCGGGACGGGATTCCAAGGTATGATGGTGTTCAACACGGATAGCTCTGTAATGTTTACGATAGGTTCTCATCAGGTACGAGTGCCTGGAGGGTCGACGGTCTACGTAACCGTCAGTCCAACGCACCAACACCCCGTTATTGCGGTTTCATACCGCAAGTTACACGGACACAAATGGTATCCCATATTCAGAATTCCGAAAACCGTCCGTAGCTCCAATGTAGGGCAGCGCCACAACTAGCCAGTAATTATGCCAGATCCCTCAATTTATTGATGAGGTCAATGGCACCTTGGCCTTCGACGCGTTGAAGGCCAATTTCCTGGCTCCATAGTGGATGATCCGTTATTTATGGCTGGGGAAGACATTCACGGATGTGGTCAATTCGACAGGTTTGAGTCTTCTGAAGCCATTGTTGCCACCACGGATTCGGTCCGTGTCACGGGCATTCATTAAGATATACATGTAATGGTACAGGTTTACCGTAAGAATCGGAGGCCATGCGGCGAAAACTCGTCCAATTTAGCCGGACAGTGGGTGAGTTATATCAAGGTTAGCAGTTTTTGGCCCTGATCTCCGACCATGTCGGATTCGCTCAAAGCCCCTCTTTACTATGCCATCTCAGATCGGTGAATCACCAACTTGCAGTGGGGATTTTTTACTATCGCTCACCTAATGGGTTTATACCACAATTCTCTTAACGCCAACCGTTTCGAAAATCACCTTATCACTGAGCAGACACTGACAATCCTGGCATTGGTTTCTGAATTTCACGTCTTTTTCCGGCACTGGTTATGACAATATACCAGGGGGCATTGACCCTGACGATCCAACACATTATCCCGTTCGTTGATGTCCCTTGCCTACTAATTATCTGAAGGATTTGACACTATGTGTGCAGCTTTTATCATCGATCTTCGGACGCTTACTTCACGGTGCCTCGACTGCAAATCGTTCCGTCACTGCTGAAGCCAATTCTCTCTCTGGCTATGGACGTTACTCACACAACGCCTTTTGCCGTGTGCTTGGGATTTAACCGAAGGAAATCCACACGGTGTGGGCAGAACCTCGGTTTAAGCATGCCTCTGACTAACCGTGCCATTAGTAACCTGAAAAAATTTTTCAATTGGTTTTGTAATGGTTATCATGTTACGAGATCTATATCTTGATCTTGCACCTACGCCTTAGGATAATGAGATGTCGCCACGGTCGGTGGGAAACGCTGCCTATGAGATCCGGTATTTGCCATGGCATAACTCGAGAGATCGCTATAACACAAGTCGGCTGGACGAACTCACCTCGCTCAAGCCGTTTGATACTTGTATGCGGCTATCACCGATTATCTCGGCTTTCAGTCTTGGAACGACGAAAACAAAGTCATGGTGCGGACTCCCTGTGGAAATCCCGATAACTAAGAACTCTCGCGGTCGGGAAAGAGATTGACGCAGACGCAGAAGTTCGCCGGATTCTCATAATGTGGGTTATCCGATTTTCAGAAGACTACGAGCTGGTATCGGGTATTGCGAGACTGCTAACGCGGGGGGCAATGAGGTCTAAAGCTTCTCTCGACGGAGAATGACCTTGCCAATACCAATACGAGGAAGATGCTTCAGGAAATCTATCCAGAAAACATAATCGTGGTTAATAGTGAGGTGGCTCAAGCATTGACGGAATGGCTTGGAGGCGCAGACTTTGGTACCATGTACGCTCTTCGCGATGTAGCCAGTCGACAACCTAGCGATGTTACCGACTGCCTGTTGTGGTTAGTGTCCCAATCGGGTCAGTCCATCACGGGAATCATTCAGGTTTTGGATGTAGGGTCTTCGCTATGAAGGAGCGTTCCAAGGAATCGACTATTAAATACTATGTTGTGATGGCCCTGCGTTCTCTTGCTGATGGAATGCGAACGGTATTAATACCAATCATGGCGGCCAACGTTACTAACGCCGATGTTGGGGTAGCTGCGGCAACAGCGGTTTTGAGGGTGCCGTGGTTAATTTTCGGCTTGCCATCTGGAGTCCTCATCGACCGTGTCCACAAACGACGGCTGTTTTTGGGCGGAGCTCTGTGTCTTTCCGCGATAAGTGGGGCAATGGGCCTTGCTATCTGCGAGGGCAAAGAAACTCTCCTAGTGGTTCTTTTCGCGGCCCTCCTTATGGGATTTTTGGACGTTATAATGGATAACTTAGCGCAAATAATGCCTCGACTTGTATTCGTTAAGGAGCGTTTATCCGAAGTTAATTCTAAAGTTTCTCTTATCCTAACGATATTTGCCTTCTTGGCGGGGCCAATTGCAGCTCCTCTATTGTTCAGGTTCTCTGGCAGCGGCACGTGGGCACTCATCGCATTATTGTACGCATTGGGTGGACTCGTTGTCATGGGATTGCCAGGAGCTTGGGTGCCAGAGGCCGACCGGCATGGATCTAACCTCTCGGGGGTATTGCAAGAATTAAGGTCCGGGATGACATGGCTTTGGCAACATGCATCAATTCGCACCTTGGCTCTCGGGTCTTTCGGACACAACTTTTTTGGCGGAGGCACTACGGCACTGCTCGTTTTGTTGGCGGAGCATACGCTTCATTTGGGAAGCACCGGTTACGGCCTATTGATCGCTGCCAGTTCCCTGGGTGCGACCCTGGCATCTAGCATCACAAGTCGTAAGTCTTCGTTTCTTCGCTCAAGGTATCTTCCAGTTGCCAACTTTATTATCGGGGCATCGGAATTGACCCTGGGATTGGTTCGTTTCGCCCCTATCGCTTTTTTGGCCATGGCCGGACAGGGGGCAGCAACCATCATATGGAACATCATAACGGTCACGATGCGTCAGCATGAGATTCCCGAGGCCCGCATAGGCACGATTAACGGAGCGTACCGGTTTATCGCATGGTCAGGAATGCCTGTTGGCGCGATAGCCGGAGGGTTTGTTGCCAGCGCATGGGGCATTACGACACCGTTTATTGTTTCAGGAATTGCCATTATGTCCCTTTCTCCGTGGCTGTACAAAGCGCTTGTTGCTCCGCTCCTTGAGTCCAGAAGTAAGGTGCTGCGGTAATGAATCAATCAGTGAACGTTCCCCGAGTATTAAATTGGTGATAGTCGAGCGGAAAAATATCCCAAGGAATGGAGCATTGCACAGTACCACGCGATCGTTATGTTGTCGACGTCCCCCTGTACAAGTACTGGCTTAGGAGGATAGCGAATCCTAGACGAGGGGGAGAGCAGATATCTTCTGCGCCATAGCTAAGCTGTCTCCGTCAGGGCTCAGGAACTATATAACTATAAATGGACGGTCGGTTACCGCAGACATAGCAGCATGGTTGGCGAGCAGCGAATTGACGCGGTTACTGGTTGGTTTGGACTTTCCCTGTCCACGGCAACATGACGATAGTTGTGTCAAGTTTGGAAGTGATTACGACGACATCACTCAACTACTGAAGATAGTAGTGGCTGACCATGGGTCACTGGGGAGCCAGGTGCGGTCCCTTGTGCGATTACGAACAATGGCCTGATATTTGGCTAAAGACAATGCTTATCATGGAATTCTCCTGCATGTGACGCCGCGTCATTGATCTAGTTAACACATCCCTCGTTTTGAGTACTTTTTTGTGAGTCATATCGCCATATTGCTGAATCCGGCGAGATATGTTAAAGTGCATTCAATTGTTAAAACCTCTTATCGAGAGCGGCGGAGGGACTGGCCCAATGAAGCCCGGCAACCCCCAGATGATTATCGTCTGGTTGGTGCTAATTCCTGAAAGACAAAGTCTTTCAAGATGAGAGGGAACGGGTATCGCCACCCCTCCCTCGATGGGAGGATTTTTTATGAACATGAGGAGGCGTTTACCTTGAGCCAACAATGGCGAAGGAATACATTATTAGTTCATGCGGGAACTCCTGCACTAGGCGACATCGAGCCTACCGCGTTACCCATTTTTCCGTCAACCAGTTATCGTTCTCGCTCAGCCCAAATGTTAGATCAACTAATGGGTGGAGAAATCGAGGGCTTTTCCTATGCCCGTCATGCTAATCCCAATGTGGAAGCTTTAGTTGATGCTATGAAGCAACTTGAACGGGCCGAGACCGGAATTGCGACGGCTTCGGGAATGGCGGCCATTGATGCGGCTGTATATGCCACTCATGTTGAACCAGGGGATACGCTCTTAGTCAGTCAAGATGTGTATGGCGCGTCGTTGAATCTGTTAAGCACCGTGTGGGGTGAAATGGGGGTGAAGGTAGTCATTGAAGACTTTACCGACCTCTCTCATTTTCAGAAACTTCTTCAGCTTCACAAGCCGCGAACGGTTTTAATGGAAACATTGTCTAATCCCTTGTTAAAAGTATTGGATATTCCGCAAATTGTTGGCTTAGTTCATAGTTTAGGTGCTCAACTTATCGTGGACAACACCTTTACCACACCGCTCATCATGCGGCCTCTAGAATGGGGGGCTGATCTTGTGGTGCATAGTGCAACTAAATATTTGGGTGGACATGGAGATGCGATGGGCGGTATTGTTCTTGGGCGAGAAGAATATCATAATCGTCTTCATCAATATTTAAAGTTGCGCGGGGCGGTATTAGGTCCTTTTGAAGCATGGTTGATTCACCGGGGACTCCGCACGCTGGGCGTTCGTTTCGAACGGCAGTGTCACAATGCCGCCAAATTGGCCCGGATTTTACAGGAATCCCAGATGTTTACCCGGGTCTTCTATCCCTTATTTGTAGATCACCCGACGCATACGGTGGCAGAACGACTGTTGCCAGCGGATTTGGGTGGGGCGGTGGTTACCCTAGACTTAGGCGGCGGTAAAGAGGACGTGTTTCGATTTTTGGACCATCTTCAACTCGTCGCTTCAGCGACAACGGTTGGGGATATCTATACCTTATGTCTGTATCCTTTAATTGCTTCACACCGGAATCAAACACCCGAAGAACGAGCCAAAATGGGGATTACGGATAGTATGGTTCGGATTTCAGTAGGATTAGAAGATCCCGAAGATATCGCTTTAGATTTGATTCAAGCGGCATCGGCCGTGCGTATTTCCGATTCGTTGGTCACACAAAAAGAATAGGCGAGATTTTCGCCTATTCTCGTTCTGTGTCAATGAAAATATCATTTCCTTCAACTTTGACCGGATATGTCCGAATGGGAGCATAAGCGGGAAAATGCTTGGCTTCGCCCGTTCGGACATCAAATTGTCCGCCATGGCGAGGACAATGAATTAAATACCCTTTCAAATCACCTTCAGCCAACGAGGCCTCGGCATGCGAACACAAATCATCTGTCGCGAAATATTGGTCTTTCACCCGATATAATGCAACATCTTCGTTATCCAATACGACCAGCAAGGGGTTTTGCTCTTTCAGGTCTTCAACCGATGCTACCCGAACCCACTTAGCCAATTAGCCAATTGCTCCTTCCATCTCAAACTTGATGAGACGATTCATCTCGACCGCAAATTCCATGGGCAGTTCGCGTGTGAAGGGTTCAATGAAACCGAGGATAATAAGGCGCGTGGCTTCCTCTTCGGTTAAACCCCGAGCTTGTAAATAGAACAGTTGTTCCTCACTGACTTTGGTGACGGTAGCTTCATGCTCCATCTCGGCCTGACTGGTTTCCACTTCACTATAGGGCAGGGTATCATTGACGGATTCGCTGTCCATAAGTAACGTGTCACATTTGACATTAGACTTGGCTCCGATAGCGGTTTTATCGAAATGCACCAGGCCCCGATAAGTTGTTTTCCCTCCATGTTGGCTGATGGACTTCGAGACAATCGTTGAAGTGGTATTGGGTGCCATGTGAATCATTTTGGCGCCCGTATCCTGGTGTTGATTGCGGCCCGCCACGGCAATGGACAAAACACTACCCCTTGCCCCTTCTCCCATTAAATATACGGAAGGGTATTTCATCGTGGCTTTGGATCCAATGTTACCATCAACCCACTCCATAGTCGCATTTCTATAGGCGACAGCGCGTTTCGTCACAAGGTTATAAACATTGGGCGCCCAGTTTTGAACTGTGGTATAGCGCATCCGTGCGCCATCCTTGACGATAATTTCCACAACAGCTGAGTGCAATGATTCCGAATTGTAACTGGGAGCGGTACAGCCCTCGACGTAATGCCCAAAGGAATCTTCATCGGCGATGATCAAGGTGCGTTCAAACTGTCCCATGTTCTCCGAGTTAATGCGGAAATATGCCTGAAGGGGAATATCGCTTTTGACCCCTTTCGGGATATAGACGAACGAGCCGCCAGACCAGACAGCCGAGTTGAGCGCGGCAAATTTGTTATCTTCGGGCGGGATGACGGTACCAAAATATTCCCGCACCAGATCCGGATATTCCCGCAATGCCGAATCCGTATCGAGGAAAATAATGCCTTTTTCCTCCAAGTCCTTGCGAATAGAGTGATAGACAACCTCTGATTCATACTGGGCAGAGACGCCTGCTAAGAATTTGCGTTCGGCTTCAGGAATGCCTAAGCGTTCAAAGGTGTCTTTAATGGCCTGTGGCACTTCGTCCCATGTACGACCTTGATTTTCCGATGGTTTAACATAATAGATGATATCGTCGAAATTGAGCTTGCTGAGATCAGCTCCCCAATTTTGCATTGGCTTTTTATAAAACACATCCAACGCATGTAGACGGAAATCTAGCATCCACTTGGGTTCTTGTTTGATCCGGGATATTTCTTCAACCGTTTCGCGGCTTAAACCCCGAGCAAACTTAAGAACCCCAACATCCCCGTCGTTAAACCCATATTGATATTCTTCGTTGACTATTGTGGGTTTACTAGCCATGAAAGTCCCTCCTTTTTGGTTTTGGTACTCAACGTTTAAACAGGTTGACCTGAAGTGTTATAGAATGGCAAGACCTTATTCACTCGATTCGGCCATAGCCTTCTCAAATGCATTGTGTGCTAAAGTTGCGCATTTGACACGGCTCGGAAATTGGGAAACACCGTGCAGAGCTTCCAAATCCCCTAAGGGAATATTAGAAGTGCCTCCGGTCACAAAATTTTTAAAATTGGAAGTCAAGGCTAAGGCTTCTTCGATAGTTTTGCCTTTAATAGCCTCGGTCATCATGGATGCAGATGCCATACTAATCGAGCAACCTTGACCACTAAAACGGATGTCTTGAATTTTTCCATCTTGAAGCAAGAGCTCTAATTGAATTTGATCGCCACAGGTGGGATTGAGCAGACCCACAACTTTTGTGGGATGATCCAAATGACCATAGTTTCGTGGCGACTGATTATGATCTAAGATGGTCTCCCGATAAATTTCATCTAAGTTCATCGCTTAAAATACCTCTTTGTCGCCTCAATGGCATCGACCAATTCATCGATATCACGATCACTATTGTACAAGTAAAAGCTCGCGCGTGCCGTGGAGCCAACATCAAGCCAATGCATGAGAGGTTGCGCACAATGATGGCCGGCACGGATGGCGATACCACGCGAATCAAATACCTGGGCAATGTCATGAGGGTGGATTCCAACAATATTAAATGCCACCAGACTGGTACGGGGATATTCTGGCCCATAGACCACGACATCACTTAAACTCGCGAGTCTCCTATAGGCCTCCTCCGCAAGCATCCGACTGTGTTCTTCAATTCGCTCCATACCGATAGCGGATAAATAGTCTACAGCGGTTCCTAAACCAATTGCCCCCGCAATATGGGGTGTCCCTCCTTCAAACTTCGCAGGCAATTCCGCCCAAGTGGCGTCATCGCGGTCCACATAGGCAATCATCTCTCCGCCAAACATAACCGGGTCTGCGGCCTCGAGTAAGGCTTCTTTACCCCACAGCACACCAATACCTGTCGGTCCTAACATCTTATGTCCGGAAAAAGCAAGAAAATCAATTCCTAATGCCTGAACGTCGGTGGGTTGATGAGGAACCGATTGGGCTCCGTCAACCACCATAATCGCCCCCACTTGATGGGCCAAGCTCGCGACGTCGGCTATGGGATTGATTGTGCCCAGAACATTGGAGACGGCGGACAATGTCACAATTCGGGTGCGTTCGGTTATCTGTTGTTTAACGGCTTCAACAGTGATTGTGCCATTGGGCTGCAATTCGATAAATTTCAGCTTGGCACCGACACGCTTGGCTAACTGTTGCCATGGGATCAGGTTAGAATGATGTTCCATGGGAGAGAGGACGATTTCATCGCCCGCTTCCAAAAACTTATCCCCCCACGCGCGGGCAATCGTATTCAGGCTTTCGGTGGTGCCACGAGTAAAAATTACTTCACGAGGAGAATTAGCATGAATAAAGCGTGCAATCTTTTCTCGGGCTTCCTCCATGGCCGTTGTGGCTTCTTCTGCGAGGGTGTGGACGCTGCGCAAAACATTGGCATTGGTCGTTTCATAATATTGCACCAACCGGTCAATAACGATTTGGGGTTTTTGTGAGGTGGCAGCCGAGTCCAAATAGATTAACCGGTGTCCATTAATTTGCCGTTTTAAAATGGGAAAATCCTCGGTAATATCGACCAACGCCGTGATCATGCGTCCAACTTCCTTTCTACCGATTCCCACACCGAGTCCCGGAGAACCGGACCGGGCAGCGCGTCGACTACTGGCGCTAAGAACCCATGAACATATAACCGGATGGCCTCACGTTCAGATAAGCCCCGCGCCATGAGATAGAACAGGGCAATTTGGTCAATGGGACCTGTACTGGCTGAATGGGCCGCGTAGACATCATTGTCATTGATCAGTAAGGATGGCACCGCATCGGCGCGGGATTCATCTGATAGCATCAAAGTCTGCTCTTTTTGTCGACCATCAGCCTGGACGGCACCATGTTCAATGTTCGTGATCCCATGAAATGCGCTGCGTCCCTGGTCTTTCATCACGCCTTTGGCGATAATCCGGCTGGTTGTGTAAGGAGCGGAATGAATAATCTCCGTATCAAAATCTTGTCGCTGATGGCCTGATCCAAAAAACACCATGGTGTGGGTGCTTTGAGCACCTTGTTCTACCAAATGGGTATGATCGCTAGCTATGGTAAGATGGCCGCCAAATTCGCCAATGCTCCAGTCCACGACCGCGTCCTTTTGGACGAGCGCAGAACGGTGCATAAAAACCTCTGCGTTGTCAGAGAGATTTTGCACGGCCCCATAATGCACCTTGGCGTCTTCCTTAGCCAAAACCTCGACGACACTGGAGAACAAGGTTTTCTCCTCAAATTCATTGGAAATATACCGCTCAATGACAGTCATTTGACTTCCTGGCTCCGCCACAATGAGGGTGCGCGGAAAAAGGCTGCGAACGTCATGACTGAACTGTCCATAATGCAGTACCAACAAGGGTTCTACCATTCGGACATGCGCTGGGACTTTAATATAAAGCCCTTGATCCCATAACGCACCATTTAAGGCTTCTGCACGACTGATCGGAGACGTCCCAATCTGTCCTAGCACCATGCTCAGGTCCTTTTCATATTTTACGGCGGCCTCTTGTAAGGGCATGACTACTATACCTTGTGATGTCCAGTCTTGGGGTATACTGCTCGCGACAAGACGGTCGTTAGCAAAGGCAACATAAGCCGGTGAAATCATCGATTGTAAGATATCATGAGGCACCGTGACGTTTGGAAACACCGCCGTCAATGGGATCTGATCCAGTTGTCGTTCTCTTAAGGGTGTTTTCTCCCGTTTGGGCCACGAGTAATCGGGCAGCTTCTCTAAATAGGATAAACGCCAATTACGAAGCCAAAGAGGCTCTTGTTGACGGTCCAAAGTGAGAGAGCGAATATCTTCAAGCCATTTCACATCGGTCGACGTATTCATTGGAGCCTCCTTACTGCACCTGATTGAGCAATTCGTTGCGAACCCACTCGTAACCCTTGACTTCCAGTTCCTCGGCTAACCGGTAGTCTCCAGTCTTGACGATATGTCCATCCATCATGATGTGCACCACATCGGGCTTGAGATAGGATAAAATGCGTTGATAATGGGTAATGAGGAGCACACCAAAATTAGGACCGGCCAACGATTGCACTCCTTTAGCCACGACTTTAATGGCGTCAATGTCCAGTCCAGAATCAATCTCATCAAGAATCGCGATACGCGGTTCTAACATGAGCATTTGCAAAATTTCGTTGCGCTTCTTTTCCCCACCGGAAAACCCCTCGTTTAAGTATCGATTGGCAAACTTGGGATCCATTTCTAAAAATTCCATAGTCCGGTCGAGTTTATCGCGAAATTCTTTTAGAGGAATTTGGTTTCCTTCACCCCGCCTGGAATTAATGGCTGTTCGAAGAAAATTGGCGGTAGTCACACCGGAAATTTCACTGGGGTACTGCATCGCCAAAAACAGTCCGGCGCGGGCGCGGGCATCTGTTTTCATGGCCAAGACGTCTTGACCATCTAAAAGCACTTCACCCTGTGTCACATGATAACGGGGATGACCCATTAAGGTTTGGGCGAGTGAAGTTTTTCCCGTGCCATTGGGACCCATAATGGCGTGAATTTCGCCCCCCTTAACTGTCAAATTGACCCCCTTCAAGATGGGCTTGTCATCAATATTTACGTGCAGATCTTTGATTTCCAGTACTGGTGCTGGCATGAGACCCCTCCTACTTCAACCGATTTCCGACTAATTTACTCAGTATTCATATTTAGTGTATTCCACTCCATATAAAAGTCAACCATTGAAAGATTTTCCGAAAACTTGACCCATGCCTTTTTGACGTGTTTAAGTAGACCTTGATAGGGGAAGGACACGGGTGGAACGAATAGGCATATATGATTGTGAATAGTGCATGGTATACTGAATGAAAATAGAGGAAAGGGGGTCAGTGGATGATAAAATTGTTGCAGCCTCGCCTTTTTCTTACCTCTATTTTCGATCTCGATTTGGCCCGTCTGCATGACCGTGGAGTGCGGGGATTGATCATGGATTTGGATAATACCCTCGTTGGTTGGAATCGACCCGACTTAAGTCAAGAGCTGAAAATGTGGTTCCAAGATGTTCGAGCGCATGGCTTTAAAATGTGTATTGTGTCCAATAATATGACCGAACGTGTCGAGCAATTTGCAGAAAAAGTTGGAGTCATGGCAATTCCGAAAGCGGCCAAACCGAGGCGGCGTTCTTTTCGTTTAGCCATGAGAAAAATGGGTACGACACGTCATAATACAGCGGTGATTGGAGACCAAGTTTTTACGGATATTTTGGGCGGAAACCGCCTGCGTTTATTCACTATCTTGGTCCATCCCATCGACACCCATGAATATTGGACGACACGCCTAGTCCGGAAATTAGAGCGATATGTCGTGAGACGCCCGCATTTTCCACAAAGTTTTTCGCACTAGGACAAGGGTCGACAGATTTTGTAACCGCTTCCCGTTAGCATATTGCTTAACGAAGGAAGAGAGGATCGAAATCTCAAATGACAAACACTGTCGGTACGATCTTACGTCACAGGGAACTTGAGGAAATTGTCCGGTTGTTGTTCGAGTCCTATTCCGTGCGTTGTGTAACAATAGAGCCCATAGCCGCCTCGACTGCGACATATCCGGTCACATGTCTTATTATTGACTGGTTTCAGTGTACATCTCGGGAACGTCAGCAAATATTACGATGGGAACAAAACACATCGCGGATGGTGATTGATCTGTCAGGGATGATGGCCCGTTCCCCATCAAGACGCATCTTTAAACCGCCTTTTGCATGGCGTGCCGTAGTAGAGACTGTGCTCCTTCACTCTGCGGGAACAGCACAGGGCCATATGATGAATTACGGATAACCTATTAAGGAATTGTGGAGATGTGACACGTTTTATGGAACTTTTCGCGGTATTCGGTCAACCCATTCATCATTCGCTCTCTCCCCAAATGCATAATGCCGCGTTCAAATATTTTGATCGTCCAGCATTTTACCTTCCTGTTGAATGCCCACCCCATGAGTTGTTGCAGCGTTTGGATGCTTTCCGTCAACTCGGTGGACGTGGAGTCAATTTGACACGCCCATTAAAGGAACTCATTGTCCCCCATTTACACTCGGCATCATCTTGGGTCGAAAAGGCCCAAGCGGCCAATGTGATTGTTTGGCAAGAGGACTCTTGGGTTGGCGATAACACCGACGTTCAGGCATTAATGGCCTATATTCCTGATACTGGCCCCCATTATTTCGGCAAAGTCGCTTGGGTTTTAGGGCAAGGAGGGGTAGCCCGGGCGAGTGTGGTGGCTTTAGAAGCCAAAGGTTATGAGGTCGTTGTTTTTGGGCGGCGTTCCTCTAATAAGTCTTCATGGCATTATCACTGGGTCGAATGGGATAACGATATGTTTCGCCATCCTCACTGCGATGTGTTTGTCAATGCAACGCCCCTTGGACAAATCGGCGAAAATCTGTGGGATGTCCGCCCGGAATTTGACCCTCATACACTTGTTGTGGATTGGGTCTACCGTCCCAACAACACGGTACTTTTGACGCAAGGGCGGGAGGCCGGGTGTCGGGTTGTGGATGGGCTCAGTTTGCTGGTGAAACAAGCGGTGCTCTCATGGCAATTGTGGTTTGGTAGTGTGGGTCCTGAAGATGTAATGACGAACGCGGTTCGCGAGTACTTTTATGGATAACTTTTGGGCTAGTATGCTCGCAGCATTTGTCATGTCCGTAGCAGCGCCTTATTGGGGCTTAACAGAAGCGGTGTCATTGCGCGCCCGAATGATGATGGCGGTTGTGATTATCTTTTTATCTGTTGCTCTGGGCTGGTATGATGGGCACTGGAATCCCCTTGATGATGGGTTTGTGGGATTATGGACGGTTGTAGCCTATGTCGATGCGAAAGAACGTATTATCCCGAACCGTTTTGTTTTACTGACCATACTCTGGGGCGTTGTGGTGACGCCATGGACTCTTCAGATCGCAATGCACGACTTAGCGACGGGATTAGGTCTTTTTGCTTTTTACTTGTTGGTCCATTTTGTGACATCCGGGGGACTTGGCATGGGCGATGTGAAATTTAGTGGGGCGCAAGGCTTTGTTTTAGGGTGGCCTCAAGGCTTATTGGCGTCGGTAGTGGGCTTATGGGCAGCCGGACTCTACTCCCTGATTTTACTCGTCGTGTTTCGGCGATCGCGCGGGCAAGCAATTGCGCTAGGTCCTTTTCTGGTATTAGGAGGATTGGCAGGTCTCGTTGGTTTATTACATTAGGCGTTTTCGTTTTACGTGTCATTAATTACGCGACATGGTATCCATTTAAATTAAAAAAACATGAGGGAAGAAAGGTGGAATATCATTTGGCATTATGGCGGTTCATGACGGCGGGAGAATCTCACGGACCGGGATTAGTTGGAATTGTCGACGGGGTTCCGTCTCAAGTTCCGGTGACGAGTGAATTAATCAATCAAGATTTGGCCCGACGTCAAAAAGGGTATGGTCGCGGGGGACGAATGGCGATCGAAAAGGATCAAGTCGAGTTTTTTGGGGGCGTGCGTCACGGTAAAACCTTAGGCAGTCCGGTGGCGTTGCTAGTCAAAAATCGGGATTTTGTGAACTGGCAGGAATCTATGGCGCCTGATGAAGGCAAACCCGATCGAATTGTGACCCGTCCTAGACCAGGACATGCCGATTTAGTTGGGGGCATCAAATATCAGCACCGGGATCTGCGTAACGTTCTCGAACGCGCGTCGGCTCGGGAAACGACTATGCGTGTCGCATTAGGAGCAGTCGCGCGCAGTTTTCTTCATGAACTGGGCATCGAAGTACGGGGACATGTCATTAGCATTGGAGACGTGCATGCGCCATATAAGGACTATACCTTAGAAGAAATCCTTGCATCAGAAAATTCACCGGTTCGTGTGGTCGATCCGTCAAGTGAAAAAGCCATGACAGACGCCATTGACCGGGCTAAAGAGGCTGGGGACACGTTAGGAGGAATTTTTGAGGTCAAGGCATTCGGCCTGCCAGTGGGACTGGGCAGTTATGTGCAATGGCACCGCCGGATTGAGGGACAATTGGCCCAGGCTCTCCTTAGCATCCCGGCCATGAAGGCTGTTGAGGTGGGAACAGGCATGGCTCAGGCTGATGTGCCCGGTTCAGCCGTCCATGACGCGATTTGGTGGGATAAGGAGCGAGGTTTTAGCCGATTAAGTAACCGTGCTGGAGGTATTGAAGGCGGTATTACGACCGGAATGCCCTTAGTCGTACGCATTGCCATGAAACCCCTTTCAACCCTGCTATCGCCTTTGGGCTCGTTTGACATTGAAAGCAAGGAACCATTTTTGGCCCAAGTCGAGCGTTCTGATGTTACGGCCGTTCCTCCGGCTGTGGTCGTGGGAGAAGCGATGGTGATGCATGTCCTTGCCAATGCCGTTTTGGAGAAGTTCGGCGGAGATAGTTTGCCCGAGATTCAGGAACGGATTCAAGCTTGGGAACGATATGTCCGGGAATACTAGACGCCATATTCTTTTAACGGGCATGATGGGGAGTGGCAAATCGACGATTGGTCAGCGATTAGCTGATGTGCTGAAGTGGCCCTTTTTTGATCTCGATGAGGAGATTGAAAAGCGTTATGCGATGACCATTGGGCAAATCTTTGGCCAGTATGGCGAAGAGATTTTTCGGCAGTGGGAAGAAGAAACACTCGAACGCATGCTGGCGCATGACGTGGCTATCGTCTTGGCGTTAGGCGGTGGAGCCTTACTGCGAGAAAAGAGTCATAGTCTGGTAAAACCTCACCATGTTATTTGGCTTGATGCACCGAGCAGCGAATTATGGCGCCGCGTCAAAGACACGGACCGGCCTTTAGTGGCGCAAGGACAAGAGGCATTTTTTCTGATGCATCAGGCCAGACAGGTTGTCTACGAAAAAGTCGCATCGTTAAAAATCGAATGCGTTGGCGATCCCAGTACAGTGGTCGCAGCCATTTTCCAAGGGTTGGGGGCAGATATTGGTGGACAAGGCAATTGTGATTGAGTCCCAAAGTTATCAAAAATCGGAGGTCATGATTGGTCATGAGACCTTATCAGCATGGCCGTGGTCATCGTGGTTACCTGAAAATGTGCCAGTAGTCATGGTCGTGGATCCGAAACTTGAAATGCGGCTGGAGCCCTTAATTTCCGCTATTGAAACAAATCGTCAGGCCCATTTGGCTGTGGTGCCAAGGACCATTGCGGAACACGACAAAACGCTGGAAACGGTGGCGGCTTTATACCGGGATTTTGGAAAAAACCGGGTGACCCGGGATACCGTTGTTGTGGCGGTAGGCGGGGGTGTCCTGACGGATTTGGTTGGCTATGTGGCGGCGACCTACCTAAGAGGATTACAGTGGATAGCTGTACCTACCACATTACTGGCCCAAGTGGACGCTGCTATTGGGGGAAAAGTGGCTGTAAATACTGAGTTCGGTAAGAATCTTGTGGGGGCCTTTCATCTGCCTTCCATTGTGGCTGTTGATACCGCAATGTTAGCCACTTTGCCGTTAACAGAGTGGCGGGCAGGGCTAGGAGAAGTCATCAAATCAGCACTGATTGCTGGTGGGCGCCTTTATGATTGGGTTCAGCAAAAACAAGAACCTTTGGGCGAACTTACTCCCTGGTGGGCATCTGTTATTGCTGAAACCGCAGCACTTAAGGCACGTGTCGTGCAGGCTGATCTTTACGAACAAAATCAACGCATGTTTTTAAACTTTGGTCATACCGCAGGACATGCTCTCGAAAACTATTTTGGTTACGGCACACTTACCCATGGAGAAGCGGTGGGACTCGGAACGCTCGTGGCCCTTCGTTTGTCCGAACGCGTGTTGGGACTCCGAAAAGAAATTCGTGAACAGGTTATGGAATGGCTTAGACAGTGGGGGCTTCCTACCAAGAGCCAGCCGTTCGATCCTGTGAAAATCTATGAGATTATGGCCCAAGACAAAAAAGCCCGAGCTTATGGGTTACAGTGGGTCTTATTAAAGGATATTGGAGATCCCGTGGTTACTCGGCAAGTAGATTCGCAACAGGTGCTGGAGGCACTAGAGGAAATTCAGTGATGATCTTTAAAAGAATTGCTTGGGGCTAATTGCGATAGAGGAATTGGCAGGGTATCATCAGTAAGGGACTTATAGGAAAGCGGTAGAAGTGGTATGTTAGGCCTAAGTTTTTATAAAGAAGAGGGGAATCGATTGAAGACAACACCACTAACCGCATGGCACAAAGAGCATGGTGCCAAAATGATGGAATTTGGCGGTTATGACATGCCTGTGGAATACCAGGGCATTATCCAAGAACATGAGGCAGTCCGTCATGCGGTCGGGATGTTTGATGTATCGCATATGGCGGAGTTTCTCATTGAAGGAGAAGAATCTCCACGGTTTTTAGATGACTTGGTGACGAATACCCCATCGCAATTGGAAAGCGGTCAAGCTTTATATACGCCAATGTGTTATCCCCATGGGGGCACGGTTGATGATTTGTTGATTTATCGCATCGCCCCCCAAAAATTCCTTATGGTTGTGAATGCCGCCAACCATGATAAAGATTGGACATGGATTGTCGAACAGGCTCAAAAGTATCCTAGTATTCAGCTTATTGATGTCTCGGAAGAAACGGCATTAATTGCGGTGCAAGGACCTCTGGCAAAAGATCTGATCCAACCTTTAACATCCACGAACTTGGACACGTTAGATTATTATCATGCAGCTTTTGATGTTCCGGTAAATAACATCAATGTCCACTTGTCCCGTACAGGATACACAGGCGAAGACGGTTTCGAACTGTATGTCAAGGCGGACCAAGCTTTAGCCTTATGGGAGAAATTTTACGAGCTAGGTGTCAAACCTGTCGGACTAGGAGCTCGCGATACCTTACGGCTGGAAGCACGATTACCCTTGTATGGGCATGAGTTGTCCGAAGACATTTCTCCACTGGAAGCAGGCCTGGGAATCTTTGTCAAGTTTGATAAGACTGATTTCATTGGTCGTGAGGCCCTTTGGAATCAAAAGACAACGGGCTTGACCAGGAAAATTGTGGGGATCACGCTTGAGGGCGGTATTGCTCGCTCGGGATATGCGGTTTCGAATGCCGAGGGAAAACCCATTGGAGTGATTACCTCAGGGAGTTATTCACCGACTTTGAAAAAACCTATTGCGTTAGCATTGGTTGAGAGTTCCTATGCAAAACCCGGACAACACTTTTCAGTCATGATCCGCAATCGGGCGGTGCCTACCCTCAGTGTCAAAACCCCATTTTATCGTCGACCGATTTGAGTGCCTTACTGAGAAACTAAGATAAATCCATTGAGGAGGAACTACCGTGAAAATCCCGGAAAACCTGAAATATACCAGAGATCACGAGTGGATTGATGACGAAGGGCGTGTCGGAATTACCGATTATGCCCAGGAATCGCTCGGGGATGTGGTTTTTGTGGAACTCCCCCAAGTGGGGCAAGTGGTTAAAACAGGAGAAGCTTTTGGCGTCGTAGAATCGGTAAAATCCGTATCGGATTTATATAGTCCAGTTGATGGCACAGTTACAGCTGTAAACGAGGCGCTCAATGAAACTCCAGAGCTCATAAACCAAGATCCCTACAACCAAGGCTGGATTATTCAAGTGGATGTTCAGGGATATGGTGAAGAATTATTAGATGCGAAGGCTTATCAGCAGCAAGTCGAAGGAGAATAAATTCATTGCGCTACATTCCTCACACTGATGATGATAAACAGGCGATGTTAAAAGCCTTAGGTTACACTTCCATTGATCCGCTATTTGAGGATATTCCCGAAGCAGCACGTCTTGGCAGGTTGCTTGATCTTCCACCAGCCTTGTCAGAATTGGAATTACAACAACATATGGCACAGTTGGCCGCTGAGAATCGGAATGTTCAACAACTAACTTCCTTTCTCGGTGCGGGATTTTATGATCGGTTTATTCCTGCCGCTGTAGGGCAATTAGCGGAACGCGGCGAATTTCTCACGGCTTATACCCCATACCAACCGGAATTGTCGCAAGGAACTCTCGCGGCAATTTTTGAGTTTCAGACCATGATAGCTGGACTCTGTGGAATGTACGCGGCGCAAGCGTCGATGTATGATGGGGCTTCTGCCGTCGGCGAAGCCGCCCTGCTTGCTTTAGCTCAAACGGGTAGAGAACATTTAGTGGTATCGCGCTATGTTCATGCCGACAGCCTTGCCGTCGTTCGTACCTATGCTCATGCCCGTGGTGCCAAGGTTATGGTTGTGGATTCGCTCGACGCGTTGGAGAAAACCTTAGCCGCATATCCTGTCGCTGGGGTCATTTGGCAATATCCTGATATTTTGGGACATTTTCGTTCGTTGCCCGATGCTATTTCGCTCGCTCACCAGTATGGTGCGTTAGCGATTGTATCTTCCGATCCGGTAGCATTAGCACTATTGAAGCCGCCGGGGGAATGGGGAGCGGATGTGGTCGTAGGAGAGGGACAACCGCTAGGAAATCACCTGAACTACGGGGGTCCCACCTTCGGTTTCTTTACCGTGACCGAAAAGCTAGTGCGGAGAATGCCTGGACGCTTAGTCGGACAAACCGTCGACCATCATGGAAATCGCGGATTTGTGTTGACATTGCAAGCTCGCGAACAACATATCCGCCGGGAAAAAGCGACCTCCAATATTTGTTCCAATCATTCTCTGAATGCTTTACAGGCCACCATTTACATGGCCTTATTAGGTCCCGACGGGCTCAAGCAAGTCGCGGAACTGTCTATGCATAAAGCGCATTATCTTGCTCAGAATTTGGAACGTATCGGAATGGTCCGAATAAATCCTGACGAGCCATTTTTATATGAATTTGTCGTAAAAGTTCCAGGCTCCGTGTCTTCTTTAAATCAGCACCTCTTAAGCAATGGAATTTTAGGCGGATTTGACTTGGGACAATGGGATCCAGCCTTTGAGGGACTTTGGCAAATTGCTGTTACGGAGAAACGTACTCAACAAGAATTAGATGCGCTGGTCGAGGAGGTAAAAAGATGGATGTCCCGGTAATTTTTGAACGTTCCGTTCCTCACCGGCAAGGCGTTAGGCTCCCGGAGTGTGATGTACCTACGGTTGACGTCGCAAAAGAACTGGGGTCGTTTTTGCGTACCTCATCGTTAAACTTACCGGAAGTGTCGGAATTGGATGTCGTTCGTCATTACACCTATTTGTCCTCCCTCAATTACGGGGTCGATACCGGATTTTATCCTTTGGGATCGTGTACCATGAAATATAACCCGAAAGTCAATGAATCGGTGGCATCCTTGCCAGGTTTTGCCGATTTGCATCCGCTTCAGCCAGATGATACGGTTCAGGGCATGTTGACAGTCATGCGTGCGTTAGAAGACGGATTAGCTGAGATTTCCGGCATGGACGCGGTGAGTCTGCAACCGGCAGCCGGGGCACATGGTGAACTGACGGGCATTCTCGTTATCCGTGCATATATAGAAGCTCAAGGACAAAAACGCACGACGATTTTGGTCCCCGATTCCGCCCATGGCACCAATCCGGCCACGGCAGCCATGGCCGGATTTAAGGTCAAGGTTGTCCCCTCTAACGCCAGAGGTGGGGTGGATGTTCAGAAACTTCGTGAGATCGTCGATGAAGAAACGGCTGGATTAATGCTCACCAATCCTAATACCTTAGGTCTTTTTGAAGAGGATATTCTGGAAATCGCGGATATTGTACACGGCGTTGGAGGCCTATTATATTATGACGGGGCTAATGCCAATGCGATTATGGGCAAAGTCCGACCGGGTGATATGGGCTTTGATGTGGTCCACCTGAATTTACACAAGACCTTCTCCACGCCTCACGGGGGAGGTGGTCCAGGAGCTGGACCTGTGGGCGTGAAAAAGGCCCTAGAACCGTTTTTGCCGTTGCCTCGCATTCAAGGTCATGAAGGACATTGGTATTGGGATTACAATCGTCCCCAGTCTATTGGCAAAGTCCGGTCGTATTATGGGAATCCGGGGATTTTAATCCGGGCCTATGCCTATCTCAGAAGTCATGGCGCCGAGGGATTAAAAAATGTGTCTGAAACCGCCGTGTTAAATGCCAATTACCTTTTGCACTTGTTGAAAGAACGCTACCAAACACCCTTTAACAGGCCGGTCAAACATGAATTTGTGTTGTCTTTGACCCCACAAAAAAAGCGGGGGGCTCGGGCGCTCGATGTCGCCAAGCGGCTTATTGACTATGGAGTCTATCCGCCGACAGTTTATTTCCCATTAGTTGTGGAAGAAGCGATGATGGTAGAACCGACGGAAACGGAAAGCAAAGAAACATTGGACCGTTTTGCCGCATCAATGATCCAAATTGATGATGAAATTGATACCAATCCAAGCCTCTTACATGAGGCACCCCATCATACCATTGTGAGCCGGTTGGACGAAGCCCAAGCTGCCCGTCATCCTGTCTTGACATATTTCCAAAAAGATGCGTAGTTAAGAGCTTCAGGAGAATGGTGCGCTCTTTCAACACAAGAATGGGTTCTTTATTATCTGAAAGGTTCGATCATATTTTTCGAGGAGGGATTTTGTGATGGCGCGCCATGATTTAGATGTGTTAGCGCAAGTTGATCCAGAAGTCTATGAAGCGATTATTCATGAAGAAGAACGACAATCTAACCATCTTGAGTTAATTGCATCGGAAAACTGGACCTCAAAGGCCGTTCGTCAAGCTGTCGGATCGGTGATGACGGATAAATATGCAGAAGGGTATCCCGGTCACCGCTATTATGGTGGTTGTGAATATATGGATGTCGTTGAACGGTTAGCGCAAGAACGTGTCAAAAAGTTGTTTGCGGCGGAACATGCGAATGTTCAACCCCATGCTGGTGCTCCCGCCAATTTAGCAGTATATTTCACCGCATTAAAACCGGGCGACCGCGTTCTAGGCATGAATCTTAGTCACGGGGGACATTTAACGCATGGAAGTCCGGTGAATTTTTCCGGAAAACTCTACCAGGTTGAAAGCTACGGTGTTGATCAGGAGACAGAACGTCTCGACATGGATCAGGTTCGGGAGATTGCTAAGGCTTTTCAACCCCACATGATTGTGGCGGGCGCATCGGCGTATCCTCGTATTTTGGATTTCAAGGCTTTTCGGGATATCGCTAACGAGGTGGGGGCTCTGCTCATGGTCGACATGGCCCATATTGCAGGCTTAGTCGCTGCAGGACTTCATCCGAGTCCTGTTGGATTCGCAGATTTCGTGACGTCGACTACCCACAAAACATTGCGAGGCCCGCGTGGAGGATTTATTTTAACGAATGAAGCCTGGGGAAAGAAAATTGACAAGACCATTTTTCCTGGGTTGCAAGGTGGTCCCTTGATGAATCTGATTGCGGGGAAAGCGGTGGCGTTTGGCGAAGCATTAACGCCGAGTTTTCGCCAGTACCAGGTGCAGGTGGTAGAAAATGCTCATCGTTTGGCCGAGCAATTAATGGACCGTGGTTTACGTTTAGTGTCTGGTGGCACGGATAATCATTTGATGTTGGTCGATACCAAACACAGCGGCATTACCGGGCTTGAAGCACAAGAACGTCTGGCTCAAGTGGGTATTACGGTGAACAAAAATACGATTCCCTTTGAAACCGAGAAACCTACCGTCACCTCAGGGATTCGTTTGGGCACGCCGCAAATTACGACCAGGGGATTTAAAGCCGAACAAATTGATGCGTTGGCTGATATTATCGTGCAAACCATTCAGGCCCCACATGATTTTAACCCAGAACCCTTAAGGCGACGGGTGGAAGCTCTGGCTCATGAATTTCCGCTTCCCGGGTTGGATGACTAATGAAAATTGCAATTGTTAATGGTCCTAATCTGGGCATTCTGGGCAGACGTCAACCGCAAATTTACGGCAACCGTAGCTGGGATGACATTTTTCAACGTCTTCAACAGCGTTTTCCAAGGTGTACGTTGGTGTATTTTCAGTCCAATCACGAAGGTCAGGTTATTGATTATTTAGAAAGCCTGGAAGAGCAAGGAATCGAGGCCTTGATTATTAATCCCGGAGCCTGGACACACCAGAGTTATGCGATTCGGGATGCCTTAGCTGCTTTGTCCATGCCTATTGTGGAAGTGCACATCAGTAATATCTATGCGCGAGAAGATTTTCGCGCCCATTCGCTCACTGCACCCGTTGTGACAGCTCAATTAAGCGGATTTGGAACCGAAGGTTACCGGCTAGCTGTGGCCTATTTGTGCGAGGAACAGCTGTAACACAAACGAGTGCCTGGCGTTCACTGGCCTTAGGCTCAGGGTGTGAAGATTAGTGACAGAGGGGAAGAAGGAAAGGGCATGTCTCGTGCAACGCGTGTGTGGCAAAAAACTCAGGATTTAGATGCTCTCGTGATCTGTTCCCCTCAAAACCGCTATTATTTAAGTGGTTTTACAGGATCCGCCGGATGTGTGCTCATTGACGGGGAACACCGCTATTTATTAACTGATTCACGCTATGTGTTGCAAGCTCGGCAAGAGGCACCAGACTTTGAAATTATCGAAACCCGGAAGCCATTTGACTCCGTCGCCTCTTTGGCCCGAGTGCACGAATACAAACGCATCGGGATTGAAGCCCAACATACCACGGTTAAGACCTATGATGAGATTCAACAACATTTTCCCGACATAACGTGGGTTCCAACGACGGGGTTAGTGGAGCTTGAGCGGCGTGTCAAAGATGAGACAGAGCTGCAATGTTTGCGACAGGCTGCTCGCATTGCTGATGAAGCCTTGGCCGTAGTGCTGAGTCAGATTCGACCAGGAATCTCTGAACAAGATTTGGCCATCCTCTTAGAAACAGCTATGCGACAAAAAGGATCGGAAGGGCTGTCGTTTCCCACCATTGTGGCCTCGGGACCAAGAGGTGCTTTACCGCATGCGAAGCCGTCTGAACGGCAACTGCAAGCAGATGAATGGGTCACAATTGACTTTGGCGCCGTTTACCTGGGATATCATTCGGATGAGACGGTTACGATACCAGTAACCAATCAGGCGCGGTCTCGGCAATTACAAGCAATCTATGATATTGTATATCAGGCTCAAAAAGCGGGAATTGCAGTTGTCAAACCAGGAATTTTGGCGTCAAAGGTTGATGAAGTGGTCCGTCGCGTTATTATAGAAGCGGGGTTTGGTGAGTACTTCGGACACGGAACCGGTCATGGTGTGGGTTTGGATGTTCACGAGGACCCGTTTTTAGGCCCTAAACCGGAGCATGATGTGGTTTTGGAAGCAGGAATGGTGATTACCGTAGAGCCCGGCATTTATCTTCCCGATATTGGTGGGGTGCGATTAGAAGATATGCTGGTTGTAACCCAGGAGGGCTCAGTAAGGCTCACTTCATGGGATAAACGTTTAAATTAAATCTATTCTAGTGATGATGTCAGATGGGAATGGGAGTGGATAACGGGTGATTTCTTCTAACGATTTTCGTAATGGTGTAACCATTGAACTCGATGGCGTTTTGTACCAAGTCATTGAATTTCAGCATGTGAAGCCAGGCAAGGGTTCGGCTTTCGTCCGTACTAAGCTCAAGAATTTGCAAACCGGTGGTGTCGTAGACCGGACATTTAACGCCGGAGAACGCGTCCCGAGTGCCCGGGTCGAAAAACGGGAGATGCAATTCTTATATAGCAGTGGAGACGATTATACCTTTATGGATACCGAAACCTTTGAACAACTGACCTTACACAGTGCTGATATTGGCGATGGGGTACGTTTTCTCAAAGAAAATATGACCTGTTATGTCATTTTATACAAAGGTAGCAGTATTGGTGTCGACTTGCCCAATAGTGTGGATTTGAAAATTGTTGAGACAGAACCTGGCTTTAAAGGCGATACCGCAACGGGTGGCACGAAACCGGCCAAGCTGGAGACCGGAGCTATTGTCAAAGTTCCCTTATTTGTTGAACAAGGCGAAGTCATTACTGTCGATACGCGTACGGGGCAATATTTAGGACGCGCTTAACACTCATAACGGCTGAAAGACTGGGACGATTCCCAGTCTTTTTTTATGCATGAAACCCGTCCAAAAGGGAGAAAGTATAGGACGTAATGGCTAAGGAGGTGTGATGAATGGCAGATCTTCGACGCAAAGTTTCGCATCTAGTGGGCTTGGCTGAACGATATGATGTGGGTTCACGAAGTCGTGAGGGAAAAATCATTGAGGAAATGATTGATGTTTTGAGGGATTTGGCCCTGGATGTCGAGGAAGTGTCCGTGAACCAGGCGGAAATGGAAGACTTTCTTGACGAATTGGACGAAGACCTTCTTGATGTCGAAGAAGAAGTGTACGGCGATAGCGACGTCGATGAGGATGACACCATGACTTTCGACGATGACGACGACGATACCCTTCTCGATGACGCATTTCTTGATGATGACGATCTCGATGAACCTTCTTATATTGCGCTGGAATGTCCCGTGTGTCATAAGGAATCGTCTTATAACGAAGCATTATTCGAAAGAGACGGCATACAGCTGTCCTGTCCGCATTGCGGCAATGTGATTTATGATAGCGACGAAGACTGCATCATCATGGAACAATCCGACGATGATGATGACGAAGACGATTATACGTCCTACCGTTAAATCATTAGCCTTACCGGGATAATGGTAACATTGTCTTGGCCCGCAACTTTAAGGGTTGCGGGCATTTTATCTGATGGGAAAACTCCGTCGTTCAGGGCGGAGTTCAGTGCTGACCCCTTAGGGGTCCATCCGGGCCTGCAAAGGTATTGCCCAATGATGGAGAAGGGGCTCCACCAACCGATTTAGCAAAATCACTCGGCGACCAGAGATTCCCGCGCCATAACGCCCGCCCAATGCATGGATAGGACTGCTGACAGACCCGTATCTACACAAATCGCCGGGCATCATACGGAGCCGGAACCCAATCCTGCCAACGCTCATGCAAGCAGCGCTTGTGATTAAACTGGATCCACTCGGTCGTTACCGTGTATCCCTGGAGCCATATCTCAAAAACCTGATTCCGCTAACATTCTGCTTTGAGCACACTGTTGTCATCGTGCCCGCCAAGGCTAAGACGTTGCCCGGACCAGTCTAGCCAACCGACAGGGTGGGAGAGTATCCTCTTGGCATCCACTGGGGGGCTCCTTCACTTCGGTTAAAGAGGCCCGGGCGCTTTTTAGAAAATCCTGGTCAATGGCTATCGCTAAATCTTTTTCACCTAAGAGTGGCTTCCATGGGTGATTTCGATGGGGGCTTGTTGTCAAGCGTTCTTTAAGGCCCGGTTTTCCTCCGGGTCCTGTTGGGTAGCAGTCTGCATCCCTTAGGGCGGAGAGGTTCAATTGGTTAGCATAACTTGTCTATCCCCTCCATAGATATCAAACAACTGGGACAGAGTTCCAGTTGTAGACAGGAGTGAGGGTAATGGAACCTTGGGGCTATCTTCCAAATCCATGGAGAGATGCAATTTTCCAGCTTTCTTCAGATAAACTGGACAATTTGGAAGAAGTGCGGTTTCGGCTGGATCGCCCTGTTTATTGTTATGGTCCCTATTGGGTTGAACCATTAAAAATAGGAGAACAGGTATTAATTGGAGGCCAGCGTGACCTCGAGTATATCGTAGGCGTTATTGCCCAACATTCTCTCTACGCGCGAACTGAAGAATTGCGGCACGGTTATTTGACTCTGCCGGGGGGACATCGGGTGGGAATTGCCGGTAAAGCAATCTGGGAAGACGGCAAAATTATCACGATGGGAGATGTGACGGGGTTAAATTTTCGAAAAGCACGGCATGTTGAAGGACTAGCCGATGCGCTGTACAACATCTGTGCTCGCAAGCAGCTGGATCTCGAATCGTTTCTTATTGCGGGGCCTCCCCGGACTGGGAAAACCACTTTATTGCGGGATTGTGCACGATTTTTTAGTGACCAGGGTGAGCGAGTGACGATAGTGGATGAACGCTCGGAACTGGCGGGCTATCATGATGGTCACTACGGATTTGCTTTGGGCTTGCATCTTGATGTCTTAGATGGATGGCCTAAGGCGGAAGGGCTGAATGTGGCCATTAGAACGCTCGGTCCTGACCGGGTCATTGTGGATGAAATTGGCACCCACGAAGATTTGCTGGCGGTTAGGCATGCCCTTCATGCTGGTGTCAAAGTGGTGGCGAGTGTCCATGCCCAAACCTATGACGATTTAGCTCGCCCAGGTTATGGGGAACTGTCGTTGGGAAATCTGTTTGATGCCGTTGTGTTCCTACACAAAGGAGAGACGCCCGGCATGATTCATGAAATTTGGCACCATCAAAAGCAAATCTGGAAGGGTCCGTCATGAAACTGGTTGGGGCGATTTGGATTATTGCCGCCGCATGGTGGATAGGACGATTGTTGGCAAAACCCTATCGTCAACGGATTGTCTGTCTGGAGCAAGGCCTAGGACTTTTAGACCAGTTGCGGGCTGAAATTGGTTGGCATCACCGTGTTCTCACAGAGGCTTTTAAACGCGCTAGTTGCTCCTATTCCGCATGGAAGCCGATGGCCGATTATCTTTCGCAACAAATCGATCAGCACGAGACCGATTTTACGACGGCCTTTCATCATGCGCTTGACCGGGTTCTTGGATTGTGGACCAAGGATCGTGATATCTGGGAGAACTTGGGACAAGTGCTCGGAAAATCTGCGGTGGACTATCAATTGGAACACCTTCAATCGGCCCATCACGAATTGGCACGACAATTAACCGATGCGCGTACTCAGGGGTTAAAAACGGCGCGAATGATGGAAGCATTGGTCTCATTGACCGGCGTGGCCATCGTAATCGTTCTCATCTGAACGAACGGGGTGAAGATATGACGAACAATATTGATTTAATCGTGCGTCTGGCAGGCATCGGCATTCTGGTCACAGTGGCTTACAGCGTGTTGGAACGCCTAGACCGGAAGGAATGGGGACAACTGGTCGCCTTGGCAGGAGTTGCTGTGGGATTCCTTCTGGTTTTACGCGAGGTGCAGCAACTGTTCAACGCCGTGCGCACCATGTTCAACCTGTAGAAGGAGGAGGTGCCGTGCACACCATACTCAAATTGGTATCTTTGGGACTTATCGGCACCGTTTTCTTGGTGATCATCCGGGAAGAACGCGGAGATATTGGAGTGATTCTGCGGCTGGCCATAGGAGTTGCTCTTCTCCTGCTCCTGGTCTCTCCCTTGGCGCAAGTGTTATCCGGCATATTGCAGTTAGTCGATCAGGTCAAAATCCGCGGAGTGTATTTAGGTTTATTACTACGGGTGATTGGCATTGCTTATGTGGCAACATTTGCAGCGCATATTGCCAATGATTCTGGAGAAGCGGGAATTGGCTGGCGCATTGAAGTGGGGGCCAAAATCGTCATTTTAGCTCTGGCATTACCGTTAATTAGTGCCATCTTACACACGGTGTTGAAAATGATTCCGTCATGAGGAGTGGGGAAATGCTAAAGCGCTTTTGGATTTGGATCGTGGCGGTGGGGATGATTGCGGGATTATCTCCGGCTGTTTATGCCCAAGGAATTGATACGCTCGTACAACACCAAGCGGAAAGCGTCAATACCCAGTCGCTAGATCATCAAATCTCACAGCTCGTCAATCCCTATCCTCAAATTCATATTCCTACCGTCCAGGAAATGGCTTCAGACCTGCTGCATCACAAGAATCCCTTTCCGTTGAAGACCTTGTTGTCAGCCATGGGGCAGGCTATTGCTGGAGATTTAGCGCAAGAAGGCCGGGTGTTAGGGGTCATTTTTCTTCTTTCGGTGTTGGCAGCGATTTTAGCAAGGTTGACTCAATCCATTGATGGAGCGGGACGAATTGCTGAGTTGTCAGAAATGGTGGTGGTTTCCGCGCTCATTCTGATAGCATTGCACGCCTTTGGGGTGGCATTGTCTATGGTGCATCACCTGTTGACGGATGTGGTGCATCTTATGGAATCTTTAATTCCCCTGCTAGTGGTATTGATGGCAGGCAGTGGGGCGGTGGCATCGGCCGGCATTTTTCACCCCGTGATGATGCTAACCGTCAATTTGGTGGCCGTCTTAACCCGGTCGTGGGTGCTGCCATTAGTACTGCTTGCGACCATTGTGGATTTGGTTGGCCACTGGCTCCCCAACTTTTCCCTAAAAAATTTGGCCTTGTTGCTGCGTCAAACCGGGCTGACCTTATTGGGCGGGTTAATGACGTTGTTTTTGGGGGTGATGGCGGTAGAAGGGTCGGCGGGCTCAGTGGCGGATGGCGTCACATTGCGTACAGGGAAATTTCTGGCTAATACCTTTGTGCCGGTGGTTGGAAAAGCGTTTTCTGATGCCATGGAAGCGGTTTTAGGATCCTCGATGTTGCTTAAAAATGCGGTTTCGGTTGTCGGGGCTTTAACCATCATTGTCCTCGTCGCATTTCCCTTGATCAAACTCTTCATAATGATGGTGCTCTATCGTTTGGGGGCTGCGGCAACAGAACCCTTAGGCGTTAGCGGAGTTAATAAGACCTTAGAAACGATGGCCACGGCGGCGGGATGGTTGCTGGCAATTACCGGCTCCGTGGCGCTCATGTTCTTTTTGATGATTACGGTTGTGGTGACCGCATCCAATGGAGTGGGGCTGTAATGATGGCTTTAATTGGGCACTGGGTGAAGTCGCTGATTATCATCGTATTGCTGGGCAACCTTGCGGAATTTATTCTTCCCAAGGGCGATTTGAAAAAATATGCTGGGCTCATCGTGGGTTTGGTTTTGTTGTTAGCCATGGTTTCTCCCATTTGGACTCTGATGCACCAATTACAACATTCTAGTGCGTCTAGCGCGTTGTTGGGACCGGGAACAGGTACTAATTTTACTGCGCTAGTGCAACAAGAACAGCTGGCCCAAGCCGAAGCAATGGTAATGAGTTATCCCCAGGTCATCTCCTGCCAACTGACCAGGAGCGCTCCCGGACACTATCAGGCCCTGGTGAAAACCAATGCAACCATTGCCGAACACACGCTTTCGCAGTATGTCCAAGATGCTTTAGCGATAACAACCGGCGAGAGTGCCTCCTCCCTTCACGTCCAGGTCATTGTTGTGAATCCGGCACTAAAGCGCACCGTTACGCAAATCAAACCATAAATGCGGACCACTACACGGGTCATAAGGGGAAGATTGCAATGTCCAACAATTTTCAGGAATGGTGGAAAAAAATTTCGGCGCAGGACCGGCCCCAATTATACCGTCTGATAGGAATCGGGCTATTAGGAGTGTTGTTATTAGGATTTGGCAGTTTTGGTCCTTCTGTTCCGTCCCCGCCCCATTCATCGGTGCCCGTGACAAGTAAAGGACCTTTAATGGCTCAAGAACAAGAAGTATCGTCACAACTCCGTCAAATTTTGGAGGCCATTCCCCAAGTTCACCAGGTTTCCGTGGCTGTGACATTAAGTCGCAGTATGACGTCACAATATGCCTCATCGAATGCGAGCGGTCAGGGGTCCTCTCCGGTAGTCTTGACAACCAATTCCGGGGAGACGGTCGTACCCCTCGATGAAATTGGTCCGGCTGTGGAAGGTGTGGTTGTGGTCAGCCCGTCGGCTCACAATCCGTTAATTCGCGCGGAGCTGGCCCAAGCCGTCGAAACTTTATTACAAGTGCAACCTTATCAAGTGCTCATTTTGCCATCGACCTAAGCCTAGGCAATACGAAATTCATGATTGAGAGGAGAGAATACCATGAATCGTCCCCAAATTGTCCGATTTGCTGCATTTGTTACCGTGTTAGCGGTGTTGTTGGGATATGTGGTCTATCACAGGACGTCCCCCAATGCCACGGCGTACACGACTGTCTCACCGCAAAAACAGCAAGCCCAGAGTGTTACAAATTTGGAAAATTATTTTGTGAATTACCGCATGCACCGAGACCGCGTGATGACCGAAGAAATTGCCACGTTGAAAGCCTTGATCAGTAATCCCTCGATATCGCAGTCAGCCAAAGATGAAGCCACGGCGACCATGGTCCGGGATACGCAAGAATTAAAAGAAGAAACCCAAGCCGAAGGTCTGTTGTCCGCTCGCGGGTTTCCCTTGAGTGCTGTGACTATCACTCAAAATAAAGCAGTCGTCGTAATCGGAGCCTCTAATCTCGATTCCGAGCAAATTGGGCGGATCGCTGATACTATTACTGAAGTCACGAGTTTGCCGCCTCAAGATGTGGTGATCCTTCCGAAATCCTAACATGAGCAAAAAGGAGCGCGTAAGGCGCTCCTTTTCAATTATGTTCAATCGCGATAACAAATGGGTTAAAACGTTAAGACCTTATAGCCTTCTAAAATCTTATGAGCGACTTCTTCGCCACCCCGCACCACTTTGGCTTCAAACATTTGATCCATGGTTAACCCGAGATTTTCTAAAGAATTTTCACATACAGCAATTTCAATTCCAGCTTCTTTCATGGCTTGAAGTTGTTGACCAAATTGCGGAGAATTCTTTTGATTGGAACGGAGAATTTCAATACCAGGGCCGAGTGCCAAAAATTCGACAGGCATTTGCCCAAATTTGCGCATCATCAAGGTCATTTGCAAGACAGCATTGGCCCGGACAAAAGCTTCTTTGCCGGTTGTTAGGACCACAAGGGTTGGTTGCTTGTTTTCCATCATGCGACTCCTCCTTTTTGTAGATCATTGTGAACAATTTCAGCATACCACAAATTGGTCCTTATCATGTTTCAGATTATGAATACCGTGTTTTCAACAAATGATAAGGTAAGGCAGAACACCAAACATGGAAATAGAAACAAAAAAGGCATGGAGTGGGCATAGGCAAAAGTCTAGACAATCCTGAATGATTGTGGTCTAGTAATGAAAGAGAATCGGAGGTGTCATCTTGTTTAACAAAATTTTAGTCGCAAACCGGGGCGAAATAGCCATCCGGGTAATGCGTGCTGCTCGGGAACTCGGCATTAAGACGGTTGCGGTGTATTCGGATGCCGACAAAGAGGCCACGCATGTCAAATACGCGGATGAAGCTTTTCCTATTGGACCGGCTCCATCCAATTTAAGTT
Organism: Sulfobacillus thermosulfidooxidans; assembly: GCF_001280565.1. Classification (NCBI taxonomy): domain Bacteria; kingdom Bacillati; phylum Bacillota; class Clostridia; order Eubacteriales; family Clostridiales Family XVII. Incertae Sedis; genus Sulfobacillus; species Sulfobacillus thermosulfidooxidans. Next base: position 1,610,890 of record NZ_LGRO01000001.1, on the reverse strand, counting down.
ACTTACATATCCCAAATATTATTAACGCGGCAGTACAAACAGGAGCGGAGGCCATCCATCCCGGTTACGGATTTTTGTCCGAGAATCATCATTTTGCTGCCGTGTGCCAGACATGGGGCATTAAATTCATTGGGCCACCGGCCGATGCGATTGAGAAAATGGGAATCAAAGCCCAAGCCCGGCAAATGATGATGGAAGCAGGTGTTCCTGTGGTTCCGGGAACGGCAGGCACGGTGGAAAATATTGACGAGGCGAAGCGGATTGCCGAAGAAATTGGTTATCCTGTTATGGTGAAGGCGTCATTCGGCGGCGGGGGCCGGGGAATACGGGTTGTCGAATCGCCAAATGAATTGGAAGAAGCGTTGGAACGCGCCAGCCGGGAGGCAAAATCCGCCTTTGGGCAGGGAGATGTGTATATCGAAAAATACTTGCGGCAACCCCGTCATATTGAGATTCAAGTGCTCGCCGACAATTATGGGCATGTTGTGACATTGGGTGAACGTGAGTCGTCACTGCAGCGGCGACGGCAGAAAGTTTTGGAAGAAGCGCCTTCGGTAGCCATGACCCCAGAATTGCGGGCCAAAATGAGTGAAGCTGCCGTTCGGGCCGCCCAAGCCGTGAACTATACGAGTGCGGGAACATTAGAATTCTTATTGGATGAAAATGGGCAATTTTACTTTATGGAGATGAATACGCGGGTCCAAGTGGAACATGCCTGTACTGAAATGATCACGGGCATAGATATTGTAAAAGAACAAATTCGTGTGGCCGCGGGACTACCATTGTCGATCACGCAAGATGATGTGGAACTCCGGGGATGGGCTATTGAATGCCGTATTAATGCTGAAGACCCGGCTAATCAATTTCGACCTAGTCCCGGCAAGGTGACCGTTTGGCAGGAACCGGGCGGACCCTGGGTGCGCGTGGATTCGGGGGCGGAACCCGGCTATCAAGTTCAACCGTTTTATGATTCGCTGTTAGCCAAAATTGTGACGTGGGGACGGACTCGTGACGAAGCGATTGAACGCATGCGACGGGCGCTCGGCGAATTCCATATCGAAGGTGTGAAGACGACTTTGGACTTACACAAACAACTCATGGACGATGAGGAATTCTGTGCCGGCCGCATTCATACCAATTTCTTGGCTGAACGCATCAAGGGCGCGTAAATCCCAGGCGACATGCATCCAGAAAATATCTTAATCACTGGTCTTAATGCCAGTCACGGGAGGGGAGGATCTATTATGGCAGACACGTCTCAAGAAATTAAAACCGTACCCAGTGTGCGGATTGCCAATGAAGTGATTGCAGTGATTGCCGGGATTGCTGCTTCAGAGGTTGACGGCGTAGCGGCAATGAGCGGGGGACTTACCGGTGGCATAACCGAAATGCTGGGGAAAAAAGCCGCCAGTCGCGGCGTCAAACTGGAAGTGAAGGATAACCGGGTCAGTCTTGATCTGTACGTGGTGGTACAATATGGCGCAAAAATTCCAGAAGTTGCGTCGCGTATTCAAGATCGGGTAAAAGAACAAGTGGAATTGATGACCGGACTCACCGTTTCCGATGTGAATATTCATGTCCAAGGAGTCTCCTTCACATCCACCGAAGACGAATCCTCGGGAAGCCAAACAAGTTCAGAATCCTAAGCGGTTCATAAAGGGGGAGAGGTAATGGCCCGACATCATGCACGGGAAATGGCTTTACGCGTATTATTTGAGCATGATTTAGCCCATACCGAGCCAGCGGTCTTGGTGGCACGTCTTCAAGGGCAAGATCCTGATGACCGGCAATTTGCGGAATCTATCGTGCATGGTGTGTTAATGCATCAAAATCAGATTGATGAAATCATTGCCCAAGCCTCTGTGGATTGGCGCATTCAACGCATGCCGACGATTGACCGAAATGTTCTGCGAATTGCTGTTTATGAGCTTTTATATGAGCCTAAGACTCCTATTTCCGTCATTATTGCAGAGGCTTTAGAATTAGCCGGTGCCTATAGCACAGATGAGGCCAAACGGTTTGTCAATGGCGTCTTATCCACCGCAGCTAAAACCGTCCGACCTCAAGGAGATGTCGATCGACCATTGGTTGATGAGAAGGCGCCCAAGGAGAATCCACAGATTAAGGATGACCCAGTCAATTCGTGATTGTGTTATTGGTTTTGATACCAGTGCATATACCACCTCGGTTGCGGCAGTGACGAGGGATCTTGTTATCTTTCAGCAACGGCAACTGCTGAAAGTACCACCATCTCAACGGGGATTGCGTCCCCAAGAGGCGGTTTTTGAACATGTGCAAAATATGCCGGCTCTCATTGAGAATTTAGTGCAAGCCATCTCGGCGTATTCTATTCGCGGCATCTGTGTTTCTGAAAAACCCAGACCGCTGCCCACGTCTTATCTGCCGCCCTTTAGTGTAGGCTTGAGCTTTGCCCGCTCACTGGCTTATGTGTATGGAGTGCCTTTATCGTTGTCCACCCATCAAGAAGGACACATCCAAGCGGCCTTGTGGAGCATCGGCCATGAGGAGTGGACGTGTTTCTCGGCGCTGCATATTTCGGGGGGCACTACGGAATTGTTGCAAATTCGTCGACAAGATCCGGGTCATTTTGTGATTCAACGCATTGGGGGCACCGATGATCTCTACGCGGGCCAACTCGTGGATCGCGTGGGCGTCATGCTGGGTCTGCCCTTTCCAGCGGGACCCCACCTGCAAGCCTTGGCTCGACACGCCACCGATCCTCTCATGTTGACGGTGCCCCGGGTTTGGCATGATGGCACGGAATGGAAAACCAGTTTTTCCGGTCCGGAAACTCAAGCGCGCCGAGCCTATGAGCAAGGCGCCGCAGGAGCCAATATCGCACGAGGAGTGGAACTGGTGTTAGCACGTACTCTGGCTCGGTTGATTGAACGCGCCGTTAATATTTGGCCGTTGGTTGTGGTAGGTGGAGTGGCTGCCAATGAAACCCTTCGCCAAGAACTTATTCGACATACCTCTCATCCCCAGGAAATTTTCTTTGCGAGTCCTGACTTAAGTCGGGACAATGCGGTGGGCATTGCCCGCATTGGCTACCAGCTCTTTAACAGTTAAATAATCGCAATACCCACGATGGGAATACGTCATGACATGGGCCTGCGGCATCCTTGCCAAAACCAAAACAGGATTTTTCATTTGCGGGAATGAAAGGATATCATCTAGGTAATCAAGACATCGCGGCATGACAGGAAGAACACATAGAGAGGACGAAATGATGATGGCAACTGCTGAGCTCTTAGATGGGAAAAAGACTGCTCAGATTATCCGCGAAGAGCTAGCCAAGAAGATTGAGGAGCATTATGAACGCACGACTCTGAGACCGGGATTAGCCGTCGTACTGGTTGGTGATGATCCCGCTTCCAAAATTTACGTGCGAAACAAGCACCGGGCGAGTACACAAGTCGGTATGGACTCTCGTCAAGTCATTCTCCCAGCGCATTCCACAACAAGCCAGGTTTTGGAAACCATTGAAATGTTAAACCAAGATCCCAGTATCCATGGGATTTTATTGCAGCTGCCTGTGCCTCGGCATATTGATGCCCAAGTTATTCTCCGCCACTTAGATCCACGCAAAGATGTCGATGGTCTCACGCCGACTAATATGGGGCGGCTCATGGCAGGTCAAAGCGGGTTAAGACCCTGTACACCTCTTGGAATCATTGAGTTATTAGACCGATACCATGTGCCATTAGAGGGCGAACGCGTGGCCGTTATTGGCCGTTCGCAATTAGTTGGACGTCCTTTGGCACTCATGTTCGTCGAACGCAACGCGACGGTCACTATTGTGCATTCCAAGACACCTAATGCGTGGGAGATTACAAGGGAAGCGGATATTGTGGTAGCCGCAGTAGGACATGCTCATTTGGTGCAGCCTAACTGGATTAAACCGGGTGCTACGGTGATTGACGTGGGGATTAACCGCACTGAGAGCGGTATTGTTGGAGATGTGGAGTTTGATTCGGTTTCCGCTATAGCTTCACGGATTACCCCTGTGCCCGGAGGGATTGGTCCAATGACCATAGCTATGCTACTAAGCAATACCTGGCAAGCGTTTCAGGAAACGGTTGGGTCATGACAGAAGGTGTGTTGAGTGTCCACGAACTTGTGCAAGGTATTAGACGGCTCGTGGAAAACGTTCCGGAATGGCAGCGTCTGTGGGTTCAAGGGGAATTATCCGGGGTTAAACATCATAGTTCGGGGCACTGGTATTTTATATTAAAAGATGATCAGGCTCAAATCCGGGGAGTGATGTTTCGGCGCGATGCTGTCTCCCTGACGAAGCCCTTGGTTGACGGCATGTCCGTCTTGGTCTTTGGGCGCGTCGGTGTCTTTGAACGAGATGGACAAACCCAATTGTATGCCAGTATGATTCAAGATTTGGGAGCGGGAGCCCAGTTTCAAAAGCTCGAGGCATTAAAACAAAAGCTCTATCAAGAAGGATTGTTTTCTCGTCCCAAACGTCCCATTCCCAAATTACCGCGAGCCATCGGTGTTATTACCTCGGGAACGGGAGCGGCGAGGTATGATATTGAAACCGTAATTAGCCGCCGTTTTCCGGGAATGCCGGTATGGTTATTTCCCGTCCTTGTCCAAGGCCAAGACGCGCCCAGGGCCATTGTAGAAGCCTTGCAAAAGGCTTTTCGCACACCAATTAGTGTACTCATTATTGGCCGGGGAGGGGGTTCAAAAGAAGATTTAATGGCCTTTAATGATGAAATGGTTGTGCGCACCGTGGCTAGATCGCCGATTCCCGTGATTTCTGCGGTGGGTCATGAAATTGATACCACCCTGGTAGATTTGGTGGCCGATTTGCGAGCGCCAACACCATCTGCGGCCGCTGAATTAGCGGTGCCGGAGAAGGTCCGTCTTATGGAATGGATTGATCAGCTTAATGACAGGGTGTACGCGGCCTTAAGCCGCCGTTTGCAATGGGAACGCACACGTATTGAGGGATGGACTACTCACGGCATTCTGGCCGACAGCTCCCGGCTTATCATCACACGCCGCGACCTTTTAGATCGATTGGATGAACGCCGCGACAGGGCTTTTGAGCGGCTGGTTCAGTCATTACGATTGCATGTGGAAAAATTGGCAGCGTCTTTAGCCGCAATGAATCCCTCGGCCGTATTGCGCCGTGGTTATACTTATGTGTTAGATGAATCTGGTAATACAATTGGCAGAGAAGATGTTCGTCAAGGACAGCGATATGAGGTACACTGGTATAATGGGAGCTATTGGATGAGATCTGAGACACCGGGGAAAGAGGAAGATGCGTGATTGAGGAAAACGAACTTGACCAATTTGAAAATATCATAATCCGGCTCGAAGAAATTGTCCGTCAGCTGGAGGGAGGCAGGCTGTCTCTCAAAGAAAGCCTGGTCATGTATCAAGAAGCCAGAGTTCTTAGTGAGAAAGCTAACCTCTTGCTCAATCAAGCTGAAAGCTTACTGAAACCAAAGGCTGAGGCATAACGTGGACATAGGAAAATGGCTTGAAGAAACCCGGGCGATCATCGAACAGTGGATTCGCGAAGATCATATTGCCCGGCAAGCAGCACCCGGAACCGTCGAAGAAGTTATGCGCTATTCACTGCTTGCGGGGGGAAAAAGGTTACGGCCTCAACTGGTCATGGCCAGTACGGTGTATTTGGGATTACCCCAAGATACCTTTCGTGATGTGGCCCTAGCGGTTGAATATATTCATACCTATTCGTTAATTCATGACGATCTCCCGGCAATGGATAACGATGATTTGCGGCGTGGGCAGCCGACGGCCCACAAAATGTTTCCAGAAGCCATGGCTATCTTGTCGGGCGACGCACTGCTGACTGAGGCTTTTGTAAAAATGAGCCAAATGCAAAACGCTAAGGCGGAAGACGTATTAAACGCCATTACGTATTTGGCGGTAGCCGTGGGACGACAAGGTTTAATAAAAGGACAAGTGATGGATTTAGCGGCTGAGCATCATGATGTGGAATTGGCAGAATTGCAAACCATACACCGCAATAAAACGGGGGCATTATTTCAAGCCGCATTGGTCATTCCAGCTTTGCTTACGGGCAATCACGCACGGCAAAAGGCACTCAGCGTGTATGGGGAACATTTTGGCCTGGCCTTTCAGATTGTTGACGACATTTTGAATGTCGTTGGCAAGCGTGAGTTGCTCGGAAAGAATGTCGGCACGGACAGTGAGCGAGGCAAAGCCACCTATCCGCGACTGGTAGGCATCGAGCAAGCACGCAGGTTGGCTGATGACCACCGGATTCGGGCCAAGATTGCTATTGGTTCAGAACCCGGAGCCGAGATTTTGCGTAATTTGATCGATTTTGCTGTGGACCGTCAGTGGTAAGGAGGTAGGTTATGGAAACAAAGTTGCTGGCATCAATCCAATCCCCCAAAGACATGCGGAATTGGTCGGTATTGCAATTAGAGGAATTGGCAAAAGAAATCCGTCGCGTGATTATTGAAACGACAGCGCAAACTGGAGGCCATATCGGCGCGAGTTTAGGGGCTGTGGAACTCGCCATTGCCCTGCATTATGCCTACGATACGCCCCAAGATAAGCTCATTTGGGATATTGGTCATCAGGCCTATGCTCACAAATTGTTGACAGGGCGCTACCAGACATTTTCTACCCTGCGGCAATTAAACGGGTTGTCGGGCTTCCTCAAACGTCGCGAGAGCGAATTCGATGTGTGGGAGGCTGGGCATGCTTCCACTTCGTTATCGGCGGCAATGGGGATTGCCAGTGCCCGCGATTTGCGTCATCAAAAATACCGAATCGTCGCGGTGATTGGGGACGGGGCCTTGACGGCCGGAATGGCATGGGAAGCGCTTAATCAAATTGGCCAAACCAAAACGAATTTAGTGATTGTTGTCAATGATAACTCGATGTCTATCGCCCCCAATGTGGGAGCTTTTTCACGCTATTTGACGGAATTGCGGTCGGCTCCGGCGTATACACGTATGAAACAAGAAATTGAACAATTACTGGATTCGGTTCCGGTATTTGGCGGTCCTCTTCGCAAAACCATTGAACGGGTCAAGGACTTATTACACCATGCAGTGTTGCCGCGCAATGTTTTTGAAGAATTGGGATTTAAGTATTATGGACCTGTTGACGGTCACAATTTGTCGGAACTGATTCCTGTACTGCGTAATGCGCAATTGGTCGACGGGCCAGTTGTGGTGCATGTGATTACGCAAAAAGGCCGTGGCTACCGACCGGCGGAGGAACGTCCCGGAGAATTTCATGGGCCGGGTCCTTTTGAAATTCAGTCCGGGCAGTTTATCAAAAAGCCGCAACCGCCATCCTATAGTCAGGTTTTCAGCCAAACTTTGATCGAGTTAGCTAAGACGCACCCCGAAATCGTGGCGATTACGGCGGCTATGCCTGATGGGACAAAACTTGATCTTTTTCAAAAAGTCTTTCCGGACCGGTTTTTTGATGTCGGTATTGCTGAGCAACATGCGGCCACATTTGCCGCAGGTTTGGCGATAGGCGGAATGCGTCCGGTATTTGCAGTTTATAGCACGTTTTTGCAAAGAGCTTACGACCAAGTCATTCACGATATTTGCCATCAGGATTTACCGGTGATTTTGGGGGTAGACCGGGCTGGGATCGTGGGGGGAGATGGGGCGACCCATCAAGGTGTTTATGACATCAGTTTTCTACGCGCGGTCCCGAACATGGAAATTGCTATGGGGAAAGATGAAATAGAATTGCGCCAGTTATTGGTTAGTGCCTTAGACAGACCTCACCCGGTGGCATTGAGATATCCCCGGGGAGCTAGCCGTGGTTTAGACTTAACAGAACCGTTACAGGGATTGCCTTGGGGCCAAGGCGAATGGTTGGCCCATGGCTTGGACGCGACAATTATCGCCATAGGCCCCATGGTTTATCATGCCTTGAAGGCACGAGAAATTTTGGCTGAAGAAGGCTATGATATCGGTGTCGTGAATGCCCGCTTTATTAAGCCGCTTGATACGACTCTATTGCGTCAAGTGGCACAAGAAACCCGCGCCATTGTGACTCTGGAAGAACATGTCGTGGCTGGGGGATTCGGGTCAGCGATTAATGAATGGCTAAATGCCGAAGCTATCGAATTGCCGATTTTCAATGCGGGATTGCCCGATGAATTTATTGACCATGGTTCTGCCAGTTACTACTTGAATTTATACGAACTCAATGCCGAAGGTCTTGCGCGGAGGATCAGAACGTGGCTTCGTCAAACGGAAAGAGCCCAAAAATAGATCAGGGCCATCAGCGCTTAGATCGTGTGATGGTTGACCACGGACTGGCACCAACACGCTCTAAAGCCCAAGGACTGGTTATGGCGGGACAGGTTTTTGTGAACGGCGTCAAAGTGACCAAGGCGGGGACCCTAGTCAGTGGCGACGCGAAGATTGAAATTCAGGGGAATGCTCACCCGTATGTCAGTCGTGGCGGTTTAAAACTGGAAGCCGGATTAAAGCATTTTGGTTTAGATCCCCAAGGATGGAGAATAATCGATATCGGAGCATCCACTGGGGGATTTACTGATTGCTGGTTGCAACATGGGGCATCTCACGTATGGGCTGTTGACGTTGGCTATGGACAACTTGACTGGAAGCTTCGCAATGACGACCGCGTAACGGTTTTAGAGAAAACCAATGCCCGCTGGTTGTCGGCCGATATGTTGGGGACAAGAGAGTTAGCGGACGCGGCGTCTATTGATGCGTCCTTTATCAGTATGGAACTGTTGCTGTCTCCCCTGCGGGCCTTATTGAAGGAGGAAGGATGGGTCATTGGACTGGTCAAACCGCAATTTGAAGCCGGCCCGGAGCATGTAGGGAAACATGGGGTGGTTAGAGATCGGCAGGTCCATGTTGACGTGTTGCGTCACTTTACGGCTTATGCGCAAAAGTTGGGTTTTAGCGTCATGGGGTTAACTCCGTCACCTATCCGCGGGCCGGAGGGCAACATTGAGTTTTTGAGTCTTCTCAGTAATCGACAACCCGTGACGACGACGCACAGTATTGATATTATCCAAGTCGTGGATCAAGCATGGGACCGGGAGGAACCTCATTGAAACGGCTGTTAATTTGGCCCAATACCGATAAAGATCAAGTCAGGGGATTGACCGGGAGGATTTCGAAATGGGCCACCGATCACGGCATCGACACCATAATTCCCACGACTTTAGCCGAAAGGGTGGGATATCCTGATCTCGGACAGGATCTGGAACATGTGCCAGAAGGTAGTGTCGACGGCATTATTGTTTTAGGCGGCGACGGAACGCTTTTGCATGCAGCCAAAGCGTTGGCACATCTTAATTGTCCAATTTTGGGAGTGAATCTGGGACATTTAGGCTTTTTGACAGAAGTTGAAGTGCCTGACTTGTTGCCTGCTCTGACTGCTATGGTGAATAATCAATATGACATTGATCAGCGTCATTTATTAACCGCGCGGGTGATGCGTGGACACCGTGAATTGGCTCATTTTGAAGCCATGAACGACGTGGTCGTCACTAAGGGACCTTTTGCCCGGCTGATCAATCTCGAAACTTTTGTCGATGATGCGTATGTTACCACGTATCCTGCTGATGGATTGATTGTTGCGTCCCCAACAGGATCAACGGCATATTCATTATCGGCAGGTGGACCGATTCTAAGCCCGGCCTTGAGTGTCATGGTCGTTACACCAATCTGTCCACATTCGTTTTTTGACCGTTCTATAGTCATCAATGGGGATCAACAAGTGAAAATCCGTGTTCGGGCCATGCACCGAGACACCTTAGTGACGGTGGATGGCCAAGAAACTTATCCCCTCGTCGATGGCGATGAAGTTTTAGTGGAAACCAGTCCGACCACCATCCGGCTGTTTCGTAGGCCGGGTTGGAGTTTCTTCCAAGTTTTAAGGGGCTGGCGAAAGGGGCATTAGGACTATGCGTCATGATAAACGCACACGTCAATCATTAATTCAAGAAATCATTACGACACAACCCGTAGAGACGCAAGAAGAACTATCGGAAATTTTAGCAGCCAAAGGAATGCCGGCAACCCAGGCCACAATCTCCCGGGATATCAAAGATTTAGGGTTAATTAAGGTGCCATACCAAGATTCTCACCGCTATGCCTTGCCTGACGACCGGGCGCTAGGCGTCACTCGTGACCGCCTGCGCCGGTTATTGCGCGAAGTCTTAACCGGATATGTTGTCAGTGAGAATTTGGTTGTGGTGAAAACCTTGACAGCAGGGGCCGAAGTGGTGTCGGAAGCCATTGACAAAATGGATTGGCCTGAAGTGGCCGGTACGTTAGCGGGTGAAAACACCGTGTTAGTTGTAGCCCGGTCAAAAGAAGAGGCGCCAATATTGGCGAAACGGTTAGAAGAGTTACGTTGATTGGATGTGGGATATGCTAACCGCATTAAACGTGGAAAACTTCGGTTTGATTCACCATGCTGATGTGACATTTGATAAGGGTTTTACTGCTGTCACCGGGGAATCCGGAGCAGGAAAATCTTTGCTTCTGACGGCAATTCCCGCGGTCTTTGGACTGTCTGGAACGGCTGATCAGGTGGGCCCTTTTGGTAATAGCTTTCGCATTCGGGCAGCTTTTTCGGTATCCCCTGCGGATCTTTTGTGGAATGTGTTGCGTCAATGGGGAATTGAAGAAGATGATACCTTAATTATTCAGCGGGATATGACAGCTGAAGGGCGATCCACATACCGGATACAAGGGCAAATCGTTACCCGTCAAGTGCTGCGCGAGTTGGCTCCGGAACTTATCGACTTTAGCGGGCAACATCATGCTTTGCGTTTATTCGATTCGGCGCAGTTATTACTGTGGCTCGACCATTTTGCCAAACTAGAACCGTTACGCTCGCAAGTCGAAGCCGCTTATCATACGTGGCGGTCACAAAAAGCTGCCCACGCTGAGTTAACGGCAAATGTTCCTGATGCTCATATTATCGCGTCCAAACGTCAAGAGGTTGAGGAATTGCTGCAACTGCACTTAGATGTGGAAGAGGAAGAACGATTAAGTCGTGAGTTGACCCGGTTACACTCCCGCCAACGCCTCTTAGAAATTTTACAAACAATAGAACAGGATCTGGATAACGCGGAATCAGGTAATGTGGTCAGCTTATTAGGCCGAATTGCTCGGAATGTGGAGAATTTGATGCGACTTGATGCCGATGCCAGGTCACTGGGCAGTCTGGTTGACCAAACAATTAGTGTGGTAGACGAGTTGCGATTAGCTCTTAATGAGTGGGCTAGCCATCTCGATCAAGAACCGGGACAATTGGAGGCACTCGAGAGTCGCGCCAATGAATTGGCAAAAGTCAAACGGCGCTACAACATGGGAATTGGCGAATTAGTGCGGTATACTGAGACATTGCAGCAGGATCTTCAGAAATGGGAAAACTTTGAATGGGAACTTCATATCGCTGAGCGCAAACTTCGTGATGCGGAAAGCGAATATATGCATTGGGCGGAGGAACTATCGCAACAACGCCGGTTGGCAGCCGAGGATGTCAGCGGGAAGTTGTCGGACCTCGTTCATGAAATGGAAATGCCAGCTTCCCAAGTGCGCTTTGTTCTGGAAACCAATGAACCGTCGCAGTGGGGACTGGATCATGCGGCCATTTTCTACGCATCCTCTGCTCAGCACGAGATGAAACCAGCACCCAAAGTGGCTTCGGGCGGCGAATTAGCGCGCATGGCCTTGGCCATGGCCGTATTAGGGGGAAGTCATGGTGGGGCGACTTTGATATTTGATGAGCTTGATGCGGGGCTTGGTGGACAAAGTGCTGCCCGGGTGGGCCGTCTCTTGCGATCATTAGGCGAACACCGGCAAGTGATTGTCATCAGCCACCAGCCGTCTGTGGCCGCCAACGCGCATTCTCAATGGATGGTTGTCAAGACATCAGATGACAATGGGGTGCGGTCCATCGTGAAATGTGTCGAACATCACGACCGGGAACAAGAAATCGCGAGAATGCTGAGTGGACAATCTGATGCTGTGGCAACTTCGCACGCACGACATTTGCTGGAATGGGGAAAACGGGGGGATTAACTTGCAATGGCTCCTGGACAGCAACCGCGTGCTCATCAGCGCGGTCACTGCCGCAGTGACTGCACAATTGTTGAAATTTCTGATTTACGTGGTATCCCGTCATGAACCGCGCTATGATCGCCTGGTTGGTGCTGGGGGTATGCCCTCGTCCCATTCCGCCATGGTCGTTGCCTTAGTTTCATCTATTGGATACCAGTACGGCTGGCGTTCGGGAGAATTTGCGATCAGTGCCGTCTTTGGTCTCATTGTGCTTTATGATGCGATTCATGTGCGGCGTGTGGTAGGACTGCAATCTCGGTATCTTAATCTTGTTTCCCGCTCCGAATATGTCGCAGATATCGACCGGGATTTTCCAGAATTTGTGGGCCATACTCCCTGGGAAGTGGCCGCCGGCACGATTTGGGGTCTGATTATTAGCAAATTATTTTATTAAGATCCAAGTGATATCTCAAGGAGAACTGGATGCGGATATTAATCGCCAGCTTGCCCATAGGCACAGGCCATGATATTGCGGCTAAAGCGTTGGCAGAAGCTTGTTTAAAACTCGGAATGGACGTGGAGTTCTCTGAGCATTTAGTGGGGAAGGCACGCATTGAAACCGGATTATATTTTTGGGCTTTAAAATATATTCCGCGTCAATATGGCTATATTTTTCGCTGGGGCGATCATTCGCCATTGCAATGGGCTAAACATCGTCAACGTTGGATGCGTATTGGTCAAGATATCTTGAATCATGTTTATGATCTTTATGAACCCGACGTCATTCTGGCGACCCATCCTTTCGCCTTGAATGCGTGGGCTGGGGTGAAAGAGGTACATTCCCATTTGAAGCTTGTTGGAGTGTTGACCGATTTATCTGTACACCGCTTTTGGTATGAGCCTTTGGCCGATGCCTACACTGTGTGGCTGCCTGAACAAGTCGACGATTTGGCGCGCTTCGGAGTGAAAAAAGAACAGGTCTGGCAGACAGGCATTCCGATCCGGTCATCCTTTCATGAACCGGCGTGGGAATTACCGCTGTATGCGAAAGATCCCATTGTGCTCTTAGGCGGAGGATTGGGAATGGGACCATATTACCGTATTTTGCGTAAATTGGCGGAAGCCGATTATCCTGTTGTTGCGGTGTGCGGCCATAACGAACGTTTGCGTTGGCATCTTGATCAATATTCATGGCCCGATGTTGTCACGATTGTCGGATATGTGGAAAAAATGCCGTTATTGTTGCATCATTCTCGGCTTGTTGTCGGCAAACCTGGTGGTGTCACGGCAGCAGAAGTCGCCCAATCACATGTGCCTTTCATTTTGACCCATTGGATTCCAGGACAAGAAGAAGCCAACCGGGATCGTTTGTTGGTCCATGATATGGCCGTGCGTGGCGACAAAGACTTATTGAAATGGGTTCGGAACCTTCTTCCCGAAGAATCTCCTTTACGCCGCAAAATTATTCATCATCAAGAACTTTGGGCCCGTCCGCATGCCGCCTCCGATATTGCCAATCGCTTATTGAACCTTTAAGGGCTCTTATTCTTAAGACACGTGTGCTTTGCCTAAACATGGCGATTCCCGGAAAAGTTCGAGAACCTAGGGAAAAATGCCAATCGGCAAGAGGCCCTACCGAGGAAAACATTGCGTAATGATCCACCTGATTTGACAGCAATTTTTCCTAAATCCACCGCTTTTGCAGCAAGCATTTAAAAAAATTGGCTAAGATTTTGCCGGGGGTCTGGCTGAACAGTCAGACCTTGGTCCTAATTCCGGGCATGAATTCTCCTCGTTTCCGAGACCTTAAAAAGGGAAACACATAAGAGGAGGTGAGAACCATGAAACGGCGTGAACGTGTTGCGCGTATTATCGGTATGATCGGAGCGGCAACGGTCATTATCACCGGATTTCTTCCACCTGTGCGCCAAATGGTGGATATTCCCAAAATCATCATGGTTCCCTCGGGACAGCGCATTTCATTGCCTTGGAGCACATGGCTTTCGCTGGGGGCGCTAAAATCCTATCCTGTGTCCATTGAACCCGGGCGGGTCGATATTTGGGGAGCAAATCCCGGGCACTTTATATTACAGCCTAAACTGTTTGGATGGATTCCCTGGCGACCTGTTCCCGTCGACGTGACACGACCGCTTTATGAAGTGCCCGGTGGACAGTCCATTGGGGTGGTTGTGAATACCCGGGGACTGGTGGTGAGAGGTTATGCTCCGATTGTCGTCAACGGCCACTTGGTGGATCCGGCTGAAGAGGCGGGAATCGACAAGGGGGATGTGATTGTGGAAGCTAATCATCACCCGGTGACATCCAATCAGGCACTCGAACAGGCAGTTCAGAGGTCGGGCATACAACATCAGGCAGTGGCGCTTGGGGTGCAAGGGGCTCGTCACTTTCATTGGCGGTATGTGAGGCCTGTATGGTCTCAGACACAGCATGCATGGCATATTGGAGTGGTGGTACAAAATGGAGCAAGCGGAGTTGGCACCTTAACTTTTTACGATCCTCATACGTTAAAATATGCGGCGTTGGGACATAGTATAACCGATGGGCTAACACGCATACCGATTTCGGTCAGAAGCGGTCAATTAACGGGGGCTCGCATTGTCGGAATTATCGCTGGTTCTATTCATGGACCCGGTCAAAAAATTGGCGTGTTAGCGAATGGACAGAATGTGAAGGGCACTGTGGGGACCAATGGTGTTTTCGGGATTACTGGTCGTCTGAGCCATAAGCCCCTATGGGGTCCCAAAAAAGCACTGCCCGTGGCCTTGCCCGACCAAGTGCATCCCGGCCCCGCACAGATTATCACCGTGTTACATGGTCAGACCCCGCAATCATTTTCGATTCGGATTTTGAAAACGTATTTACAATGGCATGCGCATACAAAGGGTTTGTTGTTTGAAGTGGATGATCCAGCCTTGTTGCGTCAGACCGGTGGCATTATACAAGGGATGAGCGGCAGTCCCATTATACAAGATGGTCGTCTTGTGGGAGCGGTGACCCATGTCTTGATGAGTCGACCCTCCCTCGGTTATGGCTGTTATGCTTATTGGATGGTCAAACAAAAATCTTTTTCTTAGACCGATTTTTGCAGGAAATTCGACGGACGATCGCGAAATCGTTCGTCATATTTCCCTAATGTCATCGGGCGAGGGTGGTACGCGATATGGAAAAGAATCCACACGCCGCATTTGTGATGTGGGTCTTTTTGACCGTCACAACAGGCATTTTGTGGGTATTATTACAATATGGTCGTACATTATGGCTACACACGCGTACAGCATACATTCGCATTGCCTATTTACAACAAGCCGGCCTGCTGTCGAATGAAACCGAAAAATGCGTGAATTTGGAGGGAAAAGAGACTTCGCAAGAGGAAGGAGATGAGGCAAAATCGTAGAAGAAAGATCTGTGCCAATTTTTGAATGAGATGCAGGGGGCTGGGACATGGCAATAAAGGTATTAATCGCGGATGACAATC
Organism: Sulfobacillus thermosulfidooxidans; assembly: GCF_001280565.1. Taxonomy (NCBI): domain Bacteria; kingdom Bacillati; phylum Bacillota; class Clostridia; order Eubacteriales; family Clostridiales Family XVII. Incertae Sedis; genus Sulfobacillus; species Sulfobacillus thermosulfidooxidans. The sequence continues at coordinate 1,595,323 of NZ_LGRO01000001.1, read as the reverse complement.
GCGAATTCTGTGAATTATTGCAAGAAGCGATACGCGGCGAAGAAGGACTGGAAGTGGCCGGTATTGCTAATCATGGTATGGAAGTATTAGAACTGCTTTCACAACAACCTGTTGACGTCATTGTTCTTGACATCATTATGCCTCATTTAGACGGCATTGGTGTTTTAGAAAGATTGGCTCAAATGGATTTACCCAATCCTCCACGGGTTATTATTTTAACGGCATTTGGACAAGAAACGATGACACAAAAGGCCCTAGAACTGGGGGCTGATTACTATATCCTTAAACCTTTTAATCTAAAAGTATTGGCGTCTCGTGTTAAACAATTGGCGGGTTCGCCAGCGCCGGCCAAAAAATCTAATGTACCCTCAGGAAAAATTACGGTCGTTCCGGTCAAGAACCTTGATGTCGAAGTGACCAATATTATTCATGAAATTGGAATACCTGCCCACATCAAAGGCTATTTATACCTGCGGGAAGCAATTGTGATGGTCATTAACCGTGTCGATTTATTAAGTGGTGTGACCAAAGAGTTGTATCCGGCCATTGCTTCAAAATACAAGACAACGCCCAGCCGAGTCGAACGAGCCATCCGCCATGCAATCGAAGTGGCTTGGTCACGAGGAAATGTCGATGTAATTAACGGCATTTTCGGACATACTGTCAATCGAGACCGGGGTAAACCAACGAATTCCGAGTTTATTGCCATGGTGGCGGATAAGCTACGAATGCAAATTAAGGCCAGTTAAGCCCCTTTCGGGGCTTTTTTTAGTCCTGTCGCCAAAATCTCGGCTATAACGGTTTACCATCTTACAGGTTTATGCCATCATGATGAGCGGAGTCGAGTGGCGGCTCCCAGCCATCCAACCGAAAAACAGAAAGGAAGTGACTCTCGCGCATCTTGCGCGAGTGAGCAATGAACATATTTGAAGCGATGGAACAGTATGGTCACGAAGAATTGGTCTTTTGGTATGACCATACCACAGGATTGAAAGCGATCGTGGCGATACATGATACAACGCTCGGACCGGCTCTCGGTGGTCTTAGGATGTGGCCCTATGAGTCTGAAGATGATGCCATTACCGATGTTCTTCGACTGTCCCGAGGGATGACATATAAAAATGCGGCCATGGGACTCGACTTAGGAGGCGGAAAGTCTGTGATTTGGGCGGACTCACGTCATGACAAGTCGGAGGCCATGTTGCGCTCTTTTGGCCGCCTCATTCAAAGTTTAGGAGGACGGTACATTACGGCGGAAGATGTGGGGGTTAATGCTGATGATATGGCTGTAATCGCCCGGGAAACCGAGTTTGTGGGCGGCCTGAAGGAAACCAGTGGTGACCCCTCGCCAGCGACGGCCGTTGGCGTTCTAGAAGGTATGAAGGCGGCCATGAAAATGGCATTTGGTTCCGATGATTTCCATGGTCGTACGGTAGCCATTCAAGGATTAGGACACGTGGGAAGTTTATTGGGCGAAATGCTCAAAGAAGCCGGAGCCCAATTAATTGTGACGGACATTCATCCTGAAGACGGTAAACAAGTGGCGGAGCGCTTAGGAGCCAAATGGGTGGAGCCTCAAGAGATTTATGGGGTAGAAGCAGACATTTTTGCCCCGTGTGCGCTAGGAGCCATCATTAACGATGACACCATTCCCCAGTTCAAGTGCAAAGTCATTGCGGGTTCGGCGAATAACCAATTAAAAGAACCTCGCCATGGTTTGGAGCTCATGCGGCGCGGGATTGTATATGTCCCTGATTACGTCATTAATGGTGGCGGCGTCGTCAATGTCGCCGATGAATTTCACCGCGACGGATACAATAAGGAACGGGCCTACGCTCGTGTCCGCGCGATTGGCAAACAGGTTGGGGAAATCCTGACGCGTTCTGAGAAGGAGAATATTCCGACCCAAGAAGCCGCTGACCAGGTGGCAGAACACCGCATTCGCGAATTGGGACAGATTAATTCGACCTATATTCCCGAATAAATGCCCAGAAAATAAAGGAATTTTCAAAGAGGATATCGAATTGTTGGGTATCCTCTTTGAGTGCATTGCACGCGGACTTGTGTTTTGAGGCGGTTCCCATCAAAGATTTGTGCCAGCATGGGATCCAAAGAGGTGGATCGGGTCAAAAGTCCTCAAGTGGGGTATCGCTGAAAGGGTCCATCACATGGGCATTCAAAACAAAAACCCGAATGACTGAGGATCTCAATAAATGAACAGGTGGCAAGGATCTATCGCATAGTCATTTCCAATCCTTGTACGCCCATTTCACAATGACAGTCTAATGAAGGAGTTTCCGTCCGGATGAGCGGAGAATTCGATCACGTTTCTGTTGATGAAATTGAAGCATTGATAAAGCGTTTGCCCACCGTATTGCGATGTCACGTGGCGGTGAATGAATGGGGCGCTGTTGAAGAAATTCACGTCTTGACCACGCTTGATCGCTCGCCCAAGCAGATTGTGCGTGATGTGGAAAGTGCGTTATTAGCCCAATGGAATTTGCGCGTGGATCACAAGAAAATATCAGTGGCTCAAATAATAGATGACAGTCATATGCAGCCTCTACCCCGGTTGACTGTTGCTGAGTTTCGTATGGACCTCGATACGATTCATCAAACTGGTCATAGCTTTGTGCGGTTGCAGCCGAGCAATGATGAGCTCACGAGTTATGAAGGGCACTGGCAAGGCCGGTATGTTCCGAGCCAGTATCATTACATGATGGCATGGGCCACTGTCGAAGCGTTAAACCAAATCCCGGAGTTGCCCGAACCCTTTGTTTTGTCCGAATTGAAGACTTTCACGTTAGCGGGACGTACGGTCGTGGCAGTGGCTCTCAGTTACGTGACATCAAAACGACGGGAAGAGATTTTGGTTGGGGCCGCGCCTGAACGTGGAGATGGTCAAGGGGCAGCCGTACGGGCGGTCTTAGATGCTATTAACCGGCGCTTGGCACAAATTCAGCGACCGAGGCCGGCTCATATGGTGAGCAAAGACATCTTGACTCCAGAAGAAAAATCCGGAGAGGAGAATTAAGGAGATTTCTCATGTTATCTGGGAAACCGGGGTGTAGAGGCTGGTTGTCATACTAACAACTCCGTCCCTAATGGCCTTTGGAGCGCAGCCAACGCGATGATGCGCAGTTAGCGATTTTCCTATTTTTATGACGTTCCCGGACATAAGGCCATGATCAAGAGCCTAATTCGGTTTTTACAATTCTAGCACTGGTTTTTGCCCCCTACCCTTGAGTTCGATGTGACACTGAAAGCTTATGAACACAATATGGCGAGAAAGAGGGATAAATATGTCTCGTGATAGATGGGTTGAAGTGCCCCAAACCAACCGCAGCGCTAAAGCCCGCATCCAAAAACCCCATTCAACTCAAAACGCGGCGCAGACGCATGTTTCGACAGGGCCGGCTGGCAATCGTACGAGTTATGTTCAGGATGCTTTTTATCAGCATTTGATGACCGAACGGTCTTTAGTTGAAGTCGTATTTTTGGATGGAATGTCCCTAATAGGGGTCATCGATGGATTTGATACCTATGCCATTTTATTGTTGAGCAATGGCGAGGAGATTTTGATTTTCAAATCGGCCATCCGGTATATTCATCTTTATTTGGGTGATGGCAATGAGGAGCAAAATGTGTAAGATATAAATTAAGCGAGATGGTTAAAGGCCATGTTTTTAACCACTGCTCCAATTCATGTACAGAACCTACGAATATTATTTTGTGGGGCTTAAGATTCATGAGTTACCACCTCTTTTAATTACATTTAATTACATTGAGTATGCGACATGAAAGGAATTTTATACCTATGGAGCATCGTTCGGGTCCCGGACAATGGGTATATCAAGGTCGAACGATATCTGTTCGTGTAGACCCGGTGAAGGTGAGAACCATTTTCACTTCGCGTGAAGTGGTTGTCCGCGTGCCGGCGGTGGCGGTTATTGCTGAAACGCGTGATGCCCAGATTGTCATGATCAAGCAATATCGATGGGCTGTAGGCCAGTGGTTATATGAATTGCCCGCGGGAAAAGTGGATGGAACCGAAAGCCCTTTGGTGGCGGCTAAGAGGGAACTGCAAGAAGAAACAGGATACATGGCGAATGAGTGGCGGCTGGTGAGGACGTTTTATCCTACGCCAGGCTATAGCGATGAGAAAATCTTTTTGTTCTATGCCCGGGATTTAACTTATGCTCAAACACATCTCGATGCAGATGAAGAAATTGACACAGAATTGTGGGACACCCATAAGATTCGCGCCTTTCTCGAATCTGCTGACGACATTAATGGGATCGCATTGACCGGGCTACAATGGTGGCTGTGTAAAGATATCGATTAAGATGCATTATACACACGCCCATGAGGAGGCGTTTGTCCATGGAATCGATACCGTTAATAGAGGATATCCATGCGGAGTTGCTCCAGGCCAAACATCATGGCCATGACCTTTTAAAACGCTTTGGCGTCTGGATGCGCCAACACCGGGAAAGGCGCGGGCTCACAGTGACTGAACTCGCGCACCGTATTGGTGTCTCGCAAGTTCTCATAACTCGAGTAGAGCGAGGCAATGCCGTCTTAAGCGAAAGCAAATTATCAAAAATTTTTGAAATCCTTGAAATACATCCGATGTTCTGGCGGCGTTTTCAAGATAGCCACGAGGATCCTAACATTCATGAACAAGCCCACATGCTTCATGCTCAATTGCAGACGGCGCGGATTTGTTGTCCCGCTTTGATGCTGGAATTCGGCTGGTATATTCGTCATTACCGTCATCAAAAACATTGGACGGAAACGGAACTGGCGGCAAAAGTGGGTGTGACGAAGCAGACAATCTGTGGGGTAGAACAGGGGAAGATGGTTCCGAGTGCGACCTTAATTACTCATTTGGCGGAGCAACTCAATATGTCTCTGCGCGATTGGCGTATCCCTTCAAACCATGAAGTTCTTGACGGGCCGCGGGATCTATTTTGGCATACGTTGACGCGATTATGGGGAGGATTAGCGGACGAGGACAAAATGGTCATCTTGCAATTAATTGGCCGCTTGAGTCGGGATGAATCGCGTTGGGATGATCAACAATCGTGGAATAGTCTTGGCGAAAAAGCGGAAGGTCAACTCCTAGGTCTAGATCCTTAAGGATAATCATAGGCTGTTGTAGGGGGGACAGCCATGGTTACAACATACCCTGCGACCATATGGGATGAATATCTCCGGCATTATTGGACGCCTGTCTATATTGCCACGGCAACGTTTGCAGTAGGACTCCTCTTTGGGGTGCTTGCGATTGGAACATTGACACCTGCGGATATTTTTTCCCTGGATACCTATTTACGCCATTTTGTTGATATGGAAACCACGTCGCCAACATATCATGGAGTATTTCAATCTGCCTTAACCAACAATTTGAAAATTTTAGGTCTACTCTATATTCTCGGGGTTTCGGTGGCGGGAATGCCACTGGTGCTTGTGGCCTTGTTTTTCCGGGGATTTGTTCTCGGTTTTACGGCAGCGTTCATGATTTCCTCGTTACATTGGCAAGGCATCATTCTGACTCTCATTACCATCGTCTTACAAAATGTGTTCATTGTCCCAGCCCTCATTATTGTGGGTGGGGTGGCATTAGGTTTTTCTTGGCAACTTATTGCAGCGAGAAGCCCCACCGCAAAAAGTTCATTAGCTCAACGATTTGGGGCATTTACAACATTGGTATTGGCTATGGGCCTGGTCATGGTAGTGGGAACCTTTTTAGAAGCCTATGGCGCCCCCTTTTTGATGCATTTATTGGGCCAATGGGGCATCTGAACCATCATCGCAAGGAGCTAGCGTTGGCTATGCACCCTTTTGAGCCCGTGATTACCCTGGATAAGCCGAATATGAGTATGTCGCATCAAGACAAATCTACCGTAGGCGAACGAAGAAGCTTTTCAGCTTTCACCCATCTTTTTTACATCAACCCATAGGCCGTTCCACGGGGGATGCGATTGGAAAGTGGCTGCGTTATGGGCCTGCCATAACCTGCTCGCGCCATGCCATCAGTCTTTGGTAAACGCTGCGACTAAGAGACTGGGCGGCTCTCAACGACATGGCTGCAAAGCTCAGCGGGGAAGCCATTGGCCACTGGGCAAGACGCCACAATTCCGGGCCGAGCAGGGTTGCGATAATGGGGTAGCCGCCAATGGTGCCGCGTTGATTCAATAACACAATCGGTTGACCATCTGGCGGGACTTGAATTGCGCCCGGAACTGTACCTTCAGACAGTCGGTTGGCGGCCTGGTTATGGGGGGGCACTGGAGTTCCCATAAGCCGGATCCCCATGATATTACTCAACTTATTAATGGTATACGATTCTTTGAAAAAGGTTTCTAGGGTATGGGACGAAAACTCATAGGCATGGGGTCCGAGTACGACCTTGAGTGGTTCTTCTGTGGAATAATAAGCCCAATGGGGAGCGGTATGTCCTGTCATACGCCGAGCAGTTTCTACCGGCTTAAAGGGAATACGGTCCCCGGACCGTAAGGAGCGACCATGCCATCCGCCAATACCTGCTGTAAAATCTGTGGAACGGCTTCCCAAAATAACCGGGGTATCTAGCCCTCCTTGAATAGCTAAATAGGCCCGGGATTGGGTTAGCCGTCCGATTTGCACTAGTTGTTGGGATTTCGCCATGAGCGCCACCGAACCGGAATAGACTTCGTTATCGATGCGCACATTTTCGGCTCCGACAACGGCGAAAATCAACGGATGATCACTGGTGAATTCCAATCCCTGGTAGCTCATTTCAATGGCGGCTTCGTGCAAATCATTATGAACCAAAGTCTGCGCAATCACGAAAGACTGGAAATCTAACGGGCCACAGCGGTTGAGACCCAAATATTCGAGTCCCGGGCGTCCCAGATCTTGAATGTGAGAAAAAGGTCCCGGTTTAAGAATGTGAATGGTTCTCATGTCATCCACTCCACGCTAATGGATTGTTCTGGATTTGCCGCAAATTGGTCATATTCGGCGCGACTAATGGGAACAAAGTGTAATAAATCTCCTGGGTGATAAACGATGGGCGGATCGTTGTGAGGGCGAAAAAGAATCAAGGGAGTGCGTCCAATAAGGTGCCATCCCCCTGGGGTACTGACCGGATAAATCCCTGTTTGACGTCCACCAATCGCCACAGAACCCGGGGGAACTTTGGCCCTTGGAGTGTGACGACGAGGCGTTATTAATTGCGGGGAAAGACCCGACAAATAGGGAAAACCCGGAGAAAATCCTACCGCTTCAATTCGGTAATCAGGATGAGCATGGAGTTCAATAACTTCGGCAATGGAAAGACGATGAAAGTTTGCGACATATGCTAAGTCCGGCCCAAATTCTTCGTCGTAACAGACTGGGATGTGATATCGTTTGACACCGTAGGAGTTCGATTCTGATATCTCAAGATATTGTTGAAGAATCTCCAGAACATCGCTAAGAGGTTGCTTCCATGGATAAGATATCGTTAAAGTGGTGTAACTGGGAATCATCTGCCAAGATTGTGTGCGACTATCACGTCGAACTTGGTCAAAGATTTTATAGATAACTTGGGGATTATCATATCCTGGCGCTTGAGAAAAATCTACCTGGATGTTAAAGTCTCCCATTTCATACCATCGAATGGCCAATTGTAATCCGATCCCTCACCTTATTCATCTCTATCACGGCATAATGTGCGGTATGTAGTCTCGTCGCAGAATTCATAACGGAAGATTTATTCTTTCCGCGGTCCTGTGCAAAGTGAAAGGTGTGTCCCCCTATGGAATTGCAATATGGAGGTTCGAGTCATACCTGAACGATGATCGTATAACGCTTCTTTCAAAAAGTGTTCCATGATTAAGGATTCGTTGCAACATACCGTGATGCCTATTCCCCAATTGAATTGAATTCCGCGGCGCCGTCAATGGATTTCTTTTCATGGTATCATAAATACTACGCTGTTCGGAAGAAGCGTGCCTTAACCAGGTCCGGTTTCTCCGTTACTGTTCATAACGAGACAGGGGAACAGTGACCAAACGTGCTAGGCATTACGAGTATGATGTTGTCATAAAGGCCGGCATGGGGTGATGTTCCTGTTTATGAGGGCTAGCAGATTTCTTCCGAGATGACAGTGTCGATCATAAATATCATAAGAGAACACAGAGAAGACGAAAGAGGGAATATGATGGCGTTATATGCAGCCTGGTTAACGATTGTGGATGCTGAATTGAATCAGAAAACACGTCCACAGCATTTGGCTTATTTAAAGCACCTTCATCAACATGGTAAAGTGGCCTGGGCAGGTCCTTTTTCGGATAAATCAGGCGGAATGGTGATTTACCAGACGGATAACGCAGAGGAGGCCATGGAGCTTGCCCACAATGATCCGGCTGTCACATCGGGTGCCCGCACGGTTGTGGTGAAGCCATGGGAATTATTGAATTTTGAATCATTATGAATTCTCTCCAGTTGCATTGATTACAGGGACCTCGAGCGGAATTGGCCGGGCTCTGGCGCAATATTTGATCGATAAACATTATATCGTGATCGCCACGGCCCGGGATGTGGACAGCATTTCCGATCTGCCGGCAGCAGCTCATCTCTCACTGGACGTGACTCAACAAGTTCAAATCGATGAGGCCGCACACTATGTCATGCGACAGTTTGGACGTCTTGATGTATTGGTGAATAATGCGGCTATGGCGCTGCGCGGGAGTATTGAGGATGTTCCGGAAACAATGTGGGAGACGATTTTTGATGTTAACCTCATGGGCCCTGTCCGGATGATTCAGGCCTTTACCCCTTATTTTCGCCAGCAACAACGTGGTCACATCATTAATATCACCACCGTCAGGTCGCTTTGGGGAATGCCTTTTCTGGGAACTTACACCGCTAGCAAACAGGCATTAGATGCGCTAACCATGGCTCTGAGTCATGAATTGGCGCCATGGGGAATTTTTGTGACATTGGTGCGGGTGGGATTAACAAAAACCCCGTTATTTCAACGTTCGCAGCAATATTCAGAGCCTTGGATTACCTCCCAATCACCCTATTGGGAGTCATATCAACACGGACAAAAAATATTTGAGCGCGTTGTGCGTTTTGCAGTGAATCCGTCAATCATTGCCCAGCATATCGAGAAGATAATGGCTTCGTCACGTCCGCCCCGGATACTGACCATACCTCCACAAGCCCGGATTTTTGACAATCTATTACCCCTATTTCGCTTGATAAGACGGTTGAGAAAGGCTTAGTCTTCTAAGATCCCGTCAGGTTGAATGAACCTGACGGGAAGGCATAACTTATTCTGATTTGGTTTGGGGATAGATTTGATGGGTCCGGTACCGACGTGCTGGATTTTCAATTAGCACTGGCATTACACTGCTAAAGGCAATTCCCCCTAATATCAAAAGAATCCCTAACCACCGGGAAAGATCTACAGACTCTTGTAACCACAGTGAGGATAAAATCACGGCGACGGGCAATTCCCAAGCTGCTAAAATTCCGGTTAACGCCGCTGGTAACCCTGGAGCGCTCACATAAATGGCAATGAGCGGAATGGTAAGACTAAATAGTCCGACCAGGGTTCCCCACGCCCAAATATTAAGAGAAAATAGGTCTTGGGGAGCATGCCACGGTTGTTCTGCGAGGAGCACGACCACAAAACTAACACTAGTTGAGATGCTCGCCCGTTGCCATGCTGACAACTGGCCAACAATGTGTCCGGATAATAAGAGACTTAGCGCATACAATGTAGCCGCCAAAAGTCCCAGTCCCACGGCCCATAGAGGGAAATGCCACTGAGCGGGTCCAGCAGCAAATACCGTGCCGACGACAATGATGGCAATCGCAATTTGTTCGTGTTTCTTCGGCCATTGCCGCCGGATTAGGCCGTTAATGACTGGAAGAATCCAGGCAAACTGAAAGAGCAAAACAATGCCGACGGCTCCAGGCACGAACGCTAAACTGTGATAATAGGATAATGATGCTGCCGCTCCAATAACTCCTAATAAAGCCATATAGGTGACTTCTTTTTTGCCAGCCTTGGCTAATGACACACGCTTTTTAGTGGCGAGTGCCCCGAGCCACAATAAGATGATACTTACGGGGTATTGGCTGACAGTGAGTTTGGATACAGGAATACCGTGGGCAATGGCCATTTTGATTAAAGGTGTGACGAGGCCATAAGATGTTCCGGCAAGAAGCATCAAGATAATGGATTTCCAACGAATCGACGTAAATTTTCGTTCCTCTCTGCGCTAAATTACGGCGTGATGATGACAGCGTTACCTATTATATAGAAATTTTGATCAAATGCATTGAGAAATTTGCTGTTAATCAATTCTGTTAGCGGGAGGGCACTTTTCTTTAGAAGGGCAATTGAAAAACATGCCGTGACTGTTCAGATTCCCAACCTTCAGTGTATTATCGTGAGGAGACAGGGGATCTTGAAAAAAGAACAAAGCCTAAGGGTTTTTTGCCGAATGGCTGTCCATTGATAGCAATTATGCATGGAAAATGACAATGCCTGATTTTTGCCGAAAACGAGATTGAGCATTAGGTAAAAATGTCGAGAACAACAAATCAAAATTTTTCTAATATGCAAATAACAACGAGTATTAGCTGAAACCAGCGCTACAGAGACTTCATGAGAGAGGAAGGATGTCATGATCATGGAAAGTCGGGGACGGGTTTTATGGGAACCGAGTCCGGAAATTCGCGAGACCGCGAATATTACGCAATATCAACGTTGGTTGCAACATCACTATGGAATCAATGCGAAAGATTACCAAGAGTTGTGGAATTGGTCGGTGAATCATATTGATGAGTTTTGGGCTTCGATTTGGCACTACTTTGATATAATCGCCGAGAGCGGGTACACTACGGTCCGAACGGGAGAAACGATGCCTGATGTGCATTGGTTTAATGGCGCCCAGTTGAATTACGCTCAGCATGCTTTACGCTACCCTAGTGAGGGTCCTGCTGTTATATTCCGCCGGGAAGACGGCTATCAAATGACTTGGTCCTGGCAAGATCTTGAAGAACATGTAAGAAGAGTACGGGGCGCCTTAATCCAACTAGGAGTCAAAGCTGGAGACCGGGTGGTCGGTTATTTACCTAACATTCCTCAAACCATTGCGGCATTTTTGGCGGCGGCAAGTCTCGGAGCGGTATGGTCGAGTTGTTCACCAGATTTCGGTTTTCAAGCGGTCATGGATCGTTTTCAACAAATTGAACCAACGATCTTATTCGCGGTAGACGGTTATTTTTATAATGGGAAAGCTCATAACCGGATTCCTGTCGTTGAGAAACTCCAAGAAAGTTTGCCCTCCCTGAGGGCGACTATTCTTGTGCCTTATCTCAATCCATTGGCCACGCATGAACAGATGCTGTCTTTTGATGACCTCGCTTCCTCTGAACCGTTGAAATTCCTCCCCGTGCCTTTTGAACATCCTTTATGGATTTTATATTCATCGGGAACAACCGGATTGCCCAAACCCATTGTTCAAGGACATGGGGGCATTCTTCTTTCGCATTTGATGGCCCTGACGTTTCATCTGGATTTACGGCGCAAGGACCGGTTTATGTGGTTTACAACCACCGGGTGGATGATGTGGAATATCGTGGTTTCAGGCCTCTTATTAGGCACAACAATCGTGCTATATGACGGGAGCCCGGTGTATCCTAATGCCGATGTGCTCTGGCAATTAGCTGAAGAGGTGCAATTAAGCTTTTTTGGAACAAGTGCCGCCTATGTGAGCATGTGTCAGAAGGCTGGGGTTATTCCCCGCCAGAGAAATTTGAAGACTTTACGAGCCATTGGCTCGACAGGTTCCCCTTTAACCCCTGAGAATTTTGAATGGATTTATACCGAGGTGTCCCCTTCGGTCTGGTTAACCTCTTTGAGCGGGGGCACCGACGTGTGTAGTGCTGTTGTGGGCGGTGTGCCAACGCTTCCAGTCCGTAGTGGAGAAATCCAATGCCGGTATCTCGGGTCCAAGGTTGAAGCTTTTGATCCGGCGGGTCATGCTATTTTTAATCAGGTGGGCGAATTGGTATTGACAGAACCGATTCCGTCTATGCCACTTTACTTCTATGGGGACGATGCCAAGGAACGTTATCGGGCCAGTTATTTTGATATGTATCCCGGCATTTGGCGACACGGTGATTGGATTTTGATTCATGACGACGGCAGCGTGATTATTTACGGACGGTCTGATGCCACGATTAACCGTGGGGGTGTCCGTATGGGCACCAGTGAATTCTATCGTGTGGTCGAAGACGATCCTCGAATTGTTGATAGTATCATTGTGGATCTTAGCACGCCGGAGCACCCAGGTGGATTGTTGTTACTCGTCGTTGTCGCGCCCTCCTATAGTTTGGATGAGAGCCTCGAAAAGGATTTGCGCGCGCGCCTTCGTGAGGCCTTATCACCCCGCCATGTGCCTGATAAGATCCTCGCAATTCCCGAGGTTCCCAAGACCTTAAATGGCAAGAAAATGGAGGTACCGCTAAAACGGCTTTTATGGGGTCTTCCCCAAGAAAAAGCCTTTAACCCAGGTACCATGCTGAATCCTGGGGCCATGGAGTTTATCATCCAACACGTTAAGCCGCTTGTGAGTGAGTAAACATGCACATACGATGTTACAGACTTTATTGGACCCGTGAAAGGCGAAGAATATGGTCAGTTCGCGATAAATTCCAGTTGATCGACTGTCGTAATCCGCGAGAAAAATGGCAATGAGTATTTTAACGAGGCTTCATGAGCTTCAGTACTAAGTGCTGCACAAGCATCTTGAGCGACGACAAAATTGTATCCGAGGTCGGCACCGACGCGAACGGTACTTTCCACTCCAATGTTGGTGGCAATGCCTCCAATGACGATCGTGTCGACCTCTAATGCTCGTAAGAGATGGTCGAGCTCAGTGCCTACGAAGGCGCTGCGAACATGTTTGGTGACAATATGATCTTCCGGTAATACCGGCAAGTCATCAATAATATGGTATTGTTTGGGATCTACGGGAACAGAACCGGGACGAGCTAAGAGCACCTCGGATTCGCCACGCATTGACCGTTTAACATGTTCATAGGGTCTGACGTGAACAAAAATGACCGGCACTTGATGCATGCGCGCTATATTTAAGAGGCGTTGACAAGCTTCAATGGTGCTTTGAAATTGATCATGGCGGGCAATGGAATTTTGCATATCAATAAACATCACGGCGGTGCGTTGGCGACTCAGTTGAAGAGCCATGACAGAATTCCCCCTTAGATTTCCCTTAATTGATTAGGTTGTAAACGGAGTATATTATATCGCAAGTTTGGAAAAGATAGCCTCTGTAACCAGTCAGCGGGTTGACAAAGCGCCTAGAGAGGAAAAATCGCCGGCTTTTTTGCGGAGAAATATTGAATGCTAACAGACTTCGGCACTAAGGCATTGTGTCACCTGTTGGGAACTTATTCGGAGTTTAGGAACAATAGACTGAAGACATGCAAACGGCCGATTTACCAGACACCCAGCAGAATTTTTGTGGTAGACTGACACAGAGAACGTCTTGCGTGCTGATCACGTTGGGACGGGGAGTAAGGGGCGATGAACACGAAAGATTATCAATTTATTCCGCCATCAAAGGCCATGAAATGGACAGGCATAATTGCCACGATTGGCATGTATATTATTAATCTCGTAGGGTTTCTCGATACCCAAACCGGTTCGGCTTTAGGATGCGGCCCAGATTGGCCATTGTGTAACGGGCAAGTTATTCCCAATCTTAATAATATTCACGTCGTAATTGAATTTACTCACCGCATGTTGGTAGGAGGATTTGCGCTTCTTGCCACAATCTACATGATTTGGGCCTTAATTCGCTATCGTTCTTTTGTAGAAGTGCGGATATTTTCCTTAGTGGGCATTGGATTTATTGTGGTGCAATCCGTTTTAGGGGCTTTGGCTGTCGTGTTTGTCAATCCGCCAACTGTATTAGCGTTGCACTTGGGATTTGGCTTGTTGGCGATGGTTGGCGTGGCCTTGTTAACGGTTTTTCTATTTCAACTGGATGCTGAATCGGGGCATCGTCGTTCCGGAATTTCTTTTCGACAAGATACACCCGTAAGTACTAAGCGCTGGGTATGGGGGACGTGGATCTACACCTATATCGCTATCTATTGGGGATCGTATGTAGCCTTTCGGGGAGCTGGGGAAGCCTGTCCGACCTGGCCACTATGTAATGGCAAAGTATTTCCTGGATTTTCTGGGGCTGTCGGATTAGATTTCATCCACCGGTTGGCGGCGGTGGGTTTAGCCATTCTCACCCTATTGTTGCTGGGCAATTTACGGCGTTATAAAGCAACCCGACCAGATTTGTATAAAGGAGCCTTTTGGCTATTGATTGCGGTCATTGCACAAATAATTACGGGAGCGAATCTTGCCTTGAGCCATGTCGCAACCGGACCTTATCTCCTGCACATTGCCACATTAATGTTGCTGTTTGCGGATATAAGCTATTTGGTTTTGCAGGTTATTCCCCTCAGTAAAGCAGAGCTGCCAAGTGTAGAAACCGAATCCGGGTGGTCATCGCGGCAAGTGCATAACCCGCAGGGCTAAAGGTCCTTGCGGGTTTTTTTTAGTTTTCGGCGGATACGCTGTAACGCATTATCAATAGTCTTGCGGGGACGTTTGACGGTGCGGCTAATCTCTTCATAGCTTTTGCCATGGCGCCTGGCTTCAAAAACTAGACGTTCTAATGGAGTCAATTCGCCTTGGAGGCGTTGAATTAACTGGGCAGAAGCTTCTTGGTCGATGATAAAAACTTCTGGAGACGGTTCATGGTGGCCCGCTATGGTATCGAGCCACGAGATATCACCGGTACCATCACGCCCGGGCTGATCCAGGGACCATGCCGAGTTTAATACCTGATGCTTGGCGCGTGTGGCACGAACCACTGCCGAAACAATTTGGCGGCTGACACACAGTTTGGCGAATCCGGAAAAATAACCATGGCGCCGATGGTCAAAATGTTGGATCGCACTCCAAAATCCGATCCATCCTTCCTGGATTACATCGTCATGCTCGGCTCCTGGTAGAAAATATCGACCGGCGGTCGCTTTAATAAGCGATGCATAACGGGTCATGAGTTGAATGACGGCCTCTTCTTGACCACTTTTTGCCCGCATGATCAGTGTGGATTCATCATGCATTTGATCGATTTGGGTCGAAATTGGAATCCTCCCCCTAACCATTCTCCGAAGACATACACGTTGCATTATACAGGGCAGGGGGCCTAGCTAAAACTGTGATAATTGACGATGAGGACAAGTTTCGATGCAAAATCAAGCCTATGGTTTAATTTTCGAGGAGCTTCTCGTTGGTCGAGATGCTGATAAATTGTGAGAAAATAGGGTGTTGTCATTCAGCAAACAAAATCCTACCGTATGATAAATATGATGAATAGGCTGAAGCAAGAATGGCGGAAAGGACGAAAACGTACGTGGTACAAAATGGTGTGCAGTATATTATCCGCTTGAATATGCAGCGGGATGGATTGCCTTTTCGGGACATTGTGCAATTAGTTGATGATCTCGGGGGTGACATTATTGCCTGGGACCTTGTGCGGGCAGAGGACCAGAAAACCATCCGCGATTTGACAGTATTGATGGGCACGGCGGAAAAACTGCAGACTCTCGTGGATCAACTGTCCTTGCTCGAAGGCGTAACCGTGGAAAATGTCTCAGACCGCACGTTTTTGATGCATTTAGGGGGAAAAATTGAAATACGGCCCCGGGTTCACATTAAGACCCGTGCAGATTTATCACATGTCTATACACCCGGGGTCGCGCGGGTTGTGGAGGCGATTGCCGAGGATCCAGCGAAGGCTTTTCAATTAACGATGAAACGCAATACGGTTGCTATTGTGACCGATGGATCCGCTATTTTAGGTTTGGGCAATCGCGGGCCGAAAGCAGCACTTCCCGTTATGGAGGGGAAGGCAGTTTTATTCAAGTGGTTGGCTGATGTTGATGCTATTCCCATTTGCTTGGACACCAACGATGTTGATGAAATTGTTGAAACCGTGGTGCGGATTGCTCCGGCTTTTGGCGGAATTAATCTCGAAGATATTGCGGCACCGCGGTGTTTTGAGATTGAACGCCGGTTGAGCGAACGTTTGGATATTCCCGTGTTTCACGATGATCAACATGGTACCGCGGTTGTCATTCTGGCTGGCCTCATTAATGCGGCCAAGGTGGTGGGAAAATCTCTGGAATCCTTACGTATTGTCATCGCCGGAATGGGAGCCGCCGGGACTGCGACCACGGAATTGTTGCTTCACATGGGCGTGCGGAACATTATAGGATATGACCGAGTTGGAGCCATTGTGGCTGACAAATCATATCCCGGCCATCCTGAATGGGAAGAGTTAGCCCAAAAAATCAATCCTGACCGGCGCCAGGGGAGTCTTAAAGATCTCTTGTCAGGAGCAGACGTTTTCATTGGCGTGTCGGCTGCGAATCTCTTAAGTCCTGAGGATATTCAAGGGATGGCTCCCAACGCTATTTTGTTCGTTATGGCGAATCCAACACCAGAAATTGAGCCAGAAATTGCCCAATTGTATGCCAAGGTGGTCGCCACCGGCCGATCGGACTATCCGAATCAAATTAATAACGTGTTGTGCTTTCCCGGATTTTTTCGAGGTGTTTTGGACGCGCGCGCTAAACGGATTACAGTGGGTATGAAAGTGGCGGCTGCTTACGCTTTGGCATCGGTTGTAAAAGATGAGGAGCTAGGTCCAGAATATATTATTCCCAGTGTATTTAACCGGGAAGTGTCGGAGCGCATTGCCAAAGCGGTGATTCAAGCCGCCGAAAAAGATAATGTGGCGCGACGGAGTCCCAAAATTTAGGAGTTAGCTAAGTTTGGTGTACGTTAAGATACATCATGGAGCAGAAGCTGGCGGTGAAAAGCAGTGTGAAAGCCTTGGGCCTTAATCTGGAGTAGATGGTCCCAAGGCTCTTTTTTGAGACCACTGACAAATAACTCTACAGTGGTAGCCGTAACTTCTATTTGTTTAATGTCGGCTTGTTGGTGATGGCAACGATCCATGCCATCAGCGATGCGCAAGATGGAGGTCATGGCAAACCATGCCGGGTCATGGCTCAGCTCGTGAAATTTTTGCAGGGTTAAGGCCTTGCGGTGAAAGTACGCTAAGGTGGCCACACAAGACCGGGTGGTATCCTCCCAACTCTGGGTTTCCATAGCGTGGCGGATAATATAGCGGCTATGGCGGTGATGTGCCCGTTTGTTGATGAAATATCCGGCATCATGAAGGAGTGCCGCGGTTTCCAAACATTCTCGCCATAGGCCGTTGGGTGGAACATCGAGAAGGCCCATGAGGGAGTCATAGAGTTTTAAGGATAACCGGGCAACATGCTTGGCATGCGGCCGTTCAATGAGGTACTTTTGCATCAGGATTTCTGTGTGGACTAAGATGACATCTCTCTCCCTTCCATTTTCGAAATGAGGAGTGGTAAAATGGCCTCAATGCTATGGGAGCCATCTGCAAGATCCAAGGTGTGCCAAGGCACCGTGGTTTTAAGGGGAGCGAGAACATCTCGCACTCGCTGCTGAAACGCTATAAACCCAGCCAAACTTTCCATGTCTGACACCGATTCCAACGGGTCGAGCGCGTCGGTAACCATAAGTTTGCGACGGGCTGCCGATAACGGGTCAGCCTGGGGTTCAAGAACGATGTCTGGAATTAATGCGAAGCCTAATGTGGTTCGCACCCACTGATCATTGAGACCTTGGGCGACGGCACGGGCATAAAGACTAATCCAGGAACGATCCGATAAAACCACATAGCCTGCGGTCAGATGGGGTAATATAATGTGCTCCGTGACAATGGCAAAGAGACTAGCATACAGAAGATGGCGACTTTTCATTTCAAGCCGGCGGTCATGCTTGACTTGTGCAATGAACTTCTGAGTTTTGAGATTAGGGAATGGTGTAACCACAACGACTGGATAGCCTTCAGACTGCAGGAGAGTCTGAAGCGATAACGCGAGCGTGCTGCGTCCTGATCCGTCTAATCCATCAATTCCGATATAGAGCCCATCGTAATAGGGCTGCAGATGTGGCCATGATGGCTCTAGTGTGTGGACCGGTGTTGACACGATTGGATACTCCCTCCATGATCACTTACGATAGCTTATTCTGTGTGCGAACACATCCGTAGATCCTTAGTGAGCTTCGCTGTTGTCTTCGCCCGGGCTAGAACCAAGAAATGGCCCGATTAAGGGCACACCTTCGAGAACGGGCTTGAGCCAGGATCGTAATATTTTTTGTTGTTCACTAATAGGCAGTGTGGCATCAAATGCTTGTAAGAAACCTTGTTCCGTTAAGGCTAAATACGATTGTCGCATTTGTTCTTGAAACCAGAGAAAACTACTCCACGGGTCGTGTAACCCGCTGATATCCTGACCGCTTTCATAATATTTTAGCTCGCGAGTGGCATGCTTTAAGCGGGCCACAGCGATATCGGGAGGGGTTGAAAAGTATATAGCGAGATCGGGTTTTGGAACGTCCTCGTATAAAGTCTTAACCCAGTCCAGATCAAGACCTCTTACATGATCTCTGACCCATGCCGTATAGACCCAGCGGTCGGCCAGCACGATAAAGCCGGCTTGTAGACGCGGTAAAATTAGACGGTTTAAACGGTCATGAAAGTCGCTGGCATGAAGCAGGCTGAAGGCCGCAGGACCTAACCACCTTTTCTTCTTGGCTTGGCGCATGAAGGGTTTGATTAATGGTGAACTGTTCCACGCCGTGCGGTAGACGGGATAACCTTGAGATGCTAACCACTTTCCCAATAACTCAATCGCGGTACTTTTGCCAGACCCATCAGTGCCTTCTACGACGATTAGTCGGCCTGATGGCTGATGATGGTGATCCTGCACAATGAACACTCCCTATTGTAATGAACTCTCTCTCCGTGTCGAGACAGGGGACGGGGCCCGCGTGTGAATGCTTGGTTTGTCGTCGGCCTCTGTGACATTTCTAGTCTCTACCCTTTATCCTGAACTGCCCAGTGTGACGTCAGATCGTTCTGTTCTAACACCCAATGATCCCCATCCGTTGGCGACGAGACCAAAGAATACGGTGGCTTGAGTTTCTCTTATCCACCATCTAAGTGGAGTGCTGGGGCATTGTGTGCAACAAGCCCGGCACAATGAGTTTGAGCTGCCAACTCTTTTTCATGTCTTTGGCTAAATCTTCAAGTTCTTTCGTCGGACTGGAAATGCCTGTACCCGAGACGGTAATAATCAGCTGCTTATTACTGTGTTGCAAATTTAGGCGTTCTACTCCATTCATTAAGGGCGGGGAAAAAATTTCCGCTAACCGCAATAATACGCCTAATTGACGGATGAGAGCCAACTCTTGACGACTGACAATACTCGAATAGGGACTCCAAAATTTTTGCAGTCGTTTGGCTGAGCGATAAGACGCTATTAAAGCCACTGCAACCCACTCATCATGGCTGAGTCCAGTTAATGGCGCCGCCAGAATTTGATAAAAGGTGTGTTGATCCCAGTGATACATATTGATATTACGGCCGCTATAACGTAAAAGCGCTGCGCATTGTACGAGTTCCAGTGAGCGATCAGACAAGCCCAAGATCCCTTTGAGTTCTTGCCCTAACCGGTTCACTTGTTGTTGGAGACCTCGGGCCAAAGCTGATGGCCATTCACTTCGCTGGGCAATATTCCATGCGCTATCCAAAGCCAAAGAGTTGAATGTCTTGGCTTGGGTGCCTAGATGCTGCAGCAACAAGCCGTTGCGCAATCCATAGCCGCTGATAGTCAGGCTATCGGCCTGGGTTGTTTTCAATAACGCTAAAATAATGGCGATTCCGGGAACAATTATATCGACCCGGTCTTTAGGAATATGCGCTAATTTTTTTCTTTGATCGGGTGTCATGACGGCGATTTTAGCCAACCATGCCTCAATCATCAAGGTGGGAATCCGAAAATAATGAATTTGTTGGAGCGGATAATCGAGTTCCGCTTGAATAGCGCGCGCCATGACCCGTGCACTACCACCTAAAGCGATGGCTTGAGGCGGCTTGGATGGTAGCCAGTTGCCATGGGTATATTGTTCTTGGAGCCACATCAGCAAATCTTTAAAAGGCATATTTAATGAGGATAAAGAGACAGCGCCAAAGGGGAATGAGTACTGATGGCGCATTTGACCATCCTCATAGGCTACGACTTCCGTGCTGCCTCCCCCGACATCAACCGTCCACCCCCGTGATAAGGCAATGGTTTCTTGAACTGCAAGAAATCCGATCCGGGCCTCCTCATCACCCGACAAGATTTCTACGGTTAACCCGGTTTGGCGAAGAATTTCTTGGAGCACTTGCTGTTGATTGGCCAAATTTCGTAATGACGCCGTGGCACGAACAATTACCGGGTTGGCCCCGTAGGCTTGTGCAACATCACGAAAATACCGCAAAGCCTGAACCAGACGGGAAAACCCATCCAATGTGAGAAAACCCTCAGAATCCTTTGCTAAGGCGAGTCGTGGAGTGGCTTTTTGTTCGTCAAGAATGACAGCTGCTCCATGAGCAAGGCGCCGCACGATCATTAGTCGTACGGAATTCGATCCGATATCGATTATAGCGAGTATCGAACTCGCGATCATGACCATCTCCCTCGTGTCTCTTGGTCTTATTATAAGCGAAAATCTGGTTAATCCTAGGCATGATAGGATTCTTGTTATAATGTCAGCGATTGACAATGATAGATTAAGGAATTGAGGGACAAGTCATGGACAAACCGCAACATCCATGGATCGATTTACTGAAGCAAGATGCGCCGTATTCAAAAAAGACTATCGGAAGATTTCGGTGGGCAGGGATTGTCACGGTGTTGGCATTAGGTATTGGCTATTGGGCCATTTTTCGAGCATTGTCGGGCAGGCTATCTTTGTTTATCGTCATGGGAATTGAACTATTGGGCCTGCTGGTGATGTTGGGCGCCGTGGGAATGGCCATTAAAAGTCGCCAGGACGACATACGACAACATCAAAGCCAACGCGACAAATTGGATAAATGAGAAGGCAAGTGATGCCACATCATTCCTGTGTGCACGATGAGAAATGCCAGCCCTGCAACGATGACGACCCAAAGAACCAGCCCAATAAATTCTCTAAGCCAGCTCGGATGGGGTAGGGGTTCTGAAACAAAGGGTTTAGGTTGGGGCGGTTCTGGGCGGTAAGCGCTGGTGAATTCTGCTGTCTCAAGGGGGGATGCTGGTCGGACTATGGGACGTGATAGCTTGATCCGCTGACGGTAAAACAGTACGGTCATCCCTATCCCCAAAATAAGACCGCTTAGGAGCCACAATCCTTGAGGCGCTAAAATGGCCCATGCTAAAGGCGAAGACCAGTGCCCAGTTTTTAGATTCTGAAGCACTCCTAATAATTGTGCTTCTTTGTTCAGATGGGCTTTTTCACTGGCGATAGCATTTAATTGTTGGTGGAGATTTGTTAATAAAGTGTGCGCTGACGATAAGGTCGCGATCATTCCCATGAAATACGATATGGCCATGAGGGTAGCCACAATCAAGGATAGGATTACCCACCAGGGCCAGTACCAATGAGGACGTTCGATATGCCACAGCTTCTTTTTACGTGGCGGCAAATCTTCAGGCAATTTTGCGGGGGTCATGTGAGAACCGAGTTCAGACACGGATTACCCTCCCTTTCATTGTTCTGTTAACATAATACATGGATCGTCAAGAGGTTGGTCTTCCTAATTATATCCATTAATGACGAAATTTAGCCGAGAGTGACGTAAAGCCCTAAGGGACCTGGGTATATTTTCACGGGAGGAAAAGCTATACTCAATGTGAATTCATGGCATAATGATGGCCACAAAAGAGGTGACATTCGATGGGGCTCATTGATAACCCCAATACCATTGCCGCTAGATACCGTGATGCGATTCTTACTAAAAGATTGCCTGCGGGTATGAGCATCGATATCATGCAAGAAGCACGAGACCTGGGTTTGAACCCATCTCTTCTTAGACAAGCCATGCAAATTCTTACGACAATGGGGCTTGTTGAATGGGAAGGGAAAAGTCAAGTCAAAATTAAGAGCCTAACCACCCAAGCCTTGCAAGATCTTGGTTACACGCTAACAAGACGGCGCCTATAATTCGGTAGCTATCATCATAAACCTTCAGCATAAATCTTCAGCGATAATTTAACCAGGCGGCGGGTGAGGATTGTAGGTTTTTCATCATCACTCGCCGTAAGATTTTTCTATGTCCTGTCTTCTTTGATGCCACTGGCCAGGTCGTCATGCTTGATAGCCTTGAAAGACTTTACTTGTCTCCCGGAAGATAGAACGCTCAGTTGGAAGATTCGTTAATAGTTACTACAACCGTCCCCACTCAGACAATGAGACTGTCCCGACACTTTCCTGTCCGGGAACGCGCGTGCGTTGTTGGAGAAGACGTTTGAGAGCTTTTCGCGCGCGATAAAGTCGCGATTTGACAGCTGTTTCAGGGATGCCCAAGATGCTTGCTATTTGTTTGAGTGGCAGGTGTTCTATATCTCGCATCATTATCAGCGAACGCTGCATAGCTGATAAACGGGTTAGGGCATACCGTACCCATTCTTGTTTAAAGGATTGTTCACAATGGCTGTCAGGATCTTCGCTATGAGCTGAGGCGAGATTCTCATGAGGATGGGGATAGGTCGTCGGCCGGCTTTTTGCTCGCTCCATGTCAATAATGGTGTTCATGGCAATGCGGTATAACCAAGTACTAAATTTGGCTTCGTGGCGAAAGGTCGAGAAATGCGTCAAAACGCGAATCCAAATTTCTGATACGGCATCTTCAGCTAACTCGGCATCATTTAACATATTCACCGCCATCCTGAGCAAACGAGGTTTGTAATATGCGAATAAATCGCCCATCAGAGCGTCCCAATTTTCCCCATGGACGTCATTGCGAAGACGATGAAGTACTTCGTGATCCCGCACACGATGTCCTCCTTTCGTTCGGAAGGTGTTATGGTGCTGCCTCACCCAAAAATTTTCTGACTGAAGCATATCCAAATTACCTGCAAAACGTCAAATAGTATAGAGACGTTTATGACGTCTTAAAAAAACACATGCTTTTAGCTGGATAAATGAGTTGGAAATACACCAGCCAGGACGAAGGGATGAGCTATGCGATGAAAATTAGCGTGATTTATTATTCGATGACTGGATCGGTCTTTCAGCTAGCCAAAGCGGTGGCTCAAGGCGCTGAGGAGGTTGGCGCAGAAGTCAGGATGCGCCGTGTTGCCGATCTCTTGCCATTAGAGGTTATTGAAAGCAACGAACATATTAAAAAGGGCTTGGAGATGCAACAGGACGTGCCCGTGGCCACGCTAGAAGATTTAACCTGGGCTGATGGTATTGCCTTTGGATCACCCACACGCTACGGCAATATGACAGCTCAGTTAAAGAACTTTTTAGACCAAACCGGTCCATTATGGGCTGAAGGCAAACTGGCCGGTAAAGCGGCGGGATTCTTTACGGGGGCAGCAACGATGCATGGGGGACACGAATCAACAATATTGACGATGTCTACATTTGCCTACCATCATGGCATGATAATTGTGCCCACTGGTTATTTAATTCCGGCCATTCACGGAACCACGACCGGTGGTAGCCCTTATGGACCGAGTGAAATGGGCAACAAGAGTGAACTGTCGGATGATGAACGGTCAATTGCATTATTTCTTGGGCGCCGCTTGGCCGAAGTCGCCGGTAAATTAGCCCAATAAATCTCTTGGAAACGCTTTGGCAACATTTTTATGACATAATCCTCCAGAATACTGAGCGTGTTCTGGAGGTGATTTGATGTCAACAATGCTCAAAACCTTAGGATATTCAGTGATGGGATTCGCATTAGGAGCTGGTGTTGCAGGAGGCAGTACCTTGGCTTTTGAACCCCATCATACGTCGCAAAACCCGGCTATTTACCAGAAAGTTACAACCCATACTTCCCCCACATTACCTATTGCCCCCGATACGATTGCCAACGTTGTAAAACGCGTAAGCCCGGCAATTGTCAAGATTGTTGCAACACATCCCAATGGGCAAGTCGATATTGGGACAGGTTTTTTCTTGACGTCATCAGGCGAATTGGTAACCAACGACCACGTCATCTATGGGGCCAATCATATTCAGGTTGAAGTACCAGGATATAAGACACCATTTACGGCGCGGGTTTTAGGCACCGATTATATTTCCGATTTGGCTGCTTTAAAAATTTCAGCACCAAAACCTTTGCCAACACTGCCTTTGGGCAGTTCATCCGCGACTCCCGTTGGATCGTGGGCGATAGCTATTGGCAATCCATATGATTTGAATCATACGGTTACGGTGGGCGTGATTAGTGCAAAAGGTCGCCCCCTGACCATCGGTCAACGACAATACCCCAACTTGCTTCAAACATCTGCGGCGATTAATCCGGGCAACAGTGGAGGACCTTTGTTAAATCTTAAAGGTCAGGTGATAGGCATTAATACGGCGGTGTCGACACAAGGTCAAGGCATAGGCTTTGCCATTCCGGTATCAACCGTGAAGAAACTTTGGCCCCAATTAATTAAGTATGGGCATGCTAAAGAGCCGTGGCTAGGTGTTGTGGTAACAACCGATACGCCGATTTTAGCCCGCCAATTTCAATTACCAGTGCAACATGGAGTGGCTATTGGATATGTTGTGCCGGACAGTAGTGCGGCGAAGGCGGGGTTGCAAGCAGGTGAAGTGATTACCCAAGTCAACAACCAAACGGTTAATTCGGCTACCCGTTTGGAGGATATTATTAATCAGCATAAAGTCGGGCAACAAATCACGCTGACATTACAAGGTCATCGTGGTGCGATTACGAAAACTTTGCGTTTGGGAGAAGCCCCAAATGGTCCGATTTCCATGCCTCAAGCTTTGTTTTAGCGAAGGAGAAGTGAAGGAAAGGCAAAAAGGATGGCGGGATTTTGGACCCGCCATCTGGTTTATGCGTTTCGAATTGCTCCTTTTAAAACGGAGGGATCATTGTATACTCGTTGCTCTTCGATAATCTCACGGGCCTTAGGGATTCCGTCCCATACATTCCAATTGAGAATGCCTACGACGCGTTGGTCGTGGAGATAATAGAGAACCCCTTCCTCTCCAAATTTCACCCAGTCTGCGAAAATCTCCAGGTTCCCGTCTAAACGGCCGATGGCCTCGTATCCCAAAGAAAACATATCCGAATAGAAAAACGGGAGATGGGTATAAGGTTTGTTGGCCCCGGCCATATTTTCTCCAGCAGCTCTGCCTTGGGTTAAAGCATTATCTTCGTGTTCAACCCGGGACTTTTGATCGGGATATGGATAGGGAAAAGAAGTCACGTCTCCTGCGGAATAAATGTCGGGATCAGATGTTTGTAGGTACTCATTGACAACAATTCCATCATTGACCGTAAGGCCCGCCATTTTTGCTAAATCCGTATTGGGGGTAATTCCAATGCCGGCCACCACTGCTTCAACTGAAAACGATATCCCATTTTTAGTGGTGACCATAATCTCACCGTTTTCTTCTGCCAAGTGCGTGACTCTATCGCCAGCAATTAATTTTACTCCGCGTTTTAAATATTCCTGGTCAATCACGTGTTTTAGGTCTTCTGGGAAAAAACGGTCAACCAGATGGGGTTCTGGAAAGACCATGGTCACTTCTTTTTCGTTGAGGTTTAAAGCAGCAGCTATTTCAGAGCCAATAAAGCCGCCACCAATCACCAAGAACCGGTTTTTTTCATCTGCTACCCTGCGAAGAGAAAAGTAATCATCCAAACTACGAAAATAAATAATCGGCACATCATGAGAAGGCAAATGAGCAGGAGTGCCTCCGGTAGCAAGCAACAATTTGCCATAGCCATATGAATTGCCAAATTCATCCATAACAATTTTGTTTTGCCGGTCGATGGCCGTAATCTTAGTGGTTAAATGTTCTTGAGCGTTTAATGTGAGAGGACTGGGACGCATCCAGATATCTTCAATTCGTTCACCCATCCAAAGTTTTTTCGACAACGGGGGACGATTGTATACGGGATATCGTTCCTCTGAAAAGAGACCAATACTACCCGATTTATCGCGGCGGCGGATCCCTGCGACGGCAGATGCGGCTGCAACTCCGCCACCCACAATGAGATAGTCATAACGTTTCATGTATGATCCTGCCTTTCTCGATATATTCTTGCCCTGTCGATAATTTAATAATCGACTTCCGACCTGTGTCCAAATTGTTCCTTACTTGCTAGAAAATTGCAAGCAGACCGAATACGAAATACTTACCCGTACATTTTTTTCGGATGGATTGTTTACTGAATATTACCGTATAATGTTGGAACAAAAGGAGGAACTGAATAGGAGGAATTGATGGATGGCGGCATCGGTGGCTTCACAGGTTCGCGTATCTGATGATGAATTATTGTTACGTGATCGGCAAGGTGATAGTGATGCCATGGAGGAATTATTACTCCGATATCAAGGTCTAGTTGCCGCTAAAGCCCGATCGTATTTTGTGGTAGGGTTGGATCATGATGATCTTCAACAAGAAGGAATGCTAGGATTGTTTTATGCCATCCGTCATTTTCGTTGGGAACAGGGTGTACCTTTTCAAGCTTTTGCGGATCTATGTGTTAGTCGACGCATTATCAGTGCCGTCATCCGGGCGACGCGTAAAAAACAGCAACCGTTGAATACGGCATTTTCATTGTATCAAACCGCATCGGAAGAGCCAGACGGACAACCCTTTATTGGGAAACTTGAGGATCACAAGGCCATGAACCCCGAACATTGGGTGATGGAACAAGAAAATCATGAACGCTGGACCATGTTATTACAACGTCGCTTGACAACATTGGAACAAGATGTCCTGCATCTGTATTTATCTGGATTTACTTATCAACAAATTGCCCGAAAACTTGGCCGAACGCCAAAATCGGTTGATAACGCACTTCAACGCATCCGGACCAAAGCCAGTTTTGCCTTTAAACGCTGGATATAAACTTGCGACAGCACTCTTTTACTCGAGGTGATTTATGAAAATTGCGCGCATTCATGCCGACCAACGCGATGAATTGGCGTTGGCCGTTGGCGAGCGTTTGTTACCTATCGCTCGTCTTAGAACCTTAACCGATTTTCCGTCTCAATTATTACCGACCTTCGTGACTATGGAGGATGTTTTACATTCCCCAAGCTTATTGACCCAATTACAGAATGTTGACCAGTGGATTCAAACACATACCAGTAGCATTCCCGACTCGTGGTGGCAATCCACGGAGACGACTCTGCCCGTTGTGGCCCAACCCGAAAAAATTTTATGTGTGGGATTAAATTATCGTCGCCATGTTGAAGAAACCCATTTAGAAATTCCTCCGTACCCCGTATTGTTCAGCAAATTTGCTAATAGTCTTGAGGGCAACGGTCAAGTTGTTTTTTTGGGGGATATGGCTTCGCAGTGGGATTATGAAGCCGAACTTGTCATTGTGATAGGACGGCCTTGCTTTAAGGTATCAGAAGAACAGGCCTTGGATTATGTTTTGGGATATTGCAACGGCAATGATCTTTCGGCCCGCGATCTGCAGTTTCGAACGGGACAATGGCTCCTTGGTAAAACATTAGCGGGAATGGCGCCCATAGGCCCCTACATCGTGACCCGGGATGAAATTCCCAATCCCAATCAGTTAACCGTACGATGTTGGGTAAACGGAGAATTGCGCCAAGAAGATGAGACCGGACAGATGATTTTTTCGCCACAATATTTGATTCATTACATTTCTCAATTTATGAAGCTCGTTCCGGGCGATCTGATATTTACCGGGACACCTTCTGGTGTTATTCTTGGGCAACCTCCAGAACAGCGGCAATGGTTAAAAGATGGTGACCGCGTTACGGTAGAAATCGATGGACTAGGTCGCCTGGAAACTACATTAAAAGCAGGGTATCCGGTTGAGTAAATACGATGTCTTTAGGCCATGATTGAGACAACGGTGGCCATTCATGGCCCCTCGCTGTATTTTCCCCTTGACGTTTTTGACGTCAAGGGGATTCAACGATTTGTCGTGTTTCCGCTATGCTTCCTGAATTGTGATCCGCTCTCGAGCCTGTTGGGCACGCTGGCGAGCTTCGTCAACCGTATCAGCCTGGGCCAAAACAACCCCAACTCGGCGACCTGGATAGGTTGTGGGTTTGGCAAATATACGCATCTGCGTAGAAGGGACCTGCAACGCATCCTCGACACCATTTATGCGGTAATTGGCATAGGCATGATCTGCTTTAATAGCATAGCTTGCAGAGGGTTTGAGCACATCTACGGGAGGAACGGGCAAGCCCATGATCGCGCGAACATGTAACGCGAATTCCGACAAACTCTGGCTGACCATTGTCACCATTCCGGTGTCATGGGGTCGGGGAGAGACTTCACTAAAATAGACGCGTTCAGGGGTTACAAATAGTTCCACACCAAATATACCTAAACCGCCCAAAGCGTCGGTAATAGCCCGGGCGATAAACTGGGCTTGGTCCCACTGTGACGGAGTCAAAAAATGAGGTTGCCAGGACTCAATATAATCTCCATGGACTTGGCGGTGTCCAATGGGTGGACAGAGAATGGTTCCCGTTTTACTGCGGACTGTTAAAACCGTAATTTCGGAATCAAAGGCGATAAATTCTTCGACAATAATGCGTTGGTTGTAAACCCGGCCAGCTTCCATTGCTGTATTCCAAGCGGTTTTGAGGTCGACAGGATCAAAACAGACGCTTTGGCCCTTGCCTGACGAACTCATAATAGGTTTTACAACGAGGGGAAACCCGAGATGGCGAGCAGCTTCTTCAAGTTCTTGCAGATTATCGGCGAATTCGTAGCGGGCAGTCGGCAAATTCAGGGTTTCTGCAGCCAATCGACGAATGCCTTCCCGGTCCATGGTTAATCGGGCCGCGCGGGCTGTAGGGATAACATGAAATCCCTCTCCTTCGAGAATTTCGAGCGTGGGAGTCGATAAGGCTTCAATTTCCGGCACAATATAATCAGGATGTTCGGTTTTGACTAATTGGTAGAGAGCATCCGCATCCGTCATATTAATCACATATGACTTGTGGGCAACAGCCATAGCGGGAGCGTCCGGATAGCGGTCTACTGCTACCGTGTAAAGACCTAAGCGTTGTGCCTCAATTAAGACTTCTTTACCCAGTTCTCCAGAACCTAACAATAGTAATTTTGCGCTGTGATATGCCATATTCCCATTGTCCTCTTTTCTTACAAATGTATGCGTTTCAATATCTAAATAAAAACGCCGCCTGGACTTATGCCCAGGCGGTCGGCTTCGACAACCGTTACGCTTCTTGTGGTTAATCCACTAATCCGCCAGTCACGTAACGTGTAAGATGGAAATTAAACTAGCAGATCAAGCAGGGAAATGCAAGAATTTTTGACCTCGTTCTTAAGTTCTCCCGACAGTATCTTTCAGCTTTTAGTCAGGTCCAATTCATACTTTTGCAATATTTGTCATAGAAAATGAAGTCGAGCCAGAAAGAGCACTGCCGGTAGAGATACCGGCCTGATACGAGGGGTGCATATGCTGAACATCGATTTTCATCTTCGCTTGGGTATTTGGCAAATTGTTAAGCATGATGGACAATATTTTCTAGAAAAGAGTCCCAAGAGATGGAGGCTCGACCCACTGACTGCCGTATATGTTGGATCACGGTTGATTGGACCGTTGGCACAGGTACCTTGCCCGTTAAACGTCAGAGTTCGCCATGGGCATCTGCGTCCGTTAACGCTCGAAGTCGTGCCAAGTCTTTATGGTCGGGTGGAAGTGATGACGTCCCGAGCAATTAGTGTGAAACGGCGAGATGGTCATGTCGAGACGTTTCCCCTTAACAGGGAGCAAGTGATGGGAATCGATCGGCCCCATCCTATTGCTGGCGAATATGTCGCGCTTTATTTGACTAATGGTCTAGAACGGGAAATCATTGGGATTCGGACAATGCGATCGTTGTCATCAACTCGGCATATAATTCTCAATCGATATTCATTTCGATATTCTCTTGATTCTTAATGCAAATAAGGGTATTATTTATGCTGTTCACGCCTCTATGGCAACATTTCACATCTATTATCAGATTATTCGACGAAAACATGTGATTCGCTTCACAAAAACCGCTACAATACTGATGACGATTCCGGGGGGAATTTCTGGTCGTTATTTTTTACATGCGATAAGATAGCAGAAAATTTGCAATAACTAAAAATCACTAGATCTTCGGAACGGGGATCATACCCCTTGAAGAAAAGTCGCCAAAACATTAACAAAGGAGTGTCATGCGTGGGATTTGGTTCTTTTAATTATTGGCTTCGAGATGGATTAAACAAGGGGTATGCGGTAGCTCAAATAAATATTAACAACTTGGAATTCGTTCAGGCAATTATTGAGGCCGCTGAAGAGGAACGGGCGCCCATCATTTTAGGTGCCAGTGAAGGTGCTTTAAAATATATGGGACTTGATTATGCTGTGGCTATCGCGAAAACGGCTGCAGAACGTGCTAGCGTTCCGGTTATGCTGCATCTCGATCACGGTCCGAATTTAGACTGGGTACTGAAGGCGATCCGCAATGGATTCTCGTCAGTTATGATTGATGCGTCCCGACTTCCCCTAGAGGAAAATATTGCTTTAACTAAACAAGTTGTAGATTTGTGTCATCCATTAGGTATTGAAGTGGAAGCGGAACTGGGCCGTATAACTGGTACCGATGATGACCTAACCGTTGATGAACGTCTAGCAACCTTATGCCGTCCAGAAGACGCGGAACGCTTTGTTGCTGAAACGCATGTTGATGCCTTAGCCGCCGCGATTGGCTCAGCTCATGGGCATTACAAAGGGAAACCCCAATTAGATTTTGAGCGATTGGCCGCAATTCGTGAAGTGACAGGCATTCCTTTAGTCTTACATGGTGGTTCAGGTATCCCTGATGAAGATGTGAAAAAAGCGATTAGCTTAGGAATCGCAAAAATGAATATTAATACCGACAATCAGGAAGTTTTCACAGCTAAGGTTCGCGAGGTATTAGCAGCGAATCCGAAGATGTATGATCCTCGGAAATATTTAGGACCAGGTCGTGACGAGATTAAGGCCATGGTCAAGAAAAAACTTGCCTTAACCGGTTCCGTAAACCGGGTTTAACCCATAAAACTGTTAGGGGTGCATTTTAGCTGGCTCGGGGCTTGATGGCCTGTGGAGAGATAGGAGGGATTTCGAATGGTATCAAGGCGTCATCGAATTACAATGATTGGAATAGCGGGGGACAGTGGTGCAGGTAAATCGACTTACGCGGCTGCATTACAGGAACTCCTAGGGGTTGACCGGGTCACGGTGTTGACGCTGGACGATTACCATTCGCTCGATCGTGACGAACGCAACGCTATTGGAGTTACCGCGTTAAATCCCTGGAAGGCTAACAATTTGGGCTTATTAATTGAACATGTTTGGGCATTACGACATGGTAAACCCATTGTCAAACCTACGTATGACCATGCGACCGGACGATTTGGACCAATGGAGGAGATTGTCCCTAAGGATATTGTTATCTTAGAGGGCTTGCACACACTCTATTTGGAAAAATTACGGGAAGCATTAGATTTGCGAATTTATTTTGATACCGACAATGAACTGCGTGTCCGGTGGAAAGTTCGTCGTGATTCAGGGGCTAGGGGATATACCCCGCAAGAAGTGTTGGAAGAAATTGAACGCAGGCGGCCCGATGTCATGCGCTATATTGAACCCCAAAAAGCTTTTGCAGATTTGGTTATTCACTATATGCCTGATAAAACCTTGCCCCCGACTCCAGAATATCCCGAACCTGTTCGGGTAGTATTTGCAGAACGGTTACGTCGCAACAAGCGGATTTTGGTGAAGTGGCTTGCTCTTGGAGCACGTTTGGGCCTAGTGCATGCGGAGCACGTGCACGATATCGTAGAAGGCGAAGAAATGGAAGTAGCCGCGTTGTGGGGAACGACCCAGCAGTCAGCTTTACAATCTTTAGTTGAGATGGTGTCTGATAGCCAGCTCTTCCATGAGCATATCACCCGGTTAGGGAAGACATTAGATTACGATCCTATTGGCGTGTCACGAATTTTGGTGGCCAGTATGATTTTGCTTCTCGACCGCAATTTCCGCCACGACGAACAAATTCTGCGGCAATTATAAATATGGTAAAAAAGCCCGCTCTAATGAGTGGGCTTTTTTGCGCTGATTTGAAACCATGGCGACGGTGCTTCAATTTGTTGGATTTCCTCAAAGTGATGGCGGTCTAATAGGCTCATTAATTCGGGCGGGGTAAATCGGATTTCAAGAGGAGGGCCGAATTCTGTGGGAATTTTGTCCCACTCTACCAAAAAATATATTCCTCCCGGCTTAAGGAGACGGTACACTTCCGATAAAATGCGTGCGTGGTCAGGCAGGTCGTGCAGGACATTGGCCATCAAGATCGCATCGAGCGATTCCGCCTCTAGAGGAATCTGGTCAGCCGATGCCTTTAAAAGCATAAGATTTGTCAGACCTGAATTTTGGGACCGTTTTTTAATCCAGTCCAGCATGTCTTGTTGCCGATCAATGGCATAAACTTGACCTTGAGGCAATCGTTGAGCAGCTTCAATAGCGTAATAACCGGGACCACAGCCAATATCAGCGATAACCATATCGGGACGAACCAGAAAGTGATCCAATGTCATGTGTGGAGGAAAAATATCCCGCCGGCTCGTTTCCATCTGAACTAACCGTGCGGGATCAAAGTCATGGCCATGATGGGGCACATCATTGCCTCCTTTTTCCAAGTAATGTCGCTTAACATCTTATCAACCATGGAAACTTTTGCAGGGAATTTCCACATTACCATTTTTGCCAGGTATGACGAGATTCTTTCAACCGCTCGACCATTCTGTCAAATTCCTCGTGGGTCATTTCACCCTTGGCATAACGTTCTTGGGCAATTTCTAGTGGTGTTTTCCCTGAAAAGTCACTGAGCATATTCGGACCATCTTGAAACCACTGATAAAGGCGCTGGCGTCCAAAGAACAGATCGTCATCACGTGAACGTGAGGAATGATGGTAAAATGCTGTACTGGCAGCTAGAACCATCATGGTCACCATGAATGGGAAAAAAACAATAAATGTCCAGCCCATAAGCCCATCCCTCTTCCTCTTAATACCCCTTTATTCACATATTTTATCAAACTTTACGGTCTTCGAGTTGACAAAATATTGTGCATGAGTTGCTGCCTGCCAATATCATAAGAACGCATAGAAAATGGACAAAATGGGGTATTGTGCGAAAAAAGGCGGCGAGAACAGTCATATAGAGCATTTACTGGATGCGAGTAGGACTTTGATCAATTTTCATTGTGGTGCTAGGTTCGTGATATTCAACGGTTAACCCATAAATAAACCCACCCAGCCATTGTTGCCAGCTGATGATTTGAAAATTGTAGGATGGCAAGAGGCGTGTTAACTGCTGAATGTCGATAGGATTATTTAAAAAGTTCCGGCTAGGTAGTCCAACAAAACGGTGATAAGACACAATCCAATGCCATAACCTCCGGGCTAAACGAGCTAAATGATTAGTTGGTGTTCCATAACATAAAAAGACAACACGTCCACGATCACAGATAAGGCGTTGAACTTCCTGGAGAATGTCATCGGCATAATAAGCATCCAAAATGAATTCGGTTAATATCCGATCAAAGCTGTTGTCGGGATAAAACACATGATGATGCGTCCCCATCATCCATTGGATGCGGCGCTCCATGTCGCTTTGGGAACGGTTTTCCGCTTCATGAAGCAGTTCAGGAGAGGGATCGACAGCAACAATTTCTCCATACGGTCCCATTTCTGATATTAAACTGCGAGCCATATGTCCTTTGCCACATCCCAAATCTAAAATCGAAGCGGCTTTGGCTGGTTCCATATGTTTTAATGCCCACTCATGCCATGGCCAGACGTGCGAAGAGCGCCGCGACGAATGGTGCCGAGTAGACGTATGAGTTTTTGCGACGCTTTGCATGACATGTCACCCAGTTTCTCCATAAGTTACTCTCATATTCATTAACGCGAAATTTTGGCGAAAAAACTATGACCAGATGGCGTACATCTGATGGGCCATCTGGTCAGAAATAGGACCATATCGATAGTCAAAAGAGACCGGGTTTAACTAGCGGCAGCAGAGGACGAAGAGGACTGGGACGTCGGTGGGGCCACCGTGACCAGAGTGCCGTAATGCAAATATGGCCAGACTTTAGCCGCTATAGGAATCGGAAGTTCGACACATCCCAAACTTTGAGGGAATCCATATTTTGCCCGAGGAAATCCATGGACGGCGTCACCACCTTTGAAATAATTGACATAGGGTACACCAGGATCGTAATAGGGCACCCCATTAGGATTGACACCTTGCATGGTTTGGGATAAATAACGCTGATAAACGGGATAGGTCCCAATATACGTGGGCGACTGAGGGATTCCCGTGTTGGCCAATGACTTAAGAACAATTTGACCGTTATGCCATAATGTCAAGGTTTCGGGAAGGTTTTCTGAGACATAGACATATGAATATCCATCGGGATTCATTTGATCGCCCAAATCGGCCTGAATAAGATCTTTCCACACTTGAGGTCCTGCGATTCCGTCGACTGGTAGATTATGAACCCGTTCAAAATTCATAACTGCTCCTTTGACCATCACCGTATATTGCCCTGGTACCCAAAATGATTGAAGTGTGGCTGGCGTATTCGAGTATTGCCATTGAAATTGGCCAGAGGGAGCATTCATCATGGCCGCTATTTGAGCCGGTAATGTATCAGGCACCGGGGTATTAGGAATCCATTTTAACGGAAGGTAGCCCAGCTTGGCTAATAATTCCTGAAGTCGCAAGGTTGAACCTGGAGCTGTTGACCATGAAATGGTTACGTTATTAGGAAAATAGGCTCCCTGGGCACTATGATAACCTTGTGGCCCGCCGGGGATGGTGACGTTCACGACTTGATCTGGTCCATACCCCCATGCTGATGCGGGAATAAATTGCTCAGTGGTGGGACTTTTCCAAATCCATTGGCCTGCAATTTGAGGACTAATTTTGGGACTCAGGTGACTTTGTTCGATAGCGTGTGAAAAGGTCAAGGTTAAAGGTTGCGTCAGGCCAATGGGAAGATTGACATTGGGAGAAGCGACGACCTTGAGCCAATTGGGTGTTCGCCAACTCAGTGTTTTGGGGGTTGAGACACTTTCCCACGCCCTTGCTTGCGTCTGAACAGTCAATGTGCCTTGTTCTCCTGGAGCAGTTCCGGGGCTATGGATCGAATAAATTGATTGAGGGACGGTTGAGCGAATAATGGCTCGTTGACGATCGTTCATAATGATATGCAAGATGGATGCAGGCGATGATAAGGATAGGGCAATAGGGTGGCCAGGAATTACCGTGAGCTCCTTAGCCGTAACAATAGGATCTTGCGGTGTGACCACAGTTTTTGAGATCGTTGTGGGACCGAAAGGCCACCAGGATGGTCCAGTAATCTGCAAACGAATCGTATAAGGAACTCCTGCTTCCATTGATGATAGAGGCCATAATTGACCATTTTTAGCTGTCAATTTGACTTTTTGGCCATGAGGGCCCATTGCAATGGCTGAAGCAAGGTTTCCATTTAACGATAAATTAGCCAGAGCATTGGCACTGGCCGTAACACTGGCTCTTGGCCAGAACCCATAGAGAATCACTCCCGCTGCGATTAAGGGAACAGTCCATAAATAATGCCATCCATGATGCGTCTTGTGTTTTGCTGTTCGAC
Organism: Sulfobacillus thermosulfidooxidans; assembly: GCF_001280565.1. Classification (NCBI taxonomy): domain Bacteria; kingdom Bacillati; phylum Bacillota; class Clostridia; order Eubacteriales; family Clostridiales Family XVII. Incertae Sedis; genus Sulfobacillus; species Sulfobacillus thermosulfidooxidans. Next base: position 1,559,391 of record NZ_LGRO01000001.1, on the reverse strand, counting down.
TTTCAAGCATTAACCAATCACCTGCCATATCAGCGATAACTTCATCCAAAATTTCCATCTTCTACATAGAGTAACGCAAGCATGATGGAAATGGTTACATAGCTTTTTGAACCGTTATGGGATTGTCATCGACAATATCGGTGCTTTGATGTCCAAATTCGACAGGTAATGGGTGAAGAGAGCTAGAAAATCGTAATCATTGCACGGTAAAGATGCTAGCCCATAGCAGAAAAGGACCTATTCATGGGAATTAGAAGAATGATTTGGTTTTATATTATCTCTCTTAATGGATCTTAATTTTTCCAGAACTGACTTGTAATTTCTATGAAGGATGCTTAAGAGATCGTGAATTTAAAAAATATAAAGATAGCGATGGCCTGGATTTTGAACGGTCATAAGCTTCTAAAAACCTGCTGGAGACTTTTGTAATCCTGACCTTAGCGAGTTCATACGATTTGTAGTTCCTTTGAGTGAGGTCACGGGACCATATGGCCCTATTACTTCATATCGACAGTTCCATCTAAGAAGGACCTTCTGCATCTGATAGTTGTTCTAAGCTTCTTCTACACTAAAACTGTCACCAAAAAGCAGCTGTGATAGCGAAGTTCTCCAGAATTGTGAATATCAAGAAGGATATCAGGACATGTTACAACAAGTCGGGATTAACGAGTTGACGAGTTAAAGGAGATGAGTCTGGTGACAACAGCAACGGGTAATTACATCGTCGAGATATTGTTCTTATTAACATTTGTAACGGCTCTATTGTGGCCGGGTAAACGGCATTAGGATGGAATCCGCGAAAGACGGAGGAGGAATCAAAAATGGCGAACTGGACAACCTTTGCTCGCAAAACAAGTGCAGCGGTATTATCTGTAGATACCTGGTTGCCGGAGACAATGCCTGAATATGCTCAAGGTTTTATGTACATGTTAGGGTCTTTAACAGCATCAAGTTTTGTTGTTTTAATTCTTTCCGGTGTGATTTTGGCCGCTAATGGCCCGGCCAGCTGGTCTTATAATGGACCAATGCGATTTGTGGCTGCAACCCATTTCTGGGCGGTTCAAGCGTTTTTCTTTTTCATGATGCTGCATTTATGGCGGGTGTTCTTTACCGGAGCATGGCGGGGCGGCCGGCATGAAACGTGGTTATTAGGCGCATTGGCTATGTTAATTGCTATCCCGACAGCTTTCACCGGATTTTTGATTAATGGAGATTTTTACTCGCAGTGGAATGCGGTGCAAGCGAAAGATGGTTTGAATGCTCTGGGACTTGGGTGGATTAACTTGCCCAATGCCGGGCAAATGGTTGGGATGCATTTAGTGGTTTTGCCCTTAACGCTTAGCGTCATCATTTTTGGTCATATTGTACGGGTTCGGATGAAAGGGGTCGTGCCACCATATCCGGAACACAGCGCGGCCCATGTAAAGGAGGGACAATAACATGGCTACGCGTATGGATGATGAGATGGTCCATGATTATCGTTACGTACCCGAAGATTTTATGAAACATTTGATGTCAACACTTGGAATTATCATTGTCTTGGTCTTAGTGTTGGCAGGGCTCTTTGGAGTTCCAGAAAAAACACCGTTAACCATTAAAAGCTATGCCACACAAAATCCGGTAGCCTTTGAGGCGATGGCAACCCGGGACCTTAATGGGCAAGGCCGTATCGCGAATTATGGTCCGCCATATAACAATGGCACTGGCAACGTTGAATCAGGATTACAGAAACTTTCTGGCATTTGGCATCCCATCAACGCGGAACAAGATTTTATTCTCCATCCCTTGACTATGGCAGCGACTATTAATCCGAAAATTACCCCGGCATTGCGTACCTTTGAAAGTGCCTCACGGGCCCAGCAAATTCTTTGGGCAAATAACTATGAAGCAGCGTTATTAGCCCATGGGCAATTTGTTAACGGTCAAGTCGTAGTCCCGCCTGGTAATTACGGGCCGGTTCCGGCATTAATGAATGCCACATTGCAGCTGGGTAAAAGTGGGTTGATGTCGGGAGCCTTAATTCGCAACCCGAATGTGGTGACGCGATTTAACAATCAAAATTACTTGCTCTTCCTTCAAGGTGACCCATTACACCAAGCGGCTGCACCCTTGCAACTGAAAGGAGAACAATGGGGCATTATCCATTCGGCTGTTCCCGGATATCCCGGAGCTTGGTGGATGACCATTCCAACATGGATTTATCAATGGCCTTGGGTCGCAAATTCGTCGGCTAATGATGCTTTAGCATTAAGTATTGGGTTTGTTGTCTGGTTGATTCTGGCTTTGACACCATGGATTCCCGGATGGAACCGGGTGCCTCGCTACTTAGGTGTTTACAAACTGATTTGGAAAGACTTTTATCACCGTCCGCCTACAGAGGCGCCAACCGGTAAAAGTGAAACGCAGACACGAGGAATATCGTAATCGTTTGAGGGAAGATATTAAGTCGGCATAAGGATCCACATCGTGGATCCTTATGCGTTATATGATTTTGATAGCAAGTCGCGGAACGTAGGGAAGTTATAAGGTGGTACTGCCAAATCCCCCTTGGCGTTCAGCATCAGAAGTGTCGTTGTCTGTTATCCCGAATCTGACAAAGATACCTTGTGCAATGCGTTCACCAGCTGTAATGCTCACTGGCTCATGTCCTTTATTTTCTACCGGTATGAAAATGTGGCCCTCATTATCGGGATTATCGACATAATCCCGGTCAATAACCCCTACTTGATTAGCGAGCACACAGCGTTTCTTAACTGCCCACGAACTACGAATGATCACGAGTAAAACCTCGCCGGGAGGCATGTATACTTTAAGACCCGTTGGGACCAGATGGATGTCACCGGGATTTATAGTAACCGTCTCGGCAGAAGCTAAATCGTAACCCGCGGAATCCTTGGTATGCCTCTTGGGAATTGAGATATTTTTGTTTTGATATTGGCTGATTACAGCAAATGCCCTCTTTGGCATGGATGGAGCTCCTATTCTGATGGCTTTTTAGATTCCTCGTAAAAATATACCCAATGTCCGTATGCCGTCAATTCGGGCTCTGTTTCAGTTCCTTTCACCTCGCTAACACGACTGTCGTCGCTATCTTTCTATTCAGTGCAATATCGGTTGGGCATTCCCTCTGGTTTTTGCCTACAGAGAATTTGGCTTTCATCCTATGATTTGATATGATGACTCCTAATGGCTTCAGGATCCTGATGTATTCTGCGAACGCGAGCATATAGCGAACAGTAGCAGCTTTGCTGATTAAGCTCTTTCTTTGTGCCAGGGAACACATTGATACACCAAAAAATTTTGGCTTTGAAATCACGGGACATCATTAGGACTATAAGTCACATGATACAATGCGAACCGCCATGCGATCCGAACACACGGCACAGGTCTCACAGTAGAGATTGGCAATGAGATATTTTCTTGTTCACTGAACACTAAGACCGTCGTTCGTTCCCAGGTTTCACCATTTCGGAGTCGTGTCTTGCTCTCACGGACGGTTGAATTCTGGTACCGCCAAGGGTTGATGCATGAACACGTTTCACATAATTTCCGTTTAGATGTTGGTGATAAGAGATAGACGGGAAACAATTTATTATCAATTGGTCTTAGCACCAAGCCATAAATTAGCGTATAATATCCCATTGGTAGTTAGTGAAGGGGCTCGTGCGTGAGATGAGACTCGCATGTTGAAGAGTAGTGCGAGTATTGCAAAAAATAGTACGATGATTCTCGCAGCATTCTAAAACGAGTATACTACACTTAGAAAGATGAATATTGGGAGAATTGTAAATCATTTAACAAGAGTACCGGATGAAGGGAGATTGACAAGGTATGGCGGATGAACAGACAGGCGTGTCTGAAACTGAAATCGCTGTGCACTGGCACGAAGAAGAATACTATTCTCCACCGGAAAGTTTTATTCAACAGGCAAACCTGAAGGATCCCGAGATTCGGGAAAAGTTTGGCATTGAAAATTTTCCCGATTATTTTGCCGAGTATGGGGAATTATTGCAATGGGATCGTAAATGGGATCAAGTGTTTGATGGCAGCAATCCACCTTTTTGGCGGTGGTTTGTGGGTGGACGGTTAAATGCTTCCGTCAACTGTATTGACCGGCATTTAGCGTCGAATCGGAACAAGGCCGCCTTCTATTTTGTTCCTGAAAATCCGGACGAAATGAGGCAAGTAATTACATATCAAGACCTCTATGTCCGGGTCAATGAATTTGCCGCTCTCCTCCGGGACTTTGCCGGGGTCAAAAAAGGCGACCGGGTCACGATTCATATGCCTATGGTCGCCGAATTGCCCATTGCGATGTTGGCATGCGCCAGGTTAGGAGCGATCCATTCGGTTGTTTTTGGAGGATTTAGTGGCCAAGCATGCGCAGACCGAATTGTCGATTCAGAGAGCCACATTCTTATCACGATGGATGGCTATTACCGAAGCGGAAAATGGCTAAATCATAAGGAAAAGGCCGATGTCGCTGTGGATCGTGCAGAACAAGCGGGTCAACATGTGGACAAAGTGCTGATTTTTGAACGTCATGCTGGTCGCTATTCAAGTGATACTCCCTTAAAAGAAGGCCGTGACTTTATTGTTAACGAACTTCTTTCGCAATTTCGAGGAGCACGTGTACAACCGGAATCAATGAAGGCTGAGGATCCCTTGTTCCTCATGTATACCAGCGGTTCAACAGGAAAACCCAAAGGGGTTCAACATAGTACAGGTGGCTACCTCTCCTATGTGACGGCGACCAGCAAAAATATTTTAGATATTCATCCTGAAGACGTGTATTGGTGTATGGCTGATATTGGGTGGATTACCGGACATTCCTACATTGTTTATGGGCCATTATCCCTTGGGGCATCATCGATCATTTATGAAGGTGTGCCGTCTTATCCCCACGCTAATCGACCTTTTGAAATTGCTGAAGAATTAGGCGTCAATATCTTCCATACATCACCCACCGCGATCCGCGGATTACGAATGGCAAAAGACATCAATCCCCAAAAGTACAATTACCATTTTAAATTGATGGTGACAGTCGGCGAGCCAATCGAGCCGGATGTCTGGCGGTGGTACTATCACGTCATTGGACGGGACGAAGCGGTCATTGTCGATACCTGGTGGCAGACCGAAACAGGAGGATTCTTATGTAGTACAGTGCCTGCCCTTGACAAAATGAAACCCGGGAGCGCTGGACCAGGAGTTCCTGGCATACATCCTGTAATCTTTGATGATGAGGGACATGAAATTCAAGCGGGATCGGGACGTGGGGGAAATATTTGTATTCGTAATCCTTGGCCTGGTACTTTACAAACTATCTGGAAAGATCCGGAACGTTTTGTGAAGACTTACTACGGAAAATACTGCAAGAACCCAGAGAGTAAGGATTGGCGTGATTGGCCGTATATGGCCGGAGATGGGGCAATGCTAGCGTCGGATGGATATTTCCGCATTTTGGGACGCATTGATGATGTCATTAATGTAGCAGGTCATCGCTTAGGAACTAAAGAGCTGGAGTCCGCAGTATTGAAGTTGGATGAGGTGGCGGAAGCAGCTGTTATTGCGGCTCAAGACGATCTAAAGGGCACAGTTCCTGAATTGTATGTGTCTTTGCAACCCAATGTGATCCCTTCTGACGAATTAAGCCAACGCATCGTCAACACGATCGTTAGTGAAATTGGGCCAATTGCCCGTCCGCGGAAGGTGTGGATTGTTCCTGACTTGCCAAAGACTCGTTCAGGAAAAATTATGCGGCGCATTTTGGCATCCATCTCGAACAATAAAGAGATTGGGGACGTGACCACTTTGGCGAATCCAGAAGTGGTGGATACGATTCACCAATTGGTGCGTTCTTAATTGACGGATCGATGAGATCCGAAAAAAACGCGAGAAGTCGCAAGACTTTTCGCATTTCACCTCGTCAGTAGGCAGGTCTATTTACGATGATTGGGGGCTAGAAAAAGATGACGGGAAAATTCGCCAATCCTGGACCATTGGGTCTTGCAGGTTTCGCCTTTACGACGTGGATGTTGAGTATGATTAATGCAGGATGGTTTGATGCACGTAGTTTAGGCATGGTTATTGCTCTGGCCATGGCTTATGGAGGCACTGCGCAGTTGGTTGCCGGGATTTTGGAATATCCACGCGGAAATACTTTTGGAACCGTGGCCTTCTTTTCATATGGAGCGTTTTGGTGGTCTTTTGCTCTATTTGCCCACTATTTTGGATCGGCAGTGCCTTCGGCATTTGTCGGATGGTACCTATTTATGTGGGGAATTTTTACTTTTTACATGTGGATCGCGACATTCCGGATCAACCGTGCTTTACAACTCGTCTTCTTGTTTTTGTGGCTGACCTTTGTCGTCTTGGCGGTCGGTACATGGACTCATTCTGCGTTAACTCAAGCTGGAGGATACCTTGGATTGATTACGGCACTTTTAGCCTTTTACGCGTCGGCAGCGGATGTTGTGAATCCCGCATTCGGACGGGATATTCTCCCGCTTCATCCCTATTCGCCGGAATCATCACAGAAAACGGCACGTCGTAGTGCTAGTTAAGCGGACTCGTCACCAAAAGAGCAGAAAGAAAACTTTCTGCTCTTTTTTATTCGTTCCGAAGTCGGTACACTGGGAAAGAGGTTCGAAGCTAATGATGGATACATCGAAAGGAGGGAATCCTGCCAAGATTCTCAGCAGGGATACTCGGTGAAACAAGCTCTTGTCGTCGGTGGCACAGGCATGTTGGCGTCTTTAACGCCATGGCTTGTAGAACATGAATATTGGGTCAGTGTGATAGGGCGTTCTTCCAACAAATTGTTTCGTGTGATGAACCAGGTCGCCCACCGGCCTCACTACGTGACGCCTTTAGTTCTCGATTATCATGACCATGCGAAAGTGCATAAATGGATCCAACATATCCAGTTAATGCAAGGTCCTATCGATTTGGTGGTGAGTTGGATTCATGAACCCAAAAATCCTGTGCTTTTGGCTATTGCAGAGGAAATTACGGCATATCGTCATGATTTTTGGAGACTCATTGATATTATTAGTAGTGCTAGGCAAGGGACAATGACTGATATACAACTTCCCCGAACCTGTCTGGTTCAGCGTGTGATTTTAGGTTACCTGAACACGTCACAAGGCCATCGTTGGTTAACCCATGAAGAAATTGTTGCAGGTGTTATCCAAGCTATTGAACAGTCCCAAGAGCCAGTTGTTGCAGTTGGGGATATTTCATTACCACGTCCCGACAATATCCGCTAATGAGACCCGTTGCGCACCAGATTAGGGAAATGGTTGAAGGGATGAAAATCGGATGCGCGACGGGTCAAGAGTTCCGACTTATTTTGCCAGTCGATTAACCTCATCTAAAATTCCGGGAGGTAGGGGACGGTTGATAGCCTGAACCGCTTCATCCAGGTGCTGCACATTTTTTGTTCCAACCAATATCGAACTAACTTCCGGACGTTGGGCAATGAATTGTAGCGCGAGAGGAATGAGTTGGTGAAAATCGTTGTCAAGTAGTGCTAAGTAGGGCTTTAGTTGATCGGCTTGTGGTGAAGAGGATGTGATAAGTGTCTGGGCGCGAGGTGTGAGCCAGCCCATAGCCAAGGGAAAACGAATCAGAACGCCGACAGCATGGTCAGCCGCTTTTTTTATGGCATCCAGAGCCCTACGATCTAGCAGGTTGTAGGTCAACTGCACAACATCGAAGTCTTGTAACGCAATGATATCATCGATTAGATCATATTCACACGATGCTCCCAAAAAGCGTACTTTTCCTGCGTTTTTGGCCTCCCGCATGGCTTTTACCGTTTCGCCCTGTTCGAGTACATTCCGGGGATTCGGTCCAAAATGAATTTGTAATAAATCGATTTGACTGGTGCGAAGCCGAGCTAAGGATTCCTCAATAGACATGGTAATAGCGTGGTAGCTAAAATCGTAATAGGTATTAGGTTCCTGGTTATGTTCTCCACATTTAGTGGCTAGAAAATATTGATGGCGCCTTTCCGAAAGGGCTTGTCCAATGCGAGCCTCGCTTTGATGATAGGCGGACGCGGTATCAATGATGTTGATACCCAAATCCAAGACGTGGTGTAAGACCGTTGCGGCTTGTTCAACTGAAGGACGCTTAATTTCTTCTCCATGTCCTATGCCCCAGTCCCGGCCAATTTCCAGTGCCCCAAATCCAATAATGCTAACTTGTTCCCCTGTACGTCCTAAAACTCGGTATTCCATATTTGTCGTCTCCTTGTGAAAAATGCGTTATGCTAAGATTAATTTACTAGCGGGAGTGAGAATGGTATCAATAAACGCCATTTACGCATTACCTTTTTGTTGCCCGGACCTCCTTCGGTTCCGGTGGGCGGTTACCGGGTTGTCTATACCTATGCGAATTATTTGGCAAAACGAGGACACAGGGTGGAAATTGTCCATGCCGGGAAATTAGGGCAATTTCCCGCTCCACAGCCCTCTTCGTGGCGAGCCTTACGCAATCTGTGGCGATATTGGTTGCGGATTAAGCCGGCCATTATCCCCCCTCATATATCATGGCATAATTTTCATCCCCAGGTAAAGCTATCCTTTTTGTCTGGAGAGCCCGTTAATCGTGTAATGCCGGCTTCGGATATCATTGTCGCCACAGCGTGGACGACTGCGGAATACGTCCAAGATTATGCAAAAGAGAAAGGGGAACCTTTCTATCTTATCCAACATCTGGAAACATGGCAGGGAAAGCGTGAGCGTGCGCTAGCTACATGGCATTTTCCGTTTCATAAAATTGTGGTGTCGCACTGGCTTCATACGGAAGGAACGAAACGAGGGATTGAGGACTTGGTTCATATACCTATTGCCGTGGATCATCAATTGTTTCATCCCGGTCAGTCGTTGACACGGCGACCACTGAGCATTTTGGGAATGTATCATCCTGCTCCATGGAAGGGTGGACAAGATATGTTGGCGGTGGTGACGCGTCTAAATGAGCAATATCCGTCCCTTCCTATTTCCCTGTTTGGGACGGGTGCTCGCCCAAAGGATCTTCCGCCATCGATACGATATGTGCAAAATCCTTCACAGCCAGAGTTGGCGATTTTATACCGGAATCATGCCATTTTCGTTCACACCAGTTATTTGGAAGGATGGGCATTACCGCCGGCCGAAGCAATGGCATCGGGGTGTGTTTTTGTGGGAACCGATAGTCGGGGAAACCGCGATTATGCTATTCCCAACGTCAATGCCTTGCTAGTTGAACCAGGTCATACCGAAGAGCTATTCCTGCAGATATCGCGGGTGATTGAACACGAAGATTTGCGCGATAGATTACAACAGGAAGGATTTAATACGCTGCAAAATTTTACCTGGGATGACTCAACGGACATGCTGGAACAGTATTTTTGGCGTTATCTGCCATGATGCTCCAGCAAAAGTTCTGGCAAATCATCTAAACAGTGAACAATGGAAGGAGGGATGGTCATGGCGAAGGAATTTCTTGATGTCTATGATGATCAGGGACGGTGGATTGGGGTCCGATCTCGTGATACGGTTCATCGCGAGGGATTATGGCACAAGACCTTTCATTGCTGGATTGGGGGCTATTGGCAGGATGAACCCGTGTTAATGTTGCAGCAACGTTCACCAAACAAGGATATGCACCCTAGACTCCTAGATATTTCATCAGCGGGTCATCTTCTTCACGGTGAGAGTCCCGAAGATGGTATCCGGGAGGTGCGTGAAGAACTCGGTTTGGCCTTAAATGCTTCTGATGTGATTTTTGTGGGGGTTTCGCGCCAATCTTTTGTGGGGCCGAACATAATTGACCGTGAATATTGTTATGAATATGCGTTTTTAATGGGGCAGCCGATCGTGCCTGATCTCTTTGTCTTAGACTCAAGCGAAGTCGCCGGGATCTTTCCTATCAGTTTGCACATTCTTTATGATGTGTTTAGCCACCATGGCGAGACCCTCCACAATGTCCAGGGATGGAAACAAACCCCGGAAGGATTGTCTGGCACAACCCTACCGGTGAATGTTCACAGCTTCGTCCCACGGGGTCCGGCGTATTATCTTGACTGGATTATGTGGTTTAAACAACACATGGCAGAGTCTTAATTGAGTTGTTCAGAAGGCCGAATAATAATCTCGCTCACCGATACAGACTCAGGCTGTTCAATCGCATACAAAATGGCCTCTGCGATAGTCTGGCTATTAAGAGGTTTCCCAGGAACACGGGCCTTTAGCGCATTGAGTGCCTCTTGATCTGTTGTTGTATGTAATAACTCGGTTTCGACCAAACCGGGCGAAATGAGGGTGGTACGTATGTGATGATGAGCGGAAACTAGCTCCATTCGTAATCCATCTGTGATAGCCCGGACTGCAAACTTCGTTCCGCTGTAAACGGCCCCCGCGAGTCCGACTTTGTGGCCAGCGACAGAAGCAATATTGATAATGTGGCCACTATCTTGAGCAATCATCACGGGGAGAACGGCGGCGATTCCATATAAAACGCCCTTGATATTCACATCGACCATTTGTTCCCATTCTTCCACATGGAGTTTTTCCATGTACGCCAGAGGCATGAGACCGGCATTATTGATCCACACATCAATGCGACCAAACTGATGCAACGCCAGGTCCTTAGCCTGTTCAACTTGATTGCGCTTGGTGACATCAACGGGAATGATGGCCACTTGCCCTCCGCCTGCCTGCAAATCTTGGGCAATACTCTCTAACCTTTCGCGGCGTCTAGCTGCGAGAACCAGTTTGGCGCCCCGGCTCGCCAAGAGTCGAGCTGCTGCTTCGCCAATACCACTACTCGCTCCCGTAATAACGACCACTTTATCGGCGATTGTGCTCACACTGAATCATCCTTTCCACGATCTCTTCTGTGTCATTGTAGAATGGGAATTAACTACGTAAGGATGTATCATCGCCTTTATCAAGGTTATACCGGAAAGAAAGAACGTGAAGCGATAATACAATCTTATGTTAACATAACCGCATTTAAGGAGTCGAACCGGGGCTATGGCTGATAATTGGCTGTTAGGTATTGATTTGGGAACAACCCACATAAAGGCGGTCGCGATAAATAGAACAGGAAAGGTCGTATTTAAGGCGAGTCAGCAACCTAAGCTTTACATGGCGTCCGAAGGGCACTTTGAACAAGATCCCGCCGAAATTCTTCAGATAGTGCGATTATTTATCACACATTGTCGAGAGCAAGCGCATTTGGAGTCTGTGGCGTTTAGTGCCGCCATGCACACTTTTATGGTGGTAGATAATCAAATGAATCCGGTGACAAAAGTCTGGACCTGGATGGATCGCCGCGCACGCCCTTTTGCAGATATGCTGCGTCAACAAGGGAGAGGAACGCTATGGTACCGTCTCACTGGATGTCCTGTGCATGCAATGTCCCCGGCTGTCAAGTGGCTAGCTTATTCACGCTTTGATTCCGGTTTTAGGCCGATCTCCCTAAGAGATTGGATTATTTATTCCTTGGGACACCAACTAGTAACAGACTATTCTATTGCTGCAGCTAGTGGTATGATGTCGCGTCAGGGAACGTGGGAACCAGAAATTTTGGCCACATTGCATCTTTCTGAGCAGATCCTTCCCTCTATTCACTCATGGGATTATGTTGTGAACGATAATATTTTGGTTGGCGGCAGTGATGGCGCCATGGCCCATTATGGGTTGAATGTGACACCGAATTCGCATCACGGTGTGCTTACTTGGGGAACTTCTGCGGCCATTCGGATTACGGCCGATAAAGCGGAACCGGAGAATTTTATGCCGGTGGGTAATTTTGCTTATTTTTTGGGACCTAAGCAGGGATATTTGGTGGGACAAGCCTTGTCCAATGCGGGAAATGTTTTGGTATGGGCGTCAAAAATGTTGGGGTTCTCCATTCCCGTGCTAATGACTCAAGGAATAGAGGCTATTAATTCGCAGGATTCTTTACCTGTCTTTATTCCCTATCTTTATGGGGAACGTTCACCGATATGGGATGAAAATGTAAACGCAGGTTTTGAGGGTGTGCTACCGCAACATCAAGGAATGCATTTTGCCGGGGCTATTCTGGTGTCCTTACTGGCGCTTCTGAAAGCGGCCTACCAACGCTTACAACAATCCACAGGGCCTCTCATTTCTCTTCACGTGGGACCAAATTTGTCCCACCAAAGTCTATGGGGACAATTGGTTTCTCAAATTGTCGATGTTCCTTTGATTGTATCTAGTCATGAAGACGCATCTGTCTGGGGGGCCGTAAAATTAGCTGCTCATACACAAGGCTGGCCTGTAGTGTCCCCCGAGAGTCAGGACATTGTAATTCACCCAGTAAAAAATCCTAGGCTGATAGAACGAATTGATGCCATAATGGATTATATCCGGTAAATTACAACAATTATAGTTCGATAATAATCGCATAGGTCCGAATGTGGACAGGGCAGGGAGGAGACCAATGCGTTGAAATCCTTGACGCTTCTTATTGTGACCAAACCTCATTGTTCGGGTTGTGAATTGATGAGGCGTACGACCTTAAACCATCCTGAAGTGCAAATGGCGCTGGAAGCCAAATGGGACGTTTACTCATATCGTGCTCACGAAGACGAAGCGGGCACTGACTTTATTTGGTATCCGACGATGGTGGCTTACGATACCATGTTTCAAGTTTTACGGCGGGAAGAGGGATTTATTCCGCCCTATGAATTTTTAGTCTTTTTGCATCTAGCCGAAGCCAAGCAATTGTTGAAGCAAAAAGATTACACCACATGTTTGCAGTTGCTTGAAACCACCTCCAAAACTTTTCCTCTTAGTGGATTTATACCCGAATGTTTATATTATTTGGGTGTGGCGAACCATTTAGCTCACAATCCGCGAGAAACAGCCCGGATTTGGCGGACGTTACGTGAAAACTATGCCCAAACACGATGGGCACACAAAGTTATGCTACAATGGCCTGAGCAGTGATTATCGGCGAATTTCAAATTGTGAAATCCCTTGCACCGGAATTTCTTCTTGATAAAGATGGTCAACCCGTGCTAATGTTGGACCTTGTTTTAGCCAATCAATAAACGAGGATAGCTGCTCTTGTTCCCCTTCAATTTCCAATTGCACACGGGTGCGTTCTGAACAATTTCGCACCCATCCAGCAATGTGATAGCGCTGCGCGACTTCCCACGCTGATTGCCGAAACCCGACACCTTGAACTCGGCCGACAACCTCGATGCGATAACGCTTTATGGTCATCCCCATTTCACCTCTCCTGTGTCCATGCCTATTTTCTGTCATGATTGTACCATGGCGAGAAATGGCTGCTTGAACACGTCAGCTTCTTTTGAAATTCTGCCGGGACCTTAAAATAAACCTCACATATTTTTTTATAAACCTATTGAAAGTTAACAAATAAGCGTGTAAACTGACACCATGAGCTACCGAGATCCTATTAAAAACCGCTAGGGGCTAACATTGAAACCCAAAAGGTAAGCTCTCTCGGGATTCATCTTAGGATACTCTGACACAACTTGCTGAAAACATGACAAGCGCGTTATCGAGCAAAGAGGATTTTGTCGAGACGATTTGATTTTATAAGGGGGTTCATAGCAATTGACACGCTTGTTTGATTCGATACCGGTATCTGTACGGTCAACCTTTGTTCAGGAAAAATTGGGAGCTTTGTTGGAGGATAGTACTTATAGTCGTGAGTTGCTGTGGACCTTGCAAGTTTACTTGGAAAGTAACGGTCAGGCACGGGAAGCTGCAAAACGTCTCTATGTGCATCGCAACACGCTAGCATATCGTTTAGAACGGCTGCAAGCACTACTGGGATGTGATCTCAAGGATTTGGATACAGTCATTGATTTGCGATTGGCCCTAGATTTTTATCATGATGGAATTCTAGAGAACGGAGGGAAAGATGATGCCAAAGTCGAGGAGATTACCCGTGTTCCCTAAGTCGCCGCAAGGGGAATGGAAAGAATGTGATCAGTGTTTTGGCTATGGTGAAGATATTTGCCAAGAGTGTGAAGGAGAAGGATGTCTACGTTGTGGGGAGAGGGGATATACCGTATGCCGCATTTGTCACGGCATAGGAGAGGTGCGTATCGATGAATTTACATGGATTGCGGTGCAGTCCTAGTTTCGGAGGTTTAAACAGGAGACCGATTTGTGGGTCATATCACAAATCGGTCTCTTTATATTTTGCCGACATTTTTCCGATGAGAATGTCTAAGATAATATAGAGATTATAGAGCAGTCCTTACGGACTAATAGCAATGAAAAAATTAAAATAAAATAATGCAAACTGACTAGGCAAACTAGTTCGCAAGAGCTATAATAAAACCAGTTCAAAAGTATCACATATGGGAGGCGTTTATCATGGCTCAATACGAACCCGGCATGGAAATGATCGCAGCGGAAAATCGATCGGGATGGCTTCAATCGGAACTGATAGATGTAGCGGTATTTGGGTTGTTTTTCGTATTGAGTGCTCTCTTTGTGATAATGGCCGGATATTTTGTTATGGCATGGTTATAGAATTGGGGCCGAATGAAGCACAAAAAAACTGGCGGTTGCCAGTTTTTTTATTGATTTGAAGGCGTCACGTTGAGATCTAAATACATTCCATAGCCGAGGTGGCCCGGTCGGAGACAAGCCAGCCGGTAATGGCGGGGCCGGTTTGGCGTCATAAAGGTAAAGACGGCGTAGCTATGTGGGCCAATAATGCCCTGAAGTGGAGCCGATATACTGGCACCGGCAAGGATGGGACGAGTGGCGCTCAGCCCATGGGGACCAATTAATGCTAAGGAATGGAATTGATGGGGCGCGTTGTTAATGAATGTTACTGTGACCCGGGTACTTTCTGGAATATTGATGGTCATATTGCCGTTATAACCGCCGTTGAGGTTATAGCCGTTGTTCATGTCATTAAAATGGGCGATCACCATCAATGTTGCAGTATGTCTTCGGGGATCAATTTGCAACCACTGTGCAGAAGATGAGCGAGAAGGATGGCTAGGAAAACCCAACACAAAAAAAAGGGACGAAAGTAATGTCAACAATCAAAGCCTCCCGCCATGCGCGAGGCTTTCATTTCGAACCCTATCGCCGGGGTTTTTTCCACGTGATTTCCGGCACTTCTTCTTGTTGACGAAGAAAATGATCGCCTTCGCGCGATATCATATAGTACGTATGATTGCGGTGTTTGACACTTTTCATACGTCGGTGATAATACTTGACAATCCGGCCTTCCACCCGTTCAATGAAGTTCAGCGATTCTAAATAATTGAGGCGTTCACGCATAGCCGCTACATCCATGTTAAAGCGTGCGGCTAATAATTTCGCATAATCTGGCCCTAGCGTTTTAAAATACTTCAGGAGCTTAATATCTGTCTCATCGAGTTTACGGTCCATAATCCACCCCGTCGTATGAGATATCTGTGTGTTGTTGAGCGCGTTCAGGTTTTTTGAGCCAAATAAGCCATTCGTGATCCACTATCGGGTCATGGCGGTTCCAGCTAAATTGATCATCGTCATCACAAGATAAGGTAAATGTCCTGACATCGCGATGCGTTATACGAATGACTTCGCAGCCTTGCATATGGGCAAAGGCTTTCGCTTCACGCACCAAGAAAGATTTGTCCGAGATTATTTGGAGGCATTCCCCGTGATTGACGGTTTCCATAGCACGCGCAATATCGAGAATCACGGGTCTAAGCGTTTTGGTCGGACAATAAATCGTTTTCATAATTTACCCTTTCGTAAACGAAAACCTGAACCATCATGCCGATAGCAGCATTTTTACCGTTACATGTTCACATTTTAACACAGCTCATGAATCCTTACCAAAAGGCAGGCGATCGTTGGCCTATAGCCACGATCGCCAAATAACAGACTATTGTATACTTTTTCAAGATTTGAGAAATCAAGTGGTGGACATACTCGGTGAGCCTGATGAGACAACTTTAACAATGTCCCATTGTCCGCTTGTAGGGGAATTATTGTTATTACCATTTAGAACATTTGCTAATTTATAGGTTCCGACTTGTGTCGCAGTAAAACTAAATGATTGCGACTGTCCCGGTAAGAGTCCTGCTGAAGGGTTAACCATGACTTGCTGATAGGGCATACCGGCATTAGGAAATGCTAAATGGTCATGCTTATAAATCCCTATGGCTTCGGGAATAGGACCATTGTTCACAAAATCCATGTTGACGTGATAACCGACCGGAATGGTCACGACCAATTGCCCGTTGGTATATCCGTCAAAAGTATTAACCTGTTGACTACTACTGTATTCCCCGACAATTTTCAAGTCCACAGTTTTTGAAGCGGGATGAACTTGCATAAATTGTGATGCATCGATTGGAGCTGTGCCACAACCGGCCAATCCGACGGTGGCTAATCCTATGGCGGCGATTGCCCCCCACTTTGTGACGTGTTTCATTGACGTTCCTCCTGCTACACTTGTCAAGTTATCAAAATTATCTATCTCATCCCAAGGAAGGGATGAACAAGGATTAGTACATAGAAACCATACCATAAAATTAAGCAAAACGACTAGATTTTCTTCACTTTGTTCCAAAAATATGGTGGAGATTCTTCCTATTAACGGGATTCTTTCAAGAATTTGTTGAAACTATTACTTGACAGTTACGTTGACGGGCGGGATGCGAGAGCACTCTGACCAACCCATAACACTAAATACGAGGGAGCGGTAGAACTCGTGTCCAAGTTTTCAATAATGCTGCTAGCGCTGTTGGCCAGTCGGTCCGCAGTCGTCGGCGGAATCTTTTGGATGAGAATGGTGTACGTTTTACGAGATAAGAGCATGTAATGATTGTGCATAATACGGAGTAATAGCGAGTCGATGCGACGATTTGTCACGGGTACAGCTGTATTGAGACTGGGATTATCGGTAATTCCCCGGTACATTCCGACATTAAATGTGGTGCGGCCATCGGTAATCCACATCGCTGGGACACTTAATCCGCGCCAATTACTAGGAACCCCCATACTGGCGTTATTGAGGCTGTTATTAATCAAATTTGCGTAAAGTGAGGTAGGCGAAGATGACAAGGGATTAATCATGACAGTCGAGGGCTTGACCATTTTTCCCGATAGCAAAGGCACGGGCCATCTGCGAACCATGTGGGCGATTTGTGTGCCGGTTATCGGAGCAACGGTTTCAGGGGCCGAGGAACCACAGCCCGTTAACAGGACAGGAAGAATAAAGACAAAGCTTGCTAAAAAAAATTTGCGATGCATGACTATACCCTCGATTCTCTATGAAATCAATAAAATCATTCCGAGTATAACGACCTAGAAATTTTCTGACAAGCCCATCGCTTTCGGATGAGAAAACCCTATATCTTTGTCAAACAGTGTATAGTAGTAATATTGCTAAAGGATAGCCATGGGCACCGTAGACAATGAACGATGTAGGAGGTAGATAAAGTGGTTTCCATGAAACGTTCGGATTTAACTAAAAAGACACGGCGAAAACGAGGACGATTTTGGGCGTGGCTTCTAGGCATAATCTTGATATTAGGCATGGCGGGATATGGCGTATATCAATATTATGCGAATCCGAAAAACTTGTTGTTGACACCCAAAGTAATCCACTATAACCAAGCCTCCGGCAATCCAGCATTCGATCATCGCATAACATTTTTACTTATGGGAAGTTCATTGGCGACGGTAAACAATCAGGTTATCAAAAATGGTAAAGTGCGTGACCGGGCCGATACCATCATTCTCGTGTCTTTCGACCCGCAGACAAAAAAAATTGGCGTGTTATCCATTCCCCGCGATACGAGGGTCTTTATTCCTGGCATTGGTAAAACGAAGATCGCAGAGGCTACGTATTTTGGCGGTGTCCCGGAAATGATCCGGGTGATTCAAAATACGTTTCATGTGCCCGTTGATTATTATGCTTATATGAGCATGTTCCAATTTGAAAAAGTCATTAACGATATGGGCGGACTGACAGTGAATGTGCCGCAAAATGAAGTCTATGAAGCCAATGGGGATCCTTTGGGCATTAATTTAAAGAAAGGGATTCATCATTTAAATGGTAAACAAGTTTTAGAATTTGCACGGTTTCGGGAAACGCAGATGGGTGATATTGGTCGAATTCAACAGCAGCAACAGCTATTACGAGATATAGCTCAACAGATGTTGAAACCTCAAAATATTATTCATTGGCCAAAAATCGCTCATGACGTTATTCAAGCCCTGAGTTATACGAATCTCTCTGTCAATCAATTAATTGCATTAGGGTTAGCTGCTCAACACGTACCACTTCATACCGTCCGTTTCGCAACAGTGCCGGGATATGGATCGACGTATATGGATCCGTATATGCATCAACAGCTTAGTTATTGGACGTATGACCCGCATTTAACCAATATCTTGATTCAAGATGTATTATTAGCTTCGCCATTAACGAAAGCGCAAAAGAAAAGCTTAAAAATATTTGTTGCGAGTGGAACCAGCACGCTTGCTCCCGCCGAAGAGTTAGCACACCTCTTAACAGCGCAAGGTTATAGTGTGGTGGGAATTGGATGGGCTAATCACCATAATCATCACCGCACCGTCATTCTAAACACCACGGGGGATAAGTGGTTGGGTTCGCGATTGGCATCGTTAACGGGTCCGTCAGTCAATTCTTTTACGGCGTATCATACAACACCGTGGGATGTCAAAATTACGGTTGGAAGTGATTTTTCTCCACCAAAATCGTAAGAAAAGACAATGAAAAACTCGCCCCATCAAGAGGCGAGTTTTTCATGAACACCGGATTATTTGAAATAAATGGTGACTTTCGCCTGTTTTTCAATTTTTCCTGCAAAAGTTTGATAGGCGTTTCCCTGGGCGGTTTGGAGCAAGTTACTTTTAATTTCGCTTTCAACCTGACTGAACGGACTTTCTTGAGCGGCTTTAGTCGCTTGTAACTCAATCACATCATATCCGTGGGATCCTTGAGTGACGCCGATCTGTCCGGGTTTGAGTGTGCTAATTTCTTTATAAACTGCTGGTGACAAAGATTGGAGGGAATCTGCGACCCACCCAATTTCTCCGCCCTTGCTTTTTAGTGCGCTATTGATAGTATCTTTTTGCGCTAATGCCGAAAAACTAGCTCCTGCCTTTAACTGCTTTTCAATAGCGCTAGCTTCAGCCTGTGTCTTGACTGTAATTTCGCGCAGTTCGACTTGAGGAGTGCCCGTAAAATATTGTGGATTGGCTTTGTAAAAAGCTTCGGCGGCGGCAGTGGAAATCGGTTTAACATTTTTCGTGGCCTGATTATAGGCTTGCTGCAATATCATTTGTTCGGTGAGATAATCCGTTAATTGCTGGTATGTCACGCCTTTACTTTTCAACATTTTCTCAAGGCCAGTTTTTCCGCCGACTTGAGGTTCAATGGACTTAGTAATAACGGATGTGGCAGACGCTTTGGCTTGGGCTTGAGTAATGAGATGGTGGGCGAGTGCCCAATCTTCTACACTTTTTTCTTGGACTAAATATTTAACCTCATTAACCTTTTCGGCATGTGTATTCGGCAAAGTGGAACCGTTGAAAAGCTCCGTCATGCGGACCATGGTATTCAACTGCGAATTGGTAATATCTGTACCGTTGACGACCGCTAGAGGTTTGGCCGCTGTAGTGGATGATTGTCCACAGCCAGCCAAAGCTGCAGTACCTAGGGATACGACTATAGTGGCACCAATAAATTTATATAACCGTTGTGGGTTTGCCATGCTGCACCTTCCTTTGTTTATCCTGCTACATTCTGCCCCACCAATGTTGCAAAAATGTTTCGGACCAATCATACTTTCCCAGTGTACTCGAGTTCTAAACCTGGTACAACCGCGCTTATGCTACCTAGGAAGACAAGGGCTCTCCCTTATTTGGTCAATGAGACTTTTGCTTAAACCGATATAGGCCTGTCCAAATAATTTCAGGTGAACCAAGGCATGATATAGTTGGTAAATGGGTTTTTTGCAGGGATAATGCGGATCCGAACCCATTGTGAGCCAGTAAGAGTGATAAAACGAACGGGGAAATCCTCCGAAAAGCTCTGAGAAAGCAATGTCCGATACGGGATCGCCATAATAACTAGCCGGATCGATGACATAAGGAGAACTGTCGGATTGCCAGAGGAAATTCCCGCTCCATAAGTCACCATGGACCAATGTGGGAAATGTCACGGTCTGATTCAAAAATTGTCGGATTGGGGTTTCATAGTCTTTTAATGAGCCAAGAAAGGGATATTGGCTGGATAATGATTTGACTAGGGGGGCGAGACGGATTTCCCAATAAAAATCGCCGGCCATGAAATAATTTGAAGACGGATGCTGAACAATACCAATGCCGTTTCCCCATGGCAAAGAGAAGGAACTTACAACGTGTTGATGGACTTTGGCAAGGCGTTCACCGAAAATGTGACCAGCTTTTTCTTTATAAGCGGTCGATCCGTGGTCTATCCATGACAAAACAAGAAAGGAATCATGGCTTAAGATCACGTCGGGAACTGGCCATGCTGCCTGTTTTAGAGCCTTTAACGCTGAAGCCTCACGCCGCGCTATATGGGTATCTTTTATCCAAGAAGGGTCGTAATATTTAACAAAATAGCGGGACGTACGGGTAGATAGCACATAGCTTTCGGCCAATGAACCGCCCGTTAGTGGCGTCAGGGTTGCCTTGCCAAAATACTGAATGATCAATTCTTGCCAAGAGGACATATTCCACCGTCCTTATTTGTTATTCTCAGTGGTGAATACCTTCCTCAAGGTTGCAACGAGCCACTGGATCTCGCTTATCCTGTTACTATGAATAGTAATAGATGAAACCCCTTCCAGGAAACGGCTTGTTCTCTTCGCCACTCTACAAATCTATCGACAGCTAAGAAAGGATAGGGGACACACTATCAACCCTGCTATTGTTTTCCAAGACATCTATATATGCGTCCACTGTATTTACGCAGAATCTGAATGGGAGAATGAGAAAAGTGTCACGGGACCCTTAGAAAGTGTTTTGATGATGAGCAGGATCGAGGCGAGCGCCGACCAAATTTATTGTTGTTTGTGAATACCCCCATAGGCCAGAGAAATGAGGTGCTTTAGCCTAAGCCGCCAAGAACAATGGGTTGTTCGTCCAGGCAAACAGACAAAGCTTTATTAGAGAACTTAAAAGCCTCTTTAGTCTTGACTCACACTGTTTCATGACAACTCTGTTTTATGCATCGCGAGCTTTATCCTCGGGGAGATCACGTCCGTAAACGCATGGGATTGTCTGTATATAGGGAAATAATAAGATTTAGCAATTGCCAGCCATATGGGCTTATGATATCGTCAATCATACCTGGTGGGGTAAATCATGACAGAGGATCACACCGTCGTATCCTTTCTCTCCGTGAATATTGACAGGAAGTTCGCAATCGGAGATAAATTGAATAATATTCGCAGTTTTGAATAAGTCGATGACTATTTTACCGCACGTGCGGTCTGGAGGTTATATGAAACATGATTATTGCCGTTCCTCGTGAGCGGGGCCCTCGAGAGCGCCGCGTTTCACTTGTACCAGAAACGGTTGCCCGTCTCACGAAGTTAAATCATCAAGTGCTTGTGGAAGAGGGGGCCGGAATTGAATCTGGATTTTCCGATCAGCACTACCGGGACGCAGGGGCAGAAATTGTGAAACCGGATGTCCAATGGATGAAACCCGCGAATATTGTGGTGACTGTTCAAAATTCTGATTTTGGGCCGTCATCACCGTATGCCTATTTAAAACCAGGAACCATCATTATCGGTATGCTTGGGCCCTTGTCATCCCCGCCTGAAACATTTGAATTAATGTTGCAGAATAAACTGACCGCATTTAGTATGGATGCGATTCCACGGATAAGCCGTGCTCAAAGTATGGACGTATTATCCTCCATGAGTACAGTAGCCGGATATCGTGCCGCCTTAATTGGCGCTGAACAACTTCCGCGCTTTTTTCCCTTGTTGATGACCGCAGCTGGTACCATTACCCCGGCTCATGTGTTGGTTTTAGGAGCGGGTGTTGCGGGTCTTCAAGCCATTGCGACGACCCACCGTCTTGGGGCGGTTGTCCAAGCGTTTGATACCCGTCCCGTGGTGCGAGAACAAGTCGAAAGTTTGGGTGCCTCTTTTTTGACCTTGGAAATTCAAACGCAGCAAACTCAGGACGGATATGCCCAAGCGTTGGCGGAAGACCTTCATCAACAAGAAATTAAACTGTTGTCTAAACCCGTGGCGGAAGCAGATGTGGTGATTACCACGGCCCTCATTCCGGGAAAACCTGCTCCTCTTTTGGTGACCAAAGAGATGGTGGCTAATATGCGGCCTGGTTCTGTGATTGTCGATTTAGCGGCCGAGACAGGAGGAAACTGCGAATTAAGTCGACCCGGAGAACGAACGGTAACCGACAATGGGGTGATTATTGAAGCGCCATTGAATATTACTTCCCAATTGGCTCCCCATGCCAGCCAACTGTATTCGCGCAATGTTTTCAACTTCCTGACGCATTTATTTTCCATGGGGTTGGGACAAGAAGGGAAAGAACTAGATTTCAGCGACGAAATTGTCGCACGTACCATGATTCTGCGCGATGGCCAAATTTTGCATGATGTATTGGCTAAACGCATGACACAGGTAAGGAGTTGATTGCTGAATGTCTAGTCATTTGCTCATTGAAGTCTATATTTTCGTGTTGGCTGTTTTTGTGGGCTTCCAGCTGATTTCTAAAGTGCCCTCTGTACTACACACCCCTTTGATGTCAGCCACCAATGCTATTCACGGAATTATCCTCGTTGGCGCTATTGCCTTAGCCGCGTCTGTCCATGGAGCATTGGATGTGGCCATTAGCGTGGCTGCCGTATTTTTGGCGACACTCAATGTTGTCGGGGGCTATGTGGTCACCGATAGAATCTTAGGCATGTTTAAGAAAAAATCTGCCGAACGGCCTACGGAGTGAACAGTAGATGAATATTCTTTTGCAAGTCGGCTATTTATTGACCGCTATTTTATTCATTCTCGGCGTCATGCGCTTACGTTCACCAGCGACAGCGCGTTCGGGAAACTTAATCGCGGCCAGTGGTATGGTAATTGCCTTTATCGTTACCGTGATTCGTTATCACTCATTTTCCTGGGGACTCATTGGTTTGACGCTCATTCTAGGTGCTATTGCGGGAACATACGCTGCCAAAAAGGTACGGATGACGGCTATGCCTCAGATGGTGGCATTATTCAATGGCATGGGCGGCGGTGCAGCCTCTTTGGTGTCTATTGGCGAACTTCATTCGAATTGGGTCCATGGGATTTCCTCACCAGGGGCCTCAATCAGTGCTTTGTTGACAGTATTGATTGGATCGCTAAGCTTTACAGGAAGTTTACTCGCCTTTGCCAAATTACAAGAATGGGTGAGTGGCCGGCCAATTACCTTTGGCGGACAAAAACTTTTTAACGGCATTTTGTTGTTAGTCGCTGTGGTCTTAGGTATTTATATGAGCGTATCCGGTGGCACGCAAGATTTCACATTATTAACCATTTACATTATTCTTGCGGCAGTGTTGGGATTTCTGGTCGTTCTTCCCATTGGTGGGGCGGACATGCCTGTGGTGATTTCCCTCCTCAATGCGTTTACAGGACTAGCCGCTGCCGCAACCGGATTTTTGCTGGCTAATAACGTGTTAATTATTGCCGGTGCTTTAGTCGGGGCTTCTGGAACCATTCTGACGCAACAAATGAGCCGGGCCATGAATCGGCCGATTCAAAACATTATTTTTGGTGCATTTGGGAAAGTGGCGAGCGGTGCGCCTGGTGCCGTTGGCGAGAGCGATGGCGTGGTTCAAACCGCTAATGTGGAAGATGTAGCCACCATTTTGGCATATGCCCGCAACGTAGTCATTGTTCCGGGATACGGATTGGCAGTCGCCCGGGCCCAGCAAGAGGTACGGCAATTGATGGAGAAATTGACTGAACGTGGCGTTAATGTGCGATTTGGTATTCACCCGGTCGCCGGACGGATGCCCGGTCATATGAATGTCTTGCTGGCGGAAGCTGACGTGCCTTATGACAGCCTATATGAAATGGATGCGATTAACCCACAATTCCCGCAGACCGATGTCGTTTTGGTCATAGGGGCTAACGATGTGACCAATCCTGCGGCGCGAAATCAACCCGGTAGTCCCTTATATGGTATGCCAATTTTAAATGTGGATCAGGCGCAGCGGGTCATCGTTCTCAAACGTGGTATGAATCCGGGTTTTGCGGGCATTGACAATCCGCTTTACACCAATCCCAAAACGTCGATGCTCTTCGGTGACGCCAAATCGTCCTTATCCCAAATCATTCGCGCCTTGGATGAGGTGTAACATCGAGCAAACTACTGAAGTTTAAAAAGGGTGACCCATATGGGTCACCCTTTGTTTTGCGTGTCAGGTAAGGTGGGTAAGATTGTTTGGGCAATATTCGCGTCGAGCGACTCGTAATCCCAATAGCGAATGAGGTCATAAAGTTCTTGACGGGTTTGCATATCCTCTAGGAGATTGATCTGGGTGCCGGTCGCTGCCAAGGTTTGATATAACCGTTCATAAGCTTTAGCCGCCACACGCAGCGATGATACGGGATAAATCACCATCCGGTAGCCCCAATCTTCAAATTCCTGTGCTGAATAGTAAGGAGTTCGGCCAAACTCCGTCATATTGGCCAATAATGGAGCGGGGATTGAACGTGCCATCTCCTGAAAACTGTCCGGAGAATCGAGAGACTCAGGAAAAATGGCATCGGCTCCTGCTTGAATATATTGCGTGGCGCGCTCAATGGCCGATGACAGGCCTTCAACGCTGTAGGCGTCTGTCCGGGCCACGATCACCATGTCAGGAACCACCTGTTTGATGGCTCGAATTTTGGCCACCATTTCGTCCGCGGTAATGAGGCTCTTGCCATTGAGATGACCACATTTTTTGGGTAAATCCTGATCTTCAATTTGAATCGCAGCGACACGAGATTCTGCCATTTCACGGGCGGTTCGGGCAGCGTTGAGAATTCCGCCAAATCCGGTATCAACATCAACAAGTAGGGGAAGATTGGTCGCTCGGATGATGTCTCGTGCTCTCTCCGCTACCTCTGACGCACTGATTAAACCAATGTCCGGTAGGCCACGGCTCGCCGTATAGGCTGCGCCCGATAGGTATAAAGCCTGAAACCCCACGGATTTCGCTACGAGGGCGGCCATTGCGTCGTGCGCGCCAGGAATTTTTAATATATGTTGACCTTGCATTAATCCACGAAATTGTTCGGCTAAATCCTTCTGCGATAAGGGTTCTTCAAAAAGCCAAGCCATCAGATACACCCCCTTGCTATAACTTCCATGGTTTAATAAACTCGAGCACACTCATATTGTCAAAGTCCGGATCGTGGAATAATTGCAACAAACGATCCACCTTATTAGGCACGTACCACGATAGTAAATTCGAATGAAGCTTGTGCATCAAGGGTTCTTCGGCTTCGTGGCGGCGGTTGCGGTGGCCAATAGGGTATTCGACTGTAATCTTTGGTGTCATGGATCCATCTTGAAAATAAATCTGAATGGCGTTAGCAATAGAGCGTTTGTCAGGATCCAGATAGTCCTGGGAAAATTGCGGGTTTTCTTTAACCGTCATTTTGGCGCGCAAACGATCAATCTCGGGATTCATGGCGGCTTCATCCAAATAATCTTCCGCGGTTAAGGAGCCTTTTAACAAACCTACGGCGGTCATATATTGCAAACAATGATCACGGTCGGCGGGATTCTGTAATGGTCCCGTTTTGTTGATAATGCGCATGGCGGATTCTTGGGTTTCAATAACGATTTCAGCAATTTCATCAAGACGTTGGGAAACCAGTGGATGAAGCCGAATAGCCGCTTCTACGGCCGTTTGTCCGTGAAATTCCG
Organism: Sulfobacillus thermosulfidooxidans; assembly: GCF_001280565.1. Taxonomy (NCBI): domain Bacteria; kingdom Bacillati; phylum Bacillota; class Clostridia; order Eubacteriales; family Clostridiales Family XVII. Incertae Sedis; genus Sulfobacillus; species Sulfobacillus thermosulfidooxidans. The sequence continues at coordinate 1,533,436 of NZ_LGRO01000001.1, read as the reverse complement.
CCGGATACGAAATTTTAAACAAGACATGTTCGATGACATATGAACTCAACGGTTGAACCAAGCGAATAGGATTGTGATGCATGACAACATCGTTAAAACCCCATTCGGGGGCGGAAAGAGCTGTTGGATAACCCATTTCACCGGTTAAAGCCAAAAAACTGAGGCGCACAGCACGACTGGTTGCGTCCGCTGCGGCCCAGGATTTGCGTGATCCCGTATTAGGAAAATGGCGGTACGTCCTTAAACTCCCGTTATCAATCCATGCGTTGGACAAGGCATTAATGATTTGTTGACGGTTAGCTTCTAACAGGTAGGCGCTTAGAGCGGTGGAAGCAATTTTCACAAACAAAACATGATCTAGTCCGACACGGTTTAAACTGTTGCCCAAGGCAAGGACTCCTTGGATTTCATGCGCTTTAATAATTGCCGTGAGGACCTCATGCATGGATAAGGGAGGTCGAGAATCTTGCATATTCTGCTGGCTTTTCCAAATCGCCGTGGCCAAAATCGCACCAATGTTGTCAGAAGGGTGTCCCCATTCTTGCGCGAGCCAAGTATCGTTATAATCCAACCACCGGTTCATACAGCTAATGCTAAAAGCGGCTTGAATGGGATCGAGTTCAAGATATGTGCCGGGAATGGGGCAGCCTCCTAAAGATGTGGTCCCTGGGACCCATGGCCCAATTAATTTCCGGCATTCTGGATAATTGAGAGCCAATATTCCAGAACCCATCGCATCAAATAAGACCCATTTAGCCATATGATAGGCTTCTTGACTCGTGATGGGAGTTGTCAAAACATAATCGGCAATTTCGGTTAACACGCTATCAGGAACCATGGAGGCTTCACCTTTATGATGTGACAATCACAACAGTCCTTTCTCTTCAAAAATCCCGTGACAATCTTATCCGTAAAATCACTAGGATCGAACCCGATATTTGAACCCGGTCTTTAAGGATGTAAATTCCGTGGTCCTGTATAGAGAACTCGGGGACGGAATAACCGGTTATGCTCATATTGTTCACGAACATGCGCTACGAGACCCGCCGTACGAGCCGCAAAAAAGATCGGCGTGTACAGTTCAATGGGCACGTCGAGTAAATAATAGACCGGAGCTGCATAATAATCTAAATTGGGGAATAAACCTTTTTCTCGTTGCATCACTTCTTCGCCTTTGACACACATTTCGTAAAGATCGTGGTGCCCTTTGATGGCAACAAGCTCTTTTAGGGATTCCTTCATCAAAAGAGCGCGGGGATCAGGCTTTCGCATATAAACGCGGTGCCCAAATCCCATTATCCGTTCTTTTTTGGCTAATTTGGCCATGAGATACGGTTCGACTTGATCAGGGGTTTGCATTTCCAAAAGCATTTTCATCACGGCCTCATTAGCGCCACCATGCAATGTGCCTTTTAGAGAGGCAATCGCGCCCACTAAAGCGCCATACATATCAGATAATGTTGAAGCGATGACAATCGCCGTAAACGTGGAATTGGGCATCTCATGTTCACTATATACCGTCAGTAATTGATCAAACGCTCGAGTTTCGGTATCGTCGGGTATCCGGCCTGTAATCATCTTAAGGAAATTGCGAGAATAACTCAGGGTGGGATCCGGATAAATCACCGGCTCATGATTCTTGATATGGTAGCTGTTGGCGACGATGGTCGGCATGGTGGCCAACAAGATCAAGGCTTGCCGCCAGGTATTCTCCAGATCACGGTCGGTTAAGGCGGGATCAAATGTGGCTAACGCGGAAAGACCGGTGCGTAGCGAATCCATGAGGTGCGTGTGGGGACCGAGTGAGCCCATAATTTGGAATATTTCTTCAGGAACCTTTTGTCCAGCAGTCAATTGCTCAGTAAAGGCGTGATATTCTGTTTCTGTTGGAAGATGCCCTGCGACAAGTAAATAGGCGACACGTAAATAGTCCACTTTGGTTGCGAGTTCGATGAGATCATATCCGCGGATTACGATTTGTTCTTGTTCTACATCGAGATAAGATAAGGTCGTTTCGGTGGCAATGACCCCTTCTAATCCGGGACGATAATTTTGGTCTGACAATATTGTCACGTCCTTTCATATCATCAATCGTCGTATTGAATAAAATACCATAGCCGTTCTATTGGGATCGCTTGCGTGATAAATTCACACAATTCCGAGATTGCATGAAAATCCTAATGAGAAAAAATCACATCAACGTTCCCGTCAGATGTTAGCATGATGGGAATTGAGACGATCGCATTGCGAATTCGACTATTGGGAACTATGTTATGGTTTAAGAAAACCTGGTGAATTGTGCCATCGATTGGTCCGATGCGTAAAATTACTGGCTGATTCATGATATCATGGTGAAACTCGTGGCGAATCCACCGCCATGATACTGACAAGGAATCCGCAGTCGTATGCACGAAAAACTGAATTAAGGAAAAACTTCCGTTTTGGTAAGCCGTAGTCCGTCCATCATCGACGTATAGATCATATTGACCATGACCCGGAAGAACCCACAACGAAGCAGGCCAAGGACTGGTATCCCTCCAATATTGTGTCGAGAGGGTTCGTGGAGCCAAAGGAATTATGGAACCCTGTCGAATAAATAGGGGCAACTGCTCTAACGAGGCTTCAACCTCTATTTCTGTAGGCCCTTCAAGCCACTGACGGTTCCATATATCGTACCAGAGGCCAGGCGGAAGGACAACTTGGCGCCGAGTTGCCCCTTTATGGATAATCGGCGCAACCAAAAAATTCTCTCCGACGAAAAATTGATCATCAATATTCCGCGCCCTGTCCGAAGGATCATACCAACACAAGGGCCGCATCATGGGCGCGCCATCGATGTGGGCTTGATACATTAACGTATACCAATAAGGCAGTAAACGGTAACGATATTGGATATAACGACGTGCTATGCGAAGCACATCCTCTCCAAACGCCCACGGTTCGTGACGCATCGTATTAATGGCGGTATGGGCCCGTGCAAAAGGAAAAAAAACACCCATTTGAATCCACCGAGCAAACAGCTCGGGGGTGGCATTATCGAGAAACCCGCCAATATCCGGACCCACCATAGGGACGCCGGATAATGCCAAATTGAGGCACATGGGAATGGATAAAGCCAAATGCTCCCACGAACTAGTATTGTCCCCCGTCCACACGGCGGCGTAACGTTGGATACCGCTAAAACCGGAACGGCTCAGGATAAAAGGTCTGAAGGATGATACACGACCAATCCCCTCAAAGGTCGCCTGAGCTTCTAATAACGCATAAAGATTGTGTACAAGATAGTGCGGCAATTCCTTCCCCGTTGAGGTATGGTGAACAATACCCACTTCTTCATCCGGATGACATGCCCGTTCATTTTCCGTGTATCCCCACCATGCTGGCTCGTTCATGTCATTCCATATCCCTTTAATGCCCTGTGCTAACCACCTGGCGTTCCACTGACCCCACCATTGACGAGTTTCTGATTTAGCAAAATCGGGAAAGGCACATAAACCGGGCCACACCCGGCTTAGGAATTCTAGGCCGTTGAGATACGAAATAAAATGATGTTGATTATGCCCTTCTTGATAGACGGCATAGTCTTCGTCGTATTTTACGCCAGGGTCGACAATGGTTACCAGACTAATTCCGAGCTCATCCAGTGTGGAAATCATGTCTTGAGGATTGGAAAACCGGTCAGGATCAAAGGTAAAAATACGGTAACCATCCATATAGTCAATATCCAGATAAATGACGTCCAGTGGTAAATGCCAACGCCGAAACTGTTTGGCAATTTCCACGACTTCATTTTGCGTCATATAGCTGTACCGGCTTTGTTGGAAGCCTAAGGCAAAGGTCGGCATAAGGGGCATACGCCCGGTCAAAGCACTGTACCGTGCCACAACCTGAGAAATTTGGGGGCCGGGTATTAAATACAAACTTAAGGGACCGTCGTCGACGCCAAACCACAAATTTTCCATATCAGTGGCGTCAACGTAGCTTCTTGCACTATTGGCCAGAAATATTCCACGAAATCCTGAGGATTGTCCCAAAAGGGCAAAGGGGATCGCTTGATACAACGGATCGGTGTCATCTTCATGGGGCGCGACATCGGTCGTCCATTGTGTCCAAAAACGCCCCTTTTTGTTGAGCGGACCGACTTTCTCTCCCAAGCCGAATAAACTTTCTGAAGCAGGCGACGAGATTTGGCACCGCAGACTATGATGGTGTCGAAGAAATGAATTGAGTGCAAAGTTGCCAGACGGGGCATGAATCTGGAACGAACCCTGTTGATCCACGGTAATGCGGATCTCGTCGCAGGTGATTTCCCATCCATAGGCTGTCACGGATAAATGTAGTGGGACCCGGGAAGTACGTGGATATCCTGCCTCTTGTTGTAATATGGCATAGGCATCATCGCCATTGACCCAATACACGTGAACAATGCCAGAATCGGTAATAGCCACGTGAAATATTTCTTGGGAATTTTCCGATTCAAATATGGCACATAATGAATCCGTGCTGAGATATCCGGAAACAAAACCAACAAACGCTGCTTGTTCCTGGGTGGGATGCAAGGTTGTAAGGGCTTTCAAAAAGAGATCGCTCCTTTAACATTTCTGGGTTTTATTCGGTTACGCAGCCTATCTGAATTCCAAAGGCTTTCAGCTTCCGTAAGACAGCATACTATGACTCACTCAATTAGCCAAATGATCGCTTATCGCCAAAAGACACCCCTCAATAAATAAGGGATGAGACTCGGGTACGGCCAAAGATTGAAAGCTCTTTACGGACAACTTTCCGTCTTGAGGTCTTCCGGGTATGATGAAATGAGGACAGAAGCAGTGACACAATATCAGCGGCAATCAGACATCATAGCTAAGGGCAATCGGCTTACGATGATTAACGCGGAGCGTCAGAATGATGATTTCAGCTATGGTGCGAACATTGAGGATGGTGCATGATGACCGAATGGAAGCTATTGGCTCAGGGAGCGCTAGATGCGGTAAAGGCCGCGCGTGCGGAGATCCTGACGATTATGAAACGCGCTTATGAGGTTCAATATAAAACGGATCATTCGCCAGTGACAGAAGCTGATATAGCCTCTCAAGCGGTCTTGATTGAAAAATTGCACCAGGTTGATTCTACTATTCCTGTGGTTTCGGAGGAACTAAAGACCATAGATTATGAGACCCGCCTGAAGTGGCCGCGGTTGTGGATGGGATGGTCGATCCGCTCGATGGAACCAAAGAATTTGTCCGGGGAAATGGAGAATTTACGATTAATGTGGCACTAATTGAAAACCACCAGCCGGTGATCGGCGTCATTGACTGGCCGGTGGGTGATATAACGTACATGGCTATAAAAAATGAAGGGGCTTACCGACTAGAGAAAACGGACAGTATCCGGCTTCATAGTCATAGTTTTTCGAATCCCGCTAATGTTGTTATCAGTCGTTCCCACCGTCAATCGGAGATAGATTGGGTCCGCCGGAGCCAAATAGCCATTGGTTCGATTGATTATGTCGGGAGTGCTTTAAAATTTTGCCGGATTGCCGAAGGGCGTGATGACGTTTATCCGAGATTGACTCCCAATATGGAATGGGATAGTGCCGCTGGTCATGTTTTGGTAGCTGAAGCGGGAGGCCAGGTGGTCGATTTTCTCGGGCATCCTCTTCAATATAATAAACCCGATTTGCATAACGAAGGATTTGTGGCGGTGGGAGATTGGGCAGCATGGCAAGAGTATTTTACCCGTCAAGGAACATTTTCAGAATAAACCTATGGCATTTTCATAATATGGAGGATCTCTATGGAACCCGATAAATCGATCGAACGGTTGGAAACCGAGATGTGGGACCGGACGATGCCCTGGTTGGAGAACCTCAGTACAGTCGAGATGTTGAGAGCGATTAACCAGGCCGATCAAGCTGTCCCGATTTTGGTTGGGGAGCAGATTCCGGTAATTGGCGAGGCAGTTGACCTGATTGCTGAGGTCTTACAACGAGGAGGGCGTTTATTTTATGTTGGCGCAGGAACCAGTGGCCGCTTGGGAATTCTTGATGCGGCAGAATGTCCACCCACATTTAATACGGATCCCACAATGATTCAAGCAATTATGGCGGGCGGACAAGAGGCTATACGACATGCTGTTGAAGGAGCCGAAGATGATGTTGATGCGGGACGGCATGCCATGAAGGATTATGGTATCGATGAGGGTGATGTCGTCGTAGGGTTGTCGGCTTCAGGCCGTACCCCATTCGTTTTGGGAGCACTACGAGAAGCCCGGCAATTGGGAGCACGTACAATTTCGGTGAACTGTAATCGTGATCCCGAAACACAACAATATTCGGACATTACCATTGTCATTCCGACCGGGCCGGAAATGATTATGGGTTCAACCCGTTTGAAAGCCGGGACAGCAACAAAGTTAGTTCTGAATATGTTGTCGACGGGAGCAATGATTCGTCTTGGCAAAACTTATCATAATTTGATGGTGGACGTAAAAGCGACAAATTTTAAATTGCGGGAACGCGCTCGCCGAATTGTTATGTTAGCAGCCGATGTTGATTATCCGACCGCAGATGCTTTATTGACGCAATCAGAATATGAAGTGAAAACAGCCATTTTAATGCATCTATTGCATGTTGAAGCCAAGAAAGCCCGTCAACTTTTAAACGAGCATCGAGGCATGCTTGATGCGTTCTTATAGCTCTTGAGTGGACTGTATAGCAAAAGCCGTCCAGTATCACGGACGGCTTTTGCCAGTCATGGAATTCTATGAATAGAGTAAAGAGGCTTCGGTCGAGGGATCAAAAGCGTGCAACCGGGGAAGATTAATAGCCATCTTGACGGTATCACCGCTGCGGGCGAGCCACGAGTTATCAGTGCGCGCAATCAGTGGCTGACCTTCTAAATCGAGATAAACGATATTTTCGTGCCCCATGGGTTCGATTACTTGGACCGTTGCATTCAGGACCGCAGAGGTTTCTTGATGATTGTGTAAGAAAATGTCCTCGGGCCGTAAACCAATGGTGAGTTGGTTGTTGCCCAATTTACTTAAGGCATGCCGAATCCGCGCAGGTAACTCAATAAATTGTGATCCGACATGAAAGACACTCTGATCGCCCTGGACTTGTACCGTACCCTTAATGAGGTTCATCGCAGGTGTGCCTACAAACGTGGCGACAAATTGATTGGCGGGATTGTTGTAAATTCCGTCGGGAGTGTCAACCTGCTGGACGACGCCATCACGCATGACAACGATCCGTGTTCCCATCGTCATGGCTTCGGTTTGATCATGGGTCACATAAATTATTGTAGCGCCTAGACGCCGGTGTAAATTTTTAAGTTCTACGCGTGTTTGGGTGCGCAGTTTTGCATCCAGATTAGACAACGGCTCGTCCATTAAAAAGGCTTTCGGTTCTCGTACAATGGCGCGTCCGAGGGCTACTCGTTGGCGTTGTCCTCCGGAAAGTTCCTTGGGTTTACGCGTCAGCAGTTGCCCTAATCCCAAAATTTCCGCAGCTTCTTTGACTCGACGGTCAATCTCGCTCTTTGGTGTTTTGCGCAATTTCAGACCAAATGCCATATTTTCATAGACGGTCATATGAGGATAAAGCGCATAGTTTTGAAAGACCATCGCAATATCCCGATCTTTGGGAGGTTTTTGGCTCACATTTTCATCTCCAATGAAAATGTCTCCATCTGATAGTTCTTCTAAACCTGCCACCATGCGTAATGTGGTGGTTTTACCACAGCCGGATGGTCCTAGGAAGACTAAAAATTCTTGGTCTTGAATGTTTAAATTGACGTCATGCACGGCTTCGACAGAACCATAGCGTTTGGTTACATGTTGTAGAACGACACTAGCCATTGAAATGACTCCTTTGTTGATGATGTCTGAACTTGCCGAGCAATTCACTCTTATTATGAAACAGGGCCACACATCATTCCTAGTGGAAATATGTAGAGTGAATGACTTTTACCCATGGCCGTCCATGATCCCATTGTACTTCAATTGGCATCCCAAACGCATCTGACAAGGTTTGGTTGGTAATGACGTGGTCTAAGCGTCCTTGTTGCAGAATGCGGCCATGATCGAGGAGGAGACCATGACTAAAGGTATTACGGAGCTCTTCGACATGGTGTGTTACATATAACAGAGCAATTTCTCCTTCATGAGCTAATTGTTCAATACTGTCCAAGACCATTTCCCTTGAGGGAATGTCTAAGCCTGTACAGGGCTCATCAAGAATGAGCAAGCGAAAGGATGCCATATAAGCCCGTGCGAGTAATACGCGTTGTCGTTCACCTTGAGATAGGAGGCGGTACACTCGTTCGGCCTTGTCTGCCATGCGGACTGCTTCTAACGCTTTTGTAGCATGGGCCTTAGTATCATCCGAGATATTGCGGTAAGGGACTCCGATCGAAGAATCCCGACCACTCGCCACGACTTGTAAGACCGTATTGTCGCCATGATGAGAAAAGAACCAATCGCCTAATGACACACTGACCCATCCAATGGTCTTGCGAATTTCACGAAGATCAACATGACCATATTCATGTCCTAACACCCTGACGTGCCCCGAAGAAGGCCACAGATATCCGGTTATAATATTGAGCAATGTGGTCTTTCCCGAACCGTTGGCGCCGATTAATGCCCAATTTTGTCCCGGTTCGACTCGCCATGAAATATCTTGAAGGATATTTTGACCATTGCGCGAAAAATTGATGTGGTCTAATTCGATAAGTGGTGCCATGGTTATTGTCTCCTTCCTTTTGTTTTGCACGTTTTCGGATAGCCATGTCACCCGCGTTGTTTTTTGAATAACACCAGGGATCAAAGATTGTCCTTCATCAAATGCTTGTTTGCTCAGCGCCCGCAAACCAAATCAAGGGACACATTGTCACACCGCTGTTTGTAACGATGTGTCCCTTGATGACCTGCGCTATTTTGAAGGCCGGAGCTGGTGTTCATTAATTGCGGGAACTGCATGGGAAATCCACAAAACATAATTGACGGAATCGAGTAAGGCTAGCCATGAAGCTTCCAGAATGTTGCGGGATACCCCAACAGTTTGGACGGTTTCATCCCGAAATTCTGAGCGAATCCAGACTCTTACTAATGCTCTGGTGCCATCGCGTCCGTCGAGCACCCGCACTTTATAATCTTTTAAGCGCAATCCTTCAATAACGGGATAAATTCGTGTCAAGGCACGCCTTAAAGCGGCATCAAGAGCGTGAACAGGGCCATCGCCTTCACCAACTTCAACGAAGTGATCATCGCCCACAACGATGCGAACCGTTGCTTCGGCAATGGTTCGTTGATCGTGGGTGACAGACGCGTGGAAACGATCGACGTCAAAATATACTGGCACATGGCCTAAAGACCGTTCCACCAAGAGTTTCATGGAAGAGGGTGCATCTTCATATTGATATCCGCGCGCTTCCATACGTTTAACCGTCTGCACCAACTCTTTGACCGTTTCCGATGAGGCGTCAAGATTTTGAAAATGATAGAGTAAATTTGAGCGTCCCGCTAATTCGGACACCAAAATGCGGCGAGTCTGCCCCACCTGTTCCGGACGAATATGCTCATAAGCTTCAGGATATTTTCGCACGGCACCAACATGAACTCCTGCTTTATGAGTGAAGGCATTATCGCCGACAAAGGGGGCTGAATCGTCCGGAATTAAATTCGCAATTTCCGCCACTGTACGTGATAAGCGGGTCAGCTCCCTCAACATGGCTTCATTGCCCGCAGGTAATTTCATTTTGTACACTAAATTAGGCCAAATGGTGCAAAGATTCGCATTGCCACACCGTTCTCCATAGCCGTTGATTGTGCCTTGAACCATGCTCACTCCGGCTTGAACGGCGGCAAGCGAGTTGGCAACGGCTAAGCCGCCGTCATTGTGGGCATGAATGCCTAACGGCACTGTCACGACATTGCGCGCTTGTCCCACAAACTCTCGAACTTGATCAGGTAAACTCCCGCCATTTGTATCGCACAAAACGATCCAAGCGGCTCCACCATTCTCAGCGGCTTTAAGCACATCGAGCGCATAGGATAAATCTTCTTGGCACCCATCGAAGAAATGCTCGGCATCAAAAATCACTTCCAGACCATGATTGCGCAGGAATTGTATCGATTCTTCAACCATGGCAAGATTTTCTTCTAGGCTCAATCCTAGAATTTTCGTGGCTTGAAATACCGATGATTTTCCAAATAATGTGGCCGCGGGGCATTCAGCATCTAATATGGCACGCAAATTCACATCGGAATCCACGAACACGCCACGGCGACGGGTGCTTCCAAAAGCTGTAATTTTTGCATGTTTGACATAACGGCCCGCACTTTTAAAGAACGCGGTATCTTTGGGATTCGAAGCCGGCCATCCTCCCTCGATATAATCGAAGCCAAATTCATCTAAGAGTTTTGTAATTTGCAATTTATCTTCGACCGAGAGGGAGATTCCCCGTCTTTGCGTCCCATCACGCAATGTGGTGTCATACAGTTGGATTGGATTTGACATCAATGATCCCATCACTTCCTTAAGATGTATAAGAAGTCAATAGTTCCTCGGGTATGACCAGCCAAAATATTCGGAGAGCATGATAAATAGACTACGGTGTGAATTTTGCTGGTTCCGTAAAGTGTAAATCATTTCTGAATCCTGATCAAAACATTTCTGCATTTCTAGCAACACGTCCTGCCAATATATAGCGGTATAGTATACTAACGGTATTAACAAATTAGCACTCATTTCGACAATTCGATAAGACGATCATGATACGATCATAAGATGATGGCCAGAGGAAAGGTCGGTAAGATGGTTAATCTTTCGCAAAGACCCCGGTTCCAGCACTGGGTACTGTGGATAGTGACTGGGGTGAGTGTGCTGTTAGTTCCAGTGGCCTTTATCGCGGGATGGTTGGCGGATATGAGTCAAGTGCGGCCTGTATTGACTCAACTAAGCCAAGCGCAACAAGCTACGATGCGGCAAGCAAAGGCTATCCCGAAAGAACCTCCCAGTCAAGCTCCGGGCCACATTGTGGCATCGTGGGGCTTGTCTCAGGTTGTTCTTAAGTGGACACGGGTTCCCCACGCCAGTGCTTACGTGGTTTATCGGGTAGCGGGGAATCAAAGTGTTGCAGAGGCTCAAAAAATTGGCCAAGTTATCCAGAGCACCCATGAGGTGGAGTTTGTGGATTCGGGTGTTCTTCCTGGCACGCAGTATACCTATTGGATCGCTGCAATAAATGCTGCCGGGCAAGGTCCTATGACCCAAGCGCTCAGTGGGGAAACGTATTTGGCGCCTTCCACGATCGCCCAACGTGTGGAACAAAGCGCCGTGCCAGTCCAGGCGACGGCATGGACTCAAGGAGGATTGGGGATTTTTGCCCCGACCCAAAAGACCTATCATTCGCTCGCTTTCGCTATTGATGGCGTTCTCTATACGTCCTTATATATTCCGTCCAGTGATTCACACTCGACATGGCTGACGAAGCACTGGGTGAGTTGGACGCTTGCTGGTTTACCGGTGCATGTATTGAAGACGACTCACCAGTTAACAGTGTTGCCAATGCCACTTAAAGAGAAGACCCTCGTCTCTTTAGTACCGGGATCGGTCACCACCACCAACGTTTTAGTGTGGTATCACCAAGGCACATGGCACCATCAATTATTTACTGGGACTGTTGCCAACTTGCCTGCTAATGCTGTGGTGATGAATGGTTATGGCAAGGTCATTGCGCTGACCAACAATCTTGGTCAATGGATGGCGATACCTTCTTCCACGCTCCATTAATTGGTTCTGATAAGAGAAAATCACAACCTGACGCCAACGAGGTTGTGATTTTCTTTGTCACAATATTGTTTTGAGATTGAGATGTTAAATACGCGTAAGATGTTGTAGCCATTCCAACATGGTGGGACTCGCCGCCGCATTCTGGATTAAATTCGGCAATGGTACCTGAGCACTGACCATAGCCAAGAGGCTGACAACATCTGCGGCTTGAGTGCCTATGGCTTCAGCTCCCTCAATATGATCATGGTGAGTGTAAACTCGAAGAAGGCCCGGTTCACGGCCAACCAAAAACGGTTTGTACATCAAAGGATGGTCTATTTTGGCTTCCCAAATCTCCAAATGGTCTTCATCTACCGTTCCGAACCGTGCCAGTTCTGGTATGGTGTAAATGGCTTCCACGAATTGGGGAGGAGTGGTAACTGAGTGATCAAAGGCATGGCGCACAGCTTGGACTCCTTGCCACAATGCTTTGTTTGCTAAGAGAGGACGGCCTTGAGCGTCACCGACGGCATAAACATGCGGAATATTGGTTTGTCCTATCCCATCAGTGATAAAAAACCCTTGTGGATCGACATGAAACCCAAGATGAACCAACTCATCCGCTGTCCACATGCCTTCGCGTCCGGTGGCAAGAAATATCGTGGGATGAACATTCTGTCCTATTTCGCCGGTTTCGGGGTTATTCCATTGAATCATAATTCCCTCGTCATTTCGCGCGAGCAATGTGACCCGCCGGTTAAATTGCATCTGTATGCCCAAATCGTTCAAATGATTGGTGAAGATGTGGCGCAGGGTTGGGGAATATTGCGGCAATAATTCGGGAAGGGGAGTATAGAGCGTGATTTGACTGCCGAAGTGCGCAAATAGGGATGCCGCCTCAAGACCTGTGGCTCCTGCACCAATGATGGCTAAAGACCGGGGAATGCTCTTTAGGGTGTGGAATGCTCGAGGAATGAGCACGTTCTGGCCGTCCGGCTTAACGCCGGGAATGAGGCGTTGGCGGGATCCGTTAGCAATGATGACGGTGTCGCCGACAAAATGCTGTTGGGAATCGGTCACAACATGAATGACCCCGTCATGTTTTTCCAAATGCGCATTGGCGGATACGATTTGCACTGGATTTAATGCCTTTTGAGTCGTTTCTACAAGAGTTTTTATCTGTTCTTGTTGGAGATGCATTACCTGAGAAAGGGTCATGACATCGGGGTCAGCCCCCAAGCGGGTGAAATATTGTCGATGATGGGCTGCCTCGATTAACGCTTTGCTAGGAACTAAGCTGTGTAAAACGGCATTTCCTCCAACAGGTTCAGCCGATATCATGACGATATCATGGGTAAATTTTTTCGCTTCAAGAGCGGCTGCGATAGCGGAAGGTCCGCCTCCAATTATCACTACGCGATGGTTTAACACGTTCACATAATCACCTCAAAATCGGGGAAATATCAAATTTCTCGGATATGTGGGTGAGCGTAGCAGAATTAGCTCATAAGAACAAGCTTCCTTTGAACTAATGAACTAATGATTTGAACTCATAATCTCATGAAAGGAATTACTGAACGTACGCAACAGTTTTGTTTGTTCAAGCCATCTTTATATCCCTGAATATCCTCGCAAAGATATGACGAGCATTCAAACGGATTAATCGTCATTATGTGGTCTTCTTCGTACTTACCTTCTCTCCTAACATATTTTCTTTGGTCATAGACCCTCTTCCATACCGTAGGGGATTGTGAGCTTCTAAACCATAGTTTTTCTTGACTGGATCTATTTTTTACTCTTCCGGGTGAGTCTCGGGCCACTGTAATGCCTGGACTTGCCAAGGAGAATCCGGGCAATAAAAAACTAACAGGCCGCGTTCTTCATTATTGCGGGATTTTCCTTGTAAAAGGATATCGGGCAGATCATGGCAGTGCGTGATCCGTATTTGCCAATGGCCGACTGCCGGGGGACGGTTTTCGCCTTGCGGTGTTAATAGAGCTTCCATAAACCATTCAAATGATTCAATGGTTTTACTATAAGGTAAAAAATCCATTTTCCCACGGTTAATATTGCGCAACGATTGGTTGACTGCAATTAATATTTCGGAAAATCCAGGAACCCACTCATCTAGTCGAAAAAGGCTTACTGACAGCGTTTTCACAATGATTCCTCTCCTCGATTTTTGATAGGGCAATGTCCAACAACAGTTAAGATGTGAATGACACAGTTTAAATAAAACAAGTTAATGAATTCACAAAATCTATAATGAATTGTATTTTGTCTTTAAACACTATATCATTAGATCAGTCTAAAGAACTAGACAATAAGACATAGGCGATCAGAGTGATAAAGGAGGGAAATCTCGTGGAACAAGACCGTTTAGCCATTATTGTCTCAAAGGGCAGTTTGGATATGGCCTATCCCCCGTTCATATTGGCGACGGCTGCTGCCGCCATTGATATGGAATGTATGTTGTTTTTTACGTTTTGGGGCCTCGACGTCATCCATAAGGACAAAATTGATAATCTGTCCGTATCTATTGCCGGCAATCCAGGAATGCCAGCGTTAGCAAAAGTGGCAGGTGTTGTGCCATTTGGGACAAAAATGGTGTCCTCGATGATGAAAAATCAGTTTGCTAACTCTCATGTCATGTCAATTAGAGAATTTGTGTCGGAAGCCAAGGAACTGGGTGTACACATGGTGGCGTGTCAAATGTCTATGGATGTTCTCGGCGTAAAACGCGAGGATTTGGTTCCTGAGGTGGAGGATGTGGTAGGGGCCGCGACCTTTTTGGATTTTGCCCGCGATGCCAAGATTTCTCTATTTGTCTAAGGTATAGAGGCTAAGGAGGTAGAATAATGCCCTCTGATCGTTATGCTGAGGTCGCGTTAGAAGAAAAGCAACGGTTATTCGACGAGGTAAAAGCGGATCCCCGTTATAAAACGTATCTGTATGGCTGTTATGAATGTGGTATTTGTGTGGCAGCTTGCCCCTCGGCGCGCTTCTATGATTTTTCACCGCGTAAAATTGCACAAACTTTAGCCCGCGAAGATGTTGAACTTTTTTATGAGCAGTTAAATGACGATGTATGGAATTGTTCCCAATGTTTCTCCTGCAACCGGTGCCCGCGCCAAAATAGTCCTGGCGGTCTCATCACGATTATGCGTGAAGTGGCCGTCAAAAACGGTTTACGAACAACCAAAGAAGCGTTGGCCGGATATACTCGCATTATTTACAAGATCATGACTACTGGAACCCAAGTGTCACCTGATATGCTGCAAGAAGATGCTTTTCCCGACTGGGGTCCCCAGGTCAAAGCGGTTTCGCAGAATTTAGATGTGTGGCGCCGGGCTTTGCCTCCAGAAACATTACACACAACGGGTCTTTCATGGCAAGTCGAAGAACGTACGATGCATGAACTGTATGCGATTTGGAAAATGACGGGAACGCTTGACATGATTGGAGAGCTGGATGAGGGCCTTCATGACATCATGGAGGAAATTATGGACGATGCCTTAGAAGAGAGCGGATTACCGACTGAATAATTCCGAATGGTGTGACGATTAGATTGATGAGGGAGGAGAATGTGATGGAACCGATAGATATTCCTGTGGCCGGCACAAAAGTCCAGACATCGCGTGTTTTTGAACGGGATCCGGAGACGGTTCGCGATGAGGATTTGCGCGAAGCCATCTGGGAACTTGGACGGGAAGGCGAGTGGATCGTGCAACCCGTGCCAGAACCTTATTATCTTGCCCCGACAAAATTTGGCCGACAAAAGAAAATCCCTTTGGAACACACCTGGCATCATAAAAGTTGTGGGCAATGTGGGCACATTCCTGGATATTCCACGTCAATATTCTGGCTTAACCGCTTGTTAGGATTTGATTATTTCGATCCCCGCGATCAAACTTCGTGTACAGCATGGAATTATTACGCCTCCGCAACCTCCAATCAGGCTGCTCAGGCAGCCGTAGCCATGCGAAATTTCTCGGCAGCCTATGAAACGGGTTATTATCCTCTCATCCATTGCGGAACCAGTTTTGGCCATTACAAAGAGGTCCGTCATGAATTGGTGCATGATGCGAAGTTGCGCCGGCAAGTCCGGGCCATCATTGAAAAATTGGGCCGTCCTTTTGTGATGCCGGAAGAAATTGTTCATTACAGCGAGTGGATGTATGCAGTGCGCAAGCAATTATCAGAACGGGTGCAATTCGATCTGTCTAAGATTACTGCCACAGTTCACCCTGCCTGTCATTATTACAAATTGCAAAGCGGTGACGCTATTTACGATCCCGAGATTTATGGAGGCCAACGCACAGCGGCAGTAACGGCTGTTGTCCAAGAACTTGGCGCTCAGGTGGCTGATTATTCAACATGGTATGACTGTTGTGGATTTGGGTTTCGCCACATTTTGGTGCAACGGGACTTTACCCGTAGCTTTGCCACATTGAGAAAGATTGAAGTTATGAAGCAGGAAGCCAATCCCGACGTTGTCCTCACACATGACACAGGATGTGTTACTTCTCTCGACAAAAGTCAATTTGCGGCGCAAGCTCATGGGCGTAACGTAGGGGTTCCGGTGATGTCTGAGTCGCAATTTGCCGCGCTGGCGGTGGGGGCCCATCCTTTCCGGGTGTGTCAGCTCCATTGGCATGCGGTAGACTATCGGCCTTTATTGCACAAGATGGGGATTGACGTGGAAAGAGCTTGGGCTGAGTTTGAAGCAGATGTCGAAAAAATTAAGCATGGTGAGATGGAATACCTGACGTGGGAGCATGTCCTCTAAATTGAAACGTCGGTCGGAAAAGGAAAGGTAGGAGATAGAATCCATGGGAAAAGCGGATACGGTCATGATCGTGGGTGCTGGTCCGGCAGGACTTGAAGCGGCGCGTACCGTTGCGGAGCTAGGGAAACGTGCCATGTTAATTGAAACGAAGGATCAATTAGGGGGCACTCCGTATGCGTCCTATGCGAGCTTGACCCCGGATTTGCAAGAAACAGAACACGCGATGGAACACATGTTGGATGCTGTACGAAATAATCCTGCGGTCGATGTGCGATTGAATACCCGCGTCGTGAAAAGTGAAGGCAATCTCGGAGCCTTTCATGTCACATTAGAGAGCGCTGATGGGGCGCAATCGGTGGAAGAAGTGGGCGCCATCGTCGTGGCGACCGGCTTCCAACATTTCGATCCGGGTCGCGAAACTCAAATGTATGGGTATTACGAATATGACGATGTCATTACTTTGGTCGATGCAGAAAAAATGTTTAAGGAGGGAAAAATTGTTCGCCCATCGACCGGTTTGCCTCCTGAACGGGTGGCATTTATCCAGTGCGTAGGATCGAGGGACCGGCAGATCGGAAATAAATATTGCTCGAAGGTGTGTTGTGGAATTGCTTCCAAACAATCCATCGAAATTAAGCGGATGCTTCCCAATGCCAAGGTGTTCATTTTTTATATCGATATGAGAATGTATGGCTTTTGGGAAGATCAGATTTATTGGAAAGCGCAGGAGGAGTATAAAGTCAACTATATCCGCGGCATTGTTACCGAAATCATTCGTAAGGGCGATAAATTGTTGATTAAAGGCGAAGATACGACGATGGGACGTCCCATGGAAGTGTTGATGGACTTGGTTATTTTGTCCGTAGGAATGGAGCCTTCTAAAGGGACCGTAGAAATGTCCCGGATTTTTCAGATTCCTCGGGAGGACCACGGCTTTCTTCAAGTGGTTGGGGGACCGTTAGATACCGTTTCTACGCCTGTCCCGGGGATTTTTGTGGCTGGTGCTGCGGCAGGTCCTAAAGACATTGAGGATTCTGTGTCAATGGGTGCGGCAGCCGCCGCTAAGGCCGTCGGAATTCTGAACCGATTAACTCTCGAAGTCTAATGAACACCCTCGTCATTGATGCCGAAGCGATGGCGGAATTTTTGGATAAAGCAGAATCGTTTATCTCGGAAACTGACTTCCGGGGCTGGAACAATGTTTTAATCACTCGCTCCCAATCCGTCATGACAGCCCTATATGATGATGTCTACTGTTGGCGCGTAGTACCGGCTACTGCTCGCATCAAACCCGAGCAACACGGATTATGGATTGAGACAGAACAGCAAATTCGAAAAGCTGTTGAGCACCGTCCAAATCAGGTTGTCGATATCTTGGTCCAAAATCAGGCTCCCGCTTGGCTCTGGGAATGGGCAACATTTTGGCTCGCCAATTCCTATCCTGATGATTATGTGTGGTGGTCCCGGTGGATGTACCGGGCTGACAGTCAAACCGGTGCTGTGGCTTTGATTGTAAGCGATCCCAGTTGTCTAAAAACAGATCTTCGCAACCTTTATGGGGCTATGAATCAGGCAGGACAGTTTACGGAACAGATACTAGACGGCTGGCACCGGTTATCTTGGATCGACACTCCTTACCGACATCTCGTGGCATTGGCCATGGTTTACGCAGTTTATCTTTTTACCATGACATCATGGCGTTTAACCGATGAATTTACCCAGGTCTTGCCGCCTTTTCCTAAAGTGGTGGCTAGCCTTTTAGGGATTCCAAGATGGGAGGGTTATGTCGTTGCAAAAAGCAAAAGCCATTGAATTAGACGTTGCAATTGTCGACGGGGTCGAGTTGTCTGGTTCATGGAATCGGATGTTTGTCCCGCGTGCGATATCCGAATATGATTTGTCCGTGTTAGACGAAATCACCAGCATACCGGGCGCGGAGTCTCTCGGATATTGCTATCAATGCGGTAAATGTACTGCGGTTTGTCCGGTGGATACTGTAGGAGATTATTCACCCCGAAAAATATTTCGCCGTACCCAATTGGGAGCTTCCTTAATCGACTCGCCTGACTTGTGGTTATGTACGACGTGCCGTAACTGTTTACGGGTATGCCCCAAAGAAGTAAACATGATCAAGATTATGCCTGCAGTGAGAGAACAAGCCGTCTTACAAGGCAAAGCGCCAGAAGAGTTGTTAACGGCCTTCGAAAACACGGCACGCTATGGCAATCCCATCGGAGAATCTCCCCGTAAAAGAGCGGAGTGGACAAAATCGGCGGGTGTTCCCGTGCCCATTATGTCGCAGAAAAAAGCTCCGGTTGACGTGTTGTGGTTTGTCGAATGTTATCCCGCCTATCATCCCCGTGGCAAAGAAGCCTCGGTTGCACTCGCGAGAATTTTTAATGCTCTCCACGTCGATTTCGGCATTTTAGGGACCGAGGAGAAATGCGCGGGAGATTCCCAACGGATGGCGGGCGAACGGGGATTATTTGAGATGTTGGCGGAACACAACATTAAGACGTTATCGAAATATACGTTTCATCAGATTGTCGTCACAGATCCCCATGCCTATAACGCTTTTCTCCATGAATATCCCCAAATGGGTGGAGAATGGCCAGTACAGCATTATACCCAATACCTCTCAGAACGCCTGCCCGATCTGGCCTTTGTCCGGGACATTCCCAAACGAATCACGTTCCATGATCCATGCTACTTAGGACGCCACAATGGTGAATACGAGGCACCTAGGCGATTATTAAATGCCTTGCCTGGTGCTGAACTGGTTGAAATGGGTCACTGCCGCGAAACATCTTATTGCTGCGGCGGAGGTGGTGGCGGCATGTGGCTGGATAGTTTTACCCGCGACTACTCGAGTCAGCGGCTGTCAGAAAAACGCGTGCGTGAAGCCGTCGAATATGGTGCCGAAATTTTAGCTGTAACTTGTCCCTATGAAGTGCCTCGCTTTGAAGATGCGGTGAAGTCAACTGGTAATGCCGGAAAGCTTGCCGTTATGGATATCGCTGAACTTGTGGCTTACAGCATGGGCTTAATTGATGATCTTGTGATGACTCTTTAACCCGACAAGGAGGACGAACACGGATATGAAGATAGCGGTTTTGCTAAAAGCTGTACCAGATTTAGTGGAAGACATTGCGCTGGACGAGGAATCAGGGGAAATCCTCTATGACGATATGAGCTATGTGCCTAGTGAATGGGATGATCAAGCTTTAGAAGAGGCGCTTTTGATTAAAGAAGAATCGGGTGCAGAGGTGACTGCGGTCACTGTCGATACCGGCGATAGCGACAACATGCTCTATACAGCGTTGGCTAAAGGTGCTGATCATGCCGTCAAATTGGTCGGGGATTTTGATCCCTCTCTCTCTAACCGCAGTCGCGCTCAAATTTTGAGTGATTACATTCGCCAACAGGATTTTGATTTGGTCTTATCGGGTGTGCAAGCGATTGATGATATTGACGGTCAGATACCGGGACTCGTGGCAGGGATTCTAGGATGGCCTCACGCTTCCGTTGTCACCGAAGTGCATGTCACCGGGGACACCGTAATCTTGCGTCAGGAATATGCCGGGGGTGTCGTCGCCGAAATTCAAACACCGACACCGGCTGTCATTGGAATACAAGCCGCCCGAAAGCCTCCTCGCTATGCTTCAATTGCAAAGGTTCGTCAGGTGGCCAAATCGGCACAAATTGAAGAGGTTGAGATGGCTATGCCAGAAGTGCCTTCATTGGAAATTCGCCGGTTTTACAAACCCGTGGCAGCTGGCCATGCCGAAATGATCGATGGTGATGTGGAGGAAGTGGCAGATCGCATTATCGAGATTCTGCAAGAACGGAATTTAGTGAGGAGGTAAATGTTATGGGGCCGATATTGGTGATGATGGAAAATGGTGAAACAGGATTTACCGAATCTAGCAGGGAACTGGTCGGCAAGGCGCGCGAATTGGCCACTCAATTGGGTGTTGCTGCGGTGGCAGTGGGATTTGGACCCGACCAAGAGGACCACCTCCGACATCTCGCGGTGGACCGGGTTTTAGCGGTATCGGATCCCCTGTTGACCCAATACAATCCTTTGGCCTATGAAAAGGTTTTAAGCGGCATCATTGAGCAAGTCCACCCGTATATAACCTTGATGTCTAATACGACTTTAGGACTTGATTTGGGGGCAGGGGTGGCTGCCCGGGAAAACCTTCCTCTGATTGCTTATTGTAGTGATCTGGTCATAAATGGCGATGAACTCGTGGCCACTTGCCAGGTATTTGCTGGTAAGCTCATGGCAGAGATCCGTGTTCCGGATCAAGGGGCCGTGCTAACGGTTATGCCCGGCGCATGGGCTGCCTATAACGAACCAGGTGACCCAGAAGTGGAAGTCCTATCCTTTGACGTGCCCCAAACCATGAGTGTCTTGCAAACTATCGAACCCGAAAAAGGTGATGTGGATATCACCAAAGCAGACATTTTGGTTAGTGTGGGACGGGGTATTGAAAGTCCCGATAACTTGCCCCTGGTAGAAGAATTGGCTGAAGCTATAGGCGGCGTGGTCAGTTGTTCCCGTCCTGTGGTGGATGCCGGATGGCTTCCTAAAGCACGTCAAGTAGGCAAATCAGGACAAACTGTCAAGCCTAAATTGTATCTCGCGTTGGGTATTTCCGGTGCTCCCGAACATCTCCAAGGAATGCGCGATGCCGATTTGATTATTGCGGTTAACACCGATGAAAATGCATCTATTATGGATGTCGCGCATTACGGTACAACCGTGGATATGTTGGAATTAATGCCGGTCTTAGCGGAACGACTAAGGGGGGAGTAGCGTGAGTGGCCAAGACATCTTAATGGCCTTAACCATCTTGATGTTTGTCGCGGCAAGCGTTTATTTCGTTATTCGGATGCTCCCCATCTTTCGGGTAATGCAAAAAGCTCGCTCGACTAACCGTTTGGACAACTGGCCCAGCCGTCTCAGCTTTATGCTGGGCCAGGTCTTTGGCCATAAAAGATTATTGCGTCTTCGGTTATCTGGCGTTCTTCATTTCTTTATTTTCAGTGGATTCGTGGTGTTGTTTATTGATATCGTTGACGCCATTGGCCAAGTTTTTGTGCCTGGATTCCATTTGGATGCGCCGTTAGACTTTGCTGTTGACCTGTGGGTGGTCTTGGTTTTAGTGGGATTGGTGCTGGCCGTTTATCAAAGAGCTGTGATAAAACCGGAACGTTATCACGGGTCGGATGAGAAAGATGGTTACATTATCTTGGGGATGATTGGAATCATCATGATTGGCATTATTCTTCATGAATCCTTTTATCCCTTCGCAGCGCCGTATTTGTATCATGTGCATGCCCAGTTGGATCCCTGGGGCTTTTTGGGCTACGCGTTAGGCCATGTGTGGATGAGTACAGGTCTTGCTTATCATCCAAGCGTTGCGGAAACTGGTTACATTTTGGGCTATCTTTTGGATATTGGTATGGTGTTAGCATTTTTGGCATATTTACCGACCTCAAAACATCTCCATATCTTTTTGGCTGTTCCCAGTATCTTCTTGCATAAGACGCGGCCCCATGGGGAACTTGTGCCGCCCATGAAAGAGGACGAAGGGATGGCCATTCGGACATTCGAGGACATGAACTGGAAAGATGTATTAGACCTTTTTACATGCACGGAGTGTGGACGATGCCAAGCCGTCTGTCCGGCCCATGCTGCTGGGCAACCACTATCGCCAAAAATGGTCATTTTGGAACTGCGAGATGCCTTACGCCGGGAATTATCGGGTGCAGAGCCCGAGCCATTGGCGGGAGGCGTCGTTAGTGCTGAAGAATTATGGTCATGCACAACCTGTGGAGCTTGTCAGGAAGCTTGCCCCGTATTTATTGAACACGTTCCCAAGATTGCCGGTTTGCGTGCGGCTCTACTTGAAGATGGCGATGTGGATAAGAACAGTCAAAAGGTGCTTGTGGGTTGGGATCGTCAGGGAAACTCTTTTGGCCAGCCGCAGCGTAAACGACCGGCGTGGACGAAAGGGCTCGACGTAGCTATCAAAGATGCACGCAAGGAACCAGTGGATTGGCTATGGTTTGTTGGCGATTTTGCGTCTTATGATCCCCGGCTTCAAGAGCTCTCGCGGTTGGTGGCGCAACTGTTGCAACGCGCGGGAATCGATTTCGGGATTCTCTATGAAGGGGAGTCTAATGCGGGCAATGAGGCTTTGCGTATGGGCGAATACGGATTATTTGAGACCTTGGCACATAAAAATCTGAAATGGTTGGAAGAGGCCCAATACAACCAGATTTTCACCACGGATCCGCATTCATTTAACGCGCTGCGAAACGAATATCGCAAATTTGGATTTGAGAAACCCATAAAACATTATACCCAAGCGTTCTTAGATTTGATCGAACAAGGACGGTTGTCCCCAGCCCCTTTGGATATTCGTGTCACCTATCATGACCCGTGCTATTTAGGCCGTTGGAACCGGGTTTTTGACGCTCCCAGGCAATTGTTGGAAAAAATGGGCGTGGAATTGGTGGAGATGCCGAGGCATGGTCCTAACAGTTTTTGCTGTGGCGCTGGCGGTGGCAGGATTTGGATGGAAGAGGTGGGAGTGAAAGAGCGTCCAGCCGACAACCGCATTCGCGAAGCCGTCGCTTTACCCAATGTGAACTACTTTGTGGTGGCGTGTCCTAAAGACATGTCGATGTTTTCGGCGGCCGTGCAAAGTACGGGAAATGAAGACCGCATCAAGGTGGTCGATGTCGCAGAATTGTTGGCTCAGGCCGTGGGACTGCTTGTTCCTGAAACAGCCGTCGCTATGAAATGAAATCAAGGAGGAGAACGTCATGGCTGAGGTACAGGGGTGTAACATACCTGAAGATCGTTATTACTGGATCGAAAAACATGTATGGGCTAAACCGGAGGGGGATGTCGTCCTTGTCGGATTGACCGATGTGGCCCAAAGTTTGGCTGGCAAGATTATCGTCGTTAACCTAAAATCCGCGGGTAAAACATTGGCCCGTGGCAAGAGTGGCGGAACACTAGAGAGTGGAAAATGGGTGGGATCTATTCCGACCCCAGTGGCAGGGGAGGTGATAGAGGTCAATGGAGCCGTTAAAGCTAATCCCGGATTAGTCAATGAAGATCCTTACGGAGAAGGCTGGCTACTAAAAGTCAAGCCTACCAACTGGGATGAGGACGCTAAAGCCTTAGCAACGGGAGAAACGGGCGTGGCTTCATACCGTGAAAAATTAGAACAAGACGGGATTCATTGTCAAAAATAGGGGGGAGAGACGTGTCACAAGTATTTGCATGTGAATTCCCCGATCATTTATGGTTTGACGTGGAACGTGATGTGTGGATTGAGAGCTTGCCTTCAGGCATATTGCGTATTGGAATGACCGATCCTGCTCAAACGCGCGCAGGAAAAATTCTTCATGTGAGAGGACGGCCTGGAAAAGCCGTCAAAGCTGGAAAAAATGTGGCGACTATCGAATCAGCGAAGTGGGTAGGTCCATTTCCTGCGCCGGTCGATGGTACGGTTGTGCGTGTGAATGAGATCGTTTTGAGCGATCCCAACATGATTAATCGCGATCCCTATGGAGAAGGATGGGTAGCCGAACTGCAACCAGGGAGTGAGTGGCTGAGTCCACATCTGATAAAAGGTTCAGATGTCGCGGCCATTTACCGGGAAAAGCTTCAAGAAGAAGGGATTACCTGTATGCGTTGCGCCCCGATTGAAGAGACCACAACGAGCGACTCTGATGATGATTTATGAAATGGGGGAAACACGGTGCGGTATCTCGATTTAGGAACAGTCAAGCGGGAAATGTCTCAAGCCGTCTATCATGCATTAGCCCAGCGTTTGAAACCCCACGACGAAATAACACTGGTGACTGTTAGTCCTGACCGTCCCTATGTTTGTGTTGGTTATCATCAACTGGCCAGTCGAGAAATCGACCGCGAATTTTGTGAGACCCATCAAATATTAGTGGGTCGGAGATTTGTAGGAGGTGGTGCCGTTTATCTCGATCACGGTCAAGTTTTTTGGCATTTGTTATTGCCGAAGCCACGGGGACCCGTCGAGGATATGTACCGAGAAATTCTCAAGGCTCCGATTGAAACGTACCAGCAAATGGGAATTAATGCGCAGTTTCGCCCAGTCAATGACATTGTGGTAGGGCCACGAAAGATTGGGGGAACTGGCGCATCGACAATGGGAACGACTACCGTCATAGTGGGGAGCTTGTTATTTGACTTTAATGTGGCATTAATGGCTCGGGTCTTAAAGGTCCCGTCCGAAAAATTTCGCGATAAAATGATTTCGAGTCTCAGCGAGTATATGACCACAATTAATCAGGAACTTGGCGAACCGCCTGAACGCCAGATGGTTGTCGCCAAACTCGTAGACAACTTCTCCCGATTACTAAACGAGCCCGTGCATGCTGATCAGTTATCATCTGAAGAAGAGGCGGATATAGAGAAATACGCGTTGAAATTATTTGATCCCGAGTTTGTCTACCGGGGTGAAAGAGGATTATTTCAATCCGGAATTAAGATTCGCTCGGGCGTATATCTGCACGAAGGCGTCTTTAAAGCACCCGGTGGACTACTTCGGTTAATATATCGTGTGAACGACGGGGTTTTTGACGATGTCAACTTTAGTGGGGATTTCTTCATGGATCCATGGGATAGTTCAGCGGTGGAAGATTTTCAACGGTATCTTTGTGGACGGCTAGTGAACGAACACAATGTGGAGGAAGCATCTCGCCAGTTATTCGAAAAGGTGTCGATACCCGGGGTTGTCGCCTCGGATATCGTGGAATGTTTTCGGCGTGCTGAAAGCACCCAACAATCTCCTGTACTGTAAAGATTTTGATAATCCATGAAAGGATGTGGAACGCATGAGTACTCCTGTTGAAGCCGATTTAAAAGTTGATGCATCGGGGCTCAAGTGCCCGATGCCTGTTATTCGAGCGAAAAAAGGTATCACTAGCGTCGAAGTGGGACAGGTAGTGGAAATTCTGAGTACAGATCCCGGATCGATGGCTGATTTCAAAGCTTGGGCACGGTCCACGGGTCATGAACTGCTCCTGGCAGAACAACAAGGCGAAGTCTTTCGGTTTTTAATCCGCCGTATGAAATAGTCAAGGAAACGAAGAAAGGAGTCCATTATGTCATCAGACGTGAAGAAATATCTTTACATCCTAACTACGGGACCCGAAGTCGCTTACCGTGCCGCTTCCCCGTTCTTTTTAGCAACAACTGCCGCTTTGATGGATCATGATGTGTCGATGGTCTTTACCATTCGAGCGACGGCTCTTTTAAAGCGCGGAGTCGCCGAAGAGTTAACGGTCAAAGAAGGTGGTGATGGGGCGCGGCTACAGTTTTTCATTGATCAAGCTCGCGATGCTGGGGTGAAATTTTATGTGTGTGCTCCCAGTTTGGACTTAAATGATTGTACCTTGGAGGATTTGATTGAAACAGAAGGTGTGGTTGGCGGCAGTGCTGTAAATGAAATGGCGCTGGAATCTGATGTGGTGATTACCTTTTAGCGGAGTTCAATAATCGTCGGCCTAATTAAAGATGTGAGACGAATGAGGATGAGTCGATGGCTGAACTTGCTGATTACCAAAAGGCAATTGACCGGATTACCCAGTGGAAGAATCAGGGACCTGATGATGTTGCCGTAATGGCGAATGTTGTAGCCCAAATACGTCAATTGTGGCCTGCTTGGTGTTGGATCGGATTTTACCGTGTCTTTCATTTAGGACATGACTTAATCCTGGGGCCATTTTATGGGGACCCAGCGCCATCTCTTATTTTGTGGGGCCAAGGGGTTGTGGGATCCTGCGCGGCTGAACGTGCGGTGCAAATAGTCGGGTCCATTAAGAAATTTCCCGGTTACATTGCCGCGATTGCGGAAACTAAGTGCGAAGTT
Organism: Sulfobacillus thermosulfidooxidans; assembly: GCF_001280565.1. Taxonomy (NCBI): domain Bacteria; kingdom Bacillati; phylum Bacillota; class Clostridia; order Eubacteriales; family Clostridiales Family XVII. Incertae Sedis; genus Sulfobacillus; species Sulfobacillus thermosulfidooxidans. The sequence continues at coordinate 1,506,939 of NZ_LGRO01000001.1, read as the reverse complement.
GGACTTCCTCTCATCCGTGATAACCATCTCTATGCGGTGTTGGACTGTCAATCACCTGAGGTGGACGGAATCGATTTAGTGGCAGTAGAATGGCTAGGTCAAATGGCCTCGCTATTAAGTTAATCGCCCTGGAACTCCGAGCCGAATGATCGTTGTTATCATTCGGCTCGTTTTAATCTGGCTGCAAAACATTACCTTACGCCACTTACTCGTCTATCTTGGAAACGCGAACAGGAAAGGGAAGGAGTATTAATATGGATGAAGCTTCTTTACGTCTCGATTATTGGGTCGACACCCGCTCGGATCCGAAATTTCCGTTATGGGTTATTTTTAAAGAAATCGGGCATAGCCAAACTAAGTGTGATCACTTGCCCTATGCCAGACGGTCTTTAAGGTCTATACCAGAGTTGCTAAAACAACTGGAACATCTGGCACCCTTAAAGGCTATTGCAAAGGACCTCAATGTTCCAGAACAAGAAGTTCGGGCCGCCTTGTGGTATGCGGCATGGATTCTTGAACATGTACCACCTGAAAAATCATGGCAAGAATGGAACAATCGAGTAGATCAGGCTTGGCAGGATGGCATATTACATGATTAGTCACAAAGACAGATGTTGTGTATGATGTCTTTATAATCATGATGTCTTTTGAGGGATAGAAATTTTACGGCTTTATAACCAACTGCTAACCGTGTTTGGCGAAATGGCCATTCCGATTAAAGAACGAAGGAACGAAGACCAAGATGGTTGCTGTTACTAATCATGAAAGGCGGATTTTGGGATGAACCTCCCTCCACATCGCCATCAATGTGAAAATTGCGGTGCGCCAATTGATGAATTGTTGTGTGATGCGTGCCGAAATCGTCAGGCCGGATTGTTTGCTGTTGCATATCGTCCGTTGCCCAACAACCTTCTTTTATATGTTTTCACGATTCTCAAATCCCGGTTGTTTTTAGGGTTATTTGTATTTGCTACAGCGCCAATTCTTCTAGGAGATTTACATCTCAATATTGTTGACGGAATGATGGTCTATTTTTCTTTATTCTGGTTTTTCATTTTTCAACCATTAATGGCTGCACAATTGCGTATTCGGTCCTTGCTGTTAGACATTACAGCTTATGTATTCACGGGCACGATTGGGGTATTGGTTGCCCTGACCGTGGAGTCGTTTTGGATAAATCATGGGGCTAATTTACTGTTGAATTCGCATGTATTGTTTATATCGGCTCCCGCTTACGTGTTATTCATTGGCTTGACCGAAGAGTTTGCCAAACAAATGATTGTACTGTTAATCTTCTTTTTTAATCGGACTAAAAAGAAGGCTTGGAGTCCGCTAGCCTATATGATGGTGGGAATCAGTTCGGGTTTGGGCTTTTCTGCTGTCGAAAATATTTCCTATGTGCAACATGGTATTTTATTCGACGTTCTTCATCATAGTGTGGGTCTTGGTACTATTACAGCATTAACGCGCGCATTATATACGCCCTTTTTGCATGCCATTTGGGCAGGCATTGTCGCTTATGCTTTAGGAATTGTGGCACAAAGGGGATACCGCGATTGGCATCTTGCGGTTGGGGCTTATCTGATTGCCGCAATTTTTCACGGATTCTACGATGCATCATTAGGATATGGCGATTTATCGATTTTGGACGTCGCTCTTTCGTACCTGCTCTTTTTGAGCTTGTTGCTCAATAATCGACGACGTCAATATTTAAGTGTTTCGAAAGGATAAGAGGAGAATTGCAACGCAACTGATATTTTTTTTATTTTAATTTTTCCCTATTAAGGTGGAAAAGGATGAAGGAGGGTTCTGTTTACGGTACCAGCAGCTTTATTTCGTCTTACGCGCCATATTACCTATTGGTTGCGGTGGTTTATTGAAGTCGTTATTTTAGTGACGTTGGCGGTGGGCATTGTGGCCTTTTTTGCCCATTGGGGAGGACTTATCTATCATCCGGAGCAAATTCTGATGAATTTGCGGGGAATATTGGATGACATTTTTACCTTGGCGTTGCTTGTAGAAATGCGGGATTTATTTCGTCACTTATCACCAACAAGGCTTTTAGACATTGTTGCTACCGTTTTAGCCAGACAGTTGGCTTTAGCGCACAGTGTGGAAGGTGTTTTGCCAGTGGCTATTGCGATATCATTAATTGTTTTGGTCAGGGGCATTTGGACCCGCTTCTTTGAAAAAGCTGAAATTGAAGAAGGTTAGCGTCCATCAATGGATCAGCAGTACGATCTTGTGAGTGGTTAGGGTACTAAGAAAGGCAGGAATGATCGGTGTTATCGTGGTCGGCAGTGACCATGGGATTTGATCAGGATAATCCTATTTTTAATCAATTAAATCTCACGATTTATCCGAGCATGTCGGTGATTGGACCGTCGGGATCAGGTAAATCGACATTGTTAAGCTCTTTGCTGGGTTACGTATCAGTTTATGCAGGGGAAATTTTGATTGACGGGGTGCCAGCCGATCGTACTGTCGTGGGACAATTGATTAGTTATATGCCCCAAGAAAACATTTTGCCTTGGGATTTGACACTGCGAGAATACCTGAGCGAATTAGCCGAATTAGACGGACAAGCCAGTATTCAGGTAAATAAAACGGTTTACGACATGGCGTCCCTTGTGCATTTAGAGTCAGTGTTAGACCGTCGGCTTGGACACATGTCTGGCGGAATGAAACGCCGCGCGCTCTTAGCTGCTGTCCTTCTCTATCCTGCGCCCTGGGTAATTATCGATGAACCGACGTCAGGTCTCGATCCTGAAGAGCAATTGACGGTACTGGGCTTATTATCAGAGCTTTCTCAGAAACGGCACGTCGTGATTGCGACCTCGCGCCTGGAAGAGGTGGCGGCTTTGCAAGGGGATATTGTCTTGGTGTTACCGCAAGGTCAAGTCGAGATCATGAGCCGGCAACAACTTCGAGAAGTAGCCCTGGGGCATGTATTTTTGTTGTCTGAACACGATGTTGATTGGGGACGATCGCGATTGTGGCAACCGATGCCTGATGGCCGGGTAAAAATTTTTAGTGATAAACCTCTTCCCAATGCGGTGAGTGTCGAACCGACCTTAGAAGATGGATATTATTGGTATTTATCACAACGCGAGTTGATGGTGTCATGATCACTTCTTCATCCTGTTTGCTTGCGGCCGATCACATAGGCCTATCTATCCGTAATGAATGGCTTTTAAAAAATGTTTCATTCCGTTTACATCGTGGGATAACCGCGCTCATCGGACCCAATGGTGCTGGGAAAACCACGCTCTTTCGTATTTTGGCCGGTATCTATGAACCTTCTGAGGGACATTTGATAGTGAATTTGCCGGGTCTTCCTTCGCGTTCCCGAGCCGCATATGTTCCCCAGTTTCCAGGAGCTTATCCGAACCTTACGCCCTTTGACTATCTGGTATGGATTGGTGGATTTCATGGGTTGAGGTATGATCAGGCCAGAGACCGTGCGCGGGAGATTTTGTTGAGGATGGACCTGTCTGCTGTGGCTTTTTTTTCCGGTAAACAACTTGATGGGGGTCAGAAGAGGAGATTAGCCTTGGCCGCCGCATGGATGCAAAGGCAGCCTATTGTTTTATTGGATGAACCGACCGCAGGACTTGACCCGGCTGGACGATTGGCCTTCTGGCGGGATTTGACGTTATGGAACCGCGAATTCCAGATCGATGGCGGTTATCTGATTACAACCCATTTATTAACCGAAGTTGAACAATATTGCCAGTATGTCATTATTTTAGATAAAGGGACGACACGATTTGCGGGTTCAACGGATGACTTGCGTCAAAGAGCCCAACCTTACAGTTTCTGGGCCAAAGACCCTGTTGTATCTCACGATCACACGATTGTGGCGGGGCTGAAATCTCCCCATGGAATTCCCGTATTAAGCACGAAACCTGAAACGCTGTGGGCCTACCGTGAGCCCACGGTGTTGGACGGGTATTTGTCAGTTATTCAACATATGGGAAAGGAGGAGTAACCCGATTACACGAAAGGTCATGCAATCAGCAGTGATGACATCATTAAATTCCATGGGTATTCCACGGCCATTTAGAACCATTATCGCCGTGGTCATTAAAGATACCGTCCGTTTAAGTTGGCGTGATCCGTTAACCCGATTAGAAATCGTGTTATTGGCGATCTTAACCTTTTTATCCGCGATTGCCACCATTGGGTCACCCAACGCAGGTGATGGCGCGATTCAAATGCTGGCAATCTCCTATCAAGTGACGCCTTTTAGTTTAGTCCTGATCATTGGTCAATTGGGGCGTAATCGGCCTCATGAGCTTTTGTGGCATACCCGGCGTTTACCGCGCTTTGCCTATTTAAGTGGCCGGTTTTTGGGACTACTTATTGTGGGACTCATTATTTTAGGCCTCATAGGTATTGAAGGCTCCTTGCTTATGGCGATTATCGGGGCGTTTCCCATTATGCCAAGCATTGCCGACAACTTTTTCTTTTTGTTGACGATTGCCGCCCCGAGTCTTGTTGTTGTAACAGGCATGTTTCTCTGGCTTAGTGAGTGGCGGGGGGATGGGAGTCATTATTTTGTTCCCGCTATTGTCCTTTCCTTAATCATTGCCTTTAGCGAGTACAAAATTCCGGCACTAGAGGCGTGGGATCCCCACCTGTTGTTCTACAATCCCTTTCCTGGATTTTTGATGTTGGGGTTGGCATTACCGCCCGCTTTATATGGTCCCATTGGGATCCCTTCGTGGCTGGTTATCAACCGTTTAGTCTGGATGGCCGTGGGTTTGGGGTTTTTTCTTTTAGCGTTGATGAGTTCACGAACTGTTACGCGTTTTTATCCGTTAACAAGTGGCGGAAAAGTTCGCCTGGGATATTTCGTTCTCCTAGCCGGATTTTTTCTGGGGTTAGCCATGCTGCATCATTTGGCCACCGAACTTTCGCCATATCCCTTAGCTATGACCATAGACGAACAGGTGCAGACCCGCAATGAAACGGTGACATTGCATGTTAATCCATCTACCGGCTTTGTTTCGGGTCAGGCCATTATGTCTTTTTCGCAGCCCCAAGTGGGAAAACTGAGCGTGGCACTGAACCGCGGATTGATTTTGAAGGGGAATTTTCCCCTATTGCGTCTCAATCACGGAGATGTATTTGCCATGTCGGCTGCTGCCCAATGGAATGTGCGCTTAACCCATCCCGTAAAGACGTTAACTCTATCATTTTATGGCCATCTATTACCACAACCGACCCCATTAGTGTATCCGCCATTTTTTCCGGGCAATATTTATGAACATTTATATGTAGGACGGTCGCGTGTATTCCTACAAAGCGGAGGATTTTGGTATCCGCGTCTTTTACAAATTCATCAACAACAAGCTGTAATTGTCTCCGGACTGTCAAAGTTGATTTTATCAGAGCCTGCCAGTGAGCGTTTACCAGTGCCGGTAACCGATATGGATATTGAAGGTTCTAAGACTTGGATCTATGAGCCCAATCAAGGTCCGTTATTTTTCTTTCAAGCACCATACCGCATTGTCCGCCATCGAGGCTTTGATGTGCTTGGACCGCAACCATTGTCCAAATCAGCCACTCGCTCGTTTCAAAGCTTTAGGCAGGCGTGGAATCGTCTTGGGCCATGGCTAATCGGCACACAGAAACCCTTTATCGTAGTTTATAGTCCTATTACCATTCATCCCCTTTTGTGGCAGCGGGTATTGATTGTTTCGGCAGTCCATCCTTATACGTTACCTGGAGATCCGGTAACAGGCTCCTCTCAGGTTCCTTCGCCATTTGAAGCCGCGGTGACATTGGACCAGTTATGGTGGGAGCCATATCCTCATTCGACTGTTTTACAGTACGAAACTTTGCTGGAAGCGTACCGAGAAAGTTCCAGAATTCACTCATTATTGGCGGAGGTTCAACGGGGACAAATCCCGGGGTTACCGAAACTCACGTCCCAAGAGGCGGCAACCATATTGAATGAATGGCCTCATCTCTCCACGCTTTCGGCCCGACAATGGCTTAGCTACGCCGGATTATCGCCAGATGGAGGACTATAATCATGCGATCATTGTGGCACATTATCCAGGTAAATGTGGAGATTATCGGATGGATGCCGGTTATCCTCGCTGGAATTTCCGTGACCTTATTGGCATTGACCCATGGTCCCCTTGAATTGGCGCGGTTATGGCAACATCATTTCATTGAAAACTGTGAAGCTTTTTTTCCCCTGACCTATGCTTTTATTACTGCTCCCTTGATGGTCATCGACCATGAATTTGGGATGATTGAATTGACATCATCATTGCCCCGACAGCAAATTTTGCTTGTGCGGTGGGCTATTAGTTGGGGTATGGCAACAGTGGTGAATACCGTTTTTGTGGCGGTTATGATCGACCTATGGGGACCAGTCAAACTGGGAGCTGGAATCTTAGCGGCTCTAGGGCCTTTGTTTTTGGAATCCAGTTTGGCGCTATGGGCTAGCGCTCTCACCAAACGTGTAGCGGTGGGCTATTTAGTGGCGATAGCCCTGCCTGTGTCCGATTTAATTGTTCGGATTCTTGGAGGATTTCAGGCATTGCCATTCCTGCAATTGGCAAATTTATTTGCATATCGCTGGCCCGTTACTCGCTTGAATTGGCAAATCGTATCGATCACGCAATTTGTGATAGGCTTCTTGTTAATGAGCATGGCAATTATTTTGGCGCGGCGATTATACCAACGGATGCTATCTTAAAAAAGAATGTAGTTGTTCCTCAAAGACCTTAATCGTAATAGCCGTCAGTGATTGTTCTATTGCGTGCGGTTCCTGCTGCGGTGACTTGACATTATCTCTATTGGCTAGAGAGTTTTATTTGTGAGTTATAAGCGGTGGCAAAAATAAGACAACGGAACATTGTATGCGTTGGTGTCAATTTTTTAGGAAGTCTGCGGCTTATTCTAAAGGAACGGACTTACAGACTATGAATATTCAGGCAATGGTTGTAAAAATCGCCACCACTGCGGAAATGATGTTAAGTGACAACTCCATCGTGGTTTGGGCAAGCTCTCGATAATGCGCTTTGTGATTGACAAAGATGTAATCGTGTTATTAATATTAGTTTCAATAAATGAGTGGTTTGGTGTAATCTTGTTTTCTTATGATTGAAGATTACAGATGGGAATCAAGTGAATTATGTTTTTGAGTGCAATGAAGAAGCCATAGATTGTCTCTTCATGACAGAGAGCCAGAGTCTGTGAAAACTGGTATGAAAGAGAAATCTTACCCACTTCGGAGCATTCTTGTGATGAACAAGACGGTGCCGCCGTTATCCGGTGTCGAGGGGCCTTTTAGGCAATCGAGGTGGTACCGCGGAGCTAATCCGTCCTCATGGAGGACGGATTTTTGTTGTTGAATGGGGGATATGACGGTTGCGGATTGTGGTGAAGATTGGGACATCAAGTTTATGTGGGGATGATGGGCGGCTAATGGACGAACGGGTCGAGAATTTGGCCCGTCAAATTGCATGGACCCGCAGACAACATCATGAACTCATTGTCGTCTCGTCAGGAGCAGTCGGAGCAGGAATTGGACATACGGGCAAACGTCCCACCAATGTTATCGAAAAGCAAGCTCTAGCTGCCATTGGGCAGACCTATTTGATGCAGGCCTATCAGCGACACTTGCCAGACATTTCTCTGGCCCAAATTCTTTTGACGCGACAAGATCTTGAGCATCCCGCACGACGTGCTAATTCTGCTAACACTATTCAACGCTTACTGGAATGGGGAGCACTTCCCATTGTGAATGAAAATGACACAGTAGCGCATGAAGAAATTCGTATTGGAGACAACGATACGCTTGCCGCGCGCGTGGCTGGCTTGATTGAGGCTGATCTTCTCATTTTATTATCGGATGTCGACGGATTATATACAGAAGATCCCCGACAAGATCCTGATGCCCAGCACATTGCAACGGTTCCGTGGGTTTCAGCAGAACTCCTCAACCGACATATGGCGTCAAAAGGTCCATGGGGAACAGGGGGGATGCACACAAAGTTATTAGCCGCCCGCATTGCTCAGGAACATGGCATTCCCACCATCCTTGCGGACAGTTCCACTTATGGAATTTTGCAACATTTGATTCAGGGAGATCCTATGCGCGCTACTTATTTCTTGTCGCAGCCCGAAAATTCATAGAACAACGCTATTCTGGCAAATTCTTGGACTTTAAGAAAAGGAGCAGTGGATATGCTGCAACAGATGTTAGAAGCAAGCCGTCGGGCGCAAAAAACCTTGGCCCTGAGTCCTGGGGAAAAGCGAAATCAGATTTTAGAGACCATGGCATCGTTATTAGCGGAGCGACGCGAGATGATTTTAGCAGCGAATCAAAATGACATCGAACGTGCCATCGATTTATCTCCGGCATTGATGAAGCGCCTCGAACTGACAGAGGCACAATTGATGCGCCTCATCGATGGGATTCATGTGGTAATACGGCAACCCGATCCCCTAGGCCAAGGCGAGGGACAACGGCGTTTACCTAATGGATTGACCATTGAAGCAGTCCATGTGCCTTTAGGGGTCATTGGTTTAGTATTTGAAAGTCGACCCGGTGTGGCCATTGAAGCTACTGCCCTCATTATCAAATCAGGAAATGCTGCCATATTGCGAGGAGGTCATGAGGCAATGGAATCCATTAGGGTTATCACCGATTGTTGGCAAGATGCGATAACCGCAAATGGATTCGATAAGGAGCTGGTGCAAGCTATATTGGACCCGGATCGTCAATATGTGACCGACTTGATGCATTTACATGGTCTTGATTTACTCATTCCTCGAGGAGGTCCGGGTCTTATTCAAAAAGTGGTCAATGAAGCGACCGTACCGGTTATCGAAACAGGCGTCGGAAATTGCCATGTGTATGTGGACGATGGGGCAGACATTGGTATGGCCGTGGACATAGTGACCAACGCTAAAGTCTCAAATCCCGGAGTCTGCAATGCTGCCGAAACCGTACTGGTGCACCGCGATATGGCTGCCAAGTTTCTTCCTGCGCTAGAACAGCATCTAAATTCCTATGGAGTGACATTGCATGCAGATTCCTCGTCTAGACCTTATTTATCGTTTGCTGTTCCGGCGACGGAAGAAGATTTCGCCACAGAATATTTAAGTCTCGACTTGGCGGTCAAAATTGTGGAGAGTATCGATGAGGCCATTGACCATATCGCCCGATATGGGACGAAACATTCTGAAGCCATCGTCACCAACGATTATTCGCGTGGAGAATATTTCTTAAACGCGGTGGATGCCGCGGTGGTCTATTGGAATGCATCCACACGTTTTACCGATGGGTATGAATTTGGAATGGGCGGTGAAGTAGGAATTTCCACCCAGAAACTTCATGCCAGGGGACCCATGGGACTCTTAGCGTTAACGACATGGAAATGGATCGCCAAGGGACATGGGCAAACTCGTTAGTGCCCTATCAAGATTTTCCAACACTTCGGGGGAAGGATTAGGTTTCAAGGAAAGCGCCGCATATTTCCTGCCAACGGTAAAAAGAAACCTGTAGCCTGAGTAGGACTGTGGGAATGCCACGACATTCGACTCACCCGGTTACTCCGGTTTGAAAGGAACGAGATAATCTGTTGATGGACCTAAAAGAGGATTATCCTAAGGAACTGTGCACGCTTCTGAGTTAGGTCAACACGACAACCCAATGACTGCCAATACAAATATAGCTTAGCATTCGTTTAAAAACCTAAATTCAGAAGAAGTGTCAGGCAATAGGTGGCACATGATTCCCAAATTTCGATATTCTTATTGGAAAATAACACACTGAGATGTTTAATATAACAAGTGGTGAATAGGAGAACTCGGTGCAATCACTTATTGTCTTAGGAATTTTTCTCTTGGCTATGGCGTTACTCGCGTCCAATCGTGTGCGCATTGATTTGATTGGACTGATCGTGTTATTAAGCCTTGGGCTCACTCGCAGTTTACCGCTTTCCATCCTATTTTCCGGGTTTTCATCGGAGGCGGTGATTTTGATTGCAGGGATGTTGGCACTTGGCGAAGGCCTTGTGGCATCGGGCGTTACAGATTGGCTCGCGCGATTTTTGCAGCGCATAGGCGGGTCAGGAGAAAAACGACTTTCCACGGTATTAATGATTACCGCAGCATTCCCCTCGGCTTTTATCAGCGATGTAGGGCTCGTGGGTATGTTCATACCGGTTGTTAAAACATTACATCAGCGGATTCAGGTTCCTGTACAAAAGCTGTTAATGCCGCTGGCGGTGGCGGCCACATTGGGCGGGCTGCTGACAATGGTCGGCAGTGCGGGCAATATTGTTGGCAATCAAGCATTAAAGACCGCGGGTTATGCGCCTATTAGTATATTTGGGATTACCCCATTAGGTTTGGCTTTATTGCTGGTTGGTATTGGCTTTATGGTGACTCTCGGCCGCTTTTTGATTCCTCAACGATCCGAGACTCCTTTAATTGATAATGCAGATTCTCTGCGCGAATACATGTCAGAAGTTAAGGTGTTAGCGGATTCGCCTCTTATTGGCAAAACTTTGGATACGATTAAAGTATTTACCGAAAAAGGGCTAACTGTGACGCGGATTGTTAGAAATGGCCGGGTTATGCCGGCGCACAGTCAAAGCCGTTTGCAAGCCGACGATATTTTATTGGTTTTGGGAGATGTTGATCGCTTATTAAATTCTGACGACCAAAAATGGGGTATGGTTCTAGCCGCGGATCCTCCCGCCGACTCCCAGGAGCCCAGTGAGGTAGTTGTGGCGGAATTGCTCTTGGGTCATCGCGCTCCTTGGGTCGGACGCACTGTCATCCAGTTGCATTTGCGACACCGGTATGGCATTACAGTATTGGGGCTTTATCGCGATGGAGAGTTAGTGTATCAACGCCTCACCGATATCCGTTTACGGGTGGGTGACATTTTGCTTGTCCAAGGAAGTCCAGAAAATCTCGCAGCCTTACAAAATCTTCATGGCATTATTTCGCTAAACGAGCCGATTCAACGGGTGCCTACCAGGCGTTACGGGTTGTGGTTAGCACCCACGATTTTATTGGGCTCTTTATTACTTGCAGCCTTAAACATTATCGATATTAAGTTGGCTATCGTTTTAGGAATTGTGTTGATGGCCATCACGGGAATTTTGCAAATTTCAGACGCTTACCGAGCGATTGAATGGCGTATTGTGGTTTTTGTGGCGGGAATGATTCCGCTAGGAACCGCATTGATTCGAACAGGTATCACACAAAAGATGGTATCTGCTTTAATCATGGTGAATCACATGTTAGGTAATCATCCTACCTGGATGATCGCGATGTTGTTTATGATTGCCGCCATTTTGACGCAAGTCTTATCGAACATTGCCACCGTCTTGGTTTTGGCGCCTGTCGCTGCCCAATTGGCTCGACCCTTACATGTGCTTCCAGATCCCTTCGTGATGGCGGTGATGGTGGCGGTTTCAGCCTCTCCGTTAACGCCATTGGCCAACAAGGTGGACCTTTTAATCATGGGACCGGGAGGATTTAAATACGGTGATTTTCTCCGCTTGGGTATTCCCTTAACCGTGCTGTTTGCAGCTGTCGCCACCTGGCTAATTCCAATATTCTTTCCGTTTTAAATACGATACCCAGATTTAACGGATGAGAAGAGCTGAAAGCCGGTGTTATTTGGGGAATCGGGTAGGACTTGATGAGTCAAATTTATCGTAAGGATAATCCTGAAACCACTGGTGAAAGCGCCGTCGCGGTCGAATGATTTTCCAGCCTTTTGGCGTTTTGGGCTCTTTATCGATCAGAAGCATTTGGCGGAGCCACCATCCAGCAAAAATTCCTACCCACACCAATAGACTGACAATTATGGCAATTTCTACGGTCATCACATACTCCTTTCCTTTGTGCATGAAGGATGGGAACTTGACGTTGATGAGAGCATATCAAAATTGGGCGATGGCGTCTAGGGATGACAGAAACAGCAAAGCATGATTGAATAAATTTATGCAACGAAATAAGATTACAGTGCTTTTATGGTTAGCAGTCTTTATGGTGTCCATGCTCCTTGCTCCGACTTACGTGGTGCATCTCTTTAATGAGATGGTGAGTCATGATTTGGAATTTTGGGGACATCGTTATCCGGTTTTACAATTGATTTGGGTGGTGGGAGGTCTGCCGATAACCACGTTGCTGGTAATCTACCGAGCAAGTGGATATTTTGGGCGTGAACCCGCTAAGTGGCGTGTTTTGGGGATTTTTATTTTAGGCAGTGTCACAGAACTCCTGGTCAAACATTTTGTGGCGACACCATTTCCCCCGAATGTGCCTCCGCCAGCAGGATATCGTCAACTCATTGTTTGGACCAATGTCGAACCGTCGACGGTATTCGCATGGTTACGTCAGTTAAATCCTTCGGCAGGGGTGGGTCACCATCTTGCTTCACACCTTTTGCGTGGGTCGTTTCCGAGTGGCCATGTATTTCGCATCACATATGCCTATGGTCTTTTTTTGTCATCCAAATGGCGGGTGGTGATAGCAGGTGTTGCGGCATTCTGTGTGGTAGCGACGGGAGGTCATTGGATCTGGGATGCCGTTGGAGGTTATGTGTTAGCGTCATTGGGGCTGGAATGGACAAGTACAGAATCTAAAGGCAGGGTCATAGTGAATGGCTGATGACTGGGCAGAGGATGAAGAATTTCGTCGGCTACGTGAAAAAATTTTACAATGCCACCGATGCGATCTGCGAACAGCGGCTCATGGCGTCGTGTTTGGTGAGGGCGACAGCCATCATCCCCCTTTGGTTTTCATTGGCGAAGGACCGGGAGCCGAAGAAGATCGCTTACTCCGCCCTTTTGTTGGTCCAGCGGGACAATTGCTGGATAAAATGTTACAGGCTGGCGGTTTTGATCGGTTTCATGGAGTCTATATCCTTAATGTGGTCAAATGTCGGCCTCCCCACAACCGAACGCCAACCCGCGAGGAACGTCTAGCGTGCTGGCCTAATTTATCAGCCCAATTACGTTATTTGTCTCCACGTATAGTGGTATTACTAGGGTCTACGGCTGTGCAAACATTGCTGGGTATTGCCTCCTTGCGTGCGGCACGGGGCCGGTGGTTTGAGCGTGGTGGAGTCTTTTTCCGGGCCACATTTCATCCTGCGGCCTTACTGCGAAACCCCGAGTGGAAAATTTTGGCTTGGGACGATATGAAAGTCATTATTGATAAGTACCGCGAATGCATTAATCCCGCGCACTATTCCCCATTTTACCCGGTTCCTGGAGACTAAATGAACATATCCCGGTGTGAGAGTGGTTTGTAACTGACAGGACATCCCGCCACTAAAAGCCCGAACCCGTTAAGAGATAGCCTGCAATCGATAGGATCATAAGGCCGGCCCACAATGCGGTATAGACAACCTTGTGCCAAAAGGGAATGGCATTATAATCGCGACCCGGATTATGCTTAATGCGACCGATAAAATTCCAAATGATAAAACCGAGAATGATCACTGTCAACGGATCCACATGAATCTGCCCGGTAAAGGGACTATAAAAAAGAACCACAACCAAACCTAATAAACCTATAATCCAGGCTTTCCATCCCAAAAAGGATACGGTGCGTCCTCCGTCCAGCGGTACGATGGGAATTAAATTGAAAATATGCATGAAAAAACCAAATAATGCGAGCCAACGCAAGGCTGGGATATGGATGATCTCGTAAACTCCCAAGGTTAAAAGGGTGGCGAAAAGTCCAAAGATGGGACCGGCAATCCCAATAAACGCTTCGTCATCTGCATTGCGGGGCATTTGTCGCAAATTAATCATCGCGCCGAGAAATGGTATAAAGGTGGGCCAGGATGCGTCTAAATGTTTTAGACGATTTGCTAACACATGACCAGTTTCGTGAATAGCAATAATGATGGCAAGTCCGATACCAAACACCCATCCGAAAGCTAATCCATACAACAGCATGGATATCACGAGACTGCCAAAAGCCAGAAAGACTTTCGCCTTATAAAGCAGGGCAAAAAATGACAGAATGGAATTTGTCCATGACTGCCTGGGTCTAGACGGTGCGGGGTTTAGTGGTTCTTGTTCGTGATCTAGAGAAAAGTTCCAATCCATATGAGGTTCTTTGTCATGGGGTTCCATGTGGCTGATCTCCTTGCTCAATAGGGGAATCGGGATAGGTAATCCAGTCACTAAAACTACCGGCATATAAGAGTGCAGGGATCCCTAACAGGGATAAAGCAAAGATATTGGAGCATGCCGAGACTCCTGATCCACAATAGACAATCGGTGGCGTATTTATAGCCAGCACCGGAGCAAAATGCTGTTGCAAATTTTCTAGTGTCCGGTATTCTGCCGGTGAAGCATAGACCGCCTTATAATCAAAGTGTTGGGCGCCTGGTATTCGCCCTGCAACGGGATCAATCGGTTCATAATATCCCATGTACCGTTCATAAGAGCGTGAATCGATTAAGGGATAACGGCCCAGGTGTTCTAACACAAAATCGCGGTTTACCACCCATTGAGATTGCGGAGTCAAGGTGGGCCTCTCGGATAGGTGGGGACGGGGAATATCGGCACTCACCGGTAATCCAGCATTGAGCCAGCCTTGAAATCCACCTTGGAGAATAATAACCTCCTTATCTAGGCCAAAGTAACGGGCCAACCACCAAAAGTGTGCAGCCCCAGACCCATCACTGTCATATGCGACAAGTGTTTTGTCGGGTGTCCAGCCTATATGTGACAATACAGATCCGAACTGATCAGCACAGGGGAGGGGATGCCTTCCTCCATGTTGTCCCTTTGGTGCACACAAATCGGATTCCAGATCGAGAAAATAGGCTCCAGGAATGTGTGCCTGGGCATAGTCTTGAGCTGCCTGAGTAGGCTGGGTTAAATTATACCGGCAATCGACAATGATGATCTCATCAGGGTTTTGAGTTGCTAACCATTTTGGCGATTTTAATGGCATGATCTACTGACCCTTTCTGATGGTGTTCCTGATTTTTTAGACGGTCCATAGGTGGGCAATGGACAATGTGTTTGAGCCGGCCAGATTTTTCGGTGTAATATACGGGCCAAAAGACTCGCAACTAAGGGATAAAACGCAATGATGATGAACCAAGGGTTCACGAAACTCGCCATCACACCAAGCATTAATAACGTTTTAGACCAGGGCGTACACATTCCGAAATCCCTCCTCTTTATCTACAAATTATGCGCTGTCTTAAGAGGATTGTCTAACGGGTAAAAAATCTCCAATCAATATAAAGGAAATAAAGGTAAGGCAAGAGAATATACGGATTCAAGGATCAGAAATATCTCACATATTAAGCAATTGAAATTTACGATGAGGAGTTGAGGTATCATGCGTCCCAAGTCTTGGGCGATGAGTATATTGACCCTGTCTTTTGCTGTGATTTCCCCGTCATTATCGTGGACTTCAGCAACCCAGGCCCTTGTCCATGCTCCACGGTTAAAGTTGGCTCCTCCTTCCCACCGTACCAGTAATTACGGGTGGGCATCCAGTAACTGGTCAGGTTATGCGATTACTAATGGACCCTACTCGTCGATTACCGGCCAATGGATTGTTCCCACCGTGTCCCCCAGTCATGGATCCACCTATTCATCGGCTTGGATTGGGATCGATGGCTTTAATAACAGTGATTTAATTCAAACCGGCACGGAGCAGGACTATGCCCAAGGGAAAGCACAGTATTCTGCATGGTGGGAAATTTTACCAGCTGCCGAGACCGTGATCAATGAGCCCGTCTCTCCTGGAGACGATATGTCGGCATCGATTGTTAATGATGGTGGGGGCGTTTGGACGATTACCTTAAAAGATTTGACGAAAGGTTGGACTTTTTCCACGAACCAAGCCTACTCGGGCCCGGGTTCCTCTGCAGAATGGATTTTAGAAGCGCCCACTATTGGTGGACATATCGCTACGTTAGCCAACTATGGGCAAACCACGTTTAATCCGGGTACAGCCAATGGGCAAAATCCCGGATTGGTTAGCCAAGATGGTGGGGTCATGATCCAAAAAAATAAGCAGGTTTCGACTCCGTCGCTGCCAGACAGTGATACCGACGGATTTAACGTCGCGTATGGTTCAGTGGCCCCATCTCCACCCAATTCATAAAGAAAGGCTCGCCCTTAGGGGGAACATGCTTGATAGAGACCATGGAACTTGATACAGTCCTTGGTATACAATGCGAAGCATTAAGATTCCAGGGAGGTTACCATGGTCTCAATATTTTTGGTTCTTGGCTCCGTTATGGCCCTTTTATCTGTGGCACTCGGGGCTTTTGGTGCACATGCTCTCAAAAATCGATTGGATAGTACGCGCTTGGCCAATTACCAAACGGGTGTACAGTATCAAATGTATCACGCGGGAGGATTAATCGTTACGGGGCTTCTCAGTCATATCATCGCCCAAAGTACTTTGCTCACATGGGCCGGATGGCTTTTTCTCGCGGGGATTGTCTTATTTTCCGGGAGTTTATATATCTTATCCATTTCCGGTCAGAAACGGTGGGGCATGGTAACCCCTTTTGGTGGACTGGCGTTTATTATAGCGTGGGCCTTTTTAGCAGTCGTGGCCAGCCACGTGGTGTAAGTAAAATTTGGCGAATCGGCAGAGAATGACCCGTATAAAGACATCATGCGCTGCGAATACTGTAGTGATTGAACAGAAGTGGGAGGTGCGAAGATGAACCTTGTGGAAAAGGTGATGCTCGCAGGCCAGCCCTTAAATGCCGATCAATTACGTGTGCTGTTGGCAGGATGTGATGTCTTTGTGACGCAGTCAGAAGCCCAATGGCTTTATTCTCGCTATGCTCATCTGAAAGTTCAGCACAAGATCGATCGTGCTCTATCCCGATCGTAAATCTTATGAGTGAGGATGAATCGATAATGGCTTTGCGGTGGGTTGGACGACTCATTGTGGGACTGATTGGACTTGCCCTCTTATTTGTTCTAATACTTAAAATCATACTGGGACCACAATTTCAAAAACCGATTGTTCAACTTGCACGTCCACGTCTGCCATATTTTTCGCATGTGGTTGTCATCATGATGGAAAACCATGGCGATAAAATTTTGCTCAATAATCCCCACGCAAAATATATTAATCAATTGATGAACACGTGGGGATTTGACACGAATTATTTTGGGGTTACGCATGTAAGCCTACCGAATTACGTCGCGTTGTTATCAGGTTCTACAGGAGGAACACACAGCGATAGCCCCATACAACGGTTTCATCAAATGAGTTTGCCTCAAGAGCTAAACCAGGCCAATATTAGCTGGCAAGCCGTTATGGAAAGTATTCCGTCCTCTGACTTTAACGGGAACTGGTATCCGGATCATTTACCGAAAAATACCGCCCCGATTGTTCCGCCTCCTGATGCACTATATGCTAAAAAGCATAATCCTTTTGCCTTATTTCCAGCCTTAAAGCCAAGCCGGGCAACTCACACCATAAATTTAACCCAGTTTCGTCAGGAACTAGCGTCCGGCCATATTGCTCAATTTACCTGGATTACACCGAATTTATGCCATGACATGCACGGCCAAGCCTCGGGGCCGGGTGCTAGTTGTCCGACGAGCAACCCCACGTTGCTGATCGAAAATGGCGACCATTTTCTTCAACAGTTGATTCCGGAGATCATTCATTCGCCGAGCTGGAATAGTCACTCAGTAATTTTTCTCACGTGGGATGAGACCAATGATCCCGCCAACTTTTTATCACCGACCGATCTCCGCGAGTATTTGGCTCCCGGTCCGGAGGCTCCGGTAGTGCCTGTTGCCGATATTGCTATAGGAGGCGGTAAAGTACCTTTATTAGTGCTGTATGGGCGTCATCCTCATCGTTTGCAGATCAACTTGTGGGCCGATCATTACAGCGTGCTCAAGACAATTGAAGATAGTTGGGATTTGCCATATCTTGGCCATGCACAAGACGCGGATGTGCCCGTATTAACTCCATTTTTCCCCGAAAAGAAAACATCCTCGACACGCTAATTAAGGCGTGGGAGGATGGCAGGCGCGGCAATGATAAATTATTCCTTATTGTAATCACGGTATAACATAGGCGCCAACACCGCAATTGCACCGATAAATGCGATTCCGACCACTGCGATAACCAGAAGGTCACCCGCTGTAATCATCGCAATCCCTCCTTCACACCCTGAATTGAGTGCACTTCAGGTTTCAAAATCTAGTTATATTGTATCACGAAATCCGCACACATTACTATGGATTCAATGGATTATACACCAATTTGCCCGAATATCGGTGGAATAAGGATGTGCGGGACTGAACAAAATACTATCACTATGGACAAAACGAAAACATCTAGCAGGATAAAACAACCAACACAATCCAGACTTGTTAGTAACAAATATGGTTCAGGAAAGCGCGTGAAGGTTCCCCGCGATATTAACGCGACCCGTCTAACGTTGATGACGGTAGGGGGAATCATGGGTTCGGGTTTATTCTTAGCAATAGGACAAGCCATTCGATTAGCGGGTCCTGCCATTGCAATTTCATTGTTAATTGGAGTGACGATTATGGCCTTGGAAGTCGCAGCCCTTGCTGAAATGGCTGCGGCTGACAGGGAACGGGGATCGTTTTTGGCCTTTGCTCACCATGCGTTAGGACCTGGGGCCGCCTTTGTTGGGGGATGGATTTTTTGGTTTTCCAGTATCCTTAATATCTCTGCTGAAGCCACTGCGGGCGCCATTTTTACGCGTCTTTGGTTTCCACAAATTCCGGTTTATGTTTTTAGTGTGGGCTATGCCTTGATCGTTGTGGGGATAAACTTTTTAACCGTGCGCGGGTTTAGTACCGTGGAGTCATGGATGTCTGGCACGAAGATTACGGCGACGATTCTCTTTATTTTGGTTGGCATCTTAGCGATTGCAGGGATTTTGCCAGTTAAACATCCGGTGGGGATCCGGGGATGGTATGCCATGCCGAGCTTTTTTCCACACGGCATTAAAGGAGTGTTAGCCGCTATGGTGCTCGTGCTATTTTCGATGTCGGGCACGGGCGTGCTGGGTCTCGCGGCACCCAATGTGAAAGATGCTGAAACGACCATTGCCAAAAGCATTCGCAATACCATTATCGCCATTTATATTTTGTATGTCGGAGCAGCCTTGGCCTTAACCTCGATTTTGATCTGGTATACCGTTCCCACAGCACAAAGTCCCTTTACTGCAGCTTTACGCACCCTTCCGTGGGGATGGCTGGTCAATGTCTTTAATTTGGTAATCCTCTTAGCGGTGCTGAGTGCGATGAATGCCGGACTATTTGCAACAGACCGAGTCCTTGCCACGCTCGGCAGAATTCATGCAGCCCCAAAAGTGGTGGCAAAGGAATCACACGGCATTCCCCGGATGGCGAATCTTGTGACGGGGATTTTATTCGTGGTGATTAGTGGTTTGGCCTATTTTTTACCAAAAACGGCTTATTTATATCTGGTCACCGCGACCGGATTTCAAGCCTTATTTATCTGGGGCTTAATCATTGTGACGCAAATCGTCTACCGGAAGATCTTGTTAAAAGAAGGAAAGGACTTGGAATTCCGGTTAAAAGGATATCCCTATTCCTCCATTTTAGCGGTGATTCTTATTGTCGGTGTCATTGCCACCGCTCCATTGGCGCCGCATGAAATGATCTCTTTGGAGATCAGTATTGGAGCATCGGTGATATTTTTTGTGGCGTATTTGCCGGTTCGCGCAAAGCGTTTAAAGCAGCAGCACGAAAAATGAAGGACCCTCTGTGTCGTCGAATTTTGGTGTGTTAGAATGAATGCTGATCCTGCGCGAGATAACCGGAGGATTTGAGGTGCGTATAATTGGGGAAGAAGGGACTATGTCGTGAAAATAGGTTTGCCTACAGAAATTAAACCCGACGAAAATCGCGTGGCCTTAACGCCGGCCGGAGTGATGGCGTTAACCCGAGATGGCCACCAAGTGCTTATTCAACAAGGCGCGGGACTTGGAAGCGGTTTTTCCGATGACCAGTACCGTAATGCGGGAGGAACCCTCGTGCCCACGGCAGAAGACGTATGGACCGGGGCCGAAATGGTCATTAAAGTCAAAGAACCGTTGCCCGAGGAGTATCGGTATTTTCGAAAGGATTTAGTGCTTTTTACATACTTGCACTTGGCTCCTGAGCCAGAACTGACGCAGGCTCTGGTGGATTCAGGGATAACGGCCATTGCTTATGAGACGGTGCAAGCAGCTGATGGGTCACTACCTTTGCTCACGCCAATGAGTGAAGTGGCTGGCCGGATGGCCACGCAGATTGGTGCTCATTTCCTTGAGAAACCTCAAGGGGGCCGGGGGATTCTGTTAGGAGGAGTTCCGGGAGTTCTGCCTGGGTCTGTTCTGGTTATCGGGGGTGGAATTGTCGGAACGAATGCTGCGCGGATTGCGTTAGGACTCGGTGCGGATGTGACGATTGTCGATATTAATGCAGATCGTCTTCGGCAATTAGATGACATGTTCCATGGACATGTCCGGACCCTCATGTCAAACGAATACAATATTGCAGAGGCAGTCAAAACTTGTGACTTGCTTGTGGGAGCCGTTTTGATTCCTGGTGCTCGGGCTCCGCATTTAGTGAGTGAAGCCATGGTAGCCACGATGCAACCTGGCTCTGTGATTGTGGATGTGGCTATTGACCAGGGAGGATCAATCGAAACCATTGATCATGTGACGACTCATAGTCATCCTACCTATGTCAAGCACGGGGTGGTCCATTACGCGGTGGCGAATATGCCTGGAGCGGTAGCCAGAACCTCTACATTGGCTCTTACCAACGTGACACTGCCTTACGCCAGACTATTGGCAAAATACGGCGCGGTGGAAGCGATGCGGCGTGATCCCGCTTTAGCCAAAGGGCTAAATGTTTATCAAGGAGCGATTACGTTCAAAGCGGTGGCTGAAGCTCATCAAAAACCGTATGTTGCTCCTCAAGAAATCTGGTCCTAAATTACTCATTTTATTGTCACATGGGCTGACCCTCAAGAGGTGTTGAGGGTCAGTTTTTTTCGTATAAAATCCGTTGCAATTTTTGTGGCTTAGGAGTTTTCAGCAGGAATTGTTTTAACATCGTCGAATGGTTAACATAATCATTTTATTTCCTGGATAATGAGGCGAAAAACTGTGAATCAACGGATCGATGATTTTTTGGATTACTTACGGTATGAACGAAACCTCTCTGCCAATACGATTGAGTCGTACCACAGAGATTTAACTGATTATATGGATTTTGTAGACACCCACGGGTGCCAAGAAGATGAGCAGAGTGTGATTAACTACTTGCAATTCTTACAACAGGAACACCGCGCTCCAGCCACGCAAGCCAGGCGACTGGCTGCCATTAAAGCCTATTATCGTTTTGTTGTCAATGACCAAGGGCTGAGCAATGACCCGACGGAACTATTGTCTGCTCCAAAACTTAATAGACGGCTTCCTCATGTTTTAAGTATTGAAGAGGTTACACGGCTCATTGAGGCGCCTGATTTAAGTACCGTGAACGGTATGCGTGACCGGGCAATGTTAGAATTGTTGTATGCCACCGGAGTACGTGTCAGTGAATTATGTCATTTGACCATGAATGATTGGTGGTTAGACCCGCCGAAAATCCGGTGCCTAGGTAAAGGATCCAAAGAGCGTTATATTCCCCTCGGAAAACTTGCGGCCGAATGGTTGATGCGGTATGTGGACGTGGCTCGACCTCAGTTAATCAAAGATGTACAGGAACCCACATTATTTCTTAACCGGCAGGGGAAAGCGTTAACCCGTCAAGGATTTTGGAAACTGCTTAAAAAATATGCTGTCAACGCTGGCATCACAAAACCGATTACGCCTCATATGATTCGTCATTCCTTCGCAACCCATCTGTTAGAAAACGGGGCCGATTTGCGTGCTGTGCAAGAAATGTTAGGACATCAAGATATTTCGACTACGCAAATCTATACCCATGTCAGCCAAAAACGTCTTCGTCCGGTTTATGACCAGACTCACCCACGGGCTTAATAGCCGGGTCATAAGCTTTAAGTAGCGGACCGTATTGCATGAATTCCCACTCTTTTGCCCCATACTATCAGCCAGACAATCTTGTGGGGAGGGTGAAAGATGGGGCTTCGAGGAGGCCTAAAACGTCTTCGTTGGATTATTAGCACGGTTTTTGTGTTGAATGTCGTTTCGACACCGGTAATCTTTGCACAAACAGTTACCGAACCTCCATCTGTACAGGCAAAGGCAGCGGAATTAATTGATGCCAATTCGGGTCAGGTTCTTTATGCGAAAAATCCTAATGAAGAACTTCCGATGGCGAGTGTGACAAAGTTAATGACCTTGTATTTGGCCGTTAAAGCGATTGAGCAGCATCAGATTAGCTTAAGGGATTTAGTGCCGGCTGATGAGACAGCATACCGTATCGGCGGGTCACAAATTTGGTTGGAACCAGGAGAACGTCTTAGCGTCGATCAAATGTTAAAAGCGGTGGCGATAGGTTCCGCGAATGATGCCTCTTATGCGCTCGGAGCATTTATTGGAGGGTCCGAGTCGGCATTTGTTCAGAAAATGAATCAAACGGCCCATCAATTGGGGATGTTGCACACGCATTTTGTTAATCCTCATGGGCTGCCTGCGGCAGGCCATTATACCACGGCGCACGATTTAGCTCTATTAGGCCAGCAGGCCGTAAAAATGCCGTTGCTCCTCCACTACACGTCTATGTGGGAAGATCGCAGTATCCGTAATGGCAAAGGCGGGACGTTGTGGCTTGTGAACCACAACCGATTACTTCGAACATATCCGGGCTGTGACGGGCTAAAAACCGGATTTACCCATGAGGCGGGCTATTGTATGGTGGCTACGGCCAAAAGGGATAACACTCGCATGATTGTGGCCATATTAGGGGCACCGACGGGTAAGGCGCGGGCCCAAGACGCCGCGTCTCTGATGTCCTGGGGATTTCAAAACTTTCGCACTACATCAGTCGTAAAGGCGCATGAAATCTTGGGACGGGTACGGATTATTCGCGGTACTAAGCCCTATGTCGACGCAGTGGTTGATCATGCGGTGGCGATTACCCAGCCTAGTACAGCAGGACGCCTTCAATCTTCTAAGGAATTGCCGGAAGAAATTGCAGCCCCTGTCCAAAAAGGCCAAATTTTAGGTTACCTAACGGTGACCAGTCAAAAACAGGTTGTCCGACGCATTCCCATCCGGGCTAGCCAGGGTGTAGACAAAATTACGATGGGACAACTGACATGGCGATATTTATGGAAGCTCTTTAGTTAAAGGTCCGGCAGGATAGGAGGAGAGCTATGGATTTATATGCGGTTAAAGATCAGTTAGAAGATATGGTGTCAGATTTGCGCCAGCAGTTGGCAGTGAAAGAAACGGATTCAGTGCACGCGTTGAGTGCTTATGACAATCATCCCGCCGACTTAGGTACTGATACCTTTGAACGGGAATTGGATGTAGGCTTAGAACGGGGATTAGCTCACCACCTTGCGGAGGTAGAAAGAGCTCTCGAAAAGATTGACGAGGATAGTTATGGCATTTGTGATGGCTGTCATCAGCCTATCGATGCTGAGCGTCTTGAGGCGCGCCCAGAGTCTGTCTATTGTTTGCAGTGCCAACAAGAACAAGAACAGGGCTATGTGCCTGTTGCGCATCACGTGATCCCTATGCCCTTTGGGGACCGACCCGATATTCATCATGGCGATGTGGAAACAGATGGGGAAGATATCTGGCAAAGTGTCGCACAATGGGGAACCTCAAATAGTCCTCAAGATACTCCGCCAGCCGTGGATTACCATGAAACGTATGTCGGATTTGATGAACCGGTGAGTTTTGTCGAACAAGTCGAATCTGTTGTCGATGAACAAGGCGAGCCGCTTTTGGATGCGGCACGCGAGAAAATGAAGCGTCAAGCCCGAAGTACCGACAAGGAAAGTGATGAATATCCGTTTTAAGGCGGCCAAAAGCCGCCTTTTTTCGCAGCCGCAAGCGTGTATGATAATGGTCAGGAAAATATTGGATTTTCGGGAGGATTGTTTATGACCATTGTCCATACGATTCAGGGGAACCGGATTCTGGTCGCCATTCACGGTGATCTCGATTTAACGACTGCAGCTCCCCTGCGTGAAGCTTTAGATGAATTATTGGACCGCTACCGGGAAAAAGCGCTAGTGTTAGATCTATCCGAAGTCGAGTTTATTGACTCCTCTGGTCTCGGGGTCATCCTCGGACGATACCGCCGGATGGGAAACCGAACCTTGTCTCTTGTTGGAGTGAGGCCCAGCGTGAAAGCTGTGCTGGAGCTAGCCGGGATTACTGCTATCATATCGGTCACCGATGCTGTCAAGCCGGCCGTGAAGGATCAACATGTGTAAGAGCCATGAACATGTCTTAAGCGAATTTTCGTGCTCGCTATTTTATGATGGGACTTAGGGATTATTCCGGATCATTTTTGGACCAAGGGACTATTCCATCTCTAGGAGAACACATGGTGTTACCCAAAATATTAAGCTAGGAGGAACTTTGAGTGAAAAATACGATGCAAATGCGATTTTTATCGGTACCTGACAATGTGGGGCTAGCCCGGGTTGCCATCGCAGCATTAGCCGCTCAGGCACCCTTTTCCCTATCCGATATTGACGAAATCAAAGTGGCCGTGTCCGAAGCCGTCTCTAATGCGATTATTCATGGGTATAAAGGAAAACCCGACGGTTGGGTTGAATTAACGGGAACGCTCGATAAACTCGGATTAACCATCGTGATCGAAGATTTTGGTGTTGGCATTGCCGATATTGAACAAGCACGACAGCCGTCATTTTCTAGTGATCCCGAACGAATGGGACTCGGATTTGTATTTATGGAGTCTTTTATGCATGGGCTTCATGTGGAATCGACAGTGGGAAAGGGCACCCGCGTCGAAATGCAACGATTTGCAACGATTCAAGGAGAACTGTCGCGCGATGCCCAATGAAGGCCAAACACATTGGCACTCGCCCCGCGACGAAGCCCAGTTATATCGCTTAGCCCAAGCAGGAGATCTGACGGCGCGGGAAGAGTTAGTGGAGCGACATTGGAACTTAATCTGGCATATTGTCCACCGGTTTCAAGGCCGGGGCTATGACCCTGAAGATTTATTTCAAGTGGGAGCTATTGGCTTACTCAAAGCCATTGATCGTTTTGATGTGGACCGAGGATTAAAGTTTTCGACATATGCGGTACCGTTGATAATGGGGGAAATCCGCCGTCATATGCGCGATGATCAGCCCATTCGGGTGGCACGATCCTTACGGGAATTGGGAATGCGGGTCGAACAGGTGCGTTCAATATTGTCGCAGCAGCTAGGACGGGATCCGACACCCCAAGAAGTCGCTGAAAAAATGGGCGTAGATCCTAGCGATATTGCAGAAGCAATGGAAGCCATTCGAGCCCCAGCCTCTCTTAACCAACCCATCGAATCACTAAGCGGATCGGAAACGCATTTGGGCGATACGGTGCGCGATGATGTGGGAGAATCCGATTGGTTGGAACAAATGGCACTAAGTCAAGCATTTGGAGCCTTGGACGAACGAGAGCGCTTTATTTTGCGCGCACGCTTTGTTGAAGGACGAACCCAAACCGAAGTGGCGCGGCGGTTAAATGTCTCGCAAGTGCAAATCTCACGATTGGAACGCCGTGCCCTGGACCGTTTAAAATTGGCCTTGAACGATGATCCGCCACCTGATCCCGGTGAGGGATAAAAAAATCGGTGTTTGGAACATACTACTCCTGAACCCGTGGGTTGCAGGAGTTTTTCTTTGCCAGTTGTTATGTCATCACTGGATGTAGGAGGGAAGTCCATGGCCAATCAAGCCAGACAGTTAAGTCAGGAAATGCAAGATTATCAAAATATGGCCAGTCAGATCCGTCCGAAAAAGCCGATGCTAAAAAATGCGATTACGGCATTTTTTGTTGGCGGTCTGATTTGCGAAGTCGGTCAGGGAGTCCAA
This sequence comes from Sulfobacillus thermosulfidooxidans, assembly GCF_001280565.1. Classification (NCBI taxonomy): domain Bacteria; kingdom Bacillati; phylum Bacillota; class Clostridia; order Eubacteriales; family Clostridiales Family XVII. Incertae Sedis; genus Sulfobacillus; species Sulfobacillus thermosulfidooxidans. The sequence continues at coordinate 1,480,905 of NZ_LGRO01000001.1, read as the reverse complement.
TGGTTTTTTATGCAACAAGGTATGAGCGCCAAAGAAGCCACTTCTCCCACGACCGTAGTGATGATCGGACTCGGGGCATTATTGACCGGATTAGGATGGTATGACCGGATAGTGAAGCGTGGAGGGATGGGAGGATCATTGCCCATTACCGGCTTTGCTAATGCCATGGTCGCTCCCGCCATGGAATACCGCACCGAAGGGTTAGTATTGGGCGTTGGTGCCAAATTGTTTACGGTAGCAGGACCGGTATTAACCTATGGATTAGCCGCAGCCTTTGTGGTCGGATTGATTCGATATTTACTAACGGGGGTGGCTTAAGTGGGTGTGCGTCGCCGGTCAGCATCGAGCTATGCATTTGATAACGTGGTTATTCGCTCTGCGGCGGCTGTTGTGGGGCCGAAGGAGGGGGAAGGCCCGTTGGGCTCGTACTTTGATCGGATTTGGCCATCTGAACTCAATAATCATTCAAGTTTTGAAGTTGCGGAACGAGCTTTGTTGATTGAAGCGCAAAATCTCACTTTGAAGAAAGGAGAGCAAGATTGGTTTAATGTGGACGTTGTCATGGGCGGCGATCTCTTAGATCAATTAATCTCGACCAATTTTGCTGCCCGTGAACATCAAAGACCTTTACTGGGACTTTTTTCAGCTTGTGCCGTGTTTACTGAAGGTTTGGGTCTGGCGGCTTTGGCCATTGCCGGCCATGGGCCTAAAACGGTTTTGGTCGGGGCAACGAGCCATCACATGGCTGCTGAACGGCAATTTCGCTATCCTATAGAACTCGGCTATCAACGCACTCCAACGGCAGGATGGACGGCCACAGCGGCCGGAGCGTGTCTGTTGTCTGCAACGTCGTCCGTGGATTCGGGAGATATTATCGTGGAAGCAGCAACCTTTGGCCGGGTTGTGGATTGGGGATCGAAAAACCCCAATGACATGGGTACCGCGATGGCTCCAGCAGCATTTGACACCATTAAACGACATCTCGAAGACTTTGACCGGGATATTTCAGATTACGATCAGATTTATACGGGCGACTTGGGTGTGTTGGGTGTTAAGCTGCTTGATGCTTTAGCGAGTAAAGAAGGATTGGATTGGTCTCATCGACTGAATGACTGCGGGCGGTCCTTATATGATATTGACAGACAAGATGTTCATAATGGAGGATCTGGTGCCGGCTGTTCGGCCAGTGTCTTTTCGGGTTTTCTTTATCACCAACTCCAACATGGCCAGTTTCATCGTATTTTACTCGTCTCTACAGGCGCTTTATTTTCTCCCACAAGCTATCAACAAGGTGAAAGCATTCCTTCCATCGCCCATGCTGTCGCGATCTCCCGTGCTTAACCAAATTAATCAAAGGACTCGGGAAAATAACAGCCAGGTGTGTTGATTATCAATAGGGGGTAATAGCATGACGTTTTTATGGGCTTTTGTCATCGGCGGTCTTTTATGCGTTTTGGCACAACTCATCCTAGATTTGTTTCCGGTAACCCCGGCTCACGTTTTAGTGTTGTTTGTGGTTTTAGGAGCCATCTTCGGAGGAGTAGGGCTTTATGGCAAGTTGGTCAGTTTTGCCGGTGCGGGAGCGACTGTTCCCCTACCGGGATTCGGATATACATTAGTCACGGGAATTGGGGAAGCTGTGAAGACCAAAGGGGTCTTAGGATTACTTACAGGAGGACTTACGGCTGCTGCTGGCGGGATTAAAGCAGCCGTATTATTTGGATTAACAGCGGCTTTGGTGTTTAAGCCGAAGACTTAACCATAAGGGGGATTATTATGCGTGCTAAGCCCGTCATTATTGTCACTGATGGTGATAACACGGCTTATGAAGCCTTAAAAGCCGCGAGTGAGTCGTTAAATCTCTATGTATTGGAAGAATCTAAAGGGAATCCGACTCCCCTTAGTGGCCAGGAGTTAGTCGAAGCTATTACTCGCGCTCCCGAGGAACCGGTCGTGGTTATGGTCGATGACCGGGGGGAAGCGGGGACGGGAGCGGGAGAAAAAGCCTTGGAAGTTCTCATGAACGCTCCAGAATTGAATGTATTGGGCGTTATTGCGGTGGCGGCCAATACCCATCCGGTGGACGGCGTGCCTATTGATTCCTCGGTGACAGATCATGGCCGTATCATTTCGCATGCTGTGGACAAAGAGGGACGCCAAGCCTCTTCTTCGCGCCTCTATGGCGATACGGTGGATGTCCTCGAAGATGATGCGGGGCACGTACCCATAATTGGGCTAGGCGACCCTGGTAAAATGCATGGTCACGATACTGTCGAACACGGTGTTCCCGCGACGAAAAGGGCTTTGGAAGAGATTTTGCAAAGGAGTGGGTATCATGCCCGTTAATTATATGTTGCACGGTAAAGCCATGGTCCACTCCCATGAGATTTCGCGCGATCTCAAGGCAAATGTACAGTGGCTAAAAGAATATTTAGGATATAAAGAAACGTTTGACCTGATTGTGAGAGAATTTAAAATTGGATCCCGTCAAGTGGCGTTAGTGTATCTCGATTCTTTCGTCAGTCAGACTGATTTGACCTTAATTATGCAGGAATTATTTAAAACTCCTGATGATCAGTTAAACCATCCAAGTTTGGCGATTTTGCTGAACCGCAAAATTCCGTTCATCGAAATCACCCCGGAAACAGCTTTGGATAAAACCGCAGATCAAATTTTAGCAGGACCTGCCGCCTTATTAGTAGACGGCATTACCCACGCGATCATTATGGATGTTCGAAAATATCCGGATCGCAATCCCAGTGAGCCATCATTAGAGCGTGTTTTACGGGGCCCCAAAGACGGATTTGTGGAAACCCTTATTTTTAATACGATTCTTATTCGAAGACGGCTGCGAGATCCCAATTTACGGATTGAAATTCACGAAGTGGGACGGCGTTCTCGAGCTGATGTGGCATTGATTTATATTAAAGACATTGCGGACGATTATTTTGTTCGACAGATTCGCAAACGGATTAAGGATATCAACGTAGATGCACTGACCATGTCGGAAAAAGCTCTCCAGGAATGGATTATGCATAAACCATGGTGGAATCCCTTTCCGAATAGCCGGTTTACAGAGCGACCGGATGTGGCAGCGGAACACCTGACCGAAGGACATGTTTTGGTGATGATTGACACATCACCTAATGCAATGATTTTGCCGGTATCCTTCTTCTCATTTTTGCAATCGGTTGAGGAATACCATGAAGATGTGATGGTTGGAACGTATTTAAAATGGGTCCGGTTTTTGGGCGTGGCATTGTCATGGTTTCTTCCGCCGTTATGGTACGCCATGCTCGTTAGTCATACCCACTTGCCAGATGGATGGCAGACACTGATTCATCCTACGGTCACGGAAATTCCAATCTTCTGGCAACTTATTGGCGCAGAAATTGGAGTGGATCTTCTGCGTTTGGCGCTCACATTTAGTCCTGATCCCCTGACTCAGTCGATGGGATTCTTTGGTGCCATTTTGTTAGGTGACATTGCTGTGAAAGCAAAACTGATTGACGCTCAAGTAATGGTTTTTGTTGCCATTGCCGCGGTGGGGACTTTTTCGGCTCCAGACATCGACTTTGGCATGGCCGTGCGGCTTTTGCGTATTTTTCTCTTGATTATGACGGGAGTCGGGGAGTTAGTGGGGGCACCGTGGGACGGATTTTTCCTAGGTATTCTCATTCCCCTCATCATTCTCGTTACGACCAATTCATTTGGTATGCGGTATTCATGGCCTGTGTATCCGTTAGATGGGAGTGCATTAGGTTCGGAATTTATTCGCAAACCCTTGAACCGCAAATTTTTAAGACCGTCTATTACACTGCCCATTGATAAAACGCACCGCCGCCCCAAACCCAAAGTTTAGGGGACTTAAGGGAAAAGAAATGTGGAACCTAATACAAGACGAGTCATCGCCGTATGAAAAGGTGCTGGCTCTTCTTGTATATTCATGCAATTGGACATCGCCGATGAATAAGTGGTGTCAGATCGTTGACCCTCTTGCGATCGAATGATAGGCTAAAACCAATGATCAGGACAACGGATCAATTGCAGGCCATGAGGGGGATTTGATGTTTCCGGATACTTATCAGAGGGATGAGCACAATCGGATCTCCATAGGCGGAGTACCGATTCGCCAGCTCGCAGAAGCTTATGGTACACCATTATATGTATTGGATTATGCGACAATGTTACACCGTATTCATGATTTTCAAGAGGCATTAAATGAAATGACTCCACCGGGTCGTGCATTTTATGCAGGCAAAGCCTTTTTGACTACAGCGATGGCGGGATTCTTAAATGCTCACGGCGTGGGTCTCGATGTTGTATCAGGCGGTGAGTTATATACTGCTATTGCGGCCGGCTTTAATATGCAAAACGTTGTGTTTCATGGCAATGTGAAAACAGCCGAAGAAATCCAGCTGGCGCTCAAGCATAACGTGGGATATGTAGTGGTTGATTCGCTCGATGAGTTACATCTTATCGATGAGATTGCGGCCCGCATGACCATTAAGGCGCCCGTCCTCTTACGGCTGACCCCGGGGATTGAGGCGCATACCCATGCATTTATCCAAACGGGGCAATTTGATTCGAAATTCGGATTTAGCATGAAAGATGGCATTCACGAGGAAGCCGTCAGTGTCGCGCTAGCGTCTTCACATATTGATTTAAAGGGTTTTCATGCGCACATTGGCTCCCAAATCTTCGATGAAGATCCTTTTGTCCATAATGCGGCGCGGCTGATGGAATTTATCCAGTCTTTATGGGAACAGCGCCGATTTTGGCCGGAGGTTCTGGATATCGGGGGCGGATTCGGTGTGCAATATACCGAGAAGGATGATCCTCCGGAAGTGCCGAGCATTTTGGCCCGGGTGAATTCAGCTGTTCAGGCCATGACTCCCATGGGATGCGTACCACCGGTAATATTTATTGAACCGGGGCGGGCTATCGTGGCCGAAGCAGGCGTAACCGTTTATCAGGTGAATGCTACCAAAACAGTCCCGGGTGGCAAAAACTATATCGCTGTCGATGGGGGAATGGGGGATAATATTCGGCCTGCCCTCTATCAAGCCGAATATATGGCCCAGGTCGATGGAAAGCCCATAGAGGGAGTTACAGTTTACACTGTTGCTGGACGATATTGCGAAAGTGGAGACATCTTAATTCGCGACGTCACCTTGCCTTCTGTGGAAGTGGGAGATTATGTGGTGGTCTTCGGTACCGGTGCGTACAATTATGCGATGTCGTCCAATTATAATCGTGTGCCCAAACCTGCTGTGGTTTTGGTTGCGGATGGTCACAGCCAGTTATGGGTGAAACGTGAAACCTATCAAGATTTAGTCGCGCAAGATCTGCCCTGGCGAGATCCTGCCGGCTTGCGTGATTTCCTATAGAAAAGAGGACGGACAGTGAGCGTGGCAACATCGATGAAAGATCGTGTCTTATCAGGAATGCAACCTTCTGGAGCACTTCATATTGGAAATTGGATGGGGGCCCTAGATAACTGGGTGAAAATGCAAGACATCTATGATTCGTATTTTATGGTTGCGGATTTCCATTCCCTTACCACGGGGTATCATGACACCCGTCAACTGCCTTCTATGGTCTTTAATATGGTAGTGGATTGGCTAGCGGCGGGACTGGATCCGCAACGCTCCATTATTTTTCGCCAATCCATGGTGCCGCAACATGCGGAGTTACATCTTTTACTCAGCATGATTACACCTCTGGGATGGTTAGAGCGCGTTCCCAGTTACAAGGAAAAGTTAAAAGAATTAGCACAACGCGATATCCATACCTATGGATTCTTAGGCTATCCGGTTTTAATGTCATCGGACATCATTCTTTATCGTGCCAACAAGGTTCCTGTCGGTCAAGATCAGGTTCCCCATGTTGAGTTAACCCGAGAAATTGTTCGCCGGTTTAACGGCTTGTATGGTGATGTCCTGGTCGAACCCGAAGCCGTCCTAACCGAGGCGCGTGTGCTTCCGGGATTGGATGGCAAAAAGATGAGTAAGAGTTATGGGAATACTTTGGCCCTGGGAGAACCAGCCGACAGTATAACAAAGAAAATTCGGGTCATGATGACAGATCCTGCCCGAGTAAAGCGTTCGGATCCTGGTCATCCTGATGTATGCCCTGCATTTAGTTTGCATAAAGTGTTTAGCGAGAAAAAAACCGTTGAGGAAATTGACCTTGCTTGTCGGAACGCCACCATCGGCTGTGTCGATTGTAAAGCGCTTTTGGCGGCATCAATCAATAACCGCTTAGATCCGATTCGGGAACGACGCACTCAGTGGGAAGCCCATCCTGAACAAGTGGAAGAAATTCTTCAAGAAGGCGCAAAATCAGCCCAAAGATTAGCCCAGGCAACTATGGACGAGGTTAAAGATGCGATGCATCTGAACGGCCTCCAATGATAGCCAGTGAACAGCAGGATCTGGATCCCGGCTGGGAAGAAAATGTGCAGGCACTGGCTCTTAAAGTGAGACGTCGGCCCCTTTTGGCACGGGAATTACGTTTATTACAACTGGTTCGTTTTTTGTCAGAACGTTGGCGGACAGTGAGCGATTTGCAAACGGTGAGCGAGGAAGCGCCTGTCACAGCGTGGATTATCCGACGTAAGTCAGATGTGGTATTACCCCAGGTGGAGCCGGATAGTGAACCTGAAGTCTTGGAACCAGTCGAAGAGTATGACGAGGTATGGATTGAACCAGCAACAACGGCTTTGCAACAACTTTGGCATAGCGCTCAAGCCTTTTATGCTCGTCCGGTATCGATTCAAAGTGCGCATCCTTATCGGCCCATTAAAGGGGCAACAGTGTGGAAATTGGCATGGTCTTGGCCTCGCTTGCATGTTCGCAAATCGTCCATTCCCGAACGGGTGGTGAAGGCGGAAGACGATCCGTTGGAGGTCCGCATGGATCAATTCATGCGCCGCCTTCGTTCTTACGATCAGCCTGTCCCCTTCGACCTGATGGTCAATGCCCAAGAGCCCTCGGAGGTTGTCAGCACATTTTTGGCCATGGTGCATTTATGGCATCGTCAAGAAGTTCAGGTGGATCAGCCCGGCGCCTTTGGTCCGATTTGGATTTCGCTTGGAGGATAATGCATAATGAGTCTGCAATATGATTCTATGATAATGCGAAAAATTGAAGCCCTATTGTTTACACAAAAAGATCCTGTCTCGAATGACCAACTAGCCTTATGGTTGGACATTGATCCCCTACACATTCCCAATCTTCTGGAATCCTTTCGTCAATATTTGCAAGCCCGGCAATCTGGATTATGTGTGCGTCAAGTGGCTGGGGGATATCTATTGGCCACGGCGCCTGATTTGTCGTCCTTTCTCGACGAACGCTTGGGAATGGAAAGGCCTGAACCGTTATCCGCGGCGGCTTGGGAAGTATTGGCGATTATTGCCTATAAACAGCCCATTACCCGTTTAGAAATTGAGGCTTTGCGCCAAACCAATTCGGAACGCGCTCTCGATACCCTTTTAAATCGCGAACTGATTGAACAAGTCGGTCGCAAAGAAGCTCCTGGCCGTCCCATTCTCTATGGCACCACGGTGCAGTTTCTCAAAGAGTTTGGGCTTGATTCCTTAGAGCAACTCCCTCCTTTACCGCAAGATTCTTCTATATCCGGATAATATTAGCACCCCGCGTATAATTTTCTAAGGCTTGTGACACTCTATACATGTCAATTTGGTGTGGTGGGTGATCGCGATCGCAATCTTCCTGGTGACCACTTTCGGGGTTGTGGCCGTTGGGGTTATGTTGGTGCCGGTTACAACCACGATCAAGGTGTCTGGTCAAGGAACTCAATGGACAATGGGTTTTAATGCCCAAATTCTCGGCTGGCATAGTCACCATGCCTGGCGTGTTCCTATGACTCCGGCACAAAAGGTTAAACCGACCACAGGGTTCGACCCGAAAAGGGTGTCGCAAGGATTCACGGGTCTCAAAATTTATAGTCATTTTGTCAAAACGCTATGGGATAAAACATCCGTCACAAATTTTTCTTGTGTGTTGTATTTAGGGCTGGCAGAAGCGGCCAGCACGGCACTAATTATTGGCCTGTTGAATAATTTGCTGGGGCCTTGGGTAAGCTTGCGCATAGCACCGAGAAGTTCCCGACGCCCGGTTTATGGGATTTATCCGGTATGGGACCGCGTGCAATTCCAAGGAGAATTTCATGCGACATTACGATTTCGGGTGGGCAGTCTGGTCGAAGCATCTCTCCAAGCGTTGATTCGGGCCATTTTCCTCTTTATTCATGGCCGTTACCAAAAATAGTTGTCTAGCATCATTATCCGACGACCATCGGCAGCCAAAAAACTTTGAGGTAGGAGTGAACTTTGTGGAACATATCACCAACACGGACTCACATGCATATCAAGAGGGACATCCTATTGAAAGTCTCATGAAAACAGCCATGGAATCGATTAAAGGCATGATCGATGTGAACACGGTGGTGGGTCAACCGGTTCAGACGCCTGACGGCGGGACAATTATTCCGGTGTCGCGTGTTTCCTTTGGATTTGCCGCTGGGGGTGGTGAATACTGGAAACGGGAAAGTGACGGTCCCGGGCATCCTTTTGGCGGCGGGAGTGGAGCCGGAGTGACTGTTCATCCCGTCGGTTTTCTGGTTGCTCATGGAGATAATGTACGCTTACTCTCGGTTGATCGCGGAGATGTGCTCGAATCGATCGTGAACAATGTGCCCCAACTTCTTGACCAAATCCAGCATCTCATTAGTGGTAATGGTAAGCCGAAGGCACAAAACCACACCACAACCCTGGTCAACCCCCAAGACGTATCTCAATAGGGTGATTGTAGTGAGAAGCTTATATAAAGGGGTGATTGGTTTTGGCTTGGTCTCTATTCCCATCCAGGTTTATAAAGCGATGGATGATGAAAAAGTGGAGATTCATTGGCTTCACAAGGTATGTGGATCCAGGATTCAATATCGAAAATATTGTCCGACCTGCCATGTCGAAGTCGAATCCGGTGAGATAGTGCGAGGGGCTCCTGTGCCGGATGGACGTTATGTGGTGCTCGAGGATCAGGACATCGTCCAGTCTTCGACGGATCATAACGTCACCATTATGAGTTTTCATCTGTTAGATGCCATTGATCCTGTCTACTTCCGGCAAGCTTACTGGCTGAAGCCTCTGCCGGGAGGGCACAAAGCTTACCGCTTATTAGCGGATACAATGCAGAATACGCATTTAGTCGCGTTGGCAGAATTGACGCTTCGGTCTAAGCCGTCCTTAGCTGTGGTCCGGACCTTTCATTCGTCGACCTTGATGATGCATACCTTGTATTTTCCGGAAAGTTTGCGTGAAGAAGGAAAAAACTTTGGCGATGTATCCGTGCAAATATCTGATAAAGAACGGGATATGGCCGTAATGTTGGTGAAACAAATGCAGGAGCCATTTGTTCCAGAACGGTATCCCAATGAGGCCAAGCGAGAGCTTTTAGAACGGATCCAAGCGTTGATGCCCCAAGCGATAACCCCGGAAGAAACACACACGACGCGCGAGGTGATGTCTTTGATGGAACAATTACGGGCATCGGTTTCGCAGACGGCCCAAAGGGTATGATAGAGCCTCATACGTTCATTGCCCCCATGTTGGCCGTTCGGGTGCCCCATCCCTTTGATGATGTCCACTGGTGGTATGAAATAAAATGGGATGGTTACCGGTGTCAAATCCATTGGACCGACCATCTCCAAATCTTTTCGCGTAACGGCCAAAGCCTACTCAGGCAATTTCCTGATTTGGCCGATGTGGCTAAGGAGCTCGATCGGCCCGTTATTTTAGATGGCGAGTTGATTGCCTGGGAGAACGGCAAACCGTCTTTTTCGGCTCTTCAACGACGTCATGGAGGGGCACACCGAGTGATTGTGTTTGATTGTTTATATGCAGAGGGTGAATGGCTGTTGGCCAAACCACTGAAAACACGTCTTGAATATTTGCATAACGTGGTGTCAACGCAGGGAAAAATTGTCGTGGCCGATGGTGTGGTCGAACACGGAATGGCTTTGTGGACGGCGGCGTGGGACCATGGTCTTGAAGGGGTCATGGCCAAGAACTTAAACAGTCCCTATTTACCAGGAAAGCGGGTGAGGGCCTGGCAGAAATTTTTAGTCATGAACCGTCAATGGGCCGTCGTGTCTGTAATTTCCCGAGCCCTGGATGGTCAATGGATGTGGTGGGTGAGTTCGGACAAGGATGGCGGAGATGTGATGGCTAAATTATTAGCCCCCAAGGACTGGAACGTGGAGGTTTCGTTGTTAGTCAAGGAGAAGAGAGGGACGGATATCATCTGGCGCTTACCCGATCCAATTGACGTAGAAGTCGAATACCGAGAACTCACAGCAGAAGGAAAGATGCGGCATGGTCGAATTCGTCAATGGCGAACATCGAATTAGCCTTCATGTTTCGCACCCTGAAAGAGTGTTATTCCCAGATATTGGGGTGACACGGCTCGATTTGTTGGATTATTATGCCGCCGTGAGCTCGGTGATTTTGCCGCACTATTCTCACCGGGCTTTGACGGTTAAACGGTGGCCCCATGGAATCGGCGGGCCGATGTTTTATCAAAAACATGAGCGGACTCGAACAAATGCCTCGCAGATGATTCAAATTCATACCTCGAAAGAATTGTTACAATGGGTGGCTCTGGGGGTTATTGAATGGCACGTGCCTCTAGCCTTAATTGAGGAACCCGACCTGCATGATTGGGCAGTTTTTGACTTGGATCCCCACGAGGTAGGGTGGGAGAAAGTTGCAGAGGCAACAAGGATAATGGCTAAACTTTTGGAATTACTCCGTCTTCCTTATCTTTTGAAAACCTCCGGTCATAACGGGATGCACATTTATATGAGAATTGAGCCGGAATCCTATGAAATAGTCACGACGGCCTGTCGTCTTATTGCAGAAATCGCTGTCAAGACCTACCCGCATTTATTCACCACGGAACGGCTAAAAGTTAGGCGAGGACAACGTGTCTATATTGATTTCTTGCAAAACGGATATCACCGGACGATGGCGGGGGTCTATAGCGTTCGAGCGGTTAAGACAGCATCTGTTTCCTGCCCTGTAATGCTTGATGAAGTGGATATCCTGCCCACATGGTGGACAATGCCGCGTGTCATAGAACGAATTGGGCGTTATGGCGATCTCTTCGGCGTGTTTACACCAGCCATTTCTTTACGCCAGCACCTCGAAGCTCAAGGGATTATGGTTCCTCTCAGCTTGAGCCACTCTTCGGAGGGTGAGGCAAAATGACCAGAAAATCGCGCCAAGCACCGACTCTAGAGCACTTAATAGGCCATCTCCACTGTTGGCCCGCAATTGAGCCGTATATCGAACAGGGATTACATTTGCACAGTTATCAAATTGATAGTGTGTTAACGGTGGTAAATCATCTTCAAGGTCGAGCCATTTTAGCTGATGAAGTCGGACTCGGCAAAACCATTGAGGCAGGATTAATTATCGCTGAATTGAAGGCCCAAGGCCTTGTCGACCGGGTATTGATTTTAGTGCCAGCGGGACTGATCACCCAATGGATTCACGAACTCAAAAATAAGTTCGGTTGGCAAGCTCTACACAATGCCCATGATCAAGGCTGGTTATGGGTATTATCTATTGATACGGCTAAACGGCCGCCGCTTTATCAACAATTACAATATGTGCCTTGGGATCTAGTCATTGTCGATGAGGCGCATCACCTTAAAAATACCAAGACATTAAACTACCAGTTGGTGGAAGGACTTCAGTCGCGGTATTTAGTCTTGTTAACGGCCACACCGATGGAAAATGAATTAACAGAATTATATACCCTCGTAAACTTGGTGAAACCCGGATTATTTGGGAATTATTTGCGCTTTTATCGTCAATTCATTTTGGACAAACGCACGCCTAAAAATGCACGCGCTTTAAAAAAGTTATTGTCGCAAGTGATGGTTCGTAATCAACGACAGGATGTGGGGCTGTCATTACCTCCCCGCGAAGTCACATTGTGGCCAATTGTGCTCAGTGAGGCCGAACGCCGGCTTTATGACACGATGACCCACGCGTTGAAGGTGGAATACCGCCATCGTCTTCAAGGCAATCAGACGGTACTTCCCCTCATTACGTTGCAACGAGAATTATGTTCGTCGCCTCAGGCGCTAATTCCGACATTGGAATCCTCCACCTGGTTAGGATCCTTACAACAGGAACTGTTAGAACTGGCCCGGTCCATCCCCGTGACCGCGAAAATCCGGGCGATTAGTGATTTGATTCGAGTGATTGGAGGTAAGGTTCTCATTTTTACGGAATATCGGGCCAGTCAGCAAATGATTGTTAATTTTTTGCGAGAACAAGGGATTTTGGCTGAAGCGTTTCACGGGGGCTTAAACCGAACCGAGCGTGACCGCTTAATTGCCTGGTTTCGCGACGGGGATCATGTGTTAGTCTCCACGGAGGCCGGAGGACAAGGATTAAACCTGCAATTTTGTCACCAGTTAATCAACTTTGATTTACCTTGGAACCCTATGCGTATTGAACAGCGTATTGGTCGGGTCCACCGGATTGGGCAAGAACATCCGGTGGAAATTTACAACTTGTTCACGGTTGACACGATCGAAGAAAATATATTACATCTACTGCATGAGAAAATTGATTTGTTTCGCCATGTGATTGGAGAACTTGATGTGATTCTAAGACACTTGGAACGCCGGGGAAGCCTGGAAAAACGGTTGCTGGATATCTTTTTCTGGGAAGATGATCGCAAAGCGATTGAGATGCGCTTAGACGCTTTGGGCCAAGAATTTTTAGCGGCGCGCCGGCGTTTGAGTTGGCCACATTTGGACAAATCCTCCACGTCGCCTGAGTCAACCACACAAAATCCAAAAGAATCTGTTAACTGAATTTTGGCTGGGTCAGCAGTATAATGTCTGGTACAACGTACCAAAGATTCGGGGTGACCAGTTGACCCATCGTGTCATAAAGTATCAGTAACGACGGAACTGAGTGGCGTTCTGAACAATTTCTCATGGCATTGAAGAGTGTATGATCTGATTATTGGCAGCGAGGGACAACTATGGGATTTTTAAACGAACGGGATCGGCAAACTTTGGCAGAAATGTTTCGGGATCTAAAATTTCCCGTGCATTTAGATTTGTTTTTGGATCCGGACCAAGATTGGAGTCAGCATACGCACGGTATTCTCACCGAAGTGGTCAGCTTAATGCCGGACCTTTTACATCTGGAAGTTTACGACTTTCACAAAAATCAATTATTAGCTGCACTCTATGGTGTAGAGCATGTTCCGACATTAATTCTGCGTGACAAAAACGAGGATGATACCGGCATTCGCATTTTAGGGATACCGTCAGGCTATGAATTCGCTGTGTTAATTGAAGATATTCTCGATGTTTCCGTTGGCCGCTCCCGGCTGAGTGAGAAGACCATGAATTATGTTCGCAATTTAGAACATGACGTGCTTTTGCAAGTGTTTGTGACGCCTACGTGACCGCACTGTCCCCGGGCGGTTCGCCTGGTCCATCAGATGGCTTTAGCCAATCCAGCAAGAATCCGTGGAGAATCCATCGAGGCTAACGAATTTGCGGAATGGTCGGAGGAAGAAGGCGTTTACGCCGTTCCCAAAACGATTATGACGGTGAAAGATTTAAGTATGAAGCAAAGTTTTGAAGGCGCCTTAAGTGAAGATCACTTTATTCGTCAACTTAAGGGATTACTGGAGCTGTGAGAGGAGCTTGTCGGTGTCAAGGATCACGTGTTTAGAAACCTTGGATGCGATGAAACGATTTCGCGATAGCGTCCCGTCCCATCAAAAGGTGGCGTTAGTACCGACAATGGGCGCGTTACATGCCGGTCATTTGGCGTTAGTAGAACGGGCCAAGGCATTGGCGCCGGTTGTCATTGTGAGCATTTTCGTCAATCCCATGCAATTTGGACCCCATGAAGATTTCGAGAAATACCCGCGCAATTTAGAGAACGATTTGGCGGTTTTGGAGCCGTATCATCCGCTCACGGTATTTGCTCCCACAGTACTGGAAATGTATCCGCATGGTCCGAGTAAAACGGTTATTACCATGCCTTCGATGACCATGGTCATGTGTGGATTAGCTCGGCCGGGCCATTTTGATGGAGTGGCGACGGTTGTGGCTAAGTTATTTAATATCACGCGGCCTCATTTGGCTTTGTTTGGACAAAAAGATGCCCAACAGCTGGCCATTATCAAACAACTTGTCGAGGATTTAAATTTTCCCATAGCCATTATTGCTGTCCCTACAGTCCGAGAAACATCGGGGCTGGCGATGTCGTCACGTAATCAATATTTAACGCCATCACAAAAGGAGCAGGCTGCTTTTCTTTATCAAGGACTTTATGCGGCGCAGGTCCTGTTTGAAAACGGTGAGCGTAGGGCGAATCAGCTGATAGACAAAGTGAAGCAGGTCTTACAAAGCCAGAACATCGATCCTGAATATATTGCTTTGGTAGACCAACGAACACTCGAGCCCATTGAGGTGATTAGAGATTCTCCGGTCTTGATCGCTCTGGCTGCGCGCATAGGACAAGCCCGCTTAATTGATAATGTGGTATTGGTTCCTTAGAGCCGGAGCGTCTTAAGAGTTTGAGATTTTCCGTACAATCCCGCCGTTCAGAGCAGGGATATCAGGCATTGACCCTGTAGGGGTCAATGGTACTGTAATCCCCTTTTTAGGGTCAAGCATTGAGCAACCGGAGACGCCGGAGGGCTTCGCTCAGAAGCGCATTATACAGTTGTCGGGCCCCCCTCAAACCGCGTCAGGAGTCGCCCTTCTTGCGCTGGCGTGATCTCCAGCGGGATGTCACACACGACACGACGGATGAGCGAGATCGTTTAGACCGATTTTTGGTTTTCGATGTCTTGCTTGATATTGGCAAGCGGGGCATCCCCCGCCGTAGAAACACAATATGCATGTGTCTACAAACTGGGCAGACGATTTGGAAGCCATGGAAACTCTTGGCACAAAAATTTTGAGGATCGGCCTTTGAGCGGCTTCCCTAATTTGCGAATGCCGTAGTGCAGATCGTCCACAAGCAAATGCACATAATCCGGTATGATTCCCACTCGATGATTTCGGCAGCGCGTTCGTTTGCCACCCGTGTCATGGTATCGAATGGCGAACCCTAAAAGACTTTTGGTCCTTTCGGGTCATGGGCTGATATCCCAAGACCTCAAGGTCGGGGCTTTATGTCCCATTTTGGTAACAATGTTAATCCATTACATAATTAATAATGGTCAAATTGAGACAATTTCACCAGTGCGGTCTTTTAACCGGACGAGCTACATATAATGTCCCCTAGAATATTGGGGGGATAAGCATGGTCAATATCGTCTGGCTGGTGTTAATTGTTGGCGGCTTGGTAGTTAGTGCCCTACATCACTCCATGATGTCGGTGACTGAGGCGATTGTGACCGGTAGCGAGAAGGCCGTTGAAGTCGCCTTTGGATTTATTGGGATTATGGCGCTGTGGTTAGGCATGGCTAAAATTGCCGAAGAATCGGGTTTAATGCGAGCGTTTTCTCGTCTCCTCGCTCCGTTGGTGTCGCGGTTATTTCCTGGTATTCCCCAAGATCATCCGGCTATGGGCAATATGTTAATGAATATGGCAGCTAATATCCTGGGGATGGGCGGGGCAGCAACGCCCTTTGGATTGAAAGCCATGGAGGAGTTGCAAAAACTTAATCCCGTCAAAGATACAGCGTCCGCTAATATGATTACCTTCTTAGCAATTAATACAGCCTCGATAAACCTAATCCCGGCAACTGTCATTGCTTTACGGGTAGCGGCGGGATCCAAAAATCCTACCGAAATTGTTGGACCGACGATTGTGGCGACGACCGTGGCGTCTATCGTCGCCATTACGGCCGAGCGCCTTTTCCGCCATTTTCACCGCAACGATAAACTATAATTCGGACTACAGTTTTGGGGCATTCATCTCTTATGGGATGCGCCGTAAAATTCGGCCGTTCAAGGCGGAGAAGTTAATCTCGGCAAGTCTTGTCGTGCGTTCTCCTTGCTTGATTGGTAGAGGAGATCTTTCAGCTGACCTGGCAAAATATTTCGGGAACCCAAGGCTTTCGCCCCACAGCACCTGCTCAATGCTCGAAAAGGGCTTCTTAGGGATCAAAGGGGGGACGATATAACGCTGAGACTTCTGACCCGTTCGAATATCGCGGCAGCCATGGAGCAGAAATTGCCCCCAGTCTTCGGAAATTTGATCATCTGACGTTTTTTGTGGTTCTCAATTCGTACAAATCGTAGGAATCCAGGCAATAGCTAGTTTGATGGACACAGTGCCATCAAATAGTTTGTTCGTATTGAGCCGTTGTCTACAATGGCTATCCACAAGGTCAGTGAAACTTTGCACAAACGCCGTCTATTTTGTCCTTAGGGTTTAGGAAAACCTGCACCCATCACGCTCATCTTTTTTGGGGTTAATGCCCAAGGATTATCCAAATAGTTGATGACAGATAAATACAGCGGCAATAAATCCCGCGAGATCTCCGATTAACGCGACTGTCAGTGCATAGCGAATCTTTTTGATACCGATTGACCCAAAATAGAGGGTGACAACATAAAACGTGGTATCGGTGCTCCCTTGCACGGTCGATGCTAATCGGCCAATAAAAGAATCAGGTCCGTAGCGATGCAACAACCCGGTGGTTATTCCTAATGCCGCACCTCCTGATAAAGGACGCACTAGCAACAAGGGAACCACGGGTGCCGGTACCCCTAAATAGTGCAGGGGGCCGGAAAGAAAATGAATCACGGCATCTAATGCCCCAGAAGCTTCGAAAATATTTAGGGCAACTAAAATGCCGACTAAGAAAGGAATCATCCGGACGGCCATGCGAAATCCTTCCTCGGCTCCTTCGACAAAGGTTTCGTACACTTTGATTCCTTTAAGCCATCCATAAATCGGAATAAAGCCGATGAGAAAGGGGATGGCCCAAACTGATACCGTTTCGATAATCGCGGTCATGTGGTCTTTGCGCTCCTTTAAGGATACACGGTGACGGTCGAAATAGATGGGACAACCTGGTATACTAATCCGGAAAATCCCGAGTGGCGACGTCTTGTCTAGGAAAAGATATGATACAACCGTGACAAGCATGAATGGAGGACAAAAATGGGATTATTATCTAAACGATTACAAGAACTAGGAATTATCTTACCGGAAGCTCCCAAAGCGGTAGCCGCCTATGTGCCAGCGCGTGTTGCCGGATCGTTGTGTTTTACATCGGGGCAGCTGCCTTTTCGAGAAGGAAAACTTGTTGCCGAGGGCAAGGTCGGCGAAAATGTGAGCCTTGAAGACGCACAACAAGCTGCTCGTCAGGCGGCCTTAAATGCGATCAGTGTGGCAGCGGCAGCCGTTGGGGATTTAGACCGTCTGGAAGCGGTTATCAAGGTCGTGGGATTTGTACAATCGACGCCGGAATTTCATGATCAACCGCAAGTCATTAATGGGGCATCGTGGGTTTTGGAAGAAATCTTTCAAGAAAACGGACGGCATGCTCGTTCGGCCGTTGGCACCAATGCCTTGCCGCTTAATGCTGCCGTGGAAGTCGAATGTATTTTTTTGATTCGTGAATAGGTTGTTCACCAAAGGAGGGACGGCATGAATTCCCGTCTACAAAAAGTTATAGCCCAAGCTGGGCTCTGTTCGCGGCGTGAAGCGGAAACATGGATTGATGCCGGAAGGGTCCTCGTCAACGGTCAGAAGGCTCATTTAGGGCAAGTCGTAGACCCTGAGACGGATCAAATTGTCGTGGATGGCCGTCCCCTTCAAGTCAAAACCGAACGAATCTATTTAATCCTCAATAAGCCCGTAGGTTATACCACTTCTTTGAAAGACCGCCACGCGGAGCATCTCATATCTGAGCTAGTGCCTGCTCGATTTGGGCGGGTTTTTCCTGTAGGCCGTCTCGACAAAGAGACATCGGGTCTCATCATCATGACTAATGATGGTGTGTTGGCGCATCACCTGATGCATCCGTCGTATGCTGTCCCCAAGGTTTACGAGGCCTGGGTTCAAGGTATTCCTCGACGGAATCACTGGTTGCGGTTGGAAAAAGGCATTCAACTGGAGGACGGGTATGCCCATCCCCAAGAAATTAAAATTCTTCGGACCGAAAATAACAATGCGCTGTTTCGTCTGACGTTAACAGAAGGGCGAAAACGCGAAGTTCGGCGAATTTTTGAGGCTATCGGCCACCCAGTGTTGTCATTAAAACGGATCGCATTTGGACCTTTATCATTGGAAGGACTTGAAGAGGGCCAATTTCGCCCGTTGACACACCGCGAAGTCAAGGCATTATATAGCATGGTGGAAACAGCACGGCAAAAGAATTCCAGGAATCGAAGGGATGACAAATCGAATGAAATCACCAAATCCAGATTTACAGCACGTGGTATCAAGCGTCCAGGCCGTTCAACAATACCAACCGCCCAGTCGCGGCATTCGCTCAGCCACACCCGAGGAAATTCAGGCCGGAATCACCGCTGATGTGTACTTCGTGGGAACCCAGCAAATTCTTAAGGAATTAGGACTGAACAATAAGATTGTGACCGCTGAAATCTTTGCCAATCGGTCTGGGCTGCTTGCAGGAATTGACGAGGCTTTGGCATTACTGGAACCGTTGCCAGTTCAGGTGGAATCGTTAGATGAGGGCACTACAGTAACTGCGAAACAAGTCGTGATGCGGATAACGGGACGGTACGGAGACTTTGGATTATACGAAACGGCACTGTTGGGCATTTTGGCGTCCTCTTCAGGTTGGGCCAGCGCGACCCGCGAGATTGTGGAAGCCGCCGATCCCGTTCCGGTCTACTCGTTTGGTGCGCGGCATGTCCATCCTGCCGTGGCTTCGGTGATGGACCGGGCGGCCCTTGTCGGTGGAGCCAAAGGAGCCAGCAGTATTTTGGGAGCTCGTCAGGCGAATCAAATGCCTTCGGGGACCATGCCCCATGCCTTACTTCTGATGGCGGGCGATACTGTCGACGCAGCTTTGGCCTATGACCGGATTATGCCAGAAGATGCGCCACGGGTGGTTTTGGTCGATACCTTCAAAGACGAGGCCGAGGAAGCCATTCGAGTGGCAGAGGCTTTGAAAGAGCGACTTAATGCGATCCGGCTCGATACTCCAAGAGAACGGGGAGGAGTAACGCCGGAATTAGTCCGGGAAATCCGTATTCGTCTTGCCCAAAAAGGGATTGATCATGTGGGCATATTTGTATCTGGCGGCCTCACTCCTGAACGGATTATTGCTTTAAAAGAAGCTGGGGTGACGGGATTTGGTGTGGGCAGTTATATCGCGGCAGCGCCACCACTCGATATGACAATGGATCTTAAAGCGATTGAAGGTCAACCCGTAGCGAAACGGGGGAGAATTCCTGGACTGACACCTTCCCCAGATCTTAAGATTCGTAAGAGGATGGCCAGCGGCGATTGAACAAGTTTTTTAAATCCTCATAGGCTTCGGGTATGAGGTGTTTTTTGAGTTCTTGCAATTCTGGAACAGATCCGGTTTCCAGACAATCGGCGATGAGATAAGGCAATTTCTTCGAGTCTGGTAGCCAATTAATGAGGGCTTGACGAACAATGTGTTGTTCCTGGGCATCTTCGGGCCAGTGCTGTTCAATATAATGGATAGCCTGGTCCATTTGGCCTTGGCGAATTAGGGCATGGGTTCTTGCTAAAAATAAGGGGTCCATCGCTGCAAATTGATCCCATAAAAACACAATGGGCACTGAGGGTATCAGCTCCATAAGGGATAAAAGACGCTGTACCCGGTGCCACTGCCGGTCCGTTGGGAAAGGAATCACTCCGGGATTCCATAACTCGGCAAGAATCTGCGACGTCAATGCCTCGATTTCGTCAGGAAAACTCGAAAAAATATGGTCCAGCGGCAAAAAGGGATTATACGCCCATAGTTTAATCCAGAATAATAATCCCGGCTTGCGGATTAGCTGTGCGTTCTTCCAGCCTTTTATCGCGTTCAAAATCGAAGGATCATCCAACCAACTTGGATGGAGATCGACGAGCATTTGGGGCTGATGAATGATGCGCTCTAAATTGTCCAAAGCCATTTGTTCAGATTTAGTATGTGCTATTTTGCGGGGAAGCATCCACCATGGCGCGATTTCGGGCATCAACCGAAGAATATTGACGCCCGTTGTGGCCTCAAAAAGAACACGCCATGAATTTTGTAATGCCATGGCGAAGGCGTACGGCGGAAAAACAAATTGCTCGGGATGCTGGCGAAAACTTAGCAATAACGCTCCGACATGAGCACATGGAGCAGGGCGCATACAGGTGCAGCCCCCTTGCCACAAATCCGCAGAGAGTTCAAAATGTGGAATATAGGAGTCATGGTAACCACGCAGTTCCGCAATGAGGCGCCCAGGCATGCTCATCTTGCGGATACAGCGGTCTTCATAAATATAATCACGGGCTAACCGTAGTGTTTTTTCTGGGATTCGCCGTATATATTCGTCAACAATTTCTATGGTGATGTCCATCGGGTTTTGGGACACTATTTGAGACATGATGGCCCCCTTTTTAAAGGTTTTCTCAGTCACATCATGAGCTAGGAGGGATAATGATGCAAGTACGTTGCCAAATTTGTGGTACAGTAAGCGATGTGGCCGCTTGGACTAAAGAATACGAGCTATTAAAGTATAGTCCTGAACATCCTTACATCTGTCGTACCTGTCAACAAAAGATTCAATTGGAGGCTAAGGAAGGCCAGAAATCATAAAATCACTTGCAAAAATCTCGAAATCATGTTGTGATCAGGCGTAATAGCATGTGGATATCAAGGATAGAAAGGATGTTGACGGATTGATTCGGGGAATACGAGGAGCGACACAGGTCGATCGTGATGAGGCACATCACATTTTAGAACGTACTCAGGAACTTTTGTTGGAGATGGCTCGCGCGAACGATATACGCCCGGAAGATATGAGCAGTATTTGTTTTACCATGACTCCTGATCTCCATGCGACCTTTCCAGCAGAAGCGGCACGACAAATTGGATGGCAATATGTGCCGGTTATCTGTATGCGAGAATTGGATGTCCCTCATGGATTGCCTATGACGGTACGCATTTTGATGCAAGCCGAGACGCAAAAATCGCAAGAAGAAATCCGCCACATCTATCAGTATGGTGCTGTGGTATTACGCGAAGATCTCGTAAAGAGTCGTGAGGAGTCACAGGGATAATGAAGGCTTTGGGACGAGGCCCAGTCGTGACAGTTGACGGGCCTGCCGGTGCGGGTAAAAGCACCGTGGCCCGAAAAATGGCGGAGCGATTGGGCTTCTTGTATCTTGATTCTGGAGCAATGTACCGGGCCTTAGCACTGAAGGCATTGCAACATGGTATTGATTTACGTGATGAATCGCAGTTGGCCGAATTATTGAAATCGACCACCATTGATTTAATAGGAAATGGGCAAGGACAGCCATCAGTCTGGTTAGATGGGGAAGACGTGACGACTCTATTGCGTACTCCGGAAGTCAATGCGAGTGTTTCGCTGGTCGCGGGATTTCCGCTGGTTCGTGAAGAAATGGTTCGAAGGCAGCGGGCCATGGCGCGTGAAGGACGCGTGGTGATGGATGGACGCGACATTGGTACATACGTGTTGCCGGATGCGGACTTGAAATTTTATTTGACGGCATCATTGGAAGCCCGAGCTCGGCGTCGGTTAAATGATTTGGTGGCTTTAGGTTTTCATCCAAATTTAGAGACATTAGGGGAAGAAATTCGTCACCGGGATACCCTGGATGCTGCCCGCGAAGTAGGCCCCTTGCGTCAAGCGGAGGATGCCATTTTGATTGACACCACCGATATGGAGGTGGATCGTGTTGTCGATATGATGTTGGAGTATTATCGGCAACGCGTCTCGTAATGTTTTATTGGGTCTTATATTGGATGGTACGTTGGGCCTTTTCATTATACTTTCGTATTGAGGTTAAAGGCGTGGAAAACGTACCGCGAAAAGGACCATTACTGATTTTAGTCAATCACATTACATTATTAGATCCGCCTATGGCGGCTATTTTGATGCCGAGACCCGTGTATTTTATGGCAAAAGTGGAATTATTCCGATATCCGATTTTTGGGTGGCTTATCCAACATCTTCACGCCTTTCCAGTGCGCCGCGGTCATCCAGACCGACAAGCTATTCGCACATCTTTACGCATTTTAGAACAGGAAAAGGCTTTAATGATTTTTCCTGAAGGTCACCGCTCTGAAACTGGTGCTTTGCAAGAAGCCCGGGCGGGTGCTGTGTATTTAGCACAAAAGACGGGAGCCCCTTGCATTCCCATTGGGATCAGTGGGCAATATGGTTTTCGCAAAACGATCCGATATTCCATTGGGGAAGTGTTCACGATTCCCCGTGACATGGAAAGGCACGAAGCGCAGAAATTGATTATGCGCAAGATTGCCGAGCAAATTCCGGGTAATCAGATCGAACATTTTTCGCGGAAAAAACGTATTAAGCGATGACGGGTCATATGAAAATTCTTGGATTGATGCCAACTTCCGGTGTAATATGTAAAGGAGTAGTATGTGAAACACGTTTCATACAGGCGCAATGACAAGGGGGCCGGCGATCATGGATGAACGGGAACACACAATGCCAGAGGACACCACGGAGCAAGCTAAAAATCAAGAGCATGAAGACATCATGAATATGGAAGATTCTCTCGCTTATGCGCCCATGGAGGATGTCCATCCGGGGGACATAGTGGAAGGAAAAGTTGTCCATATTTCCAATGATGGCGTGCTCGTTGACGTGGGGGCAAAATCCGAAGGAATCATCCATTTGCAGGATTTAAGTCACCGCCGTATTGAGCGCCCCGAAGATGTGGTGAAGCTGGGAGACGTCATATCGGTCTATGTATTAGGTTATGAAGGCGAAGAGGGCGTTTTGAAACTCTCGAAAAAACGGGCCGACGAACAAGATGCCTGGAAAAAACTTGAAGAGGCTCAAGAATCGGGCCAAATTTTACACGCTCCCGTCGTAGAAATTGTCAAGGGTGGATTAGTGGTCGATGTGGGTCTGCGTGGGTTTATTCCAGCCTCTCACATCGCCCGGGGCTATGTCAGTGACATGACACCATATTTAGGACAAGTGGTGCCGCTCAAAGTTGTTGAATTAGATCGCAACAAACGGCGTGCGATTTTATCTCGCAAAATCGCGATGGAAATCGAGGAAAATGCGAAAAAAGAACAGCTCTGGCAAACTATCCAAGAAGGTCAAGTACGCCATGGAGTTGTAAAGAGTTTAACCGACTTTGGTGCCTTCATTGACTTAGGAGGGGTGGATGGTCTATTACACATCAGCGAAATGTCGTGGGGACGTATTAACCACCCGTCCGAAGTCTTAGAAGTGGGCCAAGAAATTGACGTGAAAGTTTTGCGACTGGATCCGGAGAAAAATAAGATCTCATTAGGCCTTCGACAGGTATTGCCGAACCCGTGGGAGGGTGTCGAAGAAAAATACCGTGTTGGGCAATTATATCAAGGGGTTGTCGTTCGACTGGCGGGATTTGGAGCGTTTGTCGAATTAGAACCAGGTGTCGATGGACTGGTACACATTTCACAGCTTGCCCCGGAACGGATTCATCAACCCTCAGATGTGGTGGCTGTAGGAGATAAGATTTGGGTGAAAGTCCTTTCCGTGGACGCAGCCAATAAACGCATTTCGCTGTCTAAACGGCAAGCCGACGAAGATATCGCCAATGGTGCGTTATCATCCCATGACCACATTGAAGAGGATGGCGGTTCGACAACTATCGGTGAGCATTTAAATGCGTATCACGCAGGGAACTGGGATGATGAAAAAGAGCCGTAAAGAGTTAGGAAAGACACTCCTAATAGCAAGTACACGCTAACCCCCGAGGATGGACCTCGGGGGTTAGCGCATTTGTGTTCTCAAGCTAATGTTCTTCGTGATTAGCCGGCTTGTTGGTAACTATTTTCGCCCCAACGGGCGATCGTAAACGCTCGTGCTTTTCGAATAATCGGAAATGCAATGACCGCTTTGAGGGCATCCCATCCGATAAAGGGTACCACGCCTTCAAGAAATGCGTGGGACACTGTCGCTTGGGTTGTTAAAATGAGCCCTATCATGCCTCCCAGATAGATGATGATAAGATTAACGGCTAGACCGGCGATGAGTCGGCTCTTGCGCGTGGTCGATCCCGTCAATGTAGCCATTGCCCATGCAGCTATCGGGAATGCCCAAAGGTAGCCTCCAAACGGTCCCACAAGAATGGCCACACCATGACCTCCTTCGGCGAATACAGGAAGCCCAAGGGCGCCTAAGATCAGATAGGTCATCATGCTGAGAAACGCCCACTTGGGAGGTAATAAGCCTCCCGCCAGATAGACACCCAATACCTGCAAGCTAAACGGTACGACGGTTAAAAAAGGTAAGGTAAAAGATGTCACAGCCCCCACTGCTGTAATGGCGGTGATAAAGGAAGCCAAAACCAAAAACCGCATGTAATAAGGCATATTATTCCTCCTGAAAACACGATAAAATTGCGACACCCATGACGCTGTCCTATAAGCTGCGTCATTTTATCACAACGCCTAAATGCATGGAAAGACACTGGCGCGGGACAATAATGGATGTCTTAATATCAATGGCGGCACATTGTTGGGGATAAGGCGGTGGCGATGTTCATTTTAACCACTTTTACTTTTTGGATCGCGGGATCCATCTTAATGATTACAGGATTCGGACGTGAAATTTTCTCTAGGCACCAAATGCGTGTGACCCCAATCGGTCTGGTTATGCTGATGACGAGTGTCATAGCAATCATTAGCGCAATATTTTATCCTTCTCGCTCGGTTAATGTCGGGAACATAATCTGGGAAACCTTCATGAGCAGCGTATTTTTATTAAGAGCCCGTCCACGATTATGGTGGGAGACCTTTATGGTTGCTGTCATGCTTACGGTTGTTCGAGGCTTTGGTCCCGTGAATCCTCATCATGCAGATGTGGTGAATTGGGCCCTGTGGGAAAGTGTCATTACGGGTGTGTTCATGGGGTCTATCATTTCCGATCCTTTGTTCTCGGCGTTATCAGCCGGTATGGCCGCGGTACAATCTGGTATCATCCTCACATTTCTCGCGGGACGTATGCATTTTGGCACGATACGCGACATGGCGTTTTTGTTGAGTTCGACCCTTATTGCGTGGCATATGTCATGGATTATGAACTGGATTTACACAAAGCGCCATGCCGAGATGTCGAATTCATAAGACTTTGTCTTGCCAGAGTCCCAAGACCCTGGGATAATCGTAATCATTGGAGGGATTGGGTTGGCATTGGTAGCTTTGGTCGGAAGACCCAACGTGGGTAAATCGGCTTTGTTCAATCGTATCACTGAAACCCGGCGTGCGATTGTTGAAGATACGCCTGGTGTAACGCGTGATCGTCTTTATGAGGATACGGACTGGAACGGTCGGACGTTTACGTTAGTGGATACGGGGGGCATATGGATTAGTGATGACGATGATTTATTGTCGATGACTCGTGCCCAAACCGAGATTGCTCTGAATGACGCAGACGTAATCGTGTTTGTTGTAGATGGTCAAGCGGGACCTACGGGTGGAGATTTTGATGTCCTAGAAATTCTGAGGAGGACGCGCAAACCGGTGATTTTGGCTGTCAATAAGGCTGAGAGTCCCAAAGTGACCGGGATTGAATTTTATGAATTTGGACTGGGTGATCCCGTGTTGGTTTCCGCGGTGCACGGAGAAGGAATAGGCGATTTACTTGACCGGATTGTTGACAGTCTCCCCCCTCAGGCAGGCACGGAAGAGGAACCATCTGGCGACGAAATTCGCATTGCTTTAGCGGGACGTCCCAACGTCGGCAAGTCATCGCTTCTTAATACGCTAACCGGCGAGGAACGGACATTAGTGACCCCGATTGCCGGGACTACACGGGATGTTGTGGATAGTGTCTTAGATATTGATGGGCAGCGTTACATCATTCTTGATACAGCAGGGTTGCGACGACCCAATAAGATATCTGATGAATTAGAAGAAAAAACGGTGCAACGCACGTTAGATGCGATTCGCAATGCAGACATTGTTTTGTTATTATTGGCCGCCAATGACCAATTAACTGCACAGGATCAGCGCATTGCCGGCCAAATTCATAAGGCACGCAAGGGCTGCGTGGTGTTGCTCAACAAATCCGATTTAGTTAAAGGCAGCACGGTTCCTATCCAAACCAAAGCCCGTGAGGATCTCAAATTTTTAGACTATGCGACAATAATTCCCATTTCGGTTGTGACCCAATGGCATTTAGATATGATTTGGCCTGCGATAACCGAGGCATATCAAAGCTTTACGGCGCGGATTACCACCCACCAGCTCAATCAATTGATTCAAGAAGCGGTGCATTTGAATCCGCCACCAACGGATAAGGGGCGGAGTCTGAAAATCTATTACGCAACGCAAGTGTCGACAAAGCCGCCGCACTTTGTTCTCTTTGTTAATGATCCGGAATTGGTTCACTTTAGTTATGAACGTTATCTGGAGAACCGTTTAAGAGAAAAATGGGGATTTCGCGGTTCGCCTATTCAACTCTCGTTTCGTCCCCGTTCGAGAAGGGAGTTTGAACAATGACACCGCGTCTGACAATTTTTGGGTCGGGAAATTGGGCCCTCACATTGGCAGATATTGCAGCGCGCTCCGGTACCGAAGTGACTATGTATGTGAGACGCCAAGAATTATGTGATATTTTAAAGCGCACACATGGCCATCCTCAGTATCTTACACATCTTAAACTTCCACCCGATGTGATATTTACGCATGATCTGGGCGAGGCGGCAACATATTCCCATAATTGGCTGATGGTTGTTCCTAGCCAACACATGCGTGCCTTGGCAATACAGTTGCGGCCATTCGTTACTGATGCGCATCATGTGCTGTCAGCCGCTAAGGGGCTTGAAGAACATACCGCTTTGCGGATGACACAAGTGCTGCAAGATTGTTGGCCAGGTGTTAATGCACAGCTTGGAGCATTAAGCGGGCCGAATCTGGCCTATGAGATTAGTTTGGGTCAACCCGCTGCAAGTGTCATTGCTGGCAGTGCGACCTTGTTTGAGGCTATGGCGCCACTTTTGGGTCATGCGAATTTACGTTTGTATGGCCAACCGGATATTGTGGGAGTGGAGTTAGGTGGAGCACTGAAAAACGTTTTAGCCATTGCCGTGGGAATTGCCAATGCATCGGGACTCGGTGCCAATGCCGAGGCGGCAATAATGACACGAGGTCTTCATGAAATGGGACGGTTGGCCGTAGAACTCGGAGCAAAATGGAGTACGTTAGCGGGCTTATCGGGACTAGGAGATGTTGTCGCTACAGCGAGTTCCCCTAAATCGCGTAATCGGTGGTTAGGGCAGGAACTGGCCAAAGGCCGGCCCCTGAACGAAATTATCGCGAGTACCTCCATGGTTGTTGAAGGTGTGCCGACTGCCTATGTAGCCAAACGACTCGGCGATGAATTTCGTTTGCCCTTGCCGATTACCTCAGAGGTGGTGGAGATTTTTAATGGTAAACCTGTGCGCCAAGCCGTGCAGGACTTAATGAGCCGGGAACGGGTACAGGAATCTGATTTTTAGATTTCTATGAGATTTTTTACCAGCATGAGCATGAATCCGGTGGTTCTCTCATATCTTGCTACTGTCATCATTAGGGTGATCCCGGGACAGGCGGGGACCGGCGCCAACCCACATGGAGACCTAAAGGGAGGGAACCACAAGGATGGAAAAGTTTGATCTGTTTAAGGATTTGGCCGAACGAACCGGCGGCGATGTGTATATCGGCGTCGTGGGACCGGTCCGCACCGGCAAATCAACATTTATTAAACGTTTCATGGAACGTATGATCCTACCAGCTATTGAAGACCTCAATGACCGGGAACGGGCTCAAGACTCGCTGCCCCAAAGTGGAACCGGAAAGACCATTATGACCACAGAACCCAAATTTATACCCGATGAGGCGGTGGAAATACAACTCACGGATGCCATTGCATT
The DNA here is from genome assembly GCF_001280565.1 of Sulfobacillus thermosulfidooxidans. Taxonomy (NCBI): domain Bacteria; kingdom Bacillati; phylum Bacillota; class Clostridia; order Eubacteriales; family Clostridiales Family XVII. Incertae Sedis; genus Sulfobacillus; species Sulfobacillus thermosulfidooxidans. Next base: position 1,452,770 of record NZ_LGRO01000001.1, on the reverse strand, counting down.
TCGAGCCCGACTCGTGGATTGCGTCGGCTATGCTGTGCCCGGGGCTTTGGGTTATTTAGAAGAAGACGGTGCACGCATGGTGATGACCCCTTGGGCAGATGAAGCGATGCCGTTTGAGGAAGCTGCGGAAATTGGCACCCGCAAGGTCATCCAGGACCACTCTACCATTGGGCTGGTTGTCACAACGGATGGTAGCTTTGGCGATTTGCCCCGCGAGGCGTATTTAGACGCAGAAGAGCGTGTTATTAGTGAGCTCAAAGAATTGGGTAAGCCTTTTGTGGTATTGTTAAATTCTTCGCAACCTGCTTCAGAAGAAGCGATGGCTCTTGCTTTAGAACTCCAAGAAAAATATGATGTGCCGGTTATTCCTGTCAATTGCCAGGAACTTCAACAAGAAGACATTGTTCATATTCTCGAACAAGTTCTCTATGAATTCCCAGTGACCGACATCAGTTTCCAGTTAACGGACTGGGTGGAAGCGTTAATGACATCTCACTGGTTACGCAAACAAATCGACACGGCCCTGGATGAAGCCAAAGCAGCCATTACCCGTCTACGAGACGTCGATCCGGCAGTAAATAACCTGAGGAGCTATGACTACCTGGATGACGTTCGCCTTGTGCATATGGATTTGGGAACAGGCATCGCAGAAATTTTTGTGGGGGTCCAAGGTGATTTATTCTTCCGGGTTCTCGGGGAATTGGCCGATCGCCACGTTGCCACATATGGGGACATTATGAAACTGTGGCGGGAATATGTTGTGGCTAAAGCTGAATGGGACAAAGTGGAAGAAGCGGTGCATGAAGTCCGGGCAACTGGTTACGGAATGGTAGCGCCCAGCCTTACCGAATTGAATTTAGCCGAACCAGAGCCTATTCGTCGAGGAGCGCAATTTGGTGTCAAACTCAAGGCGACCGCTCCTTCTATTCACATGATCCGGGCCGATATTGAAACAGAGATTACCCCAATAATTGGGACAGAGCGACAGGCTGATGAATTGGTCCAATATCTGATGGAGCAATTCGAAGACGATCCCGTAAAATTATGGGAAACCAATTTATTCGGCAAATCTTTACATGATTTGGTCCGAGAAAGCATTCAGTCTAAGTTGTTTAAGATGCCAGAAAATGCCCAGGAAAAATTGCAGGAAACTCTTCAGCGAATCATCAATGAAGGTTCGGGAGGACTTATCTGCATTATTATTTGAGCCTCGTTGTTCCATCTTATTTGACTGCCAGTCATCCAAATTACAGATGATTGGCAGATTTTTATTTGTCAAGGTTTTTTAGGATTTTTGTCCTTTCGATGAAATTTTAAAATTTATTCCGCTGTTAGAAGGATTTTCATTTTTCATTGTCGAATACTGATTCGCTTGAAAAGTACTTCTATTAATTCATTAGCCGTGCTGTAAACATGATTAGGAGGAGATTCCTTGAAGCGGAATACGTCGAAGAAAATCACACTTGCATCAGCTTTGGCTGTGACTGCGAGTTTAGCTCTTGCAGGATGCGGCAGTACACCGACAACAACAAGTCAACCATCATCCGCATCGTTAAAGCCGCAATCAGGTGGCACGATAGTGATGGCATTGCCAGCGGATAGTAATGTGACCTGGTATTTTCCTCTTATGGATGGTCCATCAGACAGTGTTTATAATGCATGGGTTCAGAGTTTAATGTATAAAAGTTTGTTTACGATTGGTCCCACAGGATCTATAGATTATAGCCGCTCCATAGCGGAAAGTATTAAACCCAATGCGGCAGGCACACAGTATGTTGTGACGATGAATCCGAAGTACCACTGGTCTAATGGGCACCCGGTCACGGCGCAAGATGTGGTTTTTACCTGGGATTTGATTAAAGCCGCATCGGCGTCGAACGCGCCGGCTCCATGGCCGTATGTGGGTGCGGGGACTGGTGACATTCCTTCGGGTGTGAAGAGTGTGGTTGCCAATGGTCCATATCAATTTACCGTGACGCTGAATCAACCGGCTAACCAAGAGTGGTTTATTTACAATGGTTTGGGCCAATTTACGCCGTTGCCCAAATCAGTATTTGATAAATACCCGACGAATATGACCCAGGAATTAAATTATCTGGCTAAAGTGGCTACCGAGCCCACGTCTAGTGTGTATCAGGTTGTTGATGGCCCATTTAAGTTGAGTCAAGCGGTGTCCAGCCAAAAATGGGTGTTTGTCCCCAATCCTTCATACGACGGTCATAAAGCCTATGTCTCGAAATTAATCTTCCAGTATGAAACCAGTGGGGATGCGGAATTTGCTGCACTCAAGACAGGTCAAATTCAAGTCGGATATTTGCCCAATTCGTTATGGGGTTCGCGGGCAGCCTTGTATAACAACTACAACTTGTCAGTCCAAAACAGTTTGGCCTATGGGGATGTTCTCGTCAATATGAACCATGGCAACTCCCAAGCAAGTCTTAATGCGCCGAATGGAGTCGGTGATATTTTCAAGAATTTGTATGTGCGTCAAGCCATGCAGATGGGTATTAACCAACAGGCCATAAATGATGCGGCATTTCATGGGAATGCCGTCGACGAGGTCGGCATTATCCCTCCCAAGCCGAAGACCATATTCTTTGATCCGTCATTGAAAACCATCTATCCATACAATCCGGCTCAAGGTAAGAAACTCCTGGAAGAGCACGGATGGCATGAAGTGAACGGCGTGATGACCAAAAATGGCCAACAAATGAAGTTCCAGATGGTTTATTCCAGCGGATCGCAATCATTTGTTCAAGAAGCAACGTTGTTACAGCAGGGATGGGCCAAAGAGGGCATTGATGTCTCGTTGAAGGCTGAACCCTTTAGTACCATTATTGGTCTGACGAATAATCAGTGGGATATCATGGATTACGGCGGGATTGCCTGGGGCGGATCGTATCCGACAGGTGGCGGGCTCTTTGGTAAACCCGGCCAAGGGCTTGACAACCAGGGATATTACAACCCAGAAATGGTCAAATTGATCGCTCTGACGCATAAACCCTACCCCACGCAGCAACAATCGTTGCAGGCGTTGTACAACTTCCAAGCGTTTGTGGCGAAAGATCTGCCGGTATTATTTGTTCCTTGGCCTCCTTCGTATACGGAAGTGGCGAAAAATGTTCATAACGTTGTCAAATATGCTAATCCGTTCACTGGAGGTATTTCTCCGAATTATTGGTGGGTATCGAAATAAGTCAGAACCGGAAGGGGTAGGGAAACTATGCCCCTTCCGGTCTTTTTCATGCTGTCGTTTTGCATAAAACGTACTGTCTAACAATAGAAAGGATGGCCTCGCATGGTTTCACAGACACCAAATTCGTTGACACTTGAAGAGCAGACCGTGTACGAGGAGCAACCATTACGGTCTCGAACCTGGCGGGCCTTTTGGCGCCATCCCTTGGGACTTGCAGGCGTCATTGGCTTGACTTCGATTGTGCTATTTTGTTTTGTTGGACCTCTTATCTATCCTGCAAGTGCCTATGCGACCCATATTAATGCCTTAATGTCGCCACCAAGTGCCCAGTTCCCCTTAGGCACGGATGATCTGGGACGCAATTATTTAGCCCGCCTCATGTTGGGAGGGCAAGTATCTTTAATTGTAGGATTTGCGGCAGCTATCGCTTCCATGATTATTGGTGTCGGGTATGGACTGATTAGTGGGCTTGCTGGCGGTATCGTCGACGCTATTATGATGCGAATTATTGATGTGTTGCTGACTATTCCTACATTGTTTGTCTTGTTGTTTTTAGATGCCGTGTTTCAACCCAACGCTCTATTGCTTACCATTATTCTTGCCATCACCTCATGGTTTGGTGTGACCCGCATTGTCCGCTCTGAAGTTCTTTCTCTCAAACAACGGGATTACGTGGAAGCGTCGCGGGCATTTGGGGCGAGTAACTGGCACATCATGTTGCGGGAGTTATTGCCCAATGTGATGGGAACCGTGATGGTCGCGACAATTTTTCAAATTGCCGGCTCTATTATTTCCATCGCGACATTGAGCTTTCTGGGTCTGGGTTTACCTGCTCCAGCACCCAACTGGGGCGAAATGCTGTCGACCTCGATGAACTACATGTTTCAAAATGCATGGTGGTTGATTTATCCTCCCGGTATTGCACTGTTGTGGACGTTGTTGTCCATTAACTTTATTTCTGAAGCGTTGCAAAGCGCTCTCGACACTCGCTTATAAAGGAGGTTGCCACTCATGTTGATTTATATACTTCGCCGCTTAATCCAGTCCATTCCCGCTTTAATTGGCATTGCAATATTTAGCTTTATTCTCTTGCATATTGTGCCAGGCGGTCCCGCCCAAACGTTATTGGGCCCTCACCAAACGCCCCAGCGGATAGCTGCTATCAACCGGGCACTCGGACTGAATAAACCCTTATACGTTCAGTTCTGGATTTGGTTTGTCAATTTACTGCATGGAAATTTTGGGTATTCCTATAGTTTCAATCAGCCCGTGCTTACAGTAATCGGTCAATATCTCCCGCATACTATTGCCATAGTTGTGGTTGCCATTATGATTTCTCATCTCATTGCGATTATTCTTGGGACGATTCAAGGATATTTCCGCAACCGCTGGTTTGATCACGTGATCACAACAATAACCTTTTTCTTCTGGTCTATGCCTGTGTTCTGGCTGGCCATTATGGTCGTACTGATCTTCTCGATTTACCTGGGATGGTTTCCTTCTGGAGGGATTAATTTTACAAATGGAGGTCCCGCAGGTTTTGTCGGCTATATTGATCATGCTACATTGCCCATTCTCGTTTTAGTACTGGCAACGGTAGCATCATGGGCACGATTTATGCGCTCCTCCATGATCGATTCGATGTTGCAGGATTATATCCGTACGGCACGCTCCAAAGGACTGTCCGAACTGGCAGTTGTTTTTAAACATGCCTTGAGAAACTCGTTACTGCCGATTATTACACTGTTTGGCCTCTCTATCCCGAGCCTATTTGGGGGCGCATTAGTGGTGGAATTAGTGTTCAACTATCCGGGGATGGGACTTCTGTTTTGGAATGCAGCCAATGAGCGAGATTATCCCATTCTTTTGGGGATTATCATGATTATTGGGCTTCTCACCGTAATTGGCAACCTCTTAGCGGATATTCTATACAGCTTGGTGGATCCGCGTATTAGTTATAAATGACGAACCAATCTTTAGGAAAGAAGACCATATGACGGCAAAAAAACGAGAAGGTTGATTCCTTCTCGTTTTTGATTTCTGTGTTGACCGAAATCAAGTGAGATAAAATAGTTGCTAAGAAATAGCCCCCATGATATAATCTCTTTGCACGAAATCGGGCTGTGGCGCAGTTTGGTAGCGCGCTACCTTGGGGTGGTAGAGGTCGTGGGTTCAAATCCCGCCAGTCCGACCATTTGAATTATTTTTTAGCCTTATGACACAACCTGTGAAAAGCCCGGAACATATGGAAATACACTATGTTCCGGGCTTTTGTTTTTGATTTCCTATGCGTTCCGCATAAGAAAAATTCGATACCTAACATTACAGATCGTGAAGCAAAACCTTCAAGATGCCCATGTGATGCTTGCGTAGGTCGAAAGAATTTTTGACACCTCATAGCTAGTCAACAGTGAGACCGTAGGGGTCTTAGACGTCTCGAGCCGCTTAAATGAATCGGCCCATAATGTTACCCGGTGGGGTTTCTCCGGGATACGGGAAGCCTCATGGATTGAAAGTTACCCACGGCCCTATTTTCATCAATGTGTTAAGGATTATTAGTCGTGCGTGATTGGTGAACACTCCAATAACGGATGCTAGATAATGGGTCAAACACATTAATCTCAAATCCTTGGACCTCGGTATTCACAAAGACTTGATGTTGGCGCCACAACAAAAAGACTCCTGGGGGTGATTGTAAGAGAACGCCTAATGCATTTTGGGTAGATGTTGTCAGAGTAGGTGCATTAAGAATATGTTTCAAGGATTGGCGAAACATCACGTTACGATATTCTCCATAATTGAGCGGACCCATGGGACCGTACTCCTGTGACAGAAGAGGATATGGGTAGGCGCGCCGTTCAATCACAGCGACCGTAAAGGCGTGGCGGCTCAGGAGCGAAGTCAGATCTGCAGTCGTGACCACATGATTGGCAATTCCATTTAGCGCCAATTGATGGTGAATGGCAGTGCCTAATAACATGGCGGTTGGACTATTGCCAGTTAACACCGTGAGCGAAATGGGTGAATGATGGGGGAGACTCCATTCACCGTGAATCTCTTTATATCCTGCCTGCACTAAGATCGCATGGGGATTGACTTGGGGTTGTGATACATGATAAGGGCTTCCGGGAACAAGGGGTTCATATGCCGGAACAAATGGCTCCGCTTCAGCACGGGCCAGGGCAAGCCGATTGATGAGCTCTGGAAGTGCTTTTCCCAGAGCTGCAGGCATCTGTTGCATGTTGTAAAGTAACATGTAATACTCAGGTCCCTGATAATAGAGAACACGAGGCTGTCCTTCAATTGTCTGTGACGTCCAATTAATATCGGGAGTTGGGGAATTATCCCACGTGGTAATTAATGCATGTGTCTTCGGTGCCCCTAAAAAATAATGAGGATTGGCGATCCATTTGATTCCGCCATTATAGGCCATAACCGGCCGATAGGGTCCTGAACCCATCATGTCAGGGATTTTATTAAAAACGGGCGACGATGCTAATTTGTTAATCGGAACATTGTGTACCATGAATGCCGGTAGGATCCAGTGCCCGCTGCCTGTCCCCGCAACATCGGCCAAAAAGCTGGGGTCAGGATGTCTTAATCGGATCTCAATGGTGCTGGCGTTAATAATGCGCACATCGCGAATAAGTGAAACCAGGGATTGGGAAGCGGGAATGGGAGCCTTGGGATTGGCGTAGAGCCAATAAGACCAGGCAACATCATGAACGCTTATTGGCCGCCCGTTCCACCACTTGGCGTGCGGATTCAAATGAAAAATGTAAACAGTATAATGGTCTTTAATCTGCCACTTATTCGCAATATCAGGAACAATGTTACCGTTTGGCCGAATTTTGACCAGACTGTCATACATGACGCTCATAATCCAATCATGTGGTGGTCCAGCACTTTGGAAAGGATTAAGTCCAAACCGGGGGAATCCCAAGACAATTTGTGGACGATTAAAGATTCTCGGGTGGGGGAGACTGACTTTGGTCCCACACCCGGCTAACACCATCAGGCTGGCTAAAAGTCCTATCCATTGCCGTATTCTTTTCCGCATAGAATGATCTGCCATGTGTCCTTTCTTCATGTTTTAGTATTATACCAAAGAGACGCAACAAAATTTGGAGAGTTGGACAAGGAGAATATCACAGTGAAGGCGTTATATTTTTACACCCAAGAGTTTTCGGCAGTGCCAGCGGTACCAGCGATTCGTAGTGCGAGTGCAAATCCCTGTGCTGTCTCGGTGAAAGATGCTGTTGTCATTTATTTAGCATTGGAACAAGGAGATACGGGTCAAAGTGTGAGTGATTGTTTGCTGGATTTTATGAGAGAGCGATCTCGTGATGGCTTACCGGTGGTGATTCATTCGTTCAACCATTTGTCCGATTGTCCCATGGCCCTAAATCCCGCAAAAAAACTGTATGAGTTATTACCAGACCAACTTGTTGCTAACGGCATCGAGCATATCTTGTCAACCACATTTGGATGGATTTATGAAATTAGCATGAGAGATAGAGGGGAGCTTGCCAGTAAAGGGCGAATTGTTTGTTCACAGAGAGCACAACGTCCAAGCAGATAGTGCCAAGTCTGCTTGGACGTTGTTGGAAAGAAACTGGCCTAGTTATATTGAATACGCGGATCCACGAGGCCGTAAAGTAAGTCGGCCAGGAGGTTTCCGAGAATGGTTAAAAACCCAGTAATCACGACGATTCCCAAAATTACCGGATAGTCTCGTTGGTTGGCTGCATCCCAGAACAATAAGCCCATGCCCGGATAATTAAAAATCACTTCGACCAGTAATGCACCGGAAAACAGATTAGGCAGCGCAAATCCCAATAGGGTGATTAATGGCAACACCGAATTACGCAAAGCGTGTTTAAGCACGACGACAGATTCCTTTATGCCTTTGGCACGTGCTGTCCGTACATAATCCTGAATGAGATTCTCGCTCATAGCGGTGCGCATATAACGGCCCCAACCTGCCACGGTGGTTAAAACGATCGTGAGTACCGGCAATGTTGTATGGGCAACCCACGAGCCAAATCCTGGATTGGGATTCAACGGATTAGAGAGTCCTCCGCTGGGAAACCAATTCAGTGTGATTGAGAACAACATGATAATCATGATGCCCAACCAAAAGATTGGCATGGAATAAAAGAAATAGGTTAATGACGTCATAATATAATCAAACTTGGTGTCATGATAGTACGCCTGTAGACTGCCCAAAAGGATGGACAGAATATGGGCAATCAAAACACCCAATCCCACAATGGACAACGTTCGTGGCATATTCACGGCGATCAAGTGCCACACCGTTTCATTGTAAAAGTAAGATGTACCCAGATTGCCGTGTAATAATTGCCCTAACCATTGAATATACTGAACAGGTAAGGGTTTATTAAGGCCAAATTCTTGGTTCACTTGAGCGATTCGAGCCGGGGTGGCGCGCGGTCCCAGCATGGCTTGTGCTGGTCCACCCGGAACAATGTGAACCAAGAAAAATCCAATTATCGTAATACCCAAAAGGGAGGGAATCGCCTGAAGTACGCGCCGAAAGATGTATTTTAACATCGCGTGTCGCCCTCCTAACTGGACTTCCGCAAGCGGGGATCAAATGCTTGCCGTAATGCATCGCCAATAAAGTTTACTGATAGTTCGACCAAGAGAATTGCCAAGCCGGGAGGATAGATTAGCCACCATGCATTTTGGAACATGTATGACATGCTTGACGACAACATTTCCCCCCAGTTTGGTGTCGGCGGGGGAAGCCCAAGACCCAAGAAGCTTAAAGCGGCCACTGTGAGAATGGCATCGGCGACCTGGAAGGTTGCGTTTACAATCACAACTCCCATGACATTGGGCAATAGATGTTTAATCATAATCCGCCAGTTTGTAGCTCCTAATGCCCGAGCAGCTTCGACATAATCACGCCGTTTGAGGGATAGGACTTCAGAACGCACTAAACGTGCTACGCCGAACCACGACAATACGGCGATAATAATAACGAGGAGAATGGCGCTCGGACGAAATACAGAATCTACAAAGAGTAATAAGAAAAGACTAGGAATAGCAATAAAAATATCGACAAGACGCATCATCAACGAATCCACAGCGCCGCCGATCAAACCTGCCGTTAAGCCGTATATGACTCCAATGATAGTTGTCATTAAGGCTGCAGCAAAACCAACTTCTAGCGACAATTGTCCGCCCAGCATCATTCGCGCTAAGTAATCCCGCCCTAAACTATCGGTGCCGAGAGGGAATTTGGCGCTAGGAGGCTGTAATGTGCTGAGAAGATTGGGTTGATAGGCACTGGCATGATAAAAAAGAGGCCCAACGAATGTAAACAACACAAGAAAAAGGAGTCCACCTACGCCAAAACGGGCAAGCGGATTTTTCCAAAATGCTCTCCATTCGCGAGAAGCACTACGCTTTCTTTCCAGTACCGGTTGATTCCCATGAAGGGGATCTTGCAGTTCGAGTTCTGGTGAAATCATGTTGTTATCCGCTCCTGCCTCAACCGTCTATCACCGCATAAGTCGTTTTTTTAGCCCATTAAGTTTCGAAAGCTTAATGAGCGCCATAATTGTTTGAAAACTAGTGACAATGTATTATAATGTGGGCTTGAGTTTGATGTCAATTATCGACATTGGTCATCCTACCAATTGTCTCCTGCCTTATCCTCTTCCGTTATTCACTTTATGAATGATTATTGAAGGAAGAGGGCACCCTGTGGTAGGAGGTGGCATATGGGGATCCAAGACACCACATTTAAAGACATAACTCCTCCAATCCGTTGGATTCACATGGATTCACCATCTCATCAAGAATTAGATATCCGGCTAAAAGCCCTTAATGTATTGCTGCCCCCTATAGGTGAGGGCCATACTCGAGCCGCGTTTGACCGCTATCCACATTTCTTCTATTTACGCTTGTTTAAATTAAATCCCACGGGGTTGGAAACTGATGAGCTGGAGATTGCTGCCGTACATTTTGTTGTTACGCCTCACGTAATGTTATCATGGTCGTCAGACTCTACCGTAGCGCAGGATTTTGCAGAAACTCGCAAAAAGTTGCTGTTACATCCTGCACTCATCCAGTCTTCGAATCATTTGGCATTTTATGTGGCTGATGATTTGCTCGAAATGGCATTTCCATTTTTTGATTATTTCAACGATAAGGTTGCGCATATTGAACATGAAACATTGCATGACAATCATGATACGCAAATAAAAGAAGAGATTTTTCGCTTGAAGCGTATTATTATGCGAGTTCGTAGAATTCTGGGTTCGGAACGCGATGTGGCTTACCAGCTTGCGCGTTATTGGAGTGGTGAACCCAGTATGGATACTATTTACGCTTTCGAACTTTATGATCACGTAATTCGTCTCTCCGATTCGGCCGATACGTATCGTGAAATGATGGATACTGTATTAGATATCTATCTTTCCAGCGTTTCCAATCGCCTCAATGAAATTGTTAAAACTCTCACGATCGTGACAGCGTTGTTCATGCCTGCATCGGTGATTGCTGCGTTATATGGTATGAACTTCGATCACATACCAGGAGCCGATAATCCTTGGGGATTTCATTTAGTGATCGGAAGCGTTGTGCTAATTTCAATTATTCTGTTATGGATATTTAAAAGAAGAAAATGGATATAACGAGTGGGTTTGACTTGAGTGCACGGATGTTCCCCCTAGACGAATTGTCATGACTAGACTACAATGCTCCATGGTTCGGAATGTCGAATTAAGTTGTCGTGATTTGTTGGTATTTTTGCGAAAATTGTGAGCAGCAGGGGAGGACATCAAAAGATTATGAAACGTCGGTCTTTGACTTTATTGGCATCAGTGGTAGCGGGGTCGTCGCTATTATTGGCCGGATGTGGCACGTCAGGAGCCTCATCAGCATCGACGATTAAGTCACCGGTAGGCAATGTGGCATTGGTTGCATTGCCCGCGCAAGTATCACCTAACTGGTTTTTCCCAGTAGAATCCTCAACCGCTTTTTCGGTCTATAATTCCCAGATGAATTCACTCATGTATGTTCCATTGTTGCACATTTCCAAAACCGATGGCATTGATTATGCGAGATCTTTGGCATCAAATGTGTCGTGGAATAGTAATGGTACAGTATATACCATTACCCTAAACAAGAAATGGCATTGGTCCAACGGGGCGCCTGTAACGTCTCAAGATGTGGTGTGGACGGCGCAATTGCTTTTGGCAACAAGTTCGAATTCATCATCTCTCCCGTGGGGATATGGAGGCGCAGGTATTGGCGGATTGCCAACTCGTTGGCAAAGTGTGACGGCTGACGGTCCATATAAAGTGATCGTGACATTAAACAAACCATCTAACCCTCAGTGGTTCTTACACAACGGTTTAGGGCAAATTGTTCCCGCGCCGAAAGCCGTGTGGGATATTCATAAGAACATGGACAACGAGCTGAAGTTTATCCAGTCCGTTGCCAATGATCCCGGTTCTAAATATTTTGATGTTGTGGACGGAGCCTTTAAATTTGACGCCGCGGCATCGAAGACCAATAACCAATATTGGACATTTGTGCCGAATCCAAACTATGACGGACACAAAGCCTCCATTCAAAAATTGGTCTATGTCTATGAATCCAGCAACAGTGCAGAGTTTGGGGCATTAAAACAAAACAAGATTAATGTGGGATATTTGCCGTTTTCTCTATACGATTCGCGAAACCAATTGGTTGATGATCGATTCAGTACGGCCTATCCGTTTGGATTCAATTACCTGGTGTTGAACTTTAGTGACAAGGCTCCCGGGAACTTCGGCCAAATAATAAGCCACCGTTATGTTCGTCAAGCCTTAGAAATGGGCATTAACCAACAGGGTATGATCAATAGTTTCTATCATGGGCACGGTGTGACAGAATTTAGTCCCATTCCGGCGAAGCCGGTGACGCAGTTCTATGATGCCAGCTTAACCAATCCAGCCCCCTATAATCCGGCCGCAGGAAAGAAGTTGCTCGAGGACCATGGCTGGAAAATGGTTAACGGGGTTATGACCAAGGGCAACCTCAAATTAGCCTTCACTTTGGACTATGTCTCAGGCGTATCGGCTGTTGAGAATCAGGTGCAATTGATGAAACAAGATTGGGCTCAAGAAGGTATCCAGGTGAACTTAGAGTCCCAGCCCTTTAACACTTTGATTGCGGACACCAACCAGGCTAACGCGAACAAGTGGCAGGTTGTATGGTGGGGTGGCGGATGGACGTATGAACCTGATTACTATCCCACGGGCGGCGGATTATTTGCAACGGGTTCAGCGGCTAACTACGGTGCCTACCAGAGCACAACGATGAATAATCTTATCCAAGCGACATACGAACCAGGCACATCGAGTCAGATTCGAACTCGTATGAATGCGTATTTGGCGTATGCTGCCAACCAACTTCCGGTGTTATGGATGCCTTGGACCGCGACCTTTAACGAAACGGCTAACTACATCCATGGGGTGAATTCGACCTATAATCCGATCACTAATACCCAGTACCCGAATTACTGGACCATTAATCATTAAGGTTCTGTAAATCGATTAGGAGAAAAATCTCCATTTAAACCGGCATGAGTCTTATTGAGACCTCGTGCCGGTTTTTCTTATGGATAATCTTATGGATCCAAAAATGAATAGAAAAATCGAACGCGCCAATAAATGCCATAACAAAAAGTGTATAAACCTTACGCTAAAAGACAAAAATTATAAATAAACGGATGTTTATAAATAATGATTTCAACGGTATACGTTTTTCTTGCGGTTACAAAACCGTGATTTGTAAGACATAACATGCCTTTGCCGACTCATTGCCATCTTGTATAGTTATCCACTGAAGGTTTGTGGGGCATCTCTTTATTAATGTAACTTTTCGTTGAGAAATGAAGATTACAGAAAAAAATTTGGTCAAAAGATGTTTTAGACCGATTTATTCTAAAGTGGAAGAATTAAAATAAGAAGGAAAATTGGATGATGATGTCGAATTGGCATATGCCTCAAATTTATTTCGGCAGAGTTCATTGTGCCGCAAACGAGGACTAAGAATGGCTTCATGCCATGCATTGTTTATACTTACTTGAGGAGGATAATAATGAAGCGTCGTTCTGTCGCCGTATTATCGGCGGGCATAATCGGATCGTCTCTCGTTTTAGCGGGTTGTGGATCAACATCTACACCATCAACAGGCTCATCCCAAGCAGTCAAATCTCCCATGGGCAATGTCGCAGTGGTTGCGTTGACTCCACAGACATCTCCAAACTGGTGGTTTCCTGTTGTGGCATCAACAGCTTATAGTGACTTAAACAGCCAAATGCAGTCGTTGATGTATGTTCCCTTAATTCATATTTCCAAGACGGACGGCATCGATTATAAGCGTTCGTTAGCGTCCAATGTCACTTGGAATAGCACGGGTACGGTTTATACGATTACCTTAAACAAGAAATGGCACTGGTCTAACGGCCAGCCTGTCACATCAGCGGATGTTGTATGGACAACACAACTCATGTTGGCAGCGAGCTCTGGGGCTTCGTCTCTGCCGTGGGGCTATGGCGGAGCAGGAATTGGCGGAATTCCTACTCGCTGGAAGAGTGTTACTGCTGACGGACCCTACAAGGTTATCGTGACACTCACCCAACCTTCTAACCCTCAGTGGTTTTTGCATAACGGTTTGGGACAAATTCTACCGGCACCGAAATCCGTGTGGGATATCCACAAAAATATAGATAATGAGCTGAAGTTTATCCAGTCTGTTTCCAATGACCCTGGTTCTCAATACTACAATGTTGTCGATGGCGCCTTTAAATTTGATGCGGCAGCGTCCAAGACTAATAACCAATATTGGACCTTTGTGCCTAATCCCAATTATGATGGGCATAAAGCTAGCATTAGCAAGTTAATTTACAAATATGAGACGAGCTCGAGTGCGGAATTTGCTGATTTGAAGACACAAAAAGTCAATGTGGGCTTTTTGCCGCCATCGCTGTGGAATTCTCGCGGTGAACTGACTGCGGACAAGTTTTCTACTGTCTACCTGTTCGGATTTAATTATCTCCAACCCAACTATAACTCGAAAGCTCCCGGTGGCTTTGGCCAAATCATCAGTCACCGGTATGTGCGTGAAGCACTGGAAATGGGTATTGATCAACAAGGAATGATTAATAGCTTCTATCACGGTCATGGTGTCGTCGAATTTGGGCCGATTCCTTCCAAGCCGCCCACGCAGTTCGATGATCCCAATCTCACCAATCCGGCACCGTTTAACCCACAAGCTGGAAAGAAACTCTTGGAAGAGCATGGATGGAAACTGGTTAATGGTGTCATGACCAAGAATGGTCAAAAACTTGCGTTCACTCTTGATTATGTGTCCGGGAGCAACACGATTACCGATCAGGTTCAGTTAATGAAGCAAGACTGGGCTCAAGAAGGCATTCAAGTGACGCTGTTGTCGCAGCCATTTGACACCATTATTTCGGACGCCAACCAGGGCGACCCCACAAAGTGGCAACTTGATTGGTGGGGCGGTGGTTGGACGTACGAACCTGACTATTATCCAACCGGTGGCGGATTATTTGGAACCGGTTCAGCTGCTAACTATGGCGGTTACAGCAGTTCGACCATGGACTCATTGATTAAGAAGACTTACGAACCGGGTACCGCAAGCCAAATCACGGCGCGAATGGATGCATACCAGGCATGGGCCGTAAAGGATTTGCCTGTCATTTGGGTGCCGTGGACCCCAACTTTCAGTGAAGTGGCTACCTACGTCCATGGTGTCAATTCAGCCTTTAACCCGATTGAAGATCTGAACTACCCCAACTACTGGACCATTAATCACTAAAAAAGATCGTCTAAGTTCGTGGCCGGAGGCTATGACACATCATGGCCTCCGGTTTTCATTGCTCAAAACATAAACATTAGGAAGGGTATCGGATCATGACTCGGCACCGTTTTTTCGCGAGGTGTATACTCAAGATCATGCATCATATCACCGAGAATCGCGGTATGATGATGATAATGCTCAGCCTCAATGACGGAGGGGCTAACCGTAATAGACATGGTAATCTAGGGGAGCTAAGGAGGCGACCGTATCATAATGGATGCGGAAGAGTTAATTGCGCGGTATGAAAGATACGTCAATCCGGGATTAGCCCGGGCACTTCGTTTTATGGGATTGAATGCCATCGAGAAAACCGGTCATGGAGCCGTTGTTGTGACGGAAGACGGAGAAGAGTATCTGGATTGTGCCGGAGGATACGGAGTTTTTGTCCAGGGATATCAAAATCCCCAAATTGTGGCCAAAGCTCACGCCCAGTTAGATGAGTTGGCAATGTCCTCACGCATTTTACTTAACCGACCCATGGTGGATTTGGCAGAGGAACTGGCTCGCATTACTCCGGGTGATTTGCAATATACTTTCTTTTGTAACAGCGGTACCGAGGCCGTCGAGGCGGCTTTGAAGTTTGCCCGTATTCAGACAGGCAGAACACGCATTATTGCAACATATGGAGCATTTCATGGCAAAACCATGGGGTCATTATCGGCTTCCGGACGGGATACATATCGGAGACCTTTTGAACCGCTTGTGCCGGATATCATTCATGTGCCTTATGGGGATGCTGACGCGATTGCCGGTATTATCGACCACAACACGGCGGCAGTCATTGTTGAACCCATCCAAGGCGAGGGCGGAGTGATTGTTCCGCCTGACGATTATTTGCCGAGAATTCGAAAGATGTGCGATCAAACCGGAGCCTTATTCATTGCTGATGAAGTGCAAACGGGTATCGGTCGAACAGGTCGTATGTTTGCGGTGGAGCATTCTGATGTCGTTCCGGATTATTTGTGCCTCGCCAAAGCTTTAGGCGGGGGAATAATTCCGATTGGAGCAGTAGTAGGAAGACCTAATGCCTGGACTTTTTTTGACTCGTCGCCTCTAATTCATACGTCGACATTTGGCGGAAATCCCTTGGCATGTGCGGTAGCTAAGGAGGCATTACGGGTCACGATCGAAGAAGAACTGCCACAGAGAGCCGCTACCCTGGGAAGCCATTTCTTGAGTCAGTTACACGCCTTACAGAATCGATATCCGCAAGTCATCACCGATGTACGAGGTCGAGGACTCATGATTGGCATTGAGGTCCCTAATGCGGGAGTGGGAGGGGCCTTAATCTCAGAACTTTTTCAGCGTCACATTTTGGCTGTCTATACCCTGAATAACGAAAAAGTTATCCGGATGATTCCACCTTTGGTTATTACTCGTCAACAGCTTGATCAGGTCATAGAAGCCTTGGCAGAGTCTTTGAATACGGTTCAAAGCATTTTAGAGGACTTACTAGAAGAATAAACTCAGCGACGACAGGGGGGCATATTATGCCTACGGTGACAATCACAGAAGTTGTACCCGCACCGATTGAAACGCTTTACAACATTTTATCAGACATGGCGCAATTTCCACGGTTTATGAAAAATGTAGAGTCCGTAAAGGTTGTAGAACAAGGAGAAAATTATACGCATTCGGAATGGGTCATCAAGTTGCAAGGCGCAACATTTAAATGGACTGAGCGTGATGAATTTTATCCGGAGTTGTGGCGCATTACCTACCGTCAAATTCAAGGAGATCTCAAAACCTTCGAAGGATATTGGCAGCTCAAGCCAGTGGAAAATGGTACGGAAGTTACGCTTGAAACCACTTTCGAATTTGGTATGCCCATGTTGGCCAGTCTTCTAAATCCGGTAGCGAAACTCGCGCTGAGAGAAAACGCCAAAGCTATGGTGCATGCCATAGCCGGACAAGTGCGGGGACAAGCATAATAATTTTTTCTAGGTTCTGGCGTCTCTTTTATATTTTTCCATTGAGAAGCAGATGGTCAATTGGATATGCTATGCTAGGGAAATCGTACGAGTACCCCATAGGGTACTGTTGTAGAAGGTTACCATCTATGGCATAGTAATACTGCGAAATCAGGAAAAAAACAGAGAAAGAACGAGTTTTTGTCGGAAAGAAATAAAAAAAGTCCATCTTTTTCTGGGTAAATGCATTATTTTGTTGACAGAAGGACTTATTTTGATAAAATTATTCTGGCCGTCGGACAGGACACTGTAGGCGAGCTCAACTCGGGTAAATAAGGGGGTTGGGAATGCGATGAACGCATTGGGTCGACAAATTTTGGCAGAAATTCATGGTTGTGATTCCAACGTGTTGAACGACATCACCAGCGTGGAGGAAATAATGGTACAAGCTGCCTTAAAGGCAGGCGCTGAGGTGCGTGAAGTGGCTTTCCATAAGTTTAGTCCGCAAGGTGTAAGCGGGGTGGTGGTCATTTCAGAATCGCATTTAGCCGTGCACACTTGGCCTGAACACGGCTATGCCGCGGTGGATGTATTTACTTGCGGTGATTCTGTCAACCCCTGGGATGCCTGTAACTATATCGTCGAACAGTTCCGCGCCCAAAATTTTACCGCTTCGGAAACCCTCCGGGGTGTTTTGGTCGAGTCTAACGTTAGTACGCAAAAGGCTGCGATTTGACGATTAGGGGGATCTCAAGGTGGCACAAACATTTGTTATGGTCAAGCCAGATGGTGTGAGACGTGGATTGGTCGGGGAAGTCATTCGCCGACTGGAACAAAAGGGTCTGCGTCTTAAGGCTATGAAATTGATCCAGGTTACTCCGGAATTGGCAGGAAAACATTATGAAGAGCATCGGGACAAGCCATTTTATGGAGAGCTGATATCGTTTATTACGTCCGGTCCATCTGTGCCTATGGTGTGGGAAGGGCGCGAGGCGGTTTCGGTGGCTCGAACATTAATGGGAACAACAGATCCCGTCAAGGCGCAACCTGGCACGATTCGTGGTGACTTCGCTTTGGCCATAACCGAAAATATTGTTCATGGTTCGGACAGTGAAGAATCCGCAGCGCGAGAAATAAGCATTTATTTCTCGCCGGAAGAACTCGTTTAACCTTTATGTTGGTTTTTGTCATCACGCCACTTCTTGTGGCCGGACTCATCTTTTATAGCGTGGTCATTGAACCTCGGTGGATTCAATTTACGCGTTACGATATTGCTATTCCAAATCTTCCGACGTCTTTTGACGGATTTTCTATCCTCCATCTATCCGATTTTCACGGCCGGGTGGGGGCCTTTTCTTTTTTGAAAAAAAAGAAAATTACTGCGGATATTATTGTAGTAACTGGGGATCTATTTGCTTGGAAAACGCTACCCCGGTCACGAATCGCTCACGCGCTTGATCAACTTCGAGCGCCTGACGGTGTATATTTCGTGAGCGGCAATCACGACTACCGCAATGGCCGCCTGAATGTCTCGCCGTGGAACGTCGGAGAACGGTTATTAGATAATCGCGTGATTCCTTTACGGCGCGGAGAAGATACACTATGGTTGGCAGGAATTCCTGATCTGGTCAAAGGGCACCCCGATTGGGAGAAAATCAACGCGGAGATCCCTCAAAAGGCGCCAGCGATCTTACTTTCGCATCGTCCCGATGCGGTACTGAATCCCTATGCTTCACGATTTGGACTCATTCTATCGGGCCATACGCATGGTGGACAAGTGACGGTGTTTGGACGCTTAATACCTGTACGTCATACCCACGTTGGCAAACGCTATGCCTGGGGCAAATGGATCGGTCCGAGCGGTACCGTGCTGATCACCTCACGGGGTTTAGGATCCTCTGAGTTACCCATACGATTTGGTGCTCGCCCACAAATTATTTGGATTAGATTAATTCGGGGCTAAGAAATGTAGCCCCAATAACGGTACAATGCAATCAATGTCTTTGTCGGCATCAGAGATGGCCGCAGACACCGTAGATGCATTGAAAGGAAAAGTTCATGGCATCTGACCGTTCATCATTTTGATTGAGAAGATGCAAGATCAGTGTCAACTATCTTTATCTGTACGGGGTTATGCAATCGCAAGGGAGGGAAAGGCTCATTCTTTTGGAGATATATCCAAAGATTTCGAGCCAGATATGATGAAAATCGCCATTATCGGCGGAACCGGAGTTTATGATTCGTCATGGCTCAGTTCGATCCAAGAATTACGCGTAGATACACCCTATGGCACTGTGAAAGTCATTCAAGGTCAAGTGAATCAGCTGGACGACGCTGTGTATTTTTTGAATCGACACGGGACAAACCATCAGATTCCGCCGCATCTAGTCAATTATCGTGCGAATATTTGGGCTCTGAAACACGTTGGTGTAGAACGGATTATAGCGACGGCGGCTGTGGGCTCGCTAAACGTGGCAATGCCCCCCGGTAGCGTGGTTTTGTGTGATCAATTTCTTGATTTTACCAAGTCACGCGTGAGCACTTTTTTTGAAGGCGGACCTCAGGGCGTGGTACATACGGATATGACCGAACCGTATTGTCCTCATATGCGTCAAGTCATTTATCAACAGGCCTTAACAAGGAACTACCCAACAGTCAACGGGGGATGTTATGTAGCCACAGAAGGGCCCAGGTTTGAGACGCCTGCAGAAATTCGAGCTTTTCGCCTTCTTGGAGGTGATGTCGTCGGGATGACCAGTGTTCCAGAGGTGATACTCGCACGGGAATTAGGTTTATGTTATAGTTCGTTGGCCTTGGTTACAAATTATGCAGCCGGAATCTCACCGCATCCTTTAACTCATCAAGAAGTATTGGATCTCATGGCTGAAAATATGACATATTTAAAACAATTGATTGTCACGAGTATTCCGTTATTGCAATCACATCGAGACTGTTATTGCCACAATTCGGCCGATACTCCATTAGGGGGATCGTGAGACCTTAAATACTTTCAACAGGAGGAAGAAATGATGTCCACATTAAAAAATCCCGGGCTTGCAGCGTTGGGTCACGACAAAATGAATTGGGTTCGCCGCAAGATGCCTGTGTTAAAAGCGCTGCGTGATCGTTATGTCAAGGAGCAGCCTTTTAAAGGACAGCGCATCGCAATTTCTTTACATCTTGAAGCGAAAACCGCCATATTGGCCGAACTGTTACATATTGGAGGAGCGAGTGTCAGCATTACCAGTTCGAATCCTCTCAGTACCCAGGATGATGTAGCTGCAGCATTGGCAACGACCGGTGTTGAGGTGCATGCATTTCGTGGAGCCAGCGATGAAGAATTTGACCAGTTTCATCAACATGTATTGGATATTGAACCCACTTTACTGATCGATGATGGTGGAGAATTGACCGAACGCCTGCATTCATCTAGAAAGGATCTAGCCCGCCATGTTTTGGGGGGAGCAGAAGAAACGACGACCGGCGTGACGCGTTTGCGGGCACTGGCAGGTGAACATCGGCTTCTTTACCCGATGATAGCCGTCAATGATGCCGATATGAAACATCTTTTCGATAACCAGTATGGAACTGGTCAATCAACATGGGACGGGATTATGCGTACCACCAACTTGTTGATTGCCGGGACGACTGTTGTTGTGGCGGGATATGGTTGGTGTGGACGTGGGGTAGCAGAGCGAGCCAGAGGGCTTGGAGCGCGAGTCATTGTCACAGAAGTTAATCCGGTGCGGGCTAATGAAGCCCTAATGGATGGACATCAAGTGATGACGATGGACCAAGCCGCGTCCTATGGAGACTTTTTTGTGACGGTTACAGGAAATCGTGATGTTATTCGTCCCGAACATTTTGTCAAAATGAAAGATGGCGCGGTCTTAGCAAATGCGGGTCATTTTGATGTAGAGGTTGATGTCAAAGGTCTACGCGCTATGGCTACCGAGGTCATTCCCGGTCGCAATGAAAATGTTGAAGGTTTTGTATTACCCACAAAGCAGACCCTTTGGCTTCTGGCTCAAGGGCGGCTGGTGAATCTGGCGGCTGGGGATGGACATCCCGTGGAAATTATGGATTTAACCTTTGGCCTTCAAGCTTTATCGCTGGAATATTTGTTAAACCATCCTTTAGAACCTGGGGTTTATCCCGTAGACCCGGCGGTCGATAGATGGGTTGCTGAAATTCGCTTAAAGGCGTTAGGTATTGAAATTGATACGTTAACTCCAGAACAACAACAATATATGGCCTCTTGGTAATAAGAATGGAAGAGGTACGGTTTGGTGCAAAGCATCCATCACCATTTTTGCTCAATCGTGCAGCGGGCGACGAGTATGGCGTGGGTGGGTTCCATTGATCACATAGGAAGGAGGGCGGTGGCGGTCTTTCCTGGTCCGAAGGTCCCGGTTTCCGCACCGCAAATATCTGATGAGATACCGAATTGAGACAGATACGGTCCTAACCATGGACGACGCATTTCGCATTTTTCGACCTGGACAACTTACCTGGGAAGATGGGAGGATTGTAAGTGTTGGCCCGGTAGAAGATGATGCGACTTCGGTGGATCAACTCATTCATGTAACCGGAGGCATTTTGCTGCCTGGTTTTTATAATGGCCACAATCATGCTGCCATGACATTGTTTCGAGGCCTAGCCGACGATAGCCCTATTTTCGAATGGCTTGAAAAACATATTTGGCCCGTAGAAGCTAAACTGACGGCCGAGGACATTTATATTGGCACGTTGCTGGCAGCGGTAGAAATGATCAAATCGGGCACGGTGGGCTATGCCGATATGTATTTCGAAATG
This sequence comes from Sulfobacillus thermosulfidooxidans, assembly GCF_001280565.1. Taxonomy (NCBI): domain Bacteria; kingdom Bacillati; phylum Bacillota; class Clostridia; order Eubacteriales; family Clostridiales Family XVII. Incertae Sedis; genus Sulfobacillus; species Sulfobacillus thermosulfidooxidans. Next base: position 1,430,939 of record NZ_LGRO01000001.1, on the reverse strand, counting down.
GACGCGGTCGCCAAGGCTACAGTGGAAAGTGGCTTGAGAGGTTGGCTTAGCCGTGGACTTATCGGTCAAGATGACGAAGACGACAAACTAAACGACGCCATTGCATTTGCCACCCGTTGGAAAGAACATCCCTTGATTACACCGATGCTCGGTCCTCACGCTCCCTATACATGTTCGCCAAAATTTTTAGAGCGCGTTGCTGAGAAGGCAAAGGCACATCAATTAGGTATTCATATCCATTTGTCAGAGAGCCTGGATGAGGTGGCCCAAATCCGAAATCGATTCGGTGTCACGCCCATTCAATTAGCTGCCCAAACAGGGATTTTTGAAAACCGAACGCTTATTGCCCACGGCGTTCACATCGAGCCGGAAGATATTCCGTTTCTTGAACCAATGCAAGGTGGAGTCATTTCCTGTCCCGTGAGCAATGCGAAATTGGGAAATGGGATAATGCCCTACAATTTACTACAACAAGCGGGGATTGCGGTAGGGTTGGGAACAGACGGCGCCGCCTCGACGAATTCATTAGATATGTTTTTGGAAATGAAGGCCATGGCATGGATGCAAAAAGTGCGGGAAGGGAAACCGGAAAGTTTTCAGGCACAAACAGCTCTGATGCTGGCAACGCGGGGCAGTGCCAGGGTATTGGGGTTTCCTGGGGGAATATTGGAATCGGGGAGGCCAGCCGACTTCATCGTTGTGGATAATACCGCTCCTTATATGACGCCCGACATTGATACAACGGCCAATCTCGTCTATGCGGCGACAGGACATGATGTTCTCTATACGATTGTCAATGGTCAAATCCTTCTGGCTGAGGGGATGTTAACGACACTCGATGAACGTGCGATTCGTGCCGAGGTACAAAATCGAGTGGCCAGGCTTTTATCCATTTAGCGATTTGGTGAATCTTATGTGACATACGTGACTAAAGTGGATTTTACAGTCAAATGAGGTGTCTAAGCCATGGATGAATGGCAGAATAATCCTTGCTTTGTATGTGGTAACCAAAATGATCAGGGGATGCATGTGCATTTTACCTATCTACCCCATGAACATCTGGTTCGCGCCGAGGTCGTGGTAACGGAATCGTGGCAAGGCTTCAAAGGGATTGTTCATGGCGGGATTATTGCTGGACTTCTTGACGATGCGATGTGGCATATCCTGTGGAATGAAACGCATGTGGTGTCTATGACAGCGGACTTGAGAGTCCGTTACCGCAAACCGCTCTCTATTAATACCCCTTTGCTGGTAATAGGGAAATTAGTCGAATCAACACGGCGGCTTATGCGCGCCCAGGCTTTTATTGAACAAAATCAAGAGGTTATGGCCAGTTCCGAAGGTATTTTTCTTCCGGCCAAGGGTCTTCCTGAATGATTGATCCGTTTAATTTTTATGAGTACTCACTGTTGATTTACCAATTGGCCCGTGATGTTCCCGAATCAAGGCTTCTTCTTCATTTGCTCGACACAGCGCAACAAGAATCGGTGGACATTATCTTATCAGCACGATCCTTGTTAGCACCTGACACGATTGGGTATCCCTTGGAGGAAGGCTATTATGGCCGGGTCTTGCTACTTTGGGGAACGTGGGGGAAAGATTTGGGTGCGGATATTCTCCATCTTTGGGATGGGCGCGCCGAGCCCCTATGGCGACCAGAACGTGCGGCCGAAGATGTTGGTGGACCGTCTTTTATTCTGAATTCAACGACTGATTTCGAAGATCTTCCCATGGAATTTTGCGAAAAGACAGGACTCATGGGTTTGAACGTTTGGCCAAATTATTATTCTTTTAAGGGACATTTGGGCCTTTTTCCCTGGAGCCGTCCCAAAACATATGACCTCCTTAGAGAACGTCTGGCGCTTTGGGACCGTTGGATACAAAAAAAGCCTGTGGTGGCCATTGGTACCAATCTATGGTCTGTCGGGAGCGAAAAGGTCATAAGGATGGACCTTCCATTACGGACAATCCGCACGCAAGTCTTAGTTCCGCAACCTTTAACTTTCCAACACCTGGCGCACGACAAACGGCTCATCACAGAGGCATTGATAGAAGGCCGCGTTGATGTGATGTTCTCCCGCGTCGGATGGGAGAAAGGGTTTCGTTACTGGATTGAGCAGGGACAGCAAAGATATCCGATGGGCCGTGAAATGCTATGGCAACCCGGCCAAAAGTTAAAAGCGATCAGTCCTGTTCCATCCCAGTGGAAGATTTTCTGTAATGGCCAGGTGGAATATGAAGGCACAGGACTGGTCCAGGAATATTCAGTCCGTCAGCCGGGAACTTGGCGTGTTGAAGTTTACCGTGGACATCATCAGCCGTGGTTGGTTAGCAATCCTGTCTACATTCGAGCGTCAGAAGTCTAAAGTTGCCCGCCGAATTCCTGGATGGTGTGGGCCACATGATCGCGGTCACTTGCAGGCACTACCGCGGTTAAAATCCATGCTCCAACACTTAACCCCTGCTGAGACCATGCGCCAGATGCTGTCCATTTATCATCGAGGCGGCCAATGTCATAGCCATAACGGCCCCAATCAACCAACGGTGCATGATTTAAGATTTCATTTCCCATGTCTGAGGGCACTGCATCAATTTGGATCACGTCAAATCCTTGATGACGTAGGGCGTCTTGACATCTTTGAGCCTGTTCCAGAGAACGAAAAAAGGCTAAAATGTTTTTCTCTTCCATCGAAGAACCTCCTATCAACGGTGATGGAGGTAGTGTTGCTGATTTTGCGAAGGACTATGACCATGGGTGTGCTAGAATAATATTATGTAATGTGCGGATAGAGAAATGAGGCGTTATGCGAACAGATTTCGTCATTGTAGACCTCGAAACCACAGGCTTAAATCCTGAATCGGATCAAGTGATTCAAATTGCGATGCTACGGGAAATAAACGGTCAGACAGATACCCTGGCTTTTTTTATTAATCCGAATAGATCGATTCCCGCATTTGTAAGGCGGTTAACAGGGTTTGACACCATGGACTTTTCACAATTTCCGACGTTGGATGAAGTTATTGAGGAGATTCGAGACTTTATCGGCGATCGATTAGTGGTAGGACATCAAATTGGTTTTGATCTGGCTTTTCTCAAACGAGCGGGACTGTATATCGAAGCCTGTCTCGATACTTTAGAATGGGCTCGAATTGCGTTGCCAACGGAACCGTCTTACCGCCTTGAAAATTTAGTTCCAGAGGAAGGGCATTTTCATGATGCTCGTAATGATGTTCAAGCAACTTATCGCCTGTTATACCGCATTCGCACTGCGTTAAGTCATCTACCCGAAACAACACAACGAGATTTACGCTATTTACTAGGGAACGAATGGGATTGGTGGCAAGTGGAGGTTCTACCCAATACTCGCCCCTCACCTTTAGATCAGCCCCACGGGGAACCAAATACTGGGCGCGAGCTTGTGCCTTTCCCTCACGGATGGCAATCCCAAAGCTGGCTCAAAAACCCTACAAATATCGGGAAAAATTTTGAAGAATTTGAACAGCGTCCTTCTCAAGAATCTATGATGGCTGCAGTCGAGCAAGCTTACCAAGATCAGTCCATTTTGCTGGTCGAAGCAGGCACGGGAACTGGCAAGAGTCTGGCTTATCTCATTCCTGCTGTACTGGTGTCTTTGAAACAAGGAGAACGCACGGTCATTGCGACGCATACCTTAGCGCTGCAAGAGCAGTTGTGGAATAAAGATTTGCCGATGGCCCAACAGGATTTGCCGGTCAATGTAGCGTTAGTCAAAGGGCGTGGGCAGTATGTCTGTTTGCTGAAGTCTGATGAAATACGGCAAACCACGACAGTTCTCAATGAAAGCCGTGAGCGACGTATCGCTATTGCGCGGTTATTGACCTTTATTGCGCAAACGGACCGCGGCGATTACGACGCATTTAATCCGTTTTCACGAGAAGCCAAAGAGTTATGGCAAGACGTGATGGCTGATCGCCACGCGTGCGCTGGTCCTCGTTGTCCCTATGCGGGTCCATGTTTTATGCGCCAGGCCCGTCGAAAAGCGGAGGAAAGCCATGTTGTTATTGTCAATCACGCCTTACTAGCGTCTCATATGGCCAATCCAGTCGTTCTTCCGGAATTCGATCATGTGATTATTGACGAAGCCCATCACTTTGCCGATGTCGTCGAGCGGACTTTTGGGATGGAATTTGTGATGGCGGATTTTAGGCGGACATTAGCCGAAAACACGGCAAGAAATGGTCTCTTTGATCATTTGAAGACGCACCCCGACTTATTTAGTCCCATAGAATATTTGCGAGCGCAAAGTATCACTTTGCTTGAGCGTTTGGAAGTTTTAGAGAGCATGTTCATTGCGGAAACTCCTGCCAGTGATTATAACCGGCAAGCCGTGCGAGTCACTACAGAGAAGTTCGAATCATGGCAGGGAACTGAACTGGAAAAAGCGATGGGGTTGACCCGTGAGGCCATGGCGAATGTCGCACAGGCGTCACGAGATATTTGGAGTGCTGCCGAAGCGATATTTGGGGATGTGATTAAAAACGACCCTACCTGGTTACGTTTTGAGAAGTGGGCAGACGATATGTCATCGTATAGTCTGAATCTCGATCAATGGGGAGCCCCGACTCCGCAGCAGGTGAGCTGGTGGGAAGCCACACATTTAGACGCTAATCCGCAAATAACGTTGCGCTTTGGACCGGTCGATGTCGCTCCATTAGTCCATGAGACGTTATGGAGTCAAATCAAAACCGGTGTGCTGACTTCCGCGACTTTAAGTGTGGCAGGGGATTTTGATTACATGGCACGAAGTCTGGGTATTCCAAAGGAACGCATGCGCACTTTGCGATTGCCTTCGCCCTTTAATGTGCGTGCGAATAGTGTATTGGCTATTCCGTCGGATGTTCCTGATGTAAATCGCGTTGAACATCTCAAAGAGTTGGCCGAATTTCTTATAGAGGTCGTACCGCGGATTAATGGCAGGACGTTGGTTTTGACGACCTCGCACCGGAGTTTACGGGTACTGGCGGATAAAATACGTCCGGTCCTTGATCCTTTAGGTATCGTGACATTGGCCCAAGGGATTGATGGACCGAGTGTGCGATTAGTCGACCAATTTAAGCAATCGTCCCGGGCAGTTCTTCTGGGCGCTGCAGGATTGTGGGAAGGCGTAGATGTACCCGGCGCGGATCTTTCTTTGGTGGTGATGGCGCGCTTACCATTCGCGGCTCCGGGCGATCCTCTAGAGGAAGCCCGCTTGGAACGTATTGCTCAAAGAGGTCAATCTGCATTTTATCAAAGGACATTGCCCCAAGCCGTTTTGCGGTTTCAGCAAGGTTTTGGCCGGCTTTTACGCACCAAACATGATCGCGGAGCCGTTGTGGTCTATGATCCACGCATTATCCGCAGTCGGTATGGCGCCAAATTTATTCAGGCATTGGCGGGACCAACGATTTTAGTTCAGCCGGCTCATCAAGTACGCCAAGTGATTCAGAAGTTTATTGTTAAGGGAGGCCATGACGTTAATGAAACGCCAACAAATTTTAATTACGAATGATGATGGTATTAACGCGTTAGGTTTATCTCTTCTTGCTGGAACCATGAGTGAGGTAGCAGACGTTTATGTGGTCTCACCAGAATTAGAACGTAGTGCCATGGGTCATGCTATTACGATGCACAAGCCACTCCATGCCACTCCCGTGAGCTTTCTTACGGGTGTTCAGAGGGCATGGCGTATTAACGGAACCCCTTCAGATTGTGTGAAATTGGGCATAGAAATGTTGCTGCCGGAAAAACCGGACTTGTTATTATCAGGAATTAATCACGGGTCGAATTTAGGACGCGATATCTATTATTCGGGAACCGTCTCCGCGGCAATGGAAGGCATGTTTCTAGGCGTTCCGTCTATGGCATTGTCTTATAATGGAGAGGATGAAGAAGGACTACAATGGGCAGCGGAGTTTACCAAGAAGTGGGTCTTCAGCGAAAACTTTGAGCGACCTCCCAAAGGCATCTTATACAATGTGAATTTTCCTAGTATATCTCAAGGGATCCCGTCACAGCTAGCCTGGGTCAGGTTGGGGCGTCGTGAATACGCTAATGACTTCCACAAGCGGGTGGATCCCCGAGGGCGAGAATATTTTTGGCTTGCTGGCCACGTTCAAGATGTGACAGAGGATACAGGCACAGACGTTGGGGCATTGGCGGCAGGGTTCATTACGGTTACGCCGCTGCACATGGATGCTACAGCATATCACTTGTTGCCCGAAAATAACCGCATTGAAGTTCCATCATGGCCTAAGTTGTAGGTTTGTTCCAAGACTCAAGGCTTTGCGCCATAAGTAAAAAGGTATGCTCTGACTCGGAATGACCGTCGTACCACGAAATGATTTGCATGTGAAGACAAAAGGATGGCGACTCGTACCGGACAATTAATCCCGGGACAAATAATTTCTCGATGATATCATGTTCATGAACTTGTTCCTTGTCGATATGTACTTGACCACCGGGAAGAAGCTGCCACTGCCGGGTGAGCCATTCGGAAAATGCTGCTATGGATTGGTGTGCCGGTACCTCAATATGTTGCCAGCTTCGGGGTGATCCGCATGGCGTCACAATCAAGTGAAAACTGGCCGCCGTGGCAGGAGTACTAGGCAAGTGAAAATGGCGGCGACGACTTGCGCAAGCTTGTAAATGGCGAACCATTCCGGATTCAGGTCGCACTAATCCGCAGAAATGACACCGACCTAAGGAATCCGCGGCAATTTGAAGACGTGACTCGGACATCAAAATCTCCCCGGCTTAAAGACTTCGCTGTCATTCGAGTGTACCGCCTCAGGACAGATTCTGTCTAGCTCTTTCCTCTCCTCGTAAGAGAAATCGAAGAAGTCGAAGGAGGGGAAGAAGTATCTTACCGCGTTACGTCCATGAGAACAAATCGAGCGAGACAGAACCTCTTTGAGGAACATCATCTCTTGTCGAGGATTGCTTGTTCCATTATGGGTCTCCCAACGTCCTCAGTGCACGGCCAATATCGATCGACGGGAACTTGCCGTAATCAGTGAGAGTTTGGTAAAAGGTGACGCCATAGCATCTCCGATTAAGGAAACAATATAACCGGAGGAGGTGGTGCAGACGAGTTCCGATAACCGCCCGGAAGAACCTGAATCCGAAGAAGCCCTCGATCAGTTGAAGTTTGAAGTGGCCGAGGATCTGGGGCTCGATGATGATATCAAAAAACGCGGTTGGGCCAATATGACAACGCGTGAAGTCGGAAAAATCGGTGGCAATATGGTACGACGTCTCGTCCAAAAAGCCGAGAAGGATTTATCTCATCATGAACCGTAGCCGAACAACATTATTGCCAGCCGCTCTATCCCTGTTGATAGAGCGGCTTTTTTATCCGAATAGCGGTCTGTTTTCTTTGGCTAAATATGTCATTGAAAGAGGCACAAGCGCGTAAAGTGAACTAGCACATGAGAGGAGACAAAATCGATGAGTGTATCAGTGATTTTACGCGGGTTCATGGCAGGAGCTTTGGCAGCGGCTTTGATCGCCTTTATTTTAGCCTTAATTGATTTTAATACGGTGTTAAGCAGCGGCATCGTTTCTGTGGCCTTATGGACAGGGACGTTAATGGTTTCTGCCATTAGCGGGTGGGTTGCGGGGAGAGGAGCAGATCAGGCGGGCTGGATTCATGGCATGTTGGCGTCCCTGACGGTATTTCTCGTGGGAAAAGTTATCGCCGAAAATTTGCATATGGGTGCTGGCAATCATTTATGGATCGGAATGGCTGTTTCCATGATTGTCGGAATGATTGGCGGCATGTGGGGAGCCAACACGCAATACTGAGAAGATCATGATCAACAACAAATGAATAAATTTCGCCAAATGGTGCATTCTGGAAGTTAAGGAGGAGTGGACCAGATGGCGGGAATTACGTCAAATCTCATTGCGAGTGCGCTATCGTTGTCCTTGCTGTCACCGGGCAATCTCAAAACAACGCAAATGAATAACCCGGTGGCCGTGGCGTCTCTCCAAGCTGATCTCGATGCCTTGGGGTTCAATGCGGGTCCGATTGATGGCCAGATGTCGACGCGGACCTATCAAGCGATGGCAGAGTTCGTGACACAGTTTGGGCAAAGTCCGTCTCAATCGTTGGGACAGCAAGTTTCGCAGATTGTCAAATCTTTGCCGAATTTGGGAACGGAATTGTCCGGAACCAGTATTTTGGCCATGCAGACGTGGTTAAGCCGGTGGCATCTTTACCACGGCCCCTTAAATGGTCAGTCATCTTCTGGATTCATGCAAGCCATTCGGCAATTCGAACGGAAGACGGGAATTCCGGTGACAAACCAATTGGATGGCATAACCCTTGCAAGCCTTGCGCATTTGGCAGTGATCACTCAAGCAGTCCACCATCATTGGACATATGTGGCTGAAAAGGGCGACCAAATGCGCCAGTTGGCATGGGCTGCTGGTCTTCCCTTATCGCAATTTGAATCCCTAAATACTCTTCATGGCAGCTTATTATGGGTTGGACAAGTGGTAAATTTTTCATCCTCATCACTGTCCAGGAAATCCCACTTCAGTTCCCCAGACCTTCATCAGCATCTCGGAACGACGGCGCCTGACAACGGGACAAGCTCAGCCCAAGGGCACAATTCTTCTCACCCTGTCTCATCGACACCGTCACAAAACATCTTTACCCCGGCCCCATCTTCCGCTATCTTTAGTAACATTCAGCCCATTGCTGCCTTTGTGGTCTATAATCCCTCACGCAAGGTGTTAACGGCATTACTGCAAGCACAAAAACGTTTTCCGCATGATTTGATTGACGTGGCTGTTACCGGCTTATGGGCAGTGAACCATCCCCAGAGCATGAAGTCATTGGCTCAAAGTGGTAATGAAATTATCATCAGTGGATATACCGGGATCTCTTTGAATCAATTGCCAGCGTGGGGTGTGCGCCAAGAAATAACGTGGGCAAAACGTGCAATGCTAACGACAGCAGGCATCGCTCCGGTGTTTGTGAGTCAGCCAATTTCCTTTAATCAATCGACTACAAGCCTCATCGATGGCCTGAACATGATCGGTATGTCACCGAATGTGATGATGCCGTCCTCTTCGTGGTCTACCAACCTAGCGACGTCGATGTTGCTATCTCATGTGAATCAAATTGTGGGAACGACGGATTATCCCCAAAGCGTTGAACAGTGGGATAACTTTTTTAAAGCTCTTCAATCGCGCCATTTTGTGTTTTTGAACTTAGGCCAAATTTGGGCGAATGGAGCATAAAATTTGTAGGCCGACGACATATTACTCCCAGATGGGTTATCCATCTGGGAGTCATGCATGGGAGCTGTTCAGTTGCTGTCTTCCAATGCTTTTTCGGCTTCACGGATCATGACTTTAACCATGTTTCCGCCGATTTTTCCGCCAATTCGTCCTAATTGGCGAGTCGGCATGTCAGCCCATCCTTTAACGGCGATTTCGTGACTGAGACCGAGATCGCTCGCGATTTCATATTTGAATTGATCGCGGACACTTTCCGGTAACAATGATGGACCGCGCTTGCGTCGGGCCATAATAATCGCCTCCTCACGGGAATATTAGATTTTTGGGTTGCAAATCTAGTGTGGCGTAAAAAGCTTCGGGGCATGTTAGGAGGTTCATGACACTCCAAGACAGATTTGGTGAGGATATAAACTGTCATGGTCTTCTGATGCGAGGTGACAAAGGAAACTGCTATAATATCAAGACAACAGATCCTTGTGAGTGGGGGCGGTACAAATGAAGGTGTCAGCGGATCACGAAAAATTAGTTATGCTAGGGCAACGCCGGTTTAATGGTTTTACCCCTTATCAAGTCGTGACATTTCTCAATCAAATTTTAAAAGAGCGTGGTGTGATTTTCGGTTTACGTCAGTTGGGCGACGACAACGAATTAACCATTTACGACATCTCGGATAATGCCAAAGAACCCTAAAATTGGTGTGGCAGCAGTTATCAAAAATGCACAAGGCGAGCTTCTGGCCATTCGTCGCGGCCATGAGCCCGAACAGGGACGCTGGGCATTACCCGGTGGGCATTTAGAATGGGGAGAGACGCTCGTCGAGGCTGTCCAGCGTGAAGTGCACGAAGAGGTGGGCATAGACGTTTACCCGGAGCGTCTTCTTTATGTTGCCGAGATTAGGTTGCCCGAAGCTCATTTTGTTGTTCTGGATTTTGCAGCCCGAATTATTGGTTCGGACCATGTGAGATCGCAATCGGATGCCCTAGAAGCGCAGTGGATCAATCTGGCCTATTTAGACCAGATTGAGTGGGCACAAGGGATGAAATCTTTTTTTCAGGATGATACGGTGCGAGCTTATTTATGCATATGATAAAGAAAGCTATCGGCGTTGGGTTTCCATTATTACTACTTCCGTGGCTTAGTGCATGTGGAACGGACGCGTATTTAGTTCCCCCCCAAGCCCGAAACGCGCCTAAAGAGATTCTCATGGACCAACAAGCCGTGGAACAGCGGATGCAAAGTATCCAATTTAATTTGACGCGGGCTATCACGACCGAAGAAAGTGCGGTAATTCAAGATCCAACATACGCTGAAGGCTACAGTCGCTTAGCCCAGTTATTTTGGCAGAATCATGAACCGCAAGCGGCTTTAGTTGAAGCACAAAAGGCCTGTCAGCTTCAACCTAGTAACGTGACGTATTGGAATAATTTGGGGCAATTAGCCCTTAATACACATCATCTTAGAACGGCATCCACAGCATTTCATGAGGCGTTATCACACGATCCGACGAACTGGACGGCGTATGTGGGCCTTGGGCAAGTGGCGATTGCACAGCACCAGCCAAATCTTGCTCATGTCGATGCAACAAAAGCCTTAGAATTTGGCGGACCACAAGGTCCCGTATTTGATCTTGATGGACAAGTTAATCAACTTAAGGGTAACTGGAATAATGCGGCAACGTTTTACCGCGATGCTATTGCTGCTAATCCCAATTGGTGGCAAGGTTATTATGACTTGGCGGTGGTTGAAATTCATTGGGGTGAGATTTCGTTAGCTGAACAGAATCTACGGCAGGCATTAACGGATAATCCGGGAAGTTCTTCGGCATGGCTGTTGTTGCAGTCTTTGCCTCAAACGAACAAATCGTAGAATGCACAATGCCGTCTCACGGGGGGGAGGATGCGATGCAATCCGAACGAGTTATTCTTGTAGGTACCTCCGAAAAGGGAGAAGCGGCTAGAATCCGGGGATTACAAGAGTTAGACGAATTAGCGCTGCTCGTGGCTCAGGCTGGTGGTGAAGTCACATATAAATATTTACAATCCCGTGATAATCCCGATGACGGGTTAGGACCTGGAGCTCTTCACGACATTGCGGCTAAAGTGGAAGAACTCCAAAGTCCTGTGGTGGTGTCCAACGATGATCTTGCGCCGTCGCGATTGCACCAATGGGCACGCATTTTGGGCCCTGATGTCCGGATTATCGACCGCACCCAAGTAATATTGGACATTTTTGCTCAGCGTGCGCAGTCTCGGGAGGGACGTATTCAGGTTGAATTGGCGCAACTAAAATATTTACTTCCGAGGCTCCGGCAAAGTGGGAGAACACCGTCACGGGCAGGGGCCGGGATAGGTACCCGCGGTCCGGGAGAAACGCATTTGGAAATGGACCGAAGGAAAATCCGAACACGGATCAAAAATTTAGAAGAGTCGATTGCGATTTTGCAGCGGGAGCGCACAGCTCGCCGGCGAAGACGCCAATATCACCGTGTGCCTTTAATTACCATGGTGGGTTACACGAATGTGGGCAAATCCACCTTATTTGAACGGATGACGCGCCGTGCTCAACTGGCCCAAGATGCGTTGTTCGTAACGTTAGATCCCAGTGTCCACCGCATTTTGATCCCAGGTACTGGACCTGCTCTCTTAACCGATACCGTCGGATTTGTCCAACGTTTACCTCATACGTTAGTGGCCGCATTTCGCGCGACCCTTGATGAAGTTGTGGAAGCTGATGTGCTGTTAGAGGTCCTTGACGCATCCGTGCCGACATTAGATCAGCAGCAAGACGCCATCGAACAAGTTTTAGAGGAGATAGGGGCCCAGCACATTAAGCGCGTTAAGGTATACAACCAATGGGATAAGTTGCCACCTGATACAATAAGGCCCCAAGATGGTGTCGCCATTTCTGCACGTTATGATACCAATTTTACTGATTTATATACCGCGATAGGCCGGGCACTGACAGATTTTTACGTAGAGCGCTGGATTTTTGTGCGATGGGACGATGCGATGAAATGGCAGAGAATTTATCAAGATGTGCAAATCGTTCAGCGCCAAGACACTGAAGACGGGGCACGCTTATTGGTCCGGGCTCCTTCACATTTACTTCCTCTACTAAGTGGGGCGATGGAAGAAAGCCCCTAATGCTAAAGACGGCGGAAGGCGTTTAGACTATATCGCACACAGTATAGGGAGTATTTAATGAGTTCTGGGAGTTCTTTTGTTCCAGCAAGCTTATACTATCCGTGCTATAATTAAAAAATTGGTTGAGACTTGTGATGACAACAGGGATACTGGTTAGGTTGTCATAGCGTGAATATGATTGACCCGGATTATAGACGAAAGGAGGCAGCCTGGTACGTATTATGGCATCCTCACTGCCAGTGGCAAATAGGAATCCATAAATACGGGTGGAGTATACCAGGACAGTTCACATGAATTCCCAAACATTTTATATTAAAACCTACGGCTGCCAAATGAATGAGCGCGACTCCGAAATAATGGCAGGGCAACTCCGTCAAATGGGTTACCAACCTGTCAACGATGAAAAATCGGCCGAATTGATCATCGTCAATACGTGCGCCGTACGCGGAAGTGCGGAAGAACATGCCCTGGGATATATTGGTCAGCTCAAACAACTCAAAGACCAAAATCCTGCTATGCGTCTTGCAGTAGCAGGATGTATGTCGCAAGAACCAGGAACTATCGCCTGGTTAAAAAAGCATGCAGCGCATGTAGATTTGGTTTTCGGCACGCACAATTTGCACGAACTGCCGAAATTGCTGGATGAAGTGGAACAAAGCGATGAAATGGTGATAGATGTTTGGAAGAGTGCTGGGGAAGTTGTGGAACATTTGCCCTCTCAGCGGGCGGATGGGGTCCAAGCGTTTGTCAATATTATTTATGGGTGTGATAAATTTTGCACCTATTGTATTGTGCCATTTACACGCGGAAAAGAACGTTCCCGCGAGATTCCAGCTATTGTCAATGAGGTAAAGGCGTTAGCCAAAGAGGGATACCAAGATATTACGGTTTTGGGGCAAAATGTGAACTCCTATGGTCATGATCTGACGCCAGCGGTTGATTTAGCGGATTTGCTGGTCGAACTAGAAAAGATTGACGGCGTACGGTGGCTAAGATACACAACGTCCCATCCACGAGACTTTAGCCAAAAACTCATCGACACGATTGCACAAAGCCAAAAAATTACACATCATGTTCATCTTCCTGTACAATCAGGATCCAATCCGATCTTAAAGCGGATGAACCGTAAATATACGCGTGAACAATATTTGGACTTGATTGAGCGCGTCAAACGTGCCATTCCCGATGCTGTCTTGACGACCGATATTATTGTAGGGTTTCCCGGTGAGACAGAGGAAGATTTCGAGGCGACGATGGACTTAGTCCGGCAGGTACGATATGATGCCGCGTTTACATTCCTCTATTCTCCACGTGAGGGAACGCCAGCAGCCCGGTGGGAAGGGCGAGATCCGGTGCCGAATCCTGTAAAGAAGGAACGGTTGAATCGTTTGATGTCACTTCAATATCAAATCAGTTTGGAAGCGAACCAACAGCTCATTGGACGCACGGAACTGGTGTTGATTGAAGGACTGAGCAAGAAGAATCCCAATGTCTGGGCTGGCCGGACTCACACTAACAAAGTGGTGTTGATTGATCGCGATCCAGCGGTAGACCTGATTGATCGTTTTGTACCCGTACGGATTTCTCAGGCCAAGACATTTTATTTAACCGGAGAAGTGGTGGGTGCTCCCGTCTCGGATCCGTCCCCTCGCCGCCGTGTCGAACTGCCATTGGTCTAAACCCCATGCGTCACCGTTATCTTTGGGTCATTATTGGGCTAGCGGCGTTAGTCGCTATAATTGTCGGGATAAGTTTTTTCCGCCAGGCGTACTTACAGGTGCGCCAGGCTTTTTTTGCTTTGCAGCTGCTAACCGAAGTGCAAACAGATCTCCTAGCTCATCATAGTGCCCAAGCGGCTCGTCTTTTTGTAAATGCTGAAAGTTTATTGCGAGTTCCCATTCACCCTTTAACCTTTGCACAATTACAAACCACTCTCACTGTGGCTTATGAACGGCTTAGCCCGTTAACTTTAAGCCTTAACCCGAGCATGATTATGGTCTTTATTGGTCTCACCGGATTTGTGATTTTTGTGTTTTGGATAGAAGAACGCCGCATTGATCGTTTGCAAGAGGACAAAAGACATTTATACTCCCAGTGGATGGCCATCACGACGGCATGGACGGGTTATCGATTTCTTACACATCCAGAGGAACTGTTCGCACGTATCTTGGAACAGGTTAAGAAAGAAATGGGTTTAGATGGTGTAGAAATTTGGCAATGGCGTAGTGATCCTCAAAATGCTCTGACGGTGCTAGTCGCAACGGGATCGAGTATCTTGAGCGATGCCTTGCCGATTCCTCAAGCATTCCTTGAACCGTCGTTGGGATTATTGGGCACAGTGATCCAAGATCAAAATCCGGCATATTCCGGCGAAGCGTCAGAATTAAAGGCAATTTTTCCAGGACTTAGAGTTCCCAATATGGCAATATTGCCGTTATATCTGCAAGAAAACATTTGGGGTTTTTTCGTACTCTGGGGTCCTGAACATGCCTGGTATTTCCGACATCAAGATGTGTTAAAAATTATTGCCATGCAAATCAGTACAATTTTGACTAATACCGTATTGGAAGAACAAGCGAGACGGGCGGAAGTCTACCAACAAATGGCCAGGGGGCGTTCCGAATTACTCGCCAATGTGTCGCATGAATTGCGTACACCCTTGGGATTGATTAAAGGCTATGCGGAAACCTTGCTGAGTTTATTCGAGCGGTTACAGCCCGAAGAGCGACAAGAATTTTTATTAACGATCCTCGAGGAAAGCCAACAATTGGAACAGTTAATCGATAATTTGCTGAATATGTCCCAAATTGAAGAGCAAGGGATTACCCTAAATCTCCGCCGTTTTGCCTTGAAACCTTGGATCGAAGGGCTCTTACGCCGCATTATGCCGCAAGATCGTCAACGCATTCATATTTCCGTGCAAGATACGATAGTTTTCGGTGACCCTGAGCGTTTATTTGAAGCATTGATCAATATCGTGGAAAATAGCTTGAAATATTCATCTGGAAAAATCTTTATTATGAGTGGAATATCTAACGGATGGTGGACAGTGCGCGTGCGTGATGAAGGTCCTGGCGTTGCCGCCTCGGATTTGGAACGGATTTTCCAGCGGTTTTATCGGAGTTCGGGGGCTGCTCAATCCGATAAACGCGGATCAGGGCTAGGGCTCAGCATTGTGAAACGGATTGTCGAGGCACATCATGGACGTATTTGGGCGGAAAATGTTCGCCCTCAAGGTTTTTTAGTGGGAATTGAATTACCCCTTCAAGACGGCGCGAAAGGAGGGTCAGATAATGGCTACCCGTCCTGATATGACGTATCGGATTTTGGTGGTGGAAGACGAACCCAAATATCTTCGGCTGATGAGTACGCATTTGCGGTTGTCGGGATACCGCGTGTTGCAATCGCGCAATGGGTGGGATGCTTTGCATCAAGTGTTTACAGAAGAGCCGCATTTAGTGGTGTTAGATTTGCGGTTGCCAGAAATGGATGGATTTGAGGTTTGCAAACGCATTCGGAAAATGGGCACTGTTCCTATCCTGGTGCTGACGGCTCTTAATACCGATGAGGACATGATTCGTGCATTGGACTTAGGAGCCGATGACTATGTCACCAAACCGTTTTCGCCAGAAACCGTGTTAGCAAGGATACGAGCTTTATTGCGGCGTAGCTACGAATCAGCCATGGACATACCGTTGCCAGAATGTGGCAGGCTCCGTTTAGACGAAGAATATCACAATCTATTGGTTGATGATCGGACCATTCATTTGACGCCCACTGAGTGGAAACTGTTGAAGGAATTCATGATGCATTGTGGTAAAGTGTTGACACATGACCATCTTCTAGGGGCTGTGTGGGGACCGGAATATCAAGGAGACCATGAATATTTGCGCGTTTATGTGCGTAAATTGCGGTCTTACATCGAACCTAATCCCCGGCTGCCTGTATACCTAGTGACACAAGCAGGAATTGGTTATGTATTGTATCCCTCCCCTCATGGCCAAATTAGGGAATAGAGAGGACATTGTCGTGGTCTAAGATGTGGCCAGAATGTTATAATCCCCGGTAGATAACCTACCGGACCGGGACAGGTCAGGATCCATGGATTGTGGTGATTCAATAGGTTTCACGCTCGCAGACGAGAATGAAGACTCCGACATCAGGAATATCACAAGGTCCGGCTACGGCCCCTCCGCATTATTGGGCTTAGCCGAGAAACCCTTATGCAGAAAGGGCGGTAGAGGACAATGGCCTCTACATATAAACGCAGAACACCAGAAGAGATATTGGAAGATATTCGCCGGATGTCACGGGGAAAGCATCGTATCTATCTTGGTGCGGCTCCGGGAGTTGGCAAAACCTATACCATGTTAAGTGACGCGCACATTGCGAAAGAACAAGGCATTGATGTCGTCATTGGGGTTATTGATACGCATGGTCGAGAGGAAACCGCCGAGTTGACACGCGGACTCGAAGCGGTTCCGTTGGCCACCTGCACCTACAAGGGCCTCGAGGTGGGAGAACTCGATGTCGGGGCGGTCATGGCGCGGGGACCCGACGTCGTGTTGGTAGATGAATTAGCTCACACCAATGCGGATAATTGTAAAAACCGAAAACGCTATCAAGACGTCGAAGACTTGCTGGCTGCTGGAATCAATGTCTGGTCGACATTAAATATTCAACATCTCGAATCTCTTAATGATACCGTGCGGCAGATTACAGGCGTTAGGGTTCGGGAAACCGTGCCCGATTCCATCGTACGAGAAGCTAACGAGATAAGGCTTGTGGATCTGACTCCAGAAGCATTGATTGAACGCTTGAAGCGGGGAAAAGTGTACCAAGGACGACGAATTGATCAAGCCTTACAAAATTTTTTCCGAACGGGCAATATTACGGCGTTACGGGAACTCGCGCTACGGGTGGTTGCTGATGATACCGATGATCGCCTTGAAACTTATATGAACCGACATGCGATTGAAGGGCCATGGCCTACCCATGATCGGATTATGGTCGCTGTGACTCCTTCTCCCAACGGGGCCCGGCTGTTACGGCGGGGATACCGAATTGCTCAACGGTTAAAGGCAGAATTTTATGTGGTGATTGTTCGTCCCGCAGACGGTCGAGCATTTTCGGCATCCGATGAACAAACGTTACAAGCACATATTAATTTGGCCAAACAATTGGGTGCGCAAGTGGTGGAGTTGCGTGACAACAATGTTCCCCGGGCGCTCGTGAACTTTGCCCGGGAACATCATGTGACGGAAATCGTTATGGGAGAATCGTTGAGAACCAGGTGGCAAGAAGTCTTTAGGGGATCTGTCATCAACGAGGTTTTGCGTCAAACCAGCAATATTGATATCTTAGTGGTCGGCCACGAACGGGACCGCGACTAAGAGAAGGGCGCACATTATGAACCATCCCGCCCAAGGCGGGATGGGACTTACGTTTTATTTCGATGTTGGGGTGAGGCTTGTTTACTGCTTGAAGCCGTTGTGCCACTTTTTGTGGGAGCAGGCTGTTTGAGGGCTTTTGCGACCCGGTTCCACCATTTTGCGTCTTCGTATCCCACTCTCCAGAACGCGACCCCTCCCAAATGGTCTTGTTCCGCCAACTTAATCCGGTCCACAGCAGCCCGGTCATTGACAAACCAAATAGTGTAGGACACGCCCTTGGATGTGTAATGGTCATAAGCTTCCTTGTAGGTGGGATTCCAGGTGTAGGCGCCGTATTTGTGTTGGTACATCACTTTTAACGGGATCGTTGTTGCCTTAGTGGATCCGGCTTTCCATAAGTAGCCATAATTAGCAATCCCCAGATATAGTTTGGAGGGTTTGACTCCCGCCTTGAGCGCCAGGTTAATGCTTTGTTTGACCCAGTTAAAGGGACTAACGGGCCCTGGCGGCGTGCCATTGCCATGTAAGTCATATGCCATGAGCACCATGCTGTTAACATCTTTGTCTAACGCTCCCAAATCATAGGCTCCAGATTGTCCGGTGCCGGCCGTTAAGGGAATCACCGACATGGATATGACCTTATTCGCGGGCATTTTTTTATGCAACTCGTTCATAAAATCCACGAGAAGTGGGCGATCAGTCGGCTTCAATTTTTGAAAATCGATTTGGACGCCAGCGTAATTCTTGGATGTGACTAAATGGACAATTTGGTCAATCGCCTTCGTGCGCAAGCTTTGGGAAGCCAGCATACCATCAGTGCCCAGATAATTGTTGAACAGTGGCATGAGCGGCAAATGCGCCTGTTTTGCCAACGTGGCGGCATTGCCTTCCGGTTTGGCTATCACTGTTCCGGTAGCACTGACTTCATACCAAAACGGTGAAAGATAGGTGACAAGTCCCGGATGCGCTTTGACAAACGTGAAGGGATCGGGATGGACGTGGGTCATGGTTTGGTCATAAAAAGCAATGACCTTGAGTTGCCCTGTTGATGGTTTACCATGGGTCGTCGTTGTTGTTTTCTTCACCGTTTGTGTTGCTTTATTCGCGGCTTTTCGTGTAGATTGCGTGGTGTGCTTTGCCGGAGCGGGTTTTTGCGGTTCTGCATACAAACTGCACCCGCCAATCAATATTGTGGCGAAACTTAATGTGGTAAGCAACTTTAAATTGTGGACTTTCAACGTTTTAAACCTCCTCGTACACATGAACTTTGTCTGCGACAAAACTGATGGTTCAACGTGATGGACACGTTTTGATGCGTTATTTGATCACCTGACCGAACAATTGCAGTCATATTATGACGAGAAAGGGATTAAGCCATACTGGAAGTGTGAGGATATTGATCGTGTGGGACCGGGGAGGAACAGAGTTTTGACGTGGCTAAAAGGCATGCTTGTTGGCGGCGGAGCCGTGCTTGCATTCGAAATGCTGTGGTTGAGTGTCGTGGGAATATCGGTCGTTGTGCCTCCAAGCACGGTCTCTGCCGTGGTCCTAGGGACTATGAGTCAGGTCAAACGCGAGGGTTTAACAGCGAATCTTGAAGAGCAGATTAGGCCGTTGCTGAATCGTAGTATGATCCGCTTGGTGCACACGGTGAATATCCAGGTTGACGGTATTCCCTTAGGGATCAATCCTAACAATGAGGAGCAATTGCAACAGCAATTGATGCATGATATGAACACCTCTATGATGAATTATCTTCAGCGTCAAATGGGTTCAGGGCAATTGAGTCAGAATATCACACGGTTCGTTTTAACACACCCGCAAAAACTCGATGTCAGCGTTTCGTTCGGCCCTATCAGTATTCCTATACAGGTGACGATTCCTTAACGGCCATAGGCTTGCTGGGATCGGGTGATTGTGATATAATTCGCTAGGATTTTTTACCACACACGCAGTTCGTTTCCCTGGTGCTTAAGGTTCGAGTGATAGCGACTGCGGAGGACAAACCAGGAGGTATTAACCAATGGCTGTAATTTCCATGAAGCAACTGCTTGAAGCGGGTGTGCATTTTGGCCACCAAACCCGGCGTTGGAACCCTAAAATGAAACCCTACATTTTTACGGAGCGAAACGGTATTTACATCATCGACTTGCAAAAGACTGTACGGAAAGTTGATGATGCATACAATTTTGTTCGTCAAATTGGCGCGAGCGGTGGACGAATGCTGTTCATTGGAACGAAAAAACAAGCGCAAGAAGCCGTAGCAGAAGAAGCTCAACGTTCCGGTGATTTTTATGTGAATCAACGTTGGTTAGGCGGTATGCTCACGAATTTTGATACGATTAAAAAACGCGTCAAGCGTCTTGCTGAGCTGAAAGAACAAGAGGCTAGCGGGCAATGGGAACGCCTACCGAAAAAAGAAGTTAGCATTCTGATGCGGCAAAAAGAAAAGCTAGAAAAGTATTTGGGTGGCATTGAAGGAATGACCCAACTCCCCGCTGCGGTATTTGTGGTCGATCCCCGTAAAGAGCACATTGCCGTCACTGAGGCCAGAAAACTTGGAATCCCTATTGTGGGAATTGTGGACACAAATTGTGACCCTGATGAAATTGATTACATTATTCCCGGCAATGACGATGCGATTCGGGCCGTAAGGCTGTTAACGAGCAAGATTGCTGATGCTTTAATCGAAGGGCGACAAGGTGGCGTAACCGAAGAACAGCAAGAAGAGGTTGTTGAGGCCCAATAACTCGGTACAATTCCACTGTTATACGAGGGCGACCGTGAGGTCGCTCTCATTACGAGGAGGATTTTTTGTGATATCCGCGAATGACGTGAAGAAGCTTCGTGAAATGACGGGTGCTGGCATGATGGAATGTAAAAAGGCACTCGAACAAGCAAATGGGGACTTTGAACGGGCGATAGACATTTTGCGTGAACGGGGATTAGCCCAAGCCGCCAAGAAAGCTGGTCGAGAAGCCAATGAAGGCTTAATCGAAAGCTATATTCACTTACAAGGCCGCATTGGTGTCTTGCTTGAGATCAATTGTGAGACAGACTTTGTTGCTAACACGGCGGATTTCCATACATTGGCTCATGATATCGCGATGCATATCGCAGCAGCCAATCCCCGTTATGTGAGCCGGGAACAAGTGCCTCCGGAAGAAATTGAGCATGAACGCCAAGTCCTCAGCGCCCAAGCACAAAATGAGGGGAAACCGCCTGCTATTGTGGAAAAAATGGTAGCCGGACGCATCGAGAAGTTCTATAAGGAAGTATGCTTGTTGGACCAACCCTTTATTAAAAATCCGGACATCACCGTCGATCAATTATTAAAGGAGCACATCGCTCGACTTGGCGAGCAAATTGTTGTGAGACGTTTTGCCCGGTTTGAACGTGGGGAAGAATTGCCTGTCACACTGGCTTAACCAAAATGAAGGGCACATTGTGCCCTTCAAGTACGCTCAAGGGAGGAGCAATAATGTCCGAACAGCCAAAATATCGCCGCATCGTCCTCAAACTGTCCGGGGAAGCACTTGCAGGATCTGCCGGATACGGGATTGACCCCACGGTCGTGGATAGTATTGCCCGCCAAATCAAGGACGTGTTAAGTTTAGGTGTACAGACTGCGGTTGTTGTTGGTGGCGGTAATATCTGGCGGGGACAATCGGGATCTTCAAAGGGTATGGACCGCGCCACAGCAGATTATATGGGCATGCTGGCAACGGTTATCAATGCCCTGGCCTTGATGGATGCGTTAGAAAAACACGGCGTTCCTGTACGCGTGCAAACAGCCATTGAGATGAAAGAGGTTGCGGAGCCCTACATTCGCCGTCGCGCCATTAACCATTTAGAAAAAAACCGGGTGGTGATTTTTGCTGCGGGGAATGGGAATCCGTATTTCTCTACGGATACGACTGCAGCGTTACGGGCCGCAGAAATTGAAGCTGATGTCATGTTAAAGGCCACGAAAGAAGCGGGAGTTTATGATGCCGATCCGCGTACCAATCCCCAAGCGAAAAAATTGGACGAAATCGGCTATCTTGATGTGCTAAAAGAAAACCTTCGTGTGATGGATGCCACAGCGACATCATTGTGTATGGACAATAACATACCCATCGTCGTCTTCAACATGAATCAATACGGCAACATCCGGAAGGTAGTGCTGGGTGAACCGATTGGCACGTTTGTAAGGAGCGATCATCATGCTTAAGGATATTTTGAGTGATGCCGAGAATAAAATGAAAAAGGCTGTCGAGGTTTTTGAGCGAGATTTGAATTCCATGCGAGCCGGACGGGCCCATCCGGGTCTTTTAGAAAAGGTCCCGGTTGATTATTATGGAGCCATTACGCCATTACAACATCTCGCAGGAATTTCTGTTCCCGAATCCCGCACACTGATTGTTCAGCCCTTTGACCGGAATGCCATTCCGGCGATTGAAAAAGCTATTATGAAAGCCGATTTAGGAGTATCGGTCCGCGTCGATGGAGCGGTACTGCGGGTCAGTGTTCCGATGTTGACAGAGGAGCGTCGAAAAGATCTAGTTAAACAATTGCGTAAACGGCTCGAAGAAGAGAAAGTGGCCATTCGCAATATTCGCCGGGAAGCTTTGGATGCCCTTAAATCTGAACAAAAAGAGCACATCATTACCGAGGACGATGAACGACGGGGACAAAATGATGTGCAGAAACTGACCGACCGGTACATTAAAGAGCTGGAAGGCGTTGCAGAAGGACGCGAACGGGAAATTTTAACGCCCTGAGTTCTCACAATACCATGTCGCGCTTTTGGGAGGCCTGATGGACACAGATGCTCGACAACACCTTATGTTGGATTCACAAAATTCCGCTCAATACGGCAAGTTGCCCCGCCACATTGCCATTATCATGGACGGAAACGGCCGTTGGGCTCAACAAAGAGGTCTAAATCGTGCCGAAGGACATCGTGCCGGTGTAAAGGCGTTGAAGCCCATTGTCAAAGAGTGCGCTGCAATGGGCATCGAAGTCTTGACAGTCTATGCTTTTTCTACCGAGAATTGGTCCAGGCCTCAAGTCGAAGTCGAGGCTCTATGGGATTTATTAGTGGAATATTTGCGGTCTGAAACGGCCGAGCTGAAGGCTGAAGGGGTTCGTATCCAGACGATTGGGAATGTTGGAGCTTTGCCGGTACGGGCTCAGAAAGCCATTGATGCAGCTATGCGCGAAACCGCCGCTGAGACACGAATGGTCTTAAATTTAGCCTTAAATTATGGTGGGCGGGATGAATTGGTTCGCGCGGTCAATCGCTGGCTTGATGAGCATCGTCCTTTGTCTCCGGACAGCTATATGACAGCCAATGCGATTGCCGCTCACTTAGATACCGCAGGTTTACCGGATCCGGATCTATTGATTCGTTCGAGTGGAGAACTTCGCATTTCCAATTTTCTTTTATGGCAGCTTGCTTATGCGGAGATCTACGTCACGGAGACGTTGTGGCCAGATTTCAACCCGATGGAGCTCCATAAGGCGATTCGTGCCTACCAAAAACGCGATCGGCGTTTTGGCGGCCTTCGGGAATAAGGAGTAACGGGTGTGCTGGGACTTCGAATACTAACCGCGACATTTGGAATTCCCGTCATCATTCTCTTGGTGTATTTGGGAGGATGGTTTTTGGTGGCGGGTGTTGCCATTTTAGCGGCAATTGGTGTTGTAGAAATTCACCGAATGTTTCATTCCCGTGGCATTGTATTTTATCCCTGGCTGGCCATTTTATGGATTTGGTCTCTACTCACGGCAGTGGGGCTAGGTAAGCCTTTAATGTCGGTATTGGTTTTAGGGGTGGCTGTTGTTGCCGTTGTGGCCTTATTAAGTTCACCACAGGAAAGTCTGCAAGGAGCTGTTACCACGACGTGGGTGGCCCTGTATGTCGGGCTGTTTTTTGCGTTCCTTCCTCTGATTCGCGAGATGGTTCATGGACAATTCTTGGCGTATACATTTTTTGCTGTGATTTGGACGACGGACACCATGGCCTTCTTTGTGGGCCGCCGCTTTGGCAAACACAAATTAATGCCACGTGTCAGTCCGGGAAAGACATGGGAAGGAACGGTCGGAGGCACCGTGGGCGGTACCGTGGTGGCCATTGGCGCCTTTTATCTAATGCATACCCAGGTGGTAGACGGGTTGGTATTTGGCCTGGTGATCAGTGTCATGGGACAAATCGGCGATTTGTTGGAATCTGCCATTAAAAGGTACAGTGGGGTAAAAGATTCGGGAGGTTTATTACCAGGGCATGGGGGCGTACTCGACCGTTTTGATTCATCTTTGCTAACCTTACCCATTGCCTATTATTTGTTGCGAGGCTTGGGCATACATTAGCTGCATGGAGGCAGGCTAATGCGCAACTATATCAAACGGATGATCATCTGGATCGTCATGTGTGGCACAGTGTATGCGTTCTGGCGATGGTATAGTGGTCTTCTTATGCCATTTGTCCTCGCGGTTTTGTTGGCAGTGTGGTTAGATCCCATTGTGGGTAAACTGGAGCATTGGGGCCTTTCACGAAGTATAGCAGCACTTTTAGCTGTCATATCTTCGATTTTGGGATTGTTTGTGATCCTGACTGTGCTGGCGACCGTATTGGTGACGGAATTGAAGCAACTTATGAGAACGTTACCTGCGGTTGTGACCACAATCGAGCAGACTTTATACGTATTCGTTGACAAATTGGGACAGGTTCGACAGCCCTTTGGCCCAGGCCGTGAGGGGTGGCAAATGCAAATGGAAACCGTATCGCGTTTAGTCGAATCGATTCTTCGCATGGTAGCAAATTTTCTCGTCCATTTGCCGGATACCATGTTAATGTTAATGGTAGCCGTAATGGCAGCCTTTTTTATTATGCGCGATAAGGAGCGAGTAGCTCAGTATGTTGTAGCGTGGTTTCCGCCGCCTTGGCGTCCTTATGTGGCATCGATGCGCATGGATATCACTTCGGGTACTTTGGGTTTTCTCAAAGCACAACTTATGCTCGTGAGTTTGACTGCTCTAGGCACGATGACTGGGTTGTTGTTACTAGGAATGCATTATGCTGTGTTGATTGGCATTGTGGCTGGCGTTCTCGATTTTATTCCTTATATGGGTCCCACAACAATTTTGATTCCTTGGGCCCTGGTTCAACTGGTTACGGGTCACCCGGTAACCACGGCAAAGATTGTTATCGTGATGTTAGCGGTGGCATTGGTTAGGCAAATTGCTGAACCTCGCCTCGTGGGCCAGAATATGGGCCTTCACCCGCTTGTAGCCATACTCGCATTGTACTTGGGGGTCCAATTCTTCGGGGCGTCTGGCTTTTTAGTCGGACCGATCTCGGCAGTCATCATCAAGGTGATGGCACAAGTCTTTGATCCTCCCGCTCTTGATAGCAAAAGCTAACGAGAAGGAGAAAAATGCCAGGAAAGATGAGGCGATTATGACACAAATCATTGTTTTGGGGGCAACCGGTTCTGTCGGAGAAACAGCTTTTCGGGTTCTCCAGCACGATGCCGACCGTATTCGCGTCGATGGCCTAGTTGCGCACACCAATTTTGAGCGTTTGTGGGAAATGGGTACAACCCTTCATGCCAACTGGGTGGGACTAACAGATACAAAGGCCGCCTTGAAACTTCGATCCCAAAAGACATCCGGGGGGCCGCGTATCATAGCTGGATTCGATGCGATTTTGGAAGAAATTGCTTCATCCCCGGCAGACAAAGTCATTGGGGCCATGACGGGTTTTGCCGGGCTTTTGCCAACATTAACAGCCATTCGCCACGGCAAGGACATCTTACTGGCAAACAAAGAAACGATGGTGGCGGCTGGGGATTTGGTCCGGCAAGCCGCGAAGACAAGTGGTAGTCACATCATTCCGGTGGATAGTGAACACTCTGCGATTTTTCAATGTCTCGCCTTAGACCAGCCATTACGTCGTATCGTACTCACATGCTCAGGAGGTCCTTTTCGGGGACGAACTCGAAAGGATTTGGTTAATGTCCGCGTCGAAGATGCGCTCAAACATCCTAATTGGGCCATGGGTGCAAAAATCACCGTCGATTCCGCGACACTGATGAATAAAGGGTTAGAGATTATTGAAGCCCATCACTTATTTGATGTGACATATGATCAAATAGACGTGGTTATTCATCCCCAAAGTGTCGTGCATTCCCTTGTGGAGTTTGTTGATGGCGCAACGATGGCCCAGTTGGGATGGCCGGACATGGCGGTTCCTGTGCAAGTTGCACTCAGCTGGCCGGAGCGCTGGCCCCTTCCTCAACAACCGTTAGACTTGATCCGTCAGCCCTTAACATTTGAGCCGCCGGATACCGAGACGTTTGAATCCTTGCGGATTGCCCGCGAAGCGGGAAGAATGGGGGGACTTGTACCCACCGTTCTCAATGCCGCCAATGAAGTCGCGGTATCCCTCTTTTTATCGCGGGAAATCGGCTTTTTATCCATTATTGACATCATTAAAGAGGTTTTGCAGGATTTCCGGGATAACCGGCCGGTGGTAACCCTTGAGGATATTCTGGATGCCGACCAATGGGCCCGACAAGATGCTGCGCGGGTCGCTCGACGCTATCAGCAATAAGCACTGTACCACCCTAAGGGAGGGAAGCCGATGACGACAGTAATCGCCATAATTCTAGTCTTTGGTGTGCTGGTTGCCGTACATGAGTTGGGACACTTTTTAGTGGCCAAGGCCTTTGGTATGCGCGTTAATGAGTATTCTTTAGGTTTTGGCCCATCGTTGTATAAGCATAAGTGGGGAGAAACGCAATATGCCTTGCGCATCATTCCTTTAGGAGGATATGTGCGTCTTGCCGGCATGGAAGGGGATAAGACGGGCGATCCTCGTGAATTTCCCAATCGGCCTTTATGGCAGAGATTTTTAGTGGTGTTGGCGGGCCCTTTTATGAATCTGATTTTGGCTGCGGTATTGTATGCGATCAGCTTTGGACCTGTTGGTATTCCCACTGCGACCACCACGGTCCAGCAGGCATTGCCGCATTATCCGGCTTATGAGGCTGGCATCCGGCCCGGCGATAAAATTGTCAATATTGACGGCACTCCGGTGACCAATTGGGAAGAACTTGCTTCGGCCATCGTGGCTCATCATAATCACGTCATGGACGTGACGGTTGTCCGCCACGGTCACCGTCAAACGTTTCCCATGAAGACGCGCTATGATAAAACCCTGCATCAGTATGTTATCGGGATAAAACCGACAGTCATCACTATTCATCTCAATCCCTTTAAAGCTTTAGTTGCCGGGGTAACTCAAACCATCCAGCTGACCGGGGCCTGGTTCCTTGCATTGTTCCGTTTATTAAGCGGTCACGGTCCGTTCGACTTAACAGGCCCAGTAGGGATTGCCGAACTGGTGGGTCAAGCAGCACAATCGGGATTGGTGCAGCTTTTGCTGCTATCCGCTGCACTGTCGGCCAACTTGGGCCTCTTTAATATCTTGCCAATTCCCGTTTTAGATGGGAGCCGTCTATTTTTAATGGCCGTTGAGGGAATCAGGCACAAGGCTATGGATCCTGACCGGGAGAACATGATTCACTTTGTGGGATTTGTGCTTCTAATGGCGTTGGTCCTGGTTGTGACCTTTCATGATATCGAACATTTATTCCATGCTTGAACGCATCGGGTCGTGTTAAGATAAAATAAGAGGAATTGGAGCGATAAAGGAGGTGTGCCCGAATTTTGATTTCGGGCCCATATGAGCAAAGTTGTTCGAGTACGTGATGTCATCATCGGTGGCGGGGCCCCAGTTGTTGTGCAAGGCATGACCAAAACCGACACGAGAAATGTAAAAGCCACGCTGGATGAAATTTATCGATATGTGGACGTAGGATGTGAAATTGTTCGGGTCGCTGTGCCAGATCATGAGGCAGCTGAAGCTGTTAAAGAGATTGTGGCCCATTCACCGATTCCCGTTGTTGCTGATATTCATTTTGATTATCGACTGGCTCTGGAAGTCATTAAAGCCGGGGTCGATAAATTGCGTTTGAATCCGGGAAATATTGGCGGGCGTGATCGCGTCGAACAAGTGGTCCGGGCGGCCAAAGAACGCATGATTCCCATTCGCATTGGTGTGAATTCCGGTTCCATCGAAAAACATCTGTTGCAGGATTATGGTCGAACTGCCGAGACGCTGGTGAAATCTGCAGCAAGCCACATTCAAATTTTAAATGATCTGGATTATGACAACATCGTGGTGTCACTCAAGGCGTCTGACGTGCCGACTATGGTAGCGGCCTACCGTTTGATGGCGAAAACCTATGATTATCCCCTTCACTTAGGTGTCACCGAAGCCGGTACGCTGTTTCAAGGCACGATTAAATCAGCCATTGGCATTGGGACCTTATTAGCCGAGGGCATTGGGGATACCATTCGAGTCTCCTTGACTGCGCCAGGTGAAGAAGAAATTCGCGTCGCCTGGGAAATTCTTAAAAGCTTGAAATTGCGGGACCGTGGAGCGAATATTGTCGCTTGTCCGACCTGTGGGCGCTTACAATTTGACATGTGGCCGGTGACCAATGAGCTCGAACGACGGCTCGCGACGATTGCCGAACCCATTACGGTGGCGGTTATGGGCTGCGCGGTGAACGGGCCCGGTGAAGCCCGTGAAGCCGATGTCGGTCTTGCCGGCGGAAAGAATATGGGGTTGATTTTCCGGCATGGAGAAATCGTGCGCCGAGTTGATCAAAAAGATATGGTAGAAGAATTATGGAAAGAAATTTTGGATGCAGCTGAGGAGGTTCGTGCGGGTGGACAAAGTTCTGAAGGAAATCACCCCCAAGTCAAGTGATTTTTCCCAATGGTATGTGGATGTTATAAGAAAAGCCGACATGGTTGATTATGCGCCCATGAAGGGCTTTATGGTCATGAAGCCCTATAGTTATCGCATTTGGGAGTTTATTCAAGAGGCAATGGACCGCCGATTTAAGGAAACCGGTCACGAGAATGCCTATTTCCCGCTCTTGATTCCGGAACATCTCTTAGCCAAGGAAGCCGAACATATCGAAGGATTTTCCGCAGAAGTGGCTTGGGTCACAATGGGGGGACGTGAAGTCTTGCCCGAGAGGTTGGCCGTGAGACCCACTTCAGAAACCATTATTGGCGCGATGTACTCCCAGTGGATTCATTCCTACCGGGATTTGCCGGTGTTAATTAACCAATGGGCCAATGTTCTACGCTGGGAAAAGTCGACCCGCCCCTTTTTACGTACGACTGAATTTTTGTGGCAAGAGGGACATACAGTACACCGTACTGCTGATGAAGCCTTACGAGAAACCTTGCAACAATTGGAAATTTACCGAGAGGTTATTGAGGAATATTTAGCCATCCCTGTGATTCAAGGAGTCAAGAGTGCAGGGGAACGCTTTGCCGGAGCTGTTGATACCTATACCTTGGAATCGTTAATGGGGGATGGACGGGCCCTTCAGACTGCCACGTCGCACTTTCTCGGCCAGCATTTTTCCAAGGCGTTCGACATTCAATTTTTGGATGAAGATGGTGTCCTGAAATATGGATGGACAACATCATGGGGGAGCTCTACCCGTATGATCGGTGCATTGATCATGGTTCATGGGGATGACAAAGGCCTGCGCTTGCCGCCGAAAGTCGCGCCCATTCAAGTGGTCATTGTGCCGATTGGACGCGGAGATGAACGGGAAAAAGTCCTCGCGCATGCGAGAAATTTAGCCTCGAGTTTGACCGCCGTCGCGCGCGTGAAATTGGATGATCGGGATGAATTTACTCCGGGTTACAAGTTTAATGATTGGGAAATGCGTGGGGTACCCTTGCGCATAGAAATCGGGCCTAAGGATATGGCCAAAAACCAAGTCATGATAGCAAGACGCGACACCGGGGAAAAGATCAGTGTGCCGGAATCCGACTTACTGGCCAAAGTGCCCGAGTTATTAAATGCCGTTCAGGACGAATTATTTCGTCAGGCCAAAGAATTTCAACAATCGCACTCCTATGCGATTGCCAATTACCAGGAAATGGATCAATATGGATATCGAGGCTTTTTCCGGGGCGACTGGTGTGGAAGCGAAGAATGTGCAACGCGCCTAAAAACTGAAACGGGTATCACGATTCGGTGTTTGCCCTTTGGCGAATCTCCCGTAACAGGCCACTGCGTTGTTTGTGATGAACCAAGCCAATACCGTGCGTTGTTCGCCCGGGCCTATTAAGTTCATGCGAATGAGGGTGTGGGTCCATGTCGAGAGAACGCGTTGCTGCGATTGTGCCGGCTTATAATGAAGAGGCTAATATCGCATGTGTCTTACAAGTTTTGTGTCAGGTACCGGAAATCGACCAAATCATTGTTGTTAATGACGGGTCATTAGACCGCACGGGAGAGGTCGCTGCCAGTTTTCCCAAAGTGACGGTAATCGACCAAGTTGAAAATCAGGGTAAAGGGGCGGCTTTAAAAGTGGGAGCCGAAGCCGCCGATGCTGAAATTCTCTTATTCCTAGATGCCGATCTCATCGGCTTAACCGTGCCTCATGTGCAACAGCTGCTGAAACCGGTGCTAGATGGTGAAACCGATGCCACGGTGGGGATTTTTGACGGCGGCCGCACGAGCACGGACTGGGCTCAGGCTTTAGCACCGTTTTTATCAGGTCAACGCGTTTTGCGGCGTGCTTTATTGACTGGCGTCGATCACATCGATGAAGCCCGTTTTGGTGTCGAATTGCAGCTGCATCGGCAGTTAAAACGCATGGGTAAAGTTCCCAAAGAAGTCATTTTGAAAGATGTGTCACAAGTCATGAAAGAAGAAAAATTAGGACTTGCCAAAGGATTTGCGGCACGCATGCGCATGTATTGGGAGATCATTCGGGAAATTCCCCGAATATAAGGTCCGATTTTTATCATTTGTCAATTGATAAAGCTGTAAAAGATGCAATTCGATTCGCTTAGTTAAAGATGTCACGTGTGAGGGATTAAGATGCTGACAGACCGCTTACAAAGATGGCTATATGAGGAACAGATAGAGACCCTAGGCCATTTCGAACCGCTGTGGGCAGAAGTCAGCCAGAATCAAATTCGGATTGTGCTCGTAGAGAAATCACCCGAAGGAAATGAAGGGCTTCGCCGGTTAGCGGATTACCTGAGTAATCAATGGGGACGCCGTGTGGTTTGGGACGAATACCCGTGGTCATCTGAGCCCGGTGAACGCCTGCAACAAATCTTTTCACTGACGGGATCGGGGATTGGTCAATTGCTCGATCCCGAACAGGTTCAACTGGACTCTGTAGGGATTTTCGTGACCTTTCCCAATAACGTGGCCTATAAACTTTTTGAGCAATGGGGTGGCGTTGCTCGTTTGCAGCGATACTGGCCTGATATGCCTGCCTGGCATGACCACGTCTTAAGTCCGGCACCTCCTGAACCTGACCCTGTTCTTCCCGTCGATGTGTCGTCCTCAGCTTCTGACTCCAACAACGTCATTGGAAATGGC
This sequence comes from Sulfobacillus thermosulfidooxidans, assembly GCF_001280565.1. Lineage (NCBI taxonomy): Bacteria > Bacillati > Bacillota > Clostridia > Eubacteriales > Clostridiales Family XVII. Incertae Sedis > Sulfobacillus > Sulfobacillus thermosulfidooxidans. The sequence goes on along the minus strand of NZ_LGRO01000001.1, from coordinate 1,399,646 downwards.
GTACCAGATGGAGAGCCCATGCCGATCGATGCCCTGCTGGAGGGTAAGGACGTGGTAGTAATGGGCCAAATTGTCAGTACCGACATCCGGGTAGGGCGCGATAATTTGCGTCACTGGAGTGCTGTTCTCACCGATATGCATCATGCTGTCCGCCTTCGTTATTCGGAACGCCGGGGTCAATCCTTCCCGGATCTGTCACTGATGGGTCCAGGCGTATTTGTAAAGGTCCAAGGTCAGGTAGAAGAAGACAAGTATAATGGCGAGAAGATTTTACGTGTCAAACATGCAGGCATTATATCCCCAATGAACGTAGAGATTGACAATGCGCCTCGCAAACGCATTGAACTTCATGTGCACAGTCGGATGAGTGCGGGCGATGCCCTGATCAATTTACCGGACTTATTCCAGCATTTAAAGAGTCTCGGGCATAGTCATGTGGCCATTGTAGATCATGCGGTGGTTCAAACCTATCCAGAACTTGAAAGCCTGAGTAAAAAGACAGGGATTCAGGCAATCTATGGGGTCGAAGTAAATATGGTCGACGACAGGATTTCCCCCTTAACGGGTTATGTTCCCGAGATTGATGGCACGCTAGAGAACCGGCCCATTGTTGTATTAGATGTGGAAACGACGGGACTATCTCCCCGCGTTCATGAGGTCATCGAGTTAGGAGCGGTAAAGATTGAAAACGGCACGATTGTGGACCGGTTTCATTCGATGCTGAAACCAACCAGAAAAATCTCTCAAGCGACGCAGGACATCACTGGAATCCGGGCCGACGAAGTCCTTCACGCCCCAGATTCCGAGACGGTCTTTCGCGATTTTTTTGCTTTCGCTTCGGGTGCTGTTTTGGCGGCCCACAATGCCCGATTTGATATGGGTTTTATGTCACGGGCGTTTCACCGCGTTTTTCCCCAAGATGCGTGGAGATTCCCGGTAATCGATACGCTGGCGTTGGCGAGAATCCGACTGCCGGAAATGAAGAGTCATGGGTTAGGACCGTTAACCAATTACCTCAAGATTCCGTTGTCCCAGCATCACCGGGCTTTGGCTGATGCGGAAGCAACCGGTTTACTCCTATTAAAATTGTTACAGCACCAAGACGGGACTTTAGGTGATTTATCGGCTCTAACCGAATCTGTGCCCATTTCCTATACCATTGGACGTCCCACCCCGGTCACAGTGCTCTTGCGATCACAAGACGGGATCGAAGCGCTTTACCGTCTTATCAGCACATCCCATCTCGAAACGTTTCACCGGGTTCCTCGTGTGCGGCGTCAGCTTCTCGAGGAGGGACGTCAATATTGGCTCTTGGGTTCGCCTCTTCATGGCGGTGAGATTCAAGACGCATTATTCCGGGGAGCATCGGACGATGACTTGGCCCGCTTGGCTAGGTTTTATGATTACTGGGAAGTCGGTCCAGTCAGTGCCGTCAAGTCGTTGATCCGTGAAGAAAATTTAGGAAATGCTGAACAGGTCCAAAAGTGGATTTCAGATTTGATCGGGCTGGGTCAAAAATATGATAAACCTACTCCGGCCGTATCCGATGCGCATTATATTCGGCCCGATCAAAAAATTTTCCGGGAGATTCTGGCGACTACGGCCAAAGGAGAATTACATGATGCCGATGATGACCTGCATTTTCGCACAACTGACGAGATGTGGGACAATTTCGATTGGTTGTCCGATGATGTGCGGCAAAAAATCGTGATTGACGACCCTTGGAATCTCGCTCAGCAAATTCCACCGATTAAGCCAGTACCCGACGGCCTATTTTCGCCGAAATTGGACGAAGCCGAAAAAACTATTCAAGACTATCCTATTGCACGAGCCAAGGCATTATATGGCGATCCTTTACCAGACATTGTTCAAGCCCGGCTCGACAAGGAAATTCGTTCAATCGTGCAAAACGGGTTCTCGTCCATTTATTACATCGCCCACCGCCTAGTAAAAAAATCGCTGGATGATGGATATTTAGTGGGATCGCGGGGTTCGGTGGGCTCTTCACTTGTAGCCACATTTTTGGACATTACCGAAGTGAATCCGTTGCCTCCCCATTATCGATGTCCGTCATGTCGCTATACAGAATTTGTGACCGATGGATCGGTGGGATCTGGATTTGATCTTCCCGCGAAAGATTGTCCCCGTTGTCAGACGCGACTAATCGGTGATGGACAAGATATTCCTTTTGAAACCTTTTTAGGTTTTGAGGGCGATAAAGTACCAGATATTGACTTGAACTTTTCAGGGGAATATCAACCCGAAATCCATAAATATACCGAAGTGTTATTCGGTGAAGGACACGTCTTCCGGGCGGGTACTATTGCGACGATTGCCCAAAAAACGGCGATCGGATTGGTATTAGCTTGGGCAAGGGAAAAAGGACGGGAGGTGTCTGGTGCTGAACTAGAATGGCTGGCGTCAGGCATCACGGGGGTCAAACGGACGACGGGACAACATCCTGGTGGTCTAATGGTTGTGCCCCGTGATGAGGATATTCACCATTTTTGTCCTGTCCAACATCCCGCGGATGATCGCAATTCGGATATTATCACGACCCATTTCGATTACCATTCCATCGAAGGCCGCCTGTTAAAACTCGATCTCCTCGGTCACGATGATCCGACCGCGATCCGCATGTTAGAGGACTTAACAGGCATATCAGCGAAGAGCGTGCCATTTCAAGATGAAAAAACTATGAGTTTGTTCCGTGATGTTTACGCCTTGGGCGTAAAACCCGAGGATATCGGCACCCCGGTAGGCAGTCTCGGAATTCCTGAATTTGGAACGAGCTTTGTGCGTCGGATGCTCATTGACACCAAACCGAAAACTTTTGCGGAACTCGTGCGTATCTCCGGGTTGTCTCATGGAACAGAAGTGTGGGCGAATAATGCGCAGGACATTATTCGTCAGAATCTCGGGGGATTATCCGACGTGATTGCGACCCGTGATGACATTATGTTGTATTTAATCGCCCGGGGGATTGAACCTAAAGCGGCATTTGCCATTTCTGAATCGGTGCGTAAAGGGCGAGGACTCAAGCCGGAACAAGAAGCCTTGATGAAAGAACATAATGTGCCAAATTGGTATATCGAATCCTGCCGCAAAATCAGTTACTTGTTTCCTAAGGCACATGCGGCGGCATATGTCATGATGGGATGGCGTATTGCCTGGTTTAAGGTATATTATCCCTTGGCCTTTTATGCGACCTACTTTTCGGTGAGGGCTTCCGACTTTGACCCTGAACCAGTCTTAGGAGGGCTGAAAGCCATCAACAAGATGCTGGCGGACATTGAGGAAAAGGGAAACCAGGCTACTGCGAAGGAAAAGGGATTGGTCACCGTTCTCGAGATTGCGCGGGAACTATTGGCCCGAGGATACCGGTTTTATCCCGTCAGTTTAGAGAAATCGCATGCGACACGTTTCGAAATTGAAGAGGACGGTTTGCGAATTCCTTTTGCTGCACTGCCCGGTTTAGGACAAGCGGCTGCAGAAAATATTATTCAGGCCAGACAAGAAGCGCCCTTTTTATCTGTCGACGATTTGCGCCAACGAGCACGGCTTAGCAAGAGTGTCATTGACCTCCTTAGGGCTCAAGGTGCGCTTAAGGACTTAGGAGAGACTAATCAGCTTGCATTTTTCTAATTCACAATCAAGGCGCGCTTTGTGGCCTTTATTGATTGCCACAATGGTCATCCAAAGTGGCTTTGGATCGATTTTGCCCTTGTTGCCATTGTTTGTTCGGCAACGAGGATTGCCACTAAGTTGGATTGGTTTAATGGCGGCACTTTATGCTTTGATTTCCTTTGTGGGGCAACTAATTTTGGGTCCCTTGTCAGACCGCTGGGGAAGAAAACGCCTCCTAATTGTTGGGGCATTTCTTAGCGCTTTGGGAACCTTTCTGTTTTTGTTAGCCGTGCCTCCCGTATATTATTTGTTGTTCCGGGCGCTTCAAGGGATTGGCGTGGCGGCTTTTCTTCCTGCAGCCAATGCTTTGGTGGCGGATTATGTGGAAGAAGAACACCGAGGACGCGCGTACGCGTTAATGTCGTCGTTCTATATGGCCGGATTTGCCCTAGGTCCGATGATTGGAGGACTTGCTAGTGCTACGGGCAGCTTAATGGCTCCGTTTTGGGTGGGGACAGTGCTAGATTTGGCGGCATTACTTGCCGTAATTACCGGGATCGCCAAGACACCAGTGGTGTCGCGCTTCACTAGACGCGCAAACAATACCGGATCACCGGCAGTGCCGTGGCGTTATTTAGTGGGTTGGCTCATAATCAATTTTGGATGGATGGGTTTAGGAGGCATGTATGATGCCACCTGGAGCATTTATATGCAAAGTATTGGCGCGGATTCGTTGCTCATTAGTTTGTCGTGGACACTATTCGCTTTGCCTTACTTACTTTTCAACTTTTTAGCAGGCCGTCTGGCTGATAATCCGGCCAGGCGCCCACGGCTAATTTATTCCGGTGCCATTTTGAATGGCGTTATGATTATTCTTTATACCTTATCTCGGTGGCCCTGGATCTCTATCTTGTTATCGTCGATTGAGGCGATTGCCATGAGTTTGATTACACCTGCGTTAAATGCCGATGTGATGGCTTTTGCCACGGATACAACGCGCGGCAAAATTCAGGGCGTTTTTCAATCGGCGGGGACACTGGGATCCTTTGTGTTGGCTTTAATGAGTGGTTACTTGTTGCCTAGGGGCGCTAAAGAGGCGCTCTTAGCCGGAGCAGTGGTCCTCTTCTTGTCTATTGGTCTGGCTTTCATTTGGCAGGGCACATTTGGAAGGCGCCCTTCAATGGATTAACTCCGAGCGGGTCGACAGGGTTATTCGCCACAACGAAAGGATTTGACGAGCAGTTAACATGCACCGGTATTGGAAATAAAGGAAGATGTTCGTGTATTCCCGACGAGGGGATGACCCAAAGTCAGAGATTTCCTGAACGTAAAATATTTTCTAGTTCTGCGGGAGACTAACTGCATGCACGGAACAGGGGCTCACGGTCCAGCTTTCGCGATGATACGGGAGGGAGGACTCTGCACTTCATTCCTAGGCGACGCATGCCATTTATGGCTTTGTCGGATTCGGGAGGAGGGCGCCGGTAAGAGGCTCTGCGGGGAAGGGTCCTATTCGAAAGGAGACAGAGCTCAGGCCGATAGGGGTAGTTGACAAGTATGAATCATATATTCCGGCAACTGCTGATACCACAAAAGGTTGTTCTCGTCTCGCTGACTGTGGTAAGATAAGGATGTGACACTTTTAGTAATTTTAGAGGTAGGCTGATCATTGATCAGGCTCAGAGTGGGATCTTCCCACTCTTTTCGCTTGACAGGGGCCAAGGCTCCTTTTAGGGGGGATATTGGGTGAATTCGGAATTGCTGAGCGCGTTAGATGATCTGGAACGAGAACGGGGCATAGATAAGGAAATTCTCTTTCAGGCAATTGAATCGGCGCTTATCTCGGCATATCGGCGTAATTTTGCCTCCGCCCAAAACGTGCGCGTACGTATTGACAGGCAAACCGGAGCTACACAAGTATGGGCACAGAAGACTGTCGTGGCAGAGGTGCAGGATCATCGTTTAGAAGTAGGGCTGGACGAGGCTCGTGAAATACGCCCTGGCTCTGTGGAAGGCGATATTCTTGAGTTTGAAGTGACACCCAAAAATTTCGGCCGCATTGCTGCTCAAACCGCTAAACAAGTGATTGTGCAGCGTATTCGTGAAGCGGAACGTGGATTGATTTACGAGGAATTTGTGGGAAGAGAAGGCGACATTGTCACGGGGTTAGTCCAACGGGCAGAGCGGGGCCTTGTCTATATCGATTTAGGACGTACTGAAGCCATTATGATGCCTAGTGAGCAGGTACCGGGTGAACGTTTGCGAGCTAACGAACGGGTCAAATTATATGTGGTGGAGGTCAAAAAGACCAATAAAGGACCACAAATATTTGTCTCCCGTAATCATCCGGGATTGATTAAGCGTTTATTTGAACTCGAAGTGCCAGAAATTCATGATGGTGTGGTCGAAATTAAAGGGATTGCGCGCGAAGCGGGAGCACGGACCAAAATTGCCGTATGGGCCGACGATCCCAATGTCGATCCGGTGGGATCGTGTGTGGGTAACAAAGGGACGCGGGTTCAAGCAATCGTTCAAGAGTTGCACGGGGAAAAATTGGATATTATTCGTTGGGATCCCGATCCCACAGTTTTTGTCGCCAATGCGTTATCCCCGGCTCAAGTCACGGAAGTGGTTGTCGAACCGGACACGCGTGTGGCTCGGGTCGTGGTCCCGGATAATCAATTATCGCTGGGAATTGGCAAGGAAGGGCAAAACGCTCGACTTGCAGCCAAACTAACCGGTTGGAAGGTAGATTTGCGTTCTGAGTCGCAGGTTTCCAATAGTGGGAGCTGGTGGTAATGAAAGCCAAGAAGATACCAATGCGGACCTGTGTAGCGTGCCGAACAACGCGTCCCAAGCGGGAGTTAATTCGCGTCGTGAGGACCCCCCAAGGAACGGTGACGATTGACGGGCGCGGTAAAATGTCGGGACGTGGGGCCTATATTTGTCCTACGGTAACATGTTTTGATCAGGCACTGAAATCCAAACGGCTTGAGGGAGCGTTAGAAGTGACACTACAAAGCGAAGTTATTGATCAGCTGCGACAGTTAGTGGAAAAGGAGCACGTCAGTGGATAACTGGTTAAACTGGATAGGTTTGGCGAAACGCGCTGGCCAATTGGCGCCTGGGCATAACCAAGTGCAAAAAGCTATGAATGAGGGTACGGCAAAACTCATACTGATTGCACTCGATGCCGGGGAGTCAGTTTATCGCAAGTACCACCTGTGGGCCCAAAACTTAGGGATTCCGTTGGTTCAAGCGGGGTCAATGATCGATATCGGACGCTCTATGGGCATGGGTCCGCACGCGGTACTTGCGATATTGGACAAAAACATCGCCAACCGCCTGGCTACCCAGTTGGGAGTTTCATCAGGGGGGATAAAGTTTGACAGAAAAAGAAAAAGTTCGAGTATACGAGTTAGCCAAAGAAGTGAAGTTAGACAGTCGACGTCTGATCGATCTTCTTCATCGTCTTCACGTCGAGAATATCAAGAATCACATGAGCACGGTCGAACCGGAAGCCGTACAAACGGTCAAAAACATCATGGAGGGAAAATTGCCACCAGAACCGCCAACCACTCCAACCGTGGTAAAAAAGACTGAGAGCCCAGCGGGAGAAGCCCCCGCACGGGACACAGCAGAATCGTCAGCGGTCCATCACAGCAGCGCCTCACCGACGCAACCCGCCTCCAAACGTCCAGCTCCTGCGTCTGCGGCAAATGCGAGTGCGAGTGCGGGTACGGGTACGGGTACACGTCCTGCGAATAGTGGTGCGAACCGTAATTATAATGAACGACGGGGAAGCCAAGCACCTTATCGCGATCATAACCGCTATGAAGCGGGGAATAATGCTCACCGTCCGAGTGGGGGTGGCGCTCCTAGCCGGCCACAGAACAGTGGGAGAAATCCTGCCTACGCAAATTCTGGACCGCGGCCAGCACCGAGCGGGGAGCGGCGTCAGGGGCCTGCAGGAAATTCGGCGGGACGTCCGCAAGGTGGCAATTACCAAAGGCCTAGTGCTAATTCGCATTCCTCGTCTGCTCGCAGTAGCACACCTTACCGCTCAGGCCCTAAGCCGTTGACGGTTCCGCCAGTGCCCGTTCCCCCGACACGGCCTAGCAAAGAGCAAAGTCGCCGTGGCATCCATAACAATAAGGATCGCCGGAATGTGCACGAGGAGATCGGGCGGCGTCGGGGCGAGTGGGACGAAGAACGCTATGGTAGCAAAAAGCGAAGTAAATCGCAAAAATCAGCGGCTAACCACCAAAACGAAACGGCCATGCCTCCGGTGCAGCGTCATATTGTCCTTTCCGGATCGATTATGGTGAAAGACTTAGCGGACCAATTGGGTGTCAAGGCCAATGAGTTGATAAAACGCTTGATTGCTTTAGGCGTTATGGCGGGTGTGAACCAAGAATTAGACCGCGATACGGCCGTGATTGTGGCTACGGAGCTCGGGGCTACCGTTGAAGAACGGGCGACCCAAGAGGAACAAGAAGAGTTAATTTTGCAAGGTGAAGACGATAGTCCGGAAAGTCTCACTGAACGGCCACCTGTGGTCACCGTGATGGGACACGTGGACCACGGTAAAACGTCGTTGTTGGATCGCATTCGAGCAACTCGGGTGACGCAATCTGAAGCCGGCGGCATTACCCAGCATATTGGGGCCTCAGTTATTGAATGGCATGACCGCAAGGTCGTATTTTTAGACACGCCAGGTCACGAAGCCTTCACCTCGATGCGTGCCCGCGGTGCCCAGGTGACGGACGTGGCAGTCCTCGTGGTGGCTGCCAATGATGGCGTGATGCCGCAAACAGTGGAAGCTATTAATCATGCGAAGGCCGCTAATGTGCCTATTGTTGTCGCCATCAACAAAATCGATTTACCAGATGCCAATCCGGACAAAGTTCGTACGGAACTCAGCAATTATGGATTAATAGCGGAGGAATGGGGCGGCGATACAATAATGGTGCCTGTGTCCGCCCGAACTGGTGAAGGTATTGACCAATTACTTGAAGCCCTCATTCTTCAAGCTGATATTCTTGAGCTTAAAGCTAATAGTCATCGGCCTGCACAAGGAACGATTATTGAGGCCAAATTAGACAAAGGGCGTGGACCGGTTGCAACGGTATTAGTTGCCAAGGGACTGCTTAAAGTCGGCGATGTGTTTGTGGCAGGATCGGTATATGGACGTGTTCGCGCACTCATTAACGACCGGGGGCAGCGCGTAAAAAGTGCTGGACCTTCCATGCCGGTTGAAGTATTAGGATTTAACCAGTTACCTGAGGCGGGCGATGACTTTGTCATTTTGGCAGATGAGAAGCAAGCCAAAAGTATTGCCGATGCCCGTCAGGAACGGCTCAAACGGCAGTCAGAATCTGCTGGGCGTGGTGTGTCTCTCGACGACTTCTTACAACGCCTGAAAGATGAAGCCGTTAAAGAACTGAATTTAGTGATTAAGGCGGATGTCCATGGCTCCGCGGAAGCGTTGGCGCAATCGGTGAGTAAATTATCGAATGAAGAAGTTCGTGTCAGGGTTCTCCATTCCGGGGTTGGTACAGTGACCGAAACCGATGTGATGTTAGCCCAAGCCTCTAATGCGATTATTGTAGGCTTTGGGGTTGGCGTTGAAAATAAAGCGCGGCAGATTGCTGAAAAAGAACATGTCGACATTCGGAACTATCGAGTGATTTATGATGCCATTGATGATATCAACAAAGCCCTTAAGGGGATGCTAGAACCGAAGTATCAGGAGGTCGTCCTCGGGCGCGCCGAGGTGCGAGAAGTATTCCGGGTGCCCAAGGTCGGTGCCGTGGCGGGTTGTTATGTAACCGATGGAAAAATCTTGCGTTCGGGTAAGATTCGTGTGATACGCGATGGGGCAGTAGTTCACGAAGGCAATATTGGATCGTTGAAGCGTTTCAAAGATGATGTGCGCGAGGTCGCCTCCGGATTTGAATGCGGGATTGGTCTAGAAAAGTTCAATGATATCAAAGTCGGTGATATCTTCGAAGCCTTTACGGAAGAAGAGGTCAAGGCCAGTTAAAAGTGAGGGACTGACGATGAATAAGGCGCGTGCCCAACGCATTGCGTTATCTATTCAGCAAGAGCTTGGGGATATGCTTCAGCGGGATGTTAAGGATCCGCGGATTGGTTTTGTCAGTATCACGCATGTGGATTTGTCGCGAGACTTGTCTGTGGCAAAAGTATATGTTAGCCATTTAGGTAATGCCGAAGAAGCCCAAGCGAGTTTGGCTGGGCTGAAAAGCGCCACGCCCTTTTTACGTGGGGAAGTGGCGCGCCGGTTACATCTTAGACTTGCGCCACAATTAGACTTTCGGTTGGATACGTCGATTGTGGAAAGTATGCACATTCAAGATATTTTGAAGACGTTGCCCGACCAACAATCATAAGACTCGGGTCTTCGTTAACTGAGGGATTGTTGTGCCAAGTGGATTCTTAAACGTCTATAAACCGGTGGGCATGTCCTCTCACCAAGTGATTCAGGAAATTCGGCGTTTAACCGGGCAAAAGCAGGTCGGTCATGCCGGGACGCTTGACCCAATGGCGGAAGGGGTTTTACCGGTCGCCATTGGGTCCTATACGCGTCTCTTAGAATGGACAAATCTAAAGCCTAAAGTATATCAGGCGGAAATGACTTTTGGAACCCAGACCCACAGTGGAGATCGTACTGGTTACCGAGTGGCCGAATCAGGGCCTCCTTATCCCAGTAGAGAGCAAATAGAGGAAGCGATTTTTTGGTTGCAAGGCGAGATTCGACAATTTCCTCCGCAAGTCTCTGCCTTAAAACAAAATGGCCGAAGGGCTTATGACATCGTTCGGCACGGCCACAGTGTATGGCTGGGACCAAGGCCCACGATAATTGAGCACATTCGGATTGTCGAAGGGCACAATGGCTATTGGACCTTAGAATTCACCGTTGGTCCAGGAACTTATATCAGAGCTCTGGTGCGAGATTTGGGTTTTTTGCTGGGTCAAGCAGCGACCATGCGGTCTTTGATTCGAACCCGTGTGGGATATTTTACGGTTGAGACCGCTTACCATCTAGAACAGATTCAAAACGAGCCGGATTGGACTCGCATGTTGCTCACGGGCCCTGCCCTGTTGACGATTCCCAGCGTGTGCGTCAACAGTCAGCAACGATCTGATCTGATTCACGGAAAATATTCAGGAATTCCCCATCTACCGGGTTTTCACGGTATTATGGGATTAAGCTATGAAGGCCAGGTTGTGGCGGTTATAGAAGGTCCACCTTGGCGCTTTCGCAAAGTTCTGGCAAAGGACGAGTAAAGCATGGAACTTTTGACGGGACCGGGTCCCGGCGTTTCAACAGTGGTCATCATTGGGAACTTTGATGGTGTGCATTTGGGACATCAGGCGTTGATAAATCAGGCGAAAGAAATTGGGGCGATGCATGGTTTGCCTGTGGTGGCATTAACATTTGAGCCGCACCCTTCTTTGGTTTTGCGTCCCAATCCCCCCAAACACTATTTGATTACTCCCCGGGATTTAAAATTGCATTGGTTAGATCATTATGGGGTAGATTTTGTTCGTGTCCTACCATTTGACCATAATCTGGCGATGGTCCCGCCCATGGCGTTTTTGGCTCTTGAAGTGCAACAAAAACTTCAGGCCCAGGCGGTTGTGGTGGGTTACAACTTTACTTTTGGGGCAGGGGGTCTTGGAACCGCAGAGACATTAAAACAATGGGGAGCTGCTACTCATGTTGGCGTCCGGATTGTGGAACCTGTTAACGCCGATTCCGTGGTTGTATCGAGTTCTACCATCCGGGCGCATATTGCTGAGGGTCGAATCGACCAGGCCAATGAGTTGCTGGGACATCCGTTTAGTGTTCAGTCAGTGGTCACTCATGGAGAAGGTCGAGGTGCGACAATTGGCATTCCCACACTCAATCTCTTGCCTGAAGACCAACAAATTATGCCCCCCTTTGGCGTGTATGCGGGTTACGTAACGATTGACGAGCAAAATCATGCGCGGTTGCCAGCTGTCGCCAACTGGGGAATTCGTCCTACATTTGGCGGCCACAAGCCGATATTGGAGGTTCATGTGATTGATCAGACGCTTCCTGATCTTCACGATGACGTTGTCCGATTTGATTTTCGGCAGGCACTTCGCGCGGAAGAGAAGTTCGAAACAGTGGATGACCTGATTCGGCAAATCCATTATGATGTTGATCGCGCACGTCAGTTGCTCTAAAAATATCAGCATGATACAATAAAGTGTCTTTGGATTGGAGGAAGCTCAATGCAAACGGAGACCTGGCAGGGAATGGTCAGCAAAATTGCTGCCATTTGCGTGACAGGCGAATTTAAGCGCTTGCAGCGTCAACTGGAAGAGCTTTATCGGCGGGCAGGAGTTACCCAACCGGCAGTACAGGCTTATCAGGACGCATTGCTCTCCATATTAGCAGAGGATGAAGACATGGGCGCGTTTTTTAACGCGCATTAAGTGGTTGTTCAGAAAGGGGGGAAATCGATGGCCCTAGAAGCAAAAGAAAAGCAGGCCATCATTGCGGCTAACCGGCTGCATGAATCGGACACGGGGTCGCCAGAGGTTCAAGTGGCGCTGTTAACTCAGCGCATTGCGGAACTCACTGAGCACTTGAAGGTACACAAAAAGGACCATCATTCCCGTCGCGGTCTACTGACAATGGTCGGGCACCGTCGGGCGCTATTGAATTACCTGCGAAAAACTGACAGCGCACGGTATCATGCTCTGATAGAACGGTTGGGATTGCGTCGATAGAGCGGGACTATCCCGCTCTTTTTTCCAACTATCGATGAGAATACGCTTAGTTTTGGATTGATGGAGTACAGGAGGGTACATATGGAGGCTATCACTACCGACTTTTTGGTAGGCGGCCGCACTTTGACACTGGAAACCGGAAAAATGGCCCGACAAGCCAATGGTTCGGTGGTTGTCCGGTACGGAGATACCGTCGTGCTCGTGACCGTTGTCTCGTCGCGAGAACCCAAAGAAAACTATGATTTTTTTCCGTTAACGGTCGACGTGGAAGAACGTCTTTATGCCGTTGGCAAGATCCCTGGAGGATACATCAAACGCGAAGGTAGGCCCAGTGAGTCGGCCATTTTGGCGGCACGACTGACTGACCGGCCGATTCGCCCGTTGTTTCCGGAAGGATTGCGCAATGAAGTGCATGTGGTCGTGAGTATATTATCCGTGGATTATGATCATTCCCCAGAAATTTGTGGAATGATCGGAGTTTCTGCGGCATTAAGCATTTCTGACATCCCATTTGACGGGCCGATTGGGGCTGTTCAGGTTGGCTATGTCGATGGTCAATTTATTATTAATCCCACGGCTGAACAGGAAAAGAAAAGCGATCTGAAACTGATGATTGCTGGTACCTATGACGCGATTTTGATGATTGAGGCCGGGGCCAATATTGTTCCCGAATCGGTCATGCTAGATGCTATACTCTTTGGACACGAGGAAATTCGGCGCATTATTGAAGGAGTTCGCCGGTTTCAAGAGATTGCTGGTAAACCCAAAGCAGATTATCCGTTGTTCCTGCCTTCTCCCGAATTGATGGCCGCAACCAGAGAACTGGCATGGGACAAGCTACTTGAAGCCATGCGCAATACCGATAAACAGCAGCGCGGTGCTGATATCGAACAAGTCAACAAAGAAATTACTCAAATGCTTTTGGAACGGTTTCCTGAAGAAGAGGCGATGATTGCCACAAGCCTCAAGAAAGTGCTGAAAGAGGTTGTGCGCCATGCCATCATTCATGACGGCATTCGTCCCGACGGCAGGGCATTTGATGAAATCCGGCCGATTTCGATTGAAGTTGGCGTCTTGCCACGCGTGCATGGTACTGGTCTCTTTACTCGTGGGCAAACCCAAGCCTTAACGGCAATGACCTTGGGGCCGTTATCTGATCAGCAAATGTTGGATGGTATTGGTGTCGAAGAATCGCGCCGGTACATGCATCACTACAATTTTCCGCCGTTTGCCACTGGGGAAGCTGGGCCGATGCGCGGACCGAACCGACGCGCCATTGGTCATGGAGCTTTGGCCGGTCGGGCTTTGGAACCAGTGATCCCTTCGGAGGAAGAGTTTCCTTACACGTTAAGATTGGTGTCGGATATCTTAGAATCGAACGGTTCGAGCTCAATGGCGTCGGTATGTGGAAGCACTCTGGCGCTAATGGATGGCGGTGTGCCCATATCGGCTCCTGTAGCCGGTATTGCCATGGGTTTGGTGAAGAATGAGGAAGGCATGGTGATTTTAACCGATATTCAAGGGTTAGAAGATGCGTTGGGTGATATGGACTTCAAAGTGGCAGGTACACGGGAAGGCGTCACGGCTATCCAGATGGATATAAAAATCCACGGACTCGACCGTCAAATTCTTGAGACAGCCCTGCAACAAGCCAAGAAAGCGCGACTGCAGATTCTTGATATGATTGAGGCGGTCATTCCCGAACCCCGCAAAGAATTATCCCTGCACGCACCCCGCATTTTAACCATGACCATTGATCCGGATAAAATCCGTGATGTCATTGGACCAGGTGGTAAAACGATTAATAAGATTATTGAGAGCACCAAAGTCGGCGATAAGAAAGTCGATATTGATATTCAAGATGACGGGACGATTTACATTGCTGCCATTAATCAAGATGTGGCTCGACGCGTCCAAAAAATGATCGAAGATCTCACGCGCAGTGTGCAAGTTGGCGAGGTGTTTGAAGGCCGGGTGACACGGATTATGAATTTCGGTGCGTTTGTCGAAATTCTCCCGGGTAAAGAAGGGCTCGTGCACATTTCACAACTTTCGTATAACCGGGTCAACAAGGTCGAAGATGTTGTATCGGTAGGCGATATGTTGACAGTGAAAGTGATTGAGATTGATAGCGCAGGACGGATTAACTTGTCGCATAAAGACACCTTGCCCGTCCCGGAAGGCTATGAACCGCCGAAACCGCGGTCGAGTCACGAGCGTGAACGCACATCGTCACATCGGTCATCATCCCACGGAATACCAAAGCGTGATTCCGCCAAATGATAGTTCTTGGCGGCCAGCTGTCGACAGCCAAAGGTCTTGATTATGCCATTTTTCATGCTGCGCAGTACGGACTTGGCACGCTACAGATTTTTTCAAGAAGTCCGGTGGGAGGACAAAGTAAACCACTTCCCAAAACGGGGACGGTAACGGGCTGGTTGGAGCAGGCCCACATCCGCCCGTTTTTTGTTCATGCCCCTTATTTTGTCAATCCGGCGGCAACGGATCCCCAGATGAAAAACCGCGCACGGGTTGTTTTGAGCGAAGAGATGATTCGGGTGAAACGTCTGCATGGTGACTATTTGATTCTTCATCCTGGTCATCAACAAGAGACTTCTGTCGAGGAATCTTTAGAAGCCCTTAGTCAAACGATTCGCTACATGCTCAAAAAGCCAGGATTTGTCTTAATTGAGAATGCTGCTGGCCAAGGCCGGGAAATTGGTGCCAGTTTAGATGATCTGGCCCGTTTGTTTTCTCACTTAAGACGCCTGCGTCGGATTGGATTTCTTCTGGATACAGCCCATGCCATGGCTTTTGGCTATGCCCTCACGACAGCGGATGATGTTTCGAGATTTTTTGAGCAACTCGATCAAAAAATTGGATTGGAACGGGTAAAAGGCATTCATTTAAATGACAATATGTACCCAGTAGGCGTAAAGCGGGATCGCCATGCCCATTTACTCACCGGCCAGATGCGTCCAGAAGGTTTACAGCAACTTTTATCACTGGCGGATGAAAAACATTGGCCAGTCATATTAGAAACACCGGGGAAAGACATGGCCGCGCGAAGCCAAGATCTTGCGGTGATTACGCAACTTATGGATATTGGGCAGAAATGAGCAGCCTTCTACTACCAACGGGTGTTTGACATCTCAGGAAAATCCCGGCTCGGGGGTTCTAGCTTGAATGAACTTGTCATAGGACAAGTGAGAACCCAACGATAGTCGGGAAGGAGATATTTCCTGATGTGGATTAAAGTCATATCCTTGCGCTCCCCTACAGCCAAATTGGTATCCTTGATGGCCATTTTCTTTGCTAGTATCCTGATTTTTAAAACTCCCGCTCCTTCGAGTGTGCCTGTCAACGCGTCCATTCCTGGTCCCGTGTACCGGGTAATAACGTCTGAGCGGGCCATGGCGCTCACCATTAATGTGGTGTGGGGAACTGAGTATGTTCCGAAACTGCTGGACGTGTTAATGCACTATCATGTCAAGGCGACATTTATGGTCGGAGGGGTTTGGGCCAAAAATCACCCGCAGCTCGTACAGGAAATGGTTCGTGACGGCATGCAAGTCGGCAATCACGGTTGGGCTCATGGTCATCCAGCCAATATGTCGGTGGCAGAAAATCTCACCGATATTGCCAAAACTAATGACGCAGTGAAACACGCTGCCAACGTCGTGCCCACCGTTTATGCCCCGCCTTATGGCGAACTAGGGACAGCGGTGTTAACGGCAGCAGCCGAACTGCACATGCCAGTGATTATGTGGACAATCGATACGATTGATTGGCGACCATCCTCGGATGTGCCTTATATGGTTAACAAGGTTTTGCAAAAGGCACAGCCCGGGGCTATCGTGTTGATGCATCCAACGAACCGTACTGTAGACGCTTTGGGACAGATTATCCAGGGCTTGCAAAGTCAAGGATATCGTCTAGTGACAATATCGACATTACTAAAAATGGGCACTCCCACGGGTGACGGTTAAGCTCTCCTCAAACTGGTTCGTCTGTGAGGCTTTTGGTATGATGTGAGGGATAGTTGGCGTCTTCACAGGATGGCCAAAATGCTCGAGCAATGAAAGGCAGGAGAACAGCAATAAATTATTTAACCACGTTGCCTTCGGGAATGTCGGTGATCTGGGATGACTATGGATCGTTGGGCACAACGGCTATCGCGTTTTACGTGAGAGCGGGATCTCGTGATGAACATGGCCATCAATATGGGGCGGCTCACTTTTTGGAACATGCGGTGTTTAAAGGGGCGGGTCCCTGGTCAGCGCGGGATATCGCGAACTTGCAAGATCAGCTGGGTGGTGAAATTAATGCTTTTACGACACGTGATTACACAGTCTATTATGCGAAAGTCTTGGCGTCGAAAGCCCCTCAAGCATTGCATTTATTATGGACATTAATTAGCGATCCGTGGCTAGACGATAACGATATTAGTAAGGAACGGCAGGTCATTTTGGAAGAATTACTCGAAGCCCAGGACGACTTGGAAGATCGGTCTGGAGAATTATATATGGCTGCGCTATTCCCTGACCCGGATTTTCATCACGATGTGTTGGGAACCAAAGAGAGTTTAATGCACTTTGATGCTCGCCAACTGCGAAATTTTTATCATCAGTTTTATTTCCCCAGCAATATTGTTTTAGTGTTGAGTGGGGAAGGCGTCGATGCCTTACGAGAACAGGTGCAAGAATATCAGTGGCCGCTGCGTCCACAAGGGTTACCGACCCCCAGAAAACCTTTGGTGGTGATGCCACGTATCCAGTTATTACGCCAAGCAGGGGAGCAAGTGCATTTGACCATGGGCGTTCCGGCACCGCCACTGGGTCATGTTGAATATGATGCCGCATTGATTTTGAGCACAATTTTGGCTGGACAGAATTCGTCCCGCCTTTGGCAACGGTTACGGGAAGATGAAGGGCTCGTTTACACGGTTTCATCGTCCTACTCTGCTTTGAAAGATTGGGCGGAATTATCTATTTATATGGCTCTTTCTCCGCGGTCTGTGCCCCGGGCATTAGAAGCAGTTCGTGAAGAAATTCAGTTGTTGATGCATGAACCGCCTTCTTTGGAGGAACGCGAGTGGGCTCTGACTCAAGCTGAAACCTCCATGGCGTTTGCTATGGAAACTCCGGATGGCCGAATGATGCGGCTTGGGCCTTATGGGCTTTATGGATGGGTGCCATTAGATCCCAAGGAGCGTCTAGCTCAGTTAGAACGCGTTACTTGTCCCGACATAACAGCCCTGGCCCAGCATCTATTTTCCCAAAATCCGTGGGCACTCGCAGCTTGCGGTCCCATTGGCAGCATCGAGCAGGTACTAGAAGGAGGTTTTAGCGCATAAGTTTTCCTAAGGAGGGACGCCTTATGCGTTTCAGTGAATTGGCCTCAAAAGAAATTATTAACTTGTCCAATGGCAGTCGGTTAGGACCATTAGGAGACACGGATTTGGAAATTGATCCCGAAAATGGTGCAATCCAGGCGATTTTGGTCCCGCCGCGGGGACGTTTTGGTCGTCAAATCCAGCAACCCACGCAAATTCCCTGGCGATCCATTAGACGCATTGGGCCCGAAGTCATGATTGTTGATTTAGATGATGATCTTTCTGCTCCCGCAGATTCGTAAAATTGATAGCCTCTTTTTTCGTGTGGCGGACATACTAAGTCCGACCACGTGCGAAAAGGAGGGATACTAACGTGGAGAAAACTGTCGTGGGTGCATTTAAAAACCATGATGATGCTGAAAAAACCGTCGATGAATTAAAGAAACGCGGCGTTCCGGAGAAAGATATTTCTTTGGTAGCCCGCCATGATGGCCATACACAAGCTGGTCATCCGGACAGTGACATGCACAATCTGTCAAGTGGGATTGGCTGGGGCGGAACCTTGGGTGGAGTTACCGGCCTTTTGGCCGGTGTCGGTGCCTTGGCAATACCTGGGGTTGGCCCCATTATTGCGGCAGGACCTTTGGCTGCTACGCTGACAGGGGCTGTCGCAGGCGGGCTTGCGGGTGCTTTGATGGATTATGGCATTCCGAGCAACGAAAGCCACGAATATGAGACCCGCTTAAAAGAGGGGGATGTGCTTTTAATGGTGCGAGCTGATGCACCTGAAGTAGACAAAGCCAAAAAACTCTTCCAAGAGCATGGCGCTACTGACATTCACGTCCACTAACCTTAATAACTTGCAGCGCATCCGGGAGATATCTCCCGGATTTTTTCGTTTTCTGCATGGTAATTTATGGAACTGTAAAAATCGGAACGGTCTAGCTATTCCTTCCGTATAGTGGGCTAAGAAGAGTAACTGGTGTTCCCCTTGATGAACGGGGAATGACTCTCAACCCATTTCATTTTAACAACGGTAAGATAGGTCATTTTTATATACCCGTAACGGGTGTTCGAGGAAGGATGAGAAAACTGTGTCAACACAAGTAGTCGTGGCTGGTGGAGATGCTCGCGACGTATGGTTATGCCGCTTTTTAGAGGATCAAGGATTTGTCGTTAAATCCTTTGGTTTTCATGTTGATAATGTTGAACCATTTCATCTTGGTGATAGAGCACCCCATATTTTCATTGGGCCGATGACGGGAATTCGCGGTGACGGCTCCATGACAACGATGGACGGTCAGGTCACCCTAACACTGGACATTCTGAGCGCGATGGGGGAAGGAGCCGTTTTAGCGGCTGGGCTAATAGCTTCACCCGTCAAAGAAAAAGCGCAGGATTTGGGGCTTAAGACAATAGAATATCGCAATCAAACGACGTTTATGTGGTTGAATGCGGTTCCAACAGCAGAAGGCGCAATTAAATCGGCAATCGGACGGTCCGGATTTACGTTATATCACCGACCCATTGCGATTTTGGGCTTTGGGCGCGTCGGTTCCATATTGGCTTTACGTCTTCAGGCGTATGGTGCCATTGTCGAAATTTTTGACCGTTCAGTCGAAAAACGGGCGATGGCTTCAGCCATGGGTTTTCCCGTCCATCCCTTGGACCCTCGCTGGTGCCCTCCCGTCGATGGGGTGTTTAATACCATTCCCGCCCCTGTTTTGACCAGTGAATGGGCGGAAGCGACAGATCCGGCGTGGATTATTGACCTCGCATCTAAACCGGGGGGCTTACATCCGGAAGTGGCAAATAGCCCCGCAGTTTTGTCCCGCTACGAATCGTATTTGGGAGTACCAGGCCACATTGCACCTCGAAGAGCGGCTGAAATCATTTGGGAGACATTGGCATTTATTTTGCAAGACAAGGCTGATCGGGTCACGCATCCGAGGAGGGGGTCAGCGATATGAGCGAAAAAGAACTAGCCGGCATAAAAATTGGTGTGGCAATGGCCGCTTCCCATTGCAATATGCATCGCGCTGTCGCTACAATGAGAATATTGGTTGAGCACGGAGCAATTGTGACACCCATTGTGTCGCCATCAATATTACATGTTTCGACCCGGTTCGGGTCTCCGGATTACTGGAAAGACGAAATTACGAAGGCAACAGATCAGCCAATTTTGACGACAATTCCGGAAGTAGAACCCAGTGGACCGAAACATTGGTTTGATATTGTGGTGGTCATGCCATGTACAGGAAATACGTTGGCCAAAATTGCCAATGCCATCAATGATTCACCTGTCACGATGACCGTTAAGGCACAATTGCGCAATGGGGGTCCTGTTTTATTGGCCATCACGTCCAATGACCTTTTGGGGATGAATGCGATGAATTTGGGGAGGCTCCTCAGTGCACGCAACATCTATTTTGTACCATTTGGGCAGGATGATCCAATACGCAAGCCGCGCTCATTGGACGCACATTTAGAACTCATCATCCCATCTATTCAGGCCGCATTGAAACACGAACAAGTGCAGCCCATTTTAGTGCCATGGGATCGATAATAATAAGGGAGTGAATGTTCCGGTGAAAGGCGTGCGGGTCGCAATTTTGGGAGCAACGGGTCTAGTGGGACAAAAAATCTTGGAAATTCTTGCGGAGCGAGAGTTTCCAGTGAAAAGCCTGACGGCTCTTGCTACGGAAGGCCATGGAAGAACCGTCCAGTTTCGCGGCGAGGAGGTACCCGTTCGCGGTGTAGAATCGATGGATTGGTCAAGCGTTGACGTGGCTTTTTTTGCGGCGAGTACTGAGGCCAGTCGCACCTATGCTCCCATAGCTACGGCCCATGGGGTCACAGTTGTAGACAAGTCGAGTTATTTTCGTATGGATCCCTTAGTGCCCTTGGTGGTGCCAGAAGTCAATATTGATGCCGTGGGTGATGCCCGGCTTATTGCCTCACCCAATTGCTCAACGATTCAAATGGTGGTGGCATTAGAACCTATTCGTCGTGAATATGGCTTGAAACGCGTGATTGTATCAACATATCAAGCCGTTTCCGGAACAGGACGCGAAGCCATGGAGACGTTGACCAAAGAAACCCATGAGGTGCTCGAACACCAAAAGGTTATTCCGACAACCTATCCCACGCCCATCGCGTTTAACGTGTTGCCCTATTGTGACAAGTTTGGTGATGACGACTATACCGGCGAGGAATGGAAATTGACGCGGGAGACACAAAAGATTTTTCGCATGTCTCTTCCCGTCAGTGCCACCGCAGTGAGAGTGCCCGTCTATATCTCACACGCGGAATCCGTGTACATTGAAACGGAAAAATCATTTGAGCTTTCTCAGGTTCGTGAACTTTTGGCGCGTTCTCCGGGACTTCGTGTTGTTGATGATCCCTCTCAGGGTCTGGTCCCGATCCCCTTGGATGCGGCTGATCAAGATTTAGTATTGGTTGGGCGCATACGCCGCGATTTGTTTGTCGACAATGGGCTGCACATGTTTGTGGTAGCCGATAACCTTCGCAAAGGTGCGGCGACCAATGCAATTCAAATCGTGGAATCTCTTATGTCACGATGGGCATAGAGGAGGACGGGTGTGGCAATCGTTATACAGAAATTCGGTGGGACATCAGTTCGTGATGCCAGCCGCCGCGATGTGGTCGCCAAATGGGTAGTCAAAGCGATTGCAGCGGGCGACCAGGTTGTGGTGGTCGTATCAGCCATGGGACGACGCGGAGACCCCTATGCGACAGACACGTTGCTCGACTTAATCACCGAGGCAGATCTCACCCCAGCCCCGGAACGCGACTTGTTGTTGTCCTGTGGGGAAATTATTAGTGCTGTCGTTCTAGCTTCTCATCTCCGTCGTCAAGACATTCCTGTGAAAGTCTTGACCGGTGGAGAAGCGGGCATTATTACTGACAATAATTTTGGCGATGCTCGAATTTTGGAGGTGCAGCCTAAAGTCTTGCAGAATCTTCTGGAAGACGGCATTGTTCCTGTGGTAGCAGGTTTTCAAGGGCGGACTGTGGATGGAGAAGTGACCACGTTAGGACGAGGGGGGTCGGATACCACTGCCGTGGCACTTGGCGCGGCCCTGCATGCTGCAGTTGTTGACATTTTCACTGATGTTGACGGTATTAAAACCGCTGATCCGCGAATTGTTCCTGACGCCCGGACGATTTCACAATTGGATTATGATGAAATTTTTCAGCTGGCTAACTTAGGTGCGCGGGTCATTCATCCCCGAGCTGTGGAGATTGGACGGCAATTTGCCGTGCCTATTCGCGTTCGGTCGACGTTTTCTGAATCCCAGGGAACACTTATCGCTCCGGGACAGGGAACCTTAGATCCGTGGGGACATCGCGATCCCGATCATGCTGTGACGGGTATTACCCAATTAGATCATTTGATGCAATTTCGGGTCACACCGCCTTCAGCTATGCACAAAGATTGGGCATATCATCTATTTATGTCATTAGGGGAAAACGGAGTCTCGGTGGATTTGATCAATTTGTTTCCTGACCAAGTTTACTTTTGTGTTCCCCCTGAGAAAACTCAGATTACCGAGCAGACCCTAAAGGATATTGGGTTTGGCTATGAAGCATATGATGACCGCGCTAAGGTTTCCATTGTTGGTTCAGCGATTCAAGGATTGCCAGGAGTTGTTGGCCGCGTGATGGCTGCCATGGCACAGTCTCAGATTGAAATATTGCAATCGGCCGATTCACATTCCACCATTACGCTGTTGCTACACCGCCGCAATATGGAAAAGGCGGTGGCAGCTTTACACAAACAATTTCATTTGGACGAGGAGGTGCCAAAAACATGATATGGCCACGAATTTTTACGGCAATGGTGACCCCTTTCACTGACGAGGGAGAGATTGACACAGAGGCTGCCGCCGGACTAGCCCGATACCTTCGGGACAACGGGTCCGGCGGTTTGATTTTGGCGGGATCAACGGGAGAAGCATTTAGTTTAACGGCCGCAGAACGCAAAACGCTTTACAACGCGGTGAGGGAGGCCGTACATTTTGACATTCCTGTATGGATTGGGACAGGAACTAATGACACGCGAACGACGATTGAACTGTCCGTGGAAGCTGCATCGTGGGGAGCGGATGGCATTTTATTGGTATCGCCTTATTACAATAAGCCGACGCCAGACGGACTGCTTGCGCATTATATCAACGTATCTCAGCACGTAAGCTGTCCGATGATGCTTTATAATGTGCCGGGACGAACGGCTAGCATGGTCGATGCAAATACCATTATCGCGATTAGCCAACAAGTCGCTGTCCCGTTTGCCGTCAAAGAAGCATCCGGTTCGCTGGACCAAATTATGCGGCTGCGGACAGGCTTATCCCCTGACGTTCCCATTTACTCTGGAGATGACGGCTTGTATTTTCCCTCATTGGCGGTGGGAATCCATGGAGTCGTCTCAGTAGCCTCTCATGTCGTGGGCAAGGAAATGAGAGAGATGACAGAACGTTTTCTGCGGGGGGATATTCAGGGAGCACAAAGTCTTCATGATCAATTGTGGCCTCTGTTTAAAGCTTTATTCGTGGTGTCTAATCCGCTTCCTTTAAAGTGGCTTTTATCGCAGTTACATTTCATACGTCCTGTGGTCCGCTCTCCTTTGATAATGCCTGATGATAGCATTTTTGCGCCGGTGTGGTCAGCCTATACCCAAGCAAAGCACTTGTCGTCTCTTTCGTCCAGAAAGACCGCACAAGCTTAATCCGTGAGGATTGAAGAGAATATCTTGTCTTGGAGCAGACCGAAGGTCAGTGAAATTGATTATCAGCGATTGCATGCAGGGCTGTTACCGAGTTATACTATTGGTAACGACTTAGTGCTCGGTGGTAAATAGGTGTGAGCGGGTTGGCACAGGACGGGACGGGGGCCAATACCGCCGCCTCAAATCAAATTGCCCCTGGCATAAGTCCCTAGCCGGACGGCTAGGGGCATTTTGATGTGCTCCGTGTGCGGAAAAATAGGAGGTGGGGAAACTGGCACGCCCAGGACCCGGAAAATTACAATTTATTCCCCTAGGGGGATTAGGTGAAATTGGGAAAAATTTATCTGCTGTCGTTTATGGCAATGACATCATTTTAATCGACTGCGGATTAGCATTTCCAGAACCTGATATGCCCGGAATTGATCTGGTATTACCCGATATCACGTATTTACTCGAAAACAAAGACCGTGTTCGTGCGATTTTCTTAACACACGGCCATGAAGACCATATTGGCGGAATCCCTTATTTCTTGAAACAGATTCAAGTGCCGATTTATGGCACGCGGTTGACCTTAGGCATCGTGGAAATGAAATTACAAGAACACCAAATTAGTCTCCATCCTAAATCGCATCCCGTTGACCCTGGAGACACCATTCGCGTCGGAAGCTTTTCCGTCGAATTTTTCCGTGTTAACCATTCAATTCCGGATGCGACCGGTCTCATTATTCGAAATCCGGTCGGTACGATTGTTCATACCGGCGACTTCAAGTTCGACCACACCCCCGTCGATGGCCACGTTGCGGACTTTCATAAATTGGCGCAAGTGGGTTCGGAAGGGGTGTTATTGTTATTAGCGGACAGTACCAATGCGGAGAGACCGGGATATACGCCTTCTGAAAAAACGGTGGGGAAGACCTTGGATCGGATTATTGAGCAAGCGACGGGGCGTGTGTTGGTATCGTCGTTCGCGTCGCAGGTTCACCGTATTCAGCAAGTTGTCGAATCCGCCGTGCGTCATGGCCGGCATGTAGCTGTTGTTGGTCGCAGTATGGAAAATGTCGTGCAAAAAGCGACCGAACTTCATTATCTCGACTTTCCTGAAGGCACATGGATGTCCTTAGATAACATCTTAAAACAACCGGCCAACAAAACGTTAATTTTGACCACGGGGTCCCAAGGAGAACCCATGTCGGCTTTGACCCGAATGTCGACCTCAGACCACAAAAAGGTTGAAATCATGTCTGGGGATACGGTGATTATTTCAGCGACGGCCATCCCTGGTAATGAGAAAATGGTTGCACGAACCGTGAATAACTTATACCGTCTCGGAGCCGAAGTGTATTATGGGCCCAATATTGGAATTCATGTATCCGGTCATGCTTGCCAAGAAGAGTTGAAACTCATGTTGAACCTG
The DNA here is from genome assembly GCF_001280565.1 of Sulfobacillus thermosulfidooxidans. NCBI lineage: Bacteria > Bacillati > Bacillota > Clostridia > Eubacteriales > Clostridiales Family XVII. Incertae Sedis > Sulfobacillus > Sulfobacillus thermosulfidooxidans. The sequence goes on along the minus strand of NZ_LGRO01000001.1, from coordinate 1,374,734 downwards.
GTCAAACCAAAATTCTTCATTCCGGTACATGGAGAGTATCGTCATCTTGTGCATCATGCGCAACTCGCGAGGGAAGTAGGTATTGACCCATCTCATGTCCTTATTGGGGAAAATGGAACGGTGTTTGAGTTAACGAAAGATTCGGCTCAAATAGTGGGGCAAGTTCCCGCCGGCAAAGTGCTGGTTGACGGGTTTGGTGTGGGTGATGTTGGCAACATTGTCTTGCGTGACCGCAAACAATTATCCAACGATGGCATATTAATTGTGGTCGTAGGCATGGATGCCCAATCCGGTCTTCTTGTGTCGGGACCTGACATTGTTTCCCGCGGATTTGTGTATGTGAGAGAATCCGAGGCCCTCTTGGATGAAGCCCGTGCCCGGGTCAAATCTGCTTTAACGGCGATGGAAGGTGGCAATCTCAGTGAATGGTCTGCCATTAAGGCCCTGGTGCGAGATACATTAGGACGGTTTTTATGGGACCGGACCAAACGACGTCCTATGATCTTGCCAATTATCATGGAAGTCTAGGACTATCAGAATCTTTTCGCTATGGCTCTATCATTTTTCTTAAATCCCCAGGGTTTTTTCCCTTATGGAACCTGGGGATTCATCCTATAGGCTTTTACCTGTCGCTGCCGACTTCGCACATCCCCCGGTCAATGGGCACTCATCTCGCACCGGTTAGGTACCTCGTCAGACGTCGTAGAAGCAAAAAAGAGCTCGCGTATTGAATCTAGCTTGACGAAGGGGAGTTATAAGGACTGCGCGGAAGGATCAGGAGATACCGAAATGATTAATTCGGTATGGGGACCCAATAATAAGGCGTGCACTCGAATTTGATACAGACGCGTTCCAATGACAATAATCCGGTTGTTGAATAAATGATAAATTACGGGTAACTTCAGATATTGCAATGACAGCCCCAGAAGCGCTTGGGTATAAGGTGCCATTGCTTCAATCACTTGGTCTTTGGGTACCGGACTCTTAACAATCTGCACAGCAATATCTTGGATATAAAGTTGCGTTTCCGATTTGCGATTGATGGCCCCTAACTCATTTTTTAATTGGCTTGCTTCCTTCTTCCAATAATTTGCTTCCATATGCCATTTTTCCAAGGCGGATGTCGTCCGCATCCTTTCTTGGGCGGTAACGCCTTGCATCAAAGACAGTCCCGTTAAAAGGCCTAATGTGAATGCGGACCAATGCCCTAATCGTAGAATTTTCATGGCTTTCCAAGCTGGCTTAATAGCCAATATCCACTTTGTGCTCCGAGATAGGCCATAGTAATAGCCAAGCCATCACGCAAGATAGCTGGAATGGCTCGCGCAGACAATCCCCGTTCCAGATTTTCCAATGCCGTCAGTGTTCCACCAATAGCGATGGCGACGGCCCAGATGCGTATACGATAAGCGGTGTTAGCGGGATCTTGGGCTCCTTTTCCTGCCATCCACAGTCCTAAAGCACCAAGCAAACCGCCTCCTAAAGTAACGCCTAATGCGAGGAAATACGGGGGAACGCCGACGCGAATGAGTTTTGTCACATATTGGATAATATCGGGCCAAATTTGTGTCAAGGTTGCCCAGCGCATCTTTGCCACCTCTTTAGTACAAGATATGTTGTCGGTGGGGATCTATCCCTACGTGCGAGGAAATTTGGTTACCCGTATTGGATTGAGAAAGATGCCGTTTTGCTCAGTGCGATGATCGACAGGGACGAGTCAATCTCCTCGGTCTAAAAGATGACGTTTAGGACTGCGCTCTGCCACAATTCCCAAAACCTTTCCAGGCTTAACTGTGATTTTAACATCCGGTCCATCAGAGCCTGATTGACAAACGGCCCGTCCTCGTCCCGTCTGCCAAATAAGAGGCGTGCGGTCCCGGTACCGTGTAGCCGGACGAGATGTGTCGTCACCAACACGATTCCTGGCTCTTTGGCGTAGAGGTTACCCAGGCGATTCAAGAGGGGAGATGATGAGAGTGCGGTGGGTAAGTGAGCTTTGGCCGGAAGTCTTTTTGAATCTCGTGCAAACATCTTTCAGGGTCGAATCATATTTTCCGTCTCGTTAACAGGGAGCATGGTAATGGCGATTACATGATTGGTGCAGGCATTTGAAGGCCTAAGAAGATTTCAAAGACAGTTCTAGACTGTAGGACTGAAAAATTCCTCCGTATGCATCTTAGCGTGACAGAGCGCCAATGTACATACAAAATTGCAAAAAGGGTGTTTTTCATTGGATTCTATTTTTCAGAATGCACAAGAAAACATGTGATACGGAAAAGAGTTGTGGGGCCGTATGAAAGTCTTGGTTTGTCAAACACTAGGAATGAAGGAGGGTAATGCGATTGCGACATTCCAGTTATCAGGTTAGTGATGAGTCAGAGGAACCGCAGGTGACAGAACCGGCCAAGAAAAAACGACAAAATCCCGCTGAAAATATTCAGGAACTGGGTACGACCAAAGTTCCTACAGCCAAGTCTCGAATCCATACTATGGTGATCATTGGCCAAATTGAAGGACATGTCGTTTTGCCTTCGCAAAATAAGACCACAAAATATGAACATGTGATCCCGCAATTGGTCGCTATTGAAGAAAGCAAGGATATCAAAGGTCTTCTCTTGATTTTAAACACGGTCGGCGGTGATGTGGAAGCTGGTCTAGCGCTGGCGGAGATGATTGCCAGCCTCTCTAAGCCGTCGGTGTCTTTGGTTTTAGGGGGTGGGCATTCCATTGGCGTGCCGGTGTCGGTGGCTACGACCTATAGTTTTATTGCTCCAACCGCGACCATGACGATTCATCCTATTCGCATGAATGGGTTGGTAATTGGAGTACCACAAACCTATGAGTATTTGGACAAAATGCAAGATCGGGTGGTGAATTTCGTCACCAACCATTCGCACATTTCAGAGAGCCATTTCCGGGAACTTATGTTTCGCACAGGTGAATTGGCCCGGGATATTGGCACTGTTTTGGTTGGCAAAGATGCTGTAGATGCCGGACTAATCGATGAAGTAGGAGGAATCGATCAGGCTCTTCGGCATCTTAACATGCTTATTGATGCAAAAAGTTCCCGGTCGGTCCGTAAGGCACGCACCGAGAAAAAAGATGATAAGGACGGCACCGAGAAACCAGAAAAACGGGAGGTTCACTAACTTCGATGTTATATACGCCGTTGGCGATGGAAGACATTTTTTCTTCTCAAACAGAGACTCCGTGGATGGGCGAATGGTGGATTGATGGGAGACTTTGTCTCGTACGCCGCGATGCCGACGGTTATGTGCGGCTAGAACGGCTACTATCCACCGATCCGCAAGACTTTTTAGACAACCGGTTTCAACCTAACCGCATTGTCGCGACTATTTTATTTTGACAAATATGTAACAACGAAAAAATATGGAGCTTTCCAGCATTCTTAGAATTTCGATTGAGTAAAAAAATTTTCCGCCATACGTCATATTTTTGTCTCGCTTCCGATAGGCCATTACAAGGGAGGAGGAGACAGGCGTGTGGCGGATTATGATCCTGGGGTTAGTACAAGGACTCACCGAGTTTTTGCCCATAAGTTCTTCAGGTCATCTCATCGTTTTACGAGTTTTCTTTGGCTTATCGTCTCACGGAGCTGAAATGGAAGTGGCTTTGCATATAGGCACCTTATTAGCGATTTTTGCAGGATACCGGAATGATTTACTGAACCTTCTTCAGGGACTGATCGACAAGCAAATGTGGGCGCGGCGCACGATGGCACTAGTCATCATCGCCACGGTTCCGGCTGTTGTGATAGGTTATGTTCTTGAAGAGTGGATTAGTCAGTGGTTCTTTCCTTTGGCAGTGGGTGCGGGATGGTTGATGACAACGGCTGCATTATGGCTCACGCCGCCAGCCACGCGTGGCGACAAAGTTATTACAAACCTGACATGGGGAAGTGCCTTAGTGATCGGTCTGGCTCAAAGTGTGGCGTTATGGCCAGGGTTATCCCGTTCTGGTACGACAATTTTTGCGGGACGGGTCTTAGGTTTGGCGCCGCAAGAAGCAGCTCGTTTTTCTTTTTATATGGCCATTCCTGTGACTTTGGGCGCTAGTGTACTCATCTTGATTCCAGGAAACCAACTCCTTTCTGGGGGATCGAACTGGGCTATTGTTTTCGGTATGGGAATGGCTGCCATAAGCGGGATTTTTGCGATAGAATGGGTTAAGCATGCGCTCGCGACCACGCGATTATGGCGGCAGTTTGGGTGGTATACGTTAATTTTAGGGGTCGTGACTTTTTGGTTAGGAGGATTTTGAATGTTTTCCGTGCTCAAACAAATTTCCAAGGACATGCGTCGTGAGATTGGCGGCATCCTGTTGGTAGCCTTGGGATTGTTGGGCTATTTATCATTGATATTTCCGCATTCGGGCCGACTAACGCGGGATTTGGCACACGGGTTGACGTTTAGCTTTGGCGTGCTTGGATGGTTGATTCCGGCCTTTGTTCTCGTTGCGGGGGCTTTGCGTTTATTAGGTCGGCCATCTTTTACTGGTCACCGGCGCGGCTGGGGCGCCGTGTTAATGTTTTTAGGTCTTTTTATTTTAATGCCTATGGTAGACAAGCCTATCGCGGGTTTTATGTCCACATGGCTTGAAGACAAACTCGCGCAAGCTATTGCCCCAGGGGGAACGTTCTTGTTGTCCGTGGTGTTACTGGTCATAGGTTTGATGCTCTATACGGGCGCCAGTGCATTAACCTTGGGGACAGGAGTGGCCCGATTTCTTCGTGGATTATTGGAAATTGTTTATCGCGTCATTTACGCCGTTTATTCGGCGCTTCGTGACTGGATTTATCCTCCAGAAGAAGAAAGCCCTGTGCCTGTTTCCAAGACCACGGCACCGAAAACGAGACCGGGTTCGAGAAGCCAGGTGCCACTAGAAAAGCCACAGAACTCACCAGATATTCGCGGATCGTCACGCAATATTTTTGATGATCTTCCCGGAAAAGACGATACCATCCCTGATACACCGGCGATGGCCAGTGTGCCCAAAACGATAGCTCCCGTTTATGCCATGAATTACTTGCCGCCGCCACTGAGCTTGCTAGCCGCTCCAGATCTTCATAAAGGAGGCCGGCGAGGGCAAAGTGCCAAGGAGCGGGCAGATATTTTGGTGAATGCGTTGCGACAATTTGGCATCGATGTGACTTTGGGTGAGGTGAGTCAGGGGCCGACAATCACGCGATTTGAAATCATTCCGCCTCCCGGAGTCAAAGTGTCCCGGATTGTGAATTTAGCGGATGATATTGCCTTATCATTAGCCGCTACGGGTGTGCGCATTGAGGCCCCGATTCCTGGCAAGTCTGCAATTGGCATTGAGGTGCCAAATGATGAAGTGACCCCCGTTTTGTTACGAGAAGTGTTAGAAAGTGACCAGTTTGCCCAGTCGCCTTCTCCTCTGTCGGTTGGCTTAGGGCGGGACGTCGCCGGGGCTCCTATTGTCACAGGGCTAGATCAGATGCCCCATTTATTGGTCGCTGGTGCCACGGGATCAGGCAAAAGTGTTTTGATTAACGTGTTGATTACAAGTCTCTTATTTCGCGCGAGTCCTGACGTAGTCCGGCTGTTATTGATTGACCCTAAAGTTGTGGAATTATCAATATATAATGGCATTCCCCATTTGTTGAGTCCTGTGGTCACCGAGCCCAAAAAAGCGGCCGGAGCACTACGCTGGGCCGTGGCAGAAATGGAACGGCGATACCGCTTGTTTGCGGACGCGGGAGTGCGCGATGTTAGCCGTTATAACCAAACAGCTGAAGAACGACTCCCATTAATTGTGGTGATTATCGATGAATTAGCAGACCTGATGATGGTCGCTCCTCAAGATGTGGAAGAATCCATTGCGCGCTTAGCGCAAATGGCCCGTGCAGCGGGCATTCACTTGGTCGTTGCGACGCAACGCCCTTCCGTGGACGTTATCACGGGAACCATCAAAGCCAATATTCCTTCGCGTATTGCTTTTGCTGTATCCAGCCAAGTGGATTCACGCACGATTTTAGATGCGGCGGGTGCGGAAAAGCTGTTGGGACGGGGTGATATGCTTTTTCACCCGGTAGGCGCAGCCAAACCACAACGTATCCAGGGAGCTTTTATTCGTGAAAAAGAAATCGAAGAAATTGTGTCTTTTGTTATCGATCATGCTCAACCGCAAGCATCTGTTGAACCCGTCGAATTTCAGGAAACAGGAGACACTGCCAGGCCTCTTGTGCAAGAGACCGATCCATTATTCCCCGAGGCGGTCAAAATTGTCGTCGAAAGTGGACAGGCTTCCACCTCAATGCTTCAACGTCGCCTTCGCGTCGGCTATACACGGGCCGCGCGATTAATAGACGCCATGGAGGAACGTGGTTATATTGGGCCGTCAGACGGGGCTAAAGCAAGGGAAGTCCGCATTACGATGTCTGAGTATCATAAGGTGTTTATGGATGAATCGCCTTCGGCGTAAAGCTTCAATTGGGATTTGGAGATGCACCTCGTTTCCAGATATAGTTGTACCTCGCCACCCTAAAGGGGGAGATTATGGAGGACCGCCCTGATTGCGTCCATGGATCGTGAGGCCCTGGAGTGGTTCTCCGGACTCGCCAGAGCTTATCCCGCCAGCAACGTGCCGGGGTTCAGCCGGACTACGCCTTGGCGTTCCCCGGAGGGGAACAAGACGGCGATACGTGATCCGTGGCGGAACTAACAACTCCCCGGGCGAATCGCCCCGTGCATCCCCGTTGAGTCAGGGTTACGACCTTGTCATGAACAGAAGAAGGCCGTAACATGGGCGGAATTAAGTGGTGAGAGAGTGATGGTTGAGATTGTCCGGAGGATGGGAAATCCCATATCGTACCTAATCATTCAGTCTGTCCAAATCCTCTTTAGAAAAGGATGACGAATTAAACATGCATAGCGACTTAAAGATTATGAAGGACCAGGAGGACTCGATGCCGAACCTGATGTTGGTGAGGATTTGAGCGACAATTCAGTTGTATGGGTTTTAACCGCGGGGACAGATGAGGCGGTCTAGAGATCCTCGAAGGGATGGCAATGTGGTCAAAACAGCCGACAAGAAGCAAACTGCCGGAAAATATGACGGCCATTAAGATATGCTGAGGCCATCTCCACCGGGCTTCCGAGCGTATTGAGGGAGAATCCGCTGGCCTTCAGGGAATAGTTGCGATTCTAGACGAGATCGAGCGCCGGTTTCGTGAACTGAACCCGCGTCCACGAGTGCCCGTTGGCCAGAACGCTTTTGTAGCGAGCAATGACGGTTTTGATCACCGATTGGCCCATCTGGGATCGCAAGGGACGATAAGTATCCGCGTGCAGAATCGGATGCTGGACGTGGCGCGTTGCATATACAATTTCCGAGATGAAATGGCATCCTTTGCGAAACGCGTCGAGGATTTTCTGGAGCAACACGGTCTCTTTTGGGGTCGGATAGACTTGAACTTTCGCGGTTAAGGTGACCCCATCGTATGTATACCTCCAACAATTCACTAATCATAGTATATCACCAGGCTAGTGAGAATAATTGAGGCGACTTAAAAAATTTGCTGTTTAATTTTGAAATTCACGTCTCGGATTCTTATAGGTATTGTAGTGCATAGAATATTAGGAATTATGTTTAAACTTTGGGAAATATTTAAAGCTCATTAAAACTATCCAAAATGATTATTTAGCACTCTTTAAAACCGAGACAAGATTTGGGTCAATCGTGACCACAAGCTGATTTTCCATGTAACCGGAGGGAGAGCAACATGGGTTGGACATGTTCCGCGTTGCTGACTGCCTGCACATAGCATAAATTGATCAGGTAAATACACGGTGTAGGTGTTGTGATTCCAGCGATATCGGACCAACAAGCCGTCAACAATGTATACCCCAGGCCGCGTTGCCTCAAGTCCTAATGTGGGAGTCCAGCCATTTGCCCCGCGTTGGCTGTCGAAAGAATGGGGTAATGATGTCCAGTACATAGGTTTCCATCCAAAGGCGACACCTTGTGCAGGAGGAATTGGAGCGACGCCGCTTTTCACAATAGTATGGGGTGGAATGTTAGTCGGTACCACGGATAACACCGTTTCAGGCAAACCCGTGCGATTGAGAATGGGATATCCTTCAAATGTTACGGGTCGGTCGGTCCATCCTTCATACCCTTCCATAAAAGAACCAGCGTGATAAGCCCGGAGTTCAGCACCAATGGGGCCGGATGCTATGGGTAGAGAAATTAGTGATAATGTAATGAGCACAAGTACAATGATGCTAAGAGAAATTCCTATGGTCCATCGTTGTCTTTTGCGCATCGTCCATCCCCCTTGAGTGACACCACTTTAATGGCAATAGAATAGATGGAATCCGAATGATTTTACGTGTTATTGGCTGGTCCGTAACTAAGCAAGACCACAAGCATACCGTGCACAAATTCATAGAAGAAGGCCATCACGAAAATTTCTCTAACAGAAAATTCTTCCGGGTAATCTCAATTTCGTGTTTTTTTTGTAAGAAAAATTTGTTTTTGCTATCCGATATACATAACTTAAAATACCAAAAAAGAATAGATGTTTTCTCAACTGAAAATTTGATTGTTGCCATTCCGCCCGCGGATTATCCCTCTCTCTATTTTTTCCTTTTATTAACACGAATGGCACGGGCGCATTTTTCGTCGATTCGTAACTGGAGGTATCCTGTATGCTCTATGGGGGCGTTAAGATCGAAAGATGAAGGCCGGCCAGGAGGTCATCTTTATTGGCAACCCTGTCGAATGTCGTGAATCTCCCTGATCCTCTGCAGAAGGCATTGTTATAATTTGTGCATGGGGGAACAGGCAATGAAACGCAATATGATGCTGATTTTTGTATTATACAGTGTAGCCGATGTCTGCGACCGGCTTTTTGGTCCCGTGGCGCTCTGGATGGCACCAAGCACGGACACGAGAGTCCATGGTGCATTGCCTGGTCAGTTCTCAGTATAGTAGCGCCACGTTATGTGATCTTTTACGGCATTATGCTGTTGTGTGGGCGGGATTGGCGTTGCTCATGGTCGGTTTCGGAAACTTTCTCGTGGAATCGTACTTGACAGCGTTTTGGTAAGAATATGCACCGGAAGGACGCCGTCCCCAATAATTCCGGTCGCTTAATTCGTAAATGTGATGTACGTGTTCTTTTGGAATCACTAATATATGCCCTGGATTAAGGTCGAACGTCCAGAATTGCTAAAGTCGTGTCGTCTTCAAAGATTGCGTGGCATGCTGTTTCGCCGTTTATTATTTGGCAGAAAATACACATCATCAGTCCCTCACGTTTTGCCCATGGAATGTGCTTATGTTTACATTGTGGGACGCTTGCTGTGAGGTTTCAAGAACTGATGTTTCTTCCGTTTGCTTTTCCAAGCCAAGATATTGGCACGGTAGCAGCATTGATTTTGATTGGGGTCACAGATCTCTTGTTCGGCAAGATGTGCTCTAGAAATATTTTTACAGTGGCTGTCATGGACTTCTAGGTGAGGCATAGGATACTTACTACCTAACCGGTCAAGGAGGCGTTAATGAGTTTGCAGTCTTTCCATACTGACTGGGATTTGGAGCGTCAAGGTGCGTTGGACCAAGCTCGTCATCAACGACGACTCCGTGAGGCCATTAAAGCGCAATTGTCTGAAATTATCACCGAAGAACATATCATTACGGCACAAGGTGGCAAAATACTTAAAGTTCCTATCAAAACGCTGGAACAATATCGATTTCGCTTTGATCCTTATCGGGGAATCGATGTCGGTCAGGGTAGTATTCCATTGCCAGGAGATAATGCGGTGACGATGTCGTCTGCTCCTCGCCCGCAAGGAGGGCACCCTGGGGGCCAGGATATGACAGGAGTGGATTATTATGAAGCAGACGTGTCCATTGACGAAATCGATGACGTTTTATTTAGCCAACTGGGATTACCTGACTTACAACCTAAGCCTGTTCGTGCGAGTTCCGCGTGTCAACCGCGCTTTAAGGATGTGCGGGAACGAGGTTTGATAGCCAATTTAGATAAACGGCGGAGTTTGCAGCAAAATCTTTTGCGTCATGCTCGAGCAGGGCAGCCCCAAGTGGGATCGTGGATATCGCACGATTTACGATTTAGAACATGGCAGATGGAATCGGAACCGACACATAATGCGGTAGTTATCGCCATGCGGGACATTTCCGGATCTATGGGTGATTTAAAAAAAAGAGTGGCGCGTACTTTTGCCTCCTGGATGCTGAAATTTCTTCGCACGCGTTATGAATCGGTCGAAGAGATTTTTATTGTTCATCACACAGAGGCCCGGGAGGTGGATCAGGAAGACTTTTTTGCCTTAGGAGAAAGTGGCGGGACAAAGGTCTCATCGGCCTATGCATTGTGTCAGCATGTGATAGAAACACAATATCCCCCAGAACAATGGAATATTTATGCCGTGCATTTTTCTGATGGAGACAATTGGTCGGAAACAGATAATCAGCGAGCCCGTGACTATCTCGAGCAAATATTACCGGGAGTTAATTTATTTGGCTATGCGGAAATTCGTGAGGGCTCTTATCCGAGTACCCTTATGAATCAATTTCGCCATATTAAACATTCTCACTTTAAGACGGCTATGTTGTCGCATCTTAAGGACGTCTATCCGACATTGCAACATTTTTTTCCGTTGTCTCAGGAGAGCTGATATGCCACGTTCCTATCCTACAGATGAAGATATAGAAGACCTAGCTCGCAGTGCCGGGCTCGATCCATTGCCGGTATGCTTTGAGGACGTGCCCCCATCGATTTTATATGAATATGCTGCCTATTGGTTGCCCGGACGATTTTCTCATTGGTCGTTTGGAAAGCAGTACCAATTACTTAAGACGTCCTACGAATATGGTTTTAGCAAGATTTATGAACTGGTTTTGGACACCTTTCCCGCTTATGCATTCGTATTGGCGCATAATTCGCCTTTAGAAAATATCTTGGTTCATTGCCACGTTATGGGTCACGCTGATTTTTTTGGGAATAATTTTCTGTTCCAATCGGATAAAAAACATCTTTTAATGATGGTTCGCGCTCATGCACGAAGAATACGCCATTATGAATATCTTTATGGCATTGACGTAGTAGAACGATTCTTAGATGCCGTGTTATCCATCGCAGAGCACGTTGCGTATTTTATGCCAGGGCTTGCTTCGGCACGCCTCGAGTCTTCGCCTGGGTGTGCTTCGTTCTTAAGGCATGTCATCCAGCACCATGATTCTGATCCGGAGGATATTCTGGGTTTTATTTCGCGCCATAGTCCGGTATTGAAAGATTGGCAACGCGATATTGCTTCGATGATCGCAATGGAAATGACGTATTTCTGGCCGCATAGGCGCACAAAGATCATCAATGAAGGGTGGGCTGTCTTATGGCATGAATATTTAATACAGCACATGGATTTGGATGAGGCGGATTACTGGGATTTTGCGCGCTTGCATGCCCAGATTCTTTCACCGAGGGGAAACCAAATCAATCCCTATGCACTAGGTTATGCCATTTTTCAAAGGATTGTCCGTACCCAAGGGGTCCAAGAGGCTTTTGTGGTTCGTCAAATTCATGATGATGTGAGCTTGATCCGCAACTATTTAACTCCTGACATTGCACAAGGGCTCGGATTATTTGTTTATGAAAAAGAACAGGGAATAGCCCGGGAAATTGGACGCGATTTTAAGGATATTCGTCGGTACCTGCTGCAACGTCTGACTCATGGAGGAATTCCGGTTATTCATGTACGAGATGGGGATTTTCATCACCGGGGCGAACTCTATTTAGTTCACCAGCATGACGGGCAAGATCTTGACTTACTGTACGCGGAAAGAACATTAGCCTATGTGTACGAGTTGTGGGGGCGGCCTATTTTTCTGGAAACGCTTCACGAAGGACGCCGGATGATATTGCAATACGATGGGATGGTGAATACCCGGCTGATGAGTTAGTGCAAGTATAGTGGAGGCGAAATCATGGATTTATGGGAACGATTACGGGAATATCAACAGCGAGAACAGCAGTTGAGCTGGCACGGCACTTTTCGGGAATATTTTGAACGAGTCATTCAAGATCCCCGGTTATGTCGATTGTCTCACGCCCGTATTTATGACATGGTAGCCGAACAAGGCATCGAGTGGGATGACACCGGGCAGAAGCATTACCGGTTTTTTACAAGGGAATTGTTTGGATTGCAAGAGGCATTGGATCAACTTGTCGAATATTTTCAATCGGCCGCTCAACGTTTAGAGGTACGCAAGAGAATTTTGCTGCTTATGGGCCCTGTGGGTGGAGGAAAATCTACCGTGGTCACCTTATTGAAACGCGGTTTAGAACGCTATTCACGGACCAATCAGGGAGCTCTATATGGATTAGAAGGCTGTCCGATGCATGAAGAACCATTACATTTAATTCCGCCAACACTACGTGAGGATATCTATCAGGAGTACGGCATTTATGTTGAAGGAGAACTCTGCCCGGTCTGTCGCAAGCGGTTAACGGAAGAATTTCGCGGGAGCATTGAAGAATTTCCGGTGGAACGTGTTGTGCTTTCCGAAATGAATCGGGTGGGGATTGGCACTTTCTCGCCTAGCGATCCCAAAAGTCAAGATATCTCTGAATTAACCGGGAGTATCGATTTTGCGACTATTGGCCAATATGGATCCGAGTCAGATCCCCGCGCATACCGCTTTGATGGCGAATTAAATATTGCCAATCGGGGTCTTATGGAATTCATTGAGATGCTCAAAGTCGATGAAAAATTTCTCTATGGCTTACTGAGTCTGTCTCAAGAGCAACAAATCAAAACCGGCCGTTATGCCATGATTTATGCTGATGAAGTATTGATCTCACATACTAACGAAGCCGAGTATCAACAGTTTATCCAAAATAAAAAAAATGAAGCCTTGCGTGATCGCATTATTTTAATTCGGATGCCCTATAATTTACGCGTATCCGATGAGGTGAAAATTTACGACAAGCTAATTCGGGAGTCCGCTCTTCGTAGGGTGCATATTGCTCCTCACACTTTGCAGATAGCCTCCATGTTTGCCGTTCTGTCCCGGCTGAAAGAGTCCAAAAGGTCAGGTGTGACCCTGTTAAAAAAGTTGAAACTTTATGATGGCCAATTCGTCGATGGGTTTACCGAAGCAGATATCCGAAGCCTCAAAGATGAGTGGCCTGATGAAGGCATGACGGGTCTTTCACCGAGATATGTTATCAATCGTCTGTCCCTTGCCCTCGGCAAAAGCCACGTACCGTGTCTAAATCCCTTAGATGCATTGCGTGCCTTAAAAGATGGTCTAGGACAACAAAATGGGTTCACTGCACAAACCCGTGAGTCTTTGCTCAACTTGATTTATGAGGTGCGCCGCGAATATGATGAGCTTGTCACCCTTGAGGTACAAAAAGCCTTCATGTATTCTTTTGAGGATACCGCGCAAATGCTCTTAAACACGTATCTCGATAACATTGACGCTTATGTGAATCACAGGAAGATTATGGATCCGTTGACCGATGAGGAAATTGAACCGGATGAAATGTTAATGCGGTCCATCGAAGAATACATTGGGGTGAGCGAAAATGCTAAACGTCCTTTTCGCGAAGAGATTTTAATACGTATTTCTACCTTATCCCGCCGTGGTCAGCACTTCGACTATCGCTCCCACCCGGGACTTCAGACGGCGATTGAGGCCAAATTATTTACCAATCTCAAAGATATTGTTAAAATCACGACATCTGCTAACGTTACGGATCCTGCTCAAGAGAAAAAACGAAATGAAGTAGCCGAACGTTTGATAAATGATCACGGGTATTGTTCCCATTGTAGTCATGCGGCCCTCCAATATGTCGGTCACTTACTAGGGCGATAAACATAATTTATGCGCCGTTATTCGCTTTCGTGGTGAGGATCTGTGCCTTTTTCCCATAAAGACAATTGTTCTTCGTGACGTCGTAACCAATCAAGGCACGCCACCGTGACGATGGAATTGATGGTCAGTCCCGTGCGTTGACTGGCTAATTCCAACCGGTGGTAGATCGTGCCAGCAAAACGAATGGTGGTTTGCTTGGTTTCACTCATCGGGGTACCTCCTTGGAATCCAAATGGGCCTATCTTGTTCAATGGTCAGCTGATTGAGGCGACAATGGAAGCAAATAACCCGTAATATAATACGGTCTTGCCAATTGGGATGATCTTCCTGTAAAATTTTAGTGTTATCATTATGCATTCACTCCTCAATGCGACAATCATCAATGGCGTCTTGATCTTATCAGCACCGAGATGTCCATTCCTACGGGTTTATCCGTAAAATTCGTCGTTTTGGAAGAATATTTAGGATACTGCACAGACTTGTGGGATTAAAATACTATAAATCCTTCACAAGCTGTCCCAAACGCCATAAAAGACACGGCTGTCGTGTACGGGCTAATGATGACGGCAAAAATGTGGGGCATGACACGACAACCGGTTTCGAGTCTAAACCTTATCCAAAATAACAGACTCAGAAGATTTGGTCAAAACTCTAATCCTCAGGTTAAATGTTTTCCAGCGCTCTCCATAACTGATGGGAGCTATGGAAAGATCAGACAAGGGAAGACTGTTGACAGCGGAAAAGGAGCCACATAGTGCGGCTCCTTTTGAATGGTTTCCATCTCATTGTTCTTCCTGGTTGTCAGAAGAAGGGTTTAAGGGTTTAGCAGTTTGTTGCATTTCCTGTTTTAATTTCGCGAGTTCTTCTTGTACTGCCGAGTCTTGGCTTGCCTTATTAAGTTGTTGGCGAATACTATCACTATTGGATTCGGGTAAGGCGCTTAGGTCGGGTGAGGATTCTAATTCGTCGAGGGCGGAAGCTTTAGCTTGCATATGAGCAATTTTGTCCTGGGCTCTTTGCAGAGCACCGGAGATATCTTCGGCGTGCTGGGTAATGCCATGAACAGTTTCTCCAACTTGGACTTCCGCCTTAGCTGCAGAATATTGAGCTTTCATCACTTCTTTTTGGGTACGGAAGGTTTCGATTTGTGTTTCTAGCTTTTGTTGTGCTGCGGTGAGTTTATCTTGTTCTGCTTGGGTCTGTTGGATGTGCGATTGAAGTTCCTGAATTTGTTGTTCGGTTGTGGCCTTTAGGGATAAGGCTTGCGTGGCCAAGTCATCACGCCCGGCTTGGACCGCATCTTTGGCATCTAATGCATATTGATTGGCTTTTTGTTGCAAGGCGGCGACTTGCATTTCGAGTTGTTTCTTAGCCGTAGCCACTTCAAGGATGTGCCGCCGAGTTTCTTGTAGGGCGTCTTGCATCTTTTGATAAGAATATTCAATCGTCTCGGTGGGATCCTCAACGGAATCCAACACGCGATTGGCTTTTGAACCGAGAATGGTCTTGACCCGCTCTAATAATCCTGCCATATCGTATCCCTCCTCTGTATTCTTAGCACTTAGTATAGCCGATGTGTTCTTAGCATGCTGGACACATGGGGAGGGAATCCAAAGGAAAGGGGAAGAAGTCCTGAATAGTGAAATTTGGCAGTGGTACGTGAGATGCCCGGATGACCAGGAGCCATCAAAAAAGAGTCCGAACACTGAATCTCAGTGTTCGGACTCTAACCTCTTTGCCTTCTTAAGAAACGGAAAAGGTTGCAGCGGGCGTGGAGGAGTCGCCCCAAACAATTTGATAGGCCGAAGACGGCGGAACCATGACCGTAATAGTGCCACTAATGTTTGAGCCCGGTTGGATGTAGCGCACCACACTGGAAGGGCTAGAGGAATCAACCGGTAGCGGAAATAACGAGGAACTGGCGGTCAATGGCGAATGCATGACATCATTATATGAATAGGTATATGCCGAGGCATGAAGCGGCTCGACACTAAAATCATTGAGCGCTAAGGGAATCATCGCCGAAGTCGGATTATGAATCGATACGGTTAAGGCGTAGACGTTCACACTTTGGCCATTGACCATCGCGTGTCCTTCTGCAACCGCGTGAGAGACCTGGATGGTCATCTCCGAGTAGACACCGGCTTGCGGAGGAATGGGCGTACTCGGAATGGTCATCGTGGTCGTATCCGAGGCTTGACTGGGTTTAGGGGACACTGGCGTGGCCGATGCCGGTGCCGCACTCCTTGATGACGGAGGGCTAGGTGTCTTTGCGGTCGACGCACCGAATGTGGCAGTGGAGGGTGTGGCCGATTGTTGCCCGCAACCTGCTAAAAGCCCAATACCGAGACTAAATCCAAGGCCTATTAGGACGGAACGGTAAGAAACCTGCATACAGTAAATTCTCCTTTTATGGCTTCCAAATAGACGTCAGGGACGTTAATGTGCTCCAATAATTTGTCGTTTCAAACGGCAACCGCCAGGAAGCGACTCCAGCCAAATGGTCCTGTAAGGCTAATTTTAACAAATCAGCAAAGGATCGGGAGGTTTGATCCCACCATTGGGTTTGACCAATCTGATATTGACTGATGACTTGAGCCAGGGCTTGTGCCGTTTGTGTATCATATATCCCACTTTGTGCGTTTTCGACGTGAAAGTCTTGTTGAAACATCGCGACGGCTCGGCTGGTTTCTGAATCATAATAGCCATTGGCCCACAACAAAGGCGGTGCGGGAAGATGATGCGTGCTGGCATATTGTAACAGAACCACATTTAAGATGGTCTGGAGATTGGCGACTGCTGGAGAAGACTGGTTAACATTATAGGATAAGGGGGCCGGAGGCGTTTGAGCTAAAGGTCCCGTGGTAAAGACAATGGCTTTTTCTGTTGAATCCCATAACGGCACGATATGATGGGTATCAATATAGTTTTTGATAGTCCGATTAGATTCATAGGAGTTAGGAGTATGTCCCGAATTAGTATAAGTCCAGGAGTGACCATACGGGGCGACTCCTAAGATAATTTGCCCGGGATTGACTCCGGTGGCTAATGCGTTTTGCACTATATTTTCAAGCCAAGGAAAGCCCTGAGTCGGTCCGGGGGGCGTGGAACTGTTGTGTTCTGGATAGGCCATGATATTAATCCAATTCACATAAGGAGCTAAGGCTGCATAATTATAAATGGTGTGGGGATAGGGACTTGCGTATACGGCAATCATTAGTTTCTTGCCGATAGCGTGTAGGGCAGCACCTAGTTGTTGAATGAATTGGGTATATTGCGTTGACGCGGCACTCACGCTCAAATTACCGGATCCTTGGCTTTCAAAATCGATGGTGAGCCCATCATAATCGTTTTTTTGGACAATCGTCACGAGTTGCTGTACGAGTTGTTTTTGTTCTGCTGGAGTCGTAATCGGACCCGATGACGGATTATAGTAAATTCCTACCGAAGGCATAACTAACACGCCTTGATTATGGGCAGCTTTCGTAACGACTTGAACGTTCTTTTCCCCATTTATTGTGGGAATAGAACGTGTCCAATCGTTCACTATCCATCCTCCCTGTGAGGAAGACTGCACAAAATACCATACGGGGTTAATCACCGATAAGGCATTGGCATGGTTTAACAAATCAAGATAAGATGAGTTGTTTGGTCCATTTGGTTCATTGTCAGCATAATATCCATATCCCATGGATAAGAATGCACTGAGAGGCGGGGTTGGGGACGAGGATGGAGGCTGACTTGGTGACGGCGATGAGGAAGGATCGCCCGGGATGATGGTGGAATCCAAAGGCGGGCCCATGGTGTTTCCGCCCAAGTTCGAAACATGGAGAATTTCGCTAAAATGATAGCCCAATTCATGAAAAATGGTGGGATTTGGGATATGGCGTAAAGTTCCCTCTTCGTCGACATACACGGCACGATGTCCATCGAGTTGTAATATTGTCCCCGTGGGATATTCGCGAAGGGGTTGTGTCATCGCGGCTCCTATGGGATAGGGTAATTGAGACACGACTTTGACATCAGACCAATGATAACCTAATTGGTGAAATAGATTCGGAGAAATTATATGGGAGAGTGTCCCATCTTCTACTTCGTAGACTTGTGGATGCCCCGATTGCCGTAGGACAGCTCCTGACGGCCAATAGCTCATGGGACGCGTAATCGCAGAGCCGACAGGCCAATTACTCATGATCTGTGGAATCGCATGAATAGCGTTCCAATTTAAATGCATTTGATTGAAAACCTGAGCCGTAGCGATAGGCCGCAGTATTCCATGAACAACCAGGTAGACTGTCGGTGCATTAAATGTTTTTAGGAGTGTGCCTGATGGATAAGGCACCACCATTGGCAATCCTAACGTGTCGCCATTCAATGAGGATAGGCTTTGGACATTTGACCAGGTACCCCCTAGCGCAAAAAATGTCGCGGGATTAGGGACGTGATACAAAGTCTTATGCGATAACACAAAAACCGGCTTGGTATTAGCGAGTCGTACATATTGAATGTGATTTAGCGAAAAAGCTTTGGCGCCAGGGTTGGTGAGTAAGGTGAACGACCCTGTGAACAACAGAGAAAGCCCTAAAAGAGTCGACATCTTAGAGCGTTTACGATATCGCCGCGATTGGTAATACTGCATGAACAACCTCCTAGTAGAAAAGCCACAGACAATTCGCAGATCTTGTCCACTGATAAGGAGAACAAGACAGATCCAAAGCATTCTTGATGGTCGTCGATAGCTATGACAATTCCTGTCAATATTTACCGGAACTGTCATTTGCTCCTTTCATATATTTAGCGGTGATTCGACGAATTCCTGCTTCGTTGGACACGTAAAATCCTCTTAGCCTAATGACATTAAATAGCAGCGTTAAAAACCCGATAAGGATTGAAATAGCATGTTTTATTCTTTGCAATGTCATTTGAGGGTCGGCGTTGATGTTGTTTGGCGATCTCAGCCACCATCACAATCGCAACAAGGCATGCGATGTCCCTTCCGAGGACGCGCTGCCCGCAATGATCACATCAGCATCAAAAAAGACGCGCAGAGGCGGAATCATGCGTCCTCGGATTGCGGGACATCCGCGCCATAGCGTTCTTGGTCCCAGGTCCTTAACAGGTCTTGAACCGACAGACCCGCTGCAGCGCGTTCTACCGCAATTTGTTTAGCCAGGTCAGTGACGACCGGAATGCGGGGACTCAAGATAAAAACCCCATTCCAATCGACCAATGTGAGCGGCGTATCGGGCCCCAGCCCGTAGTGCTGGCGCACGGCTTTGGGTAAGGTCACCACGCCACGGTCCCTCAGCTTTGCTCATCTTTATAGAACTCCAGAGTATCTTCGCGACAGCCAAACGCGGCTTGGGGATCAAAGCATTTATGTTGAAGTTTTTCGGCACTCGACACCGATTGCCCTAATACCAGTGGTTCTTTTTCAAGAAGAAAGCGGGTATTCCCCGTCCAACCCTCACCAAATAGTAAGAGAGGCTTTGTCCAGCGATTGGATACACGGAACGGTAGCCGCGAGTGCCATTCTCTTTGCGTGGCCATGTCCTATTCTTGTTAACACATCAGATATTGAGTGACCAACAGTGATGGCTTTACTCAGAACACTCTAAGGAAGAATTTTGGTGTCAGGTATATCGTGTTTGCATTGATGTCGTCTTTAGATGATCCTTTTCTGATAGCACCTTCGAACCTGACGTACCCGTCCACGTAATGCCCCACAAGTTATACGGCGTATTAGACCTCGAATCTTACGGATCTTTAGATGGGATACCGCACTTCGCTATCCAGAAACGCTCGGCGCTCCTTTGTCGTCGAAGAACGGACTCTTCGCCGGTGGGGTGTAAAGATCGAGCAACAGCCCATAAGTGCATATCATTCGTTAGAAATCGGTGTTCTCGGTGCCAACGTGTTCGAAAAATACGGCACAAAGGTTGACCCACGCGTTCTTGAGTCATTTGCCAAGCATCTCGACGCGACTTATGGGCATGCTGCTGGACTTTTCACGGCTGTTCAGGACTCTGATTTATTGTCCTTCTCTCTTTATGTGGTGGCGTGTTGCATCTGAAAATGTTAAGCCGAAATTACGAACTCGATCGATACGGCACATACTTTTCAGTCGGATATCATGCGCCAATTCAGTTCGGATTCCGTCACGGATTGCGCTTTATCGACTATGGTCCAGGGGCTCCTGGGCCTAAGCAACGTCGAGGAATAGAGATGATTCGGACTTACGCCTACGTTTTTAGTTAATCGGTGATCGTCATGAGACAGTTGTTGCTGACCCTCAAAAGCATGGTACCTGCCGTATGGACTATCATAGTGGGCCAATTCCTTATTAACCTGGCTTTTTACTCTATATACCCATTTTTGGCGTTGTATCTACTACGCAATCACGTTAGTACTGCAGTAATCGGTAGTATCTTAGGAGCACGACCACTCGCAAATATGTTAGGAACGGTGGTTGGTGGCTGGTGGGGCAATCGTACCCCATCGCGCTGGGTCATGAGCCTGGGATTCTTTGGCGCTGGAATGGGGGACTTCATCATGGCTGCGACGACATCGAGCATTATGGCGATCGGGGGCTTATGTGCCGCCTCCTTTTTCTCTGGAGTAGCCTATCCGGCAGAGAGTAAAGCCCTACTGGAAAACACAACTCCAAAGAACAGAACAGAAATATACAGCGCTTTACGCATGGTAATTAATTTGGCGGGCGGAGTTGCACCTTTGTTGGCTTTAGCGTTCTTTTTGCCGATGCCTCGATTTTCATTTGGAATGTTTGCTGGAATAACCATTACATATGGTTTGAGCGCTTTGCGATGGATACCGTCTCGCGTCGGAGAAAACAGGGTATCACAAAGCAGGTCGGGGTCGTACCGTGCGGTTTTAAGTAACCAGTCGTTCATGTGGACGCTGTTGTCACTGACCCTTAGTAGCATGGCATATTCGCTGCTTGTAATGCTTTTGCCTCTGTTCATGAGCTCCATGTTCCCCGTCTATGGGCATAAACTTTTATGCGATAATCTTGCGGATCAATATTATCATGGTGATTTTCTTACAACTCCCCACCACCGACGATAGCACGCCTCTTTAGGTGTTCTTTGGTAAATCGCTATGGTGAAGGGGTTGGTTGAGTCGAAGTTGGAGCCCGTATTTTTTCACCAAATCATACACCAGAGCATCAATTTTTTTTGTCAAGGTCTTTAATTTGTCTGGGGTACGATAGAACTCCGCGACACTCGGATCGCGGTCGATGGCAGGGGCAAGTCGTTTCAGAATATATGCCGACATGTTGACGTGCTCGGCAAATACCTGAGATACCCCGACTTCGGCAAGTTGCTGAAATAACGATTCGAGCTTCTCCACCCTCAAAAATAAATGGGGGAAAATCGGCCCGACGAACGCATACGTTTTGATCCCGGCATCGTGAAGTTTTCCTAGGGTTTTTAGTCGTGTGCTCACAACGGGGGCCTGATCCTCTAGTGATCTGCTAACGCTGTCATCTGTGCTCGTTACCGTCATTCCAACTTCAACGTCAGGAATCTGCCTGAGGATGCTTACATCTTTAAGAACCAAAGGGGATTTTGTAAGAATGCTAACTGGACCCGAGTACTGTTCGGCTGCAAAGATTTGCAACGACTGCCGAGTCAAATGGTAGTGGGCCTCGGCCCCTTGATAGGGATCGGTAACTGAGCTAAGGAGTATTTTTTTCTTCGTGCCACTAATTTTCCTGAACTCGCGCTTCAGTACTACCGGTGCGTTGATTTTTGCATAGATGTAGTTTCCCCAGTCTTCGATGGAATGGCCATTAAAGCGTCCCATAAAACTGGCGTAACAATAAGAGCAACCGAATTGACAGCCAACATAAGGGTTAATCACATAATCGGCGTCCGGTAATTTTGACTTCGTTAAAATAGACTTGCACTCGATTTCTCCTACCGCCATATTCGCACCTTCTAACGAAATTATCAAATGGGGGAGCCAACGCGGATACTCAATTTCTAGAATTCCTCATTTTGTCTAAAAAATCAACTTATGTTTCACAAGACGATGGGCCGATCCGTCGTGGCCATGGGTGGTCGCCCCTTTCATCTATTCCGAAATATTGGCTGGCCCGAGCCCTCAAGACTTGTCAACGCTTGATACTATGTGGGCGATGCGGCCGGGACATTTGCCGAAATTGGCAAGCTCTCCACGCAGGTCGAATGGCTCAACAAAATCTGGCCTCGACCCTGTCTCGCGTTGAGCGAAAGGCGTTGCTGGATGGAGATGCGGCGGTTTTACCCCGCACTGTGCAAACCCAACTCTTGAGTCTGAATCGTTTGAGCCTGTACTACCGGGCCGTCGGGCCGGATCCCGTGGAAGTGATGTGGAAACACCGTATCGATGACATTGATACGGATCGACCCTTTTACGGATTGCGGCGGATGACGGCGCGATTGCAGCAGGAAGGCCATGCCGTCAATCGCAAACGGATACCGCACGATATGCGCGACATGGGAATTTGGGGTCTGTCTCCCGGACTGCGCACGAGTAGGCCGCATGCCAAACATCCGATCTATCCCTACTTGTTAAAGGAAGTTATTCCGGCTTATCCCCATCATGTGTGGGGAATCGACATCACCTCTAGTCGACTGCGGCAAGGCTGGCTGTATCTTGTCGCGATGATCGATGGGTACTTGCGCTATGTGGTCACCTGGGGATTGTCTGAGACGTTGGCATGATCTTTTGTGATGACGGCCGCGCAGCGGGCGCTCACGATGGCCGTGCCCACGATTGGGAATCATGACCAAGGAAGCCATTTTAGGCATCCGACTTATACCGCTCTCTTACTGGATCAAGAAGTGAAAATCAGTATGGATCCCCGCGGACGGGCATTCGACAATATCTTTACCGAGCGGCTCTGGCGTTTCGTCAAGTACGAAGAAGTCGATCTCCACGATTATGCCTCACCACGTGATGCCTATCGGGGCCTGACCCGGTATTTCACCTTTTACAATGAAGAACGTCTGCATCACGCGTTAGAGTACTGCACGCCGGCAGAGCAGTATCATCAGCATCCTTCAACCATCAGCCCCTTTGCGGCGCCGATTCGTGGAATCGAAGAGAACAACCCGAAAACTGGGACTCGGTGGATGCCGACGCATCCCCAGAGTAATTCACCAAAATAAGACCAAAAAAGGAGGAACAGTCTCACACTTTAGGGCCCAAAAATTTGTCTGAACAAAGGGGCTCACCTTAGCTTGAGGGCTGTGAGCCGTTTGTCCAACTGCAAGCGGGTGAGGTCCTGACCTTGGGTTTGATACGTCTGGGTCGCTAGGGCTCAGCCCTATAGGATGGCACCATTTTCGCTAAACCACAATCCTGAACGACTTGCGGAGCATCAAGCCCCTTGGTCGTTGCGTCTGATATCCCCAGACCTGAAGGTCTGCCTGACGGCCCATTTTGGTAATCACGAGCCGCTATCTTAATGGGCAATCATCATGTGAAGTGAACGGCCAGGAAATGGGGGAGGCTAGCGTTGTCGCGCGGTTGAAGTGATCGCACAGGGGAGCATGGCTCTTGGAGGTAAGAGCCATGAAGCAATCTGCTGGATGAGAATTGGCAATCTATTAAGTAAGCGCACTGGATTACGAGAAGGTTTTCAGATGGAAGCTGCCTCTAGTGTCTAAAAAGAGGCAGCTTGAGATTACGACCTTTCGTAATTATTCTTGGCGCAGAGCATCAACGGGATTTAACGATGCTGCATGGGAAGCAGGAATGGCGCCGGCAACAATGGAGACACCGCCGCCAAATAAGAGCCCGAGCCCGCCAAGCCATAGGGGCAAACTAAAAATCCCGTGGCTGACTTGACTATTTTGCTTGACTAATACATTGATGATAGCACCGACACCGCCTCCCAAAGCAATGCCCACGATTGCGCCTATCAGCCCGATAGATAAGGCTTCGAGTAAAAATAAGCGAGAAATATCGCGGCGTCTAGCGCCTATGGCGCGTAATATGCCAATTTCACGCCGTCGTTCTAATACCGCCATACTCATGACAACTCCAATCATGAGTCCAGCTACGACTAAGGCAATGCCTCCGACGGCACCTAAACCGGTTTCTATAAGGCTGAAACTTTTGTTGATGGAACGAAGAGCCTGTTGGAGCGTGGTTGTGCTGTAGCCCATGGCGTCGATACGGTTGGCTAAAGATGGAACTTGGGACAAACTGTTAGCGAGAACGGTTGCGCCGGGATAATGCACATCGTGAGGATTGGCGGCAAAACTCTGAATCCAGTTGAGGGCTGTAGGGTAAGAAACGTATCCAATCCCGGAGTTCACAAATCCAGTAATTATGACCTGTTGTGGGGGCAGGGGATGAACGGGACCGGATAAGCCCTCTCCTGCAAAAAGTCCACCACTCATGGTTTCGATATGGAGGATGATGGGTTTGTCCAACAGTTGCCTAATATGGGGATGACGGCCGCCTATAAGCGCTTTGGCAACGCTCAAGGGAATCACGATATGCCGAGAGGCATTGGATAAATGACCTTGCACAACCGTCGGGAGAACCCCTGAAATGGACCATAAGTTACCTGGGGGCAGGGGATTGAGGGCGGCAGTGGTAGATCGTCCGTGATAAGTAACGCCCGTTAAAAAGGTCGCATTGATATAGGCCGCTCGTGCCCCAGGCAAATGGGCAAACTGATACAATGTATGAGCGGTAATCGCATGAGACGGGCCGGAAACAACTTGAGGTCCAAAGGGTCCTGAACCGGCTTTATTGCCATGGGGTGAGACATTGATCGCGGTTAAGGGTCCCAATGAAACAATTCCCTGAACGACATTCGACTTTAATCCTGTTCCTAGACCAATGAGCAATACCATCGCCGCAACACCTATGGCTATCCCTAATCCCGTTAATAGTCCCCGGGTTAAGCGTTTGACAAGAGAATGCCATGCTAACTGATATAACGTCCATAAACGTATATGGCCCAGTGTTTCAGGTTGAATGTTTGAAGATGAAATGTTGTCATGGCGGATTTCTTCATGAACGATACCGTCACGGATGCGTAGAATTCGATCGGCATACCGAACAAATTCTTCATTGTGCGTCACAATTACCACACAATGACCGTCCTCATGAGCCAAAGACGTGAGAAGATCCATAATTTCTTGACCGCTGGTACTATCCAAATTGCCCGTCGGTTCATCGGCAAGGATGAGCGGAGGATTGGCTGCCAGTGCCCGGGCGATGGCGACGCGCTGGGCTTGTCCGCCAGAGAGCTCGCCAGGTTTATGGTCCCACCGATCACCGAGTCCCACGCGGTTTAGCAGTTCGATAGCACGGCGACGGCGATCTTCTTTAGAGACACCAGCCAGCATCAACGGTAACTCGACGTTTTCTAAAGCGGTCATATTGGCAATGAGATGAAAGGATTGAAAGATAAATCCAATGGTTTCCCGTCGGTATTTGGCTAACTCGTCTGACGACCAGTGACTGATATCCTGGCCTGATATCATGACATCGCCAGAGGTAGGTCGATCCATGCCGCCCAGAATATGCAATAGGGTCGACTTACCTCCGCCTGAGGGGCCTAAAACCACCGCTACAGTTCCATAGGAAATAGCAAAAGACACATCATGAAGAGCAATCACGTTTTCTGTGCCACGGTGATACACTTTATCAACGTGGCTGAGACGAACCAAAGGTTCGGATGAAGTCGCTACAGGGTTAAATGGCATCGCGATCACTCGGCTTTTTGATGACCAGTCCGCCAATGGAACCAATAATGAGTGTGAGAATCCCGTAGGTTAAAACCGATAATAGCCAATCTGTAAAATGTGCGACCGGCGAATTGGCGATTTTCACAATTTGTTGGAGTTGCGCGGAAGAGACCACATGGTGATGCAATTGTCGCTTCAAATCGTTTGCTGTGATGGTCACAAAGAACGGCGTGATCCCAGCCAAGAATCCATAAATAGCTCCGGTTGCGGAGGCAAACCATCCCGGATGACCCGAGGAAATTTTAGCATGCTGCCCTGCGATAAAGGCGACAACAAGAATTAAGAAATCCAATATGTAACTGATTACAATGGTATGAAAGGGTGCAGCTAAACCGATGAGGAACTGAATAATTCCTAGGATGGCGGCAACTAAAAGATATTGCCAGTTTGGACGTGTGAGCATGATATCGATCCTTTCGGAAAATCGCGATAATTATTTATTATACCCCGAGGTTATCACTAAAAACTGGCGTTTACGAGTGAGCGGTAACGGTCAATATAATGTAAAACGGTCGAGGCTAGCGCGGCGTGAGACCAGGTTAACGGAGAGACAGACAAAGCTTCACCGGTGAGGGGATGCAACTGTTCAGGGAGCAGGCCACTGGGAAGCGCATGATTGGCAACCCAAATCAAAGTCTCACGGGGAGCCCGTAAGTCGCCAATGGTACGAGCCTTGGCAATTTTCCAATCCGCGACCCATAATGTGGAGATGAACCAGGGATTAATGGGAGCGTCATCGTCTCCAGAGCGAAAATAGCTATCGCCTTCATATCGTCCAATGCCCCCTACCTCCGTTTTGACGGTTAATGTCGATTCAACGGCTTCCATAGTGCGAACGATTCGCTCATCATCGGCCGGCAATACATCAAACGCCCATAAACCAAAGACACTGCTATCAATGGTCTTATCAAAAACCCAGCGGCCATTTTCCCGAACTAATCCTCTAACAAAAATGCCCCGTTCTTGATCGTAAAGCCGGGATAGGATACCGCGTTTAACCATTTGCGCAGTTTTATGGTAACGCTCACTAAGGTAATCGTTGCCATAGAGGCGGAAGAAGTTGGCGGCGGCAATTAGGCCCCCATAGACCGCACTACTTGTAAACGTAAAAATGCCGTAGCGTTCTTCCCACAGATCATAACTGGGTTTGGGCAACTCAAGAGCATTATCAATATAGCGAGCCAAAAACGCAGCAGCGGGCCGGATAAGGGTGTCATAAACGGACTGGGGAAAGTCGATTTCTTGGTGATGCACAAAGTCCCGCCAGAGCGCGATAAGGGTCAGACCGGTTTCGTCCTCTTGGATAGGTAAGCGCCGTTCTTTTTGGACCACGTAAGGATGCCAACTCGAACCGACAGTTCCATCCGGATTGTATTTGTGTCGCAAATATCCTTCGTCGGTAAGAGCATCCGCACAAAACCGGAAGAAGGGACGGACCATTCCATGGTAACCTGCTTCCGACATGGTAATGGCCGCCAGTGCCCCGTCACGTGGCCAGACGTAATTATAGTGATCCCGGTTGTACTGCAGAATATCGGAGTCCAAAGCAGCCACGATCGCACCATTGGCATCGGTGTGGACGCGCACCATTAATAAGCTCATATAAAAGAGGTCACGCACTCGAGAGGGTAAGTCTGCGAACCATGTGCCGGATTTTTCTGCCCAGCGTTGCCAATAGACAATCACCCGATCAAGGAGCATATTAACCCCACTATCCTTAACATATTCGTCAAGATCGGTGACTTCGTCAAGCGTTGAACCAATGGCCATCCAATAATTTAAGAGCTGGGTTTCTCCGGGTTTAAGAAACAATCGAAAACTGATCACACTGTCGACTGATCCTTGGGCAATGGGATTTTCCATGAGTTCTCCATCTTCTGCATCTCGCCACGTTCCTTCACTGTGATTGAACCGCTTAACGCCCGTAGAATACTGGAACAACCTGGTGCCTTCGGTGGCACCATTAAACAAGAAGTAAGTGCCGCGCTTATAATGATAAATGACGTGACGCTCGGGATCATACACCGCGGTGTCACCGACCTCTGTTTCCGAAATCATTAAATCATTATTGAAAAAGACGCGAACTTCGCGCCCTTCAGGGGCAAGGTTAGTAATAGTCATCCGTTTAAGATACACGTTAAGACGTTGATGGACCGCATCTTCTGATGTGATGCTTAACTCCATGCCAGGATGTGTTGCGCGGATATTGGTGACCAGAGATTTTTCATGGTAACCAAGATCAAATTGCCATTCAGGATCGCGCCACCACGAAAATTGACCGTCAACCCACACGCCAATGGCACAGCGGTGCCCCCCTACGTGGTTGAGCTCACCCACATAGGGATAATAGATGTCGCGAATTTGTGCGGTATCATCAAATCCGATAGCAATGTGTCCATTTCCAATGACTAAATGTCGTGGCATCTCTTTATTCCTTTCTTTATCCGCTTGGTTTTTCTCTATGCGTATCATATGTCCTTGGTATATTGATGGTCGACGTCGGATAGAGCCGTGTTATGTGATGTCCTTCATTTTTCACATTATAGGGGATCAGGATAATGCCCTCGGACCCTTTGCGAAAAGATCTTGGCCCCCTATTTATCGGGACGTGGATTGATTGACTGGGTAGCGAACGCACCTACGATATGGACAGTTATTCAACATATCGCAGCATTGATCAACCATTTCAAAGATATGCTTCGCCAATCAGCTCACCGTATTCCTTTGGCAAAACCGAATGAAAGTGGTATTTTACCTTCTCTTAGTGCTAGTCTTATGTCAAAGAATACCACGAACGATGACGATTCCCATAATCTATTCCGATAGAAATGTCATCGAGTAGGGAAAGGAGGCTGGTCATATGATTTCCACGAAGATTACCCAACAATGGCATTTACGTTATCCCATCATTGCTGCTCCCATGTTGGGGGTATCTGGGGGAGCGTTAGCCTCTGCTGTAAGTTCTGTGGGGGCTTTGGGGATGATCGCCGTAGGACCGGGCCAGGATGACCATTGGCTTAGAACCGAAGTGGCCAAGATCGCATCGGGATTGAATTTTGGTGTGGGATTTATTGAATGGGACCTGGCACGCCGTCCAGAAATATTGGAGGAGACTTTACGGCTTCAACCTTTTTTGGTTTCGATTTCCTTTGGGTCTGTGAAGCCGTACGTTGCTCGGATCCATGAAGCTGGGGCAGTTGTTGTCACGCAAGTGAATAGTCTTGAGGATGCCCAAAGAGCCGAGGAATCCGGAGTTGACGCGGTGGTGGTTCAGGGGCGAGAAGCCGGAGGACACACCGGGGAATTGTCGACCCTTACGCTCTTACAAAGTGTTGTTCCCGTGATGAACGTTCCCGTTTTAGCGGCTGGAGGTATCGCGACACCTCAAGGCATTTGTGCGGCTTTCATGGCGGGGGCGGAAGGAGTCTGGATGGGAACCCGGTTTGCAGCGTGCCAAGAATCCCTGTTAGTCGACACGGCTATCTCCTATCTCATCGCAAGTCATGCCGAAGATACCGTCGTCACCCGTCTCTATGACCAAATTCTTCATGCCCCCTGGCCCGGTAGATATCCGGGGCGTGTACTGAATAATAAGTTTGTCCGTCGATGGCTATCTCAAAACATTACAGATGATGCGGCCAATGAATTAACACAGGGACTCCAGTCTCATGATCCCGAAACGATTCCGATTTATGCTGGGGAAAGTGTGCAATTTGTTCAAGGACGTGAATCGGCTCACGATGTTGTTGTCCACTTGATGCAACGAGCCGAGGCATGGTGGAAGGAAAGAAGCCAAGTCATATCAAGCTAAACAGCCGGTTCGGCCGTTTAGCTTGTTGGCTGGACAATTAAAGCGTAGCAGGGGGTTCACTATCTGCAGGGCTTTGGCGTCTAGTGAGTTCTTGCTGGATCATATCAATGGCGTCATTGAGGGTATCCCGACGGGCCGTTAGACGTCTCAACATGGATCTTAATGTGAAATCATCAAGTTTTCCCAGCGTGTCTTGTGAAAAGGATGCAAAGGGAATAAAGCGGTGTAACAAATCCTGGATACCTGCATCGAGCCGATCAAAATCAAAAATGGTGTCATCGTTAAACGTGAATTTCATTCACGATCCCTCCTTGAGATATCTCTCCCCAACACCTACAGTCTTATTGTATCATTCTGCCAATGAGAGAATGGTGAGGATACCACTTTTTAGGCAGGGTTCCGATGTAAGCGGCGTGAATCAAGACTTTTTCGGGAGCGATTAACTGACGGATTGCTTGACACAGCCTATAAGCCATTTGACCACGTACTTCCTTTGCCTAAGTGAGAACAAACGTCTAGAAAAACGTGAGAATTTCCGAATTACGGCTTTATAACGATTTGCTTTCGCTGGGGACCGACGGAGATGTAGCGAATTTTCGTGTCAATCAGTGTTTCAATTCTCTCTACATATTGTCTTGCGGAGGGAGGCAAATCCTCGTAGTGTTGAATGCTTGTAATATCTGTTCTCCACCCAGGCATCACTTCGAACACAGGCTGTGCTTGGGACAGTTCGGCCGTTGGCGGAAATTGTGTCGTGGTCTTGTCGCCTAAAGTGTATGCCGTAGCAATGGGAATTTCTTCACGATAACTTAGGACATCTAAATTTGTGAGGGCGACTTCCGTAGCCCCTTGGATCATGCACCCATAGCGTGTAGCGACGGCATCAAACCAGCCAACGCGGCGAGGGCGTCCTGTGGTTGCTCCGTACTCACCGGCGTCGCCGCCTCGTTCCCGTAGCGCATTGGATTCGGGGCCCATCAATTCGGTCACAAATGGCCCGGCTCCCACACATGTCGAATAGGCTTTGGTCACGGCGATAATTCTTCTGATCGCGTAAGGCGGAATTCCAGCTCCTACACTCGCAAAGCCGGCCAACGGCGATGATGATGTTGTGAAAGGATAGATACCATGATCGGGATCGCGCAATGCACCGAGTTGGCCTTCTAACAAAATTCCTTGGTTGTTCTTTAACGCGTCGTGCAGCAGCAACGTGGTATCACAAACGAAAGGCGCTATGACGTCGGCATAATGCGACACGATTTCTGTGATTTCAAGCGGATCTTGAATGGGCAGTTGGTAAGCCGTCGGTAATAAGAAATTCTTTAACGCTAAATTGCGTTCAATACGCTGTCGTAATCGATCCTTAAAAAACAGATCAGCGACTTGTACCCCGATTTTAAGAAATTTATCCGCATAAAATGGGGCGATTCCTGAACGAGTGGAACCAAACTGATTGGCGCCGAGACGCATTTCTTCGGCTTGGTCTAGCAAGATGTGAACGGGAAGAACGACTTGGGCCCGGTCAGAGATATGGAAGAATGAGGGAACAAGTCCGTGGTCTTTAAGATATTGAAGTTCCTTGGCCAGTCCTACAATATTCAAAGCGACTCCTGGTCCGAGAACATTATGGACATGCGGATAAAACACACCCGATGGCAACATATGCAGAGCAAATTTTCCAAATTCGTTCAGAATTGTGTGACCTGCATTACTTCCTCCTTGGAAACGCACTACGAAATCCATATCTCGTGCTAAATAATCGGTAATCTTGCCTTTACCTTCATCGCCCCAATTAGCCCCAACAACGGCTGTCACGGTCATTCGCTCGCATCCTCTCTTCTCAACGCTCTGAATATTGAGGACAATGCACTTTATTGCATTACTGTCCTAAATTATATGTTTACTACTATGACATTTTATGTAGCGTCCACGCAAGTGGTTGGGTTAAAGAGGTTAACCGTGATTAGATACGTTATCGCGCGTTTTTGTCATCCGATTCATTTGGTGGATAATCTTACGATGATGGTTTTGCAATCCGAGGACAATCAAATTTTGGTGCCAACGCGATCTGATGACTAATCTGAGAGGTGATTCTTGGTACTGGTCCGAGGCGAAGATGATTTCAGGCCGAATTGTTCCAAAATCATTTGCGTGTGCTCTCCGAGCAAGGGCGGGGGATTGCAATTGGGTGACGAATCCGGTCCGGCCAAAAATCGCACAGGGGATGCAACTTGCAAAATTTGGCCCACTACAGGATGCTCAATCGGGAAAAGCGCATGACGCTCTGTGACGTGGGGATCATGATATAAATCGGAGAGATGATAAATAGGGCCGGCGGGAATTCCAGATTCTCGAAATAGATCGACCCACGTATTTACGGACCTCTCCCGAAAAATTAACTCTAAGGCGTTGACCAGTTCTTCACGATGTTCTACCCGGTCGACATTGGTACGAAACCTATTATCATCCTGCCATTCGGGATGATTGATAACTTGGCAGAACTTTTGCCACAATTTTTCATTGCCCACAGCGAGATTAAAATAGCCATCTTGTGCGGGAAACGTTTGATAGGGACAAATGCTAGGATGCGCATTGCCCATGGGACGGGGATCTTGGCCCGTGGCGAAATAATTAGTCGCAAGATAGGTTTGAAAAGCCATCATCGATTCCAACAAGGAGATGTCAATCCACTGAGGTTCGGGGCAAGTGACTCGTCGATGTAACGCGGTGAGGATCCCGATAATGGCCCACATTCCTGCACTAATATCGGCTAAAGAAAACCCCGCTTTCATCGGTGGCCCTCCGATTTCTCCAGTGATCGCCATCAGCCCTCCCATACCCTGGGCTATGACGTCATAGCCTGGATCTTGAGCATATGGTCCGCTTTGGCCGAACCCGGAAATCGATGCGAGAATAATTTGGGGATTAAGTTCCCTGAGGGTCTGAAAACCCAACCCCAAGCGTTCGAGTGTTCCGGGTCGAAAATTTTCAACGACGATATCGGCATGGCGTATGAGCTCGGATAGATGCGCGCGATCGGTATCGGTTCGTAAATCGAGAACGACGCTGCGTTTATTGCGGTTGATGCTGAGAAAATAGGTGCTTTCGCCGTCAATAAATGGGGGGCCCCAGTGCCGGGTATCATCGCCCTGAGGGGGTTCGATTTTAATGACCTCTGCGCCTAAATCGGCGAAGTACATAGTACAATAAGGACCACTGAGAATGCGCGTTAAGTCAATAATGCGAAGTCCCTCAAAGGGTTTCATCATGACCTCCTGATAATTCAACCTTAGATAGAATAGATTGAACAGGGCAAAGTGAAATCATAAGTTTCCGTCAATCTCTTCTTAGTTTCCGAAACCTATTATAGTAAAGATGACTGTACTGTGACAGAACAGGAATATTTGCTAGGCTATTGTGACATTGCGAGGTGTACCTGTTGGGACACTCACCTTAACAAGGTGTCGCTTTAAGTCATAGGGGAGGAATGATACGATAGATGGGATTTTTAACGATGAATTCAATGAGGAGGACAAGTTATGAAAGAATGGCTCGGTCCCATTGCGGTATTGTATCCTGCCGAACAAGAGACACAGTCGATCCTGCGACAACCACCACAAGCCCGGGAAACAACGGCGGATATAGCTTACGCTCTCCAAGAACGTCATGTTCCCATTATTACGCCCGCCGCTACACCGGATCCACATGACGCATATCAATGGAGTTTCCCGGATACCAATGACGGTATCAACCAGGCGCTCAGTCAAGGTGCCCGTATTTTATGGCCATATGTGCCCATGGATACAGAGCATCCATTATCATCGCGACTGGAAGAAGGGATGGGGATTACGGGGCAAATGCCCGTGCTAATTGACCCATTAGAAAGCAAAGCTTTTTCCCATAATGTTATTCAACATGGTGGCATTGTGATGCCTTTAGCAACTTCCGCAGATGCCAAAGACATTATTAGCCAATTCGATATTTATTCAGCTCCCTATGGTATGGATTTTCCTTTAATTGTCAAACCAGTTCGCGGCTATGGTCGACGCAATGTGCGGCTTGTTCATAACCGTGAAGAGTTAATGGATATTGTTGAACATTGGGACCGTTCCATTGCGGGTGATGAAGTCATGATTCAAGCTTTCTTGCCCGGAGAGGAAATTACCATCGTGGTATTTCCCCCAGGCGATTATCAGATTGACGAAACGGAGATTCAAAAGACACGATATTGGGCGTTGCCGCCAGTTCACCGCATCCATCACGTCGATCACGTCTTGCCACCGGATTTGCCGCTATTAGAGACTGTCGAACCGTTTGAACCAACGGATGAGGTGACGGTTCGCGAGGCCGCCGCCCAAGCGATGAAACTTGCCGATTTAGTACAGAGCCGCAGTGTGATTACGGTGGATTTTCGTCAAGATGCAACAGGGCAGTTTCGGATTTTTGACGCGAATTTTGTCCCCGATTTGGCAGGGGGAAATCGTCCGGGCCGGGAACAAGCCCAAAGTCTGGTGGCTTATGCGGCCCAAGTTTTCGGTTGGCAGTATCCCGAACTCATTGAGAATCTCGCTCGCCAATGGTGGACATTCGAAGAATAAATCTCGCCTGAAACATTCACCAAAGCATTTACGAGTGCATAAGCAAGCCCACGAGATGCTCGTGGGCTTGCTCTCCATGCTCATGATCTAGATTCTGCGCGTTCCGTGATCACTCCGAAATCAGGTGATACCGCTTAAGAACATCGCGAATGGCCAGAGCAGCGGGAGCATCTTGGGGTAGCGGTTGATAAGGCGCCATTAAATAACCCAGATGGTGATCAATGGCGGCAGTGGCAAATTTAAAACCTCGGACCCCATCGGTTTGGCGCAGGGCCGTTGCTAAATCGATGAGTTGGTATTCTAACTGGCGTGCCTCTGGCCAGCGGTTATGGGCCACATGCTCCGCGAGTTCCACGATCCATTGGGGCACAATATTGCCTGACCCGACTACGGCGCCATGTCCTCCCACGGCTAAGGCGGGAAGGACGAGTGTTTCCGTCCCGATTAATACTTTAAAGTCGGGTATATCGCGAGTACGGTGCAAAACCCTCAGGAAGTAGTCGAAATCACGACTACTGTCCTTAATACCCATAATATGAGGATGGGTGGATAATTTGGCAACGACCTCTACCGGAATGCTGATTTTCGTGTAGGGGGGAATATTATAGAGCATGATGGGAAAGGGAGACCGATCAGCTAAAGACAAATAAAAGACCTCGAGATCTCTCGCAGTCATCGGATAATAAGAGGGCGGGGGAATCAAAAGCCCTGCTAATGGCAGGTCGCGGCATGCATCCAAGTCCTTGACGATATCCTCTTGAACGGTTCCCACTATACCGGAATATACCGGTTGTTGGCCGTTTACACGTTCCAAAACGGCTTCCCGCACTTGCCGTCTTAAGGACAGGGAAAGACTTGCGCCTTCTCCGGTCGAACCTAAAATGGATAGACCAATGTGTTGAGCTGCCAAAATGCGCTGAATTAATCGTTTGAGGGCCAGAGTATCGAGATGGCCATCGCTTGTTAATGGGGTAATCATGGCTGTTTGCAATAGATATGCTGACATGCTGCTCTCCTTTATCGATGACGATACTTACGATGAATAATTGCGTGTTGTGACATCTTGCGCTGTGTTTTCTTATCAGTATGCTATAGCAAGCGCCGAACAAAGTCGATAAAAAATGGGGCAGAACCATAACTGCCGGATTTGGACACCAATGTCCATGGGCTCTTACGAAAAAGCATTCGGCTTTGCACAATGCCGGGTTCCCATTGCATCACGGGCTCCAATTCGGTTATTCCTAAAGCACGGCACAATGCAGATGTCATATCTCCTCCCGTTGCGGCCAGCGCAAACACCCCCTTCATGTCATTGATAAGTCGCTGAGCAAGCTGTCCAAGAAATGCGGTTACGGCATTGGGATCAATGCGGGGCTCCGGACTGACGGAGAGCAGGGCAAAATGTGAGGTCGAAAACCAATCGATAAGCCTAAGTGTTACGGTGTTAATCAGTTCCGGCGTATGGTGTGAAAGTAAGGTACTGTCTATCTCCCAAAAGTGGTCCGGGAAACGGGTCCGAAAATAGTTAATTTGTTGTTGAGTTGCAGGATGCAAGCTGGCACTCATTATGAGCGCCTTATCGGCCTTGGCTGTTACTGGCACGGTTAAAGTCTGAGATTGAACAAGATAGGGGCGCAATTGTAGGGCAAGAGCCAACGAACCACACGGTAAAACGTTCGGATGTTTCGATAAAATCTTCGCAATCTGTGCTAAGTCGTCATCGGTTTCTGCATCGACCACAACAATTTGCCCAGTCGAGTGACGAGTGATGCTCTGATGCACATGTTCAGGGTGATGGCGTAATGTGTTTAAGGAAACGTATTCCGCCCTGAGTGTAGTGGTTTCTCGCAAGAGAGCCTGAATGTCGCCGGTGCGCAACGGATTTCGCGGATCCGTACCCAGTGCTGTGGTTTCCAACGGTTTCCCATCCACATAAAGATGTCCGTCTTTTACAATTTTGTTGACCGTGGGAAATGATGGACAGAGCACGGCGGTTTTCATCCCCGTCAGATGCAACAAGGTTTCGATTTCAGCTCCGACGGGTCCACGGAGCGTTGCATCCACTTTTTTGTATAGAGGCCGGATCTTAAGGGGATAGGGGAGGACCTGTTGCAGATTGCGCCGGGCTTCATCAGCAGGGAGATGACGCGATTCGGTTGTCCAGGCGAGGACGGAGGGCCCGTCGAAAAGATGTTTAGGTAATTTAAGAACAACCTTTGTCGGAGTCAACCCCGAAAAAATGACACCGGTATCTAATGCTCCACTTAAATCGTCTGCAATGATTAGCATAGCGCGTCCTCTTTTCCTACTCGATAGCTTGAACTCTATACCTGTGCATTCTCCTTCGTAGACGATAGCCCAAAGGGGTTAAGCGAATGGCACCTTTGACCGCCAGATCGGTCGCATCCGCTGTTCCCTGAAGTCTCGGGTATGGTCAATTCACGCGAAAACGGCTGTTCGTGAAAGATTGCCGCAATGCTTAATGGATAGCGATTCCGTTTGTCCCCTACAGTCGATCTGCAACAGATTTTGTTGCGGTGGATCGGATTTCAACGGTTTATCTATAACACAATTAGCATATTATGGCTTTCCAAATATGTTGTGGGGATCGAAATATTGTTTAAGGCGCTGGGTGATCTCAATCAAGGATGGATCAGGAAGGTTGATAACTTGCCAACCTTTGTGATTCAACACGCGGCAGCCGTGAAGCTGCAGCCGTTGGGGGGCATTTTCGGGTTCTTTTGGCATAATCCATAAACTGTCATCGAGGGCGTGAAATGCAGGGGTAATAGAATGGGGTAATGGTCCCACTCCAAATACATATCCTGAATGGTCGCGCCGGGCATGATCAAAGAGTGTTTGCAGTGTTGAGTGTGTTTGGGCGAGAACATCTGAGGCATCATGACGCTCATAAGGAATACGAATATGATCGCATACCTGTTCGATATATTGGTGTTGGCTGGGAAAATCATGTCCATCCACATAGATAGCAAGATGATGTTCCATGGTCCATAGACCCTGGGGTCCTGGAGCCCTTGTTAGGAGAGCACGAATCAAGGCTTCGTATTGCTCTGGACTCATGTTCTGATGATCTATGATATAAACAACCTGTTCGGAAAATTTGGGAAGTAAACGCAAGATCACGGTGGTAATCAAACCAAATTGGCCCAAGGAGCCAATAAATAGTTTTGGCATATCCAATCCTGCGACATTTTTCATAATCTTACGGCCGAATTGTAACTGCCGACCGGTTCCGTCGACAACAGATAGGCCAAGAATCCAGTTTTTCACGGGACCATAGCCCAAATGCGCCAGATGGGGCAATCCTTCGGCAACTAAACTGCCAAGAGTTTGGTCTTTTTGTAGAGGAATTACCGGAAACATCAGATGATATTTGTCCAAAAGGGATTGTAGGGTTGCATAAGACATCCCGGATTGCACTGTGATGGTCATGTTGTCCGGATCAAAATCCAGGATATCTTGAAGATGACTCAGATCTACACGGCAAGCGCCTTTATGCACCCTATGCTTGTCCAGGGTAAGGCAAACCTTTTGGATGTAGGCTTCGCGTATGGTATCTCGCAGTTCATCGACTGTGCGGGGTTGAACATGCCCCGTGATTGCTGGCCCTGGGCCAATATCAGGAATATAAGACATGTCCTCAACAGGATAAACGGCCTTACCGGGATTTAAGATATTATGGGGATCAAAGGCCACTTTGAAGGCGTACATGGCGGCTAATTCGTCGGCCGAATACATAAGAGGTAATTCATGCAGTTTGTCAATGCCAATGCCATGCTCTCCCGTAATGGATCCGCCTAATTCCGCTGCTTTTTGCAAAATTGCGTGATCGGCCTGCCTCATTCGTGCCACTTCCTCGGCATCATCCGGATGATACGGAATCAAGGGATGCAAATTACCATCGCCAGCATGTGCCACGGTGTTAATTACCAGCGAGAAACGGCGAGATATGGCCAGCACATGACTCATCATATCTGCTAAAAGGGGCCGGGGAACGGTCACATCCTGCGTCCAGACATGGGATGCAAGTCGTGCGGCAGCTCCATAAGCCGATCGTCTAGCTGCCATCAATTGATGAGCATGTTCGGGGTTTTCGGCAATGATCACGGGATCGGCATGATATTTTTGTAATACTTCAACGAGCCGTTGAATTTGCGCTTGAACGGATAAGGGCGAACCATCGACTTCAATAAGGAGCACAGCATCTGAATCCGGATATCCTGCGTCCATGAACGGTCTGACGGTATCTAAGGTGGCTTTGTCTAATAACTCTAGGGTAGAGGGAATCATTTGTGCCTGAATAATCCCAGACACTGCCGAGACGGCGTCAATCACAGACCGAAATCCCGCAAGTAGTGTTCCGGAGTTAGGAGCTTTGGGCAATATTCGCAACGTTATTTCGGTAATGATAGCCAAAATGCCCTCCGAGCCTGTTAACAAGCCAGGCCAATCTATAATCGACAAACTTTCTTGACAAGTGATGGGTGTTCCGTCGGCAAGCAAAGCTTTAATTCCTGTAACATAGTGGCTAGTTGTACCATATTTGACGCAGTGGGGACCTCCTGATCCCTCGGAAACATTGCCTCCCAGTGTTGATATGCGGTGACTGGCGGGATCGGGAGGAAAGAAGAAGCCATAAGGTTCTAATGCCTCTTGTAACCTGGCATTGACAACGCCAGGTTCCACGTGCGTTCGCCGTCTTCGAAGGTCAATAGATTTAATCTCTTTAAAATGCGTTAAAGATACGACGATGCCTCCTGAGATGGGCAACGTGCCGCCACTGATGTTGCTTCCTGATCCCCGGGCAATAACCGGCATGTGATAATGGCTGGCCGTTTGCAGCACATATTGCAATTCTTCTTCGTTCTCGGCAATAAAGGCTGCATCAGGCCTATGCCGTTGCGACGTTGCATCATAACTATAAGCTAAAAGGCGACTGGCATCGCGGATGATACGCTCACCGAAACGCTGGGTGAGCGCGCAAAGAAATTCTTCC
The DNA here is from genome assembly GCF_001280565.1 of Sulfobacillus thermosulfidooxidans. Classification (NCBI taxonomy): domain Bacteria; kingdom Bacillati; phylum Bacillota; class Clostridia; order Eubacteriales; family Clostridiales Family XVII. Incertae Sedis; genus Sulfobacillus; species Sulfobacillus thermosulfidooxidans. The sequence goes on along the minus strand of NZ_LGRO01000001.1, from coordinate 1,335,638 downwards.
TTTTGCTGAGCATCTGGTCCAGAACCTTGATCCGGGATTTGTTGACAGGAAGAACTCGGTAAGGATATCAGCATAATTTGGCCTCGCTTTACTATGTATCATTAGTGAGAAAATACACATATGAAAAATGATATCAAAAATTTTACTAAACTTACCATGGGGTGCGAATGTTCCTAATTTTGATGCATGCCTCTCTATGCTACTGAAAAATCACCGAAGCGACGCATGAGACCACGGCTTTTCGCTAGCTGACTGGGAGACAGAACATTTGAAGTCGCCTTCAATGGTTTGCATAAGGAGAACATGATGGCCATGGCGGATTTATTCATCAGTCTTCTAGACGCGTTTCGCCGACTAATCGTCCGGTAAACGGGATCATCAAATGACGGAAGAGCGTGTGCTTAAGGCATGAGACTGGGCGAGAATTCACATCGAGCGCTGCCTACCCGTTAGTTAAATCGGGGAAGAGAAGATGCAGCCATTTCTCACGTACGCCCCAACTGCGGCCTGCCCGCGAACATCAAGCACAAAAAGCCTGGTTGGTAATTCACCAGCGACATAGCCTCGGGGATGATCGTACCCTGGACGCGGCAGAAGTATCGGATCATGTGCGAGTCGCTATCAGCTTATGACATCCCAGAGGTCACATCGACTATATGAGGGATGAACAAATATTGTGTTGGTTTTTCTAATCTCGCATCAACTCTTTGACTGCAGGGATTCTGAGGTTGTGGCGGATTTAAACGGCAGATGTGTTCTTGGGTGGGTGATGTCGATGCATCACAACGTTTTATGCCAGGGTGACTCTGTATTGTGCTGAGTTGATTCCCCGCGATCTCGGTGCGCATCTTTGACTATCAAATCATCAGCCATAATTCCCATGCTAAAAGCATCTGGCGATTTAGAGGAATAGTTAGGTAAGATGATAGACCTACCGGAAAAAATTGAGGTCGAAAGGTGAAAGAATTCTTCAAAGGTGATAATGCCATGGCTTATCCATTTGGCGGCTTAAAGCATATATAATGCTCCACTTAGGAGATTTTTTGGTTATGGCGATATTTTTGCTAGGATTGTACGGCAATCCATGTAATGTCGTCTATATGCACTTCACCCATGCCGTGACAAATTCGGCAGACGCTGTAGCCTCGGTGCTCACAGTGTACACATCCTTCGCCTTCACAGTCCTGACAAATGTCTTCACCATAACCGAAACATTGTGTACATTCTTCCCAGATTCTCGGGGATGATTTAAGAAATATGGGTGGTCTTCTCGATTTTGACATCATCTTTTCCTCCGTTCTCTTGGATTCCGTTATAATAAAAGGTTAGGGCCAATCGTAAATCTGTGACGGTGTCCAAATTCTTGAGATCGCATCCCAGCAGTTCTTGCAATCGGGCTAACCGGTACGCTAGGGTGTTTCGATGAACATAAAGACGTTTGGCTGCTTCTCCTGCCTGACCATTGCTGTCTAGGTAGACTTTCAAGGTCCAAAGCAACTCGCGACTATAGGTTCTCTCTTCCAATAAGGCTCCTAATTTTTCTTTGACAAATGTGGACTGAGCAGATGCTGGTATCGAATCAAATAAACGTGACAACGGCCAGAACCTCCTTTACCAAGTTCAAATCGTCAAGATGTTTTTGCCGTGATCGATAGGAGATAGGCGATGAATAAATGCCGGCAGATGTGCCTCTTGAGTTTGGTATTTCCATCCTGCCAGACTTAGATAATCTGTTGGCCATTGAATTTCACCTTTAACCAATAGTTGCGTCATACTGGTTCCCCGAGGATTGCAATTTGAGGATAGCATCAAGGGAGTCCGTCGACTAATACCAAAAAACAAAAGTAATTATAAAAACTTCATGATACGTACAGGTTCTAACAGAACAAAACCTATCAGAAGGAACATTCTCGTAACCCAATTGCCCTAAGGGTTTGCCTGGGATAGACGTGTCTATGACGTCCATGACGAAACGCTAAAAACGTTATCAAATTCGTTCTGTGTAAATAGTGACGTGTCACCATTTTTCATCTCAAGGGATCGCCAAGAATAATCATTCGTCCCATGATGACATAACTAGCTTAAATGGAGCGTCCGCGACATCGGAGGGATGCTTTTGCCGTGTAAAGATAGCTTTCGTCTAGACAGGGGAGAAGGTCAAAGTTTTCGAATCTTAACACAAACGAGGGAGGTCGGCGGCCCTGGACCTTTGCTTTTCGGTATTTGGCCATCAGTGAGGGTCACCAATAGCGATGTGCTATGGATCGTGGAAATGAGTTTTTTCTCACGAGATGGTGGTAACCGGATATATTTCTGAAAACTTATAGTTTGTTTTGTGTTTTGGTATTAGTCAATATGTTTCAGGGATGGTACGCTGATTATGCACTTGCACTACTCTTAATCATTCCCAGGAGATGGATTTCATCAATCCCCATGAATGTTGTGGGGTCGGCATAAAAATTTTCGTTAATTGTCCCAAAGAGTAGGAGACAGGCTTAGAGATTCGCCGAATATTCTAAACCGGGGATTAATTTGTGTTCCATCAAATCTTAAATTCGGTTCAGCACCTAGGATTAACGCCTCTATTATTGTTTCCGGTTTCTCGATGGGCGGGTCCTCCCTTACCCGTCACCGGGCCTTTGGTATCGTTCATGCGTCTCTTGCTGTTGATGAAGGTGTGGCTGCCCCGGTGGAAATTGGGTTTTGGTGGGCTTAATTGGGACGCGGTGGCGGCGAGCCCGTAATGAAGCACCGCAGCTTACTTCGACTGATGTCTGGCTTGTTGGACCTGAATAGCCTACGGCTGTGGCCTCGTAGTTCGATGTCTTCTTGATGTATACCGTGAGTACAACTTAGTAACGAGGTTATATCACCAGAAACGACCTGAACTTCCTGGTTTCATGCTTAAGAGGTGCCCCTAAGTCTCTCATAACCATCAAGACCGTATCAAAGCTGCTTTTTTAAAGATGGCGGCTACGGTATGATGGATGAAATCAGCGAGATAGAGACATAAGGAATTAGAGGTGAGTTCGGTGGGACTAGGGGTACTCCCTCCCGAATCAGACGGGCAAGTACGGGTGCAGTCTGTGGAACGGGCATTTCGACTATTGGAAAAGCTAGTGCTACACAACGAAATGTCCCTCGGGCAATTGGCCGATGCGGTGGGTATGCATAAGAGCACGGTTTACCGCTTGTTGCATACATTAATGGAACTTGGTTACGTAGAGCAGGATGGGGAACAAGGCAGTTATCGCGTGGGTATCCGGATGGTGGAAATGGGTGGAATCGCCACTCGATCCTGGCCGCTACACCGGGCTGCTGAGCCGGTGATGGACCAGCTAGCAGAATTTCTGGGAGAAGCGGTCAACCTGGCGGTGGAAGATGGGATGAATATGGTCTATATCGCCACCGTAGATGCTTACAATCTTTTGCGGATGCAACTGAACATCGGTCGTCGTGCGCCGATTCATTGTACCGCAGTGGGGAAAGCTCTGTTGGCGTATCGACCGGAATTGGTGCAAAGGATGAAGGGAGCACATCCTCAGCTGACCTCATATACCGCTCATACCATTACTGACTGGGCTGCCTTGGAGGACGAATTGGTCATGGTCCGCCAACTGGGCTTTGCGGTCGATGACGAGGAACAGGAAGTCGGGGCTCGCTGTGTTGCGGCCCCGATTGTGGACAGCCGTAACCATATTGTGGCGTCTATCGGCATATCAGCGCCAGCCGCCCGGTTGTCACGGGAACGAGCGATGGAAGTAGGGCCAGAGATTGTAAAGGCCGCGCAGCAAGTATCCGAACGATTAGGGTCTTTGCGGAAAAAATAAGGTGTTCGACCCTAAAAATAGCAGGATTTTTTTGAAGATTGGAGAATATCCGTATAGCAAAACACTGTTTCGCAGAGTGAAACTTAATCTGGTGGGTGGCCATTCTGGCTCGAACACGTTTGGGATAATACGGCTTCGCTTAATGCTCCTCTAACCAGCGTGAAATTCTTGCCAGCAGCCGGATATGTCAAGTTCGAGATGCTGGATTCAAACCGTTTTGGCAAAGTGGTCGGGACTAATAACCTAACGCCTCGAGAAATGACACAAAAATTATTCGAACGGAAACGGAAGATATGCGTATGGAATCCCGGGATACAGGTATCTCACGCGCATATCCCATGCGGTCTTCAACGAAGTTGACTAAACAACGGCAGTTCATCTGCTCGATCTAGTGCCGCAAGCGTATCAAAAAACTGGCTATCTGAAACGGGAATGACCCCGGTAGGGCAATCACACAAAGGTGGGATGTAATCATGCTGAAAATGCCGGCAATGGACGCGGTGGTCTCAATTTTAATGGATGAAGGGGTTGAGACCGTTTTCGGGATTCCTGGAGCGGCGATATTACCCCTTTATCAATCATTATCGAAGGTGTCAGATAGTATTCGAGCGATTACTGCTCGGCATGAAGAAGGGGCGACTCACATGGCCGATGGATGGGCGCGGATCACAGGACGAGTGGGCGTAGCCATCGGTACTTCTGGACCGGCGGGAACCAATATGGTGACCGGACTATACACCGCGTGGGCGGACTCCATACCCATGATTACGATTACTGGCCAGGTGCCGCGGTCACAATTACATCGCGAGGGGTTTCAAGCAGTTGATATCGTCAATATCGTCAAACCAGTGGTTAAGAAAAGCTTTTTGGTCATGGAGGCAGCCCAAATTCCCTGGGTGTTTCGTGAGGCTTTCCGAATTGCCCGCGAAGGCCGACCAGGTCCGGTGCATATCGATTTGCCACTCGACGTCCAAAAGGCGGAAATCCTTTATGACCCGTCGGTTGACCAGTCGTTGCCGGTCTTTCGCACACCACCGAATCCGGCAGCTGTACGCCGGGCGGTAGATCTGCTGCTTGAGGCCCGGCGGCCGCTCATTTTGGCCGGAGGCGGAGTTATCACTGCCGAGGCGGAGGATCTTTTACGACAATTGGCCGAATACCTTCAAATTCCAGTGTCGCCGACCTTAATGGCGTGGGGGGCACTGCCTGCCAATCATCCGTTGGCCGTCGGCACGGTCGGGATTCAGACCCACACGCGGTCGGCCAATCGGGTCTTTCTGGAGTCTGATCTCGTACTGGCGGTCGGCGCGCGATTTGCCGAGCGTCACACTGGCGATTTGGCCATCTACACCCGGGATCGGCAATTTATTCAAATTGATGTAGATCCGGGGCAAATTGGTCGCATCATCGAGCCAGCGCTCGGAATCGTGAGCGATGCCAAGCTGGCCTTGGAGGCAGTATTGGCCGAGGCCAAAAGTCGGGTTTCTCCAAAGAGTCCCGGTGACTGGGTCGACCGTGTGCAGGTGCTGCGCGATAGCTATGACCGGGTCATGGATATTGACACGGTACCGATTCATCCCGCTCGGGTCTTTAAAGCAATCAATGCATCTTTCGGTCCGGACACGGTATTCACCACCGCCATTGGCCTGTACCAAATTTGGTCCGGACAGTTTCAACGCGTTTACCGTCCTCGTCACTATCTGGTGTGTGGGCAGGCAGGACCCTTGGGCTGGGAAATTCCGGCTGCCATCGGGGTCAAGTTGGCGCGTCCGCAACAAGAAGTGGTCGCCGTGGTCGGTGATTACTCCTTTGAGTTTTTGGTAGAAGAGATTGCTGTAGCCGTCCAATATCGCATTCCTTTAGTGATGGTCATGCTTAACAATGGGTATCTGGGACTAATCCGCCAGCCGTCCAAATACCAGTATCAAATGAACTACGGAGTGGATATCAGTTATGACCATAACGACGGGATGGGTATGGATAATGTGGCCATAGTTGAGGCGATGGGCGGCATGGGACGAAGGGTAACAGTTCCCCAGGAGCTGGAGCCAGCGTTAAATTGGGCACGTCAGGAAGCCGAGGCGAACCGTTTACCAGTGCTGGTGGAAGTCTTTATCCAGCGGGAAGCAGATGCGGCCATGGGTCCAGCGTTGGATCAGATCCGGGAATTTGGGCCGGTCATAGATCGCGAGCCGGAACTGACGGGACCCCGGCAGGGATAAGGAGAGGACAATATGCTGAAATTTGCCGCGAATTTAACAATGTTATATACCGATGTTCCGTTTTTGGAACGGTTTGGCCGGGCCCGGGCGTCCGGATTTGATGCGGTGGAATTTTTGTTCCCCTATGCGGACGGGCTGGAGGCAGTTAAAACAGCTGCGCAAGATGCGGCATTGACCATTGCGCTGTTTAACTTGCCCTCCGGGGACTGGGAACATGGGGAACGGGGCATAGCGATTTTGCCAGAGCGCCGTGCGGAATTTCGTGAGGGGGTGGCGGAGGCCATCCGTTATGCAACTGAGCTGGATGTGCCACGATTAAATTGTCTAGCGGGCCGCCGGCCGGATGATTTGCCGAAAGACGAGGCGTGGGCGGTGTTGCGGGACAACGTGCGCTATGCTGCGGACGAGCTCGGCAAAGCCCATCTTACGCTGATGCTGGAACCAGTCAATCCGTACGATATTCCGGGATTTTTTCTCAACCGGACCTCAGATGTGGTCGATTTGATTCGGGAGGTTGGCCGGCCCAACGTTGAGATTCAATATGACATCTATCATCTGCAACGGACGCAAGGAGAGATTATCGGAACGTTTCGGACATTAAGGGACCATATCGGACACGTCCAAATTGCCGACAATCCGGGCCGACATCAGCCGGGAACGGGTGAGTTAAATTACGGCCGGATTTTTTCGGCCCTGGACGAGGCCGGATATACCGGGTACATCGGCTTGGAGTATATTCCACCAGGACGCACCGAGGACAGTCTAGAGTGGTGGCGGCTTTATCAAAACGGACAATTTGCCGGGTAAGGAGCGAAAATATGGCAGAAACGCGAATAGGGTTTATAGGACTCGGGATTATGGGCGGCCCAATGGCCATGAATTTGCTACGGGCGGGATTTCCGCTCACGGTATACAACCGAACACGTAATAAAGAGACATCCCTGGTAGCCGAAGGCGCGGTGGCTGCCGACAGCCCAGCAGCTACCGCCGATGCTAGTGACGTTGTTATCACCATGTTGCCTGACACCCCGGATGTAGAATCCGTCTATTTTGGGGTGGACGGCGTGTTTAACCGCGTTCGGCCCGGCCATCTTCTAATTGACATGTCGACGGTCAGCCCGGCAATTGCCCGCAAAATCCATCAGGCGGCCGTGGAACGCGGTGCCGACAGTCTGGACGCACCTGTCTCAGGCGGGGATGTCGGGGCCAAAGCGGGGACATTGTCCATTATGGTGGGCGGGAGTGTCGATGCGTTCGAACGGGCGCGACCGATATTTCAAGCCATGGGGAAAAATATTGTGCACGTCGGAGATGCTGGTGCCGGGCAGGTCACCAAAGCGTGTAACCAGATTGTGGTGGCTTTAACGATTGAGGCGGTCGGGGAGGCGCTGGTTTTGGCTAAAAAGTCCGGTGTGGATCCTTCCCGCGTGCGCCAAGCCTTGTTGGGCGGATTTGCTCAAAGCCGGGTCTTGGACGTCCACGGTCAACGGGCGTTGGAGGGGCGGTTCGAACCCGGGTTTCGAATTCGGCTGCACCGCAAGGATTTAACCATTGCTCTGGAGGCTGCTCAGCAGCTGGAAGTGTCGGTTCCTGTGACCGCTATGGTCCACGATATGATGAACAGCGTGTTGGCGCAGGGCTGGGGTGAACAGGATCACTCCATCTTAATTTACGAACTGGCGCGGCGAGCGAACATCGATATCAGTTAACCAAAGGACCGAAGAGAGTGAAATTAACGGCAGCAAGGGGAGAACGGCAAATGGGGTTATTGACTTGCGCGGCAAAACGAAGATTACCCGTTACGCGTGGTGGGACGAGAAGTTTCTTTACGGTCAAGCTGGGGCTAAGGAAAGGATATCACTGGAAAACGAGGACCGCCTAGGGGCCTTCTAGCCATCAGGTAGTAACCTTTGAATCCAAGATGATGCGTTTTGCATTAAATGATCATCTGGGTATTGCCGGCCAATGGATTTCACTGACCGTGGCCGAACTGGGTCAGCGGCCTGGTGGCACCGGCAAAAGAACGAATATGGTCCATTCCGTGACCGCGTGTTATTTCTTCGGGTGCTAATTCTCAGATTTGGGGCCCAAATGGTGAGAAGTGTCGTGGGATATAATTTTCCCTCGCTATTTCTCGGCTTACGTGGCGGGTTCGAAGTGACTTTGAAAGTTTTTGGCATTTCCCCCGTCCGCCGCGTTTGGATCTGGAAAGGGGAGGAGTCTATAACCCATCGGGCCGATCAATTGGTGAAATGGGGGTCCTCTTGGGCTAGTCTCCTCGGTGGAATGGAAAATATTTCTCCAGTGCTTCGCCTGTGATTGAGACAAACCCAATGGCTTCGCTCGAGGAGTGTTTGGCTCTTTGGTCTATAATAGGAGTTAGACAGGAAGAGCGAAAGGAAGCTTGATCGGCATGCCAGCAGTAGAACCAGACAATATTTTGTTGTTGCCTCGTCTTGAAGAACCAGATGTCATAGGAAGAACCAAACCCGTGATTGTCCACACAACTGCACCTAGCCTTTTAGAGGGAGCTGGATTTCCTGTGAGAAGGCCGTTCCCTTCTCGTGACATTCCTTTTACCATGAGTGATCCGTTTCTTTTACTGGACCACATGGGAGCTGTAGAATACGCGCCTGGGGAGGCTAAAGGCGCACCGTGGCATCCTCATCGCGGTTTTGAAACCGTCACCTACATCTTAGATGGTGCGTTTCGGCACCGCGACTCTCATGGCGGTGGGGGACTCATTACCAATGGAGCAACACAATGGATGACGGCTGGCAGTGGAATTTTACATGATGAAATGCCTCCAGAGGATTTAGTCCAAAAAGGCGGCCTCTTTCATGGTGTGCAGCTTTGGGTAAATTTGCCGAGAAAACTGAAAATGATACCACCCCAATATCAGAGTATTGAAGCCGACGCCGTACGCTTATTGACGTCTCACGATGGCACCGCCATTATCCGTCTCATTGCTGGAGAATTAGGCGGCTATCAAGGCCCAGGTAAAACACGCACGCCGATTACCTATGCTCACATTAGCCTTCAGCCTGGTGCGCAACTTCGGGTCTTGTGGCCGACGGGATTTAGTGCGATAGTTTACGCCCTCTCAGGACAGGGAACTGCGGGGGAAGGGGACGTCCCCATCAAGGAAGGGGAAGCGGTGGTCTTTGGGGCGGGTGATGTTGTACAAGTGCGAGCCGATAAGATACAAAGTGCAAAGAGCCCGCGACTTGAAATCTTGGCACTTGGGGGAGTGCCAATTCGTGAGCCCATTTTTTCTTATGGACCCTTTGTGATGAATACTCGGGCCGAAATTCTACAAGCGATCGAGGATTTCCAATCGGGACGGATGGGACATATTCCGGCAGCGAATCTCTTGGACGGTGATAGTTCCTCCCCTAACGAGTTCTAGCACTTGTCGAGTCCGTGAGAAACGAATGGTATCGGTTAAAACCACCGGGGCTGCAACTGATTTATAGCCGATTGGAGGTCTCTTAAAATTAACGCTGGCGGATAGCGGGCGGGTTCACGCTGGGACACGTACCGATCATAATATTGTCCTTCGGTGTTTGCTGGTTGAGAGTCAGAATCCATGGACACCTCTTGTGGTTGCCAGTCGTGCACAAACTGGGCATAACCAATGTGCGGAAAGCTAAAATAAATGAGGGGACCATTGAGACTCATTCGGATTTTCCGTTCGCTCACGGGTGTTAAATCCCACAAAAGGGGAAGAAGCTGATCTAAAGAATCGTGTATTTGCTGAGAATCTCCTTCCCAATGGAGTAAGATGAGCAATAAAGTAATCCAAGGTCGTTGATCATCCAATAATCGGAGACGCTCGGCAACATCCCTGAGACGTGTTGCCGGACCTGTTCGAACTGTGGAACGTGCGTAAAGCGCATTGGGATGAGTATGAAGCCAAGAAATTAATTGGTTGAGGGGAATTAAACGCATGGGCGCATACTGTGACCCGTGAGGATTAGTGACTAGCCGAATGGGCAATACTCCTTCTGCCATGAGATTTTCTACAATCTTTGGTGAACAATGAACAAGTTCAGCACCATGTCGAGGCGTCACCCAAATTTCTTCAGTATCCACAATTTCCTCCCAAGACCCTTGTTGGCTAGCTTGAGTTGATTATACAAAATTTAAAGCTGTGAAATCTTAATAATGATTCCATGAAACGGCCATTTTAGCCGTATCGACCGGATTTTGAAACGATGGAATTCGGGCGTCAATATGCATTAAATAGCGTCCATCGATCCAGTCCATATGTGTAACGGCCGTTGTGTTGCCCTGAGGACCTTGGTTAATCACATCAATCATAATGAGACCGGGAAATGGGGGAAGATAATGGGCGTGCAAGTAATTGACCAGCTTAAACGCTATGTCCTGTTCGTAGCGTGGACTTCCACCAGTGATTTCGATCGTCCAATCACCTTCTTGCCATGTCAATTTGGCATCATTAAAAGTGCCATGAAATCCATAAGCGACGGCTCCTAAGGCCGCATTGCCTCCTCCGACAATGATGTGTTCCTTGCTGGTTGCATTCAGAATGCTTTGATTGGGACGCCAAAGAGGATTAAATTGGCGTAAAGTCGTCATATCGAGTGATGGGGTGCCCACTTGATTACTGGCTAATTGCCGAATGCCAAAGGATCCGACATTCGGCAGGGAACTTAAAACCTGCCCGATATTTGGCGAATTGACAGGCTCTTGTTGGGTCGTGTCCCGTAAATGCACCGTCCAGTGATTCGGTCCGGTTGATGTCAAAGCCGTTAAATAACCGCCAGCGAAATGGTAGATCGAAGGTGGAATAATCTCGGGGGCCTCCAAGGGTAGCGCTGTAAAATTCTTGATGTCACCCATAGCTTGTTGCACCACAGGATTGAATGGAGAGTTGATGCTCGAGGTGGCGGAAAATGTCCCAGATGATGGCGGAGATGATACTTGAGAATTGTTTGCATTTTGTGCGGAGGCATTGGATGGGGAACTCGTCTCGGGGGCACTATGCTGTGTTTGGTTCCCGCCTGAAGTGGTTACGGTACCGGAAATATTATAACTGCCATTGTGGGTCGGTGTGATTTGGGCTGCTCCTGACAAACCACAACCCGTTAGCGAGAGGAGTGCCAAAGCACTACCTGGGATGTATAACGATCGTCGTTTCATGTCTTTCTCCTCCTCTGTCTTCTGTTGAATATAACGCCTTAGGAGCACGTCGGGTTACATGACAGTGTTGGAACTGAGTTGAGGAAAAAGTCACTATGTATGGTAGTGCATAACGAGCCCAGCAGGATCTACCGAAGCCCTATTATATCCAAGTGATTGCTCGAGAGAGCCGGTCGTTGATGGCAGGTGACTTACACTAAGAGTTCCTAGGGGCCATATCCACTGGGCTTATGAATCGCCGGAAATCATGGTCCGGCGGAGGACAAAGAAGAACTTACGAAACGGCTGGGTAAGGTGGCCCCCCCATTGTCAAGACCGGTTTTGACCCCCGAAGCGGGAGACAGGCGTCCTTCCTTTGAGCTCTTCATCAGAACCACTACACTCCTGTTGGGGCGAGCCGTTGTGTTGGCCCTGTCGGCATACAGGAACCCTAGCCTGCAGGGCTGTCAGGGACGTAATCGTCTTAGCGTAAACGAGATCGTCAAGGCCCATATTTTGCGGAATCGAAACCAGGGCCAATCCACACCTCGAGAGTAGCGGTGAATTCGGCGGCAATGGGCGGCTGATAATAAGCCAAGCGGTCTCCGACTCGGACGCGTTTATTTCTCGGAGTTTGCGATTACCAAGGTGCAGTTGTTTCGCACTGAGTCCGCGGGGACCATATGATTGAGGTCTGCTGAACTCTCTGACCCGAAACTCATGGACATGTGTGTACGAGAGTCTTTGAGTGCTTCACATTTCTGGGTTGTCATGGATATTTCCCTCCATTGTGGAGATCGTTGCAACTAGTATACGGGGTCATTACTGTCGGCGATGGACAACCCGAGCGTCTAGGCGGCACCAACCGGCGTCTTTTTCATATGGCTAACCAACTTCACAAGGCCTTCTGCGCCTCGCCTCCTATGGTCCGCTGAAAGTGCTTCCGAATCAATCCCGGGGATTCATATTTTTATCACTTGCCCGGTATTCATGTCGTAGTATACAAACTCGGATATTCCATCAATGGGGATAACCTCGTCAAAGGACCAGATTATGTCCGGTGGGTTGAGATGATTTGGCGGATCGTTGGGATAGTCGACACGATAGGATAACTTTTTTAAGGGATGAAAGAAAATATCCTGAATGATCACTTCCTGGTTTGATTTACCAAGTGCGAGCCCCATGCTGCCAGGCGCAATCACCCGGATCCGGTTTGGTTCATTATCTAGCAGCAACGTATTTTGGGCGTATGGTGAATACTTTTGACGGGGCTTTAAGAACTCTTTATAGAACAAATCCACGAGGCCAAGAAGATCCTGAGGATATAATCCGTCGTAGTCCGTCTCGATAATCGCTACACAGTTTTCCAGCAATTTACCGAAAACGTCAGTATCCATAAGACGGCTACTTAAACGAAGGCTTCCATAGGTTTGATCAAAGAGCGCTATAAATCGATCATTCAATCCAATGCGGTTCGCTTCCCGCCGATGACGACCGGATCCGTATCCGATATCTTGTCGTTCAAAAGGAATAGTCATTAAAAACCCTTCGAATAATAAAGATGCTAGAGAGTCTAGCTTTGCATTGTCTAGATTCCGCAGTTCTGGGTGGTTGAAAATAACCCCGGACGAAAAATAATATCGGTAAAATCTGGGGCTGCGAAATTGAATAGAGCCTCCTAATGGTAAAGGATAGGCATGATGGCTTTCTGCCCGGCCGCGCCGCTCAGTAAAACCAACCACGACGTTATGAATTTGCAGATTACACTCAATGCTTATCAGATCGCCGTGTAGGAAAGCTTGATGAACATTGCCTTCGGTTAAATTTGGGTAAATCTGAGTCGGTAGCGATGAAGGCGAAGTGGTATAGTGCTTTTCTGGGCGAACCGTAATCAGACGGCGAACCGTGTCTACACGCGTGACGCGGTACGGTGCGGTCGCGTAATAGTAAACCGCGCCGGGATATGCTTCCCGTAAAACTTGTCCGTAAGATAAAGCGCCCAGACTATCGTGCGGATTATTATTTAATATCACCTTAAATTGCAGGTCAACGTCTCGCAATGCATAGGCCAGGTTAGGCCGATCTCCACCATGTTCTTTCATGGTCTGAAACTCTACCGGGATCGTTCCTGTGCGTTCATCCTGAACAATCTCTGAAAATCCTTGGGGCCAATCAATGGAAGATTCTAACTCAATTTCTTGGTCTTCTCTAATCCCAATAGCTAGGTCGTGTTCTCCTCCTTGTCGAGCCAAGGCTAAGGCGTGGATATATTGAATCCGCCGATTTTCTAAGTAAAGAGCCCCTTCTGACAACGGGCGAGAAAATAAGGACTTGGGATGACGGAAAACCACGTCATCTAAAGGATTTCCGGATTTAATAACGATGACTCGACCGGGTGCGTGCCGTCCGATACGGCCAATTCGTTGCTGGAAGCTCGTCGCGGAATTTGGTACCCCAACCAAAACACCAGTTGAAAGTGCCGGTATATCTAGTCCCAACTCAAGGGCGCTGGTACTGACCACACCAATAAGATTTCCTGATGTGAGCCGTTCTTGAATCTGGGTTCGGTCATATTCCTCATAACCTGCTCGATAGGGAAGGACATCTAGGGTTTCCAATCGCCGGATATACGGGACATTATCTAAATTGTTATTGGCCATCCGAGACATAATCGTGGCGATTTGTTCAGTCTGCTTGCGGCTATCTACAAAGGCGATAAATCGCTCGCGGGATGATGTCAGATGAGATAACAAACTAACCACTTGTGTTAAAAAGTCGCCGTTCGGGGGAATAACCATTTCGATTTGAACATCGTGCTTGGGGGAAAAATCCTGATCAATGATTTCAAAAGGAACACCAAATAATTTGTACAGATGTTCTTCGGGGTTCGCAATGGTAGCTGATGCGGCCATATATTGAAAATCGCTGCCGAGTATATGCGCGGCATGGTGGAGACGCCTAAAGAGATAGGCAGAATTAGACCCAAAAACTCCCGTAAACGAATGGACTTCATCAACAATGACAAATTTCAGGCAGTGAATAAAGTTTCTAACCTTGCGGTTGTCAAGAGTGGCAAGCATCCATGTGTGAATAACATCCGGGGTGGCAACGAGAATATGGCTCGTAACGAGAATTTCTAGACGCCGTGCGCTCGGAATGTCGCCATCGATACGCCCTACCTGAATTGGCAGCCCCGATCGCTGTAGTGATTCCCGCCATCGTTGTTCTTGTTCGTAACCCAATGCCTTGGTCGGATATAGCGCGAGAATCTTTGCCTTGGGATCCAATGATAAAATGTTCATGGCGGTTATCATGAAAGGGAGGGTTTTACCAGAAGCAGTTCCCGTGGCCAAACACAAATGCTGTTTTTTAATCACTGCAGCCCATATTGCATCGTGTTGATGCAAGTATATCCCTTGAGAAAAGTTTTCCCGGAGATACTGACTTATCACGGGAGAAAGCGCTAAATCGTCGGTGGTCGTATATTCGGCATTTCGCGAAGAAATATTGTGCCGAAACACCACGTTCCATTCATTGGCCAAATAGAATTCATCATTCATGTTGTTTCCTTGTCTCCATTCACATAATAAATATGTTTTTGATGTTTTTTAGAATATTGTATGCGAATCTTTTTGACCAGAGGGATCGTTGTGATTCATCACAAAACGACGAGCTGTATTACGCCGTCGGTAACCATGAAATTCGTCAAGATTAATCCGTCTCATGTGGTAACTCACAAACGATGAGGATGTGATGAGGCTAATTCTAGATCGCCCGGTTGTGCGGCTCCCTTCACTCGCGATGCGCAGGATTCCGCCCGGACCGACGGGGTATCCAGAATTAGCTGTGCCGCTAATTCTCAGCGATCTCTGGGGAAAAAATACGTCGAAACGAGCAAAGGAGCTCTTAGAATGCACCATCGATATCGTCGGCTATTAACCCCTAAGACGATGAGACAATTTCGATCTCTGGCAAAGTCTTGTGGTCCGGAAAACTAGCCCGCGATAAGAGGCAGGTTTACCGGCCGTATGCCCGATAAGCGAGTTCATCAGCCATAACTTGACCAAAACAGCTCTTGATTTGACTTCATACAAACAGCGGTTACTTATAGGACCAGATATTGAAAACTATGGTCGAATCCGACCATGTGGATACACAATAGAAGGCCTATCAAAATGATGGTATGGGGGAGGACAAGCTTCGTGGGATCGAAACGTTGCACAAATTCCATCTTCTACGCGATGTCTCGATTCATCGGCGCAACCTTTAACCGGGAAACCTCCCTCACGGTCCTGAAATCACGACGATCCGCAAGCCGTGGAAGAATGCATCGATTCTCCAATTGGCTATCAAATAAAGATAGAGGAAAATATTAATAAATCTGAAGGCCTTTAAGAAGGGACAAAAGGATACTCAGAAGATAACCGCGGAAAAGGGGAAACGCGAATGTATGTGCACGTCGGTGACATCTCGGTGTCTTTCGACGTCGTCGGTTACGGGCCAAGACCTTTGGTTTTTTACATGGTTGGTTAATGTCTAAAGAAAGTTGGTACTCCTTGCTGTAGCATTTGTCCTTGGATGAATACCACGCATTTATCTGTAACGTGCGGGCATTCGGAGATAGCGACAAACCGCCTCAAGAGTATGCGATTGAAGATCATGCACGGGATATTGTGCGGTTAATTTGTGCTTGGAATATCAAACCCGTCCTTATTTGCCATTCGTTTGGTGGCGCGGAATCGTTGTATGTGGCTGCAAAAGTTCGCCGTTATATTGATTCCCTCATTGTTTTGGACACATTTTCCGGTGGTGGATCCCAAAACCCGGCATCATTTTCAACGGGTTCGTGAATTGGTTCAGAAAGCTCCTGAACATAAACAGGGGCAAGTTTTGCAGCGGATTTGGCTTCAAGCCTTTCATAGACTGCCCAGTGCAGATGTTTTGCACATCCAAGGTCAGGCCCTCAATAAAATAGAACAAATCCTTTATACCAATTTGACGACGAATATTGATCGGCTGTTCCCCGCATTCACCCGACTTTAGTCATCAGAGGTGAACATGATCACATGTTAACGCCAAATGTTGAACCTTTAGAGCGTATTACTCATGCGGAATTTATCCAAATTTCAGCGTAGTGGTTACTGTCCCGGGTTAGAAGCGCCTGAAGAGGTTGCCATACGAATTGATGATGTTTTACGGCGTTATCCGAGTAGACGCCAAGGCCCATAATCGTCGGCTGAGATTAGTGAAGATGACAACATGAGAACAAGGAGGGCGGGATGATTATCCCGCCATTCAGCCTTAATCGTTCAGGGATTTAAGCGAATCCTGCAAAAAATCTTCGAGGTCGTGATAAAATTGTGCGACGGTTTTGGGACTATGCCATCCATGACCCTCGCCTTCGAATACACGGTAAAATACCGGAACATGATGGGACTTTAAAGCCGCAATCATTTCCATGGTTTGAGACAGTGGCACCACAGGATCTTGGCTACCCTGGAAAATCGCCACCGGATCCTGAATTTTATCGGCATGAAGCACGGGGGACCGATCATTGTAGGTCTCGGTGGCTTCCGGCAAGGGGCCAATTAAAAAGTCTTGATAATGCCGTTCAAACTTGTGTGTTTCATTGGAAAACGTCCAGAGATTAGCAACTCCATAAAGAGTGATTCCCGCCCGAAAAACTCCAGGGAAATGAATTAAGGCATTATAAACTGTAAGGCCGCCTGCACTCGAACCCATGATATATATGGCATCACGGCGCGCCAGTCCTTCTTCTATACAGTACTCAACCCCTGAAATACTGTCTTCAACATCATAAATTCCCCATTGATGACGCAAACTTTCCCGGTATGCTTTACCGTAACCTGTGCTGCCCCGGTGATTGACCAATAATACGGCGAAACCGCGAGTAGCTAAAAACTGAGCTTGGGCACAAAACATCATGAAGGCTTGGCCCGTGGGGCCTCCATGCAATAGCACAACCATGGGCGGTGGGCCGTGATCTTCATACTGCGGATGCGTTGGTGGATAATAAAGACCATAGCGCATATGCGGGTGTTGCCCCCATCTTAATCTTTGCGCACGGGAATAGTAACACCCCGGTATTTCATTGGATGTGGTGTAGCGTATCACATGCCAGGGAGTGTCGATGTCGTCATCAAGAACAATAATGCGCTCCGGCTGGGTTGTGCTGACAGCGCGCATGGCAATTCGGTTATCTTTAGGCGAGACCGCAATTTGACGGTAAACATCAAATGGTAAATCTGTGGTCAGACAGATATGATTTTTCCCCTCAACATCGGTTCGCCAGACATTCATTTTTCCTTCGACGTTGACAATGTAATAGATATGCTGACTGTCTCGGTGCCACCCGATGGTTCGGACTCCTTGGCGCCATGCGGGCATCGCCAATTCGCCATTTTGATGGGTCAATTGGCGCGTTTGATGGGTTTGTAAATCACATAGGAAGAGTTGTGTGAGATCATCCACTTCTCCAACATATGCTAAATACCGGCCATCCGGGGAGAATTCTGGCTGAAACAAAATCCCCTGATCCGGACCTTGTAGGACGGTTACCTGGGTGATTTGAGGATATTGTAGGTCTGTGGATACATCTAATAAGAGCAAGTAGGGGCTATCCCAAGGCATAAAGGGATGATTCCAGGCAATGACTGCTATCTGCTGTCCAGTGGGATGCCATGTGGGCTGCATAAAGAAATCATACCCGGTTAATAGTACGACGGGTTTATGGGGCCCGGGGAGGGCGGGTACGACGGCTAACCCATCTTCTTCTTTATTGTTATAAACAAAACAAAGCCATTGTTCATTGGGCGATAAGGTCGGGGACGCTGGTTGGAAATTCCCTTTGGTTAGCGCTTCAGCTAATCCGTCATCCAATGGTTTGCGGTAAATACGGCCTCTCGAAACAAAAAATACGGCATCGCTTCCGACCGTATACTCACCACCACCATAATTCACGCGTACTACCACAGGATTGGTGCTAATGAGATCGCGCGGGAATCCAAAAGTCGGATTGATTCGAAGCAGACGGGACTGTCCTTCCCGTTTCTCAAATACTACCACGTCCTGGCCTCGCCGGTCCCATTGTACGTCAAAAACTTTGGTCAATTCGACCATCCGTTCGGGCGTTAACACGCTAGGCCAAAAACCATATGGCATGAGTTTTTTCGTATTCATCATAAACCCTTTCTAGAGAATCCTTTACGGTCCAGTGTAGCACATGGCGATGTGATAGATGTTTCATAAAATGAACGCCGCTTCTTGCTCTTCGCAAGAATCACGTACGGTGATTTTGATGCCAAATGAAAGATGCCACACTTTGCGCGCTTTTCGGGGACAGGGAACCGGGATTATCCTGGGGCATATTCGTTTGGATAAATGAAGCGAGGTCGGAGAAGTGGGTAAATCCCGCTGCAGCCGAATTAGGTCCCCATAAAGCCGGACCCGTAATGCCTTGCCCATTTTGACCATGGCAAGGTGCACAGGTTTGTTCAAAAATTTTCTGGCCTCGACCTATCCACTGCGGTTGATAGGTGTAAAGCTTAGCATGTGGCGAGGGGACAGCGGTTCCGCATCCACTGACCAGCACGATGATTGCCAGGATTGTCGATATTTTGCGCATCGCTCATCTCCCGTGTTTTTGGCTAGTCTTTCCCATTTTCCGGATCTCATGCTAGACGATCCAGCCCAGAAGGGGCGGCAACAACTGGTTCGATCGCGATCGGTTTCATGATTTCGTTCATCATTCCGTGAGGTTTTGTAGGGATTTACATAAACAGACGGGGATTTTTGTAACGGTGCATATAGGAAGCAAAGGCATTCTCTTCGTACGCTTAGGCTATTCCTCAAAGATACAGGATATATCGGCAGGAAAATAGGAGCGATGTTTAGTGGAATATTTATTATACAACATTCATTTAGTTGACGTGTCTCATCGTCAAGTGCGCGATGAACCATGGGCTCTTGTATGGGATCACGATGGCATTATTCGTGAGAGCGGCCCCGAAAAGATTATCGGCGTTCGTTTTCCGCATGCGACGCGGATAAATGGACAAAACCGTTATGTGTTACCAGGGTTTATCGATTGTCATGTTCATTTTTCTGCTGCCGGCCATCCAAATAAATGGGACGACTTAACCTTAACCGTTCCTGAAATGACAGCACGCGCCTTGGTGCACGCGAGGCGCACACTCTTCAGAGGTATCACTAGTGTGCGTGACGCCGGTTCGCCTTTTGGCATTGGCGTTGGCGTCCGCCGCGCTATTGAGCACGGCTGGCATGAGGGACCTCATATGCGGGTGGCCGGGACACCGTTTTCTATTACGGGAGGGCATGCCGACCCCGCTAATGGATTTCCCGCGCACATCCATTGGGAGGGTGGCGCTGTTGTCGATTCTCCAGATGATGCCCGGAAAGAAGCACGGCGGCAGTTGCGTGAGGGCGTCGATGTCTTGAAGTTCATGGCATCTGGGGGGGTCATGTCAACAGGAGATAAAAGTACCGAACGTGGCTTATTGTTGGAAGAGATGGCCGCTGCTGTTGCGGAGGCGAAAAATCGGGGCAAAAAAACTATGGCCCATGCCCAGGCTCAAGAAGGCATTGAAAATGCCCTGAAAGCTGGAGTTGATTCGATTGAACATGGATTTTATCTATCAGATTGGGCGATTGAAGAAATGATTAAACGTGAGGTCACGTTAGTTGCGACCTTAACAGCTGTGCAACAAATTATTGACCATGGCGTGGAATCTGGGATTGCCCCGGCGTCGGTAGAAAAGGCCAAAATTGCCAGAGAGGCCCACCAAAATAGTTTGCAGCGGGCCTTTCGTGCCGGGGTACGCTTTGCCATGGGGACGGACGCCGGCACTCCCTTTAACTATCATGGAGACAATGCCCAAGAAATCCGCTATCTCTTAGAGGTAGGGTTAAACATTTGGGATGCCTTAGAAGCCGCCACCATCCACGGTGCTGAGTTATTGGACATTCCTACTGGGGTTATTGCGCCGGGTTTCTGGGCGGATTTGGTTTTGTGGCCCGATAACCCCATTGAGCGTCCGGCCACGTTATGGACCCCAACTGACCGTCACCAGGTAATCAAAAAAGGAGAACTTTTGAACAGCAAGGAGGGAGCCGTATGATCCCTGACAATATTCAGGCTTTGGCCCCAAATATGGTTCAATGGCGCCGCCATCTCCATACTCATCCCGAATTAGGCTACGAGGAATATGACACCCAAAAATTTATCCTGTCTACGTTGAGAGCGATGGGGCATCATCCCATCGTCGCAGGAGATACCGGCGTCGTTGTGGATATTGGTACGGATGGTCCGATCGTATTGGCGCGTGCCGATATTGATGCGTTACCCATTGAGGAAGAATCCCCTATCGATTATCGTTCACGGCGCGAGGGAGTCATGCATGCTTGTGGTCATGATGGACATACGGCCATGTTACTGGGAGTGGCGCAGGTGTTGCCGCAATTTCTTGACAAAATTCCCGGGCGAGCCCGCTTGATTTTTCAACCAGCGGAAGAACGGCATCCCGGTGGGGCATTGAAGATGATACGTGATGGCGTGTTAGATGGCGTGATCCGGGTTACGGGATTGCACTTACAGTCGGAGCTGCCTGCTGGAAAAATTGGGGCTCGGCCCGGGGTGCAGTCAGCTAACTCTGATCGCTTCGACATCCTGATCGAGGGGAAAGGAGGACATGGATCGGCACCGCACCATACCATTGATCCGATTCCTGTTATGGCGCAAATGATCATGGCTATGCAAACCATTATCTCGCGTCAAATCAATCCGACAGATGCGGCCGTTCTAACCATCAGCGCGGCTCAGAGCGGATCGGCATACAATGCCATCCCCAGCCGAGCAGAACTTAAAGGGACGGTCCGTACATTTAACCAAGATGTTCAAAACCGAATAATCGAGCAGATGAGGCAAGTTATGGAGGGCACGGCCGAGACATTTGGGGCTCATGCGGAACTGCAGTATCGGAAAGGTTATCCTTCGGTCGTGAATAGTCAAGAAGAGTGGAAGATTTTTAAAGATGTGGTTGAAAAGTTTGCAGGGCGTGATGTTTGGATTGACGTGGAACAGCGTATGGGTGGAGAAGATTTTGCTTATTACCTGCAACAACGGCCAGGTGTGTTCTGGAATTTAGGGGCGCATGATCCCCGTTATCCGTATCCCCATCATCATAGCCAATTTAATTTTGCGGAATCGGTGATGCCTTTAGGCGTATGGATTATGGTGCAAACGATTTTGGCATTTATTCGAGAACCCCTATCGCCAAGTGGCGCACGACAGACAGAAAATTCTTGAACGCTACCGAGGAGGTTTTGAAATTGTCAACGAATACCAACAGAGCCGCAGAAAATCGGGCTGAAAGGACTGTGCGATCGGTCGCACGACAAAGCCCACTATATTTCTTTATTATTGTGCTGGTTTCCGCTATTCCAGCGTTTTTGGAAGGATTTGACACCAACTTATATTCCTTTGGTTCACCATACATTGTGCAAAATGTTCATGGATCGAGTGCCTTGTTGGGCGAAGTGGGTACCGGATTTGCTTTGGGCATTGCCATCTTTAGTATGGTCGGAGGCTATTTATTTGACCGATTCTCAGTAAAGTATACCGTAATGGGTTCGGTAATCATTTTTGCGGTATTTACCGTGGTTACCGGATTTGTGACGAACTCTGTTGAATTATTGCTCGCTCGCTTATTGGTAGGGGTCGGTATTGGTATTTTCCAACCCGCTATTATCGCTTTGCTTGGCGATATTTTTTTCGAAACCCGGGGCCGAGCTGTTTCCGCATTCGCGGTATTTTTTGGTGGAGGATTATTTGTGGGTCCGTATTTGATCACACCCTTTTTGCCCCACTACCAGATTCCCTTTATTATCTCAGGGATTGCTAGTGCTATTGCCCTGCTTATCTTTTATGGCGTCATCCCCAAAACCTATAAAAAGATTGAAAAGCGGCGTATCGGCTTTGCCGGTATTTTTCACCGCAATGTCGTCATTTTGTCCTTATCCATTTTTCTCTTTGGGATTGCGTTATTTGGCTACTTGGGATACTACTCGGATTATCTCTTGAAAGGTTTAAATTTGGCTCCTAGTCAGGCCGCAGAAGTTGCGTCAATGGGTGGATTAGGCGGATTAATCTGTGCTTTTCCCCTCGGTTATTTAGCCGACCGCTTTGGCCGTAAGTATTTGGTCAGTGTCGCGGCATTTCTCATCATGATAGGGAGTCTAGGCATGTTTCTGGTCGCCAAACAGATTGGGCTCTTAACGGCTTTGACGTTTTCCTTTGGAGCTGGTTGGGGGATTTATGTCGATTTGGTTGCGACCATGGCCCAGGATTCGGTGGACGATGCGATTGCAGGCACCGTAACGGGTTGGATTTTTCTGGTCTTTAATATCGGAGCGTTACTAGGCGGTCCCTTATTTGCCTTGCTGCTACCACAGGGATTTGTTGTGGCAGGCGTTGTCACACTAGGATTGTCCAGTACCGTCTCTTTGATTCTCACCTTATTCACAAAACGTATCGACCAAAGTAACATTTTAACTGTGGAATAGGTTTGAGCTGAGAACGAGACCACACGTCTTAGGAAACCGGTTCAATTCTCATTCTCCAGACAAAAACTGATCAGGAGTTCTGGGGCCTCGTTGCAGTGATGGCACCGGAACTTTCTGGTTATAGAGACGGAGCAAGACCTGCCGCGCATTACATAAATTGGTCACATGTTCGCGTAATGCAGGAGTCACCGGCTTACCATGCAAAACCTGTTGGCGGATTGTTTGCAACTCCTCATCAAAACGGTCTATATCATTTCCCAATACCATCCATTCTGGAACATACCCGTGATCTTTAAGGAGCTTATTCGCCCAATATTCAGGATGATGATGAGACTCGATGAATTGGGGTTTGCCTTTGCCTGGCAAGTTATCGAAAACGCCCTGGTTCATTGCCTTAACAATAAGCTCGTCGACATAATGCCATGGGTGTTCCAAATCGGATACAAGATGACGAAGGCGTGCCATCACTCGCGTTTTTTCGTTCACGATCGATTCCCCCTGAGCCATTGATCGGGGCGGACTCTATTACGTGTCCAATCGATTTCAATTATGCCATAAGGCACAGGAACAGGGATCACGTCTAGCAAAACTTGTCCCTGTTCCCAAAGCTGAGTTCTACATAAAATGCATCATGGTGGGATCATTATTGGATTGATGATAACGGAATGGCCATGAACTGACCTAAACGGGTGCCTGTAAAAATCGTTTGACCCACTAAGACCGGTGATGAAGGCATAAAAGGCCCTTTAAACTGGCGATGCCCTAATAATTTTCCTGTCGAGGCATTAATTGCCCAAAACTTACCTGTAGTATCGCCTACATAGAGCACTCCATTGTAGGCGATAGGAGACTGCATCAGAGTTCCTGTCAAGTGATCTTTCCATAATAACTGCCCTGTTTGCGCATTTAATGCGTAGAGGACATTATTGAGCGGGCTGCCGACATAGACGGTGTTGTTATAGACGAGGGGAGCTACCGTTTCATCTCGGGGACCACCATGAGGTCCCTGAGGAATAGGTCCAGTTCCTTCATCAAATTCCCATTCGATATGACCGTTTTGCGCGTTGAAGGCGTAAAAGATTTCGTGAGGTTGGCCATTTCGGGCCACGACTACATCCGCATAAACGTTATTCCTGTACACGGCGGGTGAGACATCATCGGATCCCCCTAATGGGTGAGAAAAAGGATGCATCCACTGAATTTTGTGAGTTTCAATGTTCACGGCATACATAGCAAAAGGATGCGCTCCTCCAAAGTACAAGAGATTGCCCGACAGTTCGGGAGATGACATGCTGACGTAAGACCCGATGGGCAATCTCCATAGGGTTTGTCCGGTGGTGGCATTTAAGGCTAACACTTCATCGCTGCCGTTGGCGATATATAACGTATTGTTTTTATAGACAAAGGTTGGCATGTTTTCGCCAGCAGTTTTGCGTTCCCAAATGATTTGTCCGGTTTTCGCGCTGAGAGCATAGATAGCGTTGGCACCATTGCCACGGATAATATCCGTGCCATATTGGGGCACATGGCTCATCGGATAATTATGATTCCCTGAGCCCACAAAGACTTCGCCATGAACGACGATAGGGGTAGTCATAATTTGATTATCAACTGGTGTTTTCCAGATTGTTGCCCCAGTTTTCGCGTCTAGAGCGTACACAGCGGGATTTTGGCCGATACCGCCCACATAAACGGTGCCCCGCACGACGGCCGGCTGCATTAAGGGTTGAGAGAACTGTCGAATCCAATTGGCGGTGAAATGGCTTTGGGGTGCAATAACAGCATTATGGGTGCCGCCCAATCCATAACTTGTCCAGTCTAATGCTCCAATTTGGGTATCCGCCACCGTGGGCCATCCGGGTTTTCCGGCAAAAAGTCCACAACCAGCTAATACGCTTGTACCTACAATACCTAGAGCCAATAAGCGTAGAGGCTTCATGTACACGATCCTTTTTGTGTTTTTGTGATACGGCTCGGAATATTTAATAAAAATCTCATCAAAAATTCATTTTAGATTATATAAGGTTTTGCGGATTTCAATCTGAAGATTTCCTGAATATCAATGAAAAATCGCCAAAATTTTGTCTATCTATGAATTAGCCGCGGTTATCTTAGCGTAATTTCCATAAACCTTGCTCCAGCGACAGGATTAGAATAATAAGGTGGAATATCTTTAAACCCCAATGCAAGATAAAGATGAATGGCCGCTGTCATAGACGGTACGGTGTCAAGTCGCATCACGTGATAGCCGTCATTCTTTGCGATGGTCATGAGTGTTAAAATTAACTGCCGGGCAACGCCGCGTTGACGGTAAGCGGGCCGTATAAAGAGCCGTTTTATTTCACAAATCTTTGGCGCCAACTGGCGATAAGCCACACATCCCACGGCTTCCGTGTTTTCAAGCGCCACAATAGCGACGCCGTTCGGACGGCAGTAAACACGGGAAAGATTGGCGATTTCGGCCGAAAAGTTTTGAAATTCCAAGGAAAAATCCAGACTTCTTGCATACGCCTCGAGAAGTGTTCGGAACATATTCCATTCGTTTGGGGTACATACTTCTTTGATAATCATAAAGAGTTCTTGCCCTTTCATTCCCATCCATCTCATCATCCATAGGATTGATGGTCAATACGCCATGATGATGGACCGTTAATGATACCACGATGATGATTGTGCGATAACCTTCTGAATTATGGGTGTCCGCTAAAGCAAAAATTATCGACGACAATTTTAAGATACACGCATCAGAACTTGATAGAAATAAAAAGTTCAGTATACTGATAATAACAGTAAATAAGGAAAGAGGGCGGAATCATGGTGACCACAGAGACAGTGGCCGTACCGAGTCGAAAACGCGGTGCCTGGAAAACTGGATTTTTTACTTTTGCTCATTTTTTAAACGATTCTTACCCAAATTTATATCCGGCTTTGCTACCGGTTTTGATGGTCGCCATGCACTTTTCTGTAGCATTAGCCGGACTGTTAAGTTCAATTGCCGCGTTGACCACGCAGTTGTTACAACCTTTGATGGGTTTATGGGCGGATCGGGTTGGTACCCGGTATTTCGTGGTCGGGGGTCTTATGGTGGGAAGTATCGTATCAGCGGCAGCATTAGCCTATGCGCCCACTTATGCGATTTTTGTGGTGGCATTGCTGGTGGCCGGATTGGGTAATGCCGCATTTCATCCGCATGCGTCAGCGCTGGTCGGGGACTTAGCTGGATCGCGCAAGGGGCTCGGTATGAGTTTCTTCATGATTGGGGGAAACTTCGGACGCGCTCTTGCGCCGATTGCTGCGACCACGGCTTTTCTGTACTGGGGACGGCAAGGGCTATGGGTTCTGGCGATACCGGGGATGGCGATGGCCGGTATCATGTGGTGGGTGATGCGTCCTGCCCCGCGTCCTCAAACTAGGGCTGTGAAAATTTGGACACCGGCGTTTCGCCAAGGGTTAAAGCACTCAGGAAATTTGCTCGTTGTGGTCATGCTGAGAAATTTGGCGAGCATGGCGACTGTGACCTTGGTCCCCATCTTATGGCACTCGTTGCATCGTTCATTGAGTGAAGCGGCAGCCCTATTATCTGTTCTGTTTTTAGTGGGGAGCTTAGGGAATATGACAGGAGGTGCCATTTCGGACCGCATTGGAGCCAAACCTGTTCTCATTGGATCAGCCCTAGCTTCGACGATTTTTCTTTTGTGGTTTTTGCATGCTCAAGGCATATGGATTTGGATTACGATAGGTCTTCTCGGGTTTGCTTTATATTCGACCGGATCCGTCGTGATGGTAGCCGGACAATCGCTGTTTCCCGACAATAAAGGCATGGCATCAGGCCTCACCTTAGGTGTGGGCAACACTTTAGGGGCACTGGCTGTAGGGGCGATAGGTATTTTAGCTAAACATACAAGTACGGAGATCGCTTTGAACACGACCGCATTATTACTGCTGCTAAGTATCCCCTTTAGTATGCGCTTGCGAGCGTTGTGAAAATTGGCAGCAAAATTTCCGGGAAATTATCATGTGGTGATTGCTGCTAAGGATGTTGCTCTCTATAATAGATGCGGATGAATTACGGCATTGACAAACACATTAGGAGACAACATGGTGCGGACAAAGCCTATCACCTTGGAAACATTCCATGCACAAGTCGCAGCGGCAGCACAAACATCATCAATTAATCAGCAGATTGCGGAGTACGTCTCAGAACATTATCGGGAAGCATCATTTATGACAGCGAGTGAATTAGCGCATGCCATTGGCGTCAGCCAAGCGTCCATCACTCGCTTTAGTGTCGCCATGGGATTCTCCGGATTTACCGACTTTGTGCGCACGCTACAAGGGCTGGTGCGAGAAGAGTGGCACACGCCGGAACGGGCCGTCTATGTCCATTCTGAATGGGCTGGCCAGAAAGATTTATTAGTGGAACAGGAAATTCAAAATTTGGAAGGTCTTCCCGATCTCATGGCGGACAGTCATGTCGAAGCCATGGCGAAAGCCATTGCCTCGGCAAAGCGAGTCATTCTGGCTGGTGCCCGGGCATCCTCCACAATTATTCCCTATGCTGCCTATTTCTTAAGCAAGGTCAAAGACGGGGTGGAAATGGCGACACCAAATACGCCTGTCTGGGAGACTTTTGGTCTCGATCCGGATCCGGATTCACTGGTGGTTGCCTGGGTTTTTCCACGGTATCCTTTATCGTTAGTGACATGGTTGGAACGTTTGCGGCGACAAAATATCCAAGTGGCGGCCTTTACAGATCGCTGGGTATCGCCCGCAGTCCATTTGGCGGATCCGGTGGTTGTGGTGCCCGTGGCTAGTGCCTCGTTGTTTGATTCTTATGCCGCGCCATTTGTCCTGATTAATTATATTATTCGCCAAGTTGCAGCGCTGACGCCAGGATTACAACAACGCCTCGAAGCGTTGGAAGCTCGGGATCAAGCCAATCATGCGTTTTGGAACCGCCCTAATTCGAAATAAGGGTATAAGAAAGAGGGAGCCGTGCGGGTTACGGCTCCACGAATTGCTAACAGTTAATATGCTAGCGAGCCCATAGGATCCCATGGGGGTAATACAATCGGGTCATCATGCAGCGCTTCGAGCAGCTCGTCTGATAAGTACTTTTTGTGAACGACGACTTGATAAAGATATTCATCAAACCACGTGTCACTCATGACAAAAAATCCTTGGTTGCCGGGTTCAGTGCCCCAACTATTTTCGACTTTCCAGCGGTTCGGTTTGCCCTCAATAAGATTTACGCCGGTCAGAACCATCGCATGGGTCATCTGACTTTCTCCATATTCCAGACGGGTTGCCTTGTCCATGGTGAAGGGCACCCCTAAAGTGAGGCCATAATCAAATAGATCCGGATCCATAATCCCCGTTGTTCGGTCAGACATCTTGCCCACGTCACAACCAAACCATACGGGTTCATCGTCTAGTATCTGAGCTTTGGCAGCCTCTTTCAGGACGGGTATTTCGACATTGAGATAGCGAACGGGACGCCCTCCTTTGACGTTGCCTAAGAACTGGACAGTATAAGTTCGTCCAAACGGCTTATCCGCTGTTGGCGCGTGAATTAAGCTGACATATTGGTTAAGATCAATCCCAATATATTTGTCGTAAAATGCCTGGGGCGTCAAATTCACGTCTTGATGAAATTGATTGTCCTCGTCACGGAATTCAAAGGTGAACTTCCGGGGCGGTTCTCCTAAAAAATGCACCAGCATCTGATAGATATCCGCAACCATTTGCATCTTGCGTTCGGAGAGTTGAGAACTGTCTTCTCCTACCCGGTATTTTTCCCGCAGGATAAAGGCGTCCTCTCTGAGTTTAAGTGTTAATAAGCGGTTCATCAGCATGGATTGGCTACTATGGAACGTTTCCGGCATGATATATTTGGGCACGACACCGTATTTCTGAATCAAATTGACCAACATATCCCATTGGCCACCATCTTGCACCGGAGCTTGCAAAAGCCACGCAATAAGACGGCCATCTGTGGGTTCGTCTAATGTTTCCAAAATATTTTCCAAAAAATAATTCGCTTTTTCTAATTTGTCCCAGAACATCAAATAGGTTTGGGAGATTTCAAATTCTTTAATTTTATTCTGTCGCATTAACGGAACCCGTAGGGTGTTTAACCCTGCAAAGATCCAGCAGCGACCACTTTGACGCTGATGTGTGATGGGCCCAGAAGAAATTTCATGGGAAAAGGTAAAGGGAATCTCGGTGATATGTTGCGGATTGAGGGCAGCCGCTTGAATACCATGTTGTTGGACAGCATTAGCGACACGTGTGCGTAAGGGATCTTTGTGATACCGTTCGGAAAAGGTTTCAAGCCACTCAGGGGTAATGGCCGGATGGTGCTCGGTGTCGAGTTTCATGGTCGATAAGCCCTCCTTTGGCGTCAGATGGAAATCTATTGTGTCTGAAAGGAACAATCCGAAAGAAACAATAACAGGTCCGAGTCATTATCGGACCTGTTGTTAACCGCCATAAAACCATCCGGTGTCTCGCATCACAAGCGGAATCGCGTCAGCTTGCCGGACTCCGGCGTCTGTAACCTCCCCGACATAAACCGTGTGATCGCCTCCGGGCACGGTGGCTGTGACTTTTGCTTCAAACCACGCGGGGCATTCGGTTAACAACGGATACTGATAATCAGGTGAAAATTCAAAGGGATGGCCATTCAATTGACCTCCTTCGACCTGGGTGGGGCGGAAAAAGTCTGAGGCAATATTTTTCTGATCTTGTGCCAGCACACTAACCGCAAATTTTTGGGTTTTTTCAATTAAGGTGTGTAAGTGGCTATCTTTTTTGACTCCAACCATAATAAGCGGAGGCGTAAATGAGGCTTGAGAGAGCCAGTTGACCGTGCCTGCTGCTAATTCCTCACCATCCTTCACCGTGAGAATATAAAGGCCATACGTAATCATGCGTAGACTTTTCTTTTTGGCTTCTTGATCCATGAAGCATAACCCCTCCTATAGTGTAGCTGTGATTCATTACCATTCATAGCATATCAAAAAAGATTTGGCCATTTTTCTAATAAAGAGGGTTAAAACAGACTAGAAAACCAAGACAGCTCAATGGTCATAAACTGTGTTTAACGCGGCTAAAGACTATATGTGAGGGGGATAGACGAGGATCGGATTACCATCTTGTACCCCACTGAGCGGGGGACAAGCAAAGAGGATACGAAGAAATAAATCATCTTTCGTATCGTCTGCTTGTGCGCGCGTTAGGCGGCATTTTCGGTAAAATCTTGTTTTCGATGATGAGACAGCCGCAGTGACTGCCAAAGGGCAACACTAATCACGTCAATGCCCGCCATTACCGTCACAATCGTCATCGAGGGAGAACGTACAAATCCAATGTATAACGGAGATACCATCCATAAAGCTCCCAGTGCCGCACGCCAGAGGCTTCGCGACATCAAAGGCTTTTTATCCATAATGGCCATGATACTCAAGACAGTGATAGCCGCTGATATGACAAGACCCAAAATCTCATAGGACAAGAGATGGAGAGGGTCCATCGCTAAGACATCAAACCCAATCACCGCACCGAACACGATAAGACCGATATTACACCAGCGCATAAGTCTTTCACCTCCCAATTTTTCTTTTTCTTTCATTCCTTATACTTATAGTATAGCGCGTTATTAAACCTCTGTGGATAAAAGTTCCAGAAACTTAAATAAAAGTTTCTATCATGCCAATAATTTTGACCGGTATGCTGTACGACCATTTTGATCCCGGAGAGCCAAAGGCCTGCATTGCTTATCGGGATTTGAGTCCTGATATCTGATCGTGTTCCTCCTGGGGCTCAGCGTGCGTCCCCGACCCCAGTTTGCCAGATGAGACGGACGATAAGGTTAATGACCGCCGGCCAAGATGCGGGCCGAGACCTAAAGGCAATCTCGCCGTGACGAATCGTAACGGGCGGCTCACTTCATTGATATACCATTGATTGGCAGAGAAAACATATAACGTCTTTTTGAGTTCGTTAATGTGGGAGGCAAACGCATTGTCAGTGGAGAGCTGGGATAAGGGAAATTTGATGGCTAATGAGCTGATGATAAGAATTACCACCATGAGTACCAGCATGCCATATCCGCCTGGCCATCCAAAGTGGGAGGGTGAGGCAATGGCCGCTGAAAGAAAACGCTGAAAGGCGCTGACAGCGGTGAGATAAGCTGTGACGACAAGAGCTAATATTATGGAAAGCGATAGCGTCTGTCTCCATGAACGGGAATAGCGAAAAATTCCCAAGGTCGCTTGTGTAATAGCCGCCCAAGCAAACAACAACAAAATGCCTTGGCGCTGCCAGTCTATGATGGCTTGCCCCGTGATGTGAGAAATGCCGTAAAACACAATGGCGGGAAAGATTAACCCTAAAAACCAAATGGACCATGATACGGACCGCTCTGGCGAATTGGAATGGGGATGGGACACTTTACCCGATCCTAAAAACATCGTGGCTTTGAAGATGCCATGACTTACTAAATGGAAAATGACAAAGGCATAGGCAGCCAGACCGGCTTCCATGACCATAAAACCCATTTGTCCTACCGTAGAAAACACGAGACTCCGTTTTATGTCGTTTTGGGTTAACATCACACTGGTTCCATAAAATGCTGTCAAAAAACCCACGAAAAAGATAATCGACATCACCGAAGGTACAAGTATAAACAAGGGGCTCAAACGCGCTAGCAAAAATCCCCCCATGTTCACAACTCCGGCATGCATCAAAGCAGAAACTGGTGTTGGGGCCTCCAGTGTGTCAACAAGCCAAGCATGCAAAGGAAATTGTACCGTGCGCGCCATAATTCCGCCGAAGATTAACAGGGTAGAGATGGTTAAAAGAGCGGAGCTCGAGAGAGATAACACGGGTACCGGTTGAGTCTTTGACGATCTGAGAAGGTGAAAAAGAGCAAATTCATTTGCCGTGCCGTAGCTTACCGAGATGGCTAGGACTCCAAGCCCGAAAGCTATGTCACCGAGCACGTATGTTGCGAGCATGCGGCGTGTGGCCCGGCACGAGAACCAAGGGGTCGAACAATTTAAAGATACAAGATAGATAACCGACAGCCCCGTGAGCACCCAGAAGCCATAAAGCATAACAAGATTATTGGCCATAACCAACATCACCGTGGATAAGGTGGTCACGGTTAGAGCTGGAATAAACCGGTGAACATAATTTTCGCCGCGCATATAACGCATGGCATAGATGTGTACGAGCATGCTCACTAAAGTTACTAACAAGAGCATGACCGCTGTCAGCCGGTCGATGTAAAATCCAAAAGGCAAAACGAGGACCCGATGAAGAGACACAGATGTGTTGATGATGATCGGGGCTTTAATGGTACCCAGGAAAACTGCAAACGATAGGATGAACGAGAGAACCACCGCCGCAAAGGCAATGGGATACCGTGCAGAGTTAGACCGTGTCACGCTTAGACGCAGAACGGCAATAGCCACAAATAAAGACACGGGAATCATCAGCGCAAGAATATGGGCCCATTGCCACAATATATCAGAAACCAAAATGCCACCATCTCCTTGGCCTGAGACGTAAGACCGGGGTGCGTGCTCGGTACTTGCCTCTCGCTATGCTACTTCGTTATAATAATCACGATTTATTATTCACGACATAAACTTCATATGTCAATGCTTTGGTATCAAAAATAGGCCGGTTCACCATGGGCAACCCGATGGCAAATCCAGTAAGGAAAGGTGGGTCAACAATCAAGACCACAACGAGGGACACGTTACAAGATGATATTTATCACCCGGTTGGCCCTATGGTCGATGAGGCGGCGAAAATCATTGCACCTTTATGGCCGATACGCACGTTCATTGCCCGCAATCCCTTAATGGGTCTGGATGACCGACCTTTTCATGAGGCAGTGCAACAGGGCTTTGAACTCTTAGGACGACGAGGTTATCTTTCTGAGTACCAATTTCGCGAATTTTACCAATCCGGACGCATCACAGATGATGATCTTGACCGCGCGTTAGAAGTGTGGCACCATCGTCAGTCCCAAGAATTAGGTCGCGAAGCGAGCACACCGCGGCTTATCACCATGGGACTGCGTGAATGGATGCGCCGATTGTTTTTGACTCTTAGCGATCAATATGTCCCCGTTTCGTATTCTTCATTCCTCGGGAGTCCACAGGGTACGAATCGGGATTCAGCCACTGGTCACAATCAACACCTTGCGGGAGACAATGATAACGTGCTTTGGAGTGTTCTAGTTGACAAGCTCTCCCGAACATCCTCTTTTTCGCTAGACATGGCAAAAGAGAACGCAGCCGACGATTTCCTTCATCATTTTGCAGAGCAAAAATGGGATGCGGTCTTTTCCCAAATCATAGAAGACGATGTCCATCAAATCGGTCCGAAGATGACCCTTGGAGAATGGTGCGATAGCCTTCTTAACACGGATACCGTGGAGCAAATTAATGCGCAACTTATCAAGTGGTGTGCAGCATTTTTAGATGAGGGTCAGGCGGCCTGGCCTATGCCCGGCCGAGAAAAGGGATTATATCAAACGTGGAAGGAACTGGCCACTCGCGATCTCTGGGGACGGATTTTTGGGATTCGTGACTTTTCACAAAAAATTCAGCAGTTGCCTGACGACGCGGAGAAAGCTTTGCTCGCCCTTTTAACGCAACTGGGAATTGCTCGGGAACACTGGACGGCATATTTATCCCGTCATTTGGGTCAGCTTCCTGGGTGGGCGAGCTTCATTAAATGGCGTGCCGCCCAATCCGATTATATCTGGCAAACGAAATATCCAGCAAATCTTGTAGAGTATTTAGCGATTCGCCTGTTCTATGAAGCGGTTTTGGTCGAGACTGTCTGTGCTCAGACATGGGGCATAAAAGGATCTCTTCCTGATATCACGACCTATTTTCATAAACATCGTGCCGAATATTATGTCCGCCGAGAAAATAGACGGGAAGGGACAGCCTGGTTGGCATCGCCTTCTTTGAAGCGCCTGTTGGCCAAACACTGCGAAGGGACAGACCGTCGGCGTCAGAAGACCCCAGAGAAAGAATGGCAATTTCTTGCATCGGGAATTTACCGTGAACGATTGATTTATGATCAATTCCGCCAGGTAGAACACGTGTTTCGTGTCGTCAAGGACCTACATTTGGAGTTCGACCAGGTCAAAAAGTTATCAACGAGCGACCTCAGTGAACTGCTTTGGTGGATTAAGCTCTTTAACGATGAGGCCCGTGCCCAAATATGGCTTGAAGCCTTTGAGGAGCATTTTCGGCATAAGTTGTTACAAAGATTATCGGCCACGCCAAAACCGGTCCAACGGCTTCAGACGGATCGTCCGATAGCCCATATCGTATTTTGTATCGATGTGCGCTCGGAAGGATTTCGTCGCCATCTCGAAGAGATGGGACCTTATGAGACGCTGGGAACGGCTGGATTTTTTGGAGTGCCTATTCGCTTTCGTCCGTTTTCGGAACATGAGGAGCGCCATCTTTATCCGCCCTTGTTGTCATCGAATACCCTAATCGTCGAAGAAGCCCAGCCCGGCCAATTTAAGTCCATCAAGCGGCATATGAGCTTTTTCTGGGCAAAGCAGTGGCTGGAGCATCTCATTGCAGTGTTGAAGTACAATTTGATGGCGCCGTTCACATTTATTGAGGCTAGCGGTTGGACATGGGGAGTAAAAGCTGTTAGCAAAACATTGTGGCCCCGGGCTAGCGGTCAAGTTCGCGGTTGGCTTGGGGAACGGCTGGATCCCCCCGTTAAAACATTTTTGAGCCTTGGACACGGTTCAAGGGGCCGCGATCCCATTCACAGTGCTCAGGGCATGCCACAAGGTTTTTCCCTGGAAGCACAAGCGCAGATGGTCCGCAATGCCCTGAGTGTGATGGGAATCACACGGAATTTCAGCCGTTTGGTATTATTTATGGGGCATGGCAGCCATTCGGAAAATAACCCCTATGCCAGTGCTCTGAATTGTGGTGCCGTTGGAGGACACCATGGAGGCGCTAATGCCAGGGCTCTCGCTACGATGGCCAATAATCCAGATGTTCGCCGATTGCTCGGGCAGCAAGGTCTTATGATACCGGACGATACGCTATTTTTGGCGGGAGAGCATAATACGACTACTGATGAGGTCACTCTTTATGATCAGGACGCCGTTCCGCATTCACATCGTCAAGAATTTATCCAGTTGCGCCAGGCGTTACATCAGGCGGGAGTGCAAAATGCGCGGGAACGGTGTCTAACGCTGCCGGGAGCGTTATGTCGACCTGACGGATCCCGCGCGGTGCAAACGGTTCAGTATCGCAGTGAAAATTGGGCAGAGACGCAGCCGGAATGGGGATTAGCGGGTAATGCGGCCATGATTATTGGTCGGCGTGCCCTTACTGAGGACATCAATTTGGACGGACGCGTATTTTTGCAATCCTATGATTTCGAAGAGGATGCAGAAGGACAATCGCTGGAGGCCATCATGACGGGCCCCATGATTGTTGCGTATTGGATCAATATGGAATACTACTTTTCGACTTGTCACAACCCCGGATATGGCAGTGGCAGCAAAGTCACTCAAAATGTTGTCGGACTCATTGGCGTCATGCAAGGAAGTCAGAGTGATCTGCAAACTGGTCTCCCTCGGCAATCTGTGATGGATGGGGCCCAATTGCGTCATGAGCCTATGCGGCTTCTCGTGATTATCGAATCCCCGCCTTCTCGGATTGTAGCAGTTCTTGAGCGTCAGGCGTCGGTCGCACGCTTGGTGGTGAATGAATGGATATATGTCGTTGCCCGAGATCCCGGCGACGGTACCTATTGGCGCATTCGAAGCAGTGGGCAGTATGAGAAGCTAAATGTTGAGGCTCTCGAGATCACACGTTGAATAAAGGCCCTGGGGGGTCATGGAACTTAGGCTCTCGCTGTTCTGATGTCTTGGCTCTTGACGTCTTAGTCGGGTTCTGTTAAGAGTTCGCGGGATATGGCGTTCTTTTGGTCTTTCAGGGGATTTTCCTGCGAACTCTTATAATCCCAAGTCATTAACAATGAATTATGGGGGCACCTATCGTGCCGATTAAAGAAAATCCGAGAGATTTGCTGCCTATTTCGGTCTCTCTTGCTGGCGTAAAAATATGTGCTACCCTCTAGTCACGCCACGGCGTTATGGCATGGATGTTTTATTCTTCCCTAGGCGCATAGTGCAACGGCAGTTCGTGACCATTTTCGGATAGGGCCAAGATGGCCAACAGATCTTTAACGGCGCGTCCGCGCTGGGCAGGATGGCGCATGGGGAGTTCAGGATGAATTTCGCAACGATTACGTCGACCGTCCCGAAACCGACTAATATAGCCCTCCTCTTCCAAATCGTCGAGAATTCTTTGAACCGCCCGCTCCGTGATACCGACAATGGTTGCAATTTCTCTGGCCGTCAACGGGTTCTTGTCATTGCGAGCCAAACACAAGAGAACCTGAGAATGATTGGTGAGAAACGTCCAGTCTGACATAACGCCTTCCTCCATGTCTTCTAAAATGACGACATTAATTTCATGATAAACTAAAATCCCTTTGAGCGCCCAGAGATATTCGGCGCGTCATCGTCTTTCTTTTGGCAGCAGTGCCGGTTGAATAGGGCTATCGTTGGAGACGCAGAAATGACGACGAAGGACTCCGCGTTGTCTGAAGATGTCGCGGATGTTAGAGTAGGCGGGAGTACATGTTTTCGGTTATGTCGAAGGCTGTGGCTAGGGACAGAGCCGAGTAAAACTATCCATGTCGGACAGGGTGACGATGATGAAGACGAACAAAGGATTTGATGTGGCGATTATTGGAGCCGGAATAATCGGCCTTTTCGCGGCTTATTGGGCACGGCAAAAAGGCTTGCACGTCATTGCATTTGACCAGCATCATCCCCCGCACCGTTACGGTTCATCTCATGGTCTGAGCCGCGCCATCGAATATATCTATCAAGAACCGAGTAGACAGTATTTGCCTTGGATAAAAAGAACCTGGGAATTATGGCGGTCTATGGATCAGGCATTTGCTCCCTTCCATCTTCTGGACGTGAAGGGGGCTGTGACAATTTTTGATGAAGGCGATCCCCGAATAGCCCAACTGCAAACATGGGCTGAGAACTTGCAAGTTCCCTGTAAAATCTTGGGACCCTCTAGCCTCCGTTCACGCTTTCCTCAGTTATCCATTTCCCGTCATGTGGTGGGAATTGAGGAACAAAGTGCCGGAATCATTCAGGTAGAACCTTTCATAAGAGCCCTGATAACCTGGGGACAGGAGCACAATATTCAATGGCAATTTAATAAGAAGGTGCTAGCAGTTAAAGCCCATTCGGATCATGTTGAGATTAACACCGCAGAAACTGATTATATGGCGGCCCGAGCGATTGTGACTCCCGGGCCGTGGGTATCTCAATGGGATTTGGGGCTTCCTATCACTCTGTCTCGTCAGCTAATGCTCTGGGTTCCTAAAGCCTTGTTACCTCTCGCCTCAATGGTCAACATTGACCTCCGCGAAAAAGTTCGCATTGCATTTTTTCCACAGACCCAGAATCAGGGGGGAACCAAAATCATTGCCAATATACTGCTAAAAGCGGATGAGAAGTCCGGTAGTGCCATATCGGTGGAGGACATTCTGACGGTGAATGACCAAATTAGGCCGATTTGGCCCGGGATTGACCGGGCTCCTTTGATCCATCATGAGCCGTGTATTATGAGTATCACACCGGATCAAAATTTTTATATTGATTATTGGCCAGGCACTCAAAAGATTGTTATAGGAGCGGGATTCTCGGGTCGCGGTTTTAAATATGCACCGCTGGTTGGTCAATGGCTTGTTCATATGGTGATGCAAGAGACAATAGAAGATGATTTGTCGCTGTTTCGGATAAACCGCTTGGGCACTTGATCTTAAATTGTTGATCGTTGGGGCAAACCTAAGAGGATAAGGAAAAGACTAAGGTCTTTGATTATCCAAAGGAATATGTAAGGATAATAGATAGATGGAATAAAATTTGTTTGTAACAATATAAAAACTTACTTTCCGCACGTGGCGGGAACAAAAAAAATTATTTTTTTTGGGCTGATCGCAAAGGAGATTGGGTATCGCGTGGCGAAGTAATCTCTTATGAACACACCCATGCCGACACCTGTTGTTGTGGGGGCTGGACCGGTCATCCGAGCCCTCTGTGAGGAAATTGGATTCGTCGAGGCCATAAATCAGACCGTTGCGTGGGATTCGCAGCGTTGCCACCTGTCGCCCGGCGAACGGATTTTCGCGCTCGTCGTCAATTTGCTGACCGCTCGTCGACCTCTGTATCGCGTCCATGAGCAATTTCAGTTAACCGATGTGCCCTTGTTGTTTGGATCCGGCCGCACCGCGGCCGATTTTACGGATGATGCCCTCGGACGGGCTCTGGATAAAGTCGCCGCTGCCGGTGGCGCCACCGTCTTCAGTGCCGTTGCAACGCGAGCGCTCTTGCACGACCACGTGTGGACGCCCGATAGTCCGGTGTTTGTCCACTGGGATAGTACGACCCGCTCGGTCTATGGCACGTATCCGGACACCGGATCCGAGACCGGAGTGCATCCCACCTATGGCCATTCCAAGGATCATCGTCCCGATCTGCGTCAAATTCTCCTGACGCTGTTGGGGACCCGAGAAGGCATTCCGGTGGTAGGCACGGTGCAAGACGGGAATCTGAGTGATAAAACCCTCAATGCCGAGATGATTGCGGCCTTAGACGATTACTTTTCGCCTCAGCAACTGCAACAACTGGTCTACGTGGCCGATTCCGCTCTCATCACAGGTCCTAACTTAAAGGCAATGGCTGACCGTTCACTCCGCTTTCTCTCGCGTTGTCCGGAGACATTTCGAGCCGCGCACGATGCGAAGACGGCCGCCTTGGCGGCCAACGCCTGGGTTCCCCTCGGCAAAATCGGGGAGCGGGCCGATGCGGCCACCTATGCGGCTGCCGAACAGACCGGCGAAATTGAGGGCCGATCCTATCGGCTCGTGGTTTATCGCTCTGATCATCTAGCTGAGCGGAAAGCTCACACCATTGCCCGCCAGGTCGAACGGGCCCATAACCAGTTAACCCGGGCGGCGACTCGCCTCGCGGAGACCGTGTTTGCCTGTGCTCATGATGCCGAAGCGGCCGTGGCCGCTTGGCGGGCCACCGCCCAATGGCATCATGTCGAGGCGACGGTTGTCGCGGAAACGCAGGTCCCCAAACGCACGACCCGCGGGCGTCCCCGCCACGATGCCTCCGAACCGGCTACCACCACGGTATACCGGGTCCATCCCACCATTGGGGCAGTCGATGCGCAACGCGTGCAGGCGGCACAGGACCGGGCGGCGACGTTTGTCTTAATCACCAATCTGCCGGCCTCCTCCTTTGATGCCCGCCGATTACTCGAAGAATACAAAGGCCAGACGGTCATCGAACACCGTTTTCGCTTTTTAAAAGACCCGGCCTTTGTGGATGCGCTCTATGTGCACAAGCCGGAACGGGTGGAAGCCCTAGGTTATGTGCTCTTGCTCGCCGCGTTGGTGCTCAGTCTCATCGAACGTCGGGCCCGGCAGGCCCCGCCCCTTCCCACGCCGACTCGCGGTCTGTTGGCGCGGCCCACCGGGCAGGAGGTGTTACATCATCTGCGCGGACTGATTGTCGTGCCGCTGGATGCCCAGACCCGTCAACTCTTTGTTCCGGCGGTTCATACCCAATCGGTGGCGGCCATTTTGGCCGCATTAGGTTTTACGGACACGATTTACACGCAGGTGCCCCCTAGACCCTCGGGATAAATTCCACGGCTTTCACCCATCACGTGCGGAAGAGGAGTAAAAAGGTTATTCTAACAGTGTTAATAACAAAAATGACCATAAGGCCATGGCTAAGCGGAAGAGAAATCATAGGTCGCAACTTATCAAGATCCATAACGTGACCAAGGTCATACTGGGTCAATTTGTGCTGTGAGATTGTGTCAATCCACGGGATTCATGAATTTTCGAGTAAGTTGCAGATTTATGAGTGTCCAGCCAATGTGAGAGCCCTATTCTGCCAGAAGGTGGTTATGAGGGCGTTGTCATGAGTCTTTCGGAAGCGACAAGTCATTAC
Organism: Sulfobacillus thermosulfidooxidans; assembly: GCF_001280565.1. Lineage (NCBI taxonomy): Bacteria > Bacillati > Bacillota > Clostridia > Eubacteriales > Clostridiales Family XVII. Incertae Sedis > Sulfobacillus > Sulfobacillus thermosulfidooxidans. The sequence goes on along the minus strand of NZ_LGRO01000001.1, from coordinate 1,295,712 downwards.
AATAATCACATGATAATCATAGAAAAAACAAAGAGATGATAACAACATTATATATAGAATCATATAATATAAATTATTATAAGAAGAAGTTGTTTTTGGATATGAAATGTTTGATGTCGAAAAGGAAGAGGATATGGCCGGTTATTTAAAGCGATACGCTCGTTTTCAGCAGGCACAGGAGCACGAAGAGATAGTCATTAGCCTTCCCAAAGGGACCGCACACCAATTTCGTGTGTATCTTAGTCAGTTGAACTTATCGATGGATGAAGCAATCCAGTATTTGATTGAAGAGGAATTGCGGGATCATTCAGCGCCTGGGTCGCGTGCGGAAAAATATAAAGAGTTTTGGGCGTCAGTGATTCACGATATGGGAATCGAACGCACCCCATTGCCCCAGTCTTGGTATAGTTTTGCCTCTGGACATAAGGGCATTAGTTATACCTTATCTTTTGGACGTGATGGCCGAATCCGAATCGAACTCTCGATTGATACGGGAGATAAAGTCGCCAATCACCGCGTTTTTGAGGCTTTAAAAGCTCAGCGTCATGACATCGAACAGCATTTTCCGCGGGCCTTGACGTGGGAAGATCATGATCACCGACGTGCATGCCGGATTGCCTTGTATCGACCTGGGCGGATTCATGATGATAATCTTGAGGAATTACGAGCATGGTTTATTCGCGGATTATCCCTCTTTCAAGAGGTCTTTTCGCCTCTTTTGAAAACAGTGGTCTAGGTCATCAGGATAGAGCTTTCACCGCCGAATGTCTTGGTGATTGCCAGAAATTTGTTGGTCAGCATCCGTGCTATACTCAAAAACACAAGGCGTCAGAAGAGAGGAGCGGTGTAGATGGCAGCGAGCGACATGCAACCCGTGAGCGTTGCGACTTTTGCGGGTGGATGCTTTTGGTGTATGGTACATCCCTTTGATCAAATGCCTGGAGTCCTCGAAGTCGTTTCCGGATATACCGGGGGAACAACGGCAAATCCTACTTATGAAGAAGTTTGTTCAGGAACCACAGGTCACTATGAAGCGGTCCAAATCACGTTTGATCCGCGTAAAATCACATACGACCAACTCTTAGAAGCATTTTGGCGCCAAATTGACCCAACGGATAATCAAGGTCAGTTTTACGATCGTGGTCCGTCTTATCGTCCGGCCATTTTTTATCATAATGCCCAACAGCGTGAGTTAGCCGAGCAATCCAAAGCCCGTTTGAAGGCGAGTGGCCGGTTTCCGGCTCCCATTGTTGTTCCGATCCTGCCTGCTGGACAATTTTATCCCGCTGAGGCTTATCATCAAGATTTTTATCAAACCCATCCCGAACACTATCAACGGTATCGCCGTGCGTCAGGGCGGGATATTTTCTTGGCACAATTTTGGGGCCCTTCATCCGAGTAACTTATGACGACGCGGCATCTTGGGATTGGGCAAACAACGCAGCATGCTGGCCAGCAACGTAGCCCGTGGAAAAAGCCACAGTAATATTGTAACCACCGGTGTGAGCGTGGACGTCAATCACTTCTCCCGCAAAATAGAGTCCGCGGCATCGTTTAGAGGCCATTGTGCGGGGATCAATATCTTTAATTGACACGCCCCCACCTGTGACGGTGGCTTTTTCCAAAGGGAGGGTGCCTGTTATGGTTACGGGAAAGTTCTTGATGGTGTGCACCAGGGCTTGAATTTGGACATTAGATAATTGAGCGAGAGGAAGCGAGCTTGAAATCTCGGCGCTTTCTAATAAGACCTCGGTTAACCGTTCCGGCCAGGTTTGGTTCATCATAGTCTTCACTTGCCGCTTGGGAACTTGATGTCTGGCGTGGTAAAACGCGGTTGTCAGGTTATCGGTAAGCTCATGAGGCGCTAAATCAATCCAGGCGATCATTGCGGCATGTGGATTGTGGCGCAAGGCCGTGGACACATAATGACTCAGCCGTAATGCCACCGGTCCGGTTAAACCGAAGTGACTAAAGAGTAAATCACCGGATTCGGTGGTTAAGGTTTTGTTATGGTCGGTTAGACGCACCATAACATTTTGTAATGATAAGCCCTGCAATCGTCGCTGAATGATGACGGCGGCATTACTGGTGAGGGGAACTTCTGTGGGATAGGGATCGACTATGTGATGTCCCAACGCACGAGCCCACGGATAAGCGTCGCCGGTACTGCCGGTAGCGGGTACGCTGGCACCACCGGTTGCCACGACGACAGCCTTGGCGTGTAGAAGGGAACCGGAAACTAACTCAATTCCATCAATCATCCCGTCGCGTGCCTGTAAGGCTGCGACTGGGCTGTCTTGGAGAATTTTGACACCTGCCGTTAACAGCTGGTCGACCAGGGCCTTGACGACCGTGGAGGCCTTGTTGGATTGTGGAAAGACGCGTCCGCGGTCTTCTTCTTTTAAGGCTATGCCGAGGTCTTCAAAAAATTGGATAATTTCGCGATTACTGAACTGTGATAAGGCAGAATACATAAATCGGCCGTTACCCGGAATGTTTTTTATCAATTCATCCAAGGGCTTGGCGTTGGTGACATTGCATCGTCCTCCCCCAGATATGGCTAATTTGCGTCCCAGCTTGTGTCCTTTTTCCACTAATAGAGTCGTGGCCCCAGCGTTTTGGGCCGTAATCGCGGCCATTAATCCACTAGGACCGCCACCAATCACAATGACATCATAATGTGTGCTCAATCCACTGTCTCCTGATACTCCTGATATATCCCTTGGCGAAATCAATTATCTTTTGACTATACCATGATGGTCGCCAAGGGGTAAAGAACACCAGTATTGCGCCAATCTTTAGGACGGGCTGCGAATCGGGGCAATGGAGTACAGAGGGACATTTTCCTGAAGAGCGTTTGCTCATGGCAAGTGATAAACCAGAACGAGATGGAAGAAGGGGAGAGAAAAATAATCATAAATGCTTAGGCACAGTCACCACCATATCTGAAATTTTTATATCACCATCCATATGAATCCCCATCATGGGATGACGATCATGACCCCGAAAATGAGTGCTAATAATGTGATTTGCATGCGCATAAACGGTAAGACCTGGCGATGTAAGGCAGCAATAGCCTGAGTATTTGCCGAGGGCTCTTGGCATAACTGTAGGATTTTTTGATTGGCTGGGCGAATTTTTAAAAAGCCAATCACGAACATTATGGTCAATAAAACACCCAGTCCAATAATGTACGGATTCGTCAGGAGAGCCCCGGTTCGCGTGGTATTGGTGACTAAAGCGACACCGCTTATCACAGTGAGAAGGGCAACCGATGGATTGAAAGTCATCATACGCGGCAAAAACCACCGGAAAAAAGCGGTTTGCGCGGGCAAAGGGGTTTGTAAGAATCCCGGAATCAGAAAAAGGGTGACGAATGTGTCAGTTCCGAGCCAGAGACTCGCGAACAGCACATGGATATAGAAAAGGCCCATGAATCGTCGCAGCCTCCAAAGCCCGATGATGATAAGCATGAGCACAAGTCCGAACCCGCGATAGACATTTTGGGGAGATTGCCAGAACCATAATGTTCTAAATTTCTTAGCCATTAGCTATGGGCCGCCTTTGCCACTTGAAAAGTTTCGACAGGATAAGATTCGGGAAATTCGTATCATGTCAAATCCATTCCCGTGTTTAATATGATACGCTAACTCTCAACCTTGTCCCAGACGTCTCATCCGAAAATCGATGGGCCCACAGAGCTCGTTTTTGTGTTTATAACCTAGACATCCAATAGTGATTCGGGTCGGTAGGGGTTGTTGTACGGTTCTGGTATCATACAGGAGGACATGACACAGGAGATTGGAATGTGAACACAATCAATACCAAGCGTATTTTGAGCAATTTGGCTACGCATGACCCGGCCCAGTTGCACGTTACGGCAGGATTTCGTAATGCCCTTGGCATTGTTTTGCCGCTGCTTGTGGGGACATTGACGGGCCATGTTTCAACGGCCGTTGTGATGGCTGTGGGAGCTTTAGTTTCGGGCCTGGCCGGTTTATCAGGCACAATCCGCCAAAGATTGCGGACGATGACCTTCGCAGTATTATGGATTGGCCTTGCTTCGTTCTTAGGGAGTGTCGTGGGGCATTCCCTTATGGGCATTATGATTGTGACGATGGTTAGCGGATTTCTAGCGGGCATGATGGTCGCATTGTCTCCGCAGGCCACACAAGTAGGAACATTAGCAACGATAGGATTAGTCATTTTTTCAGGATTTCCAGCCACGCCGTATTTCGCGGGCATTCAAACATTACTAGTTATCGCCGGCGGCATGTTGCAACTGATATTAATGATAGTGTTGGCGATGATTGTGCCTCAGGCCACCGAAACGGATAGTGTGGTGGCCGTCATCAAGGCACTGACCGACTATATCCAACATCCCACCCGGCAATATGACTTAAACCTGTCTTATGCCTTGGCTATGGCCGAAGGTCAAGTGCGAGATTCCCTGATTTCGCCCCGTTACCGGCAATATTTGTGGGATGTGCTACGTCAGGTACAACAAATCCGTTTGTTGTTTGTGGATCAAATTTTGGAGACTAAAGTCCGAGATGGAACGGCTGTTGTTCCTATTGTTCCTCGTAACATGAAAAGCATTATCTCAAGTCTTGAGATTGCGGCCCAAGAACTTCGCCGCAAATCTAAAAATGTGCGTCTTAATCGTCCTTTTATGAGACATCCTCTCATGGGCCAAAGGCTAGATTCCCGCTCACCCGTGTCTTGGAGCTTAGTGCCTCTAGGCCCCTTCTCCCCTAAAAATCATGTTACACAGGCGGTAGAAGACCTGGTGACATTAGCTAAAGCGCCGCCGAATAATATTCTTGAGGATGGCAATACCGTTCTCGACGTTCCAGTTGAGCCGATTATTGAACCGATCGCGATGATGGTGACCACGTTGAAAGCAAATCTGACGGGGCATTCGGCAGCATTTCGTCATGCCCTGAGAATGGCGGTGATTTTGGGATTTGCAGTATGGCTTTATGGGACATTGGCATTGTCACGGGGGTACTGGGTGCCGTTAACAACATTAGTCATTCTGAAACCCGATTTCTTTTCGACCGTGGTTCGGGGCGTGGCGCGTGTTCTAGGGACGATTGGTGGCGTCGTGCTGGCTACTGGGTTAATCGCGTTGCCCCTGCATCCGCTCATCTTGACCTTAATCTTTTTGGTCGTGTTTGCCGTGGGGTTGTATACGGTATTTTCCTACAATTACACATTATTTAGTGCCTTTATGACGGCAGAGATTGTTGTGCTCCTGTCATTTTTTGATCACTTATCACCTGTTAAAACCGTACAAGAACGGGTTATCGATACGCTTATTGGTACGGCATTGGCCTTAGCCTCGTATTTATTATGGCCCCGTTGGCAAAAAACCTCGGTGGCCGCAGCGATAGCCGACCTGGTTCAAAGTCAGCGCCTGTATTTTCAATTCCTAATTATGCACTGTGAAAGCACTATTTTAACGTTGGATCAAACGGCTTTTTATCGTTTGCAAATACAACTGGCGCGCACTAATGCGTTGTCCTCTCTGAATCATGTTTTGAGTCGACGGGACAAAAGGCCAGTCGATGTTGAAGCTGCCTCAGGCTTATTGACGGCGCTTCATCGATTTGGTGAAGCGCTGCAGATTTTTCATACATATTGTGTGCAAAAATCGTTACGGGTGCAAGATAAGACGAAACAGGCGGGGGAGCTGACGGCCCTAACGAGGTCTTTCGTGGAAATACTTGAAGGTATCGAACAGACTTTACGAACCGATCCGAGACACATTCCAGCGACGCTGATAAAACGTTACCTGGACCTGCAACCCGGGCGTGACCCGAAGACCTTGGAGACCCACGAAGCGTTCGTGGCGCAGGCGCTTTACAGTCCGATTGGAACGATGATGCGCATGTTTCCCTTATGATTTCCTGTATTTTTCAGCATCAAATTTAAGACGAATGGCATCGAAATATGGCATAATAATTGTACAATTATCGCTAAACCATGCCTGTTTTACCGGTAAAGGAGAACGCTTACGAAGTACCGAGGGAATTTTCGTCAAATTATTCACGTCTTGGAACGACGGTTGTTACAATTTGCGCTCAAAAATATTTCGCAGGCACAATTGATTATGCGGCAGTATTTGCTATGGCGGTGGTATTACCGCTTGGTTTTTCCGCAAACACTGGCGCCACTCTCCATAATTTCTCGCTAATCTTTCTTAAAATTAGCGTTGACGGCGGCGCAAAGAGAAAAAATGACTTCGATCACTTGTGGAGATTAGGGATAAGCTCGTTGTACTCAAATAGTCTTTTGCAATCCGAGGTTACTTCCCTCCCTAGGACCCAAGCATGCCTGCTGGGGATTTTTTGCATCCAGAGATTACTACCACTCTCTTTTTTAAGAATTGTAGAGGCTATGTTGAGGGCTTCTCATGCAAGAAACCCATATGGGGAGGGGGGACTGTGGGATTATCCACGGAATACTGCGGACCATTAGCATTAAACAGAAAAAAGAGATCCTCCGCATATTGCACATATAGATCCCGGTTTTTTTGCACAATCAATCGGTATAAATATTGTTGATTAGCCTGGTTAAATTCACGCGACATGGAATGGGGGCGTACCCGATAAAAGAAATAAGGTTCGGGTATGGCTACGCCGTGACAGCCGTGACGTAACATCCGGATCAGACTTTCGTAGTCTTCCATTCCATATTCCATGTCGGGATCATTTTGGCCATAGGCTAGGAAATGGTCGCGAAGATACACTAAGGCACTCGTATTAAGAGGATTATGGAAAAGGGCATAGGGCGGTTCAGGATTCCACGTTGGCCAAATATGCTGATCGGCTCCAAAATATTGTGCCCAACAACCGACAAAACTGACGTTATCATAGTGCTGCAAAATTTTGATGGCCCGCGGATAATATCGGGGATCGACTTTATCATCAGCATCAAGAAAGGCCAAAAAGGTTCCGGTCGCTTTTGAAGCGCCAAAATTGCGGGCCCTAGCGAGACCTTGGTTCGGTGTGCGATAAATTGTCGTATCGGGATATGTACGGGCAGCCTTGCGTAAGGCAGCAATACTGACCCCATCCGTTGAGCCGTCATCGACGACAATGATTTCTTTAATCAACGATGAGGGAAGCTGCATGAGACTATCTAAAGTTTCGAGAAGATAAGACCCCAAGTTATAAAAGGGAATGACAATGCTTAGGTATCCTTGTTTGGAGACCGGTTTAAGTTCGGACAAGGGAGTAGGGCGGATGACGGGAAAGGACCGCGGCGGTTCTGAACGCCGCAGCGAGAGGAGATAGTCCATTTTCTTTTCGTAAATGGATGCGGGATCGGTCCATTCAGCCACCCGAATTCTAGCCTGCTGTCCTATTATGGCTTGCTGGTCCGAAGAAAGTTCCGTGGCTTTTTAATTGTGTGCCCCAATTGTTCTGCCTGACACAAAAAGCCACTTTCACCGTCAACGATGACTTCGCTTTGCCCTCCACTTCGGGTCGCTACCACCACGCATTCATAACTCATCGCTTCTAACAAAACGTATGGCAAATTGTCAAAACGTGAAGGCAAAATCACACAGCCAGCTTGCGCATAAAGAACCCCGAGTTTTTCCGGCGGCATGGCCGGGTGCAAATGGATTAAATCTTTTCGTAAATAAGATTCATATCGCTTTTGGATATAGGACTTAAAACGGGTAGCTTTGAGATAATAAGGGCTGTCATTGCCGACAATATCCAGGGGCCAGGCAAATCCATTATTCCATAAGGGCACTAAAGCTTCCAACAAGTCTAAAATTCCTTTAAAAAACTGCAGCCGGCCGACATATAATAGCCGTTTTTGGCGTGAGGTGTTGAGAGGTTGTGAGGGCAAGCGATAAGGATTTGGAATGACTGTCACCCGAAGATCAGGAAGACTTTGGGTTAACGCTGTTCGTAAAAAAGCCGAAGGGGAGATAACCCCATCAGCGGCCCGTAAACTAAAGCGCTCTAACTCACCCGTCCAATAATCGGGAAATTGATAGGTGGGGGCACGGTCAATGGGATCTAGAAGAAATTTGGGATTGTGAGCCGTTATGATTACAGGAATGTTCACAAACAGCGGATCCAAAGTGCGTTTACGCTGTAATAAATGCGCACCAATACCTAAATACTCCTGACTCTCGATGAAATCCGGAGGGCCTTCACGGATAATCAAATCTTCGACAATCTTCGCATAAGAATAACTGAGTTTGGCAGCAAATCCGAGCATGAGATGGGAATCGGCCAATAACGACGAAAACCGGATGACACGAATTCCCTCGATAACCATTTCCTTCCGGCCTTGTGCTTGCTCATCATATACCACGACCGTAACTTCATGTCCATGGTCCTTAAAAATCTGAGCGGTTAAACCCGCATAAGTAGCAATCCCACCGCCGAAAAAAGGGGGGAATTCTGTGGTGAGTAACCAAAATTTCAACGTTTTTGTCCTCCAGTCATCATGCAAGATGCCGTGAATTCGCCATAATGGCCTTATGATACCAAAAAGGATCAACTATTGCCTGACGTCATACTTTGAATCACATTAAATAACAAAAATCTGTGATTATCTGTGAGAAAAATGCTATGATATCACGAAGGAGGCAAAAACCTTTGAGACCCCGGGAACGACAAGAAAAAGTGTTAACCTGGATTGCCAAACATGGGAGTGGTTCGGTCAAAGATCTCGCCCGGGAACTGGGCGTTTCGGAGATGACGATTCGACGGGACCTGCGAGTATTACAGCAGCACCGTTTGTTGGAACATGTTACAGGAGGCATTGAGGTTAAGCGCAGTGCCACGGAATTGGCGTTCGAGGTCAAGCGCCGGCTTTATCAAGCTGAAAAACAAGCTATTGCCAGGCAAGCGATTCAATTGATTGAGTCAGGGATGACCATTGGTTTTTCTGCGGGCACCACAACCTGGGCCATTGCTCATGCTTTGCGGGGATTTCGCCATTTGACGTTTGTGACCAATTCCACCAATATTGCATTGGAATTGCAACAACAGGGATGGTCTCACATTATTTTGACCGGAGGCAATTTTCGGACGCCGTCTGACGCCTTGGTGGGACCTTTTGCGGAATATACAGCCCGCCATTTACACACGGATTTGTTGTTTTTGGGCGTTCATGGTCTGGATATAGAAGAAGGAATGAGCACGCCGAATATTCAAGAGGCCGCTATTGACCGCGTGTTTATTCATCATGCTGAGCGAGTGGCCGTTGTCATGGATCCCACCAAATGGGGAATCAAAGCCTTAGCGCATATCGCTCCCATCGAGGAAATCGATACGATCATTACTTGCGAGAGTCCATCGTCTCGCCTTTTTGCTCCGCAGGTAGCAGAAAAAGGCGTGGAGATCATTCTGGCTCCGGTCAATTCAGGAGAAATAGAAAATGCCCATAATCCTGATACATCCGAAGAGGCATAAGAAGGGCGGGATGTGTGACGACATTATGGAGATGTGAAACCAAAAATCATGAGGATGGACGAAAAAGATGGTATTACACGGCAATGCCGCCAATTGCACCGCGTAGCCGGATCAAACCGCTCGCTACGGTTGTAACAGGATCTCAAATTTTAGCCCAAGAGCTGGCGTGTTCTTTGGATTCGTCTCAGCCAGTAATTCTTGTCGGAGCAAAGCCTATTGCGAATTCATCGATTTGGTGTTTGCCCCCTGTCTGGACAACGCCGGAAGTGTGGGAGTTGATTAGCCATCAATATACTATTCACACGATTTATCATTTGGCGCCATGGGATATGGTCGACATCAACGATCCAGCCATTGTGTTTGAACGAATCCTGTCAGAGAGCTCAATGTTGATGGCGATGGTCAAATCCTTGGCAACGGGTGGCTTATTGATGATCACTCCTGACACAAACAGGTGTTCTCTTGTGCGCAACAAGGCGTTCGCCGAAGCCATGGGTCAACTCGAACGCCAAATTGTTTATGTGGCACAGACCGAATTGTGGCCATACGCATTGTTGCGTTGGCCGTTTTGCGGGGAAGAACCGGATACCATGTCCCCAAATTCATGGGATGTCATCAGGGCGTGTAAAGAGGTCGGGCAGTGCTTAAACCAGGCCATAAACCAGGGGATGATGTCGCCATGTTCACTCGCCAGTGGGGGTCCTGCCATGACAGGCGCTGTAGAAATTTTCGTGCCGGGTGTGTCTCAAGAGACCAGATGATCTCCCCATTATACCTATCCCAATCCCAATCCCAATCCCAAGGAGGGAACTGAGTGATTGTCTTGCGGCAAGATCCGTTAACGGAAGAATGGGTCAGTTTAAATGCCGACCGTCAGGAGCGCCCATTGACGGCCGGGCAACGGATGGGCTGTCCCTTTTGTCCAGGGGAGGGAACTGAAGTGGGAACGGTACCTTTTGATGTGGCAGTCTTTGAGAATAAGTTTCCAGCATTTCATGCGCCGGGCGCATCCGAGGTCGTGGTTTATTCTCCGCACCATCACGATGATTTAGCCTATGTGTCGCCGGAGCATGCCACTTTAATTTGGCATGTGTGGATGGATCGGACAACACTATTGAGGCAAGACCCGAATGTCCAAGCCATCGTCGTTTTTGAAAATCGGGGTGGTAAGGTAGGCGCTAGTATTGCTCATCCTCATGGCCAAATTTATGCATATCCGTATATTCCCCCGCGGTTACAGCGGGAACAGCGGCAATTTATGTCAGTCTGCCCATTGTGTGATGCTCACAAACCGCATGGTCCCCTCATCGCCGCCAATGAGTTCTGGCGCATAGAGGTTCCTTATGCTCTGCGTATGCCTTATCAATTGTGGCTAGTGCCTAAGCGCCATGTGCCACATATAGCGGAATTAACTGACGAAGAAATCTGTGAAGGTGTGCGGATGATGCAGCATATTGTGCGCACCTATGATACCTATTTTGGACTTCGCACAGCGTTGGTGATGGCCTTGTACCAGGATGTACAGAAGGATTCCTGCTACCATTTTCGCTGGGATTTTCTTCCGATTGATCGCGGGTCGGGAAAAATTAAGTATTTGGCGGGATCAGAGCTTGCAATGGATGCTTTCGTTGTCGACATGACTCCAGAATTTGTCGCGACCTCCCTCGAACCGATTTTCCACCGGATTCATCAAGAAAAGAGGATGAATTAAGTGCCAGTAAGAGAAAAAACCTTCGTCAATCACTTCGCCCAGTTATTTGGGGAATCGCCTCAAAGTGTGTGGGAATCTCCTGGACGCGTCAACCTGATTGGCGACCACACCGATTATCAAGGCGGCTTCGCTCTTCCGATCGCGGTGCCTTACAGCACGTGGATTGCCGCTCGTTTACGACCGGATGAGGAAATTCACGTATATAGCGACTATCTTCATGATCAGCGGGTTGATCTTTCCCTTAACGCCGTATCTCAACTGGCCAAAAACAAGCCGTTGTCCGGTTTGTTGGGCTTTGTTGTGGGAGTATGGGATTTATTAGGTGTGAATACGGGTGCGAATATTCTCTTGATGTCTACCCTGCCTGTGGCTAGTGGCCTCTCGTCGTCGGCCTCTTTGTCCTTAGCCCTATTAGCCGCCCTATCCGATCTCACCGAACATCCTTATGATGCTAAGACGCTGATCCGTCTCGCCCGCCAAGTCGAGAATGTCTATTTAGGTGTTGAGTCAGGAATTTTGGATCCGCTGGCTATAGTGCGTGGGCAAAGAGATTGTGCCATATTCGTCGATGCCCTTGCGGAAGAGGGACAGCCGGTTGCCTTTCATTATGCCCAAGCCGGTAAATTGCTTTTTATCATTGATACGCGAACACCGAGAACTTTAGCAGGAAGTGGCTATCATGAGCGTGTTAAGGAAACGCAGCGAGCGCAAGACATATTGGGAATACCTTGCCTACGTTTTGCATCAGCGCACGATATCGATCAACTGACTGACCCTGTTTTGCAAGCACGTACGCGGCATATTGTCAGGGAAAATCAGCGAGTACAATCGACTATCGCAGCGGCAGAACGGGGCGATTGGAATCAGGTCAATCAGTTATTATGGGATAGTCACCAGTCCTTGTCGCGAGATTTCATGGTCTCGACACCGGTATTGGATGAAACCGTGGCCTGGTTACAAGACATGGGAGTAGGGGCTCGCATGACGGGAGCTGGATTTGGCGGCTCAGTCGTTGCCCTTGGCGATAGTGACCAATACACGGCTATTGAATCTGTGTTGACCCGGCGTTACCGAGAGCAACGTTGGACATTACCCCGCGTATTGACCGTTCCCCGCCCCGCCGACGGGCTGCATAAGGTCTTATGAACCAGAAAGAAGATGATGGATGAATGATGGACCTCGTTCATCTCGAAAATTCCTATTGGGCCGTCACCGTGTGGCCACAATGGGGGGCCACTATAGGGCAACTGATTCACGTACCCAGTCAACAATCATTAATCCGGGGGCCTTTGACTTCGCAAAAACTCGATCTGGAACCCTATTTATTCGGGATGCCTTTATTGTTTCCTGCTGGGCGCATAGCAAACGGCCAATTAAGCTATGGGGACGAACACTGGCAATGGCCTCGTAATGACACGGCGGGACCCAATCATTTACACGGTTTCTTATGGAATCAGCCTTTTGACATCCAAATCAGATCGTCGACCCATTGTGTTCTGAGCCCCTCTCCCGACACCCTATCCGTCCTCACCCATTACATGCACCAACCTTTAATGGTCCGCGTGGAATATGCCTTAGCGCAACAGTTTTTTATGATGCGCGCCTCATTTACCAATTTCGGTCGACGTGTGGTTCCTTTTGGTTTTGGATATCACCTCAATATTTGTCTTAAGACTCCATGGCAATTATCGCTGCCGCCCGGGCGCCCTTGGATTATGGGTCCGGACTTAATGCCTGTCCGTTTGGCCATGGCCGGCGAACTGGCCCATGCTGAATTTTTGACGTCGCGGTGGAACCCAAGGGACCTGGTGTGCGATGTGTGTTATACGGTCCATACGCCTCAACACCATGTGGTGGAACTTGAGGATGCCGAGCGGCATCAAAAGATTTGGCTGCACGCGTTTTCACCGTTTCGTCACTGGGTTTTATATAGGCCTCATGAAACCGCCGACTTCATCAGCGTTGAACCGTATACCTGGGTCCACAATGCTCCTCATTTGGCCTACCCAGCAAAGTTCACGGGCTGGCGCCTCTTAGAGCCCGGACAAAAAGTCGACACCTTATTAGTCTGGGAGTGTGCCATGGAAAGAAAATGAAAAGAACAAACCCTCACCGAACGTGATCGAGGTTTCCGGTGAGGGGAGCTTGTGGCGTTCAATCATCACCTTAGGCGGTTTTGATTTGGGAATCTCCAGGATTTTGTCGTGATCGATGTAAAATCCGGTACATAATGGGAACGACGACTAAGGTTAGTAGGGTTGATGTGAATAGGCCACCAATGACCACGACCGCTAAAGAGGCCGAGATGAGACTTCCTTCATTGGCACCGAGTGCTAAAGGTAAGAGCGCGCCAATAGTGGCTAAGGCGGTCATAAGAATGGGACGAAGACGGGTTGAACCAGCTTGGAGCAGGGCGTCATCTAATGCCATGCCCTCGCGGCGGTGCTGCTGGACGAGATCAACCAGCACAATCGCATTGGTGACCACAATACCAATTAACATCAAAAATCCAATGAGGGCCGGAATGCCTAAAGGTTGATGACTGAGATATAAACCCAAGAGGGCACCGATGACGGCCAAGGGTAAGGAAAACAAAATTGCCAAGGGGGCTAAGGCGCCGCCAAACGCTAGGACCATAATCAGATAAACTAACACGATAGCGGCAATAATGGCCTCGCCTAACTGGCTAAATGCCTGTGCTTGTAATTGCGACACTCCTCCCATGACTGTCGAAACGCCCGAAGGAAGATGGGCTTTGGCAATGGCGTGTGCGATTAAGTGGCTAACCTTTCCCACATTTTGAGCGGTGATCACGGCAGACACTGTGGCCGTGGGAATGCCATTAGTTTGAGTAATCGTGGTTTGGACCGATTGCATCGATACGGTGGCCACATGGCTTAAAGGAACACTATGGCCAAGAGGAGTTTGAATGGGCACATCCTTGAAATCGGATAAAGTCATGGTCGAATGATGAGGCAGTTGGAGATAAACAGGAATTGCCGCATTTTGAACCGAAGACAGGGTTCCTACTGGACTGTTCACAAAATACGGGGAGATTTGGCCCAAAATATCGGATGATGTCAAGCCTAAGGCCCTGGCGGCGGAAGGCTTAACCTGCACGCTAATTTCTGGTTGATTGGTCGCTAATTGATTTTGGACCTGACTCACCCCCGGTTGTTGCTGCATAATTCGGGCAACTGTTTGACTGGCTGCTGCTAAATGCGCAGGATTGGATGATTGCACTAAGACTTGCAGTTGATTGGTGCTTGACCCACCTCCAAAGGAACTGCCGGGAGCGACGGCAAACGTGGCCCCGGGTAAATGCAGGGCATTTAAGCGATTATCCAACTCGGTGGCCAGATTTTGAGGATTGGCCGCCTTTGCTAAACTGATAAAGAAATTGGCGACATTGCTTTGCACGATGGATTTGGAGGCTTTGGTGGGGGCTCCTACCGTTGTTTGATATTGGAGGACTCCTGGCAAATGGCGAATCACCTTTTCAACCTGCAGACTATCCGCATTGGTCGCGGTCAGAGTGGTACCAGCGGGTAACACCATTTTGGCATTAAGCGAAGGCGTCGACGTCGGCGGTAAAAAGGCGGTACCAATGGTGGGAACTAATCCGAGACTTCCTACCAGCAAAATAGCCGCGGAAGATAACACTACTAGGGGGTGATGAAGGCTCCACCTAAGAATTTTGCGGTAAAGGCGGGCGGGAGCCCATTCATGCTTCGTTTCTATCTGTCCTTTACCCAAAAAGACATGAATGAGTATGGGATTGACCACTAGAGCTACAAACCACGAGGCAATGAGGGAAAAAACCACCGTAAAGGCAAAGGGCCGGAAAAACTCGCCGACAATCCCACTTACCAGGCCAATGGGGAAAAACACGCCAATCGTGGTCAGAGTCGATGCGGTAATGGCAGAAGCCACTTCTTTGGCCCCGTGAATGATGGCGTCAGCTCCCCGTTGCCCGGTAGCTTGCATTCTTCGGTAAACGCTTTCCAACATTACGATACTATCATCCACCACACGCCCCACGGCCACGGCCATGCCGCCCAAAGTCATCATATTCAAGGTGATGCCTATGGCATGAAGCACAATCATACTAATAAAGATGGACAAGGGGATGGCGACAACCGCAACCAAAGTCGAGCGGCCATTCCATAAGAAGAAAGCAATCACAATGACGGCCAAAATCGCCCCTAAAATCGCTTCACGAGCCATGCCGTTGACCGAGGCTTTAATGTTGGTAGCTTGATTTTGAAGGACAGATAGTGTCACACCTTTGGGCAACTGAGATTGTAAGGTGTTAATTTGTTGCAAAACATTATGCGCGACGTCGACGGTGTTCGCATCAGAGGTTTCGATTACATTCAGGGTGACACTGGGATGACCATCAAGACGGCTGATCGTACTCGCTGGAGCTTTTACGGTGTTGATGGTGGCTACACTTTTTAGGGTCAACGGATTCGCTGATAGCTTCCCATGAGGCATCGTGGATGTGTCTTCCAGCGACGGATTTGTGGCGACAATCGGCAAGTTAGCCAGTTGTTCTGGCGTATGGGCAGAAGGAACGGCCACAACGGAAATCCCTTTATTATTCATGACAGCTTGCCCTAACGGAAAGGTTTTTAACGCGTCTTGCACATCCGTAGAAATTTCTTCCGGACTTAAATGATGTGCCTGGAGCGCTTGGGGATTCAAAGTAATTTGAATAGCAGGACTATCAACGCCAGCCACCGTCACAGAAGATACACCACTCACGGAAGATAGCGCGGGCGCTATGATATGGTTCGCAATGTGTCCTAATTGAGACAATGAGGGGCCGGATAATGACAGAATCATAATGGGTAAGGCATTTAAATCTAATGTATTAATGGTCGGCGTCAAGGCGCCTTGAGGTAAGGCAATACCTTGTAATGCACGCGTTACGGCACTGTCGGTTTGCGAGGTGTTGACGCCGACATTAAATTCTGCCGTGACCACCGAATAGCCCTCACTCGATGTCGAATTAACTGAAGAGATGTTAGGCAGCCCAATTAACGCTTCTTCGATGGGCGCTGTGACGTCTTGAGCGACGGTTTTCGGCGGTGCTGAAGGATATTGTGTTACAATATTGACAACGGGTGCATTAATACTGGGAAAACTTTCTATTGGCATTTGAAATAGTGACCAGATGCCTCCGGTAATACCTATAACCACCAACAGTATAATAAAAGTGACATTATTCAGTGCGGCCTTCGTCAGTCGGTAAATAATAGACCCTCCTTCAACCCTGTCGGACCAATGGACGGGGCAATATCTTGAAATAATCCGTTAGTACAACAAATCAAATGAATGTTACAAGATTTTTAGCAAAACTGCAAACGCTCTATCACCCGGGTGATAAAGATTTTCTGTGAACATTACAGGGGTGGACAGGGATTAGGTTCAGAATTAAAGAAAATCTGGAATAGGGAAACGTTAGCGGATAAGATGATAAGGCGGATGACGAAGGTGAGGAGGGGCACCATGGAGCAGCCATGGCGCAAGCAAATTCCATTAATGGTTAGACGCTTATGGTCGCAATTACAGACACCTCATGTGCCGACATATTTAGTCGGAGGCGCTGTAAGGGATTTGTTGCGCGGTGTGAGGCCGCATGATTACGACCTGGCGTCTTCAAGGACGCCCGAACAGGTAATGGACTGGGCGCATCAGCATGGGTGGCGAGTGATTGCCACGGGACTACGGTTTGGCACAGTGAGCTTGTATGATCCACATTCACCGCATTGTATTATCGAGCATACAACTTTGCGACGGGAAGGGCGCTATCATGATGGGCGTCATCCTGAACAAGTCGTCTGGACCGATGATATTGAAGAGGATCTAGCGCGGCGGGACTTTACGATGAATGCCCTCGCCCTCACCTGGGAAGGGCGTCTGATTGACCCATATGGAGGGCAGGACGATTTGAAGCGGGGAATTATTACCTGTGTAGGGGATGCCCACCGTCGATTGTCTGAGGATCCTTTACGAATCTGGCGGGCCCTGCGCTTTGTGGGCATGGATCACCACGGCCAACCATTTCAACTGGCACCATCTCTGGAGTATGCAATAGGACACTTATGGCCGCAATTGACACGGATCAGCGTCGAGCGCCAACGAGACGAGTTATGGCGTCTGTTACAGTCTGTGCATTTTGCGCGGGCGTTGTGGAAAGCGGAGCGCTTGGGCTTATTGGCAGTCATATGGCCCCACTGGCGCATGACGCAAGGATTTGTTCAGCGAAATCCCTATCACCGGTATATGTTAAACCACCATTTATTGTATACTGCAGGGGAAGGTCCGACGCCTTTATTGCGGTTAGCCGGGCTCTTACATGATATTGGCAAACCATGGACCTATACGCTGGATGCAAATGGACAAGGACATTTTTATGGTCACGCTGAAAAAGGCGCGGTTTTGGCCAAAAACCTGTTGGAATCGCTGCATTTCGATCACAAAACGATTGCAAGCGTTACCGCATTAATTGCTCATCACATGTATCCCTGGGAAAACGTACAAGCGAAAACGTTGAGGCGTATTGCCCGAGAATGGGGAGACGAGCACGTTCAACAATTGTGGATCTTACGCAAAATGGATATTATTGGAGCCGGATATCAAGATCATTGGGTCTCTGAAGAGATGGTGAAACGCCGCTGGAATGAGGCTTTCATTCATTCCTCTTCGCGAAGACGCTTAGCCATCAATGGCAAGGATATTATGCGCTGGCTCAATCTCTCCCCGGGTCCCGAGGTCGGGAAATGGCTCAAACAAGTACAGATGTGGGTTGATGACGATCCGGCGGTTAATGACCCATATATTCTAAAGGAGCGAATTCTTAAGGCCATAAAATAGGATCGGCAGGGGATCATGGGCCAATGGTTCTCTACCGATCCGCCGGGAAAAGAGGTGGCATCTAATGGCCCTTTTAGGCGGAATTTATGCACCAAACACGCCAACCTTGATTGGCGATCTGGGAATTCGTCACGAGGCGACGGAACAGGCATTGAAAGATCTGGGTCAGCGTATTCAAGGTTTGTCACCTATTGACGCGGTTGTCGTTATTTCGCCGCATTTTGTGACAGGAACAGGTTTTGGTCTTGTAAACTCTTCGCCTTTGCGGCAAATCTTTGATTTTGCAGGATTTCCGTCTTCATTTTATCAGGTGCATTATACACCGCCCGGCGCCGCTGATGTGGTGCAGGCATTAGAGCAATTATCACGGCAAGCACAAATTCCGATCGCAATCACAGACCAATGGGGACTAGATCACGGGGCATGGGCACCGTTATATCACCTGTTCCCTGCCGCAAATATTCCTGTGGTCCCGATTTCCATTTGCCCGGAATTAGGCCCGGTCGCCCACGAGGCATTAGGACAACAAATTCACCAATTGGCCAAGAAATTTCATCTTTTGGTCCTGGCGACAGGATCGTTGATTCATCGCTTGGATTTGTGGAATCAGGATATGTCGAGTTATCCCGACGATGCTCGCCAATATCTCAGGGTGGCAAAAGAAGCGTTTGGGTTAGGGCAGTGGGAGATTCTATGGAATGCTCCAGAAGTCTGGCGAGAGCAAGCTGCTCCTGAAGGAGGAGAATTGCCCTTGCGGGTCTTGGCTGGCGCTATTCCTTCATACTGTGCGGAAATTCTTGCCGAGGAAGAGGAATTTTCAGCCGTTTCGTTGACGACAGTTTTTTTTGAGCCCACTGGTGACAAAGACGCGTGTGATGAAAGAGGTTTTCGGACTAAGTCCATTAGCGAGGATTTTTAGACTGTGCGTCATCCTTTCTCTGGGGATGTCAAAGACATTGTGCTGGGATACACACATCACAAGACCTCCTGAACTTTCTGGGGCGAGAAATGCCGGAACACAGCTTATCTTGGGCACGTGGTGAGAATTAAATAACGTCATTTTTTGACACGACGATCTGAGACCCCAGTAATGAGGATTGCTCGCTTGCGGAGAAAGTGAGGATGGATTATGAGAAAACTTCAAGGGCCCCGAGAAATATCTTTCCCTGACTTTACCTGCCGCGTCCGGGACTATTTACTGGAATCAGAAGCCGCGCATAATTTGCTATGGGGATTAATCGGTCAGTTGAGTAGGGATCCCTTAATTGCAGAGAAAGCTTATTGGGTAAGTATTGAGAATGAGAGCGGCGCCGTTTGTGGGGTGGCATTGCGCACAGAAGGCCATCAACTGGTTTTATCCGATTTTCGCGACGAACAAGCGGTCGCTGAGCTAGCCCGGGAACTGTATCATGATCATATTGATTTGCCCGGAGTCCTTGGACCTGCAGCCGTGGCCAAAATATTTAGTGAAACATGGACGAAGCTGATGGCTTGTCAATCTCAGCTGTTGATACGTGAACAGATTTATGAATTAACGGCAGCTTCCTTGCATGCTCAATCCCTGGCTGATGGGGAAGAGATGGTTCAGCTGACAGATCAAGACGATGTAGAATGGTTGGTATCATGGATTCATGAGTTTGAACGGGAAGCGATGCCGGAATTCGTTTCGAGTTTGGAACAGGCCAGGACACTCGTTCAAAATCGATTACGAAATTCTATCCGTGACGGAGGGTTTTTCATATTAAAAGACGCTGGGATGCCCCGGAGCGTTGTGGGCTATGCTCATCCTACGCCGCATGGGATTCGTATCGCCCCAGTTTATACTCCGCCATGTTGGCGCAACTACGGCTATGCGAGCCGCCTTGTTGCATTGAGTTGTCAAAAACTTTTAGAGTTCGGATATACTCACATTTATTTATTTGCTGACAAGGCTAATCCAGCTGCTAATCGTGTCTACCAGCAAACGGGTTTTCAGATGGTGCGTGAGGTCAATCAATATCAATTTACCGAAGTCCATTCTTATGCATCCGGCGAAGACGGATAAGGGTCTTCGCCGGGGTTTTCAGATGTTAGGCCAGATGATTTAATACGGTTTGAAGGATACCATTGTTGTGGAAATACTCAATTTCTACGGGTGTGTCTAACCGGGAGATGACCGCAAAGCTCTTTGGAGTTTGCGTGTGCGGTGAGTAAATGTTCACGCTGACTCTGGCTCCTGGGGTAAGCGGAGACGGCAAGATGACATCCAATGTTTCGTCTCCAGTCAATGCCCATGATTGGGCGGATTCACCCGGCATAAATTGCAAGGGCAAAATGCCCATACCAACGAGATTGCTTCGGTGAATGCGCTCAAAACTTTCAGCAATTACCGCGTGCACGCCCAGCAATTTGGGACCTTTCGCTGCCCAGTCCCGGGAACTTCCCGCTCCATATTCTTTACCCGCAATAACGACCAGAGGGATCCCTTGAGCCTTATAAGTCATGGCCGCGTCAAAAATCGGTAGCACCTCACCAGATGGGTAGACGCGGGTAATTCCGCCTTCACTGCCTGGCACCATGAGATTATGAATCCGGATATTGGCAAACGTCCCGCGCATCATCACCTCGTGATTACCGCGTCGTGATCCGTACGAATTGAAATCATGCGGAGCCACCTGATGGGACAAAAGATACTGTCCGGCAGGACTATCAACGGGGATGTTACCGGCCGGGGAAATATGATCGGTTGTCACCGAGTCGCCGAAAATGGCAAGAATACGGGCATTATGAATATCCCCGCTGAGTCTTTCCTGCACGTCGAAAAACGGAGGTTTTTGAATATAGGTTGAGGATTGATCCCATGAATAGGTGCTGCCTGAGATTTCGGGTAACTGATTCCATAATGGGTTGGCCCCAAACACTTCCTCATATTGTTCAGTAAACAACAAGGGCTGGAGTGCTTTTGCCAGCGTATCTTGAATTTCGTGATTACTGGGCCAAATATCGCGGAGGAATACGGGGTGGTTTTCGGCGTCATAACCTAATGGATCGTCATGCCAATTAATCCGCATGGTGCCCGCTAAGGCATAGGCCACCACCAGAGGAGGCGACGCTAAATAATTGGCCTTGACTAAAGGATGCACACGGCCTTCAAAGTTGCGGTTTCCGCTTAAGACAGCGGCCACTGTTAAATCATGTTCTTGAATCGCTTGAGAGACTAAAGGGGGTAAGGGCCCACTATTCCCGATGCACGTGGTGCAACCATAACCGACAATGTCAAAGCCTAATTGTTCCAAAAAGGGTAATAAGCCAGCAGCTTTTAAGTAGGCTGTAACGACACGCGAACCAGGGGCTAGAGATGTTTTGACATAAGATTTGACCTTTAGGCCACGTTCGACAGCTTTTTTGGCCAGCAGTCCTGCGCCGATCATGACAGAAGGATTAGAGGTATTGGTGCAGCTAGTAATGGCGGCTATTACCACAGAGCCTTGACCAATCGTTTCTTGATGTCCATCTTCCCAGGTAATGGTAGCGGTTTTGCGGGTTTGATCGGGGGTCAGACCGAATCCTCGTTGGCTAACATCTTGGCGAAGGGATTGTTCAAAGGCTTCAGGCATTTCGGTGAGATCAACGCGGTCTTGGGGACGTTTGGGACCTGCCAAACTGGCGCGAACATCGGCCAGATCCAGTTCGATGACTTCTGAGAATTGAGGATCTGGCGCATCCTTTGTGCGGAAGAGTCCTTGTTCTTTAAGATACCATTCAGTGAGACGGACATGCTGATCATCCCGTCCGGTTTGTCGTAAATACCGGATGGTTTCATCATCGACCGGGAAAAATCCCATGGTCGCCCCATATTCTGGCGCCATGTTGGCAACCGTGGCACGATCGGCAATACTCATTTGCGCCACACCAGGACCAAAAAATTCTACAAATTTGCCGACAACGCCATGCCGGCGGAGAATCTGGGTAATCGTCAAGGCCAAATCGGTAGCGGTAACCCCTTCACGGAGTTGACCCGTTAATCGGAATCCGATCACGGCAGGGGCCACAAATGACAGGGGCTGACCTAACATATTGGCTTCGGCTTCAATGCCGCCAACACCCCAACCTAGAACACCCAAACCGTTAATCATGGTGGTATGAGAGTCGGTACCGACTACGGAATCCGGAAAGACCAGAATCCCGTCCTCGTCCTCACGCTGGGCCACGACCGACGCGAGATATTCTAAATTTACTTGATGAACAATGCCCGTACCCGGAGGAACCACGCGGAAATTGCGAAAGGCTTTTTGCGCCCATTTCAACAGGCGATATCGTTCATTGTTCCGTTGAAATTCTCGTTCTGTATTAATTTGCAATGCGGTGGGTGTTCCGAACGCATCGACTTGAACCGAATGGTCTATGACTAAATCAACTGGGATCAAAGGATTGATCTGGGTGGGATCTTTGTGAAGACGAAATGCCTCATCACGCATGGTGGCTAAATCGACAACTGCCGGCACCCCTGTGAAATCTTGTAACACAACTCGAGCCGGTTTAAAAGGAATGTCACCACTAGCGGAAGGATTAAGCGGATCCCAGTGAGCTAGACGCAAGACATCGTCTTTGGTGATTTGATGACCATCCATTTGTCGTAATAAAGATTCCAACAAGATTTTTACGGAAAAAGGAAGAGTATTAATGGAGGTCGAATTTTCTGAGTTTAGTGCATCAAGACGATAATAAATAATCGGGAGGCCTTCGAAATCCGTCTTAACGCGGGCATTAAATTCATCATGCTGCCTGTCTTTCAATGTCTGTCACCTCGATTTTGAACTCTGTAGACAGAAAGAGCCATGACTATTGTAAACCACTTTTGCTTGTTGTCGATGTGTGAAGCGGCGTTTAGGATGATATAATTTACCGGTAATCATCAGAAGGAGCGGGAATATTGTGAGCACGTTGCAAGATAACATTGTGTCTGGGCGAACATTTGCCATCATTTCACATCCGGATGCTGGAAAAACAACTTTGACTGAAAAACTTCTCTTGTTTGGTGGTGCCATCCGTGAAGCTGGGGCGGTAAAAGCTCGCCGGCAACAAGCTCATGCCCGTTCCGATTGGATGGCCATTGAGCAACAACGGGGAATTTCTGTCACATCGACCGTTTTGCAGTTTCATTACAACGGATATCGGGTGAACTTGTTGGACACTCCTGGCCACCAAGACTTTAGTGAAGATACATATCGTACGCTTTTAGCCGCGGATAGTGTGGTCATGGTAATTGATGCGGCCAAAGGTGTGGAACCACAGACGGTGAAACTTTTTCAAGTTGCCTCGAGCCGTCACATTCCGGTCTTTACGTTCATTAACAAGTTAGATCGGGAGGGGCGGGATCCCTGGGATCTTCTTCAAGAAATTGAGCAAGTCTTGGGGATCCAAACATATCCCATGAATTGGCCTGTAGGCATGGGATTAGATTTCCGCGGCATTTATGATATTCATCATCAGCGGTTTGAACATTTTGACCGAGCGAACCAGGATTACCGGATTGTGGATTACGCCGCTATGCAGGATCAAATTCCCGAAGATCAACGGCACGCCTTGGAAGAGGCCTTAGAGTTAATTATGGATGCCGGAGAGCCTTTTTCCGAACAGAAGGTCACGCAAGGACTGTTGAGCCCCGTGTTTTTTGGAAGTGCCATTGCGAATTTCGGTGTCAAGTCCTTTCTGGACACGTTTTTGAAGCTTGCGCCGCCTCCAACACCTCGTCCTAGTACGATAGGCCTCATCGATCCAGCTCGTGACGGCTTTAGCGGTTTTGTATTTAAGATTCAGGCCAATATGAATCCCCAGCATCGCGACCGCATTGCTTTTGTTCGCATAGTCTCGGGACGTTTTGAAAGGGGCATGGCGGTCAACCATATCCGTTCGGGACGGATCATTCGATTAAGCCAACCCCAGCAATTTTTAGCACAAGACCGGTTCATTGTGGAAGAAGCTTTTGCGGGTGATGTGATTGGGTTACATGATCCTGGCCTTTTCCATATCGGGGATACCTTGACGGAAGGCGAACAGTTTGAATTTACTGGGTTTCCCCGGTTTAGCCCCGAACACTTTGCCGAAATCGAACTCAAATATGCCCTGAAACACAAACAATATCAACGCGGTCTCAGCGAATTAACGGAAGAAGGATTGATTCAGGTCTTCCATCCCATGGATTTAGGGCCCCAAATCTATTTAGGCGTAGTCGGACCACTGCAATTTGAAGTTTTGGAATACCGGATGAAAATGGAATATGGGGTCGATATTACCATTCGTCCCCTGAACTATTCCATTGCACGGTGGATAGAAGGCCCATTACCCGAACTAGGCCGTTTTGATAGGGCACGGGTGGTGTTAGACGCCGATGAACAACCTGTACTCCTCGTAGAAGACGAATATACCCTAGCACGCTTGCAAGAAAAACATCCAAATATGCGATTGCACGAGTCGTCGCTATTGGTTTCACCATATTTGTCATAAGCGGATTGGTCGACATTTAAGGGGGATTGTTCAATGAAGTATCGACGATTAGGAAGGGCCGGAATCAAAGTCTCAGAGATTGCCTTAGGAAGTTGGCTGACTTATGGGACAGTCACGGAACAGAATACAGCTGAAGCCTGTGTTCATCAGGCTTATGAGCTCGGTATTAATCATTTTGACTGCGCCAATGTGTATGGTAGTACTCCGCACGAGGCCGAGCGATTTTTGGCCAAGGCCTTGCAACCCTTTCCCCGTGATTCCTATGTGCTGACGACTAAAGCATTCTGGCCGGTGGGACCGGGAGTCAATGATCGGGGCCTCAGCCGAAAGCACCTAACTAGTCAATTAGAGCAGAGCTTAAAAGCCCTCAACACGGATTATGTCGATATTTTTTACTGTCACCGGTATGATCCGGACACCGAAATGGAAGAAATTGTGAGCACTATTGACGACTTTGTACGGCAAGGTAAAGTGCGTTACGGTGGAATTAGTGAATGGCCAGCGGAGAAAATTGCTGAGGCCGTGCAAGTGCAAAGTGTATTAGGAACACATCCCCTGCGCGCCAGTCAACCCGTTTATAATATGTTTAACCGATATATCGAA
The DNA here is from genome assembly GCF_001280565.1 of Sulfobacillus thermosulfidooxidans. Lineage (NCBI taxonomy): Bacteria > Bacillati > Bacillota > Clostridia > Eubacteriales > Clostridiales Family XVII. Incertae Sedis > Sulfobacillus > Sulfobacillus thermosulfidooxidans. The sequence goes on along the minus strand of NZ_LGRO01000001.1, from coordinate 1,270,584 downwards.
CAAGCCGTTTTACCGTTATGCGAACAATATGGGCTTGGCGTAGTCGTATTTTCTCCATTAGCTCAAGGACTCTTGACGGGAAAATACCGCAAAGGCCAGCCATTGCCTCCGGGTTCGCGGGCAACGACTGAAAAAATTAGTCATTTCATTACTCGGTATCTGACTGACGAAAATTTTGCCAAAGTGGAAGATTTGTTGTCCGTGGCTAACGATTTGGGAATATCTTTAAGCCAATTAGCTTTAGCTTGGGTACTACGCCAACCTGCTATTTCTAGCGCCTTGATTGGAGCCTCAAAACCCGAACAGGTGGTAGAGAATGTTAAGGCGGTCGATGTCCAGTTACCCTTGGATGTATTAAAACATATCGATCAGATTTTGCAGTAATTCCGGTTCTCTGAGCGGGGCTGAACCTTTTCGGGACAGCCCCTTTAATTTACCTTTCGTGGAAAGGTGGCGGAGAAGATACCACAATCCTCTTTACTGTGCGCTAATCCTTGTAATGACGATGTTCCTTGAGTGTTACCGTTGAGATTCCCGATCCTCCCATGATTCGCCGCGAAAACCAAGCGGTGGTCGGGGAAATTCGCGTGGCCATGAGTCAGAGCCCAGCGCATCCCTAATAAGCCATTTTATAACTGCGAGCCAGCCATAGGTCCAAAGTTGATTGAAATCAATGTTGACTCTTCTGATCTACGGGCGCAAGTGCATTGCTGTCTTGTCTGTATAAAAACCTAAGACATAGGAGTCTTCAGAAGAATCGTGTGCCCATATTAGTTTCCATCAATAGTCCCTTAACGTCTACTACTAATTCCTGGAGAGGTGATCGGATGTATATCCTCGTCAACGGCCTACCCGGCTCAGGAAAGAGCACATTAGCAGCAGCCTTAGGTCACGCTTTACAGTGGCCGATTCTTGAAAAAGATCAGTTCAAAGAGATATTGTTTGATGCGTTGGGTGTAGGCGACCGGGAATGGTCTCGTAAGCTCGGCATTATCAGCATTACATTAATGTACCGTCTTGCAAGAACATTGCCTCATGCCATTCTTGATAGTGTGTTTGATCGCCATCTGGCGCCCAGGGATTTAGCTGAGTTGAATGGCCCGATGGTGGAAATTTATTGTGCTTGCCCTCCGGAGATTGCTGAACAGCGGTTTCATGCCAGACAGCTACATTCACGCCATGAAGGCCATTTCAGTGGGGGTATAGATTTTTCTGAATGGATAGCTAAAGCTGGGGAACCCCTGGCTATTTGTCCTGTGCTTCGTGTCGATACAACAAAACCAATAAATATAATAGACACATTGTCATGGATTGCCCAATACAATCATTGAACGAGATGATCAGTAGAGGCGGTTCTGGTAGTAGTAGGGAAAAATACTGCCGACGACGCCGTTCTTTCTGCGGAATCCAACATGTCTACGACCATGTGGCGAACCAGCGCAAGGACCATTGGCACAAGGTCAGCCGATCATTGGTAGACCGTTACGAGCTGGGGTGCATGGAGGATTCGCCAGTGAAAGGGATGATGAAAAATCATCGTCTGGCACAATCCATTGCGAATGCAGGATGGGGTAAACTCGGAGCCTACTTAGAGCACAAGGCACAAAACGCAGGAAAGCAACTAATTAAAGTGTCACCTCATCACACCACGCAACTCTGTAGTGGAGGTTGCGGAACCTTGGTAAAAAAAGACCTATCGATTCGTATGCACAAGTGCCCGACATGCGGACGGGAGATGGACCGAGATGTCAACTGAGCGATCAACATTCTACATCGAGGGTTAGAAATCCTACGGCCAGTCAGCTAACTGGTCTGTATCACATAGGCAGGGAACGGGCCGAATTGACGCCTGTGGAAATCATGTAAGACCTGCTTCGGCAGGCGGTGGTCGATGAAGCAAGAAGCTCTCGCCGCTATGCGAAGCGAAGACGGGAGCAGTTCACTGTGGTTGATTTCTTTGTCGGATGGACAACATGAAGGTTTAGGTAGTTTATTGGCATAGAATCGTGACGGATCGATTATGCATGTACAGGGTGAATTATTGTGAAGAAACTGCGATTACTTGAGAAATTTTGGCCAGGCGTATTCACTCCGCCGGCCCAGACCTTTCTCCAACCCATGGCATCCATTGCAGCCTGGCGTGTATTTCTTGCCACTGTAATGGGTGGTTGCGCGGTGTTGATCTTGGGCAATGTTACAAAAAGCAGCATGGCGGGTTATGGATATGGAGCGGTGTTGTTTACAGCGTTGAGCTGGCCTTATGTACCGAAATTACTCAAAACGATTCACTGGACAGATGCGACAATAGCGCAATCGGTCTTATTGCTCATTGCCAGCATAGGATTAGGAGAGGCGGCCCAGCGTATTTTGGGCTTCAATCCACAAGCCCAGGGCATGAAACATATGAATTGGCCAATTGCTATTCATTTATTGTGGCAATTTCCTCTGGTTCTTCCCGTTGAAAATCTTTTGTTAATCGGATCCATGGCGTGGCTTTGGAAATTTCTTCGACCGGTGTCGCCAGGAAATCGATTGGGTGTCGCAGTTTTAAGTGCGGCCTTATTTGGATTATGGCATGTCCCATTCTGGGGTGCATGGACAATGTGGACTATCTCTTTCAGTGTTTTGCCATGGACGGTATATATGATGGCCACGGGTGACATCCTTGTTCCCCTTATCGCGCATATCTTGATGGACGTAATCGCCATGATTTCGACCTTTGCTCCCCCTAACCGCTTCACGACCCATCTATTGTGGCCGCTTTTAGCAATTGGGCTGATTCTCTTGGGCTTAGCCCATTCTCTTTATCAAGACTGGCGTGTTAAACGGCGTAAAATTGCCTGACCGATGACAGCGGGCTTGTCGGCATCAGATACTTGGATGTTTAAGGCGACATGAAGCGTTTCGTCATCGATACGCTTGACGGTTCCTGAAAAGATCAGGGATTCATTGGGACGGACAATTTGACGGAAACGCGCAGAAAATTCCTTCAGGACAAACCCTTGAGCATAAAGCGGTGTTAAAAGATTGTCGAATAATCCCATGTTGAGCATGCCGTGAACAATGACACCAGGGAGATTGTACTGTTTTGCGATCTCGGTGTCATAATGAATGGGATTAAAGTCTCCCGACGCAGCCGCATATCGAATAAGTTGTTCACGGGTTATGATTTTTGTCCATGGGCCAAGTTTTTCTGGGATCATTAGACCGGCTCCTTTAGAGTAATAATGAACAACGAGCGGGACACAAACACCATGTCACCCAGAAGATTGTGTGCGACAGTCTTTAAGGTTAGAAAAACGGTTGATCCCCGCTTTTTCAGGTTGTCGACGCAGGCTACGACTTGTATTTCATCTCCCGCTGTGAGAGGAAGAGCATATTCGAATTGTTGCTCACCGTGAATAATTCCGGCAGCCGGAAGTTCAAACCCAGGAATTTCCCCCGCGGTTAAAGTAAAAGCAAAGGTCGGTGGGGCAATGATATCCCGGTATCCTTCCGACTGCGCGGCTTCTTTATCGAAATATGGGGGATAGGTGAGTTCGAGGGATTGGGAAAATTGTTTCAGCATCTCCCGATCGATGTGATAAGTTTTGGGGGATGAACATCGTCCAATGAGATCCTCCGTCCATTTCATTGTTGTCATCCTTCCTGCTCATTTGTGACTTTCCATAAATCAAATAATTTTACGCGGGCGCGGGCTGTCGCTAAGCATTGGCATTGTATACTAAAACTATCAAAATCATCAAGACATTCGGGGAGTTGATGGAAAACGGTGGATGACGAAAAGACCGTTCGGACGATGTTACGGGACATTCTATTACTCGATACCGAGGCATGTTTGCAGCCTCTTTGGAAGGCTTCTGGGATGGATATTCTTCTTCATGGATTAACTCCGAGGGCTCTTAATCCCTATGAGCCGTGGTCCCCGCGAATCTCTCGGCAAGGGGTGCGATGATGCCATCTCAAATTAAGGCAATCCATCAAGCATTTGTAACGGGACAGCATGATCCTGTGTCCTGGCTAGACCAGTTGACAGATAAGATTCATCAGGTGCAACAACGGACAAATGCATTCATCCATTTAGATATCGAGCGGGCCAGGACGACCGCTGAAGCATCGTGGCGACGCTACCGCAGCGGCACAACTTTGAGTGTCTTAGATGGTATAATTGTTGGCCTTAAAGACTTGTTTGAAACCGCAAATATGCCGACGACAGCCGGATCACAAATTCTTCAAAATTATCGCCCTAATCATGATGCCGTTATTGTTTCACAGCTACGCCTGATGGGTGCTAATCTCGATTTAGGCAAACTCAACCTTCACGAATTTGCTTTTGGTCCAACCAGCACGAGTTCATTTTATGGGCCTGTTCGACACCCTCTAGACGCTTCGAAAATGGCTGGCGGATCGAGTGGCGGCTCAGCAGTCGTGGTCGCTACCGAGCTCATGCCCCTTGCCTTAGGAACGGATACCGGAGGATCTGTGCGGATTCCTGCGGCCTTGTGTGGAATTATTGGATTAAAACCGACGTACGACCGGATTAGCCGACAAGGCGTTATTCCTTTGTCATGGACTTTAGATCATGTGGGACCCATGGCCAAGGATATAGAGGACATTGCGTTGTTTTTGGATCTTCTATTTCCTGAAGAGCGGTTTCAAGAACACATGATGGCTCAGTGCCCGTCATTAAACATTCTCGTGCCCAGTGGTCCTCTTGGTATGGCAGTAGACCAAGACTTACAGCACCGGTTTGAACACGCCCTTGAGAGGTTATCCTTAATCCCGGGTGTTCATATCGATATCGTTCCCTTGCCTGAATTGGAGCGTATTCGGGCCGCTCAACTTGTTATTATTGGCGCCGAAGCGGCCAATTATCATTGGAAATGGTTACAGGAACGGCCTTTAGATTATCAGCCAGATGTTCGCGAACGCTTAATCTCGCGTGCTTCCTATCTTGCGGTGCAGTATATCGAGGGCTTGCGTGCTCGTCAGGAATTGCAAGACATTTACCAAAAGTTATTAGATCGTTACGATGTTATGATTTTACCCACGGTTCCCATTTATCCGCCTGATCTCACCGCCCAAGAAGTGCGTGGCTATGACGAGCACCCAGTCGATGTCAGGAACTTATTGGTGTGGATGACGTCGCCATTTAATCTGCTAGGATTACCGGCTTTGACCATGCCTGTCGGCCATAACGATCAGGGTTTTGCAGCCTCGGCGCAAATCGTGGGGAACTATGGGCACGAGGGAAAGTTGTTGCAGGTTGCAAAAATGTGGCAAGATGCGCTGTCTGCATAGAGAATTAACGAGAACCTCATGCTACAACTATGAGTCAGCACCTATGGTCTTCATTACGGAGATTATTAGCCACCGGAATTGATGCACAAGTTTTAAAAACGGGAATGGCAGCCGGAACATCGTGGTATTTAGCTCAGTGGTTGTTTAGGACGCCTCGCCCCTATTTTGCCCCATTGGCCGCGATTTTGTCTTTACAAGTCAGTGTCGCAGATTCCATATCTAAGGGGATGCAACGGGTTGCGGGTGTCGGAGCAGGCATAGCTGTTGCGATCTTTGCAGGGCATTTTTTCCGTTTGTCTGCCTTGTCCGTTGGCATTGTCGTCTATATTGCCGTTTTTTTGGCCACGCGGTTACATATGGGACCTCAAGGCATTCCGCAAGCCGCTATCACAGCATTATTGGTGATGACTGTGGGACGTTCGGCGTCGGGTTATGCCTGGGTGCGAGTTGTCGATACGGCGATTGGTGTGATGGTGGCGATTTTAGTCAATGCGTTAATTTGGCCTCCCGATGCTACGAAGGCAGCAGAATCCGCTATTATTACGCTAGCGCACGCGGTTGCCGACGTTGTTGTAGCTATTCGTCAAGATTTAATAGATGGCTTAAGTGCGGCTGAAGCCAATCGGCATTTGCTCCGAGCCCGCCATGTTGATGAGTCCCTCGAAACGGTACGCGATGCCATTCGTCGTGCCGAGAAAAGTTTGAAATGGAACGTGTTAATGGTGAGAAGGCGCCGGCGGCTTAAAACCCTTCGCCAAGTGGCTATCGTGTTAGAACATACTTTGTCTCAAGTCCGGGGCATTGCCCGGAGTTTGTTTGTGACCGTGGAGCGCGATACCCAGGATCCGTATTTGGCGCTACCAAAATCGATTGCGACTCAACTGGCGGACTTATTAGCGTTGATGGGAACAGCCTTGCAGACTTATATTCGCATAATTGTCGGAGTACATCCGGATGCTGCTTACCAACTTGAAAAAACACTGAAACAGGCGTCAAAATTACAACGCCTGTTATTAGAAGAAATTCGTGTTTCGGCAGGGGACTGGTTAGACCTGGCAGCGGTCTTAGCGGACATTGAAAAAATGACCGAAGACTTATTAGTGTCTGCCAGGTTGTTGGTTCCTTTAGTGTTTCCCAGCATGGGAAAACCCTAGATGCTTCAATTTGCCGTTAGTGCTGGGTTTTGGCAAAACGCTCTTGACTTTCCTTTAGCACACGTTCTCCATCTTCATGGTCCCGCCATCCGCCAACATGCGATTCCTTACCGCCCTCGAGCTCCTTGTATGTTGCAAAGAAATGGGCAATTTCTTTTAAAGTGTGGGCAGGCACATCGGAAAGGGTTTCAATGTAATCCATGCGGGGATCATCAGCGGCGACCGCCAAAATCTTGTTATCAATGCCGTTTTCATCCCGCATCTCTAACAGTCCCACGATGCGGGCCCGAATAATACAGCCAGGGAATGTACTTTGGGACATGAGTACCATCACGTCAATGGGATCTCCATCTTCGCCCAAAGTATTTTCTACAAATCCATATTCGGTTGGATAGTGAAACGGGGAATATAATACCCGATCTAACCGAATGCGACCTGTTTCATGATCCACTTCATATTTATTTTGACTGCCCCGAGGGATTTCTACCACAACATCAACAACCATCATATTGACCTCCTTTTTTGAGCATGGGTCTTCTCATATGTAACACAACAGCGTGAACTTAGCGTAGCCAGATCAGGTGCTGGTGTCTTTGTCCATTGTGCGAGAAGACCTAGCAAAAATCAATGCAGAATTAGCAAGCAGGGGCGATTTGCCTTCAAAACTCTAAGGCATGCTTTGCGTTCTATGACGGGGTTCGGTAAGATGAGGCGGGAGGGAACAGTGTGCAGCGACGGTGGGCCAATATCACGTTAGGAATTGCTTTGGCATTATTTTTGATTGCCCTGGCGTTTCATCGCCAGTTTTGGGCGCCTTATCTAGAGTCGATGGCCTTAGCGGGCTTGGCTGGTGGTGTTGCGGATTGGTATGCCGTCACCGCTTTGTTTCGTCATCCCCTAGGAATTAAATGGCTGCCGCATACCTCAATTATTTCCGCCAACCGGGACCGGATTGTGGATGCTATTTCGACATTAGTGGAGACAGAATTATTGTCTGTCTCATTTATTGAAGCGAATATTGAGAAACTGCAGATTGGAAGAAAAATCGTCGAGTTTTTGGATAAACCGTTGAGTCCTGTCGCTCAGCAGCAAATTACCGAAACACTGAATCAAATAATGGACTTCATCCCTGAAGACCGGATTGCTGCCTATTTGAAATCTTTTAGTAGCAAAAAAATTGAGGACTTACAAGTTTCTGATTATATTGTGCGCTTCATCAAATGGTTAGTGCAATCGGAAAATGACCGGGCTCTGTTTAACTTTTTAGCACGCCATGTTGTCGATGTATTAAATAGTGTGGAATTTACCGAGGATATGGAAAATCGGCTAAAGGATATGCTGGAAAAATATACTAAGACAACGACGCAAAAACTGGTGTTGGGTCTCTTAGAATCTTTGGGGACTGTTGATTATAAAGATCTGAGTGTGACCGTTAAAACACAACTAATTGACTGGTTAAAATCTGAAAAGGCATTTGAGCAATTTGAGTTAGCCATTGTGCGCATTATGATTACGGTACGCGATGATCATGATCTCCGGTTAAGGATTGAAACCGCTAAAAATGACCTCGCCCGTCATATGCCATGGGACCGCGCCGTGAATTGGTTGATGACGGAGGTGCGAACTCATCTGCATGATGCGCAAACCTGGGAAGGTGTCGGTCATTTTTCGCATGAAATTGCTGATGTATTGCGTACGTATCCCGAACAGCAAGCACAACTGGAAAATATGATTAAACGCCTAACCGTATCCCTCCTGCGACGTTATCATCCCGTAATCGGCCGACTCGTTCGCGATAATCTCAATCAAATGGACGAACGAGAATGGATTGATAAACTCGAATGGTATGTTGGCCGGGACCTTCAATGGATTCGTGTCAATGGGGCTATTGTGGGTGGACTAGTGGGGTTAATTTTAGCAGTGCTGATTCACTTTTTCTGAGAAAATTTGTGGTGCTGATGATATAAAAGAGCATTCACTTCTGCTCCGAGTAATATGGCTAAGGCAAACAAATACAGATAGAGAAGCAGTAAAATGACGGTGCCCAAGCTCCCATACATTTTATTGTAAGAATCAAAATGGCTGGTATAAAGGGAGAAGCCCCAGGCGAGCACAATAAAGACGGTGGTAGCTAAGATGGTCCCGGGACTCATAAACTTAAAGGGAACATGGAGATCAGGCAAAATGGTATATAACATATCAAGACTAAACACTAAGAGAATGAGCAACATGAACCAATGCAGAAAGAACGATGCAACGTGATCGATGGGCCAATGGAGCACGGAATTGAGTAACCAGTGGGTAAACAGTGTACCCCCGGTGGCTACTAAAAGCGTCGCAACGAAAAGAAGACCAAAGATAATTCCGGTTCCTGCGGCTAAAAGATACCGCTTAATAGTGCCGCGTTTGAAGGGATAGGTCAATTCATACGCATGATTAAAGGCATCAATGAGTTCCATAAAAGCGCCCGACATGCCCCATACAAACCCCACAATACCTAATGACAGTACCGTGGGATTTTCGTGGTGAATGGCCACGGCGATGGCGCTGCGTAACAAACTTAAAACTGATTCTGGCACCAGAGTACTCAAAGGGCCTACGATGTCGGTAATGGTTGTCGGTAAATGCATAAATCCTAAAAGTGCTGTTAAAAACAGGACCAAGGGAAAGAGCGCAAACAAAAATTTATACGCCAGGGCTGCTGCATACGACGTCATATCGTCTCGGCTCATGCGTTCCATTAATAATTTTAAGAAACGTAGTCCATTCTTCACGGATTATCCTCCAAATACATGATTTTCAAGATGTCCGCGCATCCTATTGTGCATCACTTCAATCATGAAGATGCAGGGAGGATGCGCCGGTGCTGTCTGGTGCCATTATTGCCAGTGTGCTCGCTTTTTCCACCGGTCTTGGCATTGGCTTCCTTTTAGCGGCGGCTGGAGGCGGCACACTCATATTGTCAATCATTGTGCTGCATTATTTGTTTGGTTTGACCCATGCCGAATTATTCGGGACAGTGGCCGCACTGACGTTCGTGCTGACTGTGGCGCTGTTTCTTGTGCGCCGGGATGCGCACCGGGGTGCAATAAGGCCGGCATTGTGGTTTACAGTGCCTGGACTTTTCACGATGACGATCACAAAGCTGATACCACATGATCTGACGACGCATATTCGTTTGGCTTTAATCGGCCTATTATTAGTGATAAATACCCTATTATCACTCATCATATCAAAGTTTTTGGCCCGCACTCGGAAGATTCATCGCAAGCGATTGGCCATGCTGGGTGGGGGCGTTGGATTCCTAGCCGGATACTTTGGGGTCAATGGCGTTTTCTTAGCACTCCCGAGCATGTTAATGAGTGGATTACCGCAAAATATTGCTGTGAGCAGTTCGACATTAACGATTGCGAGTTTTGCCTTAACCACGGCGATACGTAATATGGTGCGAGCTAGCATCGATTGGCGAGTGCTCATTCCTTTCCTTCTGGGATCTCTTACGGGGCTGATGATCTCCCGGGTGTGGTTCCACTTTAGACAGCCATCATCACGGACAGGGTGGATTACCACCGTCATTGTGTTGGCAGCTGGTCTCTTTTTATTACAACAAAATTGGTTTGGCCTTTACACCCCTTCACTAGCCCTTTATGATGGGATTAAAGGAGGGCTATGGAATGAGTTTACAAATTGAAGTGACACCTCAAGCGGTTGCTAAACTGGCGGAATTAGGCACGGATAAGAAAGCGGATTATGTCAGGGTGAGCGCTCAACAGGCTTGTGGGTGTGGTCGTATCGGCTACCGTATGGCGTGGGAAGAACACGTATCGGCCGATGACGAGCAGTTCCAGGCAGCTGGAGTGACCTTGGTCGTGGATGCTAATAGCCGGCCATATATCGATGGAGGCGTGTTGGATTATCAAGTGGATTCCATGCAAGAAGGCTTTGTTTTGACTAATCCCCATGCTCAAAATGGTTGTAGTTGTGGAAGCCATTAACACCGCGGACACGCGGTGTTTTTTTTTTGAGCTATGCCACCCAGTGAGCCGTAGCAAATAATGCGACAAACAAGATACCCAGGGGCAATGCAACCGCAAAATATATCACACGCCGGAGCCGACTTTGGTTAATAAATAATCCCAAGGCGATAAATACCGGGAAGGCTTCCATCACGAGACGCGGCAAGGACATGAGCGGGTTCCCCGTGGCAGGATAGGAAAAGGGGACGGCGATGGCTAAAAGTTCATACAGCCACAAATAAGTGGGCAAATATTTTAGTGATAAAACTAACATGGCGATGAGAAAAATGGCAAACAACCAATTATAAAAATTGCTGGCATCCAACGAAGGCATGCCCGTCGCAAATAATTGATGGATATTGAGAGCCTGTCCCAGAACCTTCCAGGCTTTTATCGTCGCGACCCACAATGTAGCCCCGAACCATTCAAAATGTCTTCCCCAATTGCTTTGCGCATGTTCAAAGACCAACGGATCACCAAAGCGAATGAGAAGAAACACCATGTAGATGGCTAAACCTAAAGGTGCCCATAAAGTATGCCACAAGGGTTTAATTCGGTGGTGTTCTTGTTTCCAAAGGAGCAACAAAAACGGGGCGGACAAGAGAAGACCATACATGCTTACGAGTGTTGCTCCCATCGCTAGTGGTCCAGCGATAAAGTAGCGGCGCGTTCTCGCAAAATATAAGGATCCTATTGCAAGTGCCATGAATAATGGTTCCGAGTAGACAGCATTCGCATAAAACGCCGTAGGGAAGAAAGCCAAGACCAATACCGTATCCCAAGCAATCTGGGGACCAAACTCCAATTGGGTCAAACGAAACAAAAACCACAACGTAAAAGAAAATGATACTAAGCTAATGAGAACGCCCGCAACAACGCCGCCTCCGAAAATGTGGATGAGGAACGGATACAGGGGAAAAAAGGCCGTAGCAGTGGGACGGTTAGTATAGCCAAAATTGGCAATGGATAAATACCATAATCCATCCCAGTGAGCCCACAAACCGAAGGTCACATGATAAAGCAATTGACCGGTGGGTGGCAGTGTGCCTGGGGGCGACTCAATCCAGGCATGTGGCAAATAGATATAAGCTAAGCCGCCAATTTCCATAAAAAACGCCCGAGAAATGAGAAAAAGCCAAAGCAGCAACCGGACAACAGGCCATTTCACATGCGGTGTCAAGTGTGTAAGTTGGGCTTTGGGATTGACAATGACTGCCGAGTCGGATGTCAGGTCTTTAGCCATGCGACCTCCTGACGGAATGTTTTAGTTGCTTTATCGAGCCTAATTGTAATGCGTCGCCACGAATGTAATTGGCTAGGGAAAAGACTTGATATGCCGTTAAATTGGTGGTGGAATTCTTCGTCATAGCCAAGAGTTCACCGGCGACCAGTGGATTGACCTCAGGCAATGTATCCACCATTTTTGACAATAATTTGACCTGGCCTTGGGGACTGGACACACCATCAGGATATCCAAAGGTTGCTAGCATTGAAGTGGGCGTCAATAATTTCGGCCAATGATGATCGCTATGATAATATAGGGCGTTCATAACCATCAATAAATCATTCGTCGTAAAATAAAAATAATGGTGAATCGGTATCCCGGTGGCTTCAGATACCATTTTTGTGACCACTTGAGGACTTTCACCACTAATAGCGCTATATAACGGCATCATTTTTCCGTTAGGACCCAAAATAGGTTTATCACCTGACAACGGAATCACGGTAAGAATTTGACTGTTTGGCTTAACCACAGCTAAAAAACCAATAAAGGCTGGTGCCGTAGCTGTCCCCCGAACTCCTACAAGGACTTTAACCGGTTGTTTTTCGTTAATTGCAATCGTGCTAATTCGACTGTGGATTCGTGCATGCAAAGCAACGGACAAGGCCACAAAGATTGCGCCCAAAATGGCAAGAATGCCAGTAATCCATCGCTGACGGGGGGTAAAACCTATGGCTGGTTTTTCAGTCCGCGTTTGCATTGGCATCCAATCCTTTTCTTGATGTAATACCTCAGTCACTTCGTATCGGTCCTGTACACAAGACTAAATTGTACCACGAATTATGCGCAAGCGTATGGGATTCCGGAGTGGTCCAAAAAGCACCAAATCGTCTTTATAGGATTTCCCAAATTGAGGGAATTTATTCCTTCAACCATGCCACATTGGTGTTGCCCTCAACCCCTGCGAGCCGAGCGGAAGGAGGACACTTCGCGCGGTATAAAAATAGCGCTGGGACCTGGAGATTTCGGTGGGATAAGGCTTCGAGATTCGCAATCCCTTTAATGATGACCCCGTCATATTTTTCTTGCCATGCTTGAAGGTCCTCATCAGATAATTTCCACATGGTAAAATCCTCTCCGAAATCCAGCACGGTATCAGCCACGCTAGACAAACCCATTTCCTCGACATCATCACGTGTGACATCATTTAAAAAAGTATGATGTCGCACCAGAATACTGACATGCCATCCCTTATGGCGTAAACTCCGAATTAATTCGCGGTCAAAAACAATTTCCCCTGCATTATCGCTAATATAGAGGATTTTCCCTGATGCGGGTATGGCCTGAACAAATTTTTGAATGTCATTGCGTGCAAATCCTTGTTGGATCGCCCGATCTAATTGCAGGAAAAGACGCTGGGTATTGTCACCTAATCCGGCATCAATAATATTGGCAGCTGCCGCATATAAAAATCGACGCTCCAAATCATCTATGGGGATGGGACGCTGCTGCCAGTATGTCTCAGCCATGCTGTTTGCGAGTCGTTTGTCTTCGCGGTAGGGATCTTTCACCTTGTTGTTTTTCTGCGCAATTTCATACATGAGATAAACGGCGATGCCAGGATTGTCTAATGTTTCCCATTGGGAAGCTAAGCGACTCATGACTTGAGCTTGAATGGCCACATGGTTATTCACTTTTTGATGGTCCAAGGTTCGCATGAGTTGCAAGTAGACACATGCTGCACATTCAGACGATATTTTCATGATTCACCTCCACATCTTGGGCTTTTCCGCCTTCTAGTGTAACATGGAGGCAAGACGGATTTTGAAATCGATTTGTTTGGCATAATACATGCATCATTGAGCGACGTGACTTACGATCCTTTAAGGAAGAGTCTAGCATGTGCGGACGGTTTAGTGCGACATTTTCTTGGCAAGATTTAACAGATAGATGGCCGGTCGAACACGACCTTAATCCTCCATGGACTCCACGCTTTAATGTTGCTCCAACTCAGAATGTGTTGACGATTGGTCAACGCGTAAATGGGCAATGGAAAGCGGCATGGGTGCACTGGGGTGTGTCTGTTCATCATTCATTGTTGATTAATGCTCGCCGTGAATCAGTGTATAACAAACCTCTTTTTCGTGAGGGCTATCACCACCAAAGAGTGATTGTTCCGGCGGATGGATTTTATGAATGGGAAAGGTCGACACGTCAACCTTTCCGCTTTACTTTAGACAGAGTTTTTGCCATTGCGAGCATTTTAATCGCTTCACCAGCGCGCGATTCTTGGCATGTCGTTCTTTTAACCACCCAAGCGGATGGTGTCATCCGCCCTATTCATGACCGGATGCCATGGGTCTTAACAGACGAACAGGTGCCTTTATGGTTAGCTCGTCAAAGTGATGCTTACCAATCGTTAACGGTCGAGTCAAATTCATGGCATGTTTATCCCGTTTCGAAGAAGCTTAATGACGCCCACAATGATAGTCCCGACTTAATTCTGCCGTGCCCGATCGATGGCCACTTGTAAAAAGTTGTCGAGCGCTTCTTCTAATAAAGCATAAACGTGCTCAAATCCCCCCGTAAAAAACGGATCGGGGACATTGCGCTCAGCGCTAGAGGAAAACTCGAGGACCTTATGAACATTTTGGGCTTCTGGCATCAAGGCTTTCACATCGTTCCAATTGTCTTGATCCATGACCAAAATCCAATCGAAATTTCGGGCATCATTGGCCTTTATTTGGCGGGCGCGAATGCCGTCAAAGGCGATATGATGTGATTTCAATATCGCCTGCGTTCCCTTATGTGGTAATTCCCCAACATGCCATGAACCGGTTCCCGCGGAATCAATAACAAATTGATCCGCTAACCCTTTTTCCTGCACTTTGGCCCGGAAAATAGCTTCCGCCATTGGAGAACGGCAAATGTTTCCGGCGCAGACAAATAATACGCGAATAGGTTGTTTAGCATTCACCCACATGTCCGTCCTTTGCTCCGTGAATTATTGTGATCCGCCGACGGAAATGGTCACGGAAGTAATGTAATAGGGATGAATGGGTAATGAATCCTCACCAGTCATGGGATTGGTTTTCACGGGTCCGCTGGCAATTTTTTGAACAACATTCCACCCTTTGGTGACGCGTCCGAGTTCTGTGTAAATGGGATCTTGATTTAAACTGGTGCTTTCAGGCCCAGTACAGACGAAAAACTGACTACCATTGGTGTTCGGATTGTTGGCATTAGCCATCGCGACGATGCCTGGTTGATAAGGAAACGTCGGTTTTTCTCCATTCCACTGGTACCCAGGACCGCCTGTTCCGTTGTTTAACGGATCACCTGTTTGAAACATGAAGGGTTTAATCACACGAAAGATTTCATCACCATTGAAAAAGTTGTGGTCGGCTAGGAACACGAAATTATTTACGGCTACCGGGTCTTGCTTAGCAAATAACGTAATGACAAAACTTCCTGCCGTGGTATCAACTGTTGCTGAATAATGTTTATTTGGATTTATAAACATTTTGGGTGGTGCATTCCACCGCAAATTTCGCCCGCTGGCTACTTGCTTGGGGTGCGTGGGAGTTTTGGCTGCTTGTTGCCCACACCCGGCAGTTATAGTGGCTAAAGTGCTGGATACACCTACAATGCTCAAAAAACGAAAGAATTTGGCTGTCAAAGTTTTCACTCCAAAGACATATTTTCGCCGCTCATTGTATCATGTTCGGCGTCCTCTTCATACCGATTTCATCAGAGGAAGCCGTCTCAGGCTGGCAATGTGAGTAATTATCGCCACACTAAGAAGGCCTAGCGCGGTGAAAGTTACTCCTGTCCAGTGTGCATGGGCCCAAGCTAAACTGGCTACTCCCGAACCCACGGAACCACCTAAAAAATAAGTGGCCATATATATGGTATTAACCCGGGCTCTGGCATCAGGACGCAGCGCATAAATTCGGTACTGATTCGAGATTTGTCCGGCTTGGACGCCTAAATCCAGGAGAATAATGCCAAGGATGAGGGCCCACAGATGAGATGACAACGGCCACATCAATAGCCACGACAGGGTCACTACGACTATAGCCACAGTAATGGTGATACGCGGATCACGTTTGTCAGCCAGGCGGCCTGCAATAGGGGCGATACTGGCCCCCGCAATGCCGAGTAAGCCAAACAACCCAATGATAGACGCCGTATAATGATAAGGCGTTGTATTTAAACGAAATGTTAATGTGGTCCAAAATGCACTAAAAGTTCCAAAAAGTGCAGCACCCGTTAAAGACGCTTTGACCAATTCAGGTTCTCTCAGGATGATGGGACCTAAAGAGTACAGCAATTTTCTGTAGGTTAAAGGTCGCGTGTGTGGCCTAGAGATGGGGAAAATGGTTATCACGACGATCACAAACATCATCATTAAAATACCAGCGAACCGGTAGACGGCCTGCCATCCTAACCAATCTCCGATTACGCCGCTAATCATGCGAGCAGATAAAACTCCGATCAGTAATCCGCTCATAACAATCCCTACTACGCGACCTCGTTGACTGTCGGGAGCTATATCTGCGGCTACAGGTACGATCACTTGCGGTACAACCGTTACCGCTCCCAACGCAAAATTGGCTATCAAAAATGCTGAAAACTGTGGCAGCACCGATACAATTTCCAAGGTCACAGCGGTTAGTCCAAATAATCCGGCGATTAATTTTTTCCGTTCCCATAAATCGGCTAATGGAACGAACAGCAAAAGGCCAGTCGCGTATCCAATTTGTGTCAGCATGGGCACAACGCCTATAGCGGCCGGGCCCACATGAAAGGTTCGGGCCATCAAAGCCAGCAAAGGCTGATTATAATAAAGATTGGCGACACTTGCTCCGGTGGCGACAGCCATCACCAGGACCAGGGCAGAAAAGGACATGGCATCCTCCTGATAAATTCTGTATTATGATTTTGTTCTTCTTAGCATTGTAAAGGATTTTGATCAAGAAGTTTCTACCCTCAATAAGAAGAGGAACTATGTGCGGCAACAAAAGGGCAAAATCGTAGAGTAGATTACTATGCGGTTTAGCGTTAACCAACCACTGGTGTACGGCGGCAAGATGAGGAGGAATTTAGGTGAAGGCCATTGTTTTAAATGAATTTGGAGGTCCGGAAGTCTTACAGGTTCAAGAGATTCCCATTCCTGAATGCGGACCTGGTGACATTTTAATTCGCATTCACGCTGCTGGTGTCAACCGCGCTGACTTATTGGAGCGCCAAGGGTTGTATCCACCTCCAGATCCTAAGCCCGAATTCCAAATCCCGGGTTTGGAATGTGCGGGAGTTGTTGTGCAAGTCGGCCGACGCGTAACCCGTTTTCATGAAGGTGATCGGGTGATGGCCCTCGTTTCAGGGGGAGCCTACGCCGAGTACGTTGCCTGTCCTCAGGACAACGCTTGGATCATTCCTCAGGAGTTAAGCGATATTGAAGCGGCAGGGATACCCGAAGCCTTTCTGACCGCGTATGACGCATTATTTGATAAGGCTCGGCTAACCATGGGCCAAAAGGTCTTAATTCATGCCGGCGCTGGAGGGGTCGGTTCCGCCGCGATACAACTAGCTCACCAGGCCGGTTTACACGTGGCCACCACAGTGGGATCCGCGGCGAAGGTTCAACGCGTGTTAGGCTTTGGTGCGGAACGAGCGATTAACTACCGGGAACGAGATTTCGTCGAAGAGGTGCGTGAATGGTCTCACGGAGCTGGCGTCGACGCCGTATTAGATTTTATCGGCCAAGATTATTTATCCCGTAATTTGGCGAGTTTGAAAACGGGAGGCGTACTTGTCATAATCGGGACTTTAAGCGGTGGTGATGCATCAGTCAACCTCCGAGAGGTCTTAAGTCGCCGTCTCAATATTCGTGGAACGGTTTTACGGTCGCGTCCCGATTATGACAAAATGCACTTGATTCAGGAATTTCAAGAAAGAACCATGGCGTTTTTTGCCACGGGTCAATTACGGGCGGTGATTGATAAAACCTTCTCTTTAGAACAGGCCGGCCTAGCCCACCAGTACATGGTGACCAACCAAAATGTCGGGAAGATTATTTTGACAGTCTCTCAGAGTTAAGACGCAAATAGTTCGCAATCCGTTCCAGGACGGCTCGGGCTGTTTCTTGGTCATAAGGTCCTGGCAGATCGAGCCGTCCGCCGGCAGCACGGGCATGACCTCCACCGGAAAATACATCTTCCATCAGTTTGGCCGCATCGACCCGTACATCACTGCGGGCGGATAAACGGCCATCGGGCTTGATAAAAACCACAAGAGCAGCTCCTTCAGCCAATAACCGGTGGGCAAGTTCATTGGTTGCTCCTTCTTCACTAAGTGCAATAGCAACCATCGGTAGTGGCGACCAGATTTTCACAGAACGCTTGAGTTGCTCTCTCATGTATTGTTTTTCGCGGAAGATGAGATCCGCCAGCAGCGCTTGCTCATGAGACTGATAGGGGTTCCAACCTGCGGCAAACCGTTCCCGATACCAATCATAGCCCAATGTATGAAATAGTCGGTTAAGATTTTGACCGGGTTCATGCGCAGGTTTCCACAAATCATATCGCTCGACCGTGTATACGAGCCGTTCCCACTCGGGTGTAGGCCTTAACCATCCTTGATCCACGGCGAATGTGTAAAAAAGATGGGATCCAGATTTACTCAGGTCAATCAGTACATTGGGGTAATGGCTGAGTGGCAAGGCTGATTGATGATGATCCAATAGTTTTGCGATACGAGACGATACTCCTTGATAGTGCTCAGGTTTAAGAGACACATCAGCCAAGTAGATCGGAGCATCATCGGCAATCATGGCCAATCCGTCCAGGACGCGGTCCGGCTCGATGAAAATCGGAGTCAAACCAGACTGTTCGCCGACGATGGCAGCAGTGGCCCCATCTAGACAGTTTTTGTGCGTTATAAGCCATCCACGCTGTGTCATGCTATCCTTCCTCCGTCGTCGTTCCTGTGCATCACTGACTCATCTTATCATGGATAAGCACGTCGATGCGCGTAGCGCTTATGGTATGGCCCTTTAAGACGCCGGCTAAACGTACGGTTGTTCCCGCTTGCAGCAAGTAAATATTGGAAATAGCCGTGTCGTTGTGCAATTCAATCGTGTAGAGCCCTGGTTGGTTTTGGGTTGAATATGCTAATAATCGGCGGGGTGTGCGGCTATTTCCTGACGGCACAATATGATGCACGGAAGTAAGGAGGGTTGCCGTCATCATCATAATCACAAGATGTTGTGACGTTCGTTTCCGTGTGGCCATTACGGTCCCTCCAATAGCATAACAATGGATAAGTAATTCGTGAGGAGCTATCAAAACTCCTGCTAATTTTTCTTGGGTTTGGGCAATTTTATGCGGCTGTGCGCACGCGGTAAATGAGTACAGAACCGGTTCCAAAATAAAGAAACGTGATTAAAAAGAGCAAGCGGTAGGCCTGGCCCAAGGGCATAACATGGGATAAAGAACCGATTAAGAGGCCAGCAATAAACCCAGCGCCAACTTGGCCCAAATTAAAAGACGCTTGCCATAATCCCATGCTACGTCCCTGGGTTGGTCCCGGCGGTAATACATCGACTGCCAATGCCCAATCTGTCGACAAATAAATCCCATAACCCACGCCAAAAACTAAGCCCATGGCTAAAATGAGAAACATGCTGTGGGTGAAAACAAACGTTAAGGCTGTCGCCCCCATTAACAATCCTCCTACAAATACGAGTATTCGGCGTTTATGCACTCGATCCGATAGCCATCCGGCGGTAAGCACAGAAATTAATGACCCTAAAGTTAATAGTGCCAATAACCGAAAGACAGTGGATTCCGGATCGTTAAGACCAACGGTAAATTTGAGATAATAAAACAAATAATTCTCCAAAGTGGCAAAGCCTAACATGATCATAAGCCGTGTGACAAATACCCACCAAAAATCCGGAAATGCGCGAGGAGAGATCCATAATTGGCGAAGTCCTTGAGCAAAAGTTACTCGGGGAACCACAAACTGACGCGAGTCCATCTCATGAACGCCAAACTGTGTCACACCCCAACCGAGCACTAATAGGGCCGAAAGGATCCAGTAAATGGCTGGATCCCCAAAATAATTGGGGGCTAACGCCCCAAAAATGATAGCTAGTTGCGTCATGAATCCCATCCATCCTGATGCTAATCCTCGTTGTTCTTCCGATACCAAGTCGGGAATGAGAGCCTGATACGCTGCTTGAGCAAGATTTGAGAAAAATTGCACCATTAAGTAACCCAAGGCAAATAGGAGTAAGGAATGCCCGGAGTACGCCATAATAATCAGCCCGAGCACATTGCCTGCTGTGCCCCATAAAATATACGGGCGACGCCTGCCCCATGCATGGCGTACACGATCGCTAATCCAACCTGCCCACGGCTGTACGAAGGTGGCAATGATAGACCCTAATACGACAAGCGAAGACAAAACACTAGTGGATGCACTACGACCCACAATATATAAAACCGCGCGGGGCACCACAATAATGATCAGAGCGGTCCATTGAATGTTTGACGTTAACCAATAGAAGCTCAAGGCTAGATTTTGTGACAAGGACAAGCGCGGTTTTACGGGCTGAGGATGTTGCACGAGTTCCGCCGCCTTTCTAACAATTATGATGGCTATTCGGCAATGGTCGCGAAAAGTCCTTCTGCTTTGCTATAAATCCCAAACACGAAAAGGAAATTTCGTATAATGGGAGAGAACATGAAGGGGGAAATCAACACATGCCTGATAAGGGCAGCATCTTACCGAATATCCTCGGGGCGATAGGGCATACGCCCCTGATCGCATTACAACGGATCGTACCGGAGAATGGCGTTCGTATTGCCATTAAATTTGAAGCCGTAAATCCTGGAGGTAGCATTAAAGACCGCATTGCGCCGGCGTTAATCGAGGTGGCAGAACGAGAACACCGCCTAAAACCCGGGGGAACCGTAATCGAAGCCACCGCGGGTAACACAGGCATTGCTTTAGCAATGGTGGCAGCCGTCAAGGGCTACCGCGCCTTGTTTGTTGTGCCAGATAAGATGAGCGCAGATAAAATTGCGATTCTTAAAGCTTACGGAGCCGAAGTGAAAATTGTCCCAGATGTTGGTCGTGACGACGAAAACAACTACCAAAATGTGGCAAAACGGTTAGCAGAAGAAATTCCAGGGGGATGTTATATGGGCCAGTTTGAACAAGAGGCCAATCCCCATGCCCATTATTTATCGACTGGTCCTGAGATTTGGGAACAAACTGAAGGACAGGTGCGTGCCGTTGTGGCTGGAGCGGGTACTGGTGGAACGATTACAGGCATTGGGCGCTATTTGAAAGAAAAAGATCCGAACATCTTAGTAATTGGTGCGGATCCGGTCGGTTCGATTTTTACGGGGCCTGTAGCACCATTTAAGTTAGAAGGTATGGGGGAGGATTATTATCCCCAAACCCTGGACATGCGTGTGGTTGACCGCTGGATAGCGGTCTCTGACGAAGAAGCTTTTGACATGACAAGGCGATTAGCGCGGGAGGAAGGAATTTTGGCGGGAGGTTCTTCGGGAGCTATGGTACATGTTGCCTTAAAGATTGCTCGGGAATTAAATCCCGGCGCTTTAATCGTGGCTCTTGCGCCGGATACAGGGCGTAATTATCTCAGCAGCATTTTCCATGGTCATGGACATGGCGATGGATTTTTTCAATGATAGGAGCGGTTAAAAGTCGCTTGCTTGAATGATACAATGATATTTAAAGATTTCATAGCGAAAGAGCAGATGGAATACCGGAAAGAAAGGATGGATGGACATGTTAGAATGGCTCATCGGCAAGCGTCGGGAAAATACAACACCCCGTGTCCCCGCTACGATAATGCCCGAAGAAGTGATCGCGTTACTCGAACAAGGTGAGAAGGTTGTCATCCTCGATGTTCGCCAACAGCATGAGTACCGTAGTGGTCATATAAAAGGAGCCCAATTGATTCCTTTGATGGAGTTAAATAAGCGCCTGCATGAATTGAAAAAGGATGCCACCATCATCACCGTGTGCCACTCAGGTCGCCGGAGTGCACAAGCAGCCCGGTTATTGCGTGCTGAAGGCTTCACCGTTCGCAATATGGTGGGGGGCATGATGAAATGGCCCGGGAAAGTTGTCAAGTAACGGCATGACATGGCATATCATGCAGAAAGGTGGACCAAAGCGACATGTTTGTTGATCAAATTATTGTCCGCGGCGCTGGGGCCTTGGCCATTGTGGGCGGAATCATTTTTTTTGCTATTGGGGTACCTCAAATCGGGTACTATTTGGTGCCTGTCGGCATCGTCTTTTTGGCCTTCACGATAGGATGGAAAGCACGTTATGAACGCGTTTTAGATGACCCTCCACCAGGTTACGAACCGACCGGAGAAGTGTATGTGAATCCGGGAGGGCCTCCTGTTGAAGTCTGGCATTCAGGTATTCGGCGCGTTTATGTACGCCATAAGGTGGCTGAATAATGCGGTGGAAATTTATTCTTTATTTGATTATGGCTAATATTTTATGGGCCGGTAATTATTTAGCCGGTCGGGTTTTACGTTTTAGCATGGGGCCATTTACCCTCAATGGCGTCCGCTGGATTATTTCGGCGGTCGTCTTATGGCTCATCGTCCGGAAACGCGGTGAAATTGTGCCCTTGCTACAGGAATGGAAAGCCTTCTTGCTTTTAGGCTTTATTGGTATGTTTTTGTTTTCGAGTTTAACTTATTGGGGATTAACGATGGTGCCTGCGGGAGAAGCGGGTTTACTGTCAGGATTTACACCGCTTGCGGTCCTGGTTGCCGGGTTTGTCATTGCACGGGACAAAGTCCGCTTGTGGCAATGGCTAATGGTCGCGGTCTCGATTGGTGGTGAAATCTTGTTGCTAGGTGGAGGGGCTAGTACTCAAACGGGCAGCATTTTTGGGGCCGTTATACTGATTTTTGCTGCATTGTCGTGGGGAATTTATACGGCGCTGGGCAGACGTTACCGTTACCGATTTTCTCCCTTGGTGTTAACTACAGGGGCAGCGGTGTGGGGAGCAATTCCCTCTGCGTTGTTGGGCATATGGAATTTGTCTACTCATCCGGTGACGTTGAGCATAAACAGTAGCTTAGCTCTGTTATATGTGAGTACCATGGCATCGGTGGTAGCATTTATGATGTGGAGTGCAGGAGTTAACCGGCTTGGCAGTGGCACAGCGGCGCCTTACATGAATTTACTTCCCGTTTTTACAGCCTTGCTGGCTGTACTATTGTTACATGAGACATTAAGTGCCACACAATTAGAGGGAGGATTGATTGTGGTGGCCGGCGCCATCGGAGCGGGTTTCTCTCGCACCGTGCCTGTGACCGTTAAGGAGACGCAGACATCGATGCTTGAATGAGGTAAGCCGCGAAATATTCTGGAGATACCGTACCGGTAAAGACATAGGGTCCGGGTTCGCACCACGTTGTGGGAACTCCCATAACGTGGTGTTTTTGTGCCAACTCGGGAAAGTCTTCCACTTGAATGATTTGAGCATGGATCAAGGGTTGCCGGATAGCAAATGCAATGGCCATGTTCACGACATGGGGACACCGGGTTCACGTCGGAGAGACAAAGATTTTAGCCATCACCGGTCGCTGGATTTCATGCAGTAGACGTTCCCATGACGGGTGATCAGGCGGTGAAAGCCGGCTAAATGCGGCAATGGATTCAATAAAAGCAGCATATTCCATGCCACTAGGCGCTCCCACAAATTGGATGCCAAAGGTACGGCCTAGGCCATTGCTAATAGTCACAGTGGGATCAAAAACTTGTGCCTGATCGGTCGTAGCCAGTTGGCGCATAATTTTTTGGGGCATGAGACTCACGGTATAATTAACCAAGTCGAGGGTAGCTTGCGTTTTTGCACTTTCCCATTGCTCGCTGTGTACGGTAAGAATTACCGGATTCGGTAATGTTGAAAGACTGTCCATCACGGTTTTTTCTTGTTGGGGATCAAGAAACATGGATATATATCTCCTTGTTCTAAATGCCTTGATTTTTCGCACGAAAGCTTTTGACAATCTGACCGTCATCTACCCGCTAAAGTCTTGCCAACACCATTTTTCTGTGACCACATCAATCGGATAGTAATGCGTAATAATCAGATCAGGGCGATTAGGAACAGGCACCAAATTGGAACGAAAACGCAAAATCCGATGATCATCATGAGCTCTTAGAACGACGACTTCAGATGTGGACGGAATAGTTCCCATTAGCGCCTGGCAATAGGTATTAATCAGTGTCTCCCACGGTATCTTTGTTCGCCGAGAAATATCGTCTTTTAAGCGGGTAAGCCAGGGTTCATTTTCATAGGGTTGCCATTGTACGAGGAGACGATGCAACATCCGTGTCAACAATTCTTTTGGCCACTGTTCGGCCAAAAGAGCATCGGGAGCAAATAATTGCACAATTAAATTTCGTTCCAGACCCTGTAAGGCTCCCTGTGGCACCTGAAAAAGACGCGCCATCGTCATGTTCCAATCCCTAAGAAACCACCCGATATCTAAAAGGGCGGCAGGAAAGGGATCAAAACGGGATAGCCATAAACGGTATTCGTCCGGTAAATCCAACAAAGGTTCAACATAACCGCGATAACCGAAATGATACAGCCATTGATTCAACTCGCCATTGATGAGTGGCTGTTTTAACGCTCGTCCAATAAGAATGACCAAATCACGGGATAAGTCCATGACTTGGGATTGTTCAATCCGCGAAAGCTGTTTTTGTGATAGTGCAACTTTGCGTGCTAATTGTGTTTGTGACCATCCCAAGTGTTCGCGATAAAATCGTATCCGATGCCCGACGGAATAAGGTTCAGCCATTCTCGTGAGTTTGCGGCCCTCCTTAAGATATCGATAGTGTATCATTCGCGGATAGGTCACGGCCAGCTTTTGCATAATCGCTGTCCCAGGAGCCAAGCTAAAAGTAAAAAGGAGGTATGGCATGTGATGAAAATTAAAGAGTTCCGGTTTACGGGAAAATTTCCAAACTTCGAAGTCCATAGCATTTTAGTGGATAATGACAATAAGGATCATGACCTCGAATTAGGCAATCTCGAATATGTTGGTACGTTGGACGAAAAACAACTCAAAGAATTGATTCATGAAACGTTCAAAGCGCATCAAGAACCGAAATTGACTGAGGCCATGCATCAGCTAATCGGCAAATCTCTCTAATTGAGATTGTGCAAGAGACCAAGGGAAAAGATGCTACAATCGAGCCATGATAAATGATTGTGAGGCGAGTGGTTAATGACTTACCGCGAACAAAACCGACCCTTGGTCATCTCTTTCGCCCAACAACCTCTCATCCGGCAAATGGTCAGCCATTTTCCGCTATTGGATGTTCGGTTTGTGGATGATATTGCGGCGTCACAAAGGGTGGGAATTTATGATCAGGCCGTTTGCATGATTGCCGCCGGCAATCCAGTTAATAGTCATACTTTAACACCCTGGCGTCATCTTCAATTTGTTCAGACCCTTGGGTCGGGATATAACAATCTGGACATGGCAGAATTACGAAAACGGGGAATTGTGGCAGCTCATAATCCAGGTCATAATGCTCATGCTGTGGCAGAACATGTTTTAATGTCCGCCATGTATTTGCTGAGAAATATGGGAGCTGCCCATCAGATGGTCACACAAGCCCGGTTTTCGGAACGCCAATATCTTACAGGACAAATTCGTGATCTCAACGGATTGACCCTGGGTATTTATGGTTTTGGGTATATTGGGAAAGCGTTAGCGCGATTGTCACTGCCCTTTGATGTACACGTTCTCTATCATCAAAGACATCCTGTGCCGGATTGGGAACGTCAATATGGGGTTCAATATGTATCGGCGGAGGATATTTGGCGATCATCGGATATTGTTGTGTTGACTGTGCCTTTGACTGAGGATACGTACCACTTAGCCTCGAGTGCACAATTCGACATGATGAAGCCAACAGCTATTGTGATTAACGTGGGACGGGGACCCGTAGTAGATGAAAAGGCCTTGGCGCAGGCTCTTATTGATCAAAAAATTGCCGGGGCAGCATTAGATGTGTTTGAATCCGAGCCTATTGATCCCAATAGTCCTTTATTGCATCTGCCTGAGCTTATTCGCCATCGGGTTCTCTTTTCCCCCCATGTATCTGGTGTAACCCGCCAAGCGTTACTGAAAATGATTAAGGGAGCCTTAGATAATGTGCAACGGTTCGTAAATCACGAGCCTTTATTGCATCAATTACTCCCCGAAGAACATATTAACCCTTGGGATTGGCGAGACGGCGTCCTCCAAAAATTATCTGCCAGCCATCCGAGTGGGGAATCAGTGGACATCCATTAATGCACGCGCTGATACTGGTCCATATAACTGGTCCTTTGGCCCATGATAAGCCATAGTGGAACCACAATAAACTGGATACGAGGGCCATCGCCAAGTCGACCAGAACTCCTGCCATGGCAATTTGGCGATGGGCCTTCACATTAAGACCCGTCATATCAATCGCCGTCGATAAGCGGCCAGAACGCCAACGAAGGCCTACCCAATGACCACCCAGGTGACGAGCGACGATGCCGTGCGCACTTTCATGAGCCAAGGCATTCACAATGGCAGCAATGAGGACGGATAAATCTAGAGTTAGCATGCGCTATGACCTCCTTTGCCATGTCGTGAACCTCTTCATTATGGCATCTTGCGTCATTATTCCCATTTTAGAAAGACCTAACCGCACGCACCGACCAAGACACCGCAAATTTAAAAGTGCTCTCCTTACAAGAATTCGTCAACGATTGCCATCTTAGGGTATAGTAACGGTGGTGTTAAATACAGCATATAGGGGCCGATTAGTGATGATGAGTCAAGATTTGAAGCCGATTACCGAAATTGCTACGAAAATCGGATTATCCGTATCCGACATTATCCAATATGGTACGTTTAAAGCCAAAATTCCATTGGACATTGTTTATCAACAACCCCGTCGTGCGAAATTAGTCCTGGTCACCTCGATCAATCCGACGCCCGCAGGAGAAGGCAAAACAACCATGTCTGTAGGTTTATCTCAAGCGCTTCACCGGATAGGCGTTAACGCTACAGCCGTGCTGCGTGAACCTTCTATGGGACCAACTTTTGGTATGAAAGGCGGTGCAACAGGTGGAGGCGCATCCCGGGTGGAACCCTCGACCGCCATCAATCTTCATTTTACTGGTGACTTTCATGCGATTACAGCCGCCCATAATCTTTTAGCGGCCCTCATTGACAATGAATTATTCCACGGCAGTCGTCTTCAACTGGATCCTAAGCGCGTTTTATGGAAACGTGTTCTAGATGTCAATGACCGCGCTTTACGCCATGTCATTGTCGGACTTGGCGGACCGGGACAAGGTGTGGTGCGCGAAACCGGCTTTGATATTACAGCAGCCTCCGAAGTAATGGCCGTTCTGACCTTGGCCCGTGATTTAGCGGACCTTAAAACACGGCTTAGTAAAATGGTCATTGCGAGTCAAGGCCATGATATGATTACTGTGGCTGATCTTGGTGCTGAGGATGCATTGACTGCTATTTTGGATGAGGCTATGATGCCCAATTTGGTTCAAACGCGTGAACAGACGCCCGTTATTATGCACGGTGGTCCTTTTGCCAATATTGCACACGGATGTAATAGCATTGTGGCCACAGAAGCGGGTTTGCGATTCTCGGACGTGGTTATTACAGAGGCTGGTTTTGGAGCGGATTTGGGGGCAGAAAAATTTCTTGACATTAAAGCTCCTGAAGCGAATTTGTCGCCGGACCTGGCTGTAGTGGTCGTGACCTTGCGTGCTCTCCGCTATCACGGTGGACAATCATTAAAAGAGATTAATCGCCCTAATTTGCACGCATTACATGCGGGTATGGCCAATTTGAATAAGCACCTTGAGAATTTGCGTCATTTTGGACTGCCGATGGTGGTGGCAATTAATCAGTTTCCTGCGGATACCCCTGAAGAAATCGAGTGGTTACTGAAAGAGTTAGCTGATCAGGGTGTTCCTGCGGCCTTGGCTGATGTTTTTGGGCAGGGAGGATTCGGAGGAGAACATCTAGCACACCTGGTGATGCAGCAGTTGGATGAATCGAACAGTCACTTCGCTCCGCTTTACGAAGAGACCGAATCATTAGAAGAGAAAATCGAAAAAATTGTTACCTCAATTTATGGGGGAATCGGCGTGGATTACGCCCCAGCCGCCTTAAAAACATTGGATCGTTTGCATACTTGGGGAGAAGACCATTTGCGGGTGTGCATTGCCAAAACTCAATACTCTTTAAGTGACAACCCCAAACTTCTTGGACGCCCTGAAGGATTTCGTGTGACGATACGTGATATCGATATTGCTCGTGGGGCGGGGTATATTGTGCCATTAGCAGGAGATATGATTCGTATGCCAGGATTGCCTAAAGATCCTGCGGCATACCGGGTTCATGTCGGTGATGACGGCATGATCACAGGGATAGAGTGATGCCTTATGGTTCTTAAAAGTGTGATATTTGATGTCGACGGCACTTTGGCAGACACTGAATTAGATGGCCATCTGTGGGCATTTAATCATGTATTTCAACAGTGGAAGTTGCCATTTAGGTGGTCCATATCATTGTATCGAGAGTTGTTAAAAATACCCGGAGGACAAGAACGTTTAGCCTATTATCAAATGCTGCATCCCGAACGGGTTCCCCTGTCCGCTGCGCAAATTGCTGAAATCCACCAGGTCAAGACATCGCTTTTTATTCAAAGAGTTCGGGCCGGCGCTATTCCACTCCGTATTGGCGTTCGATCCCTAATTTCGGCGTGTTACGAACAGCATATTCCGGTGGCGATAGCAACGACGACGCAATATGCCAATGTCGAGGCGTTGCTGATAACACATTTTGGTCCGCAGTGGCGGAAGATTTTTCCGGTCGTCGTAGCCGGCGATCATGTGGTACAGAAAAAACCGCATCCGTGCGTTTACCACGAATGTTTACAGCGCTTAGGAGTGGCTCCAGATGAGGCCGTGGCCTTTGAAGACTCTGCCGTCGGTTTAATGGCTGCAAGACAAGCGGGTATTCCAACTGTTGTCACTATGAATATTTGGACTTACCATCAAAGTTTCCCAGATGCCTTAGGCGTCTTGACAGGTATTGGAACCTACAAAAATCCGGCCTTTGGGCGAGGCCCTCACGGTTGGGGACGTTATTGCCTGAATCCTAAGCAACTTGAAGAATGGTTGACTCAATGAGTGAGGGATGGCAAGTTTGGGGTGAATCCCTAGTCCAAACCAAGCCCCTGGATAAATAAGCTGAAGAACATGCCGGCTTTTTCTTCAATGAGGAAAAGTCGGCATCTTATTCTTTTGATAATGAGAAGCATTATCATCTATAATATGGAGAGTAAGAAGGTGAGGGATGGACGTGGATAGTAACCGTCGTGTTATTATTGCGGTGAGCGCCGGGGTGTTTATTGGCACTTATGACGTGGCCGCTATTTCCGTAGCTTTGCCGAAAGTTGTACAAATTTGGCATGTATCATCCTCTGGTATGGCATTGTTAGGTTCGTCAGCTTTTATTGGCATGATGCTTGGGAGTTTATTAGCGGGATTTGCTGCCGACTACGTGGGACGCCGCTTAATTTTGCTGGTGGATTTTTTGGCATACGGCATCGCCTCTGTGTTAAGTGCTGTCAGTCCTGATTTGACGTGGTTGATTCTCAGCCGAATGATTGTGGGGCTTGCTGTCGGAGCGGAATATGCCGTAGTTTTTCCCTATCTTGTCGAATATATCGGTCAAAAGGACCGAGGAAGAATCATGGCGTGGGCATTATGGGCCGCTAACTTTGGCATGCTTTTTGCCTATGGTCTCGGCGCTTTAACGATTAATTATCCAGGGGGATGGCGTATACCGTTAGCATTTGGCGCTCTATTGGTGATCCCCATATTATGGTGGCGTCGGTTCCTACCGGAATCACTGGAATGGGCATTGCACCGGGCCGCTTCATGGCATGATGTGATTCATATTTTAAGCGTTCCCCAGTATCGCAAGATCGTAAGCCTATCAGCCCTCATCTGGTTGAGCTATCAAGTCAGTGATCAAGGCCTTACCATTTTTCTTCCCTGGATGTTTGTCAGCATATTTGGCACGAGCATCTCTTTAGCCGCATGGCACAGTGTTATAGTCAAAGCTGTAACCATTCCTGCAGCGCTTATAACAGTATGGATGATTGACCGGGTGGGAAGACGCCCTCTGCAATTATGGGGTTTTTGGGGTCGGGCGTTTGCGTTGCTTGTTTTGGGTATGTTATTGGTAGCAGTGCACGGAGATATAGGACATGATCAGGCTTTAGTCGGGGTGGCATGGATATTGTTAGTCTTGGCATATGCGGCAGGTGCCGTAGGTCCTGACAAGACAACAGTTATTACCACAGCCGAGCGCATGCCGACAGAAATTCGCGCCTCTGCCCAAGCGATTGCGGAGTCTAGTGGCAGACTCGGAGGAATTGCCGGGGTATTGGGCTATAGTTTTTTATCAGCGTTGTGGGGACCTGGCGCGGGACTTATTTTCTTTGGGGCTATGGCGGCTATTGGCACGATCTTGACGTGGAGCTTTTTGCCTGAAACCCAGCACATCGCCATCTATGCATATCAGAAGACTCCTAGCTTCCGAGAAGGAGAACAACTCATACGGGTCAAGAAGAGTGCAAAGAAACCCTAAGAAATGTTATGAAATAGTTGGCAGTCATTTTGGTTTCTTAGGTGCTGCAGGAGCGGGCAATCCCAAACGATGTTTTTGGGCAGAGGTCACACGTCTACTGACTTTGACAATGTAAATTACGGAAGGAATCAGGACCAAAAGCCAAATAACGGCCGAAAGGCTTAAAGGATAGGCGATAGGCCAAACCGACTCATAAAGCACCCACCAGAACAGAACAATAGCCAAAATGGGGAGCACAACATGTTGAAGAAAATGTGATTGTTGATGTTCTTTGCGAAACAGCCTCATTAATGAAATATTCATAAGCGTGTGGGCGGAGACTAAACCAAATAATACGGCCGTCGTCATGACATTGAAGGCTGTGCTGGGACCAAGCCATGAGGCAATACCTATTCCCGTAAACACAGCAAATCCGGCCAGGACGCTTACGCTGCGAGCTGGGGCTCGGCGCCCATTAACTTGCGCAAAACCGGTGTGGATGAGTTCATCTCGCCCAATGGCGTAAAGAACTCGAGAGGAACTTGTTAATAGCGCAATGCTATCCGCTAAGGCACTATTAAGAGCTAAAATGACTAAGGATGCGGCACCAATCGGTCCTAAATACCGGAAAAAAACGGTCACACCGGGTGCATTGGCGGTAGAAAAGGAATTCATGCGAAACATTCCCCAACCAACAGTTAAAGCATATGCTGACAACGTTAAGGCGGCGCCCGTCAGCGTTAAAGAGACTAACGCAGCTTTTCCAATTAAGCGTCCACGCTGGGTTTGAACGGCTTTGGTTTCTTCACCCAGAGAACTATGACTGCCAATGCCAATAAAACTAGTAATAGCAAAGACCATACCCAATGACACGCCTCGAATACCCACAGAACCAATTTCAAAGGGCCGTAGGGGAGTGGGGGGTGCGGCCTTAATCATTATGATAATAGACGCCACGATCAGAAAACTGATTTCGATAAGACTGGTTGTGGCAAGCACTTTGATACTCGGTCGAATACCCATGACGGCCAAGAGCCAAGGGACGCCAATAAAAAATAAGATGGCAAAAAGCCAAAATTGGTGCGGCAATACGATGTGCAAACGTGCTGCCAGACCGGGTAAGAAGACTCCACCAATATAGACAGGAATGCCTGCTACACTGAGAGTTTGATAAAAAATGACCATAAAACCGGTAAGTAATGATGCCTTAGGGCCCAATCCTGCCGACACATAGCTATAGTAGCCACCAGCAGATGCCCGGTCCTTAGATAAATGGTATAACGTATTCACTTCAATAAACATGAGGGCGAAAGCCAGCAAATAGGATAACGGTAGTGCCACTAACGCAAAGGCCGCTCCCGCCGTCATAAATGCCACCACGTCACAACTCGGTGCCATGCCCGCTAAGCTCTGACTTACCAGGCCCCAAAACCCTACGACATTGGCGTGTAACTCATTATCCACAGGTTTCCGGTCCAAAATTTGCAAGCCTCCCAGGTTGTTTCTATATCAAATGCAAAAAATATGCATAAGCTAAGTATAGTCTGTTAGAATAAAATTGCCAAGAAAACGACGCCATAACCATCGACGCATACACTAAAAATTATTCCCCTTTTGGTTAGTACTCACTAGTAGCATGGGCTTCTCGTTGGTTGTCGAAAGATTTATTCCCACGATCAAATTCCGTTAGCATGGCTCAAAAGAAATAGGCTGTCTGGCCGATAGCCATGGTCGAAGCCATTCAACTGTTGAGATAATTCCGCAAAAATGGTCAATAAGAACGCCATTACTGCGGGGTGTTGAACAGAGTACAACGATCAAACGTGATTGCACAAAGAAGATAACAGGTGTACTAACAAGCACCAACCAATGCATCAGCAAGTGGGATAGGGCGCACAAAACAATTGGAACGACGATTGTTCTAGAATTCCGGCATAATACACCAACAGCAGGGACGCCATTCCGTCCCAAACGAGAGTACCTTAAATGCGCTTATATTATTTTAATCCGGTAAGACAATCAGGAAGTGCAATTTTGAATTGCTTATGAGACCTCTGGGAGTATGGGTTTGACTGCCATCACCTTATACAGCGAGGCAACGCTGCACTATTTCCAACGTGATACGTGAGCCCGTGATTCTTCACTCTTTGAACTGTTGAAATTACTAGGACAATGCAAAGAGGCGAGGGCGGGTTTTGGCATCGGTAAGTTTTATGTGAAACGCGGCAGCCGTTAGTGGCTACGTAATGGTTGTCCGTACCATGAAACCGGAGGAGGGGGATTGTAATATGAAAAATCGGGCGTCAAAACAACCCAAGCATCATAGCGAGTCCCAAAGTAATATTGATTGTCAGCTCCTGAGTAATAGAGAGGCGGTCGACCAACGGTAATCCATGCTAATTGTTGGTTGGCAGGGCAGTAAGACAACAACGTCGCTTCCTTTTTGAGGAGCGGCGAGGACAAATGAGAGAATAACCCAGGAATCGGATGGGATAAAGGCGTAGAAGGCTGAGAGGAAGCCTGATGAGAGGAATGAAAGAAAAATGGCCACAAATACGCAATAAGAGAAACGGCGAAAAGAAAAGGAAGCACTACATTTGAGCGAGACATTCTATCACTCTCCTTGACTCAGAAAAGAAATGGAATTAAAAATCCGAGACAGAACCACCTCATTCAATCCATGAAATGAGATCCATTCGGACCCCGGCCAATGGGCTAGATCCTAACACGCTCTACGCAGACATTTTGGATCTGGCTCCCGCAATATTTAAGTGGGTACCCAAACTATTGGTTCCGTGCCAAGCGATTAGCCAAAGTGATTTATATGATCCGCAATGCGTTGCCCAACCGGGTAATGAATGTTGCGGCTATAACTGTCAATAATCAAGTGTAAAAAGAATTACTGAAAAGGACGACCATACCATGCGGGGAACGGGGAGGGATTGAGCATACTAACGAAATCTGGTGTTAAAACCACTGAATCCGTGATATTATTTCGAGACCCGCCAAACTCCTCAAAATAGTAATACTGAAATTGAGGCGACCAGTAAACCGGGGGCCTGCCACTATCTACCCAGGCTTCTTGTTGGGAAGGTGGGCAATAAGAAAGAAGAACAGCTTCTTGATCGATGAGGGCAGTACCGTGGCGAGGATATAAGTCTGCAATAGGATGAGGACCATACGGATCATTACGAGAAACATGCGCATGAGGATGAGGGGAAGGAGAATGAGAAAAAAAAAGGAACCATGTAAATCACTAGACCTATGAGAACTCCAAGAGTGGTCATGAATAAAGAGCGAGACATACCATCACCTCACGAAGAAAATGAAACCGATCCCCAGATATTCGAGAGAACGACCACATTCGGACCCGAAAAACTGACCCATTCCGCACCCGATTGGGACGGCGTTGTATAGACCTCACCCCACACACCAGAAGAACAGCGGAAGGGATAAATAGGAGCGTCTGAGTTAGTTGTAATGCCACATCCCGCATTCAGAGCGGCATTCGGATCAAAGGGCGAATTCTGATTGAGTACATTATGATTGGAACCATAGGCGGCAGACCAATGAAACGTTACGCGATTCGCACCGGACGGACTCGTCCAGGTCAAAGAACCCCCAGATCCACCCCCAAAGTTAACGACAGGGGATGGATTCCAATTGGTGGGGATCTCCATTGATCCGAACGTAGAGCCGTTAAATTGGATAGGAATAGTCTGATAAGAAATCGAACTAGATGATGGCGCGCTAGCTTGTTGAGAACTGGATGATGGAGGACTGGACGACGGCGAGGAAGAAGAAGGAGACGGCGACGTCGAAGGAGAAGGAGAGGTAGATGGAGAATGGGAAACGGGTCCGGCGGCGACGGATCGGGGAGCGTGATGATCTCGCGAAGCCAACACGCCAAGTCCTGACCCAATGATAAACGCGGCACCCGTTGCAATGGCAAAGACACACCGTTTCATGCGTTCTCATCCTCTTGATTATGATTTATATAAGTTTACGACCCTATGAACGATATAGCGATTACAGGCGTTACGGTCAAGCGAAAATTAAAAAATAAACTATCCCAATTAGTTGTGAATTACATAAAAAATTTCCATAGACCGAACCGTTTCATTCACGAAATACCAAATCTCATAATGATTAGAGGGTCTATGAGTCCGATAAGAGAGATTATGTAAACTTCCTATGGGTTTTTTGCTTGAAATTCGTCACAACTACCAACACAATAGTGATCTTCATCATCAGGAAAATATTATATAATTGTATTATACAGTTATTGTAAATCTTACTTATATGGAGTTTGTTCCACTATATTCACAAACGGGAGACAAAAATATGTCGCAGAAGTCCATGCATATCTTACGTCGTATTGCGCGACGTTTTTCCCTAATTCAACGTAAAACATGGGCTTGTTGTACCCCAGCTTCGGAGACACAATGTTTAATTCTTACAGAACTTGATATGGAAGACGGCTTATCTATTCGAGATTTGGCTGAACGACTAGGAAGTGATCCTCCATGGATTAGCCGAGTTGTTGAAGAATTACGGCAGCGTGGATGGGTTAATCGCACACAGGATTTGCGGGACCGCCGATTTGTGAAGATTCAACTTACCCCGGAAGGTCGTGTCGAGGCCCAGCGCTTGCAAGAGGTGCTCAATGCTCAAGCTGAAAGTCTTCTAGGAGGTTTATCTCCTCAAGAGCATAACCAGTTATTAGAAACATTAGAATGGCTAGCCCATCGTTTGGAACAAGAGGAGGAACCCCATTGATGGATGGCATAGCGATTGAAGAACAACAAGGATTTACGGTTGAAGATACCGAAATTCGAGAGTTATGGAGTTCAGCTGGTCTCCCCTTTCCTTCTGGACCTTGCAAGCGTCAGTGGTTCATCTTGACAACGACTGACAATCGTCACGTGGGCGTTATTGGGGTGGAACCGTATGGATCTGCTGCGCTTCTTAGATCTTTAGTAGTGTCGCCGGAATATCGAGGTAAGGGATTAGGAAGTAAACTCGTATGGTATGCTCTCGGTCAGTTGCAGGCAACCAATGTTCAAACGGTGTTTCTTGTGACGGACACCGCTGAAAAATTTTTTCGTGAATGGAACTTTGCTGTCGTTGGCCGAGAAAAGGTCCCGGCACCGATGCGGACTGCCGATGAATTTTCGGGCGCGTGTCCGCACACCGCGACAATTATGCAACTGTCATTATTACATCCTCTGGTTCGAATAAGGCGCGCCCATCTTAGTGACTCACCGGCCATCGCACGTATTTATAATCAAGGAATCGCTGATCGCGTTGCGACATTTGAGACAGCTATGAGAACAAGCGAAGAACGGCGCCAATGGCTCCAAGCGCGTTCAAATCGGTATGCCGTTCTGGTAGGCGAAACGATGGATAATCACGTCGTAGGGTGGTTATCTCTCAATCCTTTCAGTACCCGTCAGGCATATCATGCAGTGGCTGATATTTCGATTTATGTGGAACGTAATCTGCGGGGACAAGGCATTGGCAAACGGCTATTACGCACCGGAATCGAATGGGCACGTGAACATGAATTCCATAAATTGGTATTAACACTCTTTCCGGAAAATGAGGCAGCACGGCACTTATATCTTCAAGCAGGTTTCCGTACGGTAGGTATCCTCCATGAACAAGCCCAACTAGAGGGACGATGGCGCAATACAGAACTGATGGAATATCTTATTTTACAATCAGGAGATGGCATAAAGCCGTGATAGAAGTAAAAATCATGCAGCG
Source organism: Sulfobacillus thermosulfidooxidans (assembly GCF_001280565.1). NCBI lineage: Bacteria > Bacillati > Bacillota > Clostridia > Eubacteriales > Clostridiales Family XVII. Incertae Sedis > Sulfobacillus > Sulfobacillus thermosulfidooxidans. The sequence continues at coordinate 1,234,382 of NZ_LGRO01000001.1, read as the reverse complement.
AATAGGATGGTTAGCTGCTGTAAGTACATTCGCGGACGTTACAACTCCGCTCATTCTTCCCTGGTACGGATATGATTTGAGTCATTCTTTATCAATCATGGCGATGATGTTTGTAGCCGAGGCTCTAGTGCCATTAATTGTAGGATGGCTATTGTCCTCTTACATTAGCCATACGCAGGCGGGAGACTTGTTTCGTTTTGGCCAAGGAATTCGTGCGATTATTTTCCTGGTATTACTGAGCATACCGCTTGATCAGAATTCATGGATTGTAGAGGTGGGACTAACTATATCGGCTGGCCTTAACGGATTCGGGAGTGTGATGGCCGAGGCTGCGATGCAGACTGCGCTGCCAGGACAAGGTCCCCATCTTACAGAGCAGGCAAACCGTCTACAACGTGTCATAATGATCGTTCGGGTTGTCGGTGCCCCGACTGGGGGACTTCTGATGGGATTAGTTGGCTCTGTCGTAACTCTAATGATTCTTGCTGGACTGTCAGCCATTTCCGGATTTTTGGGACCCTTATGGATTCCCCAATCAAATACCAGTTTGATTGTCGGTCGGAAAATGACTTATGCACACAATGGACTAACCCAACTATGGCGCATGCCGGTGTTGCGCTCGTTAGCAATTCAAGCGATGATTGGAAATTTGGGATGGACGCTTGTGATGAGCGGTTTTCTGTACTATCTATTGAACCGCTTGCATCTCGCTTCACAAGCTGTTGCTATGGTTTATTTGTGTATAGGCATTGGAAGCATCGCTGGAACTGTCGTGGTTATCCCATTACTTTCGCGATTTAGACGTGGCCAACTCTATCCATTGTTTTTAAGTGGAGGTTTGCTGGGTCTGCTTATTTTACAATGGAATACTGCTTGGGCTGCTGCCATTGGTGAAGCCCTCGTCGGATTATGCGATACGGCGTGGGTGGTACTTAGTGTTGGGGTGCGATTAGAACTTCTAAAACCGGAACAACGCAATAGTGTCTTAACCGCATCCCGACTTTTGTCGAATATGTTCATCCCTATAGGAGGAGGAATCGTCGCGTTCTGGGGTATCCGGCTGGGATTCCCTACATTATTTGCCATGGCTGCGATGATTAAGGCCATCGAAATCGGCTTTGCTAAAATGACCGAAGTTGGTCGTATTGATGACGGGTCATGTTGTGCAATCATGGGAATGCGACGAAGTGTGTCGTCATTATAGTTATACAAATTGGAGCCATCGTCCATTTACCTATTGCGCTTCGAAAGGAAGAGTTGACATAGATTTTTCTCTAGTATTTTGGTATGCATTCTCAGAACGTTTGTGATAGAAGGTAAAGATTAGCTGTAATGGAGTATTCATCTATTAGCCACCGAATTTCTGTCCACATAAAATGACTGTCACCCCACCGTTTTCCTTCAATGATGCAAGTTAATATCATATCGTTAAAGAAAATTGTTTGGGCTAGAAAAATCATGACTTTGGCAAAATTGGGGCTACCAAAACGTCGGATAAAGGACCGCGTTACGACGTAGCAAAAGTCAGTCGTAGACTCGCGGTGCTTAAATAGCCCCCAAATTCCAATGCGTTTCATGTAGGGCTCCTGCTCATTGTCGAACGAATGGCTTCTGACGGCTTGGGGACACAACGAGATCCACTCTGAGTGTTCCTTTACAAACACATCCAAAATGTAGATGTTAATATGTATAAAGATCCCCCTATATCTTCACTCACGCTAAAGGGGCTTTTCATGACTCAAAAAAGCGTTCACCAAAGACCTGTTCCAACGACCTGTTAACGCAATAACTGGCCTGATTAACCTGTAGTCGAAAAAAGAGTAATGACCGCAATCCGGTGTCCTGAAAATATTTTTGTAACATTGATAATCATGAGTTTTAGACAGCCAGGTCGTATTATCAGGTAAAAGGAGTGTCCGAGATGAACAATATGCCATTCGTAATCTCAAAAGTCGCTGATTCAGTCTTTGGTATCGCGCTGTGGGACTCGTCATGGAATTCATACAATAACTGCTATGTCATCAATCGAGAAGGAAAGACGCTTTTGCTCGATTGTGGCAAGCGAGAGCAAAGCAATCAGTTGGTTGAGGCTTTGAGAGAAATCAATGTGCATCCCGATGATGTCGATGTCTTCATTGCGACTCATGGACACATTGATCATATCGGTGCAACCGCTACTTTTAGGAGGGCAGCAAAATGGATTCACGCTGATGATTGGGATCGCTTGTCAGAGGAACAAACAAGCGAATTCAATAAGCTTGATTCTGACATAGGCGTAATGTATGGACTCTCCTTTCTCCGAGTGGGACATCACACGAACGGATCAATAGCCATCTACGACGTCAATACGCGTTGCCTGTTCTGTGGGGATTATATTTGCTTTTTTGGCGCTAAGCTTGTCGACAATAGCCTAGTGACATTTGGTAATGATCTCCGAAAGAAATACCATGCTTTTGTAATGGCCTGGTCACAATCTCCAGAAAACCGCAACAAGTATCATTATGAGAGTTTTGCTTGCGGCCTTAAGGTGATATCTTCTTTCAAAGAAGCCATATTTTTGGCAACAGGGCATGGTCCTATTTTACACAATAACATTATTGATTTTATCAACGAATTAATATCAATAAATAATTAAAATGAAACTGGGATGTTTTACCTTGATGGCCTATAGCGACTTGGAATCATTATCACGCTTTAGGTCTCGCCTACTTTGTACAGTACGTCTTTTGGATCTTTTCACAGGCTGCCACAATCTTTTCGATCAAATCGTAATCCAATGAAACCTGCTTTGTCTAACGGCCATGTTTTTCGCCGTTGAGATTCTATTTCCCAAGCAGTATCTAAATTAGTAAATTCGTTGGGACTGACATAAAGCCCACCTTCAATGCGGACTGGAAAGCAATGTAACAATTCATAAAGTTCTCTTACGGTCCAAAAATGAGCATGACGATAAACGGTTGATGGATCCGTCTTAGCTCGTATTTGATAATATTGTGCCCAAGACCCTAATCGCTGAATAAGGCCTATGACCAATCGGCCTGACGGCCTTAACACACGCAGTGTTTCTTTTAGGACCTGAGGTGCATCCTTTACGAACTCCAAAGTCACTTGAATCAACGCGCCATCAAAAAGTCCATCTGAATAAGGAATGCAACTGATATCTCCGGAATCATATTTAACAGTTCCTGAAATGACAGATTTCATTCGAGCCCGTTCGAGCATGGATTCTGACTCATCGAGCCCGATGACATGACAACCAAATGATGCCAAGGCTATACTGTATTCTCCCGTACCGCAGCCTAGATCAATCCACAATTCATCAGGCTGAGGTGAGCTCAGGGTAAGAATAATCTCCCGTTCCACTTTGTTGATAAATTGGCCTAATGGTGTATTGCAAAAGGCTTCGTAACGCGGCACAACATCATCAAAGAGACTCATAAATATTGTCACCTCAACGCCAAACAGGTTTTATGGGAATCTATCCATCAATTCCGTGATCTGATTGCTTGAAGGAGAAGATATGCAGCGCGAGAAATTTCTCTGGCAGTTGTTTGCCTTCCCAAACTAATACGCACCAAACCGCGGGCCAACTCGGGTGGAAATCCCATTGCCCGTAAAGTTGGTGCGCCTTCATCTGTTAACGAATGACAAGCTGACCCTGTGCCAGCTCGCAATTCGGGACATGCCGCTAATATCTCTGCTCCAGTCCATCCTTCTATGGCAAATCCCAGAGTATTAGGCAACCGCATCGTCGGATGTCCAAATACATGGCATTGTGATATGGATGACATTAAGTCATTTTGAAGTTGATCACGGAGAATAGTCTGTTGTGACGGGCCGTCATGATTAAGCCAATCGCTAGCTAATTGTGCAGCGACTCCTAGACCAATGATTCCAGGAACGTTCTCGGTTCCACTTCGTTTACCTTGCTCTTGGCCACCTCCCCATACCCATGGAGAAAAATCTAATCCGGGCCGTATAAATAAAGCCCCTATCCCCTTAGGCGCATAGACTTTATGGCCAGCAACAGTGAGCAAATCGACATCCAGAGACGGTACGTTCACTGGAATTTTGCCAATAGCTTGAGAAGCATCGGTATGTACAAGAGCTCCTACCCTGTGTGCGCGTTGGGCCACTTCTGCGATAGGTTGAATAGTACCAATTTCATTATTAGCCAACATCACACTCACTAGGGCTGTTCGTTCATCCAATAGGGTATCTAAATCTTCTATGCGAATCATGCCATCCTCATTAACAGGAATGACGCGTATTTCTGCACCTTGTGTTTGAAGGGCTAATGCCGTTTCCATTACCGATGGATGCTCGATGGCTGAAATCACTATGCGACGGCGCTTTCCCCTCCAATACCACAAGCTACGCGTAAGGGCCCAGTTATTACTTTCTGTTCCACCACTTGTCCAAATAATTGACTCACTGACTGTTCCGAGCAGTGTCGCCAGATTGGACCGTGCTTTAGACAAGGCTACGCTAATTTCTCGGGCCTCCGAATAGGAAGAAGACGGATTATAAAATTTGTCAGTAAAATAAGGGAGCATGGCTGTAAGTACTTCAGAGGCAACCGGAGTTGTTGCATTGTAATCTAAATAAATCATTGGAAGAATTTCCCTTCTTTACTGTAATTAATAAAATGATATCAAATAATTCGCTGGGTTCTTCACAGGCTTATTGGATTTGTGAGGCAAGCAGATCGGTAACCGTCTTAGTTGAAAAAGCCCTATGCCATAGAGGAGCAAAGAAATAACAACAATTAACCTACCACAATTGTACCATCTCAATGTGGCTCAGCGACAGGAACATAATGGAGTTGGAGTGGTTCTGCTCAAATCAGGGAAACCGAGCCAGTTCCACTCGTCAACAAGCTTCGAGGCATTGGGCATGGCGTGTATGCACATAAAAATGAGTTTTGGTACTTAAGTAATCCTTGAGTAAATTCGCCCGAATCTAACACTACAGTGGATTCTCCCTGTTTCTTGAGTACATCTCGCTCATAATCGTGCCAAGACACGGGTTCCTCTTTGATAAAGATGGAGATACCACAGTTGTTTGTTGTCGAGCGGGGCTGTGTATGATTCAGCTTTTGAATTTTGAAGAGGACGATCACATTGCCGCCGTGGACTTTAAAAGACTATCATAGACGAAATATTCCGAAAAGAAGGCCCGAAATTAGTTCTAAGCGGAAAGCTTGCCAATAACGTAAGCGGGTCCACCCAAATAGTTCAGGCATAGTAGCATTCCATACCCACATTAGCAAAGCGGGAATACCAAATGTTAAAACAAAAAGGATAACTAAACCGACAATACCGATAGAAAAAGGACTAAAGAACCGAGATCCGATAAGAGTCATTGATTTCACTCCCTGTCTCGTTTATATGATTTATTGAAAATCGTTTGCTGTTTGATCCTTTGTATACCTCAAACACGATCTTTGGTCTCATTCTCACAGATGCTGTTGGTGAGAACTTGATGTTTTCATTGAAAGGAATTGAAAGAAATTATCAATTCCATCTTATCTCAAAGTTTTCTTTCTTGTCAGCAATACCGCATGGATGGTTGCAAAGGTTGGTTTTATCTTTAATATATTTTAAATTGCTTTCAACAATAACTGAGTATTCCGAAAGTATCAAGAAACGCGGAACTTAATAAGATAAGCGCGACACAGTAATAAATTTAATAGCAAAAGGTTTGCTTGACCCTGGACCCATCTGCAATGTTCCGCGCGACCATTGACCTTGCATCACAGTCAAGACAAATTCCTTAGACATATAACATTTGAGCGGTAGAAGAACTCACGTGATATGGTCTATTGGCCGGACAAAACGGCATCCAAAAAGAGAGCAAAGGCACCTAATACGAACACGCTGGCAATTTAGATTCACCTGAGATATGGATAATCTTTTCTATGTTATGTAGACACTTAGGTATCAGAGCTAGTTCGTGATGAGGTATTTAGCCCTCCATGCTGACTAAGGACCCTCCGGTTGGCTAAAAAGAGCCCAAACATAACCAATATACTGGCAATCATGTCGTAGAAAGTGAGAGCTTCGTGGAGAATGAGAAAACCCAGAACATAGCCAATAATGGGTGTGAGAAGAAGCCACATACTCGCTTTAGCCGCACCTTGCCGTAAAAGGCGGAACCACAACAACATCGCACCAATGGACACAGCTCCTACTAACCACAACAGCGAGCCCCACCAGTCCCCATTCCATTTGATGGGCTTAGAAAAACTCACAAGAAGCGCAATCGGCCAAAGAAATATAGCTCCCCAAATTAATTGCCAGATATTGATGATGATAGTAGAGCCAGGAATTCCAACATGATGAAAATAAATACTTCCTAACGCCATTGCCATTTGCCCCCCAATGACTAAAATTAGACCCCATAATGGCGTGTGAACATGAGTTAGGGCTTGCCATGATCCTATGCCAAGCCCTAGGACAGCGACTATGAATCCCCACCATTGTGTCCGTCGAATTGTTTTTTTAAGCCATGTGAATTCCAGAATTAAAACAAAAAATGGATTAACCGCGACAAATAAATTAAAAAGTCCTGCAGGTACGACCTGAAGAGCCATGAATGATGCGCCTAAATAAAGCGTTGTATTAAGAAACCCAATCATAGCCAACGCGCCCATTTGTTCGCGCTTTGGCCAAACACCTCGGTGCAATAGCCCATTGACGGCTAGTAGTATAAGTCCTGCTAGGCTAAAACGTATCGCGGCCAACATCAGCGGCGGTCCGGATTTGAGACCAAATTTAGTAGCAACAGAAGCCGAGGACCATAAAAAAGTATAAAGCAGAGCAAGAAACGTTTCCATGGAGTTCGGGCCCCTTTTGATAACATTGAGGTTTCTCATAATCATCATGATATCAATATAACCTTTTAATTTATGTTGTCCAGTTAGAATTTAATTTGTCAATCTGGATATTTTTGGCCTTATAATGAAAGAGCGAAAGTGATTGACAGACTATGACGAAAATAAGGGCGTCTCATGAAACAACCAGACTTTACCAATCTAGGAGATCATTTGGTTCTAAATTTTCTTAACACGCTGCAACATTACCGGGGACAGGAAATAGATCTGATTGACTCACCGTCCCACCTTGTGCAATGGATTCTCTATATGGAACAGCACCAATGGTTATCGGCTAGTCAGCGCGAGCGGCTGATAACTCAAGGCACCTGGGATTTGACCCAAGTGCAGCAGTTTCGGCAGTATGGGCGAGCATTTCTTGGCGGAAGTGCATCGAGAGTATTGTTTTTTAACTATCTAAGCGGTGTATCGCAACAATGTCCGTTAACCTTTTCTCTTGTAGATCATGGTACCCATGTTGAACGCATTGCTGTTCCTAATCGCGGTGGCACCGCTGGTTTGTTATCGCTGTTATCGTATGACTTTATGGGATTGATAACGAGTGATATGCTTTCTCGTACAAAACAATGTGAAAGTTCGCGATGTATAGCGTACTTTGTCAACCGAAGTGGCAAACGCAAATGGTGTTCGATGGAGACATGCGGAAATCGGCAAAAAAGTTTGCGGCATTATAAGCGGCGTTATACCTCACATTGAAGTCATTATCTGCGGGTCATATAAGGAGCGCTTGACTTTTGATTTCATCGAGAATTTGGGCTAATAGTATCTTGCTATTGGTGACGTTAATTTGGGGTGCCACATTTACCTTAACGAAAGCGGCTTTAACTAAAATCCCTGTCTTCCCTTATCTGACGATGCGTTTCTTGTTAGCGACTTTGGTCATGGGTGTGTTTGTTTTTTTGGATCGAGACCGTATAAAAAGTTTGCATAATCTTAAATTGTGGATGACTGGAACGTCATTGGGGGTTTTGCTGTTTTTGGGATATGCATTACAGACCTTGGGATTACAAACAATTGACCCGGCAGTTTCGGCCTTTTTGACGGGATTAAGTGTTATTTTGGTTCCTATTATGGCCATTTTCTTTTTACGCCAACACTCACAATGGCGAACATGGATTGCTGCTATGATCGCGACCGTCGGTTTAGGCTTTTTAAATGGGATTCACCAACTAGGCCACTTTTCTATAGGCACCGTCGAAACTTTAGCCTGCGCTATCTTCTTAGCCATGCAGATTGTCGCAGTGGATAAATGGGCTATTGACTATGATTCGATAAGTCTTACCACCATTGAACTCTTGACTGTGGCCTTATTAAGCTTCGTCATGTCCCTTCATGCTGGTCTTTATGGCTTTGGTTACGGCACATCGGGGGTAGTGCTCGTCGCAGTTATCGTCAATGGACTTTTGGGTACTGCGTTTGCTTATTGGGCACAATTACGTTTTCAACGTTTAACCTCGGCTTCCTATGTGGCCGTGATTTTTACCATGGAACCAGTTTTTGCCGCTGGAATTGCTTTTATTGCTTATCACGAGACGATGAGTCTTTCGGCACTTTTGGGTGCCGCTCTTATTCTCGCCAGTATGTTATTAGCTGAGGCTGTTCCTAATATCTAAACTTTATAAAAAAACAACCCGCTGATGGATATTCAGCGGGTTTAAATAAGCAGTCGGCACGACTGGGCCTCCCAGATCCCGACGGATCCAGTACCACCAGCGGCGGCGTGGGGGACGACCGTGTGCGAGATGGGAACGGGTCAACACACGCCACCTGAGGCACCGACAATACGTGGAGGGTCTCGGACCCTCACAACTTCACAGGAGAAAGATCTCGACCGATTAGTATGGTCTCGCTCCGCCCGTTACCGGGTGTCCACGGACCACCTATCTACCCACTGGTCGTGTGGGGGTCTCGTGGCGGACCCACAGGTCCGCCTCGGATACCTCATCTTGGGGTCGGTTTCGCGCTTAGATGCGGTCAGCGCTTCTCCGCTCCGAACCTAGCTTCCCAGCGCTGCATTGGGCAACACAACTGGGCACACCAGCGGTTCGTCCACTCCGGTCCTCTCGTACTAGGAGTCGCGCCCCTCAAGTATCCTGCGCTTACGACGGAGAGGGACCGAACTGTCTCACGACGTTCTGAACCCAGCTCACGTACCGCTTTAATTGGCGAACAGCCAAACCCTTGGGACCGACTTCAGCCCCAGGATGCGATGAGCCGACATCGAGGTGCCAAACCTTCCCGTCGATATGGACTCTTGGGGAAGATCAGCCTGTTATCCCCGGGGTAGCTTTTATCCGTTGCGCGATGGCCCTGCCACGCGGTGCCACCGGATCACTAAGCCCGCCTTTCGGCTCTGCTCGCGTTGTCACGCTCGCAGTCAAGCTCCCTTGTGCCTTTGCACGCCCTGCACGCTGTCCAACCGTGCTGAGGGAACCATGGGGCGCCTCCGTTACCCTTTAGGAGGCGACCGCCCCAGTCAAACTGCCCCCCTGCCACTGTCCCGCGCCGGGTGACGGCGGCGGTTAGATCGTGCACGCCGTGAGGGTGGTATCCCAAGGATGGCTCCCCCGCCGCTGACGCGGCGGCTTCTCCGCCTCCCACCTATCCTGTACACACGTCGCGCGCGTTCCATGGCAGGCTACAGTAAAGCTCCACGGGGTCTTTCTGTCCAGTCGTAAGTATCCTGCATCTTCACAGGACTTGCAATTTCACCGAGTCTCTCGTTGAGACAGTGCCCAAGTCGTTACGCCTTTCGTGCGGGTCGGAACTTACCCGACAAGGAATTTCGCTACCTTAGGACCGTTATAGTTACGGCCGCCGTTGACTGGGGCTTCGGGTCGGAGCTTGCACCCCTCACCTTAACCTTCCAGCACCGGGCAGGCGTCAGCCCCTATACGGCGTCTTACGACTTCGCAGGGACCTGTGTTTTTGGTAAACAGTCGCTTGGGCCGCTGTAGTGCCCCCGGCCGCGGGCGCGGCCGGGCCCCCTTCTCCCGAAGTTACGGGGGGAATTTGCCGAGTTCCTTAACGAGAGGTCACTCGCGCGCCTGAGGCTCCTCGCCTCGCCTACCTGTGTCGGTTTCGGGTACGGACACCCGATCACTCCAGTCGCACTTTTCTCGGTGGTCCGCCGAGCTCTCTTCCGTACTGTCTGTTCCGTCCCCCTTGCGGGACGCCCACCACCAACGGGGCGCAGACCCCCGCGGACCACGTCCTGCTTCCTTCGCCGTGATCGGCTGGTCACGGAATCTCCACCGTGTCTCCATCGACTACGCCTGAACGGCCTCGCCTTAGGCCCGACTAACCCGGAGCGGACGATCCTGCCTCCGGAACCCTGCGGCTTTCGGCGGGCCCGATTCTCACGGGCCTTTTCGCTACTCATACCGGCATTCGCACTCCGCCGCGGTCCACGCACGGTTCCCCGCACGCTTCGCCCCCCGGCGGACGCTCCCCTACCACCGGCCTCCCGTGGGAGGCCGATTCGCCGCTTCGGTAGACCACTTAGCCCCGCACATTCTCGGCGCCGCGCGACTGCGACCAGTGAGCTATTACGCACTCTTTCAAGGATGGCTGCTTCTAAGCCAACCTCCTGGCTGTCTCGATCACGCGACGACCTTTGCCACTCAGTGGTCATTTGGGGACCTTAGCGGACGATCTGGGCTCTTACCCTTTTGACCTTGGAGCTTATCCCCCAACGTCTGACTCTCTCCCGCCTACCGACGACTTTGTCGTTTGCGAACAGGCAGTAATCCTTCACGGACCCCTTCCATTCACAGAGCGCTACCCCGTCGGTATTGGTCGGGGAGGCTCGCCCTCAAGCGATTTCGGGGAGAACCAGCTATCTCCGTGTTCGATTGGCATTTCACCCCTAGCCGCCGCTCCTCCCAGCCCTTTTCAACGGACACGGGTGCGGCCCTTCATCCCGGCTTAAGGGGATTGCAGCCTGGCGCCGGCTAGATCACACGGTTTCGGGTCGACCGGCGGCCACTGGCCGCCCTCTTCAGACTCGCTTGCGCTCCGGCTCCCGACCTCCCGGTCGTTAACCTCGCGGCCTGCCGGTCACTCGCCGGTTCATTCTTCAATAGGCACGCCATCATGAGGCGAACCCCACTCTGACGGCTTGACAGCACACGGTTTCAGGATCTCTTTCACTCCCCTCCCGGGGGGCTTTTCACCGTTCCCTCACGGTACTTTCCACTATCGGTGACGGATGGTCGGGAGTCTTGGGCGGTGGGCCGCCCGGCTTCCCACGGTCTTCCACGAGGACCGTGGTACTCTGGAACCTGTCCCGGCCTCCGGACCTCTGCTCCGACGGGGCTCTCACCCGCTCGGGCGCTGCATTCCAACAGCTTCGGATCAAGGCCGGAGGGCCGGTGTCGGTCGACATACGCCGACAAGACAGGCCCGCAACCCGTGCGCCGCGCCGGTATGTCCGGTCACGCGGTGCACGTTTGGACTCGTCCCGGTTCGCTCGCCGCTACTACGGGATTCGCTGACGCTTTCTCGACGCAGGTACTGAGATGTTTCAGTTCCCCGCTTTGGACTCGGTTTCGCCCTGTGGCGAACCGTCCAGACCTGCCGGTCTGGGGGTTTCCCCATTCGGTAACCCTCGGATCGTTGCGTGCGACGCCGCTCCCCGAGGCCTTTCGTGGCGTGCCACGACCTTCTTCGCCCCATCCGCACCCGAGGCATCCCCCGTGTGCTGGTTGTCTCTTTCTCCTGTAAAGTTGTCAAGGTCCGCCGGCCGCGGCGCGAACGCCGCCGTCGGTCCTCGGAAACCATATCGTCATGGGAAGCTCCCTAGAAAGGAGGTGATCCAGCCGCACCTTCCGATACGGCTACCTTGTTACGACTTCACCCCAATCACCGACCCCACCGTCGACGGGACCCTCCGCGGTTGCGGTTGGATCGCCCGGCTTCGGGTGTGGCCGACTCTCGTGGTGTGACGGGCGGTGTGTACAAGGCCCGGGAACGAATTCACCGCCCCATGCTGATGGGCGATTACTAGCAATTCCGGCTTCATGCAGGCGAGTTGCAGCCTGCAATCCGAACTGAGATCCCGTTTGAAGGATTGGCTCCGGCTCGCGCCGTCGCATCCCGTTGTCGGGACCATTGTAGCACGTGTGTAGCCCAGAACATCAAGGCCATGCGGATTTGACGTCATCCCCACCTTCCTCCGGTTTGTCACCGGCAGTCTCGTGTGAGTGCCCGGCCGCACCGCTGGCAACACACGACAAGGGTTGCGCTCGTTGCGGGACTTAACCCAACATCTCACGACACGAGCTGACGACAACCATGCAGCACCTGCGCGCGCTCCCCGAAGGGCCCGCCGCTTTCGCGGCGCTCACGCGCGTGTCCAGTCCTGGTAAGGTTCTGCGCGTTGCGTCGAATTAAACCACATGCTCCACTGCTTGTGCGGGCCCCCGTCAATTCCTTTGAGTTTCAACCTTGCGGCCGTACTCCCCAGGCGGGGTACTTAGTGCGTTAGCTCCGGCACCGCCCGGTGGACCCGGGCGACACCTAGTACCCATCGTTTACGGCGTGGACTACCGGGGTATCTAATCCCGTTCGCTCCCCACGCTGTCGCGCCTCAGCGTCAGGGCCAGGCCAGTGCGCCGCCTTCGCCACGGGTGTTCTTCCTGATCTCTACGCATTTCACCGCTCCACCAGGAATTCCACGCACCTCTCCTGCCCTCCAGCGCGACCGTTTAGCCGCCCTCCTCCGGGTGAGCCGGAGGCTTAAAACCGCTACGTATCGCACCGCCTACACGCCCTTTACGCCCAGTAATTCCGGACAACGCTTGCCCCCTACGTCTTACCGCGGCTGCTGGCACGTAGTTTGCAGGGGCTTCCTCCGTCGGTACCGGCTCCCCGGCCCTCGCGGGCCGGTCTTCGTCCCGACAGACAGAGCTTTACAACCCGAAGGCCGTCTTCACTCACGCGGCGTTGCTCCATCAGGCTTGCGCCCATTGTGGAAGATTCCCTACTGCTGCCTCCCGTAGGAGTCTGGGCCGTGTCTCAGTCCCAGTGTGGCCGTTCACCCTCTCAGGCCGGCTACCCATCGTCGCCTTGGGAGGCCGTTACCCCCCCAACTAGCTAATGGGCCGCGAGCTCCCCTGTGAGCGCCTGTTGCCAAGCTTTCTTCCGGTTCCCCGGAACGTATGCGGGATTGCCGCGCCTTTCGGCCCGATATCCCCCACTCACAGCCCGATGACTCACGTGTTCCTCACCCGTCCGCCGCTGACCCGAAGGTCCGCTCGACTTGCATGTATTACGCACGCCGCCAGCGTTCGTCCTGAGCCAGGATCAAACTCTCCATGACTCGTTTATCTGCTGACATCATTGATGCTGTCTAATCTCATCTTCACCATGACGATATAGTTTTCAAGGACCGACTACCCGAGGCCTTCACCTCGTGGCCGTGCTGCCCTGTCGGACAGCTTTGATATAATAACACCGCCTCAACCATGCTGTCTATATCTAAAAATTCACCAAAACAAAGTGATTCTCCCGAATAAAGCTATTTACAAGCAAATGTTAGTCATATGCGCCAAATTGCTCAAAATTGATTACTGATTCTCGCTTTCAACATATCCAACTTCGCTTGTCTTCATACCCATGACTAACAAATTCAAAAAAAATCCCGCAACCATCGGTCGCGAGATTTCTCACACATGCCACACGGGTCAATTCGATGCCATAGACGAACCATAATGGCTATACATCAATATTAAGTAAACAATAAAAGCCACAATAAATCCGACAAACCATGAATAATTAAAGAGCCAACTCAATGACGGTACCACCTTACCAATCAGAGAAACGATAATTCCTGCAACTAAAGCCCAAATAGCTCGAGGATTGTAGCCTTTTAGATAAAAATATTGACCGTGATGCTCATAAAGTTCCTTCACATTAAGTTGTCTATGACGGAACACCCAATAATCTGCAATCAGGATAGCGGCGATCGGACCAAGAAATCCCGAATACACATTTAACCACGTAAAAATATAAATATGTGGATTCGAGATGAGTAACCATGGAGCCATGAGTATTCCCAAAATACCAGTGATAAGGCCACCTCGTGCAAATGTCAAATGCCGCGGAAATAATTGAATTAAATCATAAGCAGGTGACACAATGTTCGCCGCGACATTGACCGATAACGTGGCCACGACCACAGCTCCTAACGAAATGACCAAAATCCATACATTATGAAAATGACCTAAGAGTGTAATGGGATCGGAAATGGCATGATGAAACACCACAATCGTCGCCGATGTGACGAGAACACCAATCCCCGAAAATATGGTCATGGTTAACGGGAGTCCTAGTGCCTGACCCCATTCTTGAGCTTTTTGACTCTTAGCAAAGCGGGTAAAATCCGGAATATTGAGAGATAAAGTGGCCCAAAATCCGACGACACTGGTTAACGCGGGAATTTCCACGGCCCAAAATGCCGCACCATGCACTTTTGCTGGTGCTTGCAGCAACGGTCCAAAGCCATGAGCAGCTGATACAGCCCAAATTAACAGACCAACACCCAATAATAAGACGAGAGGACCAGCCCATGCTTCAAACCGTTTAACCGCTTGAATACCGTGATAAATAATCCATACGTTAAGAAACCAAAATAATAAAAAGCTAATCCATCCACCCAAATTCATTCCCAGAAATGTTCCTGTGTTAGAAAAGTGATTCCAATCAGGAACGATGAGTAAGAGAAAAGTTTGGATGGCCTGTCCTCCAATAGCAGTTTCTATTCCGAACCATCCGGCCCCAACCAAAGCTCTCAAAACAGCTGGAATACCTGCACCGATAACGCCAAAAGACGCTCGCGCCAAAACAGGAAAAGGAATACCATATTTGGTCCCAGGGTGAGCATTTAATAGAATGGGGATTAAAACAATTAAGTTTCCAATAAGAACGGTTAAAATCGCTTGCCACCAACTAAGACCCAGAACGATAAATCCACCAGCCATAAGATACGTAGGAATATTATGCGCCATGCCGATCCATAAGCTGAGATAGTTATACAGTGACCATTGTCGTTGCGCGGGAGTTGTGGGGGCAATGTCTCGATTAATATATGTCAGGTCGTCATTTGCTTGAGAAACCATTACGGTGTAGGCATCCTCCTTCAATACCACTGTCGCATAGATGAGCGCAATATACACATGCGGACATAGTATGTCCCAAAACATCATACGCGAAGTCAAGGAGGATGCCTATGGGTGGTTTTTAATCTAATTTTGTCTGGAACAACTTGGCCAAATTTAGAAGTCTTTGACTTTATGAGACCTGATGACGTCGAAATCGAGGATAGAGAACTGTATGATGACGAGAACGGGTTGGGATCCCTCTCAACCCTTTTTGTTCTTGTATATACGTATTAAGAGCCGTCACAGCCGCAGTTAATTCGGCGTTGGCTTGCTCTTGATGCAAAGTGTCTGCCCAATCCCATTGTTCCCATGCAAGTTGATAACGCGCCAATAACCGTTCAAATTCACTAAAGTTATCCACCATCATTCACCCTCCTACCTTATAGAAGTTGTGCATAACGCCACATAGGGTTAAGGTGTTAAAAAGTTAGCAGTGAACGCACGCAAAGCATGGATTGTATTGCCAATAATTATCATCATACTATCATAAATTGACAAACAAATTAGATTTTTATTTGTGCATAGTGCTTATATTATTGGGTTTTCAATAACAACGGGCTTGGTCATGTAAAATGTTTTGCGCTCGTTGAAAAATCTCTAGAAACATGTCGCGGGTTAATTTTTTCGTCTGCGTATTTTGGCGGCTAGGATGATAAGACATTAACAAAGTAAGCGTGTGAGAATTAATCGTCAAAGTTTCTTGTTTTCCATGAGTAAAGCTGAGTGCATGGGTGTTTATGCCGCGATTATTAAGATATCGGCGAAAAGCTTCAAAAGCAAAGCGGCCGAGAACTATTACGATTCGAGGTTTAAGAACGTCCAGCTCTTCAACCAAAAAGTGAAAACAATTGGCAGCTTCTTGGCGCGTAGGTTTATTTTGTGGTGGCGCACAACGCACTGCAGCCGTGATATACACATGGTTTAGCACCAATCCATCATCTTTATGTTCGCTTGTTCTTTGATTGGCAAATCCTGTCTCATATAAGGCATTGATTAGCCAACTTGCCGAATCATCCCCCGTAAACATACGACCAGTACGGTTGCCACCATGAGCAGCAGGGGCAAGACCAATAATGACGACTTGAGCATGAGGATCGCCAAATCCAGCTAGTGGCTTCCCCCAATACTCTTGATCGCGAAACCGCTTGATCTTTTGGGTGGCGACCTGTTCTCGCCAATGGACAAGACGAGGACATTGACGGCACATAATCGTAGCTTGTTGAATCTGAAGCAGTTCGCTATCGTCCATCTCAAAAATCCTTCCTTGTTCAATAAATTTTCAGTGGATTATGTTCTGAATCTCCTACAATAAATATGCCATAATGCAGTTATGGAAATTTGGGATACACATGTACATGTAGAACAAATTCATTATCTCAAAGATGTCGGACAACGCGCGGTCGACCGCGGTGTCACGCACTGGGTACTTGTTGCAACAGGGCCTAAAGCCTATTACCAGCAATCGCAAAGCCTTAAAATCCTGGCGCCACTTGGTTTACGTTTTTTACGCAGTATTGGATTGCATCCCGAGTATCCTTATTCGCTAAATGATATTCAAGAAGTTGCTCATCTTCTTGAGCAAGAACCCATTGCTGCTATAGGCGAAATAGGGTTGCCAACTTACCGATTTTTAACACGGCAGGAATTCAACCGGAATTGGGACGGGCTATATATTCAGCTGGGATGGGCAGAACGCAAAAATCTTCCGGTCATTATTCATGCTGTTCATGCCAGCACTGAACCAATGCTAAGGATTTTAGAAGAGTTCCCTAATTTGCATCGCGTTGTCTTTCACTGGCTGAAAGCGCCTAAAGAAATTATCATAGAAATTGTGCATCGCCAATATTTTGTTGGCGTGACTCCGGATATGATTTGGCGTCAGCGGGATCAATTCTTATGGTCGTTGCTTCCCCCTACGCGTATCGTACTCGAGACAGACAGTCCGTGGCCTCATCATCCTGACAAATCAGTCAGTGAACCAAAAGACATTGCCGAACTGGTCCATTACTTAAATCACACTTTTCCTTATCGGCACGACTGGGCATGGCAAACAACTTTAAATGCCCGTAGGTTATTTAACCTGGAACTGCCAGATCACACATCATAAGTGGGCAAATAACCACTAACGCTACTCTCAACACGCTCTTTCATTGAACAATTAAAATCATTTAGTATGTTATCGGTGCGAAGGGACCTGGAAATGGTCCATGATTCACTAATCCACGCACAAAATGGTGATATACGTTCGCCTAAGGTCAGAGTCTGCCACGACGGAGTATTCGGCGGTAAGAAGGCGCAAGTATATAGGTACTTGAGATTAGGAGAGGGTTATCGATGGCAGACTGTCGTTGGGCCAAAAAGGATCCCTTATATCAAGCGTATCATGATGATGAATGGGGGGTTCCGGTTACAAATGATAACAAACTATTTGAAATGCTAGTGTTGGAGAGTATGCAAGCCGGATTAAGTTGGCTGATCGTGCTCAAAAAACGCAAGGAATTTCGGCGAGCCTTTGGTGATTTTATCCCTGAACTTGTCGCCCAATTTAATCATACTGATATGGAACGATTATTATCGAACCCGCTGTTAATTCGTAACCGGTTAAAAATGCAAGCGGCAATCAATAATGCGAAGGCTTTTATACGGGTCCAAGCGGAATGGGGATCGTTTGCTAAATATTTATGGTCATTTGTTCACTACATTCCAGAAATTCATCAATATGCGTCGTGTGATCAAATACCCCCTTATTCATCACTGTCCAACCGCTTGAGTCGCGATTTAAAACGCCGGGGATTTCAATTTGTGGGGCCTACAGTGTGTTATTCTTATTGTCAAGCTGTTGGTGTGGTGATGGATCACATCACCAGTTGTGATCGCTATTCCGTGCTCAGTCATCCCAAGACTCTTCATGTGTGAAGATGTGTCATGTGACCCATCGCTGGTTAATTGGCTTCTAGTGCCCTTCGGGCTTAAGAATAGAAGTCGCGATGTCAGGTGAGTCAGAGGATCGCGTTCGCCACCAGGCAAAAATCATAAATGACATGCCCAATACTAAGAGTCCGAGACCGGCAAGACCAGGAGAAAATATTTTGTATTCTGCCTTAATCAAGAGTATGGCGAATAAAAGCCAAAGTCCTGTCCCTGCGAATGCAGAGCCATATTGATGCTGCGTCAACAAACGGGAAAGTGCGAGAATAATAAAGCTGGTTGTGGCGGCGGTCCACATTGGATTAATGCCCCAGACAAAATGTGTCACAGAAAAATCTGTCCACGCATTAAAACCCAATCCCACGCCAATACCGCCTATAATCGCTATTGTCACAGCGGTGGGATTTAAATCATCCCATAGAATAACAGCCATTGTTGGCCCGACAACCGCGGCATTACGAAGAGTCAGGCCAAACACACGCCACCATGCAATATTATCAGGGCGCATCGTGGTATATAACACCATTAATATGGCTTCGATAATTAGGGCCCAGCGAAGCGTGCGCACACTGCGGGAACGGTTGATGACATCGCTGCCAACGCTAATTGCTCCTGAAAAAAGTAATGGTCCACACCAAGTGAGGGCCAAGGCCCATACACCTAAGCTGAAAATCACATCAAAACCTGATGAACTACCTCGGAGTATAAGATTAAAAAATGCCATTAAACCGTCTTGGTTTGAATACCCCATTAATATGCGGGCTTGAATGCCTAGCCAAACGCTAATGATGGTAATTAATATGAGTAAGGCCGTTGATAACCAAATGGCGCGTTGGCCAGCGAGACGCGTTTTCGATGCTGCCACGGTTTGAATTTCTGCTTGAGCGGAGAACACGTTTAAAATATTCATGCCAAACCAAACCCAAATGGTCCCATGGCTAATTCCGAAGAGATGCCAAAATGTCGGCCTCGGAATATCAAGAAATGGCCCGTGATGGTGACGAACCTGTTGGGCAAGTTTTATGCCAGCTAATATGAGCGAGATAATAACCATCGCTAAATTCATGCCTTGTGTCTTGGCTAGGGACATTATGCCGGCAAATTGGATATAGGCTACCAATGACGCGGTCGTAATCAATAGTGTCACCCAAAGCGGCCAGTGCAGCAAGATATGCACGAGAGCTCCGGCGGCCAAGGCATTGGACAATGCAAAAATAGGAAAGGTTATCCCAATAACGATGCCGGTTAAACGTCGGACAGTGCCCCCAAATCGTTGTCCTAACAAATCGCTGTTGGAAACGTAATGATGGCGGAGAAACCACGGAATTAATAGAGAAACCAAGAGGGACATTAGACCAACACTAATCCCATACCAGATGGCTCCCACGCCCCAGCGGTATGCCGTGTCAATCTCGACGACAATCACGGACGAGCTCCATAAAGCGGTAACCATGAGAAAGATTGTCCATGATCCAAGCTGCCGATTGCCTTCTCGAAATGCCTCAATAGGGATGGTCTTCATATCGCTTCGCCGAGTTATTAGGATTAAGAAACCCGTGTAAAGAAGGAAACTGCTGAGAACAGCCAATTGTACATGCCCCTCAATTCCTGTGCAATGCCTTTATTGGCATAGAGTTTCCGTGGTGTTAAAAAATATGCATCACTTCCTCCCTCTCTGCTCTGAACGCCTTTAAAGGCAACTCGTGACGTTCTTGATATTCCTTGGATTGGGAAATCCACATTGGCTTAAAAACATGTTGTTTGGAAAAGACACGTGTCGTGACTTTTAACGGCAATGGTCCGGTCCTCTCATTGAAAAAAAAACAAAAAAATCCCGTTTTAATGCGAAATACCGATGTTTTTCTTAATTTTTTGTTGTCTTTGACTTTATTTACCTTTTATTGCCGTTTATCAAATTTTTCCATGCCGTATTCTTATGATAAATACAAGTTAGGGCGAAAGCCCTGAACCTCGTTCTCTTCGAATCATTAAAACCGATTGATTAAGGGTAAGGAGGTGGAGATTATGACCTGGCGAAACATCGTTATGGCGGTTGTTGGTGCTTGGTTCATGATTTCAGCGTGGGCCCTTAATCCCATGCACTCCAGCGCCTATACTACCACCGCAATTATTTTAGGACTTTTCATTTTGGCAGGAAGCTTGTGGGCATTGCGTACCACTGCAGGCATGATATGGCGCTATTACCTACTCGCATTGATGGGTTTGTATATGGGTTTGACGCCCTTCTTTTACCACTTTGAGCGATTTGTTGGCGCCTTATGGATTACGATGGTAATGGGGTTCGTGGTTTTGGCGGTTGGACTTTGGCAAATTTTTGCCATCCGTCACGCATCAGGCGAACATGAACAACCTGGGCGACATCACGTGGCATAATCATTTACACATGCCAAGGCCTTAACGCCCTATAAAACAAGCAAGAGCGTTCACGATTATGACCGTGAACGCTCTTGCTTATGAATGGGAATAATAAGTTTTTAGATTTTGGGGCGTAGTCGTCAGTGAGGCTATTTGAAAGCACGCTGGGATGTAGATGATTCTGTCACATGATTGAAGGGAATTAATACCGTTGCAGAGACAATGAATACTCCTAATACAGCCCATGAATAAAATGTGGTGATTACTCCATAATGATTTGCCACCACTCCAGCAAGTAGCGTACCGAGTCCTGCACCGGTAATTAAAAATAAACCTCGTAAAGACATCACTCGTCCCAACAAATGTTTTGGTGTATATGTTTGAATCCATTCAGAAATGGCGCGTGATGCCACCGCATTAGCGATTCCGGCTAGGACTAAGATAACCATAGCAATCGCAATAAAATGCCACGTTCCTAACGCGAAAAATGCTAAGGACAAGCCAGAAAATCCGATAATGATTCGCCCTTTGGAGGTTAATTGCTGCACTTTGGGAGTACCGATTAGGCGTCCGCCTAGCCATTGTCCTATGGCTATCGCTAACAAAGCCCACCCATATCGAGCGGTCGGCTGATGCCACACCCGGCGCATGGCGGGGGCGGTTAACACATTGGCACCAAACACCAGAGCTGCTCCAAAAAAGCTAATGACAGTTAATAACGACAACGTGCGGTTGGCTTGAAAAGCGATAAAAGCTTCACGATATTGTTGTTGTGTGGATGTCGCCATAGCGGAGGGATCTTCATGAGGTAGCCATGATGCTTTGTCTACTGAAATGGTACCAATACGCACTGCGGAAAGAATAAATAATATGGCAGCCAGTGCAAATATCCATGGAATAGTATTCGATTTGACAAAGCCCACACTCACGATAATATAAGCAGCTGCACTAGCTAATGATTCCCATTGTTGAATGAGACTTATCATGCCTTTTAGGTGACTGCCTGATAAGACAGGAGTCATCGCTTGAAATGCACTGTTATAAAGAGCCGCCACTCCAAACAACAAAAAATATCCAATGGTGTCGCCGACTAATGACGGAATGATCGCAATAGCGAGCACAATGACCGCACGCAAAATATCTCCCCAAATCAAGACTACGCGACGGGATACACGATCAATCCACGCTGTGCTTGTTAAATGACTGACAATGCCCGCCCACCAGGGCATTGAGAGCACCAGACCCAGAGCCGCTGGACTATGGGTTCTATGAAGAATTAACAGGGCGATAGCCACTTCGATCATGGCATCACCACCGGCAGCCAATGAACGAGCTTGTGCTAGTTCACGAGCTTGTCGAGGTACAGGTGATGAAGCGGGTTTGGACATTTAGAGACTCTCCTCCTATTCTTTACCAATATGAATTATGCATAGCATGACAGGTTGTGTCATTCAGATTTTGTCGAAAAATCTTGAACATCCCGATGTTTTGTCTTCTAATTACAGAAATTGCGCTCTTTAAGCATCAAGCCTCGATGCTTGTGCAGATTCGAGACAACCTCCGGGAAAATTAATCGTAGAGATAATAATAGGCACGGCACCAAAAACACGTTAATCTACTCTATATGAAAGAGAGGAAGTGACGGGATGCTCCTCCTACAAATTCTCATGATTCTTCAAGGAGTCTATGCCGTTAACCGGCTTGTCCGTCTACATTTTCAAGGTGACTGGCCGTACCGGTGGCAATCATCCAGTATAGAAGGATGGGCGTGGCTTAAAAAATGGCAAAATGTATACCGTACTGTTTATACATTTTACAGTATGTTATTAGGTCAGACGATTTTATGGCTTATTCTTTTAAAAAACCTTTCGCCGTCCACATTAAATCTATGGCTTCTTCTGAGTTTGGGCATGTTTGTCGTTATCTTCGTCATATTGTCCCGGCATATGCAAGTTTTGGTTCGGCAAATCTTTGAACATCCCATAGTACCCCCTCCCTCTTTTGACGTACTTTATCGGTTTCTCATTCATCCTCCTGCTATCGATCAGTAAAACAAACGGGTTATTGGCAAAAAAATTGGATACGGTTCCAAAAATGTAAGACTTTTAATCGGATGCATCTAATATATGTTAGAATTTTGAATGACACCGCGTAATTATGTTAAAAACAATAATGAGAAAAGGGGGAGATGGGGTGGCATCTGATCCAATGATTCAAAATGATCAGGCGTTTCAGATTGAGACCGAAGGCATCGGCATTATTGCGCCGAATAAACGCCATGGTACACCCAAAGAACTGTTTTTTGTGTGGTTTGCTGCTGTTTTAACTTTCACTGGAGTGATTATCGGACAGTTATTCACTGCCCTTGGTCTCAATGTATGGGAATCCCTCGTTGCTGCTGTTTTATGTTCGATTTCCTTTGCTATTTTAGGTTGGGCTTCAGCCACTGGGCCAAAATCAGGTACTGTCACTCTGACAACCTCTCGGGCGGCATTTGGTGTCAAAGGCAATGTCGTTCCCGCGTTTTTTAGTTGGCTTTCGGCCGTTGGTTGGGAAGCAGTAACCATGGTTTTGACGGTCTATGCCTTGTTGAGCTTGTCACAAATCATGGGAGGCCCCGGTTCCGGGACTGTACCAACCATTATTGCCCTGATCGTCGCCATTGCGTTGACCTATATTGTGCCTTTATTTGGTCATGCGACCGTTGTGCTCATGCAGCGGATTCTTGCCTATGCCTTAGCCGTCAGTGGAGTGTTATTACTTATCGGTGTAATTCCCCATGTAAATTGGGGCTTTTCCCCCTCCGTGAAATCTATGGCTGCCGATGGACCATTCCCCACTTTTGTTCTTGCCCTATCTATTGGATTAATTTCGACTGTGTGGGGCTGGACCAATTTTGCTGCCGATTACTCCAGGTATTTACCGAAAGACACGTCATCCAAAAAAATTGTTTGGTTCACATTTTTAGGCGGAGGTGTTGCATCATTTATTGTGATGACATTAGGCATTTTGTTGGGAACCTTTATCAATGCCAAAGCCTATGCACAAAATCCTGTCCTAGCAATCACGCATGCAGTGCCGACTTGGGCAGTTGTTCCTTTTCTCGTTGTCGTGATTCTTGGCGATGTCACCGCAAATTATTTGAATTCGTATAGTTCAGGAATGAGTTTCTTGTCCATGGGTATTCGGATGAAGCGGTATGTTGCTGTTATCGTAGATGCGGCCATCTGCACACTTATTGCATTATATGCGTTATTTATTTCACCAGGCTTCGTGAACTTTTTTGAGAACTTTTTAAGTCTCAATATTTTGGTCATTGGACCGTGGACGGCCATTTATCTTGTTTACTATTGGATGTACAAGGGCCAATATCACAGCGCCGATCTCGTGGATTCTTCACCCCGTAGTGCGTATTGGTATAGTGGAGGCGTGAATTGGCGGGCTTTGATTGCCTTATTTGTGGGGGCTTTCGCCACTTTTTGGACCGTTAACTCGGCTTTGTGGGTCAGCCCTTTGTCAACGCATTGGTTTGGGGGCGCAGATTTAAGCGCATATTTCGGACCAGTTTTCACGGGATTGCTTTTCTTTATCCTTATGCGGAATTCTTCCCAAGAACTATCAGTGATGCAAGCTAAGGCGCAATAGATATTCTTCTTAGTGAGGTTGCGATAAATTATGGCTTCAGCTCATTATGACGGGCTGAAGCCACTTTGATGAGTTGGGGGGTGACTAAGGAACATCGGGATAATAATGATTCCGCAACAGAATAATCCAATAATGCATAAACCGTCGATTCGCATAATACCGCTGTGAGGGCGTAAGATCATCGCCGTTGAGATATGTTCGCCACCACTCTAAATGTTTTTCGACAAGACCGTAAATAGAGGGACGGTGCTTTGTTCGCTTGCAATGCCATGATTGGGGACGAGCGCGTTTAAGGCACGTTAAAATGTATTGATAGCCTGACAGTGAAATACGGTGATGACGATGCGGAGTCGGTTTCATTATCGTTAGCGGCGCCCACAATGGCGCTTTTCATGGGACTGGTCTCG
This sequence comes from Sulfobacillus thermosulfidooxidans, assembly GCF_001280565.1. Classification (NCBI taxonomy): domain Bacteria; kingdom Bacillati; phylum Bacillota; class Clostridia; order Eubacteriales; family Clostridiales Family XVII. Incertae Sedis; genus Sulfobacillus; species Sulfobacillus thermosulfidooxidans. Next base: position 1,209,969 of record NZ_LGRO01000001.1, on the reverse strand, counting down.
ATTTTGGGGTTTCACGATTCCAACAGCCTCCTCGACATGCCATGAAATGTCATCCTCATTATGCCCCTTCGCATGGACCTGATGCGTTAAGGCTCAAGCATTGTAGGTGGGACTTGCACTTTTTTCTTCCGGCCGTTTTGCATGGTCCTGGACTTATAGAATTTGTAAGAGAATCATAAGACAGGACCTCGCATGAATTTCAGCCTCCACGCATTCCTTGGCTTGATTTGTGCATCTTTAATGGGAAATCTAGCAGGAATGTTTGGGCATCATCACGAAGCTATACAAGACATATTTACAGATAAGCGACACATAACGGGAGGATAATCAAAAATATGGTTAACCCACCAAAAGCCCCAAAGAAACCCTATTGGCATCAGTTGCACGGTGACATCCGTCCTGATGACTATTATTGGCTTCGCGAACGAAATAATCCAGAAGTTATAAGGTATTTAGAAGAGGAAAATCAATATTTTGAATCGGCCATGAAGCCTCTGGAGTCCTTGATAGAAAAGCTTACTCAGGAGATTCGCTCGCACATTGCCGAAGACGATTCTGAAATACCGGTGCAAGATGGCCCGTATTTTTATTACAAGCGTGTGGTTGCCAATTTAGAGTATCCCATCTATGCTCGGAAGAGGGCCAACACACGCCAAGAATTAGCACAGGCTTCTGAAGAAATTATCCTTGATGTGAATAGTCTAGCAAAACCTGGCGAATTTCTCAGCGTTACGGTACAAAAAGTCAGTCCCAATCATCAGCTTTTGGCGTTCTTAGAAAATCACGATGGGACAGATCGGTACACACTACGTATCTTGGATCTGCGTAATCACCAATTTCTTCCGGATAGCGTTCCCAATATATTTTTGAACCACAGTGTAGAATGGGATGCATCTGGCCAATTCTTGTATTATTTGAAGGTTGATGACAGTCAACGCCCTTTTCAGCTGTGGCGTCATCGTCTCGGCGATGTCATAACGAAGGATGTTCTGTTGTACGAAGAAACTGACCCTACTTATACCCTATCTTTAACGAAGTCCTTAGACGGACAATACCTGTTCCTGACGTCCCAAAATAAGAGAACGAATGAAATTCGTGTACTACCGACTCATGAACCAGAGGGACCGTGGACAGTATTTTGGCCACGAGAAACCGGTGTTTTGTATTTTATCGAACATTGGCATCATCAATTTATTGTTTTGACCAATAAAGAAGCGCGCAATTTCACGCTATTATCCTGTCCGGATAGTCAACTGTCATCGCCAAATTGCACCGCCCTTGTCCCTTACAACGACGATCAATACTTGCAACACGTGTATCCTTTTGCACAATGCTTAATCGTATCAGGACGCGAAGATGGACTAACGCAGTTATGGATTTATCACGAAGGTCAATTAACTCGCTTACAGTGGCCGGAATCCTTGTACTACGTGAGTATGGGGCCTAATCGTGATGCTGATGCTACAGACATTCTGCTTTATTATGAATCCTTTCTGACTCCAACGATTACCTATAGCTTAGACCCGAAAAGCAGGCAATTATCCATTTTAAAACAACAAGAGGTACCCGGAGGATACGATCCACAAAATTATGAACAGAAACGGTTATGGGTCACGGCGTCCGATGGCGTCGAAATACCTGTCTCTATGGTGTATCGCCAGGGACTTTTCCAAGGCGATCCACATCCGTGTATTCTCTATGGATATGGATCTTACGGCATGAGCACAGAACCTCACTTTGATCCTAGCAAGCTTCCCCTGCTTGATCGCGGGGTGATTTTGGCGACGGCGCATGTTCGAGGCGGATCAGAACGAGGGCGCTGGTGGTATGAACAAGGAAAACTGATGAATAAGCGTAATACCTTTACGGATTTTATTACAGTGGCTCGCTATCTGATTGATCATGGATTTACCGTTCCCCAAAAACTTGCAGCGCGAGGACGGAGTGCAGGAGGCTTATTAATGGGAGCGGTATTAAATATGGCGCCTGAATTATTCCAAGTTGTTGTACCAGGCGTTCCCTTCGTTGATGTGGTCACCACCATGCTTGACGCAACGATTCCTCTAACCACATTGGAATGGGACGAATGGGGCGATCCGCATTTTCCGGAGGACTATGCCTATATGAAATCATACAGTCCTTATGACAATATTGAAGCCAAGGATTATCCTCACATTTTTATCTATACGGGATTAAATGATCCCCGTGTCGGATATTTCGAGCCGGCAAAGTTCGTGGCACGATTGCGAGAAATGAAAACAGATACCCATCAATTATTATTGAAGACCCACATGGGTGCTGGGCATAGTGGAGCCTCTGGACGTTATGCCCGAATCCGGGAAACAGCCGAGGAATATGCATTTATTCTCGATAAATTAGGCATTCACCATTAGCTGGTGCTAAGGCGTCTATAAATTTCACCCATCCTCTTTTGATCATGGTTGGCAATAAACGATTAAAATCATGCTTATTGCCAACCATTCGCTGTCTTTTGTCAGTTTGCACAAAGACGGCAACAGCCAATAGACAGATTCCAAGAGCCTATGCCAGGATAAAGGCGCTTTCTGGACAAGTGGTGGTATTTTCTTGGAGGGCAGCATGGCAGAAATGGACATGGAAATAGCACAGTGGTATGCCGTGGCAGACATGAGGAGTCTAGCAGATAACACTCCGATTGCTATCAAAATTCTTGACCAAGCTATTTTCTTATGGAAGTCGCATCACCAACTTTATGCGGGATATGATTCCTGTCCGCACCGAGGAACGCCCTTATCGCTTGGATCTATTCATCAGGATCACATTATTTGTCCCTATCACGGATGGCGATTCGATACCTCGGGACAATGTACAAATATCCCAGCCCAACATCGGTCGCCTCCTCCCCGGGCGCGATTAACGATGCTACAAACACAGATCTTCCATGACTTAGCTTTTGTCACTTTATCACCTAAGATCCTGAAAGGACCCGATTGTCCCCTGTTTCCAGGACGTACGGTGCTTTGTGGGCCTTATGATTTTTCCGCGAGTGCCCCCCGCGTCGTAGAAAATTTTCTCGATGTCGCTCACTTTTCGTTCGTGCATCAAGGTCTATTGGGTTCCATCGACCGCCCTGAAATTGTTGATTATTTGGTTAAAGAATATGCTTGGGGTATTGAGGCCTCTGAAGTGCGGGTCTTCCAGCCCAATCCGGAGGGGTCGAGTCAACCTGCTGAGGTATCCTATACCTACCGGGTTCTCGGGCCTTATACGGCCCAACTAATCAAGAAGACGCCTTCAGGATATTTTGGCTTAGATTTATTTGCCACCCCACGCGACACAACGCATACCCAGGCGTGGATGGTGATTCACCTAGCATACCATGATAATGCGTTATCGGATGAAACGCTGCAACAGTTTCAAGATGTCTTGGCAGAACAAGATCGCAGGATTGTTGAGTCACAAATTCCCAAATTACTGCCCTTAGATGACCGGGAACTGCATATTCGAGCTGATCGCTTATCCGTCTCGTATCGAAGGTGGTTAAAGACCCATCAGGTGCGCTTTGGCACATGTTAGAGAACTTTACCGGTTACAGCAATTCCTTAATGTAATGTAAAGAGATGATGGCGGAATTCTATAAGGAGTTGTAGTCTAGCTTTCTCCCCTGCGCCTATAACTGTATAATATGCGCCATAGAACGCCCACGAACCCGTCATGAGGTGGCCCATCTGTTTGGGGTCAACATCAAGACCATTCGACGTTGAGATCGGGAGGGACCTCTCAAGCCCGCCGGCCGTATGAACGGGCCCTCGCTATTATACTGAAGATCAAATCCGGGCCTTCTGACGTCAGCAGCCCAAGCCTGCGACCGGATGTGAAGAAACAATGGACAGAAAAGCAGATTGCCATCCCCGATGGACAATGTCCTATCGTGTTTCTGCCTACCGTAGGCATGAGCTTGCTCTTGCCCGTCCTATCCCGGCTAAGCGATCCGCATTTAATCAACCATTGTAGCCCATGGGAAGACAGGATTTGATGAACAGGTTTTATCGCCCTATTTCTCCTTAATTAGCGATCCCACATTAGCCGGAACCAGTTTGTACGATGATGAAGGTCATCTCGCTTGTGTGCAGCCGCTTATCCAAGACGGAATTTTACGATCGTTCGTGTTAAATCAAGCTTCCGCCAGTGAACTAAACGTATCATCGACCGCCTTGGATTACCGTCCGGCTATCAAACAACTTCCTCAAGCCCTTCCGGCGAGTTTGGTGGTTCAAACAGGACCATACCATTTGAGTGATCTCATGAATGTGGTTCGCCGTTGTTTAATTTTGGGCAACTGGATCGGCGGGCGGTCCACTAATCCCTTACGAGGAGACATTGCGGGCAACGGTAGTGACCTCTATTACGTTGATCCTGAAGAAATCTTGGGACGAGTCAAAAATTCGGTTGTCAGCATTGATATCTTTTCCGCTTTACGTGATCAATTGCTTGCTGTGGGACGTCGCACTGGATTCCAGCTGGAATGTTGCAACCGGCTCCGGGGTACCTTCCTCCGTTCTTTCAAACCTACTCAAGTCTACGCATAGGTAGCTTTGACGTTAAATTCCTGCTTCGTTGAGGCTGCCTCTGCAATAGCAGGTCTTACGTCCTCTCCACAGGCTGTCACCGTGGAACTCACGGCCCATTTCATCAGATTCCTTGCAGCATTCACGTCTCGATCATGATGGGTTCCACACTCCGGGCATGTCCACTCGCGTATCGACAGTGGCATATTTTTTTGTTTCGTCCCACACTCTGAACATATTTTACTGGAGGCAAACCAGCGATCCACAATGATGAGTTGTCCACCACGCATTGATGTCTTATACGCTAACTGCCTACGCAACTCATGAAAGCCCCTGTCTCCCACAGCTCTTGCCAAACGATGATTCGCCATCATTCCTTTGACGTTCAAATCTTCGACGACAATCACGCCGTATTGATTCGCTAAGCGGGTCGTGAGCTTATGCAGTGCGTCGTGGCGGATATTGGCGATCTTTGCGTGGAGCTTCGCGAATTTGAGTTGGGCTTTTGCTCTGTTTTTCGAGCCTTTGTGCTTGCGAGATAGCGAACGGGACAATCGACGTAAACGATTCAAAAGGGCCTGGTGAGGCTTTGCGCCTGTCACAAAGGTTCCGTCAGACAACGTAGCCAATCGGTTGACCCCCAAATCCACGCCGACTATCGCTTGGTTTTCGCACATCGCCGGCGTCTCTTCCGTGTCTACCGTGATACTGACATACCATTTGTCTGCTTTTCGGGAAATGGTGGCAGACATGATCTTGCCAGAGAACCGCAAGGTTTCTCGCATTCGTACCCATCCGAGATGGGGAATACGTATACGCTTGTCACTGACGGCAACCTGATCATTCGTGAGCGTGAACCTGTCATGAACGCCTTTCTGTTTGAAGGTTGGAGACTTCGCATCCCCTCGAAAAAACCGTTGGAACGCATTACCGAGGTGAATCAAAGCCATTTGTGGCGCGTTTTTCGTGACTTCGAGCATCCACGGGAACTGTTCACGCTTGATGGCATTCAGTTGCCGACGAAGGGAAGCTTGCGTGGGTTTTTCACCGGCCTCATATTGGCGCTTCCACTGTGCAAGCCCCCAGTTGTAGGCAAACCGAGCTACACCACAGGCTTTGGCAAAATAGGTAGCGTGTTTGTTATTAGGATCCAGTGCAATTTGATGGCTTCTCCGCATCGTCAACCACCTTTTTCATATCTGCGATCAATTTCTGATTCTTACGTGAACGAGAACCATAAAGGCGTGCAGAAAATACCGTGATGATTTCCAGCACATCCTTGGCAAGGTCTTCTTCAAACGGAGTGTCTTCGCTTTGATTGAGAATGACCACTTCCACCTCTTTCGCCTCGCAAAGGGCAAAAACCAGTTCTGCTCCCAAACGCAAGAGACGATCGGTATATGTAATGACCAACCTGCCTACTTCGTCCGGTAAAATGGTATTCAATAGCCGTTGTAAGCCTTTCTTGTGGTCGTTCATGCCTGATCCAAGATCAGCAACGACCTCATATGTCCATCCTTGAGCAGCACAATACATTTCCAAAACTTGTTTTTGCCGTTCTAAATCCTCCTTTTGATCATGACTTGAAACTCTTGCGTACGCGACGGTTTTTCTGTCACTGCGTTGGAGTCGGAATAATTCCGGACGCAGTTTGCAGTTTGACGACATCATATCGTCGGTGACCGCCGGGGGTCATTGCATCCGGTTGCAAACGGCCTTCTTTTTCCCAGCGCCGGGGTGTGGTGATGGAGACGCCAAGCACTTTTGACGCTTCACCTATCGTTACTAATCGGTCCATATGGATAGTATGGCATAGTTTTGGATAGATTCAATTAAAACTGTTCAAACCCCTTCTCTTAGATGCTATTGCTATGGCCAGGAAACAGAGTTCTTAGTACTGGTCATAATACCTCCATCGACAAATTTCATTACCGTGACGTCAACGTGACGTCGTGCTGACCTTTAAAAAGCTGAGAATACCCCGAGAAAATCTTAGTTAATCATCGTTAATCATCGGAGGATAGATTTTAGTTAATTCAGGCTATGAGACAACCTCCCTATTCGCGTTATGATTTCTCCGGCAGCAGACGAAGAATGTCATGATGGACATGATGAAAGCAAACCCGCGGACAAGGTATCAATCCGCGGGTTCAGTATGTCTACCGGAGTCAGTCTATTTTGTTGTCGTCCAATAGTTTGGATAGTACAAGTCTGTAATGGGGTTGAAGGTTGACTCGACATGGTGGACCGTATTGGCCGTTTCATTAAATTGTGCAATCCACGGAAACCATAAATACGGTATATCTTTGACAGCCCATGCTTCATAAGCAAATAATGCTCTTTTGGTCTGTGCAGGACTACCTGGAGCATAAGAGGCTTGGATGAGACGATTCATCGTCGCCGAATTGTAATGACCCGCATTGGCCGCAGAGCCCGTTGCAAACAATTCCCCTCCGGTGGGGTAATAATCGGGTTGATAGGTCCACCCACCACCCCAAAACGCGGCATCCCATTTGGCAGGGTTCGAATGCATGGTTTGAATCACGTTGTCGAACGGTGCTGGCACAAGAGTAACCTGGATGCCTTCTTTAGCCCAATCAGTTTTTACTAATTGCACCACGTCGGTAATAGTGTTGCTACCGGATGTATAGATGAGAGGAAATGCGAGTTTAATACCATTTTTGGTCATCACTCCGTTAACCATGTGCCATCCGTGTTCTTCAAGCAACTTTTTCCCAGCCTGCGGATTAAAGGGATAAGGAGCTTGGCTTAACGCCGAATCATAAAATTGAGTGGGTGGTTTGGAAGGCACCGGGCCATCCTCTGTGACCCCTTGACCATGATAGAAACTGTTAATAATACCTTCTTGATCGATGCCCATTTCTAACGCGGCCCGCACATATCGTTGACTGAAGACCGGCCCCAATCCTCCCAAGGCATCGGGACTTTGATTAACCCGTGCCATATTAAAGCCAAAAGCATAGCCACTCCAATATCGGTCGACATGGCTTAAGGAGGATTTGGAATCCCATAAAGATGGTGGTAGATATCCAACATCAACTGTGCCGGTTTTCAAGCCGGCAAATTCATTCGCCGACGACGTTTCGTATTGAAATTCAATCTTTTTAATCGTCGCTTTTTTACCGCCGTAATGCGGATTGGGGGTAAACGCCCAATAATTGTTGGGCTGCATTTGAGAAAACTGAAACGGCCCGTCGACGATTTTGAAGGGAGCAGCCGTAGGGACATTGGCAATGCTTTTGATATAGGTCAGTTCTTGGTTCATGTTACCAGGATACTTGTCCCACGCACTTTTGGGGACAGGAATAATTTGGGCGAGGCCATTATGGATAAACCACGATTGGTTGGCCGGATGAGCTAAGGTGACCACCACCTTATTGGAACCGACAGCTTGCACGCTTGTCCAATCTGAGGGAATTCCTCCGCCCCCCGCACCCCCATAAGACCATGGTGCATTATTTTCACTGGCCGCTTTGATAATATCCCAAGTAAATACCACATCTTGAGCGGTAACAGGCCGACCGTTTGACCAACGGTATTTAGAACCTAATGTGATGATATAGCGCGTGCCTGAACTATTATATTGGATATTGGTTGCCAGCGATTTGGCATAGTCAATCCCATCTGTTTTACTGATATATACTAACGGTTTATACATCATAAAATTCATCTGGCTATTCGTATCTGTAAAGCCAGTTGAGGCGAGGACTGGAAAAAACCAATTCGGCGCCGTTTGCACCGGCAAAGCCACCACGACCGTCGAAGGCGCTGGCGATGTCGGTGTGGAAGATTGCGCGGTCGTCGAGCTCTGCCCACAGCCAGCCGAGAGCAATCCCAGAATTGTGGTACCGAGAATAAAAGGTGAGACCTTCTTCATGGACAACCTCCCGCAGCATTTGCAATGAATATAGAAACAAGGGTACATAAATGATCGGTAGATATCCCGATTCAGTATTTTTCTGTCGACAAAATCATCAGGATAATGATAGGTAATGCCTTGAAAATTTGTGATGTGATTGTGAGGAATACACCGTATTATAGTCAATAATTGTCGAAAAGCAAAGATTATTGTTAGATCGACAAAACATAATGATTATGGATTGATCACATTGTAAGAAAACTGGAGAGATTATTGGGCAAGACTACAAATTTTCATTGAGCCTCTTAAAAGTCCTAGAGGAACACGGTACCATGAAAATATCTTCCAGGTTCGTAATTCCCCACTACTAGAATGAAGGAGACGTGGCATGAAATCATTGTCCTGGATGGCATTGCTTTTGGTGACGGTATCCTTTGGGATCACCACTATTGCAGCCTCTTCCCCATCCTCTGCTGCGACACCAACGCCGCAAAAGGAATCGAATTTTTGGCAAGTTCCGCGAATAGGTATCATTAGTCCGATGGCCATGGAACAAGCCCCGATATTGGCGGCGATGAAAGTCCAAGACACGATTCGCAAAGACGGATATATATTTTATGTAGGCACAATTGCCGGTCAACCAGTGGTAGACGTACGGAGCGGTGAAAAAGAATATGCCGCGGAACTTGCCATGACCTTAATGGCTCTTACCTTCCATTTAAAAGGTGCATTGCTGGCCGGTACCGCTGGTGCCCGCAATCCCTCCATACACGTGGGCGATGTTGTGGTGAGTGGATTTGTCGTCGATAAATCGTCATTACATTATCATAATCACGGTGATGCTACGCCTTATACCGGGCTGGAAATGCTCACTACGCCCCATTCACTTGATTCCCATGCGATCGTTGGCGGGTATGGTATTGTTGGACCGAATCCCCAAAATGCGGCAAATTTTGGTTATGGGTCCTCGCATCTCTCAACTGAGTATGTCTATTTCGAAGCGTTATCAGGTTCTCAAGCTCTGGCCACGCTGGCATTGTCTTCTCAAGCAGTACTGGGAACCACCCCCGTTAGCGACATTACCGGCAACCCTAAACAGTCGGGATCGCAACCTGCCAAAGTCATAGAAGGCGTTATTGGGAGTGCCAATCAATGGACAGAGCCCCTATCCTGGATGGCTGCCCAAAATGCTTTGTACCCATCAGACGCGGGCGAAAATGAAGGAATGGGCTTTGCTTATGTGACAACACAAATGGGTATTCCCTGGCTCATTGTGCGGGGCATTTCGGACTCCCCCTGGTATCCCTCAACATATCATGGCGTCTTAGCGGCCGATCGCGCTGCCAAAATTGTTGAAAGTGTGATCGCCCACTGGCCAAAATCCTCAGTGCTCCGAAACACCGCCACGTTTTCGAACTTGTCACCCGAAAGCAATGCGAAAAAATGGGGTTACATCGTAGGCAATAAAGCGTTCTACCAAGTGGGGCCGGTCACACAAATTGTGTATACCAACTCTCATGGCCAAACCGTAACTATCAACTCGCCTAACGAGTCAGAATATATCATGCCTTAGCTCGAGTTTTTTCGCATTTCACCTCAAGGCTCTCCATCGAGGATTATATTCAGCGCTCCTTTTTCTCTCAGAGTTTAGAGGAGCGCTAATTATTGCCCGATCCGCTATGGCTGAAAACATGCGGTTACAAAGCATGGGGACAGTGTGAAAAATTATTCTGGAATTTTGTCGACATTTTGATGGGCAAAGGATTCAAAATATGTTTAAATTTGACTAATGTGTATTTTTACACAGTAAAACGACAACCCAGGGATTTATGAAACGAATGAGGAGAGGATTCGCGTGATCATTTTAGAATTGATCGGGGTGGCCTTATTTAGCTTGGCGGTATGGGACGTGACATTGCAAACGGGTGATTATGATCGCAAATTAGTCCATGAGTATCACCAGGCACAAAAGTTGGCTCAATTGACTGGGGAAAAGCCTCCAACCTGGGATGCTTTTCGGGAAGCGCCCATCGACTTCAATGTTCGCCTCATTACAGCGCCTCTTGTGGCAGCCTCCGGATGCGATACCTGCTCAGATGAGGTCTAGTCGGTTGCAAGGGCATCACAATTTGAATGGAGCTGGAAAATTGTTTTATACGGACATCTTGGCTTGATTGCCCGCTATATGACGAGAATAGTACAAAAATCCGACAACGGCAGCACTAATCATCACCATTCCTGTTAAAATCAAAACCGTTTGTGGATGAAAGACTTTGTATAATGCGGCCATAATACCAAGACCCATCACTCCGAGGCCAGACATGACAAATTGTTGGACCGCAAACACATGTCCTTGATCTGACGCGGGAATATGCTCGCCAATATGGGTATCTAAGGCCACATGCACTGCTGGAGACGCGATGGCTCCGATCATCGCGGCGCCCAGTGCCCAATAATAAGACGGGCTTAAGGCTAACAAGGCAAAGCCGGTTCCTGTCATCATCCACGATACGAAATAGAACTTTTTGAGAGATGCCCGGATTCGGGGAAGAAGCCACACCGCACCAATAATCGTGCTCAATCCCCATGTAGACCGTATAACTCCATAACCTAATGACCCATGGTGCCATTGTTTGAGCACCAACAAAGGGATGCCTAAAGTAAAAGCCGGCCACAACAGGTTGTTTAGCCCACGAATCGCTAATGCCAAACCAAGAAACGAATCATGCGTTATCTGACGTACGGCCAAGAAAAACGGCTGAAAAGACTGTGTTTGATGTACTGGACGCGGTAATCCAATCCATGCGGTAGACAGCGGCCGGATTAGCAAAAATGCGATGGCCAGGACTACGCAAACAGTCAAAATAAGTTGTGAAAATGATAGATTTGCCAAACCCCACCCCGCCGCTAACGGGCCCAACAGAATACCAAAACGCGAGGCCAATTCATAACCGCGGGACGCATGGCGCAAGTGGTCCACAGGAGTATGACGCATAAGATGTGCTTGGAGCAATGGAACAACGCGGCCAGATAACCACCCATTGATTAAGGCAATAACTAATAATCCGACCAAAGATGATGGTGCTAATATAACGCCCACACCCATGATGACAGTCTGAAAGAGCATGATGCTCGCTATCGATTGTCCTCCCCCTCTTTGGGGTCCAAGCAACCCAACAAAAACATCAGAAATCGTACCTAACATTAGGGCAAAAGCCATCCATACTGCTGAATGGGTTTTTTCCAACACGCGCCATAACAACAGAACGGACCAGCTATTTTGCACGAAGTAATTGAGAAATACAACCCATAGAAATTGACGATAGTGCGCATAAGGCATTCGTTGTCCTGCTTTCGAACCGGTATCATAACACTTCGATTTCGAAGTGTTATGATACTTTCGTATTCTTCCCACCCTGTCATGAGATTATCTGTTTTGCCTTCTTGCGCTTCATTATCGAACGTAGCAATCATTGGAGGACAATTTGGCTGCATCATGGAATATCATCCTATTCTGCGCAATCCCAGAGTCTCTCATCATCCGCATTAGAGAGATGATGGAATACTCATAACAACATGACGTGTAGGCCGGTCCCCACAACTTTGTGGCGTGGGCAGAATTTTTCCTGGATTACACAATCCTAAAGGATCAAAAACGTATCTTAGGCGTGATTGAGCCTCCAAATCGAATTGATTATACATATAGGCCATGTGTTGGATCTTTTCAATACCGACTCCATGTTCCCCGGTAATACTTCCCCCTACATCAACACACAACTCGAGAATTTGTTGTCCGAGCATGACCGCCCGCTGTAATTCCTCCGGATTTCGAGCATCATAACAAATGAGAGGATGTAAATTGCCATCACCAGCGTGAAAAACATTGGCCACACGCAATCCGAATTTCTGGCTAAGTTCCGCAATTTTTTCAAGAACATGAGTCAATTGACTTCGGGGAATCACTCCATCTTGCACTAAATAATCGTTAGAAATACGACCAATAGCCGGGAATGCCATTTTTCGGCTTTTCCACCATAAATCTCTTTCGGCATCGTTGGCCGCAAGATTTACGGTGCGAACATGATGGGCGGTGCAGACATGAACGACTTCTGCTGCAACATCATCGACACCCGCTTCAAGTCCATCGACTTCAATAAGCAATACGGCCTCGATATCATCGGGATATCCGACATGATAGTGACTTTTATCGACCGCATAGAGTGTGAGTTTGTCCATCATTTCGCAAGCTGCTGGAATGATACCATGGCGTATCAGGGCTGATACCGTATCTGATGCATCCTCAATACGGTCAAACAAGGCCAAAAGTGTCTTGACGGATTCTGGCTTTTTAAGAATTTTGACAGTGATTTCCGTCACTATGCCTAAAGTGCCTTCGGAACCCACAACGACGCCTAGCAAATCATAGCCCACGGCATCTCCAAAATTTTCACCGAGTTCCACAATCTGACCGGTAGGCAACACACATTTGATGGCTACCACATGGTTGGTCGTGACGCCATATTTCAAACAATGTGATCCCCCCGAATTTTCGGCGACGTTTCCGCCAATCGTACATACTGATTGACTTGACGGATCGGGAGCATAATAAAAACCATGGCTCGCAATCCTTTGAGTCAAATGTAAGTTAACAAAACCCGGTTGAACAACAGCCCGGTGATTCTCATAATCAATACTCAGTATTTTATCCATCTTAACCAGACTAATAATGACTTCATGATGGGTGGGCATCGCTCCTCCACTAAGCCCCGTCCCCGCCCCTCGAGGAAGAAACGCAATACCGTGTTGGTAAAAATACTGTACAAGCAAAGACACCTGTTCAGTCGTTTCAGGAAAGACGACGGCGCTCGGTTCGGCTTTTTCTGCCGTATAACCATCACAATCGTAGGCTTTAATCCGGGCCGGATCATATAGCAGATTATGCTCCCCTACAATACATTGAATAGCCTGAATACTTTGCGTATCGAGCATTCTCTTCCCTTCTTTCATCTAGTTGCGCACGGCGGTCGAAACCGGATTTATTCCCCAATTGCGAGATTCTTTATCCTCGGGAGTGACACAGGTCCCATTTTGGAACTCATGATCATGTGTCACGTAACGCTCCATTTCGTCCGTTCGCGATAACATGTGGGCTGACAAGTTCTGCTCTTGCAGTCAGGACTCGTGACCAGATTCTTGTTGGTAGGCTAAATCGAGCAATTCCACCGTATGCACCACTTTTACGTTACGGTGATGCTTGTTTAACCCCGCTTTGATCTGCAAAAGGCATCCGGGATTGCCTAGAACCACCGTATCGACATCTGGCGGAATATCCTCGACTTTTTGATCCAATAGCTTTCCCGCCATGTCGGGATGGGTTAGATTGTAAATCCCTGCACTTCCACAACAGCGATCTGCATTGGGCATTTCTTCAAACTGGATTCCCGGAATGGATTGAATCAAGTACCGGGGTTGATGCCGGATTTTTTGCGCGTGGCACAAATGACATGCATCGTGATAGGTTACTGCACCGGAAATGGCCTGTTTGGGTGGATCAAAGCCGGTTTCGACCAAAAATTCCGAGACATCCCGCACTTTCTTGGCGAACCGAGTGGCCAAATCATATTCCTCTTCCGGGAGTTCCTCAAATAAGTCGGGATATTCTTTCATTGCTGCCCCACACCCAGCCGAGTTGGTGACGACGTAATCCACATCCTCCTCGAAAAATGCATGGATATTGGTTCGGGCCAAAGACCGGGCCGTATGCCGATCACCAGCATGCACATGCAAAGCGCCGCAACAAACCTGTTGTGACGGAATCACAACTTCCCAACCATTATGAACGACAACACGTATGGTCGCCTCATTAATAGGTGACATGAGAGCATCCATGACACAACCTGTGAGGAGTCCGACCCGGCCCTTAGGCGAAGTTTTGGGAGAAGTTACAGGGGGCCATGTTGTCAATGTCGGCGAGGACGGCGTTGGCAGAATTTCTTCGTAATCCCGTAGATGCTGCGGCAATAATTTGGTTATTTGGATTTTGTGAGCGAGGCCACGCCAACCAGAACGGTGATAAAATTGTAGAAACTTGCCAGCCCATCTCAAGCGTTTGGGATGGGGAAAGAGATGATGGAGCGTAAACTGTTGAATGCGATTTAGCCGCCCTTGCTCGGCCTGCCAAGCATAAATTTGCCCACGGGCATGTTCGATGAGATTGCCCACCTCGACTCCCGACGGGCAGACGCTTTCACACGCCCGGCAATCCAAGCAGCTCATCACTGGATCAATGACAGCTTCATCTAATGGAATATCACCGAGAGCCGCTTGTTTAATCAAGTATACGCGTCCTCGCGGGGAATGATTTTCATCGGATGATTGTTGGTAAGTGGGACAAACTTCCAGGCAAAAACCACAGTGCACACATTTTGAATATTTATCGGGCTGCGGCGGCTCTGGGTAACCAAACGCTGTTGCCCGCTCGTTATTCGTTGATGCCAATCTTTCTGCCATAGTTAGATCCCTCCGACAAATATTCCCGGATTGAACAGGTGCTGCGGATCGTACTGGTCCTTTAATAAGTGCATAAGTTCTAGCGCTCCATCTTGGAGCCGAGGACTGTTAAAAACCTCAACGCCTTGGCGTAATGCTGGAGGAGCCTTTTCAATAACTAGGGCTCCATGCTGGGATTGAACATATTGGCTAAGACGAGTCATGGCGCGTTTTGCCTCGTCAACCTGATCGGTATTGAGATATAAGCGGCCTATGCCTTCGGGTAGTGTCAGCGAGACCTGTGACGGGATATTATGCTCGGCTTTAAGTTGGTGTTGAATATCCGAAGCCAGTGATGCGATATGGGTCGGTTGCGCTTGCAAGCGCAGCACGATGTTGGCGGCACCGAGAATTCGCCGGTAATCACGCCAAAAATCTTCCACCTCCAAGGGCCCTATGACTTGCCATGACCGTCCAGTTAACTGGTGCAACTTGTCTCGTTGGAACCGTGCTGAGGCTTCATTTTCATCACTGCCAATGATTAAGGTCCAGAGAGAAGCCTTGGTCACCTTTCCCGACAATGGAGCTATCTCTCCCATTAACTCAAAACAGGCGGGAATCAAGGATGAGTCCATAATCGCACGCTGCCAGCTGATAACTTCATTAAGAGTGCCCGACAAAGCACAAAGTTCGCGGTAGCGCGGAATCGGCTTCACTTTCAAGGTGCACTGGGTGATAATTCCTAAAGTCCCCAGAGACCCGATGAACAACTTGCTAAGATCATAGCCCGCAACATTTTTGACTACCCGACTTCCCGTTTTGACCGCATTTCCGTCACCCAGTACAACCCGAAGTCCCGTAACCATGTCGCGTAGAGTGCCATAATGCGCACGGTAAGGTCCCGATTTGGCAGTCGCCACAATCGCACCAATGGTCGTGGCTTCTTCATTGCACACGGGATCAAGTGCTAACATTTGTCCTTCTTGGGCCAGGATGTGTTGTAGCTTGCGTAATGTCATGCCTGCTTCGACCGTAATTAGCATATCTGCCGGGGAGTAATGAATAACGTTTTGGAGATATTGGGTATCGAGAACAATCACAGGTCTTTCCCGCGGAATATTGCCGTAAGACCACATCGACCCACCCCCACTAGGGGCAATCTTCCAGCCTTGAGTCCGGGCCATCTGGACAATCTGCACAATCTCACTCTCCGAGGACGGCAATACTCGAATAAAAGACCAAGCCTGTTCTTCTTCAGTCCCATCAACAACGAACTCTTCAATTCGAATATGGGAGGAGCTGAGAAACCGTTCTAGACGATTCGCTATCATTCGCAAATCGTTGCGTGTGAATCTGTCCATAGTCACGCCCTTTAGATGTTGTCAGTGAAGACGAGAGTGCATGCGTATGTGTGAACATGTTGTTCTCTACATTTGAGATGGTCCTATTTTATCTAACAATTTGAATTCTTGGCAATGAAAAAATGTTTTGCCGATTGAATCTCTTGGCCCTAAGAGCGGAGATTCTGGGGGGAACCACCATGGAGATTTACGGCGCATTTGATAAAACATAAGACACCTAACGCCTAATGCCATCGTGGAATGACCGGAAATAAGAAAATTTTTATCGTCGGCCATGACAAGGCCATGCATAAAAAAATAAGTGACAAACATTTGTTCCGATTATACATGGAGTCCTGGTCTCCGGCAAGCGACTCCCGGCATGACATGGGGTGGAAGAATTCGATGGAAAGCAGGCCTATGGACACTGGCTCATCCCTGACTCGCCTAAGGTCGCGATTTCTCGACGGGTGAATAGCCTCAAGCCCAACGCATCCGTCAGAAGCCCTATCCGAGCTGGCGCTGGCGTGGGCGCTGTGAAGCAGTAGCCTTGGGTCGACGAGTTATTTTGTCGGATCGACTGGCGGAGCCTCCCTCTGCATCAAGTTCCCCAGGGAATTTCCTAAAACATACGATGGATATGGGGAGTTCAAGGGCGTTCAACATATGCTATGATTTGTACTAACAATGAGTTTCTCATCAACTGGTCATGTACCAGGGCCTACGACCATTCCAAATGGAGTGACATTATGACACGGTTATTAAAAATATTACGTCCAGCATGGCTCTCCATCAGCTTGATTATCCTATTGACGTTTTTTCAGACCTTATCGACCTTATATTTACCGCGACTGATGGCCAAAATGGTGGACCAAGGGGTCGTGAAAGGCAATATGGCCGAGATTTTTGCTATCGGAACTCTGATGTTGATCGTTACGTTTTTGGCAGCGGTTTTCTCTATTGGTGCGGGATATTTGGCATCGAAAACTTCCGCAGAATTCGGGCGCATTGTGCGAGGACAACTTTTTCGTCATGTTGAGTCATTAATGCCGCACGAATTTGATCAATTCGGCACCTCCTCCTTGATTGTGCGTTCAACCAATGATGTCATGCAAGTGCAGCAGTTTGTCAATATGCTGCTTCGCATGATGGTAATTGCCCCGCTCATGGCTGTTGGCGGCATCATTATGGCGGTTACTACTAATGCCAAATTGTCGACAATTCTGGTTGTGGTATTACCTCTTTTAGCATTAGGGATCTATCTCATTTTGAAACGCGGTCTGGCTCTGTTTCACTTGATGCAAGAAAAGGTGGATGTGTTAAATCGTATTGTTCGCGAGAATTTGACTGGCGTGCGGGTGATTCGGGCTTTTAATCGGGATAGTTATGAGCAGTCTCGTTTTGAACGTGTTAACGGTGATTTGACCCAGGTTTCAATTCGGGTTTATACGATTATGGCATTATTCATGCCATTGGTGATGATGATTATAAACTTATCGACTGTAGCGATTTTATGGTTTGGCGGACGAGAAGTGGGCACCGGCACTCTGCAGGTGGGAAACTTAATGGCTTTTATTCAATATATCTCTCAAATCATGTTTTCCATCATGATGGTTTCGGCTATGTTTTTTATGATCCCCCGAGCCCAGGCATCGGCCGCACGCATTAATGAGGTACTGAACCTCGTCCCTTCTGTAACTAATCGCGATGATATGATAATTCCAACCCTCACAACGTCCTCATCAACACCACTAATTTTTGACAGGGTGTCCTTTCGCTATCCGGGAGCTGAAGATATGGTTTTGTCCCGTCTTTCCTTCGATGTTCCTTTCGGCCAGATCACGGCAATTGTAGGAGGAACAGGATCAGGCAAGACGGCTCTATTAAATCTAATTCCGCGGTTCTTTGATGTGAGTGAAGGAGCCATATTATTACATGGAATCGACATCCGTAATCTTCCTCAACAATTTGTTCGGTCAAAAATTGCGTATGTTTCCCAAAACGCGGTGATCTTTTCTGGAACCATTGCCGACAATATTCGTTTTGGTAATCCCGAGGCCTCGGATGAGGACATTGAAGAAGCTGCCCGAATTGCACAAGCCCTCGAATTTATTGAGCGGCTCCCCGACGGGTTCCAATCGCCAGTCACCCAAAATGGAAATAACTTGTCGGGAGGTCAGAAACAGCGATTGGCGATTGCCCGAGCCCTGGTGAAAAAAGCAGACATTTACCTCTTTGACGATAGTTTTTCAGCTCTCGACTACCAAACGGATCAGCGACTGCAAGAGGCTTTGCGAGAATCCTTACGAGAGGCCGCTATTATTGTCGTCTCCCAAAGAGTACAAACCGTGATCGATGCGGATCAAATCCTGGTTCTTGACAAGGGGCAAATTGTTGGGCGTGGCCGACATGAAACCCTTATGCAAAGCTCAGTGGTTTATCAGGAATTTGTTCGTTCACAATTGTCAGAGGAGGCCAGTTGATGGCTGATCAGAACCGTCCCCGCCCATTTATGCCTATGATTGGATCTGGCGGCCATGGTTGGAGTCAAAATTTCGCCATCCCCAGCGAAAAGCCGCAAAATTTTCGGGCGACGCTCATGCGGCTGATGACCTATTTATTCCCGTATAAATGGTCACTGATATTTGTTGTACTCAGCAGTATTCTCGGCACAGTGTTTGCAATCTTTGGGCCCCGTATCATGGGGATTATTACTACCCAGTTATACCAGGGGTTCTTACACAAAATGCATGGACTGCCCGGAGTCAATTTTGTTACCATTGGGCATTGGTTGTTTGTCTTAGCCGGGCTATATATCATCAGCGCGCTATTTAACTACCTTCCCCGGTATATCATGGCCCATGTGACGCAGAAATCAGTTTTCGATCTCCGTCAACAATTAGATCACAAACTATCGAGACTTCGGGTCAGTTATTTTGACACCCATCCTCATGGTGATATTTTAAGCCGGTTTATCAATGATTTTGATAATATCAGCAGTACCTTGCAGCAATCCTTAACGCAAATACTTCAAGGTTTAATTACCTTTATTGGGATCATTGTGATGATGCTGACAATAAGCCCAATAATGACTCTCACAGTCATTGTGACCTTACCACTGAGTTTTTATTTCACGCGCATTATTGCTAAACGCTCTCAGAAATATTTTGCGCTGCGACAAAGTATTCTCGGGCAACTCAATGGACACATTGAAGAAATGTATACCGGACATCACGTCGTCAAAGCCTTTGCCCGGGAGGACGAAGCTATTAGGCATTTCGACCAAATCAATGATCAATTGTATGAGGCGACATGGAAAGCCCAATTTATTACCAGCATTATCATGCCCCTCATGAACTTTATTAGCAATCTTGGCTATGTATTAGTGAGTGTCACGGGGGCGATCTTAGTGACCCAACGACAACTACAAATTGGCGATATTTTGGCATTTATCCAGTATGCCCGTCAGTTTTCCCAACCCATTAATCAACTTTCGGGCATTTCTAATGTCATCCAATCGACGATGGCATCAGCCGAACGAATCTTTGATTTGCTTGATGCTCCAGAAGAATCCTCGTGGACTCATGTCGCCTTTGTAAACCCTATTCAAGGTCATGTCCAATTTGACCATGTGGGTTTTGGCTACACACCTCATCACCTCATTATTCGGGACTTTACCTTAGATGTGGAACCGGGACAAATGATTGCCATCGTTGGCCCGACGGGAGCCGGGAAAACCACCGTGGTTAATTTATTAATGCGGTTCTACGACGTGAGTCAAGGTAGCATTCGCATCGACGGCAGGGACATCCGTCAAATACGTCGAGATGAGCTGCATCAGCTGTTAGGGATGGTCTTGCAAGATACCTGGTTATTTCATGGCACCATCCGTGAAAATATTGCCTACGGTAAACCAGACGCTCCGGATTCCGCGATTAGGGACGCGGCCCAAAAGGCCCAGGCCGATCATTTTATTCGTACCCTTCCCCAAGGATATGATACCGTGTTGAACGAGGAGGCCATCAACATTTCGGGAGGACAAAAACAATTATTGACCATCGCCCGGGCTATTTTAGCCAACCCCCCGATTTTGATATTGGACGAGGCGACGAGCAATGTCGACACCCGCACTGAACTACTTATTCAACGGGCGATGGATCAATTACTGAAAGGGCGAACGAGTTTTGTTATCGCCCACCGCCTTTCGACTATTCTCAATGCCGATCGCATTGTTGTCATGAATGCGGGTAGTATCGTAGAACAAGGTACACACCAGGAGTTGTTACGCCGGCATGGTTTTTATTGGAACCTTTATCACAGTCAATATCACGGTGCCCATTCCTCCCTCGCTTCTTCGAGCAGCCTAGGCACCTCAACCGAAGCATTTTAGCTGTCTTCTTCCCGATGGATCGCCTCTTGTAATTGAGCAACTAAGGTCTCTACAATTTCGGGATTTTCCATGCCAGTGCGGTCCCCTTGAGCTTGACCTGTTGTCACAATCTCTTTCAGGAGGCGGCGAACAATCTTTCCACTACGAGTTTTGGGCATCGCATCAATAATATAAACCTGCGCGGGTCGCGCAATCGCTCCAATTTGTTGGCTGATTTGTTCTCCAACTTTGGCATTCCAGTTTTCCTGTTTTAACGAATTGTCCCGTAGGGTCACAAAGGCCACGGGCACTTGCCCCTTGAGGCTGTCATCTACGCCAATGACGGCGGATTCGGCTACGCCCGGTAATTGAAGAATCACACTTTCCATTTCCATGGTGGATAAGCGGTGAGCGGCTACATTGATCACATCATCAATGCGTCCTAACACCCAAAGGTGGCGGTTTGAATCCTCTATGGCCGTATCAAAGGTGTTATAACGACCGGGATATTGGCTGAAGTACTGGGAGTAATATCGTTCGGGATTTCCCCAAATTCCCCGTGTCAAGGCGGGGAACGGCTTGGTTAACACTAATGTGCCGGCAGTATTCAACGCCTCGACTTCCCCATTGGCATTAACAATTTGATAAGCATGACCGGGTAAGGCGGGACCGCACGAACCCGGTTTCATTGCCGTGACCCCCGCAATTCCTGACGCCCAGGCACTGCCCGTTTCACTTTGTCCATAAGTATTATTAATATCGACCTGACCCGATCCTAGGTGTTGACGTACCCACTGCCATGTATTGGCGTCTAATGGTTCACCAACTAAACCAATCAGCTGAAGGGCGTCTAACCCATATTCATGCGCCAAAGATTCGCCAAAACGCGCCAGCATACGTAACCACGTCGGAGCTGTAAAGATTTTGGTGACCTGGTTGTGAGACAATATTTGATAAAAATGAGCAGGGCTAGGATAATCCATGGCGCCTTCATAGACGATCATAGTGGCCCCGTGCGCTAAACCGCCTACCAGCTCAAAAATTGGAAAAGTAAGCCATCCGGTATCGGCCGTACACCAATAGACATCATGCTCGCCCAAATCCAACGTAAATTTCACATTGTGATAAGCGCCCACAAGAAAACCCGCGCCACTATGAATGAGTCCTTTGGGTTTTGATGTAGTTCCAGATGTATAAATGATAAAACCGGGTTGGTTCGCCTCAATGGGAAGAGGCTCTTGGTAGGTGCTCACATCATGCAAAATGTCATCCCAAAATATGTCACGAGGTCGCATCATGGTTACCGCCATGTTGGCACGCCGAATCACAATAATATGTTCGACACTCTCAATCCGTTCCACGATCTTATCCAACGTTTGTTTTAAGGGAATGACACGTCCCCTACGGTACGTGCCATCAGCTGTAATAATAATCCGAGGTTGCGTTTCGACTAGCCGATCATACAATGCTTCTTGGGAGAATCCCGAAAAGATAATATTGTAAATGGCACCAATGCGATAACATGCATGGACCGCCGCAAATGTTTCGAGCAAATTGGGAAGAAAAATAGCCACCACATCACCGGGTTGGATGCCCTGTTGCCGTAAAAAAGATGCCATTCTTGCCGTTTGATCCAATAACTGGGCATAAGTCCATGTTTTTTCCTCACCGGTTTCACTGATCCATTTCAAGGCTTGCCGATGAGGATTGCGCTGTGCGTGACGATCGATGCAGTTGGCGCTGACATTAAGATATCCGTCTTTAAAGAATTCAAAGTTGGGTAATTCTCCTTGTAAATCCTCACGCCAAACTTGGTCCCATACCAATTCTTGAGCCACGCTGGCCCAATAAGCCCCTACATGTTCAATCGAATTCTGATAAAAGGCTGGGTACTCTTTTTCCGAAGAAATGGGCAAGCGAGACGATGGACGGTAGCTGGGTGCAATCAGGGGGACATCGGTTAACGAAAATGACGATCCCATTTCCTATCCTCTCCATATCATAAATTTCTTATTATTCTATCATTCCGAGAAATCGGACACTATAGACAAAAATATTTTGGAACCATTCTGTCATCTCAACAGAAACTGTCACCGACTATTGTTTCCTTTGCGACGGTCCCCGGATTATCATTGATCAGCACAGGGCGAGAGGAAAAAATTTGTGACTAGACTGTGGGGTCTCAGGCGTCCAAGACCCCACCACCCAGTCCTTTCAACAAATGTTCGTCCCATTAGACAAGCTGTGCCAGATCATGGACTTGCGCCGGCCTAGGATGTAAATCTTGCGCAAGATTTACAACCCATTGATGATGGGTAAAGTAGATGACCTGGGTGCGACCTGCCATTTCATTTAAAACTTCCAACGTCGCTTTCGTTCGATCATCATCAAAATGAACCAAAATATCATCTAAGATGATTGGTAATGACTCACCGTTCTCGAGATGTTGACCGATAAATGCTAGGCGTAACGCTAAGTACAATTGATCTCGGGTCCCATCGCTCATCTGCCCAACGCGGCGCTTATGGCCCTTGTGGTCGCGAGCTTCCAAATACGGAATATTGTCATCATAATCAATCATTAGGTCTTCATAATGGTTTAATGTGAGCCGGCGGAAAAATTGACTAGCTCTGTCAATAATTGACGATTCGTTTTGTTGGCGATAGAGTTCTATGGCCCGTTGCAATAATCGCCGCGCCAATTCAATGCGCAGATATTCTGTCCATAACCTGTCAATGTCCGCAAGCAGATACTGTGCCCCTTGTGCTTCATCAGCAGCCGTAGCACGGTCTCCGCTTAACGCTTGAAAGGCTATCTGCATTTCTTTCAACCGTTCCTTTTCGGCGTCTTCACGTATAGCGATCTGGTCAATTTGTTCGGTCAGACGATCGATTTCCACTGACAAATCCAGTGCGGGGTCGACCTCATTAAATTCCTGTTCGAGTTCAGCCACAGATAAACCGTCACCGGCTTGGCGAATATTGGTTTCCAATGATAAAGCATGATTGTAAGCGTTTTTATATCGCCGGGATTGCTCAATGATGCCTCGCAAAGAGAGAATATCAGGACATTGATACAGAACCCCCAAGGTATTTAACTGCTCGTTAATTGCG
The DNA here is from genome assembly GCF_001280565.1 of Sulfobacillus thermosulfidooxidans. Lineage (NCBI taxonomy): Bacteria > Bacillati > Bacillota > Clostridia > Eubacteriales > Clostridiales Family XVII. Incertae Sedis > Sulfobacillus > Sulfobacillus thermosulfidooxidans. The sequence goes on along the minus strand of NZ_LGRO01000001.1, from coordinate 1,186,231 downwards.
TTCTGTTCTTGACGCAAGTTTTTTAACGCCTCTTCGATGGTGTGAATTTGACGAGAAACCTGTTGTCGCTGACTAGCAATGTTCTTGGCGTCGTCGAGCCGAGCTAGTATGGAAGAAACCCACGAACTGATGGATGTTAGTTCATTAATTGAGTCGCCCAATTGCTCAGCTAAGACGCGGGTCTCGTCCTCAAATCGCTGACAGGCTTCCTCTTTATTGGCAATTTCCTGATCCAGTTCACTTTTTCTCTGGCTCGCTCTAAATATTTCATGAAGTTGTTGAAGATAACCCGCAGCAATTTCAGGTTCGTGAGGAATTAACGGATATTTTTCTCGCCACTGAGCCCATTGAGTATAAAGAGCTGCTAACTGATTGTCGTAGCCTGCCAGAACCGTTTGCTGCCGGACTAATCTGTCGGCAATCGTCTGTAAATCTTGTTGATACGTCTCGGCAGTTTGGGCCTTTTTCTCCATGTTTCGGACAAATTCTTCACACTGGGCCAGTTGTTCGTTCAAGGAGGCATCTGCCAAAGTCAGTTGAAATGGTTCTGCTGCATTTATCAAACGCTGTTGAAAGGTGGCCTGCTGATTTAACAGTCTGTTCAGTTCCTGTTGGTAATTGGCCAGCGTGTCAAGACCTTCACGGAGAGGGTAATAAAACGTGGTAAGCCATTCTTTCATTTCAGCAGGATTTTGGACTGTTAACCTGGTCCCCTCCCACTGTTTTTGCCACTTGTGTTGCAAAGTTGCAAACTCGTTTTGCAATTGCTCGAGACGTTGACGGTCTTGTTGTAATTGACGGGTAAGTTGATTGCGACGGAATAACAAGTGGGTGCGCTGAGCGGACTTGTCCGCCTCTTTGCGTAAACGATCGGCGATGGTATCCGCCTCTTGCACTAGGGTTTCAAAGACTTCTTCGACACTGAGTCCTGGATTACGATCCGATATTTGTGCCGTAATGTCTTCATGCAATAGCCATTTTCGTTTGAGGAGTGACCAGGTTTGATTGCGTTGATGACGAACTTGCATGAGGTCATCTTCCACAGGGACATGACCTTCAAGTTCGAGTCTTTCTAAATCCCTGACCAACTCGGCCAAGGTTTGCTCTTTGTGGGCAATATCCCGGCGTTGTTCTCGCAATTCCCCTTCCAGCGTGTCCCAAACATTATGAAAGGCGTTTAATGTCGCTTCCAAGGGTAATGGAAGAGTCTCGAGATGTTCCAAATCACCGTCATAAATGGTTTGTTGGTGACGCTTTTTCTCAAGCGTTTGGCGCAATGACTCCATACGCTGGCGTAAAGATGCAATCTGATTGTCTAAAGCCCCTGCTTGGCGAATCTCTTCTAAGATTTTTCGTAACGGTCTGACGTCATCCACTGTGCCTAGATGGTGCAATGCGTTTCGTTTTTGATCTTGCTCAGTTAACAAATCTTGGTACCGCTTCTTTTCGATTTCCCGATGGGGTGTGGTCTCTTGTAGTCTTGCAATCAGTCTTTTGATCGATTCCATCGCCTCATAAGGTATGCGAACGCTGTCGACTGTGGCATGGCTAAGATCAGGGACCAGAACCTTCAGGCGGTTGGCGATATCGCTCGATACCTGTTGTTCGGCTTGCCGCAGTTTAGGCAATTCTTCGTTGCGCCAGGTCTCATATTGCGTGAGGGCACGACCTATCTTTAAAATCGCATGATTGTGGGTTAACAATTGCGATTCGGGCACAAGTACCTCGAGTTGGTCGCGCTGTTGTTGCAATTGTCCTTCCAGATCTTGGATTTTTTGAGCGATGAGTTGACGCATGTCTAATAGCTGTTCGATCTGCTGTTCATGTTCATCAGGAAGCGGGATGACAGCACCAAGTTCCTGAATCTGATCTCGCACACGGTGTAAATCGGGAAGCATCGTCTTGACACGCTGCACCCGTTTAAATTTTTCCCGTTGCTGCTCCAGGTCGTGCCGCTGTTGCTTAATCTGGACTAGTTCATGCTCCAAGGCGGCAATAGAGAGCTTTTGTTGGTTCCAGTCATCAGAACGAACACTGTTGGCACGAATTTCTTGTTCAGCATCCAGGTACTCTTTCCATCGTTTATTGAGAAGTTTGGCAGAACCCCGACGAAAGGATGGATCGACGAGACCATTAGCTCGTTCATCCAAATAGCGCAAAAAATTGTGCAGATGCTGGATACCGCCTCCGGCTTCAAATAACGAGACTCCAGCATGCCCCCCAGATTGTAATAGACTCTCACCCCCCTCACGCAATCGCTCATGGTCTAACCCAAATAACAACATAAACCGTTCCTTGTCATATCCTCCCAGATATAATTTCAGATCGTCTTCTGATACCGATGTATTCGCTAATTCCAGGCGGGAATAGCGTTTTTTGCGACACCATGAAATGGTCTTGCCGGAAGCATCTTCGATGAGGCCGTCGAGTAGGGTTTGACTGTTATAATGGTCGCGAAACGGTTCTGAAATCGTTCCACCATAGAGCCAATCAATCATCACATGAAGTAATGTTGTCTTGCCTGTTTCATTCGGGCCATAAAGAATATGCAGGCCCGATGGTCCTTCATCAAATGCAACGTGCAGATGGCGGTAATGCAAAACATTGGAAACGGTTATGTGTCGAAGTTTCACATTAATGCCCTCCTTTCGTCATCAGGGCCAACAAGACATCGTGAGCGTCCCCTATTAAGGTTTTTACATCCTGCAGCGAACGAATGACTGTAGCCCCTTCGGATTTGGTGTAGGCTTTCAATCGGACCTGAATGCGTTCGATATCATGAAAAAATTGTTGGAGAAAATCCTCATCGTTTTGCGCATCTTTTATGTACATCTCCAATTTGGATAGCGCATTGATTTGGGAAGACAACTGCTCCGTTTTTACAGGATAAGAAGTCAAAAATTTCACTTTTTCAATCCAAATTCGGCTCGGTGCAGTCATGGCTACCGCATTATCAATTTCATGAAAAAAGTATTCCGGATTGGCTAATAAGTCTCCATGCAATGTTGTTAGCCCGTAAAACTGTAAGCGGAGAGCTAAGGGTGAGTCCGGGTTATCATCAAGATATTGCTGAAATATCTTCACAACACGCTCCACAAAATCTTCATGTTGTTCAGCACCGGTCAAATCAATGTCTACGAGATACCACCGTAACACATCCAAGGCACGATGTTCGAACGTCACGTCATGCCCGGTAACTGTGACAACCGTACACCCTTTTTCTCCTGTTTCCCGAATATGCCGTCCTTGTAAGTTGCCCGGATAAAGAATACAGGGATTGGCGTCGCGAATAACCTGCCTCTTGTGCACGTGCCCTAGGGCCCAATAATCATAATGTTTGGAGACAAGATCCTCGACCGAGCATGGCGCATAGGTTTCATGGCCTTCATGTCCTTCTAAGGAGGTGTGCACTACCCCGATATTGACATAACCTGGTAATGGCTCGGGGTAGTGTAGAACCATGTTTTCGCGCACTTCTCGTGCGGCAAATCCTTGTCCATGAAGCGCAACCTTGACATCCGGGATTACAAATGTTTGGGCATGATCCGTGGCAAATTGATGAACGTTCGGCGGCAAAACAAGATGGCGAGTGATGTTCGATGCAGCATCATGGTTGCCCTTCGCAATGTAGACATCAATGCCCAAATCTTTGAGCTTTGACATGATGCGATTAAAAAATAGGCCAGTTGAATAATCGGGCCAATCCCCATCAAATAAATCGCCTGCAATAATGATAAACCGGACATTTTCCGCGATGGCGAGGTTAACCAAATTTTTAAAAGCTTCGCGTGTCGCGGAACGGATCATGTCGACGGGCGCATCATCGCGAGCCGATAAGCCTCGCATGGGACTGTCTAAATGCAAATCAGCGCAATGGATGAATTTGAACATGAAACCTCCCACAACATTATTATCGATTGACTATCGCCAATGCTTTGGTATTAACATGGTTTCCATTATAACAGGCCTATTTGTCCCATGAAGTAACGAAAGATCCTCGAAGACGATCTGCAAGATGTTTTTGCCGATGGCATGGGATGGCCCCATTTTGAGAAATCTTGCCCCTATTTTGTGCGCCGGGCTAAAATCGCTGCGTGGCGGGCCGAGGTACGTATTTCCACACTCCACAATTGACTATGGTTCAGCCACATATCTCTAAGCGGATCGCGTTTGTTCTTCCAGGCTTCCGGCCATAATTCGAACGGTGTTAAATCATCCAGGAATATCAGGCCTCCCTCTGCACATGCGCTAATAATGGCATCAATGCCCGCATATTTAGCAGGCTTCGCATCAACAAAAATTAATTGAAAGGGCCCGTGCGATAAAATTTGTGTCCAGTCTCCGGCTAACACGTGCACCCCCGAATGATGCGCAAACAATTGCCGGACCCGGTTCACACGCGAAATATCGTGATCGACCGTAAACACATCGACAGTAGCGGCGCTTATTAACCACGCTGTGCCAACGCCGCATCCCGTGCCAATTTCGGCGATTTTTCCTGTGCGAATATGTCCAGCCAGTAGGGCTAATAACTTGCCCACTTCATCCAAGCATGACCCCGAAAACGCTAACTGTTGCGCCACATATAAGGCTTGCAGGACGATTTCAGGCTTGTTAGAGCCAGGTGGAGTATTATCCATTAGACCAACCTCGTTTGAGTTAATTCATCATCATTTCCCAATCATGGAAGGCACCGACAGGAGTTGAGAAATCTAGATGGATAAGCTATAACCTTATCGTATCTTATTTTATTGCCTCTTAACAAACAATCTGGCTTATTCCCATCCCCTTAATAATACCGGAATCGCCCAGTTGAGGATGATGTCGTGATCATTAGCCCAGTTCACAAAACTTTTTAGGACCCACGCATACTCGTCTCCGTCGCACCATTGCCAGCCATTTCCGGCCCATTGTCCCAGGAGGAATGCCGCCTGTTGACACTGCGTTAACGAATAAGTTTGGCATAATTCATGCAGCCATTGATCCACAACCCTTCCCATATCGGCATTATCATCTGTTGTGAGATACTGCATCCACCAATCCCCTCTCTTCAAGCTTGCGATATATTAAGAATATCAGAAAGTTTTTACACACTTTCTGTATAATTCGACGTCAAAAGACAAAACCGTTATGCCATGACTGAAGAGAAGGGATGAATGATGATGAATATTTTTCCTATTCAATTTGTATCGGGAGGGCAAGTCATTCGGGGACTCGGGTATGGGCCACATGGAGGTGCTCCAGAATCGATTCGGGCCATCTTAATTCATGGATATAGCTCATCAAAACATGCCCTTGATCCGGTGGCCACAGCATTAGCTAAGGCAGGCTATCCTGTCTTGTCAATCGACCTGCCCGGGCATAAATTGGGATCTAGTGGGGGCGCCCTCATCAGCTTTGCTATGGTTGTGCAAGCAGCCTTAGACGCCAATAGCCAACTGCCATCTCCATGTCGTCCCGTCTATATTGGTCACAGTATGGGTTCGGCGGCTGCTTTAGTCGCTGCGAGTCGGGACCCGCAAGCTGTGGGAGCGGCCAGTCTTGGTTTAGGTTATCCCGTGACAGTTATGCGACCCGACCCGGCGATCATCAATTATTACTTGGAACGCTGGGCATGGGTCGATGGCGCCAGTCCGATTGAAGTGGGCTTGGCAATGGATCATGATATTCCAGAGGCTCTCACACGATTAAAGGGCCGCCCTTTTTTGCTTATCAGTGGCACTTTCGATCAAGAATTACCTCCTTTTAGTGCACAAACCTTGTTTCAGATGGCTCATGAACCCAAATCCCACAAGAGCGTCGACAGCGATCATTCTGGTGTTCCCTTAAAGGCTGCACCTCTGGTCGTGGAATGGCTAAACCAAATTCGAGATACCGGGACCGAATAATGCGAGCGCGACTGAGTCATATTGAAATCTATGTCAAGAGCCTTGAGCGGATCAAGGACTTTTGGGATTGGTTCTTCGAACACATCGGTTGGCAGCGTTACCAACAATGGGCGCAGGGATGCAGCTGGATCGATGGTGGTGTCTACATTGTTTTCGTCGAAGTCACGACTGCATCGCCCGTACCATTTAACCGGCGAAATCCGGGACTGAATCACTTAGCTTTTCGTGTGGCTACGCCGCAAGAAATCGATGACCTCACGAACCTTTTGCGGATTAAAGGAATTCGCATACTGTACGAAGATCGTCATCCTCATGCCGGAGGACCATCATATTATGGGGTGTTTTTTGCCGATCCGGATGGGTTGAAAGTGGAGGTCTTTGCGGACTCATGGCGCAATGACCCGCCTTGAAGCGAAGCATGGGCAAAACGCACTCTTTTACGCCGGGGAGAGACATTGGGTATACTATCACGTGTGGGCTTGTCTGGTTCCTAACCCTTATAATGGGAAGAGTCTTAACCATTTCACATTCGGCGAGGTGATTTTATGTTTCATTATACGGTCGAAACGACGAAAAACGTTCCGGACGCGATTGAATCTGTCGAACAGCAGCTCAAGGCTAACGGATTTGGCGTGCTGTGGCATATGGATATTGCTCAAAAGCTGCAGGAAAAAGGCGTCGATTTCAATCAAGCCTATCACGTGCTTGAGGTCTGTAATCCTGTCGAAGCCAAATCAGTACTCACCCAGAATTTGTTAGTCGGTTATTTTCTACCCTGTAAAGTCGTAGTTTACGATGATCATGGTCACACGAAAATTGGCCTAACAAAACCCACGACTCTCATCAACTTAATTGAGGATAAAGAATTGGAAAAGAAGGCCAAAGAAATTGAAGAAAAACTTATCAAGGCACTGAACAACGCCATATAAGTAGATGCTGGACCGTATCACTTTAACGGTTTTTCTGTGCGGATTAATCGATCTGCGATAGCATCAAATTCGTCTTGGGAAATTTCACCGCGTGCAAAACGCTCCCGGGCAAGTTCTAAAGGATCGGGTCCGGGAGCCATCTCATGGTGGTCAGATCGTGGTTTTCCCAAAAGACGGAACAAAAATATCCATAGAAAAAATCCCATGAGAGTCAAGCCAATCAACCCCAAAAACGGAAACATGCGCCCCATCGGCCACATCATCATGCCTCTCCCCTTTGCTTTATTGTATTTCTATTATACGCGTTTTTCAGGCCAGCTACGGTGGGGCATGATGATGGCAGCGTAAGACAGGGCGCTTTTGTTGCGCACAATGTTTCTTATTGCGAGAATGTCCAATAGTTGGGATAAATCAAAGCCGTAATGGGATTGAATGTTTTGGCGGTACCGTGAAGGGTATTGATGTGCTCATTAAAAGTCGGTGTCCACGGGAGCCAAATCACCGGAACTTGTTGCCTGGCATAAGCAAGATACGCATCTAATGCGTGTTTAATTTGGGTTGGCGTCCCGGGTTTATAGGAATCTTGAATCAACTGGTCCATTTCTGGATTATTGTATCCGCCTTGATTGGCTCCGGCTCCGGTCGCGTAAAAGCTTCCACCCGTGGGATAATAATCAGGCTCATAAGTCCAGCCTCCTCCCCACCATGCCATATTCCATTTTGTCGCATCCGTTTGTTGAGCCGTAGATAATACCGTATCAAAGGGTTGGGTTTCCAGCTTCACTTGAATGCCTTCTTGAGCCCAATCCTGCTTAATGAGCTGCACAATACTCGTATCGGTATTGCTCCCGGAAACATATAACAAGGTAAAAGATAAGGGAATACCATTTTTCGTCATGACCCCGTTATGCAACTGCCATCCGTGTTTTTCCAGCAACCGCTTACCTTGTTCAGGATTAAAAGGATATAGCGGTTTTTGTAAAGCCGCATCATAGAATACCGTGTGTGGTTTGGGAGGAATCGGGTCGGTTTCTGTGACACCATATCCGTGATAAAACGTATTAATGATCCCTTGCTGATCGATTCCCATTTCCAGAGCCTGGCGAATATAGGCATGGTCGAATACTTTACCCAATCCCCCCGGAGCACTGGGATTCAAGTTGGGTTGCAAGTAATTAAAACCAAACAAGTATCCTGGGAAAAAGGTATCTTGGGTGAGTTGGTGACGCGAGTTCCACAAGGAGGGAGGGAGATATCCATAATCAATTTTTCCGGTTTTTAATCCCGCAAATTCGTTGGCAGAAGATGTTTCATATTCAAAGACAATGTGCTTCAACGTGGATTTGTGCCCATCATAGTGACTGTTCGCCGTAAACATCCAATATTGGTTCGGTTCCATTTTGGTGAAATGATATGGACCATCGACCACATTATAAACACTGGCTTGAGGAGTATTAGCGACTGATTTGATGAATTGCAGTTCCGCTATCATGTTGTGAGGATATTTATCCCAAATGGCAGCGGGAACGGGCTCAATTTGTCCCAATCCATTGTGTTCAAACCATTCGGGATTCGCTGGCTTTTTTAAGGTGACCACCACCGTGTATGGGGATTTGGCGACCACGCTAGCCCAATCCGTCGGAATTCCTCCTGTACCCGCTCCTCCGTAACCCCATGGCAGATTCGAGGCACCGGAACTCGTGGCTTTCAAAATTTGCCAGGTAAAGACGACATCACGCGCCGTAACAGGTTGGCCATTTGACCAATGATATTTTGGATTCAGATCAATGGTGTAGACTGTCCCGTCGGCATTATGGCTAATTTTTTGCGCTAATGAACGAGAAAAATCGATACTATCGGTACGAGAAATGTGCAAAAGCGGGACATACATCAAGGCATTCATCTGTAAATTGGTGTCGCTATAGGCCGAAGAGGACAAGACCGGAAACCACCAATTGGGAGAGACTTGGGGTGCTAATGCAATCGTCGCTGTGGTAGGCAAGGCTGGCGAGGACGTAGTGCTTTGGGTACCACATCCGGCAGCAATCAGCACTAAAGGGGTCATCGCCGCAAGGGACTTTTTGTTCATGAATTTTGCTTCCTCCGTCGTTTCCCTCGAACTGGTGATGAGGGGATCTCATAATTTGGAATGACGAAAAATACAGGATTCAGAAGGATTCGTCCCTCAAATCTTATCGTTTTTTATCCCAGTTCTCCATGATGGGATACTCACCCTACATTTTTTTGGTCAACGTAACAAACCTCACAGGTATCAATCCTGCCTCATTTATCGGGGAATAAGTTGCGATTTAAATCTATTCCGGTTTTGCCTATCGCCATGGTCGATCTGTCCTGGTTCGGTTCTTTTCTTGCGCTTATTTAGGGGATGCATGCGTTTAACTTATCCCACTGTTGCAGAATTGTGGCGGTAAGGGGGCTATCTGTTATCGATTGGGCAATGACGCGTGCGCCCGCAGATAAATGGATCCAGAACGCATCTGACCGGGAATGAAGGGTTTCGTTCAATAGTCCCCATAGCATTTTGACATTGTGAAGGGCATCAAAAGGCTCCTCCGTGGTTAACGCTGTTTCTATGAACAGTCGCGTTAACGGTGTAGGATCCCCTCCCGTTTGAAGATATTGCCGGGTGTAGGAGGCGGCCTCGAAACCCGTTCGATCTGTATACAGACTCTTGATAATATCATCTACGGAAATGACTTGCGACCCAGGAGATATTCCCTCGTGTCTGACTTGTGTCACCAGATCATTCGGGATCCAGTGCGCCCGTTTTTCTTTTTGTCTTCGCGTCCGCGAACTGGAAAGAACCAGAGCCCAGCCTAAATGCCGAATATCGGCGGGGCACGTTTCGTCGCGCAAAAGGTCCATGACACAATGAATTCCTGTAACGGCATGGGCATCAAACCCGGATACAAACATCAAGGTTGAGGCTGCTAAGGAAATGGCTTCTAATAAAGTGGGGTGATTGGTATTTTGAGAAATGGCTGCGATAATCTGTCGGGATTCTTGCCCAAATTCACAATGAATCAAAGCCTCCCGTATGGTCTCCGCCTTCTCGACATCGACAGGTCCTTCCAAACAAGGACAGGTTGTGCCCGGCCAATCCTCTAGCACCCCTGTCGTCATGTGAACGTCAGGCCGGTGGCCTAAGTACTGGATGGCAGCCCGAAAAAATGCTTCCGCATAATGCCACCCATTTGTGTCATCCAAAAACTCTAAAGCCCGTTGAACGATTAATAACCGGTGTTCATTTTCCGGATATTGCCTGAGAGCGGCTCGGATCATTAACCATCTGGCGTTACGTCCCGCTAGGGTCGCAAGCTCGGCGGCGCGGTTTTCAGACAATAGAGGCATCTCTCCGGTTTCCAAATCGGGAATGAACCGGTGTTGAATGTCTGGCAGGCTTTCTTGAGGTCGCAAATGGTCTACCATGAGATACGGTCCATAATTGGGATGTCTTAACAATCCTAATACATAATGGGCCATGTGCAGCAACGCAAGATTTTGAAAGGGCGGAGAAAGCAATGTACTGGCTCTCATGACCGGTCCACCGTTAAATGTGCCATGGCCAATTAAGGGACCATGATGGTCCACCCACCGTGTCGCAGCTAAAGCGAGGAGGAGATACATGCGCGAGAAAGGTAGGTGTCGTTGCTGCCATTGGCAAAGAAGTTCGCTCGCTTTGTCAGGCGTTGTATTTTGAACTTCCTGTAACCTAGTCTCCGTTTCATTATCCCACCGCAACATGGTATGCATCGAATCATCCTTCCTTCTTGCCTTCTTGCCTTCTGCCCTTGTGTCTTTTGGTCTTTTTGCACGTCTACCCCTATTAATCCGCCTTTTTAGTATCCTGGGAACTCAATGAATAAAGCATCTCATGGCTATGGCGGTTCTGCTATTGGTCAAAGGTCCTAGTTCCCGGCTAAGATCAAGCTCCGACTCAATCATCTTTACATCTTTAGAACAAGTCTTTCCACCATTTTGCATTAAGCGTTTATTTGGGCTATGACGATGTCAAGGTAGGTAGCTAGAAATAGAGAATTGCCGTAAAGGCCTAAAGAATATCGTGAGATCATGAAAACAGCCAACCCACAAGGATTAGCTGTTTTCATCATGTGTCTGCAGACAAGATTTCTCCCCTGAGACAGGTCAGTTTTCCTACTCTCTCGATGACTTTTTCCGAAATAATTTAAAAATCCCTGTGCACTTGGCACAAACCTCGCCAGATTCATCCAAAATTTCACCATCAACAAACACGGTACTGGAGCCTTGACGCACAACATGTCCATGTCCGACAATCCGCGATTTTGCCTGGATCATCCGTAAATATTGAATGTTTAATGTGATGGTAACCTGACTAACAACGTCGTCCGTCCATACCGAACGCACTGCAGTGCCGAGAACTCCGTCAAACATGTAAGCGACGATACCGCCGTTTACGGCATCTGTGCCGCCGCCTCCCCTATGATGATGTTGAACATCAAGTTCGACTGTAGATCGGCCATTGGCCGCCTCAGTAATCCGAAGGCCTGCCCATGAATAAAATGGATATCCGTTAGCGGCACTAGGCGGTAACGGAAGCGTTTGTGTTTGGTCATTGTCATGCTGCATCACGAACAAGCCTGCCTTTCATAGTCATTTAGGTAATTGGATATGCGGATTATCCCAAAATGTCTTGGACAGATACCCGATGTGCATACTTCTTTGCGGTTGAAGACACGACATACAGGTAGTCCAGGAGTGAACAAGATATAGCTTAGAGGATACAACAAAGTGAAAATTAGAGCAAACCCTAATAGATTTCCTGAGAACGGATAATCTTTTCCATGAAATGGTTGTCCGCGGCGTTATATCCTAGACGTGAATAAAATTGCTGAACGGCCAAATTATGCGGCTCGATCAACAAATTAACTTTCAAACACCCCATGTGGCTCAAAGACGCTTCGGCATGTTCCATTAAGCGTCGTCCCAATCCGCGACGCTGGAACTCAGGATGAACGGCCAGATGGTAAATCCATCCCCGGCGGCCATCAAATGCGGCCAATACCGATCCAATGATTCGTGATCCTTCTTCCAGAACAAAATAGTGCTGGCCGTAATGCTGAAGTGCCCACGCGAAATCCTCTTCTGCATCCCCTATATCGAAACTTAGATGGGCGGCTTGCCACAAGTCACACAGAGCCCGGTAATCATTAGGTTGAATATGACGAATGACCATCCGTTGCGTCCTCCCCTCACCCTACGGACCTGACACATTGTCTATGGTTCTTCATACCATATGATGGGAAATGACAGGTGTGAGAGGTATTGCACAGTCCAGCCGTCCAACCAGAACTTTTCAAGAAAAGCACCGCAACTGATAGATGTTGTGGTGCTTTGTAATTTAATTTTTAATTTTTAACAGAAGCCATGCTGCAAACCGTACTTAAATCCTGACCGGCTACTCCCTAAACGGGGTGATCAACGGAAAATCTTGAGGTTCCACCTCAAATCCCATATCGCGAAGCATTTGATGGTCAGCCTCCGGCTCTTGACCAGGCGTCGTCAAATAGTCCGCTACAAACAAGGAATTGGCAACATACAATCCTAATGGTTGAAGAGAGCGCAACTGGACTTCGCGGCCTCCTGCAATGCGAATTTCCTTGCGCGGATTGACAAAGCGCATCATCGCCAGCGAACGTAGGCATTCGGCTGGTGTCATCAATTCCTGATTCTCTAACGGCGTCCCGGAAATGGGAATCAGAAAATTCACCGGAATGGAATCGACATCAAGGTCTTTCAACGCAAAAGCCGCTTCCACGCGATCTTCCCAGGTTTCGCCCATGCCGAAAATAACGCCAGAACATGGAGAAATCCCGGATTCTTTAACTTGTTCGATGGTGTGTACCCGATCTTCGTAGTGATGGGTACTCACAATCGATGGTGAATAATGGGACGACGTATTGATGTTATGATTGTACCGGTCAACGCCTGCCGCCTTTAGTCGATCAGCTTGCCCTGGTTTCAGAATGCCTAAGCAGGCACAAATTCTTAAGTCATAATGTTGTTTGACCTGGGTAATGCTGTCAATTAATCCGTCTAGTTCATGATCGGTGGGCGAGCGTCCACTAGCCACAATACAATAAGTTGTTGCTCCCAAGGCCTTGGCCCGTTCAGCTCCCTGTAGAATCTCGTCCGAGGTTTTCTGCGGATACTTGGGGATATCTGCACGCGAAATATGAGACTGCGAACAATAATGACAATCTTCCGGACATAGTCCGCTTTTCGCATTCATCAAATATTGGAAACGCACATAATTGCGATAATAGCGGTACCGAATTTTATATCCTGCAGCCAAAATGGCTAGCAGATCTTGATCATCTGAACGGAGGATACTTAAGGCTTCCTCCCGCGTGATACTGTCCCCATTTAATACTTTGTCAGCCAGTAAATTCCATTGCATATAGATAACCCCTTTATGCGAGCTATTTCATGAGCATGCGTCATATCAAAGATCTCGCTAAATTTCAGCTGGCCTTTTGCTGGCAGCATGCCTCTTCCTGTGCCTTGTGTCCTATTTTTCTTCATCCGGATTATGTGTCATATCCCCTTATCCACTGCTTCTTGTCTAGGTCATTTTCCCGCCTTGCAAAGGATGCCATGCAATGCGCTGCCCCGTCTGTTCCCATAAAGTCGTTAAATAATTTTCTGGAGCATCATCGTTGACCGGCTGGAACGGCACCACGCTCCAGACTGGAATTCCGGTGAGCGATTCGATCAAAGACGGGTTGAGTGTTGTCGACACGTCTTCTGGCACCTCATTCACCGCATTCATAATAATGCCCAGAATCTTGACGCGGTGGGTCTTGGCGTATTCCACACTCAATACGGTGTGATTAATAGTCCCCAGCGCCGTTCGGGCCACCAAGATCACAGGAATATCAAGTTCCTGAGCAATATGAATCATGTTATGGTCAGCATCAATGGGAACCGCTATCCCTCCAGCGCCTTCAATCAAGGTCACTTGATGGCGGGCAATCACTGCCCGTGCCGTTTCAATAAGGTGATTCCAATCGACGCGTTTGCCCGTCATTAAGGTTGCGGCCCACGGTGATACTGGGGGTTCGAATGTATAAGGGACGACGAATTCTTGGGCGTCCGCGGAATGGGATGCCTGCATCAGGGCTTTTGCATCATCCGGCCACATAGGTCCCTTAACGCCGGTTTCAATGGGTTTCATAACCCCCACATCATAACCTTGGCGATACCAGAATGCTGCCAAGCTGGCGGTAATCCAGGTTTTGCCCACACCGGTATCGGTGCCTGTAACAAAATACGCGAATGGGGTCATAGAAGAGCCTCCAATAATGATTGGCTGGCCACTACCGCATCGCACAAAATATCTACCATCTCGCTAATCTCCGTAGATGAGGATGCAAGCGGTGGCATAAAAATCACCACATTGCCAATGGGCCGGATGAGCATACCCTTTTGACGCGCCAGATATTGCACCACGCGTCCCGCCTGTGCCGCATAGGGGAATGGGGTGCGTGCTTCCGTGTTTTGAACCAGTTCAATGCCAATCATGAATCCTTTTTGCCTGATATCTCCCACATAGGGAAGAGAACGCAGTCTATCCAATGCTTGTGCGATGTTAGGTGTTTGTTTTTCAACGTTCTCAATGATATGGTTTTGCCTAATAAGCTCCAAATTCGCCAGGGCCACATTAGCCGCCAATTGATTACCAGCATAGGAATGACCATGATACAAGGCCGTTCGATCGCCAGCACGTCCATAAAATTGTAAATAAATGTCCTCTGTTGCCGCTGTCGCGGAAATGGGCAAGTATCCCCCAGACAGACCCTTACCCATACACAAAATATCCGGACTGATCTCTTCATAAGATGTGGCCCACCATTTGCCTGTCCGTCCTATGCCAGTCGCCACCTCATCAACAATGAGAAGCACATCATAGCGCGTACATAAATTCCGAAGTCCCGCTAAATAACCTGACGGCGCAGGAATAATGCCACCAGCTCCCTGCACGGGCTCGATAATCACCGCCGCTAGTTCGTCTTGATGCTCACTCATGACCGATTCGGCCAGATCTAAGCAAGCCAGGTGGCACCGATCAGGGGTCTTTTGTAAGGGGCAGCGGTAACAATAGGGATAAGGGGCCCGGGGCTCTTTGGGCAAATACGATAGAAAGGGCCAGTGAAAAGTGTCATCAGGGGCCACAGCCATGGCGCCCAAAGTATCTCCATGATAATTGGATGTGAATCCCATAATTTTTGTTTTTTGGTGCTGTCCCTGGTTGGCCCAATATTGTACAGCCATTTTTAGAGCGACCTCAACCGCGGAAGCGCCCGATTCCGAGAAGAAGAAGCGCGTTAAGTTGCCCGGCATAATTTCACTTAAGCGGTGGGCCAGTACCGTAATGGGCACATTGCCCTGTCCCAGCAATGTCGTATGGGCCACGCGAGACAATTGATCAATAAGGGCATGGTCCAGTTCAGGCACATGATGACCATGGACATTCAACCAGACGGAGGAGACCCCGTCATAATACCATCGCCCCTCGATATCTTGCACTTTGACGCCTTGCCCTGCTTGAATGATGACTGGATCGCTGTCATCATAATCTTTCATCGGAGTAAAGGGATGCCAAACATGCTGTCGATCCCAACGTCGTATTTCATCAGGTGTTATTGATGAATAATCCACATCATTACCTCACTTATACAGATGCTTTTGGGCATACCATACCATGCTTCCCACATAGTGCCTGAAGCTGTGAGCCTCGTCAACCAGTTGCGTCCCGTCACTATTTTTGCTAAGGAAATCAGCGCGACCTTTAAGACCTGAGCCCCATGATGTGTCTTACGGATTTGGATAGTTGACGATGCCGGTATCTCCAATTTGCTACAATAACTCCATTATAGTGTAGACTGTCTATAAGGAGCGATATCATCCATGGCGGAACGACTGCCTGTCATATTAGATGTGGATACGGGAATTGATGATGCCCTAGCGATTCTTTATGCTCTATCCTCGGAGACGCTGCATGTACTCGGGATCACGACCTGCTTTGGTAATGGCGACATCACCAATACCACTCGCAACACTCTTACCGTCGTAGAAATGGCTTCGCATACAGTCCCGGTATACCAGGGGGCAAGTCATCCCCTGGTCAGTCCGTGGGAATCCACGGCGGAAGCTTTTCATGGGCCGAACGGTTTAGGTGGCACACAATTATTTCATCCCCAACTGAGACCCGAATCGGAATCAGCGGTAGAATTTCTTCGTCGCAGCATCGATCAATATTTCCACGACCTGGTACTGATCACGACCGCACGCCTCACCAATATTGCCTCATTACTCTTGGCTTTTCCCGAGATTAGCGCAGGCATTCGCCGCATGGTGATTATGGGCGGCGCTGCCTTCGTAGCAGGAAACGTGACGCCAGTGGCTGAGGCGAATATCTGGGGCGATCCCGAAGCCGCTTGGGTCGTCTTTCATTCGGGTATTCCCATTACAATGGTGGGGCTTGATGTGACCACGCAAGTGCCCATTTCCGACTGTATGCTAAAAAGTCTAGAGCCAACGGCTCCTTATTACGCTTTACTACAGCAAGCCGTAGACTTTTATTTAGGTGCCTATAATCCCGGAGCTCCCAGGGGAGATAGAAAGGCGCCATTGCATGATCCCTTGGCCGTGGCTGTTGCCGAAGATCCCTCATTATGTCGAACTCATCCTTATCCTGTAGATATTGAATTGCGCGGGCAATTAACACGGGGAATGACGGTGGTCGATTGGCGTACCCGTTCTACAACCCGACCAAATGTCGATGTCGCCGTCGAAGTCGATCGCGCACGATTTCTCACCGCCTTTGCACAACGCCTACGTTTTACCAAAGTTTGTTAAGAAATAGCCAAAAATTTAACGGTTGACGATCCATGGACATGTTGAGGACGCCCTATGAGGCGTCCTCAACATACCAAAAGCCAAACCCAAGACCTTTTGTATAGGCGAAAACGGAAATTTTAAGGCTTCTCTAAGCGGATATCAATAGGATAACGATTACTGAGGTTTCCCACCTCTTGTTGAAGTGCTGCCCAGATGGATGCCATAACGTCGTCATCATTGGCACGTTCCTCAAGCCACTTGCGTAAGTCCCCTAATGTGTGCAATCGTTGAGCCGCTTCATATTCCTCAGATTGAACGGGCATTATCACACTAAAATCAGGATCGGACTCTCTAGACACAGTAATCAAAGCGCCGTACACGGGATGCACATCCTTTGTTTTTTCTCTATTGTACACAGGAAGATGAGCGGTATGGATGCTGTAAGGGAATACTTAAACAATTCTTAGGGGAAATGCGCAACTTTTAACGGGTTAAGCATCATTTTCTTCATGATATAATGCTTTGTGGTGATGGATATTGGCTGCTATTCGGTTACGAGGACATCATATTCTTTGTTTGTTAGGTTACCGAGGCAAAGGCTATTCTGAAGAATTTGTCAGAAATATGACAGCGATTCATCAATGCCTGCGTACTGCTCCCACCACTCCCATAGTATTAGTAGATGGTCCTGATGACCTCTGCTGCAAGTTTCCCTTATCGCAAGAATATCACTGCGAGGATTGTAACGTGTTCGAACGCGATCAGCGCGTTGCCGAGTCGTTAAGCCTTGTGTCTGGGCAAGAGATTCCCTGGGGTGACATTGAAGCCCGCATCATCGAACGTCTCAATCCCGAGGATATCGATCGGTGGTGCGCGAGTTGCCCATGGCGACCTTATGGCGTCTGCGCTCAGGGAATCCGGGATCTTAAACAGAAAAAAAGTTTATCAAATATTCCCTTTGCACTATGGACGTAACCTGCCAGTTGGCTGCGTTCTCTTCACCCAAGTCTTTTTCTAAAGAAGGTTAAATAACGTGGTCAATTCCCCGAAGCCTTGTGGCGGAGTTGATTTAGTGCATCCAAAATCTGTCGTGGTTCGGGAGGACAGCCTTTAACGACCACATCAGGCGTTCTTAGGGCTTTTGCTACGCCGCCATGACTTGCATATGCTGATTGAAACACGCCACAACCTGCCGCACAATCCCCGATGGCCACAAGCCATTTAGGGGATGGAACAGCTTCCCACACGGTGTGCAGAGCAAGATACATCGTGTCGTTAACAGGGCCCGTGACGATTAGCGTATCGGCTTGTCGCGGCGAGGCCACAATGTCCAATCCTAGATGTTGAAAATCATAGACGCGATTACTTAAGTGGGTTAATTCCTGTTCACATCCATTGCAACTGCCAGCATCCACATGCCGCGCTTGTAATGTTCTCCACATGGGATTCATCTGCCATCTCCTATCGGTCATTGCAGCTATAACAAAGCTCAAAACTCTTATTGATTAATGGAAAATCCGCGATGCCATTTCCTGTTGCTGCTTTTGCTAGCAAGGGCCAATTACGGAAAGCCCCCGACCGGATATGATAACGGCGAATTTGGCCTCTGTCTAATCTAACCACATGACAATTTAAGCCGTGAGGGGATTCTGAAAAGGTCACGGCATCTCCTGATAGATCCGGAGGAATGGTCCACAGTGTCTCAGAAGATGAAAGCATCGGCGCAAGATGTTTAGCAGCTTGCTGAATAATTTTCCAAGACTGTTCGACTTCATCCAGTCGCATTCTGAACCGCGCGCTCACATCCCCAGAACTGTAGGTCGGTATAGCCATTGATACTCCGCGATATAGCGGCATAAACGACCGGGCATCAAGGAGAACGCCGCTCGCACGAGCAATTACACCCGCTCCGCCTAACCGCAATACATCCTCCGCGGTAACGGTTCCCACGCTTTGCATACGGTCTTGAAATCCGTGATGATTTTCCACCATCTGGCGCCAACGTGCCCATGATCTTTGGATGGTATTGACAAGCGCTAAAACGGTGGGAATATCAGCCTGTTTAGCGAATCCTGGCTGAACGGTGTCGAACAATAGGCGGTGACCAAACACGTCTTTCATTCCTTGTTGCCAAATTTCTTTTAAGACAAGCCCATGTTGGTGAGCCACTTGAAAACCAACACCGGCAGGAATTTGTGCTAAATCATTGAGATGACTTAATACTCTTTCCGATTCCAACAACATAATGCGTCGCCAAGCAAGGGATTCATCCATTACGAAGCCCGCCATTTGTTCCACCGCCATCGCCCAATTGGTTTGATGGGAAACCGAATCAGCACCGCAGATGCGCGACAGCACGGTAGCAGCATGTGACAGCATGGTATGCTCTAAAAGTGCTTCCACCCCACGGTGAGTTTGAAAAAGGTGCAAATCTACATGGAGCACATTCTCGCCCATAAGACTAAATAAAAACCGCCCTGACTCAATAATGCCGGCATGCACGGGTCCCACACCCATCATGGTTATGCCGTCGCCCTGAACTTCAATTGTGGGATTGTCCGGGCCCACAGCATTCCATGAACTCTCGGGATTGTCCGAAGCCAATGGAAAAAATTGCGCAGGCCAGCGAGGCGTACGCACTAAAGGACGTAAGTCCAAATGACCTTGAGGAAAATAGCCGAAGAGGTCATAAATTTCTCGCTCATCCCATGCCACTTCCGGCAATACGGGAGTAAGCGAAGGAAATTCATCTGAATCAATCTGCAACCAACCTTCATGTATCTGACCATTGGGATGCAACCAATGGCTTATCAATGTCCCGTTTTTCAAGGCTGTGAGCGCTAAAAGCTGGCTGCCGGTTTGTTTACATTCCTGATTAAAAGGACGCCAGTGATTCACCTTTATTGTGTTCACAATATCACGTCCCCTTTTACATCCTTGACCTCGACTAGTGGATTATTGCGAGAAACTTTGGGAAAAAAGAGATCGCGCGATCCCCATAATTGGCGTAATAAATGATACATTAGCGCCACAAACGTCAATAATAAGGATAGGGCCATGATCAGCAATAACACGATGTGGCCATCCCACAACGCAGCCAGAATTAACCATTCACTATAAGCCAGCCCCAATGGCGGTATGCCCGCTAACGCAAGAATTCCCAAAGCCCAAAGAATCACAAGAGCTTTGTGGGTATGTCGGATGTTGACCAGTTTATCCAAGTCCTTGGTGTGGTAGATCACACTCAAGTGTCCGCCCGCATAAAATACGGTCGATTTAACTACTGCATGAAAAACAAGCTGTAATAACGCCGCGTAACGGGAAAGCGGTGTGTCGATGCCCAAAGCCACGGCAACAATTCCCATTTGCTCTAGAGATGAGTAGGCGAGTAGCCGTTTCACATCACGTTGGACCAGTAAGGCAAGCGATCCAACCATCATCGATAAAGCGCCAAATAGCGTTAACAAGTGATATCCGGATAGGACTGTCCCACCGGGCAGGATAATACTCGTAACGAAACGTTCGATCGTGATCAAACATAATCCCAAGAGAACACCCGACAACAATCCACTTACCGGTGAAGGTGCCTCGGAATGAGCATCCGGTAGCCATGTATGAAATGGTACTAATCCTACCTTGGTACCTATCCCACTCACAATGAGAATTGTCGCCACTGTTCGAACAATGGGAGGAATAGCACGATAATGGTGAGCGAGATTCATGTAGTTTAGTGTTGTCCATCCCATATCTTGAAACTGAAGCGCCGCATACAAAAAGATAATGCCGACTAATCCCAAAGCTAGTCCAACGGAGGCAATGACGATATATTTCCATGCCGCTTCTAAGGCTTGATGACTTCCCATCAGAAGGATTAAGGCACCCGATGCCAGTGTGGAAAATTCGATAGCAACCCACGACACGGCTAAATTCGAAGAACCGGCAATCAGGATGAGAGATGCCCAAAACAATGCCCACCCGAGATAATAGCGTTGGCTAGGGATTTCCGGATGTTCATGTAACCAAATAATACTATCCCATGCGCTTGTCATGGCAATCAGATTCGTCATTACGAGCAAAATAGGCGTCCAATGCCAATGACCCTTTGCTAAAAATGACCACTCCTTGTAAAAGGTGAAGAGCAACACCAACGTCACCCATATGGCGATGACATATGTCGTCTGCTGGCGTTTTAAAGTTCGTTCCAACATGACCCCTACGATCACGCCAATCGGTCCTAAAGCTAATAACCCCAAAACTTCCATCGCTTGTTACCCCCTTAAGCGCTCCAGTGCTGTCACATCGGTACTCTTGAACTGTTGATGAATGCGTCTAGTCATCCACACGAGAATGGCAGCAGCCACTAGCAAGTCTCCCAACATGCCTAATTCCATAAAAATGGGCAAAGACCCGGCGACCGAGTAGGCTAGAACGACCAGGCCGTTTTCTATACCAATTAAGGCTGTCACCTGAGACAACACATGACGACGGCTGACAATCATTAACAGGCTTAAGTGAATACTCGCCAGCCCATAAAAGAATAAGGTCCGGTGTAAGATGAGATGGGTGGGTGCTAAAACGCGAATTACATGATTGACCCCTAATACTAAAATAGCGGCAATGGTATAAGCCCAGAGGGGTAAGGGAGAATCTTGCCGAAATTCCGCAGGCCACTTTTGCACGACGCGCCATATTGATCCGGGAATTATGATCGCTTTAATCAGCAAAGTGGCAGCCGCAATAGCCAAATCAGCATCACTTAAAGAGCCTAATAACATCATTACGGTGAGCGCTAAGCCATCCGTTAATAGAAATACGGATGCGTAAGAAAGGTTCCGAGACCATAAGAGACCAGCTGATGACAAAAACACGAAAAATCCCGCGGTATCCATAATTTATCGCACTCCCCCAGACATTGCCAAATAAAAGCCGAGAAGTCCAATTCCTGCGCCCAAGGTAAAATAGCGTGGCAAGTGGAAATACCGTAATTTCACAAACCGGCTTTCCATCCAGGCAAGAACCATAGCTGAACTCCCTATTTCCGCCACATGGAGGAGCACATTCACCCATGGGGATGGACCAACGGGTCCTAACCAGACCCAACCTAACCCGATAATGATGGTAAACTTCATCGCCATAGCCAGTTGCTCCTGGGCCAATAAACGCCCACTATACTCTAAAAGGGTCGCTTCGTGCATCATCGTGAGTTCAAGATGCGTATCCGGATTGTCTACTGGCAATCGTCCTGTTTCGGCAATCACAATAAACAGATAGCTCAATACAGCGAGTCCCCAAGGAAGAAAACCTGATGGCGAAGCATTCGCAAAAAACGGAGCTACCGTTTCAATTTGTGTATGTCGACTGACAACCCACAGTACCCCAAACGCGGCCAACATCGCTGGCTCAACACCACTGCCAATGGTGGCAATCCGGCTTGCGCCGAGTCCCCCGAATGTGGTTGCGGAATCGAGACCCGCTAAAGCAACACTGAATCGCTCCAATCCTAATAGGAAAAAGACGCTAAGCACATTGTGAGGCCAATTAGTCGGAACCTGACCCGCCCAGGGAATGGAAGCGGCAATGACAATTAGGGTGGCAACATTCACACTGGGACTGAGCCGAAAAACCCACGAACTACCCTCGGGCACGACTGTTTCTTTATTCCACGTTTTGGCAAATATCTGGTAGGGTTGTAGCAAGGAAGGTCCTTGACGCCCCTGAAAATGGGCTTTTGTCTTTTGGGCAATCCCCCAAATTAAGGGTGCAAGGCCGATGATGGCCATAACGGACACGATTTGAATAATCCAGAGCATTTGATCACCTTCAATGGGGAATGTGAGACAACATGAAGATGCTAATGAACAAACCATAACATGAGTCCAATAGTGGCCAATAAATAGGTCAGATACAAGCGGACTGGCCCTGCTTGAATCTTGGTACTATATCGACTGATCATCCAAACCCACCGATAACTGGGGCCATAAATATAACGCTCCCAAAATGGTGTTGTGCCGCCCTTGTACACCAGTTTTTCCGGAAAATCACGGGCATAAAGACCTATTCGTTCTAGACGCCGGTGAGGACGATAAATGAGGGCAAATGTTGTTCTTACAGCTTTGGTAAATGATGCCGAGGTCCATTGCATAGATGGTTTGCTCTCCCGCCCACATGCCCAACGGGGTCTAATCGTGACATCCCAGGGGCGAGAGATGACGACGAGTACACCGATAATGAGAGCCAGCATGCCTGCAATCACCGGAGCGTGTAAAGAACGGGTGACAGAAAATGGCACGGCAAGAATGACATGAGGATCGGTCCGGGCCATGATCCCAAACAAGGGATTGGGGTAAATTCCGATCAATAAAGCCAATCCGGCTAAAATGCCAATAGGCCACCTCATGGTCTGAGGCACCTCACATTGGGCTCGTTTTGCACGAGCTTGTCCCAAGAAGGTCACGCCAAACGCTTGAACAAATCCTAAGAGGGCTAGGCTAGCCGTAAGGACCATGATGAAGGCCATGATCATAAAAAAGATAGCCGTAAACCCACGGAGATATTGGGTAATCTCCAAGAGGGCACGTAGCGTCATCCATTCGCTGATGAAACCATTAAATGGCGGAATGCCACTAATCGCCAAACTTCCGACCAAAAATCCGGTAGCAATAAAAGGAATCGTGCGCTGCAATCCGCCCAAATGATCCATATTCAATGTGTGCGTATGCTTTTCCACTGCTCCTGCAGCCAAAAACAATTGGGTTTTGAAGATCGCGTGATTAAGGGAATGAAGAAGACTTGCAATCAGTCCTAAGCTAATCCATAGCGGCTGGTGAGTGTCAATGCCGAGTGCCATAGTGCCTAACCCCAAAAAAATGATGCCCATATTTTCAATACTGGAATAGGCTAGGAATGTTTTCAAATCACGTTCCATCAGGGCGTAAAGAACTCCTAACAAACCCGAGATTGCCCCAAAGGCTAACAAGGCCAATGCGGTTCCTTTGTATAAGGGTCCCAGATCGATTAAAACAAATTGGATAATCCCGAAAACACCCAGTTTAATCATGACGCCGGACATCAAACTAGATACGGGAGCCGGAGCCACCGGATGTGCTCGGGGAAGCCAAATATGAAAAGGGACAATCCCGCTCTTGATAGCAAAACCGGTCGCTAACAGACTAAAAATCTCCAACTTGATGTGAGGCGGCAGGTTCACCCCGCCCTGATACCAATCACTAAAATTCATCGAATGAAGGTTAAGGCCCATGAGTAGCAGGCCCAAGAGAATACACAATGCACTCACTTGAGACATGACCAGGTAAACAAAACCTGCCGGGATAACACCCTCCCGTTCGGGATGAGACACGACTAAGAAAAATGAAGTTACCGTCATAAGTTCCCATGACGTCATGAACAACCAAACATTTTGAGCCACTATCACCGTCATCATACTGGTTACGAACATCACAAACCAAAAGCTGCCGTTGTGGGTCGTCGCTCTTTGTTCCGGCTCATAACCAATCCGGTACCATGAGGAGAAGCTAACGCCTAGACCTAAAATCATGAGAAACCATGACCGTAAAGGGCTCAGTGCCAAAAAATTGTCTCCGATATGAACGAATAAACCAGCAACCGCAACACTCACCATCGTCATGCCCCAGACAATAGTGAATCCATAAGTTCTCCGGCGCATGAGGGCCAATAACGCCAAAATCATGCCACTCAACACGAGCCCTACTAGCATCACTGACCCTACCCCATTCGTTGATTATTGACGGAAGAATCATAATCCGTCAGCAGCCTAGGTCCGTTCACGTTCCTCTTCATGTAATAAAGAGTTCATATTAGCGACTTGGTTTTCAAAGATTTTTCGTGCGATATCCATCAGGTCGAATATCAACGGGTCCCTTACCGAATAAAAAACGTTCGTACCGCTTTTTCGCGTATCCACTAGTTGGCCTCGACGCATCACGGCTAACTGTTGAGACACGGAAGACGCTTCAATATTCAAATCGTGTTGTATTTCGGAAACGGTTTTTTCACCTGTCCGGAGGAGTTCTAAAATTTTTAAGCGGATTGGATGCCCTAATGTTCTGAACAATTCCGCCTTAAATTCATGCAATGCACTCATAATTTTCATCCTCCTCAACAGGATTATAACATGTAAATATGAAAAGATTTAAAGCTATTTCGATTATAAAAAATCGATGTGTTAAAAAATCAAGGCATCCGCTGGGGTGCCTTGATTATGCCCTTGTCTATGGCCGAAAAATTGTCGTCGCCCGGGAATTAGAGAGCTATCACTCGCTGGCTATTTGACACCGTTACAGGCTTATGCCGTTTAAAATAATCTCGAACCACATCGTGAGCTTGAATATTTAAAGAATGCCGAGGGACATCAATCCCCTTTAATCCTTGGGGTCCTGCCGACACCACACGATAGATCTTACGCATTTTCACTTCTTGGTTGTTGACGGCTAAATATTCAATGCGGTGCCCCTTAGGATTGTAAGAGCGGAAGGCCATAATGAGCCCCGCACTTCTTACCACATATCCACCTTTTTGATGAAACGGATTGGAGGCAAATACATTTTCTAAATTTTTTTCTAAGAAGTCATGTAAGGTTGCCCCGTCCAACTCGGTGGAAAAAAGTTCAGGATTGGTGGGCAGCATACCGTAAAGATCGCCTTGCGTAAATACCCCAGGAATGATGGGGGCTCCATATCGCCAACCATGGGAAAAAGCAACATCAGCTTCAGAATATGCCAGATAGGCATCCGTAATCACATCATCCATCGGCGCGTCTAATACGGTCATGCGGTGTAGTGGTGTGCCCAATTGACCAATCGGTTCAGCCATAGATTCTTGATAAGGTTCTAATAACTGCTGGAGCAGATCGACGATGTTTTTATCCTCGTCCACATTCTCTAACGTCAAAAGTTGATGCGCAATGTCGTCAAGCCGGCCCTGGGCATTCACCGTAAAAGAGAGAATCCCCAGAAACGATCCATTAGCACCCGACTGCATAACCAACGTACCATTCACTTTCATTAACCGGTGGAGTCGATCATGACTATGCGCACTTAAGATAATGTCAATGTTGGGCACGTCCCGAGCAAGTTGCAGATCCGCTGGGAGTCCCATGTGGCTAAGGACTATTACAATCTCCGCTTTTTCGTTTTCACGAAGATGAGACACGGCTTGTGAAACCTGTGGAATATCGAGATCAAAAGTTAATCCTTGCGAAAACTTCTGCGGCATACTTTGGCTTTCTTCACTGTACGTGAGCCCGATCAATCCTAGGCGTACGTCACCTAGATCCATCACCATAGAGGGCGGCAAGAACCCATTGCCGTGACTGTCACGAACATTCAAAGCCAAAGCCGGAACATCACTTTCAAGGATCAATTGCAACAATTTTTCGGGGCCGTAGGCAAAATCCCAATTCCCGGGTACCATGACATCAATATCCATGGCTTTCAATAACGGGGGAACAATCGCTCCTTGACTCAAAACCACGGGTCCGGTGCCGTGAAACACATCTCCTCCATCAACAAACAATACATTTTCTCTTTTTCTCAGTTCCTGTACGATATGGGCTGTTTTAGCAAATCCGCCAATCCCTTGCTTAAAAGATGGAGAGGGGACAGTCCAAAACAATTCGGGGTGAGACCAAAGATACCCATGACTATCGTTTTGTTGCACAATGGTTATACGCCGAGTTGGCATTTATTTCACCTCGGCCTTAGTATGTCCCCGGAACAGGTCCGTATTACGGCAGAATATTACAGTTGTTGGGAATGCCATGTTAACAAAACCGTTCAAGCAAAATTGTGCCAAGTGAGGAATTTTATTATTCCACATAATCCCCTCACCTTCTGGAGCTATAATGATAACAAAGATCAAGAACATGTCTTAGATTTTATAACAAAATGTTCTTCAAATAAGGCGTGTGGAGTGTGCGATGACTGTACAAGATTTATTGCAACTTCTGCCGTCATCATTTATTAAGGTGGCGGCAGGTCTTGGAGGCCTCGACCGGGAAGTTAAGTTGGTGGGCATTATGGACGCCCCAGATATTGGGGACTGGGTCAAACCCGGAGAATTCTTGGTGACAACTGGATATCCCTTGCACAGTGATGTAGACCGATTTTGTGAACTGATTATTCATCTGGCCCAGGCAGGTTGCGCCGGTTTCGGCTTAAAAATGCGCCGGTATTGGAACGAATTTCCCGAAGAGGTCCGGGCATTAGCCAAAGAACTCCGTTTCCCGCTCATTGAAATTGCGCCAACGATTAATCTGGCGGACATCGTCGATGCTATCCATATTGCCCAAAAATCTGAAGCCACAGCATACTTAGGGGGCTCATTATCCCTGTCTGAATTTCTTCTGCGCTTACGCAATGGTCATTTATCCTACGCCCAAATTCGTTACTGGGCAAATGAGTACCGCATTGATTTAAATCAACCGATTGTCGCGTTTGAACTCAAACATCCCATGATTAACGAGTTACCCATTGGGCGATGTTTCGAAGAAGTGTTTGGGCCCGACGTGATTGTCCATCACACCATGGAACAATCGAATTTGTCGGTTGGGTTTATGAGTTTTCCTCATCGCCTGACAACAAGTCTCATCTTTAATGATATCCCCTGGCAGTGGGGCACCTTATATTTGGGGACTCACGGTCTCTCGCTGTTTGACTATGGTTCGAGCGCGAGAAAGGCAGAAGTCACCCGCTATGTCGGGAGTGTCATCCGTCCTCACGCTCGGGTGGTGACTTATGACGATATTGCTCCCTTTGCCACGTTACGAACGAGTCTTGATGTTGAACGAGCCCACAGCATCGTCGAAAAAACAATTTTGCCCATTGCTGAATATGACCAACAACATCACACAGACTGGTTACCGACCTTAGCAGCTTATTTTGACATGGGAAAAAATGCCCAGGAAGCAGCACAAGTCCTCAATACGCATAAGAATACGGTCATGTACCGACTTAACCGGATTCAAGAGCATTTTTCCTGGGATTTAAGTGATATGCCGACCACTTTTAAATTGTACTTAGGATTGTTATTCTACCGTCTTCAACATTTGCCCGTGGATTAGCCCATCAATCCCCCTCTTGCATTGTTCCCGCGGTCAATTTTCCTGAAAATCTGGGAAAATGTCGACCAGACTCCATATGTTGGGTCTAGGAGAAATTAGCTGTTTCACAGCTCGCAATAAATTCCTCAACTGCGGGATAATAAGTCTCGGGATCATCCCACATCGCCATGTGACTTCCATTTTCACAAATGACACTATACCCTTGAGGAATCATTTTCCCCATTTTTTCAAGAGCAGCTGGATCCATGGTGTCGTATCGGCCGCCAATGACCAAAGCAGGAATCGTAATGTGATGGAGGTCTTGCCACCGGTTCCAATCTTTGAATGTTCCGGTTACAACAAATTCATTAGGCCCTTGCATATACTCATAAATTTTTGTATTCATGCGGGAGAGACTGCGTGTTACTGCTTCAGGCCAAGGATCGAGCCGACACAGGTGCTTTGTGTACAAATGCTGAAGAACGAGTTCTTGGTATTGAGAATCCTGATACGCTTCCATAGACTCATAACGCTCTAGGGCATCTTGAATGTCTTGGGGAAGTTGACGTCTTAAGGTATTTAAATATTGTACGTAGCTATCAATACTGGCCACCATATTAGAAATAATCACGCCCTTCAAATAGGCTCCATATTTCAAGGCATATTCAATAGCCAAGAGACCTCCCCATGATTGGCCTAAAAGATAAAACTGCGACAAATTGAGAGCACGGCGCACATCTTCGATCTCATCAACAAAACCCTCGACTGTCCACAATTCCGGATTTCCGGGTTGATCAGAATAATACGAGTCAAGTTGATCAAAAAAGTACAGCGTATACTTATCCAAGGGAAGATATTGACTGAAACATTCCAAGTATTCATGAGTGGCCCCCGGTCCTCCATGCAACAACAAAATGGGGATGGAGCCGTGGCCTACCTGCCGGGTCCAAACATGGTACCGAGATCGTACGGGAACAATACGGGTTTGTCCTTCCATTGCATGCGCCTCGCTTTATGGCAAGTTGTTCAGTTTATTGTTTTAGTTACATACGACATCATGTGCCTGTTATCCTGCTGTCCGTTAGCATATTGACCAAAAATCTTGATTTTCCCTATTCCCGATCCGGATTTTGTATAGACTGCATAAACAATCTTCTCAGCGTGTTCGTATGATTAACCCAAGTTCCTCTGTGATGGCTGCTGTTAACGCTGACATTCAAAGGACAAATCAAAGGAGGATACGCATGACACATCCGTCAGATGAAACTTTATACAAATATAATGCCGACTTAGCTCCTGTGAAAGCGTCCCAAAAAACCTGGACGGCATACAATTTTTTAACTGTATGGATGGGGATGGTGCACAACATCATTTCCTACGAAGTGGCAGGCGGTTTAATTCTCCTCGGAATGTCGGCTTGGGAAGCCATTTTTACCATAATCGTGGGAAATTTGATCCTGCTCGTTCCGATGTTGTTGAATGGCTACCAAGGCACTCGCCTGCGCGTGCCCTTCCCTGTCCTTATACGCTCCAGTTTCGGCGTAAAGGGCGCGGTAATTCCCGTTATTCTACGGGCCATTGTCGGCATTGGGTGGTTTAGTGTACAAACATATTTTATTGCGACGATTTTCAATTCGTTATTAGCGCTTCTTTGGCATGGATGGACGCATATAGGAGGCTCCTTTAATTTTCTGGGAATGAATTTAACGGGATGGATCACATTTATGTTGTCATGGTTCCTAAATGTCCTGATTTTGCGCCACGGCATGAATTCGATCAAGCGCTTTGAGGCGTGGGCTGGACCGCTCGTGCTGATATTAGCTTTGGGCCTCATAATTTGGAGCGTGCGTGTGAGCCATGGATTCGGTCCACTTTTTCATCAGGGTGCCCATTTTCCTAAAGGACAAAGCCTATCGACAGTTTTTGTACCGGCGTTGACTGGAGTCATTAGTAGTTGGGCAACATTGGTCTTGAATATTGGGGATTTCACTCGCTTCAGCGAAACCCAACGCGCACAGATTGTCGGTCAATCGTTAGGCTTACCGGGCACAGCGATTGTGTTTTCGTTCATGAGTATCATGATTACCTCAGGAAGTTTGGTTGCCTTCGGCCATGCCATTTGGAATCCTATTACCTTGTTAACGCATTTTCACAACATTGTGATCTTAGCTTTAGGCGGTTTTGCGTTAGTCATTGCAACCATTTCGGTTAATGTGTCGGCAAATATCGTTTCGCCCGCCTATGACATTACCAATTTGTTTCCCCGCCATTTAAATTTTGTTTCAGCTGGTATCGTGGCGGCAACTCTGGCAATTTTTTTGATGCCATGGAAACTGATGCAAAATCCGACAACATTGTTTACATTCCTGGGGGCAATTGGTGGACTGTTAGGGCCCGTTGCTGGGGTGATGATCGCAGATTTTTGGATGATCCATCACCGTCGAATTCAGGTCATGGCACTCTATCAGCGCCATGGAGCCTACACTTATTGGCATGGATTCAATTTACGTGCGTTAGCCGCCTTAGGACTCGGCGTATCCACCTCGGCCCTGGGGTATTTCAATATGTCCTTGCACTGGCTTTATTCGTATTCCTGGTTTATCGGCTTAGGTCTCGCGTTAGTGGTCTATTGGGGACTGTCACGGATATGGCCTGCTAATGCACAAGAACTTTCCTCCACCAATAAGATCATCAATGCGGCTTTGTCTAACGAATAATGTCTCAAAACACACGATAGAGAATCATAAAAGCAGCCCCAACACCGTGGGGCTGCTCTAAACACGCCTTAATTTGATACAGTCCAGTAATTCGCATAAAGAAAATCCGTTACGGGATTAAACGTGCTGACCGTCCCATGCACATTATTCGAGTGAACCGCAAATCCGGTCATGCGGGCATAACCTTGTGGGAACCAGGGCATCCAAAGCACTGGCAGGTGTTTGGCCATAAATTCTTGATAGGCGTTCATACGCGCTTGAATTTGCTGGGGAGTTCCCGGCGCATATGTGGCCTGAATCAATTGATCGAGGGTGGGATTGGAATATCCACCGGAATTTTCGCCCGCGCCAGTCGCAAACAGGTTTCCTCCGGTAGGATAGTAATCTAGCTGATATGTCCAGCCCGCTCCCCAATATCCCATATTCCATTTCGATGGCGAACTCTGTGAATCTTCGGCAAATAACTGGTTAATGGGTAACTGCTGTAATGTTACCTGAATGCCTTCTTTTGCCCAATCGCTTTGCAATAACTGCGCCACATGCGATAAAGTTGTACTAGCTGAGGCATAGGTAAAGGTAAAAGCCAACTTTTGCCCATTTTTAGTCATAACACCATTAACCTCATGCCACCCGTGTTCTTCCAATAATTTCTTTCCGGCTTGAGGATTAAAGGGATACGGATTATTGTTCAGGGCCGTATCGTAAAAAGCGGTATGGGGTTTGGACGGAATGGGTCCATCTTCAGGAACACCGGCACCATGATACATCGAATCAATCAATCCTTGTTGATTGATTCCCATTTGTAAGGCCTGGCGGACATATAGTTTCGAAAAAATCGGTCCCATGCCATTTGGAGCCTGCTTGTTGAAGTTAAGAATAATATAGTTAAAACCAAAAAGATATGACTGCGACAGCGTGTCATTAGTCAGTTGATTACGCGTACTCCACAATGACGGCGGCAAATATCCCACATTAACCTGACCGTTCTTGAGCCCCGCAAACTCATCAGCTGATGACGTTTCATATTGAAAAATCAGTTTGGAGATGCTTGCTTTGTGCCCACCAAAGTTTGGATTCGGAACCAATTCCCAATATTGATTAGGGGCCCACTTCGCAAATTTAAAGGGACCGTCCACCACATCGTACAGGGGATTGGTGGGCTCATTGGAGACCGACTGAATAAACTTCAATTCTTGCGTCATATTATTCGGATATTTGTTCCATACGAATTCGGGAACCGGGGAAATTTGACCGAGACCGTTGTGGATAAACCATGCCGGATTGACCGATTTGTCTAAGGTAATCACCACGGTGTTAGGACCTTCAGCCGTCACACTTTTCCAGTCTTTAGGCACTCCGCCACTTCCTGCTGGGCCATAAGGCCAGGGAGAATTCGGTTGGCTCGCCGCATCCATCAAATCCCACGTAAAGACAACATCTTGGGCCGTAATAGGTTTGCCATCCGACCATTTGTATTTATGATTCAAGGTCAATGTAAACTCGTTATCTTGGGGATTGA
Organism: Sulfobacillus thermosulfidooxidans; assembly: GCF_001280565.1. NCBI lineage: Bacteria > Bacillati > Bacillota > Clostridia > Eubacteriales > Clostridiales Family XVII. Incertae Sedis > Sulfobacillus > Sulfobacillus thermosulfidooxidans. The sequence continues at coordinate 1,154,198 of NZ_LGRO01000001.1, read as the reverse complement.
CCTGAATTTTGCTGACGAGAGATTTGGCGTAATCTACCTGATTTTCTTTATTCAGGTAAATTAAAGGGCGGTACATTAGAAATTGAATCTGGGCGTTAATTTCGGTATAAGCGGATGAACTAAAGACGGGGAAAAACCAGTTCGGTGGCGTTTGTGGTGCTTCGGCTACCACGACGGTTCCGCCCGTGGTTGAGTGCGTATTAGCTGAAGCATTGGACGTGCCGCAGCCCGCCAACGCAGTGACGCCGATTAATCCGACAGCTGACATAAGAGCCAAACGACGCTGCATGTACGATGTCCTCCTGCTGAATGAGTTTGCAATGTGTGCATAAGAATGAATAGACATACGATTCGACAAATTATTCGACACTGTTATGACAAATTCCTTCTAAATTTGTAAATGTTTTTGCCTAATCACACGAAGGATTCAGAACGCTATAATCCACAAATCCCCATATGTTGCCAAATGGATCTTGCATTTGACAGACCATAGGCCCGTCCATTCCCCGAATCGGACCTCGGTAAAGACGACACCCAGCATCTTGAAATTTCTTTATCACATGCTCCATATCATGAACATGCCAATACGCCACTTGCCCGCTTCCAGTCCCTGAATTTTTTTCATCACGTAGATGAAGACCAATTTTGGTATTACCGACCAATACCGCGCAATATTCGGGAGACTCAAAGACCACAGGGCACTGCAAGAGATTTTGGATCCATCGCTTTACTTCTTCGATATCCTTAACAAAAAATACCACTTCATCAACGCCTTGGAGCATGGTCGTGTTCCTGGCTCATTAGCATAACGGGGTATCTTACCTGCTATAACCCCTCCAGTACAAACCAGGAATTCCTCCTTTCGTCATGTATGTCTTCGTTTTTTTTCGATCGTTGCTGTACTTTTGTCACTTATCGATGGCTTCGGTTCATTTTGCATCCATCTTCCGTTCCCTGTTTTGTCGGACGATCATAGCGCAAGTGTAGCATGAAACGCGTAACCTGAATGGTATTTTCACGCCAGTCAGGCCATCCCGAGAACAAGCCCTAATTATTGCGTATAATATAAATGCCTGTCCCAGACAGTTAAATTTCTGATTTGGGCGGGTGACAATATAGGTAGGAGGTAAGTGTATGGACGATGCTCGTGTGTGCCTTCCCGGAATCGGGGATCCGGCGCCCGATTTTGAAGCAAACTCAACGCATGGCCCCATTAAACTCAGCCAATTCCGCGGCAAATGGGTGGTCTTGTTTTCGCACCCTGCAGACTTTACCCCAGTCTGAACATCGGAATTTGTCGCGTTTGCGCGACGAGCTCCCCAGTTTGAGGAGCGCAACGTTCAGCTCATCGGTCTCTCCGTTGACTCAGTCTATTCCCATTTAGCATGGCAAGCAAATATCGAACAGAATTTTGGTGTGCAAATTCCGTTCCCGGTCATTGCCGATCTCGATCAGAAGGTGTCCCGCCTTTACGGAATGGTTGCTCCCGGAGCGTCTGCGACCACTACCGTGCGAACGGTTTTCTTCATTGACGATCAAGGAATTGTCCGGGCGTTGATTTATTATCCCCTCAACCTCGGACGAAACATCGACGAAATCTTGCGGGTTATCGATGGTCTGCAAACCAGTGCCAAACAAGGCGTCGCCATTCCTGCCGACTGGACCCCGGGACAACCTGCTATCGTGCCTCCCCCAGCCACGACAGACGAGATGCATAAACGTCTTCAAGAAAAAGGGGAAAATCAAAAGGATTGGTATTACCGAACCACCAAAGTCGATTAACATAGCGAAAGGCCGCCAGCGGCCTTTCGTTTTTTCATAACGCTATAACAAGCTGGATATGTGGCTTGTTTGCGGGGGAGCATAAATATCATGCACCTCCCACAACTGAAAGCCCATTTTCGCTAAAATCGGTGCCGATGTCTCGTTGTTAGCATATGTTGCAGCAAAATCGACTGCCCACTGATTTAGGGCGATAAAAAGACGGTGTTCGACCACAAGACGATACCACCCGTTTTGCCGAAAGTCGGGATGCGTTTCCCCGCCCCATAACAATGCCCACCTGTCGAACCGGGTCAATCCCCCTGCCGATATTACCTGGTCCCCAGCTGATACATAAAATAATCGGCGGGAATCCGGCTGCAATCGCTGTAACTCTTTGTGCAGATTTGCTCCTTCTAACACCGGATCATGAAAAACGCGATGATCTAATGCGTTCACTCCAGCTAACTGCTCAGGGGTCAGCACTTCTTGAACCAACGGAGAATGCGGCCGCGTCGGTGCATGCCCAGACCAAATCATGAGCATTTGGCGCTCGTGCAACCGGTATTGATGGTCAATAAGCCAACTTGTAAGTCCAGGTGTTTCTCTAGGACTGACGCGTACCAATGGTTTCCTACGGTATTGCTTCATCAAGGCGTCAAGCCGTTCTGCCATGATCCGGCGTGGAACCCGAAATCGCATAATTTCACTGCCTAGCCCAGCACCATCGGGAAACGTGCCTAAACTTCCCCATTCATCATGCCACAACGTGGATCCTGGCCAAATTTCAGGTGTTGATTGTTCTATAACGGCAATATAATCCATAAACTTATCACTCCCGAACAACGCTTTGCGTTACACCATGAGGCCAGTAATGTCCATGCTCGTTTCTAAAGATGGGCATCAATATTTTCCAAGGGAATCGCATAAGTGGCTAATTTTGTTCCTATGAATAATGACCCATTAACTATTTGGGGGACGCCCGGAACAAATGGTGTTGGCTCTTTCAGCGTCGAAACGATACGTCCTGTTTTGGCATTGACTACGATAATATCTCCGATACTATCCCCGGCGATAATATGCCCATTAACCCATATCGGGGCCATGGTAATACGGCCAATAGCTCCACTATCTGATGTATTCCATAAAAGTTTTCCGGTTCGCAAGTTCAAGGCATATAATGTGCTAGTCACCGGAGACCCTAAATACACCACGTTCCCGTGAATAATGGGCACTCCTGCCGCATTGGTGGGAGAACCATCTGGCGCCCGGGGAATGCTGCCAGGACCGAGATCGGTGGCCCATAGAACCCTCCCAGTGTGCACTGACACCCCTGCCGCCATGGCATGGATTTGATTACCAATCAAACCTTCATAATCGATAACAAGAATGCCATCAGCAATAGCGGGCGGGCAATCATCTATACCCCCCAACGATGAGGGAAGCGTAGTCGTAAAAGCGATACGCAGATGAGGAATGTCAATGGCATAAAGTTGGTAAGGTAAAGCTCCCCCGAAATACATCACATGGTCCACAATTTCCGGTGATGACATACTCACATAACTCGGGATCGGGAGTCTTTGTAAAATCTTGCCATTCAATGGGTTAATCGCTAAGACTTCATCACTGCCTCCCACCTGATATAAAATTCCATTATTGATGACCGGTGTTGGCATGTTTTCTCCCGGTGTGTTGATTGACCAAAGAATCTTTCCGGTATTGGCAGACAATCCCAAGATTTGATTAGTCCCTGTCCCTCGAATACCGTTGCTTTGAGGGCCAGGCCAATCACGATTCCCCGTTCCGACGATGACGACTCCACGGTAGACTACGGGGGTAGTCATCACTTGATTGGGGACTGATACGGACCATTCCATTCGTCCGGTCAAGGCCGACAATTTGTCCACGGCATAAGGGCTGTGAACCGTTCCACCATAGACCGCTCCATCCACCACCGCAATTTGCATAAGTCCCGTTGTCGGGTCCGTCCAACTAATTGGCCGGGTCAATTGCATAGGAAGACTAATACTTATCAGTCCATTATGATTGGGTTGACGACCAAATGCTAAATTGTGGTGTGGCCACAATTTTCGGTGAGGTAATGTACCGGGATTCAATTCGTGAGGAGTGATTAATAAGAGGATCAATATCATTGCCACCGCAGTCAACCATCGGATCCCGCGAGTAAAGTTCATCATACAAACCCATTACTCCTATATGCAAGTTCTATGTACTGACAACACCCACCGCATGTGGACGTGTGATTGGTTATTGCATTTCATTGGTTTCATTGTACCATGGCGCCATGAACACCGTGATAGGATAAAATCCAAGACGAGATCCCATCATTAGGAGGTTTGCATGAAGCAACTATTCCGTAACAAATCCGATAGCACAATGGAAAATATTATCCTGGTCGCCGCCATTATTGCGGTGTCGTCCGCTGTCATTTTTCATCATTTGGGACAGGGTAGTATTTGGCGTGATGAAGCATTTTCAGTGGAATTATCTAAAGAATCCTTAGGTGTCATTTCCCATGTATTGTTCACCATTGAGGGCAATATGTTTCTGTATTATGTAATTTTGCATTTTTGGTTATCCATCTTAACCCTATTTCATATATCATGGTTGGCTTTCCCAGTAAGAATTCCTAATGCTGTGGGTTATGTATTGGCTTCAGTCGCGCTCTATGCCTTATTACGCACGATGTACCATACAAAATGGTTTGCCGCTTTAGGCGTTGTCTTCTTTTTGGGTTTTCCATATATCGTGACATATAGCCAACAAGCTCGGTCCTTTTCCCTCTTTTTACTGTTCACAGTCCTATCCTATCTATCCTTGTGGCAATTTCTCAATGCTCCAAGACACCGCAGTTTGTGGTGGATAAGTTATGTCCTGACATCGACTCTCGATTTATATTCCTTTTTGAATAGTCTTTTTTATTTCGCTGCCCAGTTTATTTTGGTGTGGATTTTGTGGCGGAAGAACGACACCGACCGGTCCCATTTCCTTCAGTTTCTTCTGGCCTTGGCTCTAGGGGCCGTATTAGGATTGCCTTTACTACCACCCATTTTAGCGGGAGGGCAAGTCGGGTGGGTTCCTTTGCCAACCTTCAGCGAAGCGATTCACCTCATTCCGACCTATCTTGAACAATCGTTGACAAGTCCTTTGATGATATTGATGGTATTTTTAGGCAGTTTGGCCATCATTGCCTGGGTTCGCCTGCCCTCAACGGTTCCATCATGGTTGCAAATAACTCATCGTGATGAAATGGCATTGTGGTTTGGTTTAACATGGATGTTGTTGCCTCCGGCGGAAAGTTATGTGAGCTCATATATCCGAAACTATCATGTCTTTGATCCGGTCTATCTGCTGCCAACAGTAGAGGGTCTCGTCATCATACTGATCGGTGGGCTAAAGGCTATACGATCTGTGCAAACCCAGCTCACTCTCATCGCTCTTTCCCTATTTTTGGTTGTGCCACAGTGGATTCACGGCCAAGGGATTTCGTTGGAGAATTGGCGCCATCCGGTACTTACCTGGGCCCATGATTATCGAGCCGGTCAAGAGATCGTGTGTATGGATAACATTGCAGGCTGTCAATACACCATTCAATATTATATTGATGCCTATCATCTACCTATTAAAATTGGCAACTATCCGGGGCATTTTACCTGGAACGAATATATTAATCTCCCTGGCAAAGGAGCGTATTTTGCGGAAGCGGTCAATGTGAATAAATTGAAACAGGCAGGATATTTGAAACCCGGCCGTAGCATTTGGTTTATTTTTAACAGTGTCCCCCCTCATGCCACAGCGTCTCTCGATCACTGGCTTCATCAACATGCCATCCTAATCAAGCAATTGTCGGGCCAGGGATGGCCAGTATCTTTCGCTCTTTACCATATTCAATAACTGTCTGCGATGGAGTCGCCGAACCCCCATCCGTTCTCTATACCAATCTTGAGAATTTGTCCGACATTTGACAATTATTCGGTATGATGAATACAGATCGTTCAATGATAACTTTTTTGAGGTGATGATTGTGACCACATTCAGTTTTCATCATGTCCGGATTCCTGGCCATGATACTCTGCATGATCTGAGGATACAAGATGGGAGGATAACCCAACTTGCACCGTCTTTGCCGGCTTCGTCAGCTTCCTATGATGCTGAAGGCGGTCTTCTCCTCCCCCCGTTATCAGATCCCCACGTTCACCTCGATGCCGTGCTGACGGCTGGCGATCCCGAACCTAACCGCTCTGGCACGCTCATTGAGGGGATTGAACGGTGGAATCAACGCAAAAAAAAGCTCACCGAAGAGGACGTCGTGCGACGGGCTCGGGAAGCGATTCGCTGGCATATTGCACACGGTGTTCTTTATATCCGTTCCCATGTTGATGTTTCGGATGATTCCCTCACCGCCCTAAGAGCTTTGTTGCGGTTGCGCCAAGAACTTCCCCAAGGGGTCATTCTCCAACTCGTGGCTTTTCCGCAAGATGGGATATTTTGCCGTCCTAACGGACCCGAATTAATGGAAGAAGCCCTTAAACTTGGCGCCGACGTCGTGGGTGGAATTCCGCACTATGAATGGACGCGTGAAGACGGTATCAAAGATATTCAATTAGCGTTTGATTTAGCTGGCAAATATCAAAGGCCTATTGATATTCATTGCGATGAAACCGATGATGATCACTCACGGTTTCTTGAAACCATGGCGAAACTAACACTCGATAATGGATGGGCAGGAAGAGTTACCGCAAGTCATACCACCGCCATGGCATCTTATAACGAAGCCTACGCCTTTAAACTCATGCGTATGCTCAAAACGGCAGGCGTTGCGATTATTGCCAACCCACTAGATAATATCGTCTTGCAAGGCCGTTTTGACCGATACCCCAAAAGGCGGGGCATGACCCGGGTTAAGGAATTGTTACATTCAGGCATTTGTGTAGGCGCGGGACATGACTCCATCGTCGATCCATGGTATCCCTGGGGAACCGGGAACCCACTGTTTGTGGCCAGTATGTTGGCGCATATTGCTCAAATGACGGGCGCTGACGAGTTAGAGGCCGTATTATCCACCGTCACCACGAATGCGGCTCAAATTATGATGATCCCTTCTTATCCATCAACCTTAATCCTTCACGAAGGACAACCAGCCAATTTTGTGATCTATCCTGTGGCGGACCAAGTTGATCTCATTCGTCTTATGCCACCGCCCCGGTGGGTTGTAGCCGATGGACGCATTCTTGCCCACACCGAACCTCAAGCCTCACAGTTAGCATGGTCACCGGATCAATTTGAGTCCGTGTCCTTTCATTCTCCAAAATTCTCATAAGGCATCAGCAACGCGCTACATCTTGTTTCCCGCATCAAAATGCGCAACAAACTGGCATTTTGATGCAGGGCCGCGTTGCATAACAAACAAAAAACCGTCTAGGAGGTCACTCTAGACGGCAAGACTAAAACAAAATAAGAGGAAAGACCCAATAGTTTTTCACGGTTTACGAATGGGACAAGTCCGAATGCCGACTAAGCGATACAACCCACAAAATCCAGTGATTCCTGTAATGATTGCGACGACCGCTAAAATGCCAAAAATCCATTCCCCCACACTGCCTCCGACTTTATAAAACGCTAAAATAGCGAAAATCACGCCGAAAACCACACGCAAAATCCGGTCTGTTCGTCCTTCATTAATCATGATGGTCGCTCTCCCTTACTCATTTTTAGTAGTTATGCTAATAACTCCGCTGTTAAGTTAACAGTATTCTCCATGATGCCTCTTGTCAATGGGGTATCTTAAGCTTTCGGCCCAGAAGCCTGGTGTCTTTGCGTCGCCTTATCCAACGTCCAAAGGCTGTAAATCGTGATACCATGTCAATAGAGCATCACATCAAAATCCAATGGGAGGATATATATGTCCCAACAAAAACCTGTCATCGACAACCAAGTCCCCATTACTCCCGACATGTTGCGCCAATTGGAAGTTTTCATTACCCAGCCCGATCGTCGGAACAGTGATATTTTTGCCGAACGCAATTTCCCTCTTGATCCCCATCTTAATCTTCACTGGGTTATTAAACATGACATTTTTGAAGGCGTCGTGATGCATCTAAGCCTTATTGACACGGATGAATACACTCACCTGGCAGGATTCGATAAAGCCATTGCCACGGCTCATGATATCGAAGGCGAGTATGTTCTCCAAAATTCCTCGGCCATCTATCGTCTGCATGTTTACCAGTCCTCCGATGGATCTAGCGGCAGAACCTTTTAAACGCACCCCATCATGTCACCCGGGTCAGGATTTTGCGACAGCAAAAAATAAGGCGCACCCGAAGTTGATGAGGATTATGTTTGCTGCCAGAGGCTTTAGCGCAGGGTAATTTCATGGTAATTTCTTAGAACACGTTTAATAAACGTTCATCCAAATTTGTCACAATAAAAAATCACTTAATGTTTGTTGATTTTATCCCATCACGAGGAGAATAAGGAGGAAAGTGATGGTCTAGGAATAAACGCGGTCTTATCAAGTGTATGGACAACTACAAAGATGAATGTGTTTTCCAAAAACTACATAACGGGTATTATAATACGTATGTCAATTATTGGGGAGGCGAGATCGTGAAACGGAGCCGGTTAGCAACGGGAGCTTTAGTCTTGGTGTTTTCCGGAGTCATTACCCTCACGCCACAAGCGTATGCCGCCAACCAAACTATAAATATTTCTTCCCCGGATGCCGTCACCTCATTACCGGCCCATTATGTTTTTACCCAAACCATCACTTTGACGAATACCGAAAACGCATCCGCCTATGATGTCAAAGCGAATATTGTTTTACTGCCTCCCGAGACCAGCTATTCACAAGTTTCGCTCACGGGAGAAAGCATCAAGCCGGTGGCGGTCCACCATGATCAATACGGGAATTTAATTGGCACCTTTGTGTGGAGTACCCTTGCGCCCCATCAAACGGTCTCCTTAACATTGCATTATTCTGATACATCTTATGATGTCAATTACAAGCTTCCCAAAGTTTATCCCGCATATAATACGCACAGTACGGTCTATCAAACCTACACCAATCCTCAACTCGAAGCGCAGGAGGTCAACACCGATTCCCCTGTCTTGGAAAATATTGTCGCTCAGGTTATTCAACCTGGTGAGAACCCCGAACAAGAGGCGCATGCGCTTTTTGAGTGGATTGTGAAAAACATTCGGTATAACTATACGCTGCAAGCCTCAGGAAGTGCCGTAGCCACTGCAGAGAGTCATTTAGGCATCTGTAGCGACATTGCCGATCTTTATGTGGGCTTATTGCGGACAGCCCATATTCCCGCGCGCTTTGTTGGGGGGTATGTGACCAATAATGGTAGCGGACAAGGAGGCTTTCATCAATGGACCGAATTTTATTTGCCGAGTGTGGGCTGGGTAGTGGCCGACCCCACATGGGGAGCCTATGGCTATTTTGCCGCGTTACAAGACAATTGGCACATCGCCTTATATGATGGCATACGCAAGGACATTGTGATTCATTGGTCCTATTCTCCCCAATTACTGTCTGCTCAAGACGCCTCACATCAAATTCGGATTCATTACCAATATCATTTCTATGCATCGGCACAACAAGCGGCCGCCCCTTCAGAACAAGCACCTCCCATTGTGCATCCTCAAAATGCCAGTGCTAGTGTGTCCCATGATCCGCCTGCTGCGGCCCCCACAGGTCAGCACGAGCCATCATTATGGCAACAAGTGACGCGCTGGCTCCATCACACGGCGACATTGCTTGTCCATTGGCTCGGCCATTTATAGGGCACCATGCGAGAACAATCCCATAACAACATCTCTCGAATCATGCAGCCCGGTCAGGCAATAAATTGGGAACCGGGCTGCGTATTTTATATCTGTCACGATTTAAAAACTGAGAATGGCATATCCTTCACGGGCCCAACGGGAAAATGTTTGATTGGCCATGAGCAATTCGATATTAAGTGCTCGGGCCGCATCTTCTACCTGGTATGATTTCACGAGGTTCGTACATGCCTCTAAAAGAATGCCTCTCTGCCGCAGATCCTGCATCATGGTGCGGATATCATCAGGAGCCGTAGCCAAAAGGGCTGTGGATTCTGCGAAGAAAAAAACTTCTAGATCGTCCGGCCGTTCGGCTTCCGGCAATTCTTGAGTGTGTAAAGCGAGAGACAAGGCCACCCGAACGCGCTGGGGATTATCCGATGCAATCATTATGCCTAGCTTTCCCATATTAACTCTCTCCTTCCTTGTTGCACGTTTTACCCAATTTTCTGGTGTTGATGCACAACTAACCTGGGCAAAGTCTCTGGTAACCGCCACCAACTTAAGATGGTGGTCATCAATAATAATATCCCCACGACTAAAATGGTCATATGAAGCGAACTCGCTGTACTAATTGCGCCCAATAAGAGAGCGGCAACAGCATAACCTCCATCCCGCCAAAGCCGGAAGACACCGGTGATGCCACCCCGGTGAGCAGGAGGTGCAATATCAGAGACTGCAGATGACAAATTGGGATAAAGCAATGCGGTTCCGAGACCTCCCAAACCCGCACTAAAAGCCCACAATCCCACATGGTGAAAGAGATATAATCCCAGAATCCCGACAGCATTCAAAGCCAATCCCATCAAAATGGGCTTCCGGCGTCCAATATGATCGGATAAAAGACCCGTGCCAAATTGCGCTAATCCCCAGGTGCCAGCATAAATCCCCGCCACGAATCCAATTTGGGGCAAACTCACATGTTCACTAGTCAAATACAACGGGATAATGCCCCACATCAACGTATCAGACCATTTATTAATTTGGCCATCCAAGGATAACGTCGATAATCCGGGATTTTTCCACGTTGTCTCGGCAAAAGCATCTTTTAAATCGAGTGGTAGTGAATTTTTGCCATGAGAACTCTGCGTATGCTCTAATAACGCAAACTCTCGTGTCTCTCGTAATAAGGTTATCGTCGATAATAGACCTAACAGAGCGACGACTTCAGCCAAGACAAAGGGAATTGGCCGCAACCCAAATCGTGCCGCTAACAAGGCGGTAGCCCAGCCGCTTGCAGCCAACCCCAAATACCCGGATCCTTCATCAATCCCCACCGCTAATCCCCGTCCTTGCGGCCCCACCAAATCGATTTTGGCAACACTCGTCATTGTCCAGGCTAATCCCTGATTAATGCCTAACAAGACGTTTGCTCCAATCACCCAATTCCAATCTGGGGCAAACGCCAACAACACGGGCACCGGCAATCCGATAATCCAGCCCCACATTAAAACCTTTTTACGGCCCACCCGATCTGACCAATGCCCTGCAAATAAATTGACAATTGCCTTACTTAAACCAAACGTTGCGATAAAGCTCAAAATCAACATACCATTTGTCAAATGGAATGTGTTCTCAGCCATAACGGGTACGATAGTGCGTTCACTTCCAAGCAAGGCGCCTACAAAGATCACAAGCAAGACCAAAAGCAAAAATTGTGTGCGGTTAGCTTTAATCCCCAATTTCATGAGGACATACCATCCTTTATTATCACACTCACATCGGCTGAGTGGCTCAGTTCAGAACCCAGAGCAGCATCTAAATATTCCCGTGGATCCGCATTGCCCCGGTTGATTTCGCGAATTAAATGAAATTGCTTGGGTTTGGGAGGAAGATTTTGTAACAGAAATTGTTCGAAATCACTCACATTCAGATATCGAAAAGCCGGATTAGTCTTGCGTTCATATCCTAAAGTACTATGAGGTTTGCCTGATAGGCCCCGACCGCAGACGGAGCCTGCATAAGCTCCGGGCCACACTTCAAGGTAATCCGGTAACATATTGAGCCGATCATGCAGCGTTTCGTACATCGATTTTGCCGATTCTTGGGGTGCAAGATCGGGACGGCCTACATCGCCCACCATAAGACTATGTCCTGTTAACAAGAACCATGGCATATCAGGATTGCGGCTGCGGTCTGTTCCCAACAGCGCAATATGTTCTGGAGTATGCCCTGGGGTGTGCACCACACGTAAAGCCACGTTTCCCACTTCTAAGATATCGCCGTCTTTAACACGGTCAACCGGATAAACAAAAGGGGCTAATTCGTGGGCAACCAAATGCGCATTAGTTTCTGCACATAAACGTCTGGCTCCAGAAATGTGGTCAGCGTGAATATGGGTATCAAGGACCAAGGTAATTTTTAAACCGAATTGCTCTGCATCTTGAAGATACGGTGAGATGTCCCATGCCGGATCAATGACGGCCGCCACCCCTTTTCCAGGACAGGCTAGAAAGTACGAGGCTTGAGACTGCTCGCCCCACAAATGTTGGCGAAAAATCATGGCATATACCCTCCATTCATATATCAATCTATGTGGATACACTAATGTTTTGCGTGCTATACTGTCAATAGCGTGTTACCATGAGTTATAAAAAGAAAAATTTAGGTATCTAGAAGGGAATTATGAGGAATGACTGAACCGATTCACCGAGCATCCATTATCCAATCATCTATTTCGTTTGATCGCGCACTCAAAGTCTTGAGCGATCCGACGCGCCTGGAAATTATGCGTTTATTAGGCAATTCCGGTGAGTTGTGTTGCCGCACTGTTCCGATGGATAGTGATCACCAAGAAGTGGGATTGTGCGTGCAAGACTTAGTGACGCATATGAAATTACCTCAATCGACGGTTTCTCATCATCTAGGCATGTTGCGCAACGTTGGGCTTGTCACGACCTATAAAGACGGGGCGTGCGTCTATTATATTCGTAATGATCAGGCCTTAAACGCCATTAAATCCGAACTGAATAAATTGTGAGAGTGTGTTCTCCTACGGGTTTTATGCGGGCACACCTTAGGTTAAAGAGGATTTCGATACGGCCCGAGTCGGATCATATTGACCCATAACCCGCGGAAAAATCACGATGTATCCCAGTTGTAGGGCAGATGCTAGCACAAACGGCCAAGCAAGAGATCCTATACCCATCAGCCACCCGCCGATCGCGGGGCCAATGGAAGCTGGAACCGTCCAGGACACGGCATTGAGACTCGACGCAAATCCCCGTCGTTTATCACGAACCAGACTGACACTAAAAGCTTGCCGTGTTCCCATCGAACCGCGGTTAACCACCGAGCGAACAATATAAAGAAGGGCCGCAGGAAGAAATGACGGCATAAAAGCCATCGCAATGAGCGCGACAACACCGACCAATCGGGGCCATATAATTGATCCCATGAGACCAATACGCTGTGAAACTTTGCCGATGGCCAACGAGGACAGACCTGTCAATATGAACGTGACTCCATAGACAGGTCCAATGGCTTTGGGACCAACGCCAAAGCGAACTGAAAACCAATAGGGCAACAATGGCGCAATCAGTCCCACGCCCAAAGAATTTATGGTGTTAACCAAGGCCAACAATGATAGAGCTTTATTCTCCTGGCGTCTCACCTGTGTTTCATCGACGTTCGATGCACCTCCGGCCATCCGGTCAGACATTTGGAGTTGTGGCTCGGGAGTCAACAAAATTTGAACAGCATTGATGATTGCAACGACAATGGCCAACCAAAACAACGGATCGAAACGGACCCTAGGTTGAGATCCTGTCAAAAAGCCCGGTAATATGCCAGCTAAAAATGAGCCGATTGCCATCCCCCAAAAGGTTAAAGCCGCATTCACACTAAATAATGACCCGCGTCTAAGAGGTGGAATCACACTCGCCAACCATGCCTGTTCTGCAGGAGCAAATGGCCCCGAAGATCCATTCGCTCCCCGTCCAAATGCAAAGAAAATCGCTACCACAATCAGTACGACACGGAGATGGGTAAAGACAATCAACAACGTTCCCAAGACCAGCCCACATTCGTAAAATAGCAAGAACGGCTTACGTCCATAGTGGTCACTAATTAATCCTACAACAATACTCAAAAGAGCGCCCGTGAGACCACTTGCCATTAATAACAAACCGATCGCGGCTGCTGACCAATGCATTGCATGAAGATACAGGACAAAATCGACAGCTAAGGCTCCTTGGGAAACACTTCGCAAAAACCTGATTGTCATCAATGACCGTGCTACAGGAGGAATATCTCGCCACCATGAAGTCATCTGCTTCACCCTCTTCTTCATCCCAGTGTAATGGCGAGCGCACGAATACTCAACTCGCTTGCCATTGCAGGAAATAAGAGGAATCGATACACTAAAAAGAGAAGTTCAGCCAATCCTTATATTTGTCAAAATATTTCCTAGGAACTTTGGGCTCTGAGATTTTAATCATTTTTCGCAAGGAGGTCACTGATGCGTCTAAATGCAGAACAAGTCGTCCAGCAACTTCAGAATATGACGGGATGGGAATGGATTGGCAATGCTATTCGCAAGGAATTTGTTTTCCGGGATTTTACCCAAAGTGTAGCCTTTGTCAATCGCATGGTTGAGCCTGCCAACACCATGGATCATCATCCCGATGTCGATATTCGCTATAACCGCGTTCAGGTGACCTTAACCACGCACGATGAAGGTGGTGTGACCGAGAAAGATCTGCAACTGGCTAAAGAATTAGACGCCTTGAGTTAATCTTGGACTACGTCTAACGTGCCGCTTTGCGTTTTAAAGGAAAACTCCCGAGTATCCTGCACCCGGGCACTCCCGGCTGCACATTGACCCACTCAACTTCGGATATTTCCCAGTGCAACTCGTTGCGATGTTGCTCCACGGCCTCCAAAAGACGTGCGATTTTCTCTTCTGGTACAGGTCGTGCATAACGCGCAAGAGTAATGTGAGGAACAATAGTTTGATGTTTTCCCTCGTAGGGCGGATAAGCACGAAATTTATTCCATATAGTGTGGAACAATGTGACCAGTTGGGGCGTTGAGGAGACTTTCAAGTAGTAAATCACTTCGTCGGGCATGTCAAAATGATCGAGGCAATCAAATTGAATCTGAAACGCCTCAATTCGTCCCACTAATTTTTTCAGTTCTGGCGTGACAATTTTTGTTTTCGGTTCGTCCGCGAACGGAAAGTGCACCGTAACATGAGCGGGCAATTGCCGCGCGGAGGGATCACCTTCTAGACGTAAACGTTCCAGAGCCTCGGGCAAAGCGACAGGAATAATTAAAGCATTGCCGTCAATGCTTAATGACCCTTTCCCTTTGTCCGTCCGCCACAAATATGGTGACTTAATCCTGGTCAGCTCCTTTAATCCACATGGTTCACAAAATGTGCTTAACCACTGTCTTCATTTTGCATGATAGCCATTATTCTACAAGGCATTGCGTCATTCGCCAAATCATTTTTTGTTTACGGACTAAAACATGAGGATCCCCACCATGACACGACAATCTCCACGGGATATAACCAAACATGTTATCAAATTTAGCATTTCCGGTGCAAATAAGGTATGCTTAAAATCAGTATCGGGTTAATATCAGGACATATTTCGCCCTATGTATTCTGATGAACACGGGCATATGATAATCCATTTGGACAATAGTCTGTCGCGGATAATGTGACACATGGAGTGAATCCTTAACACATGGAAGCATGGAGACGCAATTTATATATTCTATGGATCACCAATTTTATCATGGGATCCAGTATGAGTCTCGTGATACCATTCCTGCCCATCTATATTCAACAATTAGGGATTCATCAACTGAGTTCATTGGAACGTTGGTCTGGTCTTGTATTTTCAGCGACCTTTATGGTTTCTGCCTTCGTCCAACCCCTATGGGGTCGTCTTTCCGACAGAGTGGGACGTAAAGTCATGCTGATTCGCAGTGGTATGGGAATGGCTTTGGTCATGGCCTCGATGGGATTTGTGCATCATGTCTGGCAATTATTTGCACTACGCGGGTTATTAGGGGCCGTTGCAGGCTTTATTGTTTCGGCAACCGCCTTACAGGCCACCCAAACCCCTCCCGAGCAGGCAGGACGAGCTCTGGGTACACTGCAAACTGGGGCGGTTGCGGGCAATCTCATTGGCCCGTTTTTGGGAGGGATTTTAGCAGATACTATAGGAATTCGCCATGTTTTTTTCTTAACCGGTGTCCTCCAAATTTTGGCAACGTTATTGGTGATCTTCTTTGTTCGAGAAAATTTTCGACCCAGCCCAGCCGCCACTCGCATGTCCGACCGCGAATTTTTGCGTAAAATGCGTCAAACAGGGATTATACTGCCTTTGTTTGTGGTCACCTTGGTAATTCAAATGGGATATCTTAGCATCGAACCCATAGTGACAATTTACGTCCGTCAACTTGAACCCCATGCCAAAAATATTTCCACTTTGGCCGGGGCCACCTTTGCCGCCATCGGACTTGGTAACATCATCAGTGCACCGCGCCTTGGAAAATTAGCGGACAAAATTGGCGCGCAACGTGTGCTTTTAGTTTCGTTGGTCATAGCTGCTGTGCTCTATCTCCCTCAAGCTTACGTACATAATGCTTATCAGCTCATGGCGCTGAGGCTGATTTTGGGACTCGCTGTTGGCGGTTTGCAACCCTCTGTACAAGCCCTCATCCGGCGGTATACACCGACTTCCTTACAAGGACGCGCATTTGGCTTTAATAGTAGTTTTCTTTTTGCGGGAAATTTAGTAGGCCCTTTATTAGGCGGGTTTGTCAGTAGTATCTGGCACATCCAAAGTGTATTTTATGTGACAGCCATCCTTCTCTTCATCGACGCCATGTGGCTCTATTACGCGATAATCCGTTTTCGTTCCCGCATCTTGCCCGCATCCTAAAAAAGAGTTGTTGTGATGAGGCACCTTGATGTAACCTTTTCGTAGCGTGGTACGTTATGTTAGATGAAATGAGATCGTCTTAAAGGGGTTGCCTTCAACGAACGCGCAAGATGAACGGCATTTTACGCAATTTATGGAGGAATATGGGGACAAGGCATTACGGTATGCTTTCGTTACCTTACATGTTCGCGATGATGCGGAAGATGTGGCTCAAGAAGCTTTTGTTCGCTTATGGCGTCATGCCAAGCGCCACGGAGTCGAAAATTTGAGTCCCGCCTTACTTTTTCATACATTGACAAACTTGTGTCGTGACCGCATGCGATATTACAAACGGCATCCAGAAGACCCAACAGATATTTTGGAGACGACCCAGCAATCCGCGATCGACGAGATTCCTTTACTCATGGATGATATGAACGTCCTTGAAGCGGTTATGCAATTAGGCGTAGCAGAACGTCAATGCATTCTCCTGTTTTATTATATGGATCGCTCTTTAAAGGAGACGGCTACAGCGCTTGGCGTGAGTGAGCAAGTTGTTAAGACGCGGTTATACCGCGCCCGGCAGCATCTACGTCCCCTTCTTGAACCTATCTGGAAGGAGGGCCTATTATGACCGATCATTTGCACGACAAGTTAGGGGAACGTCTAGATCACGCTCTTGGCGAAGGAATGGGATTGTATTTTAATACTAATTGGCATCCTAAAAAAGTGATGCGTCGCCAAAGCTATCTCCGCCGAACGGTATTGGGTGCAGTCGCTGCATCAGTGGCCGGATTAGTGCTAGTGCCTCATCTCCACTCGATCCGCCAAAGCCAGGCCTCCAGTAGTGAAAGGACTTTGGCGGCTCCCGCTTTATCGTCATCGATTAAGCAAGTGTTGCAGCAATTTTCCGATGAACAGGTTCAGGTTATCGATATGTCCCCGGTTTATGCCAAATATCCCATGGCGGTTCCGACCGGTCATGCCTTAACACTATCCGGTAAATTTACCTTGGGTCAAATCACTGGAACTTCCCTGGTGTTAAAGTTGGATAATCGACGCCATGTTTTGGGAGGCACGCTATTTTCCCAAGGCGTTCCTATTTATGACTTCGTTGGCCATGACGCAACCAATGGGCAAGTGATCAGTCCTCATCCCAGTTCAACCCCGTTAAAAGGGACATGGGTTGCCGGGCTCCCGACACCTATTACATCATTTGCGGCAGCTGGTCCCTATATTTATTTGACGCACAATAATACTTGGGCGGTATTACACGGACAAAGCAAAGCATATTGGGCGGTATCTCCGGGACCTGGGACCAATAATATGATTGATACAATTTCGGCGCTACCGACTAAACCTAATGACGTGTTATTAGTCGAGGAAAATCCTTCAGGTCAATCAGTAGGATATGTCAGTACAGACCGTGGACGTCATTGGACAACATGGGCCATCGGCTCCGCGACCTTTTCCAATGTTGTGGCGATGGACCATCACTATTGGGCCATCGTCAATGGTACATTGCAAGTCAGTCAGACGGGGATACGGTGGAACTCCCTGCTCCCGTTGAACACCAAACGTTGGCAAGTTGAGGATTACGCGATCAATCCGGCCAATTCCCAACAAATTGCCGTGGCCTTGGTACCCGTAGCGGGGACAGGAATCGGACCGGTATTAGAAACGCAAAATGGCGGACAAAGTTGGCACCAACTTCCTCATTTTCCGGCATTAGGAGCCGCACCGTCTAGCATGGTCATGTCCCCTGCCGGCGGAATTTCCGCACTCGTCAATCTGTCTAATCCTGTTCTGGTGAGATATTCTCCCACCAGCCACCGATGGACAGCAATCGCCGTGCCCAGCAATGGACAACAAGTTGGGGTCGGACAGTTAGCCGCTTCACCCAATGGCGACTTATTTTATGGATCCCCGACCGGAGCTATTTATCGTTGGGTAAAATCCGACTCCCAGTGGCAATACATTGCCCCTCCATCGGCTAGCGCGGCTGACTCGTCAGCACCTTATCCCCTAGAAGCCATTGGCAACCATCAAATTCTCGCAGGCTATGCAGATGGATGGTCAATCTTTGTAATTTCGCCGTCACCTGCGCGATAAAACAAACCGCCCGACATAGACAGTCGGGCGGTTTCCTTGTAGGCTTCTTATGTCAACGCCGTTAAACCCGTTCGATAATGGTCGCTACGGCCATTCCCCATCCAATACACATGGTAATCAGTGCATACCGACCATTCGTGACTTCTAAGTGATTTAAAGCAGTTAAGACTAAGCGGCCTCCTGAAGCGCCGAGAGGATGACCAATCGCAATAGCACCTCCGTGTGGATTGACCTTATTCCAATCCGGATGGTACTCTTCTCCCCACGCTAGAACCACCGATGCAAACGCCTCATTGACTTCGAAAACGTCGATATCATCAAATTCCAGTCCCGCTTTGTCCAACACTTTTCGGGTAGCCGGAATCGGGCCGGTAAGCATGATGACGGGATCAACTCCCACCACACTCATGGCCACAATTCGGGCACGCGGCGTATACCCATAGCGGGTAATCGCCGCTTCCGAAGCAAGTAATAATGCACTGGCTCCATCACTGATTTGGCTGGAATTGCCGGCTGTTACCACGCCGTCTGGTTTAAATGCCGGACGCAAATTCGCCATTTTTTCAAGATTTGTATCGGGTCTTGGACCCTCATCGGTCCGGACGGTATGCATCTCCCCGTCATCTCCCAAGACCGTAACATCGAAGGTTTCCTTATCAAAATAGTGGTCATGCTGCGCGGCAATCGCCCGCATATGACTTTGATAGGAATAGGCATCTAGTGCTTCCCGGTCCAAGTGCCACTTTTCAGCAATGAGTTCCGCGGAAATGCCTTGGGGAACAATTTGATATTGAGCGAGTAGTTGGTTGCTAAAAGTCGAACCATCCGAACCCATCGGAACCCGTGTCATCGATTCAACCCCAGCCGCAATTACCACATCATGCGTATCTGACTTGATAGCTTGGGCCGCTTGATTTACTGTTTCCAGACTTGAGGCACACATACGGTTTACCGTTGCCCCTGGCACTTCGACAGGAAATCCGGCAATTAACGGCGCAAGCCGTCCAATGTTAAATCCTTGCTCACCGATTTGTGTGACACAACCTAAACGCACATCTTCCACGGTTGCGGGATCGGTATGCGTACGAGACACCAGTTGTTGTAATGTGGCTGCCGCTAAGTCATCCGGACGGACATTTTTTAACATGCCATTGCGACGACCAAATGGGGTGCGAACGCCATCAATGATATACGCTTCGGTCACTTCGGCTTCCTCCTTTGAATGTGAAGCAATGTGCCGGCTTAACTAATCAATGTTTGGAGTTTTAAGGCCATGCTCATATCCCCTGTGACGGATAATTTACCGCTCATAAAAGCACTCATGGGATTTAATTTGCCTTCAGCTAAATCCTTAAAATCTTGCGCAGCCATCGTAATGGTCACACCCGCATCATTGGCCTTGCCGGGTTCTACGCGGGCCCCATCGGCATTAACCCGCACACAATACTCACCCGCATCATCACCGGTTAAAATGAATTGATATACCCCCGTAGAGCTAGCTAATTGGGTGTTAGTCTTCTGAGTTAAGCGGTCTTGAAGTTGATCAAAAACTTCCTTTGTCGTCATCTGCCTGTCACACTCCCTCAATGAACTTATTAAAACCTGGATTTTCACCATTACATCATGCGGGTCATCACGCGTTTTTGAATTTGCGTTGTGCCTTCATAAATAGACATAATTTTGGCATCTCGTAACCATTTCTCAACGGGATAATCACGCATATATCCATAACCACCTAAAATTTGAACTGCATTGGTGGCGACTTCCATGGCCATGTCTCCACAAAAGGCCTTGGCCATGGATCCTTCCATATTACATGATTTACCTTCATCGGCTAACCATGCGGCACGATAAGCTAATAAACGGCCCGCTTCAATTTTGGTTAGCATTTCGGTTAAAGTAAACGATATGGCTTGATTATAATAAATCGGCTTGCCGAATTGGACCCGTTCTTTTGCGTAAGCCAAGGCATATTCATATGCGGCTCGCGCCACCCCTACAGCAGCAATGGCGACCGTAGGTCGCGAATGCTCGAGCATTTTCATCGCCCCAATGAAGGCCATATTTTCTTCACCCAGGCGATTTTCGATGGGTACATGCACATCATCGAATCGGACTTCCGCCGTATGACTAGCCCGCAAGCCTAATTTTTTAAATTTCTTTCCCGACGAAATGCCGGGGGTTTTGCCGTCGACGATAAAAGCTGACACGCCCGCATAACCGGCCTCGGGATTCGTCTTGGCAAACACGACGTAGACATCGGCAATGCCTCCGTTTGTGATAAACGTTTTGGTGCCATTAATGATATATTCATCACCGTGGCGCACCGCTCGGGTCGTCATGCTCACCACATCGGAACCAGCGCCAGGTTCTGTCAAGCACATGGCGCCTAAGCGAACCTGATCCGGATCGCAAAACATCGGCAACCACTTTTTCTTTTGCTCTTCGGAGCCCATTTCCAAAATCGGAATTGACGCTAAGCCAATCCCTCCTATGGCTGTCGCAATACCAGCGCAACCCCAAAACAATTCCTCTCCGACCACTAAACTAGAAATGAGATCAGGTACCCCATTGCCCCCGTATTCCTCTGGAATGGTATAGGACAACAAGCCCACTTTCGCAGCTTTCTTTAAGACATCCCAAGGCATTTCTTCGCGCTCATCATAATACGCGGCTACAGGACGAATTTCTTTTTCGGCAAACGTATGAGCCCATTCTTTTAACTCGCGCTGTTCTGGAGTTAATTCGAAGTTCATGAGACTCCCTCCCACCCCAATAACTTGCAACCAGACTTATTTTACCATATCAAATTTATGCAGAGTACAACTATTTGGGATCGGAAAACAGAAGTTTCTCCAAAACCGGGAACATCGGCATACCGTGACTCAACAACCCATCGTGAAATCGTTGTAACGTAAATTCAGATCCCCACCGTTCTTGAGCCTTACGCCGCAAACGGAAAATTTGAAGCTTTCCCCATGTATAAATCAAATAAAACGGGTCTTGTGTTCCCCTTAACGTTTCTCTTTTAGCACCGACAGCCGTCATAAAGCACTCGGTTTCAAAGAAGCGTTGGGCATCGTCGAGGGTGAAATCTCCCCGGTGTAATCGGATCGCCACAATAAAGCGACCAAGGCGTTCGAGGGCTTCCAATACGTAACTGATTTGTAACGCTATATTGCCATCACCGTAACCCTGTTCGATCATAAGTTCTTCGGTATAATGAGCCCATCCCTCGACAAAAGCCCCGGAACCAAAAACACGGCGGACCGTGCTGGACGTTTTGGGAATCTGCAAAAATTGCACGAAATGACCAGGATAGACTTCATGAATAGAAATCATCTGCATCGTGGCTTTATTCAGCGTTTGCAATTGAGCTTCTTGGTCCTCGACTGACCAGGAGGAATCTGGCAACGTCACTTGATAATAGGCCTGGGGCGATGACTGCTCAAAAGGTCCGGGAGGGACGATCGAGGCTAATGTGGTAAGTCGCATAAACGCGGGAGTTTCGACAACATGAGGATGAAGGCTTTTCGGGATGCTTACAAGTTGGTGGCTTTCCACAAAATTACGTAACTGATCTAAAAGCTGGCTTGTATGTTGAAGTAACGAATCACGCGACCAATGGTCGTGCCGAATTTGGGCAATCACTTGTCGGATATTGGCCGAAGGTTCATATTGTGCAACGAAGTCTTGTAATTTTGTCTGCAGACGTTCTAGTTCCGCATCCGCTGTATTCAGTAATTCATCCAAAGACGCTTCGTTGCCCTCAAGCCAATAGAATTTTTCCCAATACCGCTCAGATCCTAGGCGATAATCTCCATGGGCTTTGGGTTTTATTTTCGTCTTTAATTCATCTACAAATTTTTCATAAGCTTTCGCGGCTTGTTGACTCGCCTCTGCAATATCTTGTCGTAAATGGCTGTTGACCTGTTGGAATGCTTGCGGAATATCGTAAAGGAGAAAGGGAAGGGTCTGGGAAAACTGTTCGATAGCCATATCCACATACAATTCTGGTGGATTATCCAACTGTTTGAGACCGGCCACAAGAAAACCGGGCACTTGACGCAAGCGTTGCCACAAGGCATAACCTCGCGTGTCAGCGGTACCAAATTGACCTCGTGCGAGACTTAACAAACTTTCACTAATCACCGCGTTAAAAAGATTAGGATCTTTTCGTTCTGGATGATCGCGGGTCACATCGAGCCATAAAGACTCAACATTAAATTTTAAAGTCATATAGTCCGCCCAATCTTCCAGATTCAGGGTGTCTGGATCAATCAAGTTCAGTGCTCTGCGCGCTTGATTGAGTGTCCCCTCGAATGCTTGGAGGGATGCTTCGCTGACAGGAGGCAATGCCTCATCCCAATCATGTAATCCCAATTCTGTGGCGACGAACGGAAAGTATTGCAGATAGACTTCTAATGTCATTTCGGCTATACGGCGTAACTCTTTATCTTTAGGCAATCCCGAATAAAATTCTTGGTTGCTAACCTTCATCAACATCTCCCCTAAAAGGTTCTTGCAAACAATCGTAGTGAACAACAGAACGCTAATGAAGTGCCAAAAGAGCGATGACAACCGACAATAAGTTTAAAGTCGCGTGAGCAATGGTTGATGGAATCAAAGACCCGGTTTTCCAATACACCAAGTTTAAAATCATCCCTGCGAGAGCTAATGGAATTAACAAGGTTAGGTTCATATGCGCGACGCCAAAAAGAAAACCGGCCACAACTGTGGCCCAACCTAATCCCCAGGCAGGTTGCAAGGTCCCAAATAAAATACCGCGGAACAAAATTTCTTCGGCAACGGGCGCCATGATGACAATCGCCACAATCATCAAAAAGGCAATCAGTCCTAAGTGTCCATTTAATCCTTTAGCAAAAACAAACGGATTATTAGACCGAATCCTGATATGTGCCGCCTTTATTTCCCATTCTACCACTAGTGCTGTAATAACCGACATCATGATGCCGATAGTAATTCCCCACCCCACCAACGGAAGAGTTTTAGCGTTCCATTGGTAGTGACAGCGCAAAAAAGAACGGGTCAAATGATGGCGTGTAAGAATCATCAATACGATTAATACCTCCGTCGGCGGCGTCAGCAAGTAGGCGGCAAGAAGTAAGGACAAATTCGTCGATAATGTAGTGGGATGGCTCACGAGTAATGAAACCGATAAAGCCATTGAGACCAAAATAAGAATTATAAAACCTAAGAATCCATCCCGAGGTCGTAAACGCCCAATCTCAGCCCGTTGACTCCACCACGCGATTATTACACCGAGAAGAAGTTCAGTGAGGGGAAGGAGCAAGCGGTCCACCATTTTCAACGGTGATAGCCAAATGCTCCACATGGCCATCCCAATCATTATTGCTGCCACCTCTGGACGTCTGACGACAAAGCTGAGAGCCCCAGCAGAGATGCTCACGCCTAATGCAGCAATGATGATCATGCTGGGGTTTAAGGAATGCGCCAATAGATCAGATAAAATGCCCATGACCAACCATAATACAACGGCTCCAATCGCTTTCTTCAGTCTCTCCGCCTCCTCTGTCTGTCTAGTATGGTACAATATTCCTGATATCATGAGGAGGATGATAAAATGTGATTGGAGAACGCCAACAAAAAATATTGAATTATATTCAAGACTTTCTTGCGAAAAATGGCTATCCTCCCTCCGTACGCGAGATAGGCAAAGCGGTCGGACTAAGCTCAACTGCCAGTGTTGCCAGACATTTAAAGGCCTTAGAACAAGAAGGGTATATATCGCATCCCCCCGCTAAGCGGCGAGCCTGGACTATGGGCAATAGTTATAACGCCCAATCAATTTCCCTTCCCTTGGTTGGAAATATCACCGCCGGGGTTCCCATTTTAGCGACTGAAGTGATCGAAGAACATTTGAATTTACCGGCTTCACTCTTTCGTGTCCATCCGGATTTTCTTCTGCGGGTTGTGGGCGATTCCATGATTGGTGCCGGAATTTTTGACGGTGACCTGGTTGCGGTACAAAGCACATCCGCTGCCCATGACGGAGACATTGTCATTGCTTTGCTAGGCGATGAAGCCACCGTCAAATATTTCTACAAAGAGCCCCAAGGCATCCGTCTTATGCCGGCTAATGAACGTTATCAGCCTATTATTTCCTCAGACGTTCAAATTTTAGGTAAGGTCGTGGGTCTTGTTCGCAGTCTTTAACGCAGAGATTCCCGCGTCAACCGCCATTACGGTATGCCATTTGGACAAGCCTCCCTGTAAATACGCGATATAAGGCGGCCTGATCGGGGCATCACAGGATAATTCCAACGATCCACCCGCAACAAAGCCGCCGGCAGCCATAATGACAGGATCAGCATAGCCCGGCATCGACCAGGCTTCAGGAATCACATAGCCGTCGATGGGCGAGACACGCTGCACCGCTCGGCACAAGATTTCAATTTTCTTTGCATCACCTAATTGAACGGCTGTTACAATGTCACTTCGGGGAAATTGCTCAGGCAAAGGATCAACGGCAAAACCTGCAGCCGCAAATGCATGGGATGCATAGATTCCGCCCATGAGGGCTTCGCCCACTATCATGGGTGCCAAAAACCATCCCTGGGCAATCAGACGTAATATAGATCCTGTAGGTCCGACCTCATGACCAATTCCCGGAGCCAGTAACATATCTCCCACGGCCTCAACGAGGGCTTTTTTACCTGCCACATAAGCCCCGGTTGGCGCAACTCCACCGCCCGGATTTTTTAATAAACTGCCCACAATCAAATCGGCTCCCCAATCTGTCGGTTCTTCCTCTAAGGTGAATTCTCCATAACAATTATCGACCACCAACCACGCGCCAAACGAGTGCGCTTTTTCCGCGATCTGACGAATTTCGGCAGCTTGAAACGAGGGCCGCGACTGATACCCCCGCGAACGTTGAATATAGACCACACGCGGAAAGATGGCTTGCTGGGGCCAAATGGGCATTCCTGTCTTGTCCGTGGGCAATACCCTAACGTCTATTCCTCGACTGGGCAAACTGGTTCGTGAATTGCCAAAAATCAGAGGTTGAAGCGTGTCATAAATGGGACCATTGGCCAACCATAAATGATCTCCCGGGCTTAAGAGAGCACGCAAGGCGGTGGCTAACGCGTGAGTCCCGGATGCCCATTGAGGACGGACCATGGCCGCTTCCGCATGCATAATTGTGGCGACAATATGATCTAACCGTTCTCGTCCGCGGTCGCCATAGCCATAGCCGGTACTCCCCCCTAAATCCGAAGTGGACAGGCCACTTTCACTAAAAGCCTTAGCCACCCGCGTGACATTCGCCGCGACAATGGCTTCAACGTGGAGCCATGTCTGGCGGGCCTGCTTTAAAATATCAGAATTTCGCAAATTATTAGGCCTCCTACGCCAGATTCATCGTCGGTATCATACACTATTTTGATCCATGGCGAAAATGGCGTAGACCGTCCGAGCGTATTACGCATCCAGATGACGTAAGGTAAACGCTTTGACCTCTTTAAAACCCCGGCGCGTTAGAGCTGATACGCCAATGACGGGAATACCCTTAAAGTGTTCGCGCACGGCGTGCAAATTATCGACCGCCCCAGGTTTATCAATTTTATTACCAAGAATGAGATACGGCACTAAACGTTGGGCATACTTGGCCATCTCGTCATCAAGCGGTCCTAAGGATTCGATGCGTTTTGATCCCACACTGCTTAGATCAATCATATGCAAAATCAAATTGGTCTCCCCCATACGGATTAACGTATTAGCCATGGCTTGGCGAATCTCCGCTTGATGATGGATGCCCTCTGTAATACCAACACTATCGACAATCCACAGGGCTTTCTTTTGTCGACCCGTAATAATCTCAACGCTCAGACTTTGAATCGTCAGCGTCTTGTGAGGCTTTTGCGACACGAGTTTATGCCGCGCTTCATCTAAAGACAATAATATTTTCTTGGTGGGAACGCCTTTGCGTTCTGTCGATTGCAGACGAATCTCCTTAACGCCTAAGTATGCCGCAAAGTTGATAACAAATAAGGATTTACCGACATTAGGCTTTCCGATGACTAGGGCCTCCATTACCACCCTCCTTCCACGTCAGCCCAAGTCAGGGTCATGAGATCGTCACGACTCGTCGAATCGATATGGCTAACTAATCGCACGGCCTGCCGTCGAATGGCCCGTTCTATGATGTTGCGAACCAGACGCGCATTGCCGGCATTGGTATGCCAGTGTCCATGGCTGCGTGTCAGAAATTCTGCCAATTGACGATCCGCTTCGGTGGTCAAATGATACTGGCGCTCTAACAACATAGAGCGGGCTATCGCCATCAGTTCTGCGGCGGCATAGTCGGGAAAATGCATATGAATGGGAAACCGCGATAATAAGCCGGGGTTTGTCGATAGAAACCATGCCATCTCATCGGGGTATCCCGCCAGAATCAACAAAAATTCATCGCGATGATCTTCCATCGCCTTCACCAGGGTATCGATCGCTTCCTTCCCAAAATCTTTTTCACCGCCCCGCGCCAGCGAATAGGCTTCATCAACAAACATCACCCCTCCTAAGGCCCGTTTAATAACTTCCCGGGTTTTCTGTGCCGTATGCCCAATGTATTCTCCAACCAAGTCTGCTCGCTCTACTTCGAGCATATGGCCTTTAGGCAGGACATCAAGGGCCTGAAAGAGACGGCCAATGATTCGCGCGACTGTTGTCTTACCAGTGCCCGGTGCACCCGAAAAAATCATATGCAGTGTCTGCGATGCACTTACGAGCCCTAATTGTTGCCGACGTTGTTGGACCTCGACATAGGCACGGATTTCATGCACCATTTGCTTGACTTCTTTGAGTCCTACGAGGTCATCTAATTCGCGTAAAACGCTCTCTACGCGTTTATGGCGGCTTTCCCCATTAAAATGGGTCGCTGTTCGCTGAAACGGATTCGTATTGGGACCACCGCGCGTATCCAGTTGCGCTAAATACCGTACTGCCTTGTCCGACGTCAAATGTCCGGACTCGAACCACGCTATGACTTCCCGCGAAGTCAAAGGGTTTTTAGGATATTCAGGATCATTCATCGCATCCAGCATGATTTCCCCTCCGCCAACGGACATCACTAATCTATACGCTTGGGAAAAGAAAATGCTGCCTGTCCAGGAAAAGACCCGAAATGAAGGGCCTTGAAGCCGCAGCTCCTTCCCCCCAATGCAAAAAGATATTTGAGGCAAGCCAATGACCTGCTGCGATCGACGCCATTAAGGCAAAGGCCGCGTTAATTAAGTCTTCGGAGAAAGTCCTAATTGGCGAAACTGGAAAGTCCAGATATCGGTTTCTTCTTCTAGTTGTTGCTTGCGAGTTTTTCCTACGCCATGACCGGCTTGCGGTTCAATTCGAAGAAAAACCGGATAAGATGACCCAGTGGCCTGCTGTAGACGCGCGGTCATTTTTCTGGCGTGCAACGGATGCACTCGATTGTCATGCGCTGAGGTAAAAATTAAAATTGCGGGATATTTTGTATGAGGAACCACATGATGATAGGGGGAATAGCGTTGCAACCACTGCCAATCGGTCGGATTATTAGGATCTCCATATTCACGTTTCCATAACGCTGCCACCAAAAACCGGTCGTAGCGAAGCATATCTAATAAGGGCACGCCAATGATGGCAGAACGGATTAATTCCGGGTGCTGCGTGACTATGGTGCCAGTCAACAAGCCCCCATTGCTACGTCCAGTAATCCCCATCATATCGGGCCGGCTATATCCTTGGGTTACTAAATGACGCAAAACACTAACCATATCGTCAAATACATTTTGTTTTCGTTCCCGCATACCCGCTTGGTGCCATGCCTCACCAAATTCGCTGCCACCGCGTAATCCGGCAACGACATATAATCCGCCCGATTCGAGCCACAGATGGATTCCCGGAGAATAAGCAGGTTGATAAGCAATATTAAATCCTCCATATCCTCCCACAATGGCTGAACGGACCCCGGTTGGGACACCATCTTTCTCGGCCAAGAAAATGGGAATTAAGGTACCATCCTTTGATTTTACAAATTCCTGCCAGATGCGAATTCCCTCGATACCTTTGGTCTGGGCTCCCCAATACTTTAATTGGGGAGCCCAGACAGCCCATGTATAAACTTGGGGCGGCTGATCAAAAGAAGTCCATTCGATAAAAAAGCGGTCATGTTCCGGGTCTGATTGCAGTCCTATAACTGTTCCCACACCGTGATGAGGCAAATCGATAGGCGTCATTTCGCCATCGTTGTCAATAAATGCCAAATGGCACCGGGCCTGCTTAAAATACAGAAGCACAAGGCCGCTATCAAGCGGCACAACAGATTGAAGGGGCTCAGCGGGCGAGGAAACCCATAATGTGGCCCACCGGTTTTCAGAACGATTCCATTTCCATATTTGAGACGGCTCACTAGGATGATGATAAAGGCCAAATAATTCCCCGCCACGCCAAAATGGCTGAAGTCGCTCCCTAGTCCCACTAAAAATGTCAACAGGCATGATGGTCGTTGTTTCTAGATCGTCCATCTTCCATGTAAGTAATGACAGCCGGTTAGCGGTCCATCCCCGGTGGGTTTCAATGACAAGTTGGCTACCATCTTCAGCACCGCTCAGGCGAAATGTTGTCGTGGGATCGGGGTCAGAAAACACTTCTATGTCATCAGCGTAATCCGTGCCCAACCGATGACAATAAACCCGCTGACCATAGTACTGTGGACGACCGCTTTCATCGACAGGATAGCGCGTATAATAAAATACTGCGTGATTCATGGTCATAAATACAGAAGCCCAGCGTGTACCGGGAATGTTGTCATCTAAGAGCAGATTATGCGTCCAATCATAAATATATAATGTACTCCATTCGTCTCCTTGATTGGAAACACCAAAGAGAACAAACTTTCCATCTTCGGACAAGGTAAACCAGTCAATCGCTTGCGGATGCTCGGCTTGATTGGGGTCATAGATGGTTTGGGAATGGGAGTGACCTGGGGAAAGACACTCTAAGGTCGCTTGGTTCGCTCCGGGCTTACGGTGTACAAAAGCCATGACGCCTTGACGGACTTGAGGTACATGGGTCTCCTCATGCGTCATGAGGGTATCAAGTCGGTGATATATGGGCTCCCAAAACGCATCGGCATGCAAAGCACTGATGGTCTTTTGATGCTGTTCCGCCTCAAAGTGCCTAGTGTCCTCTGTATCGTCTTCTAAAAATCGAAAGGGATCATAAATCACAAATCCATGCTGGTCATCATCGTGTTTTATCGTCATACAACCCCCGGGCAATTTATGACTTCTAGCTATCTCATTAAAGAATTTATTCGCGGACTATTGACTCCTTTCCTGCCTCAATACATATCTTTCCTGTCATTTTGTCATCCTAATGGCGTTTTAAGGAGACGAGTTAAGGGGGCGATCGGGGCGATTATTCCGTTTCCACGGCAACTTCATCCTTTGTGGTTTTTTGGCCAAACCTTTGTCATCGGGTTGGATTTATACATTGTCTCGCCACTATTGCCAGCCATTTCCCGACAATATCACCAACCTCCTAATATGGTGAGTTTCCTCGTCACCGTATTTGCTCTAACCTATGCCATCTCCTCTCCCCTCTGGGGCGTATTTGCCGACCATTACACACGGCGGCGCCTGGCTTTGTTGGGATTAGGACTCTTTCTGGCAGGTGATTTCCTGACAGCTCTCGAGCCCCCCTTTCGCTATCTGCTCTGGAGTCGGGCCATCGCTGCGGTGGGTGCCGCAGGTTTTACGCCCAGTCTTTATGCCTATATTGCTGATACTACCTCAATTCATCACCGGGGACGAACAATGTCTATTGCTTCCGCGGGTTTTTCTTCCGCGACCTTTTTAGGAATTCCCTTGGGGCTAGTCATCGCCGACGCTTGGACATGGTCTACCGCGTTTTGGCTGATCTTTGTCTTAAGCCTTTTATCATGGGGTGTCACGTGGAAATTTTGGACCGTGTCAAAACAGGATACCAGTCACCAAAACCAAAGCATTTGTCCTGACAGCCGTCTCGCTGTGAATTATCTGGTCACTGCATTCGCATATGCAGGTTTTGGAGCCGTTTACACCTATCTACCATTAGATCTCACGCAATCCTATCATTTTAGTCCCCTTCGTTTGACAGCCTTCATGATCGCTTTTGGTTTATTTGGGTTGTTAGGCACTTTAGGAGCTGGATATCTGAGTGATCGCGTTGGCCATTTACGGGTCATCCGCTGGGCCCTCCTTGCAGAAACATTGATTTTACTAGGATTGAGATACCCTTGGAGGGGAGCGTTCCTCTGGCTTGGATTATTGCTGTTTTCACTGGTGACCTCATATACTCCTGTCCTTAAAGCATTGGTTAGTGCCAAAGGTGCAAAAGGGTTAGCCTTGTCCTGGAATAATGCGGCCATGTACTTTGGATTGTCTCTTGGTGCGTTAGGCATGGGCATGCTTTGGCCCTATGGCATGGCCACAATTTATTTAAGTGCCACCATGTTCACCACCATTGCCTATGTCATGACCTTGAGACTGTAAAGGATTTGGACATGTTTTCCACTTTTGGATCATATCATGAACTAAATTTACTAATGACGGAGGGATGTGAATGATTCAAGCGCCGCCTATGCGCACGTGGGTTAGAAATGCGAGTCGTTGGCCGCTTCGTATCATTGCCGGGGTTTTTGCCCTGAGTTTAACCACCGTAATGCACGGCACACTCACCCCCAATGTCAGCCGGTCAAATCCCACGGATTCACCCAAACCAACACATGTGGAACCAGCACCGATTCCTAAAAATCGTCCCCTTCCCGTTATTAAACCGATGCCTAAACCCACGACCCGGCCACCACGGGTGTATCATATTCAATGGGGGGATTCGCTATGGGCCATTTCAAACAAATTTCATGTATCGATTCAAGAATTGGAACAACTCAATCATTTGACCTCAACGACCATCTACGCCGGCCAAACCCTGCTCATTCCTCAAACCTATGTCGTTAAACCCCATGACACATTAAATACCATTGCTCGTCAATTTAAAGTCTCGTTGGTCGCCTTATGGCACGAAAATCGGTTATTGAGCGACAAACTGCAACCGGGCCAAACATTAGTCATTCCCTACACGGGACAAGCACTCGCTAGCTACCAAGCCCCTGCCGCGCCGCTTGCCTCGCCCACAAGCTCGTCTCTTCCCTATTCACGGGAGGATTTTCGCTTACTTGCCCATTTAGTGCATGCAGAAGCCGGGAATCAGCCATTCATTGGACAAGTTGCTGTGGCCGCTGTCGTCCTCAATCGTCTGAAAACCCCTGGCTTTCCGAAAACCATTCCCCAAGTTATTGAGGAACCCGGGCAGTTTGAATCGGTAAGCAACGGCACCATTTGGAGTCCCGCTAACTCGATGGCCTATTTAGCCGTGAGTGCGGCCCTAAAGGGCTGGGATCCGACCCACGGTGCCCTCTTTTACTATAATCCGTCATTACCCTATGATAACTGGATGAATAGCCTGCCAGTCACAGCTGTCATCGGCGACCAGGTATTTTGCCGTTAACCGGACAAATCAAAGGTTTGGTGCGCATGTTGAACAATTTGTTGAATCACACGCTCTGGGCCAAACAATGACAAATCCAGCCATCGAGCCATTTTTTCTGAGCGAAACCAGGTCAGTTGCCTTTTGGCATATTGTTTCGTATGCAGCATAATCAGTTGGTCACGCTCTGTATCCGAAGACAAGCCATAAGCCCAGTCAACCGTTTCTCGATAACCGATTGCAGATAACGCTTGTGATTTCCGGGGAACCCCTCGCTTTAACAAGGTCAGCACTTCATCAGGAAGCCCGGCTGCAATCATTTGTTCTGTCCGTATCTCGATTCGGTGATGCAGTTCCCGTAAAGGTCTGGTCAAAACCCAATACGCCACATGATAAGGACTTTCGTGACCGGTCCGGGGAAGAGGTTTGCCAGTGCTCCAGAACACTTCTAATGCACGGGTCAGCCGGTGATGATCTTGCGGCGCAATAGCCTCATAACTTGCCGGATCCACTGTTTTAAGCAATTCACGAATGAGTTCCCAGCCATGTTCATCACCAATCATCCGAATATGGCGGCGGAGAATTTGCGATAACTCGGGATTTTGCGGCGAAAACAAATAATTTTGAACAAGAGCGCGAATCCATAATCCCGTGCCTCCGACCAGAATCGGCAGATGGCCTCGGCTAGCAATCTCAGTAATCACTTGCTTTGCGTAAGCTTGGTAATCTGCAACAGAAAAAGCCGACCATGGACTGACAAGATCGATACCAAAGTGCGGAATGTTTTGACGATCGGCAGGAGAAATTTTAGCCGTGCCAATATCCAGTCCTTGAAAAACTTGTCCTGAATCACAGGACACAATCTCCCCATGGAGTTCCCGCGCTATGGAAAGGCTGATTTCCGTCTTTCCCACGGCCGTCGGTCCGGCCAAAATGAGTAACGGCTGTTTACCCCTTTCGTCCAAAACGGCGGTCAACCTCCTCTAACGTCAAATGGAGTGTCGTAGGGCGTCCATGGGGACAGCCCCTGGGATCATCAACAGTGGCCATCATATCCAGCAAGGCTTGCATTTCTTCCATGGTTAGCACCCGGTACGCTTTGACGGCCGCCTTGCATGCGGCCAAAGCATATTGAGTTTCTTGCGTCCAAAATATGGGATGATCATGGTGGTGTAAACCATCAGCTAAGGATTCCAGAACGGTACGGATAATACCACCGCTATCACTGGGGGAATTCATGAGACCTTGAGGAATCGCCCGAACCATTAGGGTGGTCCCCCCCACTTCGGTGATATCAAAACCCATTTCTAAAAACATGTCGCGATACTCGCGCCATTTAGCCCATTCTCCCGGTAAACAAGTATAGGTATAAGGAATTAACAATGGTTGTGCCACCAGAATTTCTTGGCCCTTACGGCGAAACTGTTCATAGTATACCCGCTCATGAGCAGCATGCTGATCAATGAGATAAAGACCTAAAGGGCCTTGCGCAATGATATATTTCGCTTGCCACTGAGCCAAGGGAATTAAGGCTTTGTATTCGTCGTGTAAGACTGGGACAGCGTCTGCATCCATCTCCGAGGGCCAACGCCATGACGGCTCCAAAGACTCCGAATCTTGCCACGACACATAAAGTTGTGAGGGCTTCTCCGTCTCAGCCGCGGCGAGCGATAACGGTTCCGACGGTGAATGCGCCGCCAATGAGTCTTGTACCGCATGGTATAGTTTTCCAGCAATAAACCGTTCATGGTCTAAACGCACTTCCGATTTGGTCGGATGGGCATTGGGATCCACTTCCGATCCATCCACAGTAATGAAAAGCCAAAAATATGGATAACGCCGCTCGGGAAGATGGGGACGAAATGCTTCTTCAATGGCATTTCGCAACACCCAATTGTTAACCCAGCGCCGATTAATGTATAAACTTTGCCCCTGCCGTGTTCCCCGGTTTTTCATAGCGGGACAAATAAATCCATGGATGACTAGTCCCTCTTGTTCGTAATGGACAGGTAATAAGCTATCGGCAATTTCGCTGCCAAATAATTGAAGGATAACGTCTTGAACTTGCCCATTACCTATTGTGTGCCACAAGATCTTTTCCCCATCGCGAAGGGTTATGGCTACATCCGCATACCCAATGGCATAATGCTGCAATAATTGCTGGATGGCCCCGAGTTCCGCATGAGCCGATTTAATAGCTTTCAATCGCGCTGGCACATTGAAAAATAGTTCCTCGACCCGGATTACTGTACCTTCCGCCATGGCAGTCGGGACTAATTCGCCAATGTTGCCACCATCAACCACCAGATGAAATCCATAAGACTGATCGTGAGGACGGGAAAATAAATGCGTATGACTGACCGCGGAAATAGCCGCCAGGGCTTCTCCACGAAATCCCAGGGTCATCGACCGGGTTAAGTCATCCAAAACCTTGATTTTTGACGTTGCATGTCGGCGAACCGACAAGACAAGATCCTCCCCATCCATTCCCAGCCCATCGTCTTGGACGGCAATGAGCTGCCTTCCACCATCGTCAATTTGCACATCAATATGCTTCGCCATGGCATCGAGACTATTTTCAACCAGTTCTTTGACAACAGATGCGGGACGTTCCACCACTTCACCGGCAGCAATCTGATCGGCGACCAAGGGATCGAGAATATGGATCCGACTCATCCGCTACTCCTTTCATCCAGGCTCGAGCGCTTCACCCGCTCGCGCCAGTCTTGAAGCCATTGCCATGCCTCACGAGGAGATAGATCATCCAGCTCGAGAAGTCTTAAGGCATCTAGCAATTCTTGTCCTAAGGGATCGGGACGAAACCACGTAACTTGTTGTACGGGCTGGGTTAATTCTTGCGTCTGTTCTTCCCACATCGTTAACAGATGACGAGCCCGTGTCAGCAAAGTTTTGGGGAAACCCGCCAATTCAGCCACTTCAACACCATACGAACGCGATGCGGCACCATTGATGATACGGTGGGTAAAGACCAATTGTCCGGTTTTCGGATCATGAATCACTTCCACCGTAAAATTGACCATGCGTGGATGGCTCGTCGCCAACTGGGTGAGTTCATGATAATGAGTGGCGAATAACGTTAAAGGGGCGGCAGGGGTGGCCAGGCGTTCGACAACGGCCTGAGCAATCGCCATCCCGTCAAAGGTTGAGGTTCCCCGTCCCAACTCATCCAAAATCACCAGACTTTCGCGATCGCTTTGGCGCAAAATCCACGCCATCTCCTCCATTTCAACCATAAACGTACTTTGGCCTCGGTAAATGTCATCATCCGCGCCAATCCGGGCATAAACACCGGAAAAAACGGGAAGATGCATATGCTCGCACGCAACTGGCGCTCCAATGTGGGCCATAATCACATTAAGAGCTAATGCCCGCATGAAAGTGGACTTGCCCCCCATATTCGGTCCGGTAATCAGTATGACCCGAAGATCTTCAGGTAACGTAATCGATGTCGGCACAAAATGCGGCGTGAGGGTCTCTAAAATGGGGTGCCGCAATCCCGTGATTTCCATATCTCGTATGGCACTGTCCTGCCACTCAGGAAAAGTATAAGAACGCATGACCGCGACTTCAGCTAGCGCACTATACACATCTAAAGTTGCCAACCAACGGGCTAGCTGGTTTAAGGGTTCGCTATGCGTTTGCACGAGTAAAAGGAGTTCTCTACCCCGTTCGTATTCGAGCGTCTTGACCCGGTCTAGGGCTTCCAAAATCGTCCGCTCTAGTTCCAGTAGCGCATCACTCGTATACCGTTCGGCATTCGCCATAGTTTGCCGCCGTCTCCAGTCATCAGGAACTTTATGAGTTTGTCCTCGGCTCACTTCCAAGTAATAGCCAAAGGTGCGGTGATATCCCACTTTCAATGTTTTAATTCCCGACCGATCTTTTTCTTCTTGTTCAAGGCTCGCTAGTGCTTCCCGCTGATTGGTAATGACCGACCGTAGACGATCGATCTGTGGATCAACCCCTTCTTGAATAATGTTGCCTTCATCCCATTTGTTAGGCACGTCCTCTTTCAGCACCCGTAAATGTAACAAGATATCTGAAATCACATCCAAAGAGGGGAAGACCGGTAAAAGATCGTGTGGCATGTCCTGTACCGTGTGGTAGATGTCCAATGTTGTGGCTAGCGTTTTAGCAATCGCAACGAGATCTTTGGGTGTAGCCATACCTAGGGCCACTCGGGAAATCTTTTTGGAAAGATCACCTATGATTTGTAACCGTTCGCGGACTTGTTTACGGATAGCAAGCTGCGTCATAAACCATTTGATCGCCTGTTGGCGCAATAAAATTTGGCTTTTACATGTTAACGGTCGCTCTAACCACGATGCTAACAAGCGTGAACCCATTGGTGTCAGCGTCTTATCTAAAATGGAGAGAAGACTGGGACCATCACTAGATAACACATGTAATTGATGCAGGGTTCTCGCGCTCACCGCCATTTGTTGGCCAGGATGGTACCACAAAATATTGGTCAAGTGCACCGGTTCGCGGTGTTCCAAGTCGGTTAAATAACGCCACAACACATAAAGCGCAGCCTGCGCTGTAGGATGTTCAACCAGACCAAAGGTACGTAAACCGGAGGTTCCGAACTTCTGCGCTAAGTATTGTTCTAAATCCCGAGGCGACAAGATTTTATTAAACCATGATCTATCCGCAACAGCCTTACCGGCTAAAACAACATCCGTTTCCCAATTCGTCAAATATTCTTGGGGATGCCACCGTTCCCACTCTTCTTGTATCCAGGTCGTCATGCGGGAATTAATCCGTTGTTCCGTAAAATACACCGATCCCGTGGCTAATTCCGCGATGACCAAGGCCCATTCGCGCTTAGCCACATAGAGAACAGCAAAGCGTGTAGGCTGTCCGTCTGATTCATCAACAAAGGTCCCCGGTGAGACCACCCGGATAATCTCGCGGTCCACCAAGCCTTTGGCAAAGCGAGGATCTTCCATTTGTTCCGCAATGGCGATGGTAAAACCTTTCTCAACCAATTTGCGCAAATATTGATCTACTGCGTGATAAGGAACTCCACACATCGGCGTCACTTTATCCCGGGTGGTTAATTGCACATCCAAAATCGGTGCGGCAATTTCTGCATCCTCACCAAATAATTCATAAAAATCGCCCAAACGGAAAAACAACAAAGCCTCCGGATGTTGTTGTTTCAGTCGCTGATACTGTTCTTGCATCGGCGTCAGTTTCGCGGTCATAAATCACCGTTCCCCGTTTTCTGATCCTTGCCCAACGCACAGGCCAACCAAATCCCTTGGAGAAAGCCATAAGGGGAATAGGTGACCTTAGACCAATGATAATGTCGCATAATCTCCTGAATGACCTTAAGGCCATTCGGAAAAATAGTCCGTCTCACGGGATCCATAAAATTGAGGCGTTCAGGGTGGTGCACGATCTGTTCCGCTACGCTTTCAATGTCCGTCAAGCGCATGACCCGTTGCCCAGTGAGTAATGACAGAGCGTGGGCTGTTCCTCCCACAACATATGGCTCTTCGGCGTGGATATCTTGAGGCCATGGAATTTGACGAACGGTAGTAGCTGCCCCAATAGGCAGGGAGATAATATGCTGGGAGGAGGCAAATTCCGTACTCCCACCCCCAATATCAATAATCCAATCCATTTGCGGTTCTAATGCTTTTACAGCAAACCACGTTAAATGCCCTTCCATCTGTCCATCAACAGGCCACAGAGGCCATCCCCAGTGACGAATAGATGTCGCAAGATGAGGCAACTGACGAATCGCCTCTCCCCCCGCCGCCAATCGTCTCGGACAGTGCCACTGGTCTGATAGTTGCGTAAATCGTGCCAGGGTTTGCTCCAACTGGATGGACGCATCCTCGGCAAATAGGTTCACCACCGATTGCTCATAGACTAAAGGTGTAGAGAGATTTTTGGCAATCAATAAAGCCGTCGTCGTCGATCCAATTTTTAAGACTGCGATGGCACTCATGGTATCTCCTTATCTGTGATAGATTGCTCGGCTGTCTTCAATGTGTCAGTATTATAGCAAATTCTTGTTTAGAGGCAGGCATGAGTATGACCGGAGAGGAAAGACGAGCATGGCTTAAAGATCATCTCAAAGGCACAACGCCTATCGCAGGTCATGAATTATCGGCGTTGTTAGGCGTGAGCCGCCAAGTCATTGTCCAAGATATTGCCCTGTTACGAGCGGAAGGCTATCCTATTATCTCCACGCCCCGGGGATATTTATTTTGGGAAAAACCTACGGGCAGCATCCGCACGGTCGTTGCGGTGAAACATGCCTCATCCCCTGTGGTCGTGCGCGAAGAATTAACCACCATGGTGAATAGCGGCGTCACGGTAATTAATGTCATTGTGGCTCATCCTTTATATGGGGAACTCGTGGGCAACTTAAACTTAAGCACTCTAGATGACGTCGACCGTTTTATGCAAAACATGCAACAGATGGGCGCAAGCTTGCTATCGGAGCTCACCGATGGTGTACACCTACACACCCTCGAAGGGACGCCCGACACAATTGAACGTGCAAAATGGGCTCTCGCGCATAAAGGATTTTTATTGCAAGCCACTTCATAACGCGGGTAAAATAAACAAATGGAATTTTCGCGGGAAGGAACTGTCATAGGTTGAACACAAGACGGAGAATTGCATTAGCCCTTACATCCATACTGAGCACTTTTGCTCTGTCCACATCTGTGTATGCGGCGTCCACTGTGCCGCCAAGTCCTCCGTCACTATCCGCCCAGGGAGCCATTTTGGTGGATGCCAATACGGGCCAGATACTTTATGGTCGCCATATCCGGCAAGAATTTTATCCAGCATCCATCACCAAGATTATGACAGCTTACCTGGCCATTACTCACGGCTGGAACAAAACCGTGCGGGTGTCGGTTCAAGCCCAAAACCAACCAGGATCAAGTTGCTATCTACGCGCCGGACAGGCGTACCCCATGCCCCGGGTTGTAAGCGCGATGATGATGGTCTCGGGTAATGATGCCGCCTACGCCATTGCGCAGACTGTTGGGGGAACCGTTTCTCATTTTGTACACATGATGAACCAGACGGCACACAGGTGGCACGCGCCGGGAATTCATTTTGCCAATCCCAGTGGTCTCCCCAATCCTCATCACGTCGTGAGCGCATTAGGCATGGCCATTATCACCGAGCATGCTATGGCTAATCCCATCTTTCGTCAAATCGTGGCCACCAAAGTCGCGTCATTACCACCTGATCCTGCTCCCCGAATTTATTACAATCAAAATCGTCTGCTCTATACCTACCCTGGCGCTATTGGGGTCAAAATTGGATATACCATCGAAGCTGATGAAACCATTGTCGGCGCAGCCAAGCGTCACGGTATTACCCTCATTGAAGTCTTATTAAAAGATACACCAGCAGGCTTATGGCCCGACGCCGCCAACTTATTGAGCTGGGGATTTCAGCATTTTTCATTAGTGCATCCCATCCAGGCTGGAGCAATTCTGGGTACGGTTGACATCGGCCATCGCCCGATATTGGTGAAAAGTGGGGCAAATTTAAACTATTTGGCCTATCCGGGCGAATCGATCCATCCCGTCCTTCACTTTGTCCCCGACACGCACCTTGTATCCAAACCGATCACGCGCAATGAAATGGTTGGCTCGGTTCAAGTCACTATTAATGGACAAGATGTTGGTTCGTTACCCCTCATCAGTTTGTCCTCCATGGCTCCATATCACCAATCCCCCTTCTGGCGCTGGAAGTGGGTGGAATCGATTGTAGCTGTGATGATTTTAATAAAATTGCTCTCTCGCCATCGCTATCGCCGGAGGAAAACCTTGAGGGTAAATCCATGGCATCTACGAGGCAGTGATTCGCGGTAAAAATCGCCCCAGCGTTGTTCGATATTCAGCATTTTTTCATAAACATAAGGTATTCTCGCAGAGCGAAATGCGTGGTGCTGGTTAAAAACCGACAAACGAAAAGGAGACTAACCGTGGCGATAGTGCATAGTATTACCAATGGACTTTTAGCGCTGGGTGTGATGGGCGTATTTATTGGTATGTTTTTAGAAAGCGCTTATATCCCAGTGCCTTCGGAAATCATTTTACCCTATGCAGGCTATCTCGTCTTTTTACATCGTGCCACACTATTAGAAGCCATGTTGGCCGGGCTCCTTGGGGGAATTTTTGGTGCTGTATTTGCCTACTGGATAGCTCGTTACGGCGGGCGTCCCCTCATTGAACGTTATGGCCGTTACGTCTTCATCCATCACAAGCAAATTGATCGCGCAGATGCCTGGTTCAGGCGGCACGGTGATGGCGCAGTCTTTTTTGGGCGGCTATTACCCGGTATACGCACCTACATTTCCTTACCCGCTGGCGTTGCAGCCATGCCATTTGGACGCTTTTTGCTTTTCTCTCTATTAGGTGCGTTGCCATGGACGGTGCTATTTACCTATATTGGATTTGTTCTTGGTCATAATTGGCAGCACATTGGCAAGCTCGGTGAATATTTTGCAGGATTCGTTCTTATTCTCTTCGTGGCCT
The DNA here is from genome assembly GCF_001280565.1 of Sulfobacillus thermosulfidooxidans. NCBI lineage: Bacteria > Bacillati > Bacillota > Clostridia > Eubacteriales > Clostridiales Family XVII. Incertae Sedis > Sulfobacillus > Sulfobacillus thermosulfidooxidans. The sequence goes on along the minus strand of NZ_LGRO01000001.1, from coordinate 1,113,499 downwards.
GGCTGGCCATGCTGTGGAAAAGTCGTGCCAAAGCCAATCACTAATTTCCCACCAAATGAGCCAGGGAATCATCCACCAAACATGGGGAATGGGGGGCATTGATAAAGGCCAAAGAGCTCGGCTTAAGTCTTCAAGCCCCACCGCTCCTAAGCTAACGATGCGAAGAACTTCACTCCACCAGGCCAATGGATTTAACCAATCTTGCAGTGCAAAGGGCAGAACAAGCCCAGCCAGAAAACCCGCGAAAATTCCCACCAGATCACTGGTTCCAACCATCAACATGAAGAGGGTGCCAAAGGCTTCTAGTGGTTCTATCCACGTGGCCGTCAGGATCCGGTTGGCTGTTTGATGCTGATGGATGTCCATGGCCGCCTTTGTCACCAGGATGAGACCGGCAGCAAACCACCATCCTTGTAGGGATACACTCGCTGTAGTATGCCACAAGACAAATAGCAGCATAAACGTGAGAATCCAAGCAATCACGGTAGAAAGATGATGCCCGATACGTCCTTGTTGATATAGCGCCGTGCCACCTTGAAATCCGACAAGCAATGCCAATCCCAACACCCAAAATTCCTTCACGCTATTCCTCTACTTTCGTGGAATTACGGACCAAAAACTCGGCTCTTCGAACCCCAAGCGCCATAACGATATTCCTGCCAGATGATCGTGGCGGGCCAAATTAATGCGTGCCTGTGCCGAACGTGTCCCCATGTAATATACAATATGCTTGACGCCCCCGGCGGCAGTATAAGTAAACCAGTTTTGAGAATCCAGATAATTATAGTGTGCATGGACTCCATATTTTCGGAGCAACTGGGGAACCTCTTCATCAGGTACTGTATTGGCGGGACCTGCGCGTCCGTTATCAACCCAGTCATAACCGTACATGCCGATTGCCAGAACAATTTTACTGGCAGGAACCTTTTTCAATGCAGCCTTGATATTGTCTTGAACCCACCCAAAAGGGGCTACGGGACCAGGTGGTCCCCCGCTATAGTGATGATCATAAACCATTACCACCAAATAGTTAGCCGCCTTCGCCAGAGCTGGATAATCATCGGCTCCATTGATAGCATAGGGTAATCCCACCAACGGAAACACAGAGACCCCAAGAGTTTTATGCAAGGCATGCAACTTGCTGGCCAAATCCGTCACAAATAAAGACAAACCTGTTCGGGCGCTGGGCTTAAGTAATTCAAAATCGATATTGACGCCATCAAGGTGATCGTTTTTTACGATCGATAAGATATTTGTAATGGCTTGTTGCCTCAAGGCGGCCGTCAATAGGACTTGCGAACTGCCTCCCGCATTAGTAAACAGGGGGACCACTGCAACATGATGCTGATGCGCGAGTTGGACAACGTAATTGTCATAGCCGATATCCGTAACGGTTCCACTGGGATTAACCTGAAACCAGCGAGGGCTTACTGTAGTAAGTTGGTTGATATGAGCTTGAAAAGAAGTCTCCGAGCCGGGATGTCCACTACCCGGCGAATAGTTTTGATAAAATCCAATTACTTGAAAGTGCGATGAAGATGACGACGGGTTGACGCGTGATGGATGGCGTGTCAAGGCAATCAACAACATTATGACCAAAAGACCGCCGAGTCCCCACGCGACCCAATGTTTATATTCACGCCACCATATTTCCCACGGTTTGTCCATCATATGTCTTCCCCCGTCCCTGATAATCTTTCTCTTGTAGTATGGTCGGGAGCAGACAGTTCATTCAGCCACTAGGGTGCTGTGCATGATACTGGCGAAGACGGGTCCGCAGAAGACGATTTTCGTGTTCAAGCCGCTGAATTCGCCATTGTTTTTCTTGGCTTTGTACGGTTAATAAATGCATGAGAATCCGGCGGCTAGACCGAAGACGTAATAGTTTTTCCTGCAACGCCGCGATCTCTCCTTGTAACCGGATAATTTCTTCATTCGGATCGCGATACATCTCTTTGTCCCTTCTTTCCGCCATATGGTTGTTCTTGACCTAGTATACCGTTTTGCCTGGGAAAATATTCCTGACCTGGGGAGCGCAAAATGCTAATCCCCTGGAACCATTTAGTGGTCCAGGGGATTGGTATGAGGCAGCAAGACACTTAGGCGAGCGTATGGGCTAATTCCACAAAAGTGCGGACCATCACGCCCGTGGCACCATCCACGGCATTCAGTGGTCCTTCTTTCGTCCATGCTGTTCCGGCAATGTCCAAGTGGGCAAAGGGAATACCGCCCGCAAATTCCCGAATAATCATGCCCCCGGTAATTGTGCCAGCGTCCCGTCCGGGCGAATTTTTAATATCCGCCACTTTTGATTTGTACAGCTCTTTGTATTCGGGATAAATGGGTAAGCGCCAAATGCGTTCGCCTACCCTGTCCCCGGCTTCGATCACCTGGGACGCCAGGTGATCATCGTCCGCGACAAGTCCCGTGGCCTCATGACCCAACACGACCAAAACGGCCCCGGTCAAGGTCGACGTTTCCACAATCCAATTGGGCCGCAAGTATGCCGCATAACTAACGGCATCGGACAAAGCGACGCGTCCTTCCGCATCTGTATTGGTAATCTCGATGGTCTTCCCATTAAAGGCCCGAACGACGTCACCGGGCTTGTAAGCCGAGCCTGATGGCATATTTTGAGCAATGGCCATTAAACCGATAACGTTCACTGACGGTTTAGTATCAGCAATCGCACACATCGCACCTAAAACAGCTGCGGCACCTAACATGTCATACTTCATTTCTTCCATTCCGGCAGATGGTTTCAAACTAATGCCGCCGGAATCGAAGGTAATACCCTTGCCGACAAGGGCTAAAGTCTTATCGGCATGGGCATCATAACGCATCACGACGAGACGCGGTGGATACACACTGCCTTGTCCGACCCCTAATAAGGCCTCCATGCCCAATTCCCTAAGGCGGGTTTCATCAAATACTTCTACACTAAACCCATGGCGGCGCCCTGCGTCCACAGCTTCTTCCGCAAGAAGTTCTGGATACAATTTATTGGACGGGCGAAATCCTAAATCCCGTGTATAGTTCTGGGCATTGGCCACAATTAAACCCATGTTGACACCATCTTGCGCCGATTCAACATGGCCAATATTGGACAAATAGAGATCGGCAACATGCCGCTCGACAGGTTCTTGATGATATCCTGCAAATTTCCATGATCCCAAGACCCATCCCTCTGTCGCAGCCAATGCAGCATCTTTTTCTGAAAAATTTCCTTGCGGTAAACCTGCTGCCACCGATTGCACTTTCATTTTTTCGCTAATCTGGGCAAGTTGTCCAAAAACTTTTCGTACAACATTGGTCGTCAATTCACTTTGTTTTCCTAATCCGATAAATACCACGCGCCGGGTCAGTACACCGGGAATAGGCAATGCCGTCAGGGTCTGTAACAATTTTCCCTCAAATTCCCCTCGTGCCATGGCATCGGTTAAAAGGGTTTGGTAGGCTTCAGGAATATGTTCTCGGTCGGTCCCGTTCTCATTTTCATAGACTCCTACTGCCACGAGTTCAGCGGGAACCTTAAAACGGTCATCGACCTTTAACTGCACTTTCACGTTGTATCCTCCTATGTGTTTGAATTGAAGTCAGACCACCGTTCCAAAAAGAATCGGAGATAATTTCCCCCGAAAATACGCTCAATAGTCTCATCGGAAATTCCTCGATCACTCATATGGTCCGCCAATATAGATAAATGGGTAACATCTTCGAGTCCTGTCACTGGTTTTTCGACGCCGTCAAAGTCAGACCCCAAACCCAGATGCCGATCATCCCCAACCAAATCTAAATGATGTTGGGCATGATCTACCACTCGGTCCACATCCTGCGCACCGCCTAAAAACTCGCGCACAAAAGTTAGGCCTTGTATACCGCCATGACGGGCAAGAGCGAGAATTTGAGCATCAGTCAGGTTCCGACGATGATCAGCCAACGCGCGGCAATTGGAATGCGATGCTATCACAGGCTGTTCCGAAATCTCCATCACATCCCAAAACGCTGCATGGCTTAGGTGCGACACATCTAAGACCATTCCGATCCGGTTAATTTCTTGGATAATCAGGCGCCCAGCACGGCTAACCCCACCCCCTCCGGGATCTTCCCCGGCTCCATCCGCCAACGCGTTGCGTTCGTTCCAAGTGAGACTCATGAGACGAAAGCCGAGACGATATAATACCCGAACGAGCCTGGGATCCGTTCCAACAGCTTCCGATCCCTCGATAGACATTACCACTCCTATCTTATCAGAACTCAGGACCCGGTCGAGAGAGGCTTTATCAAATACGTGAACGACGTCGGGTTGAGCCGCTTCGACTTCGGTGTAAAATTGATCGACGAATGTCAATAAACGGGGAAGAGCGCGCTCAGGCTTAAATTCCGGTTCGACCCAACAAGACAAAAATTGCAGTTTATGACCGGCTTGTTTCATGCGGGGAAAATCAAGCTGTCCCTCTTGACTGGCTTCAAACAAATGACGCTGACCTTTTAAAGCCGCTAATAGACTATCCGCATGGGTATCCACGACCGGCATTTCATGACCGTGCCACAGCACCGCCTCATCCTCCTTATTCTCGATAAAAAATTCTTTTGACCTCACGTGCTCGGCCGGAATGTTCATCGATATCAACAATAAGACCACCGAATTGCCCCGCACCGGTAGCCGTATCAAAGCGTACGGGCATTTGCGTTTTCAATTTTTGAATCACTAATTCGGTTTTCACGCCAATGACAGAGTCCCTGGGACCTGTCATACCTAAATCCGTGATGAAAGCCGTACCTTGAGGCAAAATACGTTCATCCGCCGTCTGCACATGCGTATGCGTTCCTACCACAACCGATACTTTTCCATCTAAATACCAGGCCAAGGCTGCCTTTTCTGACGTCGTTTCAGCATGGAAATCCACTAAAATCACGCGCACTTCAGGAGCCAAACTGTCCAGAACCCGATCCATGGCAGCAAACGGATCATCATATTGAAAAGGCATAAATGCTCGCCCCGCGAGGTTAATCACCGCCACAGGAATGCCGTGAATGCCTGTCACCACATAACCATGTCCTGGAGTTCCCACAGGCAAATTCAGAGGCCGCAACAGAGCCGGTACATCATCGAGAAACTCCAAAACTTCTTTTTTGTCAAAAATATGGTTGCCCGATGATAACACGTCCACGCCCGAAGCGAGAAGATCATCCATGATTTCGTGGGTCAATCCATTCCCGCCGGCTGCATTTTCCCCATTAGCCACAACCAGGGTTACGCCATTTTCTGCCTTAATAATGGGAATAGCCGACTTCAACATACGCCGGCCTACTTTTCCCACGACATCGCCTACCAATAAAACCTTCATTCTATCCTGCCTTTCACCGTGAGCAGATATCTGTTTGTTGTCTATGTGTTAAACACGACCACCCGACCTTCATCGCGGAGCGCCACAAGATGACCGTGCGCGTCTTGACTTAAGGCCTCCAAGTTGGCTTGAATTGTTTCTTCTTGGAGCATGAGTTCTTCTTCCAATAAGTCATGGGTATCTGTCACCACATCTTGTTCAAACCAGTCATGGAGTACTTCAATCATCATGCCCACTTCTTCCACCGATACGGTGTCAATGTCGCGGCGGAGTTCAATAATGGTGGCGGTATCCCAATCTAAACGATCTAATTCAATCAGCGACAGAGGCCGACCTGTAACCCACCGGTAAGTTTGCAACACATCAACGAGCTGATCAGTTAATGCAGACCACGTTTCATCACATATTGTTTTTCGAACAATAAATGTCATATTCAATGTTCGATCATCCGGATTAAACTGAACACTATTAATCTCCGGATAGCGCATCATTACTGTAATTAAAGCTCCCAGTCCTCGTGTGCTGCTTCCCCAACCTGACGATGATAGGTTCATTCGGCACCCTCCCTTTCCGGCCGTCAAACGCCTTTATGCTATCATACGTATCATCCAACGAATCAGTCAGTTTTTCCTGTATTTGAGTAATGGATATTCCCTCCAACATATTATAAAGTGGGAGGTTTCCATTTATCGGTATTTTCCAAATGACCATCAGGATATAACGACAGAAATTTTTCTTTTAATTCGACAGCTGTTTCAGGATATTTGTCGTCTTTCACACAGGCTTCTACCGGACACACATCCGCACATTGCTGGGTTGTATAAAAACCGTAACACTCCGTACAATGTCCGGGATCAATCACATAAATATCTTCTGCCTCACTAATGGCTCCATTAGGGCATTCGGGTTCGCATGCCCCGCATGAGATGCATTCTTCAATGATTTTAAGAGCCACAGTTAACACTCCTTTTCTGTTGCTGGCGCATTATCCGGGCCTGCTAACTGCCATGCCACTGCCGTGGGGAATCCTCGACGGATTAAGTAGCGGCCAAACCGAAGTCGTTCCCGCGGTTCGTTCATATCGTACCGCTCCTCAAGAGCTTCGGCAATCTTTAGCCAATCAATCGCCTGGATTCGTTCATGAAGGATATTTTCCCAAATTTCTCTAGATAATCCTCGTGACATCAGGCGGTGGCGAATTAAACCCGGTCCCATCGTTTGTGTCGCTAGACATTGCTCAATAATCTGGCGGGCAAGCCGGACATCATCTAACCACCCTTCATCGATGAGTCGGCTTACCGTTTGTTCTACAAGAGGATAATCATAACCCTGTTCTTGCAGACGTTTTGCCAGGCACGCACTGCTATAGTCGCGATATCCCAACCAGCGCAGTGCTTGAATATAGGGATCTTTATTCGATGTCCTGCTCATCAGGGGTCCCTAAAGACACTAAAGACGAACTGGCTTGGAAATGCTGGCGGATCTTTGCGTCCAATTCTTGCGCAAGTTCGGGATTGTTTTTGAGAAATTCCCGGGTGTTTTCTCGCCCTTGGCCTAAACGCAAATCTCCATAGGCATACCAGGCGCCACTTTTTTGCACGAGACCAATTTCTACCGCAAGATCTAAGATACTGCCTTCACGAGAGACGCCTTCCCCATATAAGATATCAAATTCTGCCTGTTTAAAGGGTGGAGCCACTTTGTTTTTTACCACTTTCACACGCGTTCGGTTCCCTACAACCTCGGTGCCTTGTTTTAAGCTATCAATGCGTCGGACTTCTAGCCGAATGGACGAATAAAATTTCAGGGCTCGTCCCCCAGGCGTTGTTTCCGGGTTGCCGAACATGACCCCAACCTTTTCACGTAGTTGGTTAATAAACACGGTCACGGTATTGGACTTGGAAATCGCACCCGTTAACTTCCGCAACGCTTGAGACATTAACCGCGCCTGCAGTCCCACATGGGCGTCACCCATTTCGCCCTCAATTTCTGCCCGCGGTACAAGGGCCGCCACCGAGTCGACCACAACAATATCTACGGCGCCAGACCGGACAAGTGCTTCAGCAATCTCCAGGGCTTGTTCGCCAGTATCTGGCTGAGAAATTAACAAGTCATTGAGATTCACGCCAAGTTTCCTCGCGTATAGCGGATCTAACGCGTGTTCCACATCAATAAACGCCGCTACGCCCCCGGCTTTTTGCGCTTCAGCAATAGCATGCAATGCTATAGTGGTTTTTCCTGAGGACTCTTGTCCATAAATTTCCACTACTCTGCCGCGGGGCAATCCCCCTACTCCCATCGCAATATCAAGGGGAAGACAACCGGTCGAAATCACATCGATCGCGGTTTGCCCTGATGCCTCCCCTAATCGCATTATCGATCCCTTACCAAATTGCTTTTCAATTTGTGCGAGCGCCAGATCCAATGCCTTGTTCCGGTCCATCGCCATAGTTTCTTTTCCTCCCCTTGCTAACCTAACTCAGGAAACTATTCGCTAGAACCTCAATAATCTCCTCTATCTTTTTACCGCGGCCGGGCGGGCTCCATATTAACGGATTTTCCGCGAATAACAATAGAGCCCATGTTTTGGAGAACTTTTGCAGCGGCATCCTTCGGCATTTCAACGAAAGTAAAGCGGTCATAAATGTCGATGAGCCCGATGACACTGCCAGAAATATGAGCTCCTTCCGCTAATCCCCGAACAATATCCGCTGGAGAGACACGGTCCATTCGACCAAGGTTCAAAAACAGCCGAACCATGCCGGGCTCAGCACCCGTCTCGCCAAATTCTCCCTCAACGGGCTGATCATGCCCTTTATCGAGCATTAATCGTAATGCAGCTGCCGCAATATCTACGCTATCATAAGATTGAGCTAATTCCATGACAATATCTTGGTAGGCTGGCAACACGCCCCGTTCAATTTCATCAGCCAATCGATTTTTCAAGGCTTCGCGTTGTTTCTCCGCAACATCCTCTTGGGTCGGCAAAGGACGGCGTTGTAATCGCACCCGCAAAATCCGTTCCATCTGGCGAAATTGGCGAAATTCTTTGGGCAATACGAGAGTAATCGCGGTACCACTTCGCCCTGCCCGGCCTGTTCGTCCTATACGGTGCACATAGGTTTCGGTATCTTGGGGAAGGTCATAATTAATCACATGCGTGACGTTATCGATATCGAGACCACGTGCTGCCACGTCGGTCGCTACGAGAATCTCGCTCGCACCCTCTTTAAACCGTTTAAGCACACGATTTCTTTGAACCTGGTTCAAATCGCCATGAATAGCTTCAGCAGAATATCCCCGAGCTTGCAATCCTTCAGCCAATTCATCGACGCGTTTTTTAGTTCGGCAAAAGATAATCGTTCTTTCGGCGCTTTCCATATCCAAAATACGTGATAGCCCATCAAGCTTTTCGTGCTCCCGCACTTCATAGTACACCTGTTCGATTTTGGGAACCGTTAGCCGTTCCGGACTGATCGAAATATGCTCGGGGTTTTTCAAATATTTCCGTGCTAATCGCGAAATTGCTTCGGGAACGGTCGCCGAAAATAACATGGTCTGCCGTTCCGTGGGAATATTTTGGAGAATAAACTCAACATCTTCGATAAATCCCATATCGAGCATTTCGTCGGCTTCATCTAAGACCACCATGCGCACCGAATCCAGTTTCAACGTGCCGCGGCGGATATGATCCATGACACGTCCCGGCGTCCCAATCACGACTTGAGCGCCATGTTCTAATGCCTTAATTTGACGATCATAAGATTGTCCCCCATAAATGGGTACGACCTTGACCCCAGAATGCCGCCCAATTTTTGTAATCTCTTCGGAGACCTGAATCGCCAACTCCCGAGTTGGTGCCATCACCAAGGCCTGGACCTTTTTGCTTCGGTGATCTAATCGTTCAACAATTGGCACGCCGAAGGCTGCCGTTTTTCCTGTTCCGGTTTGGGCCTGACCAATCAAATCATGGCCTTCCAAAATTAAGGGAATAGTTTTGACCTGAATGGGGGAAGGCTCCTCAAATCCCATTTCCTCCAATGCTTTGAGCACAGGCAAAGATAACCCCATGCTCTTAAATGTTTCGAGTTTTACGGATTCCTGTTCCATTGACGACTCCTTTATCGTGTGTTAAATACCTCAAAATTGGGACGAGCATAAGATTCGGACAGACCTAGCATGTCCCATAACAAAGTCAGCGCCATTTCCACAGCGGCTTCCCGTACGCCATCACGGTCAGCAGAAATGACGCGACGCCTCACTTCACTACCTTTTGGGCCTGCGACAGCCGTATAAAAGGTTCCCACCGGATTATCCGAATCTCCGCCCCCTGGTCCTGCATAACCGGTCGTACTGACACCCCAATGAGTGCCATACTTTTGGCGAATACTTTGTGCCATCGCGACAGCACATTCAGCACTTACGGCTCCGTATTGTTCAAGAATACTTACGGGAACACCGTATAATGCTTTGATGCGATCAGTATATGCAACCGCTCCTCCAGCCACACATAGAGAAGCTCCCGGTACGTTAATCAATGTGGCCATGAATAATCCACCGGTTAAAGATTCCATGGCACTGATAGTTTCTTGTCGTTGACTGAGCGTCTCAATCAGAACCGTGGTACGATCAACATGTGTTAACTCGTACAAGCGGCTCGTCACCCGTCCCCTAATCCAAGCCACGGCCCGTTCATTCAGTACCCACTGCTGGGGCGAAGTTGATGACTCCACCCGCACTTCGACATGGCCCGGTCGTGCATAAATGCCTGTTTTGGGATGTTGCCCTGAAAGCAAGGGTAGCAATTGATGTGCGATAACCGACTCATCCATATCAAAAGATGTTAAGGTTCTCCGAATCACCGGATGGTTGAACGGCCCTTGACGCAACCACGGCAACAAAAAATCATGAGCTACCCCTTGAAGTTCTCTGGGAGGACCAGGCAGAAGAACGGTCACGCCTGACGCATCCTCAATGAGTTGCCCCGGGGCTTGCCCATGGGGATTTTGCCAGATTGTCGCTCCCGTAATCACTTGTGCTTGTCGCGACACAGATTCCTGCCAACCTATACTCCGTCCATGATGGGCAGCTATATGATCTATCGTGGTCGAATCTACGATGAGATCCCGGTGATAATAGCGAGCTACGGCGTCTTTGGTCAGATCGTCGGCGGTCGGGCCTAATCCTCCTATCACAATCACGAGATCCACATGCTGATGCATCCACTCTAATGCTTGCGATATGGCCGTGACATCATCCCCGACAACCATGTGCCATCTGGTATGAATTCCGACCGATAACAGCTGTTGTGCCAGCCACGCGGCATTGGAATTGATCACTTCACCGCTTAAAACTTCATCGCCTACCGCCACGAGGCCGGCAAGATTAAACACGCCTGTCCCTCCGTACTATCAGGTATTATGATCATGCCATATTTAGGGTAGAAATACAACTGTCTGACAAATCCGGTGGCTTTTGGTGGGAGTCAAAGAAAAACGGGCGCGAACATCCCGCGCCCGCGAGTTGTCATGAGGCTACTAAGGACCGAACAGCCTCACCCGGTAATGTTTCATGTTCTAAAAGATTGTCAGCTAGCGTTAATAATTCTTCTTTGTGCTGGCTAATCAGTTCATCCACAATGGTCTGTTGTTCGGCAATAATGTCTCGAATCGTCTGATAGAGTAGATCAGCCGATAAAGCTTCCTCATGAATTACACCGAGCGGCGATAATCCTGATAGAACCATCTGCCGAGCCACATCCCACGCTTTTTCAAAATCATTGGCTGCTCCAGTACTTTGTTCTCCCAAAATGGTACGTTCTGCCGTTGAACCGCCCAACAGCACTTGAATCTCCGCTTTCAATTCCGATACTGTCTGAAGCAGCCGGTCATCCTCGGGAGCATGACGTACAAATCCCAGCGCCATTCCGCGTGGAGCGATCGTAATGGATGACACGGAACCGGGGGAAACCAGTTCTCCCACAATCGCATGACCACTTTCATGGATTGCAACACGCTTGAGATCTTCATGCCGCAGTGTCCGGTCCATACGTTCACCAAGCATCACTTTGTCTACGGCTTGACGTAAATGATGGGTAGTAATGAATTCCGCGTTGTCACGCATCGCCAAAATTGCCGCTTCATTACACACACTTTCAAGGTGAGCCCCAGAAAAACCAAATGTCTCCCGGGCAATAGTCTCAAGATCAGCATTCGCATCTAAGGGCTTGTTACGCGTATGCAATCGCAAAATACTCAGGCGTCCTTCACGATCAGGCAAGTCGACGCGAACCAGCCGGTCAAACCGTCCGGGCCGCATTAAAGCCTGGTCCAATAAGTCGACGCGATTAGTGGCAGCCATGACCAAAATTCGTACATCATCGCCATGAACTGGCATCCCATCCATTTCTACAAGCAATTGATTGAGCGTTTGATCATATTCTAAATGGGATTGATTACTGCCCCGTTTTCCCGCCATCACTTCAATTTCGTCGATAAAGATAATCGCACTGGTTTTGCCTTCTTTACGCGCCAGGTTGCGAGCATCTTGAAACAACTGTCGCACTCGTTGCGCGCCAACTCCTGCATACATTTCAACAAATTCCGACCCCGACGCCGAAAGAAATACCGATTCGGTATATTGTGCTGCGGCCTTGGCCAATAAGGTTTTTCCCGTTCCTGGAGGACCGGTTAATAAGATTCCTTTCAAAGGACGAATTCCAAGGCGATTGATGACTTCCGGTTTTAAAATGAACTCGAGTGCTTCCTTTAATTCATTTTTGGCCGTTTGCTGGCCCCCAATATCTTGAAACGATGTTGATACTTGGCTGACCTGAATTTTTCGAGTATTGCGCGTTCCCAACCTGTTCAAAATGCCCGTGGCATAGACAGCAATGCCGAGACCCAACAATAAGACCAATGGCCAAATATCGACCCCATCAAGACCTAAAAATACTAGAAGAGCTAACACTGTTCCGACGATAATTTCCCTTATCATGCTCCCCCACCCCCTAATCTTAAGGGCATAACTTGATCCAGCCAATGATTATGCGATTGTAAGGTCACGAAAATATGATGGTTGCCTAACTCGACCGTAGCAGTCATGTGATGATCTTTAGCTAAAGTTTGAATGCTTTTATTCATCGCGACATATTGTCCTGTCGCTTCTCCCTGCGCAATGATTAATCGTAACGTATTGACCATTGCATTCATCGTAGGACTGGCATGGTCGCGGATAATAATCTGACGGGGATTATGTCCTGTAATTTGGGAGCTCGTATTGTCAATCGCCTCATAGGTTGTCATAAGGTTGGCATCTTTTGTTAAAGTGACCGTCACGATATCTTGCGGGGACACCTGAACCTGGCGTACTCCATGAATCCGACTAATGGATTGCATCAGAGGCGAGCGGATGGCAGAGCGAAGATAAATCCATTGGACACCTCGTAAGATAGCAAAAACCGCAATAAATACAACAAAAATCATGAAAACTTGTTTGACAGAAAACTTCATCATCCCGACTCGCCTCCTTTACGATTGAGTTATGAAACTGAATAAAACGCTGAACACTGGGCAGTATATCACAGCATTATTCTATTTGGTTGCGTCAATGCTTGTCTAAATAGGAGGAATCCAACAAAGTTGGGCAAGGTTATCAGTTTTTAGGCCAATAGTGGTAAAAATACTCCCAACCGGTCCAAATCGTTAAAATGATAGCCACAGCCCAAAATCCATCGGCCACCCATCCCCCCAATACAGCGGAAGCGCCTAAGGCAAACAGCTGACTAGTAGTTTTCCATTTTGCGGGATAGCTCGCCGCCATCGTGGTACCCGGCGGTAATACCGACCGCAGACCCGTGATGGCTAATTCGCGCAGTAACACAATAAAAAGAAGCCAGGCGGAAAGCCGGCCCGTGGCAATTAATGCTAAGCCGGCTCCCAGAACTAAAATCTTGTCGGCCAGAGGATCCAGATAAGATCCAACTCGCGTCGTATGCGTAAGATGCCGGGCGAGTCTGCCATCGATAAAATCTGTCAATCCCGCCACAATAAAGATAGCCAAGCCAAACCAATGCCACTGGGCCGATGGCTCAAGCCAGCAGGCGATCACTACCGGCGTCAAAACAACCCGGGATAACGTCACATAATCGGCGACGTTCACATCAAAGCCTCCGCTGTCAAGTCATATTCGCGCGTTCCAGAAATTCGAACGGGAATGACCTGTCCAGGAGCATACCGTCCCTTCACATAGGTCACGCCATCGATCCCCGGAGCATCCGTAGCTCCCCGTCCCACGCTCACGGTATCACCCGTTTCTTCAATCAATAACGGCATGACGCGACCGATATGACGCCCCCGCACTGATCCCACCAACTTTCTTTGCACCAACATGGCTTCGCGACGGCGTCGTTGTTTGACCGATTCTGGAACCGGGTCACCCAATTTTTCGGCGCGGGTTCCTTCTTCATGCGAATAGGTAAAGACTCCAACATGATCGAATTGCATCGTTTGAATAAATTGTAACAACGTCTCAAAGTGTTCGTCAGTTTCACCCGGAAACCCGACAATAAATGTCGTGCGAAGCGTAATGTCAGGAATTGCGTCACGAATCATGTGAATAACGCGTTCTGTCTTGTCCCGACGAAATGGCCGGCCCATTTTTTGAAGTAAATCGGGATGTGCATGTTGTAAGGGCATGTCGAGATAAGGAGCTACTACCGGCAAATCGCGCATCGCGTGCACTAATTGCGGAGTAATTTGCGTTGGATAGCTATACATAATACGCACAAAGACCAAATCAGGAATTTCCTGCAACGCATACAACAAACGTGGCAGCTCGGGATGTCCATATAAATCATGACCCCAAATGGTAGAATCTTGCGCAACCAGGATTAATTCGCGGACGCCCGATGCAACGAGTTGCCGTGCTTCGCCAATGATGTCCTGAAGAGGGCGACTTCGATATCCCCCACGCATTTGAGGAATGGCACAAAAACTGCAGCTGTGATCGCATCCTTCGGCAATTTTTAAGTATGCCGTGTAATGGGGTGTGGTAAGTTTCCGGGACGTCTTCATGCCGCTCACCGGCATTTCTCCCCAAAAATGGGGTCGTGTACCGTGCAATGCCCCTTCCACCGCTTCCACGATCCGGTGGAACTCACCAGTGCCGACCATGGCATCGACCTCCGGCAAATCGTCCCACAGGGTTTGTTGGTATCGCTGGGAAAGGCATCCCGCCATGACGAGTGCTTTAAGTTGTCCCTTTTCGCGATATTGATTCATTTCTAATATGGTATCAATAGATTCTTGTTTAGCGGAATTGATAAATCCGCACGTATTGACAATTAACACATCCGCTTCCTGGGCTTCTGGAGTTAATTGATAACCAGCTTCTTCTAATAGTCCGAGCATCACTTCAGAGTCTACTCGGTTCTTGGGACAGCCTAAAGACACCATCCCAACTTTTGTCGTCACGACAATCACCTCGCACGTATCATAGCGTAGCCAAGCGGGAAAATAAAGAGGCAAACTCTTGTCGACGTTCTATTTGCAAAGTTTGCCAACTATGATGCTACTATGCAGGACATTGTGATCGTTCCCCCTGCTATGAGCGTGAAGGAGGTTTTTATTGTGCGCATTATCACGGTTAGTCGCAAGGCATTGCGTTACCTGATTGTTGCCGTAATCATGGCCACCGTGATGACAGTCGGCTTATGGGCTACAGGTTACGACATGACGACCTCAGCCCAAGCTGCGACATTACCCCCCCAAGATCGGTACTCGCTGCGAGATGTTGAAACCAACCAAAAAGTCGCAGCCCTGACCTTCGATATTTCATGGGGAACAGTTATGCCTCCCAAAGTTCTTGCGATTTTAAAAACCGACCACGTACCCGCCACCATTTTCGTCTCCGGGCCGTGGGCCAAACAGCATCCGGATATTGTTAAAGCCTATGCACAGGCGGGCATCGAAGTCGAATC
This sequence comes from Sulfobacillus thermosulfidooxidans, assembly GCF_001280565.1. NCBI lineage: Bacteria > Bacillati > Bacillota > Clostridia > Eubacteriales > Clostridiales Family XVII. Incertae Sedis > Sulfobacillus > Sulfobacillus thermosulfidooxidans. The sequence goes on along the minus strand of NZ_LGRO01000001.1, from coordinate 1,098,169 downwards.
GCATGGTTGGGCCCATGTCAATTATTCGGGACTATCCAACCAAGGCATTGTCGATAACCTGATGAAAACCGATCAGGTTATCCAACATATCACTGGGCAAAAACCCACTTTTGTTCGGCCACCGAATGGCGATTTCAATAGCCGCTCGATTTTAGCAGCCCGGTCAGTTGGCTATACCACGGTCACCTGGGGAACTGACTCACTAGATTGGATGAACCCAGGCGTTGCCACCATTATTCGACGGGTGACCACCCGCATTCATCCCGGCGATATTATCCTGATGCATGCTTCAGACACATGCAAACAAACCGATATAGCCCTTCCCACGATCTTGCAATCATTACGTGAAAAAGGCTATAAATTAGTGACTCTCAAACAATTATTGACCTATGGCAAACCTATTTACCGCGGCTAAACCGGGAACGGAGCCATTGGCCAAATGACTGTCGCACCGTTTTCACGCCATCAGCCTGCATTGTTTCCAAACTTGTCACGTAAGCCGGCTGGCCGGTGGCAACCACCGAGACAAAACCCGCTGGTTGATGGCGTTTAACAGGTGCATTCAGCGCAATGGGGCGCACATAGATCTGATAGGTTTCTTGATTAGGCAACGACAACCATACGGGTTTCGTTACCTGCACTGGCACGGTGGGGCTTTGGCCTTTTCGCACCAAAACCCGTGCAACTTCCTCGCCAGGACGCAAAATTTCCGCTGTTGACCAGTGTTCAAATCCCCACACTAATAAATTTTTAGCATCCGCATAGCGATCCTGACTATGTAAAACCACAGCAATCAAGTCCTGACCATTGCGCGTGGCCGATGCGACTAAGCATTTACCGGCCGCATCCGTGGTTCCGGTCTTGATGCCTGTAGCATCGGGAAATGTATAGAGTAACTGGTTGGTATTGTGCAGGATTCGTTTTGTTTTGTGACGCAGTTCCATGATCTGCCCTTCGCGGGTGGCCACAATCTTACGAAATACGGGAAGGGTCATCGCATAGCGTGCAATCAACGCTAAATCATAGGCCGTCGAAAAATGCCCCGGCTTGGTGAGTCCATTAGGATTCTCGAACTGGGTATTAAATGCTCCTAATTCTTGCGCTTTCATGTTCATTTGCGCAACAAATTTTGAGACCGAACCAGCGTCAGCTTCAGCCAAGGCCACCGAGGCATCATTGCCTGATCTCATTAACAGTCCATAAAGCAGGTCATTGATGGTATATTTTTGTCCTGGAGCAATATGCAGTGCAGATCCCACCGTATAGGCTGCATTTCGCGATATCGTCACGGTCTTAGATAGATGGCCATGTTCAATAACTAAAATGGCTGTCATCATTTTGGTGACACTAGCAGGATCCAGTTGCCGAAATGCATCTTTCTCATACATGATAGCTCCCGTTCGCGCATCCATAAGAATGGCCCCACGCGCGGTAATATGCGGGCCTTGTTGCGAAACGACATGGGGCTGAGAAATGGACCGAGAAACCGCCGATTTAATGGAATGGTGATAAGCGGCTGGTCTTGTTGTCAACCCAACCGCTATAAGTGTGGAAACAAAATTCAGCATGCTCTTCCCTCACTGTCGGTTTTTCCTTATTGTGACCGACTTCATGAAAAGCATGCGATTACCCTTGAAAAGTCATATCGAGCACATAACTCGGACTCGGCAGCGGAACATTTTGTCCATCCACACTCACGTTAACCGCATGGGAACCCAAAATCACGCCGACCGACTGTGACCCACGAAATGTCACCTGTTGTCCTCCATAATACAATTTCCCTGGTTGGGGCACCCCATTCACGATGCCTTCAACCCAGCAATCATTGGTAAAGCTTAAACTGACTGAAATAGGTGTCTTACTGACCGTGTAATTCGCATAAAAAAGTTTCCCACTTTGACTCGTGCTCTGAAGGCTAATATTCACAGAATTGGCGCTTGTACTATGGTGCGATGCCGATGTTGTCACCTTTTTCGCGTGATGCGTTGATGAAGGCTGCGCCGGTTTTGTTGCCACATGCGCATGAGTATGGCGAGCAGAATGCTGCAGCATAATGAGTCCTCCCACAAACAGTACTGCCAATGCCACTAACAACCACACTAAAATAGACGGACTGGAATAGTCGGGGGCTTCTCCCGATTCGCGACTAAACCGGCGTTTGCGTGGAGGGGGTTCTGAACGCAGTGATCGGCTCGTACTATGCGTATATAATCCCGTTCTGGCCAGAGGCTCCATCGGCAAAATGGGAGGATGATCGATGGGCTGTCCAATTTGACGTCGGCGTTCTTCCACAAGTGCGTCCCCATCGAGATCGACAAGTCGCCCATAATTCTTTAAAAATCCTTGCCCATAAACTTCTCCAGGCAAATCATCCCACCGGTTTTGTTCCAGAGCGAGAATATATTCGCGACGGATATGCAAGGCTTCACTGACTTGATCGATAGATAGACGCCGCCTAATGCGGGCCTGATTAAGAACTTGGCCAATGTTAACCGGTCCGTTATTGGCTGACGTATCCAAAGTGTTCTCTCCCTTCTTATTCCCGTTCACGTTCTTTTGAGAGTCTAGGTGGGATCGACCTTGAAAATCGCTAACAAGGCGTTAAGGCCACAAGCGATTGAGAGTTCGCGCAAAGGGAATTGTTTCGCGAACATGATCCAAGCCGCAAATCCACGCCACGACTCGTTCAAGACCCATCCCAAAGCCACTGTGTGGAACAGAACCATAACGTCTAAGGTCAATATACCAACTATACACCGCGGGATCCAGGTGATGCTGACGAATTCGGTCTTCAAGAAGAGCCAAGTCATGAATCCGTTGGCTGCCCCCAATGATTTCGCCATATCCTTCGGGCGCAAGCATATCGGCTGCAAGGGCTAACTCAGGATCTTGAGGATCAGGTTGCATATAAAAGGCTTTTAATGACACCGGAAAATGAGTGACAAATACTGGACGATCAAACATTTCTGCTAAAGCCGTTTCATGTGGCGCTCCCATGTCTTCTCCCCATTGCAAATCAAATCCCACGGATCGTAAGCGGTCAAGTGCTTCACTATACGTAATACGCGGAAAAGGCGGTTTCACCTGCTCTAAACGCGTGATATCGCGTTCGATGGTTTGCAATTCATTGGCCCGGGTTCGCAAAACAAATTGCACGATGTAGCTGACGAGTTGTTCTTGCCACATCAAATTCTCTTCGAATTCGCAAAAGGCCATTTCCGGCTCAACCATCCAAAATTCCATCAGATGCCTGCGCGTTTTAGATTTTTCTGCGCGAAAGGTCGGACCAAAGGAATAGACGCGGCCTAATGCCATGGCTAATGCTTCCATGTAGAGCTGGCCGGACTGCGACAAATATGCTCGATCATCAAAATAATCAATGGGAAATAACGTCGTGCTCCCCTCCGCAGCTGCCGGTGTAATGACGGGAGGATCTGCCACGATAAAACCATTGTCGTCTAAAAACTGGCGGGTGGCATGAATTATGGCGGCCCGAATCCGCAAGATCGCGGCTTGCCGTGGACTTCTAATCCACAGATGACGATGATCCATCAAAAAATCCACTCCGTGCTCTTTAGGAGCAATCGGATAATTCTCACTAAGGCTAATTACCCGCAGGGATTCAACTTCCAATTCTACTCCGATGGGAGCCCTTTTGTCGGCATGAAGATGTCCTTGAACCCGTACAGCGGTCTCTTGGCTCAATTCAGACCAACTGTTCACCCCATCTAAAACCGCGTCGGGGCTCTTCACCACACATTGAATCACCCCTGTACCGTCTCGCACAACAATAAAATGAATCTTACCCGAAGATCTGTAATGGGTTACCCAGCCTTCAATCGTCACATCCTGGCCGACATAATCTGCGCTCGCATTGATGTAAACTTTGTTCATTCCTATTAAAAGCCCCCATGTTCCATATTGCGAAAGATGACAAGCCGTTGAATTTGATTGGTTCCTTCATATATTTGTGTGATTTTGGCATCACGCATCATGCGCTCTACTGGATAGTCGCGAATGTATCCATAACCACCTAATAATTGCACCGCATCAGTCGTCACGCGCATCGCCGTATCCGAACACATCAGTTTGGCCATCGCCGAATACCGGGTAACTTCCTTACTAGCGTGACTCTCAAATCCCGCTGTTTCAATGATTTCCGCTGCACGATACAACAATTGCCGGCTGGCTTCAATTTGGGTTTGCATATCGGCCACCATAAATTGCAAGCCTTCAAATTGGCTTAAACTTGTACCAAACTGCTGCCGTTGATATAAGTAATCTAAAGCTACATCAAGAGCTCCTTGTGCGATACCTAGAGCCTGCGCAGCAATACCTGGCCGTGTGCGGTCCAAAGTGCGCATGGCTATTTTAAACCCTTCGCCTTCTTGTCCTAAGCGATTGCTAGCATCAACCAACACATTATCAAATATTAATTGTGCGGTTTGGGATCCTTTAATTCCCATTTTCTTTTCGATGCGGCCTACAAAGACACCTGGCTGATCGAGTTCCACAATAAACGCTGAAATCCCGCGAGTTCCTTGCGACGGATCAGTGGAGGCGAAAACGACCATCGTCTTAGCGAGTCCCCCGTTGGTGATAAAGACTTTACTGCCGGTTAGACGATAGTGATCGCCCTCACGAATGGCACGTGTTTTTGTGCTCCCCGCATCGGACCCCGCTTCGGGTTCTGTTAACGCAAACGCAGAAAGTCTTTCACCCTGCGCTATGGCCGGAAGATAACGGCGTTTTTGGTCCGCGTTTCCGGCAATAAGAATGGGCATAGCTCCCAGGTGTTGTGCAGCAATGATGAGCGCGGATGTTGCACAGACCCTGGCGATTTCTTCCACTGCAATACAAAATGTCAGTAAGTCAGCCCCACCCCCGCCATATTCTTCCGGCATCGCCACGCCAAGCAATCCATATTCTCGAAACACCTCAACAATATCCCATGGAAATTCGCCCGATTCGTCGATCTCTTGAGCTCGGGGTTTGACCTTATCTTCGGCCAGCCGTCTAACTGTTTCCCGAAATAGTTGCTGTTCGTCACTTAATCCAACATTCGTAAGATTCGCCACGGGTGTCTCCCCCTGTCCGCCAAATATTCCAGTTTATTTTAGCATGTTTTCGCTGTTACAAGGGCAACGCCCCCGCTATCTCCGGCGGTCACCGGGTTACTTGGTCTTCGACCCATTCACCGGTGTAAGAATGTTTTTCATCATACGCCCCTGGATTTTCTTTGTGTGATTTCGCGAAATTCGGTAAAATAGTGGGTAAACCCGTAGGAATACGGAAAATGATTGTGGCCAGTCCATTAGGTAGGTCTATAGGGGGTGGCGTCATGCCTGCAAGCCGAGAAACCATTAGCATGCCGATATTACCAATCAAAGGTATTCTTTTTCCGGGCGCGAAAACCCGGCTGCGGATCCAGGATCCTGCGCACAAACTGATGGTGAACTACTGCATTCAACAAGATACCGCGCTGTGCGTTTGTAAAGAACGAGTGGGCGATGATAATCGGTCACAAGACATAGAACCATCTAACATCGGCACATCTGCGCGCATTTTACAGGCCCAAGACATCGAAGATGGTTCAATAGACCTCGAACTCACAGGGATTAGCCGCATTAGCCTCTTGTCATACCGACATGGCAATAAGTATATGGTTGGTCAATTCAAATATCTTCCCGACCTAGATGATTCTGTACCCACGTTGTTAATTGACGAAGCCATTGCATTAAGTTCTGAAATTTGGAGTTTTGTCACCACCGAAAGAACTCGACCGCAATTACCGACTGAACCAGAGGCACTATCCTATTGGATTGCTGCCCATGTACCCTTGACCGTAGAAGCCCAACAAGAATTGTTGGAGTTGCGTACAACCCGAACGCGATTGGCAAAAGAGGTTTCGATTTTACGATCACTCATGGATCATATGCGAACGGAACAAACCAGTTAGTCACGATAATGTCTTAACGATAATCATCGGAACTAAAAATCCTCTCAAGCACCGGTAAAATATGGTGAACAATCACCGATGCCCAATACCGGCGATTCAACGAAAACCGATCAATGTCTGAGCGAGGATCGAGGTCATAAAGGCTTGCCGAAATCTGGTTCAGAAAAGTCACCGTAAGATTTCCGGCATGATTTTTTCTAGGCCAATGAATTTGGACCGCCAACGGAAGAGTACGGTGGCGAATGGTCCACACGCCTGTATGTGAGCTCAGCTTATCAATCATCCAGGAAGAGCCCAAACGTATCCGGCGAGGAATACGCATTGCGGACAACCGCGGCCAAGAATATCCTTTCAAATTTTCTGTGGCCATTTCTTTCCAACGGCTTGCCCGTGCCCGTTCCATGAGTGACATCCATGTATGCCGTTCGCCATAAACATCAGGGGTCATTACGGACTGTAAATGAAAGATTGGAAAATGATGCATTTCTTGGCGCATGATTTTCACAGCATGGCGAGTGAGAGGCCTGGAATTTAATGTGTAATGCGCTTCGAGCCTGGTACCTTGTTTCCACCGTTTCAAAGACACCTGAGTGGACCACCATGGATTCCAACGGGGACTCGACCACTGCATTGTAGCCCGTAGTCCTCGGGGTTCAGGCCAATGAGAGACTCCGTCCCAAAATTGCGATTGATCACCAGAAATTTTCAGGCCTAACCAGCTGAGTCGAACGGGCAGACCTAAGATAGTATTGGGATTATGAAGCTGCTCTTGGCGCCAACTGACTTTCACAGGACGCGTGCCTAACCGATTGGCGAGTTGTTGCCACCATAGTTGTAATATGGGTTCATGGTTGTCTGCCGCATTAATACGCCATTCCTCCATGCCATAGGGATGCTGCCATTGTTCAAACACACCAAAATCCGTCCGAGCCGCTTGTTGTAGGCGCCCTTGCTCCCACCATTCAATCTGATCGAGTGTCCGCCATCCGGCCGGATCCCAACTATCAATAACATGCGACCAAATCCATGAATTGTGGGGAGCCCGGACAATCACAGTCCGTGGATTCCAGGCAATCCAAGCATCGCCCCCGCACGGGATAAATAGACTATCAGGACCTGATGCTACCAAAAAATGTAACAAATAACGCCAAGTTAATTGAACCTCCATGGGATTCAGCCAACCCTCCAGCTCGAGGGGGGACTGAGACCATGGAAGCCATGGCTCCAATTGTGTCAGGGTTTTTCCCTTTAATAGTAAGGTCCGCGCTGTGATATCTTTTTGAAGGCCCCTGAGCCATTCTTCCGTTTGCTGAACATCTGTCCAAAATCCTCGCGTAATCGTTGAGATGTTCGGCGAGAACTGCGCAATTAATTGCAAGGAATCTCCCACCTATGACCGTTATGACGTTATGACCAGTATATCAAAGTCGTGCCCGTTTCTTCGCCGGATCTATTCATCACGTGTCGTAGTCACCTTTTGGCGAATCGTGCATATGTTTCCAGTAGGAGGGAAAAAGATGGCAAATTTTCAAGGCAATTTGCCGGAGTATGCGTTCGGATCGCGGACGCTCCGGTTCGAAGTGCCCAATATTCGGGGCACCGATGTGAAAGTTTTTCAACGGATTTACGACACCATGTTAGAACTGATGAATCCGCCCCTGGGCCCTATGGGTTCACGAATTCTCATTGACGGAATCTTTGGTCCAGAAACTCACCAAGCCGTGTTAAATGTTCAAAGCTATTTTGGCATTGGCCAAGACGGCATTATCGGTCCACAAACTTATAACGTGTTAGGCCAAGACACCAAAGCTTATGGCGGCCCGGCATTTGGCAGTCGCCCTCTTGGTCTTGGTGACCAAGGCGGTGATGTGACGGTTCTGCAAAACCGTCTAAATTGTCTGTGGTACGCGGAGAAATTATCTGCGCCGGCTGATGGGCTATTTGGCAATCATACACAACAAGGTGTCCTGGCTTTTCAAGGCGATAATCTCACCTATCGTCATTGGACATTACCCTTTGATGGAACAGTCGATGCCTCGACTTTCAATATTCTATGGATTTCGGCGTTCACTGGCGGTCGCAATTTGCTTGAGGGAAGGAATGGATTTGATACCGCTGGATTACAAGTTATTCTGAAAAATCTGGCGTTTTATCGCGGACGCATTGACGGATATTATGGTCAAAAAACCCAAGACGCTGTCAAATCCTTCCAAAAGGTTGCCGGAATTACGGTCGACGGGATTGCTGGTCCCCAAACCTTTCATGCATTAGGTATAACCAACCGGGTTTTTTGGTATTCATCTGATGAGCGTCCCCGCTCTCTCATCAGTACATTGAATACCATTGTCGAAATTTCTTCCACCATTGATCCCATTAACCACGACAATAATCCTTACGCAATTACCATTGCGCCATACACCTTCGATGACACGAATACCGTTCTAAAACACGGCGACTTGGTGGTTTCAAACATTAACAATGCGTCTGGAGTTATGGGATTAGGAACGACGATAGAACGTATCGTGAATGGCCAACCTCAACGATTTTTCGGGGAGGCGAAATCCCCTATTGCTGTCGCTATCAGCAATTTAGGTCCACCCTGGATTGCCGATTACGGCTTGAATCCTAACGGTTCCGACGGAGTGGTCCAGGTCATTACCCCCAACGGGACCTTGTTTAGTGGAGGGAATATCCGGCGCCCGCTGTTTGCTGGACCCTGGGGCATGCAGTTCAATTTTGGGGAATTTTACGGCCTCGCTCCCGCCTTCTTTTCAACCAATGTGCTTACGGGTACCATTGATAGAATGACGCACTTTCACCCGTCCAATTTTAATGGAGATACCGTGGTTCGGCAAATCGGGTCAGGATTTGCCCATGTTGGCACAACCATTTCAACGGTTTTCGGCCCTCAAGGACTCGTGTGGCTTCCCATGGGTGACGTCCTGTACGTGGCCAATGGAGCGGATAGCCGTATTAGCGCTTTGTCACCCGCCACGACGACCTCATCTGATCTGAACAATGGGTTAACCGTTTATCATGGCGCTCCGTTAAATAAACCGGCCGGACTGGCATTAAATCCGGAAAATGGGCATCTTGTCGCGGTAAACCAAGGCAACAACGAAGCCATCGAACTAAATCCACGAACAGGACGCGTCATGTCACGAAAAACCTTGGACCCTACACCGGTAAATCCGGTGACGGGTCAAGGATCCGCCTTATTTGGCATTGCTATTGCTGTAGATGATAGTGGCGACTTATTAGTCTATTATACGGATGATAATACCAATACGCTCAACTTACTCAAACGCTAAGCGCATCGAGGGGCCCCTCTCTAGGCTCCTCGCTCCGTGTCAATCAGTTGTTGGGATGGCGTAAACGCCACACGGGATAAAGTGAATCCTAGCAATGTACTGGTAATCATGACAGCCGTAGCGAGTACTAACATCACCATAATCTGTAATTCCACGGCGGAGATAGGATTATCTCCAGCCAAAATAGCTCCTGTCATCATACCCGGCAAGGTAACCAGACCTACCGTTTTCATAGAATCGAGAGTCGGAATCATTCCGCTTTTTATGGACGGAGACAGGACTTGTTGAATGGCCGTTTCGGGTGTGGCCCCAAGGCTTAAATAGGTCTCGACCCAGTCCCGCTTAATTTTTAGGTCTTCAAGAAACCGGCTCAAAACCAATCCACTAGCAATCATGGAGTTGCCAATAATCATCCCGCCCACTGGAATAACATAGCGAGGAGTCGATTGGATAATGGTCAGAGCTAATAAAAGGGCTAATGTTAAAATGGTCCCGGAGGCAATCGCTAAAGTCGTCCACCAAAAAATTCTAGGAATTCCCCGACCTCGTCGACTGGCATTTTGACTGGCAATCAATATCATGAGCAATAACATTAGTAAGGTCCAATACCACTGGTTAGCTTGAAAAATGACATTAAGCACTAACCCGACAAGAAACAGTTGCCCAAAGGTGCGTACCGTTCCTTCAAGCAGATCCCGTTCCAGACCATACCGCCGTATGCGAGAAATGATCATGCCCATGGCAATAAGAACCAGCAACAAAATCAGTTTGCCTGGCGCCAAAGCTAAATGCATTTACGACAACACTCCTTGCTGAGAGGTCCCAAAGAACCGCTCAGTAATGTCCTGACCAATTTCATGCCATTGCCCGTGTAAAGCAACCGTCCCGGATTCTAAATATAAAATGTCATCCGCGTATCGCTCGACTTCATCCAAAAAATGACTCACCCAGATAACTGCTAAGCGACCCTGCCATTGTCGAAACAAATTTTGAATCAAATCCCCAATTTCAATGCGACTTTTCGGATCCAATGCCGCAGTGGGTTCATCGAGTAAAATCACATCGGGACGGTTGGCCAAAATTCGGGCTAGTGCAACCCGGTGACGCTCGCCTCCGCTGAGTTCACGAGCAGAGCGCTGTAAATAACTTTTGGGTAGAGATACCATATCCAGATAGTCTTCGGGATTGACTGTTTCTTTCCAAATCCGGGGACCGGCCAGAATATTATCCAATACGCTGCCTTCTAGCATAACGGCACCCTGCAACGCCAGACCCACGCGTTTACGTAAGAGAGGAATAGGCCATTGTTCGTAGGGTTTATCCATAAACCATCTTTGCCCGTGGTTCGGATCGTCTAACCGGTTTAAGAGCCTGAGCAACGTACTTTTTCCTGATCCCGATGGACCAACAATCATCAGCAGTTGGGACCGTTCGAGTTGAAAGGAAATATCACGAAGAATATCTTTTGGCGCATTTGAAGGCCGAAACGCTAAATGTTCGCACATAATAATACTCATGATGTTCTCGATTTATAGGGAAATCGAGTGCTTATCCCCCTTGCCAGATCATGTCTCAATCTCAACCCATCCAAAATCGCCACACACACAAAAACATACCTGTCAGAGAAAGTCCATGGGAACGCTGAAATTATTGACGCCATCGGATAATATAGACGCAAGAGGTGACCCATATGGCGGATGTTGATCAAAAAGAACTAGATTTATGGAAAAACTTTTTTACCCAGCATCCTATTGCTTATCAATTAATGGTCCATACCAAATTATATGGACCCGATACTCCCATGATTGTTCACAAGAGATTATTAGGACAGCGAAGCGGTTTGAGCATTGAAGAAATTCGCGATAACTACCAACTTTTATTAGAATTCGGCCTGATGGAAAAAACATCTGGCAAAGAATTAGACCGTAATCATTTGACGTCTTCAATAAAGAAAACCCTAAAACGACGCCAAAAATATCACACGCCCCGAAAAACCCATACCTATTATCAATTATCCCGCAAGGGAGAACTTGTCATCCGAAACCTGATCCAACGCAATATCCCTGATTCTATGGACGAGCGGTAATACTATCCACGATCGCATCAAATAGGGCGATACGCTGTGTCAAGGCAATCCGTGCAACCTCCCAGGCGCGTTGGATTTTTACGGAGTCGTGATGGCACAAATGATCGACCAGTTTTTTCGCCAAGGGTCCGTGACTATCGCTGTCTACCGCTATATGTCTGACCAAATAATAGCGAAAACGCTCCAGTTCCTGTTCGTTTCCTAATTGGTCAACGATTTTTAGAAACATTTGGGGAATGATATCTTCACGACCAAAAAAGAAGGCTGCCGCTACTTCATAGAGTTCTCCAGCCGTGGCGAGGGATAAATCCCAGTGCACAAATGTCTTAACCCGTTCATCAATGTTCATCGACCTTAAGGCCGCTTCCCAGTCTTTTTGGTGTTCCAGGCGAGAAATCCATGTCATAATCGGACGAATGTCCGCATGGACAGCTTTCATCGCTTCAAGATACAGGCTGAAATGACTGCCGTAACCGCCCAGTCCATCTTCATCAGATTCTTCCCCTAAAACAATTTCATTGACAAAACGGGTGTATAGTTCGTTCTCCCGGGGGATCCAAGGTATTGTAACCGTCGTCAATTCTTGCTGAAGCCTTTTTAAAAGACTCATAAAATCCCAGACGGCAAACACGTGGTACTGCATATACCGGCGTAAATCCTCCATATGCCGAATATGACTATAGACAGGATGTGTCAATAAGCTCGTGCGCAGTTGTTTCAGGTCATCGTCGATGTGATTATTAACCACTTATCTATCGTCTCCTTAGCGTTTACATCTTATCATAGTCTTGTGCCATCTCTTGAGCAGTGTATACTAATGACAAATGCTGTGCTAGTAGGTGAAACGATGTTAGTGGCATCTCAAAGATTTGAGCGTGTCAATTGGTCCAGTGTTGAATGGGATATTCGACAAAAAGGGTATTCAATTATACCGAAATGGCTAACAAAAGCTGAATGTTACACGTTAAGAGATTTATGGCAAACACCCGATTGTTTTTGCCCCCCTGTAGAAATGGAACACCATCATTTTGGTTATGGACAATACCGATATTTTCATTATCCCTTACCCGAATTTCTGCGGCAACTTCGTGAAAAAATGTATCCCTACTTGCGTGATATGGCTCACCATTTGTGGGATACACCCAAGAGCTATCATTATCCAGAAACGCTAGATGAATTTTTGGATCGCTGTCATAACGCAGGCCAGAACCAAGCAGGAGTCATGATGCTGCATTATCCCACTGGCGGATACAATTTGTGGCATCAAGATCGCCACGGTTCCCTGCTTTTTCCTTTACAAATCATATTAGTGCTTAGTGAATCTGGGCATGATTTTGAAGGAGGAAAACTCCTGGTGCAAGAAGAATATGCCCATAAACCCCCAGAGCGTCATATTATTGGTGGGAATATTGGAGATGTTGTTGTCCTCTGTACAGCTAGCCGTCCAAAACACGGCCACGGTCCTAAAAAATCAGAATTTTATCACGGGGTCTCTAAAGTTACAGCAGGTGAGCGTTATTCCCTGAGCTGTCTGTTTCATGATGAATGATGAGCCATCCCGCATGTCTGAGAATAGCGGTGAGGCCCGCTGTAGCACGCCAACACCACAAAACCGATGGGACAAGAATGCCATGAGCAATGAGCAGATTATTGAACAACTACAATCGTTTGGTTTTTCCCCAATTGAAGCCCGGGTTTATTTGACACTCGCAAGTGAGAAGAGCGCACTAACCGGTTATCAGATTGCGAAAATGGCTAATCTACCCCGTCCCAACGTTTATCCGGCCCTCAAGCGGTTGGTCCGCCGGGGAGCCTGCGTTGAACAACCGGAAGGCTCCTCGATTCGTTATATGGCGGTCCCCTTTACCGTCGTGGGCCAGAGTCACGTCAAGAACCTGCAAATGCAAGTCGAACAATTAGCTCAAATGATTCCTGAGCCTTCCGAGGAAAATATGGTCACACGAGTCGAGGGAACCGAAGCTCTTCTCGTTCATGGGCGCCGGCTCATTGAACGTGCCACAACCCATCTCGATGTCGGCTCATCCGTGGGGTTGATTACCCTGTTTGTCAATGACTTGGCTAAAGCCCGTGAACGGGGAGTCCATCAGCGCTATTTATGTTTTGATAATTGCCCGGTGCCTGGATGCGGATTATGTGTCGCCCCGCTTCCCATCACATTAGAAAATTTTCGCCAAACCGGATGGCTAACCATGATCCGTGATAAACAAGAAGCCTTAATTGTTACTGGCTATCCTGCGCGTCCTCAGGTTCTTCTCACAACGATGGAACCTGTGATTTTCAGTCTCAATATGCTGATTAACTTGCGAGAATCTCTGATATCCGTATCGAAAACACCGCATTAAAGATTAATATTTTGCCAAGGCGTCCAAGGACTTTGGATTATGACGGGTTGAATCGGTACGGGCCAGGATCCAAATCCTCCCCAATTTTGGAATCCCGGTCCGTAACCTGATTCCGTTATCGAAAATCCTGGGCCACTAATGCTAAAACTGGCTCCGGGTCCTTGCCAAATGACTCCTGAACCTGGTTGCCACTGATGGACCAGGTAACGCTGGCGCATCGCTCCCCGAACATCTTGAGTCGTAAACGCCCCTTGCTTCATCAACGTCGGTTCGACCCTCGCTTGCCCCGCTGGACCCGTCATAATGAGCGCATTGGCACTCGTAATGGCTTGACCATTTGCTTCGACATGTGAAAAGGTCACAGGTTGTGTTCGGGCTAAATGATAAAGGGACCCTTGCGTATTCGCCGGATCCTCAAAGATCCATTCCGCAGAGGTTTCCATCCCTTGGGCATATTGAGGGGAAACATTCATAGTGACCGTTTTAGTCCGGGACTGTCCCTGATAATTGGCAGTAATACTCAAATTCCATTGATTGGTACCAGCTGGGGCAATCGAAGCCGTGATGCTCGACCCAATGGGCACTGTCATAATATTTTGAGCATGATCGGGAAGTTTCTCGACAAACACGTCGGCTGTTGGGCCATTAGGGGTTTGTTGCTCAATCGTTCCGGTCTGCAACAAATCGTGACTATTTACCCCACCAAGCCCAATCCATTGGGCCGCAACTCCACGAGCACTGGTCAATTCCGGCACTTGCCAAGAAGCCGAAACACTTTGGTATGTCCCAGAATTCACCTCATATCCAGCCCAATTTTGAGAGCTTTGCACCGATGCTAACTTGGTCACAGGCGCATAGCTCACGGTATTGGCCGTCGGTGAAACAGACGACGGCATGACATTACGACTCAAAAGATGACCGTGTCCGTATAGTAAGAATGCTTCGATTCCGACTAATACGCCACCGGCGACGATTTCTTTCACGATACGTGTATTCATCTGACCAACCTCCTTCGTCCAAATCGCCCTCGTTCGTTATGTCTATCTAAACGCCTAATCGTTGCAAAACTGTTAACAAACGCGACATTTTGCTGAGGGTTGGCTGAAATTCATGTGCGTAATGTCCATAACGCGTTGGCAATAAGAGGCAAGGAATGGTCAAAACGATGATTGGTACGAAAATGATTCCCATCGTAGAGTTCATATTGATGGGAAATTTGATAGGTCACTAACTTTTGATGCAATTGAGTCGCACCATATTGCAATTGAAATTCATCAAAGCGTCCGGCATCAAAATATAACACCTGGAGCGAGGATAACGTATTCTGAACCGGGACTTGGTCAACGAGCCGAAGGGGATCCCACGCTATCCACTTCTGCCACACTTCTTTATCCATTTCCAGCGTGTCAAACCGCAATGGAAAGTCAGCGGGAAAATCTCGCTTCGACAAATTGGGACTATACACGGCTGCTAAACAAATGATATTCATCGCACTAATCCATGAAGATGGTTTATCGTCCCGCTTCAAAAACGCTTCGATAAAGGGCCCAATTCCTCCTTGGCTGTCTATTATTTGGTAGGCTTTAGGAAAATCGGGTAGATAAGACCATTCAAAAAACATGTCCCCTGAATGCGACGCCAGAGCTTGAAATAACTTGGGACGCATAATGACAGAAATCAAAGCCCCAAATCCTCCTGACGATTTTCCGACCACTGCTCGTGCAGAAACGGCAAAACGGGATTCAATTTGGGGACGCAATTCATCCCACAAATAAGTGGCATAAGGACCGGTCACGGGAGAATCTAAATACTGGCTTCCCCCAAGTTTTGTAAAGCAATCTGGCAGAACCGCCCGGATAGGACGCATTCCTTGATGAGTCAACCGAGTCAGACGGTCCAAAAAATTTTCTTGCCAGGGATTGTGGTTTAAATACGCGATTCCCCGTCCCGTATATCCTGTCAAGACCCATATCATGGGGAGTGGCTCATCAGGAGGAATATCCTGGGGGGACAAAACTACCGTTGTTCTTTGCGTGGGATCTCCTAACAAATTATCTTTTAAAGAAACACTATCTAGTGTAACAAAATGCGCCTCATATATATCACTTTTCATAATTCTCATGAATTCCTTCTCGTTCCAATTGCTGATGGGCCCACGCAATAATGGCATCATCCCCAGGATGAATGGGCGGACTTTGGATAATGCGTTGCCAGGTGACAACAACTTGATCATGCTGCCCTAATTTTTCGTAAGCTTCAGCCAAAGATTGCAGTACTTGAGGTAACGAATACTTATCCTCATCCGGAACAAGAATGCGTTTCCATTTCCGTTTTTGGGAGGTAATCTCTGTTGCCTTCTGATACTGCTGAACGGCTTCTTCAATCCGACCGAGTCGCATAAATAAATCTCCCAACCGTTTTCGGGCTGGTATTAAGTCTTTTTTTATACGATTGGCCATTCGATATTCGCGAATAGCATCTTCGATCCGGCCCAAATCTTCATAATGAACGGCGCGTAGATAGTGCGGTTCCGCTTTATCAGAGAATTTTGTCGCCACAATATCTCCCTCCTGCCGTTATTGTAGCACCGCTAGGATGATGACGCAGCAGAAGTGTTCGAGCCCTTCACTAAAGGAATCCAATGCCGCTCATGAGGGAGTTGATAATAGACACGTCCCATCCAATCAGGCCGTTTCGGATTAACCACAATCCCGACAAGTGTATTACGGGGTAAAGATAATCCCATAAGGCTAACACGTCGACGCATAATATATACTGTCATCGGATGATGATGCGGAGATTGGCTTAACCCAATTAATAAAATATAGTCTTTAGGCTTGAGACGGTGGTCGATCCAAGCCACGGCGCGTGGGTATCCACTGGCTCCGATTCTGGGGGCCAATACCGCACCACACCCCGTTAAAATAAGTAAAGCACTCAACACCATGACGAAAGAGGCGATTCCTTTCATATCGTTCTCCCTCCCTTCTAAGCTCTTCTCTTCTATTTTAAAAGTTTTGTGAGCCGGCAAACATTTCTTTGCGACAAGAAATTCGTTACTCCTCGGCATAGGAGTTGAAATTCTCCTAGTTTTTCAGGACAATAGCCAAAATAGCACAGATCAGGCGTGCCCCATAATTAATCCCTTGACCTTATGGGTAAATAAATACTTTTAAGAGGCAGGTATAATAATTGTGAGTTATGATATTGTAGTGGTAGGTAGTTTAGTCGTTGATCTTCCGGTTTATTTAAGTCACAGCCCACACTTAGGGGAAACCGTAGTGGCCAAAGACTCTCATGTCTTTCCCGGTGGGAAAGGAGTCAACCAAGCCGTTCAAGCCCTAAAATTAGGAGCCCGAGTGTTTTTTGTGGGACCTATTGGCCGTGATCCCCTCGGGGAGTTTATGCAACACGCCTTAGATGATATCGGACTCAAGGATCGTATTCTTCTGACGACTGATGCAATAACTAGCTATGCAATTCCGGTGATTGCACCGGATTCCCATTACATCATTCATGTACCAGGAGCCAATCAGCACATTACAGCGGAAGATCTCTTAACATTTGAGAACTCATGGCCTACAAGTCGCATCTTACTTCTCCAAGGCGAACTAACCGAAGCCGCCAATATGACAGCAATTGCCCTCATGCGGCATATGAATCCCCTTATTTTGCTAGACCCATCGCCAGTTGAACACATCAGCGATGCATTAATCCAATATAGTCACATTTTAACTCCCAATCAAGAAGAGTTAAGACAACTCGCGTCACGCTATGGGTGGACATCCCAAAATCCCGAATGGATTTGCAGACAGTTACTGGTCAGATTTTCTAACCTACACGCTGTGGTGGCAACTCAAGGCCGTCAGGGAACATTGTTGGTGACGAGAGATAATATTGAGCATATTTCAGCACTTCCTGTTGAAGAAAAAGATCCTACTGCGGCAGGCGACGCTTTTAATGGCGCCTGCGCTTATGCCTTGAGTCAAGGGGATTCATTGTATAATGCTTGTGTGTTAGCTAACACAGTAGGAGCCTACGCTGCTTCTCATTTGGGGGCCGTCACCTCTTTGCCGTCTTGGAACGACCTGAAAACCTTGTCTTCTCAGCGAAATTAAGAATTGTCTTTCAGGGTACTAGGACGTGATCGCCCCCTAACGCGCCGAAAATAATGTAAAGCCACCGGCGTAAGAATTCCTAGTCCGCCAAGAATTACAAAAAAGACATCAACCTGGTTAAATCGCTCCATCACCGCCAGAATTTTTCCGCTAAAAAAATACCCAGATAATGCCCATGCACTCACCCACAGTACTGCACCCAACACGTTTAAAGGAATAAATCGCGTCCAAATGATGCCATTAGCTCCAGCAATCCATCCATTTAACTGGCGAAGACCGTCAATAAATCGGGCAATGACGACCAACCACACGCCCCGGTGTAAAATCCAATGATTGAATCGTCTGAGCCATTCTTGACGTAATCCAATATACTGGGCAAAACGGATAAGCAAGCGGTGGCCGAATCGTAATCCCAAAAAGTATCCTAGAGTATCCCCGGTAATCCCGCCAAGAGATGCAATCACGATGACATCGACAATATTAAAGACTCGCTGACCTGCCAAGATACTGGCCGTTAGAACAATAGTTTCTCCAGGTAGAGGTAACCCAAAGTCTTCTAACAAGACCCCAAGGAAAATGGCGAAATATCCATAGTGGTGCAAAAAGGGTTCAACAGCCCGGATGAACCCCGGCAGAGCAACAGTATGATGCATAATGCCTCCGGTCATCAACTTGACGTCTGATATAACTTCCCTTCCCATAATGCCGACATCAAGTGAGAACGAGATGAAAATTTCCAAGCATAAATTCTTTATGATATTGCATAAAAATGCATATTGCCGTACACTGATAGAAAATTTTTAAGGAGCGATTTGTGTGCTCATTAGAGCAGCCCGTCCCGAAGATTTAGAAGATATTTACCGGCTCGTCACATACTACGCTAATCAAGGTGCGTTGCTTCCCCGCACACGCGAATCGTTGACGGCCCATTTGCCTCACCTGACTGTAGCCTATCAGAACAACCAATTGGCCGGAGTTGTAGCCCTTCATCGGTTAGAACCGACAGTCAGTGAAGTGCGCTCACTCGCTGTAGATCCGGCGTTTCACAAGCAGGGCATCGGACAAAAACTTGTTCTTTATGCTGTCCATCAAGCTGAAGAAGAAGGTTATCATAAAGTTATCGCCTTCACCCGGCAAGTGATCTTTTTTGAACACTGTGGTTTTCATGCTGTGCCGCGCGAAAGCGTTCCCGGAAAATATTTTATTGATTGCGTCGGATGTCCCATGTTAACGCATTGTGACGAAATTGCCATGGAAAGAGTGTTAACAGTGGACGCGGTTCGCACATCGCTCACCACAACGCCAGCGTCCTTGACCTAATCATTCCGATTAGCACCGGTTCAATAAACTATCACGCGCACATAGCCGTCATGGACGTAGGATCGCCACAGCTGCAAGCTGTTCTCTTCAATATGGTTCAACCCGGAAAAAATTGACAGACCTTATAACGCGGCAACGCCGGGTGGGGGGCGCGCCGCGTTATAAGGGTTACTCTACTTGATACCCCGCTGCAATCACGGCTTGTTTTAGTTGTTCCAACGATGTTTTGCTTTCGTCATATGTAATTTTTGCTAATTCTTGATCGAGACTCACGGACGCCGTTTTGACTCCGTCTACGCTTTTTAAAGCATTCGTGACCGTCATAACACAATGGTTGCAGGTCATACCTTTAACTCCGAGGCTAACTCGTTCCATAAAGATCCTCTCCTTTTCTCATCTTCATCTATTGTCGAATCCGTGGGAAAGATTGTTGCCCGCCACCTCATGCCTCATCAATAGCCATCTGACGGAGCATTAAAGAATTCGTCACAACCAAGACCGAGCTGAAAGCCATGGCAGCTCCGGCCAGGGCTGGTGAAATAAAGCCAAAGGCCGCTAAGGGAATACCAATAATATTATAACCTAACGCCCAAAACAGATTTTGACGAATTTTTCTCATCGTCCGGCGGCCGATGGTTAACGCTTGCCAGATCGTGATCATATGCGGTTTAACCAGGGTCACGTCGGCCGTATGTATGATTACGTCATTTCCATAGGCCACAGCTATTCCTACAAAAGCTTGGGCTATTGCAGGAGCATCATTAATCCCGTCTCCGACCATGGCCACACGGGCACCAAATTTTTGCCAAAGTTCGACAAGACGCGCTTTGTCTACCGGGGACAACTCCGCATGGACATCACGAATGCCAAGAGACCTGGCCACGGATCGTGCTGACATTTTTCGGTCACCTGTCAACATACTGACGCGGTAGCCATCAGTGAACAATCGTTGTATAGTTCTTCGCGCATCGTCCCGAATCGGATCAGCAATGGCGAGAGCGCCATATACTATCCCACCCACTGCTACAAAAACGATCGTGGCACCGCGTTTCATCAGCGATTCCATCGGCGTCTGATCCCATTGCCGAGGCAGAAATACCCCGTACTCGGTTAGCAGGGACATGTTCCCAACCAGGACCGTTCCTTGACCGTCTAAGGACTCGGCTACCATTCCTTTGCCTGGCTCCGTAAAAACATTATCTACGGCGGGAACATGCTCTAATGAACCGGCCACTTCTCTTGCCCGTTGTACTATCGCCCGACTCAACGGATGATTGGACTCTTTTTCGACACACGCAGCCCAGTTCAGAATATCCTCTGCGTTCATACCCTCCACTGGAAAGATTGCAATCACCTGGGGATGTCCAACAGTAAGAGTCCCTGTTTTATCCACTGCCACATAGTCAACCTGGCTAAGTCGTTCCAAGGCTTCACCATTCCGGTATAAGATACCGTGACGTGCTCCGACTCCAGACCCCACCATAACGGCGGTCGGCGTGGCTAATCCTAATGCACAGGGGCACGCGACCACTAACACCGCAACCCCATGAAGCAAGGCGTCTGTCCAGTCCCGGGTTAAGGCTCCTGTAATCAAAAACGTTACCATCGCCAGAGCCATCACTGTTGGCACAAAGACATTACTAATACGGTCGGCAAATCGCTGAATCGGGGCCTTGCCTGCCTGAGCGTCTTCCACCGTCCGCACAATTTGGGCCAAGACAGTGTCTTGGCCAATCTTCTGTGCCGTCATAACAAATGCCCGTTCACCTTGGTGAATAGTTCCTGCCATAACATATTGTCCAGGATCCCGGACCTGCCACTCGGGTTCACCCGTTAATAACGACTCATCAATGAGCCCTTGACCTTCTCGAATCATGCCGTCGACGGGAATTTTATCCCCAGGTCGGATCTGAATATCATCCCCAATTTGAATTTGATCAATATCCCGCAGGACAAATGTATTCTGTCCCGGAGATCTGACAGGCGCTTGTTCCGGCCGTAAAGCCAATAAATCGGCAATGGCTTGGCTAGTTCGCCCCTTTGCGACACTTTCCAAATACTTTCCCAATAAAATCAATGTAATTAATGTGGCCGAAGAATCGAAAAACAAAGGCCCATGTGTGATCCAATTTACTGTCGAGAATCCCCACGCAGACAATGTTCCCATCGCTACTAATACATCCATATTGGCATTGCCATGACGTAGATTTTGATAAGCTCGTCGGATAAAAGTTAATCCCGGGCCCCACTGAATAATCGTAGCTAAAACAAATTGCCAGGTGGTATTCGCCAACCACCTGGGTCCCACGGGAACAATCATATTCAGCATAATAAGCCATAGCGGCACGGTCAGACTCAAAGACAATATCAGGCGATTCAACGCTCGCGTACGTTCCTGTTCCTTAGAATCTTTGCCGTGTGAGCTCCGCAATGAGACACTAAATCCGTGATCCTGTAATATATTCACCACATCATCTATCGATGTAACTCCTTGCAATAAGGATATCGTAGCTGTAGAATCGGCGACATTCACAACCACCTTATATACGCCATGAATTGCCATGCACGTTGTTTCAAATTTCATCCGTAGGGGTGTCTCCTCTAATCCCCCCACAGTTAATTGGTAGTTTTCAAGGCGGACATGATAGCCGATCGCGTTTAATGCGTCGACAAATTGGCGGGGATTCACCTGTTGCGGATCGAAAACAATATTGGCCTTTTCTAATGCTAAATTGACTTCTGCCCGTCCGACTCCCGGTAAGTGATTCAATTCTTTTTCGACACGCAAGGAGCAACTGGCACAAGTCATTCCGCCAATATCTAGACTAATTTGATGATGGGATTTACCGCGCGAGGCTTGTTGTGCCATTGATGCCACCTCTTTGACAACAGTTTGGCGTAATCCTGGATGTTCTAGGGACCGAAAATGATTAATCCCTGGCACCGTTGTCCAATATTGTTATGTTGTATGGGTATGCTTGTTTGCTCATATCATGTCTTCAAAGCTCATGATTTTTTGCTGAAGTCAAAAAACTTCTCGATTAGGAAGAGTTTTCTTCAGCGTTTCTAATTATCTGTATAATGAAACTGTTGAATCTTTTTTGGCTTTTATGAAGTTGCTTCTGAAAGGAGGCTGCAGTAATGGAAGTCCCTATGTTGCCTATGCGCTTTTTACATCGCGCCCGGTCTCTCTATCCCCAGAAAACAGCAATAATTTGTCATCAAGTAGAAGAAACCTATGAAGATTTTTCCCGTCGCGTGAATCAATTATCCCAGGCACTTCACCGTGTTGGGGTAAAGCAAGGAGACCGCGTAGCCTATTTGGCACTAAATTGTCACCGAATGATTGAGGGCTATTATGGTGTTCCTCAAATTGGCGCCATATTGTTATGCCTTAATATTCGCTTGCATCCTGAAGAAATTGCATTCATTATCAATGATGCTAAGCCCAAGGTCCTTATCGTCTCGCCTCAATTGCTCCCGTTATGGACGGAAATCGCAGACAAATGCCCGAGTGTACAACATGTCTGGCTCATGGAGCCCAGTGTATCTCCTAGTCTCTTGCCAACCTATGACGACATGCTGGCTTATGAATCTCCCGAGCCCCCTAATGTCCCTGTCATTGATGAAAATGATGTCGCTGAGCTTTTTTACACATCAGGAACGACCGGATCCCCCAAAGGCGTGATGATGACCTATAGAAATTTGTATGCTCATGCTCTTAGCACGTTGGCCACCGTCAATTTTAATGATGAGGTTATCCAAATCGTCGGCACAGTCCCTCTTTTTCACGTCAATGGATGGGGTTCTCCCCATTATTTAGTCGCAGTCGGAGCGACCCAAGTTGTGGTTCCCCGATTTGACCCTGAACTATTTGGTGAGGCTGTCCAACGAACCCGGGCTACGCATGCCTTACTGGTCCCTACAATGCTCAATAGCTTGTTAAATTCACCGGCTCTGGACCATTACGATTTCTCTTCGCTACAGCAAATTCTTTTAGGGGGAGCAGCCACTGCCTATTCCCTTATCGAAGAAGCGCGCAATCGTCTCGCATGTGAATGCATTGTGGGCTATGGCTTAACCGAAACGTGCCCTATTGTTTCCATTGCCTATGTTAAGTCATCGCTGAGGACCTTGCCGCGCGCAGAACAAAACCGATTGCAATCCCTAACCGGTTTACCGGCCGTAGGTATTGACGTCGAAATTTTTGATTCTTTGGGACAGCCGTTACCCCACGACGGTCAACATCCAGGCGAACTCGGGGTGCGTGCGGATAGTGTGATGAAGGGCTATTGGAATCGACCTGAGGATACCGCCAAAGCATTTCGAAATGGATGGTTTTTGACAGGCGACGTCGCCGTTATTGATGCGGAAGGCTACATCAATATTGTTGACCGCAAAAAAGATATTGTCATTTCGGGCGGTGAAAATATCTCCAGTTTGCATGTCGAAGATGTTTTATATGCACATCCTGATATCTTAGAAGCCGCGGTAATTGGCATTCCCGATCCCAAATGGGGAGAAATTCCCCATGCTATTATCGTGCCTAAAGCAGGCCACAACATATCCCTGGATCAATTGCAAGCGTTTTGCCGCGAACGCTTAGGAGGATTTGAAGTCCCCAAGTCATGGGAAATCGCAGAAAGCTTACCCAAAACAGGCACAGGCAAAATCATGAAGCATGTCTTACGGGAGAAGTTCCGGTCCCCATCACGATAGTAATGGCGATAAGCTGCCTTGGCCTGGTAATAGACTATGGGCCAAGGCAGTGTCCTTAATCAACACGGTCAATTAGACTCGTCCGCGGAGCCTAACTTGCTTGAACATCTTGCCATTCTCAAAAGCCACTCGGCTGGGATAGTTGAGGGCACTTTGATACGCCTTAGCCATATCCAACAGGCGTCGATCACTCTCGGACGTCGTATCCAGTTTGAGCTCGGCGGTCAGTATTGTCTTCACAGAATCGTTCTACAAAAAATCCTGAGAATTCAACAGCAAGAGCGGTGAACGGCTTCTTCATCGGCCTAAACGCCGAGGTTTCCGCGCCGTGAGATCGGTTGAACTTCATAGCCTTTTGGGGTCCAAACCAGCTTTTGTGCTTGTATATCCATGTGTGGCCATAAAACCGTGGAAATCCGGTTAAACTCTGTTGTCGAGCCAGTGGTATAAAACGTTAACGATCCCCCCGGCGAGACGCGTAGCGGCCCCAATACTTCTTGTAAATGTTTGGCTGTTTCATAACCTGGATCAATAATCACAGCCCGGTTTCCCACTTCCTCATAAAAAATCCGCTCCATATGCGGAAAATGAGTACAACCTAAAACTACGGTATCCACCTGATGCATAAACACGGTATGTAGACATTCTCGCACAGCCATCCGAGCCTGTTCGGTTTCGGTTTGTCCAGATTCGGCCATGGTCACCAATACGGGGCATGGCCACTGCACGACATGCGCCTGATGATTACATTGTTCAATAGCCTTGCGGTACACTTCAGATTTATAGGTCGCATACGTCGACAATATCCCAATGCGCCCCGTAACACTTGTATGCACCGCTTTTTCTGCCCCAGGCTGCACCACACCAATTACAGGGACAGGAGATTGTGCCCGGGCAATGTCTAATGCTGCGGCCGTCGCCGTATTACATGCAATAACGACGGCCTTCACCTCTTGCTTAATAAAGAATTCTAAGAATCGAAGAAATAAGTCACGCACTTCATCTAAAGAGCGTGACCCATAAGGAAAATGATCGGAGTCCGCACCATAAATAAAGTGTTCTCCGGGATAGAGCGCCCAAGCGCGCCGTAAAACTGTTAATCCACCCTCTCCGGAATCGAAAATGGCAATGGGTCGGTTGGCCACAGACATCCTCCTACGGTTCAAGACACATTGGCCCTATTATACCCAAGAGCGCTGGGGACGCAATCACTATCGTGAATTATTTCACGACAGGATGCGTGAGGCGACGGGTCGGATGAGGCCCATTTTTCTCCTCAGGAGGAACGATATGCCGAAAAGCCAAATAATATGCTAAAACATTCAGGCTCATAAAGAAAACCGCGCCATAGATAGGAAAATCTAAAAACGATTCCATTTCGCTTCCGCCGATAACGGGAGAGACCATCGCCGTCAATTGCGACGGCAAATTACTAAAAGCAGCTACACGGCTCCGGTAGCGTTTGTCCGCCACGCCCATTGCGTAAGACTGCCTCGCGGGCATTCCCAAGGAATTAAAGACCATCCGTAGAAGGTAGCTGAATCCTGCTAACCAAAACGTTGGCATAAAAGGCATTAGGGCTAACCAAACAATGCTAATAATTCGGGTATAGGTTACGGCACGTACCGCACCCAAGTATTGGCTGATTTTCGAGGATAACAGGTATGGTATGGCGGTGGCTAAATTAATGATGGTATAAAGTGTGCCTAATTCCGCCGGTCCTGCGCCATAACGGCGATAGAACCAATATGTAAGAAGTGGACCCAAAAAGCCAAAGCCCAGACCATTTAACGCATTAGTTAACCCTAGACGGCCCGTCAGCTGTTTAACATTAATCGGTGCAGATTCATTAGTCTCAGGGGCCACATCCCCGTGACCAGTTCGAGATTCACGGATGGGCCAGGCCACAATCATCATGAAAATCGACAATACGGCACTGAAGGCAAATAACAATTGATAGCTCGTTCCCCAAGAAATGCCTTGATCATGCAATAATTCGGGAACAGCCGCGACCAATGAGCCTAACGCGCCTGCCAATACTCCCACAAACGAAATGCGACCAAACACTTTCGTCCGGTTTTCTGGGGTCACCGCTTCCGCTAATAAGGGTTGTTCAGCGGGAAATAACGGTCCCCACGATCCGCCACTGCCAGCTCCTCCGCCTTTGCCGACACCCCCTAAACCCGATGCCAAGACAATAAGCCAAAAGTCTCGCGACGTGGCCATCACGAGACTACCCAAAAACGATAATAGACTCAAAATAATGATAGCGCGTTTTCTCCCGACTTTATCACCAAAGATGCCAACTCCCGCCAACAATAACACGCTGATAATTCCTGATAAGGTTAATACCATCCCAATACGCGCTGCAGAATATCCCGAAACCGCCAAATAGAGAGGGAAGATTACTGTTAAAAATGCGGTTGCAAAACTTCGTAAGGCGCGATTGGCATATAACCACTTAAGATTTTGAGACACTGACATTTCCTCCGTACCCTGCAATTTTCATGGTTAAATATAGCACTCTTTTCTAAACCATGACGCATTCTCATTCGTTTTGGGGAAATCCCTAGTTTATCCAACTTATCCATCCCCTCCCTTTACGCGGCGTGATGACGACAACAAGAGAGCGCTCACCCATGTCTAGGCATGATAAAGCGACGCCACAGGGCTTCGTGCTCGATTCAGACGATCGACCCTGCGGCATCCCATAACACTCATTCAATTCTAAAGGTTCATCTGCATCAGTTTATGATCAAATTCGGATTAGGCATGATACACGCGACACGGGGGTGGCGAGTACCCAGTCCCACGAATTTCCCAAATAAATCGTTCCCCCCACTATGACGGGATTAACAATGCCAAAACGTCCGCCTAAGGTTTCATGGCCTAAAACCTGTCCAGTTCGCGGATTTAAGGCATAAATACTGGGACCTGTCGAAACATAGAGAGCCCCTTGATAATATGTAGGAGCTCCCCGCCCAGCTCCAGCCGGTCCGGCATGGGGAACATGCCACGTCCAAAGTAACCGCCCGTTCATCAAATTGTACGCTTGATATACACTATTTACCGGACTGCCAACGTAAATGACATGATCATG
The DNA here is from genome assembly GCF_001280565.1 of Sulfobacillus thermosulfidooxidans. NCBI lineage: Bacteria > Bacillati > Bacillota > Clostridia > Eubacteriales > Clostridiales Family XVII. Incertae Sedis > Sulfobacillus > Sulfobacillus thermosulfidooxidans. The sequence goes on along the minus strand of NZ_LGRO01000001.1, from coordinate 1,071,193 downwards.
AATCATAGGGACACCCCCCTTAAACGCCGGCGGCAATGGGCCCCGTCCCATCTTCGTCGTCCATAAAACATGACCATTTAAGGCATTGACAGCAAAAAGTATGGTATTTACGGTTTTTTGACCTGCAATAACCTTGGGATCAGCCACGGCATCCATCACAACAATATGATCGGCCACTGCAGGGGACACGTCACCCATGCCCGTATTGACGACACCGGGCTGAGTCACTTTCCAGATCACCTGACCGGTTTTGGCATCAAGACAATACAGCCATCCCGGAACGGAAAGCGATACATAAACCTTGCCATTCACCACACTTAAGCTCGACATATTGTCGATACCACCAACAAAAGTATCCCAGACCGATTGACCAGTGGAAGCATTAACGCAATGAATATGCCCACTGCCCGTAGCAAAATAAATATAGCCATCTTTGACGACGGGAGTGGCCATGGCTTCACCGACCGTTCCATACCGCCACAACAACTTGCCGGTTTGGGCATTAAGAGCATAAACGCCATTAAAACTGACATGTTCTCCCCGAATGGCCGGTTGATGAGCCGCATACTTTTGAACTGCGGAAAAATTAAAGCCCACACTGCCTGCAGAAATATAAACGATATTGCCCAATACCACAGGATCGCCCATTAAATGATTGCCGACAGGACTGCTACGCCATATGAGTTGACCCGTTTTGGCATTAATTGCGTAGGCAAAATCATCATCACTTTCCGCGTATACTATCCCTTTAACTACCGTCACACCCGTAGCATTGCCATAAAATTGCGTAATGGTCGGTAAAGCACTGCGTGCCCCATAAACACTGGTGTCATAAGCATTGGGGTTAGACAAAGGCCATGCTCTCGCTTCAGGAAAAAACCACGAGACGCCATTTTTCATCCATGCCGGTGCCGCTCGGGAAACTTCGAAAGCCGCATTGTGTTGCGCGTTGGCATAAGCATGCGTCCACGTGGCTGGATAGTACTGTGCGATCCGGGCTGAAGGCATATCTTGGGGCAACACTACGCGTGCAAAAGGACTGGCTAATAGACGGTTCAAAGTCACGAGAGCTTGCTTATCAGAAGCTTTCCCTAAATGTGGCGCACTAACACTTTGCTGTCCACATCCACTGGCAGCGATCATCATGACCCCTAATACCAAAGACGTGAATTTTTGCCGTTTTGTTATCATCCGGTTATCATCCTTCCTTCACAAAACACAAAGAATAACACAATGTCAACAACACACGGAGCCACAAGTCATTTCGTGGATTGTCGTCTAGCCTAAGGCGGGTTCATTTTATGATGGAAGAATTCTGAAAAACTATAGGGTCCTCTTCTGATTTAATTTCAACGTGTCTTATGTAATCTAAGACCGCTAGTTTAGTAAAAAAATTTCTTCCTTGTCCCGTTGTTTTGTTTATACTAGTAACTAGTACAATCTGCCTACGGAAAAGGAAGGGTCTAGTGGTGAAGCTCCCGGCTCAGATTGCTCCCATATTATTTGTCCGATCTGTAATTCCTGTCATTTGCTTAACCGCTTTCTTATGTGTTCCCACACATCCCCTGGTATTTAGTATCATTGCAGTGATTGCGCTTATAGATATTGCCGTTCAATTTGTCTCTTATTTTCATCATAAGGGAGTTATGGATTCACATTTCCTCATAGCCTTCAAAGGATCGTGGATTCGGGACTTGGCTTATGCCTTAACCATATATGGCATCTATTTTCGCTATCCGCAGATTCCCGCATTGTCGCTCAGTCCAGTCGCTGTAGCCGAAGGAATGTTTTTCGCAGCTTCATCCCAACTCATCGGGATGCTGTCGTTATTCGGAGGACTCATTATAATTCGTCGGATCATTTTTGCCTCGGTGGGTTTACCGATGATCCATATTAGCTGGCTATTTTTCTTGATTACGGCATTAATCATGGCCATTGCTATGGGCTGGTTAATGACTCAGCATCAAGAAACGCAACAACGCCTAGAATCGACTTATGGACAAAGTCAAAAGATTCTTTCTGCCATTATTGACAGAATATTAACAATCAACAAAATCGTATTAGGAGAAGAAGAACGTATTCGTTTAAATCGCCTTATTCAGGCCGTATGTGAGGGAGATGACAATACTGGAGACTGTGATAAGTTGAGTCATACCATTTCTCAAACATTACAGCAACGTCAGCAGGCTTTAAATCTTTTGACCGAGCGTGAGCGAGAAATCTTGAGTTTGATGGCACAAAATTTGTCGTACCGGGCTATTGCCCACAAACTTCATGTCAGTGAAGGCACAATCCGTGCACACGCTAGCAACATCATGCAAAAAGCCCATGTACATAACCGCCAAGACGCCGTGATTTGGGCTCAATCATGGTACCTGTTGCCAATCAACGGGTCCCTTCGCACTGAGGTCTTTCAGCATCATTACAAGACCGAGTAAGCCTGTGCACAGACATCCATTCTAAGCTACAATAATGGAAATGTTGTAGCGGAAGAGAAGAGGATGCAAACGTTTTCGACGCGAGTTAAGTGGGCATTGGGCTTGATTACAGCCGTGTTGACTCTTGGCACGGTAGGATTTCATCAGATTTACCATGTGAACTGGCTTCTGGCTTTTTATTTTATTATTGCCATCATGTCGACTGTCAGTGACTCCCGAATTACCCCTCATGGAACACTTCAGTTGGTCTTTAATGCCATCATTATTATTATCGGGACGGGCGTGTGGATTTTTGGTTTATCCCTGATTGTTTCATATTTTTTGGAATCTGATTTGGGTCATTTTAAGGAGCGACGCACAATGCGTGAAATCGAACGCATGATTAATCACTTTGTTATCATCGGAGCGGGTCGTGTGGGAGAAAGTATTGCGCGCGAGTTGGTTGATCTTGGAGAGACCGTCGTCATCTTGGACCCTGATCCCACGCGCATCGAACGAATTCGGAGTAGTGGACTGCCTGCTCTAACCATTAACGGGTTTAATGCGGATGCATTAAACTTGGCACATTTGGTAAAAGCGAGAGGCATTGCCCTCGCCTTGCCGGATGACGCCCAAAATTTATATGCCTATTTAACGGCACGCGACATCAATCCCCATCTTCAAGTTGTGGCTCGAGCCCAGACTCAGGAATCCGCACATTATTTAAAAAATTTGGGTGTTGACCGGATCATTCTGCCCGATCTCATTACGGGTAGGCGCCTGGCTAGAATGCTTGCCAAACCGGTGGCTCAGGATTTGTTGATGGCCCTTCTCAATGAAGAAGGCGTGCATGTTCAAGAAATTTATGTCAATGATTATGATCCCATCGCCAATCAACCGGTGCAAAATATTCGTGACATCTATGGCGAAGCGGTTACATTAATCGGCTACTGGCATGAAGGAAAATTGCACATGGCACCGCGGGCTCAGGATATTATCGTGCCCGGCGACACCGTCATACTCGTCCAAGTAGATGAAACCTGAACTCTCAAAACCGTCTTTATAGGGTCGGTTCCGCGGATTTTATCGGTTGTTGCCAACGAGGATGCTGTTCCATCGAACGAAAATCACGCTGAAAAATCAAGGCAGCACAAAATATCGCGACAATCATTCCTCCAAGAAGCATCAAGTTAGCTGGCCGCAAAAGATGGGAGTGCAGGACGAGAGCTGAAAGTGCATAACTAAGTGGCGTCAATCCCACTGACATCAAACTGAAGAGGGACATCACCCGTCCCAACATGGCCTGATCGACAATAGTTTGAACATATGTGATGATAGGAATATCCGTTACACTAATAGCAACGCCTGACATTCCCATAAATACGATGCCCAAGAACCAATGATGAACGAGAGATGTGGCCGCAAGACCCACGCCAATTCCCGAGGCGGTGATAGCCAACCACCGAAAATGCCCACGAAGCCCATTAAACAGCCCCACGACAATACCTCCAAGGACGGCTCCTAGTCCTAAAGCAGACTCAAAATCACCGTAAATCGTTCCTGACCACCCGTGATCTTGAACGAAACTGGGCAAGCCAATATTGGCCGGGCCCATAAAAAACAGATTAATCAGCATGGACGCTAACATAAGAAATAAGATCACACGAATTCGAAGCACATAGCGAATGCCCTCGACAAGATTGACCAATAGTCCTTTGATACCGGGATGTTTTTTAGGCTGGGAAAGTCGAGAATATGTCAAATGCACCATCGTAATAATCGCGAAACTTATGCCATACAAGCCAGCAATAATCATGAAGATCATTGAAAAATGTGTCATCCGCAATAACAGGCCTGCAACCAGGGGTCCCACAACGATACTGAATTGTTGACTGGTTTGAATCAAGGCGTTCGCACGGCCCAGATTCAAAGCATCCACAACAAAAGGTACCATGGCATTTTGTGTTGGCCAATAAAATGCATCGATGACACCAAACAAAAAGGCGATCATGTACAAGGGTACTATGGAGGAGGAAGTGTCTATGGGAAGCTGACTCACCACCAAAAGAATTCCAGCTCGTAAGAGTAACGACACCATGAGAATAATTTTAGGATTGAACCGGTCGATTATCACTCCTCCCACTGCCATGAAAACCAATCGAGGCAGAGACGCCAATAACAACGTGGTGCCCAAATCCGCGGCGGAATGTGACAATTGTAAGACAAACCACGCCAAGACTACATAATATGCGCTATCTGCTAACGATGCGAAAAACGATCCTATCCATAGGGAAACAAAAGAACGAAAGAAAAGAACAGACCGCAACCGCACCGATCCATTCATGAGCCGATCCTCCGTACCAAACCTCTACCCGCCCATTGGTAGCCGGGAGGCAAATCATGATCCTCCGTCACAAAATATTGCGTGGGAGTAACAAAGCCAACGTTTTGAAGAAAGAAAACCTCTCCTGGATCCTTCCGGGGATTCCTGTCGATTGTTTCACGAAAAGACCGGTCCAACTCTTCGAGTTCCTTCAATAAAGAACGATATTTGATGATCCATTGCTGCAAATCTTTGCGTTCCACCTTAAATTCATATGCATCTCCTATGAATGGCGGCTCTAGCGACGCACCTTCGACATGTTCCACAATGCTAGGAAATGAGTCAGCCGGAGTTTCTCGAATGCGGCCAATAACCATATGGAGCTGGGTGATTAAGACTTCTTGCAATAATGTCGGTTGTGAATGAATGATAGGAAGTAATTCTTCATCAATGACATAATCGAAAGCCACGGCACGATAAAATTTTTGGACAATGCCATTTTTTTCTTCCGTCCGCACAACCTTTACTAACCCTTTATCTTCCAGTTCCTTCAAATGGTAGTGAATTTTGGGTGGGGCCAACTTCATCAAGTCAGCGATTTGCTTGCCTGTATACTCATGGGCAATTAAATATCCAAGAATCTGCATGCGTAGAGGATCACTTAAGATCCGTAGTGTCTCGTAATCTTTTATCACAAAATAATGTTTCAATATGTTTATCCTTTCTTTAACATTCAATTTTAGTTGACCGTTCTACATCAATAAACTAATCGCAAGTGCTAACTCTGTCAACACCCCTTTGCGAAAATCGCATCCCGCGAGGTCTCTCGCCTGCACGTTCCATTTTGGTCAACCACGGGTAGACACAGGGGGTTCCAGATTAAGTCGTGTTACAATAATCTGGTCCTAGAATCACGCAACACATGGACTCAAAGCCATGCGACAAAATACTCAGTTAAACGCTTGTTGAGGCATTCCCGTTGGAAAAGACCAGGGAACAATAATATCCTGTTGGGAATGATTGTTCTCCACATTCTTTTTGCTATATTCAGACTCCGTAACCGCCTTTAAAGGCAGACGTTACCACATGCAAGGGCCAATCCATAGAATCACGGACCAATCGTTTAGGGATTAGAATCTGCTGCAAAAGCGTTTCGATGAACCAAGGCCACTCTGATATGGCGTCAAAACCCTGTCACTCTCGCCCATACAGGGATGTTGGGCTTTTTCCATGGATTTCGCTGAAGTTGGAAAATAACCTGACCCCAACAAAAAGGGCTCTGCATAGCGTCTTGCTGACTCACGTCAAGATGACCGCGCATAAGGTTCCAACATTTCCCACATCCATGCAAAGAATCCGTCAACATCGATATCAATTGCGACATCTACTCCGCCATCGGCTTCCCCGGAACCCGGCAAAACAATCACTTGTCCGCGGTGAACGTCATGACATCGTTCCACCCTGATATTCATAGATTGCCAACTAAAAAATTCAGGATGAGCCACGGCTGCCACAGCTAACACATCGTGGACTGGGGCACCACCGGGCCCAGCATGGGGCTCGTGGTCAAAATAAAAGGTGAAAATATCATGTAACATCGTCCCCACTTCTGATCCCCATGCCAAAAACCGCTCAAGCGCTTCTTTGGACAGTAACGCCTTATGGGTGACATCTAATCCGACGAGACGAATAGGAATGCCCGATACCATCAACCAGTCGGCCGCATCGGGATCCACATAAAAATTGAATTCAGCATATGGGGTAATGTTCCCCTCATTCAATGACCCTCCCATGATGGCCAATCGTTCAATAAGGGGAATGAAATGGGTATTGCCCATGAGAAACGCTGCAACATTAGTCAACGGGCCTGTGGCAATCCACGTGATGGGATCTGGATCGCGTAAGAATTCAGATGTTAACCACATTTGGGCGTCATCCAGAATCTCGTCTTCCCGACTGCGGGGATGAAAACGATATCCATCGAGTCCACTAGATCCGTGCACATGACTGGCGGTCACTAACGGTCTGAACAGAGGATGCGCATATCCCTGATGCACGGTAATGGACTCATAATGGGCTAAGTCCAGGACTCGGCGCGCATTACGGTATGTTTTGTCCACCGTCTGATTCCCGGCGACAGTCGTCACTCCTTTAACGTGAAATGCCGTTAATGCAACCAATAGCGCGAGAATATCATCATGACCCGGATCCATATCCAGATAAACAGATTTCATCATCATTTGGCGTTAATGCCTTGCTCTATGGCTCAGCAAAGACGCCTTCTCCCCTCTCTTTCTCCCCACGGTATTGACAAAATCGCGAGGAGTTTTTCCATTTTTTCCGTAACGATGGCAATCAATAGACTACGGATCTACATGTCATCCAATTTTCAGGAAATGCCTTCGCGGGGAACACCTCGTATCCCATGCCCCATGAGTTTTCTCCCTACAGTGTCTTGAAGAAGTCAACCACATTTTGAGAACCTAGCGTTGTCATAACGTCATTCTTTTCGGCGCCATGGATGTCCTCGCCACGATAAGAATCCCACGTTGACAATTTGACTTACCCATCCCAAAAGCGCAATTGTGGCGAAGGTGTTTCCAGTAAAGATACCGTAACACCAATTAACCGAACAGGACGATTTTCTGCAACGTGTAACCACAATTGCCTGGCAAGACGGTAAATGCTATCAGCACTTTGCAACGGCGAAGACGATGACAGCTGTTTACTATGTAACCTGAAATCCGTGGTTCGCCATTTAATGCCAATCCGGTAGCCCACCAATCCCAACTGCAACAAGCGGACGCCGATCTCTTGTGAACATTGCTGAAACAAATCAAGGATGTCGGCAAGTCCCGATAAATCCTGCGCTGTCGTGTGTTCGGCACTGACCGACCGCCGGTCAGTGAAGCGCGGATTTACCACCGGTGTGTAATCATCGCCTTGGGCTCTCAGATACAATGCTAGACCATGCTGGCCAAATTGATGGAGAATTGCCGATAAAGGTTGCTGCGCAAGATCGCCAATGGTTTCTATTCCTAAGCGCGCCATTTTCTTGGCTGTCGCAGGTCCACATCCAAACAACTCCGTAACAGGACGCGGCCATAATCTTTCGGGCAACTCTTCTTTCCTTAGTATCGTAATGCCTTCGGGTTTATTCCAATCGCTAACTTGTTTGGCCAACATCTTATTCACGGAAATCCCTATACTAATGGTGATGCCTAAACGTTCTCGAACTTGCGCCTGCAACGATGCTGCTACCGGTTCCGGATTCTCAGCAAAGCTCACCTGATCACTAATGTCCAGCCACGCCTCATCCAAAGCGAGAGGTTCAATAATCTGAGTGTATTGTTGAAATATGTGATGCAGATGTTCTGAATACCGACGATAAAGGGATTTATCAGGAGTAATCGCTACAATTTCCGAACATAATTGACGAGCTTGGTTAAGATTCATCCCTGTTTCTATACCCATTTGGCGTGCACGATAATTGGCCGTGACAATAATTCCATGACGGGTTCTAACCTCTCCTGCTACAACCACGGGATATTCACGTAATTCGGGTTGCTCCGCCATGTGACAGGATGCATAAAACGCATCAGCATCGCAGTGCAATATCCACCCAGATGCTGGCTGTCGAAAAGGATCAAAATGTCGCGACACATTGTTCACTTCCGCTCTAAGGAACCTTTACCATTGGCCCAGGTTAAAGCTTTTCCCTGTACACCCCTGTCTATTATAGCGTGATGCCGTCTAATACCGCATACCGGCCCCGTACGAATTTCAAGATGATCTCGAACACACTTCCAGCAGGACCTGACCGGAAAAATTTGTTAACATATATCAGGAATCTGAAATAAGGAGGATCCGCAAATGGCTTTTCTGGGTGGTAATAACAATCAATTAACGGGAATGGGTGAAATTGAAGAAGAATTAAAACAACTGCAAAGCCATCCCGGTGCCGCAACCAGTAATTTAAGTGCTATGGATTTCTGGTTGCTCGTTGATGCCGGATATCAACCCTTAGGATTCGTTTTAGGCAATTCGGTCATGAGCATGGGCGTGTCAGGTGGAATTGCCACCGCTTTCAAAGGGCTTCAACGTGGTGAACTTAAGCAGTTGACACAACTCATGTATGCGGCCCGCGAACTATCCTTGCAACGCATGAAAGCCGAAGCCGACGCATTAGGGGCTGACAGCATCATTAATGTCCAGGTGGAAATTATTCATCGGTCCGAAGAAATCATGGAAGTTGTTGCAACAGGAACCGCAGTCAAAAAGGTGAGTGAACTCTCCGGTCGCCAAATCACCTTGCAAGTGAAATAAGTTAAGAAATTTTTGGGGCTATGCTATGGGAACAAATCAACCATCTATAGCCCTTCTTTTTCTTCTCAAAGACACAACTTACTGTTGCCGTCTTCGGGAATGAAAACGTCTCAATTTAAATATTTTACCCAGGCCTATGATGGCGAGCAATCCACTAGCCACATAAAAGATTCCAGAGAATCCCCATAAATGGTGACCATGCCATAAGGCCGCTAAAACTGCCATGACTCCGGCTGACCCTAATAAGGTTGCCAAAGTAAGTTGCTGTGATAAGTAATCCAGTCGTCGAAGGATGGCCGTGACATCCGGACGGGTTTCGATCGCCCCATAGGCAACGCGTGATAGACTTTTGTCGAGGGTTTCGGGTAAACGCAAACCGATTTGTCCCCATTGCACAACTTTTTGGGCACTACGATCCCATAAAAGTTTTCCGGTAGGACCAAACAATCGTTCCACCTGTTCCCGTAACAATTGATAATAGCGATTATCCCATAACACACGTCGTTCGTTAATCATGGGCAATGCCTTATCTTTTAACAATGCCATCCAATCTAAATCGGGATCTAACGTCGAAACCAGACCAAATAACATGCCGATGGCTCGACCTAAAAACATATAATGCGCAGGAAATTGTAACGGTTCTTCATAAAGAAAATCTTGAAAATCGTGCACTAGAGCTGTTAAGGCAGGACCTTCTTGAAGCGGAACACCTGCAATACGGGCTAACATCACGGAAACAGCTCGCGTCAATACTTCTAAATTGGCCGACGGACGCACAAAGCCCAGGTCGATCATGCAATCGACAACGCCATGGGCATTTTGTGCCAACGCATATTCCACCAATCGCCCGAACACATCGATGTGTTCGGGCACAATGTCACTCATCATGCCAAAATCTAGGAATATCAGTCGTCCATCAAATCCTGCCAGAAAGTTTCCAGGATGTGGATCAATCTGCACAAAGCCATCCACGACAATTTGTTTTAAATAAGCTTCAATGAGTACCGAAGCCAATTGATGAGGATTTAATTCATGTTGACGTAATTCCTCGATGTCGGTGAGTTTGATCCCCTCAACATATTCCATCACTAGAACAGTAGAATGGACATAATCCGGGTAAACATTAGGCACTTTAATCATTGGCCAATCTGAAAAATTCTTCTTAAATCGTAACAAATGTTCTTGTTCTTGAATGTAATCAAGTTCTCGGTAGACGGATTGCCGAAATTCCTCAAAAAGTTTAACCGTATCAATGCGTCGGCCTACCTTGGTCCACCGCCGTAAGAAAGCCATGACGCGTGCCAGGGCTTTGAGATCTGTCTTGGCTAACTCCCGTATATTGGGACGCTGCACTTTGACTGCGACTCGGTCATTCGTCCCGACGAGACGCGCCTTATGAACTTGTCCCAATGAAGCGGCAGCAACCGGTACCGGCTCGAAGTCCGTAAAAATTTCTCGCAAGGGTTTGTGAAAGGTGTTTTCAATCAATTCGCGAATATCTTCAAAAGGTGCAGCAGGCACTTGGTCCTGCAACTGTTGTAATTCCTTGGTGAAGGCTAACGGTAACACATCCGTCCGGGCACTTAAAAATTGTCCCACTTTAATAATGAGGCCTTGTAAATGCAAGGCCTCCTGGCGAAATCGAACTCCACCTTGTCGGTAAATGTCTTGAATGACTTGTTCGGCATCCGGCGGCTTTTGTCGCTCGACGCGTTCAATTTTCCGGTAATCCCGCCAATAGGACAAGGCCAAACGAAAAATCGCTAACGTCCGTTTCAGTTGTGAGGGCAACGTCACAGTCCATCCTTTTATTGATCTTGTTCATCAATCTTCGTTTTTGTAACCTTATGATTCCGGATTGATATCCTCAGGCTCATCCCAAACCGCATAGGCTTCATCTAATTTACGTAAAAACTCATGCCGTTTACGCCGGTAGTTTTCGCGCCGCTCGTCGGACATGTTACTCCACAACCCACGTCGGACCCAACTCTTAAGACCGAATAAGACTAAAAACCAAACCCATAGGGGCACACGAGGACGTCGTCGAAACCACATAAGTATTTCCTCCCTTTATCGTCTTGTTTTTCATCTCAAAAATTCGTACTGCTTACTAATTTGTATTATACTGCTTTATGGTTTGAGTGTCGGAGGCCTTTTAATTAGTCCTCCGTTACGCTCACTCATGGCATAAGGACTCATATATGGTTTGATAGTGTAAAGGCGTATGCCCTAACCCATACATCATAACTTCTTCGCGCGCCCGAGAAATGGCCGTGTACAATTGATATGCTCCACCTAATACGGGTTCAAAAGCTGTCGCACTCTCGGCAACCAATATAGCCGCATCAAATTCTAATCCTTTGGCATATTTTACGGTGCTGATAATCACTTGGTATCCTTCTGGATCTGCAGGTTCTACCGCCATTTTAAGGGGTTCGGGTTGCAAGGCAAACAGCTCTTCTCGCAAATAATGAGGAATCTTATTGGCAAAAATTAAAGCAATTTGGCCGGAATATCGATTCCCGAGACGCTCAATTTCGTGCATCAATTTTTCTGCTGCGTGGTGTCGCAAAGAATATGGAGGGTGAATAATCCCCCCAGCTCGCCGGGCACGCTGTTCGATTCCAGCAGGATGGGCCGCATTAGCTAGTTGGACGACTTTAGCACGGGAACGATAATTGTCTTTGAGAACAATGTACCGAGCGTGTAATTGCTGAGCTAAAGTTTCCCACGATAGCGGTTGAGAAAAATCTGTTAAATGCTGATAGGGATCTCCAACCACGGTAAGGGATCCATTCGCTGTTAAGAGTTGACGCACCAGCGCGAATCCTACGGCAGGTAAATCTTGAGCTTCATCCAGAACAATGAGGGCATAGTGCTGCTGCGGAGAAAAAATCTTCGTAGACAAATATAATAGCCCCAGAGCATCGGCTAATCCCCATGTTCCCTGTAACGACAATGGTGATGATATCCCAAATTGTTTACGGACTACGCTATAAAGAGGTTTGATCTCATTCATGTCCCCAGGCACGTGAGCACTAGCCAGCCACGCGGTGAACCGTTGACCGGCTTGACTCATGGTTGCTTGAAATTCGTGAGATTCCGAGCCAATCAGTGCGGTTTCCACAACCGATGTCCACCGCTCGCGAAGCAATTCCACACCGTGAGACAACGATTTTGCCGAAGCAAGTATACGAGTCAGATCTCGGGACGACAAACTGGCTATCCGAGTTTGTTTACCACTCAAACTGTCCACGACAAATTCCATCTGTAAAGGACCTAATTGCTCAGCAACTTCTTCAAGATACCCTGGAAACCACCGGTCCAAAAAATCTACAAATGCGGGGTCATATAATTTGCTTTCCTCTTGATACATCATCTGAGTGCGAACAGGCATGCCAGCATAGGACGATACCCACGTCGCCACATCATGTAAAACAATATCTGTTGCATCCAGCGACGGCAAAATATCAGAAACATAGCGCAAAAAGGGCGCAGACGGACCTAAATACAAAATTTGCTTAGCCGTTAGGGATTGGGAATGCAATAAATGAACAACACGATGGAGCGCTATTTCGGTCTTGCCGCTGCCAGGGCCCCCATTAATCACAAGGCTTTCCAGCATGGGTTGAACAATTAAGTCATATTGCTCTTCTTGCAACGTCGCTACAATATCAGCCAGTTTGCCTCCAGAACTTTTCTCAAACATATGGGACTCAATAAATTCTCCTGTATCCTCCAAATCGGGAAGGCTGGCATCGCGATAAAGATCTGTCACTTCATCAAGCGTTGCCGCCTGAATAACAAGACGTGTAACCCGTTTCAAATCCCATAGATCCGACACAGACCGGTGCGTGATATACATTTTGGCCACAGGCACGTTCCATGGTATCACAGTGATAATGCGTCCCGTATCATCACGAAACGATAAAGAACGCTGGGATTTACTGATATAAACCACTTCGATCATATCGTTTGCATCGTGATCAATATATTCCAATCGTCCATAATAAGGGCTAGCGCGATGCCGATTCCATTCTTCAAACCATTTTTGTTCTCCCCGCGCCACCGCCTCGTAGACAGCAATGTCATTGGCTCCCGTAACCGGCTGACGATCGGCGGTTAATAGACGCTCCAATCCTTCGTCAATGGTCCTTAAGACGTAGGATAATGTGGTCTTTTCTGCTAAAAACACTCTTGACGATTTTTTAAAACGATATTCCATAGCATTCACCACCTTAAGACCAGGACGCACAAAAAGACCCGAACTCAATGCAGATTATCTTAACAGAGTGACAACAAAAATTCTAATCATTGGCCCGTGCAGTCGATTCTCACAAAAAAGAGCCATAAAAAATCCGCCATATCCATGGCGGGAATAGATCGGTGAGAAATATATAGGGTTAAAGCCGTTTGCGAAAATCGGCCAATGAGGTCGTTTTATGCAACGGCACCATGGTATCAACCATTTCCTTGGCCTCTAACAAACTGCATTGTCGTCGTTCGCGCAGTAACCGGATCGCTTCGACGCGTCGATTTTGAGCTAAAAGCATCCGAATATCAAAATCGAAATCCCCTAATTCCGGATCCATGCCAAACATGCCTAACAATTGGTGTTGCTGCCGTTCCAATTGTTTCAGCCGATAATGCAACCAGGCGACCATTAAGAACAATCCTAACCCCGTAATTATCATGACTCCGATCACACCGGTTCACGCTCCCGATAAGGTTATCTGATTAATAGTGTAAAGGATTACCCAATAAAAAGCATGTTTTAACAGTGATTAATAATTCATGCCAATTACCGTCCTTTATTTCGTCGTTATCAAACTGCCTACACTTCCATTTGCTGCCGAGTTGGGGAACTAGAGGGTTGAAAGGAGCTTTGAGCTGATTCTTGAACGGCATGATAACTCTTCAACATAATCGCGAAAATTAATCCGGTTAAAGTAATCCATGACGCCAAGACAAAAACGTCATCCATGGCCATGACAAAAGCCTGTTCCAGAACATTTTCATGCAGCAGAGTTAAGGCCAGTGGGTTTACTTGATTCAATGGCACGCCCAACGACGCAAAATATTGGGCCAAAGTATGTAAAAAATTTTCGGCAGCCGGTGAAATGGGCGTATACGCCGAGGACAAGTAGACTTCATGGACCGCTTCTTGATGGGTAAGAACCGCTGTCAACACCGCTAATCCAAAGGAACCAGCGACGCGTTGCACAATGTTATTAATAGCTGAACCCGTTCCGACCAAGGCCGTGGGAACGCGGGACATCCCAGCGGTTATTGCTGGCATCATGGTTAACCCAATGCCTAGTCCACGCAAACTCAACCATAACACCACATCGCTGACGGGAGTATTCACGCTGAGATTATGTAACAGGTAAGTGGTATACGCTAAAATTAGCAAGCCCGGAATAACTAAGGGCTTGGCGCCAATTTTGTCATAAAGACGCCCGGATAAGCCCATGGTTAGCGCAGTGGCCAGCGCACTGGGCATTAACATAAGCCCCGTTTCGAGAGCTCCATAACCCACCACTGTTTGTAAAAATAACGGCACATAAAAAATGCCAGCAAACATGCCCATGGTGACAATGACGGTGATAATATTGGCTACGGCAAACGACCCATGGGCAAACACACGCAAATCCAGTAGAGGATGGGTCGTGGTCAGTTCCCATAACACAAACAGTATCAATAATAGACTGGACCCGCCTAAAATAAGAACAATCGGTTCAGAGGTCCATCCCCAAGTTTCTCCCTCAGATAATCCGAGCAAGAGGCCGAAAAGTCCGCCAGCGGCTAAAATAAATCCCACCGTATCCAATGGAACTTTCGAGGTCGGCATAAACGGGGGGACATAGGCCAAACTTAGAAACAGACCCATGATACCTATCGGCACGTTGATATAAAAAATCAGGCGCCAATTCACATATTCAACCAGATATCCCCCGAGTGTAGGCCCAATAGCCGGCGCAACAATTGCAGTTAAACCCCAAATACCCATTGCCGTTCCGATACGATTGCGAGGAACCATGCGGTAGAGCATGGCCATGGTAATGGGCATAATCAATCCCCCACCAGTTGCTTGTAGGACACGAAAGACCATGAGACTGCCCAAATTCCATGACAATCCGGAAAGCGCTGAGCCCACTGTGAAAACCGCTAAGGATGTCATATAGATTCGGCGATATCCAAATCGTTCGCCTAACCATCCGGCAAGCGGAACGACCGCTCCCAATGTCAGAAGATAAATTGTCACAACCCATTGCACTTGTTGCGTATTGACGGAGAAGACGCTTTCCAATTTGGGAATGGCAATATTGACAATCGATGTATCCAAAATCGCCATAAATCCCCCAATAACTAACACAAATAGGGCTGGTCCCCAATTAGCAGTGAGTTCAGTTTCGTTCATGCGACTTGCCATGAAAGCGCAATCCTCCTTCTTACCCGCTCTCGCTTACGGCACCTTCAAGTGGTACCTCACCTCGTCCTTTCCCATTCATTATAATCATTGGGAGAGATATGGAGCTTTTAAGACAGTCTAAGAGAAACCAGAATACACCAAGCTCATGACTACGATAAAGCCTATGTTCCTCATTGTCTCTCACAGATCCTCATACCGGACTGAAATGCCTAATCCACGATGATGAAGCGCATAACCGGTAATCAAAGTGTGCTACACTACAATGAATCGAAAAATTTTTATCATAGCTCTAAGGAGGCTATCATGACTGCGCCTTTATTGCCCATTTCGCAAAGAAGTTTAACTCGTCAAGAAACCGCGGATCTTTTACGTGGATTATCCGATTTCGTAGAAACCTATCCCGATAACGAATTTATCGTGTCCATCGATATCTTTCCTCAATCAAATCAACCATCACGAACCAAAGCCAAGCGTAATACGCGTAAATCGGTATAGCACTATGAAGACGAGCACCATCGTTACCCAAGACTAGAACAGAGTGGTTATAATGTCTTCATTCTGTCTACGAAACTTTCCCCCTCGAATCTACCACAAATTGTGTGGAGATTGTGGTACAAAATGGCAATGTGCTACTCCGGTATAGTTAGGGAATGATGCCGGTCCACTGAGCGGAGCATCCACCATACCACAATACCCCCAAGGCTTAATAAAACAAGGCTCACATAGGAAGCCACAGCGACCGTAGAAATCATGTGTATCCACGTAGCCATGACTACTGGTAACGCTCCGATGGCTAGCACGGTGCGATAGGTGCTTGATGTTCTGCCGTAATACTCGGGCGGTACCGTTTTTTGTAAATACGTGCTCACAACCACATCATGAAAATCCGCATTCATGCCGGTCATGAGGACGGCGATAATAATGCCCGTTGGGCTAGGAATCCATATAAACAGGGCAAAGGGGATCAGATTGACGAGCTGCGATAATAAAATCCACCGAAGGGGATAATCACGGCGATAGTGAGACAGCACCAATCCCATCGCAATGGAACCCACGGCACTTACACTGTAGGCAGGACCCGTAAGACCCGTTCCGAAGACGGTGGCGTGAGACAAAGCGGGAACCAAAATTTCCACCATGCGCCACCCCCCGGAAGCGGTCGCAGCCAATACAAAGATCGCGAGCAGATCTTTTCGCGTCCGGGCATATTGCCAACCTTCTTTGAGCACCGTGTACACCGTGTGGTGATGAGCGGAAACACATGGGAGGATCACGCGACTTCGAAGGGAACCCCATCCTAAGAAAAACTGGGCGGCCGAAAAGGCAACGATTAAGGGAACAATGCTTCCCGCCTTAGTAAGTAGTCCCGCGCCGAGTGCCGGACCGGCAATCGCAGCACTTCGGGTGACAGCAAGACGTAGTCCATGAAAGTGATTAAGATCGGACCGAGAAAGCTCCCCTTGAATAAGCTTTTGCAATCCGGGGGAACTAACCAATTCGAATATCTGAAAAATCATCACGAGGGCGAGCAGCGCGAAAACTGACGGACCCCTTGCACCGATCCAGATGGCACCAGTGAGCCCAAACCATCCGGACAAAAAATAAGCCATCCACACCGCCCGTAATGATGGGGAGCGGTCGATGATGGTGCCGGCAATGGGCTGAAGAAACAGCCGCACCATGATGCGAATGATCCATATCGCACTTAACAGCGCAAGCGACTGTGACAGCTCATAGATTTCAATGCTCAGACCAGCGATCCATGCACCACTCGTCAACGTCGAAAAACCCAACCCGTAAAGAACCCATCCAACCTTGCGCAAATGTCTGAGACCTCCGGTAATAGGGCGAGGCGACAATGTGCTCCAGGATCTTGTACTCTTGTGCCCTGTATGGAGTTAAGGAGATATCTTTATCCTACCTTAAGCCGCAGGAAAGCCGCAGTGAACAAGTCAAATCTATTTTCTCAAACGACAGTTCCGGTAATTTCCCAATCGGCAACTTTATCAATAACGTATTGTCTCTGTCGAAATCGACCAATATTGCTTACTTATGTGAAAAAGGAAGTGTACGGAATTCATAACCAAGGAGATCTATTCGTAGTATCGACATTTGCCCCGAACGATGATGACATGTGGAGACTTTCCTCAATGACCTGGCCTTTTATTTAACAAGAGCCAGGGAGTTTGCCGTCTTTCATTTCATTCCTAGATTTTTTGCTTTCTGACAAAACTGCTGGATATCGCAAATACTATACCACGAACGACTTGTCCGCGGCCAGAGTTCTTGAATTACCCTGCCTTCTGCCGTCGTCAGGCAACTTGAGGGAAAACCGTTAAACGCTGAGCCGTCTTGCCGATTGCTTGCCTATTGCTTACCTATTGCAATTGAAAGAATTTCTTCCTGTTCCCTCACTTCATGATATACCATTTCAAGAAAATTACTTTGCCTCATACACATAAAAAATTAGGGATTCGGGAGACAACCGAGGTCATATCCCGAATCCTTAGGTTTGTTTCCGTCCGTTAGTTAGCCACGACTCATTCTCACACTGACTCTAGCACTTGGAATAGCCACATGACTGACAATGCTGACATCCTTCTTCGTAAACCAGGGTAGGTGCGTCGCATTGCGGGCACAGGTCTAAGTGAAGTGAGGTATGACGGGTATCATGTTCCTGGGCTTTTGCCGTGACAGGCATGGGAGACGTGGTCGTTGCGGCCTCTTCTCCCGGACGTTGGCGCAGGTGGGATTCCAAGAGTTGTCCAATAGCGTCAACAACGCTGAGTACGCGTCCTGGTCCAAATCCCATTTGGTTTGCCCCACCGATACCTTTTAGTTGTTCCGCTACCAGTTCAAGTCGGCGTCTTGGCGTGAGATTGCCGTTTGATCGGAGATAAAGACTAATTACGCGCCCTAAAGATTCCATAAAGGACTGAACCTCGGATCCCGCTCGCCCTAACAACATGAACACTTCAAAGGGATTGCCATCCACTTCGTTAATAACCACCCGCGCCGTCCCGGCCGGTGTTTCCTTTCGATAAGTCCGCCCATTAATCAATTGGGGCACCGGATAGACTTCAACATCATCAGACATTGACGGCATCTTTTCGGAAGTCGTAGCGTTGGCAGCATCATTATTACTCGAAGACTCCTCACTCAAATGAAGAACCTGTTCAGTCCGACTCTGATCTCGGTAAATTGTCACACCCTTACATCCCAGGTCATAGGCTAATTCATATAGCCTGGCTGTATCTTCAACCGTATACGTGCTCGGGGCATTGGCCGTCTTGGAAATGCTCGAATCCGTCCAACGCTGGATCGCCGCTTGCACGTAGACATGTTCTTCAGGGGTTAGATTCATAGCACCTACGAAATATGATGGAAGTTCCATACCCGGATGGGCTTCTTTCCACTCAGCGGCCACCGGCACATATTGTTCGTCATAGCCTAAACGCGACTGACGGAAATAGGTTAAAGCATAATACGGTTCAATTCCCGTGCTAGTTCCGACCATGGTCCCAACGGTTCCGGTTGGAGCTTGCGTCAAAATGGTGACATTGCGAACACCATGTTCTCTAATGGCTTGCCTCACAGATTCCGGCAATCGTTTGATAAAACCGCTTTGAAGATATAATTCCGCATTAAACGCAGGAAATGGGCCTTTTTCCTTCGCCAGTTCAACATCATATAAATAACTTTCTACCGCAATAAACTTATACAACTTATCGATAAAATCCAATGATTCGGGACTACCATAACGCAATCCCAGCCGAATTAGTAACTCCCCAAGCCCCATGGTTCCAAGACCAATACGACGCTCTTTCTGTTGATTGTCATAATTTTGTTGAAAGAAGTATGGTGTGGCGTCCACAATATCATCAAGAAACCGAACGCCCATCCGAATCGTTGTCCGTAATCCATCCCAATTCACATCGTTGGTTTCTCGATCATAAAAGGCGGAAAGGTTGATATGACCTAAGGTACAAACTCCCCACGCTGGCAAAGGCTGTTCGGCACAAGGATTGGTACTGATTAAAGGATTGAAATACCAACTGTTGGAATCCTTTTCGTGGCGTTCATCAAACACGATACCAGGTTCAGCAGCCTGCCATGCTCCCTTAATGATTTCGTTCCAGATTTTTCTGGCTTTAACCGTTTCGTAAACAATAATGGGCTTGTCCGCTTTTTTCCAATTCTCTAGATTTCCATCCCATAGCGTATCGTAATCGGGATCCGTCGTATCAGGAAAGACCAAATCCCAATCATCGTCATTTTTGACGGCTTGCATAAAACTATCGGAAATTCGAACGCTAATATTCGCATTTTCCACCATTCCTGGCGTTTTCTTGACATCTATAAATCGCCATATATCAGGATGCCAATCTTCAATTTGTAACATTAATGCACCGCGGCGTGAGCCACCTTGCTCGACCAGTCCTGTAGCCCGGGAATACAGATCCATCCAGGATACCGCCCCAGAAGACCGTCCGTTAACTCCCCGAACTGCTGCACGTGCCGGACGTAACGAGGAAATATTAATTCCCACCCCGCCTCCCCGGCTCATAATTTCAATCATCTGCCCGAGAGTTTCCACAATCCCCTCTCGACTATCGCGGGGACTCGGTATCACGTAACAATTAAAATACGTTAGTTTTTGGTCGGTTCCTGCTCCTGCCCAGATTCGGCCTCCTGGCACAAAATGCAACGCCGCAATCTCCTTGGCAAAGCTATCTTCAACGTCTTGCCGTACTTTAGCTTTTTCAACTTTAGCCACCCCGCGTGCAATTCGGCGGGCCACTTCATCGATGGTCTTTTCGATGGGCCGATCACAATCAACCACCCGGCGCTCGATGAGATCCCCTTTTTGAGGACCGGTTAGAAGTTCAATGGACAAATGTCCATCGGGAAGAATGTCCCGGACAATACCCACGTCCTTTTTAGGCCATTTGGGATGAGGCTCGACCAATGCAATTGCAAGATCCCCCACTTGAAAATTCCGATCAGGATCTTTCAATGTGTAGCGATCGAGAAATATCTTCCAACTCAGTTCTGATGAAAATCCTGTAGACAATTCCAATCCTTAGCCCTCCTGATGAACATGCGGATGAAGTAATTTTTCTAGCTCTTGGCGAAATCCTTCAATGTCTGTAAATTGACGATACACGGATGCAAAGCGAACGTATGCCACTTGATCGACATCTTTTAGCTGGTTCATAACAAGTTCGCCGATCCACCGCGAGGAGACTTCGCCTAAATGATGGTCACGAATTTCTCGCTCCACGGCATCAGCGATCATTTCGAGCTCGCTTAATCCAATAGGACGCTTTTCACAAGCCGTGAGAAGACCACGAAGGATTTTAGTCCGATCAAATGATTCTCGCCGACCATCTTTTTTAATAACCCAGATAGGTATTTCTTCTACACGCTCATAAGATGTAAATCGTTGATGACATTGTAAACATTCCCGGCGGCGGCGTATTTCACGACCCTCACGGGCCGGCCGGGAGTCCAAGACCTTGCTGTCATGATAATTGCAAATCGGACACCGCATGATTCATACCCCTTTATGTAGTACATCATTAATTATAGAACCCCAATATATTGATGTCGAGCAAATAGAGGCCCATTGAATAAATTTTGGTTAGTAACCCAATAACGTGTGCCTTCCCAATTTATCTCCCCATCTTAGACTCTGCAAGATCTTGACGATTGCCAAAATCCATGAACCCATCACAAGAACAATGTTTAGCACTGAAGATGTAATTTTTGAAAAAGATAAAAGAAACGATGACTTTTCCTCGTCGCTCATTGTATCCCTATTTACTTGCGTGAGGGCTGCCGCAGGGCAAGGATGACCACCGCGCTCACAATCGCTAAGCCCCCCACTGCCTGTATGTTGTCAAGATGCACTCCGAGCCACATCATGGATGCTGCGGTCGCGACTAGGGGTTCGGCGCTGGTTATTACACTGGCCGGTCCCGGTTCAATATAATTTAAACTCGCTAAGTACAGCCAAAACGCTAGGAGAGTTCCAACCAGTACCACAAACGCCACAAAAATCCATGCGGTCCACGGCCACCAGGTCCGCGGGCCTTGCCAAATCGGGAAAATAAATTGCGAGGAACACGATCCAATAACCATCCCCCAGCCCACAATCACACTCGACCCCCAACGCTGAAGCAACTGCCCGGGATAAAGGGTATAAAACGCCAAGGTCACTGCCGATAATAATCCCCAAATCAGTCCACCCAGGGGAATATGTAAACTGTTTAAGTGACCATTGGAAACTAAAAGCCACGTACCAAGCAAAGAAAGTCCCACTGCCGCGAACTGACGAAAACTGGGACGTGCCCGTTTGCGAACAATAAGGTAAAGCGTGATAAGTGCTGGACCCGTATATTGAAGTAATGTTGCTGATGCTGCATTCCCATCCTGTATGGCTGCTAAATAGGAATATTGAACTGCGAACAATCCGAGGATTCCGAAAATTATTAGTTGAAGACGCCAGTGGCGGGATCGCCAAGGTTGCCAGACGACATCAATTCCCTGTCTCCATGCCGTCACCAACAATATTAAAACTCCGGAGATCCCCATACGCACCGTAACAAGCCATCCCGCGGAAGCATGATAAGTCATAAAAAGACGTTGAGCCGATACTCCAGACAAACCCCAGAATATTGCTGCTAACAAAGCCATCGTAAAGCCTTGCCACTGCATACGGCGATGGGATAGATCCACCAGCCGCGTTGATGGCGTTACCATATTTCGATATCATCCTTGTCAATCAGTTTCATAACCAGAAATGCAAATAACGATGGTATCCGCAATTAATCATGAGGTTTTGACAAGATACTATAACCATAAATCCCAAATCCTATGATGAGAAGGATTCCAAGCCAAAACGTGCCCATTCCCACAAGTCCCCCGCCCGTGAAGAATGCTCCCGCAAGCTCTCCCCATTTAACCCATTTTAATTGGGGACGTTGCCGTTCTAGTGTTGCCCATCGTTTCGTAAGCATCTTGATACCCTCCTCAACAAAAATGGATTCATTTTAATGAATCTCCCACGATTCACCGTACTGGAATCATGGCCACATTACCGGTTTTACTAGCCGCCAACAACGCGTGCGGAAAAAGAATTAAAGCTGCCGGACCAAAACCACCTAGACCTTCTTGGGTTGTCTCCTGAATATGTCCATCACTCGCTTGGATTTGTACAATCATTCCATTGTGAAGGCCGATCCACAATATGGAATTTTGTAAAATCGGATTGGCAACCGCCGATGATGGTAATAACGTCCTCCATATCAGCCTACCACTTTTTGCGTCAAATGCACTTAAATTTCTATTAGCAGGATTTGCAATAAACACAATGTGATGCGTGACAAAAGGAATACCTTCTTCTTCTTCATCAAGCGGAAGAATGCCTCCTCCTGTCTCGCGGTGCCACAATATGTGTCCATTTTGCGTAGAAATCGCAAACAGTTCATTATTCAACCAGGTTTGCCCCGTCTTTAAATTCACTATACGAGGCACCCCAGCAATATACAATATATTGTCTGCAATAGCAGGACTATTATCAGATAATCCACTAGTTACCGGCAAATCAATGTGCCACACAATTTTATGAGTCAGAAGGTTAATGTCCCAAACTGTCGATGATGAAGCCGGATAGGATTTCATATACACGTTGGTGGCCACAAATAATTGGTTGCCGTATATAATGGGTGAGGACATACTATCGAATCCTGCTAAAACCCGTGACCATAATACATGACCGTTGGAAGCGTCCACGGCTAAGAACTCTCCCGTTCCGGTTACCTCATAGATAATTCCATGCCAAAGTGCTGGCGTCGGCATATCTTCACCAATCGTCGGCGTAAACCATAATTCCTTGCCCGTTGTGCGGTTAAAGGCCATTAGGCCATTGGTCCCTGTCCCTCTCAACCAACCTTGTTTCTGCGAATAGCTTCGAAAAGCCTTATTTCCTAAGCCGACAATTACCTCATTATGCCAGACTAAGGGTGTCGTCATAACCATATTTGGCAATGTATCGGTCCACAAGCGACGTCCTGACAATAAATTCCAGGCTATCAATTGGTTATTATTGCTCCCAACATAACCATCGTGACCCACTACAGCCGGTTGATCGGCTACCGGACCTGTGTGCAGGATATAGCCTGTCTGAAGGGATACGGGATTATCCCAATTAAATACCGTATTATGTTGAAGTCCCGTTTCAAATCCAGTCCATTTTTGGGGAACGGGCTGATCGGCATCAAAAGAGGCAGCGGTTTTGGTGACAATAGGCATCACGTGTGCCGTCACCGACTGTGTACTTTGGGGTACCGTTTTAGGTTTCGCATTCCATGTCGGAGACCAAAAAACACTATGATAGAAACCATTTGGCATGGGCAATCCCACCCAGAGA
The DNA here is from genome assembly GCF_001280565.1 of Sulfobacillus thermosulfidooxidans. NCBI lineage: Bacteria > Bacillati > Bacillota > Clostridia > Eubacteriales > Clostridiales Family XVII. Incertae Sedis > Sulfobacillus > Sulfobacillus thermosulfidooxidans. The sequence continues at coordinate 1,047,260 of NZ_LGRO01000001.1, read as the reverse complement.
GGAAACAGATAGAGTGTCGTAATGCCGACGCCCAATCCCTCAGTGATCGCTAGCCACCGCCAACGGCCACCGCCCTGAGTCATATGAAATAGCTGAACCATGCCATAAGCCATACTCATAATTAACATGGGCATCATGGACAAAAAATAATAATTAAATTTCGATCGTGGGGTTAACAACCATGTCCCGTAAAATACTAAAAACCATACCACAAAAAATAGCGTCGGAGGGCGCAACCTATGGGTTGTCTTAATATCTCTCACGACCATGATTAATAAGCTCAATAAGCCCAACCAGATCACAAGAGGGTTAGAAAAAGCTAATAAACGAATGGTGTCATGCGCCCCAGTAATCCATAAATACGCTGTGGGTCGGGGTAATCCCAACCAAGTCCAGGCGTTCGCCGTCCAGGGATGATAAAATTGCAGCGTCCACATATTTTTTAAAATCAGCCACTGTAGTTTAGCCCATGCCATAAATACGTTATGAGGAAGCCAGGATTGGTGAAAACCTCCCGGAAATGCATAGGCATACGTCAAAAAATAAACGACAAGAGGGATGACGGTCACAGCCGCAACATATAATATTCGACGTGATGAATGCCGAATTCGATGCCATGACAGCACAAAAATAATCCATGACATGAGAATACTTTGGGCACCAATCCATTTGGCCGAAAACCCTAATCCCAATGTGATACCAAACATCCATAAGGTCTTGCGTGTCACCGCTCGATTATTATTCAAATCATCGTATAAACGCCAGAGGACAAAAAGATTCCAGACAACCAATGGAAATGCAATCGAATCGAGCAACGCTAATCGACTGGTACTCACCATTAAACCGTCGACCGCTGATAAGCCCGCCGCAATAAGTGCCACGTACCGATTATGAAATATTGCTTGGGCGAAAGCATAAACGACGATGGGCACGAGTGTTCCCAATAAGGCCCCGGGTAAGCGCCATGCCCACGGATGGTTACCAAAAGTAATAATAGCGGCCGCAATCACTTCTTTGGCGAAGGGCGGTGCGGATAACAGATTAGGATCAATGCCGTAAATTAAAGGCTTAACCAGAACAGGCGGCTTATGATGAATTAATACGTCGGCTGCTGTAACATAATAATATTCATCATAGATCAGGCCATGATAACGCCCTAAACCAATAAAGCGCGCCAAAAATGCCACTATTTCAATGGGAATCAAAACCCACCATTGCGGTAATAAACCAGGATAAAGACGAAGATGACGGTAACTTTGTTCTTTGGATAATGAAATCATCCGCATCCCCCTTTACCCAGAATTTAACCCGAGAATGTTGAACATATTATAACGTGGAATCAAACACTACTTGCCGGCTAAAAATTTCCTAATGATCCACCGGATATTCGTGATTAACATGGGTCTTCAGACCGGAAGGAGCGCCGCGTCTCTCTTCACGGATGGCGAGGGATCCGGATGTGTCCGCTCCATGGCATTATTTCCATAAATCCAAAATGGGTTCCAAGAGAGCAAAAACATTAGATTCTGTAATATGTTCCTGGACAATCCCCCAAGAGAGTGAAACCCAGTACCATGGCCATTCTCGCAAAGCTTGCAACCGTTTTACGAGATCATGAATAAGGGTGACTTGCTGAAGTTCTCCCACTTCACTCACATCAAATACCGGATCGGCTAGTGTCAATTGGCCTTTTTCATTGAGACTCCAGTGAAACTGATGGTGATAGGGACTGGTCAAGGGATTAAACCCGGGCACAACGCCATTGGTAACTTGTAACCACAAATGAAGAGGGATCTTTTGTGCCGCCTCCGTAATACGCTTGAGACGAGTCAAATCACCCGTTACCTGCATATAAGGCCACAGATCATACATAATGAATGAATGTGGAACATTGTAGGATCGGGCTTGGCGGCCCAACCCTTTATCTAGACGAATCCGTACAGAATGCGTATCAGATTGTTCCAGAATTTCAACTTTTATGCAACGCCAACACTTGTGCACGGGTTGGGGTGCGAACATCCATTGCATTACATGAGCATCTGATAAGGATTCAATAAAAACCGGAGACACTTGATTGCGTTCGAGTAAATTGTTAACCAGTAATACTGTTGGATGCGATTCACTTAATGCCATCATGTTAATCGTCTGTCATTTCGCCTTGCGAAACGGGAAGTAGAAAACAGCTTCCTTCTCATGGTAAGGCCTGTTTTCCACTTCCTTGACGACCTCCTTCCTATTAACGCCGGGAAACAGACGTGATTAATCCAAAAGACGACAATATTCGATCTTCATGCACCGATCTTCAACCACTTGCAGACCCGCTGTTTCAGCAATGGACCGTGCGATTTCATTTTGAATACCCAGTTGTAACCACAATACTTTAGCACCGATGCGCACAGCACTCTCGGCTACAGTAGGAGTATCCTCCGGGCGTCGGAACACGTCCACAATGTCAATCGAAAAAGGAATATCTTCAAGACGTGGATAAACCTTCTCACCCAATATGGTTTCAGCGTGAGGATGAACGGGTACGATATGATATCCATGGTCTTTCAGAAACTGCGCCACTTGAAAGCTTGGGCGATCTTCTTTTGGCGACAAGCCGACAATAGCTACATGGCGATATTGCTGTAAGATTTGGCGAATTTGTTCATCGTCCACCTGGTCCAATCCCTCCTGTGCCTGTTCCCTATTAATAAACACGTTTATTCGACGGGAGTTAACCAATGACGGTATTCTGGGATTTGGCCACGAACAGCTTGGTTGTAGTGGGATTGAATCCGCTCGGTAATGGGCCCGATTTTACCGGTACCGACTTGGCGGTGATCGATTTGGGTAATCGGCGAAATTTGAGCACCTGTTCCGACTAAAAAGAGTTCGTCGGCTATATAGAGTTCAGTACGATCAATGGCCCGCGTCGTCACAGGGTACCCTAAATCGTGGGCAAGATGCATAATCGTTTCCCGCGTAATGCCTTCCAAAATGTTTTCACTAACGTCGGGGGTAATTAATGTGCCCTCTCTAACCATAAATAAATTCGCGGCACTGCCTTCGGCAACATGTCCGTTTTCCGTTAAAAAGATAGCATCATCAAAACCGGCTAGGTGAGCATCTGTAACGGCCAGAGCGGTATTGACATAAGATCCGGTGACCTTTGCCCGAGAAGGAATGGCATTATCTTCAAGCCGTCGCCACGCCGATACCATGACGTGAATGCCGGTCGTCGGTATATAGTCTCCCATGGGCATCGCAAAAATAGCAAATTCATCGCGAATACCGTCCAGGGTTACTTTAATGACAGGTTCTGCTTTAAAAGCCAACGGACGAATATAGACGTCTTGACGAAACTCTTGCCGGCGCAATAATTCCACTGTCCGTTGCATCATTTCTTCAACACTATGCCCAGGATCGATTCGCATGATCAGGCACGAACGCCAAAACCGTTCAAAATGCTCGCGAAGCTTTAAAATAAACAATGTATCTTCTTCCGCACTATAATAAGCCCGTATACCTTCAAAACATCCTGTGCCGTAATTTAAAGCATGGGTTGCGATTGACACTGTAGCCTGTTCCAAGGGTAAAAATTCGTGTTTGAAATACGCTAAAGGCACAGATATTCCCCCTATTCATCAGTCCATATTTTAAAACCCATAATAACAGGAACTTGTTGCCATGAAAACTCAAAGTCTATGAATATTCTCGTTTGCCGGACAGTAACCTGCTCATTTAACCGAACACAATTAGGATTTCTTAAGGGATTTTGATATCATGAACGTATAAATTCTTAACATGGCCTCATCGGAGTACAAGCGATGAAAGGAGCACAACATGTCCAAAAAGCCGATTTCATTTAAAAGTCATAGTCGACGTCGACGGTTAGAAAAACAATATCGTCCCCGTAAAACGGTCCATGAATGGGATGATTTAGTCGACTATTGGCGTCTGTTTATTCCCAATCCGGCGCAACTGTCTGACCGGGGGCCGTGGACAGAACGGATGTTGTGGAGCAATGCCATTCTTGCTGGCTTAATTTCGGCCCTGCGGATTTGGCTTTTTGCTGGCTTTCACCTCCTTGTTATGTTAAGCGTTGCGATTAATACGTTATTTGACATGTTTCTGTTTTACTATGCTTTAACCTGGATTGTGGTGTGGATTCTGAACCGTACCGAAACAGCCCACAAACGTTACGAAGTCGATACGTTGCGCAAACAAGCTATTGCCTATTCTGGCTGGCTCGTCATCCTCGTTGTAGCCGCTTGGATTCCCGTCCCTTTTCTGTCCATCGGGATCGGGCTTATTATAGCCGTATTAGGCATTCGCGCCGTCCATTTCTTATACGGTGTCAATTGGCTACGCTCTGCTGCTAGTGTGCTAAGTGGTTCAGCAACCATTTGGATGTTAATCATGGTTTTGAACCGCATTGCTGGTCTTTAAATAGTTCTTTCCCGCTTGTCTGACCATGAATCACAACGAGCTCGCATTTATTGAACAGGGAGGATAAGTCTTGGTAAACTTGGCCATTGTTACCCGCAGATTGTCCGGGCGCGGTGGCATGGAGACCGTCATCAAAACGGTCGCACAAATGGCTGAAACTGATCGTCTTCCCCTATCACTATGGGCTATGGGCCGTCTTCTTGACACACAGTGGCTCCACAACATTTCCTATCGCGATGTCAATATTGATCAAGGTACAGGGCGCCGGTTGCAGTTACGCGCCAAATTACCCCTGTACATCATGGCATTAACGCGCCTGCTTAAAGAAAGTGATGTCGATACCTTATTGGTTACGGATCCTACCTTTGTCGAAGCGGCTTATTGGGCTCGCCAGATAGTGCGCCGGCCCCTGCGCATTCTATCATGGGTGCACTTTTCTCTAGACAAATTAGCAAATATATCAAGCCTCCGACTCGCCGATGGACATTTGGCCATTTCTCAAGGGATTCAGCGCCAACTCGCAGCTATTCCAGTATCTGCACCCATTTTTGTCGTCCATAATCCTTTACCATATGACTTCCAGCCTCTCCCCCCGGGATCCATGGTTCCTGGTCAATTATTGTATGTGGGACGATTGAACAATCACCAAAAGCGTTTGGACTTGCTATTTGAGGCCCTCGCCCAAATTCGTGAACCGTGGCAGTTGAACGTGATAGGCGATGGTCCTGATTCTTCCTGGCTGAAAGAACTGAGCCACGAATTAGGTATTGCCAACCGCATCTATTTTAACGGGTGGCAGTCCAACCCCTGGCGTCTTATCAATCCGCGTGCACTTGTCCTGACTTCTGACTTTGAAGGCTTTCCAATGGTACTCGTCGAAAGCCTTGCCCAGGGAATACCTGTCGTCGCAACAAATTGTCCCACCGGTCCTGAAGATATTGTCGAAAACCATAAGAATGGGTTATTAGTTCCGATTGGATCAATACCAGCCATTCGCGATGCCATTCGCATAGCATTAGCTCGCGAATGGCCATGGCTGCTATCTCCCCAAGAAATTCAACGCGATATTTTGTCGCGCTTTAGTGCATCTCATGTCTTTAGAATCATGCTCAATGCCATTAATAGCGTTCCTCCGCGGTAAATAATGACCATGTATCCCGAATCATGCGATCAATATCATGGGAATATTGCGGGTCGAAAGACAGTTCCGTGCGCGCTTTATTAATATCGGCCACTAATACCGGCGGGTCTCCAGCCCTTCGCGGTAAGCGCTTGGGATTCACAGGCAATCCCGTGACCCGTGCAAAACCTTCCATAACTTCCTGGACTGAATGGCCGTGACCCGATCCAACGTTAAATGCCGTAGAAGATCCGCCATCTTTCAAATATTGCGCAGCCTGAAGATGAGCTTCGACTAAATCATGCATATGAATATAATCACGGATCGCGGTACCATCCGGTGTCGGATAGTCTGTGCCATAAATTTCTGGCTGTTCGCCTTGAATGAGAGCATTAGCAATACGAGGCAATAAGTGCGTTTCCGGAACATGGGATTCGACTACATTATTCACGCTGCCCGCCACATTAAAATATCGAAGAGCAACCCAGGGCTGCACATACGCTTGATCATAAGCCTGTAATATTTCTTCAAATTGCCATTTGCTCACGCCATAAGGACTAATGGGAACTTTAGGAGCCTCCTCCGGAATAGGGACTATTTCTGGTGTTCCATAAACCGCGGCTGAGGAAGAAAAAATCACGGGAACAGCTCCCATATCGTGAAGATAGTTTAACATCGCCAGAGGAGCCACAAGATTTTCTTGAAAATAACGTGCGGGTTCTTGTACGGATTCCGACACGACAATGAGTCCGGCGCAATGGTACACAACATGGATGCGGTACTGGTCATAAATTTGTTTCCAGATTTGTTTATCGCCAATCGATCCATAAAAAACCGGCACGTCCGGCACTTGGCTCGGGATATCCCGGTAGTCAACAACAATAGGAATTTGACCACGCTCTTTTAGGACGGCTGCTAACGATTGTCCCACGTAGCCTAGTCCACCCGTCACCACGACGGCATCAGGTTTGGACATAGATGTAAAGGCCTCCCTGTTTCAGTTAATACCGTAATGGTATCACGCTTTAAGTGGGGAAGCTACGCACCTAACAGTCCCAATGCCCACCCGATTCCAGCCCCGACGGCTGCAGACAGTGAAGCTAATATCCCAAATTGCAAACTGCTCCGTACCATGGAACTGCCGGTTAAACGGCCTTTTATAGCCCCTACTGTTAATGCCGCCATGAGCGACAACGCCCAGGCTAAATCTCTAGCGGTTAAGGTCGGTAGTGGCAAAAGAAATGGTAAAATCGGGGGACTTGACCCCACCATGACCGCGATAGCCATTGTCACGGCATTGGCTAATGGGGTTTCTTGATGGTTTGGATGAACCCCTAAAGCCTCTCGCACCATAAATTTTAACCACCGCGGCCGGCTTGAAATGATATCCTTGCGAATTTGTGCGATAGAACGGTCAGGAATCCCGATGTCTTCTAACAGTTCCGTAACCTCCTGAGCCTCCTGGTGCGGGTGATTCTGGATATCCGCCTGTTGCTCTTTGATTTGCTGGCGAACCCAGTCATTTTGAGATACTGTAGCCAGATAGGAACCGACACTCATCGAGACCATGGCAGCGCCCACCGATGAGAGACCGGCAATCAGGATCGAACCATGCGATTGATGCGACAAGGCTTCACCCGAGACCAAGCCGATTGTCGCAACCAGCCCGTCATTGACCCCAAAGATCGCTTCTCGTAATAAAACTTGTAAATTCCAATGATATTTTGATGTTTCGCCTTTGAATTCTGATCGAGGCGATTTAATTCGATTGCCCTGTGATGTTGTTGACATTTAGCCGCTGCTACTAAAAACATAGACGTATATATCTGGTGCTAGAGTTTGTCTGTTTCACTGTGTCCCGCCTCGCAAAAAGCTCACTCCTCGGGTCGATGCGACATTCCGCAGGCGTAATCCCAAGGCAGGTCCCATACACTAGCTTGCTAGCTGAGGGCGAGACATTCTTTCGCTTGTTCGAGATGGCGGCATTGAAATCACCGTCTATAGCCAATCTATAGGATTCACAGGAAAATATCCTTTCCGCCAGCGAGAGCTACACTTTCTTCAGCTCACAGCAACAACACAATTTGCGGGAAGGAAAGAACCCGGAGTCTTGCCCCCACTTCAGGCTGGGTTGTGCATGGATGTTTTTATGTTTTGGCCCAAAGTCTTTAGACTCCTTGATTCGCAATCAATCTCCTCAAACGCGAGTGGTCACCATGCCCTTAATATTGAGGTTTTTGATAGTGATAAAGGCCGACTTGATTTTCGCCAATTCGCTCACCACAAAAGCACGTTACGTTTCATATTGGCTAAGCGACCGTAGAATTTTTGTCCTCTCAGCACGTTTTTGTCAATGTTCCTTCCGCACTTAGTAGCAGGATGTTCACCTCATTTCTGTTGATATGCAAGCTTTCCCGCTAAAGCACGCTGCTCGCCCTTTAGCTTCTTCTCACATTTGTGAACAGCGGAAGTTGTGTTCACATCACTAATGGCAAAATTTTTTGCGTCCTCAGTCTATCCCGGTGTCAAGACGTTTCGGTGGCAGAGGGGACAAAGATTCTCGTATGTTTATTGTCACACGAACATCCTATCGATCAGATTTTTGCGATATAATGCCCCCCGTCACTGTTACACCAAGGGGAATATAACCAAATTCTTTTAATTTCATCCCTACGACGATAGGGACTGTGATAATATGGCGCCCGTCTGTTCAGGGGCTGTTATTCTTCTTTGGAAAATAGACTGTCATTCTTGATTTTCTAGAAGTTTGGAAATCCCGTTTGCCCTTCAGGAACATCCTCAAGAGTTTTTCACCAGGTACAATGATTGGTTTAACCGCTTTACTATCTACTTTCTTGATTCACAATTAGGCGAGATAGTTTGGAATAGAATCTGTCCTCAGTCAACTGAAGAATTCGATTCCCCCAGCACACCATTTTTCGTTTTCGTCGATCGCCCGATTGTGTGGCAGATGGAACTCATCGCCAAATCGCCAAATACCTAGGCTTTTTTAATTTTGTTCATTTGTTTCGGGGTCACCATTTCCGTTTTGACAGCGCGGAACAATTTCACCATGCTCCGCGATCCCGTTCTTCCCCAGTCCGCCAGGATTTTGCCCTTGAAGATAGTGTTGGATAATACTGATATCATCCGTATTCATTTGACTCAGAGGAATTTGGTCAAGAGGCCACCATTTCAAATCTAACAGCTCATGGGGTTCTGGTTTCAATTCCTGAGACGGCGAAGCAGCATTTTTCTCTACCTGATAATAAAAACGCAGGGAATGAAACGGGTAATGAAAAAATGCAATAAAACTTTCTCGCAGGCCGAGAAACTGTTGAACATGCACCATAAGACCCGTTTCTTCAAAGAACTCGCGTGTGAGTCCGGTCTCTAACGATTCCCATGGTTCAATGCCTCCACCCGGCAAATCCCATTTTCCACTGAAGCGGGATAGGGACAACAAAATCTGCTGATCGTGAACAAGAACACCGTATGCCGCAGGACGAAAGCGAATGTTCTGGGGAGAAAATTCATGAAAGTGCCCATATAAATCAGGAATTTTGACGGGTCGTGAGGGAGGTTTGGGTCTAGGCATCCGCACGCTCTCCTGGCTCTGCCATGCGTTCCGCACGCTGTGCAGCCCGCTCCAAATACACGGCCAAATGCTGCACGCTGTTGGGATCCAAATGATAGCGCGTCATGCCCCAGCGCATCTGCAAGTGACATCCGGGATTGTTAACAATAATAATGTCCGGATGCTTATCCGCAAGAACTGTCATTTTTTGTTCAAGAATACCCAGAGCCCATTCCCTTTGCTCAATATTGTACGTCCCAGCTGACCCACAACAGCTGTCTTGACCACTGTAAGGCACAAAGATATCCCCTGTGACAACGTTAAGGAGATCCACAGTATCCTGTCCCGCATGTTCAACGTTTACTAAATGACAGGAATTCTGAAGGGCAATCCGCTGCCCGCTTCCCCTTAAGGGCACCTTATGTTGCACCTGTTTAAAAACTGTCGCCCAATCCCGCACTCGTGCGCTAAACTGGCGTGCATCGTCAGCGTACTGCGGATCATCAGCAAGCAGTTCGCCGTACTGCATAAGCATTGCCCCGCAGCCTCCGGCCGTATTTACGATAAGCTTTTCACTATGCCGAAATGCATTGATGTTCTGACGAGCCATTGCTTTGGCTTCTTCGGTGAATCCACTATGAAGATGTAACGCCCCACAACAACCTTGGTGAATAGGGCTATCACTTGGGATGCCACCACGCGCCAATAAATTTTTCGCCGCCTGGTTGGCATCTGCAAATTGTGCCGACATAATACAACCTTTAAAAAATTCGACCGCCATTGTTGCCGTGGACGATGAGATTGTAACCTTTGCGATCTGTTGTTCAGTATAGCCTAAAAAAGGCGTCAACGACTGTAATGGTTTAGGCAGAGAAACCTTGTTGAGCCGGTTTCCTACGCGTACCGCACGCCTCAGCCAATGCGGCTTTTTCACCAGTTTCAGAATCTGTTGGGTGGCAAAGGATAATCGTTTTCTGCCTTTACCATAAGACGGCGATTGCAACATATCACGACCCGCCTCCAAAATTCTGTGATAGCGAACTCCGGAAGGGCAAGCCGTTTCACACGCCCGACAGTCCAAACAATGACTCAGAGAATCCTCAAGCCCCTCACCAATTTCAATTTCCCCCTCAATCGCCGCTTCAATCATGGCAATCCTTCCGCGGGGCGATTGCAGTTCGTTACTCGTTAATTGATACGTGGGGCAAACCGGCAGACAAAAACCGCATTTGTTACAATGTTCAATATCCTCGGTCGCAATAATCCACGATGGCTGAACGTTGATTGTCATTTCCCCCTATTCATGAATTTTCGAAAAGATGTCATATGGATCAAATACATACTCTAGTCTTTTCCGAATTGTTTGCCACGCTGCTTCTACAGGTTGTTCCCAGTACTGACCAGATCCTACAACCCGCTGTAAGCCGACTATATCGGACCGGAACGACGATGTGCCATAGATTTCAAAAGCTCCGCTTCCGGGATAGACAATCCACGACACCACATTGTTGTCTCGCTCTAGCACATTCACAAGGGATTCAAGCTGGGACGGTTTCAGGCCTCCCTCACCATAAATTCCATCGTTCAAGGCTACTTGGATTAGATTTTGTCGGTTCCCCTCCCATTCCGCCCATAGTTCTTCTTCGCGCCATGTGATATGAAACCCTAATCTCTTACAGACGGTTTCCACGAGACTCTTGGTCGCGTGAATTCCTGAGGACTGATGCGAAAACCATAGACAGGGATCTTTATCCAGCCAATGAGTGAGAACCATCCCTTCCGGCCGATCATAATGACGACTTAAATCGAGACTCATCCTCAGTAACGCTTGAGCATCGCTATGCGACACATATCCGAAGAGCCGGTGTTTGGGATAGGGTCGTAATCGTAAGATGACTTTGGAGATGGCTCCCAATGTTCCCCATGATCCAATCGCTAACTTGGTGACATCATATCCTGCGACGTTTTTCATAGTCTTCCGTCCAAAGCGCAGCACGTCACCACGCCCGTCAATCCATTCCACCCCAAGCACGACATCACGCCAGCCGAAAAGAAAACTATTACGCCAATTACGTGCATTCGAGGCGATTAACCCGCCGACTGTGTCTTCCCCGGTATAGGGCAACAGAGGAACGTCTAACTCTTGTTGATGCAATAAAGCCAAAAGCTCGGACGCGGCAAATCCCGCTCCGACCTCGAGAGTCAAATTGTCCGGGTCAAAATCCACAAGTTGATTCAATGCGGTCATTTCAATGTGGGTATGAGGAGCTCCCCCAACCACCGGCCACCTTTGAAAACGCCCTCCAACAGATAGCCGGACATGCTTCCCAATGGCGGTTCTTATTGCGTCCTGAAGATCCTCATTGCTCGATGGTTTCCATACACTCGGTCTGGTTCTTGCTTCCGTTACCGCGGCTCTATCCGCGGTAACGGTTTTTGGTGCTACCACCACCTTCAAAGGGTTGAGCAATTCTTTAGGATCGAAGGCCCGTTTAATATGAGCCATAATCTGCCGTTCTTTTGGACCATACATCAAATCCAGGTTTTCCAGTTTATCAATTCCTACCCCATGTTCACCTGTAATAGCTCCACCTCGAGCAACACAGGCTTGAAGAATGGCCCGATCGGTTTCCTTTAAACGCCGTAATTCTTCCGGATTGGCAGGATTATAAGTGATGATTGGATGCAGATTCCCGTCGCCCGCATGAGCGGAGCAAAAGATATCAAATCCATATTGATGGCCAATTTCCAGCACATCTTGCATCATTGCTGCCAACAAGGGTCTTGGCACCGTAACATCCTGGATCCACAGATGCGGCGCCAACCGGGCCGCAGCACCGTAGTGGGACCGGCGTCCCCGCCACAACGCATCCGCTTCTAAATCCGTGGCAGCGATGCGAAAATCTGTTGCTCCCTGTTGCTGGACAATCTCTTGAATGCGTGCCACTTTTTCCGTTACATCATTTAACGGTCCATCCACTTCGATGAGCAACACGGCTCCGGCATCCACAGGATAGCCCGCATGCACAAACGACTCCACCAACTGCAAAGATTTTTTATCTAATAATTCCAATGTCGCAGGAACAATTTGCTGAGCAATTAATGCCGATACCGTGTCTAGGGCTTGTTCCACCGATGAGAATACACCTAACATCGTTTTCATGGTTTCCGGCTGAGGCCAAATACCGACGACAATCTCCGTAAAGATCGCCATAGTACCTTCTGATCCGACCAAAATACCAGTAAAGTCTAAATCGGTACGGTAATCCCTTGCCGTAGGCGTCCACACCTTCGTGCCATCGGCTAAAACTACTTGCAGTTGAACCACGTGGTTGGTTGTTACACCGTATTTGACGCAATGGGGCCCTCCAGAATTTTCCGCGACATTGCCTCCCAATGTGGCAATTTTGTGGCTGGCCGGATCGGGGGGATAGAAAAATCCGATGGAATTTAGGACCTGCTGCAAGTCCCAATTAATCACACCCGGTTTTATTCTAACTTCACGGCTCACCGTATCAATATCTAAGATGTCCCGTTGCGCCGTTAAAGAAAGAACGAGTCCCCCTAAAATAGGAGTCGTGCCCCCACTTAAATTGGATGAAGAGCCCCGGGGGATGACATAAATATGGTGGTGGGCACATGCTCGTATCACTTGTTCGACTTCGTCGGCCGTCTTAGCAAATACCACCACATCTGGAACATACCGTTCACCAGTGGCATCATAACTAAATGCCATGCGCTGGTCGTAATCCACTATCATTTGCTGTGGTTCCAAAAATCGCTCAAGTTCGTGAATTAATTCTTGTAATGCCTGCTCATCGACACCAGGATAGAGCTCCGTTAGATGATGCCGGTCCAATTGCCCTGCTAATGACTTGCGGCCCATACAATTCTCCTAAACATCAGACCTCTTGACCGTAATACAGCACATTGAAACCCTCAACCCTCCGTGTCATTCACCGTTATCCCTGACTTTTTAGAAATTTCTCACGCCATCAATCCATCCTCTATGGCCTTGGACCAAAAGCAGGCTCTCTTCTTTGGTCAAACCCATCATCGCTGCTCGTCCCGCCACGGTGTCAGACCAATACGTGAGCCATGGGAATCGATCATCGCCATAACATTATGTGGTTGAGACTATACTCCAGAATGAGAAAATTACATAATAAATTTCGCAACTACCAAATCAAAGCATGGCCTGGCAAGGACCGCCGCCGGCTTTCAATAAAATGTCGCAAATCGTCAGTGAGGGGTTTCTTTTCATATTGAGGTTGACCGTCTTTACCCCGTTCGGCGAGTTCTTCCAAGGTATAGAGATCATCAAGGGAATCAATTCGGTCGATAAACAAGACACCCTCTAAATGATCGACTTCGTGTTGAATAATGCGGGCATCAAATCCTTCAAATCCCCGGCGCCATGGCTGGCCATTCATATCCGTTCCGGAAAGTTCAATGTATTCTGCTCTCCGTGTTGGACCATAAATTCCTGGCACACTAAGACACCCATCATAATCTTTCAGTTCGCCTCGTGCTCGAATGATTTTGGGATTGACTATAATCTCGGGATCTTGCATTGTTATGCCCTTCCATATAAAAACACGTCGAGGAGAACCAATTTGTGGCGCCGCAATACCATAGGCCGCTACCGTCGGCCAGGTATCAAACAAATCGGTAAATAATTGCCTGACCTCATCCGTAAATGATTTAACCCGTGTTGTCCTCATTCGTAAAAACTCATTTTGCGTACTTATCGTCCAAATTGCTTGTTCCAATAGACTCTCCCTCATCCGATCGCACGTATAAATTTTAATCCCATTCGAGGATACCCAAACGCTTAAACCGCTCCATGATGTAATCCACAGGAGTATGTTCCACTCCATTATAACCAGGTTTTGTATAAACGTTCAGAGCATCCGGAAAAGCTTCACGTAATATCCGGCGAATGCGCCGGCCAGCTGCGTCCGCATCCGTAAAGATCACAACTGTATGATGTTTGACCGCTTTGCGAATCCGCTCCAAGCGATCCTGATTTGGAATTCCAAATGTCGGGATAATGGGAATTTCAGGGGGAAGAACAGCTTGCAGCCGTGAACGATCATTTTTCCCTTCAACAATAATCGCAAACGTTTCATCAGCCATGAGCAAATGACCTCCTTGGGAACAGTCACGGGTCTTGCATCAAATTAGGGATGGCACTGTTCCAAAGTAAATCCAACGTGTATCGCAGCGTCTCGCATATAATGTCGAGCATTGGTCATTGCCTCGTCTAGCGACAGAGGACCCGGAACTATAGGATAGATTAAACGGACGCCTTTTTTGTACAAATCATCAACTCGTCCTGCTCGACTTCCGACAATGGCCACCACGGGTTTCTTTTGCAAATGACTACGTTCGGTCACCATATTGACTAATTTCCCTTGCAACGTTTGTGAGTCGAGTTTACCCTCACCCGTTATAACCCAGTCAGCCCAATTGATCCACTCGTCCAGCGCAACCCATTTAGCCACCACTTCAGCGCCGGACTGAAGAGTCCCTCCCAAGGCCAGTATGGCAAATCCCATCCCGCCTGCGCTACCTGCCCCAGGAACGTCATCCCAATGATGATGGGGACCCTGAACCATTTGCGCAAAATGCGCCATATCGTGATCCAACGCTTGAAGACGCTCGAAGGGAACCCCTTTTTGTGGACCGAACATCATAACGGCCCCATCGCTTCCCGTGAGAGGAACATTAACATCCGTCAATCCCATCAACGGCTTTGTGATGCGTTGGAGTTTGGCCTCCGTAACACGGCTAAGACAACTACCTAAGGGCTCGACAGGATTGTGATCTTGATCAAAAAAAGCGCAGCCTAGAGCTTCCATGAGCCCAATGCCGCCATCGGTACTGCCACTTCCGCCTAGGGCCACAATGACCCGGGTCACGCCAGGATGACTGAGAGCTTCGCGAATCAGTTGGCCGGTTCCATAACTGGTCGTAGCATCACCATCTCGCAGTCGGTTCTCCGGGTTTACAAATCCTGAAGCAACAGCGACCTCGATAATCGCCATGTCGTTCCATAAAACCCAATATCCTGAATGTGATCGACCATAAATATCCTGACATTCTGCTGGGACAATTTTGCCGCCTAAGAACTGGGCCACGGCAGCGGTACCTTCCCCGCCATCGGCAACAGGAAGAACACGAATATCCCACGATGGAAAGACTTCTAGGAGCCCGCTGGCAATGGCACGACCAGCGTCCAGAGAAGACAGCGAGCCTTTAAAGGAATCGACCGCAACTAAAATTTTCACCTACAAGCCCCTCCTGGTAGCTATTTTACCATTGACAGAGAAGCTTTCCATCTTCCGTAGGAACTTATCGGTCGGTTTTGGCACCCAGAACGAGAATGTACAAAAGCCTTTGCTATACTGTAAACAATACTCTATGCATTATGCATTTTTCGATTCTCCAAAAGCCATGCAATCAGAAACGGAGGGCATTATGCGAGTCGTCAGTTTTGGCACAAATACCACTTATGCAGCCCTGGGACAAGGCACATGGCGCATGGGTGTTGATCTCAATTTATTTACACATGAGGTCAAAATGCTTCAAGAAGGAATTCAGCACAACTTGCGCGTCATTGATACAGCGGCTATGTATGCCGATGGTGGCGCCGAACGAGTGGTCGGCCAAGCAATACAGTCCTGCCGGGATGATGTATTTGTTGTCACGAAAGTATGGCCCACGCACGCCAATTATGAGGGTGTCATTACCTCATTAAAAAATTCATTAGACCGTCTGAACACCGCCTATGTAGATTTATTCCTTCTTCACTGGCCCAGCAAGCAATATCCACTCCAAGAAACGATGCGCGCAATGGTTACGGTGTATGAAAAAGGTTGGGCAAAATCTCTCGGTGTGAGTAATTTCAATGTTGAGTTATTAAGACAAGCCCAACAATTCTTAGGGAATATTCCTCTCGTCGCCAATCAAGTTGAATACTCACTCACAGCCCGGGCGGCGGAACACAGTGTCATCCCGTACTGTCAAGACCACAATATCACCGTTATGGCTTATTCGCCTATCAAACATTTAAATGCATTAGATCCTCATGGTCCTCAACGTCTTCTGTTACGCGAACTGGCCAGCAAATATCACTCTACTGAACATGTTATCGCTTTAGCATGGGTTATCCGTCAACCGCAAGTCATCGCCATTCCCAAAGCTTCTCAACGTGAGCATTTATTAACCAATCTTTCGGCCTTAACCCTGGATTTATCGCCCGATGATGAAAAGCGCCTTGATACCTTGTTCCCTCCCTCTTCGCATGATTTAACCATAAAATGGTTGTGAAAACAAAACCACATGCCCCTTCTTGAGTGATAACCAAGAAGGGGCATGTATCGCCGCTCGAAAGGATCAAGGGAATCATTTGTTAGAATTCCAGTGCGCATTCCACTATTCTTCAGATTTATTGGCTTCTTCCCACCACGTTAAAAACAAATCCATTGAATTTCGACGCACACGTAGTTCGGCCGCCCATTGTTTTAACCGCTCAATTCCCTCGTCAGTAATCCGGTAAAACCGTTTGGGGGCTCCCTGATCCTCGGTAATCCATGATGACGATACCGCCCCTTGATTTTCTAAATCACGCAATAGTCGGTACACTCCACCGCTATCGATAATCCATACTGGGGGCAATTCATCTTGTAAACGTTTTAATATGGCACCCCCATGCATGGGTTGTTGATATATAAACAGTAATATAAATGCTTCAAGGTGTTTGCCAGTTTGATATCGTCTCCCTGGCTCCATTGCATTTGGCATCAAAAGTCCCTCTTTTTTCATGGAATTCTCCCCTTACCTTAACAAAAAGCGAGACCTGATGCCATGATTCTTCGGACCCACTACGAGGAATTTACTTAAAACGCCTCTTCGCCAAGAAGATTTCGGCCAACAATCAACGTGTGAATCTCATAAGTTCCCTCATATGTATCCACGGTTTCTAAATTCGCCATATGACGAATCGATGCATAATCGGTACTAATCCCATTTCCACCAAGCAATTCGCGAGACATCCGAGCAATTTCCAACGCGGCCCGGGCATTATGCCGCTTCGCCAATGAGACATGCGCATAATCAAGCTGGCCATTTTGATATAGCCACCCCAGTTGGCGGGCCATTAATTGCATATTAACTAACCGCGTTTGCATGTCCACAATGCGTTCTTGCACCAGTTGTGTCGCGGCAATAGAGCGACCAAAAGCCACGCGGGTTTTGGCATACGTGGCAGCCTCGACTAGGCAATCCATAGCTGCCCCTATAGTTCCCCAGGCAATGCCGTAGCGAGCTTGAGTCAAACAACTTAGCGGTGCTCCTAAACCCTTGGCATGGGGAAGTTGTAGGCTCTTGTCGACATGTACATCATCTAAATAGAGTTCGGAGGTAGCCGACATACGCATAGAAGCTTTCGTGTGAATCGGACGAGCCGAGAAGCCTGGCGTGTCGGTCGGCACGATAAACCCACGAATCGTCCCGGTATCATCCTTCGCCCATACAATGGCAATGTCTGCTAAATGACCGTTTGTAATCCAGCGTTTAGTCCCCGAAAGCACATACTCAGACCCTATTTGACGGGCCTTCGTCAGCATTGAAGCAGGATCAGAACCCGCATCCGGTTCGGTCAGGCCGAAACACCCGATCATCTGGCCCGAAGCCATAGCCGGAAGATACTGACAGCGTTGCTCTTCTGAACCATAACGATAAATCGCGTACATCGCCAACGCTCCTTGAACAGAGGCAAAAGACCTGAGGCCGGAATCCCCACGTTCTAATTCTTGCATAATCAGTCCATAAGATAGAGGAGATAAGGCACTTCCCCCATATTCTTCAGGTAAATTAGACCCCAATACCCCTAAACGACCCAATTCCGGTATCAGTGAAACCGGGAACTCGCCTGCTTGCCACCATTGCCCCGCAAAAGGTTTAATCTGTTCGTCAACAAAATGACGGACTGCACGCTGAACATCTCTTTCTTCTTCCGTCCATAGTCCAGATATTCGGTAGAAATCTTCAACTTTCGCCACAATATCGTCAATATCTTTTGTCACCATTGGTTCGCGACTATCCTTTCCTGGCCAATATCGTTGCTATTCCTATTTCTTCATGACGAGATCTCCGGGCATGTCTCATTCTCTTCAAGGTAAGAAAGAGGGCCTTAGTGCTGGCCCTCTTGTTCAAATGCTTTTTCCAAAATATTTAACGCCTCTTCTAGCATATCCAACGGTGTATTTAACGGTGCTAAGAACCGAATCACATTGCCATAAATGCCGGCCTTGAGCATGATTACCCCATGATGTAATGCGTAATTTAATATGCGCGCCGTCAAATCACTATGAGGCTCCTTGGTTTGTGGATCTTTCACCAATTCAATAGCAACCATGGCTCCTAATCCGCGAACATCCCCAATCACTGGATACTTTTTTTGCATCGCGGTAAGACGCGCCATTAAATATTCTCCTTGTTTCTCAGCCTGTGAAAGAAGGTCCTCTTGCTCAAAAATATCCAAAACGGCATTCCCAGCTGCTGTAGCTAACGGATTACCCACATAGGTTCCGCCAATCTGAGAATCTCCTGGTCCATCCATGACTTCAGCACGGCCCATGACCCCAGACAATGGCACACCATCGGCAATAGATTTTGCCATAGTTAACAAGTCTGGGCGGATATTCGCATATTCGGTGGCAAAAAACTTTCCTGTACGGCCAAATCCGGTCTGAACTTCATCCACGATTAAGAGAATTCCATGACGTTCAGTAAATGCTCGCAACCAGGGTAAAAAGCTTTTAGGAGGTACCACAAAACCGCCTTCTCCCTGAACCGGTTCCACAATCACCGCCGCCACATCTTCGGGAGCAACTTGAAGGATTAATGCTTGTTCAATGGCTCGGTAACAGGTTTCGTCACATTCGTGTTGCAAGGAACCCTGGGCATAGGGACAGCGATAGGGATAGGGAAAGGGAACACGATAGACCTCGGGCGCAAAGGGTCCCATGCCCGCCTTATAGGGGTGAACTTTACTCGTTAGTGTCATGGCCATCAACGTGCGGCCATGAAATGCCCGCTCAAATGCAATGATCCCTTTACGCTTAGTGTAAGCCCGGGCAATTTTAATGGCATTTTCTACGGCTTCGGCCCCGGAATTAAAAAAGACGGTCGTGGCAGGACCACCACCTGGAAACTTCGCATTAAGCCTTTCTGCCAACCGGACGTAACTTTCATAAGGCACGACCGTGAAATCTGTATGTAAGAACCGGTCAACTTGTTCATGCAAGGCTTGTCGCACTTTATCATGCGTATGTCCTACGTTTAATACTCCGACGCCACCTGTTAAATCAATAAAGGTGTTGCCGTCTATATCTGTGAGCAAACTGCCATGTGCTTTATCAATCACAAGCGGCGCATATACCGATGTTGCCCGCGGCGTCGCCTTATCGATACGGGCTAGGACCGATTGCGACCGAGGACCCGGAATTTCTGTCTTAAGTTCAATATATTTTGTCGCGGTTGCCATAAAAATCCTCCTTAGAGTATCAAGAGAGTTCAAGATGTCGTCGGTAAATTGTCTCTGCCACAGAAGAGAGATATTTTAGTCGTCTATCTGTGCTCGTTGAAGTTTGCCACTGTAATCCACATAAACCGCTTTCCATTCCGAAAAGAAATCTAAAGCGGCCGTTCCGGCTTCCCGGTGACCATTACCAGTCCCCCGCGTTCCGCCAAATGGAAGATGGATTTCTGCGCCAATGGTGCCAGCGTTAATGTACACTATGCCAGTCGCCAAATCGCGAATAGCTTGGAAGGCTGCATTAACATCGCGCGTAAAGATGGAAGAACTGAGTCCATATGTGACTTTGTTATTGACCTCAATAGCTTCTTCAAGAGTCTTGACTTTGATCATAGATAGTACTGGACCAAAAATTTCTTCTTGTGCTATGCGCATTTCGATGGTGACACCCGTGAAGAGGGTCGGAAGATAAAAATTGCCATTCGATAAACTACTGTCATGAGGAACATCTCCTCCGATTTCCAAACGAGCCCCTTCTTCTTGTCCTATCTGAACATATTTATGAACTTTTTCGACAGCCTGGCGATTTATCAAGGGTCCCACATCGGTGCTACCATCCAATCCTGACCCCAAGCTGAGTTTCGCAATACGATCCTTTAAACGCTCCCGCAGGACATCATAAATCCCCTCTTGCACAATAAGTCGGGAACAAGCCGTGCAACGTTGGCCAGTCGTGCCAAATGCACTCCAAATAATACCGTCAATAGCTAAATCCAAATCGGCATCATCGAGCACAATAATGGCATTTTTTCCACCCAATTCTAAGGATACCCGCTTCAATTGGGATCCAGCCACTTGCGCCACATGTCTTCCCGTCTCATTTGATCCTGTAAATGATATTAAGGCAACATCAGGGTGACTGATTAAAGTTTCCCCGACTTCACTTCCCGATCCGAAGACAAGATTAACAACCCCGGCTGGAATTCCTGCCTCTTCCAATATTTTTACCAGTTCATAGGCAAGTTGCGGAGTTTCTGACGCGGGCTTGAAGACTACAGTGTTACCGGCCACTAGCGCGGGAAATATTTTCCACGTGGGAATAGCCATAGGAAAATTCCAAGGAGTTATAATCGCGGCCACTCCAATAGGATCACGGACAGCCATCGCAAATTTATTAGGAAGTTCAGAGGGAGTGGTATAGCCAAAAGAGCGGCGGCCTTCTCCAGCCATGTAAAAGGCCATGTCAATGCCTTCTTGGACATCGCCCTCTGCTTCTATTAAGACTTTTCCCATTTCTTGCGTCATTTTCTTGGCAAGTTCTGACTTGCGTTCCATTAATAATTGTCCTACACGAAATAATATTTCACCCCGTTTGGGCGCTGGAACCAGTCGCCACGATTGAAAAGCCTCTTTTGCTGCAGCCACAGCACGATTGGCATCCTCTCGCGAAGACCGTGGCACTTCCACAAGTACTTCGCCAGTTGCCGGATTATAGTCATTATGATATTGGCCATTAACGGGTTCAGACCATTGCCCGCCAATAAAATTTAATAGGCGCACATGCATCCTCCTCTTCCATCATAAAATTGAGAAAATTTACGCAAGGGATAGGACTTATTAGTTTTCCCCTACTCAGTATACTGAAATCGCTGGCCTTGTGCTTATATCGGAACCGTTTTCAGATAGCTTTGGCTTATTGCCAGTGAATTTGTTCATTGATACAATTTTGTTATACACAAGTTCAATGTTTTGATGTGTGAGGAGGATGAAGTTGGTTCACCATCTATCACCCGAACGGGTCGAAAGCATGGCGCGGAACGGACAGGCCATTGTGGTTGACGTGCGCGAATCAAGTGAATACAAACAGGGTCATATCCCCCGGGCACGCCATATTCCGCTCAGTCAGTTACTTCACCGGTTAAAAGAAGTAAGCAAATCGCATACAGTTGTTGTGGTGTGTCAAAGCGGCAATCGGTCTGCGCGTGCCTGCGAAATGCTACAACAAGCCGGATACACGAAAGTATTCAACTTGTCGGGCGGCATGAATAACTGGAAGGGCCCTGTCGAACGATAAAAATCGCCTGCCAATGATCCCGGCCTAAAGGCCGGGGCTTGCAGGTATTTCGCAGGGACAGAACCTCGGATTCACCGCCCAACAACCTACAGCCTATAGAAAGAATAGATAGACGTGATCCCTCGCACAACCAGATCGGCGTGGTGATCTTCATAAGCCATAGACATTGGACATGGATGATACCATACGAGGACGCAGGCAATCATCATTAACGATGACTGGACTTCTGAAGACCCCTTTCGTGTCGTCTGCACGCATCGTGCTCCATATTCTTCCTCGATTAAGGAGCCATTTGCAGGATCTGCAGCGATATTATTCACGGTGATCTCAATCGCCCACATCCCAACTAATTTAATAACAAATAATTTGCGATATCTGATTTGGTCACTTGACCTGTGCTAAGGCGAACGATACTTGCCCCCGTCGCAAAGAATTCTGTATTAAATGCTGGCACTTCTGCTCGCCCCATATCATCATAGGGATAAAAGGTTCCATCGATAGTCAGCCCATTGTCAAACAAACCATTCCGCACAAAAATTATCTCCGTTTCCTCTACCGAATAATCAATCTTGACCGCCACAAAACCCGATACGGGATGATGACGCGCCCCGTCTTGTCGCATTTTTTGAAGCGCTAGATCCCGGCTTTGCATGAACTTTTTGCTTATCGCGGTAAATTCTTGATTGTACCAGCTTTGCGCAATACCATATTTCGTGGAAAATCCTACGGGCATACAATGCCAGTGATAGCCTAAAGCCATGTTGACCGGTAACCATCCCCGCTGCAGTAATTTATAAGTGTCTTCCCCATTTAGTGGACTGACCAAGGGTTTAACCGGCGGATTCATTCCGACAAAACGCACAGCGGTGCCGAGTACAGTAAACGAGACCACGGTTTCATCACGTTGAAAGCGGTAACGCGCATTCAGTACGGCATGCGCTCCAACCGCCGTTGCCTCTTGAAGCAAGCGGTTAATCGCCTCATCTTTAGCCCGGTAATATGCTCGTACGAGGTTTGTCGCATCTAAATTGCTATCGAGAAAGATGTGTCCTTGACTGTCTGTCGCGGCATGAAAGTAACAAGCTCCACTCACTTGAACTAACGGTTCAATACGAAGATGCTCTACCAAGAAAAAATCGGGTGTCGAATAAGTACTCATCCATGGCAACTCACCCGATATAGTGCGGTGTAAACGCACTTTGGCTTTATTGGGTAAATCCCCTGATTCCAGTGCCTGTAGATCAGCTTGCACCTCTTCCGGACGTTGGCTTTCATAGACTTTATCTGTCAAAGGCGTCCGTGGCGCATCTTGCGGCTTGGAGGGCCTGCGAAAAAAAGGCATAGAAAAACCATCTCCCTTCTCCGGTGTCTACCCTAATCCGTTGTATTATCATTCAGGGGCAGAACCAGGCTCGGTGGAGTCATGACTCTATCCTGGAACTTCACTACTGCCGTACCCACAGCAAAAAATTCAAGAATATGCGAATCCCAACTGTGATTGTTTTCATGGAGATGCACACCCACAATGCCTTGCGCTTTCAATTCTGCGGCTTCCGTTTGCATGCGCTCCATGGCACGTTCCCTCGCATCGTAAAGCCCTTGGGTGTATGGAAGTAACTCGCGGTTTTGCCCTAACTGGCGTATTGTCGCCAACGTCCCTTGATGGGCAACATGATAAACACAAGAGCCCATCGCTAAGCTGACGGGCCGGTATCCCGCTTGCATTAATAAATAGAAATCTTGTCCTGAAAGATCGGAGGTAAAGGGTTTGCCTTTAATTGTGCGGTGGCTTGACCCATCCTTGGCTTTGACAGCCGTCCCAATGGCAACAAATTCTGCAATATGCTGTCCCCATTCCCGATGACTGACTTGTAGACGCACACCAATAATTCCATCCGCCTTGAGTGCATCAGCCTCTTCCTCCATACGGGTCATCGCGAGTTCGCGGGCATTGTACATCGCCTGCGATAAAACCGTCATTTCCTGGTTTTTTGTCCAATTGGCCTGCTGATAACCAATGTGGTAGATAGATGATCCCATAACCATGCCAAGAGGGGTGAATCCTGCTTCTTCAACCAAAATGAACTCGTTGACCGAAAGATCACTGGTAAACACGAAATGATCAGGTTCTTGCTGTAATCGCGATAAAGCATCTTGGGGCAGATCGGAATATTCAGCCATTTTTAATTGACCCGTTCTATAAAGGCTCTTCCAGGTCGTCCTCCCTTCCAATTTCTTGGAATCAGTATAGCAAATTAGAATCAGCAATGTGGGGGGATTGGTGTGGTATACTACTGGCGATATGACAGCGGAGGCGACGAACATGGCAGATGCAATCGAAACAATCGAAGGCTGGTATGCCTTGCACGATTTTCGCCAGATAAACTGGCCCTTATGGAATTCCTGTACCTCATCAGAACGGAACGAGGCGATTCAATCATTACTGAAAATCATTAACCAGTGGATAGCTGTGGAAGAAGCGGGTCATGGCAGCACAGGCATCTACCACATTATTGGGCACAAAGCGGATCTGTTGTTTGCCAATTTTCGTCCCACGGTTGATGAGTTACTTCAAACTGAGTTGGACATTGACAAATCGCCCATGAGTCGCTTTTTCACCAAACCCTATTCTTATTTCTCCGTGGTGGAATTAAGTAAGTATCTGGTTAAAGGACAAGTTGATCCCTTGACATTGCCCGGCACCAAAGAGCGTCTTTACCCTATTTTGCCGAAAACACATTATGTGTGTTTTTATCCGATGAATAAGCGGCGAGTAGGTCAGGATAACTGGTATATGCTGAGCAAAGACGAACGCCGGGAAAAAATGAAGGGACACGGCATCTTAGGTCACAAATATGCCGACCGTGTCACCCAAATCATTACCGGTTCCCAAGGGCTTGATGACTGGGAGTGGGGTGTCACCCTGTATGCCAATGACATGTTAGATTTCAAAAAGCTTATCTATGAAATGCGATTTGATGAAGCGAGTGCGCGCTTTGCCGACTTTGGCCCGTTTCTTGTTGGCAAACGCCTGACTCAGGAATCGCTTCAGGTTTTATTTGGTTAGATCGATGACTGTCCCCATTTTCTCTATTTCTCTTTATTTTCGAGAGGTCAGAAAATGGGGATCTGTATAATCTGCTCAATGGCGCGTGCGCTTGTTTGAACAGCTTTCTGCCGTGCTATTGGCCTTCTTTCATCTCTAACTTAATCCATCTCCTCTTAATCATAATAACTGAACAAGTTTCATCATTTTCCACCGAAAGCCAGGAGAACACCCCTGAATCCGCAATTTCATTCGCTCGCCCACCTTGCGCCTCTTCATTTGGATGTGTTTCTAACGATATCATCAAGTTGAACAAATTCTCAAAATGGTTGAGCATCAGGCATTACCTATGCTAGCATGTTTACAATCTTTCTCAGGAGAGTGCCCATTATGCATATAGGATTGATTAATCGTTATCATGAGTGGTTAGGACTACCAGATTTAGAGCCCGTAACGATCGGAGAAGGCAATACGCCAATGGTTCACTGGGCAACATGGGATGCATCGCGGATCTGGTTAAAACTCGAAGGATGTAATCCGACCGGATCTTTTAAGGATCGCGGCATGACAGTTGCGGTCAGTCAGGCACGATATACGGGAGCCAAAGCGGTAATTTGTGCATCCACCGGAAACACCGCAGCATCTGCAGCCGCTTATGCTGGCAGAGCCGGTCTTAAAGCATTCGTCGTCATTCCCAACGGCCAAGTAGCCTTGCCCAAAATGATTCAAGCAAGTGCGTACGGCGCCACCATTTTGGCCATCGAAGGCAACTTCGATCAGGCATTGAACGCCGTGCGAGAAGTCGCCGAACAAGAGTCATGGATTGCTTTGGTAAATTCCGTTAATCCCTGGCGTCTTCGAGGACAAGAAACAGGCGCATATGAAATTCTTGATGATTTAGGACATTGTCCCCATGCTTTGGTTTTACCTGTCGGCAATGCTGGCAACATCTCCGCATATTTTCACGGATTTCGGCGCCGTAATGAAGGAATTCCCCAAATGTTTGGCATTCAAGCCCAAGGTGCCGATCCTTTGGTGCAAGGTCATGAACTCGATAACGTCAGCACGGTGGCATCAGCCATCCGCATTGGACGGCCTGCTAGTGCCCATTTGGCCAAAGAAGCTGTCCAAGAATCTCATGGTTTATTTTATTCGGTGCCGGACTCGGCGATCTTGCAGGCCCAGGAAGAACTAGCTCACGGTGGTGTGTTTGTTGAACCAGCTTCTGCTGCCGCTTATGCAGGCCTCAAGGCTTTGTACCATCAGAGACGACTACCTCAGGGAGATATTGTCGTCATTTTAACGGGAAATGGTCTCAAAGATTCTCAAACGCCAACAATGTGGGCGCACGTTGAACCTCATGTTGTAGACAGTCATAACTTGTTAGATGCCATTGGAGAGTTAATGAATTCCTAGAAAGATGGTGAGTACCGCGTGTTAGCAATTCAAGTGCCTGCGACCAGTGCCAATCTCGGCTCGGGTTTGGATAGTTTGGGTTTGGCGTTGTCACTCTATTTAAAATTAACCTACTGTTCGGCACCCACGTTAACGATCGAACCCTTCGGCGAAGGCGCTGAGCTATTGCCTCGTAATGAAGACAACCTCATATGGACAACAGCAAGCCGATTGTATTGGGAGATGACAGGTTCAATCATACCCCCAGGACATATCACGGTATCCAGTGAAATTCCCTTAAGCCGGGGTTTAGGTTCCAGTGCCGCAGCGGTTGTGGCGGGCTTATTATTGGCCAACGCATTATTGCCAGAACCGCTCAGCATGGACCGCCTCTTACACACAGCCACAGCAATCGAAGGACATCCCGATAATGTCGCCGCTGCTCTCTTTGGAGGATTTGTGCTCGTCTACCGGGATCGCAACAGTGTTATTCGTGTCAACCGTTATACACCGCCCGCACTCACCAGTCTTTTAGCTATTCCGGCGTATCCGGTTCCTACCAAAGATTCGCGTGCGATTTTACCACCCCAAGTCTCTCGTGACGATGCCATATTTAATGCACAAAGAGTGGCGTTATGGATTCACGCCGTTTCACAAAATGATTGGAGCGTTTTGCGGGATGCCGCCGATGACCGTCTCCATCAACCCTATCGGACAGTGTTAGTGGAGGGACTCGATGAATTAATTCGGGCGAGTTATGACGCGGGAGCCTTTGCTGCGACACTCTCCGGCTCAGGACCAACCGTGATGGCGTTGACGGATTCCGAACATGCACTGGCTATCGAAAAGGCCTGGCAACATTTAGCGTCAAACCATCATTGGCCGCTGACGATTCGTTATGCACGGCCGATTGCCGAAGGTGCTCGCGTTCAGTGGATCGATACCATTAAAAATGAAGCTGCTGTAGCCGACGAGTAACGGGATAACCGTTGAGATCAACCGCATTAAATCCGGCGTGGGCCCGGAACCCATAAATCGTTGGATCTTGCAAAAGATTTACTTGCTGCAGCCATTCGCGAGGAGTCGTCGCAACAGCAACGGCGGATTGTACCCTGGTCGGCAGCGCTTCCCATGCTAGTGGACCGGTAATTACTGGGCGCCCATAACCGAGAGCTTCAAGAATTTTATTTTGGGTGCCCGTTCCCAATTCCACAGGACTAATGCATATTCCCGCTTGGACATAAAGAGCCCGCAAATCATTGACGAAGCCGTGGGTTATCACACCAGGTGCTTTAATTCGCTCTGTTCCGGGCCCTGCCACGTGTAAGATATATCCCTCATTTACCAATACCGGCCATATATTTTCTAAAAAATGGTGTAAACCCAGTCGATTCGGTAAATACGCCATATTGGCCACAAACAATAGCTCGCGCACATTGCCGGGGGGCAATAAAACTTTCTCTCGAACCGCGTTGGGAACCAAAACCGCTGAGATACCGCGATTGTTCAACCACTGCTGATCTTGCCAGCCGCTTACCCACGCTTCCGAAAACTGGTTTGACCAAAAAATCTCTAGTTGGTCCACCCGCCATAGCATGATTTGCCGTAATATCCCGGTATGAAACAGTTTTAACCGGCTTCGAAATAATCCCAGGCTGTCCGTCAAATCTAATATGTGGACAGGAGCACGACATTTTAAAGCATAGGGAGCCATTCGTAGTTGAAAAGCAATGACAAGATCATAAGACCGTGATGGACAATCTCCTATAGAATAAGCATGGCGAGCCATATACAAGGATCTGAATTTGACTAATCTGGCGATCCGCGTAAGAGGTTGGCCAATCATTCGGGGCTGCCATAATTCCGTGGGGCCAAGAGCCCCGGCTCCACGGACAATATTTTCCAATCGCAAACGTTCGCCTTGGGGGGGACCATGGAGATCAACGGCAGACACAATTAGAGTTCTCACGATTCCACCACCGCTGTTAACAGCCTGGCCGTTTGTTCAAGTTGATTGTTAAGATTATAATGATCTTTAACAAGACGATAAGAAGATTCCGCAATCTGATTATAATGCTCAAAAGCATAGAGAATGCTCTCAACCAAAGCCTGGACATTCCCTACCGGACAGAGCAGGTGAATATCAATTGCCCGGAGAATTTCATTTAAAGCCCCCACAGGGGTCGCCACCACCGGGATTCCTGCCGCCATAGCATCCAGGACAGTATACGGCAGGCCTTCCTTATATGACGGCTGTACGAGCACATCGATTTCACTGAAAAACTCATCAATATTCTCGATCCACCCCATCCACTTCAAATTGGGTAAGCGTTCGGCAGCGTGCGTGATTTGGGACCGAAAAGGACCATCCCCGGCAATAATCCATTGCCATGGCATCGTCTGTTCCGCCGCTTTCAGCACGACGTCCAGACCCTTCTCACGAGAAAACCGACCAATAAACCCAATACGACGCTGACATCCTAGCTGTTTTGCAGACAAGGCTCGCACGGGAACCCCATTGGGAATTTTTTCTACGATAGCGCGGGTTTTCACTGAGCGCATAAACTCATAATCCATATTGCTTAAGGTAATAATTCCCCGACTTCGTTTTGCTGCCCAGGTTTCTAAGAGTTGATAAAATTTTCGACTTCGCCGTGAACGCGTGGTATCAAAAAAAACTAGACCATGAGATGTATACACAACAGGAACTTGAAGGATTGTGCCAACCAGGCGCGATAAAATTCCTGCCTTGGAGCTATGCGCATGGATCACATCCGGCCGCAGATTCCTTACAATCCCCAATAAAGCGGTAAACGCCATCATATCATGCCATGAGATATCCCGCTGCAAATGACGGAGATAATAAACGGAAGCGATATTTTTGATGGCCTGACTTAACCAATGCCCACCGCCATGAACAACGGCGACTTGATGTCCTTGAATCGCCAAATATTGTACAAGTTCAAAAACATGACGCTGAGCTCCGCCCGGCTCTCCTCCCGTAATTACCTCAACTATACGCACCGAGCGCCTCCTGCCCATCCAGACTACCGTCATTGTAGCGAAGACCAAACAAATTCGCCATACCCGCTCGCGGAGAATTATGACAAAGAATTGAGTCATGTTCCCAAATATTTTCATAAAATATCACAAAATCATGGGATAAACCTCTTGGAATGTCAGGTCTATTCGTGGTATTCTAAGAATGATTTGATTCTGATGTAATTTTATTCGAATGATTGCATTGACAGCTTGTTTTCGATATATTCTAAGGTAAGAAGATTTGAGCAACCGCCGTTTAATTGCCCACAAACATCGCGTGTAATTACCTTTGCGTTCAAATACAGGATTTTAGGGCTACTTATCGCTGTTTAATGCATTTTCATACAATGCAATGAATGATTATTTATTGTTTTGCTATCACGCTCCAGAGAAAGAAGGGTCTCCTTGATGAATTCGCGTTCTTTTTCATTGCTCAAACATATTGGCATCGAACATGATGCTTGTGCGATTTATGCGGCGATTGCCAAAGAACCTGTAACATTACAACAAACCGAACGCTTATGGCGTGTCGGTATTGACTCTTTACGCCAAATGGATCATCGAGCCGGATGGATTGATGGCCGGAGTGATGGAACAGGCTTATTAGTCGATATTCCTCGAGATCTTTGGCAGCAACGGTTAAAAGAGCACGGAGTGTCTGCATACTCGGCCCATGATCCTAGATTTTGGATTTTACAATTGGTCATCCCTATTTCATCGCGGCGCGAATCTCTCCAAACATTAAACCAATTGCTCCCTACCCTAAATTTCCGCCGTCTTGTCTCACATATAGATTTGACCGATAGTGTCCAAATCCTCGACTCTCATGCATTATGGTATGAGGGCAATCTCCATGAGACAGAAAACATCTTTGCGGCCCTTGAGGCATTGGAGTTGCGTTTTGGGGGACTTATCGCATCGTTTAGCAATTCCCACATTGTTTTAAAAGTCACAGAAGGCCCTGATGCTCTGGAGCCTCTTCTTGCTGAACAGCTTGGCTCACATTTTCAACCACGGGCGGTCATTGGCCACAATCGGTTTTCTACTAATACTGCGACTGATCTATCACGCGTGCAACCATTTTTAGGATTGGCCCACAATGGTGAAATTGACACGATTGACCGTTTGCAACACGAAATGGCAGCCCATGGGATAAAGCCAATCCCCCAAGGAAGTGATTCCCAGAATCTCGACCGCCTCTTATCTGCCTTGGTCTTACGGGATAAACTCGGCCACGCCGAAGCCGTCCGCGTCGCCATTAGCCCTTCACCAGCGGTCATCGAACAATTATCTCCCTCACTGCAAGCGTTATGGCGACAAATTCGCGCAGTATGGGGACCCTATGCGCAAGGTCCAGCCGCTATCGTTCACCGTTTAGGGAACAGTATTGTGGCTGCTGTGGACGCGATGGGACTCCGACCGTTATGGGTCTTAGAAACGCAGGAATATTTCATTTTGTCATCTGAACCCGGCATTACTTCTCCTGATAGTTGGATTAAGGAACCGCGTGTACTAGGCCCGGGGCAAATGGTTGCGTTTGAGTGGACAGAAGACGGACCCGTGCATGTTATTGAGAATGACACAGTAATGGCCCGCTTAGCAAATAAACTCACGGGGGAAGCACCTCAAATATGGGAAGCCTCACGTCGTGGCCACGTCGGTCACTCCTATTCAACGGGCATATACCGAGCCAATGGTTGGAACAAAGATGACGAACAACTCATTAAAACTTTCGCTGAAGGGCACCGCGAACCAATTGGGTCATTGGGATTCGATGGGCCACTAGCACCATTTTCTGAAACGCCCGTCAATATCAGTGACTACCTGCAAGAAACTGTGGCCGTGGTTACCAATCCTGCCTTAGATCGCGAACGGGAGGCAGAACATTTTTCGTTGACCACGTTGCTGGGTGCGAGACCACAATGGCAAAATGTCAAAGCTGTTGTCCCCCAACCCGTCTTACTCACATCACCATGGGTCAATGATGAGGACATAGAGCACCTAACGGAATATTTTGGTTCGCACATTACCGTATTGAAACTGGCAATGACTCCTTTTCAAGAAGAAATCCAAGTCGTGAACCAATTAGCCCAGGAAGCTGTTTCCGTTGTCAAAACCGGCACCTCAGTTCTCATTTTGGATGATCGCGAGAGTTTTGGTGAAAACTCAGCCGGACTTGATCCGACACTCGCGGTGGGAGCTATTGATGCAGCATTAATTCACCATGGATTGCGGAGACAATGTAGTATTATTGTCTGTTCTGGCATGATTCGTAATCTCCATGATAGTGCCGTGTTGCTGGGGTTAGGAGCTAATGCCTTAAATCCCTATCTCATTTGGGACATTGCCGCGGATCAATATGAGGCGGTTAAAACCGTGATGAATCATGGCCTGGAAAAAATTATTTCCACCATGGGAATTCACGAATTACAGGGTTACGGCCGTGTCTTTTCTGCCATTGGCCTACCGGAGCCCATCGCCGAACTTCTACAAATTAAAACGTTCGCTCCCGCTCCCTATCAATCATGGTTGGAACACCGCAACCAGCAATTGGCGGCCCGATTGTCCTACCGGGATGAAGCCACGCGTTTGTTACCTATTCCCCGAGCAACCAATCATGTATTCAAAGCTGTGAAAAAACTGGCCAATCGTTCGATGACAGCCCGGGAATATGAAGACCAGCTTCGCCATGTGGAAACCAAATATCCTATCGCACTTCGTCAAACTCTCACTTTTGACGCGACCCATTCTCTCAATGAGGATGCACCCGTCTCATTAGAGGTCGGAGATCATTCCTTACCATTTGTTATTTCTTCGATGTCGTTCGGATCCCAAGGGGAAACGGCATTTCGCGCCTATGCCGAAGCGGGTAAACGCCTGAACATGTTATCAATGAATGGGGAAGGCGGGGAAATCCCAGACATGATTGGCCGGTATTATTACTGGCGTGGTCATCAGATTGCCTCGGGTCGTTTTGGTGTCAACACAAATTTGCTAAATGGCGCCCGTTATGCGGAAATCAAAATCGGCCAAGGAGCCAAACCTGGCGAAGGTGGACATCTACCGGGGAAAAAAGTATCGGTCAAAGTAGCTCATGCCCGTAACGCAGTACCCGGCGTCGATCTCATTTCTCCCAGCAATAATCACGACTTGTATTCCATTGAAGACCTTAAAGAATTAATTGACGAACTTAAAGAAGCGAATCCGGAATTACTAGTTTCGGTGAAAGTTCCTGTCGTCCCTAACATTGGAACAATTGCCGTGGGAATTGTTAAAGCTGGAGCCGATGTCATAAGCTTATCAGGTTTTGAAGGTGGAACAGGTGCAGCACGCGTTCATGCTTTACGGCATGTTGGCTTACCAGCAGATATTGGCGTTCCTCTTACACATGCCGCATTGACTCTCGCGGGTTTGCGAGACCGAGTCGAAATTTGGGCCGATGGAGGATTGCGTAGTGCCGCCGATGTAGTCCGAATGATATTATTAGGAGCTAACCGGGTCGGTTTCGGCACGTTAAGTATGATGGCCTTAGGGTGTACAATTTGTCGGGGCTGCCAACTCGACACCTGTCATGTAGGCATTACAACGCAAATTGAATCCCTTGAGGAAGCGCAGGAAAAGGGACTTAAACGATTCATCCCCCAGGATTTTGAATCGGCAGTGGAAGGACTTGTCAATGTATTTAATGGTCTTGCCGAAGGCGTTCGAATGCATTTACGGACTCTTGGCTTTACCTCTATTCAACAAGCAGTCGGGCAAATGCACCTGTTACGACAAACAAGCTGGCAGGACCTCGTCGGCTATGAAACATTCTTAAATGAGCTGAATGACTTAATTCAACAAGATGAATTAGTCGCAGAAGGTAACCAAGCTGTAGGAATCGTCGCTAAGAGTGATCTGCGTCGTAGTTCGATGCGTCTTCGCAATAGCCGATCCATTGGAACCAATGTATCTGGCCAGCGGATTCGTTACAAAGATATTAAGACGCCGATTTTAAACCCTGTTGAACGGGTCGCCGGTCAAGGATTTGGAGCCTTTCTCAGTCAGGGTGTTCACCTCATTGCTCATGGTGGCGCCCAAGATGGCGTAGGTAAAGGGGCGTCAGGAGGACTTATTGCTGTAGTCAAAGCCCCCAATGCACAAGGAC
The DNA here is from genome assembly GCF_001280565.1 of Sulfobacillus thermosulfidooxidans. Lineage (NCBI taxonomy): Bacteria > Bacillati > Bacillota > Clostridia > Eubacteriales > Clostridiales Family XVII. Incertae Sedis > Sulfobacillus > Sulfobacillus thermosulfidooxidans. The sequence continues at coordinate 1,013,879 of NZ_LGRO01000001.1, read as the reverse complement.
GTTATTATGGAGGTCATGTCGGAAAAAGTATGGCCTATGGAGCGCAAGCAGGGATATTTATTGTGCAAGGTGGAGCCGATGCTCGGGCTGGTATCCGTTTAGCGGGCGCTGATGTTGTGATTCTCGGTGATGGTATTCCCACACCTAAAGCCGCTGCTAGTTCATGGGACAGTGCGGTGATCAAAGGCTTTGGGTTTGAATACATGACTCGCGGACGTGGTCTTATTCTAGGAGATCCCGGTCCATGGCTGGCGTCGGGTATGACTGGTGGGGTCATTTATCTCCTGCACCAACCAGAGGAAGGGTTAACACGCACATATCTAGAAAGTCGGCTCGCACGTTCGGCAAAAGTTGCTATCGTTCCAATTAATGATCACGATGTCCATGACATTAATGAGCTATTAGAACCAGCCTTGCGTGTTTTAGTAACCACTAACCAACATCAGATGGTAGCACGACTTCGAGACATACTAGCCCAGGCCCTAACCCGCTTCCTGAAAATCGTTCCTGCTTCTGAACAAATGGATCCGAGCATTTCAACGGAGTGAATCACTTTGTTCGAAAAAGCCCTAACCTCAATCGGTTGGGGCTTTTCATTTATGTAGTCCTTGACTTGACAGACCATTTATCACTCTGCCGTGAGCAGACGGATCATCCTATCTCTAAAATCAGAATACTTTGTTCTCTTTCCCTTGTGTTTCTTATGTCGTCAGTCTATAATACGAACAAATGTTTCTTTAAGGAGTCGAAGGCATGGCAGAAATTTTTCATATCGCTTCCCGCCAAGCACTAAATAAGACCCGTACAGAGTTTATGGGATTTGATTGGTCTGCGAATCCTTACCGAGGTTGTTCCCATGCCTGTCATTATTGCTATGCCCGGGATACCCATCGATATCTCAATTTAAGTATCGGCCCGGATTTTAGCAAAAAGCTATTCGTCAAAGACAACTTCCATCTCAGACTCCGACAAAATTTATGCCATGTTCCTATCGATAACATTATTACCCTGGGGACAGCCACAGATCCCTATCAACCCATCGAGGCCAAATATCGGATCACCCGGTCAATTTTAGAGGTGTTCCTTGACACGGGGCATGCATTGACCATTACCACGAAATCACCACTCATTTTGCGTGACTTAGACCTGTTGCAAGTGTTAGCGCGTCGGGGCCAACTACAAGTGCACGTCAGTTTAATTTCCCTCAATCCTATACATTTGCGAATTTTAGAACCCGGAACGTCCCATCCCCTGAGACGGGTCGAAACAATGGCTCAGTTAATTGAAACGGGTGTACCCACGGCCTGGTTCTTAGCTCCCATTCTTCCTGCCATTACGGATAACGATAATGACTTGGACTCAATCTTCATGACGGCGCAATCCATTAAAGTTCGATGGCTTATGGCCAGCATTGCCCATTTTACCCCATCCACGTATACATATTTTTGCCAAACTCTTGCCCATAGTCCCCTGGCTTCTCGACTTTCCGTATTTTCACGCGCTTACCACCCATCCAATTACACCGTAAAAAGCTCTTACCGGTCCCAGCTGCGGCACAAACTCCAGCAACTCTACCTTAAATATGGGGTTGCCGCGAGTGCTGAAGGCCCGCACGGCTATCGAGCCATTTATCAAGACCAATTTGCATTTGGCCGTCATTCCGTCCCGAACACAGCACAAACGCTCGACAGTAAACCTCCTGTAGCCAATCCTGTCTCGGGATAGTTCAAAATCGTCGGGACCGACAAAAGATATTAAGTTTTGATATTTTCCGGCCTGCTTCGTTAAATATGTATCACAAGGATCATCCAAAACGCTGAAGACCCTCTAAAACACTTCACATACAAGTCCTTAGCGATTCTCCTAATTGATTCGCCATACATCTTGTGGCATGATTAATAAATATGGAAGTCGGCAAAACGCCCGATGCAGGAGGCAAAAGGTCGTGCAAAAAATTGTGGTTGTAGGGGGCGGCTATGCCGGATTAGGGGCAATTGGCCCTCTTCAAAGATTGGAAGAGGCTGAGCTTATATTAATTGAGCCAGGTACTGGTCATCAATTAATTCCTGAACTTCCCGAAGCGCTTGCCAAGCATGATAGTATCGAACACCATGTCGTTCCGTATGAAAGACTTTTTACAGAAACGCGCGTCCAACACGTTCGTCAATATGCAACCAATGTCGATTTAACACGCCGTACTGTTCTGTTAGACAACGGTGATGATGTGAAGTATGATTGGCTGATTTTGTGTCCCGGTTCTGAACCTTCGTTGCCTCCTATTCCTGGACTCCGTGACGTGGCTCACACCTTGCGTGATGCCTCAGATGCACGAGGAATCAAGGATGCTTTGAAGTACGGTAAAGACCAGCGAGTTGCGGTCATTGGTGGGGGCTTAACCGGTGTCGAGGTCGCTGGCATGTTAGCTCATGACCATGATGTGATTCTAGTAGAAGCCTTTGACCGATTATTACCGGCTCTCGGTTTAGGATTATCGCAATATGCATACCGCCGGTTGGTTGCGGCGGGTGTTACGGTGGTCATGGGTCAAAAGTTAGTTCGGGTCAATCCTCCACATATTGAACTGGAAAAAGACCATTATGAATATGATGTACTCATTTGGGCAGGGGGTATCACCCCACCTCGGTGGATCCGTCAAACTGAACTTCCCTTAGATGATCGTGGGTATCCGCGGGCAGATTCTTATGGTCAAGTTCTCCCCAATGTGTTTGTTGCAGGAGACCTTTGGCATGTGGTCGTCGATGGTCAGGAGATCCCGGCAACAGCGCAATTAGCGGCTCTTGCGGGTGATTTTGTAGGCAATACGATTGTCAATCGGATAACCAAGAACAATCCAGGCCCCGAATTTCGTCCACGACTGCGAGGCATGCTAATTTCACTCGATGAAGGTCAGGGAGTTGGGTGGGTACTACACGGGGGAATTCCCGTGCGAGGATTTAGCGCCCGTACCCTGAAAAATATCTCTTTTCAACAATACCGGTTAAAATTGTCGAAGATCTTTGATCGGCCCTGGCCATTATGAAGGTCCGCAATATGGCGATCGGCAGAAGGTTCTGAGTTAATTACGCCGGCCCGATGGCCGGAGCTTGTACAACCTTCTGGATAGACTCTCGTGCCGCCTATTCGCGGAGGTGGCCGGAGGCGAACGCCTCCCTTATGCCGCTCAGGACACCAGGGAATGTGTCGGCCGTTATTAAACCGCGAGCTTGGGGGTAGCGCAAGCCGTGTGGCAGGCCGAAAAGCCGGTATAATCCCGGCGAAGAGAGACTCCCGGCACGTGAGGCATTACCAGTCTCGTAAGCAAAGGATGTGTGAAGATGGCAGTATTTGTCTTCGGTAACCACTACAAGCCGCTCATGTCGTGTTCCGAAAAACGCGCCAGCATGTTGCGGGAGCACGACCGCACATACGTTTTCAAACTATCGCCATTCACCATTCGTTTGGTCGACCGGGATCAAGACAATTCGGTTTTGCAACCCCTGCGGTTGAAGCTTGATCCCAATGCGAAAAGCACTGGGAAGGCCATCACGCTCAAAGGAGATCTGCCAGTCTCTTATCGTCATTACCGCGTTTTCCAACGCGAAAACGAGTGGCAATACTGTCAACAATCCATTACGTAAGAAGGGAGAAAGGCGGCGCTCCTCTCAGCTGTAAAACGGGAGGAGTACCGACGAAAATCTGATGAAATATCTGGCCTTTGTTTTAGGAATTCTCGGCGGAATTACCGGCATTTTGGCTGGCCTTTTTGAACACATTCCGGGGGTTTATGATGCTTTGTTGAAGCATCTGAGCCGTTATGGGCTCACGTTTTCGCATATCACCGTGATCATGGGCGTATTAGGATTGATTTCAGGAATTTTGTTCCTCATCAATCCGCGTTGGGCCGCATGGATAGGCCTTATCGCCACGGTGGGCGGAGCAATTGGCTCTTTTACACTATGGCTCTTACCAGGCAGCTTTATTTTCATGGCTACGGTCATTGGTTTCTTTGAATTGGACAAGAGCCCTCACAACAACGAAGTTCATTAAATTAATTAGTAAAGGGTACATGGGCAAACGCGTCGGCAAACCAATTGCTTAGGATAGTATGCACTCCTAACCGGTCTGCCGATGCGTTAATTTTATCCTGTCGGCTGACAATAGATTGGATTGTGACCGTCTTAGCACCAGACGGATTATTTAAAATCCGAATCATCGTGATTCCGAGTTGCGCCTCAACCTGGTAAATCTTTACCCATGGTTCAATTTGTCTATAAAAAGATCGCGGCAGTTTTTCCTGAAGAATCCGTGCATTATGATTCCAGCGGACGAATTGTTGGTATAAAGCTGTATCCAGCAAATTATCATGATGATTGTAACTACTCCAAAACGCTGTCACATGGCGATTAATATGATCCAATGGGCGGGTGTTCATAAAACTTACCGAGTTAGCTGCTGCAAAGCTTTGCAATGCCCCTTTAACCGGTCTGCCCCATTGAGCGAAAGCTTGGTACCAAGCTTTCATCGGCTGGTATGTACTGGGATGTTCTAAATACGCGGCGCCAGTGGATAGCGCCACTTCAGATGCACAAGGTTGTAACATCGGATTAAACAAATAGCCGTGAACGCCTGAGATAAGGTGGGGACTGCGGCCCATCACCGGTCCCATAAATAACTGAGGATGATGACTAATAACATATGTATAGTCATTGACAGGATAATTGTCCCAAATCACCAGAGGATGCCCTAGGTCCTGCTGCACTGTCTTCGCTTCTGTTTCAGTAATTACTTTGGACAAAACCCATGGACCCGTCCATATTACAGGGATATGCACATTTAAATACGTCTTCAACGTCGTCCAATAGAGGTTATCGTGGACGCCCCAATAAACTGTTGGCGTGAACAATAACTGAATAGCATGACCGTCTTTTAATTCATCCTGATAAATCTTGTCAACCAATTTACTTTGTGCCAATGCCAAGTTGTCATGATACACTTGCGCATCTTTTCCGTTTAACTGGTCCGGAATATCATCAAAACTTATCATAAAAGAATGAATGCCAATGGACCATAATTGATTAATTTTCGCCAACAATTGTTGCCGGTTGCGGCGGGATGAGTACTCTATGGACAAACCTGGGCTGATGGAACAAACAAACTGAATGTGATTGTTTTGAGCTACAACAACCAAATGATGGAGAGCATTCAAAGCTTGCGCCGGAAACAAGACATTCCATTGCGCCCGTAAATAGGGCGCATTCTTGGGGGCGTAGACGAAAGTATTGAATCCCTGACGATGCATGAATTGTAACATCTGCTCCGTCGCGTGAAATGACCACTGGGGTCCATAAAACCCTTCAACGACGCCCGCCATTAAGTTTTTCCGGGAAATGTGAGGAAAAGAAGTCACAGAGACGCGCGGTTTCATGGGTACAAAGGAGTGTATTTGATTTTTTGACTCAGCATGCCAGACGACTCCAACGCTCACTCCCAATACAGCAATAATGCCCACAACCCAAATTGCCCGTTTGATGACGATCTCCCTCCATATCCTCTAAGCGAAACATCGTAAAACAATGTATCATAGATTCAGCAAGCTTGTTGCTCATTTCAGTCGTTTGCGCGAAAATGAAGTCGAATAATGCCTAACCAGGGGAAACGTTCATGAAACGATGGGTATCAAATTGGTTTTTAGTACCGCTAATTGATATTTTGGCATTTAACGGAGCCAACATCTTCGCCTTTTTGATTCGGTTTGCATTTCGCTTACCTCCTTATAATTTTGACGCATTTATACGGCTTTTCCCTTTTGAGACAGTATCATTACTTGTTCTTTTCTACTTTTATGGGTTATACGATCGGTCCGCATCGAAAACATCCCAAGAAGTTATAAGTTCTGTTGTCACCGCAATTATTGTCAATACATTTTTTGCGACTATGTTGTCCTATGTATTGGCTAATATCGGCTTTCCCCGGACGGTTTTCTTCATTTCTGCCATGTTGCAAGTCATCTTGTTTCTCGCTTGGCGATTAATGTACCGCTCTTTATCTCTGCGAACAGCTCCTTCGGTTCATGTGATGGTCGTCGGGCCCGAAAAAGAATGGCCTGAACTGACGATTCGCGCAGGAAAATATCTACCGAGAATTCGTGTCCACTACCGCCTACCCCATGACTCTCTGTCATCCGCATTATGGCCTTACATTGGCGCGGTAATTCTGGGCAATGTCGATCAAGAAACAAAATCCCGGTATTTCATTGAATGCATGACACGGAATATCCCATGCTTATGGAAACCCAATACCTATGACTTATTGGTGGCTGGTTCCGAATTAACTTCACTGGGAGAAACCCCAATGTTTTCTTTAGCTTCTATCCGCACACGTCACGGGTCTGCTGCCGTAAAACGCTTAGCCGATATCACAGTATCTTTCTTAGGAATCATCACCTTTTTCCCGATTTTGCTGCTAATTGCTTTGATTATTGTTATCGATTCGGGCCGTCCTATTCTTTATCGCCAAGAACGGATTACCGCCGGAGGACGACATTTTATGCTTGTCAAATTTCGTACTATGGTACCTGATGCAGAAAAGAGTACAGGACCAGTATTGGCAAAGGCCGATGATCCCCGGATTACGCGCTTCGGTAAATTTTTACGGGCCACACATTTAGATGAATTACCACAGCTGTGGAATATTCTGAAAGGGGACATGTCTTTAGTGGGGCCACGGCCTGAGCGCCCAGTGTTTGTCGACCAACATCGCCGGAATATTGCCTTTTATGAATTACGCCATTTAAGTACACCAGGGTTGACCGGCTTAGCACAAGTTGCTGGCAGCTATACCTCAACGCCAGAAGAAAAAGCCACTTATGATTTGGCATACGCCAAAACCTGGTCGTGGCTCAAAGATCTTTCTATTGTGATTCGCACCATCATTCAGATTCCCTTTAAAAAAGACCAATAACTATTGAGCACCTGTTCATCCGCGTCTGCAACTAACCTAACAGCGCACGCCGAGACAGTCTGTTGGAACGAAGAGAACGATTCTTAGGGACCACCCAAATTCTATACCATGCCAGTCCTAAGAATACCGTGAAAAAGAAATCCCCAAATGACACACCGCCAACAAACAGAGATTCGACTACTTGCTGAGCTAAACTAGCTAACATGATTGAAAACAATGCGTTATCGTCCCAGTTGTGCCAGGGTCGTCGCATGAGTAGCCCAATCATCGCGATCCCCACAAGAAGAAGCCAAAGGCCTAAGCCCACCAATCCCAATTCCACAGCTGATCGCAAAATTGAATCGGAGGGTGTCAAGCCCGCGTAAATGGCCGGCACAAATGGTTTCAATGCAAGTGGCGAGTTACCAGGCCCCACCCCCCAGACCCAATGATGATGCATTGCGTCAAGTCCCGCTTTCCACAAAACAATGCGTCCGTTAAGGCCTTTATGCCATAGCAGTTGCCATTTGTGTAATCCGGTTTTCGCAATGAGTCCTGCGAGAAGCACAATACCGATGCCAAACATCGCCAAGACGCCACGTTTGCCATAATAAAACGTTACAAACATCATGACGCCAATCATACTGGCAATCCATGATGACCGGGAATAACTGAGGGCTACGCCGATAAATAAGAGCATACTGGCCATGAACCAAAAAATGCGGATAATACCATCTTCACGATAGTCAAGCGCGAGATAGACCGAGGCCGGTAGAGCAAAAGTTACAAGCATCCCAAATGTATTCTTGTTGGCAAAGGGCCACTGCCATGCTAACAAAATATGATGACCTACTGGAACCGGAAATCCCAAATGATCAGCTATCGCAGCAATCCCAGCCGTTACTGTAAGAACCACGCCCATCAATGCAATGACTTGCAATAGATTTTTTAAGGCTATAAGGCGCTTTTCAACAGACCAGGGAACGATCACAACGGCAATGAATAAGACCGCAGGAACGCCTAAGGCATAACGTAGTGAGGTAGACACGTGAATGCCCATTAGTGTAGAAATTCCAATGCTAATAAAGTACAGCCCGTAAACCGCCATCCATTCTTTATTATGCAAAATAAACTGCCACCATTTTTTCCATGCACTAGGACCCGCTTGAAGAATTCCCGCGAGAAAGACGGCGATCCACGGAAAATATTGACCAATGCCTGCATACCAGTGGTGAATGATTTCGACTCCAACCGCCGTGACTAAGAGGTTCATGATAAATAACCGGGGATAAATCCATACACTCATTCCCAACAATATCCCGATTACAGCACAAATCACGAGCGCCACACTGTCACCTCAATATCTTTGACGTTAGACAATTTCCTGTCCAATTGTAACACGCCACAATCCGACAGATTGTGGCGTGCTAGAAAGAATTATACAATCGTGAAAAAGTCCAGCCCGATTTAGGCGTTCAATGTCAGCATATAAATACCGACGATAATCACAACCCCCGAAAAAACAAAGTTCAATAATCGCTTTTGTTTACTGAGTTGGTTGGCTAGGCGCGTGCCTAAAACACCACCGATTATACCTCCACCAACATATTCAACAACCACAAGCCATAATACCAAACCGGATAACGCGTAATTGATAGCTGTCGTTAGCCCGAATGTGCCTACAGAAAATAATGAACTTCCAATTGCATAAATCATGGGCATTCCGGTTGACATGATGAGTCCTGGAACAATTAAGAAACCCCCACCAATGCCAAAGAAGCCCGACACAAATCCGACAAGCAATCCCGCTGGAATCACCCGCAATAACATTTTATGTGTCCAATGAAAACTGGTGGTCGTACTTTCACCTTTCTTGGGTTTTAGCATCAATATTGCTACAACAATCATGAGTATGGCAAACAAAAACAACAAATCTTTGCCGTTTACCATCTTGCCGATTGTTGATCCGATAAAGGCTCCAATGGCACCCGGAATAGCAAATCCAATAGCCGCCCCCCATTTGACGTTACCGCTTCGCCAGTGAGGAATCAGATTCAAGTAACTATTCACCGCTACTGCCAACGCAGTGGTCCCAATAACTAAATGAGGATCATGAATGCCGACGAAATATAGCAACAAAGGCACGGCCATAATAGACCCGCCGCCGCCAATTAATCCTAAACTGAAACCCACAATCACTCCCGAAATAACGGCCAACACTTGTTGTATGGCCGTGACATGAACCATCGAAAACATCTCCTACCCTGCATATTTCTGACCCCTATTTTACTCTTAATAATGTCATTTGACGACCACTCTTCAAGAAAAATTAATCGACGTATTTCACAATTAAACATTTATCATCAGTTGTTAAATCATATTTGATTATTCATGTCTCGTGCTTCGTAGCTATTTGCCAAATTTTTTGTGCCAAAATCCATTCATTAGCGGTCAAGGACATGAGACTCTCATTAAAAGCAAAGGTTGGTACTGTCTGGATCGACAAAATATTTAAGAGATCTTTCGCCTTATCCAAATCAATTGCGAATAGGTTAATGCGTGGATTCCGTAAACTCATGGCACCAATCAGGCGAACTGCCTGAGCACATTTAGGTCAACTTGGCGTGGTGAACACGGCAACGTGGACAATTTCTCCAATGCTATCGACGATGTTTTCGGTCATCGGCGTCAATAGTTTTTGCCCACGGCCCACGGCTAAGACTAAATCTCGCCAACTGCTTTCTTCCTGACCAATAGGTTCACCTACAAACCAGATATGTGCCGCGGAATCCTCTTGGGCAATGCCGTAGACCGGCAAATGTTGGGGAAACCATGGCCACACAATATCGGGAAGCTTGTCCACCATTTCCCAAAAAATCCATTCATTGTCCGCAAATTGTTGGATAAATGCAGGATTCCCTTGACCATATTGCATAATATGAACAGGTTGCATCAAATTATCCAGCCATGGTAGGGTCGACATCATGTCACTCCTAATTGGATTCGAGCACAACGCTTTGTCCCGAAATTTTTTCGATAGTACTTCGCCATCCCGTGATGACTATCTCTGTTTCATGCATCTGGGCAAATTCCATTCCCCGCCGGATCAGCACTTCTCGTAAACGCGTATTATCAATGACTTCTTGAATCGCTTCACCCCATTGGTTACCATCATCGCTCGACACTAATAGCGCGGGATATCCCCAAATCTTTCGTGTTTCAGGGGTATCCCGTAATACTACGGGAAGACCGTGCGCATAGACGTCTATCAACTGGTATAATTGACCAGGATCACGATCAGGATACACCAATACGTCAGCCGAATGATACAGGCCAGATAATTGACCAGGCGATAACGGAGGAGCAAAAATGACCTGTTGGGCCAAACCTAGACGAGCCACAACGGGTGCTAATCGGTCACGGACAGCTATTCCTCCAATCAAAATCGCCTCCCCTTGCACGGTCAAAAGATCCTTCATAGCCCCCAGGAATGCCGTCAATCCCGCTCCGTCCTGAAAAGACCCTAAATATAAAATTCGTGGTCTTTCCGATAACCGCAGTTCCCGGGTAATAGCGAAGACATTCTCATCCAGTCCCATTTCTTTGGGAGCATACGCTGGTAATCGTAAAAGATTTTTGGTTGCGGACGTCTCATGGCCCCACACCAATCCAACAGGATTTGGCCACTCAGTATGAATGTCTCCTAAGGGATGCACGATGAGATCCCCCACCCGGGCATGTTCTCCCACCGCAATGGTAAAGGGACGAGAAGGAATCCAGGAACGTTTCGGTATCGTTAACCGCCAGGTTTTCATTATCGGCATAAGACGCTCCACAACTGCTTGATCAAGACTGGTAGGGTGAGAACCTAGATGAAAACGTATGAATCGTGCCATGAATAAACTCCTTGCGTCTACTAGTGACAAGACCTCGTTATTCATTAAGACCTGTAGGTAACGTAGTCAGTCACCTTAAGTTACTGTATAATTTATATCATAGTTAAATATTATCTAGTTATTTCGTAATCCGCATCCGTATCTCGCGATGGACTGTAGCATCATTTGTAATAGCATGGCCAAGGAGTTTACGATGAACGAGCAATTATGGACCACATTCAAAATGGTCGCCGAAGTCGGATCCTTGTCACAAGCATCCCGGTCCTTAAATCTGTCCCAGTCAGCAGTAACACAGCACATTCATCAACTCGAACAATATTATCAGTGTTCCCTATTTGTACGCACTTCGCAAGGAGTCCATTTAACTGAAGCGGGGGAAATTCTATACCGGTATGTCAATGATCTCTTGCATATTGCTCATGAATCCCGTGAAGCTATTATACGTTCCCGTAGTTCTCGACCCCAAAGTTTGAGCATCGGCGCAAGTTTTACGATCGCAGAATATTTCCTCCCGGAGATTCTGCCGCAATACTGCAAGAGGCACAGCCAGTGTAGCCTTTCCGTAATGATGGCTAACTCCCGTGCCGTGTTTGAACAAGTTCTTCATAAGCAATGTGATGTGGGGTTAATCGAGAGTACGTTGCACCATCCCCAGATAGCCGTGCAGCCCTTTTTTTCCGATTGCCTCCAGGTTATTGTAGGAAAAAATCACGCATGGTTTGATCGTGAAGACATCAGTCTGGAGGAATTTGTTCAGGAGCCTCTCTTTATCCGGGAACCAGGTTCGGGTACGCGCTCAGCGTTGGAAGAAGCATTAAAAATTATAAACATGGACATCCAACAATTAAATGTCCGCTTAGTCTTAGCAACAACTCAAGCCATTAAATCCATGGTCAAACAAGGTTTTGGGATTAGTGTTCTTTCTCCTTTAGTCATTACGCCAGAAGAAGACGCGGTTCTTCACCAACTTGAGATAAAAGGTTTAACGATTCTCCGCAATTTTAGCATTATCACGCATCACGATGTCCTGCCATCGCACGTTAATCCTTTTATCCATCTCGTTTTGGAATCATCATCCCACATTAACGCGCGCCTTTATGGACTCAAAAGATCTTGAATTTCCTCAATTCTCGAGGCACTCATAACTTGATCCATCCAGGCGTATAATTGTCCTGCCCGATTTTCCGATGCGACCCGCAGTCTAAAGGAGTTGCTTGTCGATCCGAAGCGATGATTCGTCATACGCAATAAGGCGGCTCTTAAGGCTAAGAGCGTTCCTTCCTGCAATCCGGTTTCTAATCCTTCTTGCAAACCATCAGCATGTCCTTCTAAATATCCACTCTGACGCGCTTCATCTAATGCCATTTGCGCGAACTGGTCGAATTCATCAGACATTCGCATCGCCTCCCTCCAAACTTTGGCCCGAGTATCATCGAATCAGGTTCGTCAATAGGGTAAGCAAGTTCTCTTTTAGCATACCACCTTTATCATTTTTTTTGCATCCTGCTCTTTTAATGGATAAATAGTGACAGAAATCCGCCAAACATTAAAGACAAAAAGACCACGGCAGTGAGGATAGCAAACCATTTTTGCCATCCAAATTGTCTTCTCGGTTCCCAACTTTCCCGTGATGATTGGTGATTTCGCATAAAATTGTTCCCCTTTGGCCATTTCTGTGTGCCGAGTGCCTGCGTTAGCAGGCGTCCTCGTCGCTCCGATGCTTTAGATAAAGTCTATGTCAATCTACGGTAAATATAAATCATATAACACTTAAGACAAATCACGCCACGGCAAAATTCGCTAATGTAGTAGCTTTTGCTTTTCTATTCGACCTTTAAAGAGAAATTCCAATCTTTGCTTTTCACATTCGACATCTATTGCGTTAATATATATGAAGAATGTTCCCAAAGGAGGCAGTTTATGACGACTTACCAGTATCTTGTCGGACCTCATATCTGGGTTAAACAGACTCCTCAGTGGAACGCGGTTATCGAGACCTTTTCTCTTCCAATGTTTACAGACAATCAGCGCGCCCGGTTGATGCAATGGGTCGATCTTGACAACCGTTACGTGGATTGGGAAGCCATCCATCGTGAGGCTACTCACTACTCACCCGAACAACGAACCCTGTTACGTATCGCTCATGCTCTTCATCAAGATGGGGATTGCCAGTTGTCCGAACTCGGTCAATTATCGAGTGCAGGACGCTCCGCAGCGATTATGCTCATTGGTCTCCGGTATCGCTGAGTCAGTTCACCTCGTTAACTCGCCACTGTGATACCATATCTTTGTCACCATATTGAGGGCGCTGTCGGTAGCGCCCATTCCTGACTTCAATCGTATCAAGGGAGAGAGCAATGCCACATATATATGCTGTTACAAATGTTCCGCCCGAAGTTCTAGCTTACGGCATGGCCAAATATTCGCGATCAGACCGTTCACTAGCCGATAATTTAAAAGATCTCACAGAAGATAAGGCCGCGAAATTTCTAAACACCTTTTATTTTGATTATGGCCACGCTTCCATAGCGGATTTAGCCCATGTCGCCGTAGCTATAGAAGACATTTCGTTGTTGGCTGCCATGGAAATTGTCGATGAACCTTTATGGGATGGACAAGAACGTTCAACACGGTATCAGAATTTCGATGGTTCGGACTACTATCGTCCAGCAAGTGCCCCTTCCTCCTATGATACGGCCACACACAAGCTTTGGGCCTTATATCATCAGATGCAGGAGCTGGGCACAAACCTGTTAACCGAACAATATCCTAGACCGTCCGATATGCCAGAAAAAAACTATGCTCGTACCATTCATGCCAGAGCCTTAGATATTGCGCGTTATTGCTTACCGCTCAATACTCTAACGAGCCTGGGGCAGATCACCAGTGCCCGCGTTCTAGAACAACAAATTCGGCGACTTTTCGCATCGCCTTTCTCAGAGGTCCATGATATTGCACGGGAACTCAAAAAGAGCATTGCCGAACAACCCGCTGTCGATTTAATGTATCAAACCAACCATCCTGTATTACCAACATTGGTTAAATATACAGAAGCTGATGCCTATTTAATGGCTGTGCGGAAAATTCTAGAACCCTTAGCAAAACAGGTCCCGTCTTTGCCTGCGCAAGCCGTTGAATTAACGGTTCAAGCTCCCCTTTTAGATGCCCAAATTGCGCAATTGCTCTATGCTTTTGGACAAGCTTCTTATCGATCCTGTCTCCAATTCGCTAGTACCTTAAGCACTGCAGAGAAACAAGAATTGATTTCACTGGTTTTTTCAGTGCGTGGCCCTCATGATGAATGGCTGCGTCTTTTGCGCCAAGCCCCCTTGCAATTTGATTTAATCATGGATGTGGGGGCTTTTCGAGATTTTAATCGGCACCGCCGAACTCACAAAATTGCACAGTCCCTTAATCCTGATCTTCAATTTTCCATCCCATCCCCTTTAACCGAGGCCGGCCTTGATTATGAATTCATCACAAGGCTTTCGGCGTATTATGAAGAACTCTCGACCTATTCGGATACTCCCTCACTGCCGTACTTACTGCCCTTAGCGCATAAAAGAAGAGTGTTGATGAGCATGGATCTTGCCGAAGCAGCCTATATTATTGAACTCCGTAGTCGGTCCCAAGGCCATTTCAGTTACCGCCAAATTGCGTGGGAAATGTATGAAGCGTTGAGACAGCAATTGCCCGATTTCGCGCGTTATATTCGCGTAACACCCCCTAGCGAATTTAATCCGTTTCAGCGGTAACTTTCTTCAAAAACAAAGCCCCCAGGGGCGGCAAAGTTAAAGATAGAGAATACGGCCGTCCCTGCCAACTTTGGCCGTCACTATGCACCCATCCCCCATTTCCCAGATTACTTCCTCCGTAATAGACACTATCCGTATTAAGGATTTCTAGCCACTGGCCGGGTTGGAAAATTCCTAATCGGTACCCATAACGCGGCACGGGGGTAAAATTGAACACGCATAAGATGTCTTGATACGCCCCGTGCCGGAAGAAACTAATCACGCTGCTGTCCCGATCACCGAAATCACACCATTCGAATCCTCCCACATCATAGTCCAAAGAAAATAAAGCATGATTCTGATGATATAGCGTGTTGAGATCTTTTACCAAGCGAGATATCCCTTCGTGATAAGGATCAGCCAGTAAAAACCAATCCAGTTCGCGATCATGGGACCATTCGCGCCACTGGGCAAGTTCGGCTCCCATAAAGAGTAACTTTTTACCAGGGGTGGCATACATATAAGCCAAGAGTAGTCGTAAATTCGCCATTTTCTGCCACGTGTCCCCAGGCATTTTATTGATTAATGAGCCCTTCCCATGAACCACTTCATCATGCGACAAGGGCAGGATAAAGTGCTCAGTTAAGGCATACATGGGGCGAAACGTTAACTTATCGTGATGATAACGACGGTAAATTGGATCTTTACTCATGTAATCTAACGTATCATGCATCCACCCCATATCCCACTTAAAATCAAAACCTAATCCGCCATCTTCCGGTCCCCTTGTCACATGAGGCCACGCCGTAGATTCCTCTGCAATCATAACTACCCCAGGAAACCGTTGGTGGACTGCTTGATTCAGTTGCTGCAAAAAGCTAATCGCCTCAAGATTTTCATGCCCGCCATAACGATTGGGAATCCATTCACCAGCTTGCCGACCAAAGTC
Source organism: Sulfobacillus thermosulfidooxidans (assembly GCF_001280565.1). Classification (NCBI taxonomy): domain Bacteria; kingdom Bacillati; phylum Bacillota; class Clostridia; order Eubacteriales; family Clostridiales Family XVII. Incertae Sedis; genus Sulfobacillus; species Sulfobacillus thermosulfidooxidans. Next base: position 998,361 of record NZ_LGRO01000001.1, on the reverse strand, counting down.
TAAATACAGCATGGAACTTACCGCGTCCACTCGTAATCCGTCGGCATGGTAATAGTCCAGCCAAAACATCGCACTCGATAGTAAAAAACTGCGGACTTCATTGCGTCCGTAGTTAAATAAATAACTATGCCATTGCGGGTGGATTCCTTGCCGTGGATCAGCATGTTCATATAAATGAGTGCCATCGAACTCGGCTAATCCAAAATCATCCGTCGCAAAGTGTGACGGAACCCAGTCTAAAATAACCCCGAGACCTTGTTGATGACATTGATCGATGAAATACATGAAATCTTGCGGCGATCCGAAACGTGACGACGGCGAAAAATAACAGGTTGTTTGATAGCCCCACGATCCATAATAGGGATGCTCCATAATAGGCAACAATTCAACGTGGGTAAATCCCCGGTCCTTCACATAATTAACAAGTTGATCCGCGAGTTCTCGGTAGCTTAATGACATGCCATCACGATGCTTACGCCACGATCCCACATGCACTTCATAAATGCTTATGGGTTTTTCCATGGATGAGGTTTTTTGGCGCGCATTAATCCACTCATCATCATGCCAAGCATAATCTAAACGGGTAACAACCGACGCTGTTTTTGGCGGAATTTCCATGGCAAATGCCAGAGGATCCGCTTTTTCCTTGGCAAATCCCTGAGCAGGATTTTCAATGAAATACTTGTACAATGTTCCCGGTTCTATATGCTCTATGATGGCCACATGCACTCCCGAATTACCTAGGGGTCTCATTGGATGCTTTTTAGGATCCCATCCGTTGAAATCACCCACCACGGAAACGCGCTGCGCGGCAGGAGCCCACACCGCAAATTGCACAGTATTTTCATCTAAGTACTGTGCGCCAAAATGCCGGTACATCTGGGTTAATGTGCCCTCATTAAATAAATACAATGTTTGTTCGTCCAGTCTGTCCTGCATGCTTGTCACCTACCTTCCGGATATTACTAAGTCTTGGCACGGACCCTGTATTCTCCAAATGATCCCGTGCACAAGGCCGTCTTAAATACCTTCTTCCTTCTTCCTTCTTCCTTCCTCCATGACGGGCAGACCAGTCAGTAGGAGACCGGTCCGCCCATAGGGCTAAAACTTCATTCAAAGGGCGTCGATAGGATCCTACCTGTCCTTTGGAAGGCAACGATCCCGGCCTAAAGGTGAGGTATCTGCAGCGCCGTATTACGATGACAACATGGCCTTACGAATCCAAATCCAACAGGTTCAAAATTCCTTCCATAGGGATGTGAACCCATTTAGGCCGATTGTGCAGTTCATAATGCAACTCGTACAAAGCCTTCTCCATGAGAAATGCGGACAGCCACTCAGAATCTCTTTCTGGCAAAAGGCGTGCATCCATATGATCCTGGTATGCTTCAAGAAATCGGCTGGTAGCAATTTGAAACCAGGCCATAGCCCATCGTTTGAGCTTGTCTTGCGGCATCCCGAACTGACGCTCATGCTCAACTTCAGTAAATGCCGCATAGTGGAAGGACCGAATCATCCCTGCCACATCTTTCAACGGAGATCGCTTAATCCGGCGACGGCTTAACGGAACCAATGGTTCACCCTCGAAGTCGACGATCACAAAATCTCTCCCTGTGTAAAGGAGCTGGCCAAGATGATAATCACCGTGACACCGAATCTTAGAACCCTGCACCGTTTTACGGGCCGCTTGTCGAAAAATCTCTTCGATGTGTTCGCGTTTATTGAGTATTTCTTGAGCCATGATTGCTACGTCCTCACGGAACAATCCTAACGCTCTTTCTAACTCCGTTAAGGTCCTGTCGGCGTTTTGACGCATCGATTGGTACATGGCACGTTGGTCCAGTGCCGAAAAAGGTTCCGGACGAAAATCGGGATTGTCGGGATCCGAAGCCAATAACATGTGCATTTCGGCCGTCTTTCGTCCAATGAGTGCGGCTTGTCCGCTAAATTCTCCCATCACCGACAGCAAATTTTCATCAGGGTGAATCTCCGTATCGCTCCACCAATTCCGGCAACTGGAGGGCTGTACAACAAGATCTTGAGCCGCAATGGCTTCGAAATACCGTCCTAGATGATCTAAGGTATAAGTCCATCCATCGCCTTGGTTAGCAATATACTCTTGCAAAATCGCCAACTGGGAGGTCACCCCTTGATGACGATACTCAAAACCCATCCAAGTTTGCGGGGCAATACCGGCACCGCGGTGCTCTGTCATAAATTGCCCGACTTCCCAGTCTGGATTCACGCCATCTTCCAACCGCCGGAAGATCTTCAGAATCCACTGCTCTCCGTAAGCTACTGAGGTATTGCTTTGTTCCACATGCAAAGGCGTCGGTTCAAGCTCCTCGGATTTAAGCCGATTGCGGCCTTTCCATCCTTGACTCGTTCGCCTTTCAATGTGCCGTCCCGTGACCCGTTCAGGAAAAATCCATTGCTGCGCGAGATGGCTCCAAAATACTGGATTATCACTCGCTTCTCGAATATTGCCCTCCTGTTCTTGCATCATAAAAGTTACCAGGGCATTGTCATCAGTGCCCCATTGCCAGATAAGCGGCAAGAGATAGCGTTCTTCGGCCCCTCCTTGGTACCGCACCCGAACAATCCAAAATCCGCCTTGTTCCCATACCGGAATCCACCTTTCGTTAACAATTTGCATGATCCGCGAATCCTTGCCAGCAAACCACCGCTGGTGTGGCAAATAAGCCGCTAACGGTTTGAGCATGTCTTCGAGAATATCAGGAAAAGGATTCGGCCCATCCACTTCAATCGTCGGAGGAAGTTGTGCATTCACCTCATCAAGAACCTCTGCATCTTGCAATCGAAACAGATAGAAATCGTGGGGTCCCAATGTATAAACTGTTGACGGCTGTGTAATCGGTGGAAAATTGCTTTGAGAAAATAATTCAATGACGGTTTGCCCTATAAGGTCCTGGGTTTCAATGGTTACGGCTTGTACAAATCGTGACAGGTTAGCTACCACTAAAATCCGATCTCCTTCAAATTCTCGCAGGAAAACCAAGACTTTTGGATTATCGGCATTAAGAAAGCGCAGTGTCCCGCGGCCAAATGCTCGCGATGATTTGCGCAACGCAATGATCCGGCGCATCCACCACAAAAAACTAGAGGGATTATTTTGTTGGGCCTCGACGTTGACAGATTCGTAATGATATTCGGGATCCACGATAACGGGTAAACATAGGCGCTGAGGATTGGCCCGAGAAAAACCTGCATTGCGGTCTGGACTCCATTGAAATGGTGTACGGACTCCATCGCGATCTCCCAAATAGACGTTGTCACCCATTCCAATTTCGTTCCCATAATACAATACCGGCGTTCCCGGCAAAGTCATTAGCAATGCATTCATGAGTTCCATGCGGCGTCGATTATTGCCTAAGAGTGGGGCCAAACGGCGCCGGATCCCCACATTAATGCGGAACTGCGGCTCTTTCGCATAAACCCGGTACATATAGTCCCGTTCCTCATCGGTCACCATTTCCAAGGTCAATTCATCATGATTCCGCAAGAAGATCGCCCATTGCGAGCAAGGAGGAACCGGAGGCGTGTGCTCCAGAATATCGATAATAGGATAGCGATCTTCCATATAGAGAGCCATGAACATTCGCGGCATCAAAGGAAAATGAAAGGCCATGTGGCATTCATCGCCATTGCCGAAATATAATGCAGCATCTTCCGGCCATTGATTCGCTTCCGCTAGCAACAAACGATTCGGATAATGCTTGTCGATATGCGCACGCAATTCCCGTAAGAACTGATGCGTCTCCGGCAAGTTCTCACAGTTAGTCCCTTCCCGCTCAAAAAGATAGGGAATGGCATCGAGCCGGAGACCATCGACGCCCATATCCAGCCAAAAATCAAGAATTTTAAAGACCTCGCGTTTGACTGCTGGATTGTCGAAATTCAGATCAGGTTGATGGGAATAAAACCGATGCCAATAATAAGCCTGAGCCACATCGTCATAGGTCCAATTAGAGCGCTCAAAATCTTGAAATATAATGCGCGCATCCGCATATTTGTCGGGTGTATCGCTCCACACATAATAATCTCGATATCGGCTATGAGGAGGAGAATGCCGGGCTCGTTGAAACCAGGGATGCTGATCGGAGGTGTGATTGATAACTAATTCCGTAATAACTTTTAAGCCCAGTTCATGAGCACGACGTAAGAATCGGCGGAAGTCCCTTAGGGTACCGTAATCGGGATTAATATTCATATAATCGGCAATGTCGTAGCCATCATCTTTTAACGGGGATGGATAGAACGGCAATAACCAAAGCGCCGTAACCCCTAGATCCGCCAAATAATCTAATTTTTGAGTCAACCCCACAAAATCGCCAATTCCATCCTGATTGCTATCATAAAATGTCCGAACATGCAATTCATAAATAATTGCGTCCTTGTACCAATCCGGACGTTCGACCTGGTTCTGACCGTTATGCATTATATCCCCTCTTCAATTCGCAATATGTGTGCATTATAACCATCTGGATGTAGTTCCACATAATTATATGGACCATTCCATGCATAACGTGCCCCTGTAAGCAAATCGTGGACCATGTAATGGGCATCCTCATGAAGTCCCAACGGCTTCATATCAAGTGCTGTCCATCCAGATTGGGTATAGACCGGATCCAGATTGACGACCATCAATAACCTCGACTGGTACGCTGGATCTCGCTTGCTGTAGACTAAAAGTTGTGGATTATCAACGTGGTGGAAGGTTAAAATACCATTGTGCTGCAAAGCCAATTCTTGATGACGTATGGCATTAACCTTTTTTATCACTTCCTGAATGTTAGGTTGTTGGGAAAGATTCCATTGGCGGATCTCATATTTCTCCGAACGGTTATATTCTTCACTTCCCCAAGACAAAGGTTCATGCTCTAATAATTCGTATGCGGGTCCATAAATCCCATAATTTGGTGATAATGTCGCAGCGAGAATAAAACGCACTGTAAAGGCTGCGGGCCGTCCAGTCTGTAAATATCCTGGAAGAATATCCGGAGTATTAGGCCAAAAATTGGGCCGGAAATATTGGCTTTTCTCCGTATAGAATAGCTCGCTCACATAATCGCGGAGTTCTTGAGCTGTATTGCGCCAAGCAAAATACGTATAGGACTGGGTAAATCCTACTTTTGACAACGCCTCCATCAACTTAGGACGGGTAAACGCTTCGGATAAAAATATGGTATCCGGAAAACGATTTTGCATCTCCATGATGAACCATTCCCAAAACACTAAGGGTTTGGTATGGGGATTATCGACGCGAAAAATCCGCACACCACGTTCCGCCCAAAATTGAGTAACTTCAAGGAGGGCTCTCCATAACGCTTGCCAGTCCGGGGTGTCAAAATTTAATGGAAAGACATCTTCATACTTTTTGGGCGGATTCTCCGCATATTGGATACTACCGTCCGGAAAATGGCGAAACCACTCGGGATGTTCTTTCACCCAGGGATGATCCGGAGAACATTGGAACGTTAAATCCATGGCTAGTTCCAACCCCAAGGCCCGAAGCGTTTGGTGAAAATGATCGAAATCAGCGAGTGTGCCTAATTGAGGATGAATGGCCATATGTCCGCCTTCTTCATTCCCAATCGCCCAGGGACTTCCCGGATCATCAAAGGAAGCTATTGTCTGATTATTGGCTCCCTTACGATGTTGGAGGCCAATGGGATGAATCGGCGGCAAATAAACCACATCGAATCCAAGATCGGCGATATACGGAAGGAATTGTTCGCAGTCGCGCAACGTACCATGCCCATTTTTCCGGGTTGGGCAGGAACGCGGAAAAAATTCATACCAGGCGCTAAAACCTGCTCGTTTCCGGTCAACACGCATGGGAAATCGGCGTGATTGACCAGCATGTGATAAATCCGGTAACTGCTGCATAATCTCCTTTAATTGAGGATCTTGCATCAATAAAACACGCCGCTCCTTCTCGGAGGTCTCATCGAACTGGTTCAAAAACCGGCGCAACGCCTCTACAAGCGCTAAATCGTTGCTCTTGGCCTTCTTGAATTTCGCGTAGAGCGCAATCCGGTGCTGAATCAGTTCGCGACCCATCACCAATTCGGCATCGATATCCTGTCCTAGAGTCCATTTCTTATCCAACCGGTGACGCCAGGTGAGAAACTCGTCAACCCACCCTTCAATGCGATATTCATAAAAGCCCATCTCTGTTAATGGAAAAACTGCACGATAGCGATCATTGTCTAAGGATTGTAAAGGAACATAGGACCATGGTCTATTCGGTAATATCCTCCATCCTAGACGTCCTTGAACGACGTCGTGTCCATCAGCGACGAGATCGGCTTCCACCGTGAGTTCCTCTCCTACAATGCGTTTGATAGGAAACCTTCCTCCATCAATAACTGGCGTGACATGAAAAATGTAGACTCGTTTGCGTCCATCTTGATTCATTGGGTTCGCTCCTCATTCATTGACACATTCTGCCCTGAATCTCTGTACCGCGTCATCAAGAATCCTTTATGTCCGGCGAATCGCTAACAATTCATCTAATTGGTTTATGTACTGCTCCCATTGTCTTTGTACAGCGCGATGTTCGGGACTCCATTGTACGGTTAACCGAAAAACCACCAATTGTGCTTCCTCTAAGTTAATCTGTAACGACTCTTGCTGGGCGATTTGAACTGCCTCAATAAGAACTTGAAGACGTATGAGGTCCGTGGGATTTTGTTCCAGATCTCGGCTTAACTTCTTAATAAACATTTCATATTCGTAGGGTAAATCTGTCCAGTCACTCAAGAGATTCCACTCTCTAGCTTCTGAAAGCAGTCGGCGTATTTCTGCAAAATCTACAGGATCAGTGATTAGTTGTTGATGTATCTGCTCACGAATTGAAATCCCCGCTGCATCGCGCAATATGGGAGGAATCGACTGGCCCATATCTTTCAAAAACCGCATTAAGGATGCACTATGTTCATAAATATGGCGGTTGTAGGTTAAGGCTTCCTGTAAAGCATTTTCCACCAGTTGATCCATGACCCGCTCTTGTTCGTCCCGGAACAAATGACGCAACGAATTCGTCTGCCCTTGAAAAAACTGGTCGAGCAGGCGAATGACTTCGGGAAATTCGGCCGCTTGAAAAGCCTGTGCTAGTTGCTGACGCATGTTTTGATACAACTCTGGTCCCCGGTATCCTCTGACGCCGGCAATGACATTGTGATCTCCCAAATGAAGTACCCCATAATTAAAAGTGGCCCGATCGAGAGTAATTTGCGAAACAATTTGAACCTGTCCCACGGCCATTTTGACCGCGCCAGAACGCCATAAGGCATCATCTTCCACGTGAACATCGTAACAATAGATGCTACTAATTTTCTCACGTTCCGCCTGGGTTAACATGTGCATCATACTATAATGAAGAGCGACACGGGATAAATTTACCATCCGTTCTTTCACTGTGGTAACGAAGATTTGACGACCATCTTGGGAATCCTGATTGCTTCGAGCCTGTTCTAGCAACCGCAAAAAAGTTGATTCCATGGGCACATCGAATAGTCTTTCGGCCAACTGAATGGCTCTGGCCGCATATTTCATGACTTGAATAGCTTCCAAGCCGCCAATGTCATCAAAAAACCAGCCACAACTGGTATACATCAGCAACAAATGCCGGGACAACTCCATCAATTGCAAAACATGGATAGTATCCTCCAAATCTAAGGCATGAATTTGATGATTGACAAGAAATTGATTAATGGTATCGTGATGGCGATGTAAAATCACATCAATATAATCATTACGGGCGATCCACGGATCTTTTAACCAGCGGGGCGCCAACGCTTCAATAAGCGGCGTCACCGTGTCTCTAATATAGTCGACGGCTTGGCGTAACGGTGTGCGCCATTTCTGATTCCATGTTGGATGCAATCCCGTTTGACATCCACAGTCACTCCGCCAGCGTTCGATACCGTGAGCACAGCTCCATGAGGTGTTTTCGAAAATTTCCACTTTGCGTGTCGGCACATTAAACGACAAATATTCGCCATAATTGGTTAAACGTACATCTGGGCGATGGTCTATCACATCCAAAGCATAAGCCAGGGCCATCTCTCCAAAGCGGTGATGATGCCCATACGATTCACCATCGGTAGCGATATGAACCAGTTGATTGGACGAAGACGAATCTGCTTCAAATCCCCCAATCAACCGCTCCGCAAAATATCGTCCATCGTTCAGCAAACCTTCAAACGCTACCGCGCGTGACAAGGGCGCATGATAAAAAAATACTGCTATTGTTTGACCATTGGGAAGATCGACCCCATAAGGCTGCCTAGTATCAATCGTTCCCCCTTCGACACTCACCCATTGCCCACTCGGTTCTTTCACTCGCAACGCTTGGTCAGGGCTTAGAATCGTAAAACGTATTCCATGTTTTGATAACAGTTCCAGCGTTTCATAATCGACGGCAGTTTCTGCTAACCACATGCCTTCCGGATAGCGATGGAAACGGTGCACAAAATCTTTAATCCCCCAGATAATCTCCGTTTCTTTGTCCCGTCTCGATGCTAAAGGCATAATAATGTGATTATAGATTTGAGCAATCGCAGATCCATGCCCGCTAAAACGCTCTTGACTCAGTCGATCTCCATCAAGTATGGCGGAATAAGTAGCTGGATCATGACGTTCGAGCCAAGCCAATAAAGTTGGTCCGAAATTAAAACTCATCCGCGAGTAGTTATTCACAACAGCTCGCAAGCGTCCATCTTCATCTAAAATGCGCGCATGGGCGTTGGGTGCATAACATTCTTCGGTAATCCGTTGGTTCCAGTCATGATAAGGCTTCGCTGATTCTTCACGCTCGACGCTATCGAGCCAAGGATTTTCTCGTGGTGGTTGATAAAAGTGGCCATGGATGGTGATATACCGATTAATGCCGTGTCACCCCGTTCTTCTCAATAACGCTAACTCTTGAGCAATCTTTACCGCTTATGGTATCACAGCTTTTATGACAATGATTCTATCCAGTTCTTAATAGCCGGAATATTAGATGGAAAGTAAAGGTGAGCATAGCCCGCTAAGACGTTGGCGGAAGCATAACCTGCTAACTGTTCACCGGTACGTCCTTCTAATTTGTATGCAGGGGAAGAGTCTGAAAACACGGAACAAGAATAATGGAATTCATGTCCGCGAAATACCGTACCTTCAGGAAAGTGCGTCTGGGACAACATCGTAATTTTGCGGTAACCAACTGCCTGCAACTGCTTCTGCATCAGGACTCTATGGGGTATGAGGCCAACCATGGGATGATGCTCTCCGGATTGGTCCACTATGTGTTGGGATAAAAACATGTATCCTCCACATTCGGCTAATGTTGGAAGTCCTTGGGCAATGCGATTATAGTAATGTTGAAGCACATCTCCATGCGTACTTAATTGTCTCGCAAATTCTTCAGGAAATCCCCCACCAATATAGAGCGCATCAGCAGTGTCTGGAATTTTCTCTCCTGCTAGGGGACTAAAAAAGACGAGGGAGGCTCCCAACTCCTGCAACAACTCCAAATTTTGAGGGTAATAAAAATTAAAGGCTTGATCCGACGCTACTGCAATAATTGGATGCGATCCGAGAGAAAACACTGCAGGTCTCGGAGGAATATCGATAGACGGTGCTTGGCAACCTAATTGAAAAATCCGATCGAGATCGAGTTGCCGAGTCAGACCGTCACGAAGACGGTCAATAATGTCCCGGGTCTGAGAATTTTCCGCCGCTGGCAAAATGCCTAATTGACGATGCTCAATCTCTAAATTTTCATGATAAGGTAAAAATCCAAAACACGAAAGCCCCGTTTCCTGTTCGATGGCCGCGCGAAGCAAATCATAATGGCGTTGCGATTTGATTCGCGAAATAATAACCCCTTTTAAATAATCGGGAGATGCAAATTTTTGAAACCCTAGAACGACAGCGGCCAAACTTCGCGCACTATGTTGCCCATTCAGGACGAGGAGAACCGGCGCACGTAATATCGCAGCCACATGATATGTACTGGCTTCGTTGGTTAAAGGATCTTGTCCATCGAAATATCCCATGACCCCTTCAATAATGGCAATATCGGCGCCTGTCATACCCTTAACAAAACTGTTCAGCACATCGTCAGGACGAGGTTCCATCCAGGCATCCAAATTTCTGCCTTTTCGGCCTGTCGCCCATTCATAGTAACTGGGATCAATATAATCGGGCCCCACTTTAAATCCTTGCACCCGAACGCCACGTTTTTGCAATGCCGCCATCAGAGCTAACGAGACAATTGTTTTCCCTTCACCACTACTCGGTGCGGTCACAATGAGTCGAGGAAATTCCAAAACGACTCTGCCTGCCTTTCTAAATATGTCGAAAACCGGGCACAATGCCCTAAGATAACAGTTCGGTAACACACGGCGATTGAGAGGAAGCGAAGCTTCAAGAACCGCCCTACAAATAACAAGCGCATTCACACGGATGCATTGGCTGTATGGTGTATCAGTACACATGGCCAATGCAATTTTACGGGGATCACATCCTGCATGAGTTATCCATAATAGTTAGTTTACCATCATAATTGTTCCGGATGGTGGCGAATTATGAATCATTTCCCATAGCGCTTCCGCCACATCTTCCGGCGCAATCCATTTTTTACTCGCGCTCTGTTGAATTACCCGAGATTTTTGCTCCTCCGTTAAAGATTTGGCCCACCGGGTCGCTACCCACCCTGGCGACAGCACATAAACCCGGATTTTTGGCATCACGGACTTAGCAAAACTGGCACTAAAACCCAAAATAGCTGCTTTAGCGGTGCCATATAGCGATGCCGAATCCCCTGGGGCTCCACTTAAAGCTTCGTCCCACGCCACATTGATAATCGTTCCCGTATTTTGAAAGTAAGGAATTACCGCGCGGCTACATTTTATAGTTCCTAAAACGTCTACATCCCATAGTCGTTGCAATCGTTCTAAATATGATTTCTTTCTATTATCTCCGCTTAATATGTCAGCCCCGGCAAGATTGATCCATACATCATAACCTGTCGGTGCGGCCTCGCCAATACGCCGAGAGATCTCGGATTCGTGCATCGTCACATCGAGAAGGTATTGCAGAGGTCCGGGCTGACGAGCAAACCCAATAATGTCTGCGCCTCGTTTCCCAAAGAGTTCGTTAACCGCTTGCCCGATACCACCGGTGATTCCTGTGACTCCAACGCGCAATATTGTCTACATTCCTTTCCACCAGAATATGTGTTGACAAAAATTCAGATAAGTGTTAAAGTTGTCACTGTGGGACGCACCATTAGGATTGAGGGGTGCCAGAGAATCGGCTGAGGGATCGGATTCTCATGGATATGGCTTCAACTTGAAGCCATATATATTTATTTTAAATACAATTTTTAAAGGACGGTTAACCCGCCCTTTTTTTGTATCGTTTTATATCTGATGAGGAGCTAAAGGATGTTGAAACCGTGCTAACATATTTGACACATCTTGCCACGAAGTGGCCTTAAACCGACACTTTGGATATTGGGAACAGACAATGTGAGTATTTCCATCGGGAGCTTGCCATTCTGCTAAAATGCCTTCTTGACACAACGGACATCGCATCACGTATCCCCCCCTATAAATCTAACATTTACCGACGCAATAACGCACGTAACCTGGTTTTATTATACCGAAAATGATCATAAAAATCACAAACCAAGGAAGAGTTGTTTCAGTTGATGTTCCCCATAAATCGTTAGTCAATCGGCGGGGTAGGTTGGGAAGGAAGAACTACTTTTTCTCGCCATACACGGACTCCTGCAACCCATGCTGCAACGAGGATTCCGGCAATGGGTACGGCAAATAGGGCGCCTAAAATTCCTCTGAGCGATGCCCCAATCATTAACGCCAACACAGAAATCACAGGATGGACACCGACTTGACTCCGAATGATTTTAGGACCCAGAATTTGAGATTCTAACAAATGGGCGGCAGCTAGCAATACCAAGACCTCAGGAATTTGGACCCATGGATGGTTAAACAGTGCTAACAACACCGGTAAAATCGCCCCTAATACAGGACCTAACAAAGGAATCAGCTCCATAATGGCCGCAAAAACGCCAATCACAAGCGGATACGGCAAACCAATAAGCCATGTGCCAAAGCCAAAAGCGGTCCCCACAATCAATGACAAAGCCATTTGCCCGCGCACATATCCTCCAATGACGCGAGATAGTGTGTGTTCAACTGCCAAAAGCCCTTCGCGTTGGTGATGAGGAATCAGGCGCAGCAGAGCTGCTTGAATCCGATTGGCATCCAACAAAAGGTAGACCGTAATAAATATAGTGATAGCGCCATCGACAATACTATCAATCAGATGGGTGACAAAGGTTACGGTTTGAGTGACCAAAAACGTGGAGACTTGACCGAGACTACTAAATAGGCGGCTTTCTAACTGCAATATATTGACTTGGATCCCGGTATGCCGAAACCATGCCATAAGGCCTGGTGTAGTTTGCGTCAATGTCTGGACTTCATTAGGAAGTTTGGCGACTAACGTGGCAAGCTGGCCAGCAATGACCGTTACTAATAAAATGCCCCCAACCACAAAAATCACCACAGTCCCTAATACCACAACTAACACAGCCAACGGTCGGTTCCAATATAGTGCCAGCCGATCCACCATAGGACTCAGGGTAATTTCAAACATGCCTGCCATCATCAATACCACGACCACATTGCCTAGACGGCTTAATACCCACCACAAGGCCATCAAGACAATACCGGTGCCCAGTACAACCACTACCGCATCTCGTCCGATAGCTAAACGCGCCGCCCATTTGCCTGGTTCATTTCCGCTCATGACGCTCCTCATTTCTACCGGCCAACAATTTTCTTGCTCTATAAGTTTTATTCTATAGGCTACCCGCGCTTGCCGTCCACTAACCCCGTTGCCAACAGAATTCATCCGATTTTCCTCTAGTTATTCGTATTGTTGGTATACTAAAATGTAATTTCGGACGGTATTGGCCCTATTTGGGAAGGCGGGATAACACTGGATAGTCGTCGCTCTCAACAGACCGTAAGCAAGCGAGGACGAAGCATCGGAATTTCAGCGGGGATCATTTTTGTCGCAACGTTAATTAGCCGTCTTACCGGCTTTTTGCGAGAAATCGTCATGGCGGCTTATTTCGGCACATCTGCGTTGAATGATGCCTGGCTTATGGCTTCGGTGTTGCCCAACTTATTGTTCAGCACCATAAATGGAGCCATTTCCGTTACCGTAGTGCCCTTGATGACGCAAGCCGATGCCCAATTGTCAAAGCGTTCGGTACAGAATTTTATCAATGAAGTCTTTACAGCCATTGTTCTGGTTTCAACGTTTCTTATCGTATTTGGCGAAATTTTTGCGCCGGAACTCATGCGACTTGTGGCTCCTGGTTTTCACCACAAAGAACTCGCTCTCACCGTGTCGATGACGCGCATCATGATTCCCACCATATTGTTTTGGGGTCTGGCGGGTTTAGTAGTGGGGATTCTCCAAGAACGAGAAGAATTTTTATATCCGGCCCTATCACCTGTCGCTATCAATATTGTCCGCATTGCCACCATTGTTACCTTAGGCCACTTCTTTAGTATTCAAGGGGTAGCCGTGGGCTTCTTACTGTCTGTTCTCTCCCAGCTCTTTGTGACGATCCCAGCACTCAAACGCGCAGGCCTGCATTTGCATTTCCGATGGCATTTTAGTCATCCTCTGTTACGCAAGATGATCCGCATGTCGGGTCCATTTTTTGTCACCAGCTCCGTCGGGACCCTTGGGGTGATTGTCGATAGAATTTTGGCCTCTTCTCTTGTCACCGGAAGTTTAGCAGCCCTTAACTATTCGTATGTATTGGTGCAAATTCCTGTAGGTCTATTAATTTCGTCCTTGACCACCCCGATTTATACGCGGCTCGCTCAACATCAAAGTCATCATGATTTGCTCACGTACCGTCAACTTGCCATGCGTGGTTTTCGGTTGGTCATCCTCATTATTGTACCGATCACGCTATGGTTCATGATCTTATCCATACCCATCTTACGTCTTATTTACCAGCATGGAGCATTTTCCAATTATTCCACCCGTATCACCGCCAGCACCCTGTTGTTTTGGTCTATCGGTTTACCGGGATTTGGCTTGTCCTTTTATTTACAAAAGTTGTTTTTTGCCACACAAGATACCAAAAGTCCGGCCCGGTTTAGTATTATTACTATTCTGTTCAACATCGTGGGGGATCTCATTTTAGTCCGCTTTTTGCAAGCCGACGGACTCGCCCTAGCCACCGCCTTAGCAGCCTGGGTGAACACAACTCTTTTAACCATTAAAGCCCTTAATCCGCGGCATAATAGCGACTTATTGTTTCGCCCCTTTGTTCTAAAAATTGGTATCACAGCGGGAATCACGGCTGTTGTGGTCTATGGACTCAGAGAATGGTTTTCCTTGGACTACATTCATGGATTCTTCCCCTTGGCCTTTGCTCTTAGCTCAACTGTTATCGTCTCAGCGTTAGTTTACCTCACCCTCTTAACCCTTTTTCGTTTTCCTGAAATTCGTGAACTGTTGCGACGGCTCTTGAAAAATCGTCATAAGTTACAATCCTCCGAGACCTGATCTGCCAAATTTCTTCCATAATATTATGTTACAATGTTATGTAAGAGAGGTGACGATCATGGCCATAAAGCAACTGATCGAGGCTCCTCTTGTAGTGGTGACGAATAGGGAGCCTTACGTTGACGAGCGCTCCAATAACGGAATTCGAACCATACAGAAAGCGGGAGGAGTGGTATCAGCCTTAGACCCGCTTCTACAGGACATTGGCGGACACTGGATCGCATGGGGAAGTGGCAGTGCTGATATCGAAGTATCACCCGGAGGAAAACGCCAAGTTCCTCCTGAGCATCCACGCTATACGTTACACCGGATTATGTTAAATCAAGAAGAAATTCAAGGCTACTACGCTAAATATTCCAACCAAGGACTGTGGCCGCTGAGTCATATGTTGATAGAACGTGCTCAGTTTTCTCGGCGTGCCTGGCAAATTTATCGGAATGTTAATCAAAAATTTGCCAAGCGCGTAAGTGCTGTAAGTCCGGAAGGTGCCTGGGTTTTTTCTCATGATTATCAATTATCCTTGCTGCCGGCGTTTGTGCGCAAATCACGGCCCGATGTGGCCATAGCTCACTTTTGGCATATTCCTTGGCCGCCATTAACGATTTTTCGCTTATGCCCTCAGCATCAAGAAATTTTACGAGGCTTATTAGGCGCCGATGTGTTAGGGTTCCAAAGCGAATTGGATGTTGACAACTTTTTAAATGCCGTCGAACGAACGTTAAAGGTGCCCGTAGACCGTGATTCAGGAATGATAACCTGGCAAGATCGCCACGTGCATGTAAAATCATTCCCCATTTCGGTGGATTTTGCAGCCATTCAACAATTGGTTGAGACACCCCGGATTCGCCGGTGGGTACGCGGCATTCGTCGTCACATTGAACACCGCGATCAAATTCTGGGCATCTCAGTAGATCGGGCCGACTATACGAAAGGCCTCCTGCCGCGTCTCGATGCCATAAAAGAATTCTACAGTCTATATCCTCAGTATCGTGAACGGGTAACCTATTTGCAAGTTGTGGTACCATCTCGCACTGAAGTCGCGGAATATCGGCGGTTTTATGATCGGGTGGCAAAAAAGACTCAAGAAGTTAATCAACTCTTTGCCACGTCATCATGGACCCCCATCATCACGCTACCGCACAGTATTGATCGGCCGCGTTTAATGGGCTTATTTCGGGCAGCAGATTTTGCTGTGGTCAGTTCCTTAGTCGATGGCATGAACCTCGTTGCTAAAGAATTTGTGGCCGCGCAGGTCGACAAACGTGGTGTGTTATTACTAAGTGAAACCACTGGGGCCGCGAACGAATTAGAAAACGAAGCGTTTCCCATCAACCCCTTAGATCCTGAAGGATTTGCCAACACGCTCCATGAAGCGTTATCCATTTCAGCTGATGAACGCGCTGCCCGAATCTCGACCATGCGGGCACATTTGATGAAGCATACCATCTATGACTGGATGGAAGACATTTTCCTCACATTAAAAATGGCAGCTCAGTCCTATGTGTAAATCTTTGCTAACGGTACCAATTCTCGCCAATATTTCACAACAGCATCACAGTCAAAGTTGGATATGGTTTTTAGACATTGACGGAACATTACTGGATATCGCTCCGACACCACAATCGGTCGAAGTCTCTCCGGAATTAGTGCAAGCATTGGCACGATTGACGCAGAATCAGCGGCACCGTGTCGCATTAGTGAGTGGACGGTCCTTGCAAGATATCGAGCAATTGTTTCCTATTAATGGATTAAGTAAAAGTGGAAACCACGGGGCCGAGTATCAATGGGCCAATGAATCATGGCTGCATGACTCGTCCCAGCGGTTTCTTTCTGTCCGGCCCCAGATCTTACAAAGGCTTATGTCTCTTTCGTCTCTTTTTCCAGGACTTTATATCGAAGACAAACAGTACTCGATTAGTGTGCACTACCGGCATGTCGACCATTCACAGCATCCGCAACTGGCCGAACAATTGCAACAGCGGTTAGCTTTTTCTCAGGATATTGTGATTTATCCCGCAAAACTGTGCTGGGAAATTCGTCCACAACCCGGGCCCACAAAGAAGGATGCTGTAATCACGTTATATCGCATTCTGTCCGCTGGACTGCCCCAGCCCATTTTGCCGATTATAATGGGCGATGACCGCACGGATGAAGATGCCTTTGGAGCGCTGGAGTCTGGGGTTACAGTTCATATCGGACAGAATGCGAGCCGCGCACGGTTTTGGCTGCCTTCTCCTCAGCATGTCCGAAAATTATTGGCAGAGATTAGTTCTCACCCTGAACTTTTGCTTTCCACGGATCCTGGCGCCGGAGGTACTCTATAATCGGTAATAATGGTTCCACTCGATTAAAGGACGGCACCAAATAAACCCCCTGAATGAGCGGCATAAGCTGCTCCATCAATTTCAAGGCCAAATCGATACCTAACGCTGTTCCGTCTTGAATATTCTCGAACTGTTCAAGAATGTTTTGCCCAATGATGATACCAGGCACTTCATTATGCAAATACACAGCTTGGCGGTAGGACACCAGGGGCATAACACCTAATAGCAAAGGCACTGGCAATCCTCCTAATTTGTCCAGAAACCTTTCGAGTTGCTCAGGTTGATAAATTGGTTGTGACATCACGAAATGGGCACCGGCCTCTAACTTTTCCCGAAACCGTTGTAATTCGTGATCCAAATCATCGGCATTAGGATTTACCCCAACACCGATATCAAACGCCGTATGACCCCCAATTTTTTGACCGAGAGCGTCCTGTCCCGCATTAAATGCATTCAGCACCTTGACTAATCCGATGGAATTGATGTCATAGACAGCCGTCGCATGCGCATAATCACCTAATCCCGGTGGATCCCCGGTTAAGGCCAGAACATTGCGAATGCCTAATGCATGGGCCCCTAAAAGATCACTCTGCAGGCCCATCAAATTTCTGTCCCGGGTGGTAAAATGCAATATGGTTTGCACTGGGAGATGTTCAGAGATCAAACGTGCTGTCGCTAAAGCACTCAACCTCACACGCGCCATGGGGCTGTCTCCGATATTAATACAATCGGCTCCATGCTCGGTTACAACGCGCGCTGAATCCAATAGTCGATGAGGATTCACACCACGCGGTGGATCTAATTCAACGCTAATGATAAATCGTTTGTAAAAAAACTGGGAAATTCCCTGGTCATGACTTTCACTATGACTAATCTCTAAAGACGCACTGGCATCGGTGATATCTCTCACCGAAGGTATGAGTTGAGGTTTTGAATCATGACTTAATGTCATTTGAAGCGCTCGAATATGCTCAGCAGTGGTCCCACAGCAGCCCCCAATGACATGGCATCCCGCTTCTCGTAGGGCAGAGGCAATCGTGGCCACATAGCGTGGCGTAGCAGGATAATGAACATGTCCCGCAACCAGACCAGGCTGACCGGCATTAGGATAAGCTGCCAAAGGAATACCTAGTTCCTTGGCCTTAGGTGCCATCCGAATAATGGCATCTAACAGGGGAGCTGGTCCGCTACCGCAATTTGCCCCCACTAAAGCCGGTAACCCACCTGGCAAAGATGCCATGGCTTCAATGGCTTCTTCAGGACTGAGCCCATAGCGCGTGGTCCCTTGTGGAGAAAAGGCAAAAGAAACGGCAATAGGCAGATTTGTCTCAGAACGAATGGCCTCAACCGCAGCACGCACAGTCGGTAAGTCGGACATGGTTTCAACGATAAATCCATCAACACCACCCGCTAGCAAGCCAGCAACCACCGGGCGAAAATATTCGAGTGCCTCTGCATAGGGTACGGAAGGCATCACCTGGGAATCAACGGGTTGGGCCAAAGGACCCACGACGCCAAGAATCCATGCTTCGCCGCCAAAAATATCACGAGCATGGCGGGCAATTTGAGCGGCCCGGCGATTTAACTCCACCACATCGGCGTCAATACCCAGCGCTGCGAGTTTATGTCCGTTAGCAGAAAACGTATGCGTTTCGATTAGTCGTGCTCCGGCTTCCAGATATTTCAGGTGTAAATTCATCAACACGTCGGGTTGGCGTAAGGGAACTAAGGGTAGAGCAATTGACTCTACCCCTTCATCCATTAAAGCGGTTCCGACAGCCCCGTCACCCAAAATCCAGCCCGCATCTTGCAGCACTTGGCTTAAGGTCTTCACTGCAACCCGTCCTCTTCACGGACCTCTTGTACTGCTTGCGCCATTACCCGCAACTTCTGCTCAGCTTCTTCCCAAGTCCGGGTTTTTAACCCGCAATCCGGATCAATTAACAAATTATCTAGGGGAACAATTTCTAATGCCCGGCGAATTCCCGCTTTGACTTCGTCAACGGACTCAATCCGGTGAGTATGCACGTCGACAACGCCTAAGGCTAGTTCCTTAGATTTTGGCCAACGATAACGACCCAATAAGTCAAGCAACGCAAAATGTTGATTAGCCGCTTCCAAATCTAATTGATCGACGGGCAAATCAAAGAGACCGGGTAAAATCGTCTCGAAATCCCCATAACAAATGTGACTGATTGTTTTAGCACGAAGTCCCTTGGTCACAATGGCCATTGCTTCGATCGCCAAATCTAACTCCTCAGGCCGTGTGGAAATAGCGGGCTCATCAATTTGAATATATTGAGCACCGGCATTCTCCAATGCCACCGCTTCTTCGTGCACTAAATGGGCCAAGTCCATAACCAACGAACGGCGATCGGGATAATACGCGTTAAATGACCAGTCGCAAATAGTATAAGGCCCTGTCAGCATTCCCTTCACGGGTTTATTCGTCATTTGCGAGGCCTTTTGCCATGATTTTACCGTCAGTCCAACAGAATCCCCTAGGGCCACCACATTTTCCACAATCGGCTTGCGATAGTACCGATTACCATATGAACGGACCGGCAACGATTCAGAAAATCCTTGCCAGTTCTCAGCGAAATAGGCGACCATATCGCCCCGTTCCATTTCACCGTGCACAAAAATGTCAATGCCTAATTCTTCCTGCAAAGCAATGACTTGGCGTGTTGCCTCCTCTTCGGCTTGTTGTAACTGTTCCAACGAAATTTGGCCCCGTCGAAATTGAGAACGTGCCGTAATCAACTTGCCAGGTTTCGGAAAACTTCCCACACTGGTGGTTAATAAATGTTTTGCCATCAAGGTCCGTCCTTTCTTTCCTTTAAGCGTTAATCAATGTCTTGATATCTTTAAGTAAACGGACCTTTTGCTCGGCCCTGTCGGGAGGCAAAAATTCCAGTCCACAATTCGGGTGAATCCACACTTTGCTAGCGCCTTGTCTGCGAATAATCGGCTCAAGATGATGCAAGACCTCACGAGGTTCTTCTAGCCGCACATTCCGTGCATCCAAAAGACCGACGCCTACGTCCATTGGTAGCGCCGTTTGAGATAAAACATCTAAAATACTGGGATCGCTGATTGCATCAAAATAAATACGTGAAAACGGCAACGCTGATAACCGTTCAAGCCACGGGCTTGACTTTCCCCAATATAGGGCAATCGATTGTTCTAAGGAAATACCGGGATCAAGTAAAGCTCGATAGGCTTCTTCGACTTGATTTTGAGAAAGCGTAGCGTTACGGGCCAAGGCCGGCTCATCCCACTGCAATTCAACAATGCCGGTATCCTCTAAATGCTTGACGGTTAACCGCATGACATCGATCAAATCGGCTAATAAAGCGTCTTGATTCGCATAACTTTTGTCTTCCGCCAGTTCGAGAAATGTAAACAGACCGGGTAAAGCCACTTTCACCGGCACTGGAGATCGTTTTGCCGCTTCCCGGGACCACGCCGCTAATGTTCCTCCTTGATATTGCAGGCGGCCAGTAATTAAAGGATGACGCACGTAAAAATTGTTGTCAAACAAACGAATTAATCCGGCACTTTGTACGTTATCCAAGTCTCGCACAACCGGGTCAAATAAGTCGTACCAGCGAATTTGTCCATCGGTTGTCCGGTCCAATTGCGCTTCAGCAGCGAGATCAACTACGCGGCCAATCACTTGGCTATAGGTGTCAAACAGTTGGCTCGGAGTCAACAGTCCTTTTTCGAATCGCTGAATGGCTGAACGTACGTTGGGCCCGGATCCCGCAGGAATTTTCGGATATGAGCCCATGACAGTCGTCTTCATTTTTCCAGTATCTCTCCTATCGTGCATGATTTGATACCGTGAATATCGGTTATCATGCTTGTCTCATCTTCTTAGGATCCGGCATGGTGCATTTATGCGCATGACCATAAAAAAAGCGCCTATCACGAGAAGAGGCGCAATGCTCTTCTCATCTTAAAGAATACAAAGTATTCTTCCGGAATTGGCACCCACCCTAAAGGGGTTGCCGGGCTTCATCGGGCCAGTCCCTCCGCCACTCTGGATAAGAAGTGTTCCTATAGAATTGATTAGCAAAATACCATGGCCTGTCCGTATGGTCAAGAGGACAAATGAAAAAATCTATAATTGCCATTTATTGCCATACGTGATAGGCTTCTATCTAGGAGGTGGTACGATGTCTTCTCCCGGGTCATCGGTTTCCAAGGATCGGCAACATGGCGGTTTGGTTACTAAATCTAAAAGGTCGCGGAGCCGTCTCATCCTGCGTCGTGTTTTCCTGCTCATTTTCATTCTTGGCGCCTTGATATTATGGCAACTAAGTTTCGTCATTAAAGAGCTGGGCAATCTCCAACATGAATTAGAAACATGGAAAACAACTCGGGCACTGCTGGGAGCATTTCTTACCTATGTGTTAGCCCAAATTTCCCATTCGGTTCATAGTCTCTGGGTCGATGTTTTTCATTAAGTGACGTCAGGCCCAGCCTAATAAAAAAGGGCTGCACGTTAAAGGGTGCGGCCCCATTGACTTAGTTGACAAAGAAGAATCTATGACCCATAGTTTAACGACGACCTAAACGCAGCAAGAATAGGAACAAATTGATGATATCCACTAACAGTGACACCGCCAGGACAATTGCTGTCCCATTAGTCGGTAATGCGCGACCCCGGTACCGCATAATCGAGAAATCAAGCAATAAATACCCCGTGAAAATAACCACACCAATCAAATTATATGCTCGCGAAGCAACGACTCCGAACATACTTGGTAAGAAAAACGATAGCAAACTCGTTATGATAAGCATCAATAAACCAAGAAACAATATCGGCGCCAATTTCGAAAAGTCCCAAGGAATCCATGACACTATGGCAGCGGACAACAACATGGCCACCAAAATAGCCCCTAGTGTCGTAATAAAAAGATGATTTTGGTACAAGATGGCATACCAAAGAATAGGGGCAATAGCAATTCCCAAACCAGCGGCTACAACAATGCCCCAAAACAACGCAGCCCCGGCATTAGCTTGATTACGCGAAACGAAAATCGTTCCTACCATTGCCGCAATGAATCCCATCCAAATTCCTAATGACCCCAAGCTAACTCCAAATAAACTCGCCAACATGAGAACGACTAATAATAAAGCCAAATATCCCAAGGTACGAGCCATTAAAGACCCTTTAATTCCATCAGCCACTGAGTAAGTATAAGGTGTCCGGTTATACATAGATCACTCACCTCCTGTACAATTTTGTCATACATCAAAAGTCAAGAAATGTCAAATAGTTAAAATGTGCTCTTCCGTACGAAGCGCTTGCAGACAACGCCATCTTCCGGGAAAATAGACCTGATGGTGAAAATGATACGTTGTTGCGTCTTATGGCTATTATTGCCACGGGCATCATGTTTTAAACGATAACGTCGCGTTTGAGAAAGAAGGCGTGATTGATGGCTGATCAAAATGATGGCATGTCTTTTGAAATTTTAGCCGCGAGCATTCGGGATATTCGTCATGATATCCCCCTTCTCCTATCGGTACTGGCAAACAAGTTTGAACAAGCGTTGCCCGAACGCGTACACGTCACACGTCATTCAGGGTTGTTCACCCGAGACAATTCCATTACGTCCATTACTCTCGAATTCGATAATGTCCATTACATGCTGAAGCACAAAGCCGGACGTCTGGAACCGCTACGGCAAAAAGTCGTGCACGATGTCGTGTTAAAGACAGAAACACTAAGTTTTGATGATTGGATTGCTGAGGTCTTGCAACAACTCATTCAAGAAAGTGATCATAATGAAAATATACGCAACATGCTCGATCGCTTTCTCACTTCGTAAACCTGTGACGCAGTTTATTTCAACAGCATGGAAAGGACGATAATAACGTGCCGGCACACGAATCTCGCGATTGGCATCTAGAAAGTCTAGCCGCTCACTCTGGAGTCGGACAGGACCGTCTCTATGGGGCCGTCAGCACACCAATTTATCAAACTGTCACATATCGGCATCCAGGAACCGAATTAGGTCCCTATGATTATAGCCGGACCGAAAATCCCACCCGGCACGCGGCCCAAGAAGCGATTAACCGGTTAGATAATGGTGCAGGAGCCCTCCTTTATAGTAGTGGCATGGCCGCGCTGACTGCACTGGTGCACACTTTACAACAAGGCGATCACGTCATTATTACTGAAGATGCCTATGGCGGCACTTACCGTATCATGGTTGACATCTTTTCCAAATTTGGCATCGCGTCGAGCATGGTTAATACCCGCGATATCGACGAGGTCAAACAACATATCACCTCAAAAACACGCCTGTTCATTGTGGAAACGCCGAGTAATCCTCTTTTGCGTATTAGTCCTCTAGAGGATCTTGCTGAGCTTGCACATGCACATCACGCCGAATTGGCAGTGGACAACACATTCATGACCGCTGTTCGCCAGCGTCCACTGGAACTTGGAGCCGACTACGTCGTGTATAGTGCAACTAAGTACTTGGCAGGCCATAATGACGTGTTAGCGGGTGCCATTGTGTGTAAAACCGCGGAACAATATGACAAACTTAATGAACTAACCAATGCAACGGGTAGCGTTTTAGGACCATGGGACGCGTGGCTACTTCTTCGCGGTTTAAAAACCCTTGCCATTCGAATGGATCGCCAAGAAAGTAATGCCCGCCGTATTGCTAATTTTCTATCCCATCATCAAAATGTGCGTCACGTGTATTATCCTGAGCTCGCGGACAATGATATGAAGGAACGGCATTTACGCCAGGCTTCGGGCTATGGGGCCATGTTGTCATTCGTTCTCACACATCCTGAAGACTATGCATCTGTCATGGACAGGCTTCAAGTGATATTACCAGCGGTTAGTTTAGGTGGCGTAGAATCCTTAATTACGCATCCTTATAATGAAACCCACCGGGAACTGCCAGAGCCAATGAGACGTCAACTTGGCATTATTCCAGGACTCATGCGCTTATCCGTAGGCATTGAGCACATTGACGATCTGCTCACGGATTTAGATAATGCCTTACGCTAAAGGTCATGTTGGAATACGCATTATGAACCATTTAAGGAGTGAATAGCGATTACAGACAAGCGCACTCAGTTTGTGCATACCGGTTACGAAATTGATCCGGCCACTCAGGCAGTCACTCCTCCCATTTACCGGGCGACTACCTATCATCAAGCGGATCCTTGGGATCCTCCCCCCTATGACTATGCTCGTTCAGGGAATCCCACCCGTCATGCCTTCGAACAAGCGATGGCCGATTTGGAACACGGTGTGAAGGGATTTGCGTTTGCATCGGGAATGGCCGCGTTAACCGCAGCATTTATGCTGTTATCTCAAGGAGATCATCTTATTGTCACCCGCGACTGCCAAGGAGGCACCCAGCGCGTTCTACGGGGCGTTTTTAGTCGTTTTGGCATTCAGGTGAGTTATGTGGATACAGAAGATTTTGATGCCCTGGAAAAAGCCGTAAGACCCAATACTCAAGCGATTTTGGTCGAAAATTTCAGTAATCCCTTTTTGCATGTAACCGATATGCCCCGTTTGGCACAATGGGCTCACCAACACCAGTTGCTGGTGATGGTTGACAATACATTCATTACGCCATATTTACAAAACCCATTAACACAAGGTGCCGATTTGGTTATTCATTCTGCGACCAAGATGATCGGCGGTCATTCTGACATAACCGCGGGGGTTGCCGTGGCTAAAGAAGAAGACCTGGCCCGACGGCTGTACTTTATCCAAAATGCCTGTGGGGCCATTCTATCACCCGACGATGCCTACATGAGTTTGCGTGGACTCCATACATTGCCCGTGCGCATGGACCGCGCCCAAGAAACCGCAATGCAACTCGCAACGGCCCTTGTGACCCATCCCCGGGTGCAACGAGTCTATTATCCCGGCCTGAAGACGCATCCGGGACATGAAATTGCCAAACAAACTATGCGTGGATTTGGGCAAATGCTCACCATCCGTTTAAAGGATGCTGGCCTAGTCCCAGAATTGGCTCATCATCTCCGCTTAGCCCGGGTTGGTGCCGGGTTTGGTGGGACTGAGACCATTATCTCCTTGCCCGAATTGCACTGCCATGCCGCTTTGACCCCGGAAGAGCGCTATGAACGGCAAATCACGCCGGATGTTGTCCGTATTTCGGTTGGTCTGGAATCCACAGCAGATTTACTTCATGATATTCTCGATGCCTTGGATAAGGCCGGATCGTAAAAGGCCAGGGAATAAACCCCTGGCCTTATTTTGGTTTTTCTTTCATCAGGAACCGGTCTCATTGCTGTGTTCTTGTAACCATTGCTGTTTGGCTAAACGCCGAACCACCTTCCCCGATGGTCCAATAGGTAATGAATCGACCACATCAATCACATACGGGCGCTTGTAATCAGCAAGTAGGGTCTTCGCCAACTCATGAAGACTGTCAACATCAATGGTGTGGTTAGCGCGTGGCACGACGAGTGCTACTACCCGCTCCCCACGTCTGGCATCAGGAATACCAAAAACCGTCGCCATCGCCACATCTGGACTCCGGGACAAAACTTCTTCGACTTCAACCGGATAGACATTTTCTCCCGAAGTGATTATCATGTCTTGCTTGCGATCCACTAAATACAACAAACCTTCTTCGGAGATATAACCCATGTCGCCAACCGTAAGATAGCCATCATTCGTAAAACTTTCACGTGTTGCTTGCTGATTATTGAAGTATTCTTTCATCAATGACGGACCTTTGACAAATACTTCCCCAATTTCACCGGCCGCGAGAGGCTGCCTTTGGTCATCTAGTATGCGAATGCTTTGACCAATGATGGGATAGCCGACCGATCCCAACGGTCCATTGAGACGGTGGCGAATAACGGTACATGCGCCATATTCGGTTGCCCCATAAATATCATAAAGGCGAACATGGGGAAAACCCAGAAGAATACGGTCCCTTAAGGTACTATCCAAAGGCGCTGACGCGGTGAGGATGACACGTAAAGTTTGGGCATCTAGCTTCCCCGCTTCCACGGCATCGGCCAAAAAAGTTAATAATGTCGGAACAAACATACTATAGGTCACCTGGTGCTTATTCATCTCATCCACGATGTGTTGAGGATGTATGCTGCGGTGAGGATAAATAACACAGGTGGCCCCAATAATGACAGATAATGTAACAACCCATAAGGAATTTACATGAAACATGGGGAGGACGGCCAAACCAATATCATCGGACGAAATGCCTAATTCCGCAACAAGTGTCAACGCAATCATTAAATTGCTAACGTGACTTCTCACTGCCCCTTTCGGTTTGCCTGTTGTACCGGAGGTATAAACAATGACCCACGGATCCTCTTCAGAAATTGTTAGGGAGAGAGGCGCGTCATCTGCTTGACTTACTAGGTCTTCCCAAGACCGGGAGCGGTCTTCCCCTTCAAGATGTGTATAATAAACCGGAAGTAGATTTTCCACCGCATTGAGTGCAGGTCGCAGGTCTTTATCCGCGACGATCAAACTAATTTGACTATCCATTAAAGCATAGCGAATTTCATCCGGTGACCACCGAAGATTAATAGGTACACCAACTAAACCGGCTTTAGCTAAACCAAAATATGCTTCTGCCATGTCCAACCCATTTGGCAAAAGAAGACCAACGCGTTGTCCCTGCTTTAATCCCTGCCCTAAAAGCGCTCGCGCAATTTGGTTGGTCTTGTTATCCAATTCAGTAAATGTTAGGGATTGTTCGCCGAAAACTAAGGCTTTCTTATCTTTATATCGAATTGCCGCACCATGGAGTGCCTCTCCTACCGTTAACACAATGTCCTCCCATATTGAGTTAGTTAAAGGTTGCTCAAGTTTGCGGCCGCACTTTTAGCCGCATCTCAAAAACTTGGGTAACAGCCATTGCTATTACTGTTATACACATAATAGCGAACATGATGTGCGTCGTCGATACAACAAAACGCCCTAAGGTATGATCATGAACCAGGGCCCAAATCCAATAGAGCAAACCAACTCCTGTCGTCAATACCACTTCCCAGCGACGCCGGGCCACAGAATATAACATGGCGATATTAAGGAATCCAAGACAGATCATCCCCCATCCATACTCGGCAAGCCATGGCACCACCGGGAAAAAACTCTTTCCCAGAACCATTAACACTAAATTGTGCCCATATACCACAAACAACCATTCTCCAATCGCCGCTAGCATTCCATATAATCCCACGGTCATAGCCGCGTAGCGATAACGGTGTATGGGATCTGCCAGCACCGCTGTTAACATGACGGTCCCAAGACTCCCCGACACAAATTGCAAACTATGGCCAATAGTTGCCAAACCCGTATACTGTCCCGCTGCAACGGGCGACAACGCATACTTGGCTGCCAATCCATCAACGAGCGCAAATAACACATTGATAATGCCAACAATCGCTGTGCCCACGATCACACCGGATGGAGTCTCCTCGCCTTTTAAAGGCACGTGTGTGGTCATCACGCGACTAACATACCAAGTAACCCAGGCCGCAATGCCCTCTAAAATTCCTACAGCCGTTAATCGATACCCGCTCCACAGAGCTCCGCCAGCGGCGATAACGCGAAAACCGGTGTTCAATATCCCTAGTAATCCAACCCATAAATACCATCGTCCCCGTTGCAGCATCCCGACATTGGCCGCTAACGCTAGACTAGGAACAACCTCGGCCGTGAAAACTACCAACAATGTCGGATTCACATCAAATAAATGGGCTAACATGCCCCGGGCTACCCAAATCACGACCCAAAGACTCAAACCGCCTGTCCACAACCCCAAGCTCTGGAGATAAACATTGTGGCCTTCATCTTTGCCCATACGCGTGTAAATGAGCGTGACAACAGATGCCGGAATCACCATAAATGTGGTCACGTTTAAAAACGTCGCTAAGTCCCCATAGAGTCTAGGACCTAAGACATGAGCCAGAACGACGTGATACAAATAGTTGAAGACTCCGGCTAAGAGAGTTGCCAACCCAAAGATTAGATTATCTTCCCAAAAAGCTTTGAATTTGGCCATGAAAACCTCCTCGATGTGGCCTTAGGCAGTCGTTGTTCCTTGCTTTTTTACATTCTGAGTGTTTTCAGACAAAAATATAGCCCAGGTTACGGGAAAACCTGGGCGAAAAATATTATGGAGTTCATTCAGATAAGCGTCAGTTCCAATAGAACCGACATTCTGATATTGTATCTTCGACATCAACAGGGAAAATCCTACCGTTCTCGATGAATTTCTTAGTCGTTTGACGACTAAACGCGCATTTTTAGGGTTGACGCCCAATTTGATGCAATAACAATTGCATCACCGCATTATTTGCATAGCCGATGTGCCATAGGGCAATTCCTGCCAAATGATCTTTCTTGGCCAACTGAATTTTTTGATTCATCCCTTGTAGGCTTTCCCACCACGCAATATGTGGGCCTGTAGCAGTAGTGTAATCAGCATATGTTTCTTGATAGCGTGTGCTCCACTTGGCATGCTGAATCATTGGGGTTGTTAGAGCATTATAAGGGATCGTCGTAGCGTGCGTGCTGCCCACAGGCCATGAATACCCATACAAGGCTATGCCGAGATCAATCTTAGAAGCCGGAACCGAATGGAGCATTCGAGAGAGAATATTTTCGACCCATCCGAGGGCTGCTACGGGACCTGCAGGACTGCCGTCGTCGTGTTCATCATAACTCATGAGCACAAATTGATTGACTTCCGGTGCTAGTTTGCCAAAGTTATAGGCTCCGCCTGAGTGTGGTACAACATCCATGGTAATGGTATCCGTTCGCGGCAAGAAATCTCGTAAATCAATCATAAAGCCCGTGAGCTGGTTCACATAACGTGTATGAGGAGGTTCGAAATCAATATTCACTCCCTGGTAATGCATTTTGCCGACCAGATCGGCAATATTCCTGGCAGCGATTACACGGGTAATGGAACTGGCTAAGAAGGCCTGGGTTCCAGTACCGTCATTAATTAACGGCGTAATGGCAATGTGTTCTTTTTCCGCCTGATGTAAAATTGCGGAATTCACGTGACTAATTAGGCCGCCATGGGCATCTAAGGAATACCAGAATGGCGCCAGGTCAGTAATGGCATGGGAATGAGTATACAATGGTGTTAAGGGACCGGACACATCATTCGCCCAAAACGCTAAGACCTTTAACGGCGGGGATTTTGACGATGACGTTTTGTTGGCCGCATGAACACCGATGCCACAGCCTGCTGTCAGCAGACTCATCGCGGTAAGAACCGACAAAGTCTTAAGCCGGAATGCTCTGGAAAATCTCATGATTATCACCTCTCTTCCAAGTTTCACCCGTGTGAGATGGAAGCATGCTTTTAAGCGACTATGAGGTTTCAGGAAAAAATGGCGTATATTAGCGGGATGGTTTTACAAATTTGTCCAAAAATGGATTCTTCGAAAACTCTCATTTAGCTCTCATACATAAGAGGCATAGTGTAACTATGTAAAAGACCGTGCCGAGAGTGTGGAGGAGGGATTCGTATGGTTCATCAAAAACCTCTAGCCCTACCCGCACCCCAGGAAGAACATTCACACCATGTCCGGGGGGCTGCTGCTAAATGGGTTGCGAGTATTGGACTGTCAACCATGACGGCGTTAAGCATTTTTTATGCGGTTAATTGGCAGCCTCTGACCCATTTACCGGAATTAGCTAAAGCACGTGTACTGCACGAACAAGTTCAATGGACCCCGTTAAACCGGGTATCGCCATGGTTCCAAAAAGCTCTCATTGCCACTGAAGATCGTAGTTTTTACACGAATTGGGGTATTTCTTTTCAGGGCATCGCTCGCGCTGCGTGGGTAGATTTACAAACGGGGCAGTTCACCCAAGGAGGCAGCACGATAACGCAGCAATTAATTCGTAATTTAATGCTGTCGCCCGTGAAAACTATTCCCCGTAAAGTTAGTGGAATTCTCTTGTCATTGATGGCAACCGACTTATATTCCAAAAAACAAATTTTGACAATGTACATCAATGAAGTCTATTTAGGTGATCATGCGTACGGCGTTGGTCAAGCTGCTCAGTCTTATTTTGGTGTACCCGCCAGTGCACTCACGTTACCCGAAGCGGCACTCTTAGCAGGGTTACCGCAAGCTCCATCGGCGTATGACCCGCTCGTCAATTTCCCATTGGCAAAACAACGCCAATGGGAAGTATTAAATAGCATGGTCCACGACCATATGATTACCCAACAACAAGCCCTACACGCCTATCAAGCGCCCCTGCCCCTAAAATCGCCTCGGCAAAGTGCCTAATAAACGATAAGAAGCCCCCGCAGAGAGAGATCTACTGGGGGGCTTCTTTTCCGATACTAATGCTATCGACGCAACTTTTTCAATTCACCTAACAGACGGTCATTAAGAACGCGAATGTGGGTTCCCTTCATGCCGAGAGACCGCGATTCAATCACTCCAGCCGATTCAAACTTCCGTAAAGCATTCACAATGACCGAACGAGTGATACCGACCCGATCAGCAATTTTGGACGCAACCAACAGTCCTTCCTCGCCACCAAGTTCATCAAAAATGTGTTGAACTGCTTCGAGTTCGGAGTAGGATAACGTATCGATGGCGACTTTTACTGCGGCTTTCTTGCGGGCTTCCATCTCCAACTCGTCAGATTTGGAACGTAAAATTTCCATAGCCACCACGGTTGCCCCATATTCGGCCAAAACCAAGTCTTCATCATTGAATTCCCGCCCAAACCGCGAGATCACCAATGTCCCCAGGCGGTCGCCACCTCCATTGACCGGAACCACCGTCGTGATTTTGTTCTCGTACAAACATGGTTTATCATGGAAAAAAACACATTTTCGTGATTCCTGCGAAACATTGGGATAGGTCTCATCAACTTTCAAAAGACCATTATTATAATTCGCGGGAAAAATCTCTTCGCCCAAAACTTCCCGAATCATGATATCGCATTCAAACCCGTCCAGTAAGCTATATCCCAAAACCTTACCGCGCCGACTGACAACGTAGACGTTTGCTTGAATAAGTTCGCTTAAAATTTTAGCCATTTCTTCAAAGTTTACCGGATGGCCAGCCGTTCGCTGTAGTAGTCGATTAATGCGTCGTGTTTTTTCGAGTAATTCTTCCACGACATGCACCTCCTTGATTCGACAAAATCCCCTGTCGTCACAATTTTCACCACTCGAGTATACCACAGCAAAGTTCTAATGTGGTAACGAAAAAAAAATTCAGAGTATATACCGATTGATGTCAATATTCTCTGCAATCTTAGCCAGCCGTTGTTGCACATAAACTGCGGTAATCGGAATGGTCTGACCCACTAAATCGGGCGCAGAGAAATTCAGTTCTTCCAGTACCTTTTCCAGGATAGTGTGTAGGCGCCGGGCTCCAATGTTTTCGGTATCCCGATTGACCTGATAGGCATAGCGCGCCATTTCCCACAATGCGCCGTCATCGAATTCCACTTTAACGCCTTCTGCCCCCAGAAGAGCTTGATATTGCTTGATAAGGGAGTGCCGCGGTTCAGTCAGAATTTTATAAAAGTCTTCTTCGGTTAGAGCGTTAAACTCCACTCGTATCGGGAACCGTCCTTGTAATTCGGGAATGAGATCACTAGGTTTCGATACATGAAATGCTCCTGCAGCAATAAAGAGAATATGATCCGTCTTAACCGGCCCATATTTGGTATTGACCGTGGATCCCTCGACTATCGGCAGAATATCACGTTGAACTCCTTCCCGTGACACATCCGGTCCACGCCCTTCATGACTGCTAGACGCAATTTTATCAAACTCATCAATGAAGATAATGCCTTGTTGCTCAGCTCTCCACAGGGCTTCTGCATGGGCCGCATCGGTATCGATTAATTTTTGAGCTTCTTCCTGGGTCAATACCTTCCGTGCCTCGGCAACCGTCATCTTACGGCGTTTTGTTCGCTTGGGTAACAAGCCGGAAAACATTTCACCAAGATTCATTTGATTTTCTTCCCCACCAGGAATATTTCCCATAAAAGGTAATGGTGGACCGGGATCTTCAACTTCCACTTCGACCACTTCGTTTTCCATGGCTTTCATCCGAAGTTTTTCCCGCACCTTGCGCCGTTCTTCTTCGATCCGGTGACGTTCTTCAATACTTATACTGGATGTTGCCTTGTTGGGTCGATTTCCGCCCCCAAACAATGCTTCAAAGGGATTGACAGTCGTTGAGCTATCCTCAGGAAACGGAACTAAAGCATCCACTAAACGATCTTCCGCGATGCGCTCCGCTCGATCTTGGACAGCCTGACTTCGTTCTTCTTTAACCATTCGCACACTAGTTTCGACGAGATCGCGTACCATCGCATCGACATCGCGGCCGACATAGCCGACCTCGGTAAATTTTGTTGCTTCAACTTTCACAAAGGGTACATGCAAGAGCCGTGCCAAGCGACGGGCCACTTCCGTTTTTCCCACTCCAGTTGGCCCAATCATCAAGATGTTTTTCGGGGTAATATCTTCTTGCAGTTCGGGATCGAGCTGA
Source organism: Sulfobacillus thermosulfidooxidans (assembly GCF_001280565.1). Lineage (NCBI taxonomy): Bacteria > Bacillati > Bacillota > Clostridia > Eubacteriales > Clostridiales Family XVII. Incertae Sedis > Sulfobacillus > Sulfobacillus thermosulfidooxidans. Next base: position 965,851 of record NZ_LGRO01000001.1, on the reverse strand, counting down.
CTCCGCCGCCAGCGGTGCCTCAGAGCAATTGCAACCGCCCGCTTGGCTTCCTCTTGACCAACAATATATCGATCGAGTTCTTCGACGATTTTCTTGGGTGTCATCAATGCATCGTCCATGACAAAACCTCCTTTTTCCTTCGGCAAAAGTGTTAATTCAAGGTTTCAATAGTCAAATGGTGATTGGTATAGATACAAATATCCGCCGCAATGTCCAAAGAACGTCTAACCAAATCTTCTAAAGGCAGCGGAGGCTCAATCGACGAAAAGGCCCGCGCAGCTGCCAAGGCATAACTGCCTCCCGATCCAATAGCGGCAATATAGTCATCAGGTTCTATCACTTCGCCTGTTCCGGACAAAATAAATAAATGTTCGGTGTCTGCTACTAATAACAAGGCTTCCAATTTACCCAGCATCCGATCGGTGCGCCATTGACGAGAAAGAGCCACTGCCGCGCGTTGCAGGTTGCCGTGACTTTCTTCAAGTTTCCCTTCAAAAAGTTCGAACAAGGTCAATGCATCCGCTACCGACCCAGCAAATCCCGCCAATACTTTATTATGATACAAACGTCGAACCTTTGTCGCCGTGTGCTTCATAACAGTATTTTGGCCGAAAGTGACCTGACCATCTCCCCCAATCACCGCTTTGCCGTCTCTCACAATCCCGAGAATTGTTGTCCCATGAAATTCAATGGCTGCCACTCTCATCTCTCCTTCATTGTTTCCATTCGCTCTATGGCGCCTGCGCTCCTCAAGCACGAGGATGGGCATTTTGATAGACTTTAGCAATATGTTCTTGGGACACTAATGTATAAAGTTGTGTCGTACGTAATAAACTGTGGCCCAAAAGTTCTTGAATCACCCGCAAATCGGCACCATTCATGAGCATATGAGTCGCAAATGAATGCCTCAGCCAGTGTGGGCTGATATTTCTTTGAATCGCGGCTTTGGCCAACACATTTTTTACAATCCGCCGCACACTACGTGTAGTCAGCCTGCCACCCCGGTAATTAACAAAGAGCGCCGTGGTGCGTGTGCGGATAAGAGCCTTTCTTCCTCGAAGTAAATATTCATCCAGTGCCTGAGAAGCTTTAGTGCCGAAGGGCACCACCCGCTCTTTTCCGCCTTTGCCTTTGACGCGCACAAAACGGCTCGTCAAATCCACATCAGCTATATTTAAAGATACCGCTTCTTGACTTCTGAGTCCCGCTCCATAAAGAATCTCCATTAAAGCCCAGTTTCTAAGTCCTAGAGGACCCGGCATAGTTTTGGCGCTTTCAATCAGATCATGGGCTTCATCCATCGTTAGAGTTCGGGGCAATAAGGGGCGAAACCGTGGAGTGAGCACTCGACTAGCAGGATTGTCGGTGCGCCATCCCTGTCGCTTAACGAACCGGTAAAACGATCGAATCACAGCCAATTTTCGGGCCACAGTTCTCGGAGCCAATCCCTGTTTCATCATCGATGATATCCATGCCCGAATATCCTTGGTGCTAACCTGATCCAACGCGCCGACAAAATTTTCTAATTGGTGTAGATCCTGAGCATATGCGCGGGCGGTGTGTTCAGATGCTTGCTCCACCAACATGAGTGTTTGGATATAATACTCAATCCACTCATTAACGGGTTTCATGGTGCGATACCTCAACACCGATGCGTTCAAGATACTCTTTCAATGACGCTAAGGCCCGGTCTCTCAACCAACGCCGCCGTGCTTTTTTGTCATGGATCTGTTGAATTTCTGGAGGTAACGTCAAAAGTCCAAAATTGGCATTCATCGGTTGAAAATGCTCCGGATCAGTATGGGTAATATAGTACGCCAACGCCCCCATCATCGTGTCCTGAGGGAAAGGTTGAATTTGACCATGCTCGAGCCATTGAGCAATGTACCTCGCTACCATAATGCCTGTTGCAGCCGATTCCACATAACCCTCAACGCCCGTCATTTGACCAGCGAACCACAAGTCTTCTCGCACCTTCGCATTTAATGTCGGTCTTAGTATCGCGGGTGACTTCAAGTAGGTGTTGCGATGCATCACCCCGTAGCGCACAAATTCGGCATCATGCAACGCCGGAATAAGTCCAAACACACGCTTTTGTTCTCCCCAACGCAAATTCGTCTGAAAACCCACAAGGCTCATTAACGATCCCGCAGCGTTATCACGGCGTAGCTGAACGACGGCATAAGGTCTACGGCCTTGTTCAAACGGATTTTCAAGGCCAATGGGTTTCATCGGACCATATAGTGGGGTTTTCACACCGCGTCTGGCCAATTCTTCAATTGGTAAACATCCCTCAAAAAAGGCTGTGGATTCAAAATCATGCCCCATATGTTGTTCCGCATGAATTAAGGCATCATAAAACGCCATGTACTCATCCTTAGTTAAAGGACAATTCAGGTAATCTTGATTTCCTTCCCGTGATCCCCAAAACGCGTGATTCATATCGACGCTTTCGGCTAGAACAATGGGAGCGGCCGCATCGAAGAATGATAACATTTTCGCCCCAACTAAATCGGAAATGGCTTCGGTCAATGATTCGTGCGTTAAGGGACCGGTAGCAATAACGGTCGGCCCGCTTAAAATTTCGGTCACAACCTCATGGTGAATCACAATATTCGGATGACCTTCCAGAATCTCGGTTATGCCCTGACTAAATGCCTCACGGTCAACCGCTAACGCCGACCCCGCCGGAACCCTAGCCGATTCTCCCGCCTTAATAATAAGTGAGTCCAATAACCGCATTTCATCTTTTAATAAGGTTGCTGGTGCCAGACCGAGTGTCGAACCCAGCGAGTTGGAACAGACTAGCTCGCCAAACTTTCCACTCACGTGAGCAGGTGTCATGGTCTGGGGCCGCATTTCGAATAGGTGAACTGTGAAACCTAACTGGGCCAATTGCCATGCAGCCTCGGATCCGGCCAAACCTCCGCCAACAACATTGACGTCATTGAGCTTGCTCTTCTTCATAACCGCATCCCTCCCGCAAGCACATGAGACTTTCGTGATTGCCGCGTCGTTTAAACGCCATGCTTGATCCACAACGTGGGCATTGTTTGTCACTCGGGCGATTCCACGTCACAAAATCACATTCGGGATAACCGGCACACCCATAAAAGACGCGTCCTTTACGGGTACGACGAACCACTAAATCTTTTCCGCATTTTGGACACATCGCGCCAGTTTTTTCGACAAAAGGCTTCGTAAAATCGCACTCAGGATATCCAGAACACGCTAAGAACTTGCCAAACCGGCCATATTTAATGGTCATGGGTCGCCCACACTTCTCGCAAACTTCATCCGTCGTCTCTTGCGGCAGTTCCACTTTTTCAATATCTTCATCGGCCCGGTGTAATTCTTCAGCAAAACGGTCATAAAATGCGTACAACACATCTTGCCACTGCATATCATTGGCAGCAACTTGGTCAAGTTGTGTCTCAACATCTGCAGTAAACCGTGTATCAACAATCTCCGGGAAATATTGTTTTAATAAATCGACAACAACCCGCCCCAATTCGGTGGGAATTAATTTCTTCTGCTCCCGGTGCACATAATCCCGTTGAATCAGCGTTTCCACAATCGGTGCATAAGTTGATGGGCGACCAATGCCTAGTTCTTCAAGCGTTTTAACGAGACTCGCTTCCGTAAACCGAGGAGGTGGTTCAGTAAAATGTTCTTGAGACGTGATATCCGAGATGGGTAGTACCATACCTTGATTAACCGCGGGCAATGGACGCGATTTGGCTTCATCTTGCGCATTGGGATCGGCGTCGTCAAACGATTCTTGATAAACCACGGTAAATCCCGGGAACTTAATCCGGGAACCCGTAGCCCTAAAAATCGCGTCCTGGTCTTTGACATGCAAATCTATCGTGGTAGAATCGTACACCATTGGCGCCATTTGACTGGCAACAAATCGTTCCCAAATTAACCGATATAAACGCAATTGGTCCCGGTTGAGACTGCTCTTAAGACTTTCGGGATGACGTCTGATATTGGTCGGTCTTATCGCTTCATGAGCATCTTGAACCCCAGGTTTCGTCTTGGTTGGACGTTTCGCTTCTTCCGAGGGCACATAAGAGCGACCATAACGTTCTTCAATATATTTCTTGGCATCGTCACGGGCCACATCAGCAATACGGGTGGAGTCCGTACGAATGTAAGTCACCAATCCTACGGTGCCTTCCCCGGCCACTTCCAATCCCTCATAAAGCTGTTGCGCCAGGCTCATGGTACGTTTAACAGAGAATCCCAATTTGCGGGAAGCCTCTTGCTGTAATGTCGAAGTCGTAAAGGGTGGTGCGGCAAATCGTCTCTTTTCGCGCACTTTCACCTCAGCAACAACCACTTCCATGCCAGGTCGCACCTGCGCCAAGATTTGCTCCGCTTCCTTTTGAGATACGCGCCCCTTTTCCCCTAAAGGCGCAATATAATGAGATAATAATGTGCCTTCTTCAGTTATGGCTGTCATGTCAATGGTAAAATATTGCTCAGGCACAAACCGCAAAACTTCATCTTCACGATCCACTAACAATTTTAACGCAGCACTTTGGACCCGTCCTGCTGACAATCCTGGACGCACTTTTCGCCACAATAAGGGAGACAATTGATAACCTACAACACGGTCCAATACCCGCCTCGCCTGTTGGGCATTGACCAGGGCCATATTTATGGGCCGGGCTTGTTTAATCGCATGATTCACCGCATCTTTTGTGATTTCATGAAATTCAATACGCCGAACATCACGTGGAGCAATGTTCAAGGCTTCGGCCAAATGCCACGAAATCGCTTCTCCTTCACGGTCAGGGTCTGTCGCTAAATAGACGCGTTCTGACTTCTTAGCCGCTTCTTTGAGCTCTTTCAGCAGAGGGCCTTTCCCTCGTATTGTAATGTATCGTGGCTGGAATCCTTTAGCCACGTCCACCCCAAACTGGCTTTTCGGTAAATCACGCACATGTCCCATTGACGCTTTTACCTGGAATCGGGATCCCAAAAAGCGACTGATCGTCTTCGCCTTGGCTGGCGATTCTACAATGATTAGAGGTTTAGCTTTAGCCATGATAACCCTCCCGGGTACAAACATTTTTACATTATATCAAAATATGCTATCTTTCCATGCGTCTTTCATTTCTTGGCACGGACCCTGAGTGCGTCTTGGAAACTATTATAAAGATAGATATTAGCATGACTGTAACAGGGAAATAGGAAGGATGCAAATTACAAGGGGAAATCAACCAATTCCTGGACAGATGACATCATTTTTCGAAGAAACGATCGACGGTGCGCCATACTCGGACCATGTTCAAGAATCCTTGCACGATGATAAAGGGTGGGATATCCTTTATGTTGCTCAAACCCATATACGGGAAATTGTAATGCCAATTCCTCCATATAGCGATCGCGAACAACTTTAGCGATAACCGAGGCGGCTCCGATGCTAGCTGACACTTGATCCCCGTGCACAATCGGCAATTCATCCCAGGGACCACCAACACGCATAGCATCCGTCAGCACAACCCGTGGTCTTATAGTAAGGTGTCCAAGAGCACGGGCCATGGCCATTCGGCTAGCTTCCAGAATGTTAATACGCTCAATCGTTCTCGGGCCGACCGCCCCAACTCCAATGGCAATAGCGTTACGACAAATTTCCTTATATAATTGTTGTCGCTGTAAAACGCTAAGCTTTTTGGAATCGTCGATTCCCACAATCTCTTTATGAGGATCCAAGATTACAGCAGCAGCCACAACAGGACCCGCTAAGGGGCCACGGCCCACCTCATCCACCCCCGCTACGATCCATCCCTTGTGCCAGAATTGTTTTTCCCACTGAATCTTCGCTAACCATATGGCTTCCTGATTCCGTCTTGTTGTCATCTAGCCTTCTCCTGGTTCTTCCAGCGTTACCCGCCCAAATTTCCCATTTTGGAACGCCAGCACGATGGCATCCGCCGTGCGTTGTTCATCAAGCACACCGCCCGTTTTCAAGTAGCCCCGAGACCTTCCCCAATCCCGCCAATTTTCTGGTAAGGATATACGGGAAGTCACTATCTCCCAAATTTTGTCAACAAGAAGTATCCGTTCCTCAGCCGTACTAGGGACAATTCCTAGAACTTTCAATCGCCAATCTTCAGAGTGTCGCGGGGTCACCACCCCCGGTAAATCGAGCCACTCCCAGCCTCCCGGCAAACGAATCCACTGCGGTCCTCGGGTGACACCGGGTTTCGCTCCCGTCATCACACGGTGCCCACCAACCATTTTATTTAACAACGTAGATTTTCCCACATTGGGAACGCCGACCACAGCCAGGCGATAAGGAGGCGCTAGAACACGACGAATGGCTTTCTCCACTTCGATCTTAGCCCGCGGATTTTGCGCTGATATCGCCAGCGTTGTCACACCTTGGGATTGAAACCATGATAACCAACGCTGCGTGGCATCCGGATCGGCAAGTTCAGCCTTATTCATGACCATTATCAACTGAGCCCGGCCAATCCATTGCTGAAGGGGCTGATGGCGGCTAATGTTGGGAGCACGTGCATCAATAACTTCAATAAACGCCGATAAATAGGGCGCTAACTCACGAATGGTCCGCTGCGTGGCAACCATATGACCGGGATACCACGATTGCCGCTTTCCCATAGTTATCCTCTCGTATCTTTCATCGTTGTCCCTGCACTGTTAATGTAAGAGATGAAAATCAGATAAAGGCCACCATACCACAAAAGCCTCACCTTTTACATTTTTCATCGGTAATAGACCAAAATATCGACTGTCAAAACTTTTGGGACGGTTATCCCCTTCTACCCATAAATACCCAGGAGGCACCTTAGTAGGAGGAACGTTCATTGAACCACGGTACTTCAAAAACGGTTCATGATATCTTTTGCCATTGATATATACCACATTATTTTCTACGCTAATCGTATCACCCGGTACTCCGATGACGCGTTTAATCCAATCCTGGCTTTTAATGACCGGTGAGCGAAACACGATAATTTGACCCGTTTTCGGCGGCTCAAAGTCATAGATCAATTTATTAACCAGAACCCGTTCCCCTGTGTGCAAGGTCGGTAACATCGAAATACCTTCCACTTGATACGATTCAAAAACGAAGGTACGAATGAGAAATGCCAACACTACTGCTAAAATAACCGTTTCAATAAATTCTAAATATCCTCTGCGCCGTTGATTTGTCATTTGGGCAGCCTCCTCAAACCATAAAGATAGCGAAGACACCTCGGGAACCGGGTGTCTTCGCCAGGCAAATTAACGTCGCTCCTTGATGCGGGCTGCCTTCCCACGAAGTTTCCTTAAGTAATAAAGCTTCGCTCTGCGGACCTTTCCCCGTCGCACCACTTGAATCGATTCCAATCGCGGCGAGTGCAATAGGAAGATTCGTTCGACGCCAACACCGTAACTAACACGACGCACGGTAAATGTTTTCGACAAACCGGTTCCCTTGATAGCAATAACTACCCCTTCAAAATTTTGCACACGTTCCCGGTTACCTTCACGAATTTTCACTGCGACGCGCACAGTATCACCAGGACGAAATGTCGGGATATCTTTCCGAATCTGGTCTTCCTCTAATAATCGAATAAAATCCACAATTTTCCCCCCTTTACGGGCCACATGAAATTATAGCATCCACATAAATGCGCTGCAAATTAGCGTTATTGCAGCAAATCCGGCCGGCGAAGTCGCGTTCGGAGTTGGGATTGCTCCTTTTGCCATTGCGCAATGCGAGCATGATCGCCGGATAATAACACTGATGGTACTTCGATGCCTCGATAAATGCGAGGGCGAGTATATTGGGGACCTTCTAGTCCGCCACTTTCTCCAAAAGATTCATGGACGGTGCCCTCATCTGCCCCCAAAACCCCAGGCAATAACCGGGTTACTGCATCGACCATCACCATTGCAGGGATTTCTCCACCCGTCAAAATCACATCACCAATTGAGACCTCTTGCGCATTTAACAATGATATCGCACGGTCATCAATCCCTTCGTAGTGGCCAGCTACGATAATTATGTGGTCTAAGTGACTAAAACTCTCGGCCATGGATTGGTCAAATTTTTCCCCTTGCGCCGAAGTCATAACCACATGAGCAGGAGCCGCATGATGCGCTTGCGCCCATTCTACAGCTGGCACGACAACATCGGCACGCAACAGCATGCCAATCCCCCCGCCGAAAGGATAGTCATCTGTGGTTTTATGCGGACCAATCCCGAACCAGCGCAAAGGAATCGTCCGAATATCGACCAAGCCCTTTGATTGCGCACGTTTCATCATGCTCGTGGTTAACGGCCCGGAAAACATTTCAGGAAACAATGTCACAATCTGGATGACCATCATGTGACGTCATCCAATCCTTCGGGGACACGGACATCCATAATACCCGCCTCTAAATCGACATGGAGAACAACCGATTTGAGTGCTGGCAGTAATAAGGGTGGCTTATTGGGGCGCATAACCTCAAAGACATCTTGGTTAGCTCCTGTACGTATCACCTTGTTTAGGGTTCCGATGATTTCTTGACTGGAACTGTCCCGGATGCTCAATCCTTGCAATTGGAACCAGTAATATTCCCCTTGCCCCAAGGGTGGCAAGGAATCAATCGGAACATACAAAGTGGCGCCCCTCAAATGTTCTGCTTGTTCTCGCGTCGTAATATTCTCCAGCTGAAGAATGACCATAGGCGGATGTGCTTGCGCATGCCGGATCACTTGGGGACCGGAAAGTGACTGCACCCATATAGTCTTCCTTTTCAAAAGCCGGTGAGGATAGTCTGTTGTCGGATAAACCCGAAATGCACCATGAACCCCATGCGGCGAGGTAATTTCGCCCACCGCCACAAAGTCAGACCAATCCTCTTTAGACATTTTGTTCGGTCTTCTTGGCTTGTTTGAGCTCATGAACCTTCTTTAACACACCGGTCTGGCGCAGCAAAGACCTGGCAGTGTCTGTCGGCTGCGCACCATTTTGAATCCATCGAATCGCTTTTTCCTCGTCGATTTTCACCACGGCAGGATTTTTGGTTGGGTCATAATAGCCAATTTCCTCAAGAAATTTGCCATCTCGCGGTGAGCGTGCATCCGCCACCACTACACGATAAAACGGTCGTTTTTTTGCTCCCATTCGACGCAATCGAATTTTTACCACATTGTTCCCTCCTCTCACACATCACCATATAAACATTTTTCTCTTACCGAAGATCAGGAAAATCTTTAAAAGGAAGCTTCGGAAATTTTCTTTTATGCCCGCTACCTTTCATCTGTTTCATGACCTTCCGCATTTCATAAAACTGCTTGACAAGGCGGTTGACTTCCTGGACAGAGGTCCCACTGCCTTTCGCAATACGCAAACGCCGGCTGCCATCAATAATGTCGGGTTTCCGCCGTTCGAGTACCGTCATCGAATTAATGATGGCTTCGACTCGATCAAGTCCCTTATCGTCCACTTGATCCTTCAGTTTGTTAAGATTTAAGGGGCCCATTCCCGGAAGAAGCTCCATCACTTTGGACAAAGGCCCTAACTTCTTGACTTGCTTCAGCATGGCTTGGAAATCTTCAAAATTAAAATCCTTCGTGCCTATGCGTTTGGCATGGGTCTCAATTTCGTCTTTGTCGAGGGATTGTTCGGCCTTCTCAATCAAGGTCAAAACATCACCCATGCCCAAAATTCGCGAAGCCATTCGATCGGGTTGAAAAGGTTCTAACGCGTCAACTTTTTCGCCGGTGGCAATCAGCTTAATTGGCAATTCCGTGACGGCACGGATGGACAACGCCGCTCCGCCACGCGCATCCCCATCCAATTTGGTCAAGATGACACCTGTGACCGGGAGCGTTTCCTTGAAAGCCTTGGCCACCCGGACCGCATCTTGACCTGTCATCGCGTCGACAACAAGTAATGTTTCGTGAGCAGGCACCTCTTTTTGCATCTGTACCAACTCATCCATAAGCGCGTTATCAATGTGCAAACGGCCAGCGGTATCGACTAAAATGACATCTTTAGCCATTTGCCGGCTTCGCTGCCAGCCTTCTCGGACCAATTGAACAGGGGACAATCCATCTTCGTAGATGACCGGAACGCCGATTTGCTGACCCAAAGCTTGAAGTTGGTCCACAGCAGCTGGGCGGTAGATATCCGTTGCAACCATGAGGGGTTGACGCCCTTGCTGCTTTAACATTTTGGCCAATTTAGCTGTAGATGTTGTTTTTCCTGAGCCTTGAAGACCTACAAGGTAAATGACAGTCGGAGGATTTGAGGCCATTTTAATGCGTTCGACGTGGTTGCCCATTAGCTCCGTAAGCTGATCCCGGACAATGCGCACAACTCCCTGAGCAGGCGTCAAGCTTTCGAGAATATCTTGGCCGATAGCTTCTTGCTCCACACGACTTAAGAAATCCTTGACGACCTTAAAGTTGACATCGGCCTCAAGGAGTGCCATGCGAACATCACGGAGACCTTCTCGCACATCGTCTTCGGTCAACCGGCCCTTATTGCGCATACGCTTAAAGGTGTTTTGCAACTTTTCGGTCAGGTTGTCAAACATCTAATAGCCCCTCCTCTCCTGCCAGTTCCTCAATAATCTTCTCTGCTTCAACTTGCCACGGTCCCTTGGGTGCACTGTGAATGAGTTTCCAAAGGGATTTCAGTTGTTGTTGGCGCCGCGTCATATGATCTATAAGCGACAACTGCCTTTCCCACTGTTCTAATGTTTTCGCGCTCCGATCGAGTAAATCGTGGATCGCCGCTCGGCTAACATTTTTGGCTTCTGCGATTTCCATGAGCGACCAGTCTTCCAAATAATACAAGCGCCAAACATCTCTTTGGTGGTCAGTCAGCATTTGGCCATAGATATCATATAAGATATTGGCACGTTCACGGTTCAGACGTTCCACAGTCCCACCCCGGTCTGCTGTTAAGCAAAAATGCTTAACAGACAAAACCCATCATACTGAACGAATAGCGGAATGTCAATGTCAAAATTCCAAACCCACTGCGGTGTGGTCAAACTCACGTATTTCGTCTATCCGTCTATTCGTTTATTTATCAGATGCGCCGTAAAACTCCGCCGTTCAGGGCGGAGATATCAGGCGCTGACCCCGCAGGGGTCCATCCGGCGTTTCCTGTTGCTCGATGTATTGCTTGATGATCGACAGTGGGGCTTCGCCAGCCGACCCGGCAAAATAACTTGGGGACCAGAGGCTGCCACCCCACAGCGCTCGCTCAATGCTTGTATAGGGCTTCTTACGGATCAGTCGGGAGGAAACGCCCTTGAGGCTATTCACCCGTCGAGAAATGGCGACCTTCAGCGGGTAGGTGATCAACTCTTAAGCCCCCAAATGCTTCTAGACATCCCTGACGTCATGCGATACAATCCCCGATGATGCTGGCGGGACAAGGTGGCGAATCAGGAGGGTCACTCCGATGGTCTCACGCCCCGCGACGCAGCCATGGTGGTTCCCCCAGAATCTCCGTCCTTTAGGGCGCGGAGGTTCAAGGAAGCTAATTGGACAAAAAACCATCATGCTGCCACACAATCAGGCGTTCTTAGCATTAAAAAGACGCTCGCCGCGTTCCTGTGTTGGAGCATGATGACAAATGCCCACATGGATTATTTAAAAAGGCATATTATTGTAAGTTTTGACCATGCATAAAGGGGCTTGGCTTTGGGCTTCTTCGGACGAGTCTATGCAAGCCTCAGTCGTTATTGACTTTGTGGTTCTAACCACTGCTGCAGTCCATCTAAAACACCTAATGCGCCCGGATAGCGCGAACGCACGATCCATTCAGGCAGGCAATTTCTTACCGAAGCATCCCCATTGGCCACCAAAACACCGGGATAGTGGTTAGCCAACATATCGCCGTCATTTTCTGCATCCCCCGCGACAAAACAATTTTGCGCTTTGACACCAATGCGGCGCAAAATATACTGCAAGGCACGGCTTTTCAGTGCAGTACAGGGCAAGATATCAAGTCGGCTTTCATTGGGATACCATAACATCCGCACTGTTAAATGATGCTGGGTTAAATACGATTTCACAATCGGCAATAAACTCGGATCTTGAAGTTCAAAAGCGACACGCCAATGGGAACTGCGTCCCCGATAAATGACCCCGGACACTTCGCTTAGTGCCGTGCGAAGGCGCCGCGGCGACCAATTACGACGTTGTTCAAATGCCCAATATTCATCGACTTCGAAGTGGGGACCCCAATAAATGTCGGCTCCCACATCGGTTGCGATCGCAAGCGGTGTGGGAAACCCATAGCGTGTAATAATTGAGCAGGCATTGTTCAGCGTACGACCGGTAAGATAAATAACTCCAAGCTCGGGATGAGCCAAAAGATAATCCCGAACTGCCTGTTCTCCCCCATGGCCGATTAAGGTTCCATCGATATCAGTAGCCAACACCCGCTTGATGGCGGCCACTGGACGCCACCTCCTCATACACTACATGTAGCCGTTGTGCCATGTGGTTAACGGTGTGGTGTCGTTGAATAATTTCTTGCCCGTTAGTTCCCATTTGTCTGGCACGATTAGGAGTTTGCCACAACTCTAACGCGTTTTGCCATAATTGGTCAATACGCGAACGCTCAACGAGAATGCCCGTGAATCCGGGCTCAATCCAGTCTTCCACACCCGGCACGTTGGTTCCGACAACGGCACAACCTGACGCCATAGCTTCAATTACAGCCATACCCAGAGTCGCTCCTTGATTCGGTGCAATTAACACCGTGGATGAACCCATATAGGTGGCAATGGCGTGATGAGGCATGGGACCGAGAAACCTCACATGCCCGTTAAGTTTTTCGGCTAAAGAGCGCAAAGTCGGGTTCGTTGGCTGTCCGTCTACAACCTCACCGGGACTTCCCCCAATAACCAAGAGTGTTAAATCCAAAGGCAACGAAGTACGCGTCATCACCTCAAGTACTTCTTGAATTCCCCGTCCTTTATTCAAACGGCCGACATATAAAATCGGAGGCTTATTTAAGCCCAATCCTCGTAATAACGGTCCAGCATCCCGCACAAAGAAATTAGTGATATCGACAGCGGGTGGTACAACATAAATAGGCACTTTCGGCGCCATTTGATGAATCATTTCACTTTCTTTCAAATAGGGCACCACAACGCCCTGGGCTTGTTCAATGAGTTGGCGCTCGGTTTGTAATCGGATGGAGGACATTTCATCCCCAGGTCGCATAATCCATTGACCCATTTTATATGGCGAATGAATCCAGGGTATACCCAATTCATGGGCCAGGCGCACAGCCACCATTCCCGAAATCCAGAAATGACTATGGATAATATGGTATTCGCGATGTTGTTCGCGAATCCACGTTAACGCTTGCTGAATAATCGCGTCCTGATTGCGATGCCAATCCTCATCTGACGACAAGCGCCCTTCCCAGCCGGTCAGTCGAATGACTTGTCCCAAATGGCCAAAGGAGTAGCGTTCGGGTAAGTGGTCTTGTTGACGTAATGTAATAATATCGACGGCATAACCTAGATGCTGAAGATTTCGGCCCATTTGCCGAACAATAACTTGTTGACCTCCCGTTTCACCGCCGTCCAAGGGATTTAACGGATCGGCGCGTAAGGAGATTTGTAGAACACGTTTCATCATCGTGCATAACCTCCATCGAACCGGGCAAAACAAAGCCCCGGATATTTCCCGGGGGAAGGAGTCAAATGAATTATTAGACCTTGAGCCCCCTACGCCTGCGAAGTTAGCTGACGGGTTCGGGCTGCGAGCATGCCCGTTGCATAGCAATTCACCCCAAAAGGAACGGGTCCTCCGCTTCTTAATCGAATTCGGCGTTATCAAGGTATATTTTGAGTATACGTGGGCAGGAGAAAAGGCGTCAATCGCCTAAAATGGCACGGACATAACTTTCCGCGTCAAACGGCATCAGATCTTCCACTTTTTCTCCGACACCGATAAAACGAATGGGAACACCCAGTTCCCGTTTTATCGACAGCGCAATGCCCCCTTTAGCTGTCCCATCGAGTTTCGTGAGGACAATTCCCGTTACATGAACCGCCTCCAAAAACACTTGAGCCTGAGCTAAACCATTTTGACCGGTCGTCGCATCAATAACCAACCAGACTTGATGGGGCGCATCGGGCCGTTCGCGCCGAATCACCCGAACCACTTTTTGCAATTCCTGCATAAGATTCGATTTATTGTGCAATCGTCCCGCCGTATCAATAATTGCTAAGTCACGAGAACGGGCAATGGCCGCTTGAACGGTATCATAAGCTACAGCAGCAGAATCGGCCCCCGCCCCTTGGCTAATTACGTCAACACCGGCTCGTTGACCCCATTCCTGCAGCTGTTCAACTGCGGCAGCCCGAAATGTATCGGCCGCCCCCAATATAACCTGGTACCCTTGGCGTTTCATCATGTACGCAAATTTTCCCGCCGTGGTTGTTTTCCCCGTGCCATTGACACCAACCATTAACCATATACTAGGTCTTTGCGGATCAAGAAGGGTAGGATCAGATGCTTTTTCAAATAGGTTCACCATAATGCGCCGGAGCAATTCCATGACGTCATCTGCACGCTGGGGATGCGCAATCCGGACTTCTTCTCGCAATTGGGTCAAGAGGTAGTCCACCGTATCATATCCAAGATCAGCTTCAAATAGGATTTCTTCGAGCTGATCCCATAAGGACTCATCCCATTGGCGTCCTTGAAACAGTGTCCGCAGACGTCCACCTAAACTGTCTCGAGTACGAGTCATTCCTTCTTTTAAACGATTCCAAAAACCAGCCATTGCCATTCACCTATCCTTCCTCTGCTAATGGAGTGTGTTCAATGCGGACGGAAACTAATCGACTGCGACCTTGACCGTCCCCAGCCACACCCCACAGTGCATCCGCTATAGTCATCGTTGATTTATGATGCGTCACAATCACATATTGGGTCCGTCCGTGATGCGCGCGAATGTATTGCGCGACTCTTTGAGCATTAGCTTCATCTAATGCTGCCTCGACTTCATCCAGAACGACAAACGGAGAAGGACGAACACTTAATAAGGCAAACAGCCAGGCAATGCCTCCGAGTGCCTTTTCTCCTCCAGAAAGCAAGGTCATGGTGCTCGGCTTTTTTCCTGGTGGTCGGATCCATAATTCAATGCCCCTTTCATCACCTTGGATCCACCGAAATCCGCCTTCTCCTCCCAACAATGATAAACAGGCTTGCTTAAATGCCTCCTCTACTTGAGAAGCCGTTTCGGCCAGGCGTGCATCCACCTCATGATCAATTTGCCGCAAGGTTTCCCGCAATTCATTTTTGGCGAGTTCGACATCATGTCGTTCGGATTCGAGATACGCTAGACGGTCTTCTAACTGTGTAAAAAGGGCATACACCCCGGGCCGTATGGGACCTAGCTGATCTAAAGCGCTTTGCCATTCGTCGAGTAAGGTTTTAGCTCGAGGAATTTCCTCATCCGGTAACGGCTCGCCATCCGGTGGCTCATAGCCATCCCATCGGGTTGTGGTTTTAAGCAACTGTTGTTCAATATACGTGATCCGCCCGGACATCTTCCGGTCCTCACTGTCAAGCGATCGAATGCGGCCTCCCAACTGTTGAACAGCGTCTCCCATTTGCACCAATGTCCTTTGATACTCCTGAATGCGTTGTGATTCGACATCAATTCGCTCTATCATATTCTCACGTTCCGCTCGGTGAGCCGAAAGTTCACGGAGAACCTCTTCCCTTTGTGTTGATAATTGTTGCCGTCGCTGAGAGATTTCCTGTGCTTGCACGGTCAAGCGTTGTTTTTCTTCGGCGTACCGAGCCATTAGTTCAAGACGGTGACTATGAACTTGCTGGGAATTTAAATAGGCTTGCCGGCGGGTGTTATATGCTTCTTTAAGCGCAGAAAGTTCTTGGTCGAGGGTGTTAATATAGTGAATTTTTTGTTCTAAAGCTTGTTTAACTTCTCCGATGCGGATTCGATGATCTGCTAACGATGAGATCAGTTCCTTAACCTGGTCTTTATTCCACTTTCCTCCCTCTAAGAGCGCACGTAAATGATTCAAGCGCTCAGCGCATCGTGTCACTACCATCCGCGCTTCTTCTTCTTGGCGTTGCCATTCGGCAATTTGCCCTTCCAGTTCTTCCCGGCGTCGCTGCTGACTTGATACCGACTGGGTTAAGGTATTGATTTGCTCAACAAGTCCCGCTTCCTTTTGCTGAAAATTATTGCTTCGGCTTCGGTCACTTCCTCCTGAAATAGCTCCTCCCGACAAAACGATTTGGCCGTCAAGAGTCACCATTTTGTATCGAAACTGATGAAGACGCCCTATAGCATTGGCCACGTCTAAGGATTCGATGAGCAGAACACGGCCTAATACATAACTTACCGCAGGAAACAGGCGCTCATCAAAGTCAATATGATCAATCGCCCAACCCACAACCCCTTTTTGCTGATTTAAGGCCCTGTCGCGGTCGGGAATTCTGGCTTCGCGGATTTGGTCAAGGGGAAGAATGGTTACACGGCCAGCCCTTTGACGCTTGAGCCATTCAATAACCTGGCGCGCGTGCCATTCTGTTTCTGTCACCACATCATGACGCTGGGCTCCCAACGCGATGTCGATGGCTTGAGAATAGTCTGTAGGAACGGCAATCAACGAGGACAAGGTTCCAAGAATTCCCTCAAGATGATGCGCTTTATGGGCTTGCAAAACTGCCCGCACACTAAGAGGAAGAGTTTCCGTCTGATCTTCTAGGGATTTCAACGCCTTAACTTGAGCTTGAAGCTCCCACAGTCTTTTCTGGGAGCTATTAATCGAGGCCATAACTTTCGCAAGTTCTCCTTGCAAATTTTGCCGTTTTTCCCTTAAAAGGTTCTGAGTCTTTTGCGCTTTTCCCCATTCTAATTGAAGTTCGCGTTCTTCCTGTTCTAAGGATTCAACCCGCGAGAGCAAATCATCGTTGGCGGATACTATTTGAAAAGTGCCTTCTAACCGAGCTAAGCGTTTCTCCAACTCTTGCTGCTGATTTTCTAAACCATGCAGATCTTGTTCCAGTTGATTTCGTTCACGCACCGATGCGTCAAACGCTTGTTTTAAAACCTGAACATCCTTATCCATATCCTGAAGTTTTGCATCAGCACGAGAGTCTGACTCAACTGCCGCGTGGAGATCATGTTGAGGATATTTGGCGTCAAGTTCCTCCAATTGTTGTGCAACCCATTGGGCTTGCTGTTTCAGGCCATTAGCTTCCCGTTCCAGGCCTTCCAACTCGGCTTCTAGCCGAGCAACGCGGGTTTCAACCATGCCCAATGACTGTTTGCGACTCTCAAAATTCCCTTGAGCCTCCTCCAATTCATGCATGAGGAGTTGTCGCTTTTTCACCACTTCTTCCTGTTGCATTTGCAGCGCTTGTAATTCTTGTTGCAAACCGTGGCGTTGTGCTGATAAAGTTTGTAAAGTTTCTTGCCATTCATGTTTTTCGCGCATGGCTAGGTAATATTGGCTTAATTGATACCGCAATTGCAGCTCACTGTGACGCCGCTGCAACTCTAGGTATTCCTTTTCGATACGTGCTTCTTCAGCAATCGCATCTTTTTGCTGGCGCACATCGGCAATTAAATCGCTTAACCTTTCTAAATTCCGTTCAACATCTGCTAAATGCTGCAAGGTCTCTTTGCGTTTCACTTTGTACCGAGAAATGCCTGCCGCTTCTTCCAATTGTTCTAACCGTTCTTTAGGCTTCATCAGCAATGCCGCTTCAACTCGTCCTTGCCCGATAATCGCATAATTAAATCGCCCAATTCCGCTGTCCAGAAACAAATCCACAATATCTTTCAAACGCACAGCACGTCCATTTAAGAGATATTCCGAATCACCCGATAAATAATAGCGACGGGTGACGGCCAAAGAGTCAGGCCAATTCTCCATTTCTCCATCATGGTTATCAAATAAAAGCGTGACTTCCGCCATTTTCGCCCGTTGGTTTCGGCTGCTGGCATGCAACAAATCTTCCCAACGCTCTGCGCGTAGCTCCTTCACCCGTTGCTCCCCTAAAGCCCAACGAATGGCGTCAATGACATTACTTTTGCCGCCTCCGTTTGGACCCACGATTACGCTAATGCCTGGTTCTAAGGCAATCCGCGTATCTTGAGCAAATGATTTAAAACCATAGAGGGTGATACTTTTTAGATACATCGAATCCATCCATTTCGTACAATATTAACCATCTAATCTCTCGTGCTGCCATTGTATCATAACCTCCCACCTGCCTAAGAGGCGGGTCCCACAGCCATTGCAAGTCTCTCATACACGTCTGGTAACCGGAGCTAAACACTTCCGCAAATTACCACTATCGTTATATACACACAATCATCGTAATTTCCTGTATATTGGGAAAGCCTGATGACGGACATGCCTATTCATCACCATTCCCCATCATGGCCCATTATTGCCAGGAGGCGATTATTTCTAATGGAAGTGCTCAATCGAATGGCTTATTTAATACTCGAAGATCCTTTCATCACGGCAGCTGAACTCTCGCAAAAATTAGGGTACTCCGAGGAAAAAACAATTTATTATTGGCTGGCTAAGGCGCATTACCAGGGGTTGCAAGCCTTCAAACGGGCTGTTGTGGCGGGACGTTTTCGGTTACCGGCGCAAATTGCCAAGGAAAACGTATCCCAATACGGTCGATTGCCAGTCTTAGACGGTTTTAATGCCGACGGTAAGCCTATTCTCACCAAGGAATCACTTTCCGGCAGTCTCGCGGCCAATGTTCTAGGAAAAATGGCCTGGCGCTATCACGGGCCGTCGCAAGGGCCGGTACAAAGTGGTGATCTCTTGCTGCTAAGCCCTCTACGCGATGAAGATCCGGCTAAATGGGTTCTGGCCGGATCGACCAAATTGCCTACGGTATTGATGAAAGTCACCACAGGATCAGACACCTGCTATATTCGTCCGGATACCTGTGAGATCGCCAGCCTCAACGTGGAAATGTACCGCATTGTTCAAATCGTCCGCAATCTCTTTTGATCCCCTGGAGGCGATGGGACTGGAATTGGAATCCACCACCTCCAACCTCCTCCAAGGTCAAAAGCGTCGTATTGTGTTACAATGGTCACCAATTAGGCGCGGCCAAGCCCGGAGTGACATGGAGCCTAAAATTCCTTCAACGCCTCACGAATGATATAGTAGCGTTGATACAGGATAATAAGGCGAGGGATGTCATGGTGTATTGTCGTCATTGTGGCGATCAAATTCCGGTCGATAGTGTTTTTTGTCCTAGTTGTGGGCAGAACTTACTGCCTGAACCCTCCAATTCCCGTCCCGAGCCGGCTCCCGAGGAGATTCCTCCTCCGAAGAGCCGGAGCGGAGCGGATTGGATGACAAAAATGAAGGCGTCAACCGGTCAACGTTACCTGGTTATTAAATCAAGCGTTATACGGTTGGGACAGTTACGTCATCATGCGTTAGGATGGACCGTATCGCAGGTTTTATTTGTTGGAAGTGCTGCTTTTTCGTTGGTTGGGTTCATTTGGAACCTTTTTGGACATCAATCCGGCTTATCATGGATCGGCTTTGGGATTGTTCTCGGCCTTGGAGCATTATATACCAAGGAGCCACCGAATAATGGCACTCCCCCTAATTTTGAGGGGTAACTTGCAAACAAGGAGATGACAAGATAGCGTGCGTTGCCCAAAATGTGGACAGGAAAATACGGCCGGTTCGGCATTTTGTCGATTCTGCGGACGCAAATTGCCTGATCCCGCTAAAAAACGCCGTGCGTTCGCGATCCCTCCGTTCAATTCAGCGTCGTCGTCAAAAGCCAAGGATTCAGCCCAAAACACTAAAACCAAGAAATCCGGCAAGATCAAAGGGCGAAGGGTGCGCTGGGGGCGCGTCGTCCTGTTAACAGTAACCGGATTAATGGTAAGCGGATTTGGTTACGGTGGCTATATTGCCTATCAAGCGTGGAAATCATTACCCTCCGTGCAGTCCATGGTCTCTTTACAAGCCATGGGCCAAGATTCTGTTATCTATGATCGATTTGGGCAGCCAGTAGCCCGACTACACGGAACAGTCAATCGCGTTAATGTCCCACTTTCTGCTATTTCTCCTAATATGCAACATGCCATTATTGCCATAGAAGATCACAACTTCTATTCCAATCCCGGATTTGACATCACATCGATTATCCGGGCGGCAATTGTTGACATTGTGCATCATAGCGCTGTGCAAGGTGCCAGTACGATCACGGAGCAATTAGCTAAAGATCTCTATTTAAGTGACAAAAAAACGTTAGTGCGTAAGGCGCAGGAATTTATGATTGGGCTCGAACTCGCCCATACTTATTCCAAACAGCAAATTTTGGATATGTATCTCAACGAGGTCTACTTGGGCGATGGAGCTAGCGGGATTTATGCCGCATCCAAAGCATATTTCGATGAAACACCCGCCCAATTGACGGTGGCTCAGGCGGCAATGTTAGCAGGACTACCTCAAGCCCCATCACTTTATGACCCCTTGGTCAATTTCAAATTGGCCAAACAACGTCAGTTACAGGTCCTTAATGCTATGGTGAAATATGGGTATCTCACCCCTGCCCAGGCCAAAGCAGCCTATGCGGCCCCCGTAAATCTGCACCCCGTCTCTGTCGATGCAGCTAATAGTCAGATCTATCCCTATCCATGGTATGTGGATCACGTCATTCGCGTTTTACAAGAAAAAGGATTTACGGGTACACAAATTTTTGACGGCGGACTAAAAATCTACACAGCATTAGATCCCACTGTATACAACATCGCGCAAAATGCGGTCGACCAATGGATGAATTATAATTTTGGCGTCTCGCATTCGGCTGATCCCACCTACCAAGCTGCCGCTGTCGTCGAAGATCCTCATAATGGCTACATTCTGGCGGTTATTGGTGGCCGAACGTTTTCACAACCTTTCCAGGAAGATTTGGCTACTAACCCCAGTGTCCAGCGGTCTACGGGATCCTCTATTAAACCGTTGTTAGAGTATACCCCGGCCATCGCCAAGGGATATACCCAAATGTCTGTCATCCAGGACGTTCCCATTTTTAAGGTCAATGGGCAATGGTGGCCTCACAATGATAATCACCTGTACCGAGGTTATCTTGACTTACGTGATGCGCTTGCGATTTCTGATAATGATGTTGCCGTCCATTTACTCCATGATATTGGTCTCACTTATGGCTACGACTTCGCCAAGTATAAATTTGGATTACCTTTGACCCAAGCGGACTTACATGCTGGGCTGGGGATCGCCATTGGTGGACTCAAAGAAGGGTTCAATGTTTACGAAATGACGCAAGCCTACGCCACATTTCCTAACAACGGCGTGCGCATGAAACCTATTTGGGTAACAAAAGTTGTCAACGCCGATGGTGCCGTCGTCTATCAAGATACGCCCCACGGCACCGTAGAGTTTAGTCCCCAAGTAGCTTATATCATGGATAAAATGATGGAACGGGTATTAGATCCGAATCCTATACCCTCCATCGGTCCCGGTTCCCTTGCCACGGGATATGATTTAGGTATTGGAAGGCCGGCAGCAGGCAAAACCGGTACCAACAATGGAGAAGCTGATGCTTGGTTCATGGGATACACGCCACAACTCGTCGTAGGCGTCTGGGAAGGTAATCGCAAAGGAGAATATCCCCAGCCATCCACTCCCAATGGTCCCGCTTATGGGGACGTGGCGGCAGGCCCCATTTGGAAAACAATTATGGAGCAAGTCAATCAAGCTGAACACATACCTGTTGAACATTTTCCACGGCCTAGTGGGATGGTTTATGTGCCTGATGTGAGTATCACGTCAGGAAAAATAGCCAGTCAATATGCTCCTAGTTCGGATATTCAAGGAGCATGGTTTATTCAAGGCACGCAACCCACGTCGATTGGCAATACCCACTATCCGGTCAAGGTCGTGGCAAACCACCCCAATGAGTTATGGCAGCAGGGTTGTGGTCCTTATGTCACCTCAGTATTCCTCCGTCGAGAGTCTGATTGGCATCCCGGTGTACCGGTCCCATGGGACGCAAAGTATTGGGCCCCCACAAAAATGTGCACGCCCAATCAACAACCGTCACCATCTCCGTCCTCGACACCGAGTTCATCAACATCGCCATCGGGCCAATCAACATCTTCCTCTCCCTCGGCAACCATTCCTTCGCCACCGCCAAAAACTACTCCCTCGACTACCCCTTCCGCGCTCGCTGGTGACGTTAATAAACCTAGTCGTCCTTCTTCTAATCCACCAGGTCCCGGACACTAATCAAAACAAGACGGCGGAGCATTGCGCTGCGCCGTCTTGTTTCCTGATATGATAGTGAAGACAGTTAATCGGGTGAAGAAGCCGAAGGATGCGGAGAAGGGGAAGCCTTTTCGGCTTCCTCCATTAAATGTTTTAACGCCAAGCGGGCACTTTGCTGTTCCGCTTCCTTTTTGCTGTGGCCGATAGCCCGCCCGATAGGAATACCACCAACGGATACTTCGACTTCAAAACTCTTGGCATGATCAGGACCATAAGATCCTACGACTTCGTAGGTGGCTTCTTCCCCACGACGACGCAGCCATTCGTTCAGAGCCGTCTTATGATCGCGTCCTGTTTCCCGCTGCTCAACGCTAGTCAGCGCAAAGCTCAAGACTTCTTGAATGAATTGTCGCGCCTGTTCCAAACCGCTATCCAAGTAGATCGCACCGATAATGGCTTCCATAGCATCCGCAAGGAGTGAATGCTTAGTACGACCTCCACTGCGTTCTTCTCCACGCCCTAGTCTCAATAATTCACCCACATGCAGGTTTGTCGCGGCTTCAGCTAAAGTCGCCTCACACACGATGGCCGCCCGCCCTTGGCTCAGCTGGCCTTCTGTCCAGTGACTATTATGGTGATACAACCACTCGGTCACGACCAATTGCAAAACCGAGTCTCCAAGAAACTCCAGTCGCTCATTATGCGTCTCTTTACGAAATCCTTCGTTAGCATACGACGAATGCGTCAGGGCTTGTTTTAGAAGATTCTGATCTTTTACCCACTGACTTAAATAATTGCTATTCATGGAATATACTCCCGAGCAATAAGTGACGCATTTTGACCGCCAAAACCAAAGGCATTGGACATCACCACGTGAATATCCCGTGATTGTGGCCGGTTTGGCACATAGTTCAAATCACAATCGGGACTGGCATGATCTAAATTAACCGTTGGCGGCACAGTCTGATATTGCAAAGCTAGGATTGACGCAATCATCTCAACCGCCCCAGCAGCTCCCAACAGATGACCTGTCGATGATTTGGTGGATGACACGGCTAATTGATAAGCGTGTTCGCCAAAGACATCTTTGATGGCTAAAGTTTCCGCTAGATCGCCCTTCATTGTCGAGGTCCCATGCGCATTAATATAATCCACTTCTTCTGGTTTTATCCCAGCATCATGAATTGCGCGGCGCATCGCTTGCGCCGCACCACGGCCTTCGGGATGCGGTTCGACCACATGATAGGCATCCGCTGAACGTCCATAACCGATGAGCTCAGCATATATGCGGGCTCCACGCTTTTGCGCATGCGTCAGAGATTCCAGTACTAAAAATCCGGCTCCCTCACCCATAACAAATCCGTCTCGTTCCTGATCAAAGGGTCTAGAGGCATGTTCAGGATCCTCATTACGAGTCGACATCGCTTTCATGGCACAGAATCCCGCAAAGGATATCGGCAAAAGTACCGCCTCCGTACCTCCTGCGAGCATTACATCCGCTTCGCCGAATTGAATCGCTCGCATGGCATCGCCTAAAGCACTGCCTGATGAGGCACAGGCCGTAACCAATGTGACATTAGGTCCCTGCAGATTAAATCGCATAGCGACCTGGCCACCGGCAATATTTCCTATCATTTTTGGAATGAAAAATGGATTCACACGTCCAGGTCCTCGTGATAACAGAGTTTCGTGCTGGTCGGTTAATGTTTCCATTCCTCCAATACCAGTGCCGACCGAAACTCCTGCTCGATCTGGATCCAGATCCGATAATCCCGCGTCATCATAAGCGTCTTGTGCAGCTCCTATTGCTAGCTGCACAAACCGATCCATATGTCGTATTTCCTTTTTTTCGAGATACTTAAGAGGATCAAAATCGTGCACCTCAGCCGCAATTCGGGTCGAGAAAGGTGAGGCATCAAATCGGGTTACGGGTCCGACAGCACTTCGCCCGCTGGTGAGACCTGCCCAAAAGTGCTCAAGGCCTGACCCAACAGGGGAAATCACTCCCATTCCCGTAACCACTACGCGTTCGCGCTGCATTCGTTACTCCCTCCCCCAGTCACCGGGAATCCGCTCCCTAGACTAGGGACGTAAATTAGGCGTTTTCCCGAATATATTCCACTGCATCGTTGACAGTGCTGATTTTTTCTGCTTCATCATCAGGGATCTCCAGACCAAATTCTTCTTCCAGAGCCATAATCAATTCCACAATGTCCAACGAGTCTGCTCCTAAGTCATCAATAAACGAGGCTTCTGGAGTGACCTCTTCTTCGTCCACACCCAGTTGATCCACAATAATTTCTTTCACTTTGTCGAAAACCTGTTCTTTGTTTGCCACTTTCTAGACACCTCCAAAATTAGTCCATTACAAGGCCGCCGTCTACCACTAGCGTCTGACCCGTAATGTAATCAGCCTGAACAAGAAACCATACGGCATCGGCAACGTCTTCCGGTCGTCCCGCACGTCCCAGTGGCACTTGCCGTACCAATTGATCATACGCATCCTGGTTCATGTGTTGAGACATTTCTGTATCAATAATCCCGGGAGCGACAACATTGGCCGTAATCTGCCGAGATGCCACTTCACGTGCTACAGAACGCATAAATCCTATTACTCCGGCTTTTGCCGCTGCGTAATTGGCTTGGCCCGCATTGCCCAAAATTCCTGCAATCGAGGAAATCGTCACAATGCGTCCAAATTTGTGCTTGAGCATAGGACGCAACGCTGCGCGGGTACACGCGAAGACGCCGGTAAGGTTGGTTGCGATAACCTGTTCCCAATCATCAGTACGCATGCGCAGCAATAACGTGTCCCGAGTAATCCCTGCATTATTCACCAATATATCCAAGCGACCCCAATCTTCAATCACCGAATTGACAAGAGATTGCGCCTCATCAACATTCGAAATATCAGCGGGGTAGAGCGCACATTGCCCGCCATGCGACCGGATGATCTCTTGGGTCTCTTGTGCAGCGGCGTCATTACCCCGGTAATTGACCGCTACCGTAATACCTTGTTGGGCTAATTTTAGAGCGATGGCGCGACCTATGCCCCTGGAGGCTCCAGTCACCAACGCCGTTCTCTGTTCCCAAGGCACCCGCAAATCCTCTCCCTATCGGTCATA
This sequence comes from Sulfobacillus thermosulfidooxidans, assembly GCF_001280565.1. NCBI lineage: Bacteria > Bacillati > Bacillota > Clostridia > Eubacteriales > Clostridiales Family XVII. Incertae Sedis > Sulfobacillus > Sulfobacillus thermosulfidooxidans. The sequence continues at coordinate 940,460 of NZ_LGRO01000001.1, read as the reverse complement.
TGGCTTCCAGGCGATAATTCTTAGCTATTATAGCCTGGGCCCTGGACGAGTTCAAGAGCTTTGTCTAAGCTCGCCTCATCTTCTACATTAAAGACTTTTTGTTTGCGATCAATCTTTTTCAACAAACTTGTCAAACTACGACCAGGTCCGAATTCAATGAATCCCAAAATATCGAGCGCCATCGCCTGTTCAACACACTGTTGAAATAAAACAGGATGAGAGACTTGGTTAATCAAGCGCGGAATAATATCAGCTGCATCATAACACAATGTCGCATCCACATTGGCTAACACCGGAAACTGGGCCCTTTGAATATCGATATCGGCCAGAGCTTTAGATACCACGGCGCCAGCAGGTGTGAGCAAGCGGGAATGAAAGGGCGCTGAAACTGACAGGCGTACCACCCGTGCTCCCCGAGCACGGGCCGCGGCTTCAACGTGATCCAGACCCGCAATCAGACCTGAAACCACTATTTGACCCGGCGCATTATAATTGGCGGGTTGGACCCACCCTACCTGAGAGGCTTCATGACAAAGTGCTTCGACCTCTTCACTTTTTAGTCCTAATATTGCCGACATCCCGCCCAACCCTTTAGGTACAGCTTCTTGCATGGCTCGGCCTCGGATTCGTGTCAGTCTCACTGCATCGCGGAGTGTAAAGGTGCCTGCAGCAACATAAGCAGAATACTCTCCTAACGATAATCCAAAACCTACACTTATCGGTAATTGGGGTTGTCGAGCCCGAAACACAGTCCATGCCGCCACACTGACTACTAAAATAGCCGGCTGTTGGACTTCAGTATCTCGTAGCCGTTCTTCTGGCCCTTCAAAAATCAGTTGAGATAACTTATAACCTAATGCGTCATCTGCCTCATAAAAAACGTCCCGAGCTTCCTGGTATTGTTGAAAGAGATTGAGACCCATACCGACATATTGGGCTCCTTGGCCCGGGAACATAACGGCCCATCCTGACACATAGTTTCCTCCTCTTTAGCAGTGGTGATAGGGATTATCGTCCCCAGCGGATGACATTGGAACCCCATGTCAATCCCGCTCCAAAGGCACAGAGAACGACCACATCCCCATCATGAACACGTCCTTGCATGCGCGCTTCCTGCAATGCTAATGGAATGGTAGCAACAGAAGTATTGCCATAGCGATCGATGTTGACCACAACCCGTTCGGGATCGAGTTCAAAGCGCCGTACTGCAGCATCGATAATACGTAAGTTGGCTTGATGAGGTACCAGTAAATCCATATCTTCGACACCTAAACCGGCACGTTTTAATCCTTCTTCGACTGCTTCAGGCATCGCTTTGACGGCAAACCGGAAGGTTTCATTCCCATTCATTTTTAAATAGTGTTGGCGGGCTTCTACCGTCTCATGGCTAGCTGGCATTAAGGATCCTCCCGCTGGCTGTATGAGCAAGTCTCCTCCTCGCCCATCTGCTTGCAGGTATGAGCCTAAAATTCCATATTCTGTATCATCTTTACCTTGTAAAACAAACGCTCCGGCTGCATCCCCAAATAAAACGGCTGTGGTACGGTCCTGGTAATCCGTAATGCTTGTGAGTTTGTCAGCCCCAATCACTAAAATATTGCGGTAGGCACCACTTTGAATGAGCGCGGATGCTAATTCCATTCCGTATATCAGCCCTGTGCATCCAGCTTGAATGTCGATACCCGGTATGGGCTTATCCGTCAACTGGTGCTGAACACGGGCTGCCGTCGACGGAAAAATGGTATCGGGCGTATTCGTCGCGCACACAATAAAATCTAAGTCTTCCGCCGTAATATTGGCGTCAGCTAAAGCCTGACGGGTCGCTTCGCTGGCCATCGTCGACGTGGTTTCATCATCCCGTGCAATATGACGTTCCCGTATTCCCGTCCGGGTAACGATCCACTCATCAGAGGTATCCACCATCTGTTCTAAGTCGTGGTTCGTGAGAACCTTTTCGGGCACATAGGTCCCTAATCCTGCCACAACAGCGCGTCTAGTCATTGATGTGCTTCTTCCTCCCTTACCCGTTCTCGGAGTCGAGTTTGGGTATTCTTTTGGCAATAATTGTAAGCCACTTGGATGGCGCTGTAAAAAGCTTTCTCTTGACTGGCTCCATGCACTTTATAGACTATCTGGTCCAGTCCCAATAGCGGTGCCCCACCGTATTCCTGGTAATCCATGCGGCGTTTTAAATCCATCAAGCCGTCTTTCAACAAATACGCCGCCATTTTGGTTTTGAAATTCTTCATCAACAGCTTTTTAAACTCGCCCATCAAGTCACGGGCTAACCCTTCAGTGAGTTTGAGGGCAATATTCCCGCTGAATCCATCAGAGACTACGATGTCGGCGCGGCCTTGCATCAATTCGCGGGACTCAATATTACCCACAAAATTCAGACCGGATTTTTGTAACCGTTCATATGTTTCGCGAATCAATGGAGTCCCTTTCCGCGGTTCTTCCCCAACGTTTAATAAACCAACTCGCGGGTTATCAATCCCATAAACTTCTTGGCAATAGTAAGCCCCCATGATTCCATATTGAACAAGTTGAGACGGTTTGGGATCCAAGTTGGCACCGACATCCAACAACAGCAATCCCCATCCATTCATAACTGGCAAGAGAGCGGACAGCGCTGGCCGTTCGATGCCTGTCATCCGCCCTAAAATAAACAGTCCGGCTGTCATCAGCGCACCAGTATTACCAGCGGATATGACAGCAGCGGCCTTTCCCGTTTTAACCAATTTCATAGCTTGGACCATCGACGAATCGGGCTTTCGCCGCACCGCTTGGACCGGCGCCTCACCCATGCCAATGACATCAGGAGCATGATGAATATGTAATCGGGTATGGCGCGGACTGTCTTGAATCAAGGGCATTATCCGGTCATGATCGCCCACTAAAATGATTTCTAGATCGGCAATCTTCTCGATGGCTTGTAAGGCTCCATTAACTGGAGCAGATGGTGCGTTATCTCCGCCCATTGCGTCGACCGCGATTTTCACGACAGGGCTCCCTCCTTGCGATCTCTTTCTGCGTGTCTGTGACCGTCAAAAGGGTCGGTCAACACAACAAACTTCCCACGAAAAACTGTCGTATCGCCGACACGACTAATCACCAGAACAACCCACCGATTGCCGCGGCGGCGAATGACTTCCGCGCCGGCCACAATCTGTTGCCCTGCCTCCACAACATGCTTAAATTTCGCATTCGCAAGGCCTGTCACAGCACTATCGCCGTCAACCACCGCTAAGGCTAAAGAATCTGCTTGCGCAAAAATAAAGTGGGACTGCACAACACCGGACCCGGCAAAAGCCATTGATTCATCCGTTGTGAGCAAAGATCGTCCGCTTTGTCCAATGACTAAATCGACTAAGTCGCCAATCATGTCTTGACGTTTCAGCGTACGCGTATGCACGACGCTCAAACGCGCAAGACCTTCCGAGCGAAGGCGCAGTTCGGGAATCCCCAGATGAAGCCGATCTAGCCGAATTGTCGGGACGCTTACTCCAAAACGTTGCGCCAGATCTTCATCAGTTTGCAAAGGATCTTCCCGAAGAGCTTCAGCTAATTTCCGTTGTCGCTCGACACGGTTTAGGCGAGCCATACGGCACCTCCACTTATGAACAAATAATATGACTATGTCATAAATATGACAATAAAAAGATTCCATGACTAAAAAAGCCATGGAATCAATAATTAGGCATCATGTTGAACAACAATGCGTCCATTGTAATACCCACAATGCGGGCAGACATGATGAGGCAACCGGTCTTGGTGGCAACGCGGACACTCAACCCATTGTGGAGCCGTTAATTTCCACATGGAGCGTCTTTTGTGCGTACGCGACCGTGATAATTTCTTCTTTGGAACGGCCATCTGCTTCCTCCTCTATGCAAATCTTAAGCACTAGTGCTGCGATGGGGACGGGTCGTCCGGAAACTTAATCCGACTTAATGCGGCCCACCGGTTGTCTGTCGGGGCTTCGCACTCACAAGAGTCCGTATTGAGATTGGTCCCACAGATTGGGCACAGTCCTTGACAGTCATCATGGCACACTGGCGCGTAAGGAATGGACACCCCAAAGGCGTCAGCAACGATATCATCGAGATAAATCTTATCGCCTTGAAAACGAAAAAAATCTTCATTGGGGTCACTATTCCCCGCTTCTTCACGGAATTCTTCCGCAGCAGAAAACGGGACAGCTAAGTCAAACGTTTCCAAACACCGTGAACACACGGCAGAAACGTGTCCAATCCCTTCCAATTCCACAATTAAGGCTCGACCAATATTTCGCACTGTTACATCCATTTCCGCTACTCCACGCATCGGATAGGCGGACCGTTCTTGAACAACCTCCGGCCAGTCCTCGGACAAGTGCTGCGTTTCTTGGCGGCCTACCCATTTCTTGACGTCAGAAACTCGGATATGCATGCAACCCACCTCGCAAAACTCCAATGAATTATAGCCACTCCCTGCTTTATCTGTCAACTTACCTCGTTCACAACTAATCGAGTTACAAGCGTTTTTTGATCACGGCTTCCACAAATACCCAGACGGCAATGGCCGCCGCGGCAAAAAAGGTAAAGTCGACAATTGGGATATTGGCGATTTGTTGGAGATGATCCTGGTGGACAACCAGAGCTGTCCCCAGAATTAGCGCGGCAAGTAACATACTCAATGCAATGCGGTTCATTAATTTCTCCCAATGAGAGAGAATCTTTTCTAAATTATTGTCTTCTAAAATAATACGAAATTCTCCTTGACCTAAGGTGGTCATTACTTGCCGTAACCCCTGAGGTAATTCCGATCCGAATTCAATCCAGTCTTTGATGGTATCTATTAAGTGTTCTCCCCACTCTGAGGGATTGAAGCGGGTCCATATCAATTGTGGAGATAGCTTTCGGCCAATTTCAACAAGGGATAATTGATCATCCAATTGACGAACCACACCATCGGCTATTACGGCGGTACGCGCAAGCAAGGTATATTCGCTAGGAATCTTAATATGATATTTTTTGGCGACATGCAATAAATCGGCAATGGCCTGGCCAATGCGAAAATTTCGCAAATCGGCATCATAATAACGGCGACGCAACACTTCCACATCGTAATAAAGACTCTGCGTGTTGATATTAGGCGGGGCGACCCCCATGGATAATAAGGCTTCCACGACCTTGTCAGATTTCCCCTGGGTTAGTCCAATGACTAAATCCAAGGATCTTTTTCGCATGGTCGGAGAAAACATGCCTACTAGTCCCCAATCAAGAAAAATAAGGTCGCCGTTTGATGTCACATGCACATTGCCCGGATGAGGGTCCGCATGGAATAGCCCCGCCACAAATACCTGTCCATAAATAGCGCGAATGTAACGCTCCGCGATATCTTTAAGATCCAGACCCATTTGCCGCAAAATAGCTGTATCGGATATTTTTATGCCTTGTAATTCTTCCAATACCAGCACATCAGGATGCGTCAGCGACAAGATGGGTTCCGGAACGAGATAATCTTTGGCACGATAGGTCTTGTGAGCCAAAGCCGTGTAGTGTGCTTCCATACTAAAATCGAGTTCATTACGTAATGCGGCAATCAATTCGCGCATGACATGACCCAAATCATATTGCTTCGCCCATTCGGTGCGCTTTTCTGCTAAATCCGCTAAACTTTGTAAAATCGCAAAATCAGACTCACTTCGTTGAACAATTCCCGGTCTGCGTACTTTCACGACAACTCGGCGTCCATCTTTTAATATTCCTTGATGAACTTGTCCAATAGACGCGGCGGCTAAAGGCACGGGATCCAAATACTCTAAAACCTCAATAATGGGTTCTCCCCATGCATTCTCGATAATCTGCTGGACCTCCTCAAACCCAAAAGGAGGGACATTGTCTTGCAAATGTGATAGCGCGTCAATAAGAGAATCCGGTAGTAAATCAGGACGGGTTGATGCTAATTGCCCGAGTTTAATATACGTGGGCCCTAAATCTGCTAAAACTAATGGAATGCGCTCAGGCCAATTCGCCCCGGTTTCCGGTTGAAACTTGCCCAATAGTCTTGTTGACCACGATAAATACCGTGACAATCCGAGCCGATCCAGCACCATAACAAATCCGTGGCGGGCTAAGACTTCGGCTATCTCACGTGTCCGGTGCCAATGGCGAGGCTTAATAGCCATGGAGATCTCCTTGTTCAAAAGTATCCCAGTGCATAATGCGTCCTTGATTCATCATAATCTGGCCTTTGGCGATGACCGTATCGATTTGGTTGTCTTTAATCAACACCGCGTGGGCGACACTACCGACTTTTAGTTGCCCAATATCCTTCTGCCCTAAAATTCGCGCTGGTGTCGACGTAATCGGCCTGATGCATCGCTCCCAAGACCACCCCGTTTTTTCGTGCAATTTGACTACCTCATCAAACAAGGTCCGAGAGGAACCGATATCCATCCGTATAAGATGTCCTTGCTCGTCGAATACTGGTATAGAACCTTGTGCGTCTGAGCTAAATGAAATGTGTTCCCAGGGAACGCCTTGTTGTTCCAACACCACGGCGCTATCTGCCGCGCTCAGACCTTCAGGTTCCCTGGCGGTAGATACAATGCCTGTGGTCAAATCGCAATAACCTCCCTGGTTTCCCCAGGTTATGGCATCCGCTAAAATGCGGGCATGCCGGTTTAAATGTGTTGGCACAAATGTTGAAATCGGCAAATCACCGATTTCCATCATGCGAAACAAACTACGAAGTCCACTCTTCCCCTCCCCAACATGCAAATGCAATATTCCCGGTTTGCCAGCGAGTAGCCCGCCCACTCGAGCTTCGGACGCTAAATGAAGCAATTCTTGATCACTGGGATGGCTTCCCCGGTGGTCATTGATCGCAATTTCTCCAATGCCGATTACGCGATCAATCAAGATAATGTCATCCCGCGCGGATCCGGTAATGGTTCGCGTAGGAATTTCATAAGCGCCTGTGTAAATCCATGTAGACAATCCTTGTTCCCCTAATGCCCGTGCTTTAGCCAACAGACCGGACACGGACCGGGTCGTGCCGTCTGTGCCTAATACACCCACCACACTCGTAACCCCCGCCCTAATCAGTTGGGATAAACGGATTTCCGGCGTGCGAAACTGAGGGCCTCCTTCTCCTCCTCCCCCGGCCATATGCACATGCATATCCACAAAGCCTGGGATTAACATGGCGTCTGGCGCATCAATAATCGTTGCTGTGATCCATTCAGGCAGCGTAATCTTAGAGCCTATGGCCACAATCCGATCATGCACCATAAGGACCTCGCCGGGACCAAGCTCCTCCGGAGCATAAATCGCGCCAGCCCGAATCAACACAGCTGAAACCTTCATTCCTTGTTGCCACTCCCCTTTTCGCCATGGCCTAAGACCAATTCAATCTTCTTAGCAATTTCTTGGCTTTGTTGAATGACGCTACGTAATTTATGCAAATTCGCTTCTAATTCTTGACTCAACTCATACTGGGCTTGCGTCAAAACTTGTGCGACGGTTTGTTGCGTGTTTGCCGATGTTTTAGGCTGAACACTTGCCTTTTTCGATTTTACCGTCTGTCCCACATGCGACGCACTCGATGATTTCGATGTTTGAGAGGAAGCACTCCCCGATGTTCCGGTGGTATTAGACCGGGTCGACGATGAACCTCCGGCATTGGAGCTTCCCGACTGTGATGAAGAAGATTGTGCAGATTGCTGTGAGCTACCTTGACTAGATGGCTGAGATTGACTATTGGCCGATTGCTGAGAATTCGAACTGCCTCCATTCCCTTGTTGCATCCGCATCAATTCTTCTTGAATAATTTGCCGTACTTTGCCAAGAGGTGAACTTCCTCCGTTTTGACTACCAGAAGTTGATTGTTGGTTGGATCCTCCTTGGCTAGAAGAATTAGTTTGATTCGTTGATCCGCCTTGACTCGACGAACCGCCCTGATTCGATGACCCGCCTTGGTTTGAAGATGACGACTGCTGAGTATTTCCCTGGTTAGAAGCCTGTGCATTGTTCTGCGACTGAATCTTCTGGAGCTCTTGACGAACGAGTTCACGCAAAGATTGCTCATTGTTATGGCTTTGCGTAGTTCCTTGTATGCCCATAACTACCCTCCTGATATCAAGATCTAGAGTAGTATGAGACAGCTTTTTCAACTTTATGCCGTTTTAGGTCGCTGATTGTTCAATATCGTGTAGGGCCTGTGTCAAATTCGTCACCGGATAAATTTTCATTTGGTAGCCCTTACGTTTGGCCATCGCTTCCGCTTTGGCATAGTTAGCGGCAGGACAGAGAAATACTGTTGCTCCCGAACGATGGACTGTAATAACCTTTTGAGCAACTCCGCCAATAGGTTGAACCTGTCCCGATGGGGTAATTTCTCCAGTCCCGGCAATGATCCGGCCCTTAGCCAAGTTTTTCCCTGTGATTTGCGAATAAATTTCTAAGGCGAACATCATCCCTGCACTTGGTCCCCCAATTCCTTCACTATTGATTGTCACGGGTCTTGGAATAACAGGAACCTGCAATGCCGAAATGAGCACGCCGATGGCCGGGGCCGAGTCCTGGGGAATATGGGTTGTGCGAATGGGAACGATTAATGTTTGATGGTGGCGCTCAATAGTAAAGGGCACAATTTCTCCATAAGTGAAATGCTTTTTCATAATCCCATGCACCTGATTGGGATTTGTTATCGGATAGGGTCCAATTTTAGTAATCAGATCCCCTGGTTGCAATTTTCCCTGAGCGTTGCCGTTTTTTAAAACGCCGACCACGAGAGCTCCCGGCACTGTTTTTACATAAGCATGAAGCCCCGCCAACCGCTCTCCCGCTACTTCTGCAGCCAATTTGCTATTGTTCATAAGACTGACATTGTATTGGACATATTGCTTCATGTTTAGTCCGCCCATCGCATAGCTCGACTTCAATAATTCCACGTTCGGATCTAAACGCGACCCTATGTACGTTAATTCATTGACGGGGGCAATACCTACGGCCACCATCAGCAAGTTGCCGTGATTGCGCTGCTTTCCCCCTTGCACCTTCACCATTTGTGCCAAGTTGCCGGTCACACCCGGATAAATGACAACGTACGAAGTGGGAATGAACCATAAAACAATAGCGACCACTATGAGCAGTACAACACTCCACACTATCCATTTAAGCGGCTTACGTTTGATCATTGAACGCCTCCTTGATCGTCATTAAGTAGCTGTTGAATATAAGGAATAGCCTGTTCACAGGCTTTCTCGCCGGCGCGAATGATCTCCTCCACATGACTCACATGCGATTCACGACTGAATCCAACGTGCGGCTCAATGACCACATCCGCATCAATGGGCTGACACTGTCGCAATTCCCGCGCCATGATGTCAAACGTCTGAAATAGTACATCAAACATCGATTGTACGCGAGGAGCCAAGTCAACTCCGACATCGACTGCTACCACAATACTATTTGGCACAGACTTAATGACATTCACCGGTACACGATTAATAATACCCCCATCCACCAAAATGCGCCCCTCCATGACCACCGGGCTAAATATACCTGGAATGGATGCTGTGGCTCGTATGGCCTGGGCTAAAGGCCCGGATTTCAAAATAACTTCTGAACCCTTTTCGATGTCGACCGCGACGACCTGAAGAGGAGGTTGACAATCCTCGAAAGTCTTGCCTTGTGTAAATAAATTAATGAGTCCTTCAAGTTTTTTTCCCGCAAGTAGTCCCATGCGTGATACAGAAAAATCAATCCAATGACTCCGTCTTATACCCTTTGCAATATCTTCAATCATATCAGCGGAATATCCTGTCGAATACAACGCCCCAATAACGCCACCCATCGAGGAACCAGCAATAGCCAAAATCGGTATCTGATAGCGTTCTAGTACTTTCAAAACGCCTATATGGGCCAAACCTCTGGCGCCCCCTGACGATAATGCTAATGCGATCCCATTCTTTCTCATCCTAATGAGATGAACTCACCTCCTCGAACAACCCCCAAGTGACCGTATTGGGTGGGCTGTTCTTTCAATGCGTCACATATACTCTGAGTAACCATTTCTCCAACTTGGTGAACGAATGCCAATACATACTCAGAAATATTCATGGAAAAGCATAGCGGATTTGTTTTCCGTATTCGGTTTCTGCCTTATCTTCTTAATATTACAACCACGCCCATTGTCTCACTTCTATGGCCTGTGGCACCATACCCTCATGTATTGGTGGGATATTCTGGTTCCTGCCTTGTTCCCGCCATTATCCCTAGCTTTGTTTCTATTTTCCCGCTCATACGAGCATTTACCACGTTTCAGCACAGCGCTTCTTGCTATTTCTAGTTTACCCGTGGTGCCATTAATCATCGTGGGTTCTAAACCGTCAGCTTCACCCAAGCAAATCGCTTTAGCCGCTCTATGGGGAAATTTGTATAACCCTTTAATCTTTCCCCACACGGTCCCTATTGTCTCATTGGATATCTGTTCACTGATGATTGCATTTCTCTTGGAAACGGCGGGATTCCCTGAAATCGACCCGAATCAACCTCTGCCGCCGTCATTTGAAGCCTCATCCAGCGTCTGGCATCATCCTATTGAACAATCGATGAATTTAACCACCACCATTGGAGGATTTTTAGCTCTGATTCATAGTCTTAGAACGTCTCTAACGCCTCTTAGCGTGCTCTTGGATCCCATTTTATCCTCAGCTTACGCACCCTATAATCTTCTCATCATCCCCATCTTACTAATGAACGGCTTCGCGTTTTTGCTTTACGGTACCATCATGGCAAAAAGAGGGTGGGCCATACTCATAACAATCCGTGTCACCCAAGTCGCCCTGGGATCAGTCCTTTGGCTCTTGCTCTCGCTATTCTTGCCGCAATTCCGCGCGATTGGCTTCTAAATTCTCGGTGACTTGATGTAACTCCGTAATGAGCCGGGCAAGAATTTCGTCAGCATAAGCCCGTGCACTAAGATGGATTTCTCGCGCGGTATTTCGCGCTTGCTCAATCATTTGCTCGGCTTTGCGCCGGGCTTCCTGTAAGACCTCAGATTCATCGGACAATTTGTCCACTTGCCCACGGGCTTGTGCAATTAAACTTTGGGCTTGCTCACCAGCTTCACGTAAAATTCTGTCACGTTCCTGAATGACCCACCGGGCTTGTTTGATTTCTTCGGGAAGAATATGCTGAATTTGTGTTAGCAAGGTCGTCAATTCCGCTTCATCAATCAGCACGCGACCAGTCCACGGCAAACGTTTAGATTGATGGACAAGCTCTTGAAAGCGTTCTAGTAAGACACTAAGTTCGGACATCATCGGTTCATTGGTCATACTCATCCTCGATTTCTGTGATATTTTTCGTGCAAGGCCGTCGCTACGTGCCGCGGAACTAAATCTTGCAAATCTGCGTCATATGATGCTAGTTCCTTAATCAGGGTCGAGCTTAAATAAGAATATTTTTCTCCAGTCAAAATGAAAATCGTTTCTAATTCTGGTGCCATTTTTTTGTTCATCAAGGCAATCTGAAATTCGTAATCAAAGTCTAAAACGGCTCGCAATCCGCGAACAATAGCATCAACGCCCCGTGTCGTGGCATAACGCACTAAAAGGTCGGTACTTCGCTCCACAACCACATTAGGCACATGTTGTGTTGCTGCCTTTACGAGTTCAAGCCGCTCGACATCAGTAAATAAAGGTGTTTTGGCCGTGTTGACAAAGACGGCCACAATTAAAGTATCAAACAATTTGGCGGCTCGTTCAATGACATCAATGTGGCCGAAATGGATAGGGTCAAAAGATCCCGGATAGACTGCCAATCGCCCCACCATATTCCTCCTTCCGGTAACGAAAATCCGGGTTGGTCATGACTCTGATAATGCAGATGAGTCGTCATGAACCCAATAGCTTAAGGTTGTCCCCCCATATTTCCGTTGTCTAGATAAACGCAACCCCTCAAAGGGCCCAAAGTCAGTCCCTGAGGGATGTTCGATTAATGCAATGCCGTCATCGGCTAATAAATTGACAAGGGCCATTCGCACCGTTTGATTAAGACCTTGACGCCAAGGAGGATCACAAATAATTAAATCAAACCTGGCATTTTGTTCTTGCAACCGTGCCACCGCTTGTTCTGCAGTAATGGGCCATAGTTCGCTCATTTCTTTTACCTTGAGGTGAAGGATGTTCGTTCGAATAGCGTTCAGAGCCTGACGATTCGGTTCAACGAAAAGGCAATAACTAGCCCCCCATGAGAGACTTTCTAATCCCATGGCTCCACTACCCGCATACAAGTCCAGCACACGAGCGCCGGACACCCAGCCCTGAAGACTATTGAATACAGCCTCTCGCACTCTTTCACCTGTGGGTCGTGTCAGTTGACCACCGGGTGCTATGATGCGAAGACCAGAAAACCGTCCCCCTACGATGCGAATCGAATAACGTCCTTTCTCTATGATGGATGCCCTGATTTATTCACTGCCAGTATAACATTGCCTTACGTCTTAATGCATCTTCATCAACTGCGAGACGGTTACAAAGCGGTAACCACGCAAACGCAAATCTTTAAGAATGATTGGCAACGCTTCAATGGTCTGTTTGCGATCGGATCCGCCGTCATGAAACAAGACAATGTCACCCGGCTGTATATGACTAAGAACTCGGCTGACGATCGTCTCCACTCCAGGATTAGACCAGTCCCGAGTATCTTCTGTCCATGACCACATCACTAAATGGAGATGTAAGACAGAAGCCGCTTTTAATACCGTACGATTATAGGTCCCATATGGAGTTCGGAGTAACGTCGGGGTAATCCCTGTCGCCTGTTTAATGGCACGATTTGCTTGTTCTAAATCCGATACATCTTCAGCATAACTATGGCGAACCAGATTAATATGGGCATAGGTATGATTGCCAACTTCCATCTTGTCCTTAATTTCTTGCCGCACAATTTGCGGATGCCGAACAACTTGTTCTCCGACAACAAAAAATGTGGCCACAGCATGATAGTGTTTCAATATGTTTAAAATTTCCGGGGTTGACGATTTCCATGGACCATCATCAAAGGTTAAAGCCACGACTTTTTGATGCGTCTGAACATACCAGGTGATGTGCGGATTATTACCACCGCGTGCCGAAGCAGCTTGGCTTCTATGCCACTCACCCAAGCCAACGACCAAGAGCATGACAGCTAGCACCAATTTCCAATGACGCCAAAGACGCCGAAACGATAAAGTAAAGAAACCCGTCATCGGGTCGTCCCCCACAAAATCATGACAACCCCTGCCCCAATCCAAGCGATTTTCGCCACCGGAACTTTCGTTGCAGCCAGTCCCGCAATACCCAAGAGCATAGTTGTTGTCAAAATAATAGGACCCGCAAGACCTAATAACCCGTTAATGCGAACAGCCATATCTAAGCGTTGATAGCGCCACATTAAAAACGCTCCCGTAAATTCAATCGATGCCGAAATCAATCGAATTAAAACCATACCTTTTAAATACATATCGCTTGACATGATTTGTCCTCCTTCGTTCTTCCCTTCATCATCAGTTAGCGCATCAAATGTCCTAACCATCCAATGACTTCAAGCATTAAATAGGTCGTTCCAGCCGCCATCAAAGGCCCCACCGGAATCCCCCCCCAAAACACAATGCCAATAATGGAACCTACAATTAGCCCAAACATCAGATGGCTGTTTTCTGCTAGCAGCTGCAATCCTCGGCCATTGAGGTTTGTTGCCACTGCTCCCCCGATAACGGCCAAGATTCCCGGTATTGTCAAGAAACTTTGAAAAACTTCTTTGATGTTGACCTTCCCTAGTGCAAAAGGAACTAGCATGGCCATGGTTAAAAAGAGTAATCCAATTTCGACACCACGACGTTCAAGGACGGGATACAAGAAGGTCATTCTCGTAAACCGAATCACCAATAAAATTGCTGCCGATGCAGCAACAAGATTGGACCGGGCCCACATTCCCAAAAGCAACAAGATCATGAGACCAATGGTTTCTGTGGTATACATAATTGCCCCCTTGTTCCTTGTCCGACGGCAATACATATGAAAAAACCACAAAAAAAAGACCGGCCCCTAAAGGAGCCGGTATCAAGCTATGGCATTTATTCGGCAATAAACCAGTTGTCTTTTTGTCGTATAGGAACGCGAGAATAGATGTTTAACGATGCAGCAAATTCAACGTCGCGTTCCAATCCTTGTGCAATCAAGGTTTTAGCATGGGATGCACGGCGTATACCTTCTACAAGATTATGGCGCCATTGGTCAAATAACGCATATGCCAATTGCGCACTATCACTGCGCGCAGTTTCCGGCCAATAATTGACCAATGCGCCGGCAGCGAGAACATCTTCTAGTGCTAAATTTCCTTCCGTTCCTGCACAGACAATCAAACCCTGATTCTCGGCCTGCATTTGCCAATCGGCACAGGCTTGGGCATTAACCAACGCACCCAATGCAACAAAGGGCGCTGAGGCAACCCGTTCGACGGCTTGAGTTCCGTTCGTCGTTGTCAAAACGACACGGTGGTCTTGCACTACCGAAGCAGGGTAATCAAATGGCGAATTACCCCCATCAAATCCGGGAAGCGGAACATTGTTCCGCTCTCCTCCTAATAATGTATTGGGATATTGGGAACGCAATGCGAAACCCTGATCGACATCTCCAATGGGCAAAACTGCCAGAGCACCCTGTTCTAGAATGGTCGCCATAGTCGTTGTGGCGCGTAATGTATCAATAACGACCACAGCCTTGTGGTCAAGCGGAGGGAGATCGTCTTGCCAACGAAATATTACGTCAACTGAGCGGATGATTGACACCTCTTTCCACGCCATTCTTCACCGATGTTGGTCCGAGAGCTGGCGTTTTGACTTGGCATACAGTTAAATAGTACTGACGAAGCGTATCGCCACGCAACCCAACACGCAATGCTTCTAATGCAAGAACATCCTGAGGTTGTACATTGCCAAGATTGACATTCGCGCCAAATCGTAAGATGAGTTCTTGCTGCTGGCTCTTCTGGGGAGCTTCCCATAAAATACGGCTGGGATCGGTGATGTGAGAAACGAGTTCTTGTAACTCTTCTTCAATGACGCGCCCTTCATCGTCATAAATAACAACACCTTCCCCACTTTCCCGACCTTCAACGATAACCGTATCGGCGCCAGCTTCAAGATCCTGATTGACTTGTTGCCACAAGGCTAAACCGGTAACTTGATCTCGAACGTCTTTTTTCCCCACTTCACTGAGTACTAAGGAGAATCCGTATGCCCGGGCCAGTTGAATGGTTTGCCACCGGGTTTCTTGATCCAGGGAAATGGTGCCATCCGAAATTTCGATTCCGGTAAAACCTAACTCGCGAGCGCGATCAAAATATTCTACAACGCGGCCTTGGAGTAAGGCTAGTTCTAAAAACGTGCCTCCAGGAAATATATCCACACCGTAAGATTTGACCAGTTCGATTTTTTGCCGCAATAACCGAGTCTTATAAAACGCCGATGTCCCAAAGGTTAACTTCACTTGATCAACATAGTCGCTGGCCAGTTCCATTAAGTCGCGCGTATCGGTTAAACCTAGCCCTTTATCAATAACCATGGTCAGGCCGCGTTGGCGAGGTTTTTCTGTCCGGTCGGGATGAGGAAAATCGAGAATATCAAACCACGCTTTATCCTGCTTACTCATGTTGCGTGCCTCCATTTCTTATGCCGTTCTTTGGCACCATATTCACGGCAAAAGCTGGAGGTGATAGAGAAATATTGGAATCATGCTGGCATCCAAACCGGGACATGTTAAACGTGTTAACGTTGACGACGAATGAAACGGAGGCGGCAATGGTATGGCTCAGCAAGCCCAGGTACACAATCAACAAAGCACAACCAGTGATAAAGATCAACGCTCACACACATGGAAGTTATGGGTGTTGGCAACGGTCCCTTTTATTATGGTTCTCGGTAATTCAATGCTAATTCCCGTTTTACCCAAAATGATGAAGGTGATGCATTTATCCCTGTTTCAAGTCGGGTTAATCATTACAATTTTTTCCATTCCTGCGGGTATTATCATTCCCTTTGCCGGCGCCTTATCTGACCGCATTGGACGCCGTGTCATCATGACCCCGGCCCTGTTAACCTATGGCATTGCAGGATTAGGAGCAGGAATATCCGCCTGGTTAATTCCTAATCCTTATTATTGGATTATGGGATTTCGGTTGCTTCAAGGTATCGGAGCGGGAGGAACCTACCAGCTAGCGATGGCAGTGGCCGGTGACATGTTTCAATCCGAAAAGCGGGCCGGCGCATTAGGCACGCTGGAAGCGGCCAATGGGTTGGGGAAGGTCATTTCCCCTATTGCAGGGTCCGCTCTCGCTTTAATCATCTGGTTTGCTCCCTTTTTTGTTTACGGCCTTCTGTCATTCCCCATTGCAGCAGGAATTTGGTTTTTGATAAAGGAACCCAAAAACCAAAAGGCTCAAGGGGGCCTTGGTGAATACTGGCAAGGATTAAAAACCACTTTTGCGACCAAGACCGCATCCATTCTCACCACCTTTTTAGGAGGTTCCGTGGTTCTTTTTATTTTGTTTGGTGTTCTGAGTTATCTCGCTGACATTTTAGAAAAAGATTTTGGCTATGGAGAATTTACGCGCGGGCTCATCATTGCGATTCCTGTCCTCGCGTCTGCTGTCACTTCGTATGTGTCCGGAACGGTCTTACAAAAGCGTTTGGCGCAATGGTCGCGTCCCATTGTCGTGATTGGCATGGGTCTTATTGCCTTAGCCATGGCCATAGAGCCTTTTTTTGCAACAACCAACCCGTTTTTAGCTATTGCCGTTTTGGTTTTTCAAGGGATTGGAACCGGTAGCGTCCTGCCGTCGATAAATACCCTCGTTACCAGTGCCACCACATCTAAAGAACGGGGCGTTGTGACAAGCCTCTACGGAAGCGTCAGATTTTTTGGGGTCGCTATGGGCCCGCCCATCTTTGCTATGGCAATGTCACATCGCTATCTCACCTTTTGGGGAGCGGCTGTTCTGGCCGCCATCACAGCTGTACTATCATGGTTCTTTATTAACGAAAAACAAATGTTGCCTAAATCAATTCGCGGAGGCGGCAGCGGTGGTGGCGGACAACCTCACCATAAAGAGAAGACCCAATCTCCTAAAAACTCTGCGCGTTCTCTCCGGCCATCGCGTTCACCCCTTCGCTAAATTAGAACGAGTTTGATAATTTGGTAAATCATTCTGATTGAATGCGAAGAGATTCCCAAAGGTTTCCGGATTAAAAAATTCACCGCGAGTCATACTAACAACACCACGCAAACAAGGAGGTGAAAACAATGGCACGAGGCAGCAACACCGGCAACCGCGCCTTGGTACAAGGAGCACAAAAGGCTCTTGACCAGTTCAAATATGAAGTCGCTCACGAACTGGGTCTGCAAGGCGTTGAAGACGGCTACTGGGGTGAAATTCCCGCCCGCCAATGCGGAGCGGTGGGAGGACACATGGTGCGCAAAATGATTGAAATGGCCGAACAAAACATGGCAGGTCGCACCAACCGTTAATCCTTCGAACTCGTCAGTAGCGTATAAAAATGGACGGGAAACCGTCCATTTTTTTGTTGTATGTTAAGACCTATTTACTTATTATGTAAGTATTCTTTTACATATAAGGAGATGGATAATGACACATAAAAAGTTTTATACGCTTTTGGTATCCTTCAGTTTCTTAGGCATCCTCACAGGGTGCGGCACCTCTTCATCTATTAATGCGCCGCATACCTCTTCTACCGTCCATGTCGCCTACGCGGGATCCTTAGAGCTTTTAAATAATCAATTTCTTGGTCCGGCTTTTGAAAAGGCCCATCACATTCATTATCAAGGACAAGGAGGAGGATCCTACGGGATCGCCCATGAAATTGCTGCAGGCAGCATTCCCGCTGATGTCTTTGAAAGTATCGGATATGGTCCCATAAAAGTTCTCGAACCCGCCAAAACCTCATGGGCCATCGCCATCGCTTCGAGTCCCCTGGTTGTAGCCTACAATCCACATTCCCGGTTTGCTCCTGAGCTTAACCAAATCCGCAGAGGGCAAAAGCCCTTGAAAGACTTGTTTGAACTCATGGCCCAAAATGGTTTTAAGTTAGGACGGACTAATCCTAACACCGATCCTCAGGGCCAAGCGTTTGTCATGGCCATTGAGTTGGCCCAGAAAACCTATCATTTGTCTCCGGATATTGTTTCGCGCATTTTGGGGCCAATAAATACCGGAGGAGAAATTTACACGGAAGAGGGCATTTTATCCCTGCTTCAATCAGGAGGGTTAGATGCTTCCAGCGCCTTCTTGTCCGAAGCTATCCAACGCCATCTAGACTATATTATGTTGCCACCAACCTTAAACTTTGCCGATCCGGCTTTGGCATCCTGGTATCATCGTGTTCATATTACGCTCTCAAATGGAACGGTCGTTTACGGCACGCCCTTGACAATCGATGTCACCACAATAGGTAAACCCGCGAATCCCAACGCGACCCAGTTCGTCCAATTCCTGTTGTCCAAGACAGGACAACGCATTTTTCAGCATGAGGGTTATCATCTGTTTTCGCCTTATGTGATTGGGAAGTCTGATGCTCTTCCCCATGCCCTGCGCCAGGAATTACATCATGCTTAGAAAAGCAGCTTGGGGAATCAGTATGGCGGTATTAATCGTCGCCGCCTTACCAGTGGTCCTATTATTTTTAGAAGGCGCCCGATTTTTTAGCAGGGCAATCCAATCTCCAGGCGCTTTATCGGCATTGTTCACGACCTTGACTTCAGGACTCATCGCCCTAGGACTATGTTTTCTTTTGGGGCTGCCGACCGCATATTGGTTGCGCAGCCAGTCGTCTCCCATTATTAAACAAGTGGCTGCAGTCCTCTTAGTGTTGGCCTTATTAATGCCGCCTTTGGTGCTGGGATTGGTATTAGCCTTTGTTATGGCACCGACAACCCTGATAGGGTCTTGGCTCAACCTTATTCACAGCGCTTCCAACAGTTTTCCCGCTCTCGTTTTGGCTGAAATCTATGAAGCGCTTCCCTATTTCATACTCACAGCATGGAGCGCTTTCAATATGATTCCCCGGCAATGGGAAGAAGAGGCCTGGAGTCTTCATAAAACACCATGGCAAACCTTTCATTTCGTATTGTGGCCGGCGTCAAGGCCGGGCCTCATGACCGCAACGGCCATGGCGTGGGCCAGAATTGTCGGCGCGTTTGGCGCCCCGGTGGTCGTCGCTTATCATCCTACGGCCTTGCCCGTCCAAATCTGGATCACGATTGAGGAATCTGGTCTACCGCAAGCTCTGGCGTTAGCGTTGTGGCTTGTTCTCATTGGATTACCTCTGCCGGCATGGCTTACGTGGCGAAAAGGAGAGATCTCATGACGCTTAAAGCTTTATTCCGTGGCCACAAATTCCTCCAAGGGGAGAGTGAATGGCACGAGGGCCTCCATGCCATTATTGGACCTTCCGGGTCTGGAAAAACTACACTATTACGACTATTGGCAGGTCTCGGTGAGAGCACTCCCTATATTGATTTGAATCATAACGTGTGGCAAGATGGCAAAAAGCATAGCCCTGCCTATCACCGCCCTATATGCTACGTGCCTCAGCATCCTAGTCTGATTCCTTTTCGCACCATTCGGCAACAAGTCCAATGGGTGATGGCCGAATCTTTTGAACCGGCCGTCTTAGCCCACTGGGCCGATCGTCTCGAAATCCTTTCCCTATTAGACCGCTATCCCCAATCTTTATCGGGAGGCCAGCAACAACGTGCTGCCGTACTGCGTGCTTTAGCCACCCGCCAACCCGTGCTTCTTTTGGATGAAGCCTTGTCTCAAGTCGAAGAACGGATTCGGCGGCAATGTTTACAATGGTTCCGAAACGAACCGCCCGTTCCATGGATCTTCTATTCCACCCATCAATTACAAGAAGCTCTCGCTTTTAGCGATACGATTACAGTTATCGTGGATGGCCAGGTGTATTCCCCCCTGTCGCCCGATCAGTTGTTGAAACATCCCCCTACTGCTCAAATTGCCTGGATGTTGGGTTACCGGGGCAGTTTCCGGCTAGACGATAACCGTCACGTACTCCTGCATCCTGCCCGGATTTTGATTGGCGCCTATCCGGAGCAAGGCCTCGTTTTAACGGCTCGCGTGGACATCTATCCCCAAGAATATAGCCTTAGAAGTCACTGGATTATCAAGCGCCATCAGCCTTATTGCGAACAATGGGAATGGGATCTCCCTCAATACCCTGCTATTTTACATGCAGACGCGATTACATTGATTGATCCACCTTATGTTTCTTACGAGCTTTCTCCCCAGGAGGTGTTAACGAATGTCTCGTCTATCGCTTGGTAACATGATTCGACTCGAGCGTCACCGTAAACAACTTACGCAGTCACAGTTGGCCGCACTCCTTGGCATCTCCCGGCAAACGCTGATTCATATGGAGCAAGATAAAGTAAGTATTCCCTTTCATATTATGGTACGCTTGCAAAAAATCCTTGATTTGTCTTTAGATAATTTGGCAACCCTTCTTCAGGTGCCGGATTCGTGGAGTTGGTTTCCGGATCCTCCGACTCATTCTGGCCCGGTTGTAGCGGCTATCGTTTTCGATCAGCTCATTGTGGCTCCCACATTGTCCACATTGACCCAAGATGCGAGTAACGGATGGTGGGATGCTGCCACGCATACGATTCATTGGTATTCGCAAGAGGCGGTGGTCTCTCAAATCTTTGTAGCAGGTTGTGATCCCTTTTTACCCTGGCTGGTGCGCAGTTTCCATGAAAATCACAGCGCTTTTCGTTTAATTCCCTTTTCCATGTCGAGCCAAAAGGCCTTTAACGCCTTACGTAACGGATTCGTACATCTGGCGGGTTCCCACTTGTATAGCCCTCAACACCGCAAATATAACCAATTAAGCACAGACCAAGAAAAATGGGCTTATACCGGATATCTTGAGTGGGAAGAAGGCCGGGTATTTTCTAATAAAGATTCCAACCCCTTATTTTGGGCATTACGAGAACCAGGCAGTGAAGCGCTAGCTCTATGGGAAAGACAGCATAATGTCGAGTCAAATTCCTATCATATTCAACACTTTTTGTCCCATCCCGATTTGATTCGATTTGTGCAATCCTCCGGTATCCAAGGCGTGTCTATAGGAAGTCTTGCTCATTTATACGGATTGTCGTTTGAACCCTGGGCACTTGAACAATATGAGTGGATTTGTCATCCCGATGCGGTAAACACTCCCTGGTTTAAGGCATTTATCAGCGTCCTTCAACAAACGTCTTTATCCCAACAGCTCGCGGTTCTCCCTCATCAACGATGTTTTAACTGGGCACAGGTTCGCACGGATTAAGCCCACTCGCTCCGGTCCAAATGAGGCTGAAGAGCACGATTCAACGACTCAGCGAGCACATCCGCCATATCATTGATTAACAGATCAATTTCTTTGGGGGTCACCATCAATCCACCCAAACGTTCAGCTAAGACTTCTTGCATCAAGCCCTTTTGATTGGATTCGCCCAGTTCCTCTAAAATTTTGTAAAATTTCACATCATCCGCAAGTTGTTGCGCTAAGATGTGCACGGCTTCTTCTGCGATGCTCATGGCTTGCACCACTGTACAGACTCCAATAGCCAATACGGGAACACCAACCGATTCTTGACTTAAGCCTTGGCGCCGGTTGCCGACACCAGAACCCGGATGAATACCGGTATCCGCAATCTGTACGCTGCCTAATAGCCGGTCCAGGCTTCGTGCAGCTAATGCGTCAACTGCAATAACAAGATCAGGATGAGTCTCATCCACAATGCCTTTGATCATATCAAGAGTTTCTATCCCTGTAGTGCCTAGCACTCCTGGTGCAACGGCCGCAACGGGTCGCATGCGTTCTCTGACGTCGTCAGGAACAATATCGCTAAGATGCCTGGTAACGAGAATCCGTTCGACTACACGAGGCCCCAAGGCATCTGGCGTGGCATTCCAATTGCCAAGGCCCACAACGAGTACCGTGTTATCCACGGTTTTGGGAATTAAATCTTTGATTTGCTCGGTGAGCACCCGGGTTAATTCCTGACGTAATGACGCATCCCGGTCGCGAAAATGCGGCACGTCTAGGGTCACGTAGTGACCTTGAGGTTTTCCCATTAAATGAGCTCCCTCATCAGTAAAAATTTCGACTCGGGTAATCTCTACCTGATGATCTTGTTTGTGATCGACCCGAACACCGGGAACTTCTTCATGGGCATCACCCCGGACAATATCTCGCGCCTCAATCGCCATGTCCGTTGTCACCTGAATGGGACGGAAATTCGCCACCCGCCATTCGCCTCCTTGCTGCGATTAAACCTTAGACTATGCGCTCTTACGGCAGTTTATGCGTTAGTCTGACACTCTTCGCGCGATGACGAGCCCAAGGCATGACTGCGGAGGCCAACAATGTTAAATCACGAAAGGCAATAATGGGCGCTGGCACAATATCCACAAATTGTTGCAAAAAAGGGCTGTTAGTCGTTCCCAACGCTAACCATCTCATCGCTAAACCAAAATCCAAGAGCCCCGCGGCATTAGCGGTTAACAACAACGGGATGTTAACATCGATCCACAAAATGGCATAATAAACCCATAACATGTACTGGGGACTATAGACTTTGTTACATAAGAACCACCAACTGAGTGCCGCAGTGCCAGCCTCAACCGCATCCAATCTTCCTTTCCATAACAGCGCCAAAAATACCAAACCTCCGGCCAAGGTCAAAACCGCACTGAGCAAATTCACCGTATCAATATGCAGTATTCCCATTTGAAAAAGCCATTGATAGATGCCTGGGTCAGGACCTCGGCCACTGTTAAAGGTAAAGAATTCCGACCATCCCTCCTCGGCGAACAGTGCAAACGGTAAGTTTATCCCGATACCAGTTAAGGCAAATCCCCAAAAAAACTGTTTCATGTGAGCGCGGTGGTATTTTTGGTATAAGGCCACCGCCATATAGGGAAATAACACCACCGGAAAAAACTTGGTCACAATCCCTAAACCTAAAAATAAGCCGGTGTGAAACCAGCGCTGCTTGCGCCAAGAGGCAATGGTCAATCCCCATGTCAACAGGCCCAGCATGTCCCAATTTAGCATCCCAAACACCAACAATAAGGGAGAAAAGGTAAACCACCATGCCGCTTTATCTCCAGCACTTTGGCGGAGAAGATACAAGGCACCCACAAAAGCCGCCATTAAACCAAGGCCCGACCCGACAAAATATCCCCAAAATCCCGGTAGCCATGACATTGCCGACATATAAAGACCAATGAGAACCGGATACTCAATAATATTTTGAAAATATGGGATGGTATGAAGAAATAATCGCCGGGCCCCATACAACGCCACCACGTCGGAATAGGCCCAATGAAGAAAACTGTAGGAATAATAGCTGACATTGGGATGCCCTCCTGGCAAGAGAAAATTCGGGGGCGCAATATGTATCATGTTCATCGTCATCAAGATGAGACCTGGGATCATCATCCAGACAAACTTATGTTTGGGTTCACTCAGAGCTTCTGCCTCCTCTAGCCATAGCGTGATGAATCCCACAACTGTCATCATACCGCATTACTACCGGATTCCCCAATGCCGTCGCCTGTAATTCTTGAACACTGAATTCGTTTTTGCCGGGACAGACGTGGCAATATCAGTCTCAGTGCATCATAAAACGTAGAGGAGGGATGGACATGCGCAAAAGACGCTCCTTGTGGTGGGGCACATTAACATTGACAGGAGCCGCCCTGGCATCCCGCGGACTCGGGTTGATCTACCGTATGCTGTTAGCTCGTTTTTTGGGTTCAGAAGGTTTAGGATTTTTTCAAATGATTTTCCCGTTTTATATCGCGTTGGTCACGTTGGCTATTGCCGGTACCCCTATAGCCGTATCCCAGTTGGTCGCTGAAGAGCATGTGAATCGCCCGCTATTAGTCCGGCGGGCACTGACGGTGGTATTTTTCACGAGTCTGCCGTTGATTGCTTTTGTGATAGGAGGAGCGAAACCCTTAGCCATGCTCCTTTATCACGATATGCGCTTTGTTCCTCTGCTGATCACCCTGGCTCCCGCCCTCATTGCCGTGGGCTTTTCTGCAGTCTTGCGCGGCTATTTTGTGGGTGTACAGCGTCTTGCTTATCCGGCACTATCGCAAGTTGCCGAACAATTAAGCCGCGTCGTCATCCTCTATACAATTCTCAATGTGTTCGGCCAACACGCATTTAGTAATGCTCCCTTAGTAGCGGTCGCATTAATTCCCCTCGGCGAGGGAATTAGCCTGATCATTTTAGGATTGGCGTATTATCGTTCCCTGTCAGGCGATTCTTTGTCAGCCACTAAACCCATCTACATATCCCAAATTCTGCGCTTGTCCATTCCCGTCACGTTAAGCCGCCTATTAGGATCATTGGTGGGTGTCATCGAAGCTTTTCTCATTCCGTGGCGGCTAGAAATGGCGGGTATGAGCACATATAACGCCATTCGCTATTTTGGTCAATTAACGGGAATGGCACTCCCTCTTATCCTCTTCCCAACGGCATTGTCAATGGCATTAGCGACCAATCTCATACCAATAATTGCTCAAGCCCAGTCACATCAGGATCAAAACAGTATCCAATTGGTCTTGGTGGAAAGTTTAAATACTACCGCGTTGTTCACCATTCCGGTCACAATTTTCCTGTTAGCGTTTGGAGTGCGCCTCGACGACCTCTTCTTTCATGCCCACATCCCATCCAATTTATTTTATCCGCTGGCCGTAGGAGGATTTTTTCTGTACTTTGACATTACTTTAGCTGGCGCTTTACGAGGCTTAGGGCGAACAGACCTTCCCATGCGCAATGACTTGATTGCCAGCGGGATCGAACTCGCTCTCATCTGGCTATTCACCATGCATCTTGAGTTGGCACCCCATGGCATCGCTGTGGCCATTGCCATCGGTTTTGCTGTTAGTCCCATTTTAAATACCTTAAGCATCCAACATTTAACCCATATATCTATTCCCTGGTTTCGTATTGTAATTAGTCCCCTGATGAGCACGATTCCGGCACTTATGACCCTTATTCTTTGGAACCTATGGAGTTTGCCGTGGCATATTAATCCCTTAATACACCTTCTTGTAGGTATGTTTCTCACCCTGGGCACCTATGGCCTCTCTCTGACTATGACAGGCCAGTCTCTTAAAACATGGATATAAGAGACCCGATGGAGGGGTCCCTTATATCCAGTGTCACAAAAAAATATTACGGGTTTAAGAGTTCGTGAAGATAAGGGGCCATGGCTTGTCTAGATAGAAATGCTCCCGTATATACGGCCAATATTTTTCCACTGGAACTGATAAATACCGACGTGGGCAAATACTGAACTCCATAAGACGCTGCCACAGAACCCTGACTATCCAAAAGCACGGGATAATTCATTTTCTTTGCAATCATATATTGAGTTACGGTAGAAGCTGGCTGTTGAATGGCGACACCGTAAATATCGATGCGATTGCCATATTGGCTCTTCACTTGCTCGATTTCGGGAATTTCTTTTTTACACCATGGACACCATGTAGCCCAAAAGTTCAGCCAGACTGGATGACCCCGCAGCTGAGCCAAGGTTACAGTATTTCCTTGCGTTGTCTTCAATGTAAAATTAGGAGCAAATTGACCCGGCACTAATCCTGACTGAGGCGTACCTGCGCTTGTACTCGCTTGCGTTGTCGCTTGCGACGCTGTCGATGTATGAGGCTTTGGCGTTGCCGTCGGGTGGGCCGTCGAATGGCCCACGATATAGCCGCCATAAATAAATGCCCCAAACAACACGCCCCAGCCCGCTACACGCTTGAGGGAAACCACCCGATTCCTCCTTTCTCGCTTTTGCATCAGGGAAGAGAATGCCTAATAGACCGGTGCATCCGCCACTTTCGAAATATCAAAGCGCAATTCGCCATTGACTTCATCCACGGTAACCGTTTGCTTTCCAACCAACTCACCGTCCAACATCTTCATAGCCAAGGGATCTTGCAATGTACGCTGAATTAGCCGTCTCAATGGTCTTGCTCCAAATTGAGGGTCATATCCCCGCGCTGCTAACCAATCAATAGCTTTTTCCGTAACGTTAAGGGTTATATCCCGATCTTTCAACCGATTTTCAATATCTTTCAAATTGAGCCGGACAATCATCCGAAGTTCTTCTTGGGTGAGTCGTGAGAATGTAATAATCTCATCAATCCGGTTCAAGAACTCGGGTCGGAATGCTTGATGCAGCACCGCGTCTAGTTGTCGTTGACGCTCTTCGGGATTATCTTCTTCCAAAATAATCTGGCTCCCCAAATTTGACGTCATAATGATAACCGTATTGCGGAAATCCACCGTACGTCCCTGGCCGTCCGTTAAACGCCCGTCATCCAACACTTGCAATAAAATGTTAAAGACCTCCGGATGAGCTTTTTCGACCTCATCCAATAATACCACCGAATAAGGCCGTCTCCTGACTGCTTCGGTTAATTGCCCACCTTCTTCGTAACCGACATATCCTGGAGGAGCACCCACTAAACGTGATACGGTGTGCCGTTCCATGTATTCGGACATATCAATACGGATTAAGGCATTTTCGT
The DNA here is from genome assembly GCF_001280565.1 of Sulfobacillus thermosulfidooxidans. Taxonomy (NCBI): domain Bacteria; kingdom Bacillati; phylum Bacillota; class Clostridia; order Eubacteriales; family Clostridiales Family XVII. Incertae Sedis; genus Sulfobacillus; species Sulfobacillus thermosulfidooxidans. The sequence continues at coordinate 913,791 of NZ_LGRO01000001.1, read as the reverse complement.
CATCAAACAGAAATGCAGCTAACGCCTTTGCCAATTCTGTCTTCCCCACACCCGTCGGTCCCAGGAATAAGAATGAACCCATTGGTCGTCTGGGATCGGATAAGCCGGCACGGGCACGACGAACGGCATTGGACACGGCTTCAACCGCTTGTTTTTGCCCGACCACGCGTTCTCCCAAACGTTTCTCCATCTCAACCAACTTGGTTCGTTCACCCTCCAAAAGACGCGTAACTGGAATACCCGTCCATTTGGCCACAACCTGGGCGATGTCCTGTTCGGTCACTTCTTCTCGTAACAGGCGATCGGACCCCTCCAGCATTTGCAGCTGTTTTTGAGCCTCTTCCAATTCCTTTTGAAGACTCAACAACTTCCCATAACGCAATTCCGCCGCTCTGGCCAAATCGCCTTCTCGTTCTGCTTGCTGTTCTTCAATACGGGTTTGATCAATCTCTTGTTTGATTTGATTCACTTTAGCCACTTGAGCCTTTTCTTTTTCCCAACGAACCATCAAGGCATCCCGTTGTTCACGAACGTTGGCCAGTTCTTCTTCTAGCTGTTGCAACCGAGCTTTAGAACCCGGGTCGTCCTCTTTCGATAAGGCTTCCCGCTCAATTTCCAGTTGCAAACGGTGCCGCTCCATTTCATCTAATTCCTCTGGCATACTATCCATCTCCACACGGAGATGGGACGCCGCCTCATCAATGAGGTCGATGGCTTTGTCCGGAAGATATCGATCGGTAATATAGCGATGACTCAAGCGTGCCGCAGCAATAAGAGCACTATCACGAATGCGCACACCATGGTGCACTTCATAGCGTTCTTTTAGCCCGCGTAATATTGCGATCGTGTCTTCTACACTTGGTTCATCAACATAAACCGGCTGGAACCGGCGCTCTAACGCCGCATCTTTCTCGATATACTGGCGATATTCATCAAGGGTGGTAGCGCCTACCGCACGTAATTCCCCACGCGCTAAAGCAGGTTTCAAAAGGTTAGCCGCATCCACAGCCCCTTCGGCTTTCCCTGCTCCTACCAGGGTATGTAACTCATCAATAAATAAAATAATCCGTCCTTGTGCCCCTTCAATTTCTTTTAACACGGCTTTTAGTCGGTCTTCAAATTCGCCCCGAAATTTACTTCCAGCGATTAAAGAACCTAAATCCAAGGCCAACACGCGTTTGTCTTTGAGACCTTCGGGAACGTCTTGTTGTACGATGCGTTGCGCCAATCCTTCAACAATTGCGGTCTTCCCGACCCCTGGCTCCCCAATCAGCACCGGATTATTCTTGGTGCGCCGGGACAACACTTGGATCACACGACGAATTTCCTCATCCCGACCAATCACGGGATCTAACTTCCCTTTTCGGGCGAGATCGGTTAAGTCCTTACTATATTTCGTTAATGCTTGATATTTTTCTTCGGGATTTTGGTCAGTCACGCGGGCTTGACCGCGAACATCCCGAAGAGCCATCAATACCGAATCACGCTTCAATCCATAATCGCGCAAAATGCGTCCTGCTACAGTTTCTGGTTGTTCGACCATTGCCAACAGCAAATGCTCAGTAGAAATATATTCATCCTTCAGCGCATCAGCTTCTTTTTCCGCATTGTCGATAATCCGGGTCAAACTTTGACTTAAATAGGCTCCCGGTTGCGTTCCGCTGACCTTGGGCAATTTTGCAATTTCCCGTTGCACAGCCTGTTCCAAGGCCGCAAGGGGAATCCCGACCTTCTCAATTAAAGGCCGGACAATTCCATCGGGTTGCGCCAAAAGAGCCGCTAACAGATGTTCCGGAGCAATTTCTTGATTTTGCATATCACGCGCGATATTTTGAGCTTCAGACAAAGCTTCTTGAGATTTGACCGTCAACTTATCGAGGCGCATGGATTTCTCCCCCCACTTCTTTATGATTGGCGCGGAGCTGTTGATAAAGTTTGTCGTCTTCAGCAGTAAACGGTTCAGGGAAACGCAAGGTAACTTCTAATAGCAAATCACCCTTAATACTTGTCCCTCTTTGGGGCAAGCCCAAGCCGCGCAAGCGTAACATTTTACCTTGATTCGTGTGGGCCGGCACTTTAACCATGACGGTTTCCCCCACTAAAGGCTTCACCGGCACTTCACCACCTGTAGCGGCCAAGGGCACCGGCACCATGAGTCTGCCGATGAGATTATTTCCTTGTCGGACGAATCGTGGATGGGGCGCAATTTCGACACGCAGACGGGCATGATTTCCTACCCGGAGTACCGATCCCGCTTCTATTCCAGGCGGAATCGTAACTGCGAACTTTTTGGGCTCCATCACTTGTCCCAATCCTCCACACCGAGGACAATCGGGATTGGTTCCATGGCAAACAGGACAAATTTGTGGCTCGGAAACCGTTAATTGGATAGTATCTCCACGAGCCACTTGTTCTAAAGTTAAGGTCACTGTTTCTTCCGGAACATTCTGAGTCCGGGTTCTGGTTGTGAACCCGTTATCCGCACCGGCTTGTGAAAAAAGATCCTCAAAAATGCTTCCCCAATCTCCGAATCCTCCATCAAAGGTCACGCGTTGATAACCCGGCCCTTGACTGCGAGCTTGACGATGGGCATACCCCAAACGCATTTGATCATACTCTCGGCGTTTTTTGGGATCAGAAAGCACTTCATAGGCTTCATTAATTTCTTTAAATTTATCTTCTCCGGCTTTACCGCTCACGTCAGGATGATATTTACGCGCGAGTCGTCGATATGATTTTTTGATTGTCTCTTGATCGGCTTTTTCATCGACTTCGAGAATTTTATAGTAGTCCTTCGGTGCAGCCATGGTCCGTCACCTCACCTCGGCAATCAGAGGGCTGGCTCAAAGCCAGCCCTTCTGTCGTGGTCTTTACATCATTCGGTGGGCCGGAAATCCGCATCAATGACATCATCGCCACCTGTTGTGCCTCCATTAGGGGGTGGGTTGCCATCTTGGGAGTTGGCCGCTTGTTGCTTGTACAGGGCTTCGGCAAGTTTATGAGAAACAGTTTCTAATTGACTTAAGGCCGATTCAATAGCCGCTTTGTCATTGCGTTCGATCGCCTCTCGAACCGATTTAATCGCCTCTTCGGCTTGGGTTTTATCCGTTGCATCCACTTTGTCGCCTAAATCCCGAATGCTCTTTTCTGTTGCATATGCCATGGATTCAGCACGGTTTTTCAAATCGGCCAACGCACGACGCTCGTCATCTTCGTGCGCTTTTTCTTGCGCTTCGCGGACCAACCGCTCCACTTCTTCTTTAGACAACTGCGTTGACGCCGTCACCGTGATCCGTTGTTCTTTGCCAGTGCCCAAATCCTTCGCCGACACATTCACGATACCATTCGCATCGATGTCAAATGTGACTTCGATTTGAGGAACACCACGAGGAGCCGGGGGAATATCGGTCAAACTAAAACGGGCCAATGTGCGGTTATCTGCCGCCATGGGTCGTTCTCCTTGCAGCACATGGATTTCGACCGAGGTCTGATTGTCTGCTGCCGTGGTAAACGTCTCACTTTTACGCGTCGGAATGGTCGTGTTGCGCTCGATCAATTTGGTAAATACGCCACCCATGGTCTCGATACCGAGGGACAAGGGCGTGACGTCAAGAAGAATCACATCTTTCACTTCACCAGCCAAGACACCACCTTGAATTGCCGCTCCTACGGCCACCACTTCATCAGGATTGACACCCCGGTGAGGCTCTTTACCCGTCAGTTTCTTGACCAATTCCTGGATAACGGGCATACGAGTAGATCCACCAACCAAAATGACCTCATCAATCTGGCTCTCCGTGAGTTTTGCATCTTGCAAAGCTTGACGGAACGGAATGACGGTTCTCTCAGTCAAATCCTGGGTTAATTCTTCGAACTTGGCCCGGGTAATTGTCATTTCGAGATGTTTGGGTCCGGTTTGGTCGGCGGTGATGAATGGCAAGCTCACTTGAGTTTCCGTAACAGAGGACAACTCAATTTTCGCTTTCTCTGCTGCTTCAATTAACCGTTGCAACGCTTGCCGATCTTGTCGCAAATCAATACCATTTTCCCGCTTAAATTCATCTGCAATGTAATCCACAAGCTTCATATCATAGTCATCCCCACCCAGATGGGTATCTCCTGCGGTGGATTTGACTTCAAATACCCCATCTCCAACCTCGAGCACCGACACATCAAAAGTGCCTCCACCGAGGTCCCAAACCAAAATTGTTTCATTCTTCTTTTTATCTAATCCATACGCTAAAGCGGCGGCTGTTGGTTCGTTGATAATCCGCAGAACATCTAATCCAGCAATTTTTCCAGCGTCCTTGGTTGCCTGCCTTTCTGCATCATTAAAATAAGCCGGCACCGTAATGACCGCTTGCGTCACGGTTTCTCCCAAATACTTTTCGGCATCCGCCTTCAATTTCGCCAAAATCATGGCGGAAATTTCTTCTGGCGTCATCTTCTTTCCCGCATTGGGGAGATCCACTAAAACCTGTTGGTTAGGTCCTTCCACCACTTTATAAGGAACTCTTTCCCGTTCTTGCGATACTTCACTGAAGCGCCGACCTATAAAGCGCTTAATAGAAAACACGGTATTTTGAGGATTCATGACCGCTTGACGCCTGGCCAATTGCCCCACTAGACGTTCACCGTTTTTCGTAAAAGCTACGACAGATGGGGTTAAACGGCTCCCTTCGGTATTCAGAATTACGGTTGGTTGTCCACCTTCCATGACCGCAATAACTGAGTTAGTCGTTCCCAAATCGATTCCTACGACCTTGGCCATAAGTCAATTCCCTCTCCTTGTCTTTCGTTGTTCTCTCTATGTAGTGCTTTGCAGGAGGTTCTGCTATCCCTAGGATCGCCCGTATTCCTGCAGCATTGATGCCTTGCTTAGTAAGCTCTCGAATTCTTACAAGACGATAAAAATCATTTTCAGAGTACAGCCGATTATTTGTCTCCGTCCGGGCGGGAATCACCAAACATTCCCTTTCCCATATGCGAAGCATTTGCGATGATACCCCGACTAGCCGCGCCATGACCCCTATGGTGTAAACGGGCTCATCAGGACCGTGAATCGGCATACAGCACCACATCCTCAAAATCGTACTCTGTCTTTAATAATAGTCTTACCTACTGATTCATGCAATAATCTTATCCAATTTCGATAAGAAATCTATAATACTTTTACATATTTTTCAACCCCTTGACATAAACTTTTTAAAACGTTATTCCCTTCACTCCAAACTGATTGAAGAAAGGACGTTCTAGCATGGCTAAGCGATTCCGACTACCCTCTGGTCGCACACCGCTGTTAATCGTATGGCGCCGTCCCTGGCAAGCCCTGTCCGCTCATGGTCTTCGGGACCTCCATGCATTATACGCGGTTTATTGGTCCAGCATTGCCATCACAGCCCTTTTAGTATCACTCTACCAGTTCTTTAGTATTCTTCCCGCGCGTGAGGTGATCATCCGTATTCTGCTCGGCATCGGGGTCGTCTATGCCGGAGGTTATGTATTTCTTCATGCCCTCATTTTTAGCACACAACAAATACTGTCCATGATCCATTATCCCGACACGTCCCAGCAAATTCCCTGGGTTGTCCTGTCTTTGGGCCCTTGGATTGCTGGAATTAGTCTTGTAGCCGTTTTGACCTCAACATATTGGATTTGCGATCTTTTAGGCATTCTTGCTCTCTTATTTTTCATGAGACAATTAGCGAGATCGGTAAACATACCCATAAGCATGGCCGCGACCGTGATTGGGATTGAAATTGTGCCAGTCCTCGCCATTTTGTTTTACTGGGCTTGGGTTAGAGGTTGGAATTTTTATCCTTTTTGGTAATGTGTTTAATTTGTTGTGGGAAAAGATTCTAGGATTTATGCGTCAACATCATCCATAATCCATTTATGCATACGCTTGTCGCCAGAGTTGTCGACTCAACAGTCGGTGTTCGTGCACCGCAGCAAGGAGATCCACTGTCACAATTTGTCCTTGGTCCACACGGACATCCCCACCAATGACTACGTAGTAGGCTTTTGTCGGCGCCGATAAGATCAAAGTATCTAGGGGATGAATGCCACCAGCATGCTCGAGATCATCGAGACGAAACAGTGCGATATCAGCATTGCGCCCGGGTGCCAGTTCGCCAATTTCCGGCCAATTTAACACATCCCTTCCTCCACGCGTCGCCATATAAAAAACATCGTCAATGCCCATATCTTTCACGCCATGCACAGCCCGAGCTAAAAATAGAGCTTGCCGCATTTCAGCTTGGAGATGAGAACTATCATTGGAAGCCGAACCATCCACCCCTAGACCAACCGGAATATTAGCTTTTAAAAATTGAGAGATGGGGGCGACGCCAGATCCGAGGCGCATATTTGAGCTCGGGCAGTGAGCAATGCCGCTCTTGGCGTGGGCCAATTTTTCCATTGTGGTCGCATCCACATGGACTCCATGCGCAAACCAAGTGCGTGCACTTAACCATCCCCATTCTTCGAGCAATTCGGTTTGCGTTTTCTGATAATAGTTCACTGCCCAGGTATCCTCGTCTTTGACTTCCCAGGCATGAGTATGCAGTCGTACCTCTAACTCTTCGGCCAACTTCGCCGATTCTTGCATTAACCGGGAAGATACCGCCGGCACTGAAACCGGTCCCAAAGCCACCTTGACCCAAGCTTGAGGACGAGGATCATGAAACTTATTGACCAAGTCCTGCATACTGGTCAAGACCTCATCTTCATCTTCTTTCAAATAATCAGGTGTGCGCCCCCCATTATTTTCACCCAGCGTCATCGCTCCTCGTGTGAGGTAAAAACGCATGCCGAGGGTTTTCGCTGCTTCCACGGAGGCGGAGAAAAAGCGCATGGCATCTTGTCCGTGCGGCACAAAATATAAATGATCAGACGTGGTCGTACATCCCGAAAGCAATAATTCGCTGAGACCAATAAGCGCCGCATAGTAAATGTGTTCTTCCGTTAAATTTTTCCAAATAGGAAACAATGTGTCAAGCCATCTAAACAAGGCCTGGTCGGTGGCTAAGGCCCGGGTCATAGTCTGAAACAGGTGGTGGTGGGTATTAATCAGGCCAGGTAGAGCAATACATCCGGAGGCATTAATCACGCGGCGAATGTCTTTGTTTCTTGTGATGTCGCCACAACCGATTTCGGCGATGGTTCCTCCTTCTTGCGATTCCTTAACCAAAATATATGCATCGCGTATAGGCTTCCCAACTCCTGAATATAGACAGTCAATATGCTCAATGGCAATCATTGCAGTCCCCTCTAATGAAGTCTATTTAAGTAAATATAGACTAGATACGCGAGGTTTCTTTGTGTCGCCTGACGAAATGTCTCAATGAACTTGTGATACGATGAAAATAGCATGAAAAAACTTTTCACCGATATCATGAGGTCAATATGCGCCAGATTCTTACGCCCAATGAGCCATGGACTCAAGATAAAGTTGAACTCCATATGCACTTGGAAGGCTGTTTGGAGCCTGACTTGTGGAATAAATTCCAACGAAAATATCCATCTTTAGGTATTGCACCCGTCACCACAGTAACGTATCCGTTTACCGATTTATCGAGTTTTTTAGCATGGCGATATCAAGGCGATCGGCTCTTGAATGAGGAAGAGGACTTCTTCGATTTAACATGGCGTTATATCGAACGAGCTTTAGATAATCACATTGTGTATGCCGAAATCTTTTTTGATCCGCAAGCCCACACGGCACGCGGCATTTCTCTCGATACCGTCATGTCCGGAATCATTCGAGCCTTAAGGCAGGCCGAGCAGCGCTACGGCTGGACGGCCCGTTTGATTCCAAATATCTTGCGAGATCATCCCCTGAACACGGCGGAAGAGGATTTAGCCCATTTAGAATCGTATGGAAAGTGGATTATTGGGGTGGGATTAGACTCTAGAGAATTGCCATATCCCCCGCGTCTTTTTCGTGATCTCTTTGACCAGGCGCGGCGTAAAGGTTGGCATATTGTAGCCCACGCTGGTGAAGAAGGACCTGCATCCTATATTTGGGAAGCCCTTGATGAACTAGGAGCCGAACGTATTGACCACGGTATTCATGCGATCGATGATCCCATATTAGTCGCCCGCCTCAAAACCGACCGCATCCCCTTGACGGTTTGCCCTTGGTCTAATAAACGTTTAGGCGTCATGACTGATCTTCGGACTTATCACCAACTCTTTCAGGAGGGAGTGGTTTTAACGGTAAATAGTGATGATCCTGCCTACTTTTCCGCCTACCTGAATGCCAATTTTGAACTCATCTCTCCATATTTCTCGACCGAAGCTCTCCAACAACTGATTGATAATAGCTTCGCGGCGTCTTTTCGCACGGATTTTTGAGACAATTCTCTAGCAATGTGGCGGAGAAATCCAGTGACCGTGCTTTAAAGTTCCTATTACCTGATAATCGTGATTAAGTTGCACTAAATCAGCATAGTATCCTTTTTCAATACGGCCATAGCCTCGTAATCCCAGCCGGATTGCAGGGGCTTCGCACCATCCATGAACAATTTCCCGCAACGAACAACCCCATTGCAACAAATTACGAACAGATTGATCCGGAGTCAAAATACTGCCCGCTAACGTACCATCGTCAAGACGAGCCGAATGCTCATCTACATGCACTAGCCATTGGCCTAAGTGATATTTTCCCGGAGGGCAATCAATGGCAGAAATTCCGTCAGTCACCAAAATAATGCGCGAAGATGCTACATGAAATACTAACCGAACCATATCGGGATGGATATGAATTCCATCAGTAATCAACTCGATCCACAATCCATCCGTAATCAGGCCGACGCCAACCATTCCGGGTTCTCGGTGATGAAGGCCCTTCATGGCATTAAATAAGTGAGTGATGCCATCTGCACCTTGCGCAATGGCTTGTAACGTTTGCTCTCGATTAGCCCCACTGTGTCCCATGTTCACATGAATTCCCTCTTGTCTCAACCACCGTATAAGCGCACCGCTCGAGGGAACATTTGGCGCAATGGTCATGAGCCGCAAGGGTACTGTGGCTGATTGGAGACGGCTGACGATACTTTTTACTTCTTGGAGCGCAATGGGACGAATCGCTTCATGGGGTTGAGCCCCTTTAAAGGCAGGGTCGATATAAGGTCCTTCAAAGTGTAATCCGATAAGATTATGGTAGGGATACTGGGGAAATTCTTGGGCGCACGCCATCACCCGTTCCAAATCATCCCAAGGTGCGGTGATAGTCGTTGCGAGGAAACTGGTCACCCCGTGACGCGCCAATGCTTCACTAATAGCTTCCCAACTCTCGCACGATGCCTCCATAACATCGTGACCATTGGCCCCATGAATATGCTCGTCGATAAATCCCGGCAAAATAATGGGAAGATCATTTGTGCGCGTATCCAGACGCTGAATGTGTTCAATGCGCCCATCATGATCCCAATGAATCCGGGCTGGCACTAAATTTCCCGTTGCCGATAAATACACTCGCCCGGTAATAGACCGTTCCCCGGAATCATGACTCAGGAACATCATAAGGCCGCCTTTCTTGACTCCATTTTTTTGCAAGCCACACTGCCCCATATACCGCAGGCTCGTCAATCACTAACAAAGACATCAAGGGATTTTCTTTTTGGATTAAACGCGCCAGATACGGTTGCCAAAACCGAGCAAGCCCTCCACTCACGCCCACAATGGGAGCATCGATGGGCAATGCAGTAATTAATGTGTCGAAATTTCTCATAATTTTTTCGGCCTCTGCCTTCAGCAATTGATCAGCGAGGAGATCCCCCATCATGGCAGCAGAAAAAACCTCGGACGCAAAATCAGCAAGGTGTCGCAGGGGAAAAGATGGACGATACAGTTGGTCTAGAACGTCTTGCATCGAGGATACAGCAAAAAATTCCAAACACTTAGGCACCAAAAGAGTGCGCGGTTGGATACCTTCCCATGATTCCATAGCTTTTCTGATTGCTTGTTGTCCCAACGATAGCCCAGAGCCCACATCCCCCAATTTCCAACCATACCCGCCTAAACGTAATGTTTTGGCGCCATGCCTACCAAAAAATATCGATCCGGTCCCCAATATACCGATGACCCCATCAGCGCCTTTGGTAAAATTGGCCCACGGCAACCAATAATCGCCTGTAATCCAGAGTCGTTTAATCCCACGCCTGGCAAAATACCGTTGCCATGAACTCAGCACTTCCAGCCGATCAGCTCCCGCTACGCCGATAACGCCTTCCACTACACTTATATCGGCCTGTTGACTGAGACGGTCAATAACCTCATCCATAGCCGCATACGCGAGATCTGGGCCGACCATTAGGAGATTCGACGCCGAAGACGTCGCCAATTCCCCGAAACGGCCGTCCTCGATTTCTATTATGCCGCGCGTAGAAGTACCCCCACCATCAACACCAATGTACATAACATAATTCCTTCCACGTGGTGGTCATTGGATCTCTAATCGTGAAAAGCGTAACCCTGTTGCCAGTGCTGATATTGCTCAAAAAACGTGGGGTAACTGATAGCCACACTACTTACATCATCCAGGATTACCGGAGATGATGCAATAGCTGCCGCCACTGCCAACATCATCGCCATGCGGTGATCACCAAAACTTCTGACAGAACCGCCATGTAGCGGGGTGGGGCCATGAATCACCATGCCATCCTCTTTCTCTTCGATGTGTGCACCGAGTTGTTTAAGATTTATAACCGTAGCTTGAATGCGGTCAGTTTCCTTAACCCGCAATTCTTCTGCTCCAGATATCACCGTGTCTCCGAGGGCTTGAGTGGCCATCAACGCGACCAAAGGAATTTCATCAATCATATCAGGAACTTGTTCCGCTGTAACCGTAACCGCGTGAAGAGGCTGGTGCGTGACCGTCAAATGGCCGATATCCTCTCTGTCCGATACCATATCGATATCAATTCGGGATCCCATTTGCTGGAGTAGTCGAAAAAACCCAATGCGCCGAGGACTAAGAGAAATTTCTTTTAATGTTAAAGAAGAACCCGGAATAAGAGCGGCTAACGCAGCCCAAAACGCCCCCGAAGAAGGATCGCCAGGAACCTGGAACGGAACAAGACTTAACGCCTGCCAATCGTCAAGTGGTTCAACCATAATATGATGGTCCGCCGTAATCATTATTCGTGCCCCCATCTGTTTCAGCATCCGTTCTGTATGATCGCGCGTGGGATAGGGCTCTATAATTTCAGATGGTGTCCTGGCTCCTAACGCGGCAAGGATCAGAGCGGATTTCACCTGAGCCGAAGCCATCGGCATCGAATAGCTAAGACCATGGTAGGGTCCGCGATTGTGAACCATAACGGGGGCATGGCCTTGCGTAGTCTCGACATCGATTCCCATTTGCCGGAGTGGACGCGCCACGCGTTCCATAGGTCGTTGCGATAATGACGCATCACCGATTAAGGTGCGACCGGAAGCCGATAAAGCTAGGAGTCCCATCCCCAGTCGCATGGTGGTTCCGGAATTCCCACAGTCAATTACTGCCCTATCGCTTTGCCACCCTGTAGGTCCTGGCGAAGTCAGGATCCATTCATCAGGTCCAGCGTTCACGCTCACGCCTAAACTTTCCACTAGTCGTCTACTCGAAAGGGTATCTTCTGCCACCAAGGGATGAGCAACGCGTACGGTACCTCGAGCTAAAGCCGAAAACAAGATCGCACGGTGAGTAATGGATTTATCACTAGGAGGACGTAAAATACCCTGGACAGGATGATTGCAGGGTGTTAATTCCATAACCATGTTCATTCCTTTCGATTACTAAAAATTGGCGGACTTAGCCATTTGGCGGTGAGGAGGTCCGGGGAAATTTTGATACGGCCTTGTTACGGATGGCTGCAGTATCCTGCAACGCTTTCGGCCATTCCCCGCGTTGAATTTGGTCGTTCCATTCGTGAATTAATTGCGTAAATTGCGCAAAAGTTTCTCTTATATGCCCTTCATTCGCTTTGAGTATTTCTTTCCATAATCGTTCATCACTGGCACCAATGCGTGTCACATCCAGAAAACCTGTTCCCACCACTTGAGGCCACAAAGGTAGCGTGTTGTCCGAGTTTTTGGCCAGCGTCAAGACGGCTGCGGAAATCAAATAGGGAGTATGGCTTACCAGACTCATCAGCTGATCGTGCTGATCCCATGGCACCCATACCGGATTACTTCCCAAAACGGTCATCCATTGTTGAACGAGATGAGGGTCTGGGCGGATTCCCTCGACCTCCACAATCAAACACGAGCGACCTTCAAACAAGCGGCTATCGCTATGTTCAAAGCCTCGAACCTCCTTGCCGGCCATTGGATGCAGGGATAATAGGGCGAATGGGGGTTGAATTTGCGCATAAATGGATTGAAATATGCCTTTGACCGAGCTCATATCAACAATCGTACAACCCGCCTGGGAGTGATTTAAGATTCGTGGGATCCATATAGCAACATCGTTCAAGGGCGTGGCCAAGACAATTTGATCAATGTCTTGAATCCACTGTTGCCATGTCGTATCGACAATAATTCCCTCTTCTCGTGCTCGTTCGATTACCCGAGAATTCACGTCATAGGCATAGACTGTCCATCCAGCCCTCAGGCAGGCTTTTGCCACCGACCCGCCAATTAACCCCAATCCAATGACCCCGACTTTCACAAGGTCCGTCCTACCGCTTCGGCAATGGGACGCAAAGACTCAACTAACTCGCTCAAGTGAGGAAGGCTGAGACTCTGCGGACCATCGGACAATGCTTCCGTGGGATTGGGGTGAGCCTCGATTATTAAACCGTCAGCGCCAGCAGCGACGGCCGCTCGTGCCATGGGTGCAACCCAGCTCCATTGTCCGGTTGAGTGGGACGGATCAATAATAATTGGGAGATGGGATAACTGCTTTACCACAGGGATTGCACTTAAATCTAGGGTGTTTCGGGTCTTAGTTTCGTAAGTCCGAATTCCGCGCTCACACAAAATAATATTGGGATTCCCATTGGCGGCAATGTATTCGGCAGCCATCAGCCACTCGTCAATCGTGGCCGAAAGCCCCCGCTTTAATAGCACGGGTTTATTCGAATGTCCTGCGGCCTTTAATAACTCAAAGTTTTGCATGTTACGGGCACCAATTTGAATAATGTCGGCCCACTCAGCCACATAATTTAAACTTTCCCGATCAACAGCTTCGGTCACGACCATCAGTCCAAATCGCTCTCGCGCTTCAGCTAAAATCTTAAGTCCTTCAACTCCCATACCTTGGAAACTGTAAGGCGAGGTTCGGGGTTTGTAGGCGCCTCCACGCAGAACCATGAGTCCCAGATCATGTACAACACGAGCGGCCTGCATAACCTGTTCATGACCTTCGACCGCGCACGGTCCGGCAATCACAACCACTTGCTTGCTCCCAAATTTGGCATTTCCCACTTGAACTACCGTATCATCAGGATGAAAATCACGGCTCACTAATTTGTAGGGCCGTCTTACGGGAACAACTTGCTCAACCGATTGCATGGATGCCAAACGAATTACCTCCTCTGTTCCTTCGCCTATTACCCCAATTATCGTTTTTTCGACTCCCCGTGAGATATGCACTTGAAATCCTTCCGATTTCAACCGTTCTGTAACGGCATCGATGTCTTGCTCTGGAGCATTTTTCTTCATGACGACAATCATGACCCATCCCTCTTCCGTGACGATTTTTCCAAAAAAATAAGGCCCATTGTCCCTTAGGGACGAAGGCCTTGAATTCTCCGTGGTACCACCCTACTGACTAGTTACCTAGCCACTCAGCTAGCTGCTAACACAGCTACTCCTCGTTAACGGTAGGACTCCGGATTCTCTACTAGTGTACAAGACACGTTCGATGCACACTCATGGGGGTACGGTCTGGAATCAAAGGATCGGCTTACACCACCCGCCGACTCTCTGCGCCTTCGATTTCCGACCCCTTCCCAATCATCGCTTTACCATGTTTTCACGGATAATACACCGTCATCTGGGTGATGTCAAGGCCTTTTTTTAATCTGATAACGCCTTGCGTAGTGCCGAGACAAATTCATACGTTTGCTTGGCCGCATCGACCCCTGCCTCGTCGATGCGGCGGACTAGCGCACTCCCGACAATGACGCCATCGGCTACGCTTCCCACATAGCGTGCATGCTCGGGGGTTGAAATGCCAAATCCGATAGCTAGAGGCAGTGAAATCTGCCGCTTAACCCGTTCCACCAGAGTTTTCACGCCGGCATCCACTTCTTGACGTACCCCTGTCACACCCGTCACGGACACGCCGTACACAAATCCGGTCGCTTTGGCCAACGATGCAATGTGCGCATCCGTCGATGTGGGCGCCACAAGGGGGATCAAAGACATTCCTAATTCTTGAGTGTCATGAAATACCTCATCGCTTTCTTCCCAGGGCAGATCGGGGATGATGATTCCTTTCACGCCACTATCCCGGGCGGCTTTAAGAAAATCCCGCACGCCATAGTGAAAGACAGGATTAAAATAGGTGAGATAGACAAGTGGGACAGAGTGCGCACTGAGCCTCTCCGTAGCCTGCAGGACATCACGGATTTTAGTCCCATTATTTAAAGCTTTCGTGGCCGCTTTCTGTAATACCGGGCCATCTGCTAGGGGATCAGAAAAGGGAATCCCGATTTCAATGATGTCGGCTCCGGCATCATTCATGGCGCGTACAAGTTCTTCCAGATCGCCTAAATGGGGATGACCTGCCGTAACATACGGGATGAGTGCTGCACGCCCTTCGGATTTGGTATGCTCAAAAACTTGTGCCACGCTGGTTCCGACATTAATCATGATGTCCCTCCTCATAATCCCTCACGGAATCAATATCTTTATCGCCACGGCCTGATAAATTAATCAGTACGCGTGCCTGTTGCTCCCGTAATGGGTCTTGTTCTTTAATAACCCAGGCTACAGCATGCGCGCTTTCCAAGGCAGGAATAATGCCCTCCAACTCCGAGAGCTGGTGAAAAGCCGCTAGGGCCTCTTTGTCCGTAATCGCATCATACCGGGCGCGTCCTATATCATGAAAATAGGCATGTTCAGGGCCCACACCGGGATAGTCGAGTCCTGCAGAAATTGAATGCGCAGGCATGATCTGACCATCATCATCTTGGAGAAGATAACTGAGACTTCCATGTAAAATACCCTTCATGCCGACGGTTATCGTCGCCGCGTGTTTTCCCGTTTCAATTCCGGATCCGGCTGCCTCGACCCCAATTAACGCGACGGGATCATTGCGGAAGGCATAAAATACGCCCATTGAATTGGATCCGCCCCCGACGGGTGCGACAATATGCGTGGGCAATGTCCCCGTGAGATTCTGAAATTGCTGTCGGGCTTCTTTTCCAATCACGGATTGAAAGTCACGTACCATCATCGGATAGGGATGAGGTCCTACAACGGAACCAATGACATAGAATGTCGTGCGGACGTTGGTGACCCAATCCCGAATCGCTTCATTGGTAGCGTCTTTTAAGGTCTTGGAACCTGAGGATACGGGTATGACCTCAGCTCCTAAAAGCTGCATCCGGTAAACATTCAAGGCTTGGCGCTTGACATCTTCCTCCCCCATATAAACCTGCGCTTTAAGCCCAAATAACGCGGCAGCCGTAGCCGTGGCGACCCCGTGCTGACCCGCACCCGTTTCCGCAATAATACGAGATTTTCCCATACGGCGGGCCAATAAAATCTGTCCCATGGTATTGTTGATTTTATGAGCACCGGTATGGTTTAAATCTTCCCGTTTTAAATACACATCAAATCCCAATTTTTCACTAAGCCGGTCCGCCCGCCGCAACGGAGTAGGACGTCCTACATAATCTTTAAGGAGGGCATCCAGTTCCTGGTGAAAAGCGGGATCGTGTTTAGCCTGTTCGTAAGCAACAGATAGTTCATCCAAGGCTGGAATTAAAGTTTCAGGAACGTAACGTCCTCCAAAAGAACCGTACCGCCCGCGTTCGTCAGGAACCTCTTTCATCATCGCCATTGTTTGGCCTCCTTAATGAATTGCCGAATTTTGCCAATATCCTTCACGCCATCCGTTTCGACGCCACTAGAAACATCCACGCCATCGGGACGCAACGTGCGGACAACCGTTCCCACATTTTCGGGCGTGAGTCCTCCGGCGATCCACACCGGTTTATCACTTGCCGGACGCTGCCAGTCCCATGTCCGGCCCTGCCCGGGTTCTGGGCCATCCATCAAAATAATATCAGCGCGCTCATCGAGTCTGGTGGCGACCGCCTTGCGGCCAGCCTCATGCACCATCGAGATCCAATCAAAATCAGCTTCTCCATGATATTGAACTGCCCAAAAGGGTACTTTTTCTAATAACTCCTGCAGTGCCTCGCGACTCATGCGACGAACAACCGCGACAAAGCGAACGGCAGGCAAGGTCATAACCAAGTGGCGTGCGTGATCAAGAGATATTTGACGGGAACTGGGAGCTAAAACCAGTCCAATGTAATCAGCACCGGCCTTGTGCGCTTCCAGCGCCGTTAAAGCATCTTTGACGCCACAAATTTTGACTTCAGGTTCCACTCTGTAATGCCTCCAATAAGTTGCCACCACGCATTAAATGTTCTCCCACCAAAATTCCGGTATAGCCATGGCGCCTTATCTGCTCAACATCCTGGGATGATTGAATCCCACTTTCACTAATCTTCACGACGTCTTGAGGAATATGGGAGCTCAATTCCAAAGAAAACGTTAAGCGCGTTTCAAAACTGTCCAAATCGCGGTTGTTTACCCCTAAAATATCAGGCTCGATAGTCATGGCCCGGTCTAGTTCGTTTGGGGCATGGATTTCGACGAGCATTTCAATGCCCACATCCCGAGCTGCTTGAGCTAAATCTCTTAGCTGCACATCGTCCACAATGCGGACGATAATTAATACCGCATCCGCCCCGCTACTTCGGCTTTCAAAAATTTGGACCGGATCTAGCACAAAGTCTTTACGGAGTACTGGCAGGCTCACGGATTGCTTCACTTGTTCGAGATGAGTCAAATGGCCAGCAAAAAATTCCGGTTCCGTCAAAACAGAAATACCATGAGCCCCGCGCTGTTCGTAACCTTTGGCCTGCGCTACCGGCTCATAATGATCAGTTAGCCATCCCTTGGACGGTGATTTTTGTTTGCATTCGGCAATAATACCTAAGGGCATCGAAGGATGTTGCCGAAGAGACTGCGCGAGAGATTTCACTGGCCCTTGGCTCTTCGCTAAATCATATAACACGGTTTCTTGCGCTTTTAACGCATCGACGCGGTCTTTAACGGATGCCACAATCTTTTCGAGGAACATGCCTATGCCTCCTGTTGCTCTTGGTGCTGGCTTTGAGAGATGAGCTCGTCAACAATCCGTGCTGCTTGCCCGCTTTGAATCGCCTCGCGCGCCATATCGACACCCTCTTTAGGTGTCGATACCGCCCCCGCCGCATAAAGCCCCACGCCTGCATTAGCCAAGACCATGTCCAGGTAAGGCCCTTCTTCCCCACGCAATACCTGGTAACATATTTGAGCGTTTTCTGCCGGATCTCCCCCACGAAACGCCTCTTTGGGATACATGGGCAAACCCAAATCCTCTGGGATCCATTGTCCATAACGGATACCCTCACTATCGGCGATACCAAAAATTGTGGGACCAGCTAGAGACACTTCATCAAGACCGCCCGCCCCATGAACCACAACAGCACGTTGTAATTTCAACCTAGACAGCACTTCAGTAATCGGCTTCACCCATTGCTCGCCGAAAACACCCAACAATTGATATTCGGGATGCACAGGATTGGTTAAGGGTCCCAGCAAATTGAAAACGGTGCGAACCCCTAATTCTTTGCGAGTCTGGGCTGCAAACCGCATCGACGTATGAATTTGCTGGGCGAATAGAAAGCCAAATCCGATTTCGTCTACGAAGCGGGCAACCTCCTCCGGATTTTGAGTAATACGAATACCTAGCGCTTCTAATAAATCGGCGCTGCCACTTTTCGATGTCGCTGAACGGTTTCCATGTTTAGCGACACGGACCCCACTAGCGGCCACCACAAATGCAGAGACTGTCGAAACATTAAACGTGAAGGACCGATCTCCTCCTGTACCACAGGTATCGAGCACTGGGCGGTTCGTTAAAACAATAGGTGTCGCATGATCTCGCATTGCTCGGGCAAATCCTGTCAATTCATCTACCGTTTCACCGCGCACGGCAAGAGCCATCAGGATGCCGGCCACTTGAACCGGAGTCGCTGCACCATTCATAATGGCGTCCATCAATGCGTATGCGTCTTGTTCATTCAATTTATTGCCTTGACTTAACAGCATAAGATCATGACGTATCAACTCTTCTTCAGTATTCATAGCGATGCTCTCCTTGATAATGAGATTGGGCAGCTTCCGATAACTCCAAGAAGTTTTTCAAAATGTCCATGCCTAAAGGGGTTAACACAGACTCAGGATGAAACTGGATGCCAAAAATCGGATAGGACCGGTGTCTAATGGCCATGACCGTGCCATCACTGCTTTTGGCCGTCACTTCCAACTCATTGCTGGAATCAACGTTGACGGCCAGCGAATGATAGCGCCCAGCCAAAAATCCTTGCGGCAAACCGCGGAAAATGTCTTCCTCATTGTGAAAAATCTTATCGTCCTTACCATGCATTAGACGCACGGCTGGTCCCACTTCGCCGCCAAAGGCGTAAGCAATTGCTTGATGGCCTAAGCAGACTCCCAAGACAGGAATTTCGGGACCTAATGCGCGGATCAGATCGACCATAATCCCCGCATCTTCTGGACGTCCTGGACCCGGTGACAGAACAATGCGAGAAGGATTCATCTGCCGAATTTCTTCCACGCTCACTTCATCGTTCCGCACTACACGCAATTCATGGCCAAGAATCCCTAAATATTGAACGAGATTATAGGTAAAAGAATCATAATTGTCGAGGACAAGAATCACAGCCATTCCTCCTCAGTGGCATGTAACACAGAAAGAGCTGCCGCCGCTTTATTCATCGATTCCTGAAATTCAAATTCCACTTGCGAGTCAGCAACAATGCCGCCCCCAGCTTGGACCGACACCGTGTCTCCCATCACATCTAGTGTGCGAATAGTAATACAGGCATCGAGATCGCCCCGGTGGGATAGATACCCCACAATACCGCCATAGGCTCCCCGAGCCTCAGGCTCTAATTCTTCAATGATTTCCATTGCCCGGATTTTTGGAGCGCCTGTTAACGTGCCCGCGGGAAAACATGCCGCTAAAGCATCGAGGGCGTCATATTGCGGTTTGAGATGTCCTTGCACTTCCGAGACAATGTGCATCACATGAGAATAGATTTCCTTGGTCATAAATTGGGATACGGTTACAGAGCCATATTCGCAAACCCGCCCCAAATCATTACGAGCCAGATCGACAAGCATCACGTGCTCGGCTTTTTCTTTGGGATCAGCAATTAACTCATTCCATAATCGCTCGTCCTCCGCTGCATTCGCCCCGCGCTTTCGCGTCCCCGCAATAGGTCGATTCGAAGCCACATGATTGGTCACGCGCACTAAGGCTTCAGGGGAAGATCCAGCCAGTGTCCGCCGCGGGGTTTCTAAATAGAATAAGTAAGGCGAGGGATTGATATGACGTAATTTCCGATATAGCGAAAATGGATCGCCCGAGATATGGGTCGATAAAGTTTGGGACAATACCACTTGAAAGATGTCACCGGCTAAGATATAGTCTTTGGCCCGCTTTATCATCTGGTTATAATATTCACGCGTCATATTTGACTTAATTGGCGTTAATTGTCTGACATGAGGTTCAGCCAACATCAGCGGCTGACGTAATGCATCGACGAGAATTTCCATCCGGGTAAATGCTTGATCCATTTGATCGCGTAATGATTCGACTATCACCGCGACTTGTTGCTTGCGGTGATCGAACGCAATAACCGCTTTCGGCCAGACCCACTCCCAATCTGGACCCCGTTTAGCGTGCCGCCGCGGCAATTTTTCCAACCGCCTTATCCAGTCATATCCGAAATATCCAATCGCTCCGCCAACAAACGGCCATTCAATCTCCTGCGGCACTGCAATGCGTTGGCGCTGTTGTTGACGACGAATGAGCTCTAATGGATCATTAGAAACTTCGGTACCTTCAGGACCGACCAACACCGCTTGACCATCAGCTTCTAGTAAACGCGCCCATTCACCAATAGCAATAAACGAATACCGTGCAACCTTATCGTCGCCTTCAACACTTTCCAAAAGGGTGTGTGCCCCAAACGGACGCAGCCGTAAAAATGCCGAGATTGGGGTAATTTGATCCACCGCAAAATTTCTAACAATAGCAATGTGTTCGCAATCCGGACTGTCCCATAATGCATTGTGGCCTATTCGGTCCATCAGCCGGCTCATCCTTTCATGTTGCTTACATAAAAAAAATAACCTTCCATCCCAATACAAGGGACGAAGGTTTCTCCGTGGTGCCACCCTAATTTAGACTGAACAATCCAGTCTCTTATTTTCCATACAGGCGAAATCACCGATATGGCTTCTATGATAACGGTAGAAGAACCCGGCCAAGCCTACTCGACAATTCGGTTGGCAGCTCCTGGGCCCATTCTCATGTACTCCCCTTACCGACCTTGCACCCACGCCGGCTCGCTAAAAAGGTTGCATACCGATACTCTTCCCAATCATCGCAAACACATTTTTATGATTTCTTTTTTCATTTTATCCATCCGTAAAATTTCTGTCAATGGGCCAATACAAAACAAACTCAAGAACTCCCAGAAAATGAATTTCATATAATGCCACTTAATGCAAAACTTGTGAAGGGACACCGTCGTCCATCGCATCTAGAACCCATGTCCGCAATGCTTGGTGCTCAGGCTTCACTAATTGGGGATCGGAGCGTATGATTTCTCGTGCCACCAGACGGGCTCGCTGCAACAAGTCTAAATCTTTAAGAGGATCGGCCAATTGAAATCCTGTTAAACCATGTTGGCGCATCCCTAAAATTTCTCCTGGACCACGTAGACGCAAATCTTCTTCCGCTAATTTCAGTCCCTCATGAAAACGGACCATAGCCTCCAGGCGTTCTCGGGCTTGATCCGTTTTGGGATCGGCAATCAGAAAGCACGTTGCCGGCTTAGCCCCCCGTCCCACTCGTCCACGCAACTGGTGTAATTGGGCTAATCCAAACCGATCAGCTTCTTCAATGACCATAATAGTTGCATTAGGGACATCAACACCGACCTCCACAATAGTGGTTGCAACCAAGACATCAATGTCACCTTGGCGGAACTGTTCCATAATGCGTGTCTTATCTTTGGAATGCATCTTGCCATGCAATAAACCAATACGCCATCCAGGAATTTTTTTCATGCCCAGGGCCAAATCCACCGCAGCTTTTGCCTGACTTTCTTCATCATCACCGCCTACTAGAGGACAGACAACATAAGCTTGTTCGCCACGTTTGACAGCCGCCATCACGCGTTGATAGGCTATACGCCGATCCTTGTGCGATAAATGAATAGTTTCCACAGGTTTTCGTCCCGGTGGTAGACCCTTCACCTCTGATACTTGCAAATCGCCATAGACTGTGAGAGCCAAAGTACGAGGAATAGGTGTTGCAGTCATCACCAACATATCTGGGTATTCGCCTTTCAAGGATAAGCGAGCACGTTGCTTTACCCCAAACCGATGTTGCTCATCGACGACAACCACGCCCAATCGTTGAAATTCCACACGGTCACCAATTAATGCCTGGGTTCCGACCACAAGTGGAATGCTTCCCGCTTTCAATGCTTCCCGGTAAGTATCTGCATGCCTGTCCTTGCCCGTTAACAAAGCAACAGAAAGCCCCAAAGGACGAAGAAAATTTTGCAGCACAAGCCACTGCTGCTCCGCCAACAATTCGGTGGGTGCCATAAAAGCCGCCTGGTGGCCGGCGTCCACCGCAGCCAACATGGTCAAAATAGCAATGACCGTTTTCCCGGATCCCACATCGCCTTGCAAAAGCCGGGCCATAGGTGTTGGCTGCCGTAAATCATGTTGAATCTCGCTCCATGCCTGTTTTTGCCCATCGGTTAAGGAAAAGGGAAGGGACGCTAAGAATTGCTGCACCAAGGGTCCGTCAGGCTTTTGCACCATACCGGGCACATGCGGATCGACTTGATGCATCAACAACACTGCCAAAGCCATACGTAAAAATTCGTCAAACACGAGTCGTTTGCGAGACGCTTCCAGTGCAAGCGTACTGGGTGGAAAATGCTGATGCAAAATTGCTTCCGGGCGTGAGATCAAGCCTTCTTGCTCTTGTATCGACGGAGGCAAGGGATCAGGAAGTTGTGGGGCAAAGCGAGGAACGATGTCCCGCATAAGTCGCTGCATAAATACCTGTTTTAAAGACCCTGATAAGGGATAAATTGGCACCAAACCTAACAGTGGTTCCCGGTCTGAAGTCATCACTTGAAAGTCAGGATGGGCCATGCTTAACTGATGGCCGCGTCGCTCGGCTTTACCGCTGAAAATCGCCGTGCATCCCGGTTCAAATTGACGTTTCAACCAGCTCGCATGGAAAAAGATAGCCGTTAATGACGTATGTCCCTCTTGAATCTGCACACGCAATATCTTTTTAATGGGATCATACTGTGCGTTTTGAATGGTTCCTTGGACGGTTACGCTCTCACCGTCTTGGAGCATCCACAATGGAGTCATGACAGAGCGATCTTCATGACGGTGAGGCCACAGACCTAGGAGTTCTTCAATTGTTTTCACCCCAAGATTTTCTAATTCTTGCGCCCGTGTTTCCCCTATCCCGGGCCATTTAGTGACCGCATCGCCTGGCCCCAAAGGTACCGAATGGGTCATTCGGCTTTTTGCCACGCCACAAATCCCTCCTACAATTCCGCCAGTTTCCCTTTTAATGGGTAGACTCGGGAGTACCGGAGCGAATGCCTTGCACTTCGACCACAACTTTAGCCGGGCGAATCGAAACCGCATCGGATAAGGCTTGGCTAATCCGGTTTACAATTCGGCGTCCCAGCACGGGAATGCGTTCTCCATAGTCCACGACCACGGCAATTTCTACAACGAGTCCTTGATCCGTGTCTTGAAAGGTTACTCCCCGTGTTGCCGTGTCTTTTTTGATCAACTCGGTAAGACCCTCTCCCAAGCCAAACGTCCCCACATCGGCAACTCCAGGCATCTCAAGAACAGCCGATTGAACAATGGCTGCAAGCACCTCATCGTTAATCGCTAACGTCCCATATTCGGTGCGTCTTTCCATGGCTTAGCCTCCTCGTTTTGTTCTTGCAGTTCACTTGTCCCTATGTTACCATAGCAAGGAATGTCATGGCATCGAGGAGGTTCCGTAATGGCGTATCGCTGTGAGGTTTGCGGGAAGCATACCGTACATGGAAATAACGTTAGCCATTCCCATCATAAGACGCGACGGGTATGGAAACCCAATATCCAACACGTTCGTGCTCGGGTTAATGGTAAAGTCCAACGGATTTATGTGTGCACACGCTGCTTACGCTCCGGACGCGTAGACCGAGCAATCTAATCTATCGCCCGGTCCAGCAATTTCTCAATATCACTTTGGGAAAATTGATAAGCGGTGTGGCAATAATGGCAGACAACTTCTGCCCCCTGATCTTTTACAAGTTCTTCAATTTCACCCCGGGGTAAACTGGATAAAATTTCCAGACTCCGGGTTTTGCTACACTCACACTGATAGTAAATCGGCTCGGGATCGTACCAATGAAGAGTAATACCCATGACCTCTTCAGCGAGTTGTTCAAGGATTTCCCCCTCTGCTAATCGGTGGCTAAGGTGGTCCAAATGGGAAAAGCGCGTACTCACACCATCAATATAGGGCTCACTACCCGGCAAGGCCTGGACAACGAGACCGCCAGCAGCTTGAACAAAAGAATCCGTGCCGATCAGAACACCCAAAGCCACAGCGCTAGGAATCTGTTCAGAAAGCGTATAATACTGGGCGAAATCTTGACCAATTTCCCCGCTCAACAATTCCACTTGCCCCTGATAAATTACGCCATTATGCTCCTCGCGCGTCACTTTAAACACGCCATCGCTGCCAACAGCTTGTCCGACCGCTAATTTGCCATCACTTCGCAGTGGCAATGTCACATGAGGATGTTCAGCGCGTGCCCGCACCCGGCCGCCAGTCCGGGCTTCCGCAATAACCCGTCCTAATGGCCCCCCACCATCTACTTCCACTTTAACGAGTGCTGCATCTTTAAAATCGGCGGCCAAAAGGGCTGCCGCTGTTAACAGCCGCCCCATGGCGGCGGCAGCCACAGGGGAGGCTTGGTGGACACGCTGAACTTGTAGCGCGGTATCTTTCGTGTTTGCTACAATGATTCGCATGGTGCCATCGGCTGCCGTCGCCTTACGTCGATAATCCGTCATAATCACCTCAGTTATGATTTCTTTTCTTTAGCCCAAAAGCTTAACACCACTTGTAGGATTTTGCCAACAAATCGGGGAACTTTCACTACTTGAACCTGCATTGTCATCCGTCCTTTCTCATTGTGCCCTGTCTTTACCACCCAGATAACAGCTTCCATCCTAACCAAATGAGCCCAATTCCTACTAATACCGGCCCGAGCCCGGCCCAAAACATCCATAAACCCACAAAGACTGGCCAAATCCATAAAGGAAACACTTTGATAACAATAATGCCACCGGCCAATGATAAACCAGCCCCTGTTAATCGGCGCGTCAATGTCTGTCGGGACCCCATTGCATAACGACGATATCTCATCCTTCTCACCTCCTTCACGGATCATTCACCATGGTACGGAATCCTCCGCAAATGGTGCATGAACCCGTCATGTCGAAAAGGTGAGTCGTCGAATGCAATGGAACATCATAAGGAAGGTCTTGCGCCTCATTTCATGATATGCGAGAAGGTGAATAAGTGAGTCGTCATCTTTGCAAGATTGTAGGCTGTCTATGGCCTGGTAAATTAATCCAGCCTTAATACCGTTTAACCCATTGGCTAAGAATGAGGCGGTAATGCTCATAACGCAGAGGATCATAGATCCCTTGCCTCACTTTCGGCAATACATCACAACCAGGCTCGTCAATATGAAAGCATCCAGGAAAACGGCAGGAGGCGTTATCCCACTCCCAGAACGCTTGCCGAATTAATTGCGGATCCTTAACTGACATATCTAAGGCGGTATAGCCAGGAGTATCCGCTAACCAGAATTGCCGAGTCTTCAAAAGACGGACCCAACGCGTAGTTTGTTGGCCGCGACCAATTCGACTTAATCCTTGAATAGAGAGGTCTTCATGCGGTAACAGCGCTTTAGCCAGGGACGATTTGCCCGCTCCACTCTCGCCCACCATAACCCATATTCCCGTCCGGGGTGCCTCCAAAAATGCCGGAATTCCTTCGCCCGTTGTCACGCTCGTAGCCCAAACCCTGTATCCAATATTTTGATACAGCGTCATAAACCGGGTTAATTTCTCGGGATTGTCGACTAAGTCAGTTTTCGTTACCACAATTTCCGCTTCCACATTTAAAATGTGCGCCATCACCAATCGTTTATCCAGCAATTCCAAACTGCCCCGGGGTTCTGTAAAGCTGAAAATGACAAATAGCCCGGATACATTAGCCACAGGAGGACGAAAGAGTGAATGGGACCGGGGCAAAACTTTGGTAATAATCGCCTCACCCGGATCCGTCGGCATGATCTCCACCCGGTCTCCGACCAAAATACGGCCAGCATCCCGTTTAATTTTTCCTCGTAAATAGCACAAAAACCGTTGTCCGTCATCCGTTTCCACCGTGGGACGATTCGCCTCTAACAACACGACTAATCCCTGCACACGTCACGACTCCTTTTTCCTTATGAGGGAGGTGTACTTGTCCCGACAGCGGGACTCGTCGTATTACCGTTTGCGGTTAGTGGCTGGGGTGCTTGTGCTTGCCCATTGAGAAATACCAACAATTGGCCGCGCGTCCCATACCACGTTACCGGAATTTGAATTTGCTGGCCCGGATCCACCTGCTGATAAATGACCTCCTCGTTGCCAGCACTGTCTGTAACCACTACTTTCAAGAGCGACTTAGGCGGTGCATTATTCGGAATTTGCCATGTCGCCACGGTGACGTTTTTTGGCAGGTTGGCACTTTGAGGACTTGGTCCTTCGGAGACTGTGACATTTACTTGGCTCACATTCGACAGTGAAGAATACGGCTCAGGATTTTGATCAATAATCGTATTCACAGGTTCCGTGCTATAACTTGATGTGGGTGTGCCGACAGAAATATTCATCCCAATGAGCAAACTAGCTGCTTGGGAAACAGATAATCCTTCCAAATCCGGCATGATTTCCTTACTGGTTGGCGGTCCATCCGACACCCAAATGGTCACAGGCTGTCCCTGTGCCAAATTAGTACCAGGGGCAGGGCTCTGCCGAATCACCTGCCCTTTGGCAGCGTGACTCTTGAGATGCTTCGTTATGGCCGTAAGCCCCTCCGTCTTAAGGTTTTGCACCGCCTGAAAAACATCTTCGCCTTTAACATCGGGAACCAGCACTTGCTGAGGGCCGGTTGATAAAATCACTTCGACACTTTGCCCTGCTTTAACCTGGGTTCCTGCTGCCGGAATCTCGTTCAAGATGTAGTCCTTGGGAAGATGCGAGGACGGCGCCTTTCCCCCTACTGTTACCGTCAAACCAAGTTTCCCCAGCTTAGCCCGAGCCGTACTCAGGGGCTCTCCCTTAACATTGGGTAATGTTACCGCTGGGGTATAAATCCAGCGATCAAACGCGTAAAGACCAGTTCCGACCAATAAGGCCACAATCAGCGCAGCAATCGCCCATGGCAACCATTTTCGCCGGCGTTTATCAGTCGATCGTGGTTCAATTCCTGGTTGTTTGGTCGCGACTTCTGGCATTGCTGTCTCTTCCCCATGCAAGGCACGTTGAATGTCTTGTTGCATGGCTTTGGCACTTTGATACCGTTCAGCGGGATCCTTTGATAATGCGCGCTGAACAATCTTTGCCACCGGCTGAGGAATATCTGGGCGCAAGGTGGTCACATCAGGGGCTTCGTCTTGAAGATGCTTAATGGCGACACCAATAGGGCTATCCGCTTCGAACGGTAATTGGCCCGTTAACATTTCAAATAAGACAATCCCCAAGGAATAGAGATCAGACTGGGGTCCCACAAGTTTTCCCCGAGCCTGTTCGGGACTTAAATATTGTACGGTTCCGAGCAGTGAACCCGTATTCACCAGCGTACCAGATGTGGCTGCATAGGCAATGCCAAAATCCGTCACTTTCACCGTACCATCAGCCGCAATTAGAATATTTTGCGGTTTGATATCCCGGTGAACGACCTTCTGGGCATGGGCGGCTTCTAATCCTTGCGCTACTTGGTCGGCAATGCGTAAAGCACATTCGACAGACAAAGGCGCATCCCGATCCAGTTTATTGCGTAATGTTTCTCCCGATACCAATTCCATAACCATATAATGGATATCAGGATCTTCGCGTCCGACATCATAAACTTGCACAATATGACGATTCACTAAAGAAGCAGCGGCACGTGCCTCTTGATCGAAACGATGCACCACTTCGTCATCTTCAGCCCATTGATGTTTGAGGATCTTCACGGCAACCAGGCGATTGAGCGTAATATCACGGGCTCGGTAGACTAAGGACATACCGCCTTGTCCAATTCGCTCTAAGATTTCATATCGACTACCTAAAATCTTACCTACCATTGCTTTCACCACGGTCTTGCACTACTTCTGCTAATACAACGGTAATATTATCTGGGCCGCCTCGCCTGAGCGCCGCATCAACGAGTTGGTCAATTAGGTCTTGGCCGTGATACCGTTCGGCATAGCGCAGAATTTCATCATCAGCAATGACGGAGGTTAGACCATCTGTGCATAAGAGTAAGCGATCCTCATAGGACCACGGCATATCAGCTACATCAATCCGCACCCGATCAAATGGACCTAAGGCCCTGGTCAGCACGTGTCTTTTGGGATGATCTTGAGCCTCTTCCGGCGTAATTGTACCGGCCCGTTCCATTTCACCTGCCACGGAATGATCCATGGTCAAACGAATAATTTGATCATGGCGTATGCGATAAGCCCGTGAATCCCCAACGTGACTGAGAAGAAGACGGTCGGGAAATAATACAGCGGCCGTCAACGTTGTTCCCATACCTTCCAACCGGGTATCACCTTGCCCCAACTCGAAAATGCGCCGATTAGCCAAGGATACCGCGGACACCAGGCGCGAAACATCAACGACGTTAACCCCTACTGCATCATCCATGGCTTCTAAAGCCATATGACTCGCGCGACTTCCCGCCGGGCCGCCTCCAATCCCATCAGCCACTGCGAGCAAGAATCCCCCATCTTCAACAGGCCGAATCAAAAAGTCGTCTTGATTTTCACTGCGCACCAGGCCTTGGTCTGATCGACCATAAGTCTTCACGGTGATAACAATTCCTCCTCACGCCGTCGTAACTGACCACAAGCCGCTTCAATTTCTTGTCCCATTTCCTTTCGTATCGTACAAGAAATTCCACGTTCCTGCACGATTCTTTGAAATTCTTCTGCCCGTTTTTTAGAGGATGGTTGGAAAGGATGTTCAGGAACAGGATTCCAGGGAATAAGATTGACGTGACAGGAAAAATCTTTCAGGAGATTCGCCAGTTGCTCGGCCTGTTGGTTCGAGTCATTAATCCCCGCTAATAAAGCATATTCGAAACTCACACGGCGACCCGTTTTGTGAAAATAGTCTTTGCAGGCCTCAATCAGTTGATGAACCGGATAAGCCTTATTAATCGGCATCAATTGCCGTCGCAAATCATCTGTGGGTGCATGCAATGATACCGCTAAGGTCAGTGGAATCCCTTCTTGGGCCAGACGATAAATATCAGGTACTAAACCACTCGTCGATATTGTGAAATGACGATAGCTCAGATTGAAACCGACCGGATCATGTGCGATTTTAATAAACTGCATTACATTCTCATAGTTATCCAACGGCTCGCCAATCCCCATCAAATCCACACGACTAATGCGGGCCTGTTGATCTGTAATCAAATCATTAGCCAAACGTACTTGGTCTAAAATTTCTCCTGCGCTGAGGTTCCTGGTCCGTTTTAACAAGCCGGAAGCACAAAATTTACAGCCCATGTTGCAGCCAACTTGGGAGGACACACAGACACTGTAGCCATAATCATGCGGGAGGACAACGGTTTCAATATGTTGACCATCATATAGACGGCCGAGAATCTTGAGCGTACCATCATGACCTCTCTGCACAGTCTCAGCCTGTAAGCGGTATAAGGGAAACCGTTTAGCCATGTCCTCCCGCAAGGCTTTGGGCCATGAGGTAATCTCCTCATAATTCTTAACCCCATGCCGCCACAATGCCTCAAAGAGCTGGGTTCCGCGATACCCAGGCAATCCTTGCGCCTTCATCCATGCACTCATCTCGTCGTTGGGCAGTGACAGCAGATCCCAACCCTGGTTTTTCAACTGATTTCACCTCATGTTCGTAAACGTGCAATAAAAAATCCATCCATTCCTAAGTCCCCAGGGAGTAATACCAAGTTCCCATCCACGACAAACTCTTCGAAAATGGGATCCGGCAAATACTCTCGAACATCCTCGTGATGTATCGTGGGATGTGTCGCCAAAACATGGTCCAGCACCATAATAGTTTCCTCAGGTTCTACCGAACACGTGCTGTAGACAATGACTCCACCTGGTTTGGCAACGGTGATGGCAGCCGTCAAGAGTTCTTGCTGGAGATTTTTGTGTTCTTGTAAATCATTCTCTTGTTTTTTCCAGCGCGCATCCGACCGTCTACGCAAGACCCCAAGATTACTGCAAGGAGCATCCAATAATACCCGGTCAAATTCATGGACATTACCCGCCGCAAAATGCCGGGCATCCATTTCCATCACCGTAACATGATTAAAAAAGCCTAAACGAGTCAAATTTTCTTGAAGCAATTTCAACCGGGTCCGAGACAGATCCACAGCCGTAACCTTCGCCTGTCCCTGTGTACGTTCCAAAATGTGACCGGTTTTGCCCCCGAGTCCTGCTGTCAAATCAACAATGCGCTCGTCAGGTTGTGGATCGAGTACCCATGTCACTAACATGCTGCTTTCATCTTGTACTGTCACTAACCCATTTTGAAACGCTGGCAAATCTTCTAACCAAAAGGACCCCGAGACCCGTATGGCTTCAGGTACATAATGGGACAGCTCAGAGCGTACTCCTTCTTGATGCAATTCTGCCAGTACAGCTTCCCGTGACGTTTTTAACACATTAACACGCAAGGACAGTGGGGGCACTTCGTTATTCACCATCAAAATCCTTCGCGTTTTTTCTGTGCCAAACCGGTTTTGCCATCGATGAACTAACCAATCAGGATGCGAAAATTCAACGGCCAAGGGTAAATTTTTCGGTTTCTTAGTCGGTGCCCGTCGTAAAATGGCGTTGACCATCCCGGTTGCCCTGGGAGATACGGCTTTTGTTTGTTCAACCGCTGCATCAACAATCGCATAAGCCGGGACTCGGTCTAAAAATCCCATTTGGAACAAAGCCATCCGCAAGATGTCCCGCACCACGGGTTCTAATTCTCCACGCAGGAAGGGAGCAAGCCAGGCATCCAGATACCGTTGATTGCGTAGGACACCATAGACAATTTGGGTCATCAACGACCGGTCGGCCGGAGACAATTGTCCAAGACGTGTTCTTTGTGCCAAAGCCTCTGCAACTGGCTCACCGCCCCGGATTAGCGTCAACACGTTTAACGCTTCGATTCGGGCAGGTCCTGGCCCCGTCATTGACACACCACCTTACCTACTACATGTAAGCCTCGTTGAAAATCTCCGGGCGTCATATCCTTCCGACCAGCCGGTTTGATTCGTTTAATAATCACCACACCATCGGCCGTCCCAATATGCCAATTATTACCCACTAATTCCGCCGTCGCTATGGGCTGTGTACCCTTATCGTATGCACTTTCTAAGATTTTGACGCGAATTCCTTGACACATAGTATAAGCCCCGGGTTCAGGGCTCATGCTTCGAATTAATCGGTCAATTGCGATAGCAGGTTGATGCCAATTAATCCGACTATCTTCTGGCGCAAATTTCCCGGCGTAGGTGGCTTGACTGTCATCTTGTGGGGTTTGTTTCGCCCGTCCCGACAATAAGCCATCTAAATGCTCTAGCAGTAAATCACGGGCTAGCAGCGCAAGTAAATCCGTTAATTGGCCCATGGTCATCTCATTGGTAATGTCCAGGGATCGTTGAGCAACAATATCTCCCGTATCGACCCCTTGATCCATCCGCATTAAGGTAACACCTGTTATGGTGTCACCCGCCCGAATCGCCCAGGCAATGGGATTCGGGCCCCGCCACCGTGGCAATAATGAGGCATGCAAATTAAAAGCTCCTTGCTGCGGCAGCGTCAGAACCCATGGCCGAAGAATTTTACCATACGCCGCAGTAATAATGAGATCAGGAGCCCACTTTAGCCAAGCTTCTTTGTATGCAACAAGCTGATCCGGCTTATCCACCACAAGCCCTACTTCTGTGGCCCGTTGAGCGACCGGAGATGGCGTTAAGCGCATATGCCGACCTTGTGGGGTATCTTGTTTGGTGACGACGCGAATCGTCAAATCGCTGCGGCTTAGCAACCCATCTAATATCACCCGTGCATACTCTGGGGTTCCCATAAATAATATCCGTGCCACGCCTAGTCTAACACCACCTCATCATCAACCTCTACAGATTCACGCGGAACCACTTTTAAGGCGAGGTCTGTAAAAAGAATACCGTCCAAATGATCAATTTCATGTTGCAAACAGCGGGCGAGCAGTCCTTCACAGTTCAACCATATTTGATGCCCATGCCGATCTAGACCTGTCACCCGAATTTTCTCAGCACGTTCGACTTCTCCTACTAAATCAGGAATAGACAAGCAGCCTTCATAGCCACTTTGAACGCCTTCCCGGTATAAAATCTGTGGATTTACCAATTCAATGAGACCGTCCCCGACATCTGCGACCACAACTCGTTTGGAAATCCCAACCTGTGGGGCCGCTAATCCAATACCGTCTGCCGCGTACATGGTTTCAGCCATTTCTTTTAATAGTGATTGAATCTCTTTATTCACCTTGCGGACCGGTTTAGCAATTTGTCGTAAGATCTCATCTCCCGCCAGACGAATCTCCATCATATTAAGTCACCTCGTGTCATCATATCTCACCATTTATAACATATAATATGGATCCACCGTAATACTACAGGATAGTTCGTCTCGCTCAATTTCCGTAAGCATGGCCATAATCCGTGGGTTTTTCGCTCCTTTTAATAGAATATGGTATCTAAATCGTCCCCGCATTTTCGGCAAGGGGGCAGGTGCGGGTCCTAGCACCTCGATCCCCATGTTCATCAACTCTGTGACTTTCTCAAAAATCCGTTCAATGGTCTCTTTCGCTTTTTGCTCCGAAGCATCAGCGACTTCTAAGAGCCATAGATTTCCAAAAGGCGGATATCCTAATTCCCGGCGATATTGAATCTCTTGGTTGTAGAAATCATCATAACCATGAGTGGCTGCACTTTGAATCGCAAAATGCTCCGGTTCATAGGCTTGTACAATCACGATTCCCGGAAGATCTCCCCGGCCAGTCCGCCCGGATGCTTGGACAAGCAGTTGGAACGTCCGCTCTGAGCGCCGAAAATCAGGCAAATGCAAGGCCACATCGGCAGCAACAATCCCCACTACGGACACGTGAGGAAAATCCATCCCTTTAGCAATCATTTGGGTGCCTACCAATACATCGGCCCGGCGGTTCACAAAATCATCATATAATTGGTAATAACTATGGCGAGACGATAAGGTATCACGATCCGCCCGTAACACTCTGGTACCGGGCCAAAGTTTCATAACTTCTTCGACGATCCGTTCTGTACCGGCCCCAAAGTAGCGAATACGCCGGCTCCCGCAATGAGGACATACTGTGGGAGGATTGACGGTATAAAAGCAATAATGGCACATAAGTTGATTCTGGTCTTGATGATAGGTCAGGGTCACTGAACAGTGAGGGCATTGCACGGCCTGACCACAATCGCGGCACATCACAAAACTCGCATATCCGCGGCGATTGAGAAACAAAATGCCTTGTTCGCCCCGATCTAACGCCTTGGTGAGGGCCTGCTGCAATGCCCGGCTAAAAATTGAGTGATTTCCCTCCTGCAATTCTTCGCGCATGTCGATAATTTCGACCGGCGGCAAGGAGCGAGTGCCAATTCGCCGGGTCAAACGAATCCAGCCGATGAGTCCTTGGCGGGCATAAAAAGCTGTTTCTAAAGACGGTGTGGCACTGCCTAAGACAACTTTGGCACCAATCTTCTCCGCAAGCCAAAATGCCACATCTCGCGTATGATAACGGGGGTGCTCCTCCTGCTTGTAAGTGCTTTCATGTTCCTCATCAAGTACAATGAGCCCGAGATTGCGAAAGGGTAAAAAAATGGCCGAACGAACACCTACGACAATTGCTAACTGACCATCCCGGACGGCTTGCCATGTCTTGGCACGTTCCGAATCAGTAAGGGAACTATGCCATAATCCTACAGCCTGCCCGAATCGACTCTGGAAACGGCGCACGGTCTGAGGCGTCAAGGCAATTTCTGGTACCAAAACGAGAGCCTGCTGACCATGCTGGACAATGGTCTCAATGATTTGCAAATATACTTCAGTCTTGCCCGATCCTGTAATACCTTCTAACAACCATTTCGATCCAGGAGGTGCTTCCACAATCGTCGTCACAGCATGCATTTGTTCTTGATTAAGAGTCAAGGGCGATTCTTGTCCATTTACCATAGGGGCGGAGGGTGAAGCGGTATCCAGCCTTGTGATGACGACAGTTCCCTCTTTAACCAAATCGCGCAGCACCGGACGCATCTCCGGCATTTCCTTTAACAAGTCTTCTTTAAGTATCGGACCCCGTTCGGCTAAAACATCCCACAAGTGTTGCCGTTTGGATGGACGTCCCTGTCTTTGCCCGACCGCCTGGCAAAATTCTTGCTTCGCCGCCGAAAAAGATCGCAAGCGAATATTCCGGGGCAACATAGCCTTATACGCTTGAATGGGAAAACAGAGATATTCCTCCGCCATCCACATTCCTAGCTCGATCATGACC
The DNA here is from genome assembly GCF_001280565.1 of Sulfobacillus thermosulfidooxidans. Lineage (NCBI taxonomy): Bacteria > Bacillati > Bacillota > Clostridia > Eubacteriales > Clostridiales Family XVII. Incertae Sedis > Sulfobacillus > Sulfobacillus thermosulfidooxidans. Next base: position 879,558 of record NZ_LGRO01000001.1, on the reverse strand, counting down.
GGACTTAACACCGGCACCGGATCCACCACGTTGAGCACGGGTTTTAAAGCGACTTCCACTGCCGAATCGGGTTTCGCATATTCATCCACAGCCGTGACAATGCCCAGGGTTTCTCCCTTTCCAAATGGCACCCGAATACGGTGACCCACACGGATGTCCATGCCCTCCGGTACCATATAAGTCCAAGCCCGGTCCAAACCACGGGCCGTTCGATCAATGATAACATGAGCAACTTTCATGGATGTCGCCGCATTAACATCGTGATTTCTGCACTCATTAGGGGATTCCAATCCTGATCTTCGGTCGTCATGTGAACTTGGACCAATCCCCCGTGCTCATGATGACGAAGATTGGTACAGACTAGACGCACATGAATAGCCGTACCGATTGTCACTGGACGCAAAAAACGGACATGATCTAATCCATACAGTGCAATCACTTCAGGGGCTTTTAAGGGAATCAGGCCAAAACTTATCGACAACGTGCCCAAGCCGTGAAAAATTCTTTCGCCGTACCGAGTCGTTTCAGCATAGGCCTGGTCGGTATGTAAGGGATACCGGTCACCGCTCCATTCCGCAAATATATCAATATCCTCAGGTTGAATCGTGCGGCAAGCACTAATGTATGTATCTCCTAAGTTAAACGACTCAAAATTCCGATCAAACATTTGTCGTAGTCCCCTTTTTAGGTCGGAGAATACTTAATAAATCAGCCACTTCACTCGCCAACTGCTCTTTGGTCATATGATGTAACGCCGCATTGTCATCCTCAGGTCGAATGATTGCCGCCTGATATTCGCCTTGTCCAAAACCGCGGGAGGCTCCAACCTGATTAGCAATAATGGCATCAAGACGTTTCCGCCGCAATTTATCCCGTGCTGATTGCACGACATCATCGGTTTCTGCCGCAAATCCTATGAGAATGATGGTGTCATGATATTTTTTTCCCAATTCGGCCATAATGTCAGGATTCGTTTCCATTATCCAAGTAAGATTTAATTGACTCTTTTTTTGTTTCTGCAAGTGGGGATGAGCGGGGCGAAAATCGGAAACAGCTGCCGCTCCAATAACCGTATCTATGTGCCCGATGTGATTCTCCACCGCCTTTAACATATCCCGGGCTGAAACAATTTCTTCATAGTGGACGTGATTAATAGCTCGCTTCTGGACACGTGGACCATGAATGACCAAAACCTCGGCCCCACGAGCGCTGAGTTCCCGGGCCAAAACGATTCCAACCGTTCCCGTCGACGGATTGGTCAAAATTCGTACCGGATCAAAATGTTCCCACGTCGGACCCGTTGTTATCAATATGGAACGTCCTTGTAATGTCTTGGGTCGGAATAATGCCCATAAAGCCTCGAGCATTTCCTCAGGTTCAGCCATGCGTCCGGGCCCTATTAATCCCGAGGCTAAACGTCCCATATTGGGACCTACCACAGTAATCGCGCGATCCTGCATTAAATCTTGGAGTCGGGCCTGGGTCTGGGGACTCAGCCACATTTCGCTTTCCATAGCTGGGGCCACCAACACAGGTCCAGAAAATCCTTGAAAAATAAGGGTCAGCAAATCCGATGATAAACCTAAAGATAGTCGCGCAAGTAAATTCTGGGTTAGCGGAGCCACAATCATCACGTCCGCCCAATGGGCCATTTTTACATGTGACAGTGGCCCCATCGGCTCATCGGTGGCATGAATACCTACGGGATTTCCCGTTAGGGCACGAAAAGTTAACGGCCCAATAAATTGCGCCGCACTTTCAGTCATCACCACAAATACCTCATGCCCGGCTTTCACCAGGCTACTGGCCAATTCACAACTTTTGTAAGCGGCAATGCCGCCTCCAACACCTAAGATGATGCGCATATCCTATTTAATGCCGACAGGAGGGACTTCTACCGTAATAAGTCCTTTGTGAATCTCTTCTAGAGCAATGGTTACCGGTTTACTCGCATGACTTTCAACCAACGGATGGCTGCCTTCGGTAATGGCACGGCCTCGGCGTGCTGCTGCTACAGCTAGCGCGTATTTACTTTCATGTCGTTCCGTTAATTCTTTCACTGTCAATCCACGTGGATCCATGTGCCTATCGCTCCTCTTCTTCTGCTTCGACGGTGTCATCGTCGTCCTCGTCTTCGACCGCTGACACTTCTCGGCTGGCTAATCGATTGGCGACCGTTTCCGGTTGAACAGCCGACAAAATGACATGATCGCTGTCCGTAATAATGACCGCGCGCGTTCTCCGACCATAAGTCGCATCAATTAGCACGCCGCGATCGCGGGCCTCGGTAATAATACGCTTAATAGGCGCCGAGTCAGGACTAACGATTGCCACGATTCGGTTTGCAGAAACAATATTACCAAACCCTATATTGACAAGTTTAATATCCAAACCTTAGCCTCCCGAAGTGGCTTGCAGAGCATCTTACCCACTCTGTTATCGTTTTTCATCATATCATAGATGCTGAGTAACAGACTAACTTTGCGTATTGGCAAAGCAGATCCATATTCACGTTATATGCATCTCTGAACGCCAGGGTTCTAAGACAATCATGCCACAAGACATCAAAATTCATGAGAAAAGGAGGATTTTGCCCACTTGGCTAAAATCCCTAAGGGGCGATCGCCAATAACACTAATACAATGGGCTCTATAACGAAAAGATAGTGTACTCCATAAACCATCAGTGATGCCGCTAAAGCCGGGATAGCCATGCACAGGAATATGGTAGCGACGGCATGCCTGAGCTTCCGCTGATTGCATGGATGAGACAACCACCATAATTTGATTCAATCCACGGCCGTATCGTACGACCTCCTGATTCGGCCACTTGGAAACATGGGTTTGTGTGAGCGGCCCAAAATGTTCCGGCACAATATGCTTATCTAATCCTTTTGACCACTCAACATGTGTCATAGGGTAGGTATTAAGCAAGGCCGGCCCTTTTACAGACGGACCCGGGTTCCCCGATGAATACACCAAAGCTTTAGCCTGAAATTCAAGGTGCCGGCCTCGGTACAATGCCACACCTAAGGGTTCGTCGGTACGGCCTTGAAAGAAATAGGTCATCCGGGTAAGGGATGCAGGTACCAGGGGATTGACCAAATTCACAGCATAGCAGGGCACACCCGCTACCATGGTCTGGCTCACATTCACTTTCCATTCTTGTAATTGTTTGAACGTTGGCACCATCCACTGAATCGGCCACGGCAATGGGGCGGTCAATCCTGTGCTGATCAACATTCGTGTGTGGGATTGGGGATTCACTAGCTGGATCTTGCCATCATTCGCTAACAAGGTCGACAGAATCTTTCCGTTCGTGGTGAGAGCATCGACACGCCAAAGTTGGGGAGATGCCTCATAGAAATTAATCAGCCGCGTTGCCGGATCTTCCATGATCTTGTGAACCCATGGTCCCCACTCGGCAGCAAATTGCGCATGGGTCAACCCCAACGTCTCCACAAAGTTTCCCTGTCTGACAGCTGAATAACTTCTTTGCACAATCTCTTGAGCACTTTCTTGAGGTAATGTTCCCCGGGCTTCAGCAGCCGGTGTCACATAAACCAAAATGCCAGCGACCACCGCGCCCAGGGCACTGAGCACAGTCATTATGTGCGTTTTCCTCATCTTGCCACCTCCCGAGGTTATTCTACCCGGAACTGGACAAGATATCCGGCATGTTCGCGAACGCAATGCCGGAGTCGTCTCTAATCATAAAATCTGGACCATCACCCTCAGCATACAACGTACTCTGTGCGACCCTCGTCCACAGAGTGGCTACATATGCACAATCCGCCGTAGCAATCTTAAAAGACAGGATGCCAGCACAATATGGCCTTGAAAAATTTATTAGATTTTAATCCTATCCTCGTAATGTTATTAAGAAAGATCGGATTGTGGCATGGGGGAATCAATATCATCAACATTATTTCAGCAAGGTCAGCCCATTCTTTATTGACAGCAATGAGAGTTCGCCATCAAGGAAGAACTACCCGTCACATGATATACTATGACCTAATCCACTCGATAAACTGAAGAGGAGACTGTCCTGTGCTGGCTGCTGTTCATACGGTGACTCAATGGCTTAACGAAGCGGGATATCTCGCAGTATATATTGTCTTGCTTGTGGAAAGCATTGGAATTCCCAGTCCATCAGAAATTATCTTGCTTTTCTCCGGATATGAGGTATGGTTAGGGCATTTTTCCTATCCCATAGTCGTCTTGGTCGCTGCAGCCGGAAGCACCACAGGAGCGACAGGGGCATATTTCATCGCCCGATTGGGAGGACGCCCTCTTATCCTCAAGCATTTCCGCTGGGTTTTTCGAACGCCCGAACGTCTAGCCTACTGGGAAAATTATTTTCGCACGAAAGGTGACAAAGTTGTTCTCATTGGACGCATCATCTCCGGCGTGCGAATGATCATTTCGTTTCCTGCAGGCCTTTTTGAAATGCCCTATCCACGCTTTCTCTTATACACCATTTTGGGTTCAATTATGTGGCCCCTAATCGCCGTCACCGCCGGCTACTTGCTCGGTCCCCATGTGGTATCCGGTCTCGAAGCCACGAAAAAGTACGAGACACCCGTCCTTATTGGAATTGTTTTGCTAATTGCTCTCTGGTGGTGGTATGAACGCCGTAAAAAGAAACGGCAAATCCTCACCCCAGTGGCCGAAGACGACCATGTCGATGCTCAAGACACCACAAAACCCTAAAGAGTCTCGTAATTATGGCTGACAAAAAATCGCGGACTTGTGACATCCGCGATTTGTAATTGGGCCACAATTCTATCGTAATTCAAAAACGCCTTGACAAATTTCCTGTGCTGTTCCCGTTAAATATACTACGCCCGTCCGTTCGTCCCATGATGCTTCCAGTGTGCCTCCTGGAACAGAGATGGTGGCATGGCGTTCTACGCGCTCAGTGAGAACCGCTGCAACAATAGCGGCCGACACTCCCGTACCGCAAGCTAAGGTTAAACCCGCCCCCCGTTCCCAATGCCGCATCCGCAAATGATGGGGGTCAATAATCTCCACCGAATGCACATTGGTGCGATGTGGAAACATCGGATGATGTTCTATTTCATATCCCAAGCGTGCCATGGTCTGTTCGTCCCACAACGGTCCAAAAATAATAACGTGAGGATTCCCCATCGATACGCAGGTAATATGCAGCATGGTATCATCAAGATCCAAAGGCTCGTCAATACACGTAGATTCCGGTTGACCAACCATCCCGATCTCCTGCCGTGTCAGCCGAGGTACCCCCATATTAACGCGGATAACTGAAGCCCTACCATCTTCGGTCTTCAAGATCTCGGGATACAAAAGGCCCGCGCCAGTCTCTATGGCCTGGCAAGGATCAAATTCACCTCGGTCATAGAGCCACTTGGTCATCGCGCGCAGTCCATTACCACACATTTCGGATTCCGATCCATCAGCATTAAAAATCCGCATCCGGACCGGAGCTACTTTCGATGGCGCGATCAAAATAATCCCATCACTCCCGACCCCAAAATGCCGGTCACTCATCTTGATGGCATATTCTTTCCAGACGTCATCGGGCACTTCGTCCATGTCCCGAACATCAATAAATAAATAATCATTTCCTAACCCATGCATCTTCGTAAATCGTACGGGTCCCAGTTGTCCCACCCCAAGGCTCCTCCTTTTTTCCCTCAAACTTAACCGCTTGAAGAGCATCTCGTAATCTGTTCATCAATCACCCTGGATTCCTCCCATTATATAGTTCTTGGTTGCCGGCTCATAGACCCAACAGACCATTCGAACACAATTACTGCACCGAGCCGTGAACAAGATGACGAATCGGCTTCAAGACAACGTCACGTACGGCAGCAAGCAATTGAATAAACCCAGATGCCAATACCACTATTCCCCAATCTAATAAGCTTAAGGGATCGGTCTTAAAAAGTTCCCGGAGGCTCGGAACATAGATAATCGCCAATAACATCATCACTGAAGACAACACTGCCAAAACGGCCCACATATTAGAAAACAATCCGATTTCTAAAAAGCTGCGATCCTCGGCCCGAGCATCAAATACATGAAAGAGTTGACTCATAATTAAAGTCGCTAAGGCCATAGTCCTGGCTTCTCTTAATCCCATGCCCCATAATTGTAGCGACCAAATGAACACCAACAACGTACTGACTCCAATTAAAAGACCACGGAACGCAATTTTGGTGCCGAGTCCCCGAGCAAAAATACTCTCATTCGGGTCACGAGGTGGTCGATCCATCACACCTGGGCTTGGCGGATCAACGCCTAAGGCCATCGCGGGTAAGCCGTCTGTTACGAGATTGACGAAGAGAATTTGGATGGGCAATAAGGGTAAGGGCAATCCCAAGAATGCTGCTAAGAACATCACCAAAACTTCGCCAACATTGCACGACAATAAATAGCGAATAAACTTGCGAATGTTATCGTAAATCGCTCGTCCTTCTTCAATAGCGCGGACAATGGTCGCGAAGTTATCATCAGTTAAGATCATCGCCGAAGCTTCTTTCGTAACGTCCGTTCCCGTTTTACCCATCGCCACCCCAATATCCGCTTCTTTAAGAGCTGGAGCATCGTTTACCCCGTCTCCAGTCATCGCGACGACTTCCCCATGGGCTTTCCATGCACGCACAACGCGAAGTTTGTGTGGCGGTGATACGCGCGCATAAATCCGGATGTTTTCTACACGCTGAGCCAAGTCAGTATCCGTCAACGTGTCCAATTCGGGACCGGTAATGATTTCATCGGATCCAACCACCATGCCCATCGCTTCACCGATAGCGCGAGCAGTTTTAGGATGATCTCCTGTAATCATTACTGTTCGCAATCCCGCGCGTTTGGCATCTTTTACGGCTTGCACGGCTTCGGGTCGGGGAGGATCCATCATCCCCACGAGTCCTAGGAGGACTAAATCCCGTTCCCAATGATCTTGCGGTTCCTCCGCCGTAGTGGATCGATAGGCAACTCCTAATACCCTCAGTGCCCGAGCTGCCATGTCATCATTAATGCTACGAATGCGCTGTCGCCACTCATTGTCTAAGAGAACCAGTCGGCCATCCAGTTCAAGATACCGACATAATCCCAACAACACATCAGGGGCTCCTTTAACGAAAACAGTATACCGATTGTGCCGGTCGACAGTGAGAACAGCCATCCGTTGTCTTTCTGATTCGAAAGGAATCTCTCCCTTTCGCAGATATTCTGAAGCTAATTCACTTAAATCAATGCCACCATGATTCGCTGCCCAAAGCAGAGCAATTTCCGTGGGATCGCCTTTAGCCTTATCCGGATTTTCTGGATCCTTCTCATCAACGTACGCATTATTACAAAGAGCGGACGCCGTAAACAACTTGGGCAAGGTCGGTGATGTTCGAGATCGGTCAGGAATATCAATAAAGTCGTTATCGACCCAAATCTGTGTCACTGTCATTTGATTTTTCGTAAGGGTGCCAGTTTTATCGGTACAAATAACGGTTGTGCAACCCAGCGTTTCCACGGCCGGCAATCGCCGAACGATCGCGTGTGCTTTAATCATACGCTGGACACCTAACGCGAGCGCAATCGTCACAATGGCAGGTAGTCCTTCAGGAATTGCAGCAACAGCTAAACTCACCCCGGTCAAAAACATCTGGTAAAGCGGTTCCCCGCGAAATAACCCCGTAACCACAACCACCATGACAATCAATAGAGACAAATACACTAAAATCTTGCCGAGATGTTCAAGGCGCCGTTGTAACGGCGTCTGATCTTCCACCGCTTCACGCATCAAATTAGCGATATTGCCCATTTCCGTATGCATCCCAGTTTCCACCACTAAAGCCTTGGCTCGGCCTCTGGCTACGGTCGTGCCCATATACACCATGTTACGGCGGTCAGCTATGGGAATATCGGGCCGGGATAATGGTTCTGTCGATTTGCTAACCGACTGCGATTCGCCTGTTAAAGGAGCTTCGTCGGTTTGTAATCCATTCACTTCGATAAGCCGACAATCTGCGGGAATGCGGTCGCCTGCCTCCAGTTCGATAATGTCTCCCGGTACCAGTTCTTCAGCTGGTAACATATCAACTTGTCCTCCGCGGATAACCCGAGCCTCCGGAGCGGTCAAGGCCTTTAGGGTCTCAACGGATTTCTCCGCGCGATATTCTTGGACAAATCCCAATATCGCATTCATGACGACGATAGCAACAATGGTGACGGCGTCACCAACTTCTCCAAGAAGAAACGACACCACTGTTGCCCCGATTAACACGAGTACCATAAAGTCTTGAAATTGACTAAAAAAAATACTCCACCATGGTGTCTTGTCTGCCTCTTGGATAGCATTCAAGCCGATTTCCTGTAACCGCGATTCCGCTTCGGTTGTACTCAACCCTCTGTGTGAATCTGAGCGGAGTTGAATAATGGCTTCATCGCTAGTTAAGGTATGCCAGATTTCTGCCACACCCATCCCTCCTGTCTCCACTTCGCCTTATTCTTATGAGACCGAGGACAAGATCAGAACGGAACGGGGTAGCCAGAATCCTTCCACCATCATTCTCTAAAATTGTCATGTTATTGTGCCAATTTACATGAATGCCACAATGGAAGCGACAGATCTTTGCCTGGTGCCGCGCGTTATAATCGCTTACGCAAAGGCACGATGCCAAAATTCAGGAGGGAAAAATCATGAAGAAGTTTCATTTCTACTGGATGGACCGCCCCGGAGAATATCACTGGGTACAATATGGACAGCAAATTCGTCCTGATACCAAGGATAATGCTAAGGCTTCAAACTTACCTTTCGTACCGTTTTGGCGAAACAAACTATGAGGCATGGCATTGCGGGTAAAATCCCAAATCACCACAAATAAACCGCCTAGGAACCCAACAGGATGCGTTCCTAGGCGATTTGAATTCTTCGAATATGTAACGTTACTGCATATTGCGCGTAATCTTATCACGAATTTGCGCGTCAACGTCTCCAAGAGACTCTTGCATCAGGCTTAAATCTCGTTCCGCAAGATTTTTAGGTAATTCGCCAGACGCTTTCATGCGGACAGCCAAGAACCGTTTCAACTCTTCATCCGGTAACGCTGCAGCCAACTTTAAGTTGGTCAAGCATAAGTTCTTGTATTGCTCATCATTAGCTTTTTCAGCCATTTCCTTAATTAAGTTGTGCAGAGCTGCCACTTGTTCGGATTCCGATAATGGCATCAGTTGCTGAAATAACTGTCCCATTTTCGCTTCGCGTTCACTAGGACTTAATGACGCGATAGCAAGAATGTCCATGTCCGACATTACTATTCCTCCCATCAATAAACCTCGTTCTCCCTTACTCCTACTAAGTTAAGGAGTGTCGTCAACGGGCTCGTACATCGTGTATCGAAATTCCCACACAAAAGGATTCAGGACGATTGTCGCCCTGTGTTCATATTGTAAAACGAGATATTTCTTCCGTCTAATGTCAGAAAAACCTTTGAAGTATCTTTCTGCATCACGTAGAATTATCATCACGATGCACTATTATTGTACTACTTTGTTTTTGACAGAGTCTGTCGAAAATAGAAAACCACACCGTGATAGCCGGTTGCTAGATTTAAGAGGCAGAGGTCCCTAATGCCCATGCTTCTTGTGGAGAACAAGTCTTTCCGAAATCGCCTCGTACCGCCCGCAAAGCCAGCCTTTCCCTATCTATTTCCTGGTTGGTTCGAATCCCAAATCGGCGGATTACGGGTAAGGGTGGGCACCATCCATCAAGTGCATGCGATAACAAAAAACCGCCAACAACTGCGGACAAGGCTAACCACTTTTTATTGCGTCCCGATCCCAACAATAATCCGAGCAAGACTAATGTTGATGATGTTACTTCCAGCACCCGTTCAGTATCCCATTCTTGGTCCAGTTCCTGCAACCGTTGCGTTATAGCTTGGGGCCCTATTTCGGCCCACTTCAACATCTTGGACTGACTTTGGGCATCAATAGCCTGATTGACAGTGGGAACCGTATGCGCTCTGACACGTCCGGTGGTACTGGGTAAGCGTATAATGACCTGTTTATCCACATCCTCTCCTCCTTGACTCATAGTCTAGACAAGAAGTTTGAGAACATACCGACAATCAGTTGTCACATCTGTAAAATTGTGGACCGGTGCAATCATTCGGATTACAATGACGATGCCATGCAGAAAGACGGTCTAGAATCCTATCGACACTCCGTGTTTTTGTCCACATCGTTCTGCATGAGACTTATGATCTGCGTAAGAAGACGTCACCCAAGAGAGAGCCACTACAGTTTACACCAAACCGCGAGTCAATTCCGATCGTTAGGCTGATCACAACGACTCATCCGGCCAAACGGCCCACGATGAGTCGCTCGAGTCTTGATATCATAAGGACTTGATAATCAGCAAGATGGATCATGACCTGTTTTGACGGTCTGAGGTCTCAACTCACAAACTAACTCAAATATTGGAAGACGTGTGTCTATAACCGTGTTATTCACGGTCATCTAAAGGAATGAAATTCCGGTGGCTCGGCCCGGTATACTCAGCCCGTGGACGAATAATGCGATTATGCCGATATTGCTCTAAAATATGAGCAGTCCATCCCGCAATCCGGCTTACCGCAAAAACGGGCGTATAGAGTTCAGTAGGGATGCCCAAAGCAGCGTAAACCGAACCAGAATAAAAATCGACATTAGGATATAACGGTTTTTTGGATTGGATGGTTTGGCGAATTGCCTCGAGCATTTGGTAATTCTTAATCGTTCCGGTTTGTTCTCCTAATTGGCGTGAAAATTGGCGTAATATTGTGGCTCGCGGGTCTTCTGTTTTATAAACACGATGTCCAAATCCCATAATCTTCTTATGTTGCGCCAAAGCATTTTCAATCCAGGCATCAACCCCGTCAACCTCGCCAATTTCTTGCAACATCACCATGACTTCTTCATTGGCCCCACCATGGAGAGGCCCCTTAAGGGCACCAATAGCCGAAGTGACCGCAGAATACAAATCGGATAAGGTAGCGGCGGTAACCCGGGCAGCAAAAGTCGATGCATTTAATTCATGGTCAGCATGTAAAACCAACGCCGTGTTAAAAACATGAGCCGGAAATTCTTCAGGTCGTTGACCATGCAGCATATATAAGAAATTTTCCGCTAAAGAGAGATGGGAATCGGGCGCAATAGGTACACGTCCTTGGCGTCTGCGTTCGAATGATGCGACCATGGTCGGAATTTGGGCAACAAGACGCATTGCCTTGCGCCGATTAGCTTCATATGAATTGTCTCCGGCATCGGGATCATAAATACCCGCTAGACTAACGGCTGTGCGTAGAGCATCCATAGGATTGGTTGAAGGAGGAACCGAGACGAGTAAATCATAGACCGGCTTGGCGAGCGGTCTCATCGATCGCAAAGTCGTCGTAAAGTTATTCAGTTGTTCTCGGGTGGGAAGGTTTCCTTCCCAGAGCAGATAGACGACTTCCTCGAATGTCGTCTGTTCTGCTAAATCACGAACGTCGTATCCGCGATAAACCAAACGTCCCTCTTTACCGTCAATGAAACAAATTTCTGAGGTTCCCGCTACGACATCTTCTAGGCCTTCTTTAAATTGCACTTCCGACATGGACATGGCCTCCTTTTGGTTATAGCTCAAAAAGGTTTGCGTCTTATAAAAACTTGATCCCAGCAAGTAAATTGTAAGGCGGTATTGTCGGACGGGATCCCTCGTTGTAAAAACTCATCCAAACTCATAATCTTCTGTAAAAATACAGAGGCACATTCTACAAGGAGGATGAAGTGGTTTTCAGTTCCCAAACATGTTGGCCATCAATTTGCATACCTGTGGGCGGCAGTGAACCGTGACGCATGTGTTTTGTCACCTGATTCAGTACAAACGCCTTCATTACCGCAATTTGAGACGCTTCGTCCATGACAGTCGGCGCTAACGGCACATCGACAACCCTCACGATGTATTCATCTTTTTTGTAGACACCCTCATAGACTTTTAGCGTCACGAGCCATATATCCTCCAGATGGGAAACCGATAAAATATCTACAGCCATCCTCATGTCTCCTTTTGTGACAAATTTTCTACTTTTTCGTATTGTATCCGCTAAGACGCCGAATGGAAATCATTTAATCCCCATGCCGTCCAAAAAATTCTTTGAATTTCTTGAGCCGCTTCATTCAAATCCAGATCCTGATCACGACGAATCCATACCCCAACAATTTCGGCCAGCGCCCCCACCCAACCATGGGCGCCAATCACGGCTTGCGGCTGCGGCACTCCACATTCAATGAGGTCACTGACAATAAATTCACTGAAGGCTTCGCGAACTCGCCACATGCGTTCTTCAAAAAGCGGGTCTGCTCCAGCACCTCGGACCAAAACCACCTGCGCCAATTCATAATCTCGTCGGAACACATCGACCGCAGCCTCTAAGGAACGTTTAAGTTTTTCCGCAGGATTTTCTATTCCAGAGCGCGCCCGCATAATGTGCTCCATAACGTGGGTATATAATTTTTCCACGAGAGCCAAAAAGCAATCCTGTTTGCTGACAAAATACAGATAAAAGGTTCCTGTGGCACATTGGGCTTGGTCGGCAATCATCCGAATTGTTGCTTGGTGATACCCGTATTGACTAAATATCGTTTGGGCTGCCTTAAGAATCTCCTCTTTACGGCCACCTTCATCCATGGCTCTTTTCCCTTTCCTCAGTCACAATTGCTATAATATAAATTAATACACGTTAGAGGAGCCGTCCATTGCTAAGGAATCGTATTCGACGTGTGCCCGTTACGGTAAGGGGCACACATTATATTCACGAGTATCTTGTGTTACCAGATGTCTGTGCGGTCATTGCGGAGATTCCCGAAGGGGTCATTCTCGTTGAACAATTTCGACCCGCTTTAGGGCGAAAAATTTTAGAGTTGCCCGCGGGGCGATTACGGCGGGGTGAAGAACCTGTCCAAGGAGCTCGTCGGGAATTACAGGAAGAAACAGGGTATCAGGCCGGAGATATGCGCTTGTTATCCCGTTTCTATCCTTCCGTGGGACTGTCGCGACACAAAGTGCATCTTTATTACACGGTGAATCCTGTTCCTGGACCAACAAATTGGGATCCGACAGAAGAAATCGAAGTCAAAATTATTCCGGTCAACGAAGTGCCCAATTTATTGATCGAAGGACGGGCCGCGGACGCCAAGACCCATTTAGGCTTGGTATATTTCCTTAATGCCCGTGGCTGGTTATTGCAACGGGGACGATGGCGCCCGGTTCAAACATCTCAGGGTTCACCAGGATAAAAAAATCTCCCCCAATTCTGTGTTTTGGGATAAAATATGAGGGTAAAAGTTTTTTCACTTTTACCCTACCACAGTTGTGGGATGGATGTCGTCTAGAGAGGGATGGAGATAATGACTTGTGAACATTGCGGTAGTCTTCTAAGCCGTGACGAGTCAACCTGTCCACAATGCGGCTTCGAAGTTCCTAGCCCTGCCCCAATCAAAAAAAATGCTAAAGTTGTGCCTTTTCGTCCCCGTAAAAAACGTCGCCGTCCCTCTCCGCCAAAAGGACGCTATGCAGGAGGACCGGTGTTTTGGTGGATTGTGGCAATTATCGCCATAAGTATTTTATTGCCATATATTATTCCCATGCATCCATAGCTTGTCAGTTATGAGGATTTAACTCACTTCGTCAGCCCATTTTGTTCCGTCATGGCTCGCAATATGATGCATTCCTTGCTTCATTGTGTGGATCTCCACCCGTCCACCCCAGAGTCTGTGTGCAATAGCTTTCAACGCAAAAGGTAATTCATAAAAATCTAAGTCTCTCCCATCATAATGGTGCTGAATACGAAGAGGGCCGAGAGGCTTAGACTTCTCCGCCATAACCGTTAAGAGAGGAATGCCCGCATGTTCCACATCCTGAATGAGTTGTGCACGGATATGAGCCAGATCGGCGTGGAGCGTGTTGCCATTGGGATCATGGTCTCGGTAAATGTCTAAATGACAAGTGTGGATCACTTCGTCATCTAATGCTAAACGAATCAACCCGGCATCATCTAACATATTACGAGCTTCAAAAACCGCGCCTAATCCCTTCTTCGAGTACAAATGATCATATAATTGGGACCCTAATGCATAGGGGTTTAATTGAGGTGCCTTCGTAGCTAAAAGTTTGCTATTCAGTTCTGCCACCTCCCATGCCACTTCTGGCGAGAGAGTGATTTGCCGCATTAAGCGAGTATGCCAAAAGGTTGCATATCCTTCATTACTGATTTTTGATAGTCGCTGCGGCCAAAAATATTTTGACTCCTCCCGGATCATCAAGAGAATTTCACGTTCCCAATCTTGGAGATGCGCACTATGCACGGCAATATATCCTAACACATCACTGGCTTCTTCCCCGGGTCCTCTCGCCATCACGAGAGACATTCCGACATGGTCCGCCACCACCATGGCTGCATCGAGCAACGACTCAACCGCCTCGTTCCCGTAAATTCGGCGATAATTCCCTATTTGTCTCGCATGCCGGGCGGCTTTATGCAAGATATCATGGGGTGTCCGGGCAAATAACCGGGAATGAGAAAAATAATCAACATGGGCAAAAACATGAGCCAAAATTAATAACGTTTGCGCGTCGCTGTTGAGACGATCGATAAAGGCATAAAATGGACGGGTATTAATAACGAGCTCATAAATCTGGGATAATCTATAGTCATAGGCCGTTTTTAATCGTCCGTAAGTCTTTCCAAAACTCCAATGAGAATAACGAATGGGGAGTCCATGATAAGATGCTAAAGCATGAATGTCTTCTGCATCCACTAATTCGAAATGGACATGTTCACAGTCCAATCCGGACAACTGTGCTGCAGGCAAAACTTGCTCAATTAAGCTTTCAAGCTTCGAGGGTGTGAGCATTCTTGTGTTCCCTATCCTTTCCGAAATAGTATTCCAACGCGCGAAACACATCTTCTTTGCGGCGCAAGAGTATCGCGCCGATTCCCTGGCGTTCTTGAAACGATTGGAATAAGGGTGACGGATTACGGTCCGTGTCGTGGATTTCCCCATAACCAAACAGATTGGTGCGATGTGCCAGTTCCATCCCAATTTCTACAGCCAAGGCGTTATCAGAAGTCAAATTCCCGCCATCCGTAAAATGAAAAGCATAACTATTAAACTGTTCGGCAGGATAACGCTGTTCCAAAATATCGAGACCGAGCCGGTACACTGACGACGACACCGTTCCGCCCGATGATCCCCGGTGAAAGAACGTTTCTTCATCCACTTCCCTAGCTCGGACGTCATGCGCTAAAAATACGAGCTCGACATGCGGGTAACTTCGCCTGAGAAATTCTACGGTCCAAAAAAAGAAACTTTTGGCTAAATATTTTTCGAATGTGCCCATCGAGCCTGAAGTGTCCATCATCGCCAACACCACAGCGCCCCCTTCATCAGCTGGTAATGCCTCATAGCGCCAATACCTTACATCAGAGGGCTGAATTTCAATACGTTCTTGATGTTCTTTAACATGTCGCTTCATCGCTTCACGCAATGTTGCCCTTCTGACCCACCGACTTTTTAATCCCACTTTGTCCCATGATTCTGGTTGCAATTCACGTCCATCCCCTAAAGCCCGTTTTAAGGGATCTAAGTCGGGAAGAGTCAGCCGTTCAAAGATGATGTCTGCCGCCTCTTCTAGCGTGACCGCGGTGTCTTCCACATCGGCCCCATTTTCTGTTCCGCCCTCTTTTCCCGTTCCCAGAGAATTTTTGTGCTCACCTTTACTGCCCCTTACGGTATCATCAGTCTGTCCAACGGTTTCTACATGCTGCCAATCAAAGCTAATCCGAAATTCTTTCAGCTCCGGCAACGGAACATTGATAACCCGGCGACCATCGGCAATTGTGATGTGTTCATCGGACACCATGTCGGCCAAGTTGGCCTTAACGGCTTCTTTGACTTTCTGGTCATGGCGCCACTGGTCCTGATAAATACCATGGTAACGCCACTGTTCTCCATTGCCGATGCTATATGAAGAGGTTCTCATCGGTTTAACAGGCCTCCCACATGGTGAATAGCCTTGGTGGCGCACCGTGGACAAAACCCGTGATGGGCAACAAGGTTTTGCGCGGCTTGTTCAATACGCTGGAGGGTTTTCGGATCAGGGTTTAAAGACTGAGTCGTGATTTTCACCACATCACGGAGATCATCAAACAATTTCTGTTCCAAGGCTTGACGAAGATGAGGATAGTCCTGATATGAACCACGATTCGACCGCCCTCGTGAAGCTTTTATTCGGGCATAAATTTCTTCACGGAACGCTGGAGCTTGGGTTTCTGTAATGCCCAATCGTTCTTCGATTGATCGCAGAAGTTGTTCATCACCTTGAGTATCTTCCACAAAGCGGATCACATGATCGAGGTAATTGTGATACAGCCGTTCAAGTTCATCACTCCAGTCCTCTGCGAAGGCTTGAAGAACCAGCTTTTCAATGTGCTGGTCATAGAGAGTTTTAACGCTCTGCGTCCATTCCTGAACATCTGTCCTTAGGCCCCGGTCTCCAAAAGGGGAATTGTCCAAACCGGACCGAATAGCATCTAACACGTCAAGAGCATCGACACATTCACGATCAGGGTCCGAAAACAAGGACGATAGCCGATTGATCAAATATCTGGGATCGAGGCCGGTCATGCCTTCTCCCAACGCGCGGCCTTCCTCCTGGGCCATCTTGCGTTCATGATCATTGTTCTCGGACTGATATAAGAGCAATTTGCTTAGGCGATCCCGGCCCGGCTTAGGCAATTCCTTAATCCGAGACAATATCGCCACCTCAGCGGCCGCTTGTAATGCTCCAGGCCCTTTATGAATCCCTGGTACTTCATATGGAGCTAACAATTTCTGATAGATTCGCACCTCTTCCGAAACATTAAGATTGTAGGGAACAGGTATGACAAACATGCGTGACAACAACGCTTCGTTTCGTGGATTTTGCATAAAGGTGCGAAATTCATGTTCGTTAGTATGGCCGATAATTACCTCATCAGCCGAAATGAGTTGGAAGCGCGTGGTTTTCATGTTGCCTTCTTGACTTAAAGAAAGTAACTGGTACAGAAATTTTTCATCGAGTTTCAGCATCTCCTGAAATTCCACCAGCCCACGGTTCGCAATGTTTAGCTCCCCATCAAAGCGAAACGCCCGTGGATCAGACTCTGAACCGTACCGCGCTAAGCCTTGAAAGTCCACAGCACCCGTCAAATCGGCAATATCTTGTGATTTGGGATCGGATGGAGCATAGGTACCGACCCCAATCCGTTTATATTCGGAGAGGATGATCCGTTCCACCGGGACTTGCCCGATCCGTCCTTGATAAGTATTGGCTAAATGCCATTGACAAACTGGACACAATTCGCCTTCGATTTTAACCCCTAAATCTCTTTCCCATTCTGAACGCATTGGGCCGGGGATCAGGTGCAAGGGTTCTTCATGCATGGGACAGCCTTTAATGCCGAACAATTGTCCTTCTGGCAATGCTGTGAAAGCTTCCAAACCCCGTTTTAGCAAGGTAACCAGCGTTGACTTGCCGCCACTAATGGGTCCAACGAGTAAGAGAATGCGCTTTTTAACCTCAAATCCACGAGCTGCGGGTCGTAAATAGTCTTCCACCAAGGTAGAGACGGTATCGTCGATCCCAAATAGCGAATCTGTAAAGAATGGATATTTCCGACCATCCGCACCGATTTTGCCCCGACTCATCACCATGCGCCACAGCCGATGATGAGCACTTTCGGCAACCGTTGGCATAGCACGGACAATGTCAAGATATTGACTGAACGTTCCCGACCACTCTGGCTCCACAAAATAAGCATTGTTTTTTGGCTCGTCTCCCCGTTCAGATAACATGGGCAGTTCCTCCTCAATCAGTCTTTGTTTTAGTTTCTCCATTAACGCCCACATTATCCGTTTCTTGGAAATTTATCTGGTGATATTCTACCAAGAGACCAATAGAGAGAGGCCTGGAACATCCCGCGGTTGAGAACATGATCTCGACAAACCTTCATCCGCCAATAATCTTCCCGACCCTTGACACGATGTTAGCGGAACCACCGATTGCGCTGCATATATAGAAGCAATGCGACCGTAACCAAGAACATCACGATAAGGGAATACCAATAACCGTAGTGCCAATGGATTTCCGGAATCCAGAAATTCATCCCGTAAATGGAGGCGATCGTGGTGGCTGGCAGAGCAAGAACTGAAATGATGGTCAAAAATTTCATCACCTTATTAATCTCATTGGATTGCATCCCGGAGAATGCCTCCACCATTCCTTCTAGTCCATCCCGGTATGCTTCAACATCCGTTAAAATCTCTTCGATCTGACTGTATAAATCTTCAAAATAGGGACGGTTAACTCGTTTTATATAAGGAATGTGCTCCTTAAGTAAGGCAAATATTTTTATTTCGGGACGAATGACCTTATACAACCAATAGGTTTTTTTACGCAAATCAACGATTTTAAGGGCGAGATTTTTGGTTGGTTCGCGCAACAACTCCACGTGAAGACGTTCAAAATCTTGGCCAATTTGACGAGTGGCTTGGTAAAAGTGGCGTAAATGATTATATAGCAAGTAATACAAGGCAAAATCGAGACCTTGTTCAAGCATATTTTCCTTTATCGCCTTATTCCATGTGGTATCAATCAACCCATTATCCCCATGAAAATGGGTTGTGACTAAAAAGCGTTGACCAAAAAATAAACCTATAGGTCGGCGCGTTTTGTCTGCTACATTCGCTGTAGGATCAGAAATCACCGCTACAATAGCATCCTGTTCAATCAAAAAACCTGAAGGGCGTTCATGACCCTGCAAAACCTTTTCGACGGCCACCGGATGAGCACGGTATAAGCGATTGACAATATCCTGCAGTTCGTCTTTTTCCTCATCCCCCAAATCTACCCAAAGAACGGCCTCACCCTCGGGCCACGTGTGTTTTTCCACGGTTTTGTCGTCAATCATGGCCAAATATTTTGGCACGCACGACTTCCTCCTTCCATGAATCCCCTGAATCGTGGCAACGATATCCGATCGCGCCTGTCGTTTTCAGTGTCCCTCACACAAAAGCATGTATGCCATAACTGCAAATGATCCACAATACTACCGACCAAAGCCAGACGTCACAACACGTGCACACGTACCCAAGATGTGTGCACCACAGCCAGATCGAAGTCTTGATAGTAGGAGGATGTTATGTCAGGAAGTTCAGGACCCATTGATTGGACGCCCATGATTGTTGGATTTGTGGCCGGTTTGCTGTCCCGGCTCATATCTCTGAAAAGTGGTAGCACTCATTATCCCGGATACCCATCGGGATATGTTTCGCAGGTCGCGCTCGCTATCATTGCGGCGATGATCGGTTCCAGTGTGCTGACCTCACTCATCGGCAAGGAATTTACGGCCGCAACATTTTTGACGTTAGCCGCCACACAGTTCCGGGATGTTCGAAACACCGAGCGCAAAACTCTTGAACAAGAAGAAAAACTGATTCTCGTATCCAGAGGACCAGGTTATATCGAAGGTATAGCGATCACCTATGAAGCGAGAAATTACCTCGCCATGCTGGTTGCTCTCCTAACCTCTGCAATTACCCAACTCGGCGGGTTAGTATTGGGCATTATCGGCGGCATTGTGATTCTTATCATTTCGGAAATCTTCATGTCCGGCAAACACATTGGCGATGTGGTCGATGTTCAGCCGGCCAAAATCACTTTTGACAAAGGGTCTTTGCTTTATGCAGGCGATGTGATGATGATGGAAGTTGGATTGCCCCATTCTCGGGAACGCTACGAAAAAGAAGGACTAGCTGTCGTGCTTACCCCCAAAAATGAACGGGGACAAGCCGCTCTCTGGAACATTTCCCAGCGCCAAGCCATTGCTTATGAAGCTGCTGCAGCCGTTGGCGTGCAAAAAGACGTTGGTTATCCCGAACAAACACCATTATGTCGGATGGAAATGCCCGCGGGAACGGGCAAAGCTGGCTTATCCATCTTGCCGGTTGACCGCGATATCAACAAATTAATTCGTGCCATCAAACGCACCCCCGTCTTGGAATCCAGCAAATGGAGTCGTATGACCAGTCCGGTATTAAATCGAAAGGAGATGTGAACCTTGGCTGATGCCCCGACGCCCGTCATGTTTGCTATCGTAACCACCAAAAAAGATTCCGTAACGGGTGGCATGGCTCCCATCTTCATCGCCGAAGACGATCAAGAGCGGGAAAGAATTGCCATGTGGCTCACGCGCATTACCAATGCCATTGTGCATGACTTGCATAATGGGACACTGATCTTGACCGTGAACCAGGCCACCTAGTAGCGTCCGTGACAGATTTTTGATACCATCTAATGGCATAATGGTATCAGGAGGCTACGCTCTTTATGGATCTTTATGAGGGACTCATCACTCGGCGTACGATTCATCGGTTTCGCACGGACCCTGTCCCCGATAACATTATCCGCCTGATGCTAAATGCCGCAATTCAGGCTCCGAATCATCATTTGACTCAACCATGGCGGTTTGTCGTCATCCGCGGCCAAAGTTTGGAGCAACTGGCTAATTACCGGTATGAGGTAGCATTGGACAAAGCGCAAAAACAAAATCGTCCCCACGCCGAACGCATCGCGGAACAAGCACGCCAAGACTTCGCGATGCTGAGCGTGGTCATTGCCGTTATCCAAGTATTAGCGGATGATCCATATCGCCAACAAGAAGATTATGCAGCCGTGAGCTGTGCAACGTATGCCATGATGCTCGCAGCCTGGAGTCAGGGTGTGGGCACTTATTGGGGTACAGGCGCCATCACCCGCTACCAACCGGTGTTAAAGCTCTGTCAGGTTGCCGCCAATGAAAGGATTGTCGCATTGGTTCGCGCCGGGTATCCTGAAGATATTCCTCATGTGCCCAGAATCGCAGCAGAAGACAAAACTTTGTGGTTAACGTGATTGCTAAGAGGCGAACCGTTTGACCTCTTAGAAAGGAGTGCTCTATGCCGAGCCGCATCTACACTCGAAATGGTGATGGTGGCATCACGCGTTTGAGTACCGGTCAAAAAATCGAAAAGCATTCGCAAAGAGTTAATGCTTACGGCACTCTTTACGAGCTTAATGCGTTCATCGGGCAAGCTCGCGCCTATTTGTCAGAGTCTCGGCCCTCACCCATTCCCGACGAATGGACTCATTTAGAGGAGTTTCTTCACGACCTGCAACACCGTTTGTTTATGGTCGGCCGCGACTTATCGACAACATTTGACGATGAAGCCCAGGCCAGTACGCCACCGGCTTTAACCAAACAGTTAGAACAATTAGCTGATCGGCTCCGAAACCATACCCCCCCATGGAAACCCTTTACGATTCCAGAAGGGAGTTTAGCCGCAACAAGCCTGTATATCGCCACAACCGTGTGCCGACGCGCTGAGCGGGAAATTTGGGCACTCAACAAGATAGAGAAAGTGCCCCATGCCGTTTTAACATTTATGAATCGGCTCTCGGATGTTCTGTTCGCGGCGGCCCGTTATGTGAATGCGCAATTAGGCATCCATGAAGAGGTCACCGGAATGCCACAAACATATTAAGACCAGATATCACGCATCATCTTGCCAGTTGGCAGGATATGCTGTGATATCTTTTTGTGACAAAGGCTAACTGCTTAAAAATTCCTCCCTCTTCTCAGATATCCATAAACCCCTTTGCTATAGGGGCGCCGAAGCGGCAAATGAGTCCTTCTAGTCCTTCTATTCTAGTCCTTCTAAAGGAACCTAAACATAAATTTCGCTGGCATGGTAAATCCTTAAAACAACATCCCCGAGTAAAAGGAGCTGTGGCCCATCAAATTTCTCAGTCTCCCCAAGATTGTGACACCCCTGATGCTCATCATAGGAATCTGGCTTCTCGTACGGTTTGTCAACGGTCAATGGTTTCCGGATCCTGTTATGATTACAACACTCGTGCTCACCGGATTGATCATTGGCATTACCGGAACCTTGATTGATGCGATCATCGGATACCGCACTATCATATTTGAACGGTTTTTAATATGGATGACGGTCACTTTTATGGGACTTTATCTGGCTCTCCTTCTTCTGCCAAATTCTGGGCTCTCAACCGTGATCATAGGAACCATATCCCTGTTAACAGCCCTTGTTGAAATTGTTGTTTCTTTTGGGCATTAGCTTTACACCTCAAACAAGGGTAATTTGGCTCGACCCAGTACCAAACTAAGCCACAATGCCGCCAATCCCAGCCATGCCAAACCTAAATAAGGCTCACTAACATGGAATATTAGTAAGATGCCTAGAGCCACCGAGTACCACGGAATGACTTTTCCGGCCCAGAAATGAAAACAATGGGTTTCTTTGGCTGCCATAATGGCACTGCCAGCCAAGGAGAAAGCCCATCCTCCTAAGGGCCAAATCGGCCACAGCACCAACCCCAAAATCACTAAGGAGCGAACGATCCAACGCCATTGTTTGAGCCATACTAAAAACGTCCATCCCGCAACGATGAGACTTGCACTAATCCATCCCTGCATCCAAAATTGTAATGAATGCGAATGGATAAGACGAGCAATCGCCTCGCCCACAAGCCCCACTACCAACGTGACCAAGGCAGTCCGGTAAATCTTGTCGCGCTTGGCGGGATAGGGAGGCATCGTAATCCCCGGCGGTGGTGTTAAATGTTGAACAAGTTCTTCCCGCGATATTTTACTCATATGATCCACCCCTCTTTCTGCTCTACACGTCGCCCACAGGCAATAACATTCGGTAACTGCCGGATTGCATCTAAACTCTGCCACGTGGCCTTCATCAGCATGGCCTCAAACTTCCACGCACGCCCTTTTTCATTTCCTATAATAACAGGACATGAACCCGGATAATTTTGCGCAATGTCAAATAAGGCTCTTTGCCACCATCTTACATCGATGGACCCGGTAATGCGCACATAAATTGGCCCATTGGCCACAGGCCACCGCATACCAAAACTTTTTACCGCATCTACCCTAAAATCCTCCGAAGCCTTCTCCGTGGAAAACAATTCTAATTGTGATGAGCGGGCAACACGGCCCGGTAACGCCGCGAGACACCCGGCTTCTTGTAATAGATCTGCCACCCGTGGACCAACCCGTCGAGAAATCCGGTTATATGCCTCTTGTTGGGATGAATAGCTTCCCCCTTCTTCACGATCTTTCCGGATCTGTTCGGCTATTTCGGGATTCAGTCCTCGAATAACCGACAATCCCGCATAGATTTCTTCGGCAATGACTTGAAATTCTTCAGCGCTATACCGAATGTCCGGAGGGCGTATGACGATGCCCTGACTCACAGCCGCAATCATTTCGTGTCCTAAGCGATCTGGACTTAAAGTACTTAGTTCGGCTGCCCAAAAGTGCAGTGGAAAATGCGCTTTAAGAAACGCCATGTAATAACTCAACATCCCATACGCTGCCGCATGGGACTTATTAAACCCATAATCGGCAAAGGCCGTAATGCGTGCCCAAAGATTTTGTATTTCTTCTTGTCTCCATCCCAAATGTAATGCACGGGTCATGAAGTCAGACGCCATGTTGGCAAGAGTTTGATGATCCTTTTTACTAATAGCTCGTCGAAATAAATCCGCCTCGGCTAACGAATATCCACCAACACGTTGCACCAAGCTCATTAACTGTTCTTGATAAATCATTACCCCAAAAGTATCTTGACACACGCTTCCCAGAACATCATCAGGAATAGGCTGTTGCCCCTGACGCCGTTCTAAATAGGTTTGAATTGTCTCCATCGGGCCTGGACGATATAACGCTACGACATCGATAATGTCTTCCGCTCGTTGCGGTTTCATACGTTGCAACAGCTGACGCACTCCTTTGCCGTCCAGCTGAAATATGGCATCAGTATCCCCACGGCCCAAGAGTTTTATGGTTCGTTCGTCGTGTCGATCGACCTGGTCAAACATGTCCTCATGCTCCCGGTGGATCCGGTCAATAACACTCAGAGTTCGTAGTCCTAACAGATCTAGCTTCAACAAGCCCAAATGTTCCACAGAGGTCATATCCATTTGGGTGACTAACTGGCCATCTGGGTCTTTGACACAAGGGATAAATTCGCCTAAAGGGCGATTGGATAAGACCACGCCTGCCGCATGGATTGAAGCATGACGGGGCAGTCCCTCCAGTAACCGACTCACTGTCCACCACTGCCCACTAGGATCAACCCGGTCCATCATAGTCCGCAATTCAGGCCCTCCATCATCCATGCGCTGGGCAGCCATCCCCTGAACAACATGTAAAACCTCGTCAACTTGCGTATTCGAAATCCCCAGAACACGGGCCACGTCCCGTAAAACCGCACGCACTCCTAATGTTCCATAGGTTCCAATTTGGGCCACATGGTCTTCGCCCCATCGGTCGCGTAAATACGCTATTAATTGGTAGCGCTTTTGGGAATCAACATCCAGGTCTATGTCAGGAAGATTCTTGCGGTACGGATTGAGAAATCGCTCAAAAATTAAATGATGCTCTAAGGGGTCAATGCGAGTAATTCCCAGCACCCGCGCAACCAGGCTCCCCGCAGCCGATCCACGTCCCGGTCCAATGGCAATGTGATGTCGCACCGCAAAATGCACCAAATCCTGTACAATCAAAAAATACGAGGCATATCCCATATCTGTAATAATCTGCAATTCATGTTGAAGGCGTTCTTGGTAATGAGAAAATGGCTCCGGATGCCACGTTTCGAGTCCCCTTCGAGCTTTTTTCCATAATATTTCTTCGTCATCTTTTGCGGATGAACTGAAAGATGGTATATAAAATCCCTGTCGTGGCAACACGTTAGGTGCGCGGTCTTGGAAGAGACGTGAGCGCCAGTGTGCTGGATAGGATTGCAATAGCTGCTCAGGACTTTGAATACTGCTAGCATAAACCGAAGGCTTAAAATTACCCAGACGCGTTAAGACATGATACGCTTGTGCGGCATCCGGATGGCGATTAAATCGAACAGGGCAAAAAGGAATCCACAATAAATCATGAGAGGGCATGTTAGGCACAAGTTCCTCCACAATCACACCAAAAGGAAGGGAGCGAATCAAGGGCAAAGCGGGTTCCCAATCTGAGCGTGTCTCATGCCACAACAATAAGAGAAGATGTGGCGATGCCACTTGTTCAATGTCAGCCACCATATCATTTTGGGTCATGCCACAAAGCTCTTGCCATCCGGTCTCATCTAATGCATACAAAGACACAAGACACGATGCGGTAGATATTTGCACGCGCCGGCTCAGTCCTAACCACGGCTGAATTTTCTGAAGCCGCGCCTCCCGATCGAAATATTCAGATGCCGCCAAGGAAAGATAATCGGCCAGACCCGCCGATGCATACCCTAAAGTATGTAATTCGGAAAGTCCGACCGATATATCCCATGTCGATTGCAATAACGAATAAGCTGACCAAATGTTAAGCAACGGAAAGGACAGCATGAGGCATCCTTACCTTCCGGCCTTACAATTTTTGGATCTTTTCTCGTTTGCGCAAAGTCTTATCTAATGTCGCTTTCCGCAATCGAATAGATTTTGGCGTAATCTCCACCAGTTCATCGGATTTGACATATTCTAACGCTAAATCCAGGGTTAAGGGCCTAGGCGGGGTTAATCGCACTGCTTCATCCGAAGTAGAGCTCCGCATATTCGTCACATGTTTCTTTTTACATACGTTCAATTCAAGATCGGTTGGGCGACTATTTTCACCAACGACCATCCCGGCATATACAGGTGTCCCCGGCCCCACAAAAAGTATGCCGCGTTGTTGCGCGTTGTCTAAAGCATAGGACGTCGTTACGCCATCCTCGATGGCAATTAAAGCCCCTCGAGGCGCTTCTTCAATCGGCCCAGAATAAGGCTGATAGCCTTCGAACAAATGATTCATGATGCCGTATCCTCGGGTTTGGTTGACAAAAGCGGTCCGAAATCCTAACAATCCCCGAGCTGGAATTAAAAATTCCAATCGGGTCTGATTAGGACCTGCCTGTCCCATGTGCAGCATTTCTGCCTTACGCGGTCCCAATAGTTCCATCACGGGTCCAACATATTCGTCCGGCACATCAAGATAGAGATGCTCGACCGGTTCCATCAGTCCTTCCGGCGTTTTGTGCATAATGACCTCTGGTTTGGACACTTCCATTTCGTATCCTTCCCGCCGCATTTGCTCTAATAAAATTCCCAAGTGGAGTTCACCACGGCCGGATACCCGAAACACTTCGGCATCTTCAGTTTCTTCCACTTTTAAGGCCACATTCCGCTCTTGTTCTCGTAATAGCCGTTCTCGCAAGTGACGCGAGGTAACAAATTGTCCCTCTTGACCAGCAAAAGGACTCGTATTGACACCAATTAAAATGGTCAATGTCGGTTCATCAACGACAATGGGCGGTAATGGCATGGGATTGTCCGCATCGGTAATGGTTTCCCCAATATTCACATCGGGCAACCCCGCTAATGTGACAATATCTCCGACGGTAGCTGTTTCTAATTCCACTCGTTTAAGACCGATGCGGCCAAAAATTTTGCTTAATCGCGCTCGCCGGACCGCTCCGTCATGGTCAACAATCCCTACCGTTTGATTAACGGCCACACGACCTTGGGTAACGCGGCCTATGGCCATACGTCCTAAATATTCATCGTGTTCTAAGGTCGTTACCAAGATTTGCAAAGGTGCTGATTCATCTCCTACAGGAAACGGAATTTCCCGGAGAATCGTCTCGAATAACGGTTCTAATGATCCGCTTTCCGGCAACACTGGTTCGACCGAAGCAATCCCTTGTTTAGCTGACGCATATAACACAGGAAATTCGAGTTGGTCATCCGATGCTTCCAAATCAATGAAGAGTTCCAGTACTTGGTCGACAACCTCATGAGGACGTGCACCTTCGCGGTCCATTTTATTCAGCACGACAATAGGCTTAATCCCTGCGCTCAACGCTTTTTGAAGAACATACCGTGTTTGCGGCATGGGGCCTTCATTGGCATCGACGACCAAGAGCGCTCCATCGACCATGCTTAAAATGCGTTCCACTTCCCCACCAAAGTCGGCATGCCCCGGTGTATCAACAATGTTTATTGTCGTATCGTGGTACCGGATGGCGGTAGTCTTTGACAAAATGGTAATACCCCGTTCCCTCTCTAAATCATTCGAATCCAGAACCCGATCGGTCATTTGACTAGGATCCCGAAAAATTCCACTTTGCCGTAACATGGCATCCACCAACGTAGTTTTGCCATGGTCAACATGTGCAATAATTGCTATATTTCGTATGTCGCGCCGTTCCAACTTAAAAGCCCTCCTGAATAAACAAACTCCCCGTTACTCCTTACAACCTGTTCACAATTTCGCGAAATCGTTGGCCGCGCTCTTCAAAGTTTTGAAACATATCATAGCTAGCCGCTGCCGGTGACAATAACACCGTGTCACCAGCCTTCGCCACTTGACGGGCTGTATCCACAGCCTGTTCAAATGTATCAACACGCATAACCGGTATTGTACTATACCGCGCTATAGCTTGGGCAAGCTTTTCACGAACTTGCCCGAGAACGATAACATGATGCACCGAACTGTGAGCAATTGCTTGCCCCAACGCATCGTAGTCCAGATGTTTGTCATATCCTCCAGCTATCAAGACTATCGGGTCCGTAATAGCCCGCAATGCTGCCATTGTCCGGTCCGGGGCCGTGGCGATGGAGTCGTTAATATATAAGATGTTATCATGTTTACGCACTTTTTCCAAACGATGCGGCACACCATGAAAACGCTCGATAGCCCTTCTCATCGCATGCATATCGCCTCCCGCCATTTTGACGATAGCGACTGCAGCCAAAACGTTCAGAACGTTATGAGTTCCCGGCAGCTGAATGCTATTGACAGGAAAACAGGGCGTAAGGGCATGAGAAAAGTCCCTAAACATGATCCAGTCTTGCGTGATAAAGGTTCCTGCTTGACCGTGATCCTCCAGCGAAAAATATAGAACACGTCCTTCAGGAACAGCTTCCATCATATTCAAAAAGGTCGGAGGATAGGGTAACAGCAACCAGTCATCAG
This sequence comes from Sulfobacillus thermosulfidooxidans, assembly GCF_001280565.1. Classification (NCBI taxonomy): domain Bacteria; kingdom Bacillati; phylum Bacillota; class Clostridia; order Eubacteriales; family Clostridiales Family XVII. Incertae Sedis; genus Sulfobacillus; species Sulfobacillus thermosulfidooxidans. The sequence continues at coordinate 851,435 of NZ_LGRO01000001.1, read as the reverse complement.
GACTTTGGAATTGAAAAATATGAGACTTGGCTTGGGCATAAGAACTCATGGAGCCATGAATATCTAAATGATTGGGCGAGAGATTGAGGATAGCCGCCCCGTGTGGACTGTGTTCCACCAATTCCAATTGAAAGCTGGACAGTTCCATAACTACCCAACTGTCGGGTCTAATGTGCCTAAAATCATCCCATAATGAGTGACCAATATTTCCGCCCACAAATACAAGACGCGTACCGTCTTCACGTAGGGCTTCTCCCACTAAGGTCGTAGTTGTGGTCTTGCCTGCCGATCCAGTAATTCCCATGATGGGCGCAGGACAGTATTGAAAGAATACGTCCGTTTCACAAGAAATTTTGGTTCCTTGCTTTCTCATTTGTTCAATCGGTGGCAGATTTTTCACCATCCCCGGGGTTAAATAAACCGTGTCAAGGTGAGGAACCCGAGATAACGCGGAAAGATAGTGTTCTCCGCCCAGGACGGGAATATCCCCCAACCCCATCTCCCTCAAGGACTCGCGAATGACTTCTTCCGGCCTCTTATCAGCCACTATCACCTCTGCTCCTTGAGCGAGGAGAAAAGGGACCAGGGGTCGGTTATTAACCCCTAGTCCAACAATAGCAACCGTCTTTTGCTGACTCATTCTGCCGACTCCAACAATTTTTCCATACGGTCTAATCCCGTTTCAATACGCTCCATCGAGGTGGCATAGGACATGCGGAAATAATCAGGCATTCCAAAACCTGATCCGGGCACCACCGCAACATTGGCTTGTTCTAACCAGGCGAGAGCCAAATCATCGGCATCGCGAATAACCCGGCCTCCAACCTGTCGCCCTTTCCATGCGGCCATATTCACCCAGACATAAAATGCGCCCTGCGGTGTCGAAGCAGCTAAACCGACCATCGCATTGAGCCGTCCCACAATATAACGCCGACGTCGATCAAACTCGCGCCGCATGGCATCGACCTCATCCTGCGGGCCGGTCAGGGCCTCAAGGGCCGCATATTGAGAAATGGTCGAGGGATTGGACGTCGATTGCGACTGCAGACTCGCCATCGCTTTAATTAAATGTTTGGGGCCTGCAGCATACCCAATACGCCATCCGGTCATCGCATAAGATTTTGAGACCCCATTAATAATAAGAGTGCGTTCCCGCATTTCTTTGAAGCGGGCAATGGATACATGCACCGTGTCATCATAGACCAACCGATTGTAAATTTCATCCGAAATCACCCATAAATCATGCGCCACCGCAAACTGCGCTATCTCTTCAAGAACTGAAGGGCGGATGACCACGCCGCTGGGATTGCTCGGTGAATTGAGCATCAAGCCTCGAGAGGAATTGGTTACAACTTTCTCTAAATCGTCGGCATGCAATTCACCATCATGTTGCGGCGCAATAGGCACATATTGGACAACACCCTCAGCCAATGTAATTTGTTCGGGATACGTCACCCAATAGGGAACCGGTAATAAGACCCCATCACCGGGATTCACCAAGGCCATCACGGCATTATAGAGCGAATGTTTAGCTCCGACAGACACTAATATTTCATCGGGTTCGTAACGTAATCCTGTATCTAAATGAATCCGTTCGGCAATGGCTACCTTAAGAGCTTCAATGCCGCCCACCGCCGTATAGCGAGTATGCCCGTGATTTATAGCTTGAATAGCCGCTTCGCGAATATTTTCGGGCGTATCAAAATCTGGCTCACCCGCCCCGAAATTGACCACATCATTCCCCTGAGCCATTAACGCTTTGGCTTTAGCATCGATAGCCATGGTGGGTGACGGTTTTAATTGTGCAACTCTGTTTGCTAGGGACAACGTCTTTACCATAGGGGCCCTCCTTGAAAATGTTATGACGACGTGCGTTCGAATAGATCATCATTCCAAAGGCGTTCAAGGAGCAGGCTCAATTCTTGAACGACCACGGCCGCAATTTTTTCCCCTTTCTCCTTGGTGCCCAGTCGTCCGTCACCCGTAGTTGCATGACGGAGACTTTTATCGTTAATTCCTGGACCTTTCATTCGATAACGCGGGCGAAAAGGGTTAAATGATGCATCGTCCATATGCACCAGCTCTGGTGCAATAGCTAGCATCACCGACGTTTCGTCTTCTCCCGCATGACCTTGGCTTGTTGTGATCCTTAAGATTTGCTGGCTAAAGTCCAACCACCAATTCACAAGCACAACTCGCACATTTTCGGCGGCAATCTGCTCCATCGCGGCTTGTAATGCCGATGTATTACCGCCGTGGCCATTCAATAAGATAAGATTTTTAATACCCCATTGGGCAACGCCGATGCCGATTTCCGCCACGTATTGTTGTAATACGCTTGCCGATACGGAAATGGTGCCTGCCCACACACTTAAATCCGGTGTGTGCCCATAAGGCACTGGAGGCAAAATAAGGATCCGGTCTGAATAGGTTTTTTCCAGTTGTTCAGCAAAATACCACGGGGCCATGTTATCGGTGCCCAATGGACAATGTTGCCCGTGAGCTTCGACGCTGCCCGTAGGCAAGATAGCCGTATCATAGTGCCCGATAATATGTTCCAAGAAATTTTTTGTGGTGATCTGATCCCAGTACATTCTCATTCATCCTTTGAACGCGTTGACGGATGTTTTATCAGCCCTCTTTCCCTTTTCAGGCGGATAACCCAAGCGCCTATAGCGCCAGTTTCTTTAGCTGACAATCCTCCCCAACCAACATCCTGAACTTTGGAAATCAAGCCAAGCTGCTGTGCCGCTTCCCATTTTAAGGCCTCATTCAAGCGTTGGGAGTCGGAATCCGTCTTCAGTTTACCAGGTCCTTGGGAATTACGGGATTGTTTTGCCATGTGGTCATCAGCCTCTTTTTTATGTTTGTGAAGGATGTCAAGTAGTGACTAACTCCTTCGCCATCATCTGGAACGTGCCATGGATTTTTCCTATACTACCGGTATCTGAAAATATTACAGGGTGCTCTCATTGTTCCCCAAAGGCACCAAAAAATTTCAAACGAAACCTTATATCCTTCACCGCGTACTGTGGCTACCGAGTAATTAGGGCCAACACCAGCCCAATATACGCCAGATAAAAAAGGCCGGCCGTCAATAATTCAATAACCCGAAGACTGTGGGAGCGACTTTTCAACCAAATCCACAATGCGGCCAACCATGCCAAAACCGCCGTGGCAATCTCAAGTGGAGTGAGTTGCCACGGCGTGAAAGCGATTCCTAACGCTGGCACGATACTGGATTGAAACGCCATTGCCCCGGTGACATTGCCTACCGCCAAAGTATCTTTTCCTCGGCGAATCCAGATCACGCTATTGAGGACTTCAGGCAACTCCGTTGCGACTGGCGTCACAATCACAGACAACAAGAACGGGGAGATGGTCACAATTTTCGTGATGCCATCGAGGGCTGTCACGAAAAAATGTGCCCCTAAAATAAGTCCAATTAACGCTAACACGACTTGCACGATTACCAGCACCAACGGCGGCCGAGGTCGGGACGATAGTCTAAGTGGCTGCGATGGTGCCACATTTCGTTGTTCAGAAGTATTATGACCTTCTACCAATTTCCACGCATGGCGTCCATAGAGTGCCAATAAACCCAAAGCCACAATCGGATGGATAATTCGTGGAAGAAACGAAGCGAGAACGACCACAGCAAAAGCCCAAAGAAAAAATCCTAAATCATCGGTCATGGGGCCTGCTGTCGGCACATTTAGGGTTCGGATCTTGCGCCGGCTTGCCCATAGCCCCACCCCAATGACCGAAAATCCTATTGTTGCGAGCATAAATGGCGCTCCTAAAATAGCTCCAAGGCCGATGGCGTTTTCACTATGTCCCTGACCAAAGATGATCGCCATCACTGGCACTAATGTTTCGGGTAATGCTGTCCCTAGTGCGGCCAATAATGAACCCACCGCACCTTCTTCCAAGTGCAGATGATAGCCAAGCCATTCTACTCCATTCGTAAAGTAATCCGCTGCCAGAACGATGAGCACCATTCCGCTAACGGTGAGCAATAACAAGGACATATTCATTAAACTCCCCGCTCCCGAATCCGGTCCCGGATCTGCGGCTCTAACCAGCAATGACTCCATATGGGATAAAGAGCGCCTCTTTTAACAAAACCCTTTAGATGTGCATCGGTCCAAAGTTTTGTTGGCGTAATGCCTCATAAACCACAATGGCTACGGCATTGGACAAATTCAATGACCGAACCCGAGAATCCATCGGAATAACATACGTCGCATTTTGATAATTTTTCAATAATGTCGATGGCAACCCCGTAGATTCTTTGCCAAATACTAGAACTGAATCCGGAGTATAACGCGCCTCCGTATATAATCGCGTACTGTGTGAAGTAAAATAGTACCAAGTTTCGGGATGACCTAAATAGTCCACGACACTTTGCCAATCAGGATGAACATGAACCTCTACAAAATCCCAATAATCGACCCCTGCCCGCCGTAAATAACGATCACTGATGGAAAAACCCAGTGGTTCCACTAAGTGTAAATGAGTTCTTGTCGCTGCACAGGTCCGAGCGATGTTGCCGGTATTGGGGGGGATTTCCGGTTCAACGAGCACCACGTGCATCCCCCACCCTCCTTTTCGTTGTCTTTCTTTAATTTTTACGGTTGTTGGCGAAGATAATCAATTTGCCGGAAATCCATATATAGTTCGGCCAGCCGACCTAAAAGTTCGCCTCGCCCTAATTCGCGTAATACATCCGCTAACGCTAGAAAATAGCCCCGGGCTTCATCTGCCAAAAGTTCGCTATCTTGCATCATTTCGCCTCCCGAAGGAAGTCTTCCCGGCAAAGGCTGTTATGATACGGTGCTGGCGCGCTTCTTAAAGGCCTTCAGGAGCCTTAATGCAACCTCTCCAGCCTTATCACTGATCGTGTGGCCATCTACGGCTGTGACGGGCAAGATTTCGGTCGTCGTCCCCGTCAAAAAAATCTCGTCCGCTGCCAGCATATCATCCACCGAAAAGGGCTCAAGTATGGTAGGAAGTCCCAATTCCTGGGCGATTTCCAAAACGACTTCCCGTGTAATTCCGGGTAAGATATAATTCGTAACCGGCGCAGTTTGCAGATATCCTTCCCGGACGATGAACACATTAGCACTGGTCGCTTCAGTCACCATTCCATCGCGCACAAACACGGCATCAAACATTCCCATTTTATGCGCTTTTTCTTTAGCGAGTACATTCGGCAGTAACCCGATCGTCTTAATCCAGACTTTAGCCCACCGGTCATCCGCCACGGTAATCACTGACACGCCGTGGTCAATCATCTCTTGAGGGAATGGATTGACTGGACGTATCCACATTAACACTGTCGGAGGTACATTTGCTGGTGGAAAAGGATGCGCCCGCGGATAGACACCGCGGGTAATTTCAAGATACAATGCCCCTTCTTTCTCCTTAAAATCTTGCAATAGCTGTCCAGCACCCTCAGTCACTGCAGCGATATTAATACCTTCCAAATCAATGCCTTTCAAAGAACGTGCAAGCCGGGCCATGTGCCGATCCCATTCAAAAAAGTGGCCAGAGTAGATGTGAACCACTTCATATACTCCATCAGCAAATAAAAAGCCGCGGTCATCAAAACTAATACGGACCTCCTGGTCATCCATTACATGACCATTGAAATAGACCTTCATCCTCATTCCTCCTCCCACGGATTATTCGTCATCTCGTGGTAATTAAATCTTTGCCCTCCCTTTATAAATGACGCCGCGAATCGGATCCATGGTGACGATTTGACCGTTATGTAATCGCTTGCTAGCTCCTTGCACCCCGACAATAGCCGGAATGCCCAGGGTCACCGCAGCTACCGCAATATCAGAGGTTCTACCACTATGTTCAGCAATAATGGCTTTGGCGTGCGCAAAAAATTCCTTATCTTCGGCATTGAAGTCAACGGCTACAGCAATATATGCTTCGTCAGGCAAATCCTCATGGTTTTTGGGTTGAAACCGGACCGGGGCCGTAATAGGTTCACCATAGCCTAATCCTGTTCCGACTAACACCGGATTTGACACGGTCTCGACGCGGACTAAGTTGGTGGTTCCTGGAATTCCCGCTGGCACCCCAGCAGTCAGAACGACTAGATCTCCTTCCGTCACATAACCATAGTCAGCGGCAGCCTCAATGGCCTTGGCTGCCATATCATCTGAATGCTCCGCATCCTCTGAAATAATAGGGCACACACCCCATGTCAACTTCAGGCGTCTCACGACACCGGGATTAGGAGAAATAGCAATAATCGGAACACTCGGTCGCGAACGACTTACCATGCGAGCGGTATAGCCTGTCGCCGTGACCGTTAAAATTGCTCGGGCTTCTAAACTCTCTGCCACCTCCGCAGAAGCACGACTCACTGCATCAGCCACCCGCGTAATGGGCAATGACCGACGCGTCATAAATTCTCGCCGGTTGTCGGCGTCTTCTGCAATTTTTGCCATCATTTGAATGGATTCCACCGGATATAGACCAGACGCTGTCTCAGCTGACAGCATCACACTATCTGATCCATCCCATATCGCATGGGCAACATCAGATACTTCAGCGCGCGTAGGCCTCGGGGCATGCGTCATCGATTCCAGCATTTGAGTCGCGGTCACAACCGGAATACCCAGTTCATTGGCTTGGGCGATGATATCCTTTTGCAGCCAGGGTACGCGCTCTGGTGGTAGTTCGACGCCCAAATCACCACGAGCGACCATCACACCATTAGAAACCGCCAAGATTTCTGCGAGATTCTCAACCCCTGCACGGTTCTCGATTTTGCTAATAAGAAAAACATCAAAGTGATTCTCTTCAAAAAATTTACGGATCGTGACAACATCCTCAGCGGAGCGAATAAAGGATGCTGCAACAAAATCCATCCCCTCCTGCATTCCCATTAAAAGGGCTTCCCGGTCAGTGTCAGTCAAAATGTCTAGAGGCCATGTCAGATCCGGTGAACTAATTTTTTTTCGGTTTTGAAGAAGGCCTCCGACCACCACTTCTAAGCGGAGTGCATCGGATTTTTGATCCGCACAACGCATCACAATATTTCCATCATCAATCCAAAGCAAGTGACCGGGCTCAATCATATCAAAAATCCCATCCCAGGTGACTCCGGCCTGATAGGCACCCGGTTCAGGCGTCTTGGTTAAGACAAACGTATCGCCTTGCTTAAGAGTTAATGGCTGGGTAAGATGCGTTAAACGCACTTCGGGACCACACGTATCAAGCATAATTCCCACTTCAGTGCCCACTTGATGCGAGATATCACGTAGAAGCTGAATCCGTTGCCGGTGAGTTTTCAGATCGCCATGCGACAAATTTAAGCGTGCGACATCCATACCCGACCGGATCATATTCGCAATGACTTGGGGATCATCGCAAGCAGGACCAATCGTCGCGACAATTTTTGTACGTCTCACATAGGAACTCCTTTACTCATTATCGTAATCGACCAAGATGTTCCGTGATGATTTCTGTTGCTTCTTCTGCTTCGCCTTCAGGAACTTGAATTTCAATACTGCCACGATCGTTGTCATCTAATTCGACCGTCTTCAGGTGGACCAAAACCCCTTCATTCTCCAATATGCCTTGAATCCGTTCTGCAATTGTCTTCGTCGGAGCAATATATACGACAGTCCACATCCTCGTACCCTCCTGGCAGCGCGTTTGGTCAATATACGTTAAGCATACAATGGACGGCCTACTAGAACAACTAGCAGGCCGTCATTGTCTGGCACTTCACCGAAAACTCGCTGATGTCATGACTCCCAAATTATCTCTCACCATTCCAAGGGCATCTTTTCCGCGGGTGATTTTTTCTGTGTTACCCGAAATACGGATAGGAGAGCGGCCAAAAAGGACAACACCACCAGAAGAAACAAAGCGTAGCGTGTGGCCGGAATCCAAGGCCCTTTGGGACCTCCTGGATTTTCGACGCCGCCATTAGCCATCAAAAATACTGCCAGCATGGTACCGGACAATGCCGTCCCCATCGCCATGCCTAAGGATCGCGCCATATTCAAAATACCGCCCCCGACGCCTAGACGCGAACTCGGCAAACTTCCCATGACAGACGAATTGTTAGGCGGAGTAAAGATCCCAAGACCAGCACCGATTAAGACCAATTCAATAACCATCATGGTCACATTGGGCCTTAGCGATAAGGTCCAAGCTAAGAAGAGCGATGCCAAACCGGTCAAAGCCATCCCGGATGTTGTTAGAAGCCGAGGCCCATAACGATCCGCCAAAGCACCCGCTTTCGGCGCCGCCACAGTCATGCCTAAGGGCACAGCCGTTAAGATAAGCCCTGATACCGCCGAACTATAGTTGAGTACGCGTTCGAAAAAGAAAGGCATCAAAAACAATACGCCAAACATGGCCAAGTACGATAACAAGCCAGTGAAATTTCCTACGCTAAACACGGGAATTTTAAACAAACGCATATCGACAAGAGGAGCGCGGAACGATAATTCCCGGAAGATGAATCCAATCAATAACAAAACAGCGGCCGCAAACATGCCTAGAATAGCGGGAGATGACCATCCCCAACTGTTACCTTCCGTTAAGGCGAGCATTACTAACACCAAAAAAGGTGTCATTAACAATGTGCCCCACCAATCGAAGGTTGCTTTATGACCGGACAACTTATCTTTTGGCAAAATCATTGCGGCCATTGTTGTTCCTAAAAGTCCCACGGGAACATTTACATAAAAAATGGCCCGCCATCCAAATAGACCCACTAAAGCGCCTCCAATTGCCGGGCCTAACGACAATCCAATCGCTTGTGCCGAACCTTGAAATCCAATTGCCCGTCCCCTTACCGACGCCGGCACTGCTGCTGTGATAATTGCCACCGAATTCGCCTGCAACATCGCCGCACCTGCCGCTTGAAAGACACGCGAAACAATCAGCATAGGCAAGTTCACCGCAGCCCCACATGCTGCGGAACCAATAATAAATACCAGAAATCCAAATGTGTACAAGGGCCGTCGCCCTAACATGTCAGCTAATCGTCCAAAAAGCGTCAAGAGCGTCGCTAACGTGAGTAAGTAGGCGATTAAAACCCAACTCACCATCGACGCGCTAGCGTGGAAATATGTGGTCAAGTCGGGTAGCGCGACATTGACAATACTCGCATCTAAGGCCGCCATAAATGCGCCAATACAGACCGTCGCTACCACAAACCAGATGTAATTTTCCCGGGAGGTGAAGCGTTCCAGAGGCAACGCCTGCCACATTTCCCGGAGTCCGGTTGCTCTTGCCACTTTCGCACCTCCCTGTTGTGAAAATTTTCTCAAATAGTCCGATCGAGTTACGGAGATATTATCCCACCATTACATTGACAAATCTACTACTATACCGTACTCTTTTCATCCCTACGACAAAATCGTACAATGCATTCAATACGGCCTCAACCGCAGTTCGTGAAATCTGTTCCGGAGGTTCAAAATGCCTTTTGATGCTTTTTTACTTGAGCGATTAGCCCGCCACTGGAATACACGCTGGCAAGATGTCGAACTCTCCTCGGCTTGGGCAGATAAAACGCACGTGGTTTTCCAAGGATGGCACAAAGATGCCCACGAAAAACTTTTCATTTTAATAGCTTTCACACCCGGGCTTGCCCGCATACATGAAACTCATCACCGCTTTGAGTTGCCCAAAGCGACTCATCCTCTTTTTGCGCGGTTTTTGCCCTTAACCATTGACGCCGTGTTTACGCCGGCATTTGATCGAATTCTGTGGTTTAAAGTGCATTGGACTGATGATTGGGGACAGCCTAGCTATGGCTATTTGGTCATCGAGCTTACGGGTCACGTAACCAATCTCATCGTACTCGATTCCGAATATAAAATTTTGGAAGCCTTGCGTCACTTTCAGGACAAAAACCACCAGCGAATCATTCGCCCTGGTCAACTCTACCAAGCCCCTGCCCCGTTACCCAATGCCTGCCAAACCCATCAATTCAGCGATATCTCGCCTTTAATCCGCAAACTCGTGCCAGAACCCGGGCAGTGGCCATTCGACGCGTTTTGCCAGCAATACACAACGTCCACCCTTCCATTTGTTCTCCTTCGCCAAGACAAAATCCAAGATTTATGGGTTTTTCCGTTGCCAGGGTGGCATGCTGAACTCGTGGAAAATCCTGATAAAGTCCTGGACAATCTATTTTTTGAGAAAGAACAGGAACGGTTGCGCATCAACCTACAACAACAACTCGTAGCGTATTGGAAAGATCGGGTGCAGCATCTACGCACCAAATTGGCTGAAACCGAACAAAGTCAGCAGGAGGAGGTAGAAAAATGGAAAGATGAAGGTGATTTGTGGTTGGCCTATCAGTATCAGTTTAAGAATCACCAGGAGCTCACCATTCCCTCCTTTGCTGATCCCTCACGCTTCGTTACTCTCGCGCTGCCGGAGGATAAGACCCCCGCAGAGATGGCAGAACATTGCTATAGACTGTACAAAAAGGCCAAAAGTCGCGTTGCCGCCAGTACCCGCCTTGCGGAAATTCTTCGGGAAGAACTCACCCACGCTGAACAAGCGTTGAGTTTGGCCCAACAAAATCATCCCACATCATATTACCGCGATGAATTAAAACAGGTCGCTTCGCCGGCGCGATCCAAACACCTGGAAAATCAGCCATTTCGGCGGTTTGTTAGCACCGGCGGGTTTGACATTTTTGTCGGACGTAACCGTGAAGAAAATCAGGAATTAACCATGCGCCGAGCCCGACCGGATGATTTGTGGTTTCACGTCAAACAAGCGCCGGGATCGCATGTGATTTTGTTTAGTGGAAAACGCCAACCTAACCTCGATGATCTGTTGGATGCCGCCCATCTCGCTGCTTATTACAGTCCGGCCAAGCACTCATCAACGGTGGCTGTGGATTACACTAAACGCAAATTTGTTCGAAAACGCCCGCATGCCGACATAGGGCAAGTGCTTTATGAACGCGAAAAAACGCTCTACGTGACCCCTGATCCCGAACGGCTTAGGCGTTTAGGAGCAACGCATGACAAATTAATCGATTAAGTATTACTGTTTGGGTTTTGTCAGAGGAATCCCCTGATGACATAAGGGACAGTCATCCGGAGCCCAGTTTTGAATGCCGCTAACATTTAAGACCGAGAAAAACGGTACTGTCCAGGGAACCCTTTGGTCTTGGGTCCGGTTAACCAGGCACCCGATGGCAGCTACATGGGCTCCTTGATCCCTCACCGCATCAATCACCTTGTTGACGGAACTTCCGGTGGTCACCGCGTCCTCGATAATAATTACCGGTTCCCCTTTTTCTAATTGAAAACCCCGGCGAAACACCATGTTTCCTCCCTCACCCTTTTCAGCAAAGATCACCCGATTGGATGGTCTGAGGGCCGCCAATTGATAAGCCGGCAGAATGCCTCCCATTGCGGGTCCGACGACTGTACGAGCCGAGATATCCTGCATTTGTTCTTGTAGCAGTGAAATCCAAGCGCGCAATTTGTCGGGTCGTTCGGTTAAGCGGGCCAATAGAAAGAACGTGTCACTGTGACGACCCGTAGTCAAAAGAAAATGTCCTTGCAAATATGCCCCAATCTCCCGTAAATCCTCCAACGTTCCGGCTGCGCTCACGACTTTTTGCCCCCTTGCAATAATTTAGTCAATTCTTGATATGTCGCTTGGGGATCCTTGGCCTGCAGCAATGTTCGGCCAATCACTAAATCCGTTGCTCCATAGTTGACGGCTTTTTCTGGAGTAATTACCCGTTTTTGATCATTTGATGGATCTGGTGCTTTTCGAATGCCAGGTACAACAAACCGTGCCCCAGGCCACAAAGGGCTCAGAACTATTAACTCTTGCCCTGATAAGACGATCCCGTCAAGTCCCGTATCCCTACCGATAGCAGCTAAGCGCGTAACTTGGTCAGCCACGTTTGATGAGATTCCGATCATCGTTAAATCATCGTTGCCCAAGCTCGTTAAAACACTAACCCCCACAATACTTAACTGGGTCCGGGCCTGAACTGCCGCTTCACACATGGCCCGGCCTCCCATCAAGTGAATCGTGGTCAAACTGACCCCAAGCTCATCGAGCTGTGAGATGGCTGCGGCTACGGTCCTGGGAATATCATGCAATTTGAGATCTAAAAAGATCGATAGGCCATCTTCCCCAATCCATTTTTTAATAACATCCGGTCCCGTTCGGTAAAACAGCTCCATCCCAACTTTATAGTCTTTATGATTAGGAAAGCGGGCCATCCATTGTTCGGCCACTTTTTGGTCAGGCACGTCTAACGCAATCCAAAAACGCGTGGGCTGAAGATTTGCTGGGTTAGGATTCATATGTCATCTCCTCTTGAGGAGGCCACATGGATTTCCCGGGCAAGGCCGCTCCCACAGCATCTTGCAATGACGTAAATCCATGGGACTCGAGTACCTGAGGCAGTTCGTTAATAATTTGATTCATCCGGTCTGGAAATTGAAAGGTAATGGTCCCCACCATAACGGCACTGGCTCCAGCCATTAAAAATTCCAAGACATCAGTAGCACTGGCAATGCCCCCCATTCCTATAATGGGGATGTGAACCGCTTGGGCAACTTCATAAATAATACGTAAGGCCACTGGTTTAATCGCTGGCCCAGACAACCCGCCTGTGATGCCCCCCAAAGCGGGACGCCTATGATCAATATCAATCGCTAATCCGACAAGGGTATTAATCGCGGAAATCATATCGGCCCCGGCTGCCTCGATGGCTTGTGCAATCATAACTGGTGATGTCACATTGGGAGACAATTTGACCATAATAGGCAGGTTGGTGACTTGTCGGACTGCGTGGGTCACGGCATAGGCTTGGTCTGGATCCTGTCCAAAGCTCATGCCACCCTCTTTGATATTAGGGCAGGAAATATTCACTTCCAAGGCATGTACCCCATCGAGTCCATTGAGCCGTTCAGCGACCCGTTGATACTCATCTACTGTATGACCAATAATGTTGACGATCACACGCGGTTGATGCTGTCTTAAAAATGGCAAATCCTTTTCAATAAAAACATCCACCCCGGGATTTTGTAATCCAATGGAATTCAAAAGTCCCATCGGTGTTTCCCATATTCGCGGAGGAGGATTGCCGGTCCACGGTTCTGGTGATACCCCTTTGACACTGATACCGCCCAAAGCATCAATGTTGACAAATTGGCTGTACTCTGGGCCAAAACCGAAGGTTCCGGATGCAGCCATCACCGGATTACTCAATTCCAACCCCCTTGGCAAAACTACGCGCAAATCCATTACCACATCAGCTCCTCTGCTCGAAACACGGGACCTTCTGTACACACTCTCCGGTAAGATAGACCCCGTTCTCCTTTCGCCGGCACCACACAGGCCAAACACGCGCCAATCCCACACCCCATGCGTTGTTCTAACGCCAAATAAGCCGTTATGTGTTCATGAGCCAGGTTAGCAATAGCTTTCAGCATTGGTGTCGGACCACATGCATACACTTGCGCATTCTCATGTCGGCTTAACCACTGTTCAAGCGGTCCGAGAACGGTACCATGATGACCTGCACTGCCATCATCGGTCGTCACTTCAATCCGCAATCCAAGTGCCTTAAAATCCTCTACCATCAATACCCACGCGGATTTACGCGCCCCGATAATGACAAAAGGTGGATTTTTGGTGGTTGAGATCCACGCTTGAGCCGCACTATACAAAGGCGGAATGCCGACACCACCTCCCACCAGCACCCACGGTCTTGACGGATCCGGAGCGGGAAAGCCGTGTCCTAACGGGCCTAACACATCGAGTTCCTCTCCCACTTGACGTTCCGCCAACCACTGGGTGCCTGAACCGACAATTTGGAATAAAATGCCCACTTCGCCGTGAATGGTGTCCAAACGAGAAAACGAGATAGGGCGTCTTAACATTCCCGGTGTCAACACGTGGGCAAATTGCCCCGGAATGGCTTTCGCCAGTTCCGGGCTTTTTAATATCAATTCCACGTGCCCGTCTGCCACTTCATTCCGTTCGATAATGGGACTTTTGGACCAGGTATTCCCGATCGCCATACTATCTCACCTGCCCTACGTGCAACCATTCATTTAAGGGATGCACTGAAAATGTTTGCCGTTGCCGACCTTTCAGGGCCTCGATGGCGGCGCGGACCGTATCAAGCGAGGTAAAACACAAGATGCCTTGCTCCACAGCTGCCCGACGAATAAGAAATCCTTCTCGTTCCTGATCTCCGCCGACGGTAATCGTATTGATAACCAAATCAAACTGGCCTTGGTGGATAAGATCCACCAAATGGGGGCGTCGTTCCCGAATTTTGTAAACAGGCGTGGCAGGAATCCCTTGGGCCGATAACATGGCCAAAGTCCCGGCAGTCGCATACAACCGGTAACCTAAGTTTGCTAATTCACGTAAGTAGGGTAAGGCTTCTGCTTTGTCGGCATCAGCAATCGTCACCAAAATTTTTCCTCCCGCGGGTAAGCGGAATCCCCCGCCAATCAACGCCTTATAAAGGGCGCTAGAAAAGTCATGGTCAATCCCCATAACTTCGCCCGTTGATTTCATCTCAGGACCTAAGATAGCATCGACCTGTCCAAGTTTGGCAAAGGAAAATACGGGCATTTTCACGGAAAAATGATCGGGCGCCGCTAATAGCCCCTCACCCCATCGCTCATCAAAATGACCGGTAAGACTGGCTTCCATCGCTAAATCCACTAAGGGTACGCCAGTGGCTTTAATGACAAAGGGGACGGTTCGGCTAGAGCGGGGATTGGCTTCGATAACATAGACTTGATTATCTACCGCCACAAACTGAATATTTAACAGTCCCTTCACACCGAGACCGCGACAGAGTTTCGTTGAAATATCGACAACTTGGTCAATAATACTGTGGGAAGCGCGCACGGGTGGCAACACAGCCACAGAGTCCCCAGAATGCACCCCAGCCCGTTCTACATGTTCCATGACGGCCGGAATAAGAACACGCCGTCCATCACTCACAGCATCGACCTCCAACTCGAGTCCACTCATATAGCGGTCCATCAGAAGAGGCTGGTCGGCTCCCATTTCGTGGTTTTCCTGCAAGTACCGTTCTAATTGTCCCCGGTCCTCGACAATTTTCATGGCTCGTCCCCCTAGCACATACGAGGGACGGACTAGAAGCGGAAACCCAATTTTTTCGGCGGCTTCAAAAGCTTGATCCGGGGTTGTCACGGCTAACCCAGGTGGTCGTTTGATGTGCAGTTCCTCTAATAGCTCGTCAAATAATTCCCGGTCTTCCGCTTGTTGCAAGCCTCTTAAATCGGTTCCAACGATTTTTACCCCATGTCTTGTGAGCGCTTCCGCCAAATTGATAGCTGTTTGTCCACCAAATTGCACGACTACGCCATCAGGCTTTTCCCAGTCGACGATGTTCAAAACATCTTCTAGCGTAATCGGTTCGAAATACAAACGGTCTGACGCATTAAAATCAGTTGATACTGTTTCCGGATTATTGTTTACCATAATCGCTTTATAACCCAACCGTCGCAAAGCATTCAGAGCATAAACACTTGCGGCGTCAAATTCGATGCCTTGACCGATCCGTATAGGCCCTGACCCAATTACGAGAATTTTCGGGCCGTCAAGAGGTTCTGCCTCATTCTGTTCCTCGTAGGTGGCGTAATAGTAAGGAGTTTGAGCAGGAAATTCACCGGCGCAGGTATCCACCATTTTGTAGGTAGGTATGATGCCATGAAGGATGCGCAGACGCCGGACTTCGTCTTCGGTAGAATGAATTAATTCTGCAATCCGTCGATCTGCAAAACCTTTTTGTTTAAGTTCGCGAGCACGCTCGAGCCACTGGTCTGGATGTTGCAAGATCCATGATTCGGTCTCAATAATGTCAGCAATTCCCTCCACAAACCAGCGATCAATGGCCGTACGCCGAGCAATCTCGTCAACAGAAAATCCGCGTCTGAGACCCTCGGCAACGAAAAACAAGCGTTCATCCGTCACATCGACGATACCCGCCCAAATCTCCTCATCGGAACGTGTCTCCAAGTCGGGCCGGCTCAGCGAGATGCGCTTAATTTCCAAAGATCGCACAGCTTTTTGCAGCCCCCCAGCGAAGGTACGGTCAATGGCCATAACTTCTCCCGTCGCTTTCATTTGAGTGCCTAGCCGTCGTTCTGCCGTTGGAAACTTGTCGAATGGCCACCGGGGAATTTTGACGACAACATAATCGAGAGCCGGTTCAAACGCGGCTGTGGTATTCACTGTCACGGGATTAGCGATTTCGGGCAGAGTCAACCCAATTGCAATTTTGGAGACAATCCGGGCAATCGGATAGCCGGTCGCTTTTGAGGCTAGAGCACTCGACCGAGAAACCCGGGGATTCACTTCAATCACCCGGTAACGTCCATCGGGATGTAAGGCAAATTGCACATTGCAGCCTCCTACCACTCCTAAATGGCTAACAATGTCGATGGCTGCCGTACGTAGCATTTGGTACTCATAATCCGTTAAGGTTTGACTGGGCGCCACAACAATTGAGTCACCAGTATGAATGCCGACTGGATCAAAATTCTCCATATTGCAAACCGTAATGGTATTACCAACCTGGTCCCGGATGACTTCATACTCGACTTCTTTGTATCCGGCGATCGATTCTTCCACGAGAACTTGAGTAATAGGACTTAAGGCGAGCGCATGGGGTAAGCGTTCTAGCAATTCTTCGTCGTTATGGGCAAAGCCTCCCCCCGTTCCCCCCAAGGTATAGGCAGGCCTGAGAACGACTGGATATCCAATCTCCTGGGCAAATACTATACCTTCTTCGACTGTGGTAACCGTTCGGCTTCTGGCAATGGGATGGCCCAATTCGATCATCAAATTCCGGAAGGCTTCCCGATCTTCAGCCATTTTGATAGCCGACAAGGGAGTGCCTAACAAAGGAATACCGAGGTCAGTGAGAACCCCCGTACGCCCTAGTTCCGAAGCCAAATTCAAGCCCATCTGGCCACCTAGCGTGGCCAATACCCCATCAGGTCGCTCTTTCCCTAAGATATAGGCGAGAAAAGATACCGTAAGAGGCTCTAAATAGACAACATCAGCGACCGATAAATCGGTCATAATCGTGGCCGGATTACTGTTGACTAAGACAACTTCCAGCCCTTCTTCTTTTAAGGCCCGACACGCCTGGGTACCAGCATAGTCAAACTCGGCCGCTTGACCAATGATTATCGGTCCCGAACCAATGACCAAGACCTTATGAATATCCGATCGTTTAGGCATTCGCTAACCCCTTTCGTTGAATGACCGTATCTAAAAATTCATCAAACAGGTAATGAGAATCCCAAGGTCCTGGACCCGCTTCCGGATGATGCTGCACAGTGAGAACCGGTTTATCTTTATGCTGAAATCCTTCGACGGTCTGGTCATGCAAATTGGTCAATCGTATGCGGTAGCGGTCCAAAAGCGGCGCCGGATCCACGGCATACCCATGATTTTGTGATGTGATCAACACTTTTCCCGTTACATGGTCTAATAAGGGATGATTAGCTCCATGATGGCCAAATTTTAAAGGATATGTGGGCGCTCCTTCAGCCAGACCAATCAGTTGATGGCCAAGACAAATACCCAAGGTAGGATAATGATCAATGGCGTAGCGCACGGTTGGAAGCAGGTCCGTAAAATCACTGGGATCGCCCGGACCATTTGATAACACAATGCCGTCGGGCGCGTAATGAGCCAATTCTTCGGGAGTTACCGTACAAGGCAACACACTCACCCGCATGTTGCGTTTCACGAGTTGCGCCATAATAGAATTTTTCGCGCCATAATCAATCACCACGATATGGAGTCCATCACTGTCATGACCCAAAGAATATGCCTGGGGTGTTGTCACTTGATAGACACTTTGAGACAGGTCAATTCCGGCAAACAGGGCTTCTCGTTGTTCTTGCGTCATCTCAATCGGTCCCAATACAGCGTGTTGGGTTCCCCGTTGCCGAATATACAATGTGAGCGCCCTCGTATCCACATCCGCTAATCCACATTTGTGATAGCGTTTGAGATAGGCATCAAAACTTTCGGCGCCTCCAAAATGAGAGGGAATGGGCGTATCATGTTTGATAACAACCGCTTCGGCCCACGGAAATAGGGATTCCGCCGCGTCAGCGAAAGTCCCATAATTCCCGATAAGGGGATAGGTCAAAACGACAATTTGGCCAAAATATGAGGGGTCAGTCAAAATCTCTTGATAACCGGTCATCGCGGTATTAAAAACAACTTCCCCCGCTACACCTCGGCTAATATCCCCGATCAATCGTCCCTCGAAAATTGTCCCGTCTTCAAAAAACAATGCGCCTTTCACACAAGCACCTCCTGATCCCGCATGGTAAATCGACCGTCTAGCATCGTGGCGACTGGACGCCCTTTAAGTTTTGTCCCCTGTAAAGGCGTATTCTTCCCCCGAGAATAAAATTGTTGTCCATCGACAGTCCACGTTACTTGAGGATCAATCAAGGTAAGGTCTGCTGACGCCCCGGGAATTAGGCCTGGATAATCAAGGCCCAACACGTCTTGAGGGCCTACAGTAATAAGCCGAAACAGATGCAATGGAGAAAGTAGCCCCGCGTCCAAAAACACCCGGAAGATCGTACCAATAAAGGTTTCTAAGCCGCTAATGCCAAATGGCGCCTCTTTATATGATTGGTTCTTTTCGTCCTCATGATGAGGAGCATGATCGGACGCGATCACGGTAATAAGTCCTTTTATTACCGCTTGAATTAATAACTGCCGGGTAGTGTCCGGCCGTAAAGGCGGATTAACTTTGGTGACTGGATTATAATTCCATTCACGTACCGCCTCGTCGGTCAAAAATAAATGATGTGGTGCCACTTCAGCGCTCACTCGTAACCCGCGGCGCTTAGCATAGTCTAACGCTTCCAATGAACCCGGAGAGGAAATATGCGCCACATGCAAGATGCCACCGGTTAAACCGGCTAGTTCGACATCACGCCACACCATGACCGATTCCGCTTCGTCGGGTGCCCCCGCTAGGCCCAGTTGGTGAGAAATGCTCCCCTCATGCATAACACCGCCTGCAGCTAACAATGGGTCTTCGGCATGCTGAATAATGGGACGCCCTAATGTTTTGGAATAACTTAAGGCTGCACGCATAATGCGGCTATCCACAAGGGGATGCCCATCGTCAGAAAACCCTACCGCTCCAGCTTCCGCCATCTGATAGAGATCAGCCAGTTCTGATCCTTGTTGGCCTTTGGAAATCGCGCCAATGGGCAAAATATGCACTAAGCCAATTTCATTAGCCCGGGTTATTTGCCAATGAATTAAACTGGGAATGTCAACAACGGGACGCGTATTAGGCATGGTACACACCACGGTAAATCCCCCAGCGGCCGCAGCCTGACTCCCTGAGAATAAGTCTTCTTTATATTCCAGTCCCGGATCACGGAAATGAACATGCATATCGGTAAGCCGTGGCACCAACCATAGTCCTCGAGCGTTGATGACCCGACAATCAGTGGCCGTCGCGCGTTCTGCAATTTGGCCATTAACAACAAACACATCTTCCACACTATCGATGCCTCGGAAAGGATCAATCACTCGTACATTTTGTATCTGCCAACACGTTTCAGCCTTATTCGTCATGGCCACCTCCTAATAACCGAAATAGCACGGCCATTCTGACCGCCACCCCATTGCGCACTTGCTGCAAGATATAGGACCGGGAAGAATCCAAAACATCCGAATCGATTTCGACTCCACGATTTTGTGGACCAGGATGAAGAACCACAGCATCTGGTTTGGCATACTGTAGAGTTTTTCGAGTGATGCCCCAGCGCAATCGATATTCCCATAATGAGGGAATTTCACCCGTACTTTGCCGTTCCTTTTGCAACCGTAACACTTGAATGGCATCGGCATCTGCTAAGGCTTCTTTCAAATCGGTGGTAACCTCCACGCCCAACTCTTCATAGGTACTAGGTAAAAGACTGGGTGGGCCTACAATGCTCACGCGGGCTCCAAGCGCCAACAATGCCCAAATATCAGAGCGAGCGACCCGACTGTGCAACACATCCCCCACAATCGCCACTTTCAGTCCCGCCACGTGTCCTTTGGCCTGACGCAGTGTCAACGCGTCGAGAAGACCTTGTGTCGGATGCTCATGACTGCCGTCGCCCGCGTTGATTACCGGAATATCAAGAATTTCCGCTAACTGTTGAGGAACTCCCGATACCTGATGACGAATGATGACGGCATCCACTGCCATTTGCGATAAATTGCGAGCAGTATCCCATAACGTTTCCCCTTTTTCAACGCTCGAACCCGATTTCTGCACATTTATGACATCAGCACTGAGATATTTCGCAGCCAATTCAAAAGAATTGCGCGTCCGGGTACTGGGCTCAAAAAAGAGGTTCACAATAGATTTTCCGCGCAATGTCGGAACTTTTTTAATCGGCCTGTCCAATATTTCGGCCATATTCTGCGCGAGATCGAGTAAATCCCCTATATCTTGTCCGGAGAGACTTTCTAATGTTAGTAAGTCGCGCATTATTCCTCTCCTTCTATCACGGGAACTTTTTCCACATATACGCGATCAATCCCGTCAATTTCCTGCACTTCCACATGGATACGCTCTGACCGCGCGGTGGGAACATTTTTGCCAACATAATCGGCTCGGATGGGCAATTCACGATGTCCCCGGTCAATTAAGACCGCTAATTGAATGGCTTTAGGCCGCCCAAAATCTGATAGGGCATCTAGTGCGGCACGCACCGTACGCCCGGTATAAAGCACATCGTCAACTAATACCACCACGCGTTTATCAATCATTGCGCTTTTTATCGATGTCTGATTCACTGGCGCAAAAGGCCGGTGCGCCAGATCATCGCGGTACAGCCCGATGTCCAGAATCCCCACCTGCAGTGTTTCATTTTCTATCAAGGCCAAATTTGCGGCAATGCGTTCGGCTAGGGGCACACCCCGTCTGCGAATCCCTACTAAACTCACATTGTGCACACCGTGGTTACGCTCAACAATTTCATGAGCAATGCGCATCAGTGCGCGCCGTATTGCATCTTCGTCCATCAACAGGGCGACCTGTTTCATAAAAACCCTCCTTGGGCAATTAGCCAAAAAAAATACTCTAGCCACCCGAAGGCCAGAGCAAAAAATCTTGGTATTTGCCCCTTTCCAGCCTCACGGGACTGGTGTTAAAGGAAGTGTACCCAACTCCTATAATAATCCACTCAGTCCCGGGGGTAAAGAGGCCTATCGGTGAATTTGACGGATTTCGCGAAATTTATCCATCCCGGCTGGATAAAAGCCCACAGTTTACCCTCCGATAAAAATTGTGGTAGGGTAAAAACGTGTAACATGTTAAGGAGGAGCAGATGGCTGAACATAACGGCGATCTCAAACGACTTTGGCGCAAAACCGGTATTTTAATTCTGGTATTGTTTATCGTAGGAATCTTGCTAGCAGTTCTTGTAGATCAGGCAAAAGGCGTGCTGCATTTGCCTAAATCCGTGGCCGAACCCATGAAGGCATTGATTGTCTTGATGATTGGTGGTGCCATTTCTTACCTTTTGGAACGATATTTGTTCCAATTGATTTCCCGAACACTTGGTGCCAAAAGCACAACCTCTTTACGGTTTATTATTCGTCTTTTTTTGTTATTAGCGGTGATTTTGTCCGTATTAGCGGCATTTGGTGTGGGCCTTTCATCGGTCGTATTTGGCGGCGCATTTGTTACGGCCATCATCGGGTTGGCCGGGCAAACAATGTTTGGCAATCTTATTGCAGGTATTGCCCTACTAATTTTTCATCCTTTTGAAGTCGGTGACCGCATTAATTTCGTCGCCTGGCAATATCCTATGTTAGTTCCGTCATTCCCCCATGAAGCCACCAAACCGGTATATTCAGGTGTGGTTGTCGATATCACGCTTATGTATACATCCGTTCTTACCGACACTGGCCCTATCATGGCTGTCCCTAATGGCATAATCATTCAAGCAGCTGTGGAAAATCTTTCGCGCACAAATCGTCGTATTTTGCGTATGCGATTTGATGTCGATATTTCCTTAGACCCCAATCAGTTATTGCCCAAAGTGGAAAAAATGTTGCAAGCATTAGGGTATGTCGGCACAAAACCGCAAATCGTAGATGTAACCCCTACAACCTATTCACTATTAATTGTCGTGGACACTAAACTACGTGCGGACGACGAGATTCGGCATCAAATCTTTGCACATCTTGTCCCTATTATTCAAAAATCCAGTAAACCGCTGGCCCCAAATGAGACAAGTTCTCCCGCGAATGCTCTCCCATTAGATCAGAAGCCCTAAACCCTCTATGAGTAACTGACGTGTGCTGATATCAGGACAAGGAGGAATGGATGCGTGAAAGACGGATGGTGAGATAATGTCCACGGGTTCATCCTCTTGTATCATCGTTTTCCAATCACTAGGAGGATAAGTCCAAAAACACAACGGGACCTGGGTCACCGGATGTAAAAATGCTAGTCGCATCGCATGCAGTAATTGCCCCGGACCTGTTTCCGAGGTAGGGCCATATAAAGGATCTCCAATAACATAATGACCCATAGAACTGAGGTGAACGCGAATCTGGTGCGTTCGTCCCGTGTCTAAGGATAATTGCACTAAACTTTGGGATCCCCAAGTGGCTAAGGTATAATAGCGGGTTCTTGCTTCCCGACCATTTTTCACAATAGCCATTTTCAAACGGTTGCGCAAATGTCGCCCAATAGGCGCATCAATAATGCCATGGCTCGGAGTCATGTGTCCTTGAATTACCGCAATATAATCCCGATGAACTTGGCGTTGTTGAATCATTTGGGACAATTTTGCCTTGACATCTTCGCTACGAGCCAAGACCAAAAGGCCGGTTGTATCCCGGTCTAAGCGGTGAACCACACCCGGCCTAAAGTCTTCACCTTGATAGGGAAGAAGTGGCAATAACCGGTGCACCACACTGTCATTTTCGTGACCGCGACTCGGATGCACCACAAGCTGTCTCGGTTTATTGACAACAATCAAATAATCATCCTGGTACACAATCCATTTGGTATCGACGCTCCCTTCGATGAGAGGGGGAAGGGGGGCGGGCAGGTCGATGAAATCAATGGTGATCTCATCGCCTGTTTGAACAATAGTTCCCGATTTCACTGCCCGCCCATTAAGGCGAATGTGCCCTTGTTGAATCAGCCGTTGCCAAAATGTTCGGGAATGTTCCGGATTCCATTCGTAGATTACCCGGTCCAGTCGCTTCCCTACCATGTCAGAAGATACCTGAAAGCTTGTTGGTGTCTTAGGATGAAGACTCGCCATTTTTGTCTAGCCTCCAATAATAATAGACGAGTAAACCCATGCCCACCACTATGGCCGAATCGGCTAAATTAAAAACTGGCCAATCGATGACATGAATGTAGTCAATAACGCGTCCCCAGATGATTCGATCCCATAAATTTCCGGCCGAACCGCCCGCCAATAATCCCAAGGCAATAACCATCAAAGACGGCATGTGGGGATGTCGCCAGGTGTAAATACCAATCCCTATTAAGAGCGCAAACGCCACAAGAATAAAGAGGGGCGTTCCGCCTCGCAAAAGACTGAACGCTGCCCCATTGTTCAAGACGTAAGTCAAAGACAAAACCGGCGGTAAAAGAGGAATACTCTGACCGGGCACCATCGTGGCGGAAACGCGAGATTGAATAAATAAGTCTGACACTAAAATCGCTATTCCAATCACAACAATGCCCAAACCCGATTTGGACATTACAAACTCTCCTTCAACACGTCGTAACATCGCTCACATAGATCGGGATAATCCGGGTGATTGCCCACATCTGGTGTATACCGCCAACACCGTTCACACCGTGGCCATGATGTTTTCTCGGCATGGCACGCCAATTCTGATCCTTGCCCTGCATCAATATGGGCAACCATAACCATTTCAGTCAGAAGGCGTCTGTCCTCATCGTTCAGGACCGGATCGGTTGTCGGGACAGTTAAATGAACCATGGCTTCAAGGGAGTTTCCAATTGTCTTGTTAGCTCGTAAACCTTCGAGCGCTTTGAGAATGACTTCACGATAGCCTAGAAGGCGAGACATCCGATCTTTTTCGTCACGACCATAGCCAATCGCCCAAGGTTCCGGCCATCGCAATAAATGGACAGACACTGGCGCGTTCGGTTCTTTAGGAAGATACTGGTACACTTCATCGCTCGTAAAGACTAAGATAGGCGAAATAACACGGACCAATACATCAGCAATATATTTTAAGACATGCACTGTTTCCTGCCGTAACGGATTATCCCTAGCCAATGTATAGAGACGGTCTTTGATGACGTCCAAATAGAAACTGGACAATTCCGTTGTTACGAGCCGAACCAAGCCGTGCACCACTTGATGGAAGGTGTACGATTCATAAGCGGTTCGCGCTTCCCCCATCCATTCATTGATTACGTGAACCATCCAGCGGTTTAAGGGATCTTCCAGTGTGGGGCGCGTTGCCGTGGGCTCATAATCGGCGAGATTTCCTAACAAAAACCGAAATGTGTTACGGATCTTCCGGTAACTTTCCGACAACTGCCGGAGAATTTCATCGGAAATTCTCACATCATTGCGATACTCGGAACTGGCTACCCACAGCCGCAAGATATCCGCGCCGTACTGATTGACAATATCAAGCGGATCGATGGTGTTCCCGAGCGATTTATGCATTTCTTGACCGGATTTATCGAGAACCATGCCATGCGTCAATACCATGCGGTAAGGTGCCTCATCCTTAGCAGCTACCGCGGTTGTTAACAAACTATTAAACCAACCCCGATATTGATCGTTGCCCTCCAGCACGACATCCGCAGGCCATGTTAAATTGGCATGCCCGGCTAATACCGCCGCTTGAGAAGATCCCGAATCCATCCACACATCAAACACATCATGTTCTTGAGTTAACTCATGGCTTCCACAATAAGGACACTGGTAATCCTCAGGTAGGAAATACTGGGCCGGGTGTTCCCACCACGCATCGGAACCCTCTTGAGCAATAATGCGAGCCACATGGCGAATTAGGGACGGTTCTAAAATCGCCGAGTGACATTCTTCACAATAAAATGCTGGGATAGGCACTCCCCAGACACGCTGCCGCGACAAACACCAGTCTTGGCGATTTTCGACCATTTGACGCATGCGTTCCCCGCCCCAGTCGGGATCCCATTTCACCGGATAGGTAGCTTCTTTAAGACTATCCCGTAACCTATCAATAGACAAAAACCATTGCTTGGTGGCCCGAAAAATGACCGGATTCTTACACCGCCAGCAGTACGCATACTGGTGATTTAGGGGTTCATGTTTAACTAAATGCCCTTCCTCCCTAAGCCGATCAATGACTACCGCATTGGCATCCTGATAGAATAGTCCTTCGACTAAAGGCGTACCCTCGACAAATCGTCCTTGGTCATTGAGGGGTTGAACGATAGGCAATTGATAAGATTTACCAACCTCGAAGTCTTCCATCCCATGCCCAGGCGCTGTGTGCACAAGGCCCGTGCCACTTTCACTGGTCACATGTTCTCCAAGAATGA
This sequence comes from Sulfobacillus thermosulfidooxidans, assembly GCF_001280565.1. Taxonomy (NCBI): domain Bacteria; kingdom Bacillati; phylum Bacillota; class Clostridia; order Eubacteriales; family Clostridiales Family XVII. Incertae Sedis; genus Sulfobacillus; species Sulfobacillus thermosulfidooxidans. The sequence continues at coordinate 825,814 of NZ_LGRO01000001.1, read as the reverse complement.
GAGGAACATCGTGGTGTAAATAGGGATGTTGCGTAACGATGCCTTCTAGTTCACGTCCCGCCCATGGTCCATATTTTCCGACCACGTTCCAGTTCATCAGTGCAATTAAACGCTCGGTCAAATCTTGCGCCACTAAGACCCGGCCATCTTGTTCTGTCTCTAACACCACATATAACAAATCCGGATGAAGGCTGATCGCCACATTAGCCGGAATGGTCCATGGTGTCGTCGTCCAGATCACAGCACGGGTATTGTCCGGCAAAATTCCCTTTCCATCCTTGACCGGGAATGCTACATAGATGGCATCCGACTTATGGTTATGATATTCAATTTCGCCTTCAGCTAATGCGGTTTCACAGTGCGGGCACCAATATACCGGCCGTAAGTCCCGATAAATGAGCCCTTTTTCCACCATAGAGGCAAAAATTTCTAGTTCAGCGCCTTCATACTCCGGACTCATGGTGATATAGGGATGCTCCCAGTCTCCCATCACCCCCAAGCGTTGGAATTCTTCGGTCATCACATGAATGTAATGACGCGCCACCTCTGCACACTCTTTTCGCAACGCTAAAGGATCGATTTGATGCTGAGACACCCCGAGCTTTTTCAGTGCGCGCATTTCGATGGGCAATCCATGGGTGTCCCATCCCGGAACATAGGCCACATCAAATCCCGCCAACGACCAATACCGGTTAATCATGTCTTTGAGAATTTTATTTAATGCGGTCCCGGTATGAATGTCACCATTGGCATATGGCGGCCCGTCATGCAAGACAAATTTCCTCTCATGAGCGCGTTCTTGGCGTTGCATTTGATAAATATTGTCCTTCGTCCACTTTTCCAACCACTGCGGTTCTTGCCCCGGCAAGTTGGCCTTCATAGGAAACGCTGTCTTCGGTAAACGTAATGTGCTCCTGTAATCCATAGTGTCCCTCCACCAAAAAAAATAACGCCCCTGTCAAAAAGGGACGTTGCGCCGCGGTACCACCCTCATTCCTGACACCAAGCTATCAGGCTCTCAGATGCATAACGGGCATAACCGGCTCGAACTACTGTGTGTTTCGCCCGAGCACTCCTGGGGGATGAGTTCGTGGACTTTTGGACTGGCTTCCACCATCTGCTCAGTTCTCTATGCCATCAGTCCCACGACCCGTGTCCCAGTCATCGTGTTAACGAAGTATAAATTTTTCCTGTCATCTATCCCTACCGAGGTGAGATAGATTTTTGAACTCAATTCGATAACAATCCTGTTTTGGCATCGGTTGTCTGGCTAGACATCGTACATTTTATCCCATCTCAGGGGCATCGCTACCGATTGTTTCGGTTCTCCATCTGAAACGACAAAACCCATTTTGAAAACACTCACGAATGACCTACCGGACAAATCCACTAAAACCTCTCTCAGCATGGACTGAGAATGAGATCAGACCGGATTTTTTCAGTTATTTTAACACATTTTCCTGTTTGGGCAATCCCGCTTCACGTCTACGATTCTACAGCAGCTTGTAATAAAGGACCTTCAGTCACCAACCGCAATTGAGCCTCTAACAGACTTTTAATTTGGGCACGAAACTTTTCTGTCTCATAGCGCAGTTGAGACAATTGGTTTTCTGCTTCACGCACGCGTGCTTCGGCATTGCGAACAATCTCTTCGGCTTTGGCTTCTGCTTCCCGAACAATTAGTTCGGCTTCTTTTCGCGCTGCCGCTTTGACCTCTTCTGCAGTCTGCTGCGCAATCACCAGAGTGTTTTGCAAGGTTGCTTCCAGTTTACGATACTGTTCAAGACGCTCAGTCATTCCCGACGTATTTTCCTTCAATTCGTCGTTTTCTCGAATTAATGCTTCATAGTCGCGAACAATTTCATCGAGAAATTCGTTGACGTCGTCTTCATTGTATCCACGAAATCCATGTTTAAACTCTTTATTTACGATGTCTAAAGGTGTCAGTGGCATAAAATCCTCCCGCGCTTAAAACCTTGCCAGATATAAAAATAACGTAACTAAAAGATAGGATGCAATATCCACTAGAAAAAACGCAATCAATGGCGATAAATCCAACATCCCGACTAACGGCACCCTTCGCCGGATCGGGGCTAAAATCGGCTCAGTTAGCTGCGTTGAAATAAACGTTGCTTTGTCCCACAGCCCCGCCGTCCGGGGAGGAAAAAAAGAGGCAACAATCCGGATCATCAGCACGACATAGAACACGTCTTGCAGAATATGCACAGTTTCTGCTAAGTGTGTAAAAATTATACTCACTTATTTAAGCTCCGTGTCCATCCTGGCGCTTCATCGTGATCTTCACTGGCGACTTCAACATTATTGGGGGTCACGAGAAAAATATTGTCTCCAACTCTTCGCAATCCTCCGTCCAGAGCATACGCAACCCCTGAAAGGAAATTCAAAAGCCTCTGACCGGCACGCTCTTCAGCTAAATCTAAATTGACAATAACGGGTCTGCGGCCTTTAACTTGATCGGCTATAGCCTGACCATCTTCCAACGTTCTCGGATGCATGACCACCACCCGAAATCCTCGGGTGCCCGGCAAGCTCACTAAACTCCCCCGTTTTTTTTGTGGAACCTCATCTTCCCAATCGGAAGCGGCCGCAACTTGTTGCGTGTCCAGTTCCTCTTCCTGAACCTCTTCGAGCCCGACAAAATTAAGAAATTTCCCTACAATACCTGCTTTCACGATAGCCCCTCCTCACATCACTTAGGTTTTTGGCCTTGGGCCGAAAATTGCGGTCCCGAGCCGAATCATTGTCGTTCCCGCCTCTAAGGCCCATTCATAATCCTCAGACATGCCCATCGATAGTTCGGTAAGAGGTGCCCAAGGAAATCCCTCTTGTTGAGCAATTCGCCATAATTCGCCAGTTTCCTTCATAAGATCACGAATTTTTTTCTTTTCGTTAGAACTTTTGTCTGCTGCTGCCGGAAAAAGTGCCATCATGCCTATGAAACGCAAATTCTTCCACTGTTCAGCCTTGGCTAAAAAAGGTAGAACTTCCTCGAAAAACATACCAGTTTTGCTGGGTTCCTTGCCGGCATTAATTTCAAGCATCACCGGCATTGACGTTTTCAGACGGCGGTTTAACGCGTCCGCGATGCGTTCACTATCAATACTATCAATGGCGTCAAAAAGATCTATGGCATATTTTACCTTGTTCGTCTGAAGATGTCCAATCATATGCAGAGGAGCGGGAGGTTTCTCTGGGAATTTATTGAGGGCTTCTTGCACTTTATTTTCTCCCAATAAATGGGCCCCGGCTTGTAAGGCCATCAAGGCTTCATCACGGCTACGGGTTTTGGTTACAGCCATAAGCTTAACGGTGTCGTCGGGTCGTATCCGGCGAATCATTTCGAGAATCCGTTCTACATTTTCCGTTATTTGCTCATACATATAAATCCTCCCATCCGTCCCGTGCGACCATGATCACGTCGGTAGGAAAAAAATTGGTCCCCATGACAAGCGGTACACCATCCGGAAATGTCAATATTGGCATCGGGAATTCCTAATTGCATTAACTGCTGCCGATTGGCTTCCCATAAATCAAGCAAATAATGGCCCGCACGTGTCGCCACGAGCGGCGCATCTTCTCCCATTTGGGCGCGAAATTCCGTGGCTACGCGTTCATCCACTTCATAACAACATGGGCCAATGGAGGGACCAATACCAATGTAGATTTGACTGAGATCGATTCCATCGTCCTTGAGAAGCCCAATGGCCTGACGTTGGACCCCACGTACTGTTCCTCGCCATCCCGCGTGGAGAAGTCCCACCGCATGATGCTGCGGAGCCGCAATGAAAATGGGTACACAATCCGCAAATCCCATCCCCAGGACCAAATTATCACTATGAGTTAATAGGCCGTCTAATCCCGGAAGAGCTGTTGTTGATGCTATGGAACCGGCACCAGCTTCATGGGATGTTGCCCATGCTACTCGGTTATGATGCACTTGCTCGGCCATGACAAGCTGTGACAATTCATGACCGATATCTGCCAAAACCCTGCGTCTATTCTCCATCACCGCTGAGGGCAAGTCCCCCACATTGAACGATATGTTCAACGTATCATATGGAGACAATGATACGCCTCCTTGCCGTATTGTAAAAATCGCCATAACCCCCTCACTAACCTGCCAACTTAGATAACGGGATTTATGGCGTATCCAACGGGTCATAACATGGTCCTCTCTTCCCAAATGTCAAGTTGCTGCAAGATAAGACGGCATGAATGGCGTCCCATTGCCGCCTTGGATATGACCCATTTATTCTAACATACCTAGGCCCTCAGACTGTTCAATGTTCCGGACATGTTAAAATCGCCTCCTGAGAATGGATCGGGACGTTCTCCATTCTCATGACGAGGCGACAGGTGTGAATTAGTGAGGAACAGAAACCACAATTCATGGAGTGGCGAAACCCATCCGTACCACCATGATCTTATCCTTCTGGGGATGGAGCCATTTCCACCAAGATGACGTCGTGACCAATTTTTCGGATTTGCTCCCACGAAATCACGGTGTCCCGTTCACGTCCAAACAATCCTAACAAGTGACTGGAGCCTAATATGATTACGGCCTTGATATGTCCGCGCTCAAGGTCCAGTTCCAAGTCACCGACAAAGCCTAAACGGCGCCCGTCTGTTATATTGATGACGTCTTTGGTCCGCAACTCGGAGGTTTTCACCATATGGCATCCCCCCGCTATACCATATGAACCGACCTATCCACCTAGACGAAAATTCACGGTGCCTATTAAATCCAACCGAGGAGATGATTGACAAAGCCCGGCAAAGACCAGCTCACGCGTATATGACCGTGTGGGGAAGCGGGAACGGGATGAGGAATCCGCACTGGCAGGGCTGGTACGCTTTCAGGAACCGTTGGCGATGATGCCGGCTCTTCAATCCCCGCTTGACCTTGCGAGGGAGACACAGGAATCGCTACGGCATTGCTCATATCAATAAAACACAGAGAGGGAAACAAGACACACCACCAATTGTGACCCTGTCCTTTTCCCAGAACAACCAGCAGCGCTTGATACTTTCCAGCCGGTAACACCCAGCTCCCATAGGCCTTGGTAGGGAACTCTGTCGTCGTCAGTGATACATGAGCTTGATAAGTTACCTGGTTAACCCGCAAAACATCGTTGGCAACGCGGGTAATGGTCGCGATATGGGAGGCCAGAATAGACGCTGCTTGTTGTCGGGTCTTCGCGTGACGAAGTAGCGGATCTAAAACCGCCAAAACATGATCCCGGACATCGAGTTTGACCGCTTGATCTACCGGATTATCCGAATTTGCAATCACCCGAAACCTGATAACCGGGGGCGGAGAAATAATGGTTTGCGAGACTTTGACCGAGCGGTTCGGCGTTAACGGAGCCTGACCTGGTTGAGGAGCCATAGACCAAAATAAACTCATCGCAAACAAGCTGAGGAGAATCTGCTTAATCCACATTAGATATACTTCCTCATATGATTTAGCGCTGCTTTTTCTAATCGGGACACTTGGGCTTGACTAATGCCTATCTCATCAGCGACTTCCATTTGCGTTTTCCCATCAAAAAATCGCATGGTGAGTATGAGTTTTTCCCGGTCCGTGAGGCGCCTCATGGCTTCGCGAATAGCCAAACTTTCTAACCAGTTGCGATCGTGATTCTTCTCATCGCTGATTTGATCCATTACGAAGATTGGATCGCCCCCATCGTGATAAATGGGCTCGAATAATGAAACCGGTTCTTGAATCGCATCTAGTGCGTATAACACTTCTTCGCGCGGAACACTGAGTTCATCAGCGATTTCACTAATCGTCGGTTCTTTGGAATAGCGGTGCACTAAACCATCACGGACCTGAAGGGCTTTATAAGCAATATCCCGCAAGGAACGGCTGACGCGAATCGGGTTGTTATCCCGCAAATATCGCCGAATCTCGCCAATAATCATAGGCACCGCATAGGTTGAAAATTTAACATTTTGGCTGAGATCAAAATTATCAATGGCTTTCATCAGCCCGATACATCCGACTTGAAACAAGTCATCGCTATGTTCTCCCCGATTTTGAAAACGCTGGATGACCGACAGCACTAAGCGAAGATTCCCATTAATTAATTCATCCCGTGCGGTCTCATCGCCTGATTGCATGGCCTGAAACAACTCCCGCATTTTTGCATTGCCCAAAACGGGCAACTTGGCCGTATTGACACCAGGGATTTCGACTTTGTTTAATGGCATATCCCCTTTATTCCTCCCCGGAGTTGTATCAGCAACTAACTTCATTGAGAAGTATCACCAAAGGAGGAGGAGGATATACAAAAAGCTCTGGAATTTGCCAAAAATTGGCTTCCAGAGCTGAATGAGTTTATCCGTTGAGGTGAATATGATGATAGTCTATTCCATCCGGTGAAATTCCTTACGCAGGCGTTTAATGATGCGCTTTTCTAAACGAGAAATATAGGATTGGCTAATACCTAATGAATCAGCCACTTCTTTTTGGGTCCGTTCCACACCATCAACCAGTCCAAAACGCAATTCCATAATGCGTCGTTCGCGGGCATTGAGTTTGCTTAAAGCTTTTTTAAGCATGGTGCGGTCCACTTCATCTTCTAACCGCTTGTAAATAATATCATTTTCTGTACCCAACACATCAGACAGCAGCAATTCATTACCATCCCAATCGACATTGAGCGGTTCATCAAAAGACACTTCGGAACGAGTACGCGAATTTCGCCGTAGATACATCAAGATTTCATTCTCGATGCATTTTGACGCGTAGGTAGCGAGTTTGATTTTTTTGTCCACATTAAAGGTATTCACCGCTTTGATGAGTCCGATTGCCCCAATAGAGACTAAATCCTCAATCCCAATACCCGTGTTCTCAAACTTGCGGGCAATATAGACGACAAGTCGTAAATTGCGTTCAATTAACACGGAGCGCACGCTATCTTCGCCGCTGCCCAATAAAGAGAGAAGATTGGCTTCTTCATCCCCGGTAAGGGGCGGGGGCAGTGCTTCACTGGAGCCAACATAATGAATCTCGGTGGCGGATTGGTCCCAGCCGAGAATCGCGGATAAAAATTGCCGAATCCGATGAATCCACGTCGCGCCATGCGGCGATTGCCATTCTGCAATCATGCACCCACCCCTTCTTGATTTAATGTCACAATGCAATCGGGAGAAACAAGAGCGAAATAAGAACGGTCGGCAGACACGTTGACATTCGTCAGAGCTAACGTAACCGGGACTAAAGGAAACCATCTTCCCTGAAATCGCCCTTGCGCACGATCCAGAGCAACGACAGGCAAAATGCCTTGGCCCCCGATGGATTGATACCGAACAGTGCCTAACCGTCCTCGCCAGTCTTCCGGAACCGGGTCATGCTTTCCCGCCAAAAACGATGAGACCCATGCCAACACATTCTCCGGCAACCATTCGATGGCTTGGTTGACTTCCAGGACAATGACTGGTCGGCGCAAGACCGGATCACGCATCCGATTCCCGGAATCCCACAAGCACCGGACCGTGAGCATCTTTTCTGCGAGGACGAGACGCACCTCACCATGTTGAGATTCACCTAGATACTGCCGAATCCGCTGATGCGGAACAAAGCGACCAATAAGCCACAGAACAACGGGAACCGTCAGTCCAACGAGTAGCCACGAGGGAAGCCAATTGTGAGGAATCCAGGTTAAAACCACTAGGGCAATACCACCTGCGAGAATCGTCATCGCTATAAAAATGACATAAGCCTTAATCCACAAACGCCACGGCAATTTTTCCACGGCCACGATAACAACCAAAGCAGGCCATATCATCATCATTTCCCAGGGTACGGCATAGAGATTTTGTGTCAGCAAAACCCACAAGGTCGGCAAGGTTCCCACCACGGAACCTAACACCAAACGCCAAAGGCGGATTCGTCGATCAAGCAGCACAATGGTCACGCGTAACAGCGACCAGTCCATAATGTAGCTCATCGCGAGTGTGCCTACTGCATTAATCATAGGCTCATCCCCTTTTGGCGTATTGATTAACCCTACTCGATGCATATGCGTAACATATCTGAGGTATGTCTGACGTGAAGTATTTTAAGGACAACAGATTGCAAAGACTGTCAGTTTGCCGAAGTGCTCATGAAAACTTGACGACAAAAAAGGGCCGTCCTTGCATCGGACGGCCCTGATGTTCTATAAGACTCAAGACGATACTAATTTCTTCGGCGCAAAAATGCGGGAATATCCAAATCATCATTATTCGCAAAAGGTTTAATCTCTACTTCTTCGCGTTCGCGAATTTCTTGCTCAGGCCGACTTAGAATTCGGTCTCCGGAAAATCCTGTAGCAATGACGGTGACGCGCACCTCGTCTTTCAAAGTTTCGTCAATTACCGCTCCAAAAATAATGTTAGCTTCCGGATCAGCAGCCTGAATCACAATTTCTGCTGCTTCATTGACTTCAAATAATGCGAGGTCATTACCACCGGTAATATTGAGTAAGACCCCTCTTGCCCCGTCAATGCTCGTTTCCAGTAATGGGCTAGATATGGCCGCCTTAGCCGCTGCGGCCGCACGATTTTCGCCTTGGCTTACACCCACACCCATTAATGCCGAACCCATTTCAGACATAATCGTTTTCACGTCCGCAAAATCGAGGTTGATGAGTCCCGGTACGGCAATTAAATCGGAAATTCCCTGAACACCTTGTCGCAAAACATCGTCGGCAATCCGAAATGCTTCCATAATCGAGGTGCGTTTTTCAACAACTTGTAGTAAACGGTCATTGGGAATGGTAATGAGGGTGTCCACTTTGGCCTTTAAGGTTGCGGCACCTTTTTCGGCAAATGTTTGTCGGCGCCGTCCTTCAAAGGTAAAGGGTTTGGTCACGACTCCAACGGCCAGCGCCCCCACTTCTTTTGCAACCTCCGCCACTACCGGGGCAGCCCCAGTGCCAGTCCCACCCCCCATTCCTGCAGTAATGAAAACCATGTCAGCGCCTTTTAAGGCATCGGCTATTTGTTCACGACTTTCTTCAGCAGCTTTCGCTCCAATATCGGGATTGGCTCCCGCTCCCAATCCTTTGGTTAATTTGGTCCCCACTTGCAACCGGGTGGGCGCCATGGACAATGCTAAAGCTTGAGCATCCGTGTTAATCGCGATGAATTCAACACCTTTTAATCCTGCTTGGATCATCCGGTTGACAGCATTGGTACCACCCCCGCCAACGCCAACCACCTTTATGACGGCAAAATTCTCAGCCGATTGATCAAATTCCAGCATGCAAAATCCTCCCCATCTCCGAATCCGCTAAGTTTATCCCCACAAATTTACCCAAAATTGCATAAGACGGCGCCACAAGGTTTCCGGTTCCGGTGCCACCCCGTCACGCATCATGGCCTTCGCAACCCCAACCACTGTTGCGTAACCGGGGCTCTTGGAAAGATCTGATAATCCACCTAATCCGTATGGACTGCCAATACGAACGGGCCAGCCCCACCGTGTTGCTAAATGCGAATCTAATCCTTTGAGAAGTGCTCCGCCACCAGTCATGATAACACCCGCTGCAGGTCCCTTTGTCCATTCAATTTTTTGAAGTTGCTTTTCAACATAATCTGTCCATTCATCGATTCGAGCCGCAACAATCTCTTGGAGCTCCTTAATTGGAATGAGTTTCACAGCTTGGCCACTTACCGCCCGTACTTCTAAAGTTCCTTCGCGCTCCGAGCCTACTGCTGCATGTTCCAATTTGAGTCGTTCGGCTTGGGTGGCCACCACGCCCAAGCCCACGGACAAATCTGATGTAATGGATTCACCGCCTAAAGGCACGACACCGAGATATTGCAAATGACCACCACGATAGACCGAAACACCGGTTGTTCCACCGCCCACATCGAGATGCACAACGCCCACTTGTTTTTCATCATCCGACAACACCGCATTAGCTGATGCTTCAGGAGCCGGAACAAAACTTAAGACGTTTAGTCCTGCCATGTTCACAACATGGCGCAAATTGCGGATTACCGTATTTAACCCCGAGACAACAAATACATCCGCTTCCATGGTGTGGGCTACCATACCAACAGGATCTACCACACCGCGAAATCCGTCAACGGCGATTCCTCGACGAATCACGCGAATGACTTCCCGGTCATTCCCCAGACTGACATGGGACGCCTTTGTCATAACATGTTGCAAATCTTCCTCACGAATCACCCCGGTCTTCAGCGCGATTTTGCCCTGTCCCGGTGTCAAAGCCAAATGTTCTCCATTAATGGCAACTGCAGCCTGCGTCAATTCGGTTCCCGCCATACTATTGGCCCGATTTGCCGCATCCCGGATGGCGAGAGCAACCCGTTCGACCTCAAAAACTAATCCCCGACGCATCCCCACAACAGGCGTAGCTGCGATTCCTAGAACCGCTAATTCTCCATCCGTTTTAGCCTCCGCAACCAATGCGGACACTTTGGTGGTTCCAACGTCGAGAGCAAGCATTAGTTGGCGTTTAGGCACATCACACCTCCGGCTGACTTTATCGACAATACTCCCCTCTACCTTTTCTCGCTGCTAAGCCAATATTCCTGCATTCAATGAACAGAATGATAGAATTTTGTCTGGTCTACCCACTTGCTGGAAAAATCGCGCCATACTAGTCCATTACGGCCCAAAACACCATTGACAGGCATATGCGGCTATCTGGCGACAATGTCTGCGCCTAAAGAACGCAGACGATAATCCAGATTTTCGTATCCACGTTCTATCACTTCGCGTCCACGAATCACCGTTTCCCCTTCTGCAATTAAAGCCGCATTGACCAACGCGGCCCCTGCTCGGAGATCAGGGGCCGTAACCACGGTCCCATGTAATGGATGACCGCCATAAATGAGAGCTACCCGCTGATCTGCGACAATTTGCGCTCCAAGCCTTCGTAATTCGATCGTATGGCCTAAACGATTTTCGAACACGCGTTCGGTGATTAAATGAACCCCTGGAACTTGCAAGAGAAAGCTCATAAATTGGGGCTGCAAATCCGTCGCAAATCCGGGATAAGGTGCCGTAGCAATGGACACTGGGCAGGGCTTAAAAACGCCTTCACTGACAACACGGACTGTTTCCGCATCCAGCTCCTCAATTATGACACCCAGTTCTTTCAGTCGTGTCCACAACCCGGGTAAATGATCAACCATGCAGTTTTGCACCACAATATCTCCGCCCGTAGCGGCCACAGCTAAAATAAATGTCGCCGCCTCAATCCGGTCTCCAATAATGGTGTGTTCGGTTGTACCCAGGTGAGGATTCCCGGTAACCCGGATATCTGGGGTACCGGCTCCGCGAACAGTTGCTCCCAATTTTTCGAGAAATTGCGCCAAATCCACAATCTCGGGTTCCATAGCGGCATTACGAATCCGCGTTTCGCCCTCTGCCATTGCAGCAGCCATCAGAACATTTTCTGTGGCTCCCACACTGGGAAATGGAAAATGTACTTCATTTCCACGAAGCCGCTCAGCGCGCAAGACAGTACGGCCGTCTTCATCGCAAATTCGGGCCCCCAATTGTCCTAAGGCGTATAAATGCAAATCAATGGGACGTTGTCCAATGGCACAGCCCCCGGGTTGTGTAGCTTCTGCTGCCCCTAGACGTGCTAATAACGGTCCCAATAAAAAAATTGAAGCGCGCATTTCTTGCATTAATTCCGCCGGAACCACATAGTTATTAATAGTTCTTGGGTCCACAAAGATATCGGAACCCTGTCGTTCCACTTCGGCTCCTAAGGCCTGAAGCACTTGGCTCATAACACGAATATCGCGCAAGTCCGGCACATCATGCAATAAAACGGGACGACTAGCAAGAACCGTTGCTGCCATGATCGGCAAGGCAGCGTTTTTGGCGCCGTTTACTCGCACGGTCCCTGTAAGCCGCCGCCTTCCCCGTACCACAAATTCTCCCATGTTCCCTCGGTTCCTCCCTCTCCGGGCCCGATCCAGCGCACTTCGGGCCGCAACACAATATGATAGCGCTGGAACACATGACAGCGAATCCGTCGCATCAGCGTTAAGACATCCCGAGCTTTGGCCTTGCCCCGATTGACAATAAAGTTCGCATGCACTGGAGATACCACTGCATCCCCTACATGCCAACCTTTAGCGCCAATGCTCTCAATCAACCGACCAGCATAATCGGGATGAGGATTTTTAAACACACTACCAGCGTTGGCATCTCCGACAGGCTGGGTTCGTTTTCGGTAATCCATAAAATGACGCATGTTGTCTAAAATGGCATGCATATCGCCAGGCTTAAGCGTCATGCTCGCTTCCAAAGCAATCCAATGACGCACCATAAATTGACTCCGGCGGTACTCAAATCCCGCGTCTGTGGCACTTAATGTCTTGATGCCATATCCCGGTTCCCACACCCGTATTTGCTCCACAATGTTACGCATTTCGGATCCGTGAGCTCCGGCATTCATCACCAAAGCACCACCCAAAGTTCCAGGAATACTCACCGCAAACTCTAGTCCCTGAAGCGCCGCTTGATGCGCTTTATGGGCCAATTTGGTTAGTAAGACTCCTGCCCCGGCCACGATGCGTTCCGGTTCAACCACGATGTGGCGTAACGCTCTTGAGGTCGAAATGACGACAGCATCTAATCCAAGGTCCGACACTATTACATTGGTTCCTTGACCTAATACAAAAAAAGGAATTTGATGCTGGTCAACCCAGTTCAATAGCTGAATCAAATGCTCTTGCGAATTCGGTTGAACATAAACGGATGCTGGGCCGCCAATGCGAAAGGAGGTGTGCCGAGATAATGGTTCATTTTCTAGTACCGGACCAATATCCCAGTGACGCAATTCACTAATAATCTCTGACGCGTTCAATGCACACCCCTCCTGCTAATGTTCGTAGGCTTCGAGAATCGTCCGTGCGATCTTTTCAGACGCCAATGGGTCATAAATCGCCAAAGCAGCCGACGCCATTTTACCACGTCGATCCCTATCTTTGAGGATGGCAATTAGTTCCGTTTCGCCACGTTTCAGCAAATCCGGCTCAGGTATCAAAATCCCGGCTTGACGGTTCGCAATCACTTGCGCGTTTTTTGTTTGATGATCTTCACTGACATGCGGGGACGGTACCAAAATCGACGGAAGCCCAAACGCTATGCAGTCGGCTATCGTCATTGCCCCTGCCCGTCCCAAAAAAACATCGCTAATGCGATAAAACTTTTGAATCTCATAAAAGTATTCGAAGACCCGAACTTGTTTTGGGTTCCAACTTGGGATTTGCTTCAATTGCTCCATGATTCCCGTATAATACCGACGACCGGTTGCCCATAATAAAACCCATTCGGGATGGTCCTCGAAACGTGGCAAAAATTGCAACCAAAAACGGTTGATAGCCTCGGCACCTTGACTACCACCCGTAGCCAAGATCACTACCTGGTCAGCAGCAATATCCATCTCTTGGCGTAGAGCCGCACGATCTTGTTCGACGGTGATGACCACAGGGTTGGGAATCACAGCAAAAGAGGTGCCGGCCCGAAAATATTTTTTGGCTTCTTCAAAAGGCACAATCACCCGTTTAGCCCGAGGACCCAATGTCCGGTTGGTAAACCCGGGCCACACATTTTGCTCCTGCAGGACCAAGGGCACCCCCAGCAACACCGCAGCTAATCCCACCGGTCCTGAAACATATCCTCCCGTGCCGACCACTACATCAGGCTTAAACCGTCGAATATGCCCCATCGCTTCAAACAATCCTCGTAGAGCCGCCCACATTCCCCGCATCTTCCCATTTAACCCTTTGACGAGCAGTCCTTTGGCATGAATGGTGGCAAAAGGAATATTCTGGCGGGGAACAAGATCGTGTTCTAGGCCGTGATTGGTTCCAATGTAAAGAACATCTAAGGTCCCCACCAAATCCCTGACCGACTTAACAATGGCTATCGCCGGATAAATATGTCCGCCACTACCCCCTCCTGCAATTATCAAACGCATGAACAAAATCGCTCCTTCACCGGTATCTCGGCCAAAAGATGAGACCACTTTCAGATTATGCTTTCCCTTACATTGCGTGCTTACTAATATTTAGAAGAACTCCGACTCCAGCCATACTCAGAACAAGAGAGGACCCGCCATAACTAATAAAGGGTAAGGTAATACCGGTAACAGGAAGAGTTGCTGTCACTACACCCATATTTATTGCGGCTTGGATCGCAATCATCGTCGTCAAACCGGTTGCCACCAGACTTGAAAACATGTCAGGAGCTCTCATGGCAATTCGGTAACCTCTCCAAGCAACCAAAAGGAATAATAAGACCACGGTAATCGTTCCCATGAGTCCCAGTTCCTCACCCAATATGGCGAAAATAAAATCGGTAAAAGCTTCGGGCAAATAACCCAGTGCCTGGCGAGAATAGCCTAATCCGACTCCTAAAACGCCTCCGGAACCGAGTGCTAACAGGGCTTGAATGGTGTGAAAACCCTCGCCTAATGGATGCTTCCACGGGTCAAGAAACGCCAATAAGCGTTGGCGCCGGTAGGGTTCAGCAATCATCGCCCAGGCCAGAACAGGAATTGCAGCACCTGCTAATTCAAATAAGTGCCGTTTCTTAACGCCGCTGACGAACAACATCACGAAAAATGTGCCAGCAATAGCTACCGTGGTGCCCAAGTCCGGTTCTGCTAGCACTAACACAAACACAATCGACGCTAATAAAATATGGGGCATTACGCCTCTCCAAAAATCACCCAATTGCTCCCGGTGCAAGCTAAATAACCGAGCAAACAAAAATACCATGGTTAACTTGGCTAATTCCGAAGGCTGAATCTGCAGTGATCCTACCCCGAGCCACCGACGAGCCCCATTTATGTCGATACCTACGTGAGGAATTAGCACCGCGATTAATAGCAGCACAGATAGAACAAATCCTGGAAAGATTAATTTGGTATAGCGCCAATAATCTATCCGGCTCGTAACGATCATGGCCAGAATACCGATAACTGCCCACATCAATTGATGTTCCACATAGTAATAAGGATTTCCAAATTGCTTAAATGATGTCGAGGCGCTCGCAGAAAAGACGACTACCGTTCCCAAAGCCAACAGGGCGGAAACAGCGGCCAACAACAGATAATCGATGCGTCGTCTTTCTGTATTCATCATGATTCCCCCTTCATCCGCCTTCACCGAGGACGTTACATCCACCACCATGCCAACCAAGCCCCTATGGCGGCAATTAGCCAAAACACCGCCACAACACGTTCTTCCGGCCATCCCCCCAATTCAAAATGGTGGTGCAATGGACTCATGCGAAAAACGCGTTTGCCAGTTAGCCGGAAGCTTAAGACCTGAATAATCACGGAGAGTGTTTCGAGGACAAACAATAAGCCTATGATCGGTAAAATCAGGGTTGTTCGCGAGACAATAGCAGACCCCGCCAATGCAGCCCCAAGAGCTAATGATCCCGTGTCTCCCATGAATACACGGGCTGGATGGATATTGTAGCGCAAAAAGCCAATAAGAGACCCAATAAGAGCGGTTGACACCACGGCTAGAGCCATTTGATGGTGGACAACACCCCAAAACGCAAAGAACGCCATCGTCAAGGTGACAGCCCCGGCTGCTAGTCCATCGAGACCGTCCGTGAGATTAACCGCATTACCACTCCCTAAAATGGCCAGAACGGACAATGGCCCAAAGATCCAAGGCAGTGCCACAGTCCCCCAATGAAACGGTAACACATAGGGGCCATCCGCATGGAAACGTTGTGCCGCTAACCACGTAAAAGCTACCGCAAAGAGTATTTGAAACAGCAACTTTTCGCGCGCTTTAAGTCCCAACGGTCGTTTAAATACCACTTTCAACAAATCATCGGCTAAACCAATCATGCCGTAGGACCAAATTAACGTCACTAATGCCCATGCTTCGAGATTATTGTCGGCAAATAACAAGACAGCCAACGGTAAAGGTAAAAGAAATAATAACCCCCCCATGGTCGGGGTTCCCTGTTTTTTTAGATGCGATTGGGGACCGACATCTCGAACCATCTGGCCAAATTTGAGCCGATGCAAAACTGGAATGACAATGGGTCCGAGTCCAAAGGCGACAACAAATCCAAGGAGACCAGCATAAACGACGTTCAAGATGGCCCCCCCCAATCTTTCAGCCTTTGGTACAGTTCATCAAAATTCATACCATGCGAGGCTTTCAGCAAAACAACGTCGCCCGCGCGCAGATGATTTTCAAGCCATCCATAAGCTTCATCCAAATTAGCGACCCATATTGCGATTCCCGGTTTTTCTACATTAGCAGCTTTCGCGATAATTTGCGCTCTAGGTCCGACAGCGAGAATTATATCGGCGCGGCGGCTTGCTGCAGTTCCCACTTGCCAATGTCCGGATTCTTCTTGCGTCCCCAACTCCAACATATCGCCCAGGACGGCAATGCGTCGACCCATAGCCTTATTTGCTGCTAAGACCTGAAGACTCATAGTCATTGATAGCGGACTGGCATTATAATAATCAGCCAAAATCATTAGGGAGCCTAGGGACTTCCGCTGCAATCGGCTCGTTCCCGGATCAACCTGTTCAAGGCCGCTCCGAATTTCGTCAGGATGGAGTCCTAATGCCGTGCCTACCAAAAATGCAGCCGCAACATTGGATCCATGTTGTTCCCCTAACCAGGGAATACGAATTGTCATGACATCGCCTTGATATTTCAATGTGACTTCCGTCGCCGTATCCAGCATGTGAACATGGTCAATGAGAACATCCCCCGATTTGTGGCCAAACCACAAAACCGGATGACCGGATAGATGTTCCCCTAACTCACGCACCAATGGATCATCCGCATTAAGCACTGCTGTACCTTGGGGTTTCAGACCCTGCAGAATTTCTCCTTTGGCCCGCTGAATGTTTTTGATACTCCCTAAGGACTCTAAATGGTTTGGACCAATATTTGTAATCACCGCGACATCGGGCGGTGTGATAGTTGTTAAATGCGCGATTTCTCCTAACGCCCTCATACCCATTTCGGCGACGAAGTGGGTCATCGAATGGGGACTGCGCAGAAAGGACAGAGGAATACCAATCGCCGTATTATAGTTTTGCTGGGATTTCCCTACCACAAAACGCGATTGCAACGTTGCCGCAATAAGTTCTTTGGCACTAGTTTTCCCCACACTGCCGGTTATTCCCACAACCGTTATATGCCGGGCATCCACGAGACTCCGCGTCAGTGTCCCCATTGCCATGAGAGGAGATTCGACCACAAGACTAGGACCTGTGATGGGTCCAAAAGTCTTTTCCACCATGGCAATGCCGCCTTTTTCCCAAACCTCCGGGACAAATTGATGTCCATGAGTTCGACTCCCGGGAAGCGCCACGAATAAGGATCCCGGTCGAACTTCTTGACTATGAATGGTAACATCCTTTAACACATCGTCTAATTCGACTCCCAAGGCTCTAGCGGAACAGAAATCGACGATATCCTGAACTTTCACGACCATCATGATTTTTTGAGCTCCCGTAAGGCCTGGCGTGCAACTTCGCGATCGTCAAAATGAATCGTACCGTCACGATAAATTTGATAAGTTTCATGCCCCTTGCCCAAAATAAAAACCACGTCGCCCGGTTGCGCTTTTTGTAACGCCAAGCGAATTGCCCGCTCCCGGTCTAGTTCAATTTCAAATGGTGTACCTGTTGGCGCCAATCCTTCCCGAATCTGCGCGATAATATCCATCGGGTCCTCTGACCGCGGATTGTCTGCCGTTAACATCACCCAATCCGCCAAACGCCCAGCAGCCTCACCCATGAGAGCTCGCTTCCCCCGGTCACGATCCCCTCCTGCTCCAAATACCACACGCACGGCTCCTACAGTAAATTCTCTCGCCGTCTTGAGAACATTTTCCACCCCGTCAGGAGTATGAGCATAATCCACAATAACCGTAAAGGGTTGCCCTTCGTCTATCCGTTCGAATCGTCCTGGAACTCCTGGGTAGCGTGCCAAGGCCTCAGCCATTTGCCTGGGTGACAGGCCATAAATATAACCAACACTCATTGCGGCTAAGGCATTTAACACATTAAAAGTGCCTGTCATATCAAATTCAACGGCTTGTTTCTCGCCTCCTGGGAACGTAGCCAAAAACTGTACACCACGACTTCCTACTGTAACCATGCTGCCGCGTACATCCGCTCCTTCACTCAGTCCATAGGTAATGACTGGTACAGAGCACATATTAATCAAACGCCGTCCGTACTCATCATCAATGTTAATAATCGCCGCTCGTGGTCCAGTCTTCTTGGTCTGCCCTAACCGTTTGAACAAGATCGCCTTAGCTTGAAAATAGGATTCTAAATCTTTATGAAAATCCAAATGATCTTGGGTTAAATTGGTAAACACTCCAATATCATACTGAACTTCATCCACTCGCGATAACACCAGCGCATGTGAAGAAACCTCCATAACTGCCGCTCGCATTCCGCGGTCAACCATATGACGCAAAATGCTTTGCAAATCTGGTGATTCTGGCGTTGTTCGCGTCACTTTATATGTGTCTTGACCCATTAAGGTATATAATGTACCGGTCAACCCGGTGGGAATGTCATTTGCCTCGAGTAAAGCGCGGATAATATGCGTCGTGGTGGTTTTACCATTGGTGCCCGTGACACCGATCATCGCCAAACGACTCGATGGGCTCCCGTAAAACCTGTCGGCTACCAAAGCCATTGCCTGACGGGCGTTAGGCACAACGACCCCGGCCTTGCCGCTCGGAATCGCATCTGCTCGCTCAACCAAAAATGCCACGGCCCCGCGGTTTGCAGCTTCTTGACAAAATAAATGACCGTCTGTCCGAAATCCTGGAATCGCACAAAACAAATTGCCCGCTTCTACATGCCGTGAATCATAGGCGATTCCTGTCAATTCAATATTGGTGTCGCCGACACTGGTTGCACCGGGAATCGCTGCGATAAGATCCTTAAAAGTCATCCTCGAGGCCTCCTACTTTCCTACCTTTAACCGTAACCGTCCTGGCTGTCCGACTCGTCTTATCTCCCCGTACGCGACATTATCCGGTCCAGACCTGAATGGTCGTTCCAGCTCGTACTTGTGTTCCTGGTTTGATCGATTGCCTGTGAACATGGCCTTGCTCCTTGCCCTGCGTCGAGACATTCACCCCAAGTTCCCACGCCAATTGAGTCGCTTGGCTTATCGTCAGTCCAGTGAACCGGGGAACCGTAACCCACTCTAAATAGATACGGGGAGACCGACCCAATCTCAGTTGTAGAACTGTTCCTGCCGGTCGATACCCGCCATATTCAATGGATTGGTCAACTACTACATCACCTTGCCCTACAAATTGTACCGGAAAACCAAACGCTGCGGCATCTTGTTGGGCCGTTTCCGGATCCAAATTTACCAAACTCGGTACCATAGCTGGTTCCCCTGGTTTTGGCGGTTTGATGGGTTCAGTGGCGGGAATCTTTAAATATCTAAAAATATTACGGACCAAATTTCCAAAAATAGGCGCAGCCACTTGTCCTCCATAAAAAGCTCCCACGGGTTCATCGACATTCACAATCACAGCCACTTCCGGATGGGGAACAGGACCAAAACCAATAAATGATGCAATATAAATCCCTTTTTCTGTGCGGCCGTTCACAACTTTTTGTGCAGTACCGGTTTTACCCGCAATCCGGTATCCGGGCACTTGGGCCAATTTTCCTGTGCCTTCTGATACCACGCCGACCATCATTTGTTGCACTGTACGTGCCACGTCAACGGAAACCACACGCCTAACCACTTCTTCATCAAAACTTTTGACAATATCGCCACGTTGGTTAATAATGCGTTTTGCAACATGGGGTGTCAAGAGGACACCATCATTGGCTAATGCGGCTATAGCGGTTAAGAGCCCAATAGGTGTCACGGTAAGTGTTTGGCCGAAAGCCATGATGGCTAAATCTAATGCCGTGACTCTCTTCATTGCTGGGAAAATGCCGAGAGCTTCTCCAGGTAGGTCAATATGAGTCCGCGAGCGTAATCCAAAGCGGTCAAGATACTCATAAAATTTTTGAACGCCTAAGCCTAATCCCAGGTCCATAAAACCCACATTACACGAATTCTTCACCACATCAGCCAATGTTTCACCGCCGTGTCCCTGGGGCCTCCAGCAGTTGACTCGGCGTCCCAAGACATTCTTAAAACCCGGACAGAAATAATGAGAGTGGACTGTGGCTGTTCCCTCTTGCAATGCCGCTGCGAGCGTGACGGGTTTGAAAATAGAGCCAGGAGGAATCGCATCCGAAACAGATAATACGCGGTATTGTTTAGGATTATAATCCCGAAAGTGATTCGGATCGATTGATGGTCGTTGCGCGATGGCTAGAATTCCTCCTGTCCGCGGGTGCATGACGACGATACTGACAGATTTGCCTTGGGTATGAATCATCGCCTGTTCACAAGCCCGCTCGGCCATCCATTGAATATTCTCATCTAAACTGAGTTCAACAGTATCTCCTTGCACCGAAGGAATTACCCGGGTCTGAGCAAACTTTACGGTTTGTCCGGTCACGTCAAATTCTTCTTGCAGGCTGCCTGGCTTTCCCGTCAAGTACTTGTCATAGGTTAGTTCAATACCCGACAGTCCTTGATTGTCAATTCCCGTAAAGCCTAAGACAGGACCCGCCAATGCTCCTTGAGGGTAATATCGGGCCGTTTCCGTCAATAGATAGATACCCGGTAATGCACTCAACTGGCTGCGCAGGGTTGCTAATTCTTGGGGAGATAACCGTCTTTTAATCCATACAAAACCTTGCCGGCGTTGCAATCGTTTTTGGACCGTCTTTTGCGGTATCGCCAATAATGTGGAAAGTAAGATAACCTCCTCCGTTCGGTGTTTTCGGGTCTGAATCGGGATCGCGTAAACCGAATAAGCATGATGACTGCCCGCTAATAGACGCCCATGGCGGTCAACAATATTTCCGCGAAAAGGAGCCAAAGGAACACCGCGAAAATGGATCCCATCGGCCAATGCCTTCAAATGAGCCGATTCCACGCCCTGAATATCACTCAGCCTTCCCAGCAAAACGAAATCGTACAGTCCTACCAATACCATGACAATAAAGGTACGCCGTTTAATCACTAATGTCGGCCGATTAGTCATACTATGAGCCTCCTCGCCTGGAACTCAGGCTTGGTTACTCACCATGTGTATGTCCAAATCGTCCTGAGCAGAACCCGTTACGGCTTGACGAACGGTTTGGATCCATTATCTGGTCCTGCATAAGGTTTAATCTTCCAATATTTAAATAGGTAAGAAGCAATATGCTGCCAGACTGGGGCTGAAACCTGATCGCCATAGAACAGTTTGCCAATGGGTCGATTGATCATCACAAGCATGATAAACCGAGGATGGGGAACTGGACCAAATCCCATATAAGACGACACAAACAAGTTGCTAGAGGTTTTCCCATCAACAATCTTCTGAGCCGTCCCGGTTTTCCCACCGATCACATACCCGGGAACTTGTGCAGGAACCCCGGTTCCTTGAGTCGCTTCCAAAACCATCATGTGCTCTATCTCTTTCGCCACTTTGGGCGTATCAGGTCGTGATTCCACCTGCGGTTTGACCGTCTTAATGACCTGTCCCGTGGGCGATAGGATAGCCTTAAGAATATGAGGCTGCATCATGACCCCATGGTTGGGAATGGCAGAATCTGCAGTGATCATCTGCATGGGCGTCACCGCCATACCTTGACCAAATCCAATGGTTGCTAAATCCACCGCATTGACTTGATTTTTGGGAATCCAAATCCCACTGGAATCCCCCGGCAATCCCACATTGCTGGGGTGGTCCAATCCAAATTCCTTAATATAGTGGTACATCCCGTCGACGCCGACTTTCAAGGCGACATCCATAAACACTTGGTCCGACGAGACCTCTAAGCCTCGTGTTAGTGTGATCCAACCCCATCCCACCGGATTCCAGTCGTTAATGCGCACGCCATCTACAATTTTATAACCACGCGTATCGAACATACTATTCGGAGTAAAGAGACCCAATCCTAAGCCCGCCGAAGCCGTGACCGGTTTGAAAATGGAGCCGGGAGGAACGGGATCCTGCACAGCATAATCTGTCATCTCTAACGGAGTCGCAGAATAATAGTTATTAGGATTAAAGTTCGGCCAGTTGGCTAAGGCAATAACGGAACCGGTATGAGGATTAAGGATAATGACGGTTCCATTCAACGCATGGGCTCGTTTTACGCCCCACTTTAGCCATTTTTGAGCGACCGCCTCAATATTCGCATCAATGGTTAATTGCACTGTATCGCCCGGCTTAGGTGCCTTATACGCCTCTTGCCATTGCGGCAGGGGATTGCCGCTCGCATCCGTCCGTACAATCCAATACCCGGGTTTTCCTGATAAGATCTTATTATCTTCATACTCAATACCAGCTAGCCCCTGACCATTGGCTCCCACCATCCCGATAACTTGCGAAGCCAACGTGCCATTAGGATATTCTTGGCCGCTCGAGGGAATGACACTAATTCCGGTTAAATTGAGTTGCTGAATTTTCGTGGCTAAACTTTGTGGTACCGAACGATCCAACAGAGCATACCAAGAATTATTACTCAACACTTTTTTCAACAACGACTGGGAAAACGGCAAATATTTAGCCAAAATGGCCGCTTCTTGACCCGGATGGGTGACATATTTGGGAGCGGCGACAATCTGATAGGTCGGCACATCCATCGCTAAAATTGTTCCGTTACGATCAATAATTTTGCCCCGCGGCGCCGGCAAAATGATCTTATGAACATGGATGTTCCGCGCATAAGCCTGCAGACTGGAAGCGTCAGCAATTTGAATGATGACCAACCGAATGATCAGCACTAGCATGAACACGGCTGTGAAGATTAAGGTCCATAAAGCACGCCACTGCACTGATCGTCGTGTTTTCATGATTTAACGATGGCTCCCCGAAGCTGGTTAATCCATTGATCGACCAACTGAATCCATGAGACATGACTTGAATGACGTTTGAAAGTGGACATCTCTACCACAGGTTGCTTGGGTTCAACCATGGTCACTTTCAGTTTTGATGCATCAGCGGCTAATGCTTTTGGAGAGCTTAAGGTTGTGACATCGAGTGTCAGCATCTGTTGTTGACGTTTTAATTGGGTATACTGATTCTGTAATTGGTCGACTTGGTAGCCCATGACCATGACATGAATCGCTAATACTGATGCAACCATAGCTGCTGCCCACAACGATCCAATCCACAAAATAGTGTGAAGCCATGGCTTTAGTTTCCGCCGGGGTTTGACGACTTCCTTATAGCGAAGCCTTTTTTCCCAGGTTCGTGCTAAATTGCCTTCGTTCAAGCCATTATAGGGTTCGCGGTCGATCATTGAACGTATTCCTCCTTGCGTTTTGTCGATTTTTTAAGGTTCATAGCCAATTACCGCATACTGTGTCGACACCAAAGCCATAAAGCACCCGTTTCGCTAATTGTTTCATTAAAATCAAAGGCGTTCGAAAGCCCGTAATTTTGCTGACCGGGAACGCGGATTGTCTTGAATTTCATCGTCAGAAGGAGTCAAAGGATGTTTGGTTAAAACTTGACCCTTTTGCTCTTGAGCCCATCGACGAAATGCATGCTTCACAATGCGATCTTCTAAAGAATGGAAGGAAATCACCACAATGCGTCCATGGGGAGCCAATAAACGCTGCGCCCCTTCAAGTCCCTCATTCAAAGCCCCCAACTCGTCATTTACCCATATCCGTAATGCCTGAAAAGTTCGTCGGGCGGGATGTCCTCCCGTTCTCCGCGCAGATGCAGGAATTGCCGCTTTAATTAATTCCACCAGCTGCCCGGTTGTGCGAATAGGTTCCTTTTCTCTGGCCTTCACAATAAAATCTGCGATACGTTGAGCCCATCGCTCTTCCCCCCAGTCACGCAGAGCCTGAGCAATTTCTTCTTTAGAACGCATATTAACTAAGCGAAAAGCCGTCACTGGGTTTGAAGGATCCATTCGCATATCTAATGCGGTGTCGTATTGATAAGTAAATCCCCGATCTGGATCGTCAAATTGTGGCGATGATACACCCAGATCAAAAAGCATTCCAGCAATATGCCCGTGGAGCTCAGGAGTGATTACAGTAGGCAAGTCGCGAAAATTGGCATGTACCCAACTGACCCGGTCTAGAAAGGGCGTTAACCTTTCCTTTGCTGCTTCCAAGGCGACTGGATCTTGATCGACGGCTATGAGACGTACATGGGGAAACCGTGACAACAATTGAAAGCTGTGGCCTCCAGCTCCCACTGTGGCATCAATATAAATACCCTTCTCATCGTGCGCCCAATATTCCATGGCTTCTTTACTTAACACCGACACGTGTGAAAATGTCATGCCAACACCCCGATCAAAATCCAAAATCCACCATCTTTTCCGCGACTTCTTCGTAACTTGTTTGGGCAGACTGTTGATAAGCCGTCCATCGTTCGGTCGCCCACATTTCAACGCGTGTACTTACTCCGACCAATGTAACCTCCCGGTCAATTCCAGCATGTTCCCGTAAGCGCGGAGGAATCGTTACCCGGTATTGCTTATCCATTTCAACGTCTTGCGCTCCAGCAAGGAACAGTCGGGCAAATGCTCGTGCATTAGCATTTGTCATGGGTAACGCTTTCAAACGTTCTTCTAATTTGCGCCATTCATCCATCGGATAAATGAATAAACACCCATCAAGACCTTTGGTAATCACGAAGTGGCCATTTAAATCGTCGCGGAGTTTTGCGGGAATCGTGATCCGACCTTTATCATCTAATGTGTGCTCATATTCACCCATCAACACGGTCAGATCCCCCCTTTTCCTCCACAACCCTCCACTTCGTTCCACTTTTCAATTCGCCATGGAATCCTTCATTCCTGCTTTTTCCTGAAAAGAATTTCATGCCAAAAACTGGTTCGGTACGACCATGAAGAGAGCAAGATATTGAAGATGCCGTCAAATATCTTCGAAACAGTAGGAAGATTCCTCATAGGTTAGACTCTTTATGACGGAATTTGCCAAAGGAATTCTTTGCATTGACAACACGCACGAGGCTCGATATAATATGCCATGCGTCGGGGGCGTAGCTCAGTTGGGAGAGCGCTAGAATCGCACTCTAGAGGTCAGGGGTTCGACTCCCCTCGTCTCCACCAAAATCACATTTTATATTCTTTTTAGTCCGTAACCGAAAAAGGTTTACGGATTTTTTATAATTGCTAGACGTGACGGTTTATTATTCGAACAATATTCCCTGACTTGAAGACCTCTCTTTTCTTTAATTGGCATCCCTGCCGGTAAGTGATGCCTCAATCCGGATTTACCTGAAAAATCTTATGTTGTCACAGTCCCATTCCGCTAACCGGGCTATCACACATTTCTGCCATTCAGTGCCCTTCTCCCATACATCCATCAAGATATAGTGGTCATGCATGAAGTGTAGCTAGAAACTCATACTAGAACGGATTAATTAAAGAAAGAGGGGGACAACACTTGAAGGTAAGCGAAATTATGACGAAAAAGGTTTTCACCGTTTCTCCATCCGACTCTATCCAAAAGGCTGCTGAACTGATGAAAAAGGTCGATTGTGGCAGTCTTCCGGTTTTAGAAAATGACAAGGTGGCAGCAGTGGTCACTGACCGCGATATTACGATTCGCGCTGTAGCCGAAGGAAAGGGTCCCGATACGCCTGTCAAGTCGGTAATGTTTTCCAAGGTCGTGACCATATCACCTGATGCGGATGCCAAGGAAGCAGCCAATATGATGGCGGACCACCAAATTCGCCGGTTGCCCGTTGTCGAAAATGGCAAGTTAGTCGGCATTTTAGCTATTGCTGATTTAGCTCGAGTCAATATTTTTGTGACAGAATCGGGTCAAGCATTAAGTGAAATTTCTGAACCCAGCCACCAGTCCAACGCTATTCACTAAACGCATTGTGTCGAGAGCCGTCAGTAAGGGCTCTCGTTCTTTTTGCGATGCATCATTTTAAAGACTGCCAAGGCCAGAATCCAGTTCGGGCAATTAATTTGTTCTCCTCATCATAGATAACGATTCCCATAAGAGCCCGGCCATTGATGACATTGTTTTGCGGGGACCACACCAGTTGGGTTCCATGTTCAGTATCGATGCGCTTCATCGCTTCACTTGTTACGTTATTCTTAATTTCCGCAGCGAAAAACTGGATGTCTGAAGTGATGACAAAGGTCGCCAAACGAATGGTCCACTCTGGGCGCGCACTTAGTTCCAACAAGACATGCATTTGCTCCCCGTCAAACCACCATGTACTACCTATAAGCCCAAAATCTTTGTGGATTAATTTCGGCAAGGTCACTGACTTAGGTCGCGGCAATACCACCCGCGTCCCCCAGGGAAGCGGCAAAACTTTTCCGAGAACTTCATTGCGACGGGCAAATGCCTGTAAAAAGGGTTTAATGAGTTCCACTTGGCTGTCGTAGGAGAGCAAAGCTTGGCGTTTGTTCTGAATTTCTTGTTCCGCATAATCGTCTTGAGGATACCATGTGATAAAAGGGTGAGCTTTCAATGCTTGTGGCATTTCCATACCCAATTCGGGATGATACCCCAAAGGCAACGGCCAACCTGTCCAGTGGATCAAGTATCCCCATTGCTGGGCAGATTGAGCCCATGATAGATTCTTTGCCTGGCACTGAAATAATGCTAACGTGGCAAAAGCGGATGTAGCCCAATGATCGGGATGTTGATCAACAAGAATTGGACTGACAATCCAATGCGGCTGGAACCTCTCTAGTTCATCAATAAGTAACTGCAAAAGATGATTACCCGTATAGGGTGTGTGATATGAGGGCAAATGAATATAAGGAACCGAGGCTTGCTGTGTTGTTTGGCTCTCAAAAGGTAATGAATCGCCATAATGTAAAAGTAAATGGTCAAGTCCCCCATCAGGAAACCCCAAGCAAGCCACGTGTTCAGGGCTAAGTCCCAGATGTGCCATGGCTCGTTGACTTTCGAGTTGCCGCTCATAGCCTAGATGAAGATATTCTTCGGGCGTCACATGCAACGATAAGTAGTAACGTTCCGCATCTTGGACAAACCCATCACCAGCCGTCATCAATATAACACGAACATCATTACCGGCTTGAACGGCGCGGTGAATAACGCCTCCCGCTCCTAATGCCTCGTCGTCTGGGTGAGGAGCTATCACTAAAATCTTGGCCATGGTTAAACCCGTTCGATAATCACGAGTACCTCATTCGCATCCACCGAGCTGCCTTTTTGCACTCGTAAACTTTTAATCCGTCCTGAGACGGGGGCCGTTACTTCATTCTCCATTTTCATCGCTTCTAAGATAATCAAAACCTGTCCCACCTCGACAAGTTGACCTTCTTGGACTTTGACATCAAGGACTGCCCCGGGGAGTGGCGCTTCAATCACCATCTCGCCATCTTGCATCACCACCGGCGCCGCCGCTTTAGGATGCTCTGAGGGTACAGGCGGGGTCACAACGGGGGCACTAGGTGTTGACGACGATGACGCTGACCCTGCTGATTGTTCGATAGAAATTTCTTCTGCCTCGACATCATAAACGACCCCATTAACGCGAATACGAAACTTGCGAACTGCCATGAACACGAAAACCTCCTCAAATTATCAGAAATCCACGCCATGAAAGGAATATCGAACGGCCTACCAACCGACCCAGCGCCAGGCGCTCTCTTGTGGCCAGACTTCACGAATCCGCATTCGCGTCGTATCCCAATCGATATTCTCCATACATAATAGCGCAGCTGTTATTGCCGCCAGTACTTCAGAGGATACTTCCTTAGTGATTTCTGTTTCGTTCACGATTCTCCTCCGGTGTAAACGTCATTTTTTGCCATCGCCATGCATCATCTCAATTCTATAAAGGAATATTGCCATGCTTTTTGTGAGGTCTGTCATCACGTTTATTGGTTAGCGTCATTAGAGCGCGGGCAATGCGAAATCTTGTCTCTTGGGGATCTATCACGGCATCAATATAGCCGCGGGAAGCAGCCACATACGGATTAGCAAATTCTTCACGATATTCTTCGGCTTTTTGTTGGCGCATCGCTACCGGATTTTCGGCATGATTGATAATATCTCGAAAGATAATATTAGCTGCTCCTTCTGGTCCCATCACCGCAATTTCGGCAGTCGGCCATGCCAAAACCCAATCAGCCCCTAATGAGCGGCTGCACATAGCCAGATACGCACCACCGTAGGCTTTGCGTAAAATGACAGTCACTTTGGGAACGGTAGCTTCAGCGTAGGCAAAAAGAACTTTGGCGCCATGCCGAATGATGCCGCCATATTCTTGTGCCGTACCTGGTAAATACCCCGGGGTATCGACAAAAGTCACCAGAGGAATATTAAAAGCATCACAGAAACGGACAAAACGGGCTAGCTTGTCCGAACCGTTAATATCCATGGTCCCGGCTAGAATTCGGGGTTGATTGGCCACTACACCGATGGTATGTCCACCGATCCGTGCAAAACCAATAACCACATTGTCTGCATACCCTTGCTGGACTTCCAAAAAAGAACCAGAATCTACGACATGCTCAATAATCTGTTTAACATCATAGGGTTTATTGGCATCTCGCGGAACGACCTGACCGAGGAATGGAATCATGCGGTCTAACGGATCTTGGCTAGGTACCACGATGGGGAGTTCACGATTATTGTTGGGCAGATATGAGAGTAAATGCCTCACTAATTGCAAGGCTTCTTCGTCATTATTTGCCGCAAAATGAGCCACACCACTTTTACGGATTTGTGCATCGGCTCCCCCAATTTGTTCCCCCGTTACTTCTTCCCCTGTAACGGTTTTAATGACTTGGGGGCCTGTAATAAACATTTGCCCGGTTCGTCGCACCATAATAATAAAATCCGTAAGGGCCGGCGAATATACGGCACCGCCCGCGCTGGGGCCCATGATAACGGTAATTTGCGGGATGACCCCGGATGACCACGTATTCCGTTTAAAGATCTCCCCGTACCCTGATAGGGCATCAACCCCTTCTTGAATGCGGGCTCCTCCGGAATCATTCAATCCAATAATGGGGCTACCAGTTTTTAAGGCTAAATCTTGAAGGTGTTGAATCTTTTGGGCATGCATTTCACCCAAAGATCCGCCAGCCACCGTAAAATCTTGCGAAAATACATAGACAACCCGGCCATTGATTCGTCCGGAACCCGTGACAACCGCATCCGCCGGAATGTCTTGTTTGTCTAAGCCAAAAAATGTAGAGCGATGCCGAATATGCGCTCCAATTTCTTCAAAGGTCCCTTCATCGAGCAAGAGAGCAATCCGCTCACGTGCGGTCAATTTACCTGCTTGATGTTGTTTGGCAATACGAGCAGGTCCACCCATAGCTTCAATTTTTTGTTGTCGTACTTTCAGTTCACGTAAGGGATCATGATCCACACAAAATCCTCCTCAAAGGGTTCTCATAAGGAGAACCCTTTGCTTCATCCTATTTTAACCATCCCCGGTAGCGCATAGCCTGGGCTATCCGCTCAACCGCCACCAAATACGCTGCCTTGCGCAGTGTTACACCAAATCGTTCATGCATAGTATGCATTTGTGCCATAGCCCTTGACATATACTCTTCTAGTCGCTGATTCACTTCATCTTCCGACCAATAGAATCGGGTTTGATTTTGAACCCATTCAAAATACGAAACCGTCACACCACCAGAATTTCCTAAAACATCAGGAATGACCATAATGCCCTTATCGAACAAAATGCGATCGGCTTCCGGTGTCGTTGGTCCATTTGCCCCTTCTCCCACAATACGCGCCCGGATGTTTGGGGCATTATCTGCCGTAATTTGATTCTCCAATGCCGCAGGGAATAAAATGTCCACAGGCAGCTCTAAGAGTTCACTGTTGGAAATCGGTTCCGCATGAGGATATCCTTGAAGGCGCCGATTAATGCGCTTATATTCTAACAAGTCCGGGATGTTAATGCCAGCCGGATTATACAAGCCTCCGTCCTTATCGGAAACAGCAACAACACTTGCGCCCATGTCATAAGAGATTTCGGCCGCAACCGAACCCACATTGCCAAAGCCTTGAATCGCGATACGACTTTTGGCAAAGTCAATACCCAATTCCTTAGCTAATTGTTTGGTTGCAAATACGAGGCCTCGTCCCGTAGCTTCCACACGTCCCGCCGATCCGCCAATCACAATCGGTTTTCCGGTAATCAAGCCAAATGTATTTTCGCCACGAATCCGGGAATATTCATCGACCATCCATGCCATGATTTGAGGATTAGTTGACACGTCTGGGGCAGGGATATCCTTGTCCGGACCAATCACCAAACTGACGGCACGAATATATTCCCGGCTTAGCCGTTCGATTTCGCTTTCGGACAATTGATCAACATCACAAGCGATTCCACCTTTGCCACCGCCGTAAGGAAGTCCTAGCAAAGCGCATTTGACGCTCATCCACATGGCCAGGGCTTTCACCTCATCCATGGTCACCGACGAGTGAAAGCGCAGTCCGCCTTTTGTCGGCCCTAAAGCATCATTGTGTTGGACCCGGTAACCATTGAAAACCTGTAATGTGCCATCGTCCCGAATAAAAGGTACTGCCACTTCGAATGATCGGAGTGGCTGCTTAAGAATCTCATATACCGCAGGCTCTAGACCAAGTGTCTCTACAGCTTCTTTGAATGCCTGCTGTGCTCGCAAAAATGGATTAAGTGACGAATCCGCCACTATTTCCGCCTCCCCAAGTGTGTCTCATGGAATTGCCGCAACTGCGGAATTCGCACGTATTATAGCACACCTCGGAACAAAACTAGGAACGATTACGATTCTTGATATTTTCCCCCGATAGCGGTCTTTAAAACATCGATGCGCACACCGTCGGCAATTTGTAAGACAACACGGCGTTCATCGACTTGCATAACCGTGCCAATGACTCCCCCTACGGTCACCACCCGGTCTCCTTTTTGTAGGCTATTTTGCAATTGTTGACGGCTTTTTTGTGTGCGAGATTGCTGCATAAACATCCACACTGTCATGCCAATCAAAACCGCAAAAAATATCCAATATAAAGTGCTCGTGCCATGTGTGTGCGTAATAATCTCCCCATTTCCTGACCTCACCGCTCTGAACGCTAAGGCCTGTATCTCACCATATTCTTACAGATTTTCCCCGTAACGCGCAACCATATTGTTGTCGAAGATTTTCACCTATGAACTCACCCGGTGAGGAATAGGGCGATGAGGCACGGGTGATGCCCATTTAATTGCGGGAAGGTGCCTTTTCGGCAAATTAGGCACAGTGTTAGGCATCACTACCGTTGTCACTTCTTGCACTAGCGGTACTGGGCTCCTCGAAAAATGCCCAGGCAATGTAGCCCCTCGTAAGATATGAGGAGGATTTATCGACTGCAGATGAGATGTTGCTGTTACGTTAAGAACTGTTAACGCAGGGGGATTAATCCTGGCTCTTCGAGGAAAAGCAAGGGGGCCAATTGGCATGTTCTGATATAAAGGCCGAGAGTGCGCCGGAGAGGATAATTTGTGGTTTACCAGGACACTTAAAGGAGAACTTTGTAGTTGTTGAGACATATTTAGCGGAAGACTCGCAAGCTCATGGTTTTTTTTCCATAAAAGATATCGCCCAATTGATACATCCCGGTGCGCATAATTTTTTAAAGATTTATGCGTAACCATAGAAAGGGCAATGAGATGTCCATGCCACGAACTATTGTCTGCCAAGAAGGTCTTCTCTACAGTGCACAGTTTTGTGAACCAAGCCAAATGAGACTGAGAAATTGCCCCCAACACAATATACGATGGGTGCGTTTTGAGATATCCATCGTGTTTGGCGAGACGGGTCAATGCGCATAACGCTCTACTGATGGGCAAGCCTTGCAAAGAGATTTGATGGAGCAGCTCACGCCCTGACTGATCAAGGCCCGATGCTTGTAATACTACCGGATTATTGCCACCGACGACCATATTAATACTCGGCTGAATATCAATACTAATAACGGCCGTCGCTCCCGGCAACGGATGAGCCAAATACCCATTGGCTCCCATCATGAGAGCGGCCAAGGCGGCCGCAGCACCAACAGCTCGTTTCACGGCGCGAAAATGTGGCCACGAAGAGACCCGAAACTCTTGTCCTACAACTAATGGTTCGCGCGTCACTCGTATGCGTTTAAACTGGCCCCCTGCTAACAGAACGGTAGCATAATGTTTATCAATGGCAATGACAACAGCTCGGGATCCCATCTATTATTCACCTCGTATTCGGTCCAACACGAAACTCCGTAAATAAGGCAAATCGGACATCAGAATGATGGCTACCGCTATAATATACTTTCGATGTCGTTCCAATGTTTTACGGGTAATACCTGGGTGTTTAACCAATTCTTTTAAAGGCAGCTCTTTTTTGTGTTCAAGATAGGTGCGGTAAGCTGGGGTCCCGGCGATAAGTTGGCCGATCTGAATTGATCGGTCTCGGGCGTCTTGGTGCTTGGGAGAAATGCGAGATAGCTCGTCCAACGATATTCCATAAATCGCCAACTGTTCTTGAAATTCCATGATCTCAAATATCCGATTTTCTTCATGCTGGCCCATGGCCCATCGTTCTTTAGCCAATCCATCCACTTGGGCATACAATAGGTATCCCTCATCATCTTCGCGTTCGAGTTCACTTAGGGAAATCTCTTGTAAGCGCGCTTTTTGACGCCGGAAATAATCGACCAGACGCCTAGCAATTACCGTACGAGCAAAGGCCAAAAATGTCCCTTTTTTTCCGTTGTAGGCACTAATCGCTTCATTGAACGCAAGTAAAGCGACGGAGATTTCTTCATCTTGAC
Source organism: Sulfobacillus thermosulfidooxidans (assembly GCF_001280565.1). Lineage (NCBI taxonomy): Bacteria > Bacillati > Bacillota > Clostridia > Eubacteriales > Clostridiales Family XVII. Incertae Sedis > Sulfobacillus > Sulfobacillus thermosulfidooxidans. Next base: position 792,919 of record NZ_LGRO01000001.1, on the reverse strand, counting down.
CGGGTTTCAAGTACCTTCCCGCCGCCTGACTGGCCACTTTCAAAATAAAGGGCGTAAAATCATCAATGAGCTGGTTGCGTGCCCCCTCATCACCCGCTTGAGCCAAAGATAATAATGCTGGAGGTTCAACACGTCGTCGTGGCAACCCTATTCCCAAGGGTCCTCACCTCCATAAAAGATCTCAACGGTCAGAAACTGGACCATCGAAAAGTCCGGGAGCTACGGGTATGCCAAGATGCTGGTACGCGCGAAGAGTTAAGACGCGACCACGCGGGGTCCGCTGTAAAAATCCTTGTTGAAGAAGATATGGTTCTACAACGTCCTCAATGGTTCCACTTTCCTCGCCCACCACAGCAGCTAAGGTTTCAAGTCCCACGGGTCCGCCCTGGTACCGTTCGGCAATCGACAATAACAAACGGCGGTCAATTTGATCTAACCCATAACGGTCGACATCCAGTAAATCTAGAGCCTCCATAGCAATCATATGTGTGACGTATCCGGATGCACGCACTTGAGCGTAGTCCCGAATACGCTTTAGTAAGCGGTTCGCCACACGAGGTGTCCCGCGACTTCGCCTGGCAATTTCATTGGCTGCCTCGGATTCAATGGGAATTCCTAAAACTTTCGCCGATCGATGGATGATTAGTGAAAGTTCTTGGGCTCGATAAAAATCTAAATGTAATAATACTCCAAATCGGTCCCTTAGGGGTGATGCTAACAGACCAGGACGTGTTGTCGCACCGATCAACGTAAAATGTGGCAAATCCAAACGGACCGATCTTGCTGCCGGTCCCTTTCCCAAAACTAAATCTAATGCAAAGTCTTCCATCGCCGAATAAAGAACTTCTTCGACCGACCGGGATAAGCGGTGAATTTCATCAATAAATAAGACTTCCCGTTCATCAATATTGGTTAAAATGGACGCCAAGTCGCCGGGGCGCTCGATCGCAGGACCTGACGTATAACGGATAGAAACGCCTAATTCATTGGCAATAATATGCGCCAGTGTGGTTTTGCCGAGTCCTGGGGGTCCATAAAGGAGAACATGATCTAATGCTTCCTTGCGCGCTAAACTGGCTTGAATAAAAATCGACAGTTTTTCCTTTAAGTCATCTTGTCCAATATATTCTTGTAAGCGGCTCGGCCGTAATTTTAACTCGTATTCCCCATCTTGGGTGCTGTGGCCTGAAATCACACGATCATCCACGTTCCTCTTTCCCTCCCTTAGCGTCGGTCCAAAGCTCGAAGCGCTTGGCGAATGCGAGTGGCAACATCACCTTGGGAATCGACTTGTTGGGCTGCATACTGAGCTTCTTCACGAGAATATCCCAGGGCCATGAGCCCTTGTACGATCTCGTCCCCTGGTTCATCAGCCAAAGGATGAGATGTTGCGGCTTTTACAGGACGATTTTGCCATTTTCCTGACAATTCCAGTTGAATGCGTTGGGCTAATTTCGCTCCTACTCCAGGAGCTTCTTTGATTCGCTGCCAATCACCCTGAGCAATAGCATCTTCTAATCCACCTACGCCAAGGACACTCAGTACAGACAGAGCCCCTTTAATTCCTAATCCGCCAACGCTCAGTAAGTCAAGAAACGTTTCTCGTTCTTCGGGACTTATAAATCCTACCAGACGCCAATTATCTTCCCGGACAACAAGATGGGTATATAAATGAACTTCATGACCGCACGCGGGTAGTTGAGCAGTCGTTATCCGCGAGGTTTCAACCAAAAAACCAATACCATGGACATTCACAACACAGGTGTCTTGATCTTTTTGGACCACAATACCCGTAATTTCGCTAATCACGCAGAACCTCCCGGTATTTCACCCATTCTAAACCTGTCATGGCAATGGCTAATGCATCAGCCACATCATCAGGCTTCGGAACTTTCGGCAAATGCAATAACCGTGTCACCATCAATTGCACCTGGTGTTTGTCTGCCCTACCGTAGCCCGTCACCGTCTGCTTCACTTCTGTCGGAGCCATTTCGACCAAAGAAACCTGTCGCTTACTCAAAGCGAGAAGGACAACGCCCCGCGCTTGTCCAACCGCTAAGGCGGTCTTGGTATTCTGACCAAAAAATAGTTTTTCGACCGCACCATATTCCGGTCGATAACGATCAATTATCGCTAATAACCCATCATACACCCGTTCTAACCGCTGGGCCGCAGACAAATCACCGGGCGTAAGGATGGCCCCATAATCCACTGCTATGCTTTCATGATGTTCTTTATCGATAATAGCCCACCCACAAATGGCCGTACCTGGATCTATTCCTAATATTCTCACGTGTGTTTCTGCTAAAGGTGCAGAATCCTCCCTTTTTGCTGTTCACGACCTTATTTACTACAATACGCTAAAAACACTTGTTTTCCTTCTTATTCTTGAGATGGGGTGCTATTATCTGAACATGAGACGAGATAATCATCAACGCCAACCTTCCGCGGTACATCATCCGTGGTTTTCACGAGCTTACATCCTCACTCAATCGCTATTGGAATCAATAGTGCACACTTGGCGAGCACAGCAAGGGCAACGAGCACGGGGAAAAACGGTCATCATTGGTGCGGGAACCGGTCTTGATATTCCTACCCTGTCCCAAAACGCTCATGAGATCATCCTATTGGAACCTGATCTCACGTTCTGCACCTTTTTAAAAAGCCGTTATCCCGCATTTCCCTGTCTCAGTTCGCCAGCCGAACAAATTCCTTTAGACGACGACAGTGTCGACACCGTGATTTCCAGTCTTGTCCTGTGTTCTGTACAAAATTTATCCCAAACTCTGCAGGAAATCTGGCGCGTGTTACGTCAAGACGGACAATTCTTGTTTCTTGAACATGTTGCGCATGATGCCCCATGGTGGCATAGCATTCAAAACACGCTGACGCCCCTATGGGAAAAGGTCGGGGGCGGTTGTCAGTTAAACCGCCCCACCCTTTTGGCACTCAAAGAGACAGGTTTTGTAATCACCGATCTCAGCCGCCCCCATCATGGGATTTTGTTTCCGGTGGTTCAAGGCAGAGCCATTAAGCCTCGTCCAGTTCAAAGTCATCCGGAAATTCGCCATTGAAGAAAACTTTTTCCACATCATCATGATCTTCGAGGAGTTCAATTAAGGTCGCGAGCTGTGTCGCATCACTTCCCGAGACTTCTGTCGTTGTCTTTGGCAATTGCACGAGCTCGGCTTCGCTAACTTTGACGTGTTGGCTTTCAAATGCTTCACGTACTTGATCCAAAGCGTCTGGAGCCGTTAGCACAACAAATTCATCATCTTCGCGCCGCAAGTCGTCAGCTCCAGCTTCAATCGCCAAATCTAGCAATTCCTCTTCACTTTTATCCGTATCAGTAATCACCAATCGCCCTTTGGGCTCAAACATCCAGGCCACGCAACCACTTTCTCCTAAGGCCCCGCCATGTCGGGAAAAAATGTGCCGAATTTCACCGGCTGTGCGGTTACGGTTATCGGTTAAAATTTGTAAGTAAACCGCGACACCTCCCGGACCATATCCTTCATAAACGGTCTCCTCATAGTGCACTCCTTCCTCTTGACCGGTTGCACGGCGAATCGCCCGATCAATGTTCGCCTGAGGCAAGTTATTGGCTTTAGCTTTTTGAATAGCTAACCGTAAACGAAAATTGGTTTCCGGATTGCCGCCACCGCGCTTGGCAGCCGCCATAATTTCTTTGGTCAATCGCGAAAATACCGTACCTTTGACGGCATCCACTTTGGCTTTTTTCCGCTTAATATTGGCCCATTTTGAATGTCCTGACATACAATCGCGTCCTCCTTAATGCACCTTCTCACATAAACCTTACCATGCTATAATCCTTTTTTGCCAGTTATTCAAATCGGCGGGTAATGGGCATCCGTCTATCCCGTCCAAAAGCACGGGGAGTCACTTTGATGCCAACGGGTGCCTGTCGCCGCTTATATTCGTTTTGGTTAACCAGCTTAATGGCCTGAGCAACGAATTCGGGATCCAATTGTTCGGCAATCAATGCCTCGGCCGATAAATCATCTTCGATATACCCCTCAAGAATCCGATCTAATATAGCATATGGAGGTAGGGTATCCTCGTCTTTTTGATCCGGACGCAGTTCTGCACTCGGTGGTTTAATCAAAATGTTTTGGGGAATCCGTTCTTCTCCTTGATTGACCCAACGCGCCAATTGAAACACTTGAGTCTTAAGGACATCTTTAAGTACAGCGAATCCTCCCGCCATATCCCCATATAACGTACTGTATCCCGTCGCCATTTCACTTTTGTTTCCCGTTGTGAGCACTAACCATCCAAATTTATTCGATAACGCCATCAGCAACGTTCCGCGAATTCGCGCTTGAAGATTTTCTTCCGTAATGTCCCGGGAAACAGCCTGAAATAGGGGATGAAGCTGCTTCTCAAAAGCCTCCATGATTGGGCCAATACTTATTTCCAACGCGTCAATACCCAAGTTATGTGCAAGCTCACGGGCATCATCGAGACTTTGTTGCGAGGTGATTTCCGAGGGCATCAGAACGCCATGAACCCGGTTCGGACCCAATGCATCGACGGCAATCACCGCGGTCAACGCTGAATCGATCCCTCCGGATAACCCAATGACCACGTCGTGAAAGCGATTTTTTTCTACGTAGTCTTTGACTCCCAGGACCAAAGCCCGGTATAATTCTTCTTCATCCCCTAAAACAGGAGAAATCTTTGGCGTCCAGGTGACTCTGGAAGATTTCCCTAAGGGACCTATAGTCATGGTACCCACATTATCCTCCACGGGACCAAGGCGCCAGCGGGGATCAATAAATCGGCGGTGCAAGCTAGGAATTGCCGTTAGCGAAACGGTTACTGAATCCTCTTGAAAGGCTTGAGCCCGTGCCAAAACTTGTCCATCGGGTCCATAAACCGCGCTCATCCCATCAAAAATGAGTTCATCCTGGGCACCAACTAAGTTAGTCCACACTAAATACGCAGCCACATCATCGGCCCTTGTACGCAACATATGTTCCCGTTCAGCTTGTTTCCCACGTGAATAGGGAGAGGCACTAATATTAATCAATAAATTAGCCCCGTGGCGCGCCTGCTGCAAATAGGGACCATCCGGATACCAAATATCTTCACAAATTGAAACGCCGATCGACCATTCTCCGGCGACAATGACCTGGGTTTCACGTCCCGGTGTAAAATAGCGCGCTTCATCAAAAACACCGTAGTTGGGCAGTAATTGTTTATTAATCCGGGTCAAGAGATTACCATTATATGCCACAGCGGCGCTATTAAAGAGTCCAAACTGCGCATAAGCATATCCAAAAATCACCATGATATTTTGGGATTGGGACACAATCTCATCGGAAGCTTGTTGCAACGCCTGCAAGAAATCGGGCCGAAATAATAAGTCCTCTGGGGGATATCCAGCCAAAACCATTTCAGGAAAAACAACAATATCGATATCATCATGACGAGCTTGAGTCACAGCGTGTAAAACTTTTTCCAAGTTTCCCGTAACATCACCCACGGTGCTATTCATTTGAACAAGCCGAATATTTAAGGGATTCACCGTTGCACCTCCCTTTGCACAAGCGTTAAAAGCAATTGGCTTAAGGCAAGACCCATCGTCGTCACAATTTGAGCGGGATCCCCCGACACATCAAGGGGAATAAAAAAGTCATCCATCTTGCCGGTTTCAAGATGAATCCCAATACGGTCGGCAGACGGCTCCCCACTTTGGTAGGACACCCCCACACCGGCCGCCTGCAAATAACGTCCGGCCAGATGCATCCATTGAGGCGGTCCTTGAATCGTAACCCGATGATTCAAGAGTCGAACCTGTCCGTCATATCCGATATCATCCACCAATATCTGCCGTGAGTAACGTTCCAATAAGGTATTATCCAACTCCATGACCGCACCTCACTGCGCTCAACCCAATTTTTCTCACTCGCTCGGCGTGTCCATCAATCAGAAATAGACCGTTAGGCCACTGCTGCGGGTCATTTTGATGCTGGTAATATTGATGGAATAATAGCATTGCCTGACCTGCAACCGCTAGCGTAACCGTTCCCAATACGCCAGCTTCATAACATCGCGGACCCTGTTGCAAGGAGCCAAAAAGACAGTATAAACACGTAAATTCGGGCGCTAAAAAGGCTGTCATCCCTTCCAAACGTAATGCTGAGGAAAAAATCCAGGGACGCCCCGCCACAAATGACCAGTTTTGGATAGCCTGCCGGGCCGTCCAGTTATCCGAACCATCAAATACAAGGTCCATGCCGCTTAAAAGATCGCGGGCATTTTCCTCCGATAAAGCTTCCGGAATGCTGAGAATCCGGTCCGATCCATAATCACCAATCACTTCTGCTTTATATTTGCCCACATCCCCAGGCGTAAACCAAGGCTGTCGGGGCAAATTGGATAACTCAACACGATCAGGATCAATCACCCGGATTTCGGAGACGGCGGATTCAGCTAATAACTGAATGACAAGAGGTGAGCCAACGGCTCCACATCCTACCACTGCAACTCGCACCTGCCTCATTCCTTTCTTATGACTTCTTGACCCCACCACCTTAGCCATTCAAAACCGGCACGAAATGACAACATGTCTTAGAGTCTGGACTACAATTTTATTGTATTTTTCCCCTCTGAAACCGGTAATACCGTCGCCGGCCGACGCGAATCCATGAACCCGACTTCACTTCTAAAAAGTCTGTCATGCCAATCTTATTACCGTCCACAGTCACGGCACCTTGTTGCAACATGCGCCGGGCTTCTTGCTTGCTCGGTATATCAGGCAATGAGGCCACTAATTCAATGGCTGAAACTGGCCATGGTTCTGTGGGTAAATTGACAACAGGCATGTCCTCAGGCACTTGATGTTCCCGAAAAGTTCGGTCGAATTGTTCCTGAGCCTCATTTGCCTTCTCTTGTCCCCAAAAACGGGCGACGAGTCGGTTAGCTAAGTCAGCTTTAACATTCCGGGGATTTTCTGTTTGAACGCGTTGATTCCATACATGGGCATCCTCACCTAATAGTAGTACCGCCCATCTGGTGATCAACGTATCGGGAATCGACATAATTTTTCCGAACATTTCTTGGGGTGGCTCACTAATGCCTACATAATTACCTAAACTCTTCCCCATCCGCCGAACCCCGTCAGTTCCTTCTAAGATGGGTAAAAACATGCCGACCTCAGGTTCCAAACCAAAGGCCTCTTGAATCTGCCGCGCGGTCATAATATTAAAGCGTTGGTCTGTTCCACCCAATTCCACATCAGCTTTCAATACCACAGAATCGTACGCCTGCATCAGAGGATATAGTAATTCATGGAGATGAATGGGGACATGCTCTGTGAAGCGATTATGAAAGTCATCGCGCTCCAATATTCTCGCCACTGTCGTCTGTGCCATTAAGCGGATGATATCTGCCAATTGCATGGGTTCGAGCCATTCGCTATTGTAATGAAGAATTAACCGATCGGGATCGAGAATTTTTTTTGCTTGTTCCACATAGGTTTTAGCAAATTGGCGGACATCGTCAGCGGATAATTGCTTGCGTGTCGCGGCTCGGTCCGTGGGATCCCCAATCCGTCCGGTCATATCACCGATCAAAAACACGACGCGATGTCCTAATTCTTGAAATTGGCGCAATTTCTCAAGAACCACTGTATGTCCTAAGTGGATGTCTGGCGCAGTAGGATCGACACCTAATTTCACGGTCAGCGGAATCCCAGTATGTGAAGATTTTTCCAATTTCTCTTTTAATTGGGCTGGGCTGACAACATCATCTGTTCCTTGTAATAACCATTGTACCTGTTGGTCAATATTTAGCACGAGAATCCTCCCCGAATATACTGGCGCGAGTATATCATATCCTGCAAATATCCGAAAAGCGTGCTTAGTCCGCGCTTCCGAGCGTCACCACCGTCACTCCATCTCCCCCTTCACCCCGTTCACCAAGACGAAACTGGCTAACACGGGGATCATCTTTCAACATTTGTGTCACAGCTTTCCTTAACGTGCCAGTGCCTTTCCCGTGAATAATCCGCACTTGAAACGCCCCCGCCAAAACAGCATCGTCTAAGTATTTGTCAACCACCTCCAGCATTTCATCGACGGTCATTCCCCGCACATCACATTCAATGCGAAGATTTTGAGCCTTCAAGGCCATTGCCGTGCGAGCATGTCCGCTCTGAGACCGTTTAGGTGCTTCTGCCCGCTCCAGTTCTTCTGTAGGCAGCTTCACCCGCAAGGTGCCTACCTCCACCAGGGCCATTTTGCCATTGACTTCAAGAACCCGGGCTAAGCCCTCAAAATCACGCACATGCACATAATCCCCTGCGGAAACCATTTGCGACGGCCGACGTTTGGGTGGTTGTAATGATTCAGGAAGAATGCCCCGCTGGCGCCATATTTCCCGTAATGCTTCAACCGCTCGCGCTTGATCGGGACCTTGAGATTGTCGGACGGTTTCAATGGCTGCCATCATTTCATCATGAAGTTGTTGCAACTCCTTCTGCCATTGATCGCGCATGTGTAATTTTTCGCGTTCATTACGCTCCAGCCATAATCGCCGCTCTTTTTCCATTTCTTGAATTTTTTGACGGAGAACACGTTGCTGATCTGCAACCTGTTGCTTAGCTTCACGTAACTCCATTTGCAGATGGTTGGCTTGTTCTATCACATCGGCCAATGTTGTCCCTTCTTCGTCCATCAACGTGCGTGCCTGTTGAATGATTTCGTCCGGCATCCCAAGACGGCGAGCAATATATAATGCGTGCGAACTTCCTGGTTGTCCCATTATTAAATGATAGGTGGGGGTAAGCGTTTCCCGATCAAATGCCACCTGTGCATTTTCTACATCTGGCAACCGGAATCCCAACAATTTTAAGCGGCTATAATGGGTTGTGACAATGGCATAAACTTTACGCTCGCGTAAATGATGAATCATGGCTTCCGCTAATGCTGAACCTTCATCCGGATCAGTCCCGGCGCCCAATTCATCGATAAGGCACAATGTTTTGTCATCCGCAAATTCCATCATCGGTATTAATCGGGCCATATGACTGGAAAACGTCGATAAGTTTTGTTCAATACTTTGTTCATCGCCAATATCCACCCAAATCCGGTCAAACAGTGGTATCGATGTGCCTTCCCGGCAAGGAACCATCATACCGCTTAGAGCCATGCTCACAATCAAACCAGTGGTTTTTAGGGTTACCGTCTTGCCCCCAGTATTAGGTCCCGTAACAATTAAAATGTGACGCGTACGGTCTAAAGACAAATCCAAAGGAACCGGATTGTCAATCAACGGATGTCGCGCTTCGGCTAATCTTAATTCATCGCCACCCACTGTAGGCAAAATCGATTGCGTCTTCAGTCCATAACGAGCAATCCCTAATAACTCATCAAGTGTTCCTAAGGCGTCTTCCACTTGGGCACATTCTTGATGATAAACGCCGACTGTCCGGGATAACTCCGTTAAAAGACGCCGGATTTCTTCATCTTCTTGTTGATGCAATTCGGTAAGCTGATTTTGCTTTTGCACCACAGGCATCGGCTCAACAAAGACGGTTTGACCGCTTGAAGACCGGTCATGAACAATTCCCGGTACTTGATGACGAAACATGGCTTTAACGGGAATAACACGGCGTCCGGCACGAATTGTCACAATCGCATCTTGGATGTATTCAGCCCAGTGACTCGAATGAAGAATGCCTTCAAGGATGCGGTCGATTTCTAGTTCGGCTTGCTGAATATTTCTGCGGATTTGCCGTAATTGAGGGCTTGCCGAATCACGAATTTGACCCTCTTCGTCTAGAATCCGAAAGATGGCTTGAGTTACAGACGTCAACGACGGGATGGCGTCAAGCATGTAAAATAAAACCGGATAATCTTCCGCCGTTACCCAGGTTTTGGCTTCTTGTGCCGCCTTTAAGGTCAATCCAATCCCTAATAGCTGTTCTTGAGACAATATGCCGCCTTTGGCCGCGCGTTTGACGTCTCGTGTAATTTCCGTAGCACCTTGCAAAGAAATGTGATGATTGTCACCCTCATTTAATAAGCGCACGATTTCTTGAAGGTAGCGGTGACGCTCGAGTAATTGGTGATAATCTCTGATGTATTGAGCAGATTTGATACGTTTTTTTCCCATTACCGTGTCGGCCAAATGGGCAATGCGTTCTAAGACTTCAGGAAACTGGACGAGATCCAGGCTCACCCTGAGACGACTCTCTGCAATGGTATCTCCGTTATTCAACGTATACTCCTATCCAGGGCACCCTTTAATGTGCCACACGAATTTGTTGACATATCTTTTCACGCTAAGACACTATTTAGGTTCACATCATCCGTCTTCAACCTCACACCAAGACCCATAACTTTCGTTTTATCCAAGTCCTTTATTTTACGCCATTTCCATAGACCCCAAGTACGTGAAGAAGCGTATTTCCGCACTCGGCAAAACAGACGCAGCCCATATAATCACAAAATATCATGAGCTGTCTCTCCTACAATCTTTTATTCTGTTATGGTGTTGATATATCTTCTATATTTTGTCGGATCAAAATTCCGAAATAATACCTTATTTTATTATAGCACCAGAAGTCAGGCCACTATGCTTATAAGCATAGTGGCCAAATTCCAAGGCTCATGAACTGCCACTTTTACCGTTTTTTACGGCGCGTGTTCGCCAATCTTCTTGCATACTGCGAACTAATTCCTCATTTTGTTCCTGAAGATGATACAAATCTTCGGCCATGTTCAGTAGTGCTAACATCGCTAATCGGGTCATACTCAAATGAGGATGACGCGATTTAAGGATTCGAAGACGGCTGTCGACATGTTGAGCTATTGCTTTAATGACATCCTCGGGCATATCTCCCTTTATTAGATACTCTTCCCCATTAATCGTCACCGTCGTACGAACCGGTTCCGTCATCGTGCCGCTCCCCCTCACAAGGTGTTTGTCCTATATTTCTCGACAGCGGCAAACATTTCCTGCCAGTTTGGGAAAATTTCTTGAGTTATTGTCGCATTGTGATACCTAAGGGCCGAAGATGGTGAAGAAATGCCGCAATCAATCCATCGACCTCTTCATCGGTCAATGTTTTCTCTGCCGACTGAAACACTAATCGTAGCGTCCACGATTCGCCAAAATCCCCGTAATAATGATCGATTGGTGCCACAGAGCGCAACACATCCGTGTCGAGTCGGCGCGATGCCTGCCAAATCTCGTCATAGGATACCGTAGAGGGAACAATCAATGACAAATCACGCACGACCTCAGGATAACGCAGGGGTTTGGCAATGTGCGATTCCATATGGTAACGAGCCGTTTTTGGCACCCGCATAATCCATGCTCCAATGCGTTTGGCATGATATTGTTGGGCTATTCGCGGGCGAATTTCACCCAAATAACCCACCAATGTGCCATCTGTCGCGTAAAGTGCCAATAGACGCCCTGGATGCATGTATTGGGGACCATTTGTGACTTGTTTCCATGTTAACCCGAGCGCACACCGCTCATTCATCCATTCCATTACCCCCTTAAGATCTAAAAGATGTGGGGCATAGTTTTTGGGATAGCGTAAAGTTTCTTCTAAGGTTTGTACCACGGCTAATTCCTCGTACTGCCACTGTGTTTGATCCCCCTTGACATAAACCGGCGCGAGTTCAAACAGCGATAGAGGAACATCACGCCGTGCGCGGTTGGTCTCGATGGTTTCTAACAATCCGGGTAATAACGAGAACCGCAAAAGACTTTCTTCTTCCCGCAGAGGATTGGCCACCGCCACAATGTCTTCCGGTACTTCTAATCCGGCTCGAAGGATACGAGCTTTTGAGGTAAAGGACCGTGTAATCACTTCCCAATAGCCTGCGGCTACCAAAGAATTTTTTATTAGCTCGTGATAGGCCACCTCATCAGACCGCTGCCCTGGACGCGCTGGCGAAGAGAAAATCGTCGTGGGAATTTCATCCAACCCATATAGGCGGGCCACTTCTTCTGCTAAATCGTGACTTCCTTCCACATCATGCCGATCTAAGGGCACGACGATGTCGTGGCCATCTTGAACAAAACCGAGTCGCCTAAGTCCCCCCGCAATCTGCTCATCACTCCACTGCACTCCCAGTAGACGTCTGATGGCTTCAGGATAAAAAGGAATGTGACGGGGTTTTGGGCGTGTTCCCAACACCTGGCTCGGACCAATATCCTGCAAAATACCCATGTCCTGCAACAAATCTTGGTACAACCGTGGAGCCGTATACACAGCCTCAGGATTCGTACCTTTACCAAAATGCAAGGCCGCGTCCGAAAAAATCTGATGCCGTCTCATCGTTTGAAAAATTAAGGACGGATTAAAATGAGCCGATTCCAAGAGAATATGCGTCGTCTCTCGAGAGACTGCAGTAGCACTACCGCCCATTACGCCGGCTAGTGCCAAGGCTTGCCTATCATCGGCAATCACTAAGTCCATTGGTGTTAATTGGCGATCGACCCCATCCAAAGTCAATAACCTTTCCCCTTCGAAAGCCCGCCGAACGTGAATTTGTCCGCGAACCTTGTCTGCATCAAAAGCATGCAGTGGTTGTCCAATATCCCATAACAAGAAATTGGTAATGTCCACAGCCGGGTAAATTACGCGTTGGCCAATGCTGCGGAGCAGAACCTGTAACCATAAAGGGGTCATTTTCCCGGGCTCGATTTGAAAGTCGACCAAACCATAGAGGGGACAATCCTCACGGTTCTCTACCGATGCCAAAGCAGCATCATCATAAATATACTCGCTAAGTTCAGAATGCCATGGTAAATCAAAAGCGGCCGCCAAATCCCGCGCCATAGCTCGCATACTTTGCCCAAACACGGCAAGGTTAGGTGTTAATTCCACTTCAAACACGGTATCTAATCCGCCGATAACGTCAATGAAATGAGTCCCAAGAGGTTCAGTCCCATCCCAAATCCAGAGATCTTGCTCACCAGCTTGAAATCCTAGTTCTTCAGCAGACAACAACATGCCCGGCGAATTAATTCCACGCATGTTCACATTTTCTAATATGCGACCATCAATCAAATGCGTCCCCACCGGAGCATACCAAACATGATCGCCGATCATACCATTTCGTGCCCCGGTTACGACGTCTATCGGAGGATGATTCTGACGTCGTATGGTTACTACAGATAAATGATCGGCATTAGGATGCTTGATCCGATTAATAATTTCAACCAATTCGACTGGTTGATACCACGTTCCCCACGTTTCTTGTGAAACAATCTCCCATCCCAGTTGGGTTAATTTGTCTGCTACAAACTGTGGAGATGGAAGTGCAGGCACATAGCGTTTAAGCCAACGATAACTCACAATCATAAATTAGGCCTCCCAATATAAGATTGAAACTGAGAGAGGAATTGCATATCGTTTTGATAGAGCAGCCGCAAATCGTCAATTCCAAAAATTCTCATGGCTAATCGTTCAATTCCTAGTCCAAACGCGAAACCGCTAACCTGATCCGGATCATAACCCCCGTTTGTCAACACGACCGGATGCACCATGCCTGAACCAAGAATCTCGACCCATCCCGTTCCCTTACATACGCGGCAGCCCGTTCCTCCACAGGATGCACACGTAACGTCCATTTCAACAGAAGGCTCTGTAAACGGAAAATACGAAGGACGAAACCGGGTACGGATATCCGTTCCCAGGAGTTCCTGAGCCATTGTCGTAAGGGTTCCCTTCAGATCCGCCAAAGTGATTCCTTGATCAATGACTAAGCCCTCGACTTGAAAAAACATGGGAACATGGGTGGCATCGTCATCACGACGAAAAGCCCTTCCCGGAGCAATAATGCGGACGGGAAGCCGGCCTTGATACTTTTTCATCGCCCGTATTTGCACAGGTGATGTGTGGGTCCGCAAGACCATACCCGGCACATTAATGAAAAAGGAATCTTGCATATCTCGCGCCGGATGATTGGCTGGCATATTGAGGGCTTCAAAGTTATACCATTCGTGTTCGATTTCTGGCCCATACTCCAAGGAAAAGCCCATTCGCAAAAATACATCTTCGATAAAGCGACGGGTTCGTGTAATGGGATGCAACAAACCCGTCTGTGGCCATGATCCCGGCAATGTCATATCGAACTGTTCATGCTGTAGCTGCATTGTTTCTTCAGCCATTTCCATCTCTGTTTGCCGGCTGTTGAATAATTCCAAAACCGCTTCACGTAGGGCATTAAGCTGTTGCCCTTGGCTTCGCCGCTCTTCGATGGATAAGCTCGATAATCCCTTCATTGCCAAGGTGATTGTGCCGCGGCGCCCGAGCCATTGATTACGCAGACTTTGCAGTTCACTCAGGGTTTGCGCCGCATGAATTTGTTGCATAATCTCGTTTTGCCACTCTTCAAATGGTTTATCCATTTTTATTCTCCTTCTAAAAAAAATATCGTTCACCTCAAGGGCGAACGATTCGCGGTACCACCTTTATTGACCCAGAAGCTTGTCCCAGATCATCTCATTGTGGATAACGGCACAACCCGTTGGCTCCTACTCTATTCAGAGTCCACTCCCCAGCGAATGTTGAATGGCAAACAGCTCCGGCTCACACCTACCCCGGATTCTCTGGCCTGTTGCGGAATTCACACGTTCTGGATCATCGCTTTACCGTAATGATTTGCGAGTTATTGTATCATAACTGGTGGTACCAAGGGAATATGATGCTGTTCGCGGACCCACATCGCATGAAATGCTAAAATAGATCCCGCCACCGCCACATTTAACGATTCAGCGGTCGGGACCATGGGAATCGTGAGGGTTTGCGCCTTGCTCACCAATTCCTGTGGCAACCCGTTTCCTTCATTGCCCATTACTATGGCAAAAGGCTGACGCCAATCAAATTGCGTATATGTTTGTCCACCCGCTACAACGGTGGAGACCACCGTGATATGTTTTTCCGACAACTCCTCAACCCAGTTGTCCGATAAGGATATAATCGGCAATTTAAAGACGCTCCCGGCAGCAGCACGAATCGTTTTAGGATTATAGACATCAACCGTTCCTTTGGTCACACCAACGATATGCGCACCGGCAGCCTGAACACTACGGATTAATGTTCCTAAATTGCCCGGATCTTGGATCTGATAAGCAATGACGATAAAAGCAGGAACGCCCTTGGGCAATGGCCATCCTGACACTGGTTTAGACAAATTAACAACCGCCAAGACCCCTTGGTGGGTTTCCACAGCCGATAGCGCATCCAAGACCTTGTCAGTAACATAAATCAGACGAACCCGGCTCATCTGTAAGCGGGCTAGCAGGCTGCGACCTGCCTCACTTTGCGTCATCCGCTTCCCATAGAGAACGAGGTGGATGGGCATTCCAACATCCACCACGTCTTTAAGCATATGAAATCCTTCAATAACTGCTTGTTGCTGCCGTTCACGAAAATGACGGTTGGTTAATAAGCGGCGGACAACACGCACTGCCTTATTATCCAATGAGTCTAAAGGCTGAATGACCGACATCTTTAGAGCTGCTCTTTGGCTTTAGCGACTAAGACTTTAAAACTGTCCATATCGCGCACAGCCATATCTGCCAAGATCTTCCGGTCTAAACCAATTCCCGCGCGGTGCAACCCATTCATAAAGCGACTATAGGACAGTCCGTGCATTCTGGCTGCCGCATTAATGCGGGTTATCCACAAGCGACGAAAATCTCCTTTTCGCTTACGCCGATGCTGGTAGGCATACCACAAAGAATGCATGACCGCTTCATTCGCCGGGCGAAAATGACGTGATCGCGCACCCCGGTAGCCTCGAGCCATTTTTAAAATCTTTTTGTGACGACGGTGGCGAACCATTCCGCGTTTGACACGTGCCATGATGAAACCCCTCCACAATTATTGATGTGCTAACACGTTAGCGTCCGTTGGGCAAAAGACGTTTGGCCCGGTGATAGTCAGCATGCGACAATAAAACATCTTGACGAAGTCGGCGACGGCGAGTCGGCGACTTGTGTTCTAATAAGTGACTCTTACCCGCATGATAACGCGCGACTTTTCCGTTGCCGGTCACTTTGAGACGCTTTGCCGCGCCTCGATGAGTTTTCATTTTTGGCATAACACTACACTCCTTTTTTAGGCGCTAATATCATGATCATACTTCGACCCTCAACCCGAGGCGGCCTTTCGATGACTCCAACATCCTTGACTAGATCAGCTAACTTAGCCAATGTTTCTTGTCCCAAACCGGCATGAACAATTTCCCGCCCTCGAAACATCATCGTGCACTTAACTTTATCGCCGTCCTCCAAAAATCGATGAGCACTCCTGACTTTGACTTCAAAGTCATGTTCTTCAATGTTGGGACGAATCTTCAGTTCCTTGACACTGACGACTTTTTGTTTCTTGCGCGATTCGCGTTCTTTTTTAGCCTGCTCATACTTATATTTCCCATAATCCATGAGCCGACAAACGGGTGGACGAGCCGTGGGCGATACTTCAACGAGATCGAGATGACGCTCCTGGGCTAGGGCAAGCGCTTCCCGAAGGGAAACAACTCCAAGTTGTTCTCCTTCCTCACCAACTAGGCGCACATCACGCGCCCGGATCTCATTGTTAATCCTGAGATCTTTGATAGCCTTGATCCCTCCTTTGTTTTTCCTGCCAATATTATCCAAACAAAAAGGGCGGGGAAACCCGCCCAAGAACAGAAACCCCTTGCATCAACCCTTTTGGTTCGTACCGGAGGGTGAGAAGCCTTTGCTTCTGCTTTGTTCGGTATACAACATCCTTATTGTAACGTCCCGCAAATATGACGTCAACTTATCCTAAAGGCATTTGCGCTTGTTCGACTAACTCATCAATATATTCTGGCCATGGCTTAGCACCAATGTCGCCTTCTTCTCGGGTTCTCACCGAAACCGTGTGATTCTCCAAGTCTCTTCCGCCCACAATTAACATACGAGGAATCTTTCGCAGCTGAGCTTCGCGAATCTTATAATTCATTTTTTGGTTACGACTATCCACTTCCACTCTAAGACCCTGTCTCTTAAGTTTTTGCGCGATTTCCTGCGCATAATTCAGTTGTTGGTCAGTTATGGGAATCACCACGACTTGTACGGGAGCTAACCACAACGGAAATGCGCCGCCATAATGTTCAACCAAAATTCCCACAAAACGCTCGACAGAACCCATAATCGCACGATGAATCATCACTGGACGCTTTTCGCTCCCATCTTGATCGACGTAGGTTAAATCAAACTTTTCGGGAAGTTGAAAATCAAGCTGTATCGTAGCTAATTGCCAGTGACGACCTAATGAGTCGATGGCCGAAATATCCAGTTTCGGCCCATAGAATGCTCCATCCCCTGGATTGATTTGATATTTAATGCCACGCTCATGTAAGACAGCTTCTAAATCTTTCTCGGCTTTGTTCCATAATTCTAAAGATCCCATGTAATCATCGGGACGAGTTGAAAAGACAACTTCATATGGTAATCCAAACGCGCGAAAGACAATGTCGACCAAATCCAGAACGCCAAACATTTCTTGATTAATTTGATCCTCACGAACAAATAAGTGGGCATCGTCTTGGTGAAATCCCCGGACCCGGAGTAGCCCATGTAATGTTCCAGACCGTTCAAATCGAGATAATGGACCATATTCCGCATAACGAATTGGTAAATCCCGGTAAGAATGCAAGCTTTCTTTAAACAATAACGCATGTCCTGGGCAATTCATCGGTTTAGCACCCAAAAGCTCATCCTCGCGCTCCATTAAAAACATATTGTCCCGGTAGTGATCCCAGTGACCCGACCGTTGCCAAAGTCCTACCCGGTAAATCCATGGCGTTGACACTTCTTCATAGCCCCGCTCAGATTGCAGACGCCGGGAAAATTCTTCAAGGGTCCGGTACAATTGAAATCCTTTAGGATGCCAAAAGGCAAAGCCAGGTGCCTCTTCTCGAAAACTGAACAAATCGAGTTGGGGACCTAATCGGCGATGATCACGTTGCTTTACTTCCTCCAACCGCTCCATATATTGTTGCAAAGCAGTTTCACTAGGAAAAGACGTGCCATATATCCTGGTCATCATCGGATTATTTTCATTACCTCGCCAATAGGCACCGGAGACATTGGTTAATTTGATGGCCCGGATCAAGCCCGTGCTGAGTAAATGCGGACCCGAACACAAGTCAATAAATTCTCCTTGCCGGTAGGCCGAAATCGTAGCTCCCTCCGGAATGCGTTGGATAATTTCCAGCTTGAAGTCCTCGTGTCGCTCCTTAAATAAAGCTAAGGCTTCCTCGCGAGACAGTTCGATACGCTCAATGTCTAAATTTTCCTGTACAATAGTCCGCATCATTTCTTCAATACGCTGCAGATCGTCCTCTTTTAAAGGAGTGGGCAACCAAATATCATAATAGAATCCATCGTCTAGTGCCGGACCAGTTCCTAGTTTAGCCTCTGGCCACAATCTCTTGACAGCTTGCGCTAATAAATGCGCACTCGAATGGCGAAAGACGCGTTGACCACTGCTATCGTCAAACGTTAGCCATTGTAATTGTCCACCGTGTGGTAAGGGTCGCTTGAGATCGACGACATCTCCATCAATCCACGCTGCTAATGCATTCTCAGGCATTTCTTCACGAAAATCCAAAGGTCTTATGCCTGGGGCTTTGACGACCAGTTCACCATGGATTTCGACCGTTAAATCATTCATGGGTTCACGCATCCTTTCGAAAAAAAATACCGTCTCCCAAATTGGGGACGGAAAATAAATTCCGCGGTTCCACCGCCATTGGCAATTCATATTGCCCAACTTTATGCGAGATATCGGTCGCACCGCTAACTTTTTGCTTTCGTTAGTCACTCCGAGTTGGTTAAATCTCCGCGTTACCCTGAGGTCTTTCAGCCGATGAACCTCATTCTCTGTAGAGAATACGGAAATTATCGTCTCTTCATCGCGATTGCTTATAGAGTACTTTTACCTTATAAGAATCTGCAGGCTCTGTCAATTCCACCGTTTTGGATTTGCCAGGACGTTCCGAAGTACGCCGAACCCGTCCAGGAAAAACATCCTGAATGGTATGATCTAATTCGTGGGGAAAATTCCCATGTAATACAATTTGAGCCGGCGCCAAAAGCACCAGGGCACTTAACAAAAGTTCATCGGCTAAGTCTTGGTCCCAAGGCAGTCCGTCCTGTAAATGTTCGATGAGACTTGTTGCGATCCTTCGACCGCGTTCATCGGTAATCCGGAGGTCACGGTATGTCACATGGACCACTGCGCAGCTAGACATTTGACGTTCACTAAACTGGCGTAAAAACCGAATGTAATCCCGATGTTCGCGTTCCAAAAAATAGTCATCCACCGCTTCACCCAGCACGGCAAGCATCTCATCGCGAATTGCAGGTAACAAAAAGTCCTGGATTCCCTCGATAACCACCGTTTGATGTTCTGCCACAAATAACATAATGGGAATGGTCATGAGATCCACCCGGTGGCGTTGACTAGTATTTTGGCGGTTATCCAAAATTTGTAAAGCTCGTCCTAATACCCATAATCTTTCATCGGATGACAAATAATCAAACTGTTGACGAAGAAGACGCCGCATCCACAATTCCCGATGCGCTTCTATAAATTCTGCAATGGCGCGGGCCAATGGATACAGACATTCCGTAATTCGGTTTTCCGGCACGTCACAAACAGTCCAAAACATCCCCTGTTCATGCCAAAACTGCCATGGGACCGGAAAATCGTGAAAATGAAGTTCAGGCATACAGATGAAACTCCCGACAACCCACCGCATATATCCCATCCAATCTGATTGTGCAATATTTGCTGTTAGTATATTCCAGTTTTCACGTGGCTATTCATTAATAGCGCCGTATCTAAAAATCATTGCCAAATCCAGAAGCCTATCGTCATTTCATTGGTCTTCCGCTTAATTGAAATAGATTCTGATCATCAAACACGGCGTAATCATCCTCAAAAAGCTATTCACTCTTTGAATGAACCTATACTGTTCTCTTAGTGAATAAAAATTTGGGAGATCTATATTTCCTAATCGATCCTTCTATATTCGCTTGTTGTCTTTTCCATGGACCAGTACTGGGTAATAGAGCGCCACACAGAAGGTGAATTTTTACACTGTACAACACTACCTCGGATCGAGAGATGCTTATGCGGTTTCCCTGCTATTGAACACGGGTTCAAATGACAACCATTGGTACTATGTAAATCTATAAAAGGAACTCTAAAACGTATCGCCGCAAGAAGGCACATACTATGGGCTTTATCTTCAAAGTGTCCTTGGAGAACACGAAGAAAACTCGTATCTCCATTTTTTCAACAGCCTATGAGGTCATGTGGGATCAATATCCCATGGTGTCGCAATGCGTAGTAAAATTTTTTGAATTTAGGTCTCTCGCCTGGCAACGAGATTCTCTGCGAGCATTTATTCGCAAAACAAAAAAAATGCCTTACGGCATAAAATGGTGGGCGGTACAGGACTCGAACCTGTGAACCTCTCGCATGTCAAGCGAGCGCTCTAACCAACTGAGCTAACCACCCACTACAACTGGAGGCGACGCCCGGATTCGAACCGGGGCATCGGGGTTTTGCAGACCCCTGCCTTACCACTTGGCTACGTCGCCTTATTTCTAAGGCGGCAGATGGAGCGGAAGACGGGATTCGAACCCGCGACCCTTGCCTTGGCAAGGCAATGCTCTACCACTGAGCTACTTCCGCATCACGCTCTGCTATTGTAACAAAACTTTGGTCAGTTTGCAAGCCTATTTCCGGGAATAATGATAAAAACCTCGTCCGCTTTTTTTGCCCAAATGTCCAGCACGCACCAATCGTCGCAAAACTTGGGGAGCAGCAAATCGATCGTCATGAAACTCGTTGTAGAGATAATCCATGACCTCCAAATCCACATCCAAACCGGTAAAGTCCGCCAACGTTAACGGTCCCATCGGGTGATTTAGACCCAATTTGACGGCTTTATCGATATCTTCCTTACTGGCCACACCTTCTTCCAATATTCGCATGGCTTCAATGAACAATGGCATCAAAATACGGTTGACCACAAATCCTGGAGTGTCTTTTTGAACAACGATCGTCTCTTTGCCCATTTGTTGCGCCAAAAGCTGTGCCTGTTCAACCGTTGTGTCGACGGTATCTTCTCCCCGCACAATTTCCACCAATTTCATGACCGGAGCGGGATTAAAGAAATGCATTCCCACGACTGTTTCGGGACGTGTGCAGACACTAGCTAATTCCGTGATCGAAAATGAGGACGTATTACTAGCCAATACAGTGCTGGGTCGAACAATATGACTCAAGTGCTCAAACACCGTTTTTTTGATGGCCATAACTTCGACCACCGCTTCGATAATGAAATCAGCCTTCCCAAAATCATCCAGAGAACTTTCGGTGATATGACTCATTATCTCGTCAATACGCCCTGTTTCCACTTGCCCGCGCTCGGCGGCGCGCATCAAGCGTTCCCGAATTTTGGACAGTGCCCGATTGATCGCACCTTCTTGACTGTCATATAACAGCACACGGATACCATGCATGGCGGCCAATTGCGCGATCCCCGAACCCATCGTGCCAGCGCCAACCACTCCAAGTGTTTTGACTGCTTCCATAGGTTATCCCCCTAAAAACCCATAATATGAAATCCGCTATCGACGAACAGAATATCACCGGTAATGTGCTTGGCCCAATCGGAAGCAAGAAACACGGCCGCATTACCAACATCGTCTGTAGAAATATTTTCGGGAATAGGAGCTCGTTCTTCCGTGTTGTGTAAAGCCTGAGAAATACCTTTAACGCCTGATGCTGCCAATGTTTTTACCGGCCCCGCAGAAATCGCATTCACGCGAATATGTTCTTTCCCGAGATCAAATGCTAAGTAACGAACGGATGACTCTAAAGCCGCCTTGGCCACACCCATCACATTGTAATTGGGCATAACCCGGGTCGATCCTTGATAGGTCATGGCAATAATACTGCCTCCCTGCGCTTTTTGCATGGATGGGTATACGGCTCGTGTTAACTCCGTTAACGAATAGGCACTCACCATTTGTGCTAACATATATCCCTCACGCTTAGTATCCAAAAATCGTCCTTCTAAATCTTGACGGTCAGCATAGGCAATAGAGTGAACCAAAATATGAACCCCCTGCGGAGCCAAGTGTTGCAATTGCTTCCCAAATTCTGCCATAAGTTCGTCATTGGTCACATCTAATAATAGTGATTGGACCGGAACATCAATTTCCGGTAGCAATTTATCCAAATTTTCTTTTAATCGTTCGTTCTGATAAGTGACAATCAGCTGTGCTCCTTCACGTACAAAGGCCCGGGCAATACCCCAGGCAATACTTCTTTTATTCGCAATCCCGGTTACGACCGCAACCTTTCCATCCAGTAAACCCACTGTCTCTCCTACCTTTCGCATTATCCCAATCGGCTGTCCGCACATTAGGATATACCGAATTTTTCCACCATCATACCCTATCAGGTCTTGTCCGGCCAGAGCTTAGGCAGCAATAAGTCCGGAGGCTTTTGTCCATTAAGATACGCCAAAATATTATGCCATGCCCGCTCGGCCATCGCTAGACGAGTTTCTACTGTTGCCGAGCCGATATGAGGCAAAAGCGTCACGTTCGGCAACTCTCGCAAAGACGAATCGGACGGTAAAGGTTCTGTTTCAAAAACATCCAGTCCAGCTCCTGCCAATTTTCCTGTGCGTAATGCTGCGATTAACGCCTTTTCATCGACGACTGCTCCGCGCGAAGTATTAATCAAAATTGCTGTGGGTCGCATGCGCGATAAGGTTTCATGATTGATTAGATGCAAAGTTTGAGGAGTTAAGGGGACATGTAGAGACACAATATCAGAGGATTCCAATAATTGTTCCCACGATACTTGCTGTACATTTTCCGGCAAATCTTTTAGAGATCGCCGAGTAAAGATGATCACTCGCATGCCAAAAGCCAATGCCCGCTTGACGACCGCTCGGGCAATACGCCCAAACCCGACAATACCTAATGTTTTTCCATATAGTTCAAATCCCAAAAATCCGTCTGGTTCCCACCCTGTCCAGTGATATTGACGTAAGGCGTCTTCTGCACTCCGCAGGCGTCTTAAAACCAAAAGCATGAGCGCCATGGTTAATTCCGCTGTGGCCTCCGTCAACACATCTGGAGTATTGGTCGCCAAAACGTGTGATTTTTCTAGCGCAGCCAGATCAAAGTTATCAAATCCTACTGCCATATTGCTAACCATTTTAAGGTGCGGAGCATGCTCCAACAATTCGGTGTCCACACGTTCGGTTAACATGGTAATCATCAGATCAGCGTCTTTCGACCATGCCAGAAGTTGTTCCCGGGAAATAATCCCTGATTCATTCCAAACTTTCAATGATAAATCAGGCCGTCGAGAGCGAATCTCTTGAATGACCCGCGGATCAACCCGCCCCGTAATGACTAATTTCACAGCATTTGTCCCCCCCTTGTTATCCATGATAATTGGGAGGGCGACTCGTTAATACATAAACTTTATGAAATTGGATGCCATACTCCGCAATTTTTTGAGCTGATTCGGGAAAGAAAATATCAATATGATCCCCAAAAATAGCAGAACCCGTGTCCACCGCCCGTGCGGGCCCAAAGCCGTCAATATAGAGATAAGTTCCCAAAGGAATCACCTGAGGATCGACAGCAACGTCTCCTTGATGAAGTGGCAACCCGTCCCACGCGGCTACTGCACCCCACGGCCCATTCATCGAAAACTGCCCATTATATGCGGTGGTAAGTGCCGTAAACACCCGGTCATAGGAATACTTGACGCCATTAATCGTAATAACATGAACGGGAGCCGTTCCTAAGGCAACAATTTGCGGAAGGGGAGGAAAAATCACTTTACTAGTCCCATTGACCCAAAAATTTGTTCCCACCCGGCCTGGTTGAATCACTAATCTTTGTCCTTGCGGTAAATTACTATCCGTAATTGTTTTCGTCGGAAAAGGAACAGAAACGAAATGCGGTTTCTCCTGAGCAAATCCTCCACTTACCCATGGCCACCGAGGTAATACATTGGCCGGAGGGGCTTCATGACTCTTTACATGCCAATTATGCCCCCACAACGCGAACGCCAATGCCACGCCCATAATACCCATGGTCCAGCGCAGTTTATTCATTCGCGTTCCCCCGCTTTCTAGACGGATCACTGTTGACTCTAGTGTTTCCGGGAACAACGTGGTCATACAGTCAACGCCGCAATATTTCCTTATAGATGGCAAGGGAGGAATAAAAAAATCCCGCACAATGCGGGTTTTCAAGAAATCTGGTGCCGCAGGGCGGAATCGAACCGCCGACACGAGGATTTTCAGTCCTCTGCTCTACCGACTGAGCTACCGCGGCGAATTATGGCGGAGGCGACGGGATTCGAACCCGCGATCTCATGCGTGACAGGCATGCGTGTTGGGCCAGCTACACCACGCCTCCGTTTAGTCCTAACCAACGGCGTAATTATCCTCGAATTCCCCAGACTTGTCAACGGGGAAAACCTCTCAGACAAAAAATGGTGCCGCAGGGCGGAATCGAACCGCCGACACGAGGATTTTCAGTCCTCTGCTCTACCGACTGAGCTACCGCGGCGAATCATGGCGGAGGCGACGGGATTCGAACCCGCGATCTCATGCGTGACAGGCATGCGTGTTGGGCCAGCTACACCACGCCTCCGCGTGCAAATGGTGGGCGGAACAGGTTTCGAACCTGTGACCCCCTGCGTGTAAGGCAGGTGCTCTACCGCTGAGCTATCCGCCCGCTCCACAAGATGCGTTGTTTATTATACTCTCTTTCACCATCTTCCGCAACGGATTACTAGCAAATTCACCATATTTATATTGCCCCCGCCTGTTCAATGATTAATCCACCAGGCATAAGTGCCACGGTGAGGACCTTCAGGCACCGTAATAAGAAGCCAATGGTCTCCCATAAATCCAAGAAGATGATATTCACTTACATCGGTAAACGGCATGTGCACATCGAGTGTATAGTGGTGACCATAGAGTAACAAATGCCAAGTACCCTGCAAATTTTGGGCCAAGGTAGCAGCCATCGTTCCATTGTTTGAAAATCTGGGTACGCCTACCCATTTTAGTTGCTTGGGTAATGGATACGCATTCCATTTCCCGTTACTCCAAAAAATTGCCTGAGTGGCCGTATGTCCCAATGCCGAGGCATATTGCCTGGAAACCCGGACTTGTTCCATTTTGGGAACCGATACGAGCCCCTGGCCTTGTTGAAGAATGCGTCCGTTTTTTAATGCCGCGATAACCGTTTGATTACGAAGAATTCCATAATTAGCAATTTGCTGCTGTCCTGCACTAAGAATAAGCGCCGGATAGGTTTGATTCGCGTGAGTCCACACATAAATCCCCCATCCTTCTGGGCCCTGTGCTAAAATGGCGGCGCTTTGCGCATCCGGTGCCCACACCACTTTTGTCACTTGACTGAGTGTCGTTCCCACTGATTGCATACCGGCGAGAGAAGGTTGGGAATAATAGAGTCGATGATCACCTGAATCAATCCATAGAGTGCCTGTGGCATTAGGAGCTGGGTAGATCGCCCCACCAATTCCAACCAACGGAACGCCCCGGGCTGTTAATGCCATACGCCAAATTCCCGCCCCCGATGGTTCTGGAACCTCCACCCAATTGAGTCCACTTGCACGGCTTGTAATACTAATTCCATTAGACTGTAACTGAAATGATGAGGAGGGTGTAACCAAATAATAATCACCATCGCGGGAAACCAATCCACCCGGTTCTGAACTGACTGCAAGCCAGCTTGTCGTTTGGACCTGATGCGCTTGAGGAATTTTCGCTACGTATAGTTGAATCATTAAAAAGGCGAATAGCAAAAATAGAGAAACGGGACGTTTCATAGGGATATGCCTCCTTACCACACTTATCCATATCCCTATGCTCGTCCCGGACATTTATGATGGTGATGATTCAGGACCGACAAAAACTTCTGACATGGTAACATTCCCACGATACGCGGGAATCGATATTAATTTGTGGCTTTTAAGGCCCGTATTTCTTCGGTTAAACGCGGTACGACCTGAAATAAATCGCCGACAATGCCATAATTAGCTACTTTGAAAATAGGAGCTTCTGGATCATTATTTATCGCTACAATATATTTCGATCCCGATATCCCTGCTAAGTGCTGGATTGCTCCTGAAATCCCAATAGCAAAATAAACGGTAGGACTCACCACTTTACCGGTTTGACCAATATGGTAAGAATGAGGAACCCATCCATCATCCGCGACGGGCCTAGACGATCCCACCGCCGCTCCCAATGCCTCTGCTAATTGATCCAATAATTTGAAGTTTTCTGGGGCCTTAATTCCCCGTCCGCCTGAGACAATAATGTCAGCCTCGGTGAGTTCTTGGACACCGCTTTGAACTTCCTTACGTTCAGTCACTACGGCTTTAAAGGACGTTTCAGAAATTACAGGCGGGATATCGAGAACAACAGGTGTCGTAGGCGAAGGCACTGCCGCATTGATATTGGGACGAATGGAGAACATCTGAATGGGGGTGTCAATCTGTACTTCAGCTAAAACCTTACCCGCATACATGGGACGCGTTGCAATGACCCGATTGTCCTCATTTGTTCGAAGAGACAAGCAATCCGTAGCCAACCCTGCATTTAGCAATTCAGCCAATCGTGGAGATAAATCTTTTCCCCACGCCGACGCCGGAAACAAGATAACCGCTGGATCAAGTTCAGGAACAACTGAAGCAATCGCATCGGCAAAGCCATCGGAACTATACTGTGTAAAGGGCTCTTGTTCCCAGAACAAGACCCGATCAGCTCCATATTCGCTCAATATGTCCAAGGTTTTAGATGCGTCGGTTCCAAAAGTTAAAGCCGTTACAGGACCTAGAGCGAGGCTACGGGCTACAGTCAAGATTTCTAATATGACGTGACGAACTTGTCCTTGGTTCTGATCAAAGATTACGAGTACACCCGAAGACATTGTGCCCCCTCCTTTCAAATAACCTTAGCCTGTTCATGTAATAGTTGGACTAATTTTTTCGCCGTTTCCTCAGGATCTCCAGTTAAAATCGTTGGCGCCGGTCTCTCAGGCGGTGGTGTCAGGTTCATTACGCGGATTCGTGGGGGAGCGTCAACTCCTAAAGACGCTAGCGGAATGCGTTTAACCTCTTTTTTCTTAGCCTTCATGATATTGGGTAAGGTTGGATAACGTGGTTCATTTAATCCGCGTTGGGCAGTCACTACAGCGGGAAAAGGCAGTTCCACGATTTCCGTGGCTCCCTCTAATTCGCGTTCGGCCCGTAACCGTTTTTGCGACTCATCAATATCCAAATGAATCACGACCGTCACCTGCGGTAATCCCAGGTGCGCCGCTAACATTGGTCCGACTTGAGCCGCATCATCATCGACAGCTTGTTTACCAGTTAGGATCAGATCAAACCCCTCATCCCGGGCAACTTTGGCTAATGCATGAGCCACTTGTGATGGATCTAAGGTTTCTTCACTTTCGACAACAACGGCCCGATCCGCTCCCATGGCAAGAGCCTGGCGGACAGCCTCATCCACACGTTTAGGTCCGAGTGCGACGATAACCGTTTCTCCACCGATCTTTTCCCGAATTCGCAAGGCTTCTTCAATGGCAAACTCATCGTAAGGATTGATGACCCACTTAATTCCGTCTTCAACAATGCCGTGATTATCTCCGCGTATCTGAATTTTTGTCGCGGTATCAGGAACCTGTTTTACCATTACTAAGACTTTCATCCCTATTCCCTCCCTTTTGTTTGTGCATACGCGAAAGCCTTAATCATTCTTTAAACCTATTCAGGGCCATCACTATAGTAGCAAGCAACTGAGATTCTTGACTAGGGAAAATTGTGCGCAAATCAAAAATTAGCGATCCGTGACTAATCCGAGCAATAACAGGAGGATCGGCTTCTCGAAGGTACCGTTCTAAAACCGCCGTATCCTTAGAATGAGATGGAGTGAGGCTAACGACGTAAGTTGGAATTCGCGTTCCCGGCATCGATCCTCCCCCAATTTGGGAGTAATCTTGTTGAATATCGATAGACATCGGCACAGGAACCTGTTGTTTTAACGATTCACTAAATGATTGTGCCCGCTGGTAAATCTGCTCCGCAGTTTGATTCATCATCTGCCATAAAGGCAAGAGGTGAGCGCGTCCTTCTAAATACCACCGGATGGTATGTTCTAAAGCAGTTAAGGTCATTTTATCCACGCGAATAGCTCGGGCTAATGGATATTTTTTGAGCTGATCAATAATATCTGTCTTCCCTACAATGATGCCAGCTTGTGGTCCCCCCAATAATTTGTCTCCGCTAAAAGTAACAATGTCTACCCCAGCTTGGACAATCTCTTTGACACTGGGTTCGGCAACATTATCGATTTGCAACGGATTGATCACACCGCTTCCTAAATCCTCCATCACACAGATTCCGTAGCGTCGTCCCAAGTCCACTAATTCACGCGTGCTTAGCCCCTTGGTAAAGCCAATAACCCGGAAATTTGACTGATGGACTTTAAGTAACAGGCCGGTATTGTCATTGATCGCAGCCACATAATCACGTGCATGGGTTTTGTTTGTCGCACCGACTTCATGTAATAGAGCGCCAGAGAGAGCCATGACCTCAGGAATTCGGAAAGACCCCCCAATCTCGACAAGTTCTCCCCGAGACACGACGACTTCTTTACCGCGAGCTATTGCTGACAATGCGATCAATACCGCGGCAGCATTATTGTTGACCACCATGGCCGCTTCGGCCCCTACTAATTCCGCTAGAACTTGCGCGACATGGTCGTGGCGTGAACCTCTTCGGCCGTGACTTAAATCATATTCGAGTGTCGAATAACCCATTGCCACCATTTTTACCGCTTCCATAATTTCTTCAGGCAATGGCGAACGTCCTAAATTCGTATGAATCATAACGCCCGTGGCATTTAAAACGGGACGAAGACTTGGCATGGATAATTCTCGCGCTTCTTGAATTATCTCATCGCAAAGGACTGTTAGAGGAGGAGGAGCTTGTCCCCGGCGGGCCTTTTCCCGCCAACGGTTGAGGACGTCATCAATCGCCCTATCGACCCAATAAGAGGGAACTGGTAAGGGTTCAGGAAGAGCACGCCAGATCTTCTGTACCGCAGGCAACTTTCGTCGGAGATCAGACTCTTCTTTCACGACACACGCTCCTAAATAATAGCCACGCGAATGAGACGCGTGGCTATTAAACATCATTAGTGTAATGATTGTAAAGAGGGTGAAGAAGGATTGTTCTTCGCATCTTCACGATTGGTCACATGTGGATAAACGAGCCCGAGAGATGAATCAATGACGACATACCCG
Source organism: Sulfobacillus thermosulfidooxidans (assembly GCF_001280565.1). Taxonomy (NCBI): domain Bacteria; kingdom Bacillati; phylum Bacillota; class Clostridia; order Eubacteriales; family Clostridiales Family XVII. Incertae Sedis; genus Sulfobacillus; species Sulfobacillus thermosulfidooxidans. The sequence goes on along the minus strand of NZ_LGRO01000001.1, from coordinate 763,489 downwards.
TTGCTTTGGAAAATATCATCAGCGTTCATGTCATAAAGAAACACGGCTTCATTGCGTATCCGTTGCGGTTTTGCATCTGATATCACCGTTTTCAATACGAATCCCTCCTTTTACGCTCTTTCCACCTGGGAAATCTCTTCCCAAAAATATTGTACCCTGCTCGATATGTTTTCGCCTATTTCTGCTGAACCCAGTTAGCAAACAGTGGAGCGAAGTAGGTAATAATCATGTCGGCACCGGCCCGCTTAATACTTAATAGGGATTCTTCTACAACCCGTCGTTCATCTAACCATCCCAACTGAGATGCCGCCTTAATCATGGCATACTCGCCGGACACTTGGTATGCCGCAACAGGAACTTTCACCGATTTTTTCACATCGGATAATACATCCAGATACGGCATGGCCGGTTTCACAATCACCATATCGGCGCCTTCCTCAATGTCCAGCAACACTTCTTTCAACGCTTCCAGGCGATTGGCAGGATCCATTTGGTAGGCCCGGCGATCGCCAAACGATGGGGTATTTTCTGCCGCCTCACGAAATGGTCCATAAAATCCTGAGGCATACTTAGCCGCGTAAGACATAATTGGAATATCTTCGAATCCTGCTTGATCAAGCGCGTGACGAATGGCAGCGACCCTGCCATCCATCATGTCCGATGGAGCGACAATACTCGCTCCCGCTCGAGCCTGAACGACCGCTGTTTTGGCTAAAATGTCTATGGTCATATCATTATCAACATCATCTCCCCGTAAAATTCCACAATGACCGTGATCGGTATATTCACACAAGCATAAATCGGCTATTAATACCGCTTCGGGAAGGCGTTTTTTCACCGTTTGTAAAGCGACTTGGACAATACCTTCCGGACTATAGGCTTCGGAACCTTCCGCATCTTTGTGAGCAGGAATCCCAAAAAAAAGAAAAGAACGGATGCCTTGTTCATAGACCTCTTCTAAATGATCACTCAACAAATCCACTGACCACTGGTAAATACCTGGCATTGAAGACACTGGTAGTTTCATCCCGGTTCCTGGGCGTACGAACACGGGATATATTAATTGATCCAGCCTAATATGCGTCTCCCTTACCAAAGCGCGTAATGTTTCATTTTTTCGTAATCGGCGAGGACGTTCTACAGGAAACATCTCTCAATCACTCCTTCATAAAATAATGAACTACTTCGTCAATCATCGCATCCACAGATGATCGAATAGGTTCGCGTGTGACAGGAATTCCATAATGCATGAGCCTGCGGCTAGTTAGGCGACCAATACTGATAGCGGGGATTTGACGCAAAATATCTTGCAAATGAGGATGTTGAGTCACTACATGATCGACCGAGGACGATGCAGTATAAAAGATTGCATCAATCTTATGTTCTTCCAATAGCTCAACAATGCTCGGCGAAAGCGGCACCGCAACATTTTGATAACACTGTAGTGGGCTCACAAGGGCACCTTGTTGGGCTAAAAAGTCCTGGAGATAAGTGCGGTTGAGATTCCCTTGCGGCAACAAGATATTCACTCCCAACAGCGAATAGCGGGAAAATGCTCTGGCCAAGCCTTCTTGGCTATACTCATTTTCCGGCATCAAAACAGGGTATAGTCCATAATCTTTCACCAATGCTTCAGTTTGGGGACCAACTACCGCAATATGAGCGCGCAGCCGACGAATATCCATATTGAGACGCTTAAATGACTGAAAAAATCTGCTCACAGCCTCTTGACTGGTAAATATAACCCAATCGTAGCGTTCAATATGAATTAAAGTCTGATCGACAATCGTCCACGAAGGAGGATCTTCAATTTGACTTATCGGAGCAATATACACATGCGCTCCAAGTTCTTGTAAGCGGGTACTGGCTTTTCGGGCCGTCGCTCCACCATGTAGAAGAAGGAGAGTGCGTCCGTAAAGCGGCTGATGCGATAACCAAAAGTGCGGTTGAGGCGAATCCGTGGCAATTTTCAACACCGCCGATGATTCTTCCCTTATGTCGCCATGAGTCCATTGTCCTGTCGGCCAAAGCCTCCACGTCTCTCGGGGAACGAAAGGATTTTCTCCTTGTCCTCCTCTTAGCCGTAACGGTACCGCGGCCCGGTATTCCGCCTCAAAAGGCGAGGCCACACAAAAGCCATTCATGTCCAACATCACGGTCATATCCCATAGGCCCGGCACAATCGTCCCCATGACCTGCTGTTCTTGGGCCCATTTTACCCATGACGACATCTCAACATGATGCGCCGGAGATTGTGCAACCAAAACCGCTACCTGATCATCTTGCGCCGACCAAAATTTCATCCGTGCCAACACCTCGGATGCCGCGACATATTCTTTTTCCACGGCCCATGGCCACAATAAATAAGGAGGCCATGAATCGTCAACGATTAATGCATGCTGCACCCGTTCAAGAATATCCCAAGCTTCTTTGGTCAGCCATTCAACCCGTGTGGAAGGTCCCGTCCCAATAAAATAAATGCGTGACGCCATGACGCAATTTTTCACCTCACAAAAGCTGTAATGCTCCCGCACTAATCAGTTCTTGAGCCAATCGCTTTCCCAGTTCTTCCGCATGAATTCCTAAGCCAGCCACATCCTGCACAATAACCCGTCGGCCCGTTAAATCTGCAACTTTTCCACGAATGGTAATGGTCTTATCATCGGTCCACGCCGCATATGCGCCAAAAGGGACCTGGCAACCTCCCCCCAATTCCGCTAACACTGAACGAGTGGCCTTTGATGTAATTTCCGCCTGAGAATCATTAAACCGGGCCAAAATCGCACGGAGGTCCCTGTTGTCATCACGTACTTGAACCGCCAATACCCCTTGGCCGGGACTAGGCACACAAATCCATGGGTCGAGATAACTGGAGATTAATTCCTGCCAGTGCAAGCGGTGAACACCAGCGGCTGCGAGAACTAATCCATCCCATCCCTGTTCCTTCCACTTTCGGAGTCGAGTTTGCAAATTTCCCCGGACAGGAACAACTTCCAAATCGGGGCGAAGTGCCTTCAGAAAGGCGCTCCGGCGAAGACTCGACGTGCCGATCCGGGCTCCCTGCGGCAAAGAATCCCAAGAAACCCCAGGCTTAGCAATGAGAACATCCCGGGGATCTTCAGGCAGCACATAAGCTCCAATCATGAGGTGGGAAGATAGAGTTGTGGGCAAATCTTTGAGAGAGTGAACAGCGACATCAATCAAACCATCTAGGAGGGCTCTTTCCAGTTCCGTAGTAAATAAGCCTTTGTCACCAATGGCATCCAAAGCACGATCGAGAATTTTATCTCCTTTTGTTTCAAACAATACCAGTTCATTGTCAATTCCGGCGTTTGTTAAAAGATCACTCACCGCTTTAGCTTGAGCTTGTGCAAGCTGGCTAGACCGTGTTCCAATTTTTAACACTTTTTGCCTTCTTTCCTGTACCAGTTCTTAATATATTACGCTTCTGTCAAATATCATAAAAATGGAAGCCGTGAAAGAAGACTCCCACCACAAACAAATTTACGAACACAAATAAAAACGCTGACATCGAATAAATCGCCGCTTTATGGCCTCTTGAGCCCTTTATTCGCAAGACGGCGTAGCCAAGATACACAAGCCATGTAATAATGCTCCAAACTTCTTTGGCTGACCAAGACCAATAGAAATGAAACACCTGTTTTGCCCATAACGTACCTGCAATCAATGTCATAGTGAAAAAAATGAGACCAGCAAAAATTAAACGGCCACTGATGACATCCATCACATCCAGCGAAGGTAGCTGATAATAAAAGAGTCTAACTTTCTTCCGCTTCAACTCTCGCTCTTTTTCTGTATACATAATACTAAAGACTGCTGCCAACAAAAAAGCAACATAAGCAAAAATAGCCGTCGTTATATGGACCGCTAACAATGTGCTATCGAGATGTGGCGGCACAATAACTCGACGCGACAGCGCCTGACTGCCAAGCCACATTAGTGTGATAACGGGCATTAAAAATCCACCAAGCGGTAACGTAGGACGAAATAATTGAAACAACGCAAAAATAATGACAGATACCCATGTAAAGGTCGCTATCCAGTCATACAAGGTCTCATCAGGCCACGTTCCTAGACCAATCGCCTCTTGTATCAACCAACTGGTTTGAGCGCCCAACCCGATCAAGGTACCCGCAAATCCCCACTTGCGCCACGTATCGTTATATAACGTGGCCACGTAAAACACGGAAGATGACAAATATCCCAAGAAAACTAACGCAATGAATACGGCTCCCACACCATCGCCTCAGTTCACCGCTCAGGTTGCAATACGTGTTCTGTTTTGGGCGTTCTGGTGTTTTCGGTGGTGCCATCAAGATGAAACAGTTCGCGCACAGCTTCAATATATTCTTCTTTGTCTTTATCTGTTGCCCAGGCGCGCATTCCGACCATGGCATCATTAAGAAACTTATTTAAAATTAATCGAGTAGTTTCGGCAACGACTTGTTTATCTGCATCCGACAAATGCGATAACCTGTTTAATGCCTTATTCAACTCGTTAATGCGAATGGATTCAGCTTTCTCGCGAAGTTGCCGGATAACCGGTCCCACTTCGGACGCAGCAATGTCGCTCGACAGTGTCTCGATTTCTTCTTGAATAATTTTTTCGACTTTCACAGCCTCTTTTTGCCGTTGATGCAAATTGGCCTCAACGACGGCATTCACGTCATCGATATCGTACAAAAAGATTCCACTCCCAAGACGAACAATATCTGGATCTAAGTTCCGTGGCACCGACAAATCAAATAAAAACCGTAAACGTTCACCTTTACCTTTAATCGCCTCTTTCATCATCTGTTTTGTAACCAAAAAGTTCGAAGCATGCGTAGACGAGACGATAATGTCAGCAGTAGGCAACACCCTCATTAATTGGTTTAACGGCACATAAGATCCGTGAATTTCCTCTGCCAACAATTGACCTCGCTCGGGTGTCCGGTTGACAATGGTTAAATTGCCCACTTGGGCGGAAGACAAATGACGTGCGACAAGTGTTCCCATTTCCCCGGCACCAATTACCACCGCGTGCGTTCTCGACAGATCCCCAAACACTTTACGGCCTAATTCAACAACAGCATGCCCCATGGATAGCGCATTGTGACTGATAGCGGTTTCCGCATGGGCTCTTTTCCCTACGGTTAGTGCAGCACGGAATAAACGGTGCAGGAAACCAGTTGCCCCATATTTCTGAGATAGTTCATAGGCCTCTTTGACTTGACCGAGGATTTGCGTTTCGCCAAGCACCATCGAATCTAAGCCGGCTGCAACTCGAAATAAATGATCGAATACTTTGGTGTCTGCATACCAAAACAGCGCATCAGAAAACTCTCTACGTTCAACCCCAGCGATATGCCCCCACCAGTCAACAATAGCCGAGTAAGACACGTTACCTGCAACATATATTTCCGTGCGGTTACACGTAGACAGAATTACAATGCCCTGTTGTCCCACCAATTCATGCACTCGGTGGTATGCTTCAACGATTTGATCGGGCGTCAATCCTACTTGCGCTCGAATTTTTAATGGCGCCGTTTTATGATTTATTCCGACAACCTGAATCAGCACAATAAGCCACCTCTTATCTAGGGTGACCGGTTCACGTCCTCGTTATGTGTCGATCACTCTACGCCTATAATAACATGGGAATGTAAAAAAGATCTCTCCTTGATCTAGATTTTTTATAAAAGTTTAATTTATCGGCACTCGCTAGAGGGTTAGAATTTAACTTTTCATCACTTCTGTTAAGTTGCATGTTGATGGCCTATTTTTCTATGGTAAAAACTTCTTCCATGCTTAAACCCAACAATAATGTTCCTGCAATAAATTTTGCCCCCGGTCTTCTCTTACCGCCCAAAACCCGGTTGACGTATGAATAGGCAAGATCCATGTGCTCTGCCAAATCTCGTTCAGACCAACCGCGTTGTTCCATAAAACGCCGCAACGCTGCAACGTTAACTACCAGAGTGGCCAAAAAAATCCCTCATTATCTTTTTGGCAAAATCATAGCGTAATTTTATCATTTTGGCAATTTGTATACCGGTTGCCGTTTCCGGCCATGAATGTTGCCTATAGGCAACAGATTCGATAGGATTAGACAAGGAGGCACATCACATAGGAGGCGGACAGCATTGCAATTCGGTAAATTTCTCCGTGAACAGCGGCAGGCGAAACATTTGTCTTTAGTCGCTTTAGCCGAACGGACAGCAACTAGTTCATCCTACTTGTCTCGTATTGAGCGAGGACTGCGCAATCCACCTAGTCCCGCTGTTTTGCGGCGTTTGGCGCAAGCACTCGATATTCCCTATGAACAACTTATGGAACGAGCCGGATATCTCAATACGGCTTTACATGAAGAACCGGTTATTTATGGTGGCATTAATCATCAGCAATGGCAAGAGGCAGTTTCCACGTTATCTGATGAAGATTGGACCGATGTCTGGGCACTGATTCAAAATAAAGTGGCCCGTCGTAAACAGAGCCACTCGTCATAAAAGAAAATCCCCTGTAATCCTCAGAAAACGGTTCAATCATCCTAAGACAGAATGAACAGCTTCTGCCACCTGCCATGGCATCGTAACCACTTCAGCTCCGTGGGCTTTCAAAGCCTTTTCCTTACTGGCTAGAGTGCCTTTGCCGCGTTCAATAATCGCACCCGCATGTCCCATTCGTTTGCCGGCCGGTGCTGCTCGGCCTGCCAAATACACCACGACGGGCTTCCCCAATGTCGTCAAATATTCCGCAGCTTCTTCTTCTGCACTTCCCCCAATTTCTCCCACCATCACTACGCACCGGGTATCTGGATCCTGCCGAAATTGTTCCAACACGGTAATAAACGTTTGTCCGACAACAGGATCTCCACCCATTCCGACCACCGTGGTTTGCCCAAGATTATGTTGAGACAAACTGAAAGCGATTTCATAACTTAACGTTCCAGACCGGGCAACAACGCCAACAGGCCCTGGCTTATAAATGTGATTAGGCATAATACCCATTTTAGTATGTTCACTAGGCGAAATAATGCCAAAGGTATTCGGGCCAATAATGGTCGTCCCCACTGTTTTAGCCCGGTTGACAATATCAATAGAATCTTGGACCGGAATGTGTTCAGGTATCATGACAATTAAGCGGATCCCATTTTCCATAGCTTCAAAAGCCGCATCCTTGGCAAACGGTGCCGGAACAAAAACAATCGAAGCTGTTGCCCCGGTTTTTTCGACCGCGTCTCTTACGGTATCATATACCGGTACTCCTTCGACATCTTGTCCCCCTTTTGTTGGTGAGACACCGCCGACGACAGGAGTTCCATACGCCAACATTTGCCGGGTGTGAAACCGTCCTTGATTACCCGTAATACCTTGCACAATCACCCGGTCATGATGGGTTAATAAAATAGCCATTTAAACGGCCTCCTTTGCCAGACGAACGGCTTGCTCCGCGGCATCTGCCATGTCAGAATAGGCCTGAATCCCTGCTTCATTTAGCAAAGCCACACCTTCTCTTTCGTTGGTTCCCACTAACCTTACGACCAACGGCACAGGAATTCCCACCGTACTTTTCACTTGTAAAATTGCCTTAGCCACATCATCACAGCGGGTAATTCCACCAAATATGTTGACCAAAATGGCTTTGGGCTTCATAGATACCAAAACACCAAGGGCTTGCGCTGTGGGCTCTACCGAAGCCCCGCCTCCCGCATCGAGAAAATTAGCCGGCCGGCCGCCAAAATATTGAATGGCGTCCAATGTCGCCATAGCCATCCCGGCACCATTAGCCATAACTGCAATATCTCCATCCAGTTCGACGTATGCCAGTCCGATTTCATGTACTTGTTTTTCGAGAGACGACCCTTCATCGACACGTATCACGTCAGGATGGCGATACAGAGCACTATCATCAATATTTAACCGGGCATCGGCGGCAATTAGGTGTCCCTGGACCACAGCTAAAGGATTGATTTCGACCAGTTCAGCATCTTTTTCCCGGTAAATTTGGTATAATTTTACAACCAAATCCGCAAATTCCTTAAACAACGTGTCTTTCAATCCTAAAGCTTCAGCCATTTCCCGCCCAAAATAGGGAAGCACTCCGACGGCCGGGTCCACGTATCGCTTGACGATTTGGGCATCCGCAACCTCTTCGATTTCTACACCCCCCGCCGCTGAGGCCATGACCAGGGGACATTTAGCATTACGGTCTGTGGTAACGGAGATATATAATTCTTTTTCAATCGGCAACTTTTGTTCGGCATACAATTTTTCTACGCGATACCCTTTTAATTCCATACCAAGCATATTCTTGGCGATTTCAGCGCCTTGTTCCGGAGTTTCGGCAAACCGAATTCCTCCGGCTTTGCCGCGTCCTCCCACCAAGACTTGAGCCTTGAGTGCTACCGGGCCCAAGTCCCTAACCGCACTGGCCGCGCCTTCGGGCGAATCGACCAATCGCCCGGGCGCAATGGGAATGCCGTGCTCAGCTAAAATCCCCTTGGCCATATATTCGTATTGCTTCATCGTTGTTCGTCTCCTTCCAGGATTTTGTCCTCTTGTCCTAGAACCTGACTCACTAACTCTCGACAGTGTTTTTCCACCCAATTGGGATCCACATCTGTGGATTGCGCCACACCTGTATTTAGAGCAGCCTGCGCAACAGCTTTGGCGACGGCGGGAGCAACGCGCCGGTCCATCGCCTGTGGAATAATGTAGTCATCGCGTAATTCATCATCTCTGACCAAATTGGCTAAGGCCACCGAGGCCGCGACGCGCATGGCTTCGTTAATATCCCGTGCCCTGACATCAAGAGCCCCACGGAATATTCCGGGAAAACCTAAAACATTATTAATCTGATTGGGAAAATCGCTGCGACCAGTCCCCACAACCCGGGCTCCTGCCTCAAGCGCCAAAACCGGCCAGATTTCCGGAACGGGATTGGCCAGAGCAAACACAATCGCATCGGACTTCATTTTCCGAACCATGTCTAACGTTAATGCTCCGGCAACCGAGACGCCGATAAACACATCTGCTTCTTCTAAAGCTTCTGCAAGCCCTCCCATTCTTCGTTCGAGATTCGTAATTTGTGCTATCTCTTCCTTATATGGATTACTGTTTCCAGGTCTGCCGTCGTAAATTAAGCCTTGACGGTCAACTAATGACACATCGCGTGCACCCAGAGCCAGTAAATGTTTGGCCGTAGCAATCGCCGCCGCGCCTGCACCATTAAACACAATGCGCACGTCGCTCAGAGCTTTGCCTACATATTTCAGGGCATTGATTACCGCGGCCCCTACTACGACCGCGGTCCCGTGCTGATCATCGTTAAAAACTGGGATGGATAAGACATCCTTCAGTTTTTGTTCAATTTCAAATGCCCTGGGCGCCGAAACATCTTCCAAATTCACGCCGCCAAAACTGGGTTGTAATAATCGAACGGTCTCAACAATTTTGTCTGGATCTTTAGTGTCTAAACAAATAGGAACGGCATCCACACCGCCAAACATTTTGAATAAAATCGATTTACCTTCCATCACCGGAAGACCCGCCATGGGTCCAATGTCGCCGAGTCCCAACACAGCCGTACCATCGGTGACGATCGCGACCATATTGGCACGGTTTGTATAGACATCCACCAATCCCGGATTTTGCTGAATGGCTCGACAGGGCTCTGCCACCCCGGGGGTATAGGCCAGTGACAAATCTTCTTGGGTTTTCACTGGGACCTTACTCATCACTTGAATCTTGCCCTGATGTTCTTGATGATACTGTAATGCCCGATCTCGGCTATGCATGGGGTCCTCCTCGTATCCGTTAATAATTTAACATCGATAACGGTTTCCTTACGGCCGCCACCGATTTCGCAAACGCTGCTCGTTCTTCGTCAGTAAATTCCACCTCTAATACTTTTTCAATGCCATTGCCACCGACAATGGCGGGAACTCCCACGAAAATATCATGTTCGCCATATTCGCCATCAAGATAACTGATGACTGGGATAACCCGACGTTCATCTTTCAAAATCGCTTCAACCATTTCTGCCAAGGATGAAGCGGGAGCATAAAACGCAGATATTTTCATGAGATTCAGAACTTCGCCACCGCCAGTCCGGGTACGTTGGACAATTTGGTCAAGGGTTTCTCGCGGCAATAATTTTTCGACGGGAATTCCGCCGACTGAAGAATAACGTACCAAAGGCACCATGTCATCACCGTGGCCTCCCATCACAAAAGCGGTCACATCTTTTGGCGAAACCTGTAGTGCGTCCGCTAAAAAGGCTCTAAACCGTGCAGAATCAAGTACTCCAGCCTGCCCAATCACACGGTGATAAGGAAACCCGCTGGCTTTTTGGGCCACATACGCCATAACATCAGCCGGATTGCTCAAGATAACCAAAATGGCATTCGGAGAAAGTTGTGAGGCTTGTGCCACGACTTGATGTACAATCTCTGCGTTAACTTTTAACAAATCGTCCCGACTCATTCCTGGTTTACGTGGCATTCCTGCCGTGACCACAATAATGTCGGAGTCACGAGTCAACTCGTAATCTGTGGTACCCACAACCTTCAAACTAAAGCGTTCAATAGGACCCGCTTCCCAAATATCTAACGCCTTACCTTCAGGAATTCCTGGGGCAACATCCACTAACACAATGTCTCCAAGTTCTTTAAGCGCCATCACGTGAGCCGTCGTAGCTCCTGTTGCCCCTGCTCCAATAATGGTGATCTTGTTCCGTTTAAACATCATCATTCACCCCTTAATCAAATGGATTACCGCAAGCGACTGATAATGGCGTCAGCAAATTCAGACGTCTTAACTTCCTTAGCGCCTGGGAGTTGGCGTGCCAAGTCATACGTAACGGTTTTGGCCTGAATGGTGTCTTCCAAAGCCTTGATAACAGTATCCGCTGCTTCATTCCATCCCAAATGCTCCAGCATCATCACCGCGGATAAAATCAAGGAACTCGGGTTGACCTTGTCGAGATTAGCGTATTTCGGAGCTGTACCATGCGTGGCTTCAAAGATGGCAATCTCATTGGACATGTTATTGCCCGGAGCCATGCCTACACCCCCGACTTGTGCAGCTAATGCATCGGACAAATAGTCTCCATTCAAATTTGGCGTGGCAATCACGTCAAATTCCTTGGGACGCAATAGCACTTGTTGGAAGGTGATGTCGGCAATGCGATCTTTTAATACAATGGTCCCCTCAGGTTGATGTCCATCATATTTCTCATATAATACGCTTTCCGTTATCACCTGATCCGGGAACTCGCGTTCGGCTAACTGATAACCATAATCCCGGAATGCACCTTCCGTAAACTTCATAATATTCCCTTTGTGCATCATGGTGACAGAACGACGGTGGTGGCTAATGGCATATTGAATGGCGCTGCGAATCAACCGTTCACTTCCTAATCGAGTGATTGGTTTAATGCCAATTCCCGCTGTCAAATCAATATGTTTACCGGTCTCTTTATTGATAAATTCAATAATTTTCTTGGCTTCAGGGGAATTTGCGGGCCATTCAATACCAGCATAAACATCCTCGGTATTTTCCCGGAATATAACCATATCAACAAATTCCGGATGGATCATTGGAGAGGGAACGCCGGGGATGTAGCGCACGGGCCGCACACATGCAAAGAGATCTAATTCCTGTCGTAATGTGACGTTGAGGCTGCGGATTCCGCCACCGACCGGTGTCGTCAGGGGCCCTTTGATTCCGACTTTATATTCACGAAACATGTCAAGTGTTCGTTGAGGTAACCACTCCCCAACGGCATCATGAGCTTTTTCGCCAGCTAATACCTCTACCCAATGAATCTGTCGCTGTCCGTGATAACTAGCCTTTACCGCTGCGTCCACCACACGCTTGGTTGCCCGCCAAATATCGGGACCAATGCCGTCCCCTTCAATAAAAGGGATGATGGGATCGGAAGGCACTACAATCGTTCCGTTATGATAAACAATTTTATGACCATCCATTATCGCTAGCCTCTCCTTCCTCCTTCAAATGCATCTCCATGATGGCACAGTTTTTATCGCCCGCTCAAGGATCGTTGATAAATTTCACAAATTAAACTTTTTTGAAATCACATACGAAAAGCGCCTAGCCTAAGGGCGTAGGCGCGTATGAGCCTTCACGGGAGAATTGACCTTTAAGTCTGAAGATACCAAAGGGCTACACGATTTTTGTAACGAGCATTGCCTACATGAACTCATCCACAATTCGGAGATAATACTTCCGCATCTCGGACAGCGTCCCACCAATCCTCGTAAGGGTAAGCCACATGCCGGACAAGATTTGACTGTCTCCATAATTTTCAACCCCCGCCATAATCTATGCCAAGAATCTCAGACGGGTCCAAAACGGGCCATGAATCCTCCTACAAGTAAGGCCAAGATAATGGAGCCAACCCAAATCAATGATCCATCCCGCCAGCCGCGTTCTTTCAAAATGACGAGAGTCGATGCCATACAAGGGACAAATAGCGTCAATGTCACTGCGCCTGTGACAATTTGGTGAGGTGTCAGTCCTAATTCATAAAATCCGGCAGCACCAAAATCGCGCCGAATAAATCCTAAGAGAAATGATTGGGTCGCCTCCTTAGGTAATCCTAACCAATATTGCAAAAATGGTCCCACAAGACGATCAAAAGCGGGCAAGATACCTGTCATATCTCCGAGTTCAATGAGCCCAGAACCCACAACGAATAAAGGCCAAGCTTCTCGCAAAAATTCGATCACTTTGGTTTCTGTCTTCCATAGGACATTGTGCCAGTGAGGAAGACGTAATCGTGGCAAGTCCAACAACAATGGCGTGGGACGACCGGGTAAGCTCTTATCCAAGATTGTTCCAATGCCTATAAAAAGTCCAATAATCGTCACAGCATAAGTCAAGGCATAGATAGCCCCGACACCACTTAGTAAGCCGATAATGATTCCCATTTGGGCCGAACATGGGATTGTCCACGCCAGTAAAATGGTTGAAATCGTTCGTTCTCGTTGGGTTTCTAAAGCCCTGGTTGTGAGTGTCGCCATTGTCACGCAACCAAAGCCTAATACTAAAGGAATCACCGCGCGCCCATTAAGTCCTAACCGCAAAAACCACCGATCCAACCATGTGGCTAAACGTGGTAAGTAACCCGTGTCCTCTAAAATCGCTAAGAGCAAATAAAAGGCTGTTACCAGCGGTAACAACAATGCGACGATATAAATTAATCCGGCGGAAATCATGCCATATTGTCCCACGAGTAATCTAAAGGGCCATGACTGAGGGGGAACCATCAGCCCTATCAGATGTTGCACGACAGGAATCACGAGAAGCGACGTATACTGCTCCAAGGTATCCACAACGGTCCCGGCGACCACGATGCCGACGAAATAATAAATGACCCCCACCACTATACCTGCCGTCACAAATCCTCCCCAAGGACTGAGGAGAAACCGATCCAACCATAAATAGTTTTGACGGTGTGACGATGCAAGCGTCAGGACACGAGAAGCGATGTCATCAGCACGGCTGCGCCGGGCTATATAATGCTCTTCACGCATGCCGGTTTCTGGTTTCTGTCCCACTTTGCGTGCTAGTTCCTCGTCTTCTTCGTGCCATAACAACGATTGTAGTCCACTAAGATGCCATGACGGGGGCGTTTGCCAAGATTTTTCCGGGGTTTTAGCCTGCACATTAGATTCGATGAGCGAGCGTAACACACCAAAGTTGGATCCTTTGGTCGCAGAAATCCCCACAACCGGCACGCCCAGAATCTCTTCCAATAGTGCGGTGTTAATGGCAGCTCCCTCTTTCTCGACTTCGTCCATCATGTTTATGACGAGAATCACTGGTAAACCGGCATCAATCAGTTGCAAGGTCAAAAAAAGATCGCGGGATAAACGGGTCCCGTCAAGAACATTCAAGACAATATCAGCCTGTTCTAATGCTGAAACCGTCATTTTTTCTTCATCGGATAACCGGCTTATTCCATAGACCCCTGGTGTATCGATGATCCGGTCCTTCCCATAAACTCCTTCAAGAATCTGTACCGTACTGCCGGGGAAATTTGAAACCTCAACATAACGGCCAGTAAGTTTCTGAAATACCAACGACTTGCCTACATTGGGGTTTCCTACCAAAACAATGGTCCGTTCGGGCATATTCCAATCCCTCCTGGGACAAGCTATGCATCACAATCCAGAAAAAGACCACGGTCGCAATAAAGGAGTTCATAATTGGGCAGTCCGAGGAATTTCATCCACATACGCCATGACCGCGACGTACCATTGGAATATCTCAAGCATTTGTGGGACGAGGATCCATCAACAGCTGGAAGGGATTTAGAGACAATTGATCTGATTTGGCAACGCTCCGCTTATGTGATTCACGCATGGTCAAACAAACACCTGGTTGGCACGGCCCGAGTGATTAGTGATGGCGCATATTTTGCATTCATTTGTGATGTGGTCACAGCAGCCCGCTTTGAATTTTTGCGAACCAAACTGATGCAGCGAGCGTCCCGCCCTTTCTTATATCGCCAGTTAACTCTTTATTATCAGAGCAATCATTTAGCAGGAGACCCACAAATATTTTTTCCGGGTCTAAGTTCTCCCTAAGGGCTTGTACTATAATGGGACAGAGCACGCTGGAGAATAGGACGGGCATTAAATATGCGAGCCATGACCTTGCGGTATAATTTGCGGCGATCATTGTGGCACGGCGCATTTTTTACCGCGTCCACCACAATTATTTCGACATTCTTTCCTTTATACTTCATTGATAGTCTCCATGCGAGCACTAAACAAGTAGGCTTGCTCAATGCGTTGCCCGCATTAGGCGCACTGTTGGCCAGTATTCTTTTAATCTTTCGCTTACCCCAACTGCCCACGCTGGTACAGGGCACAACCAGGTCCTTCTTGGTGACACGTTTATCCTATGTTTTGTTAGCTTTGGCGCCGTGGCTCAGCCCACACCACGCGGCAGAATTTGCACTCATCGTCTTCACATTGGCGAATATTCCCCAAACCTGGGGGTTAATGGGTTGGCAGACGCTGATTGGTCATCTCATTCCTGCCTCGTTACGAGAGGGATTTTTTAGTCAACGCAACGTGGTAACCACTTTAGTCGCACTAGGCGCTAGTCTGTTTACAGGTCTCATTACACAGTTTTTCTCACATGGTTCAACTCGTGCTTTACAGGTATTTATTGTCTTAGCAACCGTTTTAGGCATTTTAGAAGTTATGACACTCGGTCGTCATCAATTGAAAGCGTCCACATCCCCTACTGTATCATCACGCCTACCATGGCGCACCATCATCCATAATCACGTATTCTTACGTTATGCCTTGTTATCCGCGTTCTTTAACTTTGGATGGCAGATGTCGTGGCCCTTATTTAACCTGTATCAAATCGGGCAAGCCCATGCTACAGCTTTTTGGCTTGGAATCTTTAGTGTAATGGCGCTGATCAGCCAGGCCATCAGTTTCCCTCTGTGGCGGAATTTTGCCCGTCACAAAGGAGCTATGATCGCGCTGGGATATGCAGCCATGGGATTGGCGACTGTACCCTGGTTAACCATTTTGACTAAAAATCTTGTGGTATTAAGCGGGATTAATTTTGAAGCCGGGCTTTTTTTGAGCGGGGTTAATCTTTTATTATTTACCGAATTGCAAGCGCATGTCCCAGCTCAACATCGGAGTGAATATATTGTCGTCTATAACATCATCATTGGAGCCATCGCTTTTATTGCGCCTGAATTCGGCATTTGGGCATTATCCCGAACCAACATTATCGCCACAATGCAGATATCAGCATTGTGGCGGGCGATAGGCGGTATAGCATTCCTTTTAACCGGAACCGTCATTGAAAAAACATGGCTCAAGCATGCCCGGCAAATGTCCCGCTAGACCCCAATCAGGCATATGACGCTATTTTATTTAATGATTGGCAATATCGCGTCGGCCAGAATTTCTGAAAAATCCCGAACCTTAACGTCTTGTTCTTGGCCAAGAGACTGAACCCCATCCCTTATCATCGTCAAGCAAAAGGGACAAGCGGTAGCAATAGTCGTTGCTCCTGTGTTTAAGGCTTGTTGCGCCCGATTTTGGTTAATTCGTTGGCCTTCGCGTTCCTCGAGCCACATACGCCCTCCTCCCGCTCCACAGCAAAAACTTCTGTCACGCGAGCGTTCCATTTCTTTTAACTGGACACCGGGCACTGATTGCAAAATGTCACGGGGAGCATCATAAATATTGTTATACCGTCCCAAATAGCAGGAATCATGATAGGTTAACGTTTCATCCAATTCCTTCACAGGCGTTAACTTGCCGTCCGCAATCAACTCAGCCAAATATTCAGCATGGTGTTTAACTGTATAATGTCCCCCAAAATCAGGATACTCGTTTTTGATGGTGTTAAAGCAGTGAGGACACGTGGTTATGATAATCTCCGGATTGGCAGCGTTTAATGTCTCTACATTTTCTGTTGCCAAAGCTTGGTACAAATATTCATTACCTAACCGTCTGGCTGAATCCCCTGTGCATTTTTCCAGTGCCCCAAGGACTCCCACATCGACACCAGCCTGTTTCAACAATGTCACCGTCGCCTCTGCAACTTTTTTGGCCCGATCATCATAGGTTGCAGCACATCCCATCCAATACAGCACCTTAGGTGTGTCTCCCCGGCTCACATCTTTGATACCCATTGTTTTAGCAAATTGTTGACGCGCGTCGATCCCCAATCCCCATGGATTTCCCTGGTTTTCCATGTTGCGAAAGACATTTTGAGCTTCATTAGGCATTTCACCCTGTGTCAGCACAAGATGACGACGCATCCCCACAATTTTGACCACATGTTCATCATAGACGGGGCAAACTTCAACACAGGCACTGCAAGTAGTACATGCCCACAAGTCTTGTTCCGCAATCACTCCACCCGCTAAAGGCGTTTCTAGCAATGCTTGTTGCGCCGAGGTGCGGCTAGCCGCGGCTTCATTTAAGATAGGTCCTACCAATTCTAGCTGTTGGCGTAATGTCACTATAATGTTTTTCGGCGAAAGGGTTTTCCCTGTCTGATTCGCGGGACAAACCGCCGTGCATCGTCCGCATTGAACGCACGCGTAGGTATCTAACAAATCTTTCCAAGTCAAATCAGCCACTTGTCCAATGCCATAACTTTCGACCGTGTCATCGTCAAAATTTAAGGCTGGTAAATGTCCTTTATTATCGAGATTTCGAAAATAAATGTTAAATGGAGCGACAAATAAGTGAAAATGTTTGGAATAGGGAAGATACACCAAAAATCCCAACAGGCCCAAAGCATTCACCCATATGGATATTTCGAGACCCTGTTGATCAAAACCATGACCAAAATGATGAAGCCATCCTCCTAGCAAACTCCCTAAGGGCGCCCAGAACATATGAGGATTTAAGGCCCATTGAAAACTTTCTATGCTCAATTGGGCAAGAATAATTAACGCAATCAAGATAAGCACCAAACCCGCATCCCAATTTCTTACCAAACGAGGTGTCTTGGCCACATACCGCTTATAGGCCGCCATCATCACGGCGATCAGCACGAATATGGCGGTAATGTCAAAGGCTGTATCAAGGATAGTACCGATAAGACCGGTGGGAATGGGGATCACGGGAAACAACCCGTTGAAAAAAAAGATTATAGTTTGGATTGATACAATAAAAAATCCCCAAAACATCATCACATGCATCATGCCTGAAAACCGTTCCTGCAATACGCGATGTTGACCAAAGACTTCTTTCCAAACACCTTGCCACCGGATGCCAGGTTGATCAAAACGATTAAGGGGTTGTCCTATCTGGACCAATTCCCATTTCTCGGTTACCAAAAGCCCGAACCATAAGATGGCTAAAAGAACCACCACGATAAATGCCAAATGATTCAGCGACATCATAAAGCCTCCTCTACCGACGAGGTATCCACAAATTATTTTATCATGACATCAAATATTGTTGTATACAAATATTTTACGACTCCTTCTCTGCGGATGAAGTGACACGAATATTCCTGGCCAGTTCATAACCTACTGCAATCATTCGTCCCTGGTAGTTAAGCACAACAGGCCCATGAGGCAGTTTTTGAACAACACGAACATGAGCCCCAGGAGCTAAACCCAACCGGATAGCTTGCATGCGACTATACGCCAAAGAAATCTGTTCGATTTTCACATGAGTATTGATCTCCGCCTCTAAAAGCGTCACAAGGAGCCCTCCGAATTATTTGACGGACCGGTTGAAGGTTCCTCGCTCCCTCC
Source organism: Sulfobacillus thermosulfidooxidans (assembly GCF_001280565.1). Classification (NCBI taxonomy): domain Bacteria; kingdom Bacillati; phylum Bacillota; class Clostridia; order Eubacteriales; family Clostridiales Family XVII. Incertae Sedis; genus Sulfobacillus; species Sulfobacillus thermosulfidooxidans. The sequence goes on along the minus strand of NZ_LGRO01000001.1, from coordinate 745,201 downwards.
TAAAGGAGCCTTATAGGTAAAACGAGCAACGAGTGCGGAAATTTCATAGACCAAGTAGATAGGCAACGCCATAAGCGTCATAGACAAAGCATCTGGGGGTGCCAAGATCGCAGCAATAAAAAAAGACAAGAGAATAGCATATCGCCTGTAACGCGAAAACATTACGGGTTGCACAAGACCTAAATGCGACATGACTCCTGAGATTAATGGAAGTTCCGCTACAATCCCAAAGGGAACGGATAAATCAATAATAAAGCTGAGCAAACTACCCAGTCTCCACATTGGCTCAATGCCTTGACCGGTAAAGGACAGCATCACATGCAACACAATAGGCACGAACACAAAATAGCCGACAGCGGTACCAATGAGAAATAATGCTAGGCCCGGACCCACAATAACGCCTACGACCCGGCGTTCAACTTGGGTTAGACCAGGCAAAATAAACGCGGCAATTTCATACAAGATAATCGGCGAAGTTAGAATGAGTGACATGGCCAAATCCAACTTGATTAAAGCAAAAAATGCTTCGGTCACCCCGGTAACAATCACATGATGCACCGGAGTGTGACGAATGATCCAGTGCAAAAGAGGCCGGGTATAAAAAAATCCTACTAAAAAGACAACCGCAACCGCTCCCAAAATTACGAGGAGTCGGTTGCGTAATTCCGTCAAATGTTCTGTCAAGGTCATTTGCTTGTCGTCCATAGGCACTCCCCTACTGCAATACCACCAGCACTAGTGAGGATCAACAAGTCCTCGACGAATAGCATAGGCTGCTGCTTGCACACGGTTTTCAAAGTGTAACTTCTGCAAAATATTCCGCAGATGGTTTTTTACGGTGTTCTCCGAGATAAATAAGCGTGCAGCAATGTCCCGGTTAGAAAAACCTTCTCCAACCAATTTCAGCACTTCGAGTTCCCGTCCCGTTAACTGCGTTTGTTGCCGTTCCACATCATGCGTGGAGAAGGCTCGAATGATTTTTAAGGCCACATCGCCAGATATCGACGCTTCACCCCGAATTTGAGCCGAAAGTTCTTCGAGAAATTGTTCTGGATCGAGGTGTTTCAAAAGGTAGCCTTGAGCTCCCGCCTTGACTGCTTCGAAAAGCAAATCGTTTTCATCACTCGCAGTTAAAACCACAATCTTTACATAAGGCATCTGCTCTTTAATAATCCGAGTCGCTTCAAGTCCCCCGCCACCAGGCATATTGATGTCCATTAAAATCAAATCTGGCATGAGTTCTTCGGCAAGACGTACCGCTTCTTCCCCAGTCTCTGCTTCCCCTACCACTTCCATGTCCGGCCGACTCGCTAATAAGGATGCCATGCCAGAGCGAAACAGCGCATGATCATCCACTAACATAATTCTTGCCTTTTCCAACGACCTCTCCTCCTTTATCCCCATCAATCTGATAGGTTATCGTCACCACGGTTCCCTGACCGGGCTGTGAATGGATCGACACGCGTCCCCCGAAAGTCTGGGCTCTTTCTTGCATTATTCCCAAACCAAAATGATGATTGGGCGGAGTCGTTCCCATAACAAAGCCTTTACCATCATCTATCACTTTTAATTCTACGATATCATCATGAATTGCTGCGGTAATTTTGACATGTTTTGCTTCGGCGTGCTTACGCACATTCGCGAGGGATTCTTGGATGATCCGTAAAATTTGCACGGAAGCCATATCATTCCACGGCACGCCATCATTAGGTAAAGCTTCGACTTCCACCGCCACTTTCGTGCCTTCTTGGAAATCATTAGCCAATGTTCGAACCGCTGTCCAAAATCCTTCTTCCAACCGTTTGCCCGCACGCAAATCATATAAAGATTGTCGTACTTCCGAATAAGACTTATTCACGGCGCAACGAATATCATCTAATTCTTTTCGCAGCTCGTCCAACCGCATGCCATCTAAAAGAGTTTTTGCTTGATAAACTTTTAAATTAATAACAGCCAAAGTTTGTGCAAGCCCGTCGTGCATTTCGCGAGCGAGACGCTCCCGTTCTTGAAGCGCAAGCATGGCATCTTGATACTCACGACGCTCATTTTCCATTTTTTCAATCACATCAAAAACATAGGATGAGAATCCGGCGGCTCCGACCAACGTGACAGCCACCGCTACAAGGCTGACACTTGCGGGAGGCAAGATGCGTCTCAAATAATAAAACCGCACAGTTTCGGCAACGGCGACAAAGAGAGTGGGACCGATGGTCGTCAGTAACTTAAGCCGACGATAACGTCGACGGTCATCGTAGTCCATCACTTCCCCCTCCTGCCGCTTGTATCGGAACAAACTCCTCATATATTTTACCTGCACCTGTGAACTGGGGCAAAGAAAAAATTGTTATATCACGAATTTCTCATGCATCATGGTCACTAGTGGCCCTTAGTCGTCTGCCATATGACCATAAGTCCAAAAATACCGGCATTCATGAATGACCCGTTGAGGTTGATCCAGAACTGCCAGATGCCCACAGCGCGGTAACGCTTTCACCTCACTACCGTTAATCAATTTTTGAACTTCATCGGCTTCCGCTGGCGGTGTCCGGGTATCTTCCACACCTACCATAATCAACGTCGGAACCGCAATTTGCCGGTACACCTCTTCATTGCGTACCGTATAAATTGCTTGCATCGCCTGCAGATATTTCTCTTTGTCAACTTCACCCATTTCTAGAACCAGATTATCTTTAACTTCAGGCAACGCATATACGGTTAACGTGTTATCAGCATAATTCTGAGCAAATTCCTGCATACTCATGTGCTCCAACTGCTGGCGCCTAGCTGCAATCTCTTGTTCCCCATGAGAAAAACCACGTGTGGCTCCAATAAGCGTTAAAGAGCGCACAAGTTGGCCGGGGTTAACGGCAGCGACGCGGCTCATTACCCACGTTCCCAACGAAACCCCTAAAAGATGGGCCGGCTTATTAATCTCCCGTAAAATGTCGATCGTATCGCCGACCCAATCTTCTAAGGTCGGATAAAAGTGATCGTTATCTCCCACTCCACGGGGATCCCATAAGACAACCGTATATTCACGAGACAACGCTGGACGAATGCGATGAAATAAGAATTGTCCCAACCCCAAACTGGGGTGACAGAAAACCGCTTCAGGACCCTCACCATAAATGTGGTAGGTAATTCCTCGAACTGTTTGCATTTCCCACCATCCTTCGGGCATTCTCTTCTGCCTAGCGCTACTGATATCACTTGTGTTAGTGAAATCCCACGCCAAGCTGATTAATAATCTTCAAGGGGTCAATCGACGGAGAAGATAATCTTCTCATCCCGCTCCATGATCATCGGAGACCATAGTTATCGATAGCGATTCAGGAGTGCTTAAGACAGGATATCCCAAAATATCACGCACGTCACATGGCAATGCCTCACATATCGCCAAGGAGTGGCGATTTCAAAACTGGTAATAGATCAGCCTCCGAACCACTCCCACGGTTACATTCTGGAGCTGCTAAAAACATATTCCTGTACATTCTCGTCGCCTAACCCAAGCAGAACACACGCTGTCCCCTAGAGCGGCATTACGAATATAGCCTACCATACTTGGCCTTGTGAATAGTCGTTCGGGATAATGGATAGCCACAAGCAACCATTAGAAATAGGTCCTGATCACGCCTTAAAGTCTCATGATGGGTCAATGGCCCATCTGGATCTTGCCCTTTTGCTAGTGATTCACAACGGCCAACAAAGCTTCCGCAATCCATTCGAGACGCGATGTCTCAGATTTTTCCTGTCTCAATCCCCGACGCCTCATCTCAATGAGGCATTTTCCGAGCTCGTTTCGCTATCGCATTAAAAAATTGTCCTAAAATGACATTCCCGGCACCGGATAGGACTTTTTGCGCAAGAGAATTGGATGGATCACCAAAAATTCCTTCTCCCTGATAGTGTAAATCTGTTTGTCCCTCCTGACTACTAGTCAATGTCACAGCTAAAGACATAAAGATATCACCATTGGGTCCTTGACCTTCTAAACGCAGATGATAACTGTGCGGGACGACAACCTGATCTATACGCATTTCACCGCGGTATTGTCCCTTAAAACCCGGAATCCCTAATTCCATTTCGACGGCATAAATCCCGGGAGATTGTTCCTGCATAGCTTTTAGACCTGGCATACTTTCAATTAATACAGCAGGATCCATGAGCAAAGGAAAGACCTTATTAGGCGGGGCGTCTATAATTTTATGGGCATCAAATTGCATCATCTGCGTGCTCCCTTCTGAGCCATGTTTATAGTTGGAAAAATCCTGGTGTATATGTATTCGCTATCCTATGGGGATAGTTACCCGGAATTTTCCATTATGACCCGATCCCATCGTCAACCAAGTGCCTGGCATGTTAGCATGACTAAGAACAATGAACGTATCAAGCCGGTACCCTGGGGAAAAGGATGTGGTGGTCACAATGGCATGCATCCTAGGTAATATGCCATATGGATTAAAAGATTCACTCAACACCTTAAAGGGAGGGAAATCGAGATGAAAATTCTGGGAATCGAACAAATGCTCGAGCAAAAATTTGAATCATTTCTTGAGCCGCGGATTAATCAGTGGTTTCGCAAATATTTGGAATCGCCCAACGGAGAAGCACTGATTTCCAAAGTTTTGGCTGACGTGATGATGTCTTGGATGAAACCTGGTGCGGGAGAAGAGCGCACCTATCTCGAAAGTGTAGTTCTTGACTTAGTTGGACGCATGAAAAACAATCCGGGCTTTCGGGAACGACTTTTAGCCGTCATGTCCCAAAAAAGTGCTGAATAAGTTATGCGCGTCTTGGATTTGAAGACCGTAAATATCGGTTCATTAAAGTATCCCGATCCATAAGCAGTAACACAGGCTTCAGCCGCAAAAATCGTTTTAAGGTACTCCACCCATCCGCATGGTAAATAGCCATAAGGATAATGAGATAAAACCACATCGACCATTTGCGTATGCCAGAAACCGGTATACGATCAAATCCGAGTTTCTCAATAGCACTTGATGCGTCTAATAAGGTGATGCCTCCAACTACAACGATGTTCTGGTATTTGTCGTGCTCTGATACAAAATTCGCCAGATCTGTTAAACTGCGCAATACCGCGTGAAAGGCTCGCAATCCCCCGGCACGACTCGAACTAAGCTGAGATAAAGCGGGATTTCCGAAATGGATTTCTCCCATCCATTGTCCCCGCGTAATTGTTCGCCCAGTGGATAACACCGTAGGTTTAAAAGGATATTTTATCAAACCTAAACGTAATACAGGATCACCACCTAAAGAAGACGGAATCGTATCAATATCCCACTGCCGTGTAAAGCGGATTTCCCACCAGGTCCACCAACGCCGGAGTTCGGATTTTTCTCGGTCCATCTCGGATATCGTGACCGGATTGAGTCCTAGGTTGCGTACATTATCAATAATGGGTCCCAAAGCTTGAACCGTGGCTTCACGGTTTCCACCAGCATCATGCATCACGACTATGGCGCCGGGATGCGCTAATTGAACCACATCATGTTCAATCGTTTGTGCCGTTTTTCCTGTTTTCCAATCATCAGGCGCAATGGTCCACAAAACACGCCGCAACCCTAGGCGTCGAGCGATTATCCATGTCATCAAATTGTGATGTCCCCATGGAGGACGATAAGACACCGGGCGTACACCCGCAATGGACTCTATCGTATCTAATCCATGCTGGATTTCACGGTATACGTTCCATGGCCAAAATAAATACATGGACCGGTGTTGATAGCCATGTAATCCAATTTCATGACCATCGCGAACCATTTCGTGTAGTAACTCGGGATAATGTCGGGCACGCTCCGCTACCACAAAAAATGTCGCATGAGCATTATGATTCCGGAGGACTTCAAGAATTTTTGGAGTATCTGGACCCGGACCATCATCAAAAGTCAATGCGATTTGATGATGATCACGGGTACCCAACATGGCTTTCCATTGTAAATGGTGCCAAATAAGATCAGGCACCAGGTAGAAGATTACCCATAGAAATACAATGACTCCAAGAATTCCCCACATACAGCTTCTCCTTCATCCACGGTTTTAGCTTTGTATTTTCTCTTTTAACGGGAAAGATGCGTAAAAAGAACCCATAATTAATAAAATGACTGCTGAAGCCACAAACGGTAACCAAATTCGTACGGAAAAGAGGCGGGTTCCGACAATAGGGCCGACCGACATTCCCAACCCTTCAACGGTCATAAAGACGCCCCATAGCCACCCTTCAATTTCTTTAGGAATCAATCCGGCTAAAAAGGCGTTCCATGACGGCAGAATCATCGCGTAAGACAAACCTAGTATGCCCCCGAAAATAGTAAGTTCAAAGAATTGCCGAAAGAAAGCAATCCCCAACAACGCGATACCCGCAATAAAAAAACCTCCTACTAAAGGAACGCGTAATCCAAAACGATCTGTAATTTTCCCCATAGGTACCAAAAGCAACACGGTAAAAGCACCACTTCCGAGAAGTAATTCCGCGAATTGTAAATGACTTAAGTGTAAAATGCGTGTGGTAAAAGGCTGCAAAATCGGAAGCATGAGGCCTAAAGTCATATTTTGCACAAACGTTCCGGGAATTACCCAACGAAACCGCCATAAGGTGTGCCATAAATGTCGAGCTTTCGGTTGATGGTGATGCACTTGAATCAACCGCGGATCCGCTATCCAAATGGTTACAGCAAAAGCAACCACATCCGCTGCAATTAAGACTAAAAAGGCTGTCCGGTCTCGCCCGCCTAAGACAAAATTGATGAGTACAGGACCTAATCCGGAGCCAGTTAGCCATGCTGCAAAGACCAATCCCATCATGGATGCCCGTCGTTCGGGCTCTGTAAGACGATTTGTGCCAGTAACCACCGCGGGCCAGTGAGTTGCTGTACCCACGCCTAATAAGGCAACAAACACAATAATCATGGCCGGATGCTTCGTATTCATTGCCCCAATCAAAGATAGACATTCAATCGCCAAACCCATGGTCAAAACACGAGGCACCCCAATATGATCGACAAGCCATCCCGCTGGGCCACGAAAAACTGTATCTAAAAAATAATGGCTCGATAAGGCCCATCCAACGATGGTCAAGGAAGCGCCTAAAGGCCCTGTGACATAGGCAGGCAACAACGAAATGATTAATGCCCCTCGTGCAAATTCAGCGAGTCCCAATGCAATTAACAATAAAGACTGAGGAAGCGACAAATGATTACGCTGGAGCATTGGCTTCCTCAGTTCGCAAGGCTAAATAGATATGTTTTGCCACAATTTGAGCCGCATCGGGATGACCTAAACTTCTTGCTTGGTGGGCCATGGCCTTAAGTTCCCATGGATGTTCTAACAAATGCGTAACAATCTCCCCCAAATCCTCTTCCGTGTGCGCCCTTCGGCCTGCACCATTTCGCACCAAAAATTCCGCATTAGCATCTTCTTGACCCGGGATGGGACGATAAATGACTGTAGGTAGTCCCCGGCATAACGATTCGGTAGTTGTTAGTCCTCCTGCTTTACTAATTAGGAGCGATGATATCGCCATTAGTTCGTGGACGTTATTAACATAGCCCAATACCACCATCGGATTACGGGCCTCTTGTTCGTATTGTTTAGCTAATGTCAAGCGCAATTCTTCGTGTCCCGCAATCACAATCGTCGTATGCCTTGCCGGAACATGATCAAGAATCTTTAAAACTTGAATGTATTCCGCAATGGGCATATACGCGCCACCCATAAACAAGATAATGGGTATATTGTCATCGATATGGAGGCTTTGCCGGACCGCATGCTCGTCAACAGTTTCTTGAAAACGTTCATCAACAGGAATACCCGATACAATAATTTTACTAGGATCAATATGACGATCTAATAATTCCTGGCGCATATCTTCACTACCGACAAAATACATATCGACTGCCGGGTGTATCCATTGTGTATGCACACTGTAATCGGTCATAACCACGTAGTTAATGGCATCAAGTTTACCTTGCTGTTTAAGTGTCGAGACGACACCCGCGGCAGTGGGATATGTGGAAACAATAAGTTTGGGCGGCATATCTTTTAACGCCGAATAAAACCGTTTGATGCCAATGTGGTTAATCATGCGCTGAGTTCTCGACAACGGATCAATATTCTGTGTTGAGGTATAAAACCACCGCCATAATGATGGCGCACGCCTAACGCTGGTTAAATAACCCCACCGGATTAGATTATCGAGGCCAGGGTTTACAAAACGGTAATAATCCAAAATCCCTAACCGTAATTGACTATCCATCATCAATAATTGCAAAGCAATAGCCTTTGCCGCACGTAAATGGCCATCCCCGTATCTGGCCGCCAATATCATTATTTCGGGATGGAGGCTCAAAGTTGCATCATGGTGGTTTGCTAACCAGTCAATCCAGTCGGCAGACTGTTTAACATCTGTGCCTGAAGCGGGCACCATGTCCATCCATTCACCTCCAGCCTGCGCTCGTAAGCGACATAATGTGTTCCATCTCAAATGTACGATACCATGGACGCCAAAAAGTGGCTAGTCTGCCACAAACTCGATAGCATTTCCATAGAATATGTGTATGCGGCTTCTTGACCCAGGTTGTCAGCCATTTTCTCCCGCCATCATGCTCAACAATACGGATTTTTTCGACTCTCCTATAACGTCATCATGTTTTTCTCCCTTGATACTTTCGCGTGCGGTCCCAAATTTCATATACTACCACAAATATTTAACAGATTCCTAACATCCCCTATCGGTGCAAGGACCTAACAGCTACAAAAGACTTTTTCTTCACATATTCTCGGCCTAATAGTGGGGCAGAGTCTCTCCCATAAAAATATTTCTATACACTAAAATGAAAATAAAATGAGGTGTGCGATTGCGAATGATGATGGCCAGGCAGTACGATATGCCGGTACGCAATTTGGAAGTCATATGGAAGGCGGTAAACATCAGAGCATGAATGCAGTCATACAAGGAGAATGGGCAGAGATCACTGTGCGCCATTCACGATTTATCAGCCGCGCATTTTCCTGTCCTTCTTCAACAACGTTTGAGCAAATCCTTCGTTATGCCATAGAACACTGGCCGAAAGCCACTCATTATGTCTGGGCCTATGTGATCAGGCCCGGGGAGGAGCGAATGACCGATGATGGTGAACCGACAGGTACCGCTGGTCCCCCGACACTTAACCTGATTCAAAAGCGCCATTTGATTCAAACCGCAATTGTCACTGTCCGCTACTTCGGCGGCACCAAGTTAGGCACGGGGGGCTTGGTTCATGCCTATCAAGACGCTGCCGCCAACGCATTGTCCCATGCCCTATTGGGCCACGAAGAAGAAGTAGTAACTGTCATTCTTGATATTCCATATTCCGAATGGGGGCGGACGGAAAATTACCTTATGACAAAAAATATTTCGTACAGTGCTGATTTTCGAGGCGATGTTCACGTGCAGTGTGAGATCCCCATCGCGATATCAACCTCCGTCCTTAACACATTACGCAATGATCTGGCTCCCCATCTGCGTGTCCATCAAACCAAACAACAAAAAGCCATTGTTCCCAACATCATCTGAACACAAAATATTGGACAGTGTGCCAATATTTATTGATTATGATACTTATCCGGAGCCAATAGCTGTTCACACGCTTGTTTTTTATCAGTGGCCTGTATGACTGCAGAAATCACCGCAACGCCGCTAATCCCGGTGCGCCAAACCTGATCAACGTTATTTTGATTTATACCGCCAATAGCTACCACAGGAGCCATCTCATTGGCGACTTGAGTCAATTGTTTCGTTTGGTCTACTCCTAAGGGTTTTCCAGCATCACTTTTGCTTAATGTTGCAAATACTGGTCCCAGTCCGAAGTAGTCAGGAGGACAATTTTTGGCCCCCAAAATCTCTTCCAAGGAACTGACAGATAATCCAACATGCATTAACGGTGCGAGTTTGCGCACAATTTTCACCGGCATATCATCTTGTCCGACATGAACACCATCGGCTTCTAAGGCTAAAGCAACATCAACACGATCATTAACAATAAATGTTAAACCAAATTGCTGGCAGAGTTTTTTTACAACCTGTCCGTAATCCAATAATTCTCGGGTTGTAGCCGACTTCCCCCGCAATTGAATGACGCTTGCTCCTCCCTGTGCCATTTGCTGAATGTTATACGGTAAGGATTCAAGCGACATTTGCAGAGGATCGATGAGCACATGTAACTGAAGATTCATAGACGATTCCCCGGAAAATGCCATAATGGACCATGTCCATGGCCCAAAGATGGAGCCTCTGAAATTGCTTGAGTCACATAGTTCTTAGCTTGGATTACGGACTGGGACACATCGTGACCTTGGGCAAGACCCGCAGCAATCGCACTAGATAATGTACAGCCGGTACCGTGAGTATTCACCGTATTTAGCCGGGGCGCTTCGAGCCATAATTCTTCATGCTCAGACAAGAGCAAGTCATTGGCAGGATATCCCTCGAGATGTCCTCCCTTAACGAGCACATAAGGAACACCATATTGGAGCAATGCCGTTCCAGCACTACGCATATCTTCAGGAGAACGAATCATCCGACCCGTTAACGCTTCCGCTTCAGGAAGATTTGGTGTAATAACGGTAGCAAGTGGGAGCAATTGTTCACGCATTTGATTTTCCGCCCCAGGACTTAACAACGATGTCCCTCCCTTGGCGCGCATGACGGGATCTAAAATGACCGGAATGTTTGGATAATGGCGCAATCGATCGACAACCGCATCAATTATTTCCGCAGAAAAGAGCATGCCAATTTTTATGGCGTCTACTCCTAAGTCGCGAATTACGACATCAATTTGTTGTGCGACAATGTCGGGATCAATCGCGACAATTCGATATACCCCCATCGTGTCTTGAACCGTCACCGCTGTAATCGCTGACATGCCATATACTGAAAAAGCGGAAAATGTTTTTAAATCGGCTTGAATACCGGCTCCTCCTCCGGAGTCCGATCCCGCAATAGTTAGAGCTCTGGCAACCATTAGACGTGACCTCCTTGAGCCAATCGGCCAAAGGCAGCCCAAAACGGATCAATCCGCGGGTGCTCCAACGGTATTCGTTTGCCCTGCTTTTCCCGCCACATGCCTTCTGAGGCATCACGCATTTCGCCAATGACCGATACGTCAATATGACGTGCTGCCAATGCAGCCATTACCTTATCAACTGCATGAGGTTTCACGGTTAACAGTAATGTGCCTTCACTAATCGAAATCAAGGGATCAATTCCTGTTAAATTGCAAATGGCTTGTGTCTCAGGCCGGACAATAATCTTATCGTCTTGCAAAACAACGCCGAGATTCGACGCTTCGGCAATTTCGTAGACTCCCCCTATCACCCCACATTCGGTAGCGTCATGCATGGCGGTCACACCTTCTGCACGAACCCCTTGTTCCGCTGCAATTCGAGCGTCTTCTACCACGGTCATTTGATCAAACAGCGCATCGGCTTGTTTCCAAATGTCCTCTCCAACCTGTTGTCGGATATAATCGGGAAAAGTTGCCGCAAAAAGACCGGTGGCTTCAATGGCTGCCCCTTTGGTGCACAATACCATATCGCCCTTTTCCGCCATACCGGTGGTTATATAACGCTCTTCCGGACCGATACTCATCACGGTAGCGCCTCCCACCATGGGATATGCGCAGCCTTCATAACGAGCTGTGTGTCCGGAGATAATGGCAATTCCCAGTTGTTGGCACGTACGAGCAAAGGCTGTCCACAGCTTCTCAAATTCGGCTGTGGTGATACTCAAAGGAAGATTCAAATCCACAGTCATTAATGAAGGCGGCAAGCCTGATGTAGCCGCGTCCGAGGCCAGAATATGGACGGCAAACCATGCAGCCCGTTCCCAGCCATAAGCGGGTACAATAAAGACTGGATCAGTTGTTGTCGCCATCACCGTGCCCGGGGCAACTCGGGTAATCGCAATGTCCACACCGGACTGTGGTCCGACAAGCACTTCAGGTCTTTTCTCGCCTAAATTCGGATAAACATAATCCCGAAATGCTTCCGGCGATATTTTTCCAATAATCGGCAGTTCTGAGCTTGGCAAAAACAGCCCTCCTTTAACGCGCGAAAAACAAGACATTCTTAATAACACCTCGAATGCCTTGTTCCTGTGTCATTAATAATATAGTGTTATCATATCACCAATTTCGTGGAACCTATTTTTGATTTTCCAAAGTCGAGTCATTCACTCAAAACAGGATAAGTCCCCAACCGTCTAAACCATTCCAAGTCAGACAGGCCACTTTCCCAAGCCTGATCGAGGCTTGGGGCATCTCCCACAACATCAATCCAAAAGCGGTATGCAAATGGTGCGCCAGGTCTTGGCCGCGATTCGACCTTCGAGAGATTTAGCCCAAATTTCTTATACCATAGCAAATAATTCACTAAAGCCCCTGGTTTATCTGGTAAATCAAACACCGCACTTGTCTTCATCCGATTCAATGGGGATGTGAGATGAATCGGTCGCTGACTCAATAGCCAAAATCGTGTACGGTTATCCGGATGATCCTGAATTCCTCGTCGTACAATATTGAGGCCATAAATTTCAGCAGCTCTGGGACTAGCAATTGCTCCAATATCTTCTCTCCGGGATTCTAACAATTCCTTGGCGCTGCCAGCAGTGTCTAACGCCACTTCTACTATAAGTCCATGCTCACGGCAAAACATTTGACTCTGCATTAAGGCTTGGGGATGAGAACGAACCTTTTTAATACGGGACAAATCGGAATGGCCATACGCCATTAATGCCAATTCAACGGGTTGAACCGCCTCAGCCCAAATGGACAGGGTTGAGGCGGTTAGTAAATCTAACACATCGTAGACAGGTCCACGGTAGGCATTTTCAATGGGCAATAACCCCACCGCATTGGGATTGTCTTGCAATGCCTGGAATGTCTCGGCAAACGTAGGAAACCCTTGAGGAATCGCATGGGGCCAATGCGACAGAATGGCCGCCTCACTAAAGGCGCCCGGAGACCCCTGATAATAAATGACTGTTCCGTCAATCATGCAGTCGCCACATCCGTGTCATATACCGGAACACCCGAAGACCGAGAATAGTCCCGAAAGGCGGTCAGCACTTTAGCCGTTATGGGGCCCACATGGCCCGTGCCAATGACACGTCCGTCACACATCACAGCCGGAATTACTTCCGCAGCCGTTCCAGTTAAGAAACATTCATCGGCCGTATATAAGTCATGCAATGTGATGTTTTCTTCCCGGCAAGTTATCCCCATCTCTCGCGCTAAAGCGATCACAACCTGGCGGGTTATTCCATTAAGAATTCCTGCATAGGTTGGGGGAGTAATCAAGACCCCTTGGCGAACAATAAAAATATTGTCGCCCGTTCCTTCCACCACGTAACCCTGGTGATTAAGCAGTACGACTTCGGGAAGTCCGCGCAAATTAGCCTCAATCTTGGCCAAAATATTATTTAAGTAATTTAAAGATTTTATGGAGGGATTTAAAACATCCGTAGCCGGACGCCTCGTCGATACCGCCGCTAATTCTAAGCCACGTTGATAAAGTTCCTCGGGATATAATTTAATGCGATCAGCGATAATAATGACGCTGGGCTGAGAACATTTCGTTGGATCCAAACCTAAATCCCCCGGACCGCGGGATACGACTAGACGAATATAGGCATCTGTCAGACCGTTCTCGCGAACGGTCTGACAGACAGCTTCTGCAAGTTCTTCGCGTGTATAGGGAATATCTAATAGGATACTTTTCGCGGAATCAAATAAACGGTCTAAGTGTTCTTCTAATTTAAATACACGGCCTTCGTAGGCCCGAATGCCTTCAAAGATGCCGTCCCCATAAAGAAACCCATGATCGAATACGGACACACGTGCTTCCGCGGCGGGTACCATGGCCCCGTTGAAGAAGATTTTTAGTTCACTCATTGTGCGCGCCTCCTGTATATGCATCTCTTGCGATATCCCATCTTAACCTTCTAGCACCATCGACAATGGTTGCCCAGCAGGGACCATGGGAAATACATGCTCATCTTTGGGGACCATTACTTCCAACAATACCGGGCCATTAATGGACTCCATAATGCGCAAAGCTTCGTCTAACGCCTCTTCAGAATTCACACTAAATCCATGAATACCGAAGGACTCAGCTAATCGGACAAAATCGGGATTCACCAAGTCCACACCAATACGGCGTTTGCCATGAAAAAGATCTTGCCATTGCCGTACCATACCGTGACCCTCATTGTTCAAAACAATCATCCAGATAGGAATGTTGTATTGAACGACGGTAGCTAACTCTTGGAGATTCATTTGGAAGCTCCCATCTCCAGCAATTAAAATGACGCGATTATTGCCTGCAGCAAATTGCGCACCCATAGCGGCTGGAAACCCATATCCCATGGTTCCCGCACCACCCGAGGTAAGAAACGTGCGAGGCTTTTCCCGGCGGAGAAAGAGCGCTCCCCACATTTGATGTTGTCCCACCTCGGTTACCACAATGTCATCGGGTCGTAAATGACGGTTGATGACCTGCATCACCGCGGGAGAGGCAATGGTGCCTTCGGGCGCCGGATTAATCCGTAACGGGTGAGACGCTTTCCACTGATTAATAGTATCCCACCATTCAGAATGCGTCGTATTCGGTACGATTTTCAGCATTTTCGGTAAAACGCGCCGTAAATCTCCATGAATAGCAACGTTGGGCCGAACCAACTTGCTTAATTCGGCGGCATCCACATCGACATGAATAATCCGTGCGTTAGGCGCAAACTCATCTAGTTTACCTGTGACCCGATCATCAAATCGCGCCCCTAGCGCAATAACTAAATCGGCATGTTGCATAGCATTGTTAGCATACCAGGTCCCATGCATGCCTAACATCCCCAATGCCTTGGGATGTGTACTAGGAAAGGCTCCGATGCCCATTAAGGTGTGTGCAACCGGGCAATCATAAGTTTCTGCAAATTGCATGACATAATCTTGCGTGCCACTAGAGACGACTCCTCCACCCACATACAGTAACGGCCGAGAAGCCGAACGCAAATAGGACTTCGCTCGTGCCCATGTAATCGGCTTTTCTTCCCATTCGATTTCAGATGCGTTGGTTGCAGGCAATCCCTTCCATTCCGGGCATTGCATGAATTGAATATTTTTCGGGAACTCGACAACAACTGGCCCCGGACGTCCGCTACGCGCCGTCTCCCATGCTTGCAGCAGAACATCGGCCACTTCTTGGGGTTCCGTAATACGCCAACTGTGTTTAACAACGGGCATCGTCATACTAAACAAGTCAGCTTCTTGAAAAGCATCAGTCCCGATTAACGTTGTCGGTACTTGCCCTAAAACCAGGACTATCGGCACGGAATCCGTCATAGCCGTGACCAGTCCGGTAATGACATTGGTGCCGCCAGGTCCAGAGGTTGCCAAAACGATAGCCGGTTTTCCTGTTACTCGTGCATAGCCGTCCGCTGCATGGATGGATGCCGCTTCATGGCGAGAAACCACAAATTCAATGGGATCATTTTGACGTGTCGCTAACGCGTCAACCAACGGCAAAATTGCACCACCAGGAACTCCAAACACAACCGTGGTACCTAATCGTGATAACACTTCCCAGGTTAATTCTGCTCCAGTCATGATATCTTCCTCCTTTGCCAAATGTGTTCAAGACGTTGTATGACCGAATCGGTAAATTCTTCGGTGCTGGCACTCCCTCCCAAGTCAGGCGTATGTGGTCCTTCCGCCAAGCTTTCAGCCACCGCTGATTCAATCAACTGTTGGGCTTCTGTCTCTGACCAACTCCACCCTACGAGATAGGCTAGGGATAACATTGCACCTGTCGGATTGGCGATACCTTTTCCCGCAATGTCCGGTGCCGAGCCGTGTACCGGCTCAAATAGCCCCCGTGTTCCAGGCGTGCCAGCCACGGATGACGAACCGAGAAGTCCTAATGAACCCACTAAGCCTCCCGCCAAGTCGCTAAGGATATCGCCAAACAAGTTTTCCGTCACGATGACTTGGTACCGGTCGGGGTTCAAAACTAAATCCATAGCGGCGGCATCAACATAACGGTGAACAACCGGCACATCGGGAAATTGCTTGGACAATTCATCAGTCACTTCACGCCATACCCGTGAGCTTTCTAAAACATTAGCCTTATCAACAGATGTTAAGGTCAGGTGATGGTCTCGTGCATACTCAAAAGCCAATTTGATAATGCGCCACATTTCCGAGCGCCGATATTGCAAGGTGTCAATCACTTCGAGATCGCCCGGCAAAAACCGGCGCCCTCGGGGCTCACCAAAATACAATCCTCCCGTGAGTTCCCGAAAAATGATGCCATCAACATGGGTCTTGCGTAATGGCGAAAGATGCTCTAACCCTTTAAAAATGTGATAGGGACGCAAATTTGCCCATAATCCCATGTATTGACGCATCGCGAGGAGACCAGCCTCAGGTCTTTTGGGGGCCTGATCCCATTTGGGTCCACCGACGGCTCCTAACAACACTGCGGAGGATTTGTCGATAGCCCGTTGCGTTTTTTCTGGAAATGGATCCCCATAAGCATCTATCGCAGATCCGCCAATATCGGCGCGTTCGATTTCAACAACCCATCCCCCAATTTCAGCCACCCTCTCGAGCACTTGTAATGCAGCGCCTGTCACTTCTGGTCCGATACCGTCTCCCGCCAAAACTAAAAGTTGGTGATTCGCCATAGTATCCTCCTAAATACGCTCTGTTTTTATGCCACGACATTTTGGGCCCGCTCAAAGAGATAAGCTAAGGCCTCATGAAGCGCCACAGCGGTGGCCTTCATCACATCACTATCTGCGGCTTGACCCCGGGTTTCGCAATCATATCCATGAATTTCGACACGTACTGAGGCGAGTCCCGCTTCTCCAGGTGAAATCGGTGCCAGATGATAAGAAGTTAATTGCACATGATCCAGCGACAAGGCACGAGAAAAAGCTTGAAAGAGAGCATGTACAGGCCCATCGCCACTCCCAGAGTCCTCTCGAATTTCTTGGCCAACGCGGACGGAAACATAGGCCACAGGTCGATTATGACTTCCTGTACTGACTTGCCAATGAACTAATTCCGTATGCCGTGATCGGCGAACTTGCCCGACTTCTTCTTGCCAGATTGCTTCCAAGTCCTGATCGTTAATATCATTCTTCAGTTCTCCTAACGCTTTCACGCGCTGCTGGATCTGGTCGATTTGGCTGGGAGTGGCATGAAGTCCTAATTCTTCTAAACGTTGACGCAACGCATGACGACCTGAATGCTTGCCTAACACAAGTTTGGTCATACCCCAACCGACGGCTTCAGGCGTTAAGATTTCATAAGTAGAACGATCTTTTAACATGCCATCTTGGTGAATACCGGATTCATGGCGAAAGGCGTTCTTGCCCACAATGGCTTTATTGGGCTGTACCGGCATTCCCGTTAACTGACTTACTAACTGACTTGCCCGGTAGATTTCTTGTGTCTTGATGTGATGTTGGACATGATATTGGTCCTGTCTCGCGGTTAACGTCATGACAACTTCTTCTAAAGAGGCATTCCCCGCCCTCTCACCAATTCCGTTAACCGCCACTTCTACCTGCCGACATCCTGCTTCAATTCCCGACAAGGAATTCGCAACGGCCAAGCCCAAATCATCGTGACAATGAACAGACAATGTAATGCGAGGATCAGCTATGGCCTTTCTGAGATGCGTGATGAGCTGAAAATATTCACGAGGGGTGGTATACCCTACGGTATCAGGGAAATTGAGTGTGGTCGCTCCCGCGTCCACTGCTAATTGCCCCGCTTGCACCAAAAATTCGACTTGGGACCGGGTGGCATCTTCGCATGAAAATTCCACGTCGTCCACATACATACGGGCAACCCGCACCATCTGGTCAATGCGTTCTAGCACCTGTTCGGGCGTCATCCGTAATTTCGCTTGCATATGAATCGGGGAGGTTGCAATAAAAACATGAATCCTGGCTTTATCTGCTTTTTCTAGTGCTCGTGCAGCTTGCTCGATGTCCTGACGGTTACACCGGGCCAATGCTGTAATGGTAGGGCCTTTAATATTTTCCGCAATCCGCGACACCGCTTCGAAATCGCCTGGAGAGGCTTGCGGAAAACCCGCCTCCAAATAATCCACGCCTAAACGCGCCAATTGTTCAGCAATCGCTAATTTTTCTTGGGTACTTAACGCCACACCAGGGGATTGTTCTCCATCTCGTAAGGTTGTATCAAATATCCTGACAGTATCTGTCATGGTTTGACCTCCTTTTGAACCCTATCCTCCTCTACTACTGACGGTTTCAACCACGACATCATCGAACGCAAGTCGCGTCCGACGGTTTCGATGGGATGTTCACGGGCATCTTGTCGCATCCGGTTGAACTCCGGGCGTCCTTTGGCATTTTCGGACATCCAACGTTCCGCAAAGGTTCCATCCTGAATGTCTTTCAGAACCTGAGCCATTTCTTGCTTCGTCTCCTGCGTTACAATCCGTGGTCCCACACTTAACCCGCCATATTCCGCCGTATCGGAAACCGAATACCACATGGCTCCCATGCCGCCTTCATAAATTAGATCAACAATCAATTTCAATTCATGTAGGGTTTCAAAATAGGCAATTTCGGGCTGATATCCCGCTTCTACTAATGTCTCAAATCCGGCTTGGATGAGTTGGGACACTCCGCCACACAACACCGTTTGTTCACCAAATAAATCTGTTTCAGTTTCCTCAGCAAAGGTGGTCTGAATCACTCCGGCGCGTGTAGCTCCAATGCCCTTCGCATAAGCCAGAGCGATATCAAGAGCGTGACCCGTCGCATCTTGTTCCACGGCCACGAGTGCCGGAGTTCCCTGCCCTTCAACATATAACCTTCGGACCAAATGTCCTGGCGCTTTGGGCGCAACCATAAAAACGTCAACATCATTAGGTGGAACAATTTGTTGAAACCGGATAGCAAATCCATGCGCAAAGGCTAAGGCCTTACCTGGTTTGAGTCCTGGTTTAATGCATTCCTCATATAAGGGCCCTTGTAAATGATCTGGCGTTAAAATCTGAATGACATCAGCGGCCTGGGCTGCATCTTTAACATCCATGGTTTGAAATCCTTGCTCATTCGCCCGGTCGCGGGATCGTCCCGGCCGAATTCCAATAATCACGTTCACACCAGACTCGCGTAAGTTTAATGCATGGGCATGGCCCTGACTCCCATATCCGATGACTGCAACGGTTTTACCGGTTAACCACCTCAGATCGGCGTTGTCGTCGTAATATAATTTTGCGTTCATGATTCCATCCTCCTCGAGTGTGGTAGACTGATTTTTTTGGCATTTTGTCACTAATCTTAAGTGTCAAACAACTTGGAAATAGTGCGAAAACATGGGCATGATTGTCTTCAATCCACTGTTCTATGGCATGCCTTGGCCCTGCGACTGTGTAATATCCCGCGTGGGAATCAATGGGTGTCGCGGATACTAAAGGAACATGCGCCGGCTTTTGTGTCGGCACTGCAGCAACAAGCACTGTATGGTAACTATTTTTAACAATAAAGGTGCGGGTCACATCTTGATGCCGGGTCATTTGCCGACGAATCCATTGCGCTCGTTCGTGCGTGCCTGCAATCCCGATCATAACAGTTAGTCGTGATGTGTCCCGGTCCTTTTTAATGGTCATTTGTTCAATATCTACGTTCCGTTGTCCAAGCATTAACAGCAACCGTTGAATTGCGCCTGGCTTATCTTGCAATTCCACACCGATAAATGGATTCATAAGTGCAAACCCCCTTACATCTCAAATAAAAAATCCCTTTCGCCGTGACGGCTGAAAGGGACGCGGTTGCGTGGTACCACCCTTACTTCTCCTCTTCGTTCAAAGAGGACTCGTGCGACTGATAACGGAATTCATCCGGCTTCGTCTACCTCCGGTCAGTGCCGGTCTCGGGAAGCATGCTCAGGGGTGAGACAATAATCCGGCCAAAGCCCGAGCTTCCACCGTCCTCGGTTCGCTGTCAGTGGTTAACGGATTATAATTCCCCGTCATAGCAGAAACTTTTCTCTGGGTAACACAAAAAGACCCAGAGCAAGTTCAACTACTGCCGAACCTGCCACGGGTCTTTTATCCCCATGGTGTAGCTCCTAAAAGGAGCCTGTACCGCTTGGTCCTTCCCACTACTATGGGCGGATCCCTAGGTACACTCCGACGAAAAATGTTATACAAGCACTATACCATTCGTGATAAAAATAACAAGTGCTAAATGCCGAATTTTACATAATTTTTTTCGACTAAATTCGTCAACCTTGCACTGTTATTTCTCTATCATTGTTATGATGTCAATTCAAAACATAGTACATTATCAAATACTCTTCCGAAACATTTCGATGGCTTGTTCTACGTCTTGCACGTGTCCATGCTCAAGACCATGTAAAATCGTGTGTAAGAACTTCACTTGTCGGTAAAACCATCTATGGCCTTCCGAATCGATTTGATGAGCATAAGCAGCCAATTCATCTTTTTCCCACTGGGCAGGAATGCCTGCTAAATCGTATGCAGGATCTCCCACAGTCATGTCACCAAAATCGATAATGCCTTTGATTAATCCATTCTCCGCAATGATATGTTCTGGGGTCAGATCTCCATGAATCAGGGATACCGGCCATGAAAGTTGGGAGATATCATAAAGAAATTGTTCAAAATAATGGCTAGTGCGCCGCTGTTCTTTAATACTGAGCAAAGGATAAATTTTTTCTTGGGTATCCCGGTATAAAAGGTCAAAGCGCTTTGCCCATCGATGGCGATGATGATTGATAACCATTTTTTGAGGCAGATATGTATGCTGATGCAATGTGCGCAAAAACTGTGCCAATTGTTGAATTACCTGATTCGTGGGTTTGGTTCGCCGCAGATCCTTCCCTGAAATGAATGGATAAACTCCTAAAGCCCCGGATGTTTTGATGTAATGAGGAATGTCTAATGGAAGTGATAGGGTATGGAGTTTTGCCATTTCATACTGTAAATGCGTTTGGGACCACGGATTCTTGGGAACTCTAATGACCATCTCTGAGGACGTAAGGTAAATTCTGTAATCCCATCCTTCGCTGAATAACGTAATCTGACCACTGATTTGTGGATACATTTGTGTCAGATATTGTTCCACCAATAATTTCGTTTGCAATCCCCATATTTTGGACTCCACGCCAAAAACCCCCTCGAGATCTTTCTCTCCAGAATCATATGCATTCATTGATTTCTTGGCCATACAGTCCTATTATGACAATATGAACACGCATTCAGTTGGTACGGAATTAAATATTGAGCATGTTCTGACAGAACGATACGAACAATGTCATGCAGGTTATCCTTCGTGTTTTTATCAATACGATGTCAAATGGCCTGGGTCGGATCTAACCACTCCTTTGGATGCGGTTAAGGATGGTTGGTATATCCGCACCAATGATGGAGACGAATTTCTGGGCCTCGGCATTGCCAAACAATGGGACTTTTCAAGTCTTTCGGCTTTACAGTCATTTGATCGTGAGAGATTGAGCCTCATCGAAATGGGCTTGCGGCCCAACACACTCATAGCCGGAGGATGGTCTTTTAGTTCATCTCGGGTTCACGATGACTTATGGGATGCCTTTAGCTTTTCTCATTGGACAGTGCCAGCTCTTTTTATCCAAAAAACTGCAAATGGCGTTTTTGCACAGCTTACGCTGTTTATTGATCGCAATCAATCATTGAACGAAATTCTTGATTATTATGCAAGAATTTTTGACAGCGTTACGCACCCAATTTCTACGCAGTCCCTTAAACCAATCAGGTCTCAGTCTTATCCCTCAGCCCAAGAATGGATAAAACGCGTTGAGGATGCCATTACGACCTTAAAGTCGGGCCATCTATCCAAATTAGTTTTAGCTAGGCGTGTGGACACCACTTTTGCCACATCCCCCAATGTGGGGAATATTCTAAAACGATTACAATATCACAACCCTTCCACTACAATTTTTGCCATAAAATCACAAGGACATACGTTTTTAGGGGCGACTCCTGAACGTTTAATTGCTGTGCACAATCATCATCTGCGCACTATGGCGTTGGCGGGTACGGTACCGCGCGGTAAAACAACCGAAGATGATCGGGCTCAAATCGCTTTATTGTTATCCAGTGAGAAAGATCAGCGGGAACACGCAACAGTTGTCACACGCATTACCGATACCCTGAGCCCGTATGCTGATTTAACAATGCCAAAACGACCACAAGTTCTCACGCTGTCTAATGTCCACCATTTGTGGACCCCTATCGAGGGCCAATTGCGAGAAGACGCCAGCCTATTATCCTTGGCGACTCTTCTCCATCCTACCCCAGCAGTAGGCGGTGAGCCACGGGAAGCGGCTATCGAATGGCTGCAAAAATATGAAGGATTAAACCGAGGTTGGTATGCCGGCGGTGTCGGCTTGATGGATTTGCAGGGAAATGGAAGCATTTGGGTTGCTCTGCGTTCCGCCTTAATTCGAGATCGCACAGCGCATTGTTACGCGGGATGTGGCATAATGCAAGACTCGATTGCTGAACGCGAACTGGCTGAATCGGAATGGAAATTGCAAGCTATGTTAAACGCTTTAGGGGTGAACGACTAATGTCTCAAATTCATGACGTGACCCAATATTTATCGTCTTTTGTCAATGCTCTTTTTGCTAGCGGAGTTACCGACGCGGTTATCTGCCCGGGTTCTCGATCAACACCCCTAGCTTTGGCTCTTCAGCGACAGGGGAACATCACTCCCTATGTTTTAATGGACGAACGATCGGCGGCTTTTTTTGCTTTAGGCATGGCCAAAGTCAGTGGCAAAGCCGTGGTTCTAGTGTCCACGTCAGGAACAGCAGCCGCCAATTTTATGCCAGCGGTTGTTGAGGCCTATTGGTCACATATTCCCCTAATCATATTAACCGCCGATCGTCCTCCTGAACTACGTGATTCAGGTGCTAGCCAAACCATCGACCAGGTACGCCTATATGGCAGCCATGTGAAATGGTTTCAAGACATGCCCATTACTAATGGTGACGCGGCCCTCGACCGTTTTGCAGCTATTACGGCAGAACGGGCTGTCTATTATGCCTTAACCCAGCCTCGCGGACCCGTTCATCTTAACTTTCCGTTTCGAGAACCGTTACTGATTGAAAATACCGTTAGCCAATCCACTATTATGCCGACACCGCGAGTGATTCCCAGTATTGGATCACCTCATCCGGTCTTCATTCAGGATGTGGTCCAGTCTCTGGTATCTTATCGCCAAGGACTTATTTTGGTGGGAGCTGGATTGATGCGTCCTGCTTTGGAACAGATCTTGCGATTGTCTGAAAAGCTAAAGTGGCCAATTTTTGCTGATCCATTATCCAATATCCGGGGCCTAGATCCACACATCATCGGCACTTATGATGCTTTTTTGCGAAATCGCACCGACTTACCAATTATTGACTGTGTCATCCGATTAGGAGCACCAATGACCTCGAAGGCATTAAATCTCTATATCGAAAACAGCCACGTAATTATTGTGGACGGCGAAAATAGTTACAGAGAACCCCAATTACAGCCCGGCCAAGTTATTGAGGGCGATCTGAACGAGGTTCTTATGGCCCTTAATCGACAACTGGAATCGATACCGCTCTCATCCGATTCACGCTGGTACACATTTTGGATGCAAAAACATCACGAGATGTTGACCCGTATTGAAAACACAATGCGAACCCTGTCTGAAAGTGCGGAGCCATTTCTGTACTATCATCTAAATCAGTGGCTCACTCCTCTGGCTCCGGTAGACGTTTTTGTCAGTAATAGTATGCCTGTACGTGATCTTGATACATTTACCCAAAATCCTGATGAATCCATACAATTCTGGGCAAATCGGGGAGCCAATGGCATTGATGGCATTATATCCACCACTATGGGGATTGCAGCCATAAAATCACAAGCCGTCTTGATAACTGGAGATTTAGCATTTTATCACGATATGAATGGCTTATTTGCAGCCAAAAAATATCATTTGGACGTCTTGATCATTGTGATAAATAATGATGGAGGCGGGATTTTTTCTTTCCTTCCTCAAAGCCGTCTCAATCATGAGGAATTTGAAACTTTATTTGGCACTCCCCATGGTCTAACATTCGAGCATGCAGCACTTTTATATGGAGCTCACTACCGTCTTGCCAAGACCCGTGATCAACTTCAAAGGACCTTCTCGGAATTAGTATCCCTTAAGGGTTTGCGCATTTTAGAATGGCAAACCGCTGGTCGGCCAGAGAATGTGGTCATGCATTATGAATTCTGGAAAGATTAAGAGCCATATTCCAGATAACTTCAGATAAGAAACGCTGGCAAAAAGGCAAGAGAAGCAAAAGATCCCGAAGAAGGTTAGAAAAATGGTAAACCAAACGTCGCAAACGCTAGTGATAAATCATAACCGTGTCTACCATATTTCTATGGCAGGAAATCCGGCCTTACCTGTCCTCTTATTATTACATGGTTTTACCGGAAGTCATGCATCCTGGGATGATCTGCTCCCCGATCTAACACAGATGTTCAGGGTTGTCATGCCCGATTTGCCCGGCCATGGCCAAAGTTTCTATTCCTCAGATCCTCATGATATGTCTCTTCACATAACAGCGGGCGATCTCCAAAAGATTTTGGAGCGATTAGGAATTACCAAGGCGGGTGTGTTAGGTTATTCAATGGGAGGACGACTTGCCTTACATCTCCCACTATACGCTCCAAACCTGGTCGATTTTCTTGTCGTAGAAAGTGCTACAGCTGGCATTGATAATCTTTCTGAGCGGATCCTTCGCAAACAACAAGATGAGCAATTGGCTTCATACATTGAAACCCGAGGCCTTGATTGGTTTGTACCCTATTGGAGCCACATTCCCTTATTTGCCAGTCAAAAGACATTACCGATTGCGGTCTTAGACCACCAAGAAGAAATTCGGTTTGGTCAGGATCCTTATGGGTTGGCTCAAAGCCTAAGGGCCGCAGGGACTGGCCATCAAGCATCCTTATGGCCGATTTTGCCCTATTACCGAGCTCCCACACTCATTGTGACAGGCCAAAAGGATGAAAAATACCAGAGTATTGGTCAAAAACTTCATCATACAATGCCAAACAGTCAATGGGTGAATATCGCCCATGCTGGGCACACCGTTCACTTAGAACAACCCGAATCTTTTTTGTCGGCAATTAAACATTTTTACTTAACAACTTTATCGAGGTGATTAATATGTCAATTCAGTGGACCCTAAAAAAAGAGTATTCCGATGTCTTATTAGAAGAATATGAAGGCATAGCCAAAATTACCATTAACCGTCCAGAAGTTCGTAATGCGTTTCGTCCTCAGACTCTTTTTCAACTATCCGATGCCTTTAATATTGTCCGTGATGACCCCAACATCGGTGTGGCCATTCTTACTGGGCAAGGGGACAAGGCATTTTGTTCAGGAGGAGACCAGCGCATTCGCGGTGAAGGTGGATATGTGGATGATGAAGGCGTCGCCCGGCTTAACGTACTCGATTTGCAAAAACAAATTCGGGCTTTGCCTAAACCTGTTATCGCGATGGTTAAGGGTTATGCTATAGGCGGTGGACATGTTCTTCATATTGTCTGCGACTTAACGATTGCAGCCGATAATGCGGTTTTTGGACAAACAGGTCCCAAAGTGGGGAGTTTTGATGCAGGCTATGGGGCCACTTTGCTGGCTCGGATTGTTGGCCACAAAAAGGCCCGCGAGATCTGGTACTTATGCCGGCAATATTCCGCACAAGAGGCGTTAGATATGGGGCTCGTAAATACGGTCGTCCCGTTGGAACGCGTTGAAGAAGAAACGGTACAATGGGCCAAGGAAATCTTAGAAAAGAGCCCGATTGCTATCCGGTTCCTCAAGTCAGCCTTTAATGCCGACACAGACGGATTAGCTGGTTTACAAGAATTAGCGGGTAATGCTACCATGCTTTACTATATGACCGAGGAGGCTAAAGAAGGGAAAAACGCGTTTTTAGAAAAACGGAAACCCGATTTTTCTAAATTTCCGCGTTTACCCTAACCCATGGTAATGAACCTCATTCCTGATTGGCTATCAATGCGCGCCCAGCTCACTCCTGACCGTTTGGCCTTAACCAATGGTCAGGAGCACTGGACATTCGTACAATTGGATCAACTTGTTCGCCGATTGACTACCAGGCTCTCGCATTTAGGTCTCGCCGAAGGCGCGCGAGTAGCTATCTTGGCAGAGTCCTCAATGCCCATTGTGGCTGTGATTCACGCATTAACAAGGCTGCATGCCGTATTGGTTCCGCTCAATCCCCGTCTGATGCCGACCGATCTAGAGATATTGTTGAACGATGCCGAACCGCAAATCGTGATTGGCTCATCCGCGATGGCGCCATCATTTTCTCACACCATTACGCCTGAAGAATTATGGGATCATCTAGACGATGAACCATTGGCCGAATCCTCTCCCATCAATCTGGACCAAGTGCAATGTTTAATGTACACATCTGGAACCACAGGGAAGCCCAAAGGCGCTTTATTATCGTATGGCAACATTTTTTATAGTGCCAGCTTTAGTGCCATACATAATGGCACTTTAGCTTCGGACCTCTGGTTACATGTGATGCCTTTATATCATATAGGCGGTCTGTCCATCGTTTTTCGCAGTGTAATCACCGGAACTGGTATCGTTCTGCTTCCTCGTTTTGATACCGACGAGGTCTTTGAAATGATGAGTCGTTATCCAATATCCTTAATGTCTTTAGTTCCCACTATGCTTTACCGACTCTTGTCGGTCAACCAATCTTTCCCTCCTAGTTTACGATTAATCTTGCTCGGGGGGGCACCACCTGCTCCGAGCCTCATTGATGAGGCTCTGACCCGCCAGTTGCCGGTTGTGCAAACGTATGGATTAACAGAAACGAGTTCTCAAATCGCCACCCAACTCGTTCATGAATCGCGCATTCACAAAAATGCAGGCCATGCCATTTACCCAACCGACGTGGCCATATTATTCGATAATCACGTAACCCATGAGCCTCATCAAACCGGGGAGATTGTCGTCAAAGGTCCGACGGTGTTTCAGGGCTATTGGCGTGATCCGGCTCAAACGAAGGGAACATTTTGGCAAGATTGGCTGAAAACCGGTGATGTTGGATTTCTCGATGAAAATGGATATATTCACGTCATAGACCGACAAAAAGATCTCATTATTCGCGGGGGAGAAAATATTTCGCCCACCGAAATTGAAAGGGCTTTTCTAGCTCACCCGAAAGTCTTAGATGCGGGCGTATTAGCCATGGAGGACGCGGAATGGGGACAGGTCCCCCTGATCATGTTAGTGACAACGGCCCCTATCACGTTAGCAGAATGTAAAACGTGGGCTCATTCACAATTATCGTCTATCAAGCGGCCTGTTAAATATTATCATGCTAAAACGCTACCACGAACCGCAAGCGGCAAATTACGACGCATAGAACTCCGTCAAATGTGGCAAAGCGGGGCGTTTCATGAAATATTATGATATTTAATATCGATTAATATCGAATTAAGCGAGGGTATTAGCCATGACATGGCAGCAGTTTCTCAAAGTTAGTCGCCCGCCGACGCTGATGGCAACGGTTGTTCCGTTGTTGGTTGGGGGAGCTTTGGCTCTCAAATCTCACCATTTTGTTTTGTGGGCATGGCTTGATATTTTTCTCATCGCGCTGATTATGCAAATTGGCGCCAATATGCTAAATGAGTATTTCGATTATAAACGAGGCTTAGATGATCACGAGTCACTTGGCATCGGTGGAATTATCGTCACCGGAGAAGTCCGCCCTGAAACCGTGTGGTATTCAGCATTAATCATTTATGGTATCGCCTTGATCCTTGGCCTTATTCTTGTCGCCTTTAGAGGTCCCATATTGTTGGCGATGGGTTTAATGGGAATCATTGCCGGATTTTTATACACAGGCACATCCCATCCTATTTCGTCGACACCTTTTGGAGAGGTATTGGTCACGATTATTATGGGGCCGATTGAAGTACTCTCGACGCAATATGCAGCTGCAGATATTATGACCCGTCAAGGCGTTTTATTATCGATTCCCGTGGGCATCTCCGTCGCCACTATTCTTCTCGCTAACAATTTGCGTGATTATGCTAAGGACCGGAATCATGGACGAAGAACCCTTCCCATTGTTCTTGGTCAACAAGGAGGTTACTTCGCGCTCAACATCATGATTGCCATCATCTTAGGATGGATTACGGTGATGGTTTTCTTTGGTTCATTGCCCATCAGTGCGCTTTTAGTCTGGTTGGCTCTTCCTATCGTGGTAAAAAGTCTCACCGCATTGCACAAGCCGGAAGTCTTACCGAAAGCCGTCCCATTAATAGGGCGCATTCATGTGCTTATTGGCATTTTATTAACCATTGGGATATTGTGGTGAACAAAGGAAAACAAAGGAGCAGATAAATGGCAAACAACAATTCGTCTCAACTGGCCAGTTTAAAACTCAATGTGATGATTATGCGCATCGCCTTTCTCATTGCCTTTCTACTTGGTCTGGGCAGTTTATTCAACATTTTTCAGTTTACGGCAACTACGCTAGACGTCCACATCGCTGCCGGGATTATTGTGGCAATTGTCATGTGGTTTTTAGCTATTTCTTTGAGCCGGGCCAAACAACGCGGAAGCGGCGCCATGTGGGCTGCCGCTATTCTCATTGTCATCGGAGGGTTTATTGGTCTCTTTTTCTCCATAAAGAGTAATGCGCTGGGAATTGCCCATTTAGTGATTATGATTGTCGCGATGGGTCTTGCCGAAATGGGTTCGTCTCTGGCCAAGAAGACCTCATAAGGCGTTAACCATATTGATGGATGAGATGAGTGAGCTCGGGGGGCATTTCTCCGGGCTCACACTGCTTTAAGGTGTTTGCATTGGCTAGTGTATCAATCTGCAGCACACCGCCCGGCAAATGCGATATTGGAACCGAGCCTGGAGGAATGTTGGGTCCTCCAAATTCATCCGGATTTATATGATCTTTTGCCAGTTGTTTCAACATTCCCGCGCTGTAAGATACCGGATTGCCGGGAAAGGGCGTCAATGGTGTAAACACATTGTTGCGAGTTCCTAGGGCTTGATCGACCAGATGAGGGTCAACCGCTAAGGCCGCCCGCATGGGCGCAATCGCGTCCACAGGCGTAAACCAATCCATTCCCTTATGAATCGAAAAGTCTTTCATCGGCAAGGGTTTCATATTGATAACGACCGTCGTTTGTGGTGTCCCTGCCTCCACACGAAGTTTAAACGCGTGAATATCACTTTCGTATTCCCCTTGCCATCCCGTGACATGGGCTTCTGTAATATTTTGACCCAGTGACGTTGTTTGCGGAATAAATAGCCCGCCCACCGTAAGCAGTGCAGCGACCCCGATGATAAAACCCATGCTTTGTGTATTCACAAAATTTCGCGGAATCCCTTCGCTTTGAAGGTCAACACAAGATGACATACTCATCAAATGTCATCTTGGAATCCCGCTCCTCCTTTCATCCTGTACCAAAATTGTGCGTTGTAAAAGGCGAACGACAAGTCTTTTCATATCACACGATAATTTGTCCCGCCTCAACCGCTCATAAAACTCCAGCTACTTCATAGAAATTAGTCCATTATCATAGTAATGGACTAATCATCTTCAAAATGCCGTTTCTCACGTTACGTAAACTCTATCATGTGAAAAAACTTCCCAAAATTTTGGGATTAGACCCAATAACCACGTCTAGTACTCTTCATCGATTGAGCCGATCATTCGTAACGACTATGTCATAAAAATTATAACATGACAATAGACCATGCAACGCTTCCCATGATTTGGTTTCTTGCGTCTCCTGGACCAATGACGCGTGTGAGATAGTTTGTTGAATCGATGGACTCTTCCATAGACACCGTGCTGCACAGTACGTAGTCAAATTAAATGGATCCTTAAGGAGTTTGATGCGGCCTAGCCTACTCACCAAAGCCTCTACGCGGTCAGGCTTTTTTCGGAGGCAAATAAAAAAACCCGCAATCGCTTGCGGTGTCATAAAATGGCTGGGGAGGCAGGACTCGAACCTGCGAATGCGGGATCCAAAGTCCCGTGCCTTACCAACTTGGCGACTCCCCAATATGAATTGAATAATGGTGGAGCTTAGCGGGATCGAACCGCTGACCTCCTGCGTGCAAAGCAGGCGCTCTCCCAGCTGAGCTAAAGCCCCGACACTGGAGCGGGTGATGGGAATCGAACCCACGTAATCAGCTTGGAAGGCTGAGGCTCTACCATTGAGCTACACCCGCATATCTGGCAGGCCAGGAGGGACTCGAACCCCCAACCCGCGGATTTGGAGTCCGCTGCTCTACCAATTCGAGCTACTGGCCTAATTTTGGTGGGCCATGAAGGATTCGAACCTTCGACACTCCGCTTAAAAGGCGGATGCTCTAACCAGCTGAGCTAATGGCCCAATTTGGTGACCCCAGCGGGATTCGAACCCGCGTTACCACCTTGAAAGGGTGATGTCCTAGGCCTCTAGACCATGGGGTCTTTGGTGGAGATGAGGGGAATCGAACCCCTGACCTCTTGAATGCCATTCAAGCGCTCTCCCAACTGAGCTACATCCCCATTTGCCACTGTCCACTGCGAACCGCGCTTTCTTATTATAAAGACCTCATGGTCTTCGGTCAAGACTTTTCTTTCGGCTCGTTTGTTGGCGTCGCAACAAAAGCAATTTTATCATCCCCATGGTCTATGGTCAACATTCAACCAGCGGCTACGCGATTTTTTCCTTGACGTTTTGCTGCATACATTGCGCGGTCCGCTGCAGCAAATAATTCCTCTGCGGTCATCGGCGGACGGAATTCCGCCGCCCCAACACTTATTGTTGCGCCAATCATAGAATCTTTCCAGGCAAACTTTCCATCCATTTCGCGACGAATACGTTCGCCCACGCGAACCGCTTCGTCCAAGGCCGTTTCCGGTAAAATAATCACAAACTCATCGCCTGCATAACGGCAGGCCGTGTCCCGATCACGAATACTTCGGCGAATAACGTTCGCCAACATTTGGAGATGCGTGTCACCAGCAACATGTCCATATCGATCGTTAATTTGTTTTAGGCTATCTGAGTCGATCAGAAGAAGAGACAACGACGTATTTGTTGCTACTGCGTAGTCGACTGCGGAACGCAAAACGAGGGAAAAATGACGAGAATTACCGAGATTAGTGAGATAGTCGGTTAAAGCAATCGACTCGGTTTTTTGGTACAATTGGGCATTTTGAATAGCTATAGCGGCTTGCGAGGCTACAGACGACACAAACTCCATATGGTCGTCATCATAATCGATGCGATATGATTGCACCGACATGGCTCCGATTATCCGCCCTTCATACATTAACGGCGAAAAAATCGCACTTTTGGGAACGCGGAACGATCCCGTCAGTTGCGAGGCTCCCATATTATCTCGCAGTAATAAGGGTTCATTCCGTAATAAGACCTGTTCCGTCGGTGTTCCAGGGCCAATCGCGAGAACTTCTGGAGGATATTCTTTCCCCTCATCAAATAAATATTGCATCAGAATATGGCCGGGATCATTGGGTATCGTTAAAGCCACAAAAAAGAATCGGTTTCAAGTTCGTCAGCCACGGCTTGATGCAAGGAGCGCAAGAGTGTCCCCATTTCTAAGTTGCGGTTAACAATCCGCCCGACACGCTCCAAAACTGCCAGTAGTCTCCCCCGTTTGAGAGAATTGGCTTGCGCGCTTTCAAAACGAATTTGATTCACGACCATATCCGCAAGTCCTTCAAGAATAACGCGATGATCAATTAAAGGATTCTTTTTTCGTATACCAGCAAAAGCTAAAACTCCAATAATTTGATCGCCGTCCTTTAAAGGAATCAAAGCTAATTCCCGATAGCCACGGGCTAACAGACCATGTCCCACCTTGACCGCCTCGTGGCTGGATAAATTTTTAAAATACGTAATCTCTAAAGATGTTAACGCGGACAGTTCATAGCTTTCGCGGGGATCCCATTCCCCTTCGGTATTTAATCCGATTTGGGCAATCAATTTGAGTTTTCCTGATGCGGTCCATTTGGCTGCATAACCCGCTTCGGTATCGAGGAGTTGGAGTCCTGTTTGTAAAATCGTCTGTACCACGGCTGGTAAGCTTGACAGTTTAACGACCGACTCCTGCAAACTTTTTAAGGCTTGAATTTGTTCCATGGGCAAACTACTGTTATACAGTGCACGTAGTGTTTGCCGCAGTGACAAGCCTAAGGCAGTAGCCGTGATGCCTAAAAAGCCAAGGATTAATTCCCGCCACCAAAATTGCCAATTGTCCCAACCATGAGACGCTAACGCATAGGCAATTAAGATGCCGAGAGTTCCCCATGTGGCCCAAAGAATAGAAGAATAAACCGCCAAGAATAATAAATCAAGGGTATATAACAAAAACCCTTGACTAGCAAATCCGCCGGTAACGTGAATTCCCACCGATATAAGAACAACATCGATGGGAATCATCACCATATTAAATCGGCTAAGCATATTCTTGTTGTGACGGCCTTGTCGCACAATTAAAGACGTTGCCCAATATAATCCCACGATAATCCAAACAATCCATCTAAATGGCATGGTCACAGCAAATATTGCTGCTAACGTCCATTCTAACGAACGAGACGCCCATATCACGTCATCGGTATCAAAACGTTGCCATATTGAACCTTCGCGCATCGTTATCTCCCAGTACAGTCCAATTTATCCTGTACTGTTCGCGATCTGATTAAAAAAATCCTTTTAAATTGTGAAGAATTTTATGCCAACTGTTACTTAATTTGGGCGCTCAGGCAATATTCTCACATCTGCATAACCTCGAAATGGCATTTTGACTTTGGTGATAGCGCCAATATCATTCACTAACAAGTCCGGGACTTCCCGAATGATTTTAGCTGTGACCGTATTGCCTATTAGCCAATAAAAATCTCCTAAATCAATCCAGTCATCAATCCAGCATTCAAAATGTGCGACAGCGTTAGCCCATAGAGGCACTCCCGTATGTTCGCCATAAACAATCTCATTGAGTCCTAGTTTCTCCGGAGTCTGGGCTCCTTGCAGAAAACGTATTAACAAATCTTTTTGGTCTGCGGCCACTAACGACAGACCTATGCGGCGTCCGCGTTGAACAATTACTGCTCCTTCCATTTCTTTGGCCATAGCAATACCCATACGCGGAGGTTTATGCGACATAGGGCTAATCCAGCACCCATTATGCATATGACTTTTTTCTCCATCCGATGTGGAAATGATAAACGTTCCACGACGCCGAAAATCATAAACCGGTTCTGTCCAGTCAAACTTCGCGCCTGTATCCATTCACATCTCCTTCCTATGTTTTAGAACTCGTTCTTATATCATTGGGGAATATCTTGATAAGCCCACGGTGTGATAGTTCGCACATCCATCCCACGACTTTCAACGCGTCCTCCCACCATAATAACCGATGTAGTTGGACCAAATAGCAAATGACCAAACTGTTGATAACCTTGAGGGGATAACCGCGCTTCCAAAACTCCCGTTTCATCTAGAACAGAAAAAAATACGACAGTCTTCCCACTCCGTGTTGGCGGACGATGAGGGCGAATTAATAATCCTACACAACGAGCAAAACGTCCAGTTTTCATCTGGCGTATATCTGACGTCGACAGAAATCCTTGACGGCGAAGATATTTGCGCCACGGTGCCATCCATTGCTGATGTTGTCCAAACCCGCAATATTGATAGTCCCATGCATTTTGTGTGGTCAAAGAAGGCGGGTGAACCGGTTTGACATGACGTGCCCTTAAATAGAGACCCTGCGGTAACAATAAATCCTCTATTAAAACATCCCGGGGAACATTGAGGCTATCCCACGCGCCAATATGAATGGTTATTGTCGCTTGAGCCACCGTTAATCCCATATCAAGCAATTGTCGTGGTGAATGAAATCCTTCTTTTGGCCGGTTACTGACAATTCGCTTAGCTAAATTCAATCCTATATGCTTAATAAACCCAAGCCCGATTCGCAAAGCCTTTTCTCCCACTTTTGTGACGCCGACATCACTCTGATTAATATCAATAGGATAAATTTCAATGCCACGACGCCTAGCTTCTACCAAAAGCACATCAATAGGATAATAACCGAGTGGCTCCGCATTAAGTAATCCCATAAAATACTCTGTAGGATAATGCCTTAAAAGATAAGCCGTACGGTACGCCGTTTCCGCAAAAGCTGTGGCATGTGCTTCATTAAATCCATAACTGGCATATCCCACAATTTGTTGAAACACCGCCTCAGCAACATTTATTGGCACACCTCGTTGTTGGGCTTTTGCTTTGAATTTTTGTCCGAGTTCTTGCATATCTTCAACCGACCGGGCATGAGTCATCACCCGTCTTAAGGCATCGGCTTCTCCGGGAGTAAATCCGGCTAAAGTGCTCGCAATGGCAATCACTTGTTCTTGAAAAAGCACAACACCATACGTTTTAGACAAAATCGGTTCCAATGCTGGATGCAAATAGGTTACAGGTTCTCGCCCTTGTCTTCGGGCAATAAAGGGATCCACCATATTCCCCTTAATAGGTCCCGGCCGAATTAATGCAAGACTCGCGACAATATCCTCCCAACGATCAGGCTGCAATCTGAGAGCTAATGACCGTTGAGCTGGACTTTCAAGTTGAAAAACCCCAATTCCCTCTCCTTGTTGCAATTGTTCATAGGTCTTTACGTCATGTAATGGAATCGCATCATAAGAAAAATCCGGTGTATCTTGCAAGATAGTTTGTGTTGCAATATCAATAGCCGTAAAAGTTCTCAATCCCAATAAATCTAATTTCAGCAGTCCTAATGTCTCCACATCACGTTTATCAAATTGAATAATTTGTACACCTTTTTGCGAGATTTCGCGCGGGCTAATGGCGGATAACGGCCGATCACTAATCACAACACCTCCTAAATGCGTTCCAATATGACGAGGTAACCCTTCAATTTTTGCTGCCCATTGCAAGAGAGTTTGGAGTTTAGAGTGTTCTGGATATTGTCTCAGCTCAGGAATCTCATTCCAATGAGCAATAATATGGGATAGAGAGCCTTCGGGAAGTGATTTCGCCACGCGGTCTAACTCTTCAGTGGGAAATCCTAAGACTTTTCCCACTTCACGCAGAGCCGAACGTTGACGAAAAGTTTGATACGTGGCCACCCGCGCCACATGTTCTTCTCCATATCGGCTGTGAACATACGCAATCACCTGATCCCGGTAACGCGCATCGAAATCTATATCAATATCTGGCATTTCTTGACGTTCCGGACTCATAAATCGTTCAAATAATAAATTGCGAGAAAATGCATCAACCTCTGTAATTCCTAAACAATACGCGACGACAGAATCAGCAGCCGATCCACGTCCCGCAAATCGAATGTGATGTTCTCTGGCAAAACGCGTAACATCCCAGACCACAAGAAAATATTCGGTAAACCCTGAGGCCTCAATAATTTTTAGTTCGTGTTCAATACGTGGCCATACTTTCGTAAGGCGATCCTTATATCGCCATTGGGCACCTTTTTTGACTAATGTCCTAAGATATTCCTGAGCACTCACATTTGAGGGCAAGGCAAAATGAGGGGCATAACGCTGGTTTAAAATATTGGGTGTTTCTAAGCGTTCCGCTAATTGTAACGTATTAGATAAGGCTTGGGGCCAACGACTTAATGCCGTTTCTATTGCCGACCATGGCTTAATATAATTTTCGGCATTTAAATATCGTGATGGATCAATCTCTTCAATCTTTTGCCCAAGTCGGATACATGTCAATAAATCAAAAGTCCCAAAATCTTTTTTCTCCGCATAGTGAGCAGCAGAAGTTGCTATAGTCGGGATTTTTTTCCAGGCAGACAAATCCGTTAACGCATGAAAAAAAGCACCGTCACCAGGAAGATAATTAGCAGCCATTTCAATAAATAGATTAGATTTTCCAAAAATCGCTGCCAATCGTTCAAGAATCGCAGGCATTTGCGCCTTCTGTTGTTTAAACCATGCCTGTCCCAAAATTCCTCGGCGATCTCCCGTTAAAGCCACAAGCCCTGCCCCATAATGCTCCAACATGTCCCAGCTGACACGAGGATTCAAGCGGGGCGATGTAAGATGAGCCTCTGATAATAACGACACTAAAGCGGAATAGCCCTCTGTGTTTGGCACAAGCAAAACGAGACGTCCCAGGTTCTCTACCTCAACTTCTGCGCCGACTATAGCTCGAATTCCGAACTGTTTCGCTTCGTTTAAAAATGTCACAATGCCGGATATGCGGTGCGTATCTGTTAGAGCAATAGTCGTAATATTTTCTGCGGCCGCTTGCCTAATCAAATCACGCGGTAATGATGCCCCTTCGAGAAATGAAAAGGCCGAATGTACATGCAAGTGTGCTCCCGGACGCGTCAATGTCATGATGGTCAAGTCCTCTTGATCCTAGGTATTATGCTTATTGACTTTATTGAAGAGCCATTGCCTGCAGTTTTTTAATGAGGGGCAACGCACGAGTGTAAAGATGATCCAAAGGAGAATTTTTTCGAATACGAAAAACATGATGACCGATACGAATAGGAGCTGAATGCGTCGTGGCTGTTGGAAAGACAATAACCTTCCCCATAAGAGTTACACCGCCTTTCTAATCGTAAACACGATAAATCCACCATTGATTACTTTGAGGGTAACAGACTAATTCATAAACTCCTTGATTCTCCGTCAACACTCTCCAAAACCAAAGTTCAGGTTCTCCACGCCACCACTCCGAAACATCTCGCCAATAATCAATAATGCGAATAATTTTATGAAATTGACCGTGCCACCAGAACCGGTAAGGCACACGATCTTTTAGTTCGACTTTAACCAGAGATTTTGGTTGATCTTCTAATCCCGAATAAGTTCCATTCATAACAAAACCTCGTAAATTCCTTCTTAAACTATCGGCAACTATCGGTGGTAAAGCCTCGTCTTTCTTAGCTTGAATGATCCAGAACCAGGTCTAATTTAGCCGATTGAGTTTTTAGTTCTTCCCGACGACAGTACGGCGCCAGGGATCCCAATATTGCAGTAATTGATCACGTCGGGAAATAGGCGATAAGCCAGGTATCATTTCTATATGGTGTGTCGGAATAGAGCCCCACCACATTAACTGGTCCGAATCTAAAGCCTCGGGATGATGGGCTTCCAACGTCACACGTTCCAGATAAACGGAAGGAAGACGCAAAACGAGAGACAAAAAACGCGTCACGACTTGCTGAATATTTTGAGTAGGCAAAGGCCATTTACGTTCTCGAACTTCGATCCCTTGATCACCTTGCCAGATAATACGAAAATACCGGCTGCCTTGATGATTTTTTTGAAGAATCTCTCCCACTTTCGATGCCAAGTCGCGAATTAATTCTAGAAATCCCTGCTGAAGAGGTTCTTCAAAACCCATTGTGACACGAATAGGTTCCCGAGATTTATAAAAAGCCAATGAGAACGAGTTCTTCTGCTCTTGCAAAAGCTGATGGGCATGGGGAACATCTCCGACTTTGTCCCATCCACGTCGTTTCCATTCCTGGATTGTTCGCATAGGCAGAAGAGGAAACCATTTTAAAGGTATTTCTTCCCACATTTTCTCAGTATTCTGTAATGGAAGAACATAGGCAATTTGTGCATCCTCTTGCCATCGTTCCACCCACTGCGGATATTTTTCCCCAAATAAGGAAATCCACCGCGAAAGCAACGGGTGAATAGATATTCCCATTCGAATACGTAAGGCCCACCGTGGTACTAACTCTTTAATTAATTGACGCCATTCATCATAACGGATTTCCGGTTGTTGCCAATAACCTTCTCGGACATCTTCCAGTCGGTAAGAAATCGTGTGTTGTTCCAGCCAAGATGATAGGTAATTATAAGTCTGTTGATAATCTTCAGGGCGCCAAGGGATCCATTTAGCTTGAGGATAATGCCATTTAATTTCTTCAACCGGCATGTTGGGTTGAATTCCCAGATCCCATCCTTGTCTATCGACATCAAATACAACATGATCACGGACGACAATATAAGGTTCTTGAAGGATATGGCCAGACCGGACAATATGTCCTAAATACCAATAAATAATCATCTTGATCTCTCCATGGAACATTTGTTCGCTTTTCTGCTTTTATTATACCCACCCCATCGGGGTTTATCAATCAAAAAGGGTCTGGAACTTTTCGTCAAAGTTCCAGACCCTCGAAAAATAGCAGCATCACCGGGAAGACTGTGTAGATGACCATTGGGGAGGACGTTTTTCTTGAAAGGCTGTAATCCCCTCACGGGAATCTTCAGACATGGCAACGAGTGATACCATATTTTTAAGATATTCAACGGCTTTATGATATTCCAGATCCTGAGCTTGGCTCCATGCTTCTTTGCCCATTCGTGTAATCAACGGGCTACCTAGACTAATCATCTCGGCCATCTCCATGGCCTGACGCTGTACTTCGCCAAAAGGAACTACCGCATTGCAAAATCCCCATTGATTCATTTCGTCTGTCCTCACCAAACGTCCTGTCAGAGCCAGTTCTAACGTTCTCCTGGGCCCAATCAGCCGGGATATTGGGGCCATAACAACCATGGGAAACAAGCCAATTTTCACTTCCGGCAAACCAAAATACCCATCTTCAGCCGCAATGACAAAATCTGCCGCTGCTGCTAGTCCCATGCCGCCAGCTAATGTATAACCAAATGTAGCAGCAATAACCGGCACAGGCACCTGGTGAATGGTTTCGATTAACGTGGCCATTAAAGAAAAATAATGACGAACTGCCTCTACGGTTTTGAGTGTGGCCACTTCATTCAAATCAGCTCCAGCACAAAAGGCTTTTTCTCCTTGCGCACTGAGAATAATGACACGAACTTCCGGGTCTTGCCCCAATGACGAAAATGCGTGAATCAGGTCTTGAATCGTTTCGCGGTTCAAGGCATTACGGACTTCCGGGCGATTTAAAATGATTTTAGCAATGGATTTCCGCTCAATTTGGATGTTCATCCCGGTATCATCCCTTCTTCATCAAATAGCTTTAAGAAAACTCACAACAACTAATTTTTCGCATTCACCGGTACCATTTTGCCGCCAGCATGAAAAACTTTAGACGGCACATCATGCCCTAACTTTTCCACCAAAAACTGCGTCGTGGACAGTAATTGCGGTAAATCAATTCCTGTGGAAATACCCATTTCTGTCAGACAATAAACGCTATCTTCCGTGGATAAATTTCCTCCCGCTCCGGGCGAAAACGGGGAACCACCGATGCCTCCCAACGCCGTTTCAAATCGTGATGCCCCACTGCCGATTGCTGCCAATAAATTGGCCAGGGCCGTTCCTCGTGTATCATGAAAATGCAAAGCCAATTGAATTCCAGGCAATTTCTGCTGAAATGCTTGCACTATTTGCGCCACTTGTTTGGGATTGGCTACCCCTACGGTATCTCCTAAAGCGATTTCTGCAATACCGAGGTCTTGTAAACGTTCTGCCAATTCTAATACCGAAGACAACGGGACAATACCCTCATATGGACAACCAAAAGCCGTGACAATAACCGCAGACACCGTAATTCCGTAAGGTCGAGCCATGGCACAAATATCATGAAAGCCCTTAAGAGATTCATGAATTGAGCGATGCACATTTTTTTGATTATGGGTTTCGCTCGCCGATACAAAAACAGTCATTTCATCAGGTTTCGTCGCAATAGCCCGTTCTGCTCCTTTGGGATTAGGAACTAACACGGAATAAACAACTCCTGGTTTGCGTTCGATAGATGTCATGACCTGTTCCGCATCAGCCATTTGTGGAAGCCACTTCGGACTAACAAATGATGTAACTTCGATCCGGGGTACACCCGCTTGCGCTAATTGATTGACCAACCGGACTTTATCTTCCGTATTTAAAATAACGTGTTCTGCTTGAAGCCCATCTCGAGGCGATACATCCCGAAACCATACAAACTCCGGTTCTTTCCATTGCCATGCCATCTGTTTGCACCTCTTTTCTTAAACGGGATTTACCGGATGCCGACGCATGCTAAAGTCCCGGGACTTATTTTGATATAAATGAAATCGCCGGATAAGTTCGTCTCGAAGATTATGTGGATCAATGACATCATCCACAATCAATTCCGATGCCAATCGCAAGATGTCAATGTCCTGACGATAGGCCTCTTGTTGAGCCCGAATAAACGCTTGGCGTTCTTCACCTTCTAGCTCCTGAATTTTATTGTAGTAAACTGCATTCACAGCAGCTTCCGGCCCCATCACAGCAATTTGAGCTGTCGGTAAGGCTAAGACCGCATCGGCGCCAAAAGCGGGGCCAGCCATGGCGTATAGTCCCGCTCCATAAGCCTTACGAACAATCACGCTAATCTTAGGCACAGTAGCCTCAGACACGGCGGCAATAAATTTTGCACCGTGACGAATAATCCCTTGTCGCTCAACCTTGGTTCCAATCATAAATCCCGGTACATCCGCCAAAAACAGCAGTGGAATATTAAAGGCATCGGCTAAATTGATAAACCGCGCGGCTTTATCGGCGGAATCCACAAATAATACTCCGCCTTTGACCTTGGACTGGTTAGCCACAATGGCAATCGGTTCTCCATGAAGGCGGGCGAATCCTACAATAATTTCGGGAGCAAAGAGGGGTTTAATGGGAAACCAACTGCCTTCGTCTACCAAGCCCCAAATGACTTGGTGCATATCAAATGGAACATTTTGATTCGTTGGAATCACCTGATCCCAATTTGTGGGCACGGGATCTTTCGGCGAACGAATGGGAGGTTTTTCCGTATAATGATTCGGAAAATACGATAAATATTGCTTGCCCCATAAGATGGCCTGCTCTTCATCCGCCGCCAATAAATCGCCATTTCCGCTCACCGAACAGTGCATACGAGCGCCACCCATTTCTTCCAGGCTGACTTTTTCTCCTATAACCATTTCAGCCATGCGCGGCGATCCCAGATACATCGAAGCATTTTTATCCACCATAATGACGACATCAGTGAATGCGGGAATATACGCTCCTCCTGCGGCCGAAGGGCCAAATAGCAAGCAAATCTGGGGAACTCGTCCAGACAATTTAACCTGATTATAAAAGATTCGTCCCGCTCCTCGCCGCCCCGGAAACATTTCCACTTGATCGGTAATCCGGGCGCCTGCCGAATCTACAAGATAAAAAATCGGACAATTCATATCCATGGCTTTTTCTTGAATACGGAGGATTTTTTCAACGGTTCTCGCTCCCCATGAGCCCGCCTTCACCGTGGGATCATTCGCCATTACCACAACAGGGCGGCCTTCAATAGTCCCCATCACGGTTACCACACCATCGGCCGCTAGGTCGTCATCCGCTAGCGCATTGGCAAACAATCCGTCTTCTACGTAGCCGGGATCGAGCAACAGATCGAGCCGTTGGCGCACGGATAATTTATGAGCGGCACTGAGTCGTTCATGATATTTAGGAGGTCCTCCGGCTAACGCTTTTTGCCGTGCTTGCGCCAATTCATCAGCTGTCACAATATCTTCCGCCTTTCACGCAATGACCTTCTGCATTGTCATCCTAAAGGCAGGACAACCACATCAAGGTCTTGACTCTTTTTAATGATGCAGGGCTTAAGAACCTTAGGGGTTAAAAGAATAGTCCCGGTTCTTGAGATCACATCTCATCTTCTAAAATAATCAAGGGATCACTTTCATTAACAAAATCGCCCTCGTGAACAACCACGTCTTTTACGCGTCCACCTATTTCCGCTTCAATGGGGATTTCCATTTTCATTGATTCAAGACGGACCACTTCCTGTCCCGGTGTAATCATGTCTCCTGGTGCAACGAGAATTTTGAAAACGGTTCCAGCTAAACTTGCCACAATCTTTGTCATCTGTTCAATTCCCCTTTATTTCCGATATATTTTTCTGAAAACCACCCATGAAGCGCAGTAATGGGCTGAAATCCCCTATCCGACCATATTCCATCTGTTACAGCTTCCCCACGCCAATACCACATATTTTGGTCATCGCATCTTAGGGCCAAGCCTGGCGATGGTTGAATGA
Organism: Sulfobacillus thermosulfidooxidans; assembly: GCF_001280565.1. Classification (NCBI taxonomy): domain Bacteria; kingdom Bacillati; phylum Bacillota; class Clostridia; order Eubacteriales; family Clostridiales Family XVII. Incertae Sedis; genus Sulfobacillus; species Sulfobacillus thermosulfidooxidans. The sequence goes on along the minus strand of NZ_LGRO01000001.1, from coordinate 702,993 downwards.
TTTCTTGGTCCCATAGGCCCACGGGGCCTAAAATTAACGCATGCCACAATAAAATCCTTGGTCCGCTCTGATAAGCCCAAAATCCCGGTATTGGAGAGGAGCGATAAACAAATACCTGGTTGCCTTTGTGCCGATAAGGCACGTGGTTCATCCAACGGACAAAATATGGCCCTCCTACCGTGTATGCGATATCCCATGCTTGCCAGGCTTCAATCGCCGCCTCCACAGCCCGGTGAGAAAAGAGCCACCTGCGGCCAAAAGCAGTGGCACTCAAGGCCCAAGGATTAGGAAAACGGGTTGGAACTCTTTGCCCATAAATAGATTCTGGCGTGAGAGGCATGCAAGGACCCGGACGGTCAACGGAAAATGTGCTTCCCCCTATCCATCCGGCTAAAATATCGCCCCAACATGAGGGGAGAAACGAAAAATGACTTGTCCGTGTCCAGTAGCGAAGACGGTTCTCACTTAACTGAGCTATCCATTGTTCAAGCGCTATCAACCCTTGTGAAGATTCTGTTGGCATTACCCTTTAAGCTCCAATTGGCGGGCAATCACAATCCGCTGAATTTCGGATGTCCCTTCTCCAATTTCCAGAAGTTTAGCATCCCGCATAAAGCGTTCTACGGGGAAGTCATGCATATACCCTGCTCCACCATGAATTTGTACCGCTTGTAAAGCGGCCCGCATCGCCGTTTCGGAAGCAAATAATTTGGCCATGGCGGCTTCTTTGGCATAAGGCCGATGTTGATCTTTTAACCAAGCCGCTTTGAGAACCATCATCCGGGCTAGCTCTACCTCCATGGCCATATCAGCCAGCTTAAACTGAATCGCCTGGAAATGATCCAAAGTTTTTCCAAATTGCTTGCGCTGACGACTGTAACTTAATGATGCATCTAAACATGCTTGAGCCACCCCGACACTCAAGGCGCCAATGCTAATGCGGCCCCCGTCCAATATATCGAGAAATTGGTGAAAACCTTTACCCACTTCACCCAACACATTTTCTTCAGGAATTTCGACATTGTCCATGTATACTTCGCAGGTTTCACTCGAGCGCATACCCATTTTCTTATAGTTTGCCGTAACCTTAAGCCCCGGAATTCCTTGAGGAATAATAAAAGCCGAGATTTGTCTTTGTTCCCGGTCCGTTCGTGCTGTGGCCACGATATAGCCAGCGTGTTTCGCATTCGTGATGAAAATTTTTGTTCCGGAAATATGATAAACATTTCCATCTTTCTTCGCAAAAGTTTGGGTACCGCCCGCATCCGAACCGGCCTCCGGCTCTGTTAAACCAAAAGCCGCCAAAAATTCCCCTTGAATGGCCGGCACAAGATATTTTTCCTTTTGTTGAGATGTTCCAAAATATGCAATGGGTGAACAGCCCAAAGACACGTGAGCCGCAAATCCGAGTCCCAAAGACGCATCCACGCGACCGATTTCTTCGACTGCCAACGCATAGCTAATAGTACTTGCGCCTGAACCCCCCCACTCTTCAGAAAATGGCAAGCCGTAAAACCCTAACTTGCCCATTTCTTGCATGATATCCCAGGGAAACTCTCCCGTTTCATCCCGTTCATCAGCTCCGGGGCGAACCCTTTCATTGGCAAATTCTCTCACAGTATTCTGAATCATCTGTTCATCCGTTGTTAAATCCCAATTCACATGGACTTCTCCTTTATAGGTCAATTTCAAATTCATTCTACCGCGAATTCCCTGTGAACGACTATAATTGAAGTCAATCTAACAAATTGTCAGATACTAAACGTACATAGTCACAGGTTAGCTTTTTAACATAGCAAATTTGTAAACGGAGGAATGGTATGCTGACTGCACCCGAATTACGCGCCCTCAAAGGACAAAGACCTTCAGTGTGGATTACAGCTTATGATGTCGTACAAGCGCAAGTCGCCGAAGAAGCTCGAGTTGATGTCATTCTCGTAGGCGATTCTTTAGGTATGACAACAATGGGCTATGATTCCACAATCCCAGTAACCCTTAATGATATGATCCATCACGCGACCATGGTTCGGCGCGGCGCCCCAAACACCATGATGATTGTCGATTTCCCGTTTTTAACCTATCCCGACGTTCCAACAGCATTGAGAAATGCGGGACGCATTATGCAAGAAACTTTGGCAAATGGCGTGAAATTAGAAGGCGGTCATGAAATTATTGATGTGGTTGATGCCCTCATCCGGGAAAAAATCCCGGTCATTGGCCACTTAGGATTAACACCCCAGAGTATTCATACTATGGGCGGCTATAAAGTCCAAGCTAAGACGTCTGCGAGCATTGAACGTCTTCTTCGCGATGCCAAAGAACTCAGTGACCATGGCGTCAGCGCTATCGTTTTGGAAGGAATTCCTGACCGCGTGGCAGCGTTTGTAACGCAACACATTGAGGCGCCTACTATTGGCATTGGCGCGGGTTCACAGGTTGATGGACAAGTCCTGGTTTTTCATGACTGTCTTGGATTGAGTCCTAGTCTGCCCAAATTTGCAAGACCCTTTGCTCATGTTCGCGACGCGATGATCCAGGGATTACAAAATTACCGCCAAGCCGTAATGGAGAAATCTTTTCCCAGCGACAGCGAAACCTATCATATACCAGATAGCGAATGGGACAAGTTTGTTGAGGAATATGGACGATGAGATTAGCTATTATTGGCACGGGAGCTATGGCTCGCTATTACGCCAAAGTCTTTGATATTTTAGATCCTGTTATGGTGGGCCGTCACGGCGGCCCTTTTCTTCTCAAACAAGGCGACCAAATAACCCGGATGACGCCTCGATTTTTGTCGTGGCATGATGCCCACGTCTCCTTATTCGACGTGATCATTTTAGCGGTAAAATGGCCCGCGATGCCTCTTGTAAAACAATTTTTGCGAGACGCTCGCCAAGAATTACTAGTCATCTCACTCATGAATGGCATGGGTCAAGAAGAGGCTCTAATCCCTCCCCTCGCACCAGAGCAATTGATGGTTGGCGTTACCACCGATGCAGTGACCGCGTATTGGGATAATCAAGCACAGCTTCCTGCTGCCCGCGTCAGTGCCGTTGGTCAAACGATCCTGCCTTTGTTGCCTCATCCTTTGCTACCGTTGTGGCAAAAACAATTACAACGCCTGAATCTCACATCTTCTTGGAAATTCTTTTCATCTCAGGCAGTATTACGGGAGCGATGGATTAAACTCATTGCCAATAGTGTCATCAATCCTCTTACGGCTTTGGCCAATGTCACCAATGGTGACCTGCCCCAGCTTCCCTTATGGTCCTTGTCTACCGCACTAATCCACGAAGCAACCCATGTCGCCCAAGCTATAGGATTGTCTATTGATGATGACTTGTCTTCCCGTCTATTGCAACTTTGTCAAGCTACTGCCACTAATAAGTCTTCGATGTTGCAAGACATCGAACAGCATAAAGTCACCGAAATCGATGCCATTAATGGCTATATTGTGCGGATGGGCCATGATCATGCCATCGATGTCTCAACCCATCAAGCGCTTGTTCATTTAATTCACACGTTAAGTCAACAAAAATGACACAATTCCCCAGGCCAAAGACATCTGATGGGTCAGACTTAGTGGGATACGTCCATGGATTGAAAAAATCATCACGGTAAAAAGTCATAGAATCTAGACGCGACCATGGATAGGACAAACAACTCGACATCGATCTAAAACCCGTGATATTCCAAAGGAAAAGAGAAAAATGAAATGTTTCTCGACATTTTAAATCATCACGGCAATTCATGACGATGTTCAACATTGCCGGTATAGGCATAAAAACCCCTTGAAAGGAGGTCAAAGCGCGGCGTATTGTCTCAAAAAAAGCAGGCGTAATTCGCCGCGCTCTATTTATGATGACATCTCGAGATCGTCAAACCGAACCACCTTTATGGAGGATTGAGGCTATTGGTATTGAACCGGTTCCCGAAAAAGACCGGTATGGCGGAGCTCCTCAACTATTTTGGGTATGGTTCGCGGGAAATCTTTCGTTTGCTTATTTGGTTATTGGTGCCGTTATTTGGACCTTCGGGCTGTCACTTTGGCAGAGCGTTTTGGCCTTAATATTGGGTTTATCCACGTACTGGATTATCGGATATCTGGGACTTCCCGGACAGCGAACGGGCATCCCGACTATGGCATACTCTGCGCGCTATTTTGGGGCTCATGGCAACCGATTTATGGCCATTATCTCGTGGATTAACATGTTAGGTTGGGAGACCGTGGTTCTCGTTATCGCCACCTATGCCATGGAAACGATTTTCAAGTTACTTTTCGGAATCCCAACGACCATCTTCTGGCTACTATTGTCCTTGATACTCTCAGCCGCTCTAGAGTTAACCATCGCATTTTTCGGCCATGCCTTGATTGAGAGATTTCAGCAATGGTTCTCCTATATTTTTGGCGTATTGACCCTTTTCGTCCTCATGGCATTTATCCCGCATGTCAAATGGCATGTGATTGCCGCCAAGGCGCCTGGACCATGGCTTGACAGCTTTCTTCCAGCGGTCACGATTGTCGTTGCAGCGAGTGTCCTGTCTTGGGTCACAACGGCATCTGATTATACACGTCATTTGCCAAAAACCATACCACCCCAAAAAGTTGTCCGTGCGGCAGCATGGGGCTCAATTGTTTCGACGGGATTAATGATGTTTGCAGGGCTCTTGCTCAGCCAAAGTGCTCCCAACTTATCTTCCGCTGTTAATCCCATTGCGTTATTACTAAAATGGATGCCAGCGTGGGCGGAAATTCCCTACTTGCTCGTGACCACAATTGGCATTATCGCTGGTGGTATCCTTGATGCGTATTCATCCGGATTAAGCTTATTGGCTGCTGGGGTCAAAGTGCCTCGTTCTCGTACGATTGGTGTTGATGCCATCGTCTCTATTGGTGCCAGTCTTTATGTCTTGTTGGTTTCTCAGCAATTTCTCTTTTCCTTTGAAGCATTTTTAAGTCTTATTGCAGGATTCTTGGCACCTTGGGCCGCCATTGCCTTAATGAACGTTTCCCATGCCCCCAGGGCATCCGCCACAGCGGCAATGATCTCATGGATTTTGGGAGCAGGCATTGCCCTTTCTACGACGTCCACGGCCATTTTTACAGGTCCCTTGGCTTTGGATATTTTTCGTACGTCATCATTGGGATACTTCCTGGGCTTTTCCGTCACTTTAGTCGTTTACTGGACGTGGAGCACGCTACATCCACCCATTGAAGCGACTACGTAATCCTCACAATCAATGGTTCTGGCGTATTGGTGTGTTTGCAGTGGGAATTAAATCCATGCCGCAAACATGGAAAAATGGCCAAACGACTTTCAGCTTACACAATAATTACTTGGCTGCCACCGCGAAGAGGGGATCATCTTGATTGATGGCTAACGAAGTGGCTGTAAACAATACCAATCCGTCTTGGGGCACTAGCACCTCTTCTATAAGGGTACCGTACGCGTCTTTGATAGTTCCGCCAATATCGCCTCGGCGGACATTTTGACCTGGCTGAATATTCCGATAGAATAATCCTTGATGCCGTGAGCGTATCCAGACAAATTGACGCATAATTTGAGCAGGCGGAAATGTCATAACCGGCGTATCAACAAAACCTAGAGTAGCCATTAAGTTATTCAATCCGCGTAAATGTATGGACACCGCATTTTCATCAAGCTGACCTACTTGGCCAGCTTCTGTTAAGATAGCCGGGATCCCCATTTGGGATGCTGCAGCATAGCTGCCTCCCACCACCGAATCCGATTCTAAAATTATGGGAATGCCAAAGGCTTCAGCCATAGCCCGCGAGATCTTGACAACCGCATCGCTTCCTCCACCAGAATAGATCGTAAAAGGAATGAGGGCTTCATGAATATCGCCACCGTGAAGATCGACCCAATAATCGGCTGTTTCGGCGACTTGAGTCACTACATGGGCTATACGTTCAGAGACTGTTCCATCAGCTTTACCAGGGAATACCCGATTGAGATTTTTCCCATCAAGTGGAACAATATATTGCGTCTTTTCATAGAAGGCCGGCGGATTAGTGATATGAATTACCACGACACGACCATGAAGTTTTGACGGGTCAAGCTGCTGGGCAAATCGGATCGACGCCTCAATTCCTGGATATTCACCGCCATGTACGCCGCCTGTCACCAGTAATGTCGGGCCATCTTTTTCCCCTTCAATCCGCGTATAAGGTAGGGCAATATCGGTTCCAGGCACAGGAAGTTTATCTTGCGTTTTTCTCATTATTTTCATTACCGTCGTCACAATACGACCCTCCAAAGTATTGGTTCTCTGTTTATGTTTCTTAACTTTTTATCAATTCCTTCTCGTGTAAAACAATTATTTCCCAAAACGCAGCAATCACATTAACAAATTCAGATTTATGATGATACCTTGGTTATTAAATGGTCAAGTATCTCTCTGGTCGGATAATTCTTCTGCATTAGAGCGTTATTGTTAGATTTTTAGTATCAAATAGTGTATCAAAACTAAAAATCCGCGGTTTTTTGTTACAAAATACAAAATTTATTTAAAAACTTTCCGTATTATTTAAGAAAGCTTCCCCATATTTTACATTCTTTGCCATGGAGGTGTTTTATGAATAAACGCTCTCAAAAACGACGATTTAATGCGCTGGTGAATAACCCCGTGATGGAAGATTATGCGTTGCGGTATGCGCCCCAGTCCTTTCGCCGCTGGAGTGAATTTGCCGTGGCCAGTTCCGCCTTAGGTGGGATTGCCTACTTAGCCGACTTTGCGATTGGCGGCTCTATTACCTTAAGTTATGGCTTTACCAACGCCTTGACGGCGATTCTGGTTGTGGCGGTAATCATTTTTCTCACGGGGATTCCCATCGCCTATTATGCGGCCCGCGATAACATTGATATGGATTTGCTCACGCGCGGCGCGGGGTTTGGCTACTATGGATCCACCTTAACCTCGCTCGTGTATGCCTCGTTTACCTTTATTTATTTCTCGTTAGAAGGATCGGTCATGTCCCAGGCGATTACGGCCTACTTTGGCATTCCGTTGGCCGTCAGTTATGTCCTGGCCTCCCTGCTCATTATTCCCCTGGTCATCTATGGCATGACCTTTTTGTCGAAGCTGCAAGTGTGGACCCAACCCGTCTGGTTGGCGCTCTTAATTCTGCCGCTGATGGTCCTCGCCACCAAAGATCCCCACGCCTTTGTCCACTGGACCCATTTTGCAGGGAGCGCGGGCCGTGCCGGCTTCAATGCCTTGCTCTTCGGGTCTGCCGCCGGGGTCGTGTTGTCCTTGATTGCGCAAATTGGCGAACAAGTCGATTACCTCCGCTTTATGCCGAATCTGACCGCGCAAAACCGGCGGGCGTGGTGGTGGGCGGTCATGCTGGCCGGGCCGGGGTGGGTCGTGTTAGGCGCGGCCAAACAAATTGGGGGATCGGTACTCGCGTCGTATATTGCTCCGCAAGTGGGCCCGGTCAAAGCCGATGAACCGATTCAAATGTATTTGCATGCGTTGCATTTGTGGATTCCCAATGTCGCCATGGCGTTAACCCTTGGGACCTTTTTCGTCCTCCTTTCGCAAATCAAAATTAATGTCACCAATGCCTATTCGGGATCCCTGTCGTGGTCCAACTTCTTTTCGCGGATTTTTCATGTCCATCCTGGCCGCGTGGTCTGGCTGGTGCTGAATGTGGGGATTGCCCTGACCTTGATGGAACTCGGTGTCTTTGGCTTTTTGGGCAGTATTTTAGGGTTTTATTCCAACGTGGCGGTGGCGTGGATTGGCGCCGTCGTGGCGGATTTGGTGATTAATAAGCCGCTGTTGAAGCTGAGTCCGAGCTATATCGAATTTAAACGGGGCCACTTGTATAATTTTAATCCGGTGGGATTCGGATCCATGGTCATCGCCTCCGCCGTGTCGATTGCGGCCTATTTTGGCCTCTTTGGCAAGGTCCTGAGCGCGTTCTCCCCCTTCTTATCGCTCGGGCTCGCCTTCGTCCTGTCCCCGATTATTGCCCTTCTCACGCACGGCAAATATTACATTGCCCGCACCAGCCCCACGATTCCCGAGAGTCCCGACGGCGTGGCCTGTGCCGTGTGTGACTTTCGCTTTGAAGCGCACGATATGGTGGACTGTCCCCATCACGCAGGCACCGTGTGTTCGTTATGTTGCAGTTTGGAAGCCGACTGTCATGACCGCTGCAAAGTTCCCGGGAGCTATATTCACATCGCCCCCGCTATGCAGGAAAATATGAGCCCTCGCGTCTAAATAGAAGCCATGTCTTTATCTCGTAACGTGCCTAAGAGACTCACAAACATCAACCATCCATCAATCAATAAGATATGTCGCAAAGTAATTCTATTAGCCAACGCCGCCGATTTCCCGAAGTATTCATGTCTTTCGTATTATATGACCGCCTTGGTTACCCAGGCGGTCATCCTTTAAAGAGTATAGATTACAGCACTCAACTGCTCATGCGACCTTGCGAAATCCAAAGATATAGTGCTTCCTGAAGAGGGATTTAAAGACAACGCCAGTAATGGAGAGAACGCCTTATTTCAAAATATCAATAACTTAAAGGCAAAACCGAAGCCGCTAGCTCCCCATGTTGTTACAAAAAAAGACGCCAAACAATCAGCGCCGAAAGTTTGATATACCTTATGAATTCAAAGCAAAACGTTAACCGCATAAATTTTGGCGGGAGTATGTAGGAATCGAACCTACCGCTGACCCCTAAGGCCAGCCATTGGATTTGAAGTCCATGGAAGGCACCAAGCCCCCAACTACCCCCGAACCTTTACCATCATACGCAAAGCCTATTTTTTTGTCAAAAGGTCGAATCCTTCCTAATTCCTGTTTTTGAGGGCTTTTTCGCTAAGCACTAAGAAGATGACAAATACGGTTCGACCCAATCCGTTGATGTCGGAGGATAGAGACCAGTCGACAGATATCGTTCTCCTGAATCCGGAAAAATTACCGCGATTCGCTTCCCATGAAACAATCCTTGTTCCAAAAGATGTTTACATGCCCAATAAGCCGCTCCTGACGACAAACCTACGACGAGTCCTTCAGTACGCGCAAGCTCTTGTGCCGATGAGATGGCCGCATCATCGGGAACATCGACAATCCGAGTAATCACAGAAGTATCAAGAACTTGGGGAATAAAGCCCGCACCAATCCCTTGAATCTTATGACTCCCCGCCGGTTTGCCATTTAACACGGCGGATCCTTCAGGTTCCACGGCCACAATCTCGATATGAGGATTCACCCTCTTAAGATAACGACCTGTCCCAGTAATCGTCCCACCCGTGCCGACACCAGCCACAAAAACATCAACATCGTGATGCATTTGTTCCCAGATTTCCGGTCCTGTCGTTAATTCATGAATGTTGGGATTGGCTGGGTTTTCATGTTGTCGTAACATGAGCGCATTAGGCAGCATCTGTTCAAGTTGTTTAGCACGTTTGATCGCACCGGCCGTTTTTTCTTCCCGGGGAGTCTCAACAATTGTGGCACCATAGGCCCAAAAGAGCTGTTTCCTTTCAGAGCTTTGCCCCTCAGGCATAAAAACCACCAATCGTAAGTGTTCCATAGCACAAACCATGGCTAAAGCAATACCCGTATTACCTGAAGTCGCCTCAATAATGACCGTATCTGATGTCACTTTTCCACTGTCGATCGCATCTTTCAATAATGACCATGCCGTGCGATCTTTTATCGATCCTCCCGGATTGAAGGACTCTAATTTGGCCCAGACTTCAGCCCCATAATTTTGCAATGATTTTATTTCAACCATAGGGGTATTCCCTATCAAATGCGCAATATCCGCCACACTAACCGTCTCCCCCAAAAAATACTAACGTGAAAACCGTCTATGACTACACGCTAGACGTTTTTATCAAAAAAGCCCTCAGTCATGATCAAAATGATCATGAAGAAGGCTGAATAATTTTTGAAACAAATTATTGTTCTTGAGGCGGTTCGGGCTCTTTCGTCACCGCTTGAACAGGATATTCGGTCGGTTGCGGAGCTTTGGGCTCTTGTACTTGACTATTCATGGATTGTTTGAATTCACGAATGCTTTTACCTAATCCTGATCCGATTTCCGGTAACCGCTTGGGTCCAAAAATTAATAGCGCCACCACAAGCAATACAATAATATGCATCGGAGATAATAGATCCATCGTGGACTCCTTTCTTAAACCGAGCCATCAATTCCGTATAACACATTATAACACGAACGAGCCCTAAACATGCTTTAAGTTTCGCCGTTTTACAATAACTTCATGCGCTGCCATTTCCCAAGAGGTATCTAAGGGCGGCAACTCTACAGGCTTCCCTTCCCGCCATTCTAGCGCCCATGTCAATAAAAGATCGGTTAAATGGGGATTTTTGGGCAATAATGACCCATGAAGATAGGTACCAATCACATGGCCTTGGAAAGCACCTTCGGTACCGTCCTCCCCGTTGTTGCCATGACCTAACTGGACATGAGCCAACGGTTTGGCCTTCTCTCCTAAAAATGTCTGCCCACCATGATTTTCAAACCCGACCAAGGTATTGGGCGTCAGAGGCAATACCGTTTCACAAACCACATCACCAATAGATCGTGTTGTTCCCGCTTTGGTGACCACGTCTAAATAACCCAGACCAACCAAAACCTGACCATCAGCAGTGCGGTATTCATGACCCAATAATTGATACGCACCACACACTGCTAACATAGGCAATCCTTGGGACAATGCTTCGGATAATGAGTCTTTGCGACATAGAAAATCTTCATAAATTTTGGCTTGATGGGAGTCTTCACCGCCTCCCATAAAAACAATATCAACGTGTCGCCAATCTAAGGTTTCACCGATTTCCACGTTAATTATGTGAAAGCCAATTTGACGCTTTTGTGCCCGGTACTGTAACGCTAAAACATTGCCCCGATCCCCGTACAAATTCATGTGTTGAGGATATAAATGTGCTAAAGTGATGTCCACGATTTCGTCTCCGTTCTATTTTTCTTTCTGGAAAATTTTTCACGGCAGGGCTACCGCGTTATTCCATAAATGGCCGATAATGCCTTCACCAGTCGGTCCGAATCTTTTGGACGTTTAACCGCAATACGTATTGCTGGTTGATCTAATCCCTTAAAGGTTCTCGCATCGCGTACTAAAATACCCTGCGTGATTAATCCCTTGATGATATCATCACAGGATTGCAGTTTAGGAAAAAGCAGAAAATAATTGGCCTGTGCTGCATCATCGACCCTGCCAAATGGTTGTAATAAGTCTTGTAATCGCTGCTTTTCCTTGTGAATCCATGACCTGGTTAACTCAAAATACGTTTGATCATGCAAACTCGCCACAGCCATTTCTTGTGCGACCAACGATACATGCCAGGAATACGTGTGCTGAGAGATCTTGGCGATGACATCTTCTTGTCCCACTAAAAATCCGATGCGAAGACCTGCTAATCCATAAAATTTTGTCAAAGACCCTAAGACGACAAGATGATCCGATTGTATGGCTTCTTGCATCACGCTGTGATGATGCCAATTTTCAACGAATTCAATAAAGGCCTCATCAACCACCATGATGTGGCCATGACCATAAGCCCACTCTTTATATTGCTGGAGGTCTTTCTCCGAAAGAAGATGCCCTGTCGGATTGGCAGGATTCGCTATAAACAGCATCCCCGGTCCAGATGACAAGTCCTTTGGACCTGTAACATAGCTGACATTCTGACCATGCAATAATGCACGCGTTTCATATTCACTAAAGGCCGGGATTTTTATCAGAACGTGATGCGGATGATAGGCCTGAAAAAGCAGTTCAATGGCTTCCATCGCACCAGCTGTCACAATCAAATTTCTCGTGTCTACTCTAAGATGCCGGGCCAATTGTTCACTTACCTGGCTTTTGCGCCAATCGGGATACCGATCCAAACGGTCAATCAACGACGGCCACAATAGGCGGGCCCTAGGACCAGGACCGTATGGTGAGATGCTGCTCGATAAATCTAAAAAATTTTTTTCTGCCCACGTGGTGGCATCATAAATAGCCCAGTCCCCGCCATGCACTCTTTTACTACCTCCATAATCCAATGCCCACACTCAAAGAAAGGAGTTCTGTAAAGATAACGGTGGCTCCTAGCACATCGCCATTTAACCCGTTAAACAGCCGTCGCCAATATTCTAGAAATAGTGTGTCTGATACCGCAATGATCCCAAGGCCTAAGATACCCTTCCATCCCCAAAAGCCGGCAACAATAGCTAGTGTGATAATCGTTGCAATCACCGCACCGCGGGCATTGACGTGGTCTTGGGTCCATTTAGCTAATCGACTTTCGGATGACGCGGGAATTCGCGCTAAACCCACGGCAATGGCGGTACGGCTAAGAACAGGAGCCATAAACACAACAAGTCTTGCATCTGGCATCATCTCTAATTGCACCCACAACCCGATAAAAGCAGCAACCGCCAGCACCACCCACAGGACCCCAATGGTTCCAATCCGGGAATCCTTGCGTGCTTGGTCCCGTTTGTCTGCCCTGGCCGCCCACCCATCGAACACATCAGCCCACCCATCCCAATGCAGGCCACCAGTCAAAATGATCTCCGTTGTCAAGGCACCCACAGCTCGTAACGAGATAGGGAGTTCGGGAAATAATTGGAGCCATATCATCCACAGAGCGCCAAATAACGCTCCAACCACAGGAAACCATGCCAGCGCCCACGTTCTCGATGTCCACTCCGATTCTCCTGACAACGGAATGCGGGTGAGAATGCTTAACGCATCAAATAATCCGGTTATGACAACCACCTACCCGTCATTAACACGGCCAAAAACGCAAACACTAATGATACAACTAAAGCCACCCGCATAATGATCGAAACTGCATGAATTATCATGGGCACCGTTAAAGGTTTTGTTCCCCGGCCTATTTTAGGCCGCAAAGAAACCATTCCTTGATAAGTATTAATGCCGCCTAAACTAACTCCAAGAGCTCCGGCCATAGCCGCTTCAGAAATTCCACTGTTGGGGCTGGGATGGCGTCTGCCATCAGTTCGCATAATTTGATAGGAGTCGCGAAATCGCCCATCGACTCCTGCTGTAATGGCAATGGCCCAACCGGAAATCCGCGCAGGAATCCAATTCAACCAATCGTCGGTACGTGCCGCAAACCATCCCAAATCTTTATATTGCGCATTGTTATATCCGATCATCGAATCCATCGTATTGACAGCTTTATACAACCATAACCCCGCGGGTCCTGCTAAAAACGTAAAAAACAAGGGAGCCACAATGCTGTCACAAGTATTTTCTGCCACCGATTCAATCGTCGCCCGAATAATTTCACTTTGATTCAATTTTTCTGTATCTCGTCCAACAATCATCGAAAGATAATAGCGAGCTTCGTCCCAACGACTTTGTGCCAAGGGGCGGTAGACGGCCAGCGCTGCTTCCGCGAGTCCGCGTATCGCAATCCCCCAATATGTCAATAAAACAATCAAGGCCCGAAATAACCAGATCGACAAAATATGGGCAATCACTAATAATGCCGTTACCAAACCTGTTACCCCAATCATGACGATAATCGCTAATATTGTGCCAGCAAGGCGTAATTGCCGAGGCGTATGAGCGACATGGCGTGCGAGACTTTCTAATCCATCAACAGCATGTCCTATCAATCGCACAGGATGATAAGGCCACGGTGGGTCACCGAATAGTATGTCAAGCACGACGCCTAAAAGAATCCAGGGAGTCTGACTAGCCCCGAACCAAGCGAAGAAGAGCTGAGAGGTCGACATGTTCAGCCATCACCTCTTTCCATTGATTAATAACCACATCAAAAGGGTTCTCGGTCATAACCCCTCGACCGCCCAAGAGATGAATAACGGTATGACGAAATGCTGTATTGTGAAAAATTCCATGCAAATATGTTCCCCAAATTCTACCAGAGGAACTCACTAAGCCGTCGGTATATCCGTCTAATGCCACCAGTGGGGTAAACGAAGGATCAGCAGATTGTACTACCGTGGTCTCACCCATGTGCTGTTCATAGCCCGACACCATTTGATTTTTCCAAGGGCGGGCAATCCCAGTCCCGTGCACTTGTTTTGTGATCTTGTCGGGACCTAAAACCGTACGAATAGGTAACAACCCCAAGCCAGAGTCACCCTTCACCATCCCTTCGATACCCAGCGGGTCATCCACCGTTTGTCCCATTATTTGGAATCCGCCGCAGATACCTGCCACCATCGTTCCGTGATTTGCCCAATGTTTTATACTGTCAGCCCATCCGCTCTCTTTCACCCAGGCTAAATCCGCTAAGGTATTTTTGCTTCCGGGAATAATGATCATATCCGGACGCGAAGGAGGTGGTGTCGAGGAAAACAGTAAATTGACGGCAGGTTCAAACCGGAAAGGATCAAAATCGGTAAAGTTGCTCATATAGGGCAAACGGACCACCCAGATGGTGATCTGATTTTTCGGAGTTATGTGCTCTCGGACCCCTAAACTATCTTCTTCGGGAAAAGCCAAATCAACATAGGGAATAACCCCAAGTACGGGGACAGCCGTAAGCTCTTCCAATATACGAATGCCATCATCGAATAAGGTGAGATCCCCGCGAAATTTATTGACAATCAGCCCTTTTAACCGGTGACGTGCAAAGGCAGGCAGGAGCTTTGTTGTACCGTATAAGCTTGCAAAAATTCCGCCGCGATCAATATCACCCACGAGAATCACAGATGCATTAGCATACTCGGCCATACGTATGTTCGATAAATCGGTATGCATTAAATTCAGTTCCACGGGACTTCCCGCACCTTCGATGATAATAACATCATATTGCTGCGCCAGCTCATCATAAGCTTGCTGAACGATTTTGAAGAGTTCATCCCGGTTATCCCGGAAATGGCGACTTTCATAGGGGCCTTGTACTTGTCCCCGGACAATTAATTGGGAACGGGACGTCGTTTCAGGTTTGAGAAGAATAGGATTCATTTCCACGCGTGGCGATAGCCCGGCGCTCCACGCCTGAATGGCTTGGGCATAAGACATTTCGTGCCCATCGGCCGTAATGAAAGCATTCAAGGACATATTTTGTGCCTTAAAAGGAGCGACCCGGATGCCTTGATCAGCAAGAAGACGGCATAGTCCTGCCACAACCCAGGTTTTGCCGACATGAGAACTTGTTCCCAAAATGCTTAAAGCCCTGGCAGTCATGGGCATGCTCCTTTAAGCCACATGGGGAGTCCCGCCACCACCAGAATGACGCCTTTAGCGCAAGACGATGCCACTTGATTAAATTTCCCGAGTGCCCGGACAAAATCTTGTGTAAATAAGTTCAAATCCAATATACCAAGTCCGGTTTCTTCACTTACAATCACAGTGTCTGCAGAGCGGTGGTGGATCTTGACTAAAAGATCTTCCCAAGTCTTCATGATAGTATGCAGGGAATTTGTTGACGACCATAACCCATAATCATTGCTCGCATGGCGATTTTTAACTGGCTCATCGCCACGATCATCAAGCATATTGCGCACAATATATGGACCAACGCCATCCCAAAGCACACCGTGATCACCAGGTAATGCCAAAATCCGATGGATGGGATTTACGGGTTCAGTCCACACCGTCCATTGTGGCGGTCGTCTCATTTGATGTTCTTTAATTTTTTCGTGCACCGTGGCATCATTCAACGCGTGATAAGATTCATCAAGCGTAGCAATATAATCAACATCGCGGTAGCCTAACGTCTTTGCCATAAAGTCCTCAGCCCATGCACTTTTACCTGAGCTGTTTCCACCGATTACTAGCCACAAGGGCATTATATGACTCCAATCTTTAACCGTTTGAATTCATTATAATAATAAGCGAGCAGTGATTCATCAGGAATCTAAAATCTAAATATACCTGATTTGTTGATATAACGTCATCGAGTATCAATGAACCGGTGCACACGATATCGCGTCTGGTTAGCGTTTAGGATGAATTCCCCTATTCATGATATGAACCCACAAAAAACCCTTCTCATGAGAAGGGTTTTACAGCAGGCGATTCCGTTTTATTTTTTAGCCAGATTCCAAATATATGCCGAAACATTACGAGATTCTGAACTAGACAATGAACCGGGATTAGTCGCAGGCATATTATGGGCTACAAACGCCTCCAATGCTGTTTCCGTGCCAAACCGCGAGACCACGGTGGGGGAAGCCGCCAACTTCGGACCTTGACTCGTTCCCGCTCCCGCTTTTCCATGGCAAGACTGGCATGTGGAGGCATACAGTTTTGCGCCTTGCGCAAGACTCACCCCTGACGCATCGTTATGAGTGGTCGTGTGCCCACTCGATGGATTATTAACTTTCCGATTCACCGTTTTGGTGGCGTGACGCGTATTCGATTCGGTTTTACGTGCCCCGTGATGACCTTGATGTGCGGGAGAACTAGACTGGCTCCCGCACCCACCGAGAAAACCCGAAAAGATTGCGGACAACACCAAAAGGGTTACAAGTGGCTTTTTCATGATTCTCCCCCTTTGCTTGTATGGCTAGCGTAGCCGCCTTCTTAAAGACTTATGCACTCAAATGAACATCTCCTGGTGAAATATAAATCCCGGGCAGTTGATTCGAATCGGTTTATCAAATCCGTTATAATAGTGCCAATACGCGGCATATTCGGCGTTCAAATCCTTGGTGATGGGTCTTTTGTTATGATCCTCTCAAGGATTTCAGCTGGCGATCACGAAGAACACTGCCGAATGATATTTGGCACCAAGAACAAACGAGGAAAGAGCCTCCACGCAAAGAAAGGTAGGACCTGAATGGAAGACAAGGCAGAATTGAACTTCGGACTGGACAATGAGTTAAAATCGCAAATTGATACCCAACATCTTACAGAGGGTGCCTTATTTGGAACGGTTCCGCAGAAGGTCCTCAACCCCGATGACACCAGGCAACTGGAAAGGCTGGGGTGGGTAAAACGTGATTACCGTGATCAACCCGTGATGGAACCGCCCCAAGCCACACTCGATTGGGATCATTTAAGTGAACGTCACCGTGATGAAGTCCTCCACGCCCTCAGTCGTCGTCTTCTTGGGAGGACACCTTGGGTAGACAATCAACATGCGATTTTAGAAGAACTGATCGATTCGATTTGGGAGCAACGCCAGGAGGAAATTCGTGTACTACTAAATGCATGGGCATTCGCAGCGGCATGGGCAGGACATCCTGATCATAACGATCGGGTGGTAGAAAGTCGACAGACCTTCTACTTTTATTCAGCATCCATGCGCGATGCCGCGGAGAAAGCTGTAGAATTAGCCGTTACCGCTCCGGATGATGATGACGAATTTTGGAAATATATACAGGCTTTAGGGGACTAAGTCCCTAATGGCCCTAGGTATTTAGCCATAAAAACTTCTGCCACCATTTTTCCGTCAATAACAAATTGATTAGGACGCATGGCCTCTATCACAAATCCGTGGCGTTGGTAGAAATGTAGAGCTGGACCATTGGTTTCAAAAACGGAAATCGCTATTTTGGCGATTTCATGCTGCCGCGCCCACAGCTCAAGGACTTTAATCAGTCCCGATCCTCGTCCTTGACCACGAAATCCCTGACGAAGAACCATGCCCATGGTAGCCACGTGCCGATTTTTCGTGAATGTGCCCCGGATTGCTTCCAGTGTGCCAACCACACGGTTATCGACTACCGCTACCAAAATTAGCTGAATCGCCGGATTACGATTTTGTAAAATGTGACGTTGCTGTTCGAGGGTGTAGTACTCTCCTTCATTGGCAATATATTGCCCTTCCGTCCCGACTTCCTTTATGACGGTGATAATATCTAATGCGTCCTCTACAGTCGCTTCTCGAATCACATAGGGGCGAGAAGCGCGGTCAAAAAATGTTACGGCGTCGACGGCCATATGTTGTTAATCTCCTTCTATGCTGTCTGACGCTTGTTTCGCCGCGGTGTCCACAATATCCTTCTTTACATTCTCCACAATAATGGGAATGCCGATAATGTCTTGGCCGTGACCGCCTCGGTGAACTGCCTACAAATTCTATGCTCTTAATCCATGCCAAAGGAATTAAATAAGAATGGGATGTCCCATGCCGGTTCCATCGTCCCCAAACACGGATGCCGTAAGCCTCCCACTGAATGTGACTAGCATAAAAAGTTTTGTCATTCCCTAGCTTCATCACATATTCTATACGCATACACACAGGATGAACGGCGCCGCGAAAATCTATACTAATTCACCATGGCATGAGACATCACTTGTAAAAACCGTCGTAATATTTTGCCCATGGGAACAATATCCACTAAGAAACTATCATGACCCCAGGGAGAATGTAGTGTTTCAAAGCGCACATTAATCCCTGCCTCTCGAAGGATATTGGCATGTTGCCTTATCTCGTCATAGGGATACAATTGATCACTGGTTATACCTACCATCCATACAGGCACATTTCGGAGTTTTGACAGATCTCCTTCACGCAAATCAAACCGGTCCATGGCTTCAGTAATTCGAATATACGTATTCGCATCAAACCGTCGGACTAACTTTTGTCCTTGATATCGCAGATACGACGTAATTTGGAATTCATCGCGTTCCGGTGTCTGATATAATCGGCCAAACTTTGTATCCATAGATTTGGGGCTCTGATAGGAAATCATATCCGCCATCCGCGCCAGGGCCAATCCTTGACTCGGATAGGCACCAGTCAAATAATAGTTGCCATCATTAAAAAAAGGATCTGACATGATAGCTTGACGCCCCACCGTATGAAAGGCAATCGCCCAGGGTGAATGCCAAATAGGGGATCCAATAGTCAAAATACCTCGAAGGGTCTCCGGATACAGCATGGCGTAGGCATACGCCATCATACCACCCATAGAACCACCAATTACCAGGGGTTTGTCACGGTCGCCTAATATAGCATCTATCAGAATTTTAGCGGCACGGGCCATATCGAATAAGGAGAGTTTAGGAAAACGCCCTCCATAAGGATGTCCATCTTCCGCAGGAGAATGCGGTCCTGTGGACCCCATGGCTCCTCCCAACACATTTAAAGAAATAACATGATATTGGTGTAGGTCAATGGGCTTCCCAAATCCAACTAAGTTATCCCACCAGCCTGCATTATCTTGATAGGTATGACGGGTCACATGACTGTCGCCAGTTAAGGCATGAAAAATAATGATCGGGGTCCCCTTTCCGATTTGTCCCCATTCTTCAAAGGCGATGAGTAATTCAGGCAACACTTCGCCACTATCTAACCGGAAAGGATCCGATATTCGTAAAAACTGTAGGCGTGGCCATGGAAATCCTTGACTTAATTGCCAAGGCCATATAGGATACGGATATTTTGTCATTTTCATAGACACTATGCTAACAAATTGGCGTTAGAAACCAAAGCCTTGCCTACAAAAAATCTTGACAAGGAATATCTCACCCTTTAGAATTTGTATAAAATTTCATAGTATTAGCGATGACTGAGACTAAGGATTGCCTCTTACGCCCAGCGAACGGTGATTAGTGTAAGGCCGTCGTAAAGCAGTCTGTCCCATCTCATGAGTTCCCAACCAGACGGTTCCCTCCCGTTATCGAGGCATGAGATACACACTCGGGTGAGGGTTGAGTGTGTAACTAAGGTGGTACCGCGACTCCCGTTCGTCCTTAGGACAATGGGATTTTTTGTTTTCTAAACAGTGTGCACGGTATGACCTATTTTTCATCAGATAACCTTCGGGAATCTTGGAGTGGAAAGGCAGGAAAAACGGATGTCCAAAAAAATTGTTGTGGTAGGACCGGGAAATATTGCACATGCTATTGTTTCAAGATGGCTACGCGTCGCACATGCTGATATCTATGTATTAGCCCGTTCCAAGACATATTTAACTAAAGGTTGGAGTGCTGAAGAACAAAAGGTTGTGACATTTGATCCGCAAGTGGTTATTGATGCCGATTTAGTCGTCTTGGCCGTGAAACCTAAGGATATGATCGCGACCATTGCTCAATTGAAACCCTTTATTTCTCCATCCACAACCGTGTTGTCGGTCGCTGCAGGCATTGCCATTGCCCAAATTCGCCAATTATTGCCGGACCAAGGTATTGTTCGCACCATGCCAAACATCTGTTCAGAAATCGGCACCTCAGTAACTGGCATTAGTTTCGATCAGGTATCCGAAGAGCGTAAAGAATGGATTTTATCACTTTTGAATTTATTAGGGCATGTTGTGGAAATGCCCGAACACCTGTTAAATCCCATGACGGCCTTGTATGGAAGTGGCCCGGCTTACGTCTACGTATTCTTACAATCCATTATTCAGGCTGCGGAAGATCTTGGAATCCCTGCCGATCAAGCCCGTGAACTGGCTGCGTACATGGTACAAGGTGCTTCACAATTAGCCTTAGTGGACAGCAATAAAAGTTTGCAACAATTGGTAGAACAAGTTGTTTCTCCAGGTGGAACAACAGAAGCCATGTTGAAAGTTCTGGATCAATCCGGGTGGCAGGATATCATGCATCAAGCCCTCAAAGCGGCCGGCGAGAGAGCCACCCAATTGGGCAGCATCCCTACCCGTGCTTAGACTTGACTCGTAATGGCCGTTGCCAAGGCACCTTGCAATCCCGAATCCTTTCCGAGTTTCGCCAAATTTATGGAAACAGCTTGAAACAAATCTTTCATACTATAGTCCGCCGTAAATGTTTTGATGGTGTCCAACCAGTTAGGTTGGTTCACCACTACACCTCCCCCAAGGATTAAAGCTTGAGGATTAAAAAGATTCACGAGATATGACAATCCTAATCCCAAATATTTCCCGGCCTCAAAAAGAATGGATTGACAGGTCTCATCACCTTGTCGTGCTCCCTCAAATACGGCGGACGTATTTATTACCGAAAGACTTTTCAGATATGGGCTGTGGTTGGCTTGTTCTAATGCAGCCTTTTGTATAGCTGTTCCCGAAGCTAATGTTTCCAGGCAACCATGACGGCCGCAACGGCATAACGGACCATCAGGTTTCAAAATAATATGGCCGAGTTCCCCTGCGTTGCCTTGAATTCCAGCATAACGAGATCCATTAGCTACGATACCAGCACCAATTCCCGTCGACACGGTAACGTAAACAAAATGCTGTAGACCCTGTCCTGCCCCAAAAAGCCATTCACCAATAGCTGCTGCGGTCGCATCATTTTCTACCGCGGTGGGACGTCCCGTGCGAAGTGTTAATCCAGCTTGTAAATCTAGACCTTCCCAGGAGGGCAAATTCGCTGTTTTTAACAACTTTCCGCCATCGAGGGGCCCAGGCGACCCGACTCCCACACAGGATATCGATTCTAACGAAATATGTGCTCGATGACACAGCTGTTGAATTTCCTCGGCAATGGCATCTAATGCATCACTACCCGAATGCAAATCTGCTGTTACTAGGCGACTTTCAAATAAAATTTTCCCTGTCTCGGTTCCAATGCCTATCGCAATTTTGGTGCCGCCAATATCGACACCCGCAAAATATGCCAACAGGAAACCTCCTTAATTAAGCAACCAAAAACGGCTGCATAACGACGTTGCGTATTCTTAAAGTGTGAACTGCTTCCAAGGTCTGATTATTTCATCATCTATAATGGGGCAAGTTGCCAATCCCTGCAAGGACTACTAAAATGATTAAAAGATGAACAGCCTACATACCGAGCCCATTGTCTTCACAAGTTCAGGCACACATCGCAACACCACTAATAAAGGAGCGTTGTCATGACCCCCACGGAGTTAGATTTATTATCCATTAACACAATTCGAACTTTAGCAATCGATGCCGTTGAAAAGGCCAAATCTGGCCATCCCGGTTTACCTATGGGTGCTGCGCCCATGGCTTATGTTTTATGGACAAAATTTCTTAAACATAATCCCCACAATCCGCAATGGTTAAACCGTGATCGATTTATTTTGTCGGCCGGGCACGGTTCCATGTTACTGTATGCTCTCCTGCATTTAACCGGATATGACTTGTCTTTGGACGAGCTGAAGCATTTTCGCCAATTAGGATCAAAAACACCTGGCCATCCTGAATATGGTCACACCCCAGGGGTTGAAACCACTACCGGACCGTTAGGACAAGGATTTGCCACAGGTGTCGGAATGGCGATGGCCGAACGGTATTTAGCAGCCCGTTATAATCGCCCAGACTTTCCTATCATAGACCACTATACTTATGCCATTGTATCTGACGGCGACTTGATGGAAGGCATCAGTTCAGAAGCTGGATCTCTAGCTGGCCACTTAAAATTGAACAAATTAATCTACTTGTACGATGATAACCATATTTCTATTGAAGGCAGTACGGATATTGCTTTCTCCGAGAATGTGTTAGAACGCTTTGATGCCTACGGTTGGTACACTGATCGCGTTGAAGACGGTACTGATGTTAACGCTATCGAACAAGCCATTAAGCGCGCCCAACAACAAGATCGTCCGTCTTTAATTGCTGTACGAACCCACATTGGTTACGGCAGTCCCCACAAGCAAGACAAAGCTTCAGCTCACGGCTCACCTCTTGGTGAAGACGAAGTTAAACTCACTAAGGAAGCCTATGGTTGGCCAGAAGACAAGACATTTTATATTCCTGATGAAGCTTTGAAACATTTCCGCGAAGCCGTGCCCAAGGGCGAACAAGAAGAAGCTCGGTGGAACCAACTGTTTTCCGCCTATCAAGAACGTTTTCCGGAATTAGCTCGCGAGTTAACGCAAGCGTTTGATCATATTCTTCCTGAAAATATTTTTGAAGATTTGCCCTCTTTCAATCCGGGTGAAATGATTGAAACCCGCGCAGCATCTGGAAAAGTTATTAATGCAATTGCACCTCATTTTCCCAACTTAATCGGAGGCTCAGCAGACCTCGGCCCCTCGAACAACACCACGATTAAAGATGGTGGCGATTTCTCGGCGGAAAATCCTAGCGGCCGTAATTTACACTTCGGTGTGCGCGAACATGCGATGGGCGCCGCATTAAACGGTATGTCACTGCATGGCGGATTACGCGTGTATGGAGGAACCTTCTTAATCTTTAGCGATTACATGAAACCGGCGATACGGTTGTCCAGTCTTATGCATCAGCCAGTCATTTATATTTTGACCCATGATTCTATCGGGTTAGGAGAAGACGGTCCTACCCACCAGCCTATCGAGCAATTAGCGGCCTTACGGGCCATGCCCAATATTCTGGTTATTCGTCCCGCGGATGCCAATGAAACCAAAGAAGCATGGAAAGTCGCATTAACCACGACGGATAAACCCATTGCCTTGGCACTCACACGCCAAAAAGTTGCCACGCTGCCTGCAGACAAAACCGCCTCATTACGACAGGGCGGATATATCTTAGCAGAAAACTCGCCCCATCCCGAACTTATTCTTATGGCCACGGGTTCCGAAGTGGGCATTGCTTATGCCGCCTATGAAAAACTCGCTCAAGAAGGCGTCTCAGTTCGCGTTGTCAGTTTACCCTCATGGGAATTATTTGCTACCCAGTCCAAAGATTATCAGGACCATGTTTTACCACCTCATGTTACCAAACGCATCGCCATTGAAGCCGCGTCTGCCTTTGGTTGGGAACGTTTTGTGGGCGCAGAGGGCAAAATTATTGCCATGACAACTTTCGGGGCATCCGGCAAAATTGAGGACCTTATGGAGCACTTCGGCTTTACCACACAACACATTGTCGACGAAGCGCATCAGTTACTGCACCGTTAAACTAAGGGGGATGGTTATGACCACAGCAATTCATCGTCTCAACGAGTTGGGACAAAGTATATGGTATGACAACATTCGGCGCGGCATAATTGATTCCGGAGAACTAGCCCATCTCATCGCTCAAGGAATATCGGGCGTGACCTCTAACCCAACGATTTTTGAAAAGGCCATTAATGGGTCCAACGATTATGATGATGCCTTAAGAAAATTGGTGGCAGAACGCAAATCCCTCCAGGAAATTTATGACACTCTCGTGCTCGAAGATATTGCCCGGGGAGCCGATTTATTACGACCGGTTTATGAAAGGACCCATGGTGTCGATGGTTATATTAGCGTGGAAGTCCCGCCGACAATGGCCCAAGACACTGATAAAACTATCGAAGAAGCGCGGCGCCTCTTTCACACATTGGCACGGCCCAATGTGATGATTAAGGTTCCGGCAACTCCCGAAGGAATTCCTGCTATCCGACAATTGTTGTCTGAAGGCATCAATATCAATGTGACCCTGATTTTTAGTCTTGATGCTTATGAAAAAGTCATGGATGCCTATTTAGCCGGACTGGAAGATCGTTTAGCTCAAGGTCAACCGATTGATCGTATTGCATCTGTGGCCAGCTTTTTTGTTAGTCGGGTCGATACTTTAGTCGATCGTTTAATAAAGGAAAAGGGATTACCGGAATCCTTATTGGGGAAAGCAGCCGTCGCCAATGCGAAACTGGCCTATGAATTATTCTTACAATACTTCAATAGTTCCCGCTTTGAGGCCTTAAAGCAGCACGGGGCCATGGTTCAAAGGCCATTATGGGCATCCACCAGTACCAAAAATCCTGCCTATCCCGATTTATTATATGTTGACACGTTAATCGGGCCGGACACGGTTAATACCTTACCCCCACAAACAGTTTCGGCTGTTCTCGATCATGTTAAAGTTGCGCGCACTGTCGATAAAGATCTTGATGAAGCTCATCGCGTTATTCGGGAACTCGAGTCCCACGGCATATCGATGAAAGCTGTCACTGACCAACTTTTGCAAGAAGGTGTCGACAGCTTCTCCGCCTCATTTGTTACCCTATTTCAAGGTCTTCGCCGCAAGCGGGCTGAAATTACCGGGGAAACTGAACCATTTGATTGGAATCAAGACATTCTTCGGGCGACGGCTTCGGAAAGCGTGTCCCATCTGAATCAAGAAAAAGCTGTGCAACGGGTATGGCAGCACGATGCTTCCTTATGGAAATCAGAACCGGAGCATCAGGCCATTATAAAGAATGCGTTGGGATGGCTCTTAGTCCCAGAAGCCGTAGCCAAAGACGCCAAGAATCTCAAAGCATTTGCTCAACAGTTAATCGATGAAGGTTATACCGACGTTGTTGTGCTTGGAATGGGCGGAAGCAGTTTAATCTCCGATGTGCTCCGGCACATCTTCCCAGCCCCAGCCCCCTATTTAAAATTGCAGATTCTCGATTCGACCAACCCAGACGCTGTGCTTGCTTTGAAAAACAACTTACCATTGGCCACAACCGTCTTTATTGTTGCCAGTAAGTCAGGCACGACCACTGAACCTCAGGAATATTTCCGTTACTTCTGGGAAGCCGTCAGCGAGGTCAGCAGCAAACCGGGAGAACATTTCATTGCCATTACCGATCCGGGTACGGCTCTCGTATCCGAAGCCGAACACTATCAGTTTCGTAAAATCTTTCTCAATCCCGCAGATATTGGCGGACGCTATTCAGCCTTATCGTGGTTTGGCATGGTTCCTGCCGCCTTATCTGGCGTCGATATCGATGCCCTCTTGTTAAATGCGCAGGAGATGCAGCAAATGTGTAAGGTGGACGACGTCGTAGAAAATCCTGGCGCACTCTTAGGCGCTTTGATGGGCTCGTTTGCTAACAACGGGCGGGACAAAATGACCCTGCTCATGCCCAAAGCACTCAGTGCTTTCTCTGACTGGATTGAACAATTACTTGCCGAGTCCACCGGTAAAGAAGGCAAAGGCCTATTACCTATTGCACACGAACCGTGGTTACCCGTTGAAGACTATTCGTCAGACCGGTTGTTTATTGCTTATCAATTTGATAGCGAACCGGATAACGAATTAATGGACCACGTTAATGAGCTACGCAAGTATGGTCATCCTGTTATTATTTTGCCTATGGCTAACCGCATTTCCTTGGGCGGTGAATTATTTAGATGGGAATTTGCCACGGCCATTGCCGGGTCAGTCCTAGGAATTGACGCGTTTGATCAACCCAATGTCCAGGAAAGCAAGGATAATACCAAACGGGTTCTTAAGCAGTTTGAGACCGAAAAAGTGTTACCAGCTGTGACAGAACTTGGCCAACTTGACCAAATGCACTGGTCTGCTGCGAATTTGTCAACGACGCAATCATCACTCGGTGATGTACTCAAATCGCTATTAAATACCCATCACGACGGCGATTACGTTGCCATCATGGCTTATGTCAATCCCACCGAAGAAAATTGGTCGCAGTTACAGGAAGTACGCGCAATTATTGGTCGACATTGGAAGCTTCCTACAACGTTGGGATTCGGTCCCCGCTTTCTCCATAGCACGGGACAACTTCATAAAGGCGGGAACGACCATGGTCTCTTTATCCAACTCGTTGCGATGAAAGGTGAACAAGTGTTGATTCCTGGGGAACCTTTTGATTTCCTCACCTTAATGCAGGCGCAAGCCATTGGAGACTATGAAGCGCTCCAGACTCATGGAAGACGGGTTGTCCGCATTTTGATTGATGGGGAATTGTCTGCAGGATTGGCACAACTCGCCGAATTTCTTCAAACCATTAGCGTAAAGTGAGGCGATGAATATGAAAATCGGCATGATTGGATTGGGACGGATGGGTGGAAATATGGTAAAGCGGTTATTGCTAGGCGGCCACAAAGTGGTCGCCTACGACCGCAATCCTGAAGCCGTCAAGGAGTTACAGGAACAAAATGATGTCCAAGGCGCTGCGTCAATTCCTGAACTGGTTCAGTTATTAGAACCGCGGCGCGTCGTATGGATGATGGTGCCAGCGGGTGATCCCACAGAGCAGACCCTCGAAACATTACTCAGTCTCTTATCTCCTGGCGACATTATTATTGACGGGGGAAATTCCAATTTCCGCGATTCGATGCGGCGCGCCAAACTCTGTCGCGCCCAGCAAATTGAATTCATTGATTCCGGAACCAGTGGCGGGATTTGGGGACTGGCTAACGGCTATTGCCTTATGGTCGGCGGAGAAGATGACGCGGTCCACTATTGCGAGCCGGTGTTTAAAACATTAGCTCCCGAAAATGGCTATCTTCACACGGGACCCGTTGGTTCGGGCCATTTTGTTAAGATGGTTCATAACGGCATAGAATACGGCTTGTTGCAAGCGTACGGAGAAGGATTCGAAATTCTAAAGGAAAGCCAGTTTCCTTTAGATCTTCCCGCTATCGCCGCTTTGTGGAATCACGGTAGTGTCGTGCGCTCGTGGCTTTTGGAACTGCTCGAACAGGCTTATGCTCAAAATCCTGATTTAAAGAATATCCGCGGTTATATTGAAGATTCCGGGGAAGGCCGATGGACGGTGGAAGAAGCCATCAATGAGAACGTTCCGGCTCCTGTCATTACCGCCTCATTGTATGCCCGGTTTGCATCACGACAAGAAGAATCCTATGGTGCCAAAGTCATCGCCGCTTTACGAAACGCCTTTGGTGGTCATCCTGTAAAAACCGAATAATTTCGCGCGCGAAAGGATTGAATGCCCTCATGACCGATGCTCACAATGTGACAAATCCGCTACGCGAAGGGCTCGTAGAAAGCCGTCGTCCCCAACCTTTCACCATGATTATTTTTGGTGCAGCAGGTGATTTAGCTCATCGCAAATTATTTCCGGCTCTGTATAATCTCATGGTCGACCATTGGCTCCCGCATCAGGTCAATGTTGTAGGATTTTCTCGACAACCCTTTGAGGATGATGCCTTTCGTGCTGAAGTGGAACAATCTATCAAACAATTTTCTCGGCAGCCCCTTGACCCAAATATTTTTCAACACTTTGCAAAAGGCATGCACTATATTACCGCTAATTTCAACGATCCGGAAGCCTATGTCGAGTTGCGCAATGTCTTAAATCACTTGAATGAGGAACAGCATTTACCAGGAAATTATCTCTTTTATTTAGCCACCCCACCGGCATTTTACCCGATTATTGCGGAACAAATTGGTCGAGTGGGTCTTAATGTCTCGCCCAGTCCCAACGGATGGGTCCGGATTATCGTTGAAAAGCCTTTTGGCCATGATCTTGCCTCCGCTTTAGAACTGAATGCGCAACTGCACAAAGTCTTCGAGGAAAAACAAATTTTCCGTATTGACCATTATCTCGGAAAAGAGACCGTGCAAAATATCTTAGTCTTTCGATTTGCCAATGGAATATTCGAGCCCCTATGGAATCGCCAATATATTGACCACGTACAAATTACCGTGGCGGAATCACTCGGCATTGAAGGACGTGGAACGTATTATGACACAGCAGGAGCCCTACGAGACATTGTCCAAAATCACATGATGCAACTCTTAGCCATGATTGCCATGGAACCGCCCGTGGCGTTTGAGGCCGATGCCGTCCGTGATGAAAAAGTCAAAGTTTTGCGGGCCATTCGGCCCCTATCCACCCGGGATATAGCTATGCACACCGTTAGGGCCCAATATGACGAAGGCTATATTGAAGGAATCAAAGTGCCTGGATTCTTAGATGAACCGGATATTCCTTCTGATAGCCGGACCGAAACCTATATTGCCATGCGCCTTCTCATCGATAATTGGCGGTGGGCCGGAGTCCCCTTCTATTTACGCACCGGCAAACGTCTCGCCAAACGGGCCACGGAAATTGCCATTCAGTTCAAAAAGGCTCCGCACCGGTTCTTTAGTCAAACCGCTACACCCGATTTAGAACCCAACTTACTCACCTTAAAAATTCAACCCGACGAAGGCATTGCACTCCGCTTTGGCGCTAAAGTGCCAGGACCGATAGTACGCATTCGCACCGTCAACATGGATTTTCTTTACGGAACATCGTTTGCCGATCAGGCTCCGGAAGCCTATGAGCGTTTGTTGTTAGATGCGATGATTGGGGATTCCACGTTGTTCACCCGAAAAGATGAAGTCGAAGCCGCGTGGACCCTCGTCAATTCGATTCTTAACGGCTGGGCCCGTGCTAAAGGTCCGATCCCGACCTATGAGGCGGGTACATGGGGGCCTCCCGAGGCCGACGAATTGATCGCGCGCGACGGATTTCGTTGGCGTCGACCGTAAAATTTTCAATGTGGGGGAATTCTTGTGGAGAGTCAAACACTGCACTGGGATCATCCAAATATCAAAGGGCCTGAGCTTTTAGAACTGTTGCGGACTTCTGTCCCGCAGTCATTGGGAGGCGTAATTCCGGTGACAGCGACCGTTCTGACCTTAGGACTCTATGTGAAGGGAATCCCAACAACGGACTGGATCGGCTTTGCCGGAAAAATAGCCCGGGTACATCCTGCGCGTGTTTTAATTATTAATCCCCTATCTGCGGACGGAGATGAAACTTCTACCCAAGTAGACGCTCAGATTTCCGCGACCATTACGTACCGCAGGCCCAATGACCCGCCCATTTTATTTTCGGAGTGTGTGCAAATGAATCTGAAAGGAGGCTTAGCCAACCACTGGATTGATTTGGTTCAGTCTTTGATCAAATCCGATCTCCCAGCCTATCTCTTGTGGCTCGGCGTTCCTCCCCTACCCGGATTTCGTTGGGATCTTTTGAGTACCGGGTTTACGCATTTGGTCATCGATACAGAACAGACGGGTCTCGGTCCATGGAAAACAGCGATTCTCACAGGAAAACCGTTGGGCATGCTAGTGGATGACCTTTATTGGCAACGCCTGGGCTTATGGCGTGCCCATTGGGCTAACTTAACAGATTATCCCGAAGGGCTATGGACCCTGACGCATCCTGATAAAATCGTGATTGAGTGGCCAATATCCAAGGCTACAGGCTGGCGGTTATTAGTGGGATGGCTTATGGACCGGTTGCACTGGCAGGTTGTCGATGTTGAACCCTCTTATATGACTGTAACAACCGAGCAGGGAAATATTGTGCCGATCGAAATCCACAACGCCGATGATCCTGCATTTTCCTTTTATCATGGCCCATATATCTTATCCTCGCAAGAAATCGAGGATGAACTGCAATCAAAACTTCACCAGGGGTCGGATGTGTTATATGAGATGGTCGATCCCTGTAATCTTGCCGATCCGGTTACCGACGTGGTCAAGTTACTCAACCGCGGTCACGACCAATTATTCGATCAAGCCTTGACAGCGTTAATTCTAAATGAGCGGGTATAGACTATTTCTATCATGTGCACGCCATAATGCTAACGTATAATTTGTTAAAGGGAGATTATATGACGATGTCACGAGGCCAAATCCATATTTCCTCTTCTCTTGAGGAGGTTGTTGCCAATCTTACGGGTTGGCTCATAGAAGAAGCACATCATGCCATTTTAGATCACGGGCGTTTTCGTCTTGCCCTATCAGGAGGCAGCACGCCTAAAGCGCTCTATTCCTATCTCGCCCAGGAATCGTATCAAAATCAAATCGATTGGTCACGGACAGAAATCTTCTTTAGTGATGAGCGCGACGTTCCTCCGACTCATCCGGATAGTAATTACCAAATGGCTAATAAGGCTTTATTAGCCCATCTAAAAACGCCCCCGTGGGCTGTTCACCGCTGGTATACGGAATATTCTCCACCTTTGGCTTTAGCCGATTATAGGACTCACCTCACAGAAAATGGCACTACATCCTATCCCCCATCATTGGATGTGATCTTGCTCGGACTAGGACCAGAAGGACACACGGCTTCATTGTTTCCCGACCAACCTGTCCTTCTAAGCCATGATATTGTCGCTCATGTTTTTGTACCTAGCCACCAATCCTGGCGTTATACCTTTACCCTTCCGCTTATTAATCAAGCACACCGGGTAGCGTTTTTAGTAACAGGAGAAAGCAAACAGGCGATTATTTCCAATCTATTTTTAGAACACGGTGATGTCCCCGCGGCACACGTAAAGCCTGTGCATGGTGAACTGCACTGGTTTCTTGATAAGGCTAGTGCTAAAGCGATATCTAAGTCTTAAACAGACAGGGTTTTCCGTGACGCGATCCTTGAAATTAGCACTTTGGGCCTACAAAATTTTTTTCGGGAACAAAGAGCGTGTATAGCGAAGGCGTCGTTCATATTCTTGGTCGTCTGGCACCACAGCCCAACGCACCATGGCGAGGTTGTTCGCTATCAATGGAGAAAAGGGAACTGGAACCGATTGCAGCATTTTTCGCGACTCTATAAAACGAAGAAATGACTCTACCCAATTATTCTTGGGTCGTAGAGAAATTTGGATCGTTCGTCGATCAATATGATCGAAGTGCATAAGTCACCGCCTTAACTATAGACTCCCGCAATTCTTTAGCCCACATTTGCATCCGAAACACATTTTTCATTACATCCTCTCACATTACATTATAGGCTGATGGCTTTAATAGTGATGAGATGAAATCACGAAGGCCAATAGCCGCCTTTCTCACTCTAGAAAGTGAAAACCCGAGCCATTGCCTTGACTTGTTCCCTCACATTGTGACTCACGCAGACGACTGGACTGGGGCATGGAACAAGGGCTGAGGTTTTCTGAGGACGCTCAAGTTGACGGCTTTAAATCATATCCATTATTCATGGTAAAAAAGTGGGCAGGAATTCTCCCGAAAAATTCTGATATTCTTCAAGTGCCGCAATTTCCACGGTGCGGCGCGATTTTAAAGGGGGGTCAGATGTGAAACAATGGTGGAACACCTGGACAAAAAAACTCTTCGCCAAATTGAGGGATCCAAAAGGAAATGTCTTTATCGAAAATGGCATTTGGAGTATCATCGTGTGATTAACGTTATCGGGGCACAACAAATCTACCAGTTAACAGAAGTGCTTGAGATTAAGGGAGCAACGCGGCGGGGCCAACCACCAGATGAAAATCCGTTAGTCATCGAGCCCCTTCCCCCAGTGTCATTGAATGCCACAATAGCCCAATGGGTTGCATGACGTGCATTAGGTAGATATGCCATTACATCGACCGATCTTCATGCGTTTAGGCTAGAAAGCCTTTCGGGGATCTCACCCCCAAACGCCATGGTCTCCGAGAGAGGGGCAACGTAACAACAGGCATTACCCCCTATCCTTCCTGCTTGCTTAACTTAGCATGTCCGGCTTTCGCCCACCGGGGCGTTTTGAGAAACGCATGATCCCACAACAGGTGCTCGGGGTGACGCACACGAGCCCACATGCGATTAATCAACAAGGAACTCTCCATCAGTCGCATAAAAACGTCTGAAATCCAGTTGTTTTGGGTGAATTCTGGGTGACTCCACTGGTCTCGGAGCCTAAAATAATGAGAAATGCTGTCCTGTTCACTCTCAGACAAAAGCTCACGCCGATATGCCCAATCGCGCAAATGTCCCTTAGACCGGGGAAAGGGATTTCCATTCACAAAAATCTTAAGGTTCTCGGCTTTATGGGAATATTTTTTCAAAAGTTTGTGTGCATTATTCCACAATATGTTGTATGTCGTGGGGCTTTGGTCAAATTCTTGAAATGCCACCCGTTGCCCTGTTCGCGTCGTCAATTCCAATGTAACTGGTGACGTTAAGGATTCAAGAAAGAGATATTTTAGGCTCGTTTCCAAGGCCATGACTGCATGATGTTGAGACATGGCAAAGAATTCCCAATCCAAATATCCGTAAACATAAAGTTTGACAGCGCGATTGAAAACAGACCAGATTGATTGCGGGACGAATTGCAACAGTCGAAGGTGCTGAATGTCATCAAACAAGTCTTCTACGGTCACGGGCATACTGTCACCGTCTCTGAAACGCCCAACGGCGCGCACCTCAGAGCACGGAGAAACATTCGAAGGATATGACGGGATAGACCACTCGCGCCATCCAAACTCGGCCCACTGGCGTAATTCTTCTGTTCTCCAGTCGCGAACTAAAACTTTCGCCTTATGGTTTAATAAATCCGTAACATCCTTGACAAGCCAACCAACTAGTGCCCCGTCAAATTTCTGGTGAACATTATACACACTAAAAGTCCAGACCAAATAAGCGAAATTGGGGCCACTGGTCCCCAAAAAATTCTCACCCCCTTCAACGAGCACATGGTCTATCCATTCGGGCAATGGGGCCCATTCGACCTCCCACCGAGAATGCTTCTGTCCCAACTCAAACCACAATACCCGTTTCTCGCCAAATTTTGCTATATGCAAACGGGCTGGTGTGTGTTGTCCCACGACCCACCGCAATGCCAGATCATCTTCCCACGACTCCAGATTGCGGCTAGCTTGCGGCAGTTTCATTACCTGCTCGCGATATGTGGTAAGTGCCAATATTAGCGCGTCCCACGAGTCCTTACTTCCTAATGAGGCCATGTGACATAGCTCCTACCCCACGAAAAGTCCATTGCACTGTCAAATGATTTTTTCGTCACCACGATGCGTAATTCCTGCTAGCACGCTTGCGGTTGAGGACAAATCATTCGACATGATCCGTCTTGGGGTGGATTGATGGCCTGTTACGGGACGAATTGTTTTATGTCTGCCGGGGCAAGGGGGCGTGGGGGCAACGATCAGCCGATCAGCGTCTCGTCCGCATCTCGTTTGACCCAGGCTTTCATCGCAATGGGGGTCTCCATGCACTCCACCGCTCCCTTGTGACCGGTGTGGCAACGGGTCTTTGATGCCGTCCAAGATATTCGGCGCAGTGGATCTGCCGCCTGAGATTTGGCGTGGGTGGCGTGTGGGAGACTGGATGGCTACTGAGAAGCAACGTTGAGGATCGGATTCCCCCGTCTGTTTTAATGAGATGGCACGATGTTTGAACTGGCCATTTACGTTTGTCGTGGTATTATGAGTCATGCAATTCCTGTTTATCAAAACCGTGTGGAACGGAAGGCACTAGCTGGGGTTGCCGGAGTGCAACCCCCTCAGTCAGGCAGGGAGTCAGTTTTGTGTTTAAGATGGAGGTGTCGTTCCTGCACTGGGGTCCGGGAACCATTTGGCTTGATAGTGTGACAAAATCTCGTAGTAAATCAAAAAGGAGTTAAGAACTCAATGCGTTCTGAATTTCAAAGACCCCGTGGCACCCAAGACATTCTGCCGCCCACATCCTACCGGATGGAACAGATCCGGCGTATTGCCATTGATACGGCGGCTAAATTTGGTTATGACCTCATTGAAACCCCGATATTTGAACAAACCCCGGTTTTTCTGCGCGTGGGAGAATCCACCGACATTGTCCAGCACGAACGGTATTCGTTTACCGATGCCGGGGGTATCGATCTCACGTTGCGCCCGGAGGGAACGGCGGCGATTGCCAGAGCTTACGTCGAACACGGCATGTTTAATCAACCCCAGCCGGTCAGGATGTGCTATTACGGCCCGATGTTTCGGCGGGAACGGCCCCAGGCGCTGCGTTACCGGCAGCACACGCAGTTCGGGGCAGAACTTTATGGTTCGAGCCAACCGGAAGCCGATGCCGAAGTCATTTTGTTGGCCTGTGACGTCGTCGAGCAAGTCGGCTTAAAAAATCCTCTCATCCGGCTCAATTCGATTGGTTGTTCCCAGTGCC
The DNA here is from genome assembly GCF_001280565.1 of Sulfobacillus thermosulfidooxidans. Lineage (NCBI taxonomy): Bacteria > Bacillati > Bacillota > Clostridia > Eubacteriales > Clostridiales Family XVII. Incertae Sedis > Sulfobacillus > Sulfobacillus thermosulfidooxidans. The sequence goes on along the minus strand of NZ_LGRO01000001.1, from coordinate 668,555 downwards.
GCCCTGCTTACCGGCAGCGTTTGATTGCGTATTATCAAGGACGGCAAACAGAACTCTGTGAAGATTGTCAAACACGCATTCACACGAATCCTTTGCGCCTTCTCGATTGCAAAATTGATGTAGCGATTAGGCAAGAAGCCCCGGATATTCAAGATTATTGGTGTGAAGACTGCCGTACGCATTATCAGCAGTTGACCCGGTTGTTAACCGAAGCGGGGCGTCAGGTCATTCGCGATCCCTTCTTAGTTCGGGGATTAGACTATTATACCCGGACCGTTTTCGAAATTGGTCATCCCTCTTTAGGCAACCAAACCGCTTTATTTGGCGGCGGACGGTATGATGGGTTAGCCACCACCCTAGATGGCCCCGAAGTGACCCCGGCTGTGGGATTTGGTATGGGAATTGAACGCATATTATCTGCGGTGGAAGAGCAGTTTCCGCTGCCAGCCAAGCGCTCTGTCTATGTGGCGCATCTTCCGGGATTTGAGGAGGCCGCATTTGTTTTGGCGGAAAACCTCCGGCGGCAAGGACTGAGTGCGGAACCAGATTTGTTGCGCCGCAGTCTCAAAGCCCAATTACGGGATGCGAACCGTCGCAGCACGGTGGTTGTAATTGTCGGTGGCAGAGAATGGGAACAAGGACAAATCGCGGTAAAGCGTCTTGGGGAAAGTGAACAACTGACGCTACATCAAGATCAGTTGAGCGAGTTTTTGCGCCAAGAATTAACCCAAAACCCATGAACAAGAATGTTTATGTTGGGCCGCACACATTATGTTGCGGCTCAGCTTGGGGTTTATCCGAGTTAGCGTTGGGATAACGGAATGAAAGGTGAGGAACGCTGTTAGCAGGAAAAACCACAACCTATCGCGATGCCATGCTCGCCTGTGCCGATCTACACGTGGCCCGTGATCACGCCATCCAACAAGGTCATCAGGTCATAGCGGATGCCTTGTCTCATCGCATCGAAGGCGCCCTGCGCGAGAAACGGCGACAAGTGACGTTATTGGCTCCCCACATCGCCCAAGATCCTGCTGTTCTTGGTGGGACTCCCGTGCTTTTGAACACCCGATTACCCGCGTGGATCATTCTGGCACGTCTGGCTGCTGGCGAAACGCTGGCCAACATCCAACAAGATTTTCCTTATGTAACGCAAAATGATATTCGTGATGTGTTGCAAGTGGCAGCGAATGTCTTGCGAGGGGATGATGTGTGAAATTACTGCCGCATGCCAATTTTGCATGGAACGGATGGTTCGTTCTAGGCCAGTTGGTAATCACCACCGAGAGAGATCTTGGGGAAGATATATACCGAGTGATTCCATATCTATGATCCCTCTGTCCGAGTGTGTTCAGTAAATCCCGCAATCGTTGATACCCCTATGTATCCCCGATAGGCGAGCCATGGGAACCCTTTTGGGAATCCCCCGGAGCGGACACGGTGGTCCCCCCGGCCCGGAACGTGATCGCCACGGTCCATCCCGCATCTGGCGATGGGGTGACGGTCACATGATCGAGGAGTTCCACCACCACATCGCGTCGCACATCAAAGGGCACGGCCTGCCAATCGGTGCCCCAGGTGTCCCGTAATCGGGCCGCCATCGCCGCCCAGGTTTCCGTGGGATCTGGAGGCGCGGGAGCATCCGCCAACCCCGTCCAGTGAGCTTCTTCCTGTTTGAGCGCGTGAAGTTCCTGTTCGGCGTCCGCCGCCTCAATCAAGCCTTGGCGGACAAAGTGCAAAATTTGTCGGCGTGCCCGAGCAATGCGCCGTCGTTCTCGGGCAATCTGGTCGGGCGAGGGAATCGCAGGATCGGGGCGTGCAGAGGTCAGGTGCGAGGGCCATTGGGTGGGGTCTCCCAAGATTTGGGCGACCGCTGACCACACGGCCTCGTCCAAATCACGCCCCGAGACCCACGGGAGCGTGCAGGCTGGTTCCACGGCCTCCCCAAATTTCCGGGGATAGCGATGAGGGCAAAAATAGTAGGGATACGTACTATGCCGATAGGTTCGCATATTGGTACTGAGCGCGTGGCCGCACAACCCACACACGGCGAGCCGGCGCAAGAGCATAGGAAACGTTTGTCGCCCTTTCCAAAATTTTTGGTAGCGTTGTCGCACTGCCCGGGCTTCCAACCAGGTCGCCTGATCGACTAAGGGGGGCACATCCAGCGCAATCCACTCGTCCGATCCCGTATCCTGGCGGGAGTGCGGAGCATCATACCGATGGACATACGCAACCCCCATATACGCCGGATTGCGCAAAATTTTGCTTACGGTATCGCGCCACCACACGCGTCCGCGAGGGGGCGGAATGTGTCGGTCGGCTAAAATCTGGGCAATCTGCCCCGTGCTCCGATGCTCTTCAACGGCCAGTCGATAAATTTCTTGCACGACCGGGGCCGTAACCGGGTCTGGAGTAAGCGTCTTGGTCTCTTTATCATACTGATAGCCATACCGTTGCATGCCCGCCACCAGGTGCCCTTGCTCCGCTTTGGCAATCCAACCCCGGCGGGCCCGTTCGCGAATTTTTTCGCGTTCAAACTCAGCAATGGCCCCCCGCAACGAATAAAACAAGCGTCCTTCCGGGGTATCCTGCCAGGCAAAGTTCACAAATTCGAGGGTCACGCCCGCCCGTTCAAATTCTTCGGTCAGCACTAATTGATGCACCAGTTTGCGGGACAAGCGATCTGGATCAAGAATCACAATCCGGGACACCTGCCCGGCGGCCACGGCAGCTCGGAGGGCCATCAATTGGGGACGGTCCAGGTCGGCTCCGCTTTCCCCCCCGTCCACGAATTCCTGCACCGGTTCCGTGACCGACCCCAGATGGTGGCGACACGCCGCCACTTGCGCAGCCAAACTCGCCCCATGTTGAGCTTGTTCTTCGGTGCTAACCCGAGCATAAATGGCAATCATGAGGACACCTGGCGGGACGATGACGGGGCAGCCGGAGCCGGAGTCTGCCGCAGATGATCGTGCCACGCGGCAGCCACTCGTTCCCGCGCCCATTGAATCCGTTGCGTGTCGGGGGCATTCGTCCAGACAATGTGCATGGCTTGACGCATAAACCTATTCCTCCTGTGATCAGGGATTGGCCACGCAGAACGTGGCGAGTGGAATGCTTCACGAGAGATCGTTGGCGTCCGGCATCCAGGCGGTGGCGAGAATCTCCCACAAGGCTTCGGGGGCCATCGGGGTCTGCACCCGAACCACATCCCGCCCGTCTCCCGCGCGAAAGATGGCATCCCCTTTGCCCAGCAAGTTTTCGGCCCCGGGTTCATCCAAAATGACTTGCGACGCGGACGTGCTGGCCACAGACAAGGCACATCGCGCGGGCAAGTTGGCCTTGAGCGTCGACGAAATCGTTTCGGCCAAGGGGTGTTGGGTCGCAATCCACAGAAACAACCCCGCTCCCCGTGCCTTTTGCCCCAACCGGCCAATATTGCGTTCCAAGTCTTTGAGCGTGTCTTTGTCCAATTGGTCTTTAAGATCTTTGTACTCATCCACCACGAGCAATCGATACGGCAAGGTGCGATGTCCCTGTCGCCGGGCTTCGGCTAAATCACTCACACCCCAGTCCCGAAATTGCACGTACCGGCGTTCTTGTTCTTCAGCCCAATCGCCCACCAGCCCCACCACTTGGTCGGGAGTGGTCAACGTCGCATCGACATGGGGCACCGTGTCGGCCCACGGAAACTGCGATCCCGCCTTGGGGTCCACCAACGTCAGGCGTAAATCGCGAGGAGGCACGGTCAGCATGAGACTGGCTAACCAGGCAACGAGGGCGGTAGTTTTGCCGCCCCCCGTCATGCCCCCCACCAGTAAATGCGGCCATGTGGCCGCATCACTCCACACCACCTGGCCATCGGGCGTCACCCCGATACACACGGGCAATGCCATCTCGATCAAGTGGTCTCGCACCTTCCGAGGGGTGCGAGCACACGCCGTCACCACATCCACGAACCGTCGATCCGGGCGGGGGCGTTCAATGGCGATGACCCCGGGTTTCCCCGTGACATAATGGGTGCGTAACGGGACGTGTCCATGCCCCAATTGTCCGGCCAAATCCGAGGCCACCGCCGGACTTAAGACCCGGGCGGCTAAGGTGGGGGTAGGACGCACTTCCACGACATCCAGGGCCAGCCCCCGTTGCCCCCCAACCGCCACGGTATCGGGAATGCCCAATTGGGCCAGTACCTGTACCACTTCCTCGGCCCGACGAGAGGGTAAAGGCCCTGCCAAGACGGGGAGCGTGCGTCGTGCAATCGGACGCAATACGCGCCACGGCAAGCCTTCGGCTCCCCACCGCGCATCCTCGGGCACATCCCCATCATCGGAAGGCGCAGGCGGGACTCTCGATGCCATGGTGTTCGAGAGGCCCCGCCCGTCTCCCCCAAGAATCCGAGGATGCACGACTCCTTCCGCATTGACCACCCAGTCTCCGGGAATGCCTGCGTGGTGGAGCGCGATTTCCGCCCATTGCGTCGCCCACTGCACCCAGGCCTGCATGGTGGAAGCGTCGAATCCTTGAGGCCATGATGGGTGAATCCCCTGAGCATCCGTAATCACCGTCATGCGCCGGAGAGGGGCCCCATCGGGCCCGGTCATCCAGATGGCATCTCCGAGGCTTTGGGCAAACCCGGCATCGAGCACCCGGGCCGCCGCCCGGTAAAGGGAATCTCCCGATGGCCCATCCCCCGTGCGGCCCCGCCACGTTTGTTGATACCGCCGAAGGACATCGGTGATGCCGGCGGGATGATGCTGGAGCAGAGCCCACGTCATGACAGGCCATCGCCAAACCATCCAATCGCCCCACGTCTGCCAAGACCGTACCGGACGTGGGGTGTGATAGAGCCACGCCACCGTGCCTGCCAAGATCCAGAGACCCAGCACGCCGGTCAGCGTGGCTAACCCAATGCCTTCGATGGAAGCCCACACCCCCTGACCCCTCCACGGCATCCCGGATAGGCTTGGCTGCCCGGGTTTCGATGGAGAGGGGGCGTGCAAGGGAGACCATAACGCCTGCCACGCCGCGGCTCCGTGCCACGGGATGGCAGGCACCCAATGATGGGATGCCAAAAGGGTCCACGCCACGAGGAGCATGACTCCAAAAATAATCCACGCCCAAATCATGGAATCCCTCCTTGTTCTACCCACAAAAAAAGCCTCTCGGTGTCCTCCCCAAATGACGCGGGACACCGAGAGGGGTTGTGCATATGCTTCTCATCGAGGACATCATATTCCATGCGAATCGCCAAGGCGTGGGGGCGCGCCCCATTTCTCGCAACCGCAAGCCATGCCCCCCCACGCTGAGGAGAGCCATCCGCGCGGGGGGCAGACCGGTGTATACTCTTTATGACATGAAAAATGTCCGGTGGCCGGACATTCCGCAGAACAGAATCAGGACTTGTTTCCGATTGAACCATTGCACTAAGGAGGGATGGGATGTTACCAACCGTTGTCCAAGTCTATGCGATTCACAATACGTTAATTGTTCAGTTTGATGACGGGAAGATCGTGCAATGGGATGCCGGGCCTCTGCGGAAATTGGGAGGGGTCTTTGCTCGGCTTCGGGATGACGCGATATTTTTCAATGAATTAACGGTCCTCAATGGAACGGTCGCGTGGAGCCGAGATTTCGATCCCGAACACTGTCTAGATCTGGATCCCCTCCGCATTTATTACGCAGGACAAGATATTACGGCCATAGCTTCTGATTAACGGGGATCACCGTACCATGCTCCGATGCACACGGCGCCAATGCCACCCCGCCAGAACCAGCGCAAACAGCGTGCTTCCTCGCACAATCCAGGGCGTCCAATGCAAGAAGCCCAGCCCCACGATGCTTAACCAGGGTACGCCCCCGATGCCCATCATCAAGGGCACACTACACACTCCCACCCCGCAGGTCGTCCCTAAGAGGGTCAAGACTCCCGTCGTGGACGTAGTAGGCCCTATCCACGTCCATCGGGAAGGTCGCACCCATGCGGTTCCCCGAGGAATTGGCAAAACCAGCCACGCCCCGCCATTCAGCAGGCCCACCATCCCCCAACGCATCAAATGGCCCCACGGCCAGGAACCCTGCATGATCTGGTGTCCCCACCACCACCCGATCACCCCGCACCCCAGCAATCCGGTCCCTATCGCAATGCGCCACGCTCGGGGCGGAATTCGTTGTAGCAGGAACATGGGCATCACCCCCTGTAAGCGAAAGTCCCAACCCATTCATCAACTTACAACACATCCGGTGTCTGATTGACAAACCGTTGAACCGCATCGGCGTAATGCCGGTGATGAATGTCGTCCGCGTCTCCAATGAGGTTCACCGTTCGCACGGCATCCGCATCATGATGTCCCGGAATCACCATATCCACGAGAACACATCCTGATGGCGGGGTGCCACACGCGGCTTCGATAGCCCGGCGGGTCAACGCCAATGTATGCCACGGCAATCGGTGAGCATCAACGCTCCAGAGCACACGAGGCATCACGGATCATCCTTTCTTTGGGTATCTCGGGGATTGTTGCTTCCCCGTGGGATCCTTCCTAATCAAATCCCGCCAGACAAGTGACCTCATCTGGCGGGTCCAATCGGATTCCCGAGAAAACTGCTAAATCCTACGGTAGGGCGTGCGTTACCCGTCACCTGGATACCTCGTCACCCGATACCTGTCATGCGGGAGGGATCGACCTGATCGAGTCGAGCGAAAGTCTCCTGTACGCCGGAGACGATGCGAAGGGAATCGAGACTGGGCCAAGGGCAACCCCTGGCCCTGGGGACTGGCTCTCCGCCCACAAAACCCAGGCTCCAGGGCCCGGGGCTCCCAGGGGATTAGGAATCCCCCTCGTCATCCCCCGCCATATATTTTGAGGCTGCGGGGAAATCCACCACAATTTGCTCATTCGCTTGATCAATCCGTCGAGACAGCCGGGTCACTCGCCGTTCTAACCGTTCGGCCTCCCGTTGATACCACGTGGGATCATATTGTGCCACCTCAAGCAAATCCGTGGCATCACGCAGGAGATGGCGGGTCATCGCCCGGGTCACTCGGGGGCGTTTGCCCAAATCTTTGTATTCGCTAATGGTTTGTCGCCAATCTTTTGCCAATTGAATGGCTTCCAACAAGGACAATGCTTGGCCATCCCATTGGAGCACGTGGGCGAGATTCGCTGCCGCCATCACCCGATCCAACTGGCGAAAATCCTCGCGGGCTTTCGCAATGCGCGTGGTGTACTCATCCACCGAGATATCGGGAGCATTGGGCGTTTCCCCCTTGGCCACCACCACGACCGCCGCCCGGTCCCGGGCTCCGACTAGATCCCGAATCCGTTGTTGGATCACAGCCCGCAAAGGCACGGCATCTGCTAAGGTTAATCGCATCATCCCATCATCTCCTTTCGGATGGTCGTCACGGGAAGGGTATTTGAGAGGCTTCCTATCCATTATATCCCGGAAGCCCGTTTTGTCCGGATCCTTACGCGATTACTCAGCATCACCCCCCACGTCCGGAGCCAAGGTTCTCCATTCCGTTCCGCAGTTTCGACATCGCCACTGTCGCCACTGGTTGATGTGCCCCAACAACACCGGGGACCCCGAACACACGGGACAGAATTCGGCTCCGCACGATAGACATTGCCACCGTCGATACCCTGCGGTTTCATGCACCACGACCATTTCTGTCCCACACACAGGACAAGGATGCGGGATCTCCATCGAGACAGGTCACCTCCCAGTGTTTGTCAGAAACCCAAGCCACATGGGATGCCTAGGCCCGAAAACATCTGGCCATATACCCATTACTTGTGATAGAGCGGATGTTGATACAATACCCGGCCCCCGGCACTTTCCGTTATTTGCACAATGCAATCATCGAGAACGTGAACGCCCCCCCAGTGACCGGTCATTATAAAGCAGAATAGGGATTTTGGAATCAGGACCCGCAGATCGTCCAATATATCCCGTGACATCATTCGTTTCGTGCCAATCGGCCCCCGTCACGGTATCTCCGTAGGCCAAACGCACCCGAATACGGTGCAACCGACACCTTTCTAAGACCTCGATGACTTCCATCGGGGTATCCTCTTGATATGCCGTCCCGTTGACGATGCGCATAGCGGGCCTCCTTCTTGCCCTAATGGGCTATCATAATGATCAAACGGAAAGGGGGAAAGAGCTTGACGATAAAACCTATTTCCTACCAACCCGAAACGTTAGCCAGCGCATGGAGTCGCGTCATCACCGGGGAAACATCCTCCCATGTGGTCATTGGGAATTTCCTCGATGATTGGCGCCGTGACCCCGATATCTCCGGGCGCACTCGGCTCATTCAGCACCCCATCCCGGACTCGGAGAACCCGGAATTGCATCGATGGAGCGCGTTTGTCGCGGCCCTCGTGGAGTATCTCACCGTGCGAGATGGCATCCCCACGCCGTTGTGGGTGTTTGCCGATCAATGGACTCTGCCGGAACCCTGGTTTCTCAATCCGTACTGGAAATTGCGGGCCTGGCAACTCATCATGACGCCGCCGCCTTGGAAGCGCCGCCGCATTTTTGGAGGGGATGAAACCACGATGATCGGCAGAGTCTGAATCGGGCACTGGGGGCATCACACCCATCGTGATTCCCCAGTGCCGCTCACCCGAAGGATATCCGCCAACCCCCCGTATCATTCTCCTTGTGTCAGAAAAAGCATCTTCGAGGGGCTGCCAGGGGTTATCTGCCGGCCCGGATGTCTCCGGACAAGTGCGTCAGAATATCCCGATATCGGGCATCAAAATCCGCTTCGGCTTCGGGCAACGTGGCAAAATAGTGCCCCAAAAATACGGATCCCGAGGCACTTGCGTATTGCAAAACCAGGTCACATACCGTTGCGGATGGTGAGGCGACAATTCCGCCAGCACGAGGGTTACATGCGCATCCCGAGGATGGGGACATTGGCGCAAAATTTTCATCATCACTCCTCCTTGTCTAATGGGAAACACCTGACCACAAAAAATCCCGCAACCGTAACTCCCACGCGAGGGCACAGGACGGGCACAACGTCACCCACCATCCCCGCACGGCTTGACGCATGCCAGCCTGTCCACACCGAGCACAAATCTTTTGAGATCGATACCGGGCCGCCCGCACACTGCGGTGCCACGCCGCCCGATATTCCGGAGCATCGCACGGCAGGGTCCATGTCACGTCCAAACTCCCCCAACGATCTTGGAGATTGGTAATGGTCGGGGGCGGGGCGGCATACTGCATCGCCAGCGTGTGGCCCCGTTGGCACACCGCCACGATAAGACGCGCCCACCCCGGTCCCCACATGCAACCTCCGCCATTCACGAGCATCGCTCCCCCAAACTGATGGGGGTAGCGGGCTACCAGATCCCGCCAGGCATCCGCACACGGGACACGACAACAAGGATCTCCCCTTACCGGATCGGGGGGGCCGTGCTGGGCATCGAGCCCACGGGTATCGCTCATGGCATTAAGCCGCCAACGGCAGGGCTTCCAACGCCGATTCGCCCACTTCAACGAGAATATCATCCAACTCTCCGGTTAAGGAATTAGCCGAAACGCCCGCCGGTAGTGCCGGGGCTGCTGGGAAGAAGTTCGGCAAATTCGATGGCAAGGCCAATTCGGTTTGCCAGGTGGCGACTTGTTTCATCGTGGACATCACCTCGTCCACGTATCCGGTCATCGTTAACCCATCGTTCGCTTGATAACACGATGCATAATAGGGACCCGTGGGACACGGAACGATATTCAGAGCCACCGATGCTTGCGGCCACGAGGCGTTATAGGCCACATACGGGGTGACGTATCCCGGCCCGCCATAATACGCTGCCGTTGCCAAAAGCCAATTGCCCGTGGCCCGCTCGTTTTGGGCCAGGAGTTCCGCCCCGAGAATCAAGTTTTCCCCCGGATTGGCCCGGGCTCCGGGATACCATCCGGGCAGGTGTTGCGCCGTACCCGGCTCCAGTTGCATCAAGCCATACGCTCCCGAGGGCGATCCCGCGTTGGGAATCCCCCCGGATTCGTGCAACATGATAGCCGCCAGCAGGATCGGGGGCACCTTGGCTTGTTGGGCCGCGATCAGAATATCATCCCACCATCGCCAGACCCGCCCTTCCGCGTTCGCGGGTAACGCATAATGCGCCGCGGCTGTGGCGGTAGCCGATAAAGCGGTTTGCGATTCCCAGTCCCTCCACCATTGGGCCGATGGGATTAATTGCACGAAGAGCCACGGAAGCAACAGAATGAGCAACGCCCACCATCGGCGGTGGGAGGAACGTCGGGGGTGCCATTGGATCTGCACGCTATGAAATTGCTCGCTCCCGTGCATGCCCATCATTACGCCCCCTCTTCGGATGACTCGGCCACGGACAAAGACCAGACGATCCGCCACGTGAGTCCCGGAAATCCATGCGCTTGCAAAAACTCCCGGATGGCCGCCTCTCCCGTTGCCACCACGGATACCGGGATGGGCACGAACACTTCCAACCCATCCATCGCTGCCGTCCACACACAGACCCGGGGATCACTGTCCGGCGTCATCGGTCTCACCTCCTTTGAGTTTGTCTTGTCCCGATGCCCCGTCTCCCGGGTCATCCGCTGAGGACAAAGACCAGACCACTTGCCACGATTTCCCCGGAAACCCATGTTGTTGCAAAAACGCCCGCACCTCGGAATCGCCTGCTCCCAACAGGGATAAAGAAACAGGGACTACCACGTCAAGTCCCTCCGTGGTCGGGGTCAACACTCCCGTCCACAAAATCCCCTGAGGACCGATTTTCATGATGAACCCTCCTTTGGCATAATGTCTATCATCGGGGCCATTACAGTCCGCCATCCGTCACCCGCCGCCCCCGCGTGCGATACCACCGCTCTTCTTCGGGAGGCACCTTCGCGTGCACTTGCGTCCAGGCATCCCACTGGCCATCCCGCATCCGAAACAGAATTTGTTGGGCGGGGAGCACGGTTAAGGCGTCCGCCACCCGTTGCGGCATGTGCAGGGCTTGCGTGACCGCCTGCACTTGTTGGGATTCCAGTTTCAAAAACGCTTTCATGGGACAAGCGTTCCACATCCCCTGCCCCGTGGGAGTGTCCCACAGAGCTTGCGGTTGATTGGTGGCTAAGGCCAAAGCCCCATTCCATTTCCGAATCGTCGTGGCCAAATCGACAATGGCCGGCCCCAACACGGATTGACTCAACAAGCGTTGCCCCTCATCCGCTAAAATCACGGTCCAATCTCCGCGCATTTTTCGGATGCGGAGCCATCCCCATGTCGTCTGCATAATGAGCCAATACCGCGCGGCAGTCGCGGGGGGCAGATCCGCTTGACCCCACCCCCCTTGCGTGCCAATGTTCCCGAGATGCCACACCACCAGAGACCCGGGCATCGTAGGCCATTCCCCTGTGGCGTTTCCCAAGACTTGTTGATCGGCTCCCCGCCAGTAGGTCCACAAGCGGGTTAAGGCATCCTGCGCCGCCGGGGAATCATGATTCGTGAGGGCATCCCACACCTCCGCCATCGTTGGGGTAGGACCCGCGTCGTCCCATGTGGCTGGGTCATCCAACAATGCTCCCCGAGCGGCCCACACTTGTAAAATGGCCTGTTGCACGGTGGCGTCGGTGCGAGCATCCCAGCCTCCCAACATGCGTAACAAGGTACTGGCGGTGCGCAACATCATGGGCATCCGAAAGCGGTCGGTGGGAGGATGCCCCGTGCGAGGAGGCAAGGCAAAGGGATTGGGCAAGGTTCCCGCTTGGGTGTCGGACAAGTCAATCCATGTGCCTCCGATGGCATCACACAACGCGGCATACTCCCCATCCACGTCGAAAATGACGAGCCCCCACCCTTGGGCGAGCCACCCTTGCACCAAGGTTTTGAGCCAAAAACTTTTCCCGTTGCCCGTCGCCCCCACGACGAGCAAATTCGCCGCCAACCCGCTGACATCTTGATAAAAATCGCAAAACACCGGTTGGTTTTGCGGCGTGTGCCCCACGTAAATGCCCCGCTCGGGGTCATCGCTCACGTGCCCCCACCCTGGCCAAATCATTTGTGCAACGCGATCTGCGGGCACAATCCGGGGATTCCACCAGGGAGTGGAAGACGGAGATTCGCTTATCCACCGCATCCATCCCGCGGGAGCATCGGACGAGTTCCCCACGCCTCCATGCCAAATCCGTCGCAGGGCTTGCATTTGTTCCCAGGTTAACGGGGCGACTTGCACCCCCAACGATTCCCACCGCGCTTTAATCATTGCCACATCTTCGGCCAACGCATCGGGGGTACTGGTGACCACCACCACGCCATCCATCGTGACCAAAGTGTCCGCGGCAAAAATCACGCGATCCCGCAAGAGGCGCAAGCCTTGCAGGGTCATCCATTCCTCGCGACGGGGGCCTAATTCGGTGGTGCCCCGATCTCGCACGGCCCATTCCAACCGCCGAATCTTGCGTTCTAAATCCCCGTTGAGCACCAACCCGTTCGGTTCGGTGCGCCAAAACCACGTCACCAGTGGCCACGCTCCCGGGCGCAGGGGGCCCAAGATTTGCACCAGTTGATCCCCGGTCAACCGCGACGGCCACGTCTGCACACTCCAGGCTTGATGGGCCACGGTCAATGCCCCCCCACGAAAGATCACGCCTTGGGGGGTTTCCACCCATTCTCCCCCGACCCAATCCTGATCGGGGGGCGTAAATTCGTGCTGCTTGTCCCGGTCTTCCCACCAGGCCCGCACGGTATGCCACAACGACACGATTCTTACCTCCTTCGGGAAAAGGGAGTCACCCGGGTTCGCGGGGATTGAGATGGCCCCCCGCTCCGGGGAGATGGTTCTTGGCGCCGAATGAGGGCGGGGCCTTGCACGCGATCCAGGACCATCGCTTGCCACGTGGCGTAATCTTGCGCAGGATGTCCGAGACTGGTCATCATCCGTTCGGCCACGTGCGCTGTCACCCAATGCCATTCTCCCGGCCCCGCAAGGCTGGCCCACGCCTGTTCCACCGCCAAGAAATGCGGCACAACGGGATCTCGCTGGGTTCCGGGCCGACTGAGCCGTACCCACACGAAACTGGCAATGCTTTGGGGCCCCGCGTGTTCGGCCCACCATTGCCATCGGCGCTGCAAAACCGGAGACAACCGCTCCGGGGGGATAGCCCGCATCCCGGGTCCCTGCACACTGCCCAAATCAATCTCGCATTGATGCCAAGCGGCGGCTCGTATCACCGCACCAGTGCGTTGATGCCATGCGGATAAGTCCGCAGGATCTAAAAACGCGATGGGAGGGATGGTGAGCACGGCCATCCCCCAAACCCGGTCCCCATCAATCCAAAACGGATCGGACCGTTGAAACGCAGGCACCGACCAAGGACCCCCAGGCCAAACCGTCCACACATGAGGAGATCGTCGATACCGGCGACGCAATTGCCATTGGTGGGGGCCGTCAATCGCCCCCCACGCCAATAGCCCTCCGGTCACAATGAGTCCTCCCAATCCCCCCCATGTCGTGGCATGGAATGCACTGGTAACGATCAAGAGTCCTAACGTGATCCCCGCGCCCCCGCCTAACAGGGTCAAAAACGTGGTCCACGTGAGTTGTCCAATGAGGTGGGCATCCACCCGAGGATCGAGATCGGGGATCTCAATCTCTGGCATCTCATGATCCGCCATGTGATCCCCTCCTTGAGGATGTTGTGGGGTCATGCGGGGGAGTCAGGGAAGAAGCGGGAGGTTCCGATGAGGCATCGCCTCCAAACCAGCGATCCACCGTCCACACTCCTTGGCGATAGGCTTCTCGCAATCCTTGGCGGGTGCGTTGGGGCGTTGACGAGTTGCTCCCGGTGTGTTCCCGTAAAACCGTCTGCCATGATGATGGTATTGCCGTGGGACGAGGAACATCCTCGGGCCACGGGCGCGTCCCGCTAAGCCATTCTTGCAATCGCTGACGGGCCGCCGCCACTCGGCGTTGCCCCCACGCAGCATCGGATTCCCCGTCTTGGCGAGTGACCTGGGATGCTGTGTCCTCCGCAGCCCGTTCCCACCATACTTGATAATCGGCAGGGGGCGCGGTGGCCACTCGCACATCCGCCCCCTCGGTCCAGACCAGCGGAACCTGATCCACGGGAGCGTTTTGTGGGTTTTGCTGCCACTCTCGGAGCAACCGGTCTACGCGCCGGGTGACCCACGCGGACTGTTGCGAGAGGGGCACCTGTTGGGCTGTGGCTTCTTGCCACGCCTGTTCCATCGCGGCCTCCCGCCGCGCCGTGGCTTCGAGATTTTGCGCTAGAGTTTGCATCGTTTTGCGGGCATCTTCCGGCGACGAGGTCGTGTGCTCCCATACGTGGGGAATCTCTCCGACTCGCCACCCATCCTGCACCCCTCCCCCCCCTACCTGATCGGGTGAGATGGTGGGCAAGGGATTCCATTCGGGACGTGTGGTGGACCCCCATTGAGCCCCTTGGGCTTGCGCTTGATCGGTTGCGGTCCATCCTCGAGTGGAGAGCCAGGCATCCGCCCTCTCGTGGCGTTGTTCTCCCCACGCCGTCAGTCGCTCTCCGGTTCGCGCCATCCGAGAACCCATGGAAGCCGGAGACCACGTGGCGGACCGACTCAAAATTTGTCCCACTCCGGCGGACACATCGGCCACGTGATGTTGCCATTCGCTCCACCACGCCACGACACTGATTTCCATTTCCCGGCCCCACAACCGGAGCGGAACGAGAACCCACCGCCATCCCGCTACTAACCCGACTCCGGTGACGAGACCCGATAACCAGGGAGTGAGACCTGTTAATGCCACCGGGGTTCCCAAGGGCCCATGATGACTGCCTCCGTCCAGAGCCACGATCACCGTCACCCAGACCCATGTCGCAGCTTGAAGCGCGAGCACTCGCAACGTTAACCCCGCCATGCGCCGTGTGGTGTCCATTGACCAGGGATCTAGGGCAATGACCCACACCCATAAAGGGCTCAGTCCCAGCCATAACGTCCCGAGCAAAAGCATTAAGGTCCAGAGAGCTTGAATCGTGGTTAATGCCACGGTCAGGGTCACTCCGATATGGAACACTCCGTATAACCAAGACCCCACAGCCCCCAGCAAGGACAAGTTGCCCCCCGCCACCCCCGTCAGCGTGGCCAGGCTATGGGCAATGCCTCCCATCACCGCAACAGTGACCGGAAATCCCAACAAGAGCGGAGCTTTATCGAGGTACGCGAATCCATGGGTGCCCGATAATCCCCACAACGCTCCCCACAACCAAAAGGGATTGGTGAGCCACTGCGTGCTGGCCGAGGCGGATAATCCGATCATGTGCCCAATCGCGGGAATGAGACTCCGCACGCTCACCAGATGCCACCACTGCGTTACCATCCAGGGCACCGCGCGAGGCGTGACAAACAAGATGCCTCCCGTGAGAAAGGGCATGCCCAAGGTGGTCAGGGTCAATGGTTTGCGCCCCGCCATCAGACGGGCAATGCCTCCCAAGACCCCTAAGACCCAGATCATGCCCACCAACACCGCCCACGCCGGAGACCATCCTAACGTGATGGGCACCGCAGACCCCACGGCTCCTGGAGTCCACAAGCTATACGCTAACGTGGCGTGGGGGGACGTTTTCGCCAAGGCCATCAGTGTCCGCGAGGAACTTCCGGAGAGTTGAAGCCACGCCGCCAGATCTTGGAGCATGATGCCCCATTGCATCCCAAACTGCATGGCTAACCACAACGTTGCCGGGAGCGCAAAGAGCCACATATTGACGGTGTGATCCAATCCGTTAAACCCGCCCTGAATCCCCTGGCTGACCGCTGATGTAATCGCTGATAAAATTTTTCCGCTCGTGCCCCTCACCTCGTTTGGCGTCCGGTTTGTGTCATGATGATGGAGTGGGATGCCCCCACGCCATAGTTGCCTCTCCCGCTGAACCGGGCCACTCAATAGCCTGCCACTCGGGGCCTCCCACCCCTTCCCACCCCAACGGCTCATCGGGCAACATCACGTCTCCGATCCCCGGAGCCCCCGAAGCATGACGCCACGCGAGAATGGTGCCTTGGGGCACCGGGGGGCGCATCAGTCCGGAGACCACACAAATGGGCCAACAGTCTCCGACCGGAGGAGGCATGATCCCCCCATCCACGACAATGATGGTATCCAGAGGAAGTCGTTGCCATAAGGTGCGCCACCGGTCGGCTTCCCGAGGAATTTTCACCGGTAATGCCATAGCCCACAAGGTCAACGTGTCACGCTGGACGACTTGCGGAGGGGCACACCATGGTTGCCCCGCAATCCATTGCGCATCCCACCCCAACCCCGGACGAATGGGGGGCGTGCCTCCCGGAAAAAACACCTTGAGCAACCCGGGATGTTGTAAGTGACCATCTAAGACCAACACCATCTGGCCCCGAGCCGCGAGACTGCGGGCGAGAGCCACCGCTGTGGTGGTACTGCCCCCCCGCCGTTTATCGCTCCACACCCAATACCGGAGAGGTTCTGTGGAAGCCCGGCTCACCGGGGTGGGAGACGCGCGCCCCGCAAATGCTCCCCGAAACGTGGTGAGGTGCGACGGGGGACTTTCCGGTGCGGACAATCCGGATGCTCCGCGAGGACGAGAAGGCGGTATAGACGGGGGCGGTTCCGGGGGGGTGCCCCGTGATGGAGACTCCGAAACCGTTGGGGGAGTCAAGCGGGAATCAGCAGCAGGCGATGCTTCCGTCACGGGGCGCACCCGACGCGGAGGGGCCACTGGGGCGGTGTGATCCCAATGGTGGGGAGCACTCCGCCGCCATGGGGTGGGAATGACCCGCGGCAATGGCAACGCCGGGTTTCCGAGATCATCTCCTGTGGGAGATGCGGCTCCCGATTCGGGGGACGCTTCTTCGTTGACGAGATCCGAATCCTCGGACGGGATTTCGGGGGTCTCGGGGGATACCCCGAGACCTTCCACCACCTTCACGGAGTCATCGGTCGGTTCCTTCACCACACGTGGAGATGATGGCTCAAGTCTTTCGGCACCGTCTGCCCCCACCGCCCCGGATAATCCATCGGGAGTCCCGTTGACGGAAGGCGTGCTCACGGGAACTTCGCCCTGACGTGCAGACGCCGCGGCATCGAATGATGCATCTCCCGCATCACACATCCCCGGAGTCTCCACCAACTGCCCGGTCGCACTATCCGGCACGGGCTCGGAAGGGTGGTCCGATAAGGAATGGTCGGATGCCTCTAGTGGGGTCGATGCCTCGGGGAGACGATGGCTGACCTCCCAAATGTGTTGGCGCAAGGCCGCCACTTCGTGGGCTGATTGTTCGACCCGTGCTTGCGCTGCGGCGAGTTCTTGCTTCCGCAAGTTTTCCAACGCCCGTTCGAGTTCCCATTTTTCCGCTTGTAGCCGAGCTTCTTCCGCCGCGGCTTGAGCTGCCGCTTCTTCAGCCCGCCGTTTGGCGGCTTCTTGGGCTTCAAGATCCCGTTGGCGAGCGGCTTGTTCCTGGGCAATCGCATCCATCCGGGTGCGTGTGGCTTCCCGAACCACGTGCGCTGCTTCGGGGGATAAGCCTTTCACCCGACTGGTGGGGGCCGAGCTTTTGGCATTCTTCGCTTGACGCCACGCTCGCTCCCACGTGGTGGGGTCTCCCGTCACCAAGCTACTGCCCACCGCGACCGGTCCCAAAGTCGCCCACATCTGTCGTTGCCATTCCGCCCCGGACAAACTGTCTGTCGTGCGGCGCCAAGCACACCACCACTCGTGGTGATCCACTCGGACGCGCGCTGCATCCGGAGGGAGTAATGCGGCTAAAGCCCGGGCCACATCTTGGGGAGCGCCCTCCCAATCATCGGGCGTATGGACGACCCCTAACACCCACGGTCCGGTTCCAGTTTGCCGAGCCCACCACACCGCCCCAACATCTCCCGTTAAACAGAGGGTGTCGGCATCCCAAGCCCCCGGAGTATCCAGAGGCCACAGCATGGGGTTGCCCACCGGCCACGCTAACCGCAACGGGGTCTCCGGATCCCAGGGCGTATCCTCTAAGAGCACTTGGGTTCCGTGGGTGGCCAACACCCGACAGGCTTTTTCCCATTGATCTCGTACCTCGGGCACCGTGGGCAGCATGGCTCCAGGAATTTGCAGGGTCTCGGGCCACAGCTGCACCCGTTCGGCCATTTGTACCACGGCCATGGGGGTGCGAAACGCCGTTTCCTGGGCTTCGCGAGCCACGGTATCGGTTATGCGACAAATCCACGCCATTTTTGCGTCACCTCCCCATTCTGCTCCTGGGCTATAACCAATGGATGCCCCGATACACGACCCAACTCGTGACCGCCACCAGCAGACCGACCTGGGGCATCCACCACACCATCATGCCTAAAATCGCCCACCGCACCACATCTTCGGGCCACGTCCCCACCGTAATGTTGGGGATGGGACTATGCACCCAGATCCGGATCGGCCAAAACCACTGGACTCCCGAGGTGTTCCAGGTATCCACGAGCATGTGACTGAGATACCCCGCCCCCCACCCCCAGAGGCCGTCGGATCCCCACCATCGCCAGAGAGCTAAGGCCCATGCGGGATGTCCCACGCCTACCGCCAAGGCCCACACGCCGTGGGCCCCCAGGTCTCCTGCCATCGGAATCAGGAGTAACGTGACCGCCCACAGGAGCACCGAATGCCACAGTCCTCGGTGACGCCACCACCCTGTCCCCTGACCCCATCGGGCCAAGGTACGCCATCCGGGAATCCGGCGCGTGAGCAAGGCTTCCGGATGATCCAAATCCGGAGCCAGTCCTCCGAGCCCTCCCCATACCAGTAATGCCGGGGTGATGGGGTGATGGGTGATGGCGGCGACGCTGGCAGCCGCGGCGACTCCAGCGACAATGTGCGTGTGCCCGGTCATGCGGATCCCCCGTGAGGGAGAGTCCATCGGGCACTCCACCGCACCAATCCGGTAATCAACGTCGTCCATTCGCCTCCCGCCAGCAATCCCACCAGCACAATCCCCACGGCAATGACCATCACCTGTCGCCAGACCGGGGGGAGCGTTTGTCCCCATCCCGATGGGAAACTCTCTGAGGCTCCTTGGTAATGTCGCCACAACGTGCGGAGCAATTGCCCCATGCCCCACGCAATGACGCCCAACCCCATCACCCCAATGACAAAATTCGCCAGACGCACAACAATGATGAGCATGGTCTGCCTCCTTGGAGGGATGATCCTCGTGGGATGCCACCCTCACGCCCCCGTCTGTCGCGGAATGTATGATCCTGCTACGCAGGGGGAACCCCCTCCGCCGTCTAGGGCGTGTTTTGTAAGTGACTGCCAATGGTGTTGCCCGCATTTGCCCCAATGTGCAACAGACCATTGACGATACTTACCCAATCGCCGTTCAGAAAAATGCCCGCCAACACAATGCCCCCGAGAATATCGAGGCCTGCGGACACAACAGGGGGCATTTGGGTGATCCCGCTCCCAAGAATCCCGTGCTTATACCCCAAATCCTTACCTCGGTAATGCGTTATGAGCACCTGCACAAAACGCCAAATCCCCAACGCAATAATGACAAACCCCATAATGCCCAAAACCCATCCCAGTCCTTGAATGAGGACTTGCCCGAACGCTGTGTTCGCGGGGTTCGTGGTCGGAACGTTGGGCACCGTAAATCCCCCGCCAGTGCCGTTGGTGCCTCCGCTTGCAAACCACATGGAAAATCACTCCTTTTCTTGTTCTGTGAGCCTGATTGGTGTGAAGCCAAGCGCGAAACCGAGTTACGATTTTTTCGTGGTTGAGGCGTGGGATGAATGAGTCGAAGACGATGGGGTTCCGTTCGATGACGGAGACGATGGCGTGGACGCCATCGTCCCGGTTCCTCCGGTGTACCAGATCGCCGGAGCCCGCGTGGTCATGGGAGCCAACACCAACGTTTGCCCCACCAAGCTGGCCCCCACGCCCACCGGAACGGCCAACACCACCACCTCATCGGTTTGCGGATTCGGGGTGCCCGGAGGGGCTAACACCTCTAAGACGGGTACTCGCGCCCCCAAGAGTTCTCCGGCGCTGGCCGACCCGACACTAGTGCGATAAACGGCCACTCGCCCCCCCGCCACGACGCCCGTGGCCGCGCCTTCTTGCAGAGTCACGGGTAAGGCCACAATACCGGGGGGCAGGTGAAATCCCGCGCGATTGCCAGCGGGTAATGGCACCCCGGCCGGGAGCGGAGTCCGGGACTCAAACCCTACTGCTTGCGAAGGCGTCAGCAAATGCTCTTGCTGAGCCCACGAGGCCGGAACCGACTCAGACGCAATCACCGATGTTGTGACCGGAGTATTGGCCGGTAAGGGGTCTCGCAACACCGCCACGGTCACTTGATGGGGAGGCTTCGCGGCAGCCCCGGCTATGACGAGTCCCCCTACTGCTAACCCTCCTGCTAATGCCAATCGGACAATTTTGGTATTCATGCGTCGGGATAGCTCCCTGTATGGGGCCATCCCATCCCTCCTTTGTTTTGAAATTATGGGGTGCCCGGCTAGGGCACCATCGTCCCCCCAGGATTCATGCCCATGCCTCCCATCCCACCTCCGGCACTACCGCTCGATGACTGGCGTTGCACGGAGATGCTGTTTCCAAGATTGATGGTCGCGACTTGGGATGATCCCAAGGGCACTTGAATGCCCCACACGGGAGGTGGATTCATCACCATCGCCACCGTAAAACTATCGGCACTGGATTGAGCCACCCCCAAGTCAATCACCCCATTTTGGGCCAATGCCGAGGACACCGGAATGCCCACCCAGGTAGCTCCATTCGTTGCCGAGCACGTGGCCGGAACTCCGGGCACCGGGACACAATTCGTTACCGAGGATGCCGTGCTCATTTCACTGAGGGCGGCTTGTTCGAGGTCTTGTGTAAATTGGGAGGCATTGACTTGCAATGATGTGGAGGACTCGGTGGCGTAACTGTAGGCCACCGCTGTGCGCACCGCCGAGGTCAACGCCACGTGAAGCTGAGATTCCACGCTTTCCCACCGGGCCGCCACGCTAGTAATAAATGTGGCGGCCCCCACCGCCGCACTAAACCCCACCGCCACCAGCCAGATGGCCACCCCGTCCGCGCGCCACGACCGCCTTCGCATTCCGAACAAGCCTAGAGCGAACGGCATTCCACATCCCTCCTTGTGCGTAGGTTATCCCTGAAATCCGGGCGGGGTTTGGCAACTCGTACTCAAATCCACGGTCGGGGCCAAACTCACAGCCTGGCGTGTGGCGGTTAACGTAATGGTGGAAGATCCGTTCGAGGTCTGCTGCCCCAACCAAAATGGCACCGACACTTGCGCTTCCACCGTCACGAGTTGCCCGTAGCCGGTGTAGCTGAATGTCGTCGCCGGTAAGGTATGGATTTGCGAGGCCACCGTGGACAAGGGATACACTCCCACCGCCCGATTCCAGGCTTGCATCGCGGGCGCATCCCAACATCCATCGGATGCCACCGATTCCACCGCCGCGTGCACCGCTTGTTGTAATTCGATATCCACCAAGAGTATCCGGGCGGCCCACACCACAGCGGTCATAAACACCACGACAATGAAAAACGCCAGCAGATTTGGAATGCTCACGCTTCCTCCCGCAGACCTCCAGTCCCTAGGCCTGGGGACTGGTACAGGATGCGTTGCCCGCTGGCAAAGTCGCTTGGGCATTGTAATACGCATCGCTTGTCACCACCGCCCGTCCTTGCATGGTAATGGGCATCGTCGGAATGCCCATCCATCCGCCAATTTGTACTGGCACGTCTACCGTCACGACCATGGCCGGATCATAGCCACTGGTCAGTCCCGATCCCCCCGATGACACAAACAATACCTGGTGGGTAATCGGAGATCCCTGCGGAGTGGTGAGGGACACCGTGACCGACCGTCCACTAGGCAGAGTGATGGCTTGCAAATCGGTTTGGACGACTTGCGTCACTGCCGATGTCCAACACCCATACGCCGCCACGCCTTGTGCGGCGTCATAGGCCGCCGTTTGAGCGACTTCCCACCCGCGTCCCACTTGCACCAAATCCACCATCAGTAGCAATAAAATCGTCCAAAAGAAAAACGCCGCCACGGTATCCAACAGGGAGGATGTCGCTCCGGTCGCGCCAGGCAAACGTCGCCGAGTTTCCCGCCGCAATGTGATCACTTCCTTTGTTCGCCGAGTCATGTTGCCAGACATTGCATCCAATGCCCCCAGCTCGTGAGAAAAGGGCCGATCGCTGTCATGCCGCCAGTGGCAAGCCACCAGATAGCCCCACTCATGATCACGACGGCGAAAACCGAAGGTGTCCGATTCATTCCTGTCATCCCTCCCTCATCCCCAAAATCCAAAAACCCCCCAACCCGCGGCGAGTTGGGGGATGAGCTTACAAGGTTTGAACAGCCGTGTTGAAGAGATTGGTAATGTTAGTGAGCAGGTTTTTAATAGCGGTTATCCCGCCTCCGGCGGTAAGCCACAAAATGGCTCCCCCACCGATTAAGAGCCCGAATACCACCCACAAAATTTGCGGCAGATTAACGCTCCCCCGGGCTTGGGGCATCCGAGCCACCCACCACGCCATGACGTGTGCCATTGCAGGATCTCCTTTCTCTCGAAGTCACTCCGAATCCGGAGCAATGAGCCGCGGCTCATCAAAAAACCCTCATCGGGGCGAACTCCCCGATGAGGGCATACCAGACGTCTTGACGAAATCGCCGGGAGGCTGAGGCGGATCATGAAACGGCACCCACACCACCCACCACTGCGCAGGATCTCCCACATCATGCCCCGGAGCTAACGGAATGGCTCCGCCAAACATCACCCGTTGCACCCGTGATAATTCGCGTCGCTCCCGAGACGCCAGCCTCCGAAACGGAGTGCCTTGCCGGACTCGACCCGCGTGCAGAGTAATCTGACCCACGGTGGAAAAGGTGTGGCTGAGGATGACGCCCCGAGGATGCTCCGCGTCCTGGGCGGCCAGAGCGTGCCATTCGCGCCGTCGAGCTGCTTGAAACATTCGGGCCGCTTCCGTGGGAGTGGCCCCCGGCCATGCAGTGATAATCGTATGGCGTTCCCAATGCGGGACGGTGGGGGCCGGATCCACTCCCAAAACACGAGCGGTCTGGTGCCACACCGCCCAACTGGTGGGAACCCAAAAGACCGTCCGCCAGCCTTGGCGTTGAGCCCGTGCCATGCCCACTCCATTGACGAGCACCGGAATCCCTGCCGCGACCACCAGTGCCAGCCCACCACCGATTGCCCCTCCGAGCCAGAAGTGACCCTCTCCCCAGGCTCCCGCCACGGCCATGCCGCCCATCACTCCGGGCACCATCCACGACCACACCATCTGCCCGAGCAAACGCCCCGGTCCTAGGCGATCCCGCTCCAAATTCGACCACAACCAGGCCCACGGTTGCAGATACCAGCGATCCCAGATCATGCGGGGTCTCCCATCACAGTTGTAACCCGTGCAGCCCTGTGAGAGCCTGCGCGATCAAAAAATACACCCCAATGGCCATCGCGCTAAACACGGATAAAATAGGGATGGCACTCATCGTTTGATCGACTTGGCCGGTAATCCGTTCTTCCTCCCGGTACTGGATCGCATTCAACATGGTGACCAGGGGTTCGAGAGCCTGCCCCGATAAACGGCGCCCCGCTGTCGTACTTAAGATGGCCGCGAGCACCATCGTTTCCATTCGACGCACCCGCTCTGCCATGTTCAAAAATGCCTGGGACACGGGATACCCCCGTTGCAAGTCAAATAACACGCGATCTAATTGATCCCCCAAGGGGCCATACACCCGGTGCCGGGCTTCCTCAATCGCCGGAATGAGGGGCAATCCTAAATCCAACAAAATTTGCAAGTGATGCAAAAACCCCGGAAGATTTGCCACCACCCGGCGTTGCCATCGGGCAAAACGACGCCGAATGACCAGATTGGGGAGCCCCGCCACGATGCCTATGACCCCTATCCCCACAACAATCCAGGGCACACCCGACAACCCAAGTAATACCCCAACCCCCCCAGACAACAGGAGCACCATCACAAACCATTGCGTCACATTCATGCGCATGGCCGTGGCATCTTGGCGAATTCGCTCCATCGTGACCCGTTTCCACACCCACTGTCCGATCTGGCGAATCCGCTCTTCGAGACTGGGGCGAGGGGCGGCAAAATACGACAAAGGGCGAGGGCGAGGGCCGAGCATCCATCCGATCCAGGCCCCCGCACTAGCCACACTCATCATGGCAATCCATCCTGTCATATAAAGCCTCCTTCTAGGCTTAAGCCGCCGTTTTTTGTAGCTGTTGCGTAAGCAATGCCCATGCTCCCAACGTCATGCCGCTGGCAATCGCACCAAAGATGGCAGCGATAACCGACCGATCCAGTTGCGCAATGGTTTGAGAGACCAAGGGCCATCCGAGTTGCACCAACAACGTAGCGACCAACATAACACTGGCCAACCGCCGACTTCCTGCGATTTTCCCCGCCCGCTTCTGTTCGACTTGCAACCGATCTCCCCACAGCATCGTGAGGTTGGTGAGCAATTCACTGGCTTGCACGGTTTGAGTGCGCACTTGGGTCAGAATGTCGCCAAAGAGTTCCACTTCCCCCAGACCCAAATCATGCCCCACTGCCCGCAAAAATTCGGTGGCGGCCCCGGTTTCCCGGGTTTCGCGGCGCAGGGCCACGGTCAGCACATCCGCCAACGGGTTATCCGAGGTATCGCGCACATCCCGCAAGGCGTCAATCACATTGGACGTAATCGGGAGCAACAACCGGAGCGTGTTGGCCAGCGAATAAAACTGGGTATCCAATTCGATCCGGCGATGGCGTCGTATGGTGATCCACATGAGCCGAGGCAACATGCCTGCGATAATGCTGAGTCCCATCACTTCTCCAACGTTGTGGGTAATCTCCCAGACGACGGCGGCTCCGATCACCCCACTGGCAATGGGAGCCACTCGCATGACCCAGGATGGCCAGTGAGGACCAATGTCCCACGCCAGTTCTCGCCGGGGGCGTGATGATGGGGTTCTCCATTGCAACAGACCCAGTATCCACCCGATCCATCCGAAGCCTCCTCCGGCTAACGCCATTCCCATAACCGCTGCCGTGTGCATGGTTCTCCTCCTTCTCCGGATGTTTCGCTCTTAGGCATTCAAATACCGCTGAATGCGTGTCATGAGATCGGCAGATGGTAAGGCTTTGGAAATCCAATCGTGCCCGTCCCAATCCCATAAGGATACAATGTCTCCCGAATCCAAAATTTCCGAGATATTCGTAATCCGCCGCACCAGTTCTCCATCCTCATTCACCCACCGGGTAATGTGCACCACGATGTTAAACGCCGCTTTGACTTGTTGCACCACTGTATCCCAGGGCATGCCCAATCCAGCCCCTAACAACATCCAGTAAAAACGTCCAAACAACATTGAGGGATCTTTGAGATGCACCGTGAGCATTAACCCTCCGGCTTCGGTCACACCAGCTTCCAATACGTCTTTGGTCTCTGCCCCCCGAATCTCCCCCACAATAATGCGGTCAGGCGTCATCCGCAACGCATTGACAAACAGAGCGTGAAGGGACACATCGACATCCGCTGCATCCGCATCGGACTTTTCATGACCAATCATCGACACGGCCTCGGGGAAAAAGTCCACCAGTTGCAACTCGTCAATATCTTCAATCGTGACAATCCGTTCCGTGAGCGGAATCGCGGCCCGGGCCACCGCTCGGAGAATCGTCGTTTTGCCGGTGTTGGTGGCACCCGCAATGATGACGTTGGCGCGCCCCCGCACGACCTGAATCAAAAAATCTTCCATTTCGGCATTTAACATGCCCCGGTCGATCAAATCACCCAGATCCATGGCTTGACCCCGGG
This sequence comes from Sulfobacillus thermosulfidooxidans, assembly GCF_001280565.1. Taxonomy (NCBI): domain Bacteria; kingdom Bacillati; phylum Bacillota; class Clostridia; order Eubacteriales; family Clostridiales Family XVII. Incertae Sedis; genus Sulfobacillus; species Sulfobacillus thermosulfidooxidans. Next base: position 642,679 of record NZ_LGRO01000001.1, on the reverse strand, counting down.
CTCGTTTCCGGATGGTCAACAACGGCCCCCCATTGCCCGAAATACTTTCGTGCACCACGTTAATCCGGGCCCCGTTGGTCGGCCACATGATCGTTTGCAGTGGACGAACGGGCTGATAACGGGCTCCGGCTCGCGTGCATAGAAAGTCCGCCAAGGCCGAGGCATCTTGCGGCGTGCGTAACACCCCCGGCACGACATCCCACCGGGGGCCTTCGGGAGTCTGATGCAAAATCCGCACCCGGGTGCCACTCACCGTGATTTCTGTCACGGTAGGATCATTCATCCAGGGATCAATCGCTCCCGCTCCGATAATCCGACTGCGTAGCTTTTCGGCAATGGCCGTGCGGACTTTGGGAGCCGCAATGCCTAATTGCGCCACAGCCCGAGACACCACATCCGCCACGAGCGCGGCATCGACATAGCCCGAACTCATGGTCATGAGTTGCGGATAATGGGCTTCGATCCAATCCCACGCGGCACTTTCATAGCGGTCCACCGTGGGATCTTGCACATTGTGCTGTAGATTCGCGCGGAGAGCTTCCCGTTCAGTGCCCCGCCGCAAATATTGATTGACGTTTGCCATACATTCGCCTGCCTTTCTCGTTCGCCTAGGATACCGCCTGGTCCCAATCGTTACTGTTTTATGTCTTGGCCTTACGCCCGCTTTCGAGCCCGTTTTTGTGCCCGGGTATCGGGTTGTCGCCCCGTCAATGTGGTTAAGACCCGATCCCAATGGACTCGCCGGGGCCAGGGAATTTCGCGTTGGTGCATCAACGCAGCGTTGGCGGCTTTAGGCACCCATGGCAGGGTGCCCACTAATTCGAGGCCGGGTAAATGCGTGGTCAGAATTTCTTTGACCGGCACGGCGGCATGCGGGCTGCCCCGATAATTCAGAAGCAGCACGATGCGCTCATCCGGGATGCCTAACCCCTGCACCATTTGTTGCCGCACGCGGTCTGCCTCAGCCAACGCATCGTATTCTGGCGTCGTCACCAACACGATGACACCATCCTGCCCCGCTCGATTCAAGGCGGTTTCCGCCGCTTCGTCTAACGCCGGGTCTGTATCCACCACAATCACCGGATCGTTCTGCGCCAATGCCCAGTCCAGCACGTATCCCGGTGCGCGTTCCGGAGGCAACGTCACCCGGAGGCGGCGAGTGGGTCCGGGTACGACCAAGATCCCGGGGTCCGGGGGGCGGAGCTGGCCGATCCATTCCGCCACCATGCGCCGCTCGGTTTCTTCATCAATGCCCGCGTCTCCCGCCGCTCCCCGAGCGATATCAATGCTGTCGAACAATTCATCAATGTTTGGCATGCGGGCATCGATGGGCCAAAAGTGCAATGCCAGATTGGGCTTCAAGTAGTCAAAATCGATTCCCATGGCACTCCCGTATCGCCGAGCCGCTTGCCGAATGAGCGATGCCACAACGGTGGTTTTGCCCACGCCTCCTTTGCCTCCTACCACAACAATTAAGCGACTGGGAGGTAACACAGTGCGCATCACCACAGGGGATGACAAAACCTCATTCCCACGAGGAGGCGAGGATGCGCTTTTCGGAGTTTTGGCTTTTTTGCGAAACCACCTTGATTGGGATGCTGGGGCAGTTCCCGAGGCTCCATCTGGGGTCGCGGGTTCATGCCACTCCGATGACTCAGTAGGACTTTGTGCGGGCAACACTCGGAGCGTTTGGGCTCCTGTCCCCGCTGGTCCCGAAGCCGTGACCACCGGAGCCTGGGCTGACCATAAGGCTTCACCAATTGCCGCGTAATTGTAGACTAATTCATTGGTGCCGGTTTGCTGGGTGGGTCGAAAAATGGTGGCCATGGCCACCAAGGGCGTGGCCGCAAGACTTCCCAGGTCTCCCGCCACCCCATCGGGAGTTCCTTCGGCCAGCAACACAATCCGAGTCGGGGCGGTACGGTGTTGAACGAGCGTGGTGATCACCTGCGCCCACTCCGGCAATTGTGGGCATACGGTGGATAACCACAGGGCAATCGGTTGATCCGCCCGCAATGTCAACACGTTGGGGATTTGCGAAGCATGGGCAGCTTCTAAGACCTCCGTGACAAAGTCCCGTCCTTCTTCCTGCACCCACTGCAACAAACTGGTATTGGCGTCCGGATCCACGGCCACCAACACCGTCCACATTTTATTGGATTTGGCCACTCTTGCTCTCCTTTCTTTACGCCCGCTATGCGGCCAGATTCTCGGGCCATGGGCAACCTAGTCCGTGGGGTCTTCGGAACGCGGAGACCATGATGCCAGAAACGCATCCATTGCGTCCGATTCCCACTGATTCGCAGAGCCATTCTCGGAAGAGTCCGTCCGCATTAACCGAGCCATTTGTTCTTCGAGGCGGGTGACACGTGCTACGAGATCCCCCGGGGCCCGAGAGTCTTCGGCAATCGCCCGGCGGATGCACGCCTTGATCCACGCCGAGCGCTGGCGCGGAGGAATATGGGTGGCAATCCACTCTCCCAATGCGGCATCGGGGCCTTCCCAATACAGCGTCAACCGGGATCGATGTGCCATTACAATCCTCCCGCTTCCACCCGCCGGCTCATGGCATTCCAATATCCCGTGACATTCGCCCACCGGGCATCCGGCAAAATTGTTAAAGGCATCCCGTTGACCGTAACCCCGGATAGGGCATCCGCTCCGCCCCCCACGACCCAACACGCGGCCATACGGGGCAAGGTGTGGTGCCACACGGCATCCAAATGATCTTGCAGGACGAGCTGCCACCACCGCACCGCGTCTTGTCGCCAGTCTCGGAGATCCAGATCTTCTCCCCGGATGGTCAGCGTGTCTACATGATCCACGTCTTCGGGATCGACCATCACCCCAGTCTGTTGAACCACGCGATTCGCAACCCGTTGGGAGATGGTTCGCATGCCCATTTCCCACGTTCCAGCGGGATCTGCCGTGACTCGCACCCGGCCTCCGGGTTGCACTTCCACGATGAGATATTCGGTCGTGCCATACCCGATGTCGATCACCCCGTATAGTCCGGGGCGGTCAGGTGGGGCGTTCGCTAACACCGCGGCCATCCCTTGCGGGAACACTGCCACTTGTCGCACTGTCACCGGAACCCCCATGACCTGTCCTTGCCCCCGCAATGCCTCGGCCAGGGCATCCTTTTGCGAGGAATACCACCCCAAAGGCACGCCAATGGCTAAATCCCAGGGTTCCCGCGCCGGGTCATCCCCCGCCGATTGCACGGTCAGCACACCACTAATGAGGGTTAGGTCCCACGTGCGGGGCGTATGCCCTTTATCCGGAGCCAGAATGACCCGAGCCCCCCGCCGGGCATCGGAACCCCACCAATAGGATCGGGGAGCCGCCCCGTTCCACGCCACGGTGATGGGGCGGGGGGTGCCCAAAAACTCCATGGACGCCACCATGCCATCCCCCGTATCGGGCACCAGCCAGCTGGGAGCCGACCAACGGGAGCCTCGGGGGCCCATGCCTTTGCAATATCCATGACCCGTATCAATAGCGATGAGCATAAGAGCAGAAACTCCTTAGTTTATTGTTTTATCGTTTAATGACCCAGGCATGCACCATCACCCATCCATCCGGGTGGGCCGGGTCCTGGGCGACGACTTCCCACAACACTTGCCCGTGACCCACATCAATAGCTTGCGGGTCTTGATCCAGATGATATTGCTGAGCTAACTCCCGACACCGTTCCCGAGCCTGGTCGGTCGGATCAATCCCCGTGGCTAGGCATCGGGGCTCCTCGTGACTTGTACGCTGGGCGTACACGGACCATTCAACCACGCCCTTCCCCCCTTCGTCAGTGAACTGGCCAATCTGCACCGCAAAAATCCAACCGCCCCGGTTGTCCTCGGGGCGGTCTTTGATCTGTTATCCCACCATCTGCCCGTGATCCCAGATACACCGGTAACGACACGTGGTTTCATAGGGGCGCGAAGCCGTGGTCATCCACACCGCCTCGTATTCGCCCGCTCGCTCATTAACAGTCACGATGAGTCCACTCGCTTCGCCTGTTAAATCAGACCGACCAAGGGCTTCGAGAATCTGTCCGATCTCAAAAAAATCGGTGATCAGGTTCCCAGAAATCGTGTCTGCCGCGGCCACCCGCATACAGAACGCCTCCTTATGGCAAGTGAATCCCCTGCGTTACCAGATGGCCCGGCAAGGGAATGTGGGGCGGCGGGAAAATCGGAAAATGGAACAGTAACGGAAACATCGCGTGCAAAAACTCCATGATTATCACCTCGATACGTAGTGGTGGGGAACCATCCCCAAAACGCAACGCCTCCGAGCGGGGAGGCTCGGAGGCGTGGGGACTCTAACTTTCGCGAGGAAAATAGCAAGCAAGGCAAGTGCGAGGCGTTTCTTTAAGACCAAACGATACTAAAATATTTATCACGAATGGTTTGTTCCACGGCAAACCACACTAAAAGTTTTTGATTGTGTGGGTTGCTCGCCGTAGGATCATCACGGTCCCATTGATCCCCAAAAAAGATCGCGGGATTTGATCCTAAATGATTGGACACCACCATCCCAATTGCGTTCCGATTTCGCCGATAAAAACCAGCGGCATCATCATCCGCCACCAGTTCGGCTATAATCCCCGATTCACACCCACGTTGCAAGACCTCATCAGCAATCTTTTGGAGATTGTCCTCGTGGGTGTTGTTCCGGAGCAATTGAATCACTTATTGAGTCAGCGTCACGATATCACCAGCCCTTTTCGCCCCCGTTAGTCCCCCGCCCACAATCCGCCGGTCGCGGGATCATACGTGGCTCCGTACACCGCCTCGCCCAATTGCGCTCCCGGGCACTTCTGAGCACACACCACATAGGGATCTTCGTCCTCATAAACCATGACTGAACTCTGCCGCCCATCCGGATATCGCACCGCAAAAATCCGATATCCTCGGGGCCGATGGGTAATTGCCATAGCACTCCCTCCTTAGCCTTAAACCAGGGGCCGGTGACACCGCTCACACCGGGGTACTCCGTCCGGTTCACCGTGCCACTCAATGCGATGGGGTCCATCCACGCGACCCACGGGAACCTGTTCGGCACATCGCGCACAGAGCACCCACACGCCATCGAGATAAAACACCGGGTTTCCAGTGTGAGGATCGTGCGAAATCAGTTGCATAGCCATCCCTCCTTCGGACTCTATGGCATGGGAGCGTCCGGTTGATCAGCAAGACGATACGAATCCAAAGCCGCTTTCCAGGTTTCGGGAACCTCGTCCGGAGCCACGCGGCGACACCGTTGATGCAGATAGTCGGGCGTCACTTCGGTCCAGCCCACGGAGTACGGATTGCCCGCAATGGCACTCGCGGCCACCCCATACTTGACGATGCGGTTCGTATCAGGATCCCGCAACGCCACGAGAGCCAACAGATAATCCGGATGGTCTCCGGTGGACCCAGCGCGCACTTGGTAATATTTCGCGTCAATCACCGATTCGGTTAACATTCCGTATCCTCCTTGCACTCCTGTGATGTCACCGGTTGACGAGAGATATGGCGTGTATGGATAGCCGCCCCCAACACGATTACCACGAGGATCACCCATATCCAGTCCCATAGGGTTCGCACCCGGTTCCCTCCCTTCATCGCAGGGCGTATACACAACAAAAGCCCTCGAAGCTCAAGGCTTCGAGGGCTTTTGACCACCCCGAATTACGGGGACACGGCTCCGGGTAAGGTTCCCAACCACACCGGATGCCCAATGGCCGCTCCGGGCAAGACACCCATTGGAATCAAGTGATGCACCGGAAAAACAGGAAGGCCATGCCCTACCGGGGGGAAAGGCAAAATGACAAGATGGGCAACGAGAAAGGGCCACATACGCGTCCTCCAGACATTTTTTGAGGGACCATCCCATATTCCCTCAAAAAAAATTCCCCACCACGCGGGGAATGACTGAAACACACCCCAAAATCTCGACTTTTTAAGCGATGGGATGCCGGTTTTTTGCGGTTTTGTGCACTTCATCCAGGGAATTTCGTCTTTCAAGAGGTACTGACCCATACATTAACCTAAGTATAAAAACTCCATGCCCCCGTGTCAACATTCGTCCCGGGTTTCCCTTCCGGAGACATTCGCGAACTCCCCCGAAAATAATCGGTTCCCCGCCCATTCTGGCGGGGAACCTGAGTGCTAGAGTGGATTGAACGGAATGAGCATGGTTCAGGGATCTCTGACCTGGTGCAACAGGCCCACTGCCTGGATCCTCCATGTTAGCCTGATGGCACAGGCATCCCGATCTGCCATCATCGGGAATCTCATTCCGAGAGCCTATTGCTAGCGTACACTTCAGGTCTTGCTCCGTCAAGGATTATCCCCAATTCGTTGAAACCTCTTGTCCGCCTGAACTGGACCCGTGGGCCCCACAAAACCCTGTGCGACACACCACACATTGATACCGAGCCTCGCGATCACACTCATCACAGAGCGGGGCGTGAGAACGGGGTTCCATTATACCACCTCCTTTCCCCACTCAATCCCTCCCCAGGGTTCATGAGGATGAACGGTCCCCAACGGAGGATTCGCCAGGGTTCTCCGAATCCGGAGAATGCCCTTTCATGCGGTTCCGATCCACATATCTCGCCCCAATCAAATCCTGATACTCAATGCCCTCGCCACAATGCGGACACACGGGGATCAAATTCTGGGTGCCTTTTTTCGTCATGGTATCCACCAGTTCGCGGGCAGCCAGACGCCACGGTTGCCAGTTGAGTAGCGCTTGGCGTTCTTCCAGCAATCGTTGTTGTTGACGATTGACCTCATCCCAGTGCAATGCTAGTTTCTTTAAGGCGTCATAGGCATCCATTTGCGCCCCGCAATTCCGACAATACACCGTGCGTGTGTCTTCTTTGAGGAGCAAGCGAGGCGTTACACACGTGCACCGTGTTCCCTCTGCTTTGAGAATGCGTATCAGATCAATATCTGCGACCCGAGGAGGCAATCCCCCGGAATGATCCTTCACCAAGATCATCCTCCTGTTATCTATCCCCCGACGCTTGTTCCCCCGCCATAGATCGGCCTTCGAGCATCGGGAACGACCATTGACTACTAGTGCACAACCCTATTGAGGAACCTCTCACGAGGGATTCGCGTCCCAGAATGACCGGGTACCTCACAGAGCAATCAGAACCAGTCACACCGTATTCGGGGTTCGAGCCCTGTCTGCACCCACACGAAGGTCGAGGCGTGATCCATACGCACCCGAATTAGAAAGACAGTAACCGTTTACATTCCCGAAAAGGATAGAAGAAGAATGAAGAATGAAAAATAATGAAGAATAATGAAGAATGAAGATCCTTGGTGATTGTGATGCCGCAAATTCCCTAGCCAACAGAATCGTCGTCTGGTGCCCATCCGTGATGCTGTAACCACGTGCGGGCGATAGCCCAATTGTCAGTCGGATACATGACTTCAAGACCGACCACCCAACGATCAAACGTTTCATCGAGAAGAATATCCGGGGATAGCGCGACCGAACGCACCACGGGTTCCCGGCGCAAGGTGAGATATAACGCATCGGCGACAGGACCATAGTGCTGTGCCAGAACACGAAGGGATGGGTCGGGCGGGCAACGATAATATTACGCTTTTCTATCGAATGCTAGGAACCTCTACCTGGACTGAACTTGGCGCACCGCAATGGGTTACGCGGTTCAAGGTTGAAAAGTGTTTGCACAGGTGATATCGGGGCTAATTCGTATAAAACCTCCCCAGTGGTGGGAACGCGCCATCCCTTGCTTACGCAGAGGAGACAACGGAATGGGTCGTAGTGGAAATTCATCCCATGTACGTCAATATAAAAAGCTGCCCCATTGCTTGAGGGAAATGGTAGCCTCTGACATGAACTATACGGAACACCACTACCCAATTCCTTCGTTAACTTACGAGGATTTCTTTAAGACGCTCTCGATAGTCCCATGGAACGACTGTGGAAACTTCTTGCAGTTGTTCCACAACAATGTTGGGCAGAATCATACCAGAATGAATGACCGTAATTAACTTTACTGTATTATCAACTTTAGCGATTGACCACTTCCCCAAAACGTGTAAGCTAGCTTGCTGAGCAAATTTCGGCTGAGCATGCATAGTTTCCAAGTATGCCGGATGGGGTTTAGAGACATAGAAGTCAAAGGTTAATTGAATGTCTTGCAAAACAGCCCGATATTTCGACACAAATTCGATTGGAAGTGATGATAGGTACGCTTTAACGTCTTCCCGAAACGTCTTAGGCTTTCGGGGAAACCTAGCCATTTCAAGGTCCGTTAATCGAATGATTGTATTAATTAGACCAGCCAATGCAGTTGGCCGATCAAGTGTTTCGATAAATAACTCACCTGAATCATAATGAACCTCGGGATCGAGTAGTGACCGTCGTAGCCACGTTTTATTTCCCTCAATAGAAATCCCTTGAGAGGCAAATCGATGCACTGTCTCCCCTAAATCAGACAAGCGACCTGACTCAGGGTCGAAAAAAATCGTTAGCATATCTCCGTCTGGCAAATAAAACGGGGTTTTTAGAACATATTTTTGGATATGCTTTTCATAGTCACAACTAAATAACGCAGGGAATGTATCTAGCAGACGCTCAATTTTATCGCACGTCACCTTAAATCCACCTCCCTTGTACCTGCAACGTTCCCAATTGGGCTGGTTCGTATTCAATATTACATTCAGTCAGGAAATTGCCAAGCGATCGGCGAAAATCCCATGGATCTTCAATGTCTGTAGGTTCATAGGCCCATGTGTCCCCATAAGCATCTGTCCACTTATGTTTGTGCAATTTACCAATATGTTCACGAGATCTCCCGGGGTTAATATGGGGCTTATTAAATTCGAGTCGCCGAATGTTCTCACGATGCGCGTACCTCAAAACGAATACAAAAGTTCTCGCTTTGGAATTATATGTTAACACTAAATCCAATAATGATGCATTCCCAGATTGCGTTAAAAGCACCTTTGCCACCGCTTTATAGATGAATTGAGCATCAGATACTGTGTTCCATGCTATTTTACCTAGGAGTGTCTTAGGTTCACTAAGAAAAGCCTCCGCTTCGGCTTCTGTTAAACTCATTATTTTGTCCAGCGCGGAACCTTTGATCCGCGTAGCAACCTCCCCACAGTAGTGTTTTTTACAAAATTTTTCATGATTGACATTTTGCCGAAAATATCGGCATCTTTCAACTCTTCTTGCTCACGTAATGGGTGAACGAATCGAAATTCTACGCAAGGTTTTCTTTAGAAGAACTTGGAAGACAGGACCTCACGTAATCAACTGACGGAATTGCGCACCTCTCAGAGATCAATCTCCCACATAGCCGCCCAATCTCCAACGCGCCATTGGACGCATCATGCCAGGGCTGGCTGTCACATAGGCCATTCCACCATCCCAGAAATTCCCAGACCCATTCACCATAACGAGGGGAAGCGACGAGGACACAGGACTATATGGTGTGTAAGGTGATGCCGCCTCCGGCACTCAGGCACCACGTGTGATGGGACCCGGGGCGTTGGGTGAAGAGCCAGTGCTCAAGGTGACCCTCAATCAGGCCGCTCGTTGTTAAGGCAACGCGGGCGGTCGGAACAATCGTGGGCGGATTCGTTTTCAGGGGTAGTGGTGACAACAAGTTGCAGCGTCAGGCGGGAGACAAGAGGCCAATAAGCTCAATAATCGGTTAGACGAGACCAATCCCAATAGCCGCCGGTTTCCACTTGGTCAAGGGATTGGGGAAAAGGGGGTCACAAACCCCGGCGAACTATTCCAGGTATACCCATGAAGGTTTTGCAATTGAGCGGGCGATAAGGAGACGGGCGGAGTAAAACAGCGGCCCTGATGACATGCAATTGGCGGAGACAGAGCAAGAAACGTATAGTACGAAAGGTAGACATGGTTATTCGAAAAGTACATCATCTCACCATTACGTGTTTTCCGCTGATTAAAGACCTCTATTTTCTCACCTTCACGTACGCTATCCTGATCTTACGTATCTTCCTGTTCGACGAATAAGTATCGCCCTTTTCTTCCAGAAGATTCACGGACGCTCCTGAAATCAGGTGGGGCTGACATGTTCGTCCTGCACGACAACGGGAAAATTCGATCTGGTTAGCAGACCCGCCGCACGGCAAACGACCCCATAATGGCGAAAAGTAGGGGCAACGCGAGCCCCGATGTAAACACCACTCCAAATGCAGCTAGGCCCAAGGGACCCGTGGCAAGCATGAGGCCTCCGAACGTGCTGAAAACGCGGCCACGCAAAGAAGCAGGGGTTTGTTGCACAAGATATGTTCCCACCCAACTATTGAATAAGGCATCGCGGAGACCCGCCGCGCCCATACAGCCGATCGTCCATAACGGGTTTCGCATGACGCCCATCATCCCAATACACACTCCAAACCCAAACATACTCAAACGGGATATTGCTAAAGGAAAGCGTCGGGCGACCACTTCGAGCCGACACCCCCGATGATGGAACCTATCAAAAATGCCCCGGAAGCTAAGCTCAAGAGCATCACTGTGCCATGGTTCCGAACTTTCACCCATGTGGTTAAGACGATAGTCAAGGAGGAAACACCAAAATTTACGAGTATCCCCGACCACATAAGGCGCGATGACCCAGGAGACTTCCAAATTGTTCTAAAGCCCATCGCCCCCTCGTACCGAAACCTAATGAGCGGATCTCTCGGCACAGTAGGCTGTTTCACCTTCACGCTCCATAAGCTCACTAACGAGACCACAAAGGAGGCGGCATTAACCAAAAAGAGTTGTGGTGCACCCAGAAGCATCAAAAGCGGGCCTCCCAAAAGTTTCCCAGCCAACCCAGCGGTCGCCGCACTAGATTGGTGAACGCCTTTGGCCGCCACGATATCCTCTGCTGGAACGACCAACGGCAGTAGTGCGCTTTCCGCGGGAGAGAAGAACACACCTGCCAACTCGAACAGCATCACACCGACCAGTAGAACGCTGAATGGGGTATGCAGGACTGCAGCCAAGGCTAGACTCGTGGCTAAGAGCAAACGCACGCTATCGGCGGACATCATAACCGTTTTTGTTCGGCCACCGATCCAATTGGTTAACGAATTTGCGCAAAATCCGCTGACGACTTTTACTCTGTAAGTGAAGGAACCAAGGTTCAAAGCAAGCGAATCTACGAATCCTTTCCCAAGGTATCACTGGCTCTGTGGGCCCCCCGAACTCAGAATATAAAGGTGCTGCGGACCAATACTGCCATTGCCGAGAATGTATCTTCAATAAGATTGTCCAGACCAATCGTTTTAGTTTTCCTCATCATGCAAAAACCGGCACTGGTGGGAATCGACTGGACGCCTTAATCTGCGCTATTACCTCGGCCCAATGCGTCCGATGCCGACGGATACGTGTTGACAGTGAAAGACCGCTGGGCCTATCTGGGGATACCATACCTAAAGAATCTGTCAAGTCACTCATAAGCTGTGGAACCGAATACCGCAACGTAAGCTGTTTACCAAAAGAGTCATCACGAACTAATGGACTGGCCGACTGAAACCACGAATTTGTAAGCTCAGCAAATAAGCTCGTCGTCCGATTAAGAATGCTCGGGCATGGAGCATGGCTGATGCGAGCGGGATGTCGCAACAACATTTGTTATGCGACATGATTCCCCATCCATAACGTTAAGTTAATCTTATAGCCCTGTTTCTAGTACGCCGAGACATTCGGGATCACAAACGCCCGTAAAGACTCTGACGACCGGCCCTCGAATCCAGACGCCCGTATTCGGATCGTGCCGCACCCACAATATACCCCCGGGCATCATGACACGCGTGGGTGCCTGAACCCCGAGTTGCCATGCAACGGCCGCGGCCGCCGCCGCGCTGTTGCCAGACGATAAGGTATACCCGGAGTCCCGTTCCCAAATCTCTATACGAATTGTGTCAGGTCCGACGATGTTCATAAACTGGACATTGGTGCGTTGCGGAAATGTCGGATGCTTTTCCAACAAGGGACCCCACTGGTCAAGGATGTCCCGGGACACATGATCCCGGGTGATTACAAAGTGAGGATTGCCCCACGATAGTCGAGTCCCTTGCCACGACTGCTGGTTGACCATGATGGTCAGTGGTTCGTGTTGTTGGGGTTCACCTAAATTGGCATCCACCATGATGCTGCCGTCCATAGCGGAAATCGTCACGGATACGGGAATTCCGTGGGCCCAGACAGTAAAAGACTCCCTATCCGCTTGGTGCGTGTCCCACAAATACCGCGCAAAAATATGAGTGCCGTTTCCGCTGTTTTCGGCCCAGGATCCGTCGGAATTGAAAATCCGAACGGTATTGTGCGAATCCGCGGGTCCCCATAATAGGCCATCCCCGCCGAAACCGTGATGCCGGTCGCATAAACGTGCAATCACAGGCGGTGTTAAACTGTCCACTCCCACGTACCGCGAATCGACAACGAGATAATCATTACCCAACGCATGATACTTCACCACCGACATGGTCATCGGCACACAGTCTCCTTCCTTCGGGATTCTCACTTGGATGCGTGTTCCCGTCGAACGTCTAACGCCTCTTTACAATTAGTCTCCGCCCTGTTTTTCATCACACCCAGCAGTTTGGATAGCCCTGCCTGCTCCTGCTTTTGCGAGGGCCGACATTCCGACCATTATCCCTCAGGGCACGACACCAGGCCCGCATCCGAAACGACGCCGCCTAAAAAGGTTGAGACAAGCAATTCCCATTCGTTCAATAACTGGCGCACGACCCCGAGATCAATCCCCGGCGCACCGTCCACGATTAACACCGCGTTTTTCGTATCCGCGGTCACTTGGGTCGGCACTGCATCCCGATGATTATAGTGACGACACAAAACCTGCTGGGTATCAGCGTACACCAAGGTTCCTTCCGGTAGGGTCACTGGTTCCGTATCCCCGATGCCCCAATGAGGTTCATCCCGCCGTGCCAGGCGTAAGACGATCGGGGGCGTACAGCGATCCCAGTCGTAGAGGGCGGTCGACACCCGATATTTTAGAGACAACACATGTGTAAGGTCCACCAAAGGATGGATGATCGGCCAGACAGATGTTGCGCGGATACGTTTCCATAACGCTTCGACGCTGCTGCGTTTTGACGTAGGATCCACGCCCATTTGGCGCAAAAGTCGCCGATACGCCTGGATGTGATTGTCGCATGTCGGCAATTGCATCAATTGGGGCTTTAAGCTAGCCTGAGATTGGGCTATCCAGCGCGTCAAAAAAATATCTGGTTCCACGGCCCCTAAACTCCGCACTAGTCGCCACCCGATATGCAGCGCCCCATAACGGCGACACACTTCCGGATCGATAAGAATGGGGTCCTTCAAACTCACGATGACACATCCTTTCCGCCTGCACCAGCAGGGTCCGGAGACTGGACTAAATCCGCCAGGGTTGCGCGAATTCCGTAACAATGCCGGCCGCCATACCGATATAACGGATACGCCAACAATGTCCGATGAGCCCGGGCTAGGGGATGGTGCGGTGTTTTCGGGTACAGGTGATGAATGATATGATAACCATCCCCATGGGGATGAATCGTCCACTCTTGTAACCAACCTAAATTGTTGCGACTGCTAACGACTTCGGATGCACACCCAGCCGCCGCATGTTCCGATAACTCTCCGAAGTAGCGGATGACGGGTAACAGCGTAACGGCCGGAACCACCCAAAACACGATCACTGGAATAATCAGATGAAACATCGCGGCCACCGCAATCACTCCGAGCCAATAAACTATCCGAATGCTGCGCATCCACCACGGTTCACCGAACGGCCAGATAAAGGCCCGCCAGGCTCCGCGCACATAAGAGGGAAATCCGGTGGTCATCATGCGGAGTAACGCACCGTAATTGGCAGCCGGCAACCGATCGGCACCAAACGCCTGATACCGCTGAAAATCCGGGTCGTGCTCACTCCAAAATTGTGCCAGTGATGGCCTTGCACATGGTTTTGACGTTCTACCGTCAGGTTGTGCCCCAGTGGTAGGCATGCCAAAACCCAAGCTAAACTATCATTTACCCATGGTCGTGCGCTGAGGTTTGCATGGGTAGCCTCGTGAATAAGATTTTCAAGTCCGCGTTGGCGGGTAGCAATGGCGCAAAGGGCACCGCACAGAATCAGCATTGACCATATATGCCACCCGGCATGCCGGATGATACGCCACGTAACGGTTCCGATTCCTCCAATGACGATCCAATCCCACACAAGTACGATCACACTTTTCATGGTGCTCGGGACCATGAGGGATTTTAGTTGCTGCCGAATAGCAGGATCATCAACCTTCCATGTCATGACCGACCACCTCCCTTCGTACACGCGAGCTGAACTCTTCGCCGTTACGGCTTCGGTTCAGCCGCCACCGGCTGACGACGTTGTTGAGGGACCAACCACGCTAAACTGAGCAACGCGAGAGGATATAGCAGCATCCACGTAAACACCGCCATAAACACTGCCGTAATCATTAAGGTCACGATCCCTAGCAGTCGCAGGCTCCACGCGGTATTCACCTTGATATATGCAAGAATGCTGAGTAAATAGAGAACCAAGAAGTTCTGGCTGAAAATGAGGATCAGGGTCGTAATGGAATAGTGCCACAACGCCATTCCCACGTAATTGAGGGTATACAAGACTAACAAGGTTCCTAATGCGGAACGCGGCGCTCCCGAGGATGCATCCACCCAGCTCAAATAAGCCGGCAACACCCGATCGCGCCCCGCGCTGTAATACAGGCGTGAGCCGCCCCAGACCCAGGCGTTGGCATTGATAAGGGTAATTAAGAAGGCTAAAACTGCCACGGCCTGGCCGCCAATCCCCCCCATAACCCGACTAATCATCCCGGCGATCGGGGCTTGGGCCGTCACGGATGCGGTTTGGGGCAAAATTGTTACCACGGTAAAGGTAATCCCTAAATACAACACCAAAATCACAATAAATCCAAGAAACAAACTCAAGCGAAAGTCTCGCCGAGGATTATGGAATTCTTCCGCCGTAAACGACATGTTCTCCCAGCCCAAATACGCCCAAAAAATCAAGGCCATGGCTTGCCACAACGGATACCCGGCCACATGCCAGCGGATATGTGTCAGCTGCGCATGTGGCAGGGCCAACAAAACCGTGACAGCCAGCAGAACGGTTAGCGTGGCGACCGTTAGGTTTTGCAGGCGCGTGCCAGCTTTCACTCCCAACCAATTCGTGCCCACCGCCAACAAGACAATCCCGTATCCCAGTGCCATGGTTGCCCAATGGTTCAGCCGCAGCGCATACGCCACATAATTGGCACCAATCAACGATAAGGCCGGAATGCCCACCGGAAAAGTCCCGGCTAACACATACGTCACGCCCCGGGACCACCGAGGCCCAAAGGCTTGCGCAACGTACCCAGCAATACCGCTGGCGTCCGGGTGACGATGGGTGAGGTTCGAAAAAATCAAGATAAACGGAATCGCCAGTAGCCCCATAATGAGCCATGCCAATAATGCACCGCCGGACCCGACTTGGTGATAGGTAAGGCCGGGCAATAACAATAATCCTGATCCTAAGACCGAACCGATCGTCAGCGCGACCGCATCACGGATGGTGACCGTTTTTTTCAGCATGAAGTCCTCCTTCGGTTAATACAGGCCGGCTCGT
This sequence comes from Sulfobacillus thermosulfidooxidans, assembly GCF_001280565.1. Taxonomy (NCBI): domain Bacteria; kingdom Bacillati; phylum Bacillota; class Clostridia; order Eubacteriales; family Clostridiales Family XVII. Incertae Sedis; genus Sulfobacillus; species Sulfobacillus thermosulfidooxidans. The sequence goes on along the minus strand of NZ_LGRO01000001.1, from coordinate 627,018 downwards.
TCGACCGGAATTATGCGGCTGTCAGGCACTTCGCCGCCGACAATCAAAACATGACCCTTGAATAACTCCACGCGTAATTGGCCATTGATCCGATAACGGATCGGCCAGGCGCCCGTAACGAGGTCCCGCGCACGGGGCGAATTCCAGGCTCCGGCGTATACCAGCTCGGCCCATGCCCGATCCCACTGGGACTTTTCATCACGCTCGTGTTTGGTCAACACTAAGGATTCTAGATGACGGTGAGTAACTTGAATGACGGTGGCCGCCGGAGCTTCATAGCAAGTGCGGATCTTATCGCCTAATAACGTGTCCTCGATCGTTATCCGGCGCCCGATTCCATGCACGCCGCCGACCGTGTTCAACGTCTCAATGATTGTGCGTAACGGCATGCGCTCCTGATTTAGCGCCACGGGCAATCCCTGTTCGAATTCAATCATTAAGGACTCCGGTTTGTCGGGTGTTTTGGACAATGGGCGGGTCCACGAGAAGCACCGCTCATCGGGATCGCGGCTCAAATCATTCATGGCGTGCGACTCAATGACTCGCGTCCATATATTCTCGTCTGTTGAAAAATGGTCCTCGTGGTGAATGGTGATTCCGTGTTCCATTAAATATCGCACTTTATCTGACCGCGTCATGAGCGCGTCAGCAATCGGCGTCCAAACAACCGTATGAGGATCATCGCTAAATGCTAAATCCGCCCGAATCCGGGTGTTTTGCCGCCGCGTCGATCCGATAATGAGGACCCGACGCCTACCGAGCAGGTACCGCCGCGATGTCGCGAACATTAATGCGCGGGCCAGTGGGGTCCCTAATGGGAATCCTTGATAGTCAGCATTCATATGAATGGCGACTGTGAGGTACTCATCAACAAATGCATCGCGCCCATCCCAGAGCACGTGCTGCAAACCGAGTTCCTGGGCCCGTGTCAGCGCCTTTTGCCGATCGGTTGCGCTCATTCCGATGTCAATGGTCAGCAACGTGACATTGTTACCCCATTGCATTTGGGCGAGAACAGCGCACACCATCGAATCCGTGCCGCCGGAAAACAGGATGACCGCCCCGTCAGCAACAGGGGGATTGACCGGGACTAAATCAGATGTCGTCTCCCATGGCATACAGTTCACCTCCTATTGAATGGCCCCGCTCGTATAAAGGGCCGTGAGGTGCTCGACATAATCTAGAGAGGTATTTAACCGATAAAACCCGCCGTACACGATATCCCTTGCAATAGACGGATCCTGTTCGATTAACGGACGGATCGCTCGGTGTAACCATCCATGACCATGCCGGGCATCAATGGACACATGAAGCGCATGGTATTGTTGTGCTCGTGACGACAGTCCGATCCGGCCAAAACCCTTGACTAGCCGACGAAAGCGCTGAGGCGAAATCATTTCTAACACGCCCAACGCCCCCAATCCCTTCCACGCATTACGGCGATGCAAGATGGTAAAAGACAGAACATTACCGCATGCCAACGCTTCACTCAAGACCGGGATATCGTCGCCAGGCTGCACTGCCAACTCTTCCAAAAGCTGATTGAACATAGTGGTATGCACGAGGGCTGGATTCCCGTTGCCCATTTCGTCCCAATAATTTTGACCCAGTTCCATTTTGGGCGGGCCGTCCATCCCCACTTGCGCCAAAGCGACCAAGTCATCAAAACGCGTATCAATTGTGGTTTCTTGTACGAAAAAATGCGCCACTTGGGTGCGCGTTGCAGAATCTTGCAGGTAATGATAGAGAGCGTGATCGGTCGCCGGATGACTTAAAACCAACTCTTTAAACCACGCAATAAACTTGCGGGGATCCTGTGGAATATCTAAATGTGGGATCCGGCTTTGCTCATACATCTCCCAAGCGTCTTCCAACCTCCGCTGGATACGGACGATATCGGGATCCCACTGGTTGTTGACGTTCTTGGTGAGTGGCGTGGCAAAATGCACACTATAAATAGCGGCCAGTGTTTGGTGTAATTCACGATGAGCGCTGGGGTCTCCCTGTTGGTAATCCCGAATGACGCGATCGACCGTATCCCCTAAGACTTTCCGAATTCGGGCATTCGTATCGCACAAGCGATACACCTCGATCTCGTATTGCAATAGCCGCGTCACAAGCTCGTTTAAGGGCATTGCTCCATCCATCGTGATGACATCCGTGTCGCGAATCACCCTTATCCCCCTTTCAGTGTGTAACCATTATTTTAGCTTTTTATAGGTTACATTATAAGAAAAAAATGACACTTGTAAATGATCATTTTACCGGTTACAGTGAAGGGGGAGTGATGCTAATGGATCGTGACAAATCTTTCACGTTATGGACGGATTTAGTTAATACGCGGTACCTGCACAACGGGCATGAGGTTGATGACTTACAAACCATGGATCGTGCGCAAGAGTGGCTTCAACGACATTTTCCGGACATGCTGCCTGTCCTCGCCACTGATGATGCTGTGTTTTCCGAACACTGGCTGGGCCGTCTTCGCGAATTGCGGGACATTTGTCTTGACGTAGCGTCCACCGTCCATGATCCCGTATCTTTGGGGACCGTGTTAGACCGTTGGAATCAATGGATGCAAAACCTCCATCTTACGGCTTACATCATAAAGGATCACGACCAACTCCACGAAATAATCACGGGCGTGGGGCGTTCGGAGCAAATTTTGTGGCGTATTAGTCACAGCCTTGCAGAAACGCTGCGACATTACCCCCTTGAGCGGATACGTCAATGCGAACATGATGAGTGCATTCGCTATTTTGTTGATACATCTCGTGGCGGCCACCGCCGCTGGTGTGACATGGCAACCTGCGGTAACCGTCAAAAAGTTGCACGGTATCGGGCAAAACGGTAATGGCGACGTGTGCGAAGGGCGTCTGCGCCGCTGAGATGAGAGTGATTTGGGACATGGATCCCTTTGCCTGGTGCAGTATTGCCCCGATCCTATCCCATTTAAGGCAGTTTTGGCATCGCTTTTTCTTCCTCCGATACCCTTTTTGTTAATTGACCCTCTCCGCTCACCAACACGTTGTGCCCGGCAATGCGATAAACCACGTGGACGCCTGCATCGGGGATGGGCGGCAAGGTTTTTGTAAGCAACACAACCTCTTGATCATTCACCCGCGCCTCATAGAACCGAAAGCCCATCAGCATCAGGGGCAGATTGACATACCGCACCGATGTCGTCAGGCCCAGCGTCCCCACGATCCCGAGACTCAATACCCAAGCCCCCACTTCGCTCCACGTATGAGCCGGAAAGAGCATCAGCGGCAATACATAACTGATAAGATACGTGGTCATCGTGGAATAACTTGGCGAGACTGCCGAGATGGGAACTCTAAGCAAGCCGTGGCGATAGGTGATGGTCAATACCAGCAATTGTCGGACTAACACGTTAGCTCCCAGCGAGAGCCCAGCTACTGCGATAACGACCCACTCAACCACATGGGACGGCGTGAGTGTGAGTCGAAAGGGCCAATAAAACCCCCGGAAGCCCAATATCACGAACAATGGACTATACGCGCTGAGGCCAAACACGCCAGACCAAAATTGCCGGGAACGATACGTGAAGCCCCGTTCAGATACTTGTCGAATCAGACGAGTCATGGGATGAAATCTCCTCTTCGAGTTCCCACAAAACCTGTCGCACGTACTCGGTGAGCCACGGAGGAGCATCGCCAAGGAATGTTAACAGGGCGCATTGGGCCGTTTGTCCTCGCCACTGCTCAAATGCATTCACGGCGAGGTACTGCACAAATGGGTGGGCGTGGGTCAACGACGTGGCAACAAATTGAAGAATTTCGGGGCGTTCTGAGACAAACGTCGCATCCAGGTGTGCCAGCGTATACAACACCTTCGCCATGCAGTCCGGAGACTCCTTTATGGTATCTAACTGGCGAAGAACCTGCGGATAATAATCCTGTAACAACATGCGCAATGCGTTTTCTGACGATAACGTATAGCCGAGATTGAGGGGTTCCTCGGCCATTTGACGGGTATAATCCCGCCATCGCATGAGAAAGTCTTCCGAAGATCCCGTCAACCGCCCTCACCTCCTTTTTACGCTGGTGTTTCCAAGGTGTTCCATTCATGCGAGGAATCCCTAGAGCCACCCGACCCCTTCGGGGTCTCCCATGCGCTCCGACAACCACCGTACAAACCGGGGGGTCTGAGACTGCGGGATGCCCGCCGCTCCCGGATGCCCGCCCCCTCCAAATCGTTGGGCCAACGCGGACACATCGAATGATCCCCGAGACCGGAGGCTGACTTTGCGCGCGAGAGGGTCAAGAATGACCACCGCATCCACTCCGGGACGATGCGCGAGCAGCTCTCCCAGTTCCGAATGATGCCGCTCGGCCACCACCACGACCAAGGTTTCCCCACTCTCCCCAGATACCCGGCGCAATGTCGCGGCACACCGCTCCAGATACGTTTGACGTTGCTGTCGCAATGCCTCCACCATAGCGGAACCCGCGAGGGCATCGGGGTCATCCCCCCAGAACGCCTGCACAAATGCGGGAGCATCCTTCCACGCCGCGATCATCCAGTGGGGGCCAAAGGCATCCAACAACAACGCCAAGTCGTCTGATCGGGGATCGCGTCGAATCCACAAGTCATAATCATTGACGATGGCCACGAGATCCCGATGAGCTTGAATCCTGTCTCCCCATCCCTGGTTCACCAAATACTCGAAAAACAGGGCAGCGCCACACCGGGACGGATCCACAGTCGCCCACGCCCACTGATTGAGTGGCAGAGCCGTGCGGTGATGATCCAACACCACCACCGCGTGGGGCCAGGTATCGAGAACCTGCGCCGTGGCCTCTCCCACACTCATATCCACCACAAATACGCGATCCACGTCGGGGGACTGAATCACTCGTTGAACCGTGGCATCATTGTGGCTATAGTCCACTAACTCGACCTGATCCACAACCCCAGCGACGATGCCCAACGTGGCCGCCAGACACCCATCTAAGCAATGGTTATGAGTGACCAAGACACTCGCCATGTATCTAGCTCCTTTTGCGACCTCTTCCGAGTGCGACGGGATCGAATCCACCGGGACTGCGCTACGTCTCGACTGATTTCGTTATCCATTCCTCCACATCTCCTCGTTGTCATGTGCTTTATGGGTCTTGGCGGATGACGTCTTGTTCGTGAGGTGCCATATCCGAACACTCCGCCCCCATGGAGTGCTGCTCAACGGGTTCAAGCGATTCAGCATCAAGGGGATACAAGATATCGTCCAAATACACATCAACCCAATCCGGCTTGGTATCCAAGTGCGATTTCGCCGTAGCCGATTTTTCGGCTAACGACAAAAAGGCCCGAAAGAGATCGGCATATTTTGTAACATCGCTCTCTTTCCAATCCAGAGCCCGCAAATGTAATGCACTGACCAGTTCATCCACTTCCATTCGGGTCAGGGTGAGATGGGCTTTTTGCTTACGGGACATGGCGCATGGTCCTTTCTCAATGGGATGGACAATGACCGGGCACACAAACACTCGATTGATCCCCCGACACGCTCCCCGCTTGGGTCGGTGTGGGGTTCACAACATGTCCGGGGGCGGGGTATCACCGCCCCAGGGACTTAATTGCCAAGTGGTTTGTCTTGGGAAAGGCAAATGACTTCGCCATCTTTCAGGTATCCGTGATTCTCACACCATTGGAACCACTGGTTCCGCAGGTCGCTATTCCACACTAATTTTAACCCTTTGAGATCCGCGATAATTCCATCTCGCATGCGGGCAATTCCTCCCAACACCACTCCCAAGGGGCCTTGCGATAATCCTGCCAGAGTTTCTGGACTGAAAACCACATCTAAAAACGTTAGGGTATCCCACCCGTTCTGTATGGCTCTGCAAGTAACTTGATACAGACTGTCAAAATAGTCCTCATAATTCGCATTGCCCACGACATCATCGCTCCTTTAGGTTTTTGACATCCAAATTGTTGGATGCCCTCGACATCTTAATTTTCTCGACTTGGAATTTCGTTGTGCTCGACAATACCTTGTATTCCTGACTTCGTGTTTGCTCACGACTTCCGTTGTTGCTCAGGGGATAGTGGCACCGAATAACCTCTCGATTCGTTCCTCCCCTCAAAGAAACACCTCACCACCTTAGTCCGTGGTGAGGTGTTTTCATCGATGCCAGCAAGACCCTTCCCCACTATCTACATTGGGGAGACAAACCGGAGTTCCATCCCTTCCCGCCTTATGGCTCCTGGGCCAGCCGGTCGAGAGCGGCTTCGAGAGTTCGGAGCACCACCCACATCTCGGTGATGGCCTGGTCTATCGCGCTGATTTCGGATCGCAGAGTTTGCAGGGTATCCCGAATGGCTTGCACATCAGACTTCATGAATTTCACCCCCATGCTGGGGCGTATCCAATATCATCAGATCGCCTGCATTGCATGAAAATCATCAAAACCTTTGAGGAGCGTTCTTCGTGATAGACGTTGAAGAAACGCCCGATCACGTTAACCAAGGGGTTTATGATACTGATGCTCCCGTTCCCGTTCTTCTTCCTCCCGGCACTGTCGGCAAAGCGTGATCCATCCTTCGTAGGAATCCGTGACGCGGATTGCGTGCGTGTAGCACAGGGGCTTGCCACAATACGTACACCGATCCACGGCGCGGTGGAAACAGTCAGGTTCTTGGCATAGGCGATTCATGGGTGGCCTCCTTTCGCGTGGGCATGGCCCACAAACGCCCCCGACCCATAACGTGGCGAGGGTCATGGGCCGAGAGCTATTTCCCTGGATCGTGAGGCCGATGTCCCGCGCTGGTGAAGTGGGCCTTCCCGTTTCCGATTCGCAAAACCGAACCTCGGATGGCTGGCGCATCAGAGGTGAGGGGGATGAGACCGTGCGTAAAGAACGTAATAAACCAGTTCTCTTCCATCGCTCCACAGGCGCATTGCCGCAAAAATTACCAAGGGAAGAACCAACAACACGGTGATAATGCTCCCAATTTCAGCCCCCGTTTGGAGGATCGTATAGATGAGGGGGTGATGGATCATCATCCCCCGTACATCCTGATTCCCGAAAAGTCGGGGGTTGGTGATCAGTTGCACGGCGAATATCGCCCCCAACGCTCCGCTGGATCCCGCCCAATATTGTTGCGATTCAGAGAACAGGTAACTCAACCCCAGAATCAGGAGCCCTCCCACCATCAATGCACAATACCCCGCCAATAACAGGGTATGCACCCGATTCACCGTATCCTGCCACACAAAAAGCCGATCCCCGCTCCAAAGAATGCCCGCCAGAACACCCAAAGAAACCCCGAAGGCTATCAGGTCCTTGAGCCCGTTAAACACAATGGATTTCACGTGTGTCTCCTTTTGTACCAGAACGATTCCTCACGGTTTGTGAATCCCCGACTCCGATCTCGGATCGGGAGAAAGGGGCAACAACGTCTCGTCATCGAGTGGCCAGGCCCGGGGAGGGAGTCCCCGAGTTTGACGGATGGCATCGGCCATCCGTTGCAAACGCAAGAGAATCCGGAGTTTTTCTTCATACGGCAGGGCGGCCAGAGCCTGGCGTCGGCGGTCTTTGGCCACGATCACCCCGGCCATGCACTCGGGTAGCGCACGGTTCATGATCATCCTCCTCGTCATGGGGTTCTCTCAATCCCTAGGGAATTTTTCGAGAGTGATGGAGCATTGGCTTTTCCTCATTCTTCGGATAAGTCCGGGAAAGGCACTACCTCGTTCGGACTTTGATGCCAATAAAGTTTCCCCTTAATCCGTTCATAGCCTCCGCACCAACACAGTTCGTGCTGTTGTGCTTCCTCTCGACAACGGAAACCATCCTCCGCTGCACTGTGTAAACAACGAGGCCCACTAAGATCACGTTCTATACGGGGACCCCAAACACCCAGTAATGCTAAATCGGCCCAACAAAACCGCCCAGGATGTTGTTGCCACAAGGCTTCTAACCGCTGCATCCGACGTTGTTCCACAGTTTCTTTCTTATCGTCTGCCACCTCGTCCTCCTTCTGTTTACCAGCCACCCCGGTGACCATGCCGCTGGCTGTGTCACCGCTTTTTGGACAACGCGGTTCCCGGGGTAAATCCCTCAACAGGAAGGGGTGCCCGGAACGCGATCCGATGACGGTGCAATTCATCTTTGGAGGAATGGCCTGCTTTTTCCGTATTCCCCTGGTCTCTTAACACTTCGAATACCCACACGCCTGACAGTGCTGGCATCCTTCCTCGTACACCAAGGATGCCGCCCCGCATTGCGGGCATAAATCTCCCGCCCGACGCGGGGTGGGGGGGATAGGGGCGGGAGCCACAGGGGGATCAGGGGCTTCGGGTGAGGCCCCCGATCCTTCAGGGGGCTTTGCCGGTAGCTCCGCCGTCTCTCCCCCATCCTCCGATGATTCGGCTAAGTGCTGGGCCATCAATTGCCCCACCGCATCCACGACACTTAATACCCGATGCGGTCCCCATCCCATTTGTTGCGCCCCTCCAATGCCTTGGAGTTGGGCCGCCACAAGCTCCAAGCAATCCCGGGGGGTCAAGGCTTCGGATGACCGCAAGTACAAACTAATCACCCGGCCCAAGGCTTCCAGAAAGGATTGCACTTCGGATCCCGCCCGCCCCAACAAGAGAAACACTTCGGTCGGTTGCCCGGCATGGGTGTTGATGATCACCCGCAGAGTGCCTGCGGGCGTTTCGCGCCGATAAGTGATCCCCGTGACCATCCCGGGCACGGGGCGCACCGGATCGTGCTTAGACATGGCCATCCCTCCTCATCGGATCATCTCCCCATCACGCATTCGGGCAGGGAGTAGGCACACCCTCAGACGCCATCGCAGGCCCATCCATCAGCCATCGCATCAGGCGATCCATCCACTCGGCATCCCCCCGATGTCGCCATCCCCGCGAGAGAGGATGGCCCTCGGCATCCGTGAACACAGGCCACACCGAGAACAGGGGCAACACATCCGCATAGAACCGCTCCACGGAGAAGGAGGACACCCGCCAATGCACATCACGGGGCGTGGGAGGCACCCACTCCACAATCCGAACCGCCTCATCGGGAAGCCACGGCCCCCACGTCCATTCGCGTCCATGGTCATCCCGCCCCCGCCATCCCAACCGAAACCGGAATGCCGTGGCCTCTTCCGGATCACGGGCATCCCACACACAGAGAGCGTGCCCGATCACGGCCTGCAATTCCTCCGGATCGAGATTCGACAGAGCCCATTGAATCAGGCAGGATTGGATGTGTGTGCGAATATTCACGGCATTCCTCCTTATCTTCCTACCACGTCGCCTCGCCCCACGATTGCGCGGGGCCTCGGGACTGAATGACTGTGCTCGTTGGAGTGATGGCCACAATTTCCACGAGCATCACCGCTTCCTCGTGTCGGGGCAACACCAACATTCGGTCATGCACCTGCACGCCCAATACCGCTGGGGTGAGGGTTACCTCGTGATGATCGCACAATGCCCGCCATTCGGCATCGGAGACTCCAGTGATGGCAATCATGCGTGCGCTCCTGTTCTCGTTGCTTCATCGGGGGCGGATTATTCGGAGGATTTCGCCTCCGTCATCGTTTTGCCGATCTGACGCCAAGAGCTCATAAACCCACTCGTGAATGCGACATCGAAGAGCGCCCACAGGGTATGGTGTTGGTAGTAACTCGCGATCCTCAGTTTGGCACACGTCACCGCGCCATCGAGGACGGGCAACTGCTGACACCACAATATTTAAGATGGCGAGAAAACGGCGCACATCTGCATCCACCATCAACCCCTCCTCACATCTCCAGCGCAGCGATGTCTTGCTGCATCGAACACGGTGATAGCCCACCAAACGAATCCACCCCGGCACAACGAGAATCCCCGCTCGAAACCCCAGCACGGCCCTCGCCATGCCACAGGGTTTCAGAAATCGAGGAAACGGGGGGACGCTCCGCATGGAGTCCTTCGATTCGGGGCGATAAACAGGCCCAGGCACCGATGGCACAAAAAACCGGCATCCCTGCCCTACGAAACAGGGATGCCGGTTTTTGCGGGTTTTGCGCACCCTCTCGGGGGTGCGGGTCGAAAACGTTGAAATCATTGTACTTGATACACCCCCCGTCGACAAGGCTCTTTTCCCATTTTTTTATAAAAACCCGCAAGATACTAGACGCAGACAGGGCACTGCCCGGTCATGCTCATCGGTCTCTCCCGCGTCTTGATGGGCTTGACCGGGCAGAGACGGAGCCTAGACGGGGATCGGCCCCGAAAGGCCCCATCACGAAAAGCCATCGCATCGCTCCCCAGGACGGGCGGGAAATTCGATGGGCCTTTGCCCCCCCTCGACACCGCTCGCGAGATGCGTTATAATACGCACTACCTTCTACACGAATCGGGGTTGGACTCTGCCCCGACTGCGCAAAACCGCAAAAAACCGGCATCCCATCCTGTTGGACGGGATATAACCAAACCCCCTCAATGATGACACCATCATTGAGGGGGTTTTTCGTGTGCGTGGCGGCCCGTCCTCCACCACAGCCCTGCGTGACCATTTCATCACCAAAGGAGGTCAAAACATGAACCCTTATGATCATACACCCCCGGAACAGGCGACACAAGCCCGGGACACCACATTCCCCGGCAATCCACCGGGGCGGGAACCTTTGGACGAACCCCAGGGGCCTCCAGCCTTTTCCGATTCCCTGGATGATGACCCCCGCCCCACCGCAGTCCCCACGCCCCCGGACGCGGCGGACTGGTCACAGGACACCGACCCCGTTGCCTGGGTTTCGGACTTGGCCCAACGCATGCACGACCGGGTGAAAGCCCATGCCCTCCCCGAGGAGTTGTTAGCCCCGGATACGCTCCGGCGTCTCGCGGTATTGGCCTATCATCACCCCAAAACGTGGGATCTGGTGCGCCCCATTTTGACCAAGGCCGTGCCGTGGAAATTGTGGCGCGTTGAATTTCGGGAGGCCCAAGACCAACTGCGGGCCGATTGGCAGCAAGCCGAAGTCGAGCTGGCCTTGATGCAACTCGCGTGGGATCTCGAACACCATCAAGTGTCATCGTGGGAGCAGCTGGCGGATCTGATTACCCACATCTGCACCACGGGAGGCCCCGACTATCTGCGACACCCCCTGGTCCTGCGCGCGTTAGGCCTGGCGTGGGCGGACTACCGCGATGGCATTGAACGCTTAGGGCGGAGCCTCACCAATGGCCGATGGCTGAAAACCGATTGGACGGACTGGCTGAAAAGCATTGCCCGCCTGAACCCGTCATCGGCATCGCGACGCAAAGCCCAAGAGCGGGGATTGCAGATTGTCAGTCCATCGGATTCGGCTTCCACGCCTGGGGACGGTGTAGATCATCCGATGGAGGCGATGGAGGTTTCGTGGGATCCGGATTTACCCCCCGCATTTGACGGGTTGGTCGTTCCCGAGGGGTATCGCGTGACTCGTCAGGGATTGTTTCAAATCACCTGGTCGCTGGATGGGGAACCCGTTGAACGTCTGGTTGCTCAGTGGCCATTGGTCATTTTACGCCACTTGACAAACCTGGATACGGATCAGGAGTACGCCGACCTTGGCTGGTTATCTCCGCACTCTGAGAGGGTCTGGAAACGCCGTATTGTCAGCCACGGGGTAATTAGTCATGCACAACAAATTGTGACGTTAGCCGATTATGGGGCTCCGGTAAATTCCAACAACGCTAAAGCCATCATTGCGTTTTTAGATGCGTTTCATCGAGCCAATGCAGATCACTATCCCCGAGTGTTTGCCACGTCACGATTGGGGTGGCAAAGCCATCAGCGAGGATTTGCTGTGGGGGTTGATCAGTACTATGACGCCACCGGCACCTTGCAAGTCGTGGAATTTTTGGCGGATTCCGCTGGAGATCAGCAAAAAGCCCAAGGCTTCCATGCTCAAGGCGATGCGGCGTCCTGGTGGGCCATGCTCGATGACGTTGTGGCCTTTCCCGCTGTCATGATTGCGGTGTTGTCCAGTCTCGCCACCCCGTTATTACACCTCATTGGCGCACCCAACTTTGTCTTAGACTACGGGGGCATCACCAGTAGTGGGAAAACCACTACGTTGGAAATTGCAGCCAGCGTATGGGGACAACCGGATCTCAAGAACGGCCCCGCGGCCATGTTTTCCTGGGCTTCCACCAACGTGGGGGTGGAAATGTTAAGCCAGCTCATTAGTGGACTTCCCGTGATTCTGGATGACACTAAAACCGTTCAAGGAAACCCCCGCAAAGTTACGGAAATCCTCTATGGGATTGTCAGTGGGATTGGAAAAATGCGGGGAGCCAAGGCGGGAGGATCTCGCGCTACGGGACACTGGCGCACCATTTTGCTGAGTAGTGGTGAACAGCCTATTACATCCTTCACCACGGATGGAGGGATTAAAACCCGCACGCTGTCCGTCACCCAGGCCCCATGGGGGGATGAGGATCAGGCCGAGCTCGTCCAAGACATCAAACGCACCATCCGGGCACATTACGGGCACGCGGGATCCGCCTTTATCGCGTGGCTCTTGCAGCATCGCGATCAGTGGTCCACGTGGGCCCACGCTTACCAAATGCGCTTGGCGGATCTCGGGCGGCATCATACCCGAGGCACCGCGCGGTTAATGGAATATCGAGCCTTGCTGGAGGTGACGGCGGATTTGCTCGATCAAGCCCAACTGGGCGGAGAACGGGCATGGACATGGGGCATGGTGACTCAGGGAGAAGGTTGGCAAGAGTTGTGGAATCGCTTTGAAGAACAAGCCAATGACCCCTTGGGATTGCATAAAGCTCTGCGACAACTGGGCAGTTGGATTCAGTCCCACGCAGAAGAATTTATGGGGCATCGCACAGACACCGATCACCCCCCATTGCAATGGGCTGGACAATGGAAGCTCACCTCCTCGCGACATGGACATCCCGCTTCTCCGTGCATCTATACCCACGTACTAGAGCAATTGCTCATGCAATGGGACTACTGGCCCCCCGCCATTATTGACGGGTGGTATGCGCAAGGATGGTTGCAAACTGAGGGAATCCATCGTTTACCGAAAGTTACGATCCTTGAAGGTCCCGATGCCGGACAACGCAAGCGTGTGTTTTATGTGCTAAGCGATAGAGGAATGCAGGTGGCGTTTGGAGAGGACGAAGATCTCGTTGCACCGACTTCTGCGATGCTCGAATCCCCCTCGGATGACCTGCCCCCGTTGCCGGATGAGGATCTGCCATTTTAGGACGTGGGTTTCCCATCACTCCCCTAGAGTCACGAGCCAAGCGTTGGGAACCAACAAATTTTTTTAACCCCCTCCCCTTAACCCAAAAGACAAAAAATGCCGTGGGGCAAGTGGGGCAAGTGGGGCAAAACCATCTCTTTCCTTGTTTGGTTTTTTCTACCTATCAATTTTTATTTTGACGTTGTAAGCATTACTTAATATAACGTTTATAGAAAAAGGGAAATGCCCCACGCCTGCCCCACTAAAAATCGGTCTGCCCCACTCGCAAAAAAACCGCAAAGCCTCACAGGACAAGGGATGCCCCACATGCCCCATAACGCCCCACTAAATCGCTATATAGAGGGGGGGGAGGGGAGGGGGTAAAAAATATTCACGTGCAAAAAAAAAAAAAAAAACCCCCCCCCCTCCCCTATATAAAGATAAAAATGCGTGGGAACGTGGGGCAGTGGGGCGTTGCCCCCGAAACCGTTGTGTGGCAAGGGTTTCGGGAATCGCGCCTTGTGGGGCAGTTTTGGACAGTGTGGGGCATTAGTTCCGAGACCGTTCCCGTGCGGGATCACGCCCCGATGAGATCGAAGGCCATGCGATAGCGTGCGTGGGACAAGCACCCCGGCTGGAGACCGGGAACAGGGTTGGATGGTTCGAGAGGTTGAACCCCTGGATTATTTGGTGGTGGTTGGATAAAAACCCCCCGTCAGACGCCCTGAGAACCCGTCTACGGTGAAAAATGGGGTCGCCCTGTGTTCTGCCCCGTGTCTCCGAACCAACGCCCCGGAGAACGCCGGATTCCGGCACAACGCGGGTTCGTTGGGAACCCCCGGATGATCATGCGAAAGGAGGATGTCCTATGTCCACACGGATCTGCACTGCGGATACGGTGTCCGAGGCCGCGTTAACTCGTTTGCGCACGTTTTTCCGGCAAATCGTCGGACGCCCCCGCCACTCCTCGCTCGTGCGGGTGACGGTCGATGACATTCGGCGGGCCACGCATTTGAGCCGGATTGTCGTCCAGCGCGGATTGCGCCAATTAGAGCGCGAGGGATGGCTGACCATTGTGGGGCCGACATCGTGGCATCGGATGTCCAGCTATGTGTGGCTGGATCGTCCCGATGATCAGGCTCCGGTCGTCCTGTCGCGGGCCGAATGGGATGCGCTTGTCCGCCGGTGTCAAGGTTTCGAAGCCCCGCCCCGCTCCGATCCCCGCAAATCTCGCGATGTCCCTCCCTCCTCACCCCGGTAACTCGCCCCCATGCGTCACAAAAAATTGCGCCCGGGACTTGACACGATGCGCACGGTCTGCCTATAATGCCTTAACAATAGATATCGGGTTCGCATAGCCATCGAACGAGTGCACAAAACCGCAAAAAACCGGCATCCCACCTTCTCAAAGTTTTCGAGAAGGTGGGATTTTTCTGTCTCATCCATTCCCTCCGAGGAGCAGAGGGACTCGCATCCGAGTCCCCATACCCCAAGGAGGTGCAAAAAGGATGCGTCTGCAGCACACGTTTACCACGTCTTGGTCTGCCATGAACCCCGTCTGGTCTTATCACGCCCAAGCCCGATGGCGCATGCGCGTGGGAGGCCATTTACCGCATCGCGGCACCGTGTGGTGGGTCGGACGGTATGACCGCTATACGGGGTGGCTCTTGCGATGGCGTCATCGGTACTGGGTGCTCGTCACCGCGAAGGATCAGGAACGCATGATCGTTGTTTCCGTCTGGAAACCCCAATGGTGGTACGACCGCTTAGCAACCCTGGCATCCGATCCCCACGCTCGCGATATTCATGCCGCGATGACCACACTACAAGATTACGTGGCCCTGGCGCAATAAACGCGGTCTCCTGCCCGCCACGGAATGCACCACACGGGTTCATTCCGGTCCCTCGTGATGAGGTGCCCAACACGGAGATCAGCAATTTTACGAGAAAAGAGGCCAACGTGATGTCATCTTCTTCAATGCCCCCCTCATCGCCAGCCGGACTGCCCACGGTGTTTGATTGGGTCGCGATGTATCCTGCAATGGCCGATGCCACGCAGTTTGGGCTGATCACGATGTCCCCCGATGACGATGCCCAAGGGTATGCCCTGATCATGGGGGACCCCGTGCGGATTTTACGGGCGTTTTTAGCCACGATCATGATGGATCGGGTCGAACATCATCCCACCCTACCCGTGGGAGAACTGGTCGGGGAAATGACTGCGCTCTGCGTGGATGCCCTCGACCAAGCCTTAATGTACACGCAAGCCACGGTGTCGGAATGGCATCCCCGCCCTGATTCCGAATCGTAGGGATTGGCCCCACGGCCTATTGGCTAACACGGTTGATTGCGAGGTGAAATGCAATGTCTACTCCAACCCGCACGGTGTTTGATGTGGTGGTGGCCCACCCGGATGTGGCGAATGCCTCCACCTATTGTGTGATCACGATGCCCGCGTCCGAGGAACCGGATCGCGTGGTGATGAACGCGGCGCCCCGCGATGTGTTACACCTGTTATTTCTCGCCTGGCTGACGGCGTTGCAAACCGAAAATCCGAACACATCGCTGGAAACCGTCATGGAGACCCTGACCCACCTGACCCTGCACGCGATGGTCGAGGCTTTGCGGGATTATGCCCACGACACGCCATCGGAGGGCGATGCCCCATGACCGCCATTCCAGTGTTGTGGCCCTGGCAAGGGAGCAAGGTACGGTTGGCCCCCGTGATTGCCTCCCGTCTGCCTCCCCATCGCACGTATGTCGAACCGTTTGCAGGCACTGCTGCCGTGTTGTTGGCTAAAGATCGTAGCCTTGTGGAAGTGCTGAACGATGTCAACGCGGATCTGGTGGCCGTGTATCGATGTCTCCAAGACGCCCAGCTCAGTCGTCGGCTGTACCGGCGCATCCGGTGGACGCCGGTGAGCCGCATCGAGTGGAACCGGGCGCAGGATGCCCCCAATCCCGATGACGTGGTCGAACAGGCCGCTCGATTTTTGATTCGCATGCTCCAGGGATTTAACGGCAAGCCCGATGCCACCGCATGGGGGGGCAAACTCACACCCCAGGGCGTAGTGCAACGCCAAACCCGCTTTTTACACCGGATGATGCCCGCGGCCCAGCGACTGACCGGGGTCATTCTGGAATCGGGGGATTGGCGCACCATCGTGCAACGGTATGAAGCCCCCAGCACGTGTGTCTTTTGCGACCCCCCCTATCGCACGGCATCCTCGGATGCGGAGAACGCCTACGGAGGCCCCCCGTGGACGGATGCCGACTGGAACGATCTGATTACGTGGGCTCTCCAAACTCCCGCAATGGTGTGCCTCACCCACTACCCCCACCCGGCGACCGACCGCCTCCGCGCCGCGGGATGGCACGTGGAATCGGTGCGGTTGTGGGTGAACGTCAAAGGCCGCACGCAGAGAACGGGCCTGGCGGGAGGGCATCTCAACACGTCCGTGGATACCCGGGTTGAGCATATTTGGTGGTCTCCTCGTGCATGGGACCAAGCCCCCCGGCAATTAACGTGGTGGAACGCGGATGTGTCCCTAGCGGAGGTGGGGGTTGATGGAGAGTAACACGGTAGCAAGCGTGACGGTGTTGATTGGGGATGTGCGGCGCCAGTTGGCCACCCTGCCTCCGGCATCGGTGCATTGTGTGGTCACGAGTCCCCCCTATTGGCAATTGCGGTCGTATCTCCCCCCCAATGACCCCGCCAAAGAGCAGGAAATCGGGAACGAAGCGACTCCCGCAGAATATATTGCCCATTTAGTCAGCGTGTTTGATGCGGTGGCTCGGGTTTTGCGACCCGATGGCACGCCTGGATTAATATCGGGGATACCTATTCCCGAGGGGATAAGACGCGGGTGCCCCGTGATGCCGAACGGGGCGTGCGGAGCCGGATTCATGGCCCCGTAGCTCAGCGGGCCGGATACGGAACCGGGGGGATGGCGGATCGCCCGCCCAAAAACTTGCTGTTGATTCCCGCCCGGCTGGCCTGGGCATTGCAGGATGCGGGATGGATTTTGCGCAGTCATAGACCCCACACCTAAAGGCGGGGGCTTGGGTTGACGAGCCTGAGTGAAATCTATGCACTAGACCGGATGCGCGTAACGGGCTACGAAGCACCTCCCGAATGCCAGTCCTAGTTTGGGGAAATGCGGCAGAATCGTTGAATGCCACGGTGGGGAGAAATTCCCCTCCTAAGCCGGTTATGCAAGGTCGAAGGACACGAAACTCCGAAAGGAGGCACGAATACCGTGCAAAAAATACCTGTTGTTCATCAAGACGGGACACCCCTCATGCCTTGTTCACCGTCGAAGGCAAGGAAGTTGCTAAAGGCAGGCGCAGCCGTGCGAAAGTGGACGAAAACAGGGATCTTCTACATCCAATTGACGACACCAACGAGCAAGCAGACACAGGCTTTGACGCTGGGTTACGATCCCGGCGCATACTACGATGGATTTGCGGTGGTGAGTCACCAACAGATTCAAACCACGGGGATGCTGGAAGTAAAGAACAAGATTTCAAAAAAGCTGGAGCAACGAAAGAACATGCGGCGTGCCAGACGGTTTCGCAAAACAAGGAGACGCCCGAAACGGTTCAATAACCGCAAACGCCCGGCGGGTTGGTTGCCGCCGTCGATCCAAGCGAAGGTTGATATGCGTAAGACGTTCCTCAAAGTCTTGTTGGCGATCTACCCCGTCAGGACTGTGGTCGTGGAAGACATGCGGATCGACGGAAACGATCTGAAAGGCATTACAGGACGGAAATATTTCACCTGGACAATGGAGAACAAGCGGCCCTTCTACGATTGGTTGCGGGAACGTGCGAACCTCGTGTTGTACGAAGCGAACGATACGGCGCAAACCCGACACCTGTTAGGGCTGACAAAGACAAAGAAGAAAGGTGAGCACATCTTCACCTCCCAGGCTGTGGACGGAGTGGCACTGGCCTGGATGGAAGCCAGGACGGAGGACTTGCATGTCCCCGGCTTCACCGTATGGCGGAGGCCGGAAGTGCCCCGGCGGCAACTGCATCGGTTCGAGCCGGAAAAAGGCGGCGTGCGCAAGCTGTATGGCGGCAGTCGGGCACTGGGATTTCAGAAGAACACGGTGGTGTGGTATCAGGGGAAGTTGTATCGGACAGGCGGGACAACGAAAGGGAAGCTGAGTCTGCATACGTTCGACTTTGCCAACAAGCGAGTGAAGCAAAATGCCAAAGTAGAAGGATGCCAACCGCTATTCGTACAGACCTGGTTTACCAAGCGAGTTATTTGAAAACGAAAGGAGCGAAGGCACGGCTCCTCCCCATAACGGAAGTCAGGGGTGTCCGCCGTGCCGAAATGGATGAGTATGTCTCATGTTTTTCGACGCCAAACGTTTCTTGCGGAGGATCAGGTCGTCGTGAGCACCATCGCCGATGTTGATCGCATCGGACTGAGGGATACGGCGGAAACGATGGTATTTCCGGCCACGGCCCCTGACGCGATCCAATTCGAGCAGGTGCTCTATCGCGAGGGCCATGGCATGTTTCCCAGTGTGGAGTGGTTGCAAGCTCGCCACGATGCGATTGTGCAGACGCGCCCCTGGGTCCGGTAACGGAGAGGACATTCGGGTTTTCGCTGCCCTGATTATCACCGACCTCGGGGGAAATCTCCGGCCTGAAAGGCCACGTGAAAGCGTGGTCATGCACGGGGACGAATCGTTTCCTGCACTATGCCCTGACAGCCAAATTGGCCCCGACTCTTCACGAGGCTCGGACGTTGTTGGTCGCGATGGAGCGGAAAATCGAAACTCTGGCGGAGTTCCCAGCATGCGGGGAATCCGTGACCACGACCACGAGACAGATGTTCTGCACTTATATAGCAAGGGTGCGAAACAACAATGGCATTGCAGTTTCGCAGCATGGATGCATTAGAGCAACTCGTTCAAGAGGCGCAACCCTGTAAAAATTATGGCCATAAAGCGGCTGGTGTTTATAAAGTGCAAACGCCTTCGGGCTCGCAGTATGTGCAATGGAGAATCAGTGAAATGACGACCGATGAAATGGCTCTGGCATTATTAGCGGCTGGATGGGTAACAGTTGATCCCGAAACGGGCAATGTGTTCATCCATCGTGGCCCGGGCGGACCGCGACTATCTGAGCCGAGCCAAGCAAAAGGTACCATAATTAATGGTTATCGAAGTTCTAAATTTCATCTGAATGGAGAAACTCATCCCATACGGCATCATCGGCTCATTTGGATATCCGCTAATGGGTCGCCGCCAGAGGGCTTTGTAATTTGCCACCGCAATAACAACAAGCTTGACAATCGCCTGAGTAATCTCTATTTGGCTACTCCACAGCAAAATAGCCACGATGCGAAACGGGACGGTCTCTACCCCGATTATAATCACCATCCTCGTGCAAAAATCGGCATTGAGACTGCCCAACAAATTGCCAATGACTACAAGCATGGTCAAGGAAGTATTTACCAACTTGCTAAAAAATATGGTATCTCCAAGTCTCGTGTCTCACAAATCGTGCATGAGTTTGGATAGACGAAAGTTGACGCCCACGTTCTTGAGCGCTTCGATGGGGTGCGGTATCGCTTGGTAGGCAACGCGATTACGGTGCCCGTGGTGGCGTGGATTGCCCGGCGGATGGTAGCGGTTGATGCGTTGCGGCATGAATGGGAGGATCACCCATGATCTTGTATCTCTCCGGTCCCATGTCGGGGCTGCCAGATTTTAATTATCCGGCGTTTCATGCCATGGCATCGCAGTTGCGTACTCGGGGATATGTGGTCATCAACCCCGCTGAGAGTGGCACGCCCCCCGGTTGGGAATACGCGGATTATTTGCGGCATGATCTGGTGCAACTGGTGGAGCACGCTGAGGGCGTGGCTTTGCTTCCGGGATGGCGGACTTCCCGAGGATCGCGCGTGGAAGTGATGGTGGCCGAAGCCCTGGGGTTGCCTGTGGCGAGCCTTAATCAGTGGATGACGCACGGGTCGGAACGGTCTTAAGACCCCCCGGAATCCTCGAAGAGATGCCCCTGGGCACCCGATGCGGCGCCCAGGGGTTTTGTGTGGGGGTTCTCCCCCATCCATTCTCCAGACAGGAGGCGTGTGGCATGACGTTGCGAGCCGCTTGGGATGACGCCCAACACGATGCCGCCATTGTGCAAGGTCGGCAATGGCAGGGAGTCACTCCTCGCGTCACGATAGATCGCATTAATCGGTATTTTCGTCGGGTGTTGGCCCCCTGGCAAGATCGCGAGGCCCCCATCACATGGCGTGCGGGACATCCTCGGCACGGCCCTACGCAATGGCGGGGGCGCATCGTATCGGTGGGGCCCACCGGCATGGTCGTGGGGGCGGTCAATAGTGCCAACGAGGTGATTTGGCGCACCTTTATTAGTTGGGTGGATCTCTGGGCGGGTCACGTCAGCGTGGTCACTCCGGCTACCTGTGATCACGACATTCAAACGGCCCGGTCGCGGTTGAGCACGATTACCGTGGCGCGCTCCCGAGAACAGGAGGGGTTATGGTGAATTGGAGCGATGTGTTGTTTTTGGCAAGCGGCTTAGGAGTGTGCGTGTCGGGGGTGTGGGATGTCCTGGCGCAAACGGCGGCGTGGGACCGGGAACAATCCGCCGCGTTTCGGCGGGCTGTGCGCAAAGCGGAATTAGCCGGACGGCTCCCCCCCGATTGGGAAAGCTGGAACGATGCACAAATTGTGCAAACCCTGCGGGATCTGGCCACGGCAACAGGCCATCCGGAAGTGGTGGATGGGGTCATGGCCCCGGATGTGGAACCCCCACGGCCTGCCATGGGAGGCACCGTCATTCCCGGCCCGTGGGTGCGGTGAACGGAGTCCAAAAAACACACAAGGAGGAACACTATTATGTCTGATCGCGTGATGGGGTGGAAAAATACCCATCCCTTTGCCGCCATTGTCGGGTTGGGGATCGTGTTATATTTTATCGCGGAACGGGTGCCTCTGATTAACGGATTAGTGGGGTGGATCGTGTTGATTAGCATGCCGATTCTCTGGAGTCGGTGGAATGCTTCGGCTCTCACGTCCCGAGAAAGCCCGGTCGGATATGCCGTGGGAATCGGGGTGCTGGTGGGAGCCTTGGTGGATTTGATCGGAGCCATTCTGAACACGATTTTTTTGGGCATCGTGACCGTGCTGTTTCAATCCATGGGCAACGCTACCGGATTGGCGGGAGCCACGGGCGCCGGGCTGATTACGACGTTTAGTATTGTGCACTGGTTTATTGCTCCGTTCGTGGGAGGCTTCTTAGGGGCATTGGGAGGACTCATTGGAGGAGCATCCCTGCCCCGCAGTCGGTGAAACCCTTTACCGCCATCACCGCGCGCATGCATCGTGGACCCCAGCGGGTTCGGGTCATTCCGTGGCGGTGGTGGCGGATCCATGCAGTGGTGCGCCGGGCTCAAAGGAACGAATCCAGTCTTGAGTTTTTGTGGACTCTCTCCTCCCCCTGGGTCTTACCCATAGCCCGTGCGTATTATGCCCAGGAATGGGAAGAGGATGACTGGGTGCAAGAGGTGCGCATCGGGTGGTGGAAAGCGGTCCAAACGTTTCAGCCGGGGCGGGGCATCTTTTTTGGAACATGGGCCAAATGGGTGGTGCGAACGCATTGCCATTCCGCGCTACGAGGAGCCACGCGCTATAAACATCTGCCCTTGAATACTGCCATTTCCTTAGCCGCCCCCGTGGGGTCGGATCCCGATAGTCCTGTGTGGGAAGACCGGGTGGCCGATCCCACGCAAGATCCCTTGGACGCTCTCTGCGCTCGAGAAACCCGGACAGCGCGGTTGGCGGCATGGCAAGCCCGCCTGACGCCTTGGGAATGGATTGTCCTGTGGCACCGAGTCGCCGGAGATTCTTATGCCACAATCCAGTCCCGGTATCATTGTTCGAATCGCCAAATCGACAACGCCTGGCAACGCGTTCGACGCAAGGTGCGGCAGATCGAACGGAGTGTGATCGCTTGTGACCGATGACAGCATGTCGTGGCCCTGGGTCATTCACACGGGGGTGGGGGTTGTAGCTCCGACCACATTAGGGCCGGATGCGGTGGAATACCGTGAGGTGCCCTTCCCCCGAGAAGGAGTCAGCCGGACCTTATGGATAGGCCGACAGGGATCCGTCTGGGCGTGGGTCTGGCGACACACTCCGTATCAAGGGGTGGGCTATCCCACTCCCAAGGCGGCGATGTATGCCGCCTGTGCGGTGGCGGCCCAAACGTGGGATTGGCGGTGTGCCGTGGCGGGGGCGCAGTCGTGATGCCTCCCGCCAGCAACCCCTTGGCGTGGGATGTGCCCGCTATGCGCCAGACTTTGCGCCGGGTGGTGTCGGCCTTGCAAGATGTGGGATGGCCCAATCCTCCCCGGTTGCGGGCGTGGGGATTGCGTCTCGGACAGGGCTCCCCCTCATCCCAGTGGGATGGCCCCACGTTGCACCGAGCCATCGTGCTATGGGGCACGATCACTCGAACCCTGTCCCGTATGTCTCCGGTTCATCGGGATGCGTGGTGGGATACGTGGGGAGATGGCCCTTGGGATGATGCGTGGGTGACTCAAGCCCTGGCGGATTGGTTGGGACACCTGGATGCGACTCGGAGTGCAGGCCCCCCCGGATCGTGAGAACCCCTGGGGATTGGGAACGGTCTGGGGGCACCATCTTAAGATCCAAACCGACACGCCCCCGTCTTGTTCGGACTGAACGTGGTATATTTTGCCCTCGTGGGATTGTCGCAGTGGTTTTGGTGGCGGTGGAATCCCTAATCGACCACCATCTTCGGCATTTCGTGCGACTAGACTAAAGGAGAATGGCCTGTGACATATCACCTCATCACCGATGCGGTCCCAACCCGGTGTGCCCGGTGTCAGACCCCGTTTCGCCCGGCCCGCCATCACGGACGCTGGCAACGATATTGTTCTCTGGCGTGTGCCCGGCGCGCATCCTCCGAGGCCAAACAGTCCCTGGTCAAAACGACTTATGGGTTAGCGGATGATGCCGCGTTGCGAGCGTGGTTAATTGACCAACTGAATCACCGCTCGGCCACTACCGTGGCGGCATTGTGCGGAGTCCATCGCCAAGCCTTAATGCACTGGATGCGCCAGTTAGGGATTCGGAAGGTGGTGCGCTTTGAGTAAATGGTACGGAGTGCTCTGGGTGCCCGATCTCTGGGGGGCGTGGATGACGCTGGCGCGGGCAATGGCTGACCCACATGCCCCGGGCGTTCCGGCTCATATCGTGGTGCAAGGCCCCTGGGATCATCGGGCGGATATTACTACGACTCCGTTGGAACATGTGATGACGGTGCATATTCGGGGGTTATCCCGATGGTGGCGGGGATCCCGCTTGATTCTTGGATGGGCCATTGATGCCCCATCTCTGGCTTCGCTCTGGCACATCCCGCCCTCTGCCCCGTTTTGTCCGGGCATTGTGTTATATGATGGAGAGGATGTCGCGTATGCGATTCGGTTGTGGCGAGCTTTAGCCCGCCCGAGCCATCGGATTCAGGGATCGTTTGTCGCATCCGCATTGAGCGCGTGGTCTCCGGATGGAGAGAGTGACGCTCCTCCATATCCGGCGTGGACCCCGTTTGCACTGACCCCTGCCGAGCGGATTGTCGCCACCCGCCAGCTGGTGCGCCAGGGAATGTGGGGATCTCGCTCCGTTCGGAGTTTGTGAGGATTTCCTACTGAAAACAAACTAGACGAAATAAACGGGAGAGATACCATGCGTGACCCGTTTTGTGGTTCAAGATCCGTGGAAACGCCAACGATAGGAGATGCCCATTCATCATCTTAGGGTTGGGGTCAGAGCGTATTTGTATTGCGAGAGGATCGGGAGGAAGAAAATGCGTGCCTCCCCATTGCATTCCACGATTCCCATTCGATGGTCGCTCGTTGCCCTGCGACAAGTGATGGGACAAGAGATTGCGAAAGTCACGGGAGACGATCTGTGGCATCAGCCTCTACCTGGGACGCGCGCGACATGGGAACAATTGCACCAAGCCTGTCACCACGCCCCCCGTGCGGAAGTGTGGGAGGGCCCGTGGTTGTTGTGCAGTGCCCCCGACGTGTGGGAGCAGTACTTGACGCACTACGATGCATCTCCTCCGGATGTGCAGGTGGCCATCCGCGAAGCCTTGTGGTTTTGGGGCGGATTGGATTGGAGTCCGTATGCCAATCTCGCGACATGGGCCCTCGAATCGTATCTCATAGACATCTGGCTTCCCGATTTTTGGCGCACGTTGGTGCGATGGCCATCGCGCCCCGTGCGGGATTGGCTCCGACTGGAACGGCGCATCTTGTATCTGCGCGTGGCCATTGACACCGCGGCCCAGGATCGGGCATCCGCCCGATGGGGTCAAGGGTGGATTGATTGCCAGGGATTAATCCTAAACAGTAAATCCCATGACGTTTCGGGCGAATGAATGGAGCGGATTACGGTGATGTAATGCATGGGCCGGTATCCCTCAATGCCCCTCTCCCATCGTATGAAGCGTTTTGCTAATTTCACACCAGGAGGTGATTTGTTTGGGATACACCCATTATTGGGATCGCCCGCCATCGATTGATCCAGTGGCCTATGGGCACATGATCACGGACGCCCAACGCATTCTTGCGGCGTGCGTGGCGCAAGGCATTGCCGTGGCAGGATGGGATGGAACGGGCTCGCTGACGTGTACTCCCGATGAGCTGGCATTTAATGGCAATCGAGAGGCCGGTGAACACGATGAAACGTTTCGGTTCGACCGAGAATCGCCCGACCCGTTTAGTTGTTGTAAAACCGGGCATCGCCCATATGATCTGGCGGTGACGGCCATGCTCGTGGCGATTAAACACCACATTCCCGAGGTGCACGTGCATTCGGATGGTACGTCCTCGGACTGGGATGCCGCAAGGAACCTCTGTCAGGCGGTCTGCGGATACGGCGCGGACTTTGCCTTGGACTCATGATAAAAGATAAAAGGCAATAACCATACCATTTGGGAAAAAAGGACGGGTTAAACGCATGAACAATCCTCTCGCTCAGCACCTTCTCACCTTTCTCCGCGACATTTCCAACGTTGATCCGCCCTGTTTCCTGACACCGAGCGTGATAGCCCGGGCTGTGCAGGCTGACCCGCAAGACGTGTTTGACACACTGGTCGCTCTCTCGGACCACGGACTCGTGACCCAACACTTTGACATCCGCTGCCCGTGTTGCTCTTACCTCTTTCCCTATCCTGCTCCTGAAATCGACCAGGCCGTTATCTGTCCTGCATGCCATCACACGTTTCCCATAGCTTACGACCATCTGATGGTGCGTTTTGCTTTAGTGTCAGCATCTTCCCCCATGACGATATCCGATGCCTACAATGCCGTGCAGACGTTTCACGCCCGGCATGGATTTCCGGTTGCTACGGGAACCCGGGACGAATTGTTGCTCCGTTTGGCCCTCATGCAAGAAGAATTGGGCGAAATCGCCTCAGTGGTGACGAAAGCTCCTCGGGGCGCCGATCACACGGGGTTTACCCAAGCCGATTGGGAGCACCTCACCGAAGAACTGACGGACCTCTTATACCTGTGGTTGGGCACTGCCGTGCATTGTGGCTGGACTCCTGAAGAAATCTCCCAAAAGTTTCACGCCGTCCATCACAAAAATATGGGGCGCGCGCCCCGCCATACGGCCTTGCAACACCCTCACTCCGAATCGGAGTAAATCTGCTATCACAATATTCTCTCCGACCGATTAACGCTCCCTCAATCCCGTTTAACCGCTTCGGTGTCAAAACTCTTACGATTACCGACTAATATCCTCGCGGCGTCATCAAAGTCTCGCGAATGGGGTTCGGTATGTTTGGCGTGCACCGGAAAGATCCGCGATGCCAAGACATGGCAGGACAACCCGTAAATGTGTTCGTAAGAAAGGAGACCTCGTATGCAGATTCTCGACCCGATTGAGATGAGTGAAAGCTATCGGGATCCGTGGCACTTAGACGACTACGTCTGCGTTGGAGAATGGGGCTTGGGCACATCTTGTCGCCCCGAGATGGATGATGTGGTATCCCTGTATCGACACCGCACCGATCCGTGTCAATACGTCTATGACACCGACGAATATGCGTATCGCTTCCACGTGGACGATCCGCAGGCCTCGCCCGTGGCCGTGCGGGATGCGTTGTGGCACGCATTTTGGCCCGATCCCGCGCTCGGTCACCATCCTCACCAGTTTGTCGAGAGAGATCATGATTAACCCATCAGCATCTTCGTTATCGACCTCCCGTTGCGTGGAACAAGCTCGCCAATGGGTTCGGGCTCCCTGGCAAGCCGGACCGTGGGACCCGGATGTCGCGATGGCCTGTATCCAGCAAACCGAGCACCGGGTCGATGCCACGCTCGCCCACCGATCCGCCGCGTGGTGGCAGTTCGTGGAACGATCCGAGTGGGAGACTTTCCGGGCGTGGCGTGTGGCGCATCATCGGATGGTGCAGGCGTGGAGCGCGCAAGATCCTCCCACGTTAGCCCAGGCCTGTGTAGACTGGTGGCAGATGACACGGAAGCTCGCCGAGATCCGCGATCCAAACGGGGGATCGCTTCGGGGGTAAACAGGGTTCCCGACATCGCAATGCATCGGAGTTACGAAAAACGCGTAAAATGGGAACAAAAAACGATGCACAAGTAAAGAGGTGTGCTGTTATGCATCGACCCGTCGCCATTGCTGTGGAGATTGACGAAAGCACTCAACAATTGTGTATTCACTTATCGAATCACGGGGAACTGCGATTTCCCCTTCATCGCTTCCCCCGACTTGCCGCAGCATCAGCCACTCAACGACAAAACTGTCAGATTTGGGGTGGTGGGCAATTTTTGCAATGGCCGGAAATTGACGAAGATATATCGGTCCCGCAATTATTGTGTGGCGTTTGTTCCTGGGTCGCACTGGATGGCCCAGCTCATCATCAACCTATGCATCTGTCATAGCGGGGTGCATGCCCCATGGGAACGCTCCCCGCCCAGTGGCTCAATGATGAGCCGTGGGAACCCGATGATCTGCCGCTTCACCGGGAAACGGTTGAGGTGATCCCTCCCCCTTGTCGCCATGGGAACGGACACCGGGCAATGGATTGTTCCCGCCACCGATGGCCCCATATGGTGGTGGGGCGTCCCGGACCCGAAGCCCGGGCGGATTCCCGTTGTAGAAAAGGAGCAAAGTAAATAGAGGCGGGAGAGAAAACCGGAGATTTGATGGTGGCCCTTCGATCTCGAATCCCTTCGGACACGATGCCCGGCTGAACGGCCAAGGGCTTCGCTGATCCTGGTTCAGGTATTGGGGTAACCATGTCAAGATGGTGTGATTCAGAAAGGGTTTAAGCCGATGAGTGGAAATGTACTCGGTGTCCTGCGGGTGTTGGGGACGGGGGTTGCCTATGCCATTGTAGGATGGGGTGTGGTACATCTCGCGGCTCCTGCGTGGCAGATGCGCAATGTGGTACCATGGGGAACCATCTGCGTGTTAGTGCTCTTCACGGTGTGGTGGCAATATTTGGCGGTGCCCTCGTTCTCGTTTACCCGGGAGCGGTCTGTGCATAATTTTGTCCCGGCATTGTACATCCTCATTTGGGTGCGATGGGGGATGGGCGTGGCCACCTGGGTGGCTCTCGGGCACGGGGCAGCCACGATCCTGTATCGCTGGGCCGGTCCTCGTGTGGCCCAGCGGCATCCCACGCACCCTCTTGTGCGATGGTGGGCGGTCTTAGTGAATGACACCCCTCAGCATTTGCAACGCATGGGGCAATCGTGGGTGCCCTACGTGCAAAACGCCACCGCCGCCGTGTTGTTTTTGGGATGGCTCTGGTGGTGGCGCGGGCTTATGCCCCCGGGAGATCCGACGTGGATGCACCAAGCCGGTCGCATGGCGGGGGCTGTGATCGCCGTGATCACGGCGAATAACTATTTGGGGGTTTTTCTGCTCAGCCCGCTGTTACCTCAGCGGGACGCGGAGCGACTGTGGCGTAGCACCATTTGGTGGGATTCCATCCCCGTCAGTGTGGTCGAAAGCATTCTTGCGCTCTTGTTGATTGGGGCGTGGCCCGTCTGGTCGTGGGGAGCGTTGGCCCTGATTATGGTGATTGTGCATCGGATGGCTTCCCAGCTGACGCAACAGCGGCGGTTGCTGGAACAAGAATATTGGTTACAGCGGGAGCGCGAAGCGGCCCGCACAGACCCCCTGACGGGGCTACCCAATCGTCGATCCTTGGAAGAGTACGCGGCCCAAGTGACCACGGAGGGATTACCCGCCGTCATCGCGTTATTGGATATCGATCACTTTAAGCACGTCAATGATACTTGGGGGCATGATGTCGGGGATCATGTGCTCAAGGTCGTGGCGGAACGCGCTCGGCAAGCCTGTCGGACAGATCGAGCCCCCTGGCCCGACATGGTGGGCCGGTGGGGGGGCGAAGAATTTGTCTTGGTGTTGCCGCAAATGCCCGATGCCGCGGCCCCGGGGCGTGTCGAAACCATTCGGCGCGCGATCTCCCAACCCGTGCGATTGGAGAGCGGGCAAATCTTGGCGGTCACGGCATCGATGGGAGCGTATAGTGTCACCCACCATCCGTGGGATTTGACCCATGCCGTGAAACACGCGGATCAGGGTCTCTATCAAGCCAAAGCGCATGGACGGCATCAGGCGTGGTGGCAAGGATCGCAAGACTCCGAACCGCATCCCGTGACCGGAGGCTCCCGATTTCCCGCCACGGACCCGATGGGGAATTCCGAGCTCTCGGCTCCGTGGACGGGCGATGTCAGTGTGCATCCGCATACCCATGGCTAATTGTCAAGGAGGACATCATCATGGCATCATCTTTCTCGTTAGGATCATGGCCCCAGGCGATTGAAACGGCGTGGGGGAGGATTGCCCCCACGCTCGTGACGACCACGGAGGCCGTCTATGCCCAGATTCCCATTACCCCGGATGGCACCACCGTGACTCTGCGGGTGGCGCAACGGGGGTCCACGTGGTGGTGGGCCTTAGAGGACACTCCCTTTTCGGGTACGGGGGCATCCACCCCCCAAGCCGCTGTGGTGGCTGGAGCGCAACGGATTACGGAGCTATTTGGGGTGCCCTGTTTGGTGACGGCATAACCCCACGAAAGGAGCATGTGATATGCGTCAATGGCAACGGGTTGGCATACTGATGGGTCTGGGATGCTTGGCTCTGGCGGGATGTGGCCGAGAGTCTGCTCCCCCTTCCACTCCGGTGGTCGCTCCGATGGTATCGGCTTCCTCCTCGAAGGCGCATTCGGCATCGCCTGCCAGTGCCCGGTCCCATCCGTCCCCCACGGAGGATGGAGGAGGTTCCGGATGGGCCGAAGCCCTTCGCCCCACGTCTCCGGCCGAGGATCGGACTCCCGTGCCCGTGCAGTTTGGCGGCTTGGCATCTGCGGAACCCGGGAGCACCCTCACCATGAGCTGGCCGGCGGATTCGTGGTCGTTATGGAGTATCACGCTTTGGAATTTTAACTATGCCCCATCCTCGTATCCCACGGAATATTGGGGCACCAATGCGCAAGGGGCCTATACGTTGGCCATTCCGATGGCTCTGCAAGGGGCCCGGGTCCGGATTATTGTGCAATTCTTTGGCCCCCACGCACAAATTGTCACGGAAACCAGTCCGGTGTTTGTTATTCATTGACCATCGCGATTCAGAACACCTCGTACCGGGATATAATAAGGGAAAAGTTCCCGATGACTTGAGGCGGGAGATGGAGGCATCGTGGTGAAATTGTCATCAAACGTTATGCCCTGGCATCGAAAACGAGTGCTTCAACGTCGATTATCGCATTCCGCCATGTTTTGGGATGTTGCGCGGAGTGCGATAGACTGGCAATCCCATGCGGATTGGATTATTGCGCGCGTGTTGCAATTCGGATCTATTCAAGACTGGCACGATATGTTTGTGCTGTATGGATCGGATCGCGTCCATCGTGTGCTTCATCGTTCACGCGCTTTACCTGATTCTGTACGACAATTTTGGCGAGATTATTGGGAGGTGCCTCGTGTGTTAAGACCCGAAGTTTTAGCTCCTGGAGCCGCGAATCTTTTGCACCAGGAAGGACCTTTTTTCGCTTCGTTGCCGCACTTTATGTTAGCAGGGGGCACCGCATTGGCCTTGTATCTCGGGCATCGGCAATCAGAAGATTTAGATTTTATGACCCCCATCCCCCCAGACATGGAGGCCATTCGTGCCGAAATTATTCGGCGGGATCCGAGTGTTTACATTTACGAACAGACGGTTGGGAGTCTTCACGTGGCATGGCAAGGAGTCAAAGTCTCGTTTTTGTGGCAAAGAGGGATTCAGTTAGATGAGGGCGACACCTTTGAAGGATGCCAGCTGGCTTCGATTCCATCTCTTGTGGCATTGAAATGTAACGCCGTGTCGGGACGGGCGGCCCGCAAGGATTTTGTCGATCTCTATGCACTCCATGAGGCGGGTTGGTCATTAGCGGATTGGATCAAGATTACCACTCAGAGAGCACCGGGGTTGAGTACGGGTCACCTCTTGCGCAGTTTGACATACTTTCAGGATGCCGTCAACGAACCCGAACCGTTATTGTTTCGGGACTGGTCTTGGCACGACATTGAGCAATTCTTCACGAACGCGGTGAGAGCGTACATCCAAACACACATTGACACCTGAACCAACCCAGACCTTAAAGTCGTGGCTTTATGCGTAAATCATACCCTTGACAGCGTGCAGAGGCGGGATCTATACTACGGATAATTGAAATGGTGCGGAGCACGAAACCCGAATGAGTGCGCAAAACCCGCAAAAACCGGCATCCCTTCCCGAACGTGATGAGGATGGCGGTTTTTTTGTGGTATTTCCCCAATCCTTTCCCGTCTTTTCGCTGCATCGGAGGCGGTGTTCGTCCTCGAAGAGGTCTGGCAAATCCGGGGGATGGCAATGACCGCCTTCCTCGGAGAAACGCATACCGAAGAGGTGATGAGAGATGTCTCACCAGTTTTGCATTCAATGCGGTCGGTCCTTATCCGATGGAGGCCGGGGGGTGAGTGATCCTCTCTGTGAATCTTGCGTCCGATTTAACCATCGGCGCGTGCCCTTGCCTCCTCCCGCCCCTCGGTATTGCGCCACGTGCGGGGCCACCGCCCCCTTGGTCGATGGGCAACGGTGTGCCGCATGTTGTGGCGAAACGGGCTATGTGCGGTTGGCATCGCCCCCGCACTCCTGATCGTTCGTTTCTGTCCACGAAAGGAGACCCGCGATGAACCCTGTTTCCCTTTCTCCCCCATCCCGAACCGACCGCCTGGTTCAGCAAGCCATCCACTGGGCGCAATCCTCCCAGAACGCACCGTTGTTGCAGGAATTGGTCACGGACTTAGTGCACCACCACCACGAGGATCTGCTTCACCACGCTCTGCGTTATCTCGTCACCACGCAGCAAGTCGATGCCGCCCATCGGCTCATGCGGTGTTGGCATCACGCCACGCGGGGGTCCGGAGCCCTCGGGGATTCTGAGCATTGCTAGGAGGAACGCGAATGAACGTGACGATGTGGGATTGGCTCATCACCACGGTGGCCCCACAACGGGCGGAGCGGTATCACCCCACTCCCGAGGCCCAGGCCGCCTTTCTCCGGGGATTTCGGCAGGAGATAGAGGTCTTGCGGGAGATGGCCCGGTCAACGACGGGTGCCGATGCGTGGAATGCGGCCTGTGATGCCCGCTTAGACGCGGGATTGGCCCGGCGGGCCGCGGCCTCTCGCCCGGAGGACTGGGATGAGGCCAATGGGTGCATTGATGCGGTTCAAATGGTCTGTCGCTGGAACGGGGAGCTTGCGGATGACGATTGTTGAGGCTTTTGATCACTTTTTAGATGAAATACACCTTATTACCCAACGGGCCACGCGGTGTCCCTTGGGATTGTCCGATCCTGCCGGACCTCAGCCGGGGTGGGCCTATTCCTTAGCGGGCGATCCCGGGCACGATTTTGCCGAGCGGGTGCAACGGACTACGTGGCATCACGATGCGCTCGTGCATCTCTGGTATCGGGATCTGACGGGCCGGGTGGTTGCTCGATGGATTTGGGATGTGTCGTACTGGGAGCAGGATGGATGGGGCGACAGTTGGTATATCCGGACTCCCCGTGATATGTGGCGACGCATCCCTGATGACTTTTTGGTCTTGTGGATGACCATGCCCGATGCGGTACTGCCCCGGCCTTCCGCTCTCTAGATCCGAAAGGTCATGGTGATGGTGTGTTCTTCATGTGTGCGGGAATTTCGCAGTGGGCAAAACGACCACCGCCTTCGCGGTGCATGCGCTCACGGAGTGGCCGGTGGTCGAGATTGAGACGCTCCGATCTGTAGCGGATGACGAAGATGTGGCTTGGGACTGGGCGCAACGGGTGTGGCGGGCATGGGATGCCCCTGAACTCACCCCTCCCCACGTGGGGATTTGGGTCTCCACGGGCTATAACTGGCGTGAACAAGTGGTGTGGACCCTGTCTCCGCCTCGCTATGTGATGCGTGTTTGGCTCACGGCGAATCCTGCGACGCTCCAAGCCCGATGGCGATCCCGCCCTGCTCGGGATGATCATCGGGGGCCTTGGCCGTTCGATGAATCGCCTTATGAGGTGGCGCAGAACTGTCTGGCGTATGACCGGGGAGAACGTGTGTTGCCGTGGCCCGTGGATGCCATCTTCCGCACAGACCAAGCTCCCCCGCCCGAGATCGCCAACCAGATTGTCCGGCAAATCCGTGATCTCGCCCCGTTCGCGGGGCATTAACCCGAATTGCAGGAGGTTCACACATGAATCAAGTCGAACTCATTGGGCGGCTCACCCAAGATCCCGCGTTGCGATATACGTTTCAGGGCACCCCTACGACCTCGTTTACGGTCGCAGTCCCCCGCCCCTATAAAAACGCGCAAGGTCAATACGATGCGGATTTCATTCCGGTTGTCACCTGGCGCAAGCTCGCGGAGCACGTCGGCAATTATTTGCGCAAAGGGCGGTTAGTGGCGGTGACGGGACGCCTCCAGGTGCGATCCTATACGGCTAAAGACGGGAGCCGGCGATGGATCACCGAGGTCATTGCGGATAGCGTGCAATTTCTCGATGGGCGGCGGGACGATGCAGGAGCCAGTGACTCCTCGCCCGATCTTCCCCCGGCAGAAAACCCCTCGGGAGATTTGACGCCCCCCGGCGATGCGGATTCCATGGTGCCGGACGATTTGCCATTTTAATAGTATGGCCATGATTTAATGGTCGTGCCACGAAAGGATGATGATCATGACCATCAATGTCGCCTATCAGGTGGACGGGGCCTTTGATTTTGCCCCGGAGGATTTCCGGCATTTGTATGAAGGGTGCCCCGAGACGGACGATCCCGATGCGTGGCGAAGGTGGATTCGCGAGCATGAGGTCGAAGTGATTGGGGCCATTGCGATGATTGCGGATCTCGAAGATGAGGTGATTATCACCCGGGTGCAAATGTTTGATTAACGCCGCTTCCCGTCTAAGACAGGGACCGATGGGATTCCAGGAAGAGAGGGCGGATGCGGATGCGCGAAGAAATTATCGAGTGCGCCGTAAAACCCCTGGCTTTAGCCATGGGGATATAAGGCGCTAGACAACAAACTGAGAATAAGAAAGTGAGGTGGGATCATGCGGAAAACGTACAAGTATAGGCTCTACCCTACGAAAGAACAAGAGGCGAAAATTCAATTCACCCTAGAACGCTGTCGCCTGCTTTACAATCGTCTTCTTGACGAACGACGGGTTGCTTATAACACTGACAAAACCACGTTGAATTACTACAATCAGGCGAACACGTTAACTGAGCGTAAAAAATACATTCCTGCGTTAAAACAGGTTCATTCGCAGGTATTGCAGGATGTGGTAAAGCGACTGGACAAAGCATTTCAAGCCTTTTTTCGGCGTGTGAAGACTGGGGAGAAACCTGGCTATCCACGTTTCAAATCGGTCAGTCGATACAATTCGTTTACGTATCCACAAGGCGGCTATTCGATCAACGGTAACAGGTTAGTCCTTTCAAAAATTGGCGAAGTCAAAATCAAACTGCATCGTCAGCCGCAAGGAAAAATTAAAATGTGTACGGTCGTTGTGAAAAACGGGAAGTATTACGCTTGCCTATCGTGTGAAGTGGAACCGAATATCTTGCCAGAGTCCCATAAAACCGTCGGCATCGATCTGGGTGTTAAACACCTTGCGATTACGTCCGACGGGGAGTTTTACGAACATCCGAGGTTTCTGCGTGAATCCGAACGAAAACTACGAAAAAAACAACGATCCGTATCGCGCAAGAAGAAAGGGTCTTCTCGACGTCGTAAAGCGATTCGTGAACTCGCTAAAGTGCATGAGCATATTGCGAATCAACGCAGGGACTATGCACACAAAGTCTCGCGAAGACTGGTCAACGGGTATGGACTCATGGCCTTTGAAAACCTGAACGTGCAGGGAATGGTGAAGAATCATCACCTGGCTAAAAGCATCGTGGATGCGTCGTGGAATCAACTTGTGCAGTACACCACGTACAAAGCGGAAGAAGCTGGTCGTCGTGTCGTACTCGTTGATCCAAAGAACACGAGTCAACTGTGCTCAAATTGCGGTGAAATCGTCCCAAAGAAACTGTCTGACCGTGTGCACCGATGCGAACATTGTGGGTATGTTCAAGACAGAGACATAAACGCCGCACAAAACATCCTCAAGCGGGCGTTGGTCGTCTAAATCAATTGGTCAGGCTCGGACGGAGCCTTCGGGGATCGGTCGGAGCATACGCCGCCGAAATGAACCGAGAAGCCCCCGCCTTTAGGCGTGGGGAGTCGTCACTTACCCCCCGCACTGGGAGGCCATTCGTGCGGGGCAAATTACTTGTGACCTCTGGTGCCCCGATTCCCAGCGGCTCCGGGTGGGAGATATTATGGTGCTCCGCGAATGGACCGAAACGGGAACCGGACGCACGTGCCAGGTGCAAATCCAAGCTATTGCATGGCCCCAACCTCATGTTGCGCATCTAATCATTCGCCTGATTCCCGAGGAGTAAGCATGCGCCCTCGTGTCCTGTCCTCAATACTCCGGAACCC
This sequence comes from Sulfobacillus thermosulfidooxidans, assembly GCF_001280565.1. Classification (NCBI taxonomy): domain Bacteria; kingdom Bacillati; phylum Bacillota; class Clostridia; order Eubacteriales; family Clostridiales Family XVII. Incertae Sedis; genus Sulfobacillus; species Sulfobacillus thermosulfidooxidans. The sequence continues at coordinate 591,672 of NZ_LGRO01000001.1, read as the reverse complement.
TTTCATTCCGCCATCCAAGAGGGGTTAACGGAAACCCCAACCGTGGACCGCCTGGCTAGGGAGATGGACTGCCGGGGGTTTGTCCACTCGCGGCATCGAGGCGGCTTTGACCACGTCAACAGGAGAGCGCTTATGGAGTCACACCGTGATCAGTGAAGTCACCGATGCCTTGTGGTCTGAGTCCGAAGCTTTTCAATGCCGATCGCTTGCGGATATTCCGATTCTCTATTTATTTCTCGATGCCGTGTACAGATCGATGCGCTGCTCCGGATCCCCCGATGAAACCGTTTGAGCCGCGTGGGGTGTTGTTCCAAATGGGCAGAAAGTCTTGCGGAGTTTGAGCGGGGGTCAAGCCGAAAGTTTTGAAGTCTGGCGCGACTTTTTGCGGGATTTAGTGCGGCGGTTTGGTCTGGAAAGGAGGTGTGAAATGAACGCACCCCGAAAAAATGCGTTGAACGGTGGTTTTATTAGAAGGAAATCTTTGTGAAAATGGCGAACCTCCACCCAAATAGTATTTTGGGTGAAAGAAAACATGACAAAGTTAATGGAAATTAATCAACGGATGGAACAACTTTCCTTCGCGTATGTCAAAATTATTTGTTCAACAGCAGGATTTGCTCTTGCAAGACCCTCTGTTGATGATGACAGTGTTGACTTGACTATTTATTCGCGTTCGGGTAGTCGGCCACGTGTCGACCTACAAATAAAGAGTACCAGCCGAGATAATGGTAATGACAATTTTCGATTCCGGTTGCCTCGAAAAAATTATGATGATCTTCGCATAACAAACGTAATGGTTCCTCGATTGCTAGTGGTTGTAACAATGCCACAAGAAATCACTGATTGGATAACGATTTCGCGAAAGGAAGAAACTACTATTCTCGGGTGCATGGCTTATTGGTGTTCATTACACGGAATGCCTGATCGAAACCAAGAGTCAATAACTGTAAAAATACCGCGAGAACAGGTCTTAGATCCGGATACATTAAATGAGCTGATAAGTAGGGTTGAGGTTGGGAGAAGATTATGATGGATCAAACAACATTAAAAGAGATATTGGTTGCTATAAAACCCGAGCAGATTCAGCGCTACTTGAAGATTAAGGGATGGACACGTTCTCAAACCTTTGATCGCGGTGAATTATGGACTCATGCACAACGTGATGAGGAAATTTTACTTCCACTCGATCAAACTGTCGCAGACTACATATTGAGAATGGCCGAGGTGGTGGAAGTTTTACGTAAAATTGAGCACCGTTCGTTCGTCGAAGTTTTAGAAAGTCTACAGGATGTCTCGGTAGATTCCTATCGTATTCGCTGGGTTAATGATGATATACAAACGGGACGTATACCTCTAACAGCAGGTGTTCAACTATTTGAAAGCGTCAAGTCCATGTTAATTGCTGTTGCCTTATCGGCAGTTTCACCTAGAAGGTACCATTCAGGAAGTCGACCAGAAATAGTTGAGGACTATTTGCGCAAAATACAATTGGCTATTCCAGAGCATGGAAGTTACGTTGTTTCAGTGAAGTCACCAGTCGTTCCCTCCCCAGAAAAAATGGACTTTTTTTATAAAACAGAAGCGTTTGGCCGTCGCGTATTAATTATGTTGGATCAGGCTTTGACCCAATTGAAAAATGTATCCGAAGAGGTTTTTAAATCAGAAACTTTACCACAGCTTGATGAGAGTATATCGAAAGGAATCAGTTTTAATTTATGCAAAGCTATTGCTGACGTATTGGATGAAGGCGCTCAATATATTGAGGCCCAGGTATCATGGTCTCCTATTAGCCCCCGTAATTCCGGTCAACCGGTAGTCTTTGAGCGAAAATTGGCTCCGGCGATACGTAAGATCGGGGAGTTTTTACTGGATCATGCTATTGTAGAAGACTTTAATCTCATCGGGTTAGTTACAAAGTTATCCAGAGATCCAAAAGACGAGATGGGTCGAGTATCGATTTGGGCGTTCGTTGATAATCATCCAGTAACAGTAACAGTTGATCATGTGTGCGCAGAGAATTATTCCCTCTTCACAAAAGCTCATGATGATCGCTTATTAGTGCAATGTGTAGGAGATCTTGTGCTCGAGAAAAAACACTATACATTGAAGAGACTTCGTGATGTAGTAGTACTTGAACCCAGCCAATAGCATGAATAGCAGGATACCATTGGATTGAGCGGTTGGAGTTTGGCCTAAAAGCTCGAACATTCGGACCGGGGCTTGATGCCCCTATTTTTGCTTTTTGCGCGGCCAAGGCTCCGAGCCCCTCAGAAGGAAGGTGCAACATGACCATGCACGAGGCACAGCAACTTGTGCAAACCAGCGTCCAGCAACTGCATCTGGCACCACGAGGGTCTCGCTGACGCCCGTCGGATGTTGTTCGTATGCCAGGGTATAGACCCCATGGTCATTGCGTGGTGCAGGGTGCGCGCTTTACACCTAAAAAAGAGACATTGCGCCGTTCCTCCCTACGGCTGAAGCCAGGAGACTCCATGTGCTAGCCGGTTGATGACTTCGCTCTATTTCACGATGGCACAGGATATTCGGTTTGTCTTTGAGGACGTGGTGCGGGTGTTTCAAGAGCAAGCATCAGGGATTAACGAAAACCGCAAAGAGTTGCATTATCTCTTGATCATGGCCGAACAACGGGAATTCCAACGATTGCTGATTGAATACCCGGATCGTTTGGCACGTTTTGGCTATCGCTATCTGGAACGATATTTGAACAGCCACGGCGTCACCATTGAGTCCACGCACGTTCAGGAATCGAAAACATCGCAAGAAGAATTAACAGAAGATCTGCTCACGATCATTACCGTGTTTTCGGCACGGTTATATGGCAAGCGTTCGCAGGAATTTCGGCAGAAAACCAAACACCTCGTGAATGCGATGAAAGAAGGTGAGCCACATGGCGATGGTCACGAAGACCATCAAACTGGGTGTCCATAAGGAAGTCCATGCCATCAAGCGAAATGCCATTGTCGAAACGCAAGTCTTATACAACCGCGTAATCGCATTTTACATGGACTTCTTTGTGGCACACCGGGGCGTGTTTAAGGAACACGTATCGTACACCAAGAAAAACGGCGAACCAGCGGAGCGGCACTGGACAAACCAAGAATTACTCACTCTTGCGGAACGGCATACCCTGTCCACCCCAGCGCATCCTCACCCGTTGATGCCCCTAGAAGCCATCCCCCAAGCGAAAGGCATGCCCACGGGATTGCGCCGGGCGGCGATCAATCACGCGGCGGGCAAAGTCAAAGGCTGGTTCGTTCTGCTCAATCAGTGGGAACAAAACGGGAAGAAAGGTCGGGAGCCACGGCTCGGTGAACCGAACGAGCCCGTCACCTTCTATGCGGACATGGTGGATTATCCCGACTTTGACTTGTTGCCGCAAGCCACCGTGCAACAGACGTTTATCGCCGTCAAGTTGTGGTACGAAGGTGAGTGGCAGAAAGTGCCCTTGCCGATCACATTGCCCCTGCGCGACTCCGAAGCGCTCCGGGCCGCTCAAGCCGAAAGCCAGCGGATCCGTACAGAGACGGCACAGATCAAGGCAAGAAAAGCCCCGAACGAGCCCTGGACGGATGAAGAGCGCGCTGCGCTGCGTCCCAAGGTTTGGGTCGCACGGTCGCTGTCGCTTTATGCCCAACGAGACAAACGATATCCCGGCAATCTGCGCTTTGCCTTGCACGTGCCGCTGGAGAAATACGTGCAGACGCCCAAAAAGGCCAAGGAACAACTCCAGAAGAATCCGGGTCTGCCTGTCGTCACCGTGGATCTGGGGGTCAATCGGTTAGCCGTGATGGGAGCCTTTCGGCTCGACCAATTGCTCGCCACCCAGTTTATCCATGGGAGCGCACTAAACCATAAGCGCCATCTTCTGCTCAATGCGATCAGCAAAAAACGGGCACAGAGCGGCAGGTTGCCCAAGAATGTCCACGACAACGTGCACCTTTGGCAGAAAGTCCGGCATCTCGACGAGAATGCTGCGCGGCAGGTTGCCCGCCGGATCGTCGATTTCGCGTGTCAACACGGAGCCCAGGTAATCGTGTTCGAGTATCTGCGGAAGTACCGGGCACCGCAAGAAAAGATGAGCCGGTCTGGGCGAAAGAACCACAAGCGGGCTTACTGGCTGCGCGGCCAGATCGTGCAGTGGGTGCGGGACCTCGCGTTTCGCGAGGGGATCCTGACGGTGGAGCGCAATCCCGCCTATACGTCGCAAATGTGCCCGCATTGCCCCGCTAACTATCGGCAGGTGGGTTCCCGCCAACGGCACACGTTTACGTGTTCGAATCCGGATCACGTCTATCGAGCCGATGCCGATTTTGTCGGGATTATAAACTTGTACCGCAAGTGGAGCGGAACCTTTACGTATCCTTCGAGAAAGAAGGATGAACCAAAACCTGCGTAGGCCCAGGCCTAATACGGCGCAGGTCTATCGTGTCGCCAGTGACGACTCGGTAGTCCCCCAGTGGTGGGGGGCGTTTCTGAGGTTGATCAGACGGGTGCTGCTTGTCAGATAAGGGGATCAACCACACGCCGAAAAGAGGATACACCCAAACTCCTCTCCACACGAAAGTGTGAGAAAAAGGTCAGACGAATGGCTGTTGTCTATGTTTGTTTATGTTTTCGGGCAACTGCTGACACCACCGGTACTTTTTATTGGAACTTGATGCAGAAAACTACGGGGATGTAGACGAATTGTTAGCCATTTTTTTGCGAACCCCCTGCGGAGGGCACGTGCGATAAACACGCCATGTATAAAGGAGAGACCACGATAACCATGACCACCATGCGAAAACTGGCTTTGATGAGTAGCTTAATGATCGGGCTGACGGGGTGTGGACACGTTTCCGCAAAGCATCCCGGTTCTTCGCCATCGAACAAATCCACCGCTCCAAGAATCTCCATATCGCTCCCTGCGCCTTCGTTAGCCACCACGCATCCGGTGCAATATTTGGATCAGTACAATCAATATGCCATGGCACAATTTTTACGGCAAAATCGGGGGAGCATTCCCGGGGTTGCCACCACGGGATTTCTCGCCGGAACCTTTACACTCCCGGCCCTCAACGGGCCTCTCTTGCATCGCTATGGAGGGCCTCCGATCCCTCCCACACCGGCAGCGGCAGGAATTCATTTGTCCTTTCCGACTTCGGGCACGATTCAAGGGGTCTCCCGCTTTGTGGCGGGTACTTATTCCGTGTTACACCGGGCCGGGGAATTTCCGAATCTTTCCGCTTCGGTGTTCCAAGCCGGTGTGGTGGCCGCAGCCCGAGGAGTCATGCTATCCGAAAGCAACGATCCAGCGGCGGCGTTTTTGGCGATGCTGGGCCCTTCAACGTTAAATGGACAAACGGAAAGTCAGCAGGTTGCTCAGGGATTACAAACCGATTACGGCCCCCACGGATTCGGGGCCAATCGCACCTATGTCTACACCGCATGGGTTACGATGGCTGCGCCACCCACCCATCTCCTTACAACGCCTATAGTACAAGAACCAGATTGGGGAGCCGAAGGAGCCGCCTTGCCAAAAGGATTTCCATCTCCCACCCTCATGACGTTGGAAAATGCCATGACGCTGCACGCGGTGTTCTCTCAAAAATATTCCGCTGCGGGGAAAACGGTATTGCTGATTGACAACGTGAGTGTTCCCATTACGCAAATGACGATGGCCTATGTGCCAGGGCACACGCATCCGGGTCAGTGGGTGGTCTTTAGCGAACAATTTGGCACGCCCCACTATGCATGGGAGTATACCGTGCCGGCAACCCGTGACAAAGCCTAATCAATGCCGTGCGCCTGGCTAACAAGCTCTCCTCCTTTCGGAATCGAAAATCGAGGAGAGTATTCTTTTTGTTTTCGCGACCCGATCTCGGGTTATCCAAGGAGGGAAACATCATGGCAAAATGGTCGCGACAGGCGGTGACGGGGGTTCTGATCGCTGTTGTCGGGAGCATCGGAGGGGTGGTGCCCACTTGGGCGGCGAACTTCAGACAACCGCACTTTGTACCCACGCCTGAGCCGATCTTTTTTCCGGGGAATCACGCCGGGCATGTCACCACTATTACAGGGCCGGGTAATCACGGCGGTGAGTGTGGTTCCAATTTGTATCTTCAACCATTTTTTCATTACTGCGAGCCCTCGTCACCCCCTGGCTCATCTACCGGAGGAGGGGCTTTAGAGCTACCCGATCCGATCTTTCCTCGGGGACCCAGACATTTAGGATGGACCGTGGTCAGCATCACCTCGTCGGGTTGTGAGTTTGTCAAAGACTCTAATTATACGACTCGGGGGCATTTTGCCTTTGAAGCCCCGGGAGCCACAGGGCCATTTGGATATTGTCCATCATCCAATCCTCCCTCTAATGGAGGTGGCAGTCCTCCTTCTAATGGAGGCGGCAATCCTCCGGGGAACAACACTCCCTCCCCCGTGACGAAGTTGGTGAATTCGCAAAACACGGCGGTGCCCGTGACACCGATGTACTTTAACGGATGTGAACCGCGTCCGGCGTTGACGAGTGTCGAACCTGCGGCCCATTTTGTGCTGGCCCCGGGCGAGACGGCGGGCACGGCGATTACCCCGCCCCAACCGAATACGGTGGCCATGGGGTCCGAGCCGCAAATGGCTCCGGGTGCGGTGTTTTCCGGCCAATTGACCAGTGCCCCGGCGTTGTGGGATGCCATGCAAAACGAGAACGCCACCGGCCAAGTGTTGCCTGGGCCGATGTGGGGCGTGGTGTCGCAAGAATGGCAAAACGAAACCATCAACACCTACGAAACGATCAATCCGCAAACGGGCCAAGTCTTGAGCACGTCAACCCAAACAGTCGATGATGGAGCCCCCTATTGGGTGGCTAACGAGAGTTACAACATCAATAGTTGTCCGGTGCCTGTCCCGGATTTTGGGTCCAATGGATAACACCATCGTTATATCGCATCACGCCATGATTTATTATCTCACGGAATTTGAATGTTCTTAAATATTACGATCCCGAAAGGATGGGAGTAACTTAGCTAACCACACTGTAGATGAATCGCCCTGTGAGTTTCACTTTCAAAACGAAAAAATTCGAAATCTTAAATGCGCAGCATATTTTACGAAGTGAATTGCGATATATTAAATATACAGGGATCGGCGCGATCAGACAAATACAGGCAATATCCATACTCCCAAATCACCACCATTGAAAAAGACACGTTTTATCAGTGGACCTAACTAGAGGAGGAATCATTGTGGCAGAGTCAAAAGAGAAACATCCCCACGACAAGAATGGCACTCAATCTCCCGAAGATCTGGTTGAGACATTTATTCGTTTGACACAAAGCGAAGATTCCACTATCGTCTCACAAGTTCAGCTTGCTAAAGCGGCTCGGGAAATGGGGCAAAAATTGCGGAAAGAAAAGCCGACCCACGAATTATGGGAGGGAAACCCATCTCTATGGCTGAATCTTCATCACAAAAAATAAATGCTCACAATATTGACTTGCCGCCTCAAAGTCCTCTATTTCATGCTGAAAATGCCAGTCGTTATGATCGGCAAGCCTTAATTCGCGAATACGAAGAGCGATTCGCGTGCAGATTATTAGTTATGGTAGACATTATCGGGCCATGGGGAATCACGTATCTCGAAGATTTAATTTACGATGCTGATCCCCGTCAGGATATCCATGTCATCATTTCCTCCCCAGGTGGAGATGGAGAGTCTGCCGTGCGCATGGCAAGATCACTCCAATCTCGATGTAAAGAGCTATACATTCTCGTTCCTGATCAAGCCAAAAGCGCAGCCACACTGTTAGCGTTAGGTGCACATAAAATTGTCATGGGACCGACTAGTGACTTGGGACCAGTTGATCCTCAATTGCAGATCAGTCCAGACTCCAATCAATTCATTGCAGCAAAAAACATCATTGCGGCGGTGGAGACCGCTGCCCAGAAAATAAAAGAGGCACCAGAAACCTTCCCTTTGTACACATCCTTGTTGAGCAATGTCAATGCACTTATGGTTCAACAAGCACTGGCAGCACTGGGCCGAACGGAAACAATTTTAGAGGAAGCATTAAAGTGTAACCCCGACAGAAAAATAGAAGACGTAGACAGCTTAAAGCAAACACTTAAAGACCAGTTAGTTGATTTACCTAAAGACCATTCAGCTACATTTGGGGCATTAGATGCTAAAAATGCTGGACTTCCCGTATTAATACTGTCCACAGAAGATGTACAATGGCAGTTAATTTGGAGATTGTGGACTAAGTATTTTGTGTTAAAGCATCGCATTTATGAAGGTGCCCGGGTTTCTCATGTATTAGGGTCGTGGCTCTCCTCCTAACAGTCAGACAGCAAGATCGTGATAAAAAATTCTTCGTAGCCTTTAAACCTATGCCTACATCCCTTTGCAGCAGCTCTGCAATAGGGATTATTTGTTTGCGTGACATGGCTATCGCATGAAAGGAGCGCGCATATGCCATCTTCTTCTGTGACGATCTCTCGCAAGCTCTTGGGAGGACTCCTCATGGTGGTAGCGGGGAGCTTATTTCTGGGCGGATGGGGCTTAGGCGTGTTGACCACGCATGTCCCCCCGAGCAGGAGTGCATCCGGAACCGCGCGCTCGGGATCGCAACCGTCCACCCCGTCTCCCGTGTCCAATCCGTTTGTCGCCGGGACGATGTTTCCATTTCAGCAGACGACGGTAGACACCTTATCGGGGCATCCCACGCACCTGGCTCAAGGCACGAAAGCCACCGTGGTCATGGCGATGGCCAGTTGGTGTTTGTTTTGTGGCTATGAAGACAAATGGGTCTGGCCCACGATCGCGAAGACTCATGGGGTCGTTATTGATGTCGTGGATGTGTCGCCCCAAGGCGGCATTGCGAATCCCGGCCCGGTTTCGCCGCCTTTTCACGGGGCGGATGGTGTCGGCGGAGCATTGAGCGTGAGCGGAATGGAAGCCACCATGCGCCAATACGTCCACACGTATGGCTTGCTCGGCTCCCCGGCCATTCATGTGTATGTCGCCCCCACCGCCGTGCAACAGGCGTGGCACGTGGCCGCATTCCCGTCGATTGCGTTTGTGTCGGCCTCGGGCACGGTGACGGTGGCTCCGCCGGGGGCCATCACGCTGCCCCAAGCTCGCACGGCCTTGGCGGAAACCATGGGTCACGCATTGTCCTAACCAATTGGCGAAGATGTTGTCCATGAACCGATCCCGAGAGCAGCTCATTGCGGAAGCATTAGAGACCACTGTTCACCCGTATGATGACACGGAACGCATTCCCACGGTCATCATGGAACCCGATGGCACCTGGATCGTTATCGTGCATCCGCCTGCCGTCCTGGAGACGTTAAAACGCCTCATCTCGTTGGAACCCCCGCAATCCCTCGCGTAGCGAATGTTTATCTTGGGTTTCTTCGCGACGCTACAATAAAAACTCTACATTCCTCATGGCGTAGAGGGGGGGTTTATATGTTAAAAATTGATGGTTCGGCAGTCTCCGTTGCGTATGATGCCCAAGCGGATGTGCTCTATGTAGGCTTTGGAGGGGATCCGCCTCCTGCCAGCTATAGCATCGGCAATCCGGCGGGCGATCCCGATGTCGAATGGATGGTATCCCTGACGGAGCCCGAGATCCTAACGGGGGCGATGATTTTGAATTGGCGGCGACGGTGGGTTGCTCATCATGAAATCCCCCCGCTCCCCTGCCCGATGGACTGGCACCAAGTCACGCAAGGCATTGGTGTCCCATCTTCGACTCATCTTTTTTGACGAAAAATCCGGTGGTGCAAACTCCGGACTTTAGTCCTAGAGAGGTTCAGTTATCGCGATTATGAGAGGAACTTTTCGTGTTGTTGTTCAAGGGCCGGTACAGACACGCCGAACGGCGGCGCCGCGACCCTCTCACTAATTGTGTGCATCTGCTTCTTCATCGACGATCCAAATGGGAATCGTAGTGCTTCCTAATAACCACAGAGCATAGACCCGTCGCAGTCCATCATCGATCCATATCGAACCGTTTTTCAGGAAGGTTCCGGTTATGGGTTTTTGGCGAACAACCTGCTTCGCTTGATCAGCCTGGGCTATTTGTTGGCGATTGTTAAGCAACAAAACGGCAACCCGTTGCCAGTGCTGTACAGTGGATGGCCAGGTATCTTGTCGATGAAAGAGCCATGCATCCCCCACGACATGCTCTACCGGAGTTTCCTTGAGAACAGGGATCGCCAGAGCGCGAGTTTGTGTGGGTGGCGGGGTGGCACTCTCGCTATATGGCGATGGCAACATTGTGCGAAAATCGGCAAGCAGTGTGCCTATAGCCATACTGATTTCTACGCGGGTAGCGGTCGGCGATATTTGCGCCAGTTGTTGATCAATCAGATTGAGCACCATAGTTTTTGACAACTGGGTCACGTTCCATCATTCCTTTCCAGAAAGGTCTGGGATCTATGAGGAATTCAACACGTTCTCTGAAAGTCCTCCTGATGCAGTGGCTAGCAACAATGGATCACTGGGTTGCCCTCAAAGCCCCCGATCCCCTGATGATTACACTCTTAAACCATGTCGCACACCGTGCAACCGAACAAGGACAACCGTGGGCTTGGTTGAACGAGGGGGGGCTGGCCGTATCGTCATGGCCTCCCGAAATTCCGTGGGATGCATCATGGTTGGTATTGGTCGATCAGTGGCACGAATTAGCTCATAGCCTGCTGCAAGACCGAACCGTACCCTGTCGGAGAGGTATCATCGCGGGGACTCAAGTGACCCCTAATCACATTCCCTGGATTGGTCAGGGCTCCGTCGCGGTTGTTGAGGTGGTCATTACGGAGCGGAATGACCAGCAGATCGGTGTGCGGTGGACGTGGGTTGATGATCAACGCCGAATGCATGGCGAGGACATGGTGTGGCGCAGCGATTTAACCCAATCAATAAGGGTGCAGGGCAAACGTTGGCCGAGCCCTCTTATCTGGCGTAAACAGACTGCTTCGTATTATTGGTGGGCATCACCGACTCAGGGCATATTGCCGATAGAGTTTGCCGAGAACGATTCGCCAGGAAACCCCGTCGGGGCTTTTGATGATCTCGTGCGGTCCGTAGGAAGCCGCATTCAACGTCCTGGTCGGTGGATTTTTGCGACCGGGCACCGGGAAACGTGGTCGGTCGTATTGCAATCGCTGGCGAATCACCTGGTTCGCCAAGGAACGTCCGTTCTTATGGTGCATGATTCCGAGACGCCCTGGGAACTCCTGTCGCAAGTCAGCCAGGCTCCGCATACGGTGTGGCTTTGGAACAATTGGCGGGGGCGCGGGTTCCTGCGCTTGCCCGAAGCTAAATCGGGCGTTGTGGTCTTTCATGGCGGGCACCCCCACAGACTATCCGAGTTTCAGTGGCCCTTGGTTCCTCCAGGTACTCGGGTCGTCTATGAAGATCTCACCCTGACAGCTCAACAACAGATCGTCTTGACTGACGAGTACGGTCAACACGTGTTCCAGGATCAGCCTCCAACATATCGATTACTGCGTGACTGGTTTTCGTGGTCATACGACCCACGCGGTCTGTGGCAGTCAGAATCCGATCCGTGGACTACCGTATGGGCCACTCCGCCGATCTCTGACTGTTTGCAGGATAGTGCGCATTAACTCTCTCCTGCCTTGAGGCGCGGGGAGGGTCAACCACGATAAAATGGGGGGCGTCAAAATGTTTGGGTCTCTGTGGCGCACGACAATGGCGCGCTTGCTTCGGACACCCGGATTCTATGCAGTGCCCCTGTGGGGCATCGGGCCCAGTCTCCTGATCGGGATCGGTTGGCATGTGATTCAGCATGCCTCATTGCCCCATGGGGTGATTTTTTATGGGATCGCGGCGGGATTTCTCGTGCTTTCCGCCACCCTTCACACGATGGCAGCGCATGTTAAAGACCTGGTCTGGCCCCCTCCGGTTCCGCGCAATCCGCTTCGCGTTTTTTATCGCCGGCTATTGCTGTGTGATTCGCCTTGGAGCCGTTCCGTGGCTAAAGGCCTCATGAACAGTGCCGCCGTCCTTTTTCTGCTGCCGTTGCTCTTTGGCACGATCGTCAGCGGCGTGATCGTATCGCATTCTGAATCTTTTCAAAGGCTCCAGACGCTGTTTTTGTCTGGGATGGACCACGTTCTTCCTCTGGAGATTCCCGGGGGGATTCTCTTGCTGATTCTCGCATATCTTGTCGGCTTGGCCTTGGTCTTTCCCTTCGTGCTCATGGAAGGCATTGCGCCGGCCTATGTCTTTCCGAGTGGCAACACCCCGCCTTCGCGCCAGCCGTGGCCCTCTCGGGCCGCCCTGATTGCACGATGGGGCTATCCTTTCGAGATCCTCGATGGACTGGGAGGGATCGCTGTGGGGGTTGTCCTCTATCACATGCTGATTCTGGGGATTCTGCTGATTTATGTCTGGATTTTGGCGCAAGGGTTGCTGTTTAGTGGGGCATTGATTGGGGTCTCCCTGCTCCACGTGCCCCCTGACGATGCAACTCCCGTTTTGGCCCATTCTTTTGCCCGGGCCAAAACGAAGGAACAATAAAGAAGTTCTGGGTTGACCCAATCAACACGAAAAGGATGGGGAGCCATGCCAACTTATCAGGTTTTTGTCACGTGCCGGGTGGGAGGATATGTGGAAATCGAAGCGGCGTCACTCGACGAGGCCGAACGGCGTCTCCTGCAAGAAACCGTCCCAATCCCCGAGATTGCCGATCCGTATCTGGACGACAGTTTGGAGATTGTCTGGGATACGTTAGATGAGGTTTAAGTGCCATCTTCGACTCGTTAGACGTTTACCAAGCCCGGCCCGCATGGGTGGGGCTTTTTTATGAAATTGCATGACGGGATGATTCCTGTCAGAAAGGGTGAGCGATCATGGCGACTTTGGCCGAGGAATTACGTGGGGCCCGCATTGTGCGACGGGATGCCCTCCGGGGTTTAACGTTAGCGTGGTACGGGGGGCACGGAGTGCATGCCTATACCGATAGTGGCTATGAGGCGGCATTTTGGAATGTGGGTGATACCGCCCAAGATAATGCCTCCGAAGCGGAAGTGCTCGATGATATGGAGGATCGGATTGCCACGGGGGAGTATCCGTGGGCCGAAGGCGAGCCTCCTGCGGATGTCCGTCGCTTTTAGCAATGGGTCATCCGACAAACGATTTCCGCACGATTCCGTATGATGCTCGGGCTCGGACTATTCAATTCGAGGGCCCATGGTTGGTGGTGCAGTGTCAGGACGGGAGGGAACTGCGAGTCCCCGTGGCGTGGTTCCCCCGACTTGCCCAGGCGTCTGCCGAAGATCGGCAACAGTGGACCATCACGGGCGATGGCTGGGTCGTGCATTGGCCGGTGTTAGATGAAGATAGTCATGAACCCCGCGCCTGAAGGCGGGGGCTTGTCCTGGTGGAGGCAAGGGTGACTTCATGACTAGGGGGCACGGGTTCTCCCGCGCAGTGGCTCCCGACCGCTACAAGCACGTCCAGGTGTTTCGCCAGCCTGGACCCCTGCGGCAGAACCGCTGAATGCCACGGTCCCTCCAAGGGCCTAAGCGGTCGGGGCAACCCCGAGGCGACCATCACTCCGAAAGGAGGCCGTGTATCGGTAATGAGAGTTCCAGTTGTTGGAATAGACGGGCAGCCCCTGATGCCGACCACACCCCGAAAGGCCCGCATGATGCTTCGGGATGGAGTTGCGATCCCACGCCGGAACAAGTTGGGCGTGTTCTACATCCAGATGACTCGCCCGGTGGGAATGGAAGCCCAGCCGATAGTGTTGGGAGTGGACCCCGGCGGTCTGCACGAGGGTCTGGCAGTGGCCTCGAAGGAGGGCATCAATCTCTGCGGACAGGTCGAGCTGCCCAAGGACGTCCACAAGAAGATGAACACGCGCCATAACCTCCGTCGAGGACGCCGGTATCGGAAGACACCACGCAGACCCAAGCGGTTCAATAATCGGCGGCGAAACGGGTACTGGCTCGCCCCAAGCCAGCGGGCAAAGGTAGAGACTCGGATTAAAGCTGTGCGTGAGCTGTGCCGGATCTACCCGATCAGCCGAATCGTGTGCGAAGACGTGCGCCACGATCCTCGAATCGGGCAGGCAGCACGGTGGTTTAGCACAGCAGAAATCGGAAAGCGGGCAACATACAAGGCGTTTTCCGTCTTCGCGCCGCTAGAATTGGTGCGGGCCGAGGAAACGGCGACCCTGCGGGAGAAATTCGGCCTCCGAAAAATCACTGGGCCACATCGCCCACAGGTCTTCGAGTCCCAGGCCGTGGATGCTTGTGCCCTGGCGATGAACAGACTGGACTGTCCACTAGGCGACCCGCCCTTCCAGGTCTGGCGGCGACACGCATTTGCACGCCGGAGCCTGCATCGGCAGAATCCCCAAAAAGGTGGGATTCGGCCCCGGTTTGGGGGTACGACGAACAAAACGTTCTTCCGTAAGGGCGATTGGGTGGAAATCCGCATGAAAGCACAGACGAAACGCGGCTGGGTGTGCGGTTTGCCTACCGAAACCACACCAAAGATCGGAGTACAGGACGCGGACGGCCGACGAATCGGCCAGTTTCGTCCCTACACTGTGCGGTTACTCGCCCGGTCTGGTGGGTTTTCCTGGAAGACAAGTGCAACGCTCCTCCCTACGGCTTAAGCCGAGGGATTCCGTGCCGCGTGTTCCTTGTTGAAGTGCGTCATTTGTTTTGGACGGACAACACGCATGCCGCCCTGCCCCGCTCTCCCTCTTCCTAACACGCAGCCCGATGGCTCCCCCATTGGGGTATCCTCTCCCCCGTTCTTCCTCGGAAGAACGGGGGTTTTTGTGTCCTACACGAAAGGCGGGGTGTGTTATGGGTCTAGTGCCGTCATCTTCTTCGCGGCGGTCTTCGCGACCCCGGGTGATCCCCTGGTCACGCTTGCGGGCGGCGATTCGCCGCAAACGGTGGCATCCGTGGCTACGATGGGGGGGCGAATACGGGTGGCCCCTCTTACTTGGGGTGGGCATCCTCGTGTTAATCGGATGGGCTTTGTGGGTGGCGGGGCATGAGGGATTCCGCCACACTCTCTCCCAAGTCGTCCTGGTTGGCCCTGACCGGGCACGTCCCTAATTCCGCCAGCAATGAGCAATGGTAAGGCAAAGGAGTGACAAGGTATGGTCAAAGGACCGACACCGCTTGTGGTTCCATCCCCGATGGATCGCGCGGTCATTATCGGGGTTCGGGCGGTCTGTGCGAACGCCGTTGGAAGTGGGGATACCCCCGACTCGGTACGATGTCTCCTGACGGATGCCCCGTGTGGAGTGTTACGGGGCATGGCGTGCGGGTGGTGGGATCAAGCCGTCTGGCCGGGCCTGACCCCGGAGGATCAGCGGCGGCTTCGGAGGCTCGCTCCGGATGCCGGGAGGCCACGGGAATGATCTCCCCTGGGCATCCCGCGTCGCGGTCCCCCATTCCTCCCCGCATCGCTAAAGTGGGTCTCCTGGCCGGGGGGTTGTTGGGATTAGGATGGCTCGGCACCGTGCTGACAACGCCCGCTCAGCCCCCAGGGGTCTTTGCGCAATACGGGGGTAACGCGGCCCACAATCCGATAGTGCCTGGCACTGTGGGCACCTGGCACACGTCCGTGGCGGGGCGTGGGGTGTTTGAGGCGGCCTACGATCCCGCCACGCAGCAAATTTTCGTCGATACCATGACAACGCACCGAGGCTGGCTATATGCGCTTAATGCGCAGACCGGGCACATCGAGTGGCGATGGCACGCTCCGAACCAACTCATGGCGACCCCGATTCTGAATTCGGCAGGCACCGTGGTCTATCTGGGGTGGGGCAATGGCACGATGAGCGATGTCTCCCCCCATAGCGTGGGCAATGCGTTTGAGGTGCGGGGCAGCGGGGCGTCCGGGGTGGCGGCCTTTAACGCTCGCACGGGCCACATCCTCTGGCACCACACGACCCAGGGGGCGGTCATGCCAACCCTGACGTATTATCATGGAGCGGTGTATGTGGGCACGGGGCATCGCTATTTCGATGGGTGGAATGCCACCACGGGGCAATCGATGGTGCATCAGTGGATTGCCGGATTTGACTCCATGAGTGCGACCCCCGTGACGGCATCAGGGATCGCCATCGTGCCCGCCATGGCCCCGGCTAGCATTTGGGGGATTGCTGTGCCCTCGGGTCATATCCAGTGGGTGACAGCCAATCCGGTCTGGACCGGGGGCATCACCGATACCAATCCCTTGATTCAAGGCCAGGTGGCGTGGCTGAGCACCCTGACGACTCCCCTCTCTCAGCCGTCCGTGCCCATTGGAGCCCGGGTCACAGTCACCGCCTTGGAAATCAACACCCGCACGGGGCGGGTGCTCCGACAGATCGCGTTGGGACAAGGACGCCGCCCGATTCATACCGAAACCGGAAATTACACGGCGGCAGATGGGCACCTCTACCTCACCTCGCCGGTCACAGATACTCTGTATGCTCTGAATCCAGCCACGGGCCGCGTGATGTGGGAGTTTCAACCCGGCACCCCGATCCGGGCGGGCGTGTTGGTGTGGCACGGGCATTGTTACGTGCCGACCGGACAGACCCTGTGGGTGCTCAATGCCCAAACGGGCACCATTCAAGGGCAGAAATCGTGGGGATCGTCCGTACAATTTGGCATTGATTCTCCCATTCTCGTGGGGCATCATCTGATTCTGGTGGTGCCGAGCCCGCACACGAGCGTTGTGGCGAGCGTGCCCCTGGCGGCCAATGGGTTACCCCCCGCATCCTCGTAGGGCGTGGCGATAAGCAGGAATTTTTTCCCGGTATCGCGAATTTAGGCACAGTTTTTCTCAACAAAAGGAGGCAGGATATGGTTCAGAAAACACAATGGCATCGCATAGCTCACACCGGACGACGTGTCCTCTTAACCCTCGCCAGCACCGGATTACTGGTGAGCATTACGGGGGCAGGACGCCCTCCGGCGGTCTCGAATTTGGTGGCGCATGGTCCGAATGGTCCGCAAAAACCCGGCACCACGTTAACCTACACCGCCACCGCCAATGGCAACGGAGGCACGGTGGAATATCAATGGTGGGAAGAGTTTCCGTCCGGATGGAAAATGGTGCAGAACTATTCCCCCAACAATACCTTTACCATTGCCGATGCCCCGGCCGGGTCCTATCCCGTCGTGGTGTATGCCTTGGACGCCAATCAAATTGCCGCCGGAGACTGGGCGCAGGCGCAGTATCAACAATTTATTGCCAATGTCGCCAGCACGGTGACGCTCCAGGGGCCGTTTACGCCATTACCAACCAAAACTCCGCAACCGTTGAGTGCCCCAGTCAATGCGGATGTCGTAACTCAACATTCCATTACATTTACGGCTCATGCCCAGAATCTGCTTAATCCAGTCTATCAATTTTGGTATGAAACTCCGAGTGGACATTGGGTGGGCACGAATTATTCCACGCAAAATACCTTTACGTTGACCCCAACGCAATCAGGTCTGTACCGGGTCGTTGTCTACGCTAAAGATCCCAGTGCACCGAATAACGCAACGTTCGCGGTTTGGAGTTCGACCCTCACCGGACAAGCCGTGGCACAAACGACGGGTAGTCCCGTGCCTCTGTCGCAATTGCCATCTTCCGTGGCGTCCGTAGCACCTCAGCCGGAAGTAAATGCTTTGCCACCCGCACCCTATGTGAATATTTATAGTGTGTCGCAGAATGGGCAGGAAATCAGCCCCACCAACCCCATGCAAGCGAATGTCCCGGTGATCATCAAAGCTAATCCGTTAACCGAAAACCTGAACAGCAATGAGATGTCGGCCGCGGTCTCGACGTCTAGCCTCGGAACATCCTATCCCCAAAAATCTGTGCTGTTCTGGGTCAAAGCCAGTCCGACCGCGCCATGGGCTTTGTTACCTGCCACGCTCGGCACGGATCAAGCGACGTGGTTGGCACCCCCAGGGTCGGAGTGGGCCATAGCGGCAACCGTTGTGTGGACAGCCCCCTTATCCCCGAACATTACCACGTCGACTCAACTCCTGACGGACTATACGGGTCCTATGGTGTTGGGGGGACAACAAATTGTTACGACATCGAGTTGGGATCGGACTCGCGCTGATTTGCAGGGATTCGTACCACGCGGATACCCGGTGAGTTCGATGCATCAAGGTCCTTTGCAATATCTGGTCTTAAAGCCCTATGGAGGACAATATGCCACTGAAGAAGTTTGGACAGATGGAATGCGCTATATCACGTCTGCCCAATCCGCTCGGGAGGTCTTCGGACATCTGGGACTTCCGGCATCGTCGGTGAGTGGAACATCCACGATTACGCAAGCGAATTCGTCGCTCTCCTCTACTATTGTTAATCAAGTTGTTGCCGTCGCTCAACAGGATCTTCAGACGTACCTCAATAATCCTCTCAAAGCGGCATGGCAATTACCCCCTGCTGTGAGTCAGGCGGATTTGGTGGCATTGATTGCAGACCAACACGCGACGCCTTTTGGCACGTGGCGCTACAGCGACGCCATAGCGATTCAGCCATCTGTGACCATCCCCACCACCGTCTCGCACTTATCGCAAACCGTCACAGCCCATGTGAGTGCGCAACAAAACGCCCAGGGATTGTGGACTATCACGGTGCCATTTCAAGTGAGCAGTCAAGGGGCACAATATGTCAATGGCAAGATCCAAGCCCCGAGTACATTCCCCACCATCCCTGGAGCGATCACCCTGCAACAGGTTCCCTTCGTGGGAGGCCCCAATGGAGTGGCGTGGACTGTCGATCAATTTGTCTATTAAGCTCGGTTTGCTCGTAAGAGCCGCTGCATTTTTCCCATCACAGGGGATGCAGCGGCTCTTTTTTGAGGCCACAAGGCAAAGGAGTGAATGATTCTGTGCGATGGTGGCAAATTCTGCTCGGAGTCGGATTGATGGGCATCGGTCTGGGCATCGGATGGAAAGTCGCGTCCTCAGGTTCAATCGCGCCCCGGGTGATTCGCCCGACACACGGGGGAACCTCGCCGTCTTCTGTTCCGGTGGTAATCACATCCGCGACTGCATGGAAGGCCCTACAGGTGCAAAACGCGAGGGTCTGGCAACATCAATGGGTGGTCATCCGCCGACATCTTCTTGGATTGCATGCGGCATCCCAAGGGATCATCTCTCCCTCCTTAGCAGGCTGGCCCCCGACCACACCTGATCCTCATGTCACCGCTTTGGGATTGCCCTCGACGATGCATCAGTGGGATGCCGCTATTGTGCACATCCCCGTAACGGTAGCTCCTCGGCTGCCTGTATCTGTATGGAATGCGGCATGGAATACGGCGGTCAAGGATCTCGCTATCGCATTGGGGCCCGATCCGGGGGCTATCATTAGTCAGACCGGTCCCGGCGAAGCATCGCACTTTACCGCGTGGGTGGATCATCGTTATGCGGTATGGGCTGCCCGAATTCCCCACCATATCTGGGTTACGCAACTCGACATTGGGTTAGGCACCATTCATCCCGCTGGACGACCTGCCGTGCGATGGGGAGTGTTTCGTCCCCCATCTACACTAAGCACCTCAACCATTCACGTTATTACGTTAACCCGGGTGCCGTTCGTAGCGAACGTGATTTTACAAGCCCGACATCATGGTGACACTACCACGGTGCGCTCCGGATGGATCGTCTTGGGATTGGTGCGAACACCTCACCAGTGGCACTGGATATTGGAGGGACTGCATCTTAACCCTGGTTCTTCGTTGCCCTCAACCCCATTGTCCTAATTTTGGTGTATTCCCGTCATCAGATTGCTGTCCAATTGCGTAACAACGCTCGAAAGGGGTGATAGTCCATGATTCAACGGTGGCGATGGAGCGCGCTCGGCATTCTGGGTTTGACAATTCTGGCGGGCGCGCTTCCATCTCCGGTATATGCGTGGAGTTGGTCAGGAGGGGGCTGGTCATCGGGAGGATGGAGTACCCCCACGACCTCCAGTAGCGGGGGGAGCACCGGCGGCTGGAGCGGGGGTTGGAGTGCAGGAGATTTAACGGGTTTTACGATTGGAGGCGTTACCATCCCCACGGCGTCCCTGTCAGGAGTATCCGTTGGAGGATGGACCTATACGGGAACGACCTCGTCAGGAACATCAGGAGGATTGGGGAATGCGACGGGAACCAGTTTGCCATCCGGGGCCATCGTCACGGGCAACAGCTTATACTCCAATGGTTATTCCGATCCGTTGACCCAAACCATTGGGTCAAGTACTCCAGGATTTCAGTCGATAGGCGGGGGGCAATATACCTACAACGCTTGTGCAGCGCAAACCGGAGGACTCAACGCCTTTGTGAACGGGCAATCTGTCTGTCTCCCCGCTGGGCAGGGATGCCCTCCAGGTGAAGCCCAAATTGACGGCGATGGGGTCTGTCAGGGCACCGGGAGCGATAATCCGGGCATTTACCCCCAATGGACCTTCTCGGCGTGCGTCAATGGCTATCAAACCGAATATACGCATAACGTGCAAACCAACGCCATCGAAAGCCAAAGCACCGTGCCGTGTGTGGCGAATCCGGTCTCCACGACCGGAACCAGCACATCGTCTGTGCCGACGACTGGCACCAGCGCACCAACGTATACGCCCCCGCCCTACACTCCACCGCCGGTGGTCACAACGAGCACCCAAACGGTGGTCGGCACTTTTACGTTTGCCGCGTGCATGCCGAACCCTGAAGAAACGACGTACAACGGGCAATCCATTCAACCTCCGCAAAACGATCAGTGGGTGACGGCAGGCAATGCGCCACCGAACACGTTATTGCCGGGTCCTGGGTGGGCGATTGATGTCGCCCCGCAAACGCTCGTCACCACGACATGCACGGGCACCGGAGCGAATCAATCCTGCGTGCAATCGTCCCAACCCGATGGGTCCGTCTATCAAGAAGCCTACGACCCGAACGATTGCCCTTATCCCGTGGTGCAGTTTTCGCCCAATCCGACGGTAGGACAAAAAGGCTAAGACCTGTTCAAGGTGCCCCAGGAATTCCCACCGGAATCTTGGGGCGTTCTTGTATTGCAACGGGTTATCCATCGCTCATCGGAGACCTATCCCACAAGTCCGTGGATGCCCCCGAATGCTCCGTGTGAACGGGATCGGGCATCGAGAATAAATAACAGAGTGGACAAAGGAGATCGCTATGATGCTCACCGTCCCCCGTATTACCCTCTGGATCCAACCGATTTGTGAAACCGTGAGTGGCCGAGTGATTGGCCACGAGTGGTTGACCCGCTGGGAACACACCGAATCCGCCGCCAGCCTCTGGCAATGGGCGGATCAGCACGACCAGATTGCCGAAGTGGAACGCCACATTCTCAGCACCCTCCACGACTGGCGACACGAACCCGAAGCCCCATCGGGGATATGGTTCATCAATTTGCATCCGCGTGGTATTGCGTCCCGGTGGGATCCATCCGATGATCAGAACTCGCCCCGATTTTGGA
This sequence comes from Sulfobacillus thermosulfidooxidans, assembly GCF_001280565.1. Lineage (NCBI taxonomy): Bacteria > Bacillati > Bacillota > Clostridia > Eubacteriales > Clostridiales Family XVII. Incertae Sedis > Sulfobacillus > Sulfobacillus thermosulfidooxidans. The sequence goes on along the minus strand of NZ_LGRO01000001.1, from coordinate 570,201 downwards.
GTCATGCCTTGGCTCCGGTGGTTTGGGAACTGCTCGAACAGCCAGGCTGGTTGTCCCCAGTGGTCACCGCCCTAGCACAAGAAGCCTCCATCGCGCTCGATGATTGGGGTGATAGTGTGGAATCCACCACCCGGTTAGTGACGTGGCCGGTTCGATGGGTCAAATTGGATCGCGTGATCACCCGACAATTGGGACAACCGGAATTCGCGGCGTGGATCCGATGGATCCAGCACTTTGCATTTGCGGCTCCCGTCTCCTGGGTGGCCGAAGGGGTGGAAACGCCCGAGGAAGCGGAAGCGGCCCGCGTGGCTCGCATCCCCTTCGTGCAAGGATTTGGGATTGCACCCCCCCGCCCCTATCGCACCATTGCATGGTAAAATACGGATAGGATACAGAGAGGGGGTGGTGGCCCTGGTGCAGTTACGCCGCATCACGGAAGACCCCGCGTGGCGATACGCCGTCACGCAAGACCCGCCCTTTGGCCCTGGGGGAACCCTGGCCGATTGCAACGGGGGCGATGCCCTCGAAATCTGGGGATCAACGTGGGATGACTCCGAGGACTGGGTCGAATTTCGCGTCATGGCAGGGACGACCGTGATCCGCTCGTGGCGGTTTTCGGGCTTTTAAGGACAGATGGGGGTGGAACCATGGCGACAAAACCTGAATGGTACGTGTTTTGGCAACGCCTGTGGCGAGGGCCTGATCTCCCGCGATCAGATGCCCCCCCATCCCCCGAACCCGTGCAGCCAGGGGAATTTCCCCACCGGATGCCGCCCCCGGTGACGCCCGCTCCCCGCTCGGTCTCCGGGCCGGGAAGTCCCGAATGGACCATGGTGCTTCACACGGTTCGTCGGTGGCCTCCGGGCACCCCCGTGACCTCGGATTTGCTGGCTCGACGGTTTGGCGTGGGTCGGGGGCAAGCCTGGCGGTGGTTGGAACGCCTGGAACAGGCGGGCATTGTTCAAGCGCAATGGGGTCCTCCCGATCAGACCGGTCGGCGCCGCAAACGGCGCGTGGTCGTGTGAGGGTCTGTCTCGTTGGGCCAGGGATCGTTGTCCTGGCCTATTGGACATATCCGGGGGGTAACGTCGTATCCCATTGGAGTGGAATGTGCGCATTATGTTCTTGCAGGGCCGCAAAGTATTGGGCTTGCGCGATGGGATGGGCCGACCAATACGGATCAAATACCCATCCGCGCAAAATAAAAACCGCGTGATACACAAAGGGTCGCCAATGACCGCGTTCCCAGACCTCAAAAAACTGGGGATGGGTTCCCTGGGCATGCAGATACGCCATGTGTCCCGACGGCACCGCCCGCAAAAACACTTCCACGACTTCCGTGCAATCGAGCGACGGGTGTAAGGGATGGGCGGCAATGTCCGCGCACAGACGCATCGCCCGATCCCACTCGGCATCTAGGGACACGGGATGTCCTCCCCCACAATCTGCAAGGCTTCGCGCCGATAGGCCTGGGCTTCCGGAGAGGTGTCACGGGATCCCCATGGATGGGGCGGCAAGTGCCAAAACGCACTCAAAAATCCCCCAATGTGCTCATCCCACTCGAACTGGTTTTGGGCTTGCAGGATCCATTGGGCCAATGGATGTTGCCGTTCCTCAACGGTGAGGTGATCGGACCACCATTGGATACGCTCGGTGGGGCTCCACGTCGTACACAGATCAACGGCTAGGAGCTTTTTCGCGATGGATTGATCCAGAGTGACGTTCATGACGGACCTCCTGCGGGTAAGGGTAAAGGCCATGCCACGATTTTGTGGTTTTCGATGCGACTGGCCAAAAATCGTTGCACACGCTCAGTCGCCCAGCGATCCCACCACGTTTGCAATAACGTGATCGCATTATCGTCCGTAATGCCGAGTTGAGTCCGCAGAAAGTCCACAAACAGGGGACTGCGCCCCTGCAACGTATTATACTGAAACCACGCAGGATGTTCGCGGTCTTCAGGGCTCAACACAGCCAGGACACAATCACCTAAATACACCCGGTATTTTGTCCCATCCCACGAGGCTTCGTGGAGCATGTGAGCAATCCAGAGTTTTTGATAAATCGATTCATACGATGGATCCATGTCATGGGCCTCCTTTTTGCGGGTCATAACCGAGGACGGTCCGCATCGGACGGTGTCGGCCACACGACTCGCACACCATACGCCTCGAACAACCGTTCTAAATACCCATATCCGTGCAACGCTAACCGGTCGGGCGAGGACACCAACACGATCTGAAATTCGTGCGCTTGGGCTCCGCACAAGACCTCGTGGAGCACCGGACGGTTGTCATCGTCCCCATTTCCCTGTTCTTGAAACACACGGATCACATCATATCCGTGTTGCCCCGCGTAGTCAATGCACCGGATGAGTTGCTCCGCCAGATCGGGTTCGGTGGGTGCGGGAGTCACTCGGGCATAAATGACGCATCGGGCGGAAGACACGGGAGACAAAAGACGTTGCACTTCGGGCATCGCATAAAGGCGACGATTGGTGGGAGATCGCACGGCGTGAATTTTGCCTTGCCGTTCCCACCGGCGCAACGTTTGGGGACTCACTCCGAGTCGTTGCGCCGCTTGTCCAATTGTAAGCCATTGTGATGATTTCATGGTGGAATTATATCACAATTGATCAGATCTGATCAAGATTTCTCCCCACTCCCATCCCGTGGCGAGAAGTCCGGTTTCGCTCCGATGTCCTGGGGTTCCGCAGGGTCCGGGGAATTCCGTACTCCGGGCGAATTGTTGGCGTTGCGGAGAGTCGAACCCCCCGTGTTAGAAAGGAGATGCCGATCATGCGAAAATCTACGGAGTCAAGACAGGATCCGATTCTGCCACAGAACTTACTGCGTGCTGCGTCATCCCAGGGTATGACAACCCTCGTGCGATTTCTGAGCCATCCCCAATATTATGGGTCCCGCCCCACAGTCCTCTGCATCGAAAGCGTTGACGAACTCACGTAGCAAAATGACGGGAGCACAGGGATTCGCGGGTAAAAAAGTTCAAAAGAACTGTGTTTTGCTAACCTCAAACAACGAAAGGCGGGTGACCTACGTGTGGGAATGGGTTGCCACGGGCCTCTGGGGACTCTTCGCCATCACTCAGGCCATTTCTGATGCTCGATACCGCTTACTCCCCTTTCATCGCACCGGCGCCGCGATGCTGATCGGGATTCTCGCAGATTTCGGCCTGGGTGGATTAGGCTCCTGGTGGGGGCATGGGATCGCCGCCCTCGCCTTTGGGGCCGCGGGCGTGGGGTTGTGGGCATTGGGCGGTCTGGGGTTGGGGGACGCGGCCACCTTCGCCGCATTTGGAGCCGTGTTTGGTGGGGGACTAACCTTGCTGATTATCGCGGCCAGCTACGGGATCATGAGTGTCGTGGCGATGGGGTTGTGGATGACCCATCGCCCGACTCGCAATCTGCCACTCGGTATCCCCTTGTGGCTTCTGTCCTTGGGGGCGTGGGCCTGGATAATGACCCCACATTAGTGACCGTCCAGGGGCAATGAGACTGCAAAACCCCTGCAATACACCCCGTCAAGCCCTGGTCCCCTATGGGACGTTCCCCCTCCTATTTTGGGTGCCTCGTTCGCAACTTCGGAGCCATTCCCTCTGCTGTCTGCCCTGCCAATCCTCACCACGCCTCCGCGATTCGGGACGATAAAAGAGCATCATCTCGGGGTGACCGATAACGGAGGAACGGTGCGTTAATGCATAGGGGGCGGAATTGCCCCCGACAACGGGCCAATCAGCAAAAGTCCAATAAGAATCCCGAGAATGCGATGCCTAATGCGCCATGTCATTGCTTGCTCCCTCCTCTTCTTCCCATCGAAAAATGGCCAGGCTTTCAGCCAACGTCATATTCTGGAGAGTGGCCAGGCGTTGCGCTAAGGCACTTCGCCGTGGGGATCCCCATGCTTGAAAAAATACCGCGGTGGCTCGCCAAAAATCGCGAACCTCTTGTCCGAGGCCAGCACACTGCTCGGCTTTGCGCACCCACTCCTGCCCTTCCTCCCAGGCTCCCGTGGCTCCACACCAATACAACCGTTCCGTAATCCAGGACAGCGGGAGGGGAGAACGCAACGTCCTTAATTCGGAAAATATGTGATCAACGTCATTCCATTGGCCTCTCATGCGTGCGATCACTAAACGATTCTGCTGAACCGCTTGCTGTAATGCGAGATCGGCCAATGCGTCCGCCAGATGGGCGGCTCGATCCAACGCCTCCAGACAGTCCGTCGGCCGATCCTGACTCAATTGCGCTGTAGTCCAACCAATCTGTGCCCAGGCTTCTAAACTCGCCCAATGATGATCCGCGGCTTCATGCCGCACCCCGTCAAATAACCGGGCCGCTTCGCGACAGTCGCCGAGAAGCCATCGACATGATGCCCGGTTAATCATCATCTTTAATCCCTGTTCGGTTTGGATCCCCGATCGGGTTTGGGCCAACTGATAGAAGAGCTCGGCGGTCGACAATTGATCCAACTCTCGATGCGCATGACCCAAAATCGCAAATAACCGGTAAGCATCTTCACGGGACAAGTCCGATTGGCCATGAACAAGGAGCGGCACGCCCCATTGCACCACGGCCTTCCACTGCTGTTGCGCCCAGGCCGTTTGTACTTGGTGCCAGTGAATCAATGGAATCCACGTCACAAAGTGAAAGGTCGTCGCAATCCACAAGGCGTGATCCCACCATGATTGTGCGTCTGCCCAGTGTTCCCGTCTTTCTGCTTGTTCTCCGGCCTTCAAACAGTGCAAAAATTGCGCATGCGCCGTATCCATACCGTGGCCCCCAAAAAACACATCCGTCGCCACCTGTAAACGTTGAGCCAAGTACTGGACATGTTCAAATGACGGTAAGCGGCGTTCGTGTTCATAATGACTGATTAAGGTGCGGGACAATCCCGGTGCCACTAAATCGTGTTGGGTCAAATGCCGCTCTTCCCGCAACGTGCGTAAGATTTGACCAAATCCCATAGGAATCCTTCCTCACATGACGAAAACTGACGTGACATGTTGTCACTAGCATACCGATTTATCGTGCAGAATGCTGGCGACTTTCAAAAAATTCCCTCAGAAAGATCGTCCTTTCATTCAATTGCCAGCCAGAGCCCTCACTCTGTCACTCTAGACAAAATCGCATATCTCCCTCATGTGCCACATGAGATGGTTTTTAATCCACTGGAACAGGCGTGATAATGAGTCACATCGTTACCTTTTGCCCTGCGGCTTCCCAGCTTTCATAGTAAGAACTAGCACCTATCGAGTTCACCGTGCGATTACCAAATATCCTAAAGTTTGAAAGGTGGAAAGATCGTGAATTCTTTGATCGTCAAAACAATGGGGATACTGGCAGGAACTTGTATATTAAGCCCCTTCTCTCCTGGGCGTGTTGGCACCACTACTAACACAGGCCCGATGCCCTTTGCTGAAGGAAAAGTTATCGTTAACAGTGAACGCAGTTTATCCATTAACCAAGGGCTAACCTCTCCTTATAATGTCGTCTCGTCATCACCAGACCCTGCTCCCCGGTCTGGAGGACTCACTTCGACACAAATTGTGACGCAAGAACAAAAATGGATCGCTCAATATAATCATCTGCATCATGCCCAATTCGATTCGGTAACGGGAACGGCTCCGACAGCGGCCACTATCGCACGGCAAAATGCGTACATTGTTCAACTTAAGCAAGAATCTCAGACGCCCCAATTCCAACAGCAATTGACCCGCCAGTGGGAAGCGCAGCACCCATCGTCATCCTCAATAGTTATTAAGTCCAATGAAATTAACATTCCTGTTGGCGCCATCAATGTCACTACCACATATCAACCCAGTTCGACCATGCATATAGATGATGGGGGCACAAAATATGCCTCCGATTTGACTATTGCGTATACAATCGCCGACGATATTGCCACGTATTTTCTTTCGACAGTGGGTAATATCGTTCTGGATGTAGCCAATCTCCTAGGGATATCGTTGAATAGCTATGTTCCGATGTCTTCCGAACTCTGGCATACCTACCGTTATGGCTATAAGAATGTTTATGTATGGAATGGAGCAAGCTGGGTATTGTGTCTCACAACGGGCGATCGGCAATGGTTTAAGCATGCGACCATCTCGTATGTCCCTGACGGATCAAGCTATACCACGGGTACCACATATAATTGGTTGCCGCCGGCATATGGACCTATCCATACAGATTTTTCTTATCTTTGGAACAATTCTTCATTGATGGATCAAGAAGCCGAGTCAAATTTTCAGCGTGGCATTTATACGTACGTGCCCTGGTACAATAGTTAGAAAGAAAACCGTTAAGGAGACAGTGAGATTGGAAGAGCAATCGAAGAATATCATTTTTTGCTCCCGCTGCGGGGATGAGATTGTCTCAAAAAATGACCTCGTTACCATTTTGCAATGGCCGGGCCTCATTGTGCCCTACCATTCTCGCTGTTACGGGGAACGAGCACAAGGTGGCAATCCCGCGGGCGCACCGCTCAACAGTGATGCCATGATATGGCTTATCGCGATCATGACTCCATTAGGCCTTGCTGGTTTCGTGTTCTCATCGTTCGCTCCTATTTGGCTTGTCTTAGCCTTAATTATTCCCATTTTACGATTGTCGTCGTGGCTGTTAATCGAACGCAAGGTTTCACGCGAAACACACTAAATTATCGTAATATTTTGGAGATCCAACAGGATGGTCAATATCGAAATGTTGACTATTCCTTGATCAATACCGTTCAAGTCTGGGAGTGCAGAAATCGGGGAGCGAATCTATGACTCAAAGGCGTTTGTGGGGGATGGCAAGCGGAGGCATTGTCCTTGTAGGAGCTGGATGGTTTGGGGTATGGAAATTGAGCATTGCCCCTACAGCAACAGCGGCACCCCTCCCAATTAATCTGAATACGTATGTCCCTACGGATTTGGCCGCAAAGCCTGTTGCCCGTGTCAAGCGGACTCAAGGTGGCCACCTCACAAACCAGCGCGATTACGTCGGTCATGACCTATATTGATCATGTGTATCCGGCTGACGCGCGAACGATGCCCATTCGGGTGACCAGTACCCGTTTCATTCGTGCGAATTCGCTGGTTCCCCTCATTGGAACCCAATATCTGTGGTTAGTGGCCGTGTCAGGTATCCCGAATCAATGGTCGAATTCAGCGTCCTCTCCCTATAGTGATAGTTTGTTCATCGTGAGGGCCGAAACAGGAAAAGTTCTTGAACAAATCGTCACAGGTCCCCTAACGGGGCATCTAGGAAACTAACCAGGTGTCGTCCTTGTGAACGGTCCATGGGTCTGAGTGGCCAATGGCGTTTTATACCCCAATCCGCAGGGCGCAGACAATAACCGCGTACTCCGGATTTTTACCCCATCTGGCGTGCTCCCGAATAATTGCCCCATAAAAAATCCGGTCGGGGTGGCGGCCAACGGTTCCCATGCATGGGTAATGGCAGGAATGCCCTTTGGCGCATACATCCATTGTCAACCGCTCACGCAACCGCAACGGTCCTTGATTTTCGTGTAGGGGTCTCGGTTCCCGCTAACTACCCACCGCAACCATCTTTGGCTGCTCGCTGATCATGGACAGCTCGTCGCCGTGTCTGTCACCATGCATAAAGACTCTTATTCCAGAATGCCCCAGGCATAAAAGAAATGGTAATGTACCATAATCCTATCTATCCTTCTTGGCAGGGTTTAATGACAATCTCAGAATCTTAGGCTAAAGCACCCCATTGTTTGCCGTGGGTGTGAGGACGGTCTGTCAGTCGATTATCCCCCGATCACCATCACTAACCCCAAGACAATGAGGACTACCGCGGTGACCTGATGGGCGTGGTTTTCGAGCCAGGTTCCTTCCGCCACCTGATATCCTCCCCAAAGAGCTATGAGACTCAACCCGGCGATGGTGAGAATCGTTACCAAGGCAAACACGACGACGACGGCCACGGCGGTAGGACCATTCACGGCTAGTGCGCCGACAAACACGGGCAAAACGCTCACATCGGGCGACGCAGCAATTCCGGTGGAAATGAGCCAGGCGCTCCGCCTTGAAGAATGCGAGTGGGCTTGGTGTGTGGGGGCCTGATCGTAATGTGCGTCATGGTCATGGGTATGATGTCGTCGGCTATGTCCTCGCGTCCTAATTCCAAATGCCACACCAGTAACAACCAGCACCGCCCCGACAAGCGGGACGTCCCAACGCAGAATTCCTTTAACCCCATACCCCACCACTAACACCAAGCCGGCCAAAACAACCGTGCCTAGCACATGACCCACTCCCGTCCCCAGGGCGATGCGCAGAGTCCGCGTTCGGGACCATCGCTGTGCTCGTGCGACGAGAGCAATAGGCATCCAATGATCCGGCAAGACCGCGTGGATGAATGCCACAGTGCCCGCAGCGAGCAACAGAGCCCATGTCGTGGCCGATCCCATGTCTCCTGCCCCCTTTCCATCCCCGGTGCGTGGGGCCCCGACATTACCGGGCCGTCATCCCCTTTTCGCGTAATTTACGCCGAGCACGCTGCAATGCGTTATCGACCGTCTTTCGCGAGCGTCCCCAGCGTCGCGCGACGTCCTCATACGAGTATCCTGCCGCAATATCCCACACTACCCGCCACTCTAAGAGGGTGAGATCGTGAAGGGCCGCGTAAAGATCCGTTCGCATTTGATGGCGTTCGAGAACCTGTAAGGGATCGAGATCGGCCGCATTCCCCGCGAAGCCTACAGGGTGTCGACGATCCTCTGTCCAATCTGGCGCATCCCACCGCAGCAGGCGACCGTCCATGGAACGTTTCTGGCGATAGGCTTGCCGTACCATGTCATCCAGTCGTCGACGAATGACAAAACGCAGCCATGCTTCTAGCGGCACATGCCGCTCGGGTTCGTACTGCATTACCGCTTGCCACACCCCAATCCGCGCAATTTGCCACAAATCGTCCCGGTCTTGCACCCATGACGGGCCATAATAGGTCCGCAATAGAAGCCGCAAAAGCGGCTTAACCGCATCAAAAATCTGCTCCCACGCCGTCTCGTCCCCGGATTGGGCTCGCATCACCCAGTCCAACCACGGAGCGTCATCGAGATAAGAGCGTCTGGAGCGAAGATCGGACGACTGCACCCTATCTGGAAGTCCTAGGAATACATGATTCGTCATAGTTTTCCTCATTTCTTTTCGTGGACCAAAAACGCGGCCATCTTCCCACGCCGCGTATTGCGAAATGAACGCCCACGCACAGGACAGCATCCCATCAAATCTACCAGAGGCATAATCGACAAGTACATCGGCACATCTTCATGAGCGTATACCCGATTCACCGCATGATATCGTTCCCGCCCTAACGATTAGAGCATACCTTAAACGCCTTTACGGTCTATTCTCCCTATCGGGCGTCATCGTATCATCCCTGGCCGCCTGTCGCGATGGATTGCTCGGTCTCTCATCACGCTCGCATGGGGCCCATTTGTCTATTTCGCCCACTCGTGGGTCCACCTTTCGCTGATGAAAAGTGACGTTCGGCATAAACCCCTGGAACTCCTTTTTCCCGCATGACTTTTTTGTCGAAATTCAATGTCGAACACGTGCAACACCGGTCCTGAATGTTGGGGCCCATACGGGGGATCGGAATGCATAATCCGGCCCGTCGATCCGCATGCTAGAGAAAAAAGGAGGATCCCTTGCCATGATGATCGGGTTCGGGGCAGCGGCCGGGATTGCCGCCAGGCTCCATCTCACTTCGGCAGCCGTTGCGCCCATTATCCGCCAGGCGATGACACCCCATAAGGTAGTCGCGCTCACTTTCGATGACGGTCCGAGTCCCCGATGGACGCCCAAAGTCTTGGCCGTGTTGCACAAAGATCACGTGCACGCGACGTTCTTTATCATTGGCTCTCATGCGTTACGTCATCCTGCCCTTGTCCGCGATGAACAGCGAGCAGGGATGGACATAGAAAGTCATGGACACCAGCACCTCATTCTCCGTCATCGGACGGCGGCGGAGGTTCGTCAAGAAGTCGAGTATAACGCACACATCCTGAAATCCTTGGGCGTCCCTCATCCCACGTTGTACCGCCTGCCGGGCGGGGCAGCAGATCCTATCGCGTTGCAGGTGCTGGGGCAAATGGGCTATCGCGTCATTGGCTGGAGCATCGATCCCCGCGATTGGCAACATCGGTATAGCGCCGCCCAAATGGTTCATCGGATCGCAACCCAGATCCATCCCGGTGCCATAATCATCTTTCACGACGGGCCGAACGGTTCCCAAGCCACCGTGGATACCGTGGCTCAGATTATTCCGGCTCTCAAACGTGACGGGTACCGCTTCCTTACGGTCCCCCAACTGTTACAGGACGAAGCGCAAGCTCAACACCGCTCCCCGGGAACTCCGCACGCTAGCGTATTCCCATAGATTCCCAGACACGTCGGAGACCCTGTCGCCATACCCTGGTCAAAACAGCCAAGGGAGGCACGCAAGGTGTCCCGTCCAAATGCAACACGCTGTCCCCGCTGCCCCTCGGAGCAGTTGGTGGCAGCGGCCTGTCGCGGTGATTTGATCGCATGGTGGAAAACCTGGCATCAGTGGCGAAAGACCGCCCCGTCCGCCATACCCTGTGTCCGGTGTTCCCGACGAAACACTCATCCATCGTCAGAAGGTCCGTCATAAAAGGCGATCCGATACAAAACTTAGGAATTGCGCCAGACAACGATTACGCAAAAGGGGGTGGTGGCCTTCGAACCCATGGCAATTGAACGGGGTGTTTCCATGCCTAAAAAGAGCGGGGACATCCCTGACCCACATCACCAGACACGATCCTGGACCAAGGTGTTTGGCCTTGGGACCGTTGGGGGTTTTACCTATGACCACCATCCTAATAAGGTTTGCGAGCGCCTTTACATAGCACGATCCCTTTTGGCTTAAAACGGGAACACTAGATTACGTGTTTTTGGCGGATAATACAATCCAATCACCATGTATGTTTTAAACACATGTGCCTTAAGCGACGTCCCTACGAAGAAAGATAGATTGCATTTTGAATTGAGGGTGTTCAGTCTTTGGATAACTTTCTCAGAGGTTCTGGCGCGACGATAGAATTGATAAATTTTCCAGTCGATGATCGAGAGACGATGCCCCTGACACTCTGGAGAACATGCGAAATGAACATAAAACGTGTATGGTATGGGTTCTAGCGGTGACAATGCTTCCCCCCAAAAGCGCATCTGAGATAGTTGATATTTGTCCGGCCATTCGCCCTTTTCATGGTCATATGAAAAGCGGTCAATGACATAGGGGACAACCCACCCTAACGATCTCTCAGGATGCCGTTGACATTCTTCCAAGCGCGTCCACAGATCGCCAGCGGCTCGACGAGCTTGAGACGCTTTGTTCCATTCCGTTGGGGACAGGGTAACACGATAGGTGAAGACCGTCGTCTCTCGCACGGAGCACCCTCCCTTCTTGACGAACCGTTACGGTAATTAGCAGGAAACCCCGGATTGACCCCTACGGGGTCAGCGCCTGATATCTCCGCCCTGAAGGACGGAGTTTTTACGGTGCATTCCGATAAACCTGCTTCAACGTCATTGCCACACTCCTTTTCTTTACATCATACCTACCTTCACCAACGATCTACCGTTGTGAACCAAAATTCCTTTTCACATCTTGCCAGGTGCGATGGGCACAATGCGCGTGTTGGCACTGAAACCCCATCCGGTGCGTGGCGGGATCCCAAAAGACGGCGGTTTCGGAGACTCCGCTAAACCCCGAATGCTCAGACGCCCAAGGACACTCAATCCAGATGCGCCACCATCCCCCGTAGAGTTGGGGATCGGATCGCACGGTGATGCCCCAAGCCGCCAAGGTGGTGATAACGTGGTCCACCGTGACGAACCGGGGGGATGCCGACCGGCCTCCCGGGGTCAGCCGATGCGCTGGGGGTTTCTGGGGTTGAACCCATCCCAACACGCGCAAGGCTCGGTCACGGGTCAAGGGATGTTGGCGATCCGGTACAGCCAGTAAGCGGGCAGGCCACCAAGGACGGTCGGGCACGGGATCGCCCTTGCGGGGAGTCGTGCCATAAATTTTGCTAATGCGGCTGGCGTTAAAAACACTCTGATCCACGTCCACCTCGGCGTCGCTGAACCGGGCGGCGACCGCGTGCAGAATTTGTTGCACCATCGCCGTAGTGTCGGGCGTATTCGGCCAGTCGGCCAGAGGGTAAACGAGGTGCGCTCCGTTCCCCGAAATCCCTTGGGCGGGAGCAGGCCAATGCAAAGCCGTCAGTGCATCTCGAATGCTCGCGGCCCGAGCAAACGCGGCTTGTCGTTCGGATGCCGTGGCGTTGGTGTGAGGAGGGCGACGGGGATCGAGGTCAATCAACAACCACCGTCGCGTGGCGATATCTGTATCCCGGGCCGCGGGGCCTCCCCGGTGTAATCGGTTCCGGGGATACGACCAGGGAATATCCCGCCGCACGGGATTTAAGGTGGCATAGATTCCGGTCACTGCGGCATCCGCATCCGCTTGGGTAATGGCCTGACGAAACGCCCGACCATCGGTAAACCGCCCAATGGCAGGAGGCCCTTGGCGATAGAGGATGCGGACTTCCACATCCGTATCGGGCACCACCAGATACGCCCACCACCGGGCGATATCGTTCGGATCAGGTGTGGAATAAGCGGTGAAGCCATCCAGCACCGAGGATCACCCCCTCACTCATTCCCACCAGAACCATCCACTCTCCGAGGACGATCAGCACACGTCGCACAGCGGACCCCCAAACACGGTGCTTAATCGCCATGGAACAACACCTCTTCCCAGGATGCTCGCGAAGCCCGGCGAGGAGTGTGATCGATGAGCCAAGATGCTTCTCCTTTGGTAAGTCCTTCCACCAGTTCCTCCGGGGTGCCCAGGCGACGCAACCAGGCTTTTTGTTTCGCCGATGCGGGCGTGAGTTTCCAGAGGGCATCCCGCACGGCGGTCGAGACCTCATCCGGAGAGGTGCCAAACAAGTTGGCCCACTGGGTCGCTCGATTCTGGGTCCACGTCGCAAGGGCTTCGCGATGGCGGTCTAAGGCCCAGGACGCGGCCCATTTGGCCAGCTTGTCGGCTTCATCGGAAGGCCACCCGAAGTCTTGGAGACGTTGCCGTTGCGTCGGGGTGCTGGGGTCTTCGGGACGCACCATCCCAAACCGTGTGACACATTCGTGCAGAATGTCGGTCTTGAGTGGCAGATCTTCCATCACATCGGCCAAGCCATCCGCGACATCGCGCCAATCCACCGTGGGAGTCGTATCTTCGACCAGATCCGCAAAGAGATCCACCACGTCCTGGCTCTCGATGCGATGCGGAGCCACGCGGGTTAGCCAGGTTTCGGCCTGCGCGGTGACCCGAGCTTCCCGAGCCATGGCCTGACTGACGCGAGTGCCGGTGGCTAAATCCCGTCGCAGTCCGAGCAGGTGCTTGAGCGACACGATCTTATGCCTCCGGGTGGCGTCCACGATATCAATCAGGATCATGTGGTCTTTGCCCGGGGCCAGTCGGGTGCCCCGCCCCACCATTTGGGTAAAAAGAGCCAAACTTTTGGTCGGGCGGGCGAGGATCACGGTGTCAATCGACGGGTCATCAAACCCTTCGGTAAACAACATGGCGTTCACCAAGACGGAGATCGTGCCTTCCCGAAACCGTTGGAGCGTGCTCCGTCGGACATCCCCCGGAATGCTGCCATCGAGGGCTTCCGCCGTGATCCCTTGCTCCCGAAAACACTCAGCCAGGGCATACGCATGATCGACTCCCGATGCAAACACAAGGGCCTTGCTGCCCGGTGCGTGGGTTAGATAGGCTTCCACCACAATCGCATTGCGGGCGGACGTGTTCAGGGCCTGCTGCAATTGCCCCTCTACAAAGTCCCCGCCTCGGGTGGCCACCGTGTCTAAGTTGGCCGTGCCCGTAACCCGCACGGCTTGGATGTCTACCAACCAACGATCTTGGATAGCATCTCGAATGCCATACGCATACACAATGCGATCAAACACCGTCTGGAGCGAGGTCAGATCGGTCCGAAACGGCGTCGCTGTGATACCGAGGAGCAATTCCGGCTGTAAGTAGTCTAAGATTTGGCGATAACTGGGTGCGGGGGCGTGATGACAGTTATGGACAACGATTCCGTTGGCTGTATAGGTATGCCATTCTTCAACCTCCAGATTATAGACTGTACCATCTGGACACACCCGCTCAAATTGTTCATCACTGTGCGGTTCGAGCATCGTAACACAATCCACCCGTTCCCACTAAGCCATTGATTTTTCTTGAAATCGCGTTGCTGGGTTTTGATACTGTAGTGAGAGCCTCCATCGATTTCGATGGCGATTTTGTAAAAAGGATTGGCGATATCGATTTTGTAATGCGTGGGATAACCCGCCGTTCTCCCCATTTTGGTCGGGACAATGTATTCTGTCGGCCAGTTTAAGGCGTCTGCCAACAACAATTGTGGCACGGGGAGAGGGCATCCATTTCCTCCGCGAATTGGGGGTTTCCAGTTCATCGAACGTAAGGTGTGGCTGAGCTTGTCGCGAACTTGGGGCTTTTTCATAGGGTTGTTCTGTCGCATTCTCTCGGCGGCATATTTGTGATTCGTTCGTATCATGGTCTGTTTCGAATTCTGACGAATCCACGATGTCTTGCAAGTCGCTGAACAATACGCACGTCCTGTTGATCGAAATCGGCGAATAGCTTCGGCTTCCATCAACCTGGTTGTTTTCCCACACCAAATGCAGGGAGCTAAAATGCTTCGCTTTCTCTGGGCTATTTTGGCCGTGCATTTTCGACACAACTGTTGGGGAGTTTGCACCCATCGAACGATTCCGCATGAAGGGCATGGCATCAATTTCATGACAATTTCCTCCTATTACGAAAACCTGGTCGCTTTGTTGCAGTTCTTGGGCCTGGACCCATCCTCGCTGGGTCCAAAAAGGATGATTGGGAGTCACAAAAACAGATCGTGTGGGGGTTTTAAGGTGAACAAGACGATGCACGGGGCGACGAAAAACATGTGTCACACGTTTTAATGCAAACTCTCCGGTATTGGGATTAAAGGCCATCACTCGATCTCCTATACGGAGTGTCTCAATCGGTTTTCCATCAATAAGCGTGCCTGCCGGAAAGCATTCATCCACCACGATGGTTCCAAACCGATCTGGATGCCAGCGTTGGAGCCGTTTCAGGTGCAGCGACTGCACGCTGGCGACGACTACCGGAGCCTGCCATTGGTCCTCGGCCCCCTTCACCAGGCCCACGCCGGCATCGGGCCATACCATCCGAATCGTGTGGGCGGCTTGGCGGATCAGTTCGTCCCGGTGCGCCAAAAAGAGCGCGGTCTGCCCCCGACGGCGCAAAAGCTCGGCGGCCACGACGGTTTTTCCGGTGCCCGTCGGCAGAGAGACCACAGGACGATGAACCCCCTGCTCCATGCCCGCGGTGATGGCGTGAAGCGCGGCCTGCTGGTACGGTCGTAACTCCATGGTCTTTAGTCCTCCTCCTTCGTCACGGCATCGGCCAGAATCGCCCGCAAAAAGCGAGACCATGAATGACCCTGGCGCTGCCGATCTACCGCTAGATTCACCGTGTCGGGCAAATAGACCCATACGAGACATTTGTCTTCGGGGAATTTTTCGGGGGGCGTGGGGATGGAGGGGAGGGAACCCCGCGCCATGGCACGGGTAATCGCCATGCGGCACCAGGCACTGACCGACAGGCCATGCCTTTGGGCGTGGCGGTGAATGCGGTCGGCTAACGAACGCGGAACATAGACCGGATGCCGGATTACGGCCCCGCGCTGGGCCACATCCACGTCCCCTGGGGGGAACTGTGCCGTCACCCACCGAGGCATCGTGTCCGTGCGTTGGGGTTGGGGCTTCGTTACCATAAATCCATCGCTCCTTTTTGAATGTTGATGCGAATGGCAAGATGCAAATAGCAAGGCCCAAAAACACCCCGCCACGAGACTGGGCTCACCGAGAACGGTGAGCCCAGTCCCAGTTTGGTGCGGGGGTCGTGGTTTGACGAAAGATGCCCTGCGTTTTACGGGTCGGGACGGGGTGGTCCATGAGGGTGGCGATGGCGGCATCCGGAGCTGTGAGCGTCGAAGAATGGGGCGTTGTTTGCGCCACGTACTCGTTTTTAGGCATGGTGGTGGTTCGCTGGTCATAGAGCTGCGAGATCAGGATCGGCGCTTCCCATCGTCCCCGACCTTTCAGTTTCCAGATGGCGTCTTGCGCCATCATGCGTAGCTCGGCGATCAGTTTGGGCTTGCCCCGAGCGGCATTGATGGCCCGATCCAGCGCATCCAGAATCTGGTCTAGGGCTTCTTGGCGCACCGCGTTTTCCAAACTTTCTTTGTGGGCCCGGAGTGCCCGCTGGCGGGCGCGGCCACTCATGGACTCCCATGCGGTGTGCTGCACGAGGAATTGATAAATGCGCAATGGAGTGGGTGCTTTGCCGTGATGCACTCGAGGAGCCGCGGGTTCGTCTTCGGTCATGGCATCGTGCTCCAAAGCCCGCAAGAGTTCTTGGGGTCGCGGCAGGGCGTCGGCAAGCCATCGGACTTCGTCACGCGCCGCTTTAAGACCTAGCCGCAAGTTGACCAGGGTTACTCGGATCGATGCGCGAAGCTCTTTTTTAATTTGTCGGCGCTGTTGCGTCCGAGCCGCGGCCAGTTGATTACCCGAGGGTCGATGGCCCTGGGGCGTATTTTCGGATATCCGACTTTCGGATATCATTTGATCGTTCATATCTTTTTTTCTCCTTTCGTAGGAGCGGATGTGAACACACACACAATCAGTGGTAGGTCCGGCATCCGAGTGGCCGCTCGGATGCCGGATGTTGGTTAAAGGCTGGGGTCAGAAAGAGCCAGCATCGCCACATACTCGTGATACATGCGGGCTAACGGACCCTGTTGCAGGCGGTCTGCGAGATCTTGTTGGGCTGCGTCACTCAAGAGTTCCATTTCCTCTATCCGCAAAACCCCCCATTCCTCTTGCCCGCGTTTTTGGGCATCGATCGCGAGTTTCACATGGATTTGGCCGAGCTTGAGACGGCGCGCGGCGGCGCGGGTCACAAAGCGGGCCACGGATCGTAGCGACGTCGGAGGGGCTACCACGACGATGGGCAGGTACTCCCCGTCGCGTAAAAAGAGCAGTAGCCGCTTTTCCCGGCATGCTTTCCCTTTCCCTCCGTTGGGAGCGGACCGCCATTTGTTGAGCGGGCACGTGGCGCATTCGCGGATCTCCGTGGGTCCCGCGTCACCTGCGGCGGGGTCAAGCCGGTACAATCCATGTTGCGGGTCGGTCAATTCGCAAACCGTGAGCTGATCCTCGGGATTTTTTTCATCGGGCACGGCGAACCACCGGGAAGGCCGGATGGCGAGAATCACGCCCGTCATGGTTTGGACGGCTTCCGCTTCGCTTTCAAAGCTACGAACCTTTACCCGAAACCGTTCGGGGATCAAGTCCGCCTCCGGATAATCCCGGACAACGGGATAATCCGGAACGGTTGGGGGGGTGTTGGTGGAGGGTGCTAATGCCAATGGAATCATCCTTTCGTGTGTTTCGTTGTATTGTGGAACCGTGAATGGTGGTTGTTGAAAATCCCCCGTCCGGGGGCCATCCCCGCTCAAATCGATTGAGCGGAGACGGTCTCAGGACGCGGAAAGTCGAAGGCATCGCTACACGCCGACACAAACGGGCATCCCCCGCAGCCGTAGGCATTATAGGGATTCGGGATAATGTGATCAGGGTTCATCGCCAGGTCTTGAGCCCATGCCAGTTGGCGCCGCACCCGGTCGATGGCGGATTGAGTCACCGGAACCGCTACCGTGACGGCTTGGGGCGTTTTCGTCCGAATCAAATAATCGAGCATAAACGGAGCGGTTTTCCCAGTGGTCTGTCTCCATCCTTCGACGTACAGAGGGGCCTGTAGTGATTTTCGGATCACATCCATCGGGTTGGGCGTGCGTTTGGTGGTCTTGAGGTCGCGGATTTGACCCATTTGATCCACCACGTCGATCACGCACGTCACGGGGAGCCCGTCGATATCCGCTTCTAGGCGTTGCTCGACGGCCTGGGGCGTGCCGATCTGAGGCAGGATTGTACTTTCCCACACATCCACCAACGGGAGCCACGTTTCCGGATCGGTCTCAATGGCCTCATCCGCCGCCGCCGCCGCCGCGTCATCGGGGGCCATCCCGAGCAACCGCGTCTCGGCATATTTGTGCATGGCCTTGCCGATCTGGGCATCGGGTCGAAGTGGATAGTCAAAATCTTCGGGCAATTCCCACACTCCGGCGCTCCACGCGCCCCGAGCGGGACACTGGAGCCACTCTGCGAGCCGCACCGGAGACCAATTGCCGCAGGGCAAGGGGCCTTCGGGTATCGCGTCTTCCAGGATTGCGTCCAGCGGTGACGTTGCTGGTGAATGTACGGAATTTAAGCGAGAAAGTGCTTTTTCGTTGTCACAGGATAAACGGTTGGGGGTCATTGGACAACGGTCTCCTTTTCAGGGATTTTCGGATTGGCACACTCCGGAGGTAAGAGGTCGGTCAACGACACATTCAACGCCACCGCGAGCTTTTGCAGCACCGCGATACTCCCGCGTCGCTTGCCACGCTCGATTTGCGCGATGTGGCTTTGCGTGACTCCAATGCATTCCGCCAGTTGGGTCTGCGTCATGCGACGCCGGCGGCGGATTTCCCTTAAGGGACTCATCAGCGGTGCTCCTTCCTTACAGTCGTTTTGTCATCCTTGCCATTATTATATGACTTTTTGTCATATCGTGCAATATGTCATGCTTAAAATTTTCTGAATGCCATATTATTGCGTATCGTAATGTTCAACATTGATGCAATGGAGAATGGAATATGGTGTTTGGAAGCCGAATGCGAGAATTACGGCAACAGCATGGATATACACAAGCCGAATTGGGCGAGAAATTAGGTCTTTCGCAATTTACCATTTCTAATTATGAACAATCGTCCCGCCAGCCCCCGCTCGAAATCTTGGTGCGCTTGGCGGATATTCTGGGAACGTCCACCGACTATTTGTTAGGTCGGGTCGATGTGAACAATCCATCAGATCCCATGACCCAAGTCCTGCCCCACGCCCGATGGCACCACTTTGGAGAACGCCTCGCCCAAGTCCGGGCGGTGCGGCGGTTGTCCCCGGCCCAGTGTGCCCTGTTAGTGCACGTAGACCCCGAGCAATGGGAGCAATGGGAACAAGGCACCACGTTCCCCACGCTCGCCGATTTGTTGTTAGTGGCCGATACCCTGCACGTGAGCCTCGATTGGTTGCTAGATCGCCCCACGAATTTGTTTCCCCGCGATGATTCCATCACCATTGAGGAGTGGCACCGTCTGCGAACAAGCGTCGCCACTATGGAAGAACTCTGGCGGCGGAGGGTCTCCCAAGCGGAATGGGATGCCGCCCGGCGATGGGTTACCGGGGCCACTGATCATCCGGAATAGGCGGACCATAGCATCCGGATGCAATCCAGCGGTCGTACCGTCCCGCTTCGATATCGGGGAACAAGAACACGAGGGCTTCCAATTGTTCATCGGATAAGTCCGCAAAAGGATTGGGGCTGTTCGGTCGGATGATGCGCAGGAAGTCCTCCGGACACTTGGCCCCCTTCGGGGGGCGTGGGGTTTCATCGTTGATCGCCATGGGAATCCTCCTCTATCCATCAAGAACAGATGGATAATTAAGCTCTAAACTGCTTAAACCTTATCTTGTGAAACTAACTTACATCGCTATGGAATACCTTGTCAAGAAAAAATTTACCTTTTTATTCTGATTTATATTCCAATGAAATATAATTTAGCCATCAAGTAAATGGGAGGACATCTTTTGGAAGAATTGTCGTTCGGGGCCAAACTTCAAGCAATTCGCAAGCGGTTGGGGTTGAGCCAAACGGATTTAGCCAAACTAATCGGCACAACGCAGAACAACATTAGTCGGTATGAGTTGGGATTGCGTCAACCGAGTTTTGACATGTTAAAAAAAATCGCCGATGCCCTCAACATCTCAATGGATGACTTATCCGATTCCACTATCATAAGTGTGGATCAACAGGCCAGGGGATCTTCGTCTCCGTCCTGGGCATCCTTTGTAGTAGATGTTCAAACACAATACCATCTCACCACCGATCAACTCGCGTTCACTCTGGACGTTGGGTTATCTGATCTCCTGCCTCCGCGTTCGGTAGCCCGCCCCTCCATCCGGGTGGCCTTCGCCCTGGCCAATTTCTTGCAGATGCCCACGCTGGCCATGGCGGTGATTGCGGGATATATGGATCCCGATGCCGCGTTGGACCGGGTGGTCAATGTGATGCAGTGGCCGTGGCGCAAAATGGCTCCCTATCATAGCGATTGGTTTAACCAACAGGGGGGATCGTACCTCCGCACGTGCCGCCAAGCGCACCGGCATTCCGTGACAGCCGTCGTGCAGCATTGGAACGCGCACTGGAATCACCCCGTATCCGAGGCCGATTGGACCTTCTTGGAAGACCATGGAGTGTTACGCACCCCGTGGGATTCGCGGCATCCCACGACCCCCCTGGATGAATTACCGGGAGTGTGGCTATGGGCCTTGATGGACGCGTGCGTGATGGATCCCCCCACGGTTTATCAGGATGTGGTGGGACTAACTGCCCTGCTAGGCCGGATCTCTCGTCACGGCAAGGCCCGCCAGGTCTGGTTTTCCGGGCATCAGAATTATGAGGACTTACTGGCGGCGTTCACAGCCGCGCATGATAAGGCCCGTGATACCGTGAATATGAGATTCTACCGGGGCCAGATCCACGCGATTGCATGGGCTACCCCGTCTACGCCCCCGACACCCTCTACCCCCGAATGGCCCGTGCGCGCCATTCCCTTGCTAGGCCGCGTAATTGCCGGGGTGCCCGTGGAAGCGCAGACGGATCATCACGGGGATGTGTGGATTCCTCGGGATGACCCCGGAGACTTCGCTGTGACCGTACACGGGGATAGCATGCTTCCTGCGGGGATTACCGAAGGCGATACGATCATCGTGGAACACGTCCCCCCGGGGCGCGACGTGCCTCCCAACACCTTGGTTGTGGCCTTAGTCGATGGCGAACAAACGCTCAAGTGGGTGATTCGACAGGCGGATGGTTCGTGGTGGTTGCGGGCGGCCAATCCCCGCTATGCCGACATGCCTTTGGATCCCGAACGGGATCGCATCGTGGGGATCGTGCGGGGCATTCAGCGCCGCCCCCCGTCCCCGCTCCCCCGTGTCGAATCGGGAGAATCACCGGATCCCTGGGCGGGTCTGACGCCGGATCAGCGAGACTTGCTGCAAGCCCAGCAACGCGTCATCGAGGAACAGCAACGCCTGATGCAATCGATGTTGGTGCGGTTTCGGCGCATGAACCAGGCGAACCCGACCCGAATCCCCCCGGATGACGGGGATCCGCCCGAAGCCCCGTTTTAGAGTCGGGATTTCCGAAAAGGAGGGTGCATACGTCATGACCTTACCATCCCCGATTTTTGTCTTGGATCTCGAAACCATTCCCGATCTGGCTCGCCTTCACGCCGCATCCCCCACTGATCCCCCATCCGAGGATGCGACCGCCCCCGAACCATCACCCCCGGCTCGGATGCCCAAACCCGCGTTTCATCAGATTGTGGCCATTGCCGGAGCGTGGATCGCGCCCAACGGGATGTTGCGCCAATTGCGGGCTTTGGGGGACCCCTCGTGGTCTGAGGCCGCCCTGATTGAAGAAGCCTTTCGTATCATCAGTGTGGGGCACCCCCGCTTAGTGGGATGGAACTCGCAAGGATTTGATTTACCCGTCTTGGTGTATCGGGCGATGGTGCATGGCGTGGCCGCGCCCCAGTTTTATCTGTGGGGGGAGCCATATCATGGCTACCGCAAACGCTTTGATGAGGACAACCATCTGGATTTGATGGATGTCTTGAGCTTTTATGGGTCGAGTCCCCGCATGAGCCTGCACGAAATGGCCCGAGTCTTGGGCATTCCGGGCAAACTCGACATGGACGGGAGCCAGGTGTGGGACCGGTATCAAGCGGGTGAGATCGAAGCCATTCGGGAGTATTGCACAGCGGACGTACTCACGACCGCCTTGGTGTTTGGCCGGTATGCCTATCACCGGGGATGGTGGACCGCTGACCACATCACGACCTGGGAAAATTCGGTGGCTGCCTGGCTGGATGCCCAATCCGCTCCGTTGTGGGATCGTTTTCGGGATCAATGGCAACCCGTCACCCAAGTTATTGGCCGGGCCCCCTGGGATGATAGCCCCTCGGCCTAGCGCATC
This sequence comes from Sulfobacillus thermosulfidooxidans, assembly GCF_001280565.1. NCBI lineage: Bacteria > Bacillati > Bacillota > Clostridia > Eubacteriales > Clostridiales Family XVII. Incertae Sedis > Sulfobacillus > Sulfobacillus thermosulfidooxidans. The sequence continues at coordinate 547,844 of NZ_LGRO01000001.1, read as the reverse complement.
ATCCTCTCCGCTGGATCTGTTTCTCCCCCGTGAGCCACGGCAGGAATTTGTTGCCATCGTGTCGAAATAGACAGATAGCATCTCGGTAATGAGCTCGGAGCCGAGGTCTCGGAGCGAATGGGCCAGTCGAAGGGGCGTGGGGTTGAGCAATGCCATGGGTTATTGTGTGGGCTGCGTGGATCGGATGGGTGGTGGTTCCGATATGGTATCAGCAGTTTCCGGGGCGATGGCGATGGATTCTCTGGGGATTGCTTATCGCCGTGGGGACGCAATGGGTGGCTCTGTTGACACACTGGAATCATTGGACGAACGGGGTCATTCAAGTTTTCGTGGACCTCGTGGTCGTCAATGCGATGGGGTGGACGATCACGGTGGGAGTGGCATCCCGATGGCCTCGGGTTCTGCCCATAGCTCGCGTGGCGGCATCGGTCTTTTGGATGACTCTCACCGTCTTAGGATGGTTGAGCCTGCGACCCTTGCTCCCGACAATTACTTCGTCCGCGCAACTCGTGGCACGGCTTCATCCGTTTTATCAACCCATTTTCCATCAGCTGGCTCACGTGGCCCAACACGCGGAGCATCAAATGACGTTCGGATCGGTGTGGGAACACGTCGGGATCATTTTGAGCATTGCCGGGATTCTGGCCATTCCGTCCATTGTCGCTCGGTGGGGCCGCCCCGATCCAGATCGATCACGCACCCCATGGGGGCGCGTGATCGGGCGATTCGTCTTTGATGCGATTCCCACATCGGGGTTACCTCGGGCAATCATCGGCATTCTTCTCCCCGCCGTGTGGCCCGGGTTTTATGCCAAAGATCCCGCGTCGGCCCATTGGCCGATTGTCCTCTTAGTCTGGGGCCCGGTGGTGATGGCAAGTGTGCGCACTCTGCTGATCATGGCCCAAATCTATCCCAGCTGGCGGCTGATTCTCACTGGTATTCTGGTGGCGTTCGCGTGGCATCCCGCGGGAGCCGCAGCGAGTCACGCCACCTCGCCCGCGTTCCCTCCGTCTGCAACCGGAGTGGTCTGGGCCAATCAAACAATCACGCAGTATGATGGCCCCCAGACCTCGCCTCCCGATCCGTGGCTCGTGCACGTGGCAGCATCCTCCACTCATCTGCCTCATGTCGTACCCATCAACGCGCGTGCCAGTCTCGTTCCGGCCACCGCGCCCCATCTTCCGGCATCGTGGCATCCCCAACGCTTAACCGAGTCCTTAGCGGATCAGACGTTAAATCGGTTGGTGGCGTCCACCCTGTCCACGACGAGCCTTTGGGCCTTGATTATCGCAGTCGTGATGCTCTTCGTGGCGTTGGGATCGCTCCCCACCACCGGTCTGGCGGTGGGCGTGGGAGGATTAACCAGTCTGATCACCATGGCCATCTTGCGAGGGATCGAGACCCGAATCGCCATCTCCCCCTATGCCTTAAATATCGCCAATTTGTTAGCCATGGGATTATCGCTCGATTACGCCATTTTTCAAATTCAAGCCTTTGGTCGGGCCTGGCGCGAATCTGCCCCGCTCCCCCGGACTGCCCGGGTTGAGCACGCGCAATCCCTGGCCATTCATCACGCGCAACACGCCATGCCGTGGTCGGTCTTAGCGTTGAGTTTAACGGTGTTGGCCTTCCCCCTGGCCTTGCCCGGGGGATTAGGATGGTCGTTCGCGCTGGCCAGTGCCGTGGCCGCCCTGACTGCGTGGGGCGTATCCCAATTCTTAGTCGTGCCCTTGCTGGCCGCCTGGCCCGAGTGGTGGTGGCGCGGTCGATTACCCGTCTCGTTATCCGACGTGTTAGATCGGGTTTATCGGGTCATCGGACAAGGAAGCGTCCTAATTCCCGGATTGGTGTTTTTAGCCACGTTCGTGGTGCTCTTGTTGATTGACCGGCATCCCCCGCAAATGACGGTGTTTACTCCGTCCACCGCAGCCGAACTCTTGCCCCGAACCAACACGGTGCGCGAGGCGTTTGCTCAGCAACCTGTGGCTCCGCCCTCATCGACCGCCATGCTCGTTATTGATGTGCCATCCTTCATCTCGTGGTCCGGAGTGCAGACGCAATTAGCGAACCTTCCCGATTCCCACGGGGTGCAGTGGTCGAATCCGATGGCCGGGATGTCGTCGGAGACGTTACACACTCTGGTCAGTCACCCCACGATGATTCCTCCCGCGTTGCATCGCCTCTGGCATCCCTCACGGGGTATCCTCTTGATCCGGGTGGCCACGCGCTCCGGACGGCCATTGCCTCGGTCTCAGCTGGCTTCTGCGTTGCGAACGGTCTTGCCATTTCCGTTGCGTTGGGCATTCAGTGGATCTGCGAACACCGTGCAACGCACAGCCAGCACGTGGTTTCAACGCGGGTTCCTTGTGCTCGTGGGGGCGGGACTGCTGGCTAGTGCCTGGGTCCGATGGCGACTCACCCAGACCCTCCGAGCGGCAGCGTTAGCGATTCTCTTTGAGCTGGTTCCGTTCTTAACCACCCTCACCATCTATCCGTTGATCGCCCGGCGATGGCCCCATATCTTCCCGCTGCACGTGGCGTTTCCGGTCATGCTCCTCGCCGTGAGTTTGATGTTGGCATTGGCTTTGGACTACCAAGTGCTCCTCACCCACGCGATGGGACGACACCCGACTCCGGAACGTATTGCCCAAGCGGTGGCCCAAACTGGGGGATCAATTACCAGTGCTGGCCTCGTGATGGCATCGAGTTTTTATGTCTTGTTGGCATCACCGTTGCCGTTTTTGCGGGCGGCGGGCATGTTAATTGGCACCAATGTGCTCTTTGATACGTTCTTAATGCGGTCGTTCTTAATGCCATCCACCGCCGCCGCCTTCGGAGGCGAGCGTCCGTCGCATCCGCTCTCCTGGTTTCGCCAGTGGGATCGGTGGGTCGCGTGGCTCAGTTTGGCATGGGCGGTCATCGTCATTCCCACGTTAATTCGCACGGATCTCCCGCACGTGCACATCGTGCCTCGCCCAGCAACCATTCACCTTGTGCTGACGGGGCAAACGACCGCCAGTCTGTGGAAGCCTTGATCCTCGGAGAAAGACGGTCTATGTCAAGCCTGTGGATAACCAAGGAATGGTTTGACGCTTACGTCACTGGAGAAGCCAATGCTCTATCTGGCTGTTAGCACTACTCACATAACGCCTTTTGCCGCGCGTTTGAGATTTACCCGCAGAAATCCCCGCAGAGTGGGCGGAACCCCGGTTTAAGTATGCCTCTGACTAACCTTGCCATTACTAATCTGTAGAAAAAATTTGTCCATTGGTTTTGTAGTGGAGGGATATGGTGTGCAATCCATAATTTAGCGGGTTTATAACCGGGAGGCACATTAGGATTAGGGTGGCTCACATTCCGTAGTGCCGCACCCGACTAATAGGATTATCACCAAGCTGGTGAATAAAAACGAGAGCTTGTGTACCATAGGGCAAGCCTCCTGGCTTTGATGCATGGTTTAATATGACAGAAAAGTCTCACGGGGATTGCCTGCAGGAAGCTCTCCCGTCAGCCAATCCAAAGGAACCGCCACGATTTCGCCCGTGTACGCAATCCCCACTCTTATCGCGGATGGATTATAAAAACATGATGTCTGTGAATGACTAGTGCGGACGACCAAATGAGAATCACGTAAATACCCAGGCCGGTCAGTGCACCGCCACCCACTCCTACCGTTCCCGCTATCGCCCTTCTTTCCTGCGATAGCAGAACTCTCCCATAACAGCGTGGGGTAGTGCGATGTAGAATGACCAAGCGACAAAAATCATTGCTTCCGATTATCCCGGAACTGCGTGGGTTATAGAAAGTCGCCTCATCAGAGGCAGCGATGAGGCCAGTGTCGCTCACTCGGAGCCACATGACTCTCTTTGAAAATACGCAACATCATTCACCCTCCCACGCCCTCCTGGGAATTGCAGACGGACGAACAGAGACAAAGCCCCCCCCACCAGTGTCTCCGTAACGGAATGAGGCAATCCGTTTAGCTCGGCTCGTGAGATGGTGAATGCGTCTTCCAATCCATCGGCAACGTCTCGACGAGCCGTTCCGCAAACGTTGTCGACAGCACAATCGAGGTAACGGACTGACCAAATCGCGCCAACCGGTCAATCAGCCATTCCAAGTGCTCCATCGACGAGACGCCCACCCGCAAAATAAAGGAATCGGGTCCGGCAACGCGCCAACAGCCCATAATTTCCTGGATCTGCTGTAACTGTGCACTCACGCGACGGCTCGCTTCACGTGGTGTAGTCAACCGGATAAACGCTTCAACGGGAAGCCCGACGTTCTTCCAATCAATGTCCACCCGATACCCGCGGATCACCCCCCGGTCTTCTAACTTGCGAATCCGTTCGGCTACGGCAGGTGCCGATAATCCCACGGCATGGCCCAATTCACGGTACGTGATGCGGGCATCTTTTTGTAACAAGGCTAAAATGCGCCAATCGGTACGATCCAAGAACCCGTCCTCACGAAAGCCCAATGTCATCTATCCTTTCATTTCTAAAGCTTATCCGTCATTTTTCTTATCATAATGCGTTTACTGCTACCTGTCACCTTTTTACACTAAAAGAGGGAAAAGTACAGAATCTGCCAACCCACACGGGACATAACGTTTCGCACCATTCAGAACACCCATTGGCCTATGGTAACAAAGGAGGTCTCAGAGCATGACCCAAAAATCCTCATGGGAAAACTGCGTGCAAGGAGTCTATCAGCCGTTAACCCTTCGCCAACTCGATCGCTTACCTCACCTCCAACGGCTCAGTCCGGATCTGCGACTGGCGATGAAAGCGGTTGCAACGGTCTTGCCCTTCCGTGTCAATTCTTATGTAATAGATCAACTGATTGATTGGGATGCTATTCCCGATGACCCGATTTTCCAACTCACGTTTCCCCAGCCCGGCATGCTGAAGAAACCGCATCTCGACCGTCTCTACTCCTTGCTGAAAGCCGGAGCATCCGAAGAGACTCTTCACCACGTGGCTCAAAAAATCCGGGCCGAACTGAATCCGCATCCTGGTGCTCAAATGACTCTCAATGTCCCTTCCGTGGACGGGCAACGGTTAGCGGGAATTCAACACAGCTATGCCGAAACGGTCTTATTTTTCCCCAGTCCGGGACAAACTTGTCACGCTTATTGCACCTATTGTTTCCGATGGGCACAATTTGTCGGAGATGACAACTTAAAGATGGCGTCGTCCGAGGTAGACACACTGAAAACCTACCTGGCTTCCCACCCTGCTGTCACAGATCTTTTGGTGACGGGAGGCGATCCACTCATCATGAAAGCATCAGTCTTATTCCGATTCCTGGAGCCGTTGCTCGATCCTCGTTTGGAGCATCTCACCACTATTCGCATCGGAACCAAATCACTCGCCTACTGGCCTCAGCGGTTTGTCACGGATACGGATGCGGACGAACTCCTTGGTGTGTTTGAGCGGATTGTCAATGCAGGAAAACACTTGGCCATCATGGCGCATTACAGTCATCCCGTGGAATTATCTACGCGCATCGCCCGTGAGGCCGTGCAGCGTATTCAACGCACGGGAGCACTCATTCGGGCCCAAGCTCCCCTGATTCACCACGTTAATGACCGCGTTGACGTATGGAGGAGCTTGTGGAAAACCGAAGTGCACTTAGGAATAATCCCTTACTATATGTTTCAGGCGCGTGATACCGGAGCCCACCACTATTTTTCCGTTCCTTTAACACAGGCTTACCAGATTTTTCGAGGGGCGTATCGGCAGGTTTCCGGGTTAGCCCGCACCGTGCGCGGGCCGGTGATGTCCACGGAGCTCGGGAAGGTCCTTGTTGATGGCATCGTTGAGCGGCGTGATCGATCAATGTTCGTTCTCCGATTCCTTCAAGCTCGGAACGCAGACTGGGTGGGCCGTCCATTTTTTGCAGCCTATGACTCAAAAGCTACGTGGTTCAGCGAACTTCAACCGATTAACGAAGAGACGCAGGAGTTTTTCACACCGATAACCAAGACCAGCTGGCCGACATCGGTTCAAACTCTGGAGGATGCATAATCCATGCATCCCAAGAGATTACCGGCCGTCACCGATCCACGGCGTTCCGCGGTGCCGTCACGAGCCGTTGCCGCTCTCGTCACCACAGCCATCATTTGGGGCAGTATGTATGTCGTGAGTCGACTGGTTCTGGATCACGTGTCGGTGATTCTATTGGTCTGGCTTCGTCTGGTTATCGCTGCCGTGCTTCTGGGACCCTGGGCCGCTCGATGGCAATTTTGGCGCGTATCTCGCCAGCAGTTGGGGCTCCTCGCCGTGATTGGTCTCATCGGATATAGCGTCTCCCTCCCACTCCTCTATCTCGGTTTAGCGGCAACATCCGCAGCCATGGCGTCTTTAATTTCCTCGCTGTCCCCCGTTTTCATCGTGTTGTTGTCGTTAATGACGGGGCAGCGCGCCTCCATGCGAAATGTTATCGCTTTATTGTTGGCCTTCCTCGGCGTAGTACTGATTGTCGGCATCAATGTTCACCACCGGGTCTCTGGTACCGGTATAGGAGCTTTGGGGCTTGCCGCGATAGCGTGGGCCATGTATACCGTGCTCAACCAACATCTGAAGACGCTGGCTCTCCCCGTTGTCATCTTTTGGGAGCTCGTATTCGGGGCTACCGCTTTAACCCCATGGGTTCTCGTCGCGGGGGCGTGGACGTCACTGCTCCATAGTTCTCTCACGCTCTGGTTGCAAATTCTCTACTTGGGGGCAGTCGCCATGGCGTTGGCTTTTCTTTTATGGAGCTACGGCTTTGCCCATCTCACAGCGGGGCAAGGTGCAACCTTCTATTTCATTCAGCCGCTCGTCGGTACCGGTCTTAGCGTGGTGGTGCTTCATGAGACGGTATCAGTCCCGGAAATCGTCGGGGGGACGTTGATCATTCTGAGCACCGTCATGGCCACATCTCCCCTCCCCAGACGGACACGGTTTTCGGCCTCTCGGGGGAGCCGGAGTCCTTCACACGATCGGTAAAACCCCGTTACCGCCGTTGCTCGTAGGATGATACCCGCCCGTGCTGACCGGCCCCCTCCGGCCAACACTTCTCACACCGACGAAGACCCGACCGATCGCGCCATCTCCAGGCAACAGGGCACACCGAATCGATACGTTTTCCTCGCGCCTCATCCCCGTCCCCGAAGGACTGTGCAGCTTCTAATGGCTGTGACCGAAATGGCCCCGGGGAAGCCGTATGAAAGGGGTCACCTTCTCGCCCGATCATGTCCGTCCTCTGCCTCAACCCACAGGTCGCGTAAAGGCGTAAGGGGCTGAATAGTTGGCTGCCGGCACATCGTTTCCACATCATTCGCCCCCAGTGCCACCCTACGATCTGTGGGGGTGGCACGGGCCGATAATCCGGAAGACGTTACACTCTATTCACCGGCTCGTAGAAGATACATTTTTGAGACTGGCAATACTGCGCGCAGTGAAAAATGGCCTTCGTCGTCAGATCTCCGCATCCTCCCTGCTTCTCTTTAGTCCCTTGACTCAACCGCCTCGCGTCGCGTTAAAAAGGCTGAGACGTCACGAGTTTGGCTCGGATCGATCATGCGCATCGTGCCTATCCACCACGCAAAATATGCATATTCATGGGCTGCGCAGAAGTTGGGCGTGTGGCACCGAGGGCATCGACGAGCATCCGACAAGACGAATACTTCCCCCCGACCGTTTCGCACCCAATGGCCCACATGGACTTGATACAGTTTGATATCGCTCACCTCTTCGGGGACCGTGCCCCACAAATTCCTGTCGCCCGGTCATTGGGCATGGTTGGAAGCGTCCGACCATGCCCATGCGAACAGCATAGACTATGAGCCTTGCGACGCCATCTTACTCTCCCGATCCGACATGGCTTTCAGTGCCCGATACACTGTCTGACGCGATACATGAAAAGCGCGAGCGACCTCCACGGTCGTCATGTGACCGGAAGTAATCATCTCGGCGGCCATCCGCACTTGGTCGGGCGTCAGTCGCCGGGGCCGACCTCCCAACCGTCCGCGGGCTCGGGCCGCCGCTAATCCCGCCATGGTGCGTTCGCGAATCAGCCCGCGTTCAAATTCCGCGAGCGCGGCAAAGAGATGGAATATGAGTTGCCCTTCGGCGGTGGTGGTGTCCATGTGTTCTTGCACACTGCGCAAGCCAATGTGCCGTTCGTGTAATTCCTCAACGAGGGCGATGAGATGGCTTAAGGACCTCCCCAAACGATCTAACTTCCACACGACGAGCACATCCCCGGGACGGGCATAATCCAACGCGGCGTGCAGTCCCGGCCGATCCGCCACTCGGCCCGATTGCACATCGTGAAAAATTTTTTCGCATCCGACAGCGGTGAGGGCATCCTCTTGCACCGCCAAGACTTGATCCGGCGTCGAGATCCGGGCATAGCCGATTAACATGGTCATCCCCCTTGGGGTGGACTAAGAAGTATCGGGAATGTTCCGCTGATTGCGAGTGTATCAAAACGCATGAGGGATGCCAAGGTGTTCGCTAGGAGTTATGACACTCGGTTTTGCAACGGTTTTCCGATGCATTGGGGACGCGAAGGACCCTATGACCTGTTAAGTGTCATAAACGGTCGTTTTTGATACGGGCAACACCATCAACGATGGACTCCCTCAATGCGCATCGGGCGCACAACAAAACTCATCGGGAAGCAATGCGAACCGACTCAAAGAACAACAATAGACAACATAGGTAGTTCGCCATCGGATAACGTTGTCTTTGCTCTCGTTCCCAGGCACAAGTTCGCTTAGACCGAAGCTTTAATTCATATGTTATGGTACATTTTAGATGATGGCGTCGGCCTCGGCGTCCCTTGTTCGGTGACATTATGCGCCACAGTTCAATCAGTCAGCTCCGACCCCAACGGTTTGCGATGCGGTTCGGACTCTGCTCACCCTCCTCCGATAAAAGCATCTCTACGAGATGTATCGCACGCTTCGTCTCGCATATTTCGAGAGATTAAACAGGAGGAGGAATTCGCAACGCCGCAATTGACTCTGAAATTCTTGGTAAAGGAGGGTGAATACCATATTAGTACGTGTCGACCTGTCCCCATCGCTAACAGCGTTGTCGATCGTTCCATGAGTCGCGGGCTAAGCGTGGTCGCAGTATCAGCGTCTTTTTAATCAAATCGTCGCAGTTGAGCCCACTTGGGTTGGGCGGTGACGCATACAAGGAGGGATTGTAAATAGGCCACTACATCGATAACCTACGAATTGTCTCTGTTGGATTCATTACTGCAGGGGCCATTGCGTATGTGCTCACATTAATCGGTTTATCTGCCATCACTGTTAATGTGACATGTGTCTTAGTTTTTTTCATATGGGCCACAGTGGCACAACATTGGCCTTCAGTTCCCGGCCATTCATGGTTTGTGACACTCGGATCACCGTCAATTCCGCCGTCTTCTTCCGAGATGGTTCGCAGGCTTCTACGAACGGGAAGTGCTGATGCGTTACGTTGCGCACGGCATCCTGTCTTGGAAGCCACCCAACGTCTGGAACGGTGGATCTATCGGAATCTGCCATGGAGTGCCGGAGTCGGGTTAGGTGTCATCATCAATAGCCGCTGGCTCACCCAACACCAAGTGCCTGCAGGAACCGTATGGGGTCTGGTGACAATGGCCCTAGGGGTCGTGGTGCAAGTAACTTGGCAACTTTGGTTTCTCAACCGGGCGCGATACATTCGTCGCATTTGCGGCGCGTCCTAACTAAGAATTTTCACCGCCCCATATCCGTTTCGTTTTCAGCTAACGACACATGACGGGTACCCAAGCCTGAGTGACGACTATCAGCGAATACTGCGGAGTTCAAATGAAATAAAGCCTCTCATTTGTTCTCTGCGTAACCTGACAGGATTGGACTCGTCAGAACGTGTACGAAGGATATGAAGAATTCGGTCAGCTTTTGCAGGATTTGGCGCTAAGATGCCGAATGCTACTCAGGAACAATGAAAGTAGCGCTTTCATGACCGTCTCACGGCGAGAACAGATCAATAAGGGGAATAAATATCAAGATGAACATTTGGCCATTATTGGCATCAATGATTCGAAACTTTTTCATTCGGGTTATGCCGAAGATAAAGGCACAGGAAGATTCTTTATGGAACGATTCGTTTTCGCAGAAGACTGGTCATGTAGAGAATCCTTCTTCTTTGCAACGAAAGAAAGCACCCCTTCTCGCAGATGCTACGTTGTTAGCAGAACATGCAACTAATGATCTTGAGACATTTAAGCACGAATTGAGTATATTACTACCTCCCGATCGCCAGCCGACCCGTGAGCAATGGAACATGGTGCTTTCACAAGCAACCTCGACAGCCGTAATCGCGGGGGCTGGCTCGGGCAAAAGTACAACCTTAGCTCAGCGAATTTTGCTACTAAATCAGGGACTTGGTGTCCCACCCGAAGCCATCAAGGTTTTTTCGTTTACTAAGGCTTCGGCTGAGGATTTACAAAAAACGCTATTCAACTTGTATCGTCGCTGGGAGGCTAAGCACCCTCGTTCAACTAATCAAGCAGGCGCTATTAAGCAGGTAGTGAGTACCTTTCACAGTACAGCAAAAGCAGTTTATTATAATCTGACTGGAGTACAACCGCAGTTTTTTGAGTTTTTGGGAAAAAATTCAACTGATGCTTCTATCTTCATTAACCCGATGATATTACCCGACACTCAGCAAACAGCCGAACAACAAGACATTTTGAATAAGGCTCATATTCGGGCATGGGAAAAAGATCAGGACTATCGCGACGCTTTTTTGGTACTGGAATCCTTAGTTCCTGAGCTAGCCCTGCTAACAGCGAATGCTCCCACTGATGATCGAATCACGCAGGAGTGGGAAAAAATTGAGAAGTTGGAACCGCGTTATCATGAATTGCAACAATCTCCAGAAACCTATCAATGGACTGCAGTGCCCTCTGCACCCGTCTATGATGCTCAGGGATTTACCCATACGGATAAGTATCGAGCAGCGGTCGCCAACTTCCTTCAAAGTCCCGATGTGAATGTGGAATACGAAACTAACTCGCCTTTTAAGGTGCGTGCTCCAGATGGCGGGGAAATGCAAATGTGGGCTGCTTTTCGTATCGGAGACCTCTTTTTGCATGTGCAACGCTGTATTCCTGAAAAACGCGGGCCGTTTGCTCACCATGAGTGGATTCGCAAGCACCTCTTTGCCAGAGATATTCAGGCAGCCCAACACCGTCACAAGATTTTACGCCCAAAGGAAGATTTCGAAGTGCTCGATGGCGCAATCCCACGGTTAACTATGGCTGCACAACGGCGGTTGCGCAATTGGCTCGGAAAGGCACAACGATCGTCAGCGGTACAAGCCGCATTTGATGTCCAAATGCCGGGAATGTTACGTGCTCAGTTCTTGCCCCAATGGCTTTATACCGAGGGGCAATTCGTGGAATCGATGGGGCTTGAAGTGGAACAATTGTCGGATCATTGCTCGATTCTGGATGGTATCTCCTTATCGGATCCCATTGTCCTAACAGTTCGGCTCTTGATACCCTTTTGGCGAGCATTCCGCGAAGTTTTGCAAGAAGTATCTGCGGAAAACACCAACCAACCATTGTTGCGATTTCATGATGTTTTTTCGTATTTACGGAATCACGAAAAGCCTGGTGGTCCGGCTCTGACCCATTTGCTAATCGATGAATTTCAGGACATTTCACCCGAATTGTTGAATTGGATCCAAGCGGTAATCAAAAGTCAATCGGGATCTGCAACCGTCCTCTGTGTCGGCGATGATTGGCAAAGTATTTATGGGTGGCGTGGCAGCGATCCAGAGTTCCTCATTCATTATTCGAACTATCTCCGTGCCCCTACGATGCAAACAATTCAGTTAACCATGAACTTTCGTAGTCGTCAAATTATTATCGATAGTGGAGAAATATTGCTAAAAGATGTAAAGAATAAAACCAATAAACATGGAAAGAGTGCTATTCCTGAACCTCCACAACTTACGACGCATCCGGTCCGGCTCGACTCTCAATATGATTTGAACCACATGAAGCAAATATTAGTAAGTTTTAGCCATTTCGTTAACGGAATAATCGCTGATTATCAACAGGTAGCAGGTCATCCTTTGACGTCTTCCAATACCGTCGTCGAAGTACTCATCTTAGCTCGCACAAACAATTCCTTGGATAAATTTCAGACGCGCCTCTCTCAAATTCGAGTACAATTGACTAAACAGTTGGACCGTGAAGTTGACGTGAAAGCCTATACTTTTCATCGAGCTAAAGGGTTAGAAGCCGATTTTTCCCTCCTGGTGGATGATGTTACACCTCCACCATCGTACCCATTTCGAGACTTTATCTATAAGGCGAGTAATCATCCGCAAAATTATACAGAAGCACAGCGAGACGAAACGTACCGCCTGGGATATGTAGCCTTGACGAGAGCAAAATATGGGGTGTACTGGGTGGCCGATCCTAAACCCGACGGTGCGTTCCTGCGTCTCAAGCACTGGATGGAAGAGCAGGGACGAAAGAAAAAGCGTTCAAAAGTGTCACACTGAAGTACTCACTTTTCGCAGTGAGTCGTCGTTAATGCCCTCACTAACTTACCCTCCGCACGTGGTGAGAATAAAAAAATTATTTTTTCGCTGAGAGGAAAGATGTTATCAGATATGTCAACACTTTGATTTTGAGGAAAAATTGCGACCCTGAGCCAGGGTCAACCCCTGCAGGAACAACCCTTTTATGTCTGACACTAACTACCAATTCTATGGAGCGGAACTCCATTTCTTCGCCATGCGCACCTGCTCTGAGTGTCAGTATAGGGGCCGACCCGCAACGTCTCATGCCAAAGGCCACCAAAACGTGAAAACCGAACAGCGTAATCGATACCGCGTTCGAAATGATCGTACACCGCTTGAAACGAAGAAGCCTGGCCTAATCTTTCAAGAGATCGTTAACCTTTGTTAGGGCATTTCGTATGTCTTCGTCCAATTTGTTCGCCAATTTGTCTGCAGGAGGAAATTGCTCTTTTTTAATTAGTGCTGCTCGTAACGTTAACCGAAGGATTTCCATGGCCCTGTCAGCCGCATCACCTAATTGATTTCTTTTTTGACGAGTATCGCCATGCACGACAGACGAACGAAACTCATACAAGTTTTTAAGTGTTTGGAAGGTCTCGTTCACATTAGGAAAACCCGTCGCATACTTAGATAGGTAAAAAGCTGCACGCAAACTTAATTTATGAACAATTTCACCTTTGTCTCCTCCACCATACAACGCCTCCAACCCGATCCAGGCACTAAGAAGCCTATCTTTTACTTCCGATTGATCGGCAGCTTTGTTGTACCATCGCAATGCTATCCGCAGCCGGGAATCACGCTCGAGATGGCCCAGTGCAGAATAAATCCTATGAAGATCCGCTTCCTGTTCATTGTCCCACATTGCGTTTCCACTGTTTCCATAAGGCCCACGATATGGAGGGTGGACCACTCTTCCCGCCACCATGGGCACTGGCACGTCACTCATTACCGCTAACCACGAACTTGTAATCTTCGCGCCGAAAATGCATCGAAATGCCATTAGTACTCGTTGTATGCCACGGTCACAGCTGTCTACAGTAGGGTCACTGCAGTTACGGGGACGGTATTCGATTACGTGCTGAATGTGCACTAACTCATTTCGGGGAACAAGGGGAACCAAGATTGAGACTACCGGAAAACTCGGAAGTGGATTAAATAGCGCTTCAACATCTTCTCGAGTAACAGGACGCACGAGGGTCTCGGTGTCCAGTTGAAGGCGAAGCTCAGCCGGTAAATGAAGACCCCAAAGTGGCGCAAGGACATAAGACGGTAAACAACCCTCCGTCTGGAGCCATATAGTAAACGTTTCATCCACACGCTGTACCACCATTGCGACATCCACCTCTCCCCGAGGTCTAGGGGGAAATAGTGCGCGAGATAACAAGGGCTTGACCAGCCGACGATACACCCAGTCTTGACGTGGTACCGTCGGTTCTTAAGGCGGCATCAACCCTAGCCCTGGAGGTGCTGGCGGCCTTTGAGCCACCAACTTGCGAAGACGCAAATCTCGTTCTATGATGTTGGTGATTTCGGTGGCGAGGGGATGTCGACGCCACTCTTCTTGGCCTTTTTCCCCCAACCAAAAATCCCAGTTTGGAATTTCTATTGGCTTGGGTGTTATAGACATTGTGCGTTTCATTTCGCCATGAATGTCACGTTCCCAGATGTCATCTTGTAACATATGTGTAGCTGTAAAAGGCAAGTCTGAGGTTAAAGCCGTCCCAACTAAGTCGCCAGCCACATCACGCAGCTTCTGAGCTATTCCAACCATTGTCTCTCCCCTCCATACCGTGTTCAATTCAAGAGCGCCACAACGGGGAAGTACGTGGATAATGCCACCTAGTCTTACAGCAAATCCTCGTGTTCGTCGAGTCCGACACGTTGCGGCCTCAAGCTCTTCCGATAATCTTCCAGTTCCCAGTGCTCCATCGCTCAAACAACCATGGCTGTCCGGCTCACTTTGTCGTATCGGCCTTGGGTAAAAACGCGAATGGCCCAGGGATTCCATCCAACCGTTCGTCATCTGTGTGGTGACAGCAACCCAAAATTTTTAATGTAGATCCCAAGAGTCGGGATGATTTTGCTCTTGATAGCCATCAAAAACCGATTCGAATGTCACACGATTCCCGAATGTCAATGAAGAGGGATACATGTCTGTAATTTGCGCCCTTTCGTTGGCAGATCGTCTACATCAGGCACGGCTCTTTCCTCCATCATTTCCACGCCCTGTGTTAGTAAAGTCGTCACCTCTCTATCCCAATTTAATGTTGATCATCACTATTGCCTCCTCGTTGTTCCATTTTCGTCTTCCTGAACCTCTTTCACTTCTCCCCAAATCCTCCCAAATATTGTATCATTTCCAATATAATCGAATAATTCATCGAATGGCAGGAGATTCCAAAGCTCATGACTATGACACTCCAATACGTCGAATCCCACCTCAGATGGCACCCCTGACGAATGAGGCCCAAGCATCGATCAAGGGAGTCCAAGCAACGGACTGTTTCCTACCGTTTCTGCATTTCGGCGTCAGCTGGCGGAGCCCTTGGACGATCGGGCCAATGGACGGAGGCCATGACCGCGTTGGCGGAATCCATTGTGGAAAACCTGCAAAAGATGCGGGACATTTGAGTGGTAAGTCAAGAACGACGTCCAACGAGAAATGCAGAAGATTATTCGGAGGCAATTACAGTTCGTCGAAGTTGTAGAGTCCAGGACGTTGTGTCGATTGATAGGGAAGTTGATGGCATTGGCGCGGGTGAATTTTAAAAAAGAGGAGATCCTATGGATGACGAAGTGATCTTTCAATTGACCGAAAATCAGGAAGAGTGGTACTATTTCCGCCTCTCCCCTCGCGAAATCAAAGGACACGGCGGTAGTATGGCCCCGGCCCTTATCATATCGCCTAGGCTCTATCGGGAATCTCGTCAGGATCATAGCATCATTCCCAAATACGGATCAGAAGTCCGCGCTCTCGCAGTGTCGCTGTATCAGGATAATGACGGGTTTCCCTTAGTTACGTCTGGTTTGCAATATTTTAAAAACTCCTATTGTGTTCTCCCACTAAATCGACCGATGGTAGAGTTCTTGTCCCATCAGATTCAAATAATCCTCTCATTCGATGTATGGCTATCTCAGGACATTGATCCCGAAAACCTCATTCTGCTACGTACAAAAACACACCCCATCACACTTGACCAAACACATTGGCAAACACAAGTTCTTCCACAGCTTGGATATCCTGAGACTCGCATGGTACCCCTTTCACTCACTCTCCCCCGGCCTTCGACTTCTGATAACCCACTAGCCAGGGCAACATGGTCATCTAACATCAAACAATTTGAACAAGCAGTTAAGTTGTTCCGAACATGGCACTTTGAACCGACGGATCTCGTCCAGCAGCTGCGCCCCATCATCGAGAACACTTTAACCACATGGCTTCACATATGGAACCTCCCTATTCCATCCTCCGGGAAGAGTAACGACATGCTCCAAACGTTGAATAAGGCGTTACAACCCGATGATCTTCCAACAATGAAGCCATGTAACGCTCCCAACGGTATCATTCCTGTATCGACCCCGCATAAACGACTCTGTATAGTGTTGACCATGTTACACGACTTGCTGTCACTATCCAACATCGAGCATCATGCACACAGTCAAGGCACCTTCACAATGGCAGACGCTGAATCGTTGCTTTATATGACCACAGGCATTTTACGGTCCCTCCCGCAATTGTGGAAGGAATATCCTACACCACCGACTTCGCCCGTGGCGACATCATGACACCGGGATCATTGTCGTCAAGTGTTCATGTCGTGGTAATTAGCCCATGGGGGACTCCCTTTTTAAGTCTCATCGAAGCCATTGTAGGACACGGAGCAAATGTCGGTGCGACAGAATTTCGACGAAAATCCGATAAAAGAAAAAAGCCACAACGCAATTCTAAATGAATTCCTACGCCGCCTGCTATCGAACAATATCTTTCCTCATCAATGAACTTGCCCGGTGATGGGACCTCTTAGGCGCCTAAATGCCGCAATGATTTGTAAACCGACTCCTGAGTGGATAAAAAATGCAGCAGTTTTTGCACAAACATATTATCAATATTCTTTAGATCCTACGGCAGAAAGGCTGCCAAAGGAAAAATCCGGACCTTTTGGATCGAATCAAAGAATTTAGCGATGTACGTTTCTTCCCGCCCTCTCTACGGAAACGAAAGGAAAGCGCTCCAAGAAAGTCGCATCCCCCTAACTGAAAACTTCCGAAAAACATACAGCGAGTGGAAAACGAACATGCGAAACACTGTGGGGATGCATAGGGTTGAATCGTATAGTCCCATTACCACCCCAACTCCGCCCCATGATCCCACCACCTCTACTTCTGCGGCAGAAGGCTCCGGACCGCCGCCCAAAATTCCCGACAATGATGCGGATAACTGCGATGCGTCAACTCGTGAACAATGACATAATCTATCACCGAGAGAGGAACCTGCACCAGACGCCAATTCAGCGCGATCAGTCCATCTGCGTGACAAAATCCCCGGCGCGTCTTGTACTCTGGCGGTTTAACCCCCAATATCCAGACAAATCGTCTGATCGCAAGCTCACGATGACAACGAGATGGAATCTATTGCCATAATCATGGAGGTGGGGAGCTTCCTGCACTCGCGACGCGGACGATACCGTCTGGAGCGATCGGGCGTCCCAAGTGTGCTATGCCGTGGCGTCGCAGCGCTTGCAACGCGTGCAGGCGGCACAGGACCGGGCGGCGACGTTTGTCGTCATCACCAATCTGCCAACCACTGCCTGTGATGCCCATCAAATGCTCGAAGAACCCACAGGCCAGACGGTCATCGCACACCGTTTTCGCTTTGTAAAAAGATCCGGTCTTTGGGGATGCGCTCTCGGGACACAAGCCGGAACGGTTGGAGGCCTTGGGTTATATGCTCTGGCTGGCCGCTTGGGTGCTCAGCCTCATCGAACGCCGGGCCCGGGCAGGCCCCGTCCCTCCACGCCGACCCGTGGTCTATTAGCTCGGGCCACCGGGCCGGAGGTGTGACATCCTCTGCGCGGATGGGTTGTCATGCCCCTGGATGTCCAGACCCATCCACTCGTTGTCCCGGCGGTTCATACCCAGTCGGTGGCGGCCATGTGGGCCGCATGGGGTTTCACGGACGCGATGACCACGCCAGTGCCGTCGTGACTCTCGGGATAAATTCCACGGCGTTCACCCAGCACGTGCGGAAGAGGAGACTTATCGTTTGTGCAGGTGTTTTCGTTTCCTCTTACAACCGACTCGTTTGAAATATCATAATCTTGAGCGACTTGCAAAGGCGAGAGTTTGCCCTCTGGATTCCTTCAAGAAGGGAAGTAAAGGGCAATGCCAAGTCTAGCGATTACGGTTAGTACACATCACTCGCTACCCACGACAGTCGTACTGGGATGTTGTCTGGTGCGCTATCTTGACCGTCGCCGCAAACTGCTTCGGCACTGGAGGTCTTGCCGGGATCTCGGCCGACATAAGCGAGCTGGGTATCGCCGAACGAACCGAATAGCAACTGGATGGTAAACGGGATACGCCGGATCACCTTGATCTTCCCGGCGTTGAGCAGTAGTCGGGCCTTGCGCGGATGGGTCAGCATCAGAAGCCGACCGTCTTTATTCACCACGTGGACGAACACAACGTCTACCTCCTTGTGGAGTGTTTGTGCCTTCGCCAATGTTGGGAAGGCTTACTGAGTCCGAAACACCGCCGCGTCCCCGCAGAGCTTTTAATTCCGGACGGCCGTCAACTACGGGTTAGGGCTACGCCCGTCGACTCCGTGACCTTCCCAACGGAGACCGCTCGCTCTTGAGATCTCGCCGGCCGAGGCTAGACAACGCGAGCTTGGAGAATTTTTTCAAATCCGGTCTTCTGGCCGGGGACCGTTGACCTTTACGGCATGTGCTACATAGTTACGCTGTTTCGCGGTAAACTGCCGCTCCCACCGCACCACAAAGGGGGACAAACTCGGGGCCCAATACCACCGCACGGGCACGGGCGGATCCACCGTTTGGGGCACGTTCACCGGAAAATGCTCCGAACACTGGCTCCAGCGGGTGGTTTTGTCGGGCACGGGCGGGACACCCGTGATTTCACTGAGCACCGTGACCGTATCGCCTCCAGGTCGACGGATCCGACCAATCCAGATGCCTGGTTTTGCTTGCCGGGTGGGATAGGGCAGAATCATCCACGCCTCTAAAAGACCTTCTTCCCACTGGCGTCGCCGTTTCCAGACGATGACAACGATCATCGAAAAAATAAAACCCAGGATAGGTGCCAAACCAACCGTAAATACAAACTGTGCCGTCTGAGCCACGCTCTCTCCCCAAACGCGGGCGAACGCTTGCTGCGCCCCGATCACGACGACGATAAGCAATCCGAGACCGTAAAGCACAAATAGACCAGACAGCCCCATCATAAAAAGAAAGCCCGCGGCGCCAAACACAGAATCCGTCATCCAGCGTCCGATACCCCAATGCGATCCGGTGCCGTCAAAGGGCCACGGGCTCCGTACGCGAACCTCGTGAAAGGTCTTCTGGAAAGTCCTTAGAACGGGTGTGGCCAACAGCACAATGATGAGGGCCCAAATAATTGCCGAAATAACCGGATCGCTCATGTGTTATATTATCCTCCTTGTTTGAATCCCAGTATCGTAGGAATTGTCGTGGTCATATCATGGAGCCATGACGACACTGGCAACATCCACGGAACTGCAGCCAGAGAATAATGGCCGATAAAAATGTTGGATGCATAGCTAGCCATATTCTGCTCGGCACCGAGTTGCGTGAGACCTTTAGCCAAGAAGCCACTTAGTCCGCCAAAACCGAAACTATAAATGAAGTCAGTACCCACAGAATTGACCGAATATCCTTGTCCCCCAGCTAATTGACCAACAAGGCTTGTGGAAAATGTGATGCCACTGGAAGCTAAAATATTGCCCACCTGACCCAAGTCGAGGGAGACCGATCCGATCTCGCCTCCAAAAACGCCACTGACCCCTCCGCCAAAAGTATCCACAAGTACAGTGCCCACCTTTTGACCAATGGACATATTGTTAGGCACGACAAAGGCCGTGAGGAGCCCACTCGCCAGTCCTAGTCCCGCTCCAATAATGGCTCCCGGTATGCCCTCGTGCCCTGAGGGATCCGTTAATACAGTAGGCGCGTTTCCCGCATAACTATACGATGGGCTGACAAATTGGCCATCAGGGCTGAGATATTGCCCCAATTCTGGTAAATAGAAGCGTGACCCGACGTGGTCAATAACAATCCCCTCGGCTCCTCCCACATTATACTGACTATATCCCCCATAGCCGTAAGTCAACGGTATCGGAGCACCTGTGGGTGTCTGGAACATTCCAAAGGCGTCATACGTCTGAAGGGGTCCCAACTCACCTCCGGGATTCACTGTACTCAATACTGAACCGTCCGGTAGGCTCGTCCAACCAAGGGTCTTGTGGTTCTGTGTTGCGGTTAAGCGAGTCGCCCCCAACGCATAATCCACGAATCCCGACGAGCTCTGTGCCGACACCGTCGGCACAACTGTCCCCATGGGCACCCGAAGCAACTGCCATGAATTGGATGAACCGGATCCGGTACTCTGTCCGGTCAGCCATCCCAGTCCATTATACTGAAACGTCGTTGTATAGCGACCACTAGTCGCACGAATAAGGTTGCCCATGGTGCTATAAGTGAACTCCGTTGAAGGTCTTTTGGAAGCGACGACTTTGACAAGATCCCCCGCGCTATTGTACTGAAGTTGGGTTGTTTGCCTCTCATCATTCCCCAAACTCGTCGTTGCTTGGATAATAGCGCCATTGGCGTTGTACTTGTACTGTGTTGTCCTTTTTGGCCCGTCTTGGGTAAGCGTCAAACCATTCCCACCTTGACGGAGAAATAGTTTATGCAAGAGCGTTTTCAGTGACCGCGGTGGGGCTGCTGTGACGTGAGTCGATAACACGTGAGCGGTTCCGAGAGCCATCGGCTCTCGGGAGCGCATTCATTCGCCATATCCGTGGTGGTGCTGGCGCGAAGAGCGAGGAGGTGCACGTCGTCACAAAATCCCCACCTGGCGGTGGGGATTTTATCGATCCGAAACGGGATGGCGGCGAGGGGCTTTAAGCGAATCCGGCAACGCCGGAGACCAGGGCCACAAATCATCCCAGATGGTCGGGTCTTTGAGATTACGCTGGGGCAACTGTTCCAATACATATTGCAAATAGGCACGAGGATTCAACCCATTTTCTTTGGCCGTTTCCACGATGCTGTAGATGATGGCACTCGCCCGAGCGCCGCGGGCGGTGTTGGCAAATTGCCAATTCTTGCGACCAATTACAAAGGGCTTAATGCTACGCTCACTGCGATTGTTATCGATCGCTAACCGCCCGTCGCGAAGAAAATTCGTTAACGCATCCCACTGGTTCAGGCAATAGGACACGGCCTGCCCTAACCCACTTTTGGGCAGCACAATCTGGCGCTGGGCGCGCAACCACCACAGGAATCGGGCCAATACGGGTCGGCTCCGCGCCCGTCGGGCGCGCTGGCGTTCCTCCGGGGAAGCATTTCGCAGGTCGCGTTCAATCGCAAACAATTGGTTGCAAAATTCGAGGCCGTCGCGGACTAAATGGGGTCCATCGCGTTGGGCCGCAGGCAAGGATTTCAACGCCTCCATGAACTTGCGCCGGGCATGGCTCCAACATCCCACCAACACCACATCGGGAATGTCATGATACCCGCTGTACCCATCCACCTGGAGGTATCCTCGAAATCCTGCTAAAAATGCTTTCGGATGATCTCCGCTGCGGGAAGGCTGATAGTCATACAAGACAATCGCGGGCGTTTCGCTTCCGGTTCGATAGAGCCACATATACGATTTCTGCTGGGCGGCCCGGCCGTCTTCGTGTAAGACTTGCACGGTGGTTTCATCCGCTTGCAGAATGTCGCGTCGCCACAACGCCCTCTGGAGTTGCGTATACAAGGGTTGGAACCATTCATGCGCGGCATAGATGACCCAGTTCGCTAAGGTTTGGCGTGACAACGGCACGCCAAGGCGTGCCCACTCTTGTTCTTGGCGATACAAGGGGAGACTCTCGGTGAACTTTTGGTGCAACACCTCGGCGAGCAAGGAGGGGGAGGCCAAACTTCCGGGATACACGGGTCGCGGCATCGGCGCCGTCTTGATCGGGGTCGTGAGCGCCTCGCGCTCACATTGCCGGCAACTATAGACCAGTTGCTCGTGTTCAATCACTTTGACTTGAGCCGGAATGATTTCCAGTTCGCGTCGAACCTCACTGCTCATTACGTGGAGGGGACCGTGACAGCTGTCACAGGACTGCTCGGCATCGGGTAATCTATAGACGCGGCGTTCAACCGGCAAATGCTTTAGCTGCGCGTCCCGTTGGCCGGCCATCCTTTTCTTCCGTTCATCCGTAAGGGTTTCGGTCGCGGGTCCGATCGGCTGGGTGGCTTCCGCCTCCGCTTCGTTAAAGAGTTGCCACGGCTGAACATCGGACCGTTCGGCGGAGGCTGCGAAACGACGTTGAACCGCCAAGCGCAGTTGGCTTTCGTACCACTCCACTTTAGCGGTTCGTACTGGTATTTGTTGTTCGAGATGGGCCACTTGAGTGGCCCATTCTCGGGATGATCGTTCCGGAATAGCCGTCATACTTTATAATTTCGCCATCGAGGGCTCGAATTCCTTTATGGGATCAAAAATTTTCCATTCAGACAATGCGTCGCCCGCGTAGCGGGCGATGGGCTTCCGGTTGATCGAGCGCCAAACCGTCCAATAGCCATTGCCATGGCCGTAACGTGATGCTCTGCGTGGCCGTGTCTCCTCGCGTTGGCCATTGGATATGCCCGTATTCCAAACGCCGATCGTGTAGCCAAAAACCCGCCTCATCCCATTCCAAAATTTTGAGCTGGGTGCGATCGCGATGACAGAAGACAAAGAGGGCCGACGAACACGGGTCGAGCTGGAAGGTCAGTTGGTCCCAATGCCGCCAAGGCCTCGAGGGATTTGCGCAAATCCGTGGGCCCACAGGCGAGATAGACGGGGCGTCCCGTTGCTACCGTGAGCATGTGGCCAGCACCTGCACGATGCGTGGGAGCATCTCGGGATGAAAGGCGGGAGGCCCCATAATGGTGACTGGACCGACCCGGATCTCGAGCACCGTGGTGGGGTCAGTGGCAGAAGGCGTTTTCATGACAAGCCAACCGGTCTCCGACGCGCACGCGTCGGTTTCTGGAAATTTTCGATTCCAATAGCGTAGTTGTTTCACGTTGAGTCCACGGGGGCCACACCATTGGGGTCCGCTGAGTCCGCTGGCCCGAAACTCTTGCACTCGCGTGTACCAGATGTCTTTGAGGGTTTCACGTTCCTGAGCTGTCATGAGGATTCCACTCCTTTGGGAGATGTTGCACCCAGTATACGGCCCCTTCCCCGTCAGCGAAATGTGGGTCAAGTTTGACGCTTACAAATTAACCCGGCGCAACGGGTCAAAATAAATACGGCGTTGGCAATGGCGAGCACTAGTACAACGGCTCCACTCCATCGCAACCCGCGCTGGATCCACCGCTGTAGGGATTTTGCCCCTCTAACACAGAGTGTCCCGTGCGCCGCCGCTCATCGGGCCCGCCGGTTCGCAAAGGCTGACGGACGGCGACTGGGCACGACCGCGGAATTGAGGGTGTACTTAATGCGACAACCCACGGTCGGCCTGGAATATGCGGTGGGAACCGGGTCGCGCCAGCCCAGATGAAAAAAATCGCGAGACACTCCACGCTAGCTCCGGCTGAAGAGACGCCTGCCACCGCCCCAGCCACCATGAAGCCAATGCCCACGAGCCACAGGCCGTCGATATATGCTTCCATGTCATTCCACTCCTTGTTCGGCAACAGCTGAGCCCGTTGTTAGAATGCTAAGATCACAACCGCGACAGCCAGCCAGCTTACGCGATACCCCGGATCTTACAATCGGCCTCCGACCTTATTTGAGAGGCTGGCAGATCCACCCACTCGATCACCGAAAGGCCGCCCGATTTTTTAGTGTTTTATTCATCAATAGTTAATCGATATGGATTTGTCTTCTGCAAGAACCACACCATAACTCCAAACGTTGTTGCCACACTCACGCCAACAACAATTCCGAAAGAGGTGCCCCCTACAAGAACGGTACTGGCTGTCAGTTGGGGAATTGCTCCGTGAATGCCCAGCCAAACTAATCCCATGCTTATACCCAGTCCCCATCCAATGGCCCCTTGCACGCCCGCTACTGTTATTTCTCGGATAAACACGGATGACCATAGGGCACCAAAGCCAAGCGCTACCCCAATATACCGTCGATACCGCGCAACATCAACCCATGTGGCCAAGCTATTGTATAGGGACAACAGCCCAAAGATGCTAACTTGTTGCGTGCGGTCATAATCATGAAAAAGACCGGTTAGCACATTAAAAGCTGACAGGATGTTTGAATTGGAAATTACGGTAAACGATGCGTGCGGTATTCCTTCGTAAATTGCCGTATACGCCTTCAGAATAGCTGGCACACTTCGTGCAAGTTGCGGCACATCCTGTGACCTACGAGCAATAACGCCCCAAGCCGTCACTGAATTCAAAGGCCCCCAGCGAGCGGCGGCCTCCCATGGCACGTACGCCACCGGGGCATTCGATAACGCTAAGGTTCCCGAGCTCGCTACCCCCAAAACCGTCAAAGGCATTCCAGCTACATCAATAGCTTGAGGGTGTTTAACTTCCTTTGACCAATGTAACGCCTGTATTGCGGCTGGATTAAGCACTACGACCGGTTGCTGTGTCCCCTTCGTCCACCAGTGGCCCCATCGCCATTGGAGGGGAGCCAGTTGAGGATAGCGGGATCCAGTGGCGACCACGGTTAAGGTGACCACATGACTAGAAGTCGACTCCGCGACGCGCGAGGATACGATTAAGGGCACGGTCGCGGCCACGGAGGAAGCATGGGTGAGAATCCACTGGTCCATCCCCCACTGTAAGGTATTGGGCGGACGGTTGGGCATAATATATAGACTGCGGATTCCTAACGATCCCAAGCGAACCTGGAATTGATTGGCCAGAAAAAGCGTGCGTCCCATGGAAATAGTGAGAATAATGGTCGCTAACCCTAATCCGGCTATGCGCCCCCACAGCGAAACCGCCGAGTACGGGCGATACCCCCACCGTGCTTTCATGTCAACATCCCATCAACAAGCTTCATCGTGCGTGTGGCCAATTCCTCATCCATGGTCAAATGGCTAATAAGAACCACACTCCTGCTCCCCACGGCGAATGTCCGAAAAATTTCGCGAATCCTTTCCACCATCTGCGCATCCAACGATCGGGTCGGTTCGTCCGCGATTAAAATTTCCGGTTGACAGGCTAGGGCCCGCGCCAAGGCCAATCGCTGTTGTTGACCACCCGATAGTGTCCCAGCGAGTTGGTCCCGAAAATGAATGAGGCCCACGGCATCCAACATTTCCCACGTGCGTTGAAGCCGTTCGATGGGTTGGAGCATTTGCCACCGGAGAATGTTGTAGATATTTCCCCACACTGTTTCTCCCGGCAATAAGGCCAGATGCTGCGGAACCAGGACAATGCGCCGCCTGGTCAAAGCAGGCTGGGAGCCACAGAACCGTATAGGTTTGCCGTTTATTAAAATCTGGCCGGTATCGGGTGGATCCCATAATGCTAACAAGCGCGCCAAGGTGGACTTCCCACTACCGGAAACCCCAAGAATGAGAATAATTTCACCAGGATAAATTGTGAAATTGACATCGCCTAAAACCGGACGACGGCGTCCATCTGGCAGCTGATATGATTTCCAGCATGCCACTAATTGGAGGAGAGGTTGGTTAGGATGCATGACCGACTCCTCCGATGGCAATGCGAGTCCCGGGAGTCAGTCCGGACACGGCCATGCGCCATGCGGACGTTCCTAGTACGTCGACCCGGCGAAATTGCCAACGGCCATGATACCACACATACACTCCCCCCTGCCCGTGAAGGAGACGATAGGCCGTGTTAGGAATAATAACCGCATGGCGCCACTGGCGCGTTACCACGGCGAACGTCTGGGCGACGCCCCAGAGTGTAGGGAAAGTGTGATTCAATCGGGTCGCATAGACCCAATATCCCTGAGTTCCTTGGTAGGTCACCGGCGACGCCACCACCACCCGAACGACACCTATGGCCCGACCATCCTTCAGAAGAGAGTCTCCGGGATGAATCGATGACACTTGACCGGCTGGCACAAAGCCTTGCCAGGCCAGAGATGGGGGCTGAAGTGGCTGGAGTTGGCCCAGCGATTCGCCGGCGGAGACATACGTGCCACTTGGGGTCGCTGTCGTGACCAACGCACGTTCTGGGCTCGTCAACGGTGCCGACTCGGCCTTGAGGGCCTGCCATGCCGCATAATCGGCGTCGGCTTGGTCAGCCGCTTCTTGAGCGGTCTGTTGCGCGGCCACGACGGTTGGATCAGAAGATGGGTCAGATGAAGCAGCATGCCGGGCGATCTGAACCTGGGCTTGTGCGGCAGCCGATTGAGCGATGGCGGCTTGCCACGTTAGATAGGCTTGTTGAAGCTCAGCCGAAAGTCCAGGCGGATTGACGCGAACTAAAGACTGGCCCCGTTTCACGATTGATCCTAGTCCAATTCCGGGCATCCATTGGACGACCCCGGATTGTGGCGCAGTTAGGGCCACGGTCGGAGCAGCTCGCCACCAACCCACGACAGCAACAGTGGCCTGTAGCGCGCCCTGAATCGCTACGGTTGAAGAAACAGCTGATGAGCTACCAGGCCCCTTCCTGGGCCACGTTACAATTAAACCCACTGCAATCAGTCCGATGCCCACGGTCACACTCAACCCATACCATAATCCGTGAGTGCGCCGTATCACTAATCCCTGCTCCATCATTCAGCCCCTCTTCAAAAGTCGAATAAGCGATAGACAGAGGGACGGGCGATTTGCCAGGCCACATACTTCTGGTAAAGGCTATGAGAGGCACTCGTCACATAATTGACCAAAAATACGACGCTAAGTAAAGGAGCCAGATAAGGAGCATGATCACCCCCTAAACCAACTAATAAGGCCACGACCAAAATCCCTAACAATGATGTTTGACTGACAGCTGACGACACGGGAATCCCCCACAGTGTTTGCCGATAAACCGCCTGAATCAGGTTGTCCCACGCATGCATAAGGGCATCCAGCGACGTGCCGTCCCAGAACCGTCGTAATTCGTTGTTTAGCCGAGCTGAACGCAAGCGGATTTGATAAAGATAATCCCGAACCCGTAAGACAAAGGGCGTAAGGCCCGTAAGCAACAAAATCATGAGACCGATGAGAACCAATACCAGCCCGATGTGATGACGTCCCAAGTAACCCACGGCCCCTATCCAAATCACCACGGTGTATGGCAAATCTCGAGCCAAGCCTAAAACTACACCAACGAGACTTTGAATGTCCTGAAACCGAGTATATCCATCCCCCAACGTATAAAATCGCTTATTAATTCGCTCAAAAACCGGTTCAATCTGATGGACAAGCGCGTAGCTCAAGTCCCGTTGAGAACGTGCATAAGCCCATGACGTAGTGGCAGATAAGCCCATGTCCACTAGGATAAACGCTGCCGTGAGCAACGCTAACAGATGCAATCGGGAAAGATAATACGGAAAAATCATAGAAAAGAAAGCATTGGATATGCCCAAGAGGGTCGCGGGCACTGCAACAATGCCGATGGCCCCGCTCCTGCCGCGAAAGAGTTCGCGGGCAATCTTGGCCGCAGAAATTGGTCGGGTCTTATAAACCGCCTGCCGCGGGACGTGCGGTCGAGGTCGGAGAACTATCGTGATGCCGTCCCAGTGTTGGAGTAAGGCCGAGAGAGACAAGGTTGACACGCCAACGCCCGGATCGCCGACTGTTACACCGTTCTCATGAACATGCCAGACGACCACAAAATGTGCTTGTTGCGAAAAAAATGCAATAAACGGGGTAAGATCGGCCTCAATTCGCGGCAATGACTGGCGGCCTATGGAGACGTCGAAAATATCAGACAATCCCTCAGAAAAATATTTCAGTAGTGTACCGCGGTCAGGATCGGTTACCAGTCGCCGTCTAAGTTCATCGAGCGAAATCGAAATTCCATAATATTCCGCTATTGCTAACACACAAGCTGGTGCACAATCGTTGGACGCCAATTGAAAATGAAAAGGAACATCCGAAAGGCGAATCATGGATTTCTTTGCTAACCCCATCTTAAATCCTCCAAACTATTGAGTAAGCACATACTGGTGCTACGACTCGAAGCAATGGAACTGATTGTCGGGCCGCACGAATTAGTCACATTTGTTTCGCCTTTTCGTTTCGTGGCGGCTTTTCAACAGGAAACCGAGACGCTAGAACAGACCATGCCTGTTGAACTTCATGAAGATCACCGACGACGTATAATTGGTAGAGAGGATTAAAATAAATCATAAATTTGCCGGGTCCTAAAGGTACAATGTATTTAATTCGGGTGGAAACATCGATGAGTCTCTGCCGAATAAATACCCCGTGGCCATTGATATCGACAAAAATTCGTTGGGAATAGAGAAACAACAGGCCGGCGAACACCAGCACCATCCCTACGGCGTACCCCATCCAAGCCCATCCTCCACCTGTTTGCAGGGCATAGAAAAACAACGCAACAAAAAGGAAAACCGTCACACCATAGAGGAGTTTAATAGGCCATGCGTAATAACCGAACAACCCAGATTTCATGACATCCTCCCACAAGAAAATGCATAAAGGATAGGTAACCATCCCCTATGCATGGAGATTACGTCCTACGTGAGAAATCCTCCAACGGTGGACATTACTCCTCCCGCAATGACCATACCCGCTCCAACTCTGTACATCGTAAGCCATGCAGGAGCCAATTCCGGAGCCGTCATTAAACCAACTGTTCCCACTAAAATACCCCCGAGGCCGATTACAACATCTCCAAAATTTCCGCCTTCATATTGAGTGATCTCCATGTCTGAAAGGGCCATCATAAACATTCACCTCCTGAAGCCATTAAAACGATAAGTTAAAAGCACTTAACGAAGTATGTGACGTCGTAACTATCGGGACAAAGTCCCTAACCCGTATCCAATCGCCGCATCACCCAATATCGATAAACCTAATCCAGCTGCTGCTAGACTAACACCTCCAGTTTCGGGAGCTAATGCTACGGCAAACGCCATTATTGCCGAACCCCACAAACCCAATCCGCCACCGACATATTCGAGTCCAGATCCAATACTACCCCCGTTCATAGTCATTTCATCTATATTTAGACACTGTAGGGACTCCACCTAAAATCACCTCTTTTGTGTAAATTCTCCTAATTTCTTCTCGATATTGGTTAAAAATCCTCCTAATTTACTGATTACGGTGTAGAATATTAATCGACCTATTGCGACAAAACTAGACAGACTCTGGTAGGAGAACGGACACCTCCCGCTGGTAATACGCGTTCGGCTGGTCACCTAAGCCGCTCGAATGTCGGAGACTAATGCCTTGATCGCGCGACGTCATTACGTGTGGGGCACACGACGTCCTGTCAAGTGTCGGAATTTCGGGTTCAGCGATTTGTCGATCGCCCAGATGTCTGTTTGTGTGGATGCCATAGAACACTTTAAAGAATTCAACAAAATCCCTATCCACGCCCCTCCACACAATCTGCAGGCGGGGCCAAAACGCTATGAAAGGTAGCAATCCTTCGTCGATGGTACTCGGGGGTTGTCGATCAAGACGTGCTGGTTTAACCCCCTAACCCCTAATTCTGGACAAGTCGCGATTCGCTGGACCTGGAGCCTCGCGGGGCGTGATGTTGGACAGATCAGGCCAAAGGGTTATGGCGTGAGCTATTCCAGCCTATCACGCCCCGTTCTCCACCTCCAGCGAAACCATGGCCAACGCCCGTTGTGGATTCGTTTTGTCCGGGTCATTAGGGGACTTAAGAGAAAACGTTGTTCGATGACCGTCTGGCCTGTGGGTTCTTCGAGCAGTCGGCGGGCATCAAAGGAGGAGGCCGGCAGATTGGTGATGAAGACAAACGTCACCGCCCAGTCCTGTGCCGCTTGCACGCGTTGCAAGCGCTACGAAGCCACGGCATCGCGGAGGATACCCCCCGGAGCGGCCGGGCTATAATGCGTCGACAAGAGCGCAGGAAGCTTCACAACCCCATGATATAGAAATTTATTCCCTCTCATCGTTATCGTGAGCGATCCCATGCGATCAGACGATTTGTCTAGATATTGGGGGTTAAACCGTCATGCCCCTTGATGCCCAGACCCGGCAACTCGTTGTCCCGGCGGTTCATCCCCAGCCGGTGGCGGCCATGTTGGCCGCATGGGGTTTCACAGACGCGATTACCACGCCAGTGCCCCCTAGACTCTCGGGATAAATTCCACGGCTTTCACCCAGCACGTGCGAAAGAGGAGTTATTAACGAGGGACGATCCCATCCAAAGCCCCACCCGAGGCACAGTGCATGCCACGGGTGGGGTCATTTCATGCCGTAGTGGCGTGGTGCGCCATCAAATATCGGGGGCCCACGCTTCGCTTAGATGCCTGGCGGGCTCATCGGCATCTCGCGCCGTGTCTTCCAACGACCGCTGGCGCGTTTCGGGAACGCCGATCAGGGTAATCCCTGCCGCAAGCAGCCCGATGCTCGCTAAAAATCCCACGGCACCCGATTCCCCCCAGTGATGAAATAACGCGGGAAAGACAAATGCGCTGAGGGAGGCGCCTACCCGTCCGGAGGCGACGGTTACGCCTTGTACCACGCTCCGAATCTTGGTGGGGGCTAACTCCACGCCCAACATCCCCGCCGCGGACACCGATCCCGGACCGGCTTGAGATACCAGGTTGTACCCCCCATAGAGTAACAAGCTGAAGAGCGGTACGGCGTGGCTGCTTTGTTGGTAGACCCCAAACGCCGCTAACGTGGCCGCAATGCCCACGAATCCCAAGACCTGTAGAGGTTTGCGACCCCACCGATCGATCAATAGCAGGGCAATGAGGGCTCCGGGCACGACAAACGCAAATTCCATGAGCAGTTGAAACGTCCCCGGGGAGAGTCCTAACCCTTTCGCGATAAGGGAGGGACCAAAAAGAATCCCAGAATATGCTACCATATCAAAGAGAAACCATAAGACCGACGCGACGATGATGCGGCTACCATGGGTCGTCCAAAACTCGTGGAACGATCGGCGATCGGCCGAGACCGCCCAGTCCGCTGGCGGGGTGACCTGGGTCGCCTGTGTGATCACGGCTCGGGCCTCATCGGCTTGGCCCTTGATGCGGCCGAGAAACCGGGCCGTTTCAGGCATCTTACGGCGCAGGGCAATAACGGACAGGGCTGGCACGGCCCCAAATCCGAGCACTATGCGCCAAATGAGGCCGGGAGGCACGTGGGCCGCGACGAGGGCCAGGTACAAGGCCGCCGCCGTGGTGGCTCCGAGTCCCCACGTCAAGCCGAAGCCGGCAGCGATGGTTTTGCCGCGGTCCCGGGCATTGGCATGTTCCGCCATAATCACGGGCGACAGAACATAATCCGCTCCAATCCCTATGCCCATGATAAACCGCACGGCAATTAACGCGTCCACATTCGGCACGATGGCTTGGAGGATTGCCCCCACCGCCATAATGGTCACATCCCAGCCATAAAATGCTTTACGACCGCGGTTGCCCAAGAATCCAAACAGCACGGCTCCGACCGCTGCGCCAATTAAGGCGGAACCGGCTAAGAGAGAGCTTTGCAGTCCGGTTAACGAATGGACCCCAAAACTGGCCAACACCAACGTTAAAACAATGCCCACGGACGATAAATCGTAACCATCCGTGAAGACGCCCATCCCGGTAGTGATCATGGAGCGCCATTGAAACCAGTTAAAGGGCATGTGATCTAACGGGGCAAAGGCGTTTGTTGATTTTGACATCACGCTGTCACTCCTTTTCGTGAACGAAAATAGTTTGTGCGTCGCAGAACCTGGCGGCCTGTCGTCCGGGTGGCACCTGTGCCGCATTGGGATAGAACGCGGGCGGGCGGGCGGCAAGCGCTGATACCGCTATGTGTCCCCGCTGAATCCACGCGACATCCGTGAGCTCTGCTCCGGGTTTTTCGACGATTAGGGGCGGTTCAGCCATCCGAAGTCTGAGGACATCGGTGCCGGGGATCGTGTCCACGGCTAATGGGCCCGGCGTAGGATCCCAGTCCGCCCAATGCCAGTCCCGGGCGGGAGAGGATGGCAGATTGATATTCAGATAATACCCTGGGATCTGCGCCGCCCCTGTCATCCACGCCGGTAAATCACGCACGAGCACGGATACAATCCCGTCCTGAACCGGCCCATCGGCCATTGACAACGCCAAGGCTGGGACACCATACCACGCCGCTTCGCGGGCCGCCGCCACGGTGCCCGATGTCAGGACGTGCTGCCCGACATTCCATCCCCGATTGATGCCGGATACAATCCACGCGGGCCGCGGTCCCCAATACTCTGCCAGGGCTAACCGGACACAATCGACCGGAGTGCCATGCACGACATAAGCGGGGATATTTTGCGGAAACCGCGTGGGCGTAACGGAGAGCGTTCCGAGCGTGATACTATGGCTTTTTCCGCTTTGGTTAGTCGCAGGAATCCCCACCGTCACCGCAAATCCGAGCCCCGTGAGCACGGTCATCAACACCTCCAGTCCGGGGGAGGGGATGCTGTCATCATTGGTCAGAAAAACAGAGCGAGCTTGCTGCATGTCACGCCTCCTTGTGTGCGGATAATAGGGACCAACGCTGATATCCTGTGCGAGATCCTTCTCCATCCAAGTGATCAATAGAAGCCTGTGTGGCATCGTGCCAGAAGGCTAAGGGACCATTGCCTAAGACGGAAAAATAGGCCATTTGCGTCGGTTCTACCCAATAGACAAAGAATTGACTGGCACCCGTGTCGAGTGCTCCCGCACTATACTGCCAAACCTCCCGCCAAAGCCAGCGACGTGAGGCGACGTGGACATGTCCACAGCCATAGAGCACGACGTGCTCAGACTGTTTCAATATCGCTGTCAGGTCATTGAGCGTATCGCCTAAATAGTCGCGTCCTCCCAATGCGGCTAAGATGCCTTGGGCCGCGACCGGCACCAGGGGATAATGGCCAAACACCAGAGTGGGTCCGTCCACGCGCTGTAAGATGGTTGTGAGTTGAGCTAAACTGCCATCGGGGTCACCTTGGCGGAGAGAAATCGTGACCACATGGATATGATCCTGGCTCCACAGCAGCACGGGGGGTTGGCGAAACACCTGGGCAAAATGGGTTTCGGTCCAGGGACAGTGTTCGTAGGCTTCGATCGTGGGAAAGGCGGCTCCCCGCACGGGATTGGCCCCGAGATCATGGTTTCCCGCAACCACCACGTATTCACAGCCTACGCTGTCCAAAACCTGCTTTGCGGCAACCAAGGCTTCGCGCTGCGCACTGCCCGTCGAAGTGAGATCGCCACTGACGACAATTAAATCGGGTTGCACAAGGCACAGGCTGCGACGCAGAGAGTCCCAGTGCCGCGGGGTCTGGGCGAGCGTGTTCTCCCAATGGAGGTCAGACAGGTGCACGATACATAATCCCACAGGATTCCCTCCTTGTTCCGTTCGGGACGATGATCGGTATCGTCCTCTTTGACCCTATCAAACGTGTGTGATGGTCCGATAAAGATCGCGTTAACAGGCGGTGAAGATTGCGTGAGGATCGTCAGAGGGAACGAGCCGATTGGTACCCGACAACCATCTGACCGGGATGATTACCCATCGAATTCGCCACGCGTCATCGTTTAAGGAACCTGGATGAGGAATCCGGAGTCTCGCGGACTACGAACCCGAATTCCGTCGTTCCGCTCTTCACGCGGTTGACGGGGGATGGGGCCAGAGCTTTCGGGAATGCGGAGGATGACGCCGGAAGAAAAGTGAGCGGGTCACATAATCAAACGTTAACACCACGACAACGAAACCGTCATAATTCTGTGATGCAATGACTATGACGAAGGAATCTGAAAAGGAGCATCCCCCGCGATCGTGATGTGTGGATACGTCAGCCCAAGACCGATTTCCGAGTATTTTCCGGTGTGGTCCGCGATGATTCCGTTTCGGCGCTTCGACACGCTGAATCAAATGATCGAGGCGCTGGGCCAGCGGCGCCTGCGGTGTCTCGCCATTGACCCCCAAGCGTTACCCGATGCCCCCAGTTTGGCGGCGATTCTCGAAACGGCGCACCGGTACGGGGTGCCCGTGGTGTTGCTGACCCATTATCTGCAACCCACTCTGTGGCACTTGACCGTCGTGAACCGTCCGGACGCTTGGGCATCGCTCTGGACTATGCCGTCTTGTGTGCAACTCTGGCCCGCGGTCGCTCACCACGGGGATCCGGTGAGTTTGACCCCGCGCCTACGTGAGTTATTGGCGATTTTCGCGACGTATCCGGGTCGGATTTTGACGCTGTCGGCCATCAATGCCGAGGCGGTGCAACGCGGTGTGCGGCCATGGACCGCGCAGAATCTCCGCACCGTTATCGCGGCGTTGAACCAACGACTTCTGCCCCCCCATGTGCAAACGCGTCGCCACGCCGGGTATCTCTTCACGCCCTGTTCTCCGAACCGGGAATTTGTGGAGCCGGGAGGTGCCGCCAAATCCATCGATTCTCGTCCCCCTCAGTAATTAGTCCAGACTTTCTTCACCGTACTCGCTGCCAGACATTCTCGACGCGACCAGGAGAACGCTTATAGGATAACGAGAACCCCAGGCTAAATCCTATGACGAGGACACTGACCCACGCTAGTTCCCGATAGACACCGTGCATGCGCCATCTCGGAGACAGGGCGGTCGCTGCCAAAACGAGCAAAAAGCCTCACACGATAGGCAAACGTCAGGCGTTCATATCACCTCATCCAAGTCCCCCGCGCCGGCAACGGACACGACTAATGCCGCCATGAGACTCGCCCCGAGCAGTCCTAACCCCAATACGACTCGTCGGATGTGCCGAGGGAAGACAGGCGTCAATTCTTGGGCGATTGCTTGGACCCTGTTCAAGGGCCGATGGGGATGCGTGGCCTATCGCCGTGAGACGGGGATGGTTCCTGTATCTGATGGGGGTTATCGGGTATATTGCCTCGCGGGCACATTATTGGCAGCGATTGGGTGACAAGCCGTTGGGCGGGATATGGATCATCCTTTATAGGCTATCTCTGGCGTCATACGTTGGCCCACACGCATGCCAGGTATAGCGCTTCTTTTCCAGCGATAGCAGAACTGTCCAATGACGGCGTGGGTTGAACGGGCTTACAATGACCAGGTCATGAAAATATTGGGCCCGTCTGACTGAGAACCTTCCAGGTAGTGGAAAAGAGGGGCCCCCGGTCGCGCCGAAAAAAATTGGAAAATCTGAGGGAAAGTGGTGTGGAGATGAATATCAGCGACCAGGAAAAACAAGCCCTGATTTTGGCGTCATTTCGGCAGGAAGTGTCCGTCGCGGACCTCTGTCGTCGGGCGCAAGTGCCGGAGTCGACCTTCCGGGATTGGCGGGATCGGTTCATCGCGGCCGGGACGGCCGCGTTACGCCAGACGAAGCTGAGCAAAGAGGATGCGGACAAGGCGGCATTGATGAAGGAAAATGCCCGACTCAAGACGGTGGTCGCCGACCTCTCGGTCGAAAACCTCGTCTTAAAAAAGATGCTATAGGGGTTCGTCAACCCCGCATTTTGTGGATAACATCGATCCGGAGCACACGGAGAGTCAGACCGGCAGACAAATGGGCATTTCTCCCAGCTTCCGATCCCACTTCCTTCGATTGATGGACGCTTCCATCGAGAATCCTAGAGGCTCTCCCTGACAACGCGGGCTGTGGTCCCCCGATGCTGATTCGAGCTTAGGCCGATGGCGAACAAAGAACCGGGGGTTGGACCCCTCTTTTTTTCGGGTTGGGTATCCCTGGGCGGACCGGTCTCCCCCGGCTGATTCGGGTTAATGGGCGCGTCGATCGCGCGTCAGGCGGCTCCAGGTTTCTTCGCCCCGGGCGCGATTGCGCGCGTAGCGGAGTTTTTTGCGCCAATCCTGCGCTAAGGGCGGACCGTCCCAGGTCGGTGGCGCGAACACCTGGCGTTGTTGCAGCATGGCCATCCCGACGCGGAGAAATTTGTTGCCGACGGCCACCCGCACTTGCGCCGCCGAGAGTCCCCGCGCTGCCAGCCGATCAGCAAAGGCGACGAAGTAGGGATTGGGGCGCGGATGGGCCATCAGACTGTCGCCGACTTGGGTC
Source organism: Sulfobacillus thermosulfidooxidans (assembly GCF_001280565.1). NCBI lineage: Bacteria > Bacillati > Bacillota > Clostridia > Eubacteriales > Clostridiales Family XVII. Incertae Sedis > Sulfobacillus > Sulfobacillus thermosulfidooxidans. The sequence continues at coordinate 511,897 of NZ_LGRO01000001.1, read as the reverse complement.
ACCGCCGCTCGTAAATGGCGATTTCCCTCCCGACTGGCCGCTCCATAGCGCCCGTGCTGTTCGCCGCTGTCGTGTACGGTCGGGTCCGTTCCGGCCAGTTTGATGGCCGTCTTGGCGCTCGGAAAGCGCTCGATGCTCCCCAATTCCCCATAAAGGTCCGCCGCACATACGACGGCAATGCGCGGAGTGGTCAACCACAGTAAGGCATCGGTTTGCACCACGAGGGCTTCCAAGTCGGCTTCATATCGAGCGATGAGGGCTTCGCAGTGCCCTAAGAGGGTGTACATGCGAAGGATCTGTTCGCGCCATACTTCGGCCGTCGCGGCGGGGAGGGGAAGGGCCCGTTGGGCCGCCATCCAAATCTGATCGAGTGTGTCTTCGGAAAAGCCCAGGTTCCTGCACTGATTGAAAACCGTGAGGTCCGTTCGCGTCTTGTCCGCAAAGTCTTCGGGGAGCGGGAAGGTTTCAATCCATTCACGCCCGGCCTGGGTCCACGGATTGAGGAGCGCGACGGGTTTTTGCGTCGGGTCCGACGCAAATCCTTGATATTCCAGCAACGTCTGATCCAGGATGCTCCGGATGATGTTCTTGCACTGGGTGGCTTGGCGGACCACGGTCCGCCGCGAGCGACTAATCGCCCGAATGGCCGCAGGAATCCCGTCCACTAGCGGCCATTCAGATCCCCGTTGGTTCAAGACACACCGGGCGATAGCCATGAGATCAATCGGGTCCGTTTTGGATCGACGCTGGTCGGCCCGACGCTCGAGGGCGGTCGCATTCGGCGAGATCACCCGAACCGTCCAGCCCCAGACCCGGAGTTCGCGCACGATGGGTTCATGGTATCGTCCCGTTGGTTCGATGCCGACGACAATGTGATCCCAGCCTTGCTGGGTCTGATGATCGGTCACCCGCTGCCGGATGTCCGCCAGACCCGTCGCATGCGAGCCGAAGACAAACGGGGGTTCCACAATCTGGCCCTGGTAATCACACAGCAGCGCCATCGAGCGATACTTCGCCATGTCAATCGCCAGGATGCCCGTGGTCGGCGTGATCGGACTCGACGACGGCGATTGGCGGCGATGAATTGTGCTATATTTGGACAAGGAAAGGCCTCCTTTCATTTCAAGGGGAAGTGGGTTCTGTCTGTATTCGTGCCCAGGGGGTCTCCATCCTCTTTCTGACTCATCCATGCGGGATCGACGATTTGGCGCGCCCCCTGTAACAACATTTCCCGCGGTGTCGTCTGTGCGCGGTGGCAGGCTTCTGGGACGAGACGGTACTCCGACCACCAATGAACAGTCACAGTCATTGGGGGATGCCAAAATCGGTAGCTGGCTTGACGGTCCTTCCCGGGTGTGGGCATTCCACGCACCTCTGGGGCCGTTCTCGCTGTCACGAGTGACAGCGGAGGTGAGTGGTGGGCATGATCTTCTGGGTACGTCGTAAATGGCTGGACCGCGAAACGACCGGGGTCCGAGCGGGGATACCCACCACTCATGACAGCCTCAAAAACCTTATTGAATTATCCACAACCCGAGATGATAGTATCAGGGGCGGAATGGGGCCTCGTCCCTGGCCAGCATTTAACGGAAGCCATTCAGCGAGACTTGGAAGCGGTCATCGAGGCCTCGCCCTGGTCGGCACATCGAGTCCTGGCCCTACTAGGGATCCCGGAAGCCCGTGATGACCGGCGGAAAAAGCGCACAGTATGGGAACATGGTGGAGGGCGACGGCCGCTCGCCGTCGCCCAGGTCAGTGCTATCCTGACCACCGCTCGAGCGCATACCGCCTATGGCTATCGCCAAGTCCATGCGGCCTTGCGATGGGAACATCCCGCCGTACAGGTGGCCCCCATTACGGTGTATCGAGTGTTGAATCGTCATGGGCTCTTGGGACCCCGCACCACGCAAAAATCGCCGCAAAAGCAACGACCGTGGGTGCGTTTTGAACGAGCCAAACCCCATGAACTGTGGCAAGTGGATGTGAGCTACTGGTACATTGAAGGATGGGGATACTATTATCTGCACACCGTCCTCGATGACCCCAGTCGATATATCATCACGAGCCGACTCTATCGCACGTATGGGGCCGACGATGGAATCCAGACGTTACAGGAAGCCTTAGCGGCGGTCCCCGCCGCGCAACGAGCGGGGGTGCAACTTTTGGCCGACCACGGAGTGACGTATATCGCGGACACGTTTCGCCAAGCCTGCCAGGCGGCAGAGGTCGAACTGATTTTTGCGTCCGTGGCGCATCCCCAAACTAAAGGAAAGCGAGAACGATGGCACCGAACCCTTCGCGAAGCCCTGGGAGATCGCGTCCATTATGCGGCAACGCCCCAGGCAGCGCAAGGGATAATCGATGAATATGTGGCACATTATAATCATCAACGGCCCCTCAGCGCATGCAATGGATATCCCCGATCTGGCGCTATAATCGCGCCGAGGCGCGGAAGATATTGGGACTATCGAGTTCCAGAGATTGCCAAACCGTATGAGCAGGAAATCAGGACGCCCACGGCGAATAATGTACTACCGCTATCACAACAAAAGAAGCACTACACACACGCATGCCAGGAAATCGATGAACAGTCCAGCCCTCCCCATGTGCAGAAACGTCTAACATGGGATCAACGGACAACACGTCTTACGTGGGTGAGCATCGGCCACTTTGTTCATCACAGACACCTTGACGCGAATCATGGGGTATCGCGAGATCCCCTTGTTGCAAACGGCCTTAAAAGGCGCGTGTTCAAAAAAAACCGAAACAAAAAACCGAGCAAATCGGTTAAATCACGCGAAAGGATGCGCTAGCGAAATTCCACGAAGCGTGGACAACCTCCGTTTGCGGAAATCATCCTTGCCGTTTTGGGGACATGTCGGTGGCCCTTGTGGGGAGTGTAGACCCACCTCTAACACCAGGAACATCCTGGCAATCAAGGCTCCGGAATTTCCACCGAACCCTTGGACTCAATCCGCCGGCGTCTCCAATCACCCAGGTCCGACCCACATCCACCGCGACCCGCACCGTCTGACCACGCTCGAGGGGCCGGTTGTGATGGCACACGAGGGACTGCAGTTCGTCCAAAATCGCAAGGTCAATTTGCCAGTGGCTCCCCGCATAGGTGGACGACCGGACCACGGCTGGAAATGTGCAGGCGGCCTCCGACTGCCCGGAACTTTCCTCGTCCAGCACCTCGAGGTTTTCCGGTCGGATCACCCAGGCTCCGGAGGCGGAACCGCCAGCGCGGATCAGGCCCGGGACGGTGGCCCGCGTGCCGTCGGGAAGTTCGATAGCGATGCGGTCTCCCCCGGTCTCGTCCCGAATCGTCACGGGCAGCACGGAGGCCGGGCCGATAAATTGGGCCGCAAACACGGTGTGAGGAGTGCGGTAGACGGCCTCGGGAGGTGCCACCTGGACCAGACGCCCCTCATTAATGATGGCTAGCCGATCCGCCAGCGCGAGCGCCTCCAAACGGTCATGGGTGACGTAGATGGCCGTGACCCGTTCATGACGCAGTATCTCCTTGAGCTCGATCCGCATTTGCTCACGCAGTTTCGCGTCGAGATTGCTCATCGGCTCGTCCAACAGTATGAGCCGCGTTCTTGGCGCAAGCGCCCGGGCAATCGCCACCCGCTGACGCTGCCCTCCCGAAAGCTCGTGCGGGTAGCGCGCCCCGTATCCTTCGAGATGCACCAGGCGGAGCACCTCATCCACCCGCGCCCGTCGCTGCTCGCGCGGCACCCGCTTCATGCGCAGGGGAAACTCGAGCGTTTCCGCTACGGTCATATGCGGCCAAAGCGCAAAATCCTGAAATACAAATCCGATATGGCGATCTTCCGGCGCGCGGGCGTACCCGGGACGAGACAATACCTCGTCTCCCAGCCGGATCTCACCGCCGCTCGGGGCAAGAATGCCGGCCACGAGTGAGACCAAGGTCGTTTTCCCACTGCCGGACGGGCCGAGGAGGGCCAGGAGCTCTCCCTCCCGGACCTCGAGATTAAGGCCTCGAAGCGCCACGGTATTGCCGTAGTGATAGGTGAGGTCGCGGATGACGAGACTCAAACGGTTTCTACCTCCCTCGAGCAAGAATGCCGGTTGCCGGAACGGACCCCACCGGCTGCGCACGTGGATTGATGAGGGTGCTTATGCCAAGCGCCACTGCCCCAACGGCAGCCGTTGACATAACCGTGAGCGCGGCGCCGACCCCAAACTCCGTCGCGTGGAACTGATGGACGATGGATACTGCGAGCGTGGGCTCCCCGGGTGGATAGAGAAGCTGTGAGACCGGCAGTTCGAAAATGACTCCGGTAAAGAGCATGAGCCACACTCGGAGCCAGGTGTCGCGGAGCATCGGCACGATGATGTAGCGCATCTGCTGCAGGAGCCCCGCTCCCGACATCCGGGCGGCGTCCACCGCTCCTTCCGGAACCTGCGCAATGCTTCCGGTCACCACGCGCACGGCATAGGGAAGCCCTCCAGCCACATAGGCGAGCCCTAGCATCACAGGCGTGCCATACACGTGCAGCTGACGGAGGAGAGGCGCGTTCCACATAAATATGTATCCGGCTCCCAGCACGATCCCCGGAACGGCGATGGCGGTCATGAGGAAGATCTGAAGAACCGTCGTGAGCCAAGTTGACCGACGTCTCCATGCCAGCGAGATAACAAGCGTGGCCAAGATACCGAGGGACGCTGCTGCCAGCCCGTAGGCCAGGGAGCGCACGAAGGACCCCGTCCCGTAGGGAACCTGCCACGCGGCCCTATAGTTGGCGAACGTCAAGTGCGCATCAGTCGTGATGACCCCGCCCGCTCCGCTCGGTAGGAAACTGGCGATGACCGTGGTCCCAGCCGGGATTCCGAATCCCACAACGATGAGTGCCATCGCTGCCGACAAGGCGACCCATCGCCGCCTGCCGAGCGTCACCGGCACCAGGGTCTTGTTGCCGCCCCAACGGGTCGCGTAGGATCGGCGGCCGCTCACGTAGCGCTGAAACATCTGCGCCACGAAGACCGACGCCACCAGTAAGAGAGATGCGGCGGCCGCCTCCGAGAAGTTTACCGGGAAGGTCTCGAGCGCGGCGTAGATCGCGAAGGTAGCGAGCGGGAAGCTTGCCGTCTGGGCCAGCGTGGCGGCAATCCCAAAGTCACTCAGCACCTCGGCAAACACGATGAGGCCTCCGGCGAGTACGGCCGGAAAGATGAGCGGCAGAAGAACTCGCGTCCATACCTTGAGTGAACTCGCCCCGGACAGTCGGGCCGCATGCACCACATCCTGCCCGACTCCCTCGAGCGCCGAGGCCACGGCTATCGTAGAGAACGGAAAGAGTTTCAGTGACAGAACCAGCATCACACCCACCGGCGAGAGGAGCGTCCGGGTCAGGATTCCGCCCAAAAGTGCATGGGTGAGTCCCCCGGGATCCAAGAGAAGTTCCCAGCCCTGGGCCAAAAGGAAGGAGGGCGCAATCAATATGAGCCACACCAGTGCCCAGAGAAATCCTTTGACCGGAATGTCGGTTAGAGCGAGAAGGTAGGCTACCACCGTACCAAGAAGGGAAGCGAAAACCGCGGTCGAGGCTGCGAGCAAAAGAGAATTAAGGCCAGACCGGAGCGTGTAGGGGTCTGTGATTAGGCTCTTTAAGCCGCTAAGCGAGAACGCGAGGCTTGGCGGCACATTGAAGACGTTCGGCAAAAACGCCTGCACCAGCAAAAAAATGAGCGGCATCACTACGAGGCCGACCACGATTACGGCCGCCGCGAGGGAGAGCCCTGCCTCGCCGAGACCGATGCGCCGCCGAGGACGGGATCCTCGAGGCCCCGGCTTCCCCATCCGGAGACTCATCAGCGCACCACGTTGTTTTCGAACCATGTGACCCACGCACTTTCGTGTTCTCCGGCCCAGACCGGGTTCAGGAAAATCCATTTGACGCCGTTACGCGAGACGAGCGGCTTCACTTCATTCGTGACCGGCTGGAACAGGGAGTCGGATCCAGCGGCCTGGATATCCTGCATGGTCTTCTGGCCCTTTTGGCCGAGGACGAAGTTGACGAACTCCTTGGCGGCCTGCATGTCGGGCGCCTTGGCATTGATGGCGACGTCGGAGGGCAACATCGTCACACCCGACGGCGGGTACACGACCTGCACCGGGTCCTTGGCGAGCTTGGCGCCAAGCTCCGCCGAATCCTGGAAGATGGCCGCCTTGATGGTTCCGTCGAGAAGGGCCTGAAGGGTCGCCCCGTTGGTTGCGTAGATCTTGAGCCCATTGTTATGAAGCGACGTAAAAAACTTCTCGCCGTTCGCAACCCCGTACTCCTTGAAGAAACCTGCGATAAACGGGTAGGTAGGACCCGAGATGGCCGGGTTGTTCATGCCCACCGCACCTCTGAAAGCCGGTCTCAGGAGATCGCTCCACGTCTTCGGCGCCTGCCTCGGCGGGACCAGCTTGGTATTGTAGATGATGGCCCCGGCTGCCGTCACCCCGGTCGGAAAGTACGCGTGGTTCACGGGCAGCAATGACCGCCCAAGGGAGTTGTAGTGGCTTAGATTGGGCGGACTGTAGCCGGTCAGAAGCTGTCCCGACGCAGCCATGCTGGCCATAGGGCCGTTGCCGTCGAACCAGATGACATCCCATCTGGGATTGGTCTTCTCGGCCGCCACCTTGGCGAGCAGGGGTCCGGTCGACATGTCGGACAACTCAACTTTAATCCCCGTCGCCCTTTGAAATGCAGCGGCTTCGGCTGCATCGTATCCCTGGGCTGAATAAAGGACGAGCTTTTGGGACTCTTTCTGGGTCGCCGCGGCCGCAGAGCTCGCCCCACAACCCGCCGCCAGAAGAGTCAATCCACCCAAAAGAGCGCCTGCCGCGAAATATCGGTGCCACATTCTTGCTGTGTCCTCCTTATAATTCAGGATAAGCTGTTCTGGCCTAACTGTAACAAGCAACTGTTAAACTCTCGCGAAATTGTGGTTAACGAATGAGGAAGATTCGGTTAAACTGGAGCGAGGGTTTGGTAAAGATCTGTGCGACGATTCGAAGAAAAGAATAAGTGGACTTGTGTCAATAACATAGACACCCAAAACTCGTAGCCATCGGAAATCGGTGGAATCAGTACCATCCTTGGAGGAGAGGTCAGATTATTGCAGATTTCGGAAATAATTTACCATCCTGTTCGAAAACGTCCTACCACGGCCGTCGGAAATGCCTAACCACCGAGAACTGAAATTTCCTACCACGCAAAACGGAATTTTCTTACCACCATGAGGATTCTCGGGGTTTTCATATGGGATCTGAGGGCGTCGCCCTCAGATGGATAGACAAGGAGGCCCGAATGATTGCGTACACGGAGGCTTACCATGCGACCAATTCGTGATATATTACGGTTAGTGGACGAGGTCGGATTGGCGCGACGATTTTACATCCCAAAGTGACATCGATGTGCTCTATGCACTGGGACCTACGTCACCCCATTCGACGACTCTTTGATATGAAAGTTTCCTGGGAAACCGACACAGGAGCCGTGGGATTGTCGCGTCGCTGTGGCCAACAAGCCACAGCTCTATGCTCGTGTGGCGGGACGAAATTCTTTCAACACCGCCAGTGATTTCTGCCGCCGCGTTGAGGTGCTTTGGACAGTGATATCCCGTGAAAGAATGATGTGAAGTGTGAGTAGGAGATGGAATATGGAGATTCGGCAAATCACCGAGGATGATGCGGAAGCATTTTTGACCATGCAGCGCCAACTCGACCTGGAAACCGATTTCATGCTCATGGCACCGGGGGAGCGGCAAACAACCGTCGCACAGCAGCGGGACATCATTCATAAAATTCTCTCGGATGGTCGTTCTATGATATGGGTAGTGGCGGACGGCCAACGTCTGGTCGGAGCCTTGACATTTCAGGCCATGGCCCCGCTCAAGATTCGCCATACCGGGTACATAGTGGTGGGAATTCTGGCTGCACACCGGGGCCGGGGTTTGGGATCCGCACTCTTTCGGACCATGGAGGCCTGGGCACATAGCCATGAGTTTCATCGTTTAGAACTCACGGTGATTTGCGAGAACCGCGCTGCACTGAATTTATACCTCAAACAGGGTTTTATGGTTGAGGGCCTTCGGCACGACAGCATACTGCAACCCAATGGGCATTGGGTGCACGAGTATACCATGGTTAAACTTCTATAAAATTCTTCGGAGCCGTATATTGCAATCGGAAATTTTACGCACGTCTCCAACTGTCCATGATGTAGACTGGGAGTACTGCAACACGTGCAATGGAAAATTTGACACTCTTAAGGGAAATGAAATTTTTCTGCGGTCCGGTGTTGCGCTCCACCGGATGTTTCAGCCCGTGAGACAGGCCTCCCACGGTGTCCGTGTTTTATTGGAGTGCTCACCTTGCGCGTCAGGGTGCAGACCACTCGTGTGTCAGTACTATGGGCATCTCTGCGTTTCTGATACCGCCCAGCACAATGCAAGAATTTCCTGCAGACACGATTCCCCCAACATCGTCCACCCCGTAACATTTTTCCCCAGGTTAGAACCTACGCACCGACGGAATTAAAGAAATCTTCTTTCGGCGCGATCTTTTCTCGACGGTCAACGGGTTAGAGCAGGAAGCAACCTTGTGTCAGGTGACTGGATAGTCACTCCTATCAGGCGGCCCCGGGCCGAAATGGATCTCAGCGGGCAAAACTCTCTAAAATTTCTGCATGTTGTATTGATTTTTATTTCTCCCATTTCTATAATAAAAGTGTCCGGAATATGGAAGGTGTTGTCCACAATGCGAACCGATGCAAATCGAATTGCTGTCCTCGTGAAAATGGCAGAAATCCTCGATGGGTTCACCGAGGATTCCTCAATCACGCTACAGGCTCTGAGCCGGCAATTAAACGTGCCGCGGCCAACGATTTACCGTATTGTCCAAACCCTTATTGACCTCGGCATTTTAACGTCGTCTCATCAACCGGGTCCCCGGCTTATCCACTGGGCGTCCCCTTCACGGAACACTCACGCCTTAGAACAGGCCAGTCAGGAAAGTTTACAACGCCTCGTCAGCACCTTTCGAGACACTGCGAGTGTTTACACCCGTGTTGGCTCCGCCCGCGTGTGCATTGCCCGGATCGAAGGGGTTGAATCCTTACGCCATACGATTCAAGTCGGGACGCCCCTTCCATTACATGCGGGTTCCGCGGGACGGATTTTACTCGCATGGCTCGACGATGAAACACGGGATCGTCTCATTCACGAGTCTCAAACCTTCTTTCCCGGACCGTCGCCACCAAGCTTCTCGGATTGGCAAGAAATTCGTGAAAAACAATGGGCCATATCTTTAGGAGAACGAGAATCGGCTCTCGGCTCCATCAGTGTACCGATTTTCACCGGAACCAACCACGTCATCGCGGCGTTAAGTATTTCGGGTCCCCAAGAACGGTTTGTGACAGACCGTCAAGACGCCATCATTTCCGCCTTACAGCAGGAAGCGCAAAAGATTACGCGACTTCTCTGTTCGGCAAAAAATGAACACGCCTTGGCCGCGACACCGCAACCATCACAGGCCATAGTAAATAAGGAAGACTAAACCATGGAGTCTATGAGCTTACAAGGCATTCGCGTATTGGAAATCGGCCAATTGGTCGCCGCCCCGTCAGCGACTCGCATCCTCGCGGATTTTGGCGCTGACGTCATCAAAGTGGAACCCTTAGAGGGCGATCCGCTGCGTCATTGGGGGGCTATGAGTCCTTACGGGCATTCATGGTGGTGGTCGATGCAATCGCGCAACAAGCGATTAGTTGCCATCAACTTGAAACATCCCACCGGTCAGCACATCATTCGCGAGTTAGCCAAACAAAGCGACGTCCTCATTGCGAACTTACGACCTGGACGTTTAGCCGAATGGGAATTAGATTATGAGCATCTTCATGCTCTGAATCCGCAACTCATCTATGTGGACATTTCGGGTTTTGGACTGACAGGTCCATACCGCGACCGTCCGGGGTTTGGAAATATTGCGGAAGCGATGGGAGGTATCCGCTATATTACGGGTTTTCCTGATCGTCCTCCGGTGCGCACGGGAGTCTCGCTCGGCGATGAATTGGCGGCGCTCTATGCGGTCATTGGGATTCTCATCGCTCTGGTTCAACGCGGTCGTGATGGATTAGGGGAGCACATTGATGTCTCGTTGGTCGAATCGGTTCTGGCCATTACGGAAGCGTTGATTCCCGATTATGTCAATGCCGGCATTATTCAAGAGCGCACTGGCAATCAACTTCTGCGAGCCGCTCCTTCGAACACGTATCCAACCCGCGACCAGCAGTGGATTGCCATTGGCGCCAATAGTTCGGCGACATTTGCGGCACTCACCACGGTTATGCAACACCCCGAACTGGTTCACGATCCCCGCTTCAGTTCCAATGCACAACGGGTGCGGCATGCGACCGAACTCGATACGCTGATCGCCGCATGGACCATCGAACACGACTTATCAGATTTGATGCAGCGCTTATTACAGGCAGGCATTCCAGCCGGTCCTGTCATGAGTGCCCGCGATATTGCCGAAGATGTCCACATTCAATCCCGCCAAATGATTACCTATGTTCCGCAGGATAATGGGGAACCCACGGGCATGCTGGGGATTGTGCCCAAGCTCACCCGTCATCCCGGAACCGTGCGTTGGGCAGGCGGCGCCATCGGACAACATACCGACGACGTACTAACCTCCCTTCTTCACATTTCTCCCACAGAGTTAGCCGTTTGGCGTGACCAAGGAATTATTCGCTAAAGGCCGGAAGGAGGAAACGCTCAGTGGGGACATGGCAATTTGAGGGCGGACTAAAATTTGATCGAAACGGCTCCCTGGTCATGAACAGCCAGTGGAGTATCGCAACGCCCGACGAGGATCGCGTGTTTTCCTTGCGTGATACGGATCTTCTTCTCCCCGGTCTCGCCGATTTCCATGTTCATATTCACTGGGGGCCCGATACGCTGGGAGTATCCCCGCCGGTGTTACTGCGCGCGGGCGTCTTGGTGGGAGGCGATGCGGGGACCCTGGGATGGCGCGACCCGGTTCCCACACGGAGATCGCCCCTGCCCCACATTAAACTTTGGATCTCCCTGCTTCCCCATGGCCTGAAACATCATCCCGCCCGGATAGCATTTCCCGGGTTGACCCCCCTGGATACCCAGCATATTGAGCACCTCATGGAACACCATGGCCACGATATCGCGGGAATTAAAATTCGACTGGGGCAGATTGACGCCGCCGATGACGCTCGACTCCTGACGACAGGGATTGCCATTGCCCAACAGGTTCACGTTCCGTTGATGGTGCACGTCAGTGGATCATTTTTACCGCCTGAGTCCCTCGTCGAATCCTTAAGACCCGGCGATGTGATGACGCATGTCTTTCATGGCTTACGTGGCCACTTTGCCCAGAGTGCCTCAACCATAAATGCCTTGGCAGAGGGCGTGAAACGCGGGATTTGGCTGGATGTGGGACACGGGTCCCGGCATTTTTCCTGGCGAACATTTCACCGTCTTACGGACGCAGGTCTCTTGCCTCATACCATAAGCACCGACGTCACCCAAGCCACCTGGCATCATCCGCCCGTTTATGATCTCAGTTATGTTTGCTCCAAACTGTACGCCGGAGGCTTGGCCTTGTCGACGATTTATCACGGGGTGGTGACCCATCCCACACAATATCTGGGAAGACCACTGCCCCCGCATTCCCTGGTCGTTTGGCGCTACCGCTCTTCACGCACGAGATTTCCCGATGCTGAAGGTCTGGTGGAAGAGGGGCCAGGATACTGGCGTCCCATCGTGATCGTGGCCCATGGCCAGGTCGTCAAAAATCTGTTAAAGAAGGGGGCAAAGACGGGATGACGCCAGTCAAGATAGTGGATGTGACACCCCGCGATGGGCTTCAGGATGCCACGGGTTACGTTCCGGTTCCCGACAAAGTCGCCTTGATCCGCGCTCTGTTCCAGGCCGGTATTCACGCGATCGAAGTCGCTGCATTTGTCCATCCTCGCTGGGTGCCCTTGTTAGCCGATGGCGAGGCCGTTCTGTCCCAGCTGCAAGACCTTCCGGGGGAGTGGATCGCCTTGGCCCCCAATCTCAAAGGCGTGGAACGCGCGATTGCCGCCGGGGCCAATACGGTGACGCTAGTCGTGTCCGCATCAGAACGTCACAACCAAGCCAACCTTAATCGTTCTCGCGATGAGACGCTGTCCCAACTCACAGCCGCTACGAGACGGGCGCACGAGGCGGGTCTCAAAGTCCGAGGCGCTATTAGCACCGCGTTTGAATGTCCCTTTGAAGGGGTTGTCCCCATCCATGCGGTCGCCCTGATCGCGGAACGTTATTGTGACATGGGGGTGGATGAACTCGGGATTGCCGACACCCTAGGAACCGCCACGCCCCTTCAGGTCAAAGAACGCATCCGTGTGGTTCAGTCCATCGCACCGACAATCCCCTTAGCCCTCCATCTTCATGACCGCATGGGATGGGGACTGGCCAATGTCGCGACGGCTTATGAGCTCGGAGTTCACACATTTGAATCGGCCTTAGCCGGACTGGGGGGCTGCCCATATGCCCCGGGAGCGGCGGGGAATCTGGATACGGAAAAACTTGTTGCCTTCTTTCAGTCTCAAGGCCTGGCCACCCACATTGACATCAGCCAGTTGCCTTGGATTCGGCAGCGCTTATTGAACGTGATTGCGCAACACCTGGCGCCCCCGCATTAATCATGGGGGGCGCAGCAAGCATGATTACGCATAAAATTGTCAGATAAATCGAAATCATGAAAGGAGTGGATGAAGTATGGCAACGGCTGCAAATACCCGCTTTACGATTGCCGACCGAATGAATCGATTGCCACCAGCGCCCTATTTTCAACGCTTAGTGGCAAGAGTCTCAACCGGAGGACTCTTTGAATTTTACGAATTGTTCATGGCGGGGGCCGTGGGGGCCGCCCTGGTTCATGCTCAAGTGATGCCCGTCTCCGGATTAGCCTATTTTGTGGGCGCGGGATTTTTGGGGATGTTTTTTGGCACATCGATCTTCGGCAATATTAGTGACAAAATTGGTCGCCGCAATGGTTATGTCTATTCGTTGCTCATTTATTCGTTTTTCACGATCCTTATGGCCTTTTCGCCCAATGCCGTCTGGATTGATGTGTTCCGTCTTCTCGCGGGGTTTGGGGTCGGTGCGCAGCTTGTTGTCATCGATACCTATGTCAGTGAAATGACTCCGGCCTCCCGGCGCGGCTATTATATTGCCTTCAGTCAATTTATCACCTATTGGGCGGTCCCGGTCGTGGCGTTTTTGGCCTATACTCTCGTCCCCACCCACGTGCTGATGGCTGGATGGCGATGGGTGGTGTTAATCGGTGCCTTAGGTTCGGTTGTCGTCTGGTGGATCCGCCAAGGATTACCCGAATCCCCGCGCTGGTATGAGAATCATGGCGATATGACCCAAGCTAATGCGGTGATGCAACACATTGAAACGGCGGTAGCGAAGGAAGTCGGATCCTTGCCCCCGGTACGCCCGGGCGCTGAGGAAAATGAATCCCGCGGTCACTTTCGGGAAATTTGGGTCCCTCCTTACCGTTCCCGTACGATTATGTTATTGATTTTCAATCTCTTCCAAACCATTGGGTTTTACGGTTTCGCATCGTGGGTTCCCACCTTGTTGGTGAGTGAAGGGATTACGTTAATTCATTCGTTGCTGTACACCTTTTTAATTGCGTTATTTAATCCATTGGGACCGATCATTGGCATGGTGATGTCAGACCGCTGGCAAAGAAAGTGGCAAATTGTTGTCGTGTCCCTGAGTATCGGCATTGCGGGTTTAGTTTTTTCCCAGATGCGCACGCCGGTGGGCATCATTACCCTGGGGATTGTCATTACGCTCCTTAATAACTGGTTTAGCACGTTGTTTCATTCCTATCAAGCCGAATTGTATCCGACACGCATTCGAGCAACCGGTGTGGGCTTTACGTATAGTTGGAGCCGGTTAAGTTCGGCGCTCGTCGGATTTATCATCGTGGCCTTATTGAAATCCTTTGGCGTCCTGGGCGTTTTTGCATTCATTTCGCTCGCGATGGCTATTGTGGCTTCGGTTATTGGTATTATGGGCCCACGGACCAACGGACGGAGTTTGGAAGACATCTCTTCCGTATGAATGCGTGTCCTGCTCTTTATTATGTACCCCTTGCCAAACCCCCGGGAAGTCCCGGGGGTTTTCTCGCTCTGCACTCTCTATTTCGTGATGTTTGCTCAGAAACTAATTAGATCCTTTGCGACAAAGCTTCTTGGTAGATGCCGTCATACATGCTCGCTTCCGATCCCGCAATGTCTTGACCAATCTCCAAAATATGTTGATAGGAATCCGCTGGCGTTTCTTTCAGAAGGACCGTGCGACATAAGGCATAATGCCGGAGTTCATCCTGGCAAGCATGCACCTCCCAAAATGTCGTATTCACGGAAGATTGTTGTTGGTACCGGGGGTGACGTAGTCCTTGACCAATCGTTCCCAGAATGTCAATCACCCTAAGAACATCTTGCCTGAGCACGCATTGAACTGCGTGGGAACTTTTAATGCATTGTCAGAGATCGTGTTCCATTCGGTCAACTACCCAGTAGTTTGAGCGCATCGGGCGATGCTCCTACCTTTGGTCGTCGGCTCTCGCAGACGTGGTGTTGCATCGTGGGCGGGTTGACGACCACCCAACTACACGCGACAATGCCCGCATAGCGTCGGCCGTTCGGACTGAATTTCCACAGTCGGCAGACATCGTGAAGCGGCCTGTATCTTTTACGCAGAAAAGGCCTACTATCTGCAACCCCGTAGATCCAGATGTCACAGGCCACGGTGGAGTGCCTTTATCAACGGTTGTATCAACGGTTGTCTCTAGATCCCATTATACCAGAAAAGAAGGGAGCGGCGGCCTCAAACGCCGGAGTTCCCACGCCGCGATATCTGATAAAAGGGACGTGATTTGTTACGGAGGCGAAGGCCGATGGGTATTCGCCCAACTCGTCCACTTCATGAAATACTTTATCGCTGACAACAATTAATGTCGCTTCTCTTCGGACGTGATGGGTGAAACGTGCAGGAATCTAACGGTGTTGGTTTACAATGTCTGTGACACTCTGATGAGGAGCATGAGCTTCACACTCCAATCCTCTAGAACCTCAGTTATCGTAGGAATTAGGCTTATTCTCCCGTTGACTTCAAAAACAGCTTCATAAGACGCCCCCGTATGGATGTCTGTCCTGATCTCTCCTTATCAAAACCTTGGCCTTTTAAACGTGCGTCATCAGACCAAACTCTTCTCGATCACGATGGCATAAAGGTCTTTGGGCCCATGAACGCCCGTAATGAGCTGCCCTTCGATATCCCCTGTCATGCTGGGACCCGCAATAATCTTGATGAACGGCGGCGAAACGGAGTGTGGACCCTCTTGAAGTGAGGACTGTACATAGGCCAACCCTTCTGCAAAGGTTGGAAATATCTGTGAGGCTGATAAGATGACAACATGAACCGGGGGCAATAAACTCGGGAGCAAGCTGTTAGCGCGGGTCCCATACAGAGTCACGCTCCCGGTATCGGCCGCCGCCCATGCACACCCGGTAATGCCTACGCTCGCTTGGGCGCAGTTCCGGCAAAATGCTTCGGCATCTTCGTCCGATTTCCACACAACCAGTTGGTCAGGCTCCCAGAGTCGTCGCAGAACCTGTCCCCACGCGTCTGGCAGTCCCGTGACCACAATCGTGTTGGCCCTCGCGTTATTCCGATCATCATACGGGATAATCTGTTGCAAGACTTCGGGCAACTCCGTCGCGTTGGCAATATGATAAATTTTTGCCCCATTCTTTTGCCATTGGTAATCAAATTGTTGCGTTACAGGCATTACCGCATCATCCTCCCGTCATGGACCTGTTGCTATGGGTCGATGCCGCTTTCGCCACCATTCATGAAAAGTTTGATTGGCCACAGCGGGCATGTCTCGGGTTTCAAACCATCCCGCAAATATGCCGGGTGCCACGTGCAGAGCTTGTTGTTGACCAGATAAGCGCGCAGCCAAGCGAGCGATACGCACCGCACGCCGATATCCCCCGGGTGTTGCCCAAAAGCGAGCCCATGTTCTCATCGTCCAATCCCACAGACCCGGCGTCATTTTGCGTCTAACCTTGATCTGCCGCAACTTCACAATATATTGGGGTAAGGGGATCTCCATGGGACACGCTTCTTCGCACGCATGGCACAGCGTGCACAGCGAAGAAGGCAACTCCGACAACATCGTGAAATCGGTCAATAACGGGGTTGCGACGATGCCAATGGGGCCCGGATACACGCTGCCATATGCATGCCCTCCCACTTCACGAAAGACGGGGCAGACATTTAAACATGCGCCACACCGGATACAGCTTAACACTTCCTCAAATGCCGTATCCCGCAAAGCCATGCGCCCGTTGTCCACCAAGATAACATGCCATTGCTCCGGGCCATCGGCAGATCCCACCTCTTTGGGGCCCTGAACGAAGGTCGTATACGACGACAGATGACGACCAATCCCACTCATCGCCGGCTGTTGAATGATGTGATTTAACGAGGTCCAGTCGCGGACAATTTTCTCGACGCCCACAATCGACACGAGAATGCGCGGCAATGTGGTCACCATATCGGCATTGCCTTCATTGGTAATAAGAACGAGGGTCCCGGTTTCAGCCACCAAGAAATTCCCCCCCGTGACGCCCATATCGGCGGTCAGAAACTCTTGCCGTAATCGTTGCCGGGCATACGCGGTCAAATCGGGAATGTCATCGCTTGAAGGTGGCATCATCCCGTGCCGGGCCGCATCCTGTGCGAATAATTCATCGATTTGATGACGGTTCCGATGAGCAGCAGGCGCTAAGATATGAGACGGTTTCTCGTTCGCTAATTGGATGATGTATTCTCCGAGATCGGTTTCCCGGACCATAATGCCGGCTTGCTCCAGGGATCGGTTTAATTCAATTTCTTCAGTCACCATCGATTTACTTTTGATCACCAAACGGACCTGCTCATCATGCGCAATGTTCAGCACACGTTGAACGGCGTCGTGGGCATTCGTCGCCCAATAGGTATGTCCGCCATGCGCTTCAATCCGCTCTCGGAGTGTCTCGAGGAGTTCCGGGAGATCACGAATGGCTTGCCGCTTTTCGTGAAGGGCCAAAAGGCGGAAAGCTTCAAGCTCTGGATGTTGGCGGTACACGTCTCGTTTGGCGACGGTAAAGCGTCGTGTCACAAAACCGATCGTGTGACGCATCGTGTCATCGTGCAACGCCTGGGTGCGTCTTTGCGGCCAGGGACGATGATCATAAGGGAGTTGTCCCGCCATTTATCGGCCTCCTTGGAATCCGGTCGCTTGAATCCGTTCCGCGGTCAGACGTTTGCGATCTGCCAAATCCACCAATTCCGCGACATGACACGCTGGGAATGTATAGCCTTGCCGCATGAAACGGCCTTTCAGATGGAGAAGACATCCCAGATCCGCACTGGTCAAGCAC
Source organism: Sulfobacillus thermosulfidooxidans (assembly GCF_001280565.1). Taxonomy (NCBI): domain Bacteria; kingdom Bacillati; phylum Bacillota; class Clostridia; order Eubacteriales; family Clostridiales Family XVII. Incertae Sedis; genus Sulfobacillus; species Sulfobacillus thermosulfidooxidans. The sequence continues at coordinate 494,345 of NZ_LGRO01000001.1, read as the reverse complement.
AGGGCCCCCGTACTCTGGCGTAATTGATCGAGGTGTTGCCATTTCTCATCCGCTAACGTGGTCGAGATAATCGGTTCCGTAAAACTGTACGTTCCACCAAACCCACAACATTGGTCCGCATCGTCAGGTTCTATGGCTTCGATGCCGTAGTGCCCCAAAATTTGTGCCGTGTCCTTCGCACTTGGCAACAAACGACGCATATGACAGCCCAAATGATAGGCCACAGGGAGTTTCGGTGTCGTCACGGATTCCGAAGGAAAATGCTGTCCCAACCACAGCGTCCATTCCTGGAGACGTTGGCCCAATTGCACGGCCCGGTGTTTCCAGCTTTCAGCCATCTCTTCAGGTTCACCCTCCGCTAAAGCCTCGTCATATAATAATTGCGGATAAATTTGGATAACCATCGCGGCGCAGGACCCCGATAGGGACACAATGTCCGGCGGTTCGCCGTCACTTCCGGCTTCGAAAACCGTCAAAAAATGCCTCGCTAAGATCGCAGCCTCGTGGTGATATCCCGCATTATAGCTAAATTGACCACAACACGTTTGATTCTCCGGAAATTCGACGGAGACGTGTCGCCGTTCCAGCACATGGACAGCCGCCATCGCCGCTTGGGGATGAACAAGATCTACCAAGCAGGTCACAAACAATTGCACACGTTTTTGCAACCGATCATCCTTCTTTCTCTGTTCCGCATGAATGCGATACGAATATCTTTTTAGCGATTATTAACATCGAATAACCGGCGACACATTGTTCGGTTTGGAAGTTATAATGTTTCCAAACTCCATAGGGTTCAGACGGACGTCAAGGCAGCGCCAAGGAAACGTGACCTAACGGTCTTAAAATTTCTCGATTTAGTTCGACACCAAAGCCCGGGTTATCAGAAAGCTTCATGTGCCCATTATGGGGAACAGGTTCATTCAACAATAGAGGCGAAAACATCGGCACGACTTGCGTCGCATCTTTATGCATCATCAAAAATTCGGCAAACGGGCTGCTATTGCGCGTGATAACAAAGTGGTAACTGTATACACTCGAACCATGCGGAATAACCCATGCCCCATGACTTTCCGCCAAATCTGCGATTTTTATTAATTCCGTTAGTCCGCCGCACCAGGTGACGTCCGGCTGGATAAAATCGGCGGCCGCATGATCGAATAATAATCGAAAACCCCAACGCGTCGCTTCGTGCTCTCCCGTACTGACCAACATGTTCCCATTCAGCACCTGGCGCAATGCCTGATAAGACCAGATATCGTCAGGTGGAAAACATTCTTCAATCCACTTAACATGAAAGGGGATCATGGCTTCGGCTAATTGCATCGCATAGGGTAAATCCAACGCCATCCAGCAATCAAGCATCAACCAGAAGTCATCCCCAACGTGCTCTCTCGCTTCACGAACCGCCGAAATATTCTTGCGTAATCCTTCTTCACCCGAGGCCGGTCCATATTGCAAGGGGAGTTTACCGCCAATAAACCCCAATGTTTTGGCGACGTCAGGCCTGGGCCCGGTAGCATAAAATTGTAGCGAGTCACGCACCGCCCCTCCGAGCATGGCATAGACCGGTTCTTGGCGAATATGGCCCAGCAAATCCCAGAGAGCCAAATCAATGGCCGATATGGCGTTCATGACCACCCCTTTTCGACCATAGAAAAGAGTTGACCGGTACATTTGATCCCACATCATCTCAATATTCCATGGACTTTGCCCCACAATGAATCGAGACAAATGATGTTCGATAATCCACGAAGCAATTTGTCCTCCAGTACTCACGCCAAATCCCAGACTACCGTCACTGGCTTCAATTTCTACGACGATCGTTCCTAAAACATCGAGGCCCCACGAAGACCGACGGGAACGATATTGTGGGTAAATGGACATGGGGGTTGCAATTTCTCCCACAATCCAGTGATCCGCATGTTGAGCATGATAGTCACCCCCCGCTTGCGATAATGTATACGTTCGTAATTGCACAATTTTCAGTGCATTTTTCATGTAAAATCCCTCTCCTTGTGATGACCCTCTCTTTATGACCGTTCACTGTAAATTCACAAACAGTCCCCCATCGACCAGGATATCGGCTCCGGTAATATACCGGGCATCATCTGAAGCTAAAAAGGCCGCGACCCCAGCGATGTCATCCGGATTCCCTAAGCGGCCTAAGGGAATTCGGTTCACATCCCGTTCGAAAATTTTCTTATCCGCATAATGCTCGCGATTGATATCGGTTAGGATACTGCCGGGGAGAATAGAATTACAGGTAATACCATAAGGACCCAGGACAATGGCCAACGATTGCATAAGGGATCGAATTCCCGCCTTGGTGGGAGTGTAATGGGTTTGTAATCCGCCTCCCACTAAGGCCGAAATAGAACTGATGCTAATGATTCTTCCACCGTGATGATGGTCGCGCATGATTTTCGAGGCATATTGGGAACATAAGAACGTCCCCTTTAAATTAATGGCGTGGACACGATCCCATAAATCCTCGGTCACCTCAAACCAATCGACAAACGGACAAATTCCGGCATTATTAACTAAAATGTCTACAGTATGATATGTTTCCAGAGTTTTTCGAAACAGAAATTCCACCTCTGTGGAGCTTGATACATCGGCTTGAACACTAATCACTTCACCACCAAATTTTTTAATTTCCGACATTGTTTCAAACGCGGCGTCATCATCTCCGGGATGATCAATGACTACCCGGGCCCCTTCCTGGGCCATGCGTATGGCGATCGCACGACCAATACCACGGGAGGCCCCGCTGACAACCGCCACTTTTCCTGTCAATGCCATGATGTGAACCCCCTTTTCTCTTACACTTCCTTACTGGTTGTCATCTTTCGGTGTTCCCATTTCATTTATCAATTCTCCCAGTCCTTCGACGGATACCGTAAGAGTTTCGCCAGGTTTTAACCAGTTTCTGTCACTGATGGGTTGTCCCAAAATCACCCCTTCAGGAGTGCCCGTAAATATCACATCACCGGGATGGAGCGTCATATAATGAGAAATGTAACTGATAAGATATCGGCATGAAAAAATCATTTCGCGGGTGTTGGCATGTTGAACGATTTCCCCGTTTCGTTTCCCAATAATCTCTAAATTATCGGGATCATAAACATCTTCAGACGTTACGACATAAGGACCCATCGGCGCAAATCCATCGCAACTCTTGCCTAATACCCATTGCCCCGTACGGAATTGCAAGTCGCGAGCCGAAATGTCATTGCCATTACAATAACCGAATACATGATCCAAAGCGGTGTCTTCCGTGACGTGCGAACACGTTCGCCCGATAATCAGAACGAGTTCCGCCTCGTAATCCATCTCTCGAGCATCCCGAGGCGGATGAATCAAATCGCCGGATGCCGCGACAGCGTTGGGATATTTCGAAAATAATACCGGATACTCTGGTATTTCCATTTGAGACTCTCGCACATGAGGACGATAATTTAGCCCCACGCATAGAATTTTTTTTGGATAAGGCACAGGCGCCAATAATTTATCAATCGGGGTATCCCACACCAGTTGATCCGTGAGAGCTCTTTGAATTAGGTCTTGGCAATAATGAAATCGGTCCGCATCTTGCATCAATTGCTCCATGGTGAAAGGATTGATTTTTTTCCCGTAATATGCTGCTAAGTCCACTAACGATACATAGCCCTGCGAGGCAACCCAGACCACCTGCTCACGCCCTTTAATGAGGGCACTGGCCAGCTTCATCTCTTAACCCCCTGTATGCCAATAATTTCAGCGTTTAATGAATGGAAGTGAGTGCATGGTGACGAGTCACGGAGACACGTCCAAACTCTAAAAAGTTAGGATGATTTTGGCAAATGGGGAGCCACTGACTAATTCTTTAAACGCCGTAGGCCCTTCTTCGACAGATCTGACATCGAGCCATTGACGGTTTAAAGGAAGAAATCGTTGCGAATTAATCAAACGCACTGCACGGATGAATTCATCATCGGTATAGCAAAAGCTACCGCGCACTTCCAGTTCGTCACGAACGATCTGATTCCCATCGAGATGGGTTAAAGCTTCATGAAGTCCAATCCAGACCGCTCGGCCTCCTCGACGGAGTACATTCAAACTATCCCGCCGGGTCACCGACAAGCCCACCGCATCGATCACACAATCCACACCCTTGGTGCGATTATCTGTGACCAATGCATCCAGATTAGGCACTATTTCAGTCGCACCCCAAAGTTGGGCTATCTTTAAGCGTTTGTCATTCGGTTCGACAACGACAATGCGTCCAGCCCCTGATAATTCCAGTAACCGTACTGTCATCAGTCCTATGATGCCGGCTCCGATGACGACCGCCGTATCCCCGACTTTTAACCGGGCGAGTCCGACGGCTCTAACGGCACACGCCAGCGGCTCAACAAGGGCCCCGTCAATGGGCTCTTTTACCAAATAACATTGATGAGCCGGAACCACAACACGCTCCGCGTAAGCCCCCGGAAAATCAATCCCAATAATGCGGCGCGAGTCGCAACGTTGCCGCTCTCCCTGCAAGCAATGGAGGCATTTTCCACACGTTACCAAGGGATTGGCGGTGACTAAATCGCCAATTTTAACGTTTGTTACCCCGTCACCGACATCCTCAACCACTCCGGAAAACTCGTGCCCCATGATTAACGGCGGTTTTCGTAGTTCATTGTGTCCCAAGTAACCAGAAAGCTCAGAGCCACAAATACCTACCCCCGCGACCCGCAATGCAATCCATCCCGGCTCCGGCATCGACTCGGGAACCGATAAAATGCTCATCGTCTCATTAGCAGTCCACGTTAACGTTTTCATCACTGTTCGCCCTCTCCTTGAATTCACCGTACCAGTCTATTCGGTGGCAACGCTTATGACCCCCTGCGGAAATCGCGTCATAGTCGATGGATCGTACGGGGAAACGACGACGTCGGCTTTATCTCTCAGCATCTGGTAAGCAATGCGACATTCTTCCATGCTCTCCTGAATTCCCAGCGGATGATTTCTTTCAATATTTTCATAGTAAAAAACGATGTCACTAAACGCCACCAGGCCCCGAGCCGTGGACACCATGACAGCCAAAGAACTCCGATGATGCGTTCCGACCCAGATCGTGTGGAGTCCCGGTGCAATATAGTCTTCATCTTTTAACAGACGAACCCGTTTCTCTGGCCACGCCGTAAACATCAGATATTGAAGTAACCGATCTGGAATAGCCATATGGCGTCGTGGATCGAAAAATCGCGGAGCACACAAATCAACCCATCCGGTACGTGAAAGACAAATCGTAGCGTTCGGAAACTTATCAATATTACCATCCGCATACGCCTGTAACGGGGTGACAATGATGGTATCGACCTGTTCACACGATATGCCATGACGGCTGAGCACGGTTTCGATATGTTGAGATGGCTGCACAGTAATATGGGCCTGATCCCCCAACTCTTCACGCCACACGCTGTTCATGTGATCCAAATAATCTAACGGCGGACCTGTATTCACTAAAATGGTACGTCCCTCACCGACTATTAAAAGAACATGAATCTTCAGGGGCAACCATTCTCCAAAACGCGCCATCCAAAATATTTCCGGCCCAGGAACTTTACCCAAATCGGCAACCTCTTCAACCCAAACATTGTACAAATCCAACGCCTCCAGTTCTTATTTATGAACTTTGGTTCGTTATATATTCTATTCGACATCATCGATATATTTCCTGCTGGGATACAAGATAAAAGTTTTGGCTCTATCGCTTTAGGGCTTTCCAACACATATGGTAAGATAACAATCACAAATTCGACTTGCCTTTTTAATATCTATACAAATATACCGATGATTTTCTTTAGGAGGTTAGCTTTGAATTCCGTAAAATCTGCACTTCGCGTCGCAGACATTTTAGAAATAGTATCTGCTCATCCTCCCGGCTTAACCTTTTCGGAGCTGCTGGAAACGAGCCAATTACCCAAAAGCAGCCTACATGAATTATTGACAACAATGACCCAACAACGGCTTCTAACATATAATCACGTAACCAAGCGTTACAGTTTGGGCAGCAGAATATGGGAATGGGCATCGACATGGGCTCAAGGTATTCAAATTGTTCCTGTAGCGTGGCCGTACTTACAAACTATTCGCAACGAGTTAAACGAGACAGTTCAATTAGCCATTTTGGACCAAGGCAACGTTATGTATGTCGCAAAAGTTGAGTCCAGCCATCCTTTACAGTTAGCGTCTCATGTCGGGATTCGTCTTCCAGCCTATGCTACCGGCATTGGCCAAGCTATCCTAGCCGCGTTGCCAAGAACCGAGGTCACCCGACTATATCCCGATAAGTTGCCCACTTATACGTCTATCACCACCCCTACCCTGCAAAAACTGTTAGAGAAACTTGATGTCACTCGAATAGACGGATATGCCACAGACTGGGGCGAATATTCCCCGGATATTCGGTGTGTCGCTGTTCCTATTTTGGGAATGAACAACCACGTCATGGCGGCCTTAAGTATTTCGGTCCCAAAAGACCGATTTAGTCCCTCTCATCGAGACCGCATGGTTCAAACGATTACTCGCTACAGCCATCTCATTGCTCAAGAATGTGGAGCCACAGACCCAGAAGCATGGCGAACACCGCAATCATGACATTGTAAAAAATTTTCGCGCGCTAGTCATATAAGAAGGAATTGTGCGACTAATAGCGAATATATTATACAGTTCGTTATGAACTAATTTTCATATTTGTGAACTTTATTGCCATTTATCTAAGGAGGCAGAATCATGTCCCACTCCGTATTTACGAACATTGACGATTCGCAATTAACCGGGAAACATTGGTGGTGGACGGTTCTATCCGGCATGGGGGATTATTTGGATGCAGGGTCCATCGTAGCCGGCGGTGTGGCATTACTATTATGGATTAAATATTTTCATATGAGTCTATCCCTTGTCGGGCTCATTGCAGCCTTCAGCTCTAATGGCATTTCTACCGCCCTAGGAGCTTTTGTTGCCGGATTTTTAGGTGACCGATTTGGCCGCAAATTCATTTACAATATCGATTTGCTTCTTTACATGTTTGGCACCCTCCTCGTAATTTTTGCTTTAAGTCCCTTCATGTTAATTTCCGGCTACCTTGTTATGGGTTTTGCAGTGGGAGCAGACGTTCCGACTTCATGGTCTCTCATAGCCGAGTATGCCCCCAAAAGAGCCCGAGGGAAATTGATGGGAATGACAAACATATTTTGGTATGTGGGTCCCATTGTCATTCTCTTATTAGCCTTGGCACTTAATCCCCTCGGGTTACTCGGCATGCGTCTTTTATTTGGAAGTCTATTCATTGTCGCTCTGGCAACTTATTTATTACGGCGTTCCCTCGTCGAATCACCTCGCTGGGCGTATAGCCATGGAAAAACTGAAAACCTTTTTTTAGAACAGGAAATTACTGTCCCCCTCGCTCCACAACCAGCGACCTCCGCTAAAATGAGTTTCAAAGATTTATTTCAACGGACAAACGTAAAAAGGTTACTGTTTATCACCCCAATTTATGTATTATGGGGTATACCTGCGGGCACATACGGATTCTTCTTCCCCTACATTTTTAAAACAATTGGTGCAACAAAGGCCACAACCTCTGACCTGATGGAAATTCTCTATTTTTTATTAGCCATTTTAGCGGTCGTGTTTGTCTTTATGCCACTAAATGATCGCATTGATAGACGCGTGCTTTATGCGATTAGCTCGTTCTTATGTGCCCTGGCCTTCTTTATCTTGTTATTTGCTCCCATCACCAATCCGTTTGTCGCGTATGCCAACGTTATCTTATTCGGCGTCGGGCAAGGTATCGGTTTATGGCCATTACAACGAATTTGGTCCGTGGAATTATTTCCTACTGAAATTCGCAATACTGCCCAAGGTTTCTTATGGTCGATTATGCGTCTCATATTAGGCATTTGGAGTTTTTACCTCCCGGTTGTGACGGCCGCTATTGGAGGCTTTAAGGCAGTTGCCTTGATGATTACCCTCATGTTCACCTACAACCTCATCGTAGGAGGTCTATTTGGACCTCGAACAAGTGGCAAGACCCTCGAAGAAATTAATCCAGTGAAATCTATGGCGTAAATATTTCCCCGTTACTATGGAGGTGGAACCTGTGCAACGCGTGGGATTTGTCTTAAAGATCCATCCTGGAACCGAAAAAGAGTATCAAATTCGCCATCAGCATGTCTATCCAGAACTACTACGGGCTTTTAAGGCAGTAGGGATACAGACGTATAGTATCTTCATGTACGGAAATACCCTCTTCGCCTATATGGAGGTCAGTGATTTTACTGAAGCCATGCAAATTTTGTCTAGCCATCCGACCAATAAAAAATGGCAGGAGTACATGGCTGACATTTTAATGACTGACGAGCAGGGAAATTCTATGCACATCATTCCTGAAGTATTCCATTTTCACGGATAATTTTGACTGTCAAACAAAACGGCATGCCTTTCTTTTGGTGTGCCGTTTTAGGTCATCCTTACAAGCACAATATATTGCCTGTGTATCCCTTAATTTTCGCACGTTTTGAGTCGATACCATTAGCTTCCACACGCTTCACTTCGGATACTGGGCATATCACGCAGGCGACACTGCAATCAAGACACAACGCTGGCGTCCATTGGAGTATTTGGAGCTGAATTTGTAAAATGGAATGTGATTCAGACTCGCTTACAGGTCGTCACGTCCTTCAGGGGACAGGCTAAGTTTGACACAGCCATGCAAAGTCATAGTGTTGTTGATGCGCTCATAGACGCAATAATTAATCACGTTCTGACCAATATCAAGACAAATCAAGGCCACGCTAAACATTCGTGGGATTCCCGCCATAGTATTTGCTAGATTCTTGGTTATGCATGGCTGAACTGGTGAGATAAGCATCACATCCAGTACGGCGGAATATATCGCTCGTCTCGACTTGCTTCTAGCATGGGCCTTGCACATCACATACTTCCATCCGATAGATCTCCTGGGCATACGGGATTAGGTTAGGGTTTGGGCAGAACAAGAACGCGAGAGCACCGAAGCCACGACGTTTATTCCGGATGGGACGATCGGAATTCCGTTGACTCCTGATAGTCAACGGGGACTAAATACGTCGGAACAAAAGGACTTCTTCACTCGGGTGTTATGCTCTTTTTTAGGAACCCTGTGGTAGTAGATGGCACCACCTACATCGTGTTGCTGGATGATAAATCCAGTACCTTCCCAAAAATTGGTGTTAGCCTAGACGAATTGCGTCAAAATTTTATCAACTAGCGAACACCATGGTGTGAGCATTTATACTGAGAAGTCGCTCGGAGGCCTGCGAAAGTAAAACGGCGTCGGCCTCAAGTAGAAAAATTGTGACAACAGCTCTCCAGTAACTTTTCTCCTGTGATGTTTGATGTTTTCTTTACCCAATATCTAGACAAATCGCCTGATCGCGTAGGTCTCACAGAATGAGGTAAGGTCCTGCCGAAACGGATAGCTCGCAACCCCTTGATCACCCTCCGGTTCCGGGATCGAGGGGACCTGTCAATATATAACTCCCCTGGGACGTTGTTTGCCCCCTCTATCCGTCGCGAGACGGCAAGAAGAATAAACTTTTTTGCTACCGCCGTATGGGCACGAGGACCTCACATGCCACCCAAGTCACGGCCAATGAACAACTGGCGCAGCATTTAGCCACCTTACACAGCGATCCTCAATGCGGGGAAGCCAGCCGACCGTGGCAGATGACCCTGATGTTTTATGCCGCTGTGCATTGAGTCGAACATCAGTTTCAGCACAAGTCCTATTCAGCCTCTTTCGACCACCAGACCCGCAACAAGCGTTTACGGCAAATTTGGATCTCCCAAAAGTCCGCTATCCGCGCCGATTTGCTCTTGGAACATTTCTCCCGACGAGCCCGCTACGAGAGCTGGATTCCGACGGATGCCGATCTCCAAGACGCTCAACGTTATCTCACCCACGTCAAAACCTCTCTCCTCTAAATCTCTGGCCATCCTTTTTCTTCTTTTCTTCTGAGGACGCTTGTATCATATCACCATGTCGGGAGCATTTCTGCAGAATCCTCCTTACAACGAGGAGCGTGGTGCCCGGAGCAATCGGAGTTTTCGCAGTTTAAGGCGTCCTAACGGGGTCGTGGCCACATATATTCCACTCGGCAATGAAATGGCTCAAATAGCGGTTATTCCCCGTTGGGATATGCATTGTATAACGTATAACCCAAATGAGGCCCAAATGAGGCGTGGGAGTGGCATCGGGACTACAAACTCTCGACAGCTTCTAACAAGAGCGAAAACCTTGTGAAGCCACCGCACGCGAAACACCACATGCTTTGAGCCATTTGCATGCCTTAGCAAAGAGTTGTACGCAACCATTGATCGGAGGCAAGCGTACTGTAATAACCCCGCGGTAAACTCCTCAATAAGTAGATTGAAAACTCTCTGTATATACTATGCACTCTGAAGATCTCGCTAGAGCCCGCTAAGGCCGATGCGTCGCGAAGAACTCGCCAAGGTTTCCTGTGAACTCGATCTCGCGCTTAAGGTCGCGAAAATAAATCCATGAGGAAATTGTGGGCTCCACCGTTTCCACAGCGACGATTCGTCCTTCAAAGAGATTAAAAATGTTCACGTATACATAGCCTACTCCGCCACTCGGGACAAACGCTACGAGCAGAGTATCTGGTGAGCAGAAGGATTTAAGAGGATTGACCTGCTTTTCAGTATTAGACACGAATTGAATAGTACCTGAAATGTTGGCCGCTTGTAGGCGTTTTTGATCCACTGGCGCTTCTCTCAACAACGTCCGGAGTCTCACTGCAACTGCATCGTTCAGGTATGAAGGTCCTATATGCAGATAAGCAAATTCATATGCAATTTTTAAGATAGCGAGTTGCCAGTCGATCATGCTCATTTGCATTGTCATGTTAAGGCGTGGGAAGTCTTCATGGAAGGAAACCCTGTCGGTTTCCGTGACCTTGACGCCCTTTCTCTTCTGCCGCTCTATAAATCGATCCATCTTCTCATCTAGCCGCTCATCTTGGCCATCAAACCAAAATCGAACGGTGTGGTCACTAGCTATTGGCTTCTTTCCTCGGAATCAGTTCCAAACGGTCCGGGTTTCCCTCAGGGTCCAAATGATATCGATATTGATTGCCATGATCGTCGGTCAATATCACATAGTCAAACGGGTTGGGTACATCGCCGCCTTTGCCTGGTATACGAAGCCTTGCCCTCGCGGTAGCAACGAAAAAGTTGTTCAGCAACAGCGAATCCACATGGGTTCCCAACAGGCTATTGCAACTAGAACAGACATCTTGGAATGTCAACGTTCCTCCAATTGAATCTGGTATCACGTGTTCGATTGTGCCGTTGTTTGACAAGGGAGTCAGACAAATGATACAGTCCATGACCTCTCTCCTCAAGATTACCGGGTCTTACATCATGCTCGTCCAAACGCCAACTATTCGTACTCCATTATAGTCGCCAAACGAGTTGCAGGTACCTGTTTGGCATATACAGTCAGGAGACCCGGTCAATTAACGCCGGGTTTCCTGCCGTCACGTCTTAGAGCGGGGAAAGCGGGATACGTTTTCCAGCACATAGCCTGGACATCGAGCGCGGGAATGCCGGTCCAATCCTGCTGCGGGCGCTGCAAGTACTTCTACCACGGGATGCTCGCGGCAACCAGGTCCATCATCTGGCATCAGATTCATGGCCGCCTTCGAGGCGGCGCGGCACGATACGCTGGATTTGACACCCGGCCCAGTCGAAGCACTCCATCAAGCGTGCCTGCAAAAACTTCCGGCCCCACTCCGCGACCGGATCGACGGCCTCCAGAAGTCAAGCTCCGCTCAAAAAGCCCGCAAAGCGGCATAGCTCAAGGCAAAAGGCTCAGTTTTTACCTGAGAAAGTTGAGTTGTTTAAAAAATAACCCACCGAGACCGGCGGGCTCATGGGTGTGACAAGACACCGCAAAGCACAAGATTCTTTTGGGCCCACAAATAAGCCGCATTCACATTATTGCGAAGCTTATCCGCCTCCTGCCAAAGCGTTTTCTCAAACCCCAGCTCGACATGATTTGTCTCAGCTTTTCGACGTCGCGGCATACGACACCCCCTAATGCATACTGTCGCATATTATGCTGTTTTGGCTATAATTGTTTGACACTTGTCAATATGCCCTCCCGCGCCGATTTCCTCGGAAGGACTGCGCGGATCATTATATCACCCTGAAATCGGGGTACGCGGTGCGGACCCGTTATTTTCTTTTTATTTTATTATAGTCGACTAGCCGAAATGCAGATGTATTTATTATTAAAGAAGTCAAATAAATGAATACGATGAATTAACGATCGCCGCGCTTACCTTTTCACATCTCACAGAACCGACAGCCCCTTTGGGTAGGTGATTAAATTATGGACAGTCGCCGTCAAACACTCCTCATGCGATCCCAAAAGAACGGCTTGGCCTTATTATGTCGTTAGAAAGCTAAATGAGAGCGTTTATAGACGGATAGCGAGTCGACCGTTCACCCCAAAGTCTATAGCGTTCGAAGAGAGACAACCAGAAATGATAATAAAGTCATCACGGTGGAGGAGATTATTATGTTAGTTGAACACATCAATGCATACGAGAACAAACTGTTGGCGATCTCAAGAATCCCAGATAATTCGGGGCACTCGCTACATAAGGGAACCCCCCGAGAAGCTTTTATCAAAGAGTTCCTGCAAAGTCATTTGTCGGAACTCATCGGATTCGGAAACGGTGAGATTATTGATTGTGATTCACAACCTAACCAGCAACGAAATCAAGTAGACATTGTGCTATACAAGAAAAACTACCCAAAGCTTGACTTCGGCGGCGGCATTAACGGGTTTTTTGTCGAGTCCGTTGTGGCCACTATTGAAGTGAAATCTGCGCTAACGGAAGGAGAATTGACAGCAGCATTTAATTCGATCCGCAACACCAAATCCCTCCAGCGAAACATGGTAACTAGTTTTTATACCGGGTATCAACCTCCAGGTATCTTCTCCTGCATTGTGGCGTACGACGGTCCAGCAAATATGAGTACCGTGTATGGCTGGATAAATCGTTATGTGCAAAACAACAACATCACAATGCCGAGTATGGCACCAGATTTAAAATCCCGAATGAACATCCCAAGTCCATTAGCTGATCTGATTGTGATTCTTGGTAAAGGATTTGTACAGTTTGACAATAGTCCTATAACCTTTTTAAGCGACGCCCATCGTGCGCAAGATCCTACGAAAAAATGGCTGGTCTCCACAGGCCAAGACGGCAACTTGCTAATGCTGTTTAGCCACCTAACCGTTGCACTATCTGGCGTTTCCGCTAGTTGGATGAATGTAATACCGTATTTGGCCAACGTACAAAGGTCCAATTTTGATTTTTTTCCGTAAAGAATAGCAAGGATGGATCATGTCTTGTCAAGTGGTGTAAAAAGCTTCGGTTTCCTGAGAGCTGTCTCAGCGCGTTGTTTGTCGTCTTCTGCAGGTCATCTCTGCGGCGCGTCCGCCTGGCGCTGCAATTTTTCCATGGATGTTTGACTGACATACCTGCCGGGGAAAATGTCCCACTCATCGCTGATCCTCTTCCCGATTGAGCCGCTCCAAGGAGTTCGTGGACGCGGTTTGCATGGCCGCATTGGGTTTCACCGACGCGATTACCACGCAGGTGCCATCTAGACCCTCGGGATAAATTCCACGGCTTTCACCCATCACGCAATGCATAGTGCGTGGCGTAGTTATCGCCATTGGGTCTTGGGGTTCTTGTTATTGTAGTCCTTCGGCTCGTGACCAGCACATGGGACGAAGGTATATCAAGGCCAAATCGACTCATTGTGGGAAACCCTGTGGGGTCAGTTCTGAGTTAAAATGTCCATGCCTCCTGGGACATGAACTCAATCGCACGCATGTGGGGTATTCCCACACACTGACACAAACGAGGAATTTGAGGCGTATTCCGTCCCTTAATAGATTCGTGGCTAACCACAATGCGTTGAGGGCATCCACTATACGCCAGAGCCACAACCCAGACATCGGCCTCATTAGATTGATCGACCCGATTCAAATCCACGCCATCCAGTCGAGCCATACGCAAAACGTCCGTGACAGCCGACTGTAGTGATGCATGCGGCACGAACATGCTAGCCTGATCGTTTGCCCATATTCGGACCACGTCATCGGGTTTGCCCCGAAGCAGTTCGTCCCGAACGCCTTCGGGGGCCAGAAGCCTCTCTGATTGAACCAAGTCGCCCAACTTATTCCATAATGTCGGAAATATACTTGGGGGATAGACGCGTGCTAAATCGAAAAGGGCCGATGAATCGATGCAATAGAGACTACTCATGTGACCCCTCGAAATGTTGCCGTACAATCATTTCGGCATCCGGTAAATACCTGACAGGCAAGTTGTCGAGATAGCGGCTAGCTTCGATGGCCGTAATTTTCTTTGCAGCTAACGCTTCGAAAACGAGTTCCCCAAAGGCGTAGCCTACCCGACTCATCGCCAGTCGGTCACGAGGGGGGCCACCAGTTGTTCGCCGCACATTTTCGGTATACGTTCCTCGGACTTCTTCAACCGCCTTGTAATACTTTTGACGGTTCAACAAGCCAAGTTCGACAGCACGCACCAGAGCAGATTCGCGGCTGGCTCCAGTGAGTGCTGAAATGGTTGCACTTGCTGCCAAGGGATCGGCATCCAAGTTTCGGACCACCGCTGCGGAAAACACGCTCCGAGGAATTAATACCTCTGCTGCCACACGGTTGCAAAAACGTTCGATATCCTTACCCGATTCTTCCGTGTCGTACTGTGGCGAACAAATGCCGGCCTGATTCAGCGCGATGTGCACCACTTCATGCAACATCGTAAACAGCCGCCCTGAAATCGCATCCCTCTGGTTAACCAAGATGGCAGGGGCAACAGAATACGAAACGGATAGTCCTCGAAATTCTGAGACAGCCACTCGTTCCCGCATTTGCATAACGATAATGTCCGTGTCTTCTAATGCACGTCTCCATCTGGCATACCACAAGTCGGGTTTGGCGCGTTCCCTACCAGGTTCGGGAACCGTAGTTCTTCGTTTAAGCGCATCAACAATAAGTGTTGCTGCCTTCTCGACATCCATTTGTAGCGAAATACGGGCCCCAAATGCACATGGGTTACGTCCCAAGCTTTCACGGAGTTCGATGGCCACATTCCGCACATTATGAAGTCGCCGCAGCTCGGCCGCTAGCCATGGCCTGCGATCTTGCCCGGCCCCGGACGAAGAGCGGAAATCGGGGGGAGAGTGACTATCTGAAGGGGGCGAGTCCATGTAGAAGTATACGGTGGGCAATCGATACCATTTCGCCAGCGAAGATAGTTGGGACCAGGACGGGAATGAGACCCCCTTTTCCCAATCAGCAACCCGTGCTACGGGGACTCTGAGCTTTCTGGCAACGTCATCGACACTAATGTTTCCAGATTGTTCGCGCGCCCACCTCAACGCTGCAGGATTCACCGCAGCCGTGGTGCCCAAGGTAACCCCCCCTTTTTTGCACAACTCTACACAAATATTTTGACAAATACTATTGTTGAGGTCGCCCCGCAATCGCATTTCGCGTCAGGTCGCTATGTAATGTTCTCGTAGGCGTTATAGGCCTTGCCGTCTTTGTGCAAGTCCTAATCCTTAATGTGAAATGCAACGCAATGTTGTCCTCGGCCTGCCATCAGCCGTGCAACCCCATATCCTTTCCATCTTCAGAGATGTTCCCAGTGATCTTTCGAAGTGACAGGTAAAATGTTTCATGGCCGTTAATCCTGATCTCCATTGAGATCACATCGCTTGTCTTGGATAACGGGGCGACGAATACGCGGTTAAGCGTGACCGCCTTTCCGGAAAATCCGCAAACACGCCCATCAATTGGGAGGTAGACTGTTTGGTCGCCCAACGCCTCATTACATAAATGTGATGCATCAATCATGTTCATTAGGTTGGCCCTCCTCGGTTAATTGAGGTCAGTCTGGCGTCGGCATGCCATCCAACACGGTGAGCGCCGCTTTCCCATCCCACTCCTTGAATACGGCGTGGAACTCCGGAAAGTACTGATGTCAATATCTTACGACTTTTAGAGACATTCGATAACCGTAAACGGGCGGAATCCCTTCATGGCCCGCCATGCCCTCACCATGTCATCGGGCACAAGGGAATATAGAGAACGTTGCAAGACCTGATGATAGGCAATAGGCACGGACAATGATCCTGAAAAGCGTAACCGAATACGCACAATACGTCGTCCCTTTCTTGGGTCAGCCGTCTGGCCACAGTCTTTTGTCGCTTATTTCGCTATGCGACGGAAAAATTCCTTCCTATTTCTCCAAAATTTAATTTTTTTGGAGCGTTGATACGATAGTGGGAGTGCCCCGCTTGTGTCCACATGGGTAGAACACCGCGTCGCATTGTTCCCCCACTGATACCCGAGCCCAGAACGAACCGACTTTTTGCAACGATTTTCACCTTTCGATTTAAGATAACTAAAGACGGGAGCTTGTAACACCCCAATACCCCAATAGTCTAAGCACATTGAGCGCTGCTCCCTACCTTTTGTCGCCAACTCTCGCAGATGTGGTGTTACATCGTCGGTGCGTTGACAACCACGCCACGATACGTTCCCACGCTTTAAGTCGATATCATTAGCTTCCACACGCTTCACTTCGGATACTGGGCATATCACGCAGGCGACACTGCAATCAAGACACAACGCTGGCGTCCATTGGAGTATTTGGAGCTGAATTTGTAAAATGGAATGTGATTCAGACTCACTTACAGGTCGTCACGTCCTTCAGGGGACAGGCTAAGTTTGACACAGCCATGCAAAGTCATAGTGTTGTTGATGCGCTCATAGACGCAATAATTAATCACGTCCTGACCAATATCAAGACAAATCAAGGCCACGCTAAACATTCGTGGGATTCCCGCCATAGTATTTGCTAGATTTTTGGTTATGCATGGCTGAACTGGTGAGATAAGCATCACATCCAGTACGGCGGGAGAATGCCCCATTTTTCGTGGAAATTGACACGAGCGATCCTGAGGGCTCTTGGGTTGAATAGAGAGTGCTTAACCCATCTTCAGGAGGAATCGCTCGTAACGACCCGTATAAAGAAAAAATCGCTTCCCGAACAGTCGGTGACGGTGCCGGGGGTGGACATCCTGCGGGATGCCGAAGACGGATTGTGGGCCCTGTCGGCTCGGGTGGGATTGCGGGTCTTGCCAGAGAGGATGTCCGCAGAGGTTGAGCAACTGGCCGGGCCTAAAGGCCGGCATGATCCCCAGCGCCAAGCGGTTCGGCACGGGACCGAAGTCGGCAGCGTCTTTTTGGGGGACCGGAAAATTTCCCAGACACCTCCGCGAGTCCGTGCTGCCGATGGTTCGGAGGAAATTTCCTGAGACACCTATCATCCGTGAACGAGGTACACTGTGTCACATAACCCGGCACTGGGATGGGCACCCCCCCAATGGAGGCGATTCCTATGTTTTCTGCACTTATTCCTCTCATCGCTGTCGTCGGCAACCCAATTACAGGATTTACCACTTTTATTGCATCCCAGCTCGCCACGCTCTTCCCACTCGCAGTCGGAGTCATGGCCGTTATCTTCCTCATCAAGCACAAGATCCGCGATCTGATCATCTTGCTGATCACAGCCGGTATTGTGGCATCTTCGATCCCGCGATCTTGACACAGCTCGACACGTTCATCTCCTCGACTTTCGGGATCTAAGCGCGGGATCCGCCATCGGGAAACCAAAACACACAGCCTGCTGGGAGTTGGGGCTGTGTGCTTGGTGGTGGATTTAGCGAGTGGGCATCATCAGGACGACTGATCTCACCAGATCGATGCAGGCTGAATTTTCGAGAATTGCAGAGCTCATATCCCATTAGTTGGGAACTCGCTTCCACGCAGGGTCACTCGGATTCAGTTGCGGTAATCGATGGCACGGAGTCATCCAAAACACGGAACGCCACACGAGCCTGAGGAAATGTTAGTGAGCCTCCGGCCAAGACCGCGATATGGATAGACTCGAGAATTTTGGCCCGGTCAATTGCAAGTTCCACGCAACGGGTCATGTGGTACATCACACATTCGTCGCATCGTGTGGCAATCGAGATCGCGAGTCCCATCAATTCCTTCATATGTTCGTCTAGGGATCCATTGGCGTATACTAATCTCTCTAGGTCACCGAACTGCTGAAAGAACCGATCAGCCTCCGCCATATGACGATTCTCACGAATGCGCCGTTCTTGGAAATGTTCTACGTCCTCGATGATAATCCCTTCTTCCCTCGTCTTCGCATATCGATCTTACCCAGTCTAGATCGCAGATCACGTCTTGTAAAGCAGATCACGTCTTGTAAAGTGGTGTAAAAAGCTTTCGGTTTTCTGAGAACTGCCTTAGCGCGTTTTTTCTTCTTCTGCAGGTAATCTCTGCGGCGCGTCCGCCTCGGGTTGCAGTTTTTCCATAGATGTTTGACTGACATACCTGCCGGGGAAAATGTCCCACTCATCGCTGGTCCTCTTCCCGATTGAGCTGCTCCAAGGAGTTCGTGGACGCGATTTGCTTCCCATGGTCATGTGGGAACAGCCTTGGCCCCACAATATCGTCTGGGGTATCATCCTGAGGCTCGTCTCCTTGGAAAAGCGGATCGGGGCCTCTTGCTCGAGGGATGGGCAATGGACCACGCTCACGCAGGCCGAAAGTCAGGATGTGTTGGAAATCGTGGATGACCGCTATCAAGCCAAGGGGATCGCCATGGCAGGCCCAGTCGCCCTAATTCAATGGCATGCCCTATTTCCGGATCCTACATTAGCAGAAACGATTTGCGATGGGCTCATTCACGGGCCCCATCGTGGGAGTATGCAAGGCGGGTCAATGCGCACAGTCTTGTCAAGCCCAGCCGAACGCGATACAACCAACGTCACGGAGTAATCTGTGGAAAGGATCCAGAATTTGAGGGGATGCCGCGTAAGAGATTTCCGATCTCCCTGGTAAATCACACCGACGTATGCAAAAGCGAAGGAGACGATGGCGAATATCCAGAATACCCTGAAAAAGTTCGGATGACGTTCGGGTACCTCGCATCGGCTCGACCTCACCTAACACTCTGTGATTCCCATATGAAATCCGGGTGCATCCCAAGATGCCCGGATTTGCTACAATCTAACTAAAAGAAGAAAGGGATAACGACACATGGTTCTCGAATGGTCTGTTTATCGCTCGATCCCGCCCCAAGGTGACCGATGCTGTATCGCCACCGGTTCCGATCCGGTGCATCCCGGCGAGTCGCCCGTTGAACGCGTGATGAGCCTCATTGAACGCTGGACTCACCATGCAGCTATTCCTGAGCAAACGAGTCCCACATCCTGGGCCTATTATGGAGATCATGGGACAGATCACGATGATGTTGTAGTTTTTGCTAAAATCATTGAGTAGGAACGCAAGGCTCCGATGTTGAGCATATTCCAGAAAATCCCCCTTACCTTACAACTTACCTTCCGCACGTAGTGAGAGCAAAAAAAATTATTTTTTTTGGGCTGATCGCAAAGGAGATGGTGTCTCGCATGGCGAAGTCATCGCTTATAAACACACCCATGCTGACACCCATGGTTGTGGGAGCCGGACCGGTCATCCGGACCCTCTGTGAGGAAATCGGATTCGTCGAGGCCGTGAATCAGACCGTTGCGTGGGATTCGCCGCGTGGCCACCTGTCCCCCGGCGAACGACTTTTCGCACTCATCGTCCATTGGCTCACCGCGCGTCGACCCCTGTATCGCGTCCATGCACCATGTCAGTGGACCGATGTGGCCTTGTTGTTGGGATCCGGCCGCACCACGGCCGATTTTACCGATGATGCGCTCGGACGCGCTTTGTGGCTTGTCTACGATATCTTCGCCTGTCATTGTTTATTCCCGGTCTTTCATCCTCGCTTGGAGAATGGCATGCAAAACCTGTTGATGCGAGTGGATAACGAAATGACCATGATAACGGCTCGCGAACTTCTCCGTGTTCAAAATCACAGGAGTTGTCCACAAATATTGCGTTTCTTTCAACCCACGGGCCAGAGGATTGATTATGCCGAGAAGTGAAATAAATCGCGGCCCAAAGATGCGGCAAGGAACTTTGACACCCCAGAGTTCCTGCACCATGCCCTGCATGGTCTGTCCAGTAATGGGTTCGTCTCCTGCCACGTGCCAAATTTGTTGATAAGCGCCATCGTCTTCTGCTATCAACCTAATAGCGCGTGCCGCGTCGCTCGTGTCAATAAATTGATGCGGCTGATCGAGCGGCCCAAACCACCGCAGATACCGCGGAAGAGAATCGGTGACAATATTGTAGAAATCCGGAAACCGGACAATGACGATGGGCCGTCCTTGTTGCATTTGCATCACAAGTTGGGTTTCAATAGCGAAACGGATCGCGCCTTTTTGGCTGATCGGGCGTCGCGGTACGGTCTCCGTCACCAGCTGATCACGCGGAGGAATCCCATACAGATAAATATTATCGATGTAAACATACCGGGCCCCCGTATTTTCCAAGGCTTCTAACGTCACGCGAATCATCTCCGGATACTGACTCCAATCATCATAACGCTGATTACAGGCGTCAATGACGATATCTGCTCGCTCAAATAGTGCATGATGACTGGAACGGTCCATAGGATCCAAAACCGCCCACTCAACACCTTGTATCGCATGAACATGCGCCGGATTTCGCGTCACCGCGGTAATGAGATCAGACGAGACACCTAACACCCCCGCGGCAGATGAATAAGGCAAGCATTGTGATCCATTCGTCCATGTTTGAACCACCGCTTGTCCTAAACGACCACTCGCTCCCAAGATGACCACATGCATCTTCTACCCTCTCCTTACTGATCGTTCGTTCATTTTTGAAGCACATTTTTATGTGCCAATTATCGCGTGACACAATTCCCGTGTGTGGTGAGCACATCGCCGTGCTTCGTCATAAGACAAGGACTGGGGACTGGTTACAATCATGTGGTTGATCACTCCCTGACAGGCTTTGACTAAAAATTCTGCTGACAACGGGCGAATCCTTTGGCCTTCCCGTTGGCAACGCGTTAAGACGAAAGTCGCCCACGTTACCAACCTTTCAATGGCATCGTGACCCTCATGGGCGAAAGGAATTTCCGTGTGCCACTGGATAAAACAGAATCGGTAAGCCGCTTGATGCAGTAATCCCCAGACCATTAGATGTTCGATGATATTCAACACATCATCCATAGTGGCTTCCGTTTCTGATCGAAAATAAGGCGCTAACGCATGGTTTTCTTCTTGGAGAATACGATCAAACAACGTTGACGCAATGCGCTCTTTACTGGAGAAGTGGGCATAAAGGCTTGACTTGGTACGAAATCCTGCGGCAATCCGGATAGCTTCCATACTCGTACCCGCATAGCCATATTGATCAAACAAATTCAGGGCTACGGCTAAAATGCGAGACTTCGGATCATGGTCTTGGCTGTAATCGGTTTTCACACGCAAGATGTCCTTTCGAAAAAAGAATGACCGAACGTTCGGCCCTCCATCATCAAAGAATACGCCTATTCATATTGAGGAAACCCGTCTTATCCTTTCTCTCGTTTAGACATTTCCTAAGGGTTCAACATACATCATTAAAAAATGGACGTAGAATACATCTAATTTTATAACAAAGACATTAGGAAAGAACATCAATCCAAGCAATCATTTTTGGATTAGGTGTTCAGCTTATCATTCGTTTTCACCATCTTGTGAGAAACAACCTCTTAGTCAGTCTATCGATCACGTCTTGTCAAGTGGTGTAAAAAGCTTCGGTTTCCTGAGAGCTGTCTCAGCGCGTTGTTTGTCGTCTTCTGCACGTCATCTCTGCGGCGCGTCCGCCTCGGGTGGCAGTTTTTCCATGGATGTTCGACTGACAGACCACCGGGGAAAATGTCCCACTCATCGCTGGTCCTCTTCCCGATTGAACCGCTCCAAGGGGTTCGTGGACGCGATTTGCATGGCCACATTGGGTTTCACGAACACGATTGACACGCCAGTGCCGTCGAGACCCTCGGGATAAATCCCACGGCGTTCATCCATCACGTGCGGAAAAGGAGTTTAATGCTATAGGCAAAGCATGCCCGCCGTCGGGAAATCATTGGGGAACGCGAAATGGCAACCCATGCGTAAAGAATTTTCTCCATAAAATTGGTTTCCGGCACGCATTCAGAGGTCGACGGCCGATTGGACCCCATCGCGGCCAACCTGGCCGCGATCCCGGGAAACTGCATACACACAAGAAAAACAGGTCAAGCTCTGGTACAATGGCAATATCACGCACAATTTTTCGGAAGGAGGGGGCCTCATGGCTATCATGCCGATGTGCTCCCTCCTTTCGTGGCAAGATGTCCATGAATTGGGTGAACTCGCTGTTCAACCTCCTAGTTCGTAACAAGTCATCAATCGCAGAACATGGAGCTTTTCGGTGCATGATTTTTGGTAGACCAGGTGTTCAACCTATTCCCTATTAGACGGCCTAATCGGATGTGGAGCAACTCTCATAATCTCGACGAGACTTCCGCACAGTTTTGGAGTTATTTCTGTAGGATAAACCATGATTAAGTGAAAATAATTCGATGGAGGATTCCTATGCGGTTACGAGGATTTCGCGCCGAAAATCTGTTGTCATTCGATAACCTTGCTGTGGATTTTTCTTCACCAAGGCCCACAATTCTCGTTGGACCGAACGGAGTCGGAAAAACCAATCTCTTCCGTCTGATAGATACTTTGCTGGGTTTAGTAACTCACGAGGAACGGTTACGAGGGGCGGAACCAGTGGATTGGCGAGAGAGGCTTGATGCCTGGAAACGCAATCCTGATCGCCCTAGTCGAATTGAAATCGATGTGGAGTGGACTGAACCTTCTGAAGGTCAAGTAATCGCTACCTATTTTCAAATGGCCCTGGCTAATCGTGAGGAGATCTGGCGGGCATTGAAGCCTACTGAAAATCTGACTGGTACCTTGCCGGGTTGGATGAAATTTGTTGACATATTATTTCAATCAGCCTCGGGGAAAATATACCAGTCGGCATGGTCCGGTACGTTAGGCTGCCAACAAACCGGTTTGCGGGATACGGTTATCTATTACCGTCCGAAGGTTGCAGAGGGACAGTGGGTACATCTCTTAAACCCGTATGCCGGCCTTTGCCAAACAGTTCCGACTCAACTCTCGAGTTACAGCAATCCCTCATTAGCTAGCGTTTGGATTAAATGTCTACCAGAAAAAACTCAAACGATCCTTTTAAAAATGCTGCAAGGAGACAAAAACCTCCAAAATCTCACTTTGTCACTCGATTGGAAATCTCTCTGGAGCACGGTTCAAACATTAGTATCTGCAGGGTCTAATCAGATTGTTAACACAGGCCTTAGGAACGACGATGTAGCGACAGCGTACCCACCATGGCAGAAATTTTTGCGCGAACTTGAGGTCGAACCTAACGGTAACCCAACATTTGAACGCGTGCTGGCTTACTTGTTGAGGCGATGTATTATAACCGAAGACCTTTTGAGTCCACCCAAACAAAGATATTCTGAATCGGAATGGTGGTGTCACACAAAGAATCTTGCGAGTCGTCATATTGGACCGTATTTGCTGGCGCTCAAGATAGGCCGAGACCCTGAGAGAGACCGCTTCAGTCGCATTCAAGAGACGTTCAAAACTCTTTCCACCCATGACCTTGACGTCACGATGGAACCCTTGAGTAACCGTGACCATGCAGAAGTTAACATTACGCTCGTGCAAACGGGAGATGGAATCCACAGTTTTCCTGTTCATTGGAGTGGATCAGGTTCCGTCGAGATCGCATACCTTAGTGCTGCGTTAACTAGTTCCAATGCACATGTACTACTCTTAGACGAGCCAGGTCGGTCTTTACATCCTCAGGCGTTGATTCGACTTCGGAAGTTATTGGAAGACCGTGCTACGAAACCTTTTCCTCCACAAATCATCCTCATTACGCATTCGCCGTATCTTATCGAGCCCTCCCACCCACATACTGTTCGCCGTGTCTATCGCCATTCTTCCACACAATGCACCGAAATTATGCAACTCCCAAAATCGGCAATCCACGGCACCTCGCGAAGAACCCAAAGAGATACCCAAAAGATGGTCTACCAACGTCAAGACCGCTGGGGACGCTCCCCGAATTGGCCCGCTTTGTTATTTAGTACGGCGGTACTACTCGTCGATGGTGACACAGAACTCGGTGCTCTACCGGAGTGGTATCAAAAAATTTACCTCGAACCCCCTGAGGCTCTGGGGTTAACAATTTTGAGCCTCGGGGGAAAAGCGAACGCCGGATCAGCCATAAGGGACCTGAACGGCTTTAAAATTCCATGGATCATGCTCGTCGACGGTGATAGTTTAAAGCCCGGATCTGGGAATATATGGACCGAATTGAAGAGGGCACAATACGTGACCACTAGCGCAGCTAACAGATATCGTAACAGGGAATTCGAGAAGCAAAGAGACCGCCTTAAGAGCCTAAACATATACATTATGGGAGAATCCCCAGACGAGAATTTTGAAGCGGTCCTCACCCGGCGTAACACAGGAATAAAACCTCCCAGTGAATTGGGTAACAGTAAGGTCATTCAGGGACGCTGGTGGGCTGAAACCGTAGCCTGTCCGTTCGAAATTCATGACGTGTTCGAAAGGGTTCGTCAGATCGCCAGAACCCAAGCAGGGTTATGAGACGAAAATGCACATTTAGAACATACCGATCGCATGGACTTGCGTCCATAGCATGGACACCAAAAACTCGTGGCCATAGGAAACCAGTGGAATCGGTTCCATCCTTGGGGGAGGACAGCGGAGACTTTGGTCAGGCCCCCAAGGATGGTGAGGCGAGGACTTGTTCGGTCAGCACGGCGTGGGAAGTCCGATATCCCCATGCTCCATGCACCCGTTGGCGATTATAAACGAATGCGTTGATTACCGCCGGCGAGGGACAATGCTATGGCTATCGCCAATGGACCACAGGGATCCGTCGGGAGCACGACCTGATCATCAATAAAAAGACGGTCTATCGCCTCTTGCCGGGACAACGCTTGCGGTCTCCCGACAACCGGCCGCCTCGCGTCATCGCCGCCCATCGCGTGGTCACGGGCCCCAGTCCACTGGGGGAAATGGATTTGAAATACGGATACATCGCCGGCGAAGATCGCTTTTTTTACCTCTGTCACGTCATCGATGTCTTTGATTCGGTCCATTCTCGCCTACCATATTGGGTCTCATTGTCCCGCTGTTCAGGCGTTCCGCGCCTTGCAAGGCGCGGTACGAGCCCGTCAAGCGGATTGGGGGAAGACGGTCCCGGTCATTCGGACCGACAATGGGCCCCAATTTGTGGCCCAAGCGTGGGCCACGGGATGTCAGGCCTTAGGGATGACGCATGAACGCATTCCCGTGGCCACCCCGAATAAGAATGCGCCCAGCGAATCCTGGCACCGTGGGCTCGAAACCGAATGCTGGCGAAATTAGGGATTTCAGACAGGGGCCGAGGCGTATACGGTAACGACCGAGGGGATCCGGTTTGACCATGAGCGCCGCTTGCATGGACGTTGGCATGATGGGGCTCCGGCTCCATATGATGCCCAATATCGCATGGGCACCGCGCCGACGATTCGGGCCGTGCGTTGTTAGCGCTTCTGCGCTCTTGTCGACGCATTATGGCCCGGAGGGCCGAGGGTCCCAAGCGCTGCGAAGCCACGGCATAGCGGACTTGGGACGCCCGGCCGCTCCGGGCGGTATCCTCCGCGTCGCGAGCGCAGGAAGCTCCCCGCCCCCATGCTTATGGCAATCAATACCATCTCATCGTTATCGTGAGCAATCCCATGCGATCAGACGATTTGTTTAGATATTGGGGGTTAAACCGCTGAAATCCCTGGTTCCACCGTTCTTCGATATACTCTTTGTATGGATCGCGTTGACTCTCACGGGTACGACGGGTCAGGTCGTGCCCGTGTTTTTGTTCGGTGACCACTTTACGAATAGTTTTGCGATCGCGACCGGTGGCCGCTTGAATCGCTGTAATCGTTGGCTTCTGTTCGTGCATCATCATGATCCTGCGACACTCCTCGGGGGATAGATCATACGCCATGTCTCGCATCGCCTCGGTATTCGGATAGTGCCTCATAACATCCCGATAATCCTGTCGATTGTGAGGAAATTCAACGGTCGTTTTTGAGGAATTTACCCTACCGTTTTGCGGGAAATTGCGTTGGCGTTTTGGGGATTTTAAACCTGTCGTTGACACATACCCATCGTAACAGATTGCATTGTTCTTTTTTCAGGGCTGGGAATTATTTTCCGGAGAAATCTAACTAGCGGTTAACGAATATCGTAATGCGTCTTTTTCCGACGATGACGATGGTAGCCACCTAAAATCCCGTCTCACTTCCATTCTTGCTCGGGCGTGGGAAGCCGTCATCTTGGTCCAAAGAATTTATCTCCGTTCATGTGCATCATGTGTTCGGGAAATTCGGCCACCCAAATCTCCGTCTCCCATGCAATGTTTCCAATATGGCGTCTAAGTTCTGCCATATCGAGAAATGCACTGATATATATTCGGCTAGCATTACATCCTGATAGTACTTTTTCTAATTCGCTATACCGTTTCGGCGACACAGGTCCATGTGATGTGACAGCTTCTATAAGATACAACCAATTTCTGTCTTCGTCGTACATCACTACGTCTGGCAATTTGTCGTGGTTAAATTCTTCAATGCCTATTGTGGATAGCATGCCTTTTTCCATGTGGAGGATCTTCTTCTCGGTGTCTCCTAGGTATAAAATGGTTGCTCCATGGGCAAATATGGCGCCAAAATCCTCTACAATAGCTTTTTGTAGTAAATTGTGTTTTCCAGGTGATAAACTTAATACCACTTCATTGGATAAATGTACAGGCACGCGATGTACCTGCCTTCTCATGGCGTATTTCTCACTTAATGCAGAGTTTTGTTCCAAAAAGGACTCAACCTTGTCTGCCCATTCAGCAGTATTATAGGATTTAATAACCTCTAACGCTTCGAAGGTAATAGCATACATTGTGTTACCACTGTTTGTAGGTCTAGTTGGATCGTCAGGGTTCCTCTCAACAAGTGCTGCTTGTTCAAACTGATGAATAGTTTGCCGTCGGAAGGTTTCGCGACTATTTTCAGCATAGTGTCTTTGATAGTTGTTGGATGCAAAAACCAACATATCGTGGATTCTCAACAGTCTTCTTTCGGCATCCGCCCAAGAACTGTTCTGCTTAACGTTGAGTAGAGCTAAGAGTACCAGTGCCGAACGGTCGTTCTGCTGTCGTCGAGGTAATCCCAAAACTGATAGGATGTCAATTGCTTCTTGAATTTTATCTGTCACTAAATTCAACTCCTCTTTCAACGCGGAATCGATATTCTGAACTGACACTTCTTCTTTCAAAAACTTCTCTCCTAAACGGACAATTGCGCGCCAAGGGGGTATGGGCAATGCGCGGATGTCAGTTGCGTTAACCTGGGTGCTGCCATTGATAATGCGAAAATAAGAATCAACAAGGGTGGAGTTCAAAAATGCAGCCAAACCATATGTCTCGGCATCCGTCAGTTCTCCATCGACTCTGTATAGATAATTCACGTGATTTTCGAAAGCAACTAATGGATGGTCGTACGAATTTTTGAGGAAGACTGCAGCTTCGACTCGTCGCTTTTGTTCCTTGGCTGAAAATCGCTTTAATAGGACATAATTGCTGTTTTTAAGAAGCAGTTTATGATCCTTTGTTTTTTTACTAATTCCTTCGTTTCTTTTGCCGTGAATGGGAAAGTCTACTTTCATAGGTTTAATATGATGCATGCAAATCATAGGATAGTTAAGATTAGGATTATAGTTTTGAATTGAGTCAGTTGCTCGAAAAGTTACGACTGGACCCGTCGAAATTTCGATGCCTAATGAAGCCAGTGTATCCGACCATGTGTCAAACATGGTGACAATTCGCTCATCGTGTTTAGTAGTAGGAATTCGAACAACGCAATCTTCGTAGGTATTATCCATTACCAGCTCCCGTTTTACCGAGCGAACCTTGACACGTGACAAGTCTGAATCGGTAGACACGCTGATTTCAATACTTTCGTCTTTTTTTACCGCCTTATATGCACTCAATATGATGTTTTCCTGTAATATTTTTTCATTCAAAAAGATGTTTTTTCTAGACTCGAACAAATGGATCCGGTCTGGAACCATAATAGTGAAAAATTCGTGTCTAAAACGTTCAAAGTATAGGCCAGACAGGTAACTTCTTGGTGTGATGAATACTAATTGGCCCCCTGGGCGAAGTAACTCCGCTGCTACGGCCATAAACATAAAATACACGTTGGGTTGACCTTTGACATATCGACCCATAATTTGAGCATATTGAGAATCTATGCCCACCTTAAAGTAGGGTGGGTTAGCAATCGCAATATCATATTCTGTATTGGGTACTGCCGTATTAAAAAGATCGTATGTAAATAGAGCAGAATTTTCTAAAATGAAATCGCGAGGAAT
The DNA here is from genome assembly GCF_001280565.1 of Sulfobacillus thermosulfidooxidans. NCBI lineage: Bacteria > Bacillati > Bacillota > Clostridia > Eubacteriales > Clostridiales Family XVII. Incertae Sedis > Sulfobacillus > Sulfobacillus thermosulfidooxidans. The sequence goes on along the minus strand of NZ_LGRO01000001.1, from coordinate 465,704 downwards.
AATGCGATACCGAAAGGTACGGCCCACGATTTTCATGTTTTCTTCGCATTTTTTTAAGGTCTGTTCGAGATATGGTAGCACTGTGTGATCTATCTCAAACAAATCGACATCCATATCTACACTTCTGTTTTCCGAAATAATTCTATCCACTAAAGAAGCCGTTAAAATCCCAATCCCTGCCCCTGGATCTAGGACCTTGATCTTGTTTCTATTAAATGTCACAAGACTAGCCATAAATTTAGCGATAGTCGGTGGAGTGAAAAACTGGCCCTTTTGCCGTTTCTCGTTTAGGATAGACGTTTCGTTTGCCTTGTACGCAAAGTCGTTAGCGAGCTCAACAAGATCCGTTGGTTGCAGTTGGGTTGACACGTTGAACCCCCTATAAAGTTAGAATAGTTTGCAAATGTTTCATGTAAACGCGTTTGCTCCCACCTTCCCTTATACCATAATTGACCTATGTGTATCCCACCGTCGCTAAGAAGCTTGAATCTCTTCATACACACTCAATAATGGATATAATTATATTAGGCAATAATTTGTTTGTATTAATCCAGACGTAATTCTCATTATACAATCTCTTGGCCAAACATGGTTAAACAAGATATTCGTAATCGATGATTGAAATCGATTCAAACACCTATGTTTCCACCCTTTGGTTAATGTTCAACTGACTGGTATAGATATGATGGGATCCAAGCCGCGGGTTGACCCGTCGGCAGGATCTGCGAAGGAGTGGGTTACTGACTGGTGCGGTAACATCATAAAAATTATGATCCTAAGCGTCGAAAAAACTGCAAAAGTTCTTTTTAATTGGGGATCTTGCTGATGCAATTCGGCGACTCTGTATACAGCAACGACAACAGCCGCCCACACCAGTGTTCCAGAAAAGCATACACTCCTGAGTCAAACCTTGGCCAAACGACACCCATCGCCTAAATCGTATCGTGAAGATCCCAGTTGGACAGCTACTCGAACAAGATTGGAATGTTTATAGCCAAACAGATGAATAAAAAGGTCCGTCTAGGGAGCGTCACCGTCGGTAGATTATGCTCCCTAATGCCAACATGAACGTCTTCCCCGCGATCCCGATACTGTCAAGACACCGTATATTTACATTCTCCGGACATCCATGTGGACAACACCGTTGGGACCACATCCGAATATTCCAATGGATCTTTGTCTATGACGACAAAGTCTGCCCAACGCCCTGGCGATAAGCTACCAACATATCTTTCTCGAAACCCTAGATAGGCTGCCCAATCGGTATACGTGTGCAATGCCTCAGGTGCTGAAATTTTTTGCATGGCACCCAGCACTTTCCCGTCACGAGTCACTCGGTTTTGCGCAATCTGCATGGTATGAAGAGGATTTAACGGAGTGACCGGACAATCGGAATGCACAGAAAACTGAAGACCTAAATTCAGAGCATCCTTTAATGGGCTAATACGTGCTCCTCGTTGAGGTCCTAAAAACACTGCTTGATGTCTGTCTCCATAATAATAAACATGATTCACAAAGAACGACGGCAAAATACCCAACCGCTTCATTCTCGCCAATTGCTCTCTCGTGGCTGTTTGAGCATGCTCAATTCGGTGTCGAACGTGTTCTTTGGGATATTGCGTTAAAACCTTTTCAAACGCATCTAAGGCCGTTTGAATAGCCCGATCGCCATTACAATGGATAATAATTTGGCGATCCCGCTGGTGAAAATAAGAAAATACGTCGGCTAATTCATCGCGTTCGAAAAGGAGCATTCCATTCTCTCCGGGCCGATCAAAATATGGCAATTCGAGTGCCCCGGTATGCCCTTGAATGGACCCATCTGCAAACAATTTCACGCCACCCGCCCACAAGTTTGCACTGACTAGCGGTTCCGGAACAAATGATTCTTTGGACAGCACGCGGGCGTAACATTGTACTCGCACCTTCAAATCCCCCGTCTCACTCGATTTTTGGTACGCGTGCCAAATCATTTGACTGGCGTCCGGATCTCCTAATCCCATCGCCGCATCCGTCATCGACGTCACCCCAACTTTTAGGCAGTCCTCGCTCCCTAATCGAATAAAACGCCTATATTCATCTAAATGAGGTTTAGGAATATGACGAGAAATCGTTTCGAGGGCCGCTGCTTCTTGTAACAATCCGGTTAACTCACCTTTACGTTTTTCAATACCGGGCACCGATGTCTTCGACGTCACTCCTGCAATTTTTAATGCTAGACGATTGACCACTGCCAAATGTCCTGAATTGTGAACTAAGTAAACCGGATTATCAGGTGCGGCCCCCGTCAATTCATCAACAGTTGGAGGACGCCCTTCAGCTAACAACGATTCATCATAGTGAAACCCAACAATCCATTTCCCAGGTCCTACCGTCTCTGCTGCTTGGGTCACTTGCCGTAAAATGTCATCGATGCATCGATTGGGCGGTGTTCCGCAGTCGATTTGGCTTTTAACTTGTCCCATCATGAGTAAATGAGCATGCGACTCAACAAATCCCGGTAAGATTACCCCGCGGTCAATTCGGATGCGTTGAGTCTGCGCATCTATCCATGTGGTGAAATCGGCGTTAGCTCCCTTGCCCACGATCTTCCCATCTTGTACCGCCAAAACCTTCGCGATAGAACCGTCAGAATCAATAATTTTCTCGGCTTCAACCAAGAGCTTTGTCATGCTACCACCTCTTTTTTGGCCTGTTGTGCTCGCGTCAATAGTGACACCCCGACTGTTACGATAAAGTTCCCTAGGAGAGCAATCAGTCCCAAATTTAGTCCCCATGGCAATACATGGGCAAAATATAAACTCAGGGCAATAATATCTCCCACTATTAGACCAGTCCCGACCCCAATAGCCGTTGCCCGAGGCCAAAACAACACGGCCAAAATAGCTGGAAAAAATTGAGTAAACCCATAATAGGCCGTATTGATTAAGTTCAGCATGAGATGAGGCGCCAGAACTGTCAGCAGCAAGCTAATCCCTAAATACACTCCCACTACAACCTGCGCCCAGCGTTTGATCTGCTGCTCAGATGCCCCTGGTTTAATTAACTGTCGCAGCACATTTTTGGATACTATTGCCGAAACCGTGAGACTGAGGCCCGTCAAAACTACGATGGCGGATAACGCGGCTCCCGCGACTACGACGCCTTGTAGCCATCCCGGTAAAAGATGCGCTGACGCCATAATAATAGCCAAGTCTGGCGCTTTGGCTAGACCAGGAATGTGTAACACCGCAAAAAACGCCGCAATAATCAAAAAAACATACATCAGCATATATAAAGGCATGAAGACCTGCGCTTTGGCAACCGCTCGTGATGACCGTGCTGTAAATACATACTGCAAGCCAAACGGAGATGCATAGAAGCCCATCGCTTGAAAGACAATGGTGGACAACACAAAAGGCACGGCGTGGGCAGGAACGACTACCGCAGCCTTCCTTGAGACTATTAATTGAGTAAAAATTGCTCCTGCACCATGGGCTGCAAACCAGGCGGCCGATCCAATGATAATTATTCCCAATATCATGAAAATGTCTTTGAGAACGGCCACCATAGCTACGGCTCTCATTCCTGATAGGACGATATAAATGAGAGCCAAAAGCCCAGCCAAGGACAACGTCATCATCGGGGATAAAGAAACTTTAAAGGCATGCAATACCACCTCCAACCCAGCAAATTGTAATTGACCCCACGGGATAATGAACACCAATCCCGAAATGGCCGCTAGGATACCCAAGCCCTTACTGTTAAAATGGCTTTGTAACAAGTCCGGCCCCGTCTCCGATTGATACTGCTTTCCTGCTCGCCATATCAACGGATTAATGAAGTAGCCAATTGGATAAGCTAGCAGAATGTATCCCATAAACCATACCGCATAAGTAGCGCCGCCTGCGTAAATTCCTCCTGGAAACCCCACTAAGGTGCCTATGCTATAAATTTCCCCCACGGCGAGAAAAAAGAATAACAAACTGGCAAAAGACCGCTCGGCGACAAAAAACTCACTTAACGTATCATGGCGTCGTTTAATGCGGGCATAATAGGCCAATGCCAAGCTAGTCATCATAATCACACCAAACACTAATAGTTTCATTCTGATTTACCCTCCTTTTCGTCCATCCGCGTATCGAGGCGCCAAACTACGTATAAGCATAAAGTCGTCACCGGAAACCATAGAACAATCCAAAAGTAAACAAATGGGAACCCGCCTATTAATGGATAAGTGCGGTCATACCAAGGAAACAATCCGACAATAGCAAAAAACGGCAGTCCAATCCCGATAATGATTCGCCAAAACGTCCGCATATTTTTCACTCCCATCACATCCACCATGACGTCGCACTTTCTGCCACATTTTGTAGATCTGAAAACGTACGTCGTGAGTGCCGATATAACATCCCTGGAAACGGTTCAATGTAAAGGCCGTATCTGTTATTAGTGGGTTGATAAACCTTGTGAAGGACTCAAATTGAAACGACGTATTACCAAATGCGGCCATCAATCATGTCGAGAATTCCTGTCCCAATCGTCGTGTTTGAGAGCGAGGTGACGGGGATATTTTTTCCTTGCCGGATCGTAAACGAAAAGCGGTCGCCCCGAAAGATGGTGCGTACCCGGGCCAGTTTTGTTGGTCCCGTCGCATAGATGAGACCTTGCCACAGCATGAGGGGGACTCCGCGCCGAATACCTAACAGTTTGGCCTCCTTGGTAGTCGCCGCGATGGATTGAAAGATTTGCTCGGCCCCTGTCAAGACCAGTCCATACTGTTCCTGAAGAATATGGTACACGTCGGCATTGTAATGAGACCGGGTTAATTGCCTCATCAAGTCCGGCGCAAATTTTTCCGGGATCAGGGAGGTGCGCACGGCAAGTTTTTCATCCTGCGTGCCGCGGACGGTTGTTATTTCATAGACGCGATCCGCGGGAGATAAATCGAGCTCGTGAGCCACCTTGGCCGGAGGAACAAGGACATCCATCTGGACTAAATGGGTTTGATTTACAATCTGACTCAGTGCAGCATCTTCGAACGTCGTAAAAACCTGGGCATTATCGACAATAATGGGATGGGATACAAACGTCCCGCGCCCTTTTTCCCGTATGAGATAGCCTTCTTGGGCCAGTTCTGCTAAGGCTTGCCGAATCGTTGCGCGACTCACTTGGTATTGATGCGCTAACTCGGGCTCTGAGGGTAATTGGTCTCCAGCTGACCAATGGCCTTGGGCGATATGCTGGATAATATCTTCTTTTATTTGATAGTAATAGGGAATGTGAGACGAAAAGGCTTTCACGATAACCTCCTTGGATGGGCGATCCCACGATGGCAAATAGCATGGGCGGTCATTCAGTGTCCATTAGATCCTGGGATTTTCCATTACGGTGATAATCGCTTCGCGAATGATGGTCACCAATTGGGTAATCTCGTCATCGGTAATCACCAGGGGTGGGGCGAACATTAAAACATTATTACGCTGATGCTCAACGTCTGAAGCTTTCCCGAGAATGATCCCGCGTTGTAATGCGTATTGCGTAATCGCCCGCATGACCTGGTTAGAGACGGGCTTCTTAGTCTGTCGGTCTGTTACGAGTTCTACGCCTACCAATAACCCCATGCCGCGAATATCGCCCACGGCTGGGACATTGGCCAAGGCATCTTGTAACTGGTGCAGCAACTGTTGGCCAGCTTGTTGGCTTCGTTCACAGAGATGTTCCGATTCAATCACCTCTAGATTAGCTAAGGCCACCGCCGCGGCGACAGGATGACCCCCAAAGGTATTGACGTGTCGGAGATGCCGCCCACTATCCATTTCGCCCAGAAACGTATCAAAAATGTCTTGACTAAATGCAGTGGCAGAAATGGGCATATACCCACTGGCCAGGCCTTTGGCCATCGTAATAATGTCCGGCCGGATTCCATATGGCGTATGGGCGAACATCGATCCCAGCCGCCCAAAGCCCGTGACAACCTCATCCACAATGAGTTTCACATTGTACTCGTGCGCAATCCCCTCGACACGTTGGAGATAGTCGACGGGAGGCACAATGACTCCGCCTCCGGCGGTGACGGGTTCTATGATTATCGCGGCCACCGTGTCGGGATCTTCGATCTCGATGCGTCGTGCGAAATCCTCGGCACACTGGAGGTGACATGACGGATAGGACAACTGAAAGGGACATCGATAGCAGTAGGGTTGACTGACTTGCAAAAACCCTGGGGGTAAGGGTTCGTAGTCTCGTCGCCGTTCCGGTTGTCCCGTGGCCGCGAGAGCTCCCAGGGTTGTCCCATGATAACCGCGAAAGCGGGACAAAATTTTTATCTTGCTGGGTTTTCCCTTTTGTTTCCAGTATTGCCGAACGGCTTTAAATGCCACTTCATTGGCTTCCGATCCGGAATTGGAAAAATAGATATGCGGCGTGTCGGGAAGGTATCCGGCCAGACGCGTACTTAATTCAATGGCCCGGGGATGGCTTTGGATGAGAGGATAGTAGGCTAATTCGTATAATTGTTTCGACCCGGCTTCGGCCAGCTCTTGACGTCCATAGCCCACGTTGACGCACCAGAGTCCTGCTGCCGCATCAAGAAATGCCCGCCCATCTTGAGAAATGACAGTCGACCCGTGTCCTCCCACAATGATCAACGGCGTAGATCCCTCAGTAAATATCTGATGTTGAGTCAGGGGATGCCAAATATGTGCGCGATCTAAATCGTGCAGTGTTGGATGGGATTGCATATCAATTCTTAATGACATCAGATCTCCTCCCCAGGGGCTAACGCTGTAAGAGCTGCCGTGACTACATGGACTACGGTCTTGATTTACCCAATACTCCCTAGTAAAGTCAGCCTCTTAGCCATCCAAATCAACGACTGCAAGCTACTTCTAAACCATATAAAAGCCTCGCACATCCGCTATGCTGCGCTCGGGCTCTGCATTTATCCTTCAATATGACAAGATGTCTAGACATCTTGGGACAAAAATAAACAGAACTGCAGAATTGTCTAAGATCATGCACAACCGCCATAAGATAAGGTAAACAACAACATAATGGATAGTATTTGGACAACTTTTACCTTAGCGTACAGTGAGAACCTCATTCGAGCAATGTGAAAAATTACAAATTAATCCGTGGATATTCATCTTAACATTGGTTCAAATAGGTACTGACGCCGGCGTGACCACGATCGCTGTATGATGGCACAACACCCTCCAACAATCACAGAAGAAACTTTACGCATGAGGAACCCAATGCCTCGCGATCAGCGATCACGGTCACATGGGGATGAATTTGCAAAGTGCTGGCTGGGCACGCCTCGGTTACTGATTCCGCGAGAGCTTGCGTTAACGCATCGCGTTTGGCGGCCCCAAATGCAACCAACAAAATCTGGTGCGCATCAAGTATGTTCTGAATTCCCATTGTCAGTGCTTCCTTCGGCATTAACCTCGGAAAGTGCAGTTGGTTGCGTTGCAGAGTATCGGTCGGGAGTATAACCCGCCGAGTCCGGGTGGTCCACTACGTGCCCGGTGCATTAAACCCAATATGACCGTTGACCCCTATTCCTACGAGCTGCAAATTCCGCGGCGCCTTCTGCAACAACCGATCATACCGCGCACATTCGCCGTCGGGTCGGATGACCCACTATTGAGGTAAGCGTCAAACCATCTTGACGAGGGAAATAATTTATGTGGAAGCGTTTTCAGTGACGGTGGGGCTGCTGTGACGCGAGTCGATAATATGAGGGTCCCGACAAAACAGCGGCCCCCTGGCGGCATTTGCAGGCCCTGGCGCGAAGAGCAAGGAGGTGAACGTCGTCACAAAATCCCCACCTAGCGATGCGCCAGCCGGATATATGTCACGTCAATACCCCAGACATGATGAGGATACGCGGGCGTGCCCCCCTTCAACAAATACCGATACACGGGGTGCTGCGGCTGGCGGATACTCGTCTGGGGACCCGGCGCGAGTCCCTCAATGTCCAACTCCCGCATGGTCGCGCTACACACGCTGACGGTTCACGGCGTAACCCTCCGGATTCAACTGGGCCGTCATCCGCCGGGATCCGTCAAAGGGCCGAGCGGTATCAATGTTATCGATACGATACTTGAGGTCGCCCGTTGATCGCGGGTTAGGGTCGAGACCAGATTTTTTGAGCCACTCGACTTGGGCGGCCCGTTGGCCAATTTCCGTATAGAGCTTGGTCCTTGTGAACAAATACGGAGCGTTCACAAGCGCTTGGCACTTCTAACGATGCTGTGGACTATGATGGATGTTGTATTCGGCGACAAATTGAGCTATCGTTTTTTCTTTTTTGAGCATTACAAGAACCACTTGAGCTTTGAACATGGCCGTATGACGTTTTGTTTCGACATAATATCTCTCTAGTTTTTGGGAACCACTATATTTCTACATTACTTATGACAAATTTATAATGTATTCTAATTGTTTAATTACTCGCTGTTGAGCCTGTTTAAAATGTTCTTTCAAACTGTCACGAATCATTGTTAGATTGAGGTTTCGATAACCTAAAAGGATTTTTTCGTGCTCTGCAGCAACATTCGTAAGGTCATTCGTTTGAGGATGTGAAGCTAGGCATAAGACCCGCATAACCTCATCTTGTAAATTGCTCCATGCCTTATGAAGTCTAGAGTTATTAACAGCTTGAATAGGAATTTGATGAAATTCTAAATCCTTGTTTGCCAATTCTAAAACAGAGTATAGATTAGTAGAACAATATTCTCGATGACTTTTCTCGAGTTGCTCAACAATGAGAGAAATATTAGATTCTGAAACCAATTCTGCCGAAAACGCTTCTATCACATAACGAAATTGATAGATTTCCTGTATATCATTTACCGTAAGAGGTTTCACGAAGTGTCCACGATACGGTATGTTGACCACTAATCCCTCATTTTCCAACATCGACAATGCACTGCGAACGGGGATACGGCTTACCTTAAAAATATGACTCAGTTGCTGTTCCACTAACTGTTGTCCCATCATGTACTCACCCAAAATAATCCGTTTTTTGATTTTTTCATAAATTTCTTGTTGTAATGGGCGCTTATCTATGTCCACAGTTCACCACTCTCCCTTCTACTCTTCACACATTGTATACAATTGTAATAAATCACAAAAAAATGCATTGACGACATTGTATACAATGTATACTATCTTATTCAAACCGAAAATCAAAAAGGATTGATTTTGGTGGCCATTCATATTATTACCACAGGAGGGACCATTGCATCTACTGGCACGAACCACGGCATAGTACAAGCACAAATACCGGGTTCAGTACTAACATCAGAGTTAACGACTTCCTCCTCCGATTTAATTGTTCACGAGTTGAGTTTAGAGGGTAGTTATAATTTTGATTTTGTGTTTCTCAATAGGTTATTAACGACAATTGAGTCATTAACTCATCTTCCGAATTGTCAAGGCATCGTAGTTTCTCAAGGAACGGACACCATGGAAGAAACCGCTTGGACTGTCTACCTCTTCAATCACACAAATGTGCCCGTCGTTTTTACCGGTGCTCAACGTGCCGCAGACATTCCCGACACCGATGGCCCTCGCAACCTTCGTCATGCGATATACGTTGCCCGTCAATCAAAATTTCAGTTTTCGCGCAGCCTCATCGTTTTTGGTTCTCAAGTACTATCAGGATTATGGGCCATCAAACGTCACACTACATCTCTTCAACCATATGCAAGTGCTAGCGGTGTCATTGCTGCGTTCGATGAATCTGATGCACTTTCAATTTTTCAAGATAAGCCAATTTCGCTATCCCTACCTCCTTTAAAACGTCACTGGATGGAATCGATAGCCGTCCTTCCCATGATGCTAGGATTGTCAGGAGATTTATTACTTCACATGGCTCGTAATGGCGTGAAAGGTATCGTCCTCGAAGGATTCGGATTAGGTAACGCCAATCGCTCAGTAGCGCATGCTGTAAGTCAATTAACAGAACAAAATATTCCGGTCGTTATCACGTCCCGCTGTCGAGAAGGTCCAGCTCGACCCGTTTATGGGAACGGAGGAGGGGCCGATTTACAGCAACGTGGCGCAATATTTGCTGGGCATCTTCCCGCATCTAAAGCTAGATTATATTTGTCGTTGTTACTCGGAAACGGCATCCCAATAAATCAATTGGCTGAGCATTTTCAACCATTTTATTGAAACTATCCATAGGGAGTGGTAATTATGGAACGCGTAAGCGACCGCATCCAGGTTCCTCGAGACACACTGACATCTCGGGATGTAACATACTCATCAATTGTTGCGTTAGTCGCATGGACCCTTTCCGTTTTTGATTTTATTCTATTTGGAACTTTACTACCTCAAATGGCTCAGACATTTCATTGGTCAACAACAAAAAGTGCTCAAATTGCCACGTGGGTAGCATTTGGAACATTCATTGTTGCATTAACGGTAGGACCTCTAACCGATTATCTCGGGAGACGCCGTGCATTAATCGTTACTACAGCAGGTGTAGCGGTCAGCTCTGGTTTAACAGCTCTTACCGCTGTAATTCCAAGTGCTCTTTATCTCATTATCGTTAGGGCCTTTTCAGGATTCGGATATTCAGAACAAGCCGTGAATACTACTTATTTATCAGAAATTTATGGGGCAAGAAATCGAGGATTACTCTACTCCTTTATTCAAGGAGGATGGCCAATTGGGGTAATGATAGCTTCCACTGTCACAGCGCTGTTAGTAGGTACGGTCGGTTGGCCCGGAATGTTTGCGATTGGAACGATTCCGGCTGTCATTATTGTATTACTTGGAACGAAACTTAAAGAATCTCCTCGCTATCAACATGTCGTCCAAATTCGAAATCTCCTCCGATCTGGTCAACTCAAAGAAGCAGAGGAGTATGGAACACAATATGGAATTGATACAAAACGCACGCGATCCTTTACTTATGCCCAACTTTTTCAAGGTGGTATGCTCAGGACAACTGTATTTTTGGGACTGGGGTTCTTATTAAATTGGTTTGCAATAGAAGTTTTTAACGTCTTAGCAACAACTATTTTAACGGAAGGAAAACACCTTAACTTTGGTAATTCGTTGTGGTTACTAGTACTCGCAAATGCAGTGGGATATGTCGGTTATGTAGCCCATGGATGGGTGGGCGATCACATTGGAAGGAGAGAAACTATTGGAGTAGCATGGATTTTGGGTGGATTATCGTTTGCCGGTATGCTTTATGTTGCGCATAGTTATATAAGTGTATTAGTTTTTCAAAGCATTGGTAGCTTCTTTCTTAATGGGGCCTATTCCGCTTTATTCATCTTCATGAGTGAATCATACCCGACACGGGTCAGAGGCACTGGAACCGCGTTTATCAATGCAATGGGTCCTGTCGGTGGTATCCTAGGTGCTCTATCATTTTCTCTATTGCTTAGTAGTCATCTAGGTATTCTTATGGCTGCTTTAGTAGGAGGGGCCATCCCGTTAGCCCTTTCGGGCATTGTAATGTTTGCTTTAAAACGTATCCCTCCTGGTCAAGTTTTAGAAAATTTATCCACATGATTTATTCACTTCTCAATTTTCACCTCTGTCTAACTGTTCATGGGTTCACCCACCGATTTGCATCATAACACTTTGAGGAGGTTACTTTAATGACACAAAAACAAATAAAGGTTGCTTACGGAATTGATGTTGATGCAGTGGCAGGTTGGCTTGGATCATACAATGGGGAAGACTCTCCTGATGATATTTCGCGAGGATTATTTGCTGGAGAAGTTGGTGTTCCTCGTTTGCTCAAATTGTTTAGCAAATACAACATTGCCACAACATGGTTTGTACCAGGCCATTCCATTGAAACGTTTCCCGAACAAATTCGTGAGGTTGCTGCTGCCGGCCACGAGATAGCCGGTCATGGGTATTCGCATGAAAACCCCATTGCTATGTCTAAAAAACAAGAAGAAGCCGTGTTGGCAAAATCTATTGAACTCATAGAAGACGTGGCTGGCAAAAAGCCCACTGGTTATGCTGCACCTTGGTGGGAATTCTCTCATGTTACCAATGAACTTCTCGTTAAGTACGGTATTAAGTATGACCACAGTTTGATGCACCGAGACTTTGTTCCGTATCGTGTTCGTGTGGGAGATACATGGACCAAAATTGATTATACCAAACCTGCACAAGAATGGATGAAACCTCTAATACGAGGGCAGGAAACTGATTTAATTGAAATTCCTGCAAACTGGTACTTAGATGATTTGCCTCCAATGATGTTCATTAAGAAATCGCCGAACAGTTACGGCTTTACTAATCCTCGAGATATTGAGCAGATGTGGCGGGACCAGTTCGACTGGGTGTATCGTGAATATGATTACGCAGTATTTCCTATGACAATTCATCCAGATGTAAGTGGTCGACCGCAAGTACTCTTGATGCACGAGCGACTAATTGAATACATTAATAGCCATGATGGTATTGAGTGGGTAACATTCAACGAAATTGCTGATGATTTTAACCTACGGTATCCGCGACTCTAAGAATCGGTAAAGTAGGCTTGGCCACTGCATTATTGCGTCAACACCGATGAAATCCCTTAATATCGGAAAGTAAAGAGAGCAATGCGGTGCGGAAAGAGTGAGAACAACGGACATTGTCTTCGTCATGTTTGTTTGGGTTGAAGTTAAAAGGGACTGTCCCAAAAGGGGAGTCCCTTTTAACAACTTACTCTTATTTGGAATGCTTCAGGAGACACCCTTACCTAATTTCAAGTTTAGTGTCAGGTGGCATAGTGAACTACCGGTGCGGGTCGATAGGCGGAAAATGCAGAGAATAATACCCGTCCATGTCATCCGATTATGATAAAGATTGGCGATCCGCTCAGGGCAAAGGCATGTTTCGTTTCGAGGCCGGGGATAGCGATCGTTGTAATCCCCCCACCAAATGCGAAATATCTATTACCCAGTAGGGGTGTTCTCTGATTCCAGGCAGGGTAGCAAGCATATGGATCTTGACTTTCTGTCCACGCCTAGAGTTAACACATAAATGCTAAACCACTTCCAGGGAATGCTGCCCTCCTATCCCTCGACGTTGCGCTTCAAAATGAGAATTCGGGCTGAGCGAGGTCGCCAATCATCACCACGGAAACTCTCGACCGCGTCATCCTCATCCGCCAGGATTTTCCAATCCATCCGATGTCCAAAATCGTGACCAATGCGCGGTGTCGACCTAACTGCAACGTTCCATGTTGTGTGTTTCGAGGTATTTTGGTCTGTTTCCGTTTGGACATGCAATGCATGGCCCATGGAGCGGCATTTCAGAGGAGAAAACCCGGTGCCCGGTATCTTGTGCTCAACTCATGGCGTGGGATCCGTCGAAATCTTTAGGAGTCATTACTGCCGGCGAATGCCCTGTGGGACGACTGGCACACATCGTCACGGCCATAGCCGCCGAGCCAGAGCACGGTTATTCGAATCCCCAAAAGCTCCTCGCTGAAGAATAAGTCCGTGGCCGTGATTTTTTCAGCATTCGTTGAGCTTGGCACCGTATACACAATTCCTGCTCTGCAATGGTGCGCACAAAATCCCAGGGGGTTTGCACCTGAGCACATCCCGATGTCCGCATTGTCGTTGCACAATCAACCCGTTAATGGGATCCATCACCCCAGATCCCTCATTATAGGTTCGAGGACTCGTTCTGGTTCGTCATGCAAATTTCGGCGTCCCTGTCCGACAAGGGGGATCCCAGTAATTAGCGAGGCCTCGAGCGTTAAGGATCGCAAATCCGTGGCATCCAAGTGATGGACATTAGATTTGCCACAGGATCGGGCGACAGTTTGAATTTCAAGCGTCATGGCATAAAGAAAATTGGCGATCCGCTCCGCGGCTTCGTCTACGTCAAGACGCGCTGTGAGAACAGGATCCTGCGTGGTAATACCCACGGGACATTTTCCTGTATGACAGGCATGACAATAATAGGGCGCGGTGCCGAGTTTATGAAAATCTTCCGCATAACGCGGATCATTACACCCCATCGCTAATAGAGTTGCTGTTCCAACCGATACAGCTGTTGCCCCTAGGGCTAAGGCCTTCGCCGCATCCACACCGCTTCGGATACCTCCCGAAATAATGAGTTGGACATCGTCTTCGAGACCTAAATCCCTCAGCGCCGCATGCGCCTCCACCACGGCCGCTAATGTGGGAATTCCGGTATGCTCCGTTTGAATCTCCACCGATGCGGCCGTCCCTCCTTCCATCCCATCAACCACTACCACATCGGCTCCCGCCTTGGCCGCTAATGTGACATCTTCATATACCCTACTAGCACCGATTTTGACATAAATGGGAATCCGCCATTCCGTGATTTCCCGAATCTCCTCAATTTTGATCACTAAATCATCCGGTCCCATCCAATCTGGATGTCGTACAGGGCTGCGTTGATCGACGCCGGGGGGCAAATCGCGCATCTGAGCAATATCGGAAGAAATTTTGTAACCGAGCAACAATCCTCCCGCACCCGGTTTGGCCCCCTGACTGACGACGATTTCCACGGCTTCTGCCCGCTTCATGTCATAAGGGCTTTGTCCATATCGTGCCGGTAAATACTGGTACACCAAAGTTTTCGACGATTGCCGTTCTTCCGGATGCATCCCGCCATCCCCTGTTGTCGTCGACGTGCCCATCTGTGTAGCCGCGAAACCGAGAGCGCGTTTCGCGGGCAAAGACAAGGCTCCAAAACTCATACCCGCAATCGTTATGGGAATGTCTAACACAATAGGCTGTGTCGCGTGACGCGTTCCCAACACCGTGCGCGTCTCGCACCGCTCCCGATATCCTTCGAGCGGTATACGGGTTAATCCCGCTGGGACGACGACCAAATCATCAAAATTCGGGACGCGGTGAGCCCGTCCCATCCCGCGAATGCGATATCGTCCCAACTCCGCCTTTTCTTGAATTTCTTCGATGACCTCTGGCGTCCAAATTTGATTCGGATTTATAAAGCCGTTTTCCATCGCGCTCTCTCCTTCTTGTCAAAATGATGCAGGGTTCCGGCACTGACCACTTTACGAAATACTTTCGGGATGCTCAGCATATCCGTATATGGTTCTAATAATTCCTTCAATTCGTCGTGTTCCGCCTTCGTCACCGATTCCACGTACGCATCTTGACCCAAATCCGCAATCTGGCCCGCAATAAAAATGCGCCCCGCATACATAGAGTCCCCTAGTCCCGGACCTGCATCGCCCAACACGATCATGGTTCCTTTTTGCATCATAAAACCACTCATGTACCCGATATTCCCGCCAACAATGAGCAGGCCGCCTTTCATCGCAATCCCCGTGCGCGGACCAGCATTGCCTGTCACCACTATCGTGCCGCCGCGTAAGGTCGGAGCGGTACTCGAACCGGCATGCCCTGCCACGACAATCAGACCCCCCATCAGATTTTCACCCAGCCCCCAGCCCACATTCCCGTGAATGTGGGCTTCAATGCCATCGCACATGGCAAAAGCATAGTACCCGAGATCTCCATACACGTGAAACGATGCGGGGGTCGTAATGCCGACTCCGATATTGTGTTGGCCCTTGACGCGTTGTAACGTCAATTGGCTCTCACCGCGCGCCAGTCGTTGCCGAATTGTTTGATTGATGTCCCGTGACGATAAATGACTACAGTCTAATTCCATAACACCATGGGTTGTGTTATCCATGTTCGCGCCTCCCCTGGCCATGCTTCATGAATAGATAGGTCAGAAACTCCCAATTGGCGGATTGCTTGACTTTCAGAGGCTATAAAGACAGCACGGTCTGATTCTGCTATCACCAGGGGTTTAAATCCAAAACCATCCCGAACATAGCCAATTTCATTGTTTGTCAGGGCGAGCACGCTATAGGACCCATCTAAATCGATAAGCATGGCATCAAGAGCTGCTTTTAAGGACAATCCCCGGGATAATTGATAGGATAAATAAGCGGCAATCACTTCTGAATCATTCACACTCTGAAAATGAAAGTCCCGACGCATCAGTCGTCGTCGCCACTGTTCATAATTCGTAATATGCCCATTATGAACAATGGTGACCGCGGGAATGGTCATCGAAAATGGCTGCGTGTGGGCCAAATCGATATGGCTTTCGGTGGCCATTCGCGTATGGCCAATGGCGACGGTTCCTTGCATCGCACTCATCCCAAATAACGCGTTCAGCCGTTTTGGATTTCCCACAACTTTCATTAAGCGGAGAGAAGCTGATACGCCCACCCCGTCCTGCGGCAATAATTTTTGGCGCAGGGTTTCTATCGTGTCGACCGAGGGCATGGATGGCGAATGAAACAGCGCGCTAGCATCCTTCGTGCCGCCACTCCAGGTCCCCTCAATGCCGAGCTCTGTCAGAATTTGTTGCACACGCAAAAATGTCCCCGTGTCACTCCATACCGTCACCATTAATCCCGCGTCTCCGTCAACGGCTGCGCCTGTTGAATCAGGCCCTCGATTGGCCAGGGCTGTCAGCATTTGAAACAAGGAGTGACCAATATCCTGGGAATGACTCAATGGCCTATCAGCGGACTTGACCATGATGCCCGCAATACCACACATCGCATGAACTCCTTTCCGCAATATAACATTTAATACGCTAGATATAATCATATCGTCGGAAAAAAGTCAATTATTAAAGCATAACGTTGGTCAATATATATGATTAACGACAGTATGACTATAATTGAAATAAAAACACGCGCTCTCCCACCCGGAGACCGCGTGTCATCATGTCAAAAATCATTAAACCGATTAGACCGATTGGTATAATTTCGGATCTAACGTGCCTTTGTCGACTGCCGCCGATAAGACAACCATGGTTTCAGATCGCTGAAATCCATGCACTTGGTCGATTTTTTCAAACAACAATTGTTGTAAATGCGCATTACTTCGGGCACGCACCTTAACTAAAAAATCATAATGGCCCGTTACGACATAAGCCGCTTCAATTTCGGGAATGTGGCTTAAATCTTCCAACGTTCGATACGCTTCCGTGCCTTGTACCGTCAGTAGTCCAATCCACGCTAACACGGGATAACCCAAAAGATCCGGATCGACACGTAACTCAAATCCCCGAATCACCCCGGATTGAATCAGTTTTTTCACGCGATCGTGGACAGCAGCCCGTGACAAGCCGATCCGCGTCGCCAGCTCCTGCAACGGCATCCGCGCTTCATTATGCAGCAGCATCAGGATTTGCCGATCGATATCATCGAGTTCCAAGGTTTCGTCCCCTTTGTGGGCTGATTCCCAAATCAAGCTTTGATAGAGGGTCATCCGTCTTGGATATCATGATACCACGTTTTGATCCCTCACCGCATTTGACTCGCTTGACCATACGGGTGTTGACTCACCAATAAATCCCCTTCTTGAAAACGACTGAGCCGAAACACATAACTGTCCAACTGGGGAAACTGTTCGGGAGCACTCACAATATCTGCCAGCATCGGCCCTATCACGGGACTCAATTTAAACCCGTGCCCGCTAAATCCAGCCGCCACAAACAATCCGGGAACCGGCGTTGGTCCGATAATCGGATTATAATCGGGCGTGACTTCATAACATCCACTATAGCCGCCCAGAAATTGCGCGTTATCCCAGGTGGGGAATCGCTGGAGCACTCGCTCAATTAACCCATGGACAAAACTCTCTGTGACTCCGTGAGGACAGGGACTGTCATCGATCCATTCTGGAACACGATGATCACTGTTGCCGACCAGAAGCGTTCCATTCATTTCGGGTCGGCCATACTGTAATTGAACCAAGTCCGAAAACACGGGCCGATGAGCCACATTCACCCCCGGATTGATGAATATCAATTGCGCCCGTTGACGACGGATCGGAACAGGGATCTCCAAGGATTGAAAAATCACCGGTGTATCGGCTCCCGCGGCAACAATAACCACCGGAGCCATCCACTCGGATCCATCTTGAGTTCGGACACCCCAAACGTCTCCGTTTTTCGTTAATATCTGGTTGACTTGCTGACCAAAATAGTATTGTACTTCGAGATTTTTGCTTAGCTCATAAAACGCCGTAGCGGTTAACGTCGGGTCAGCAACCCCGCTGTCCGGCTCAAAGGCCATCACCGCCAAGTCTGCTAGATTCATGTCTGGCCATACTTTTTGTACCTCTTCAGGATCTATCAAACGCGTCCCAATGCCTAGGCCTTGCTGCATGGCGATATTCGCCCGGAATGCGGCTTCATCTTCCGCTCCCACGCCAACGATATAGCCGGTTTGACGGTATCCGACGTCTACCCCATAATCCCTCCTCGCCCGTTTAAACCATTCCAACCCTTGGTTCGCCATCATGGCCAATATCGGAATCCCATAATGACAGCGTAATACCCCACTGGATTGTCCGGTCGCTTCGGCCGCCAACGCCGTCCGTTCGAGGACCACAATGCGACCCATGTGTTTTTCCGCCAATGCCCACGCTATACTTGTCCCCATGACCCCTGCCCCGACGACGAGAATATCCGCCTGATAAACCATGACAACACCTCCTGAATCTCATATAATGAGATAAACCTCTCGTTTAAAGAGATATTGGCACATTTTAGAGAGGAAACAGGAGTTTTGTCAACCGCTATGGCAAGGAGGGAATTTTGAATTTGACATCGGCACAATCGGGCGCTGCTGACACCGGTGTAATCTCGCGCTTGCGGCAGATCATGGATCTCTTGGCCGATCCGTCACTCATGAACGGAGCGAGTGCAACAGAATTGAGTCGTCGCGCTCACTTAGCCCTTCCCACAGTCCATCGATTGTTACTACAATTAGCGCGAGAAGAATGGGCTTATCAAGATCCTCAGACGAAGCGATGGTATCTGGGGCTCCGACTCATTACCTATGGACAAATCGCCGCGCAAAAATTTCCGTTCGTTCCGATTGTGCAGCCCATTCTTCATAACATTGTGGGTAACACGCGCGAAACGGCAATTTTTACACTGCGTGAGGGAGATTACGGCACCTATGCAGTCATTGTCGAAAGTCCCGAAAAATTGCGCCTCACGGAAACATTGGGGATGCGCTTACCATTAACCGTTGGGGCTTCCCGCCGGGTGATTTTAGCCTTTCTTCCCGAGCAAGAACAGAGGGCTATTATTACTCGGCTCTGTAAGGTTAATCCCGCGGTAAACGCCGCAGCTATTCAATGCGAGTGTCGCCGCATTGTACGCCAAGGATATGCTATCAGTGTCGGTGAAGTCACTCCGCATACCGTGGGCGTGACGGTTCCGGTTCTCCTTCAAGGCCGGGCCTGGGGAAGTTTTATGATTGCAGGACCAGATACCCGCATCACCGCCAACAAAATTCCTGATTTGGTCCAACAGCTTCATCACGCGGCGCAGCATGTTGAGACCGTGGTCTCACAAAATTCGTGAATTCGGCAATGCCGGCGGTCGCGATCCAAGGGCGGCCTCCGAGAAACATCTACCACGATTCGAACTTTTCCGCTTAGGGCCGCAACCCTTTTATCGCTTACGCGGCGTCAAAGTGGTTAAGGCACGGTATGGAGAGAGCAACCAACGCGCGTTTGGGCGACGATTAGGGCTCTCTCATTCCTTCTCGCCTTGGCAAATGCACTATGCCGGTATTCTTAAATAACACACCTCGTCGATGGTCCCGGCGTCCATCTATATCACCCGGATGGAACCCCGATTTCATTTGGTAAACGACAGACACGATCCCCCACTTAACGTGATCATGTCCCACTGACATGCCTCTTACCTATCCTGTTTCAAGACGCTGAATCGCGGCCTTTTACATAGCCTCAACGATACAATCTTCGACCGCACCCCTCCGCAAAGACTCACCGTAACGATATTTTTATGCTGTTGCCTGAAATGCTTAACGAGCCGTCCGATGCCCTTGACGCTTTTTAAGTTCTCCCAATATAATGCAAACTAAGCTGACGAAATGTTGGTAAAGTTATAGTTTTCGCGACGTTATGTTGGTTTTTCTTAATAATTTTAGATAGAAACGGTGGTGAAAAAAATTGTCAATGTTTCAAAACGTCTTCGAAAGCTCGGTTCAGCAGATTATTTTGTCCTTTGTGGATTTGCACGGGATCCTCCGAGCCAAGCTCGTCCCCAAATCGCATTTGGCTGCTCTACGAGAAACGGGGGCAGGTTTTGCAGGCTTTGCCATCGGGAGTGTTGGGCAGGGTCCCCATGACCCGGATTTAACCGTCCGACCCGATTTGTCACGGTGGATTCCTTTAAAAGATATGCCAGACACTGCTTGGACTATTGGGAACCTCATGTTAAATGATCAGCCATGGCACTTTTGTACGCGCAACCTCCTGGAAAAAGTTTGCGACGATTTTCGTCACCAGGCACTGCAAGCCAAAGTTGGCATTGAAGCGGAATTTTATCTGGTACGAGAAATTGATCCGGGTCACATTGTGCCAGCGGATGACTATGATCGCTTCCCCAAAACTTGCTATCAACTCGATGTTCTCGGCCGTCATTTGCCTTTTTTAACGAAGGTCATTGAGGGGCTGGAAGCAACCGGCATAGATGTCTATCAAGTGGATCATGAAGATGGGCCCAGCCAATTTGAAATAAATTGGGTGTATGATGACGCCCTCGTGACTGCGGATCGATTTAGTTTTCTCAAGTTTTGGGTGAAACGGGTAGCCCAGCAAGAGGGCCTCATCGCGACCTTTATGCCGAAACCGTTCTCCAGCCTAACCGGCAGTGGCGCTCATGTCCATTTATCCTTATGGGATACCCAAACCAATCGGAATCTCTTTGATGATCCGCATGACCCATGGGGGTTGAGTTCGATGGCGCATCATTTTATTGCCGGAATTGTGTCGCATGCAGCCGCCCTCACGGCCTTTGTCGCACCCACCGTAAACTCATATAAACGGTTAAGCAGTCCCACCAGCCTCTCAGGAGCCACATGGTCACCCACAACCATTACCGTCGGGGCTAATAATCGAACCCACCTCATTCGCGTTCCGGGTCCTGGACGCCTGGAATTCCGGGCGATGGATGCCGCGGCGAATCCCTATTTAGGAGTAGCAGCTTTATTAGTAGCCGGGTTAGACGGCATACAACGTCAACTGCCTAAACTCGAACCCTCCAAGGACAACATGTACGATCTCGACCCAGCAGATATCCTCCACCGTCAAATAGCCCGGCTTCCCAGTTCTCTCGATCGTGCCTTAGATGCCTTGGAAGCCGATCCGCTCTTCGCGGACGCCTTCGGTTCCACCTTTGTGCAAGGATTTCTTGCCTATAAACGCGCAGAATGGGACGAATATCACCAAACCGTATCACCCCAGGAAATTCAACGCTATTTGCTTCAATAACTGCTCACAACTCGATAAATGGTCTGGATTAGTTCTTAATATAAGGAGGATTTCACTTCTATGCAAACAGTGAACATCGCGCCCCCACCATCGCGTCACCGTGAACTGCATCAAAACTATCTGGCATTCCCTGAAACAATAGCCCAATCCATTGCTAACATTTCGCCCACGTTAACCCCTGTCCTATCTATTCCTTTAGTGGTCGCAAGTGCTGGCAATGGAACCTGGCTGGCCTACGTAATCGCGACGTTAGGACTCTTGTTAGTCGGATTAAATATTGCAGCATTTGCTCAACGTCACGCGTCTGCTGGTGCTTTGTATGACTACATTTTTGAAGGGCTAGGACAAACGCCAGGATTTCTCGGCGGTTGGGCCATGCTAGCCGCTTATTTGAGTACAGCGATGGCTCTTTTAGTAGGTTTTTCGATTTTTGTTGTTCAAATTCTTGGACACTTTCATATTCACATTTCGTACCTCCTCGTCGAAATCATTGGACTTTTTGTAGCCGCCATGTTGGCTTACAAAGACATCCGCATTTCGTCATTGACAGCTTTAATTATGGAGTTCAGTTCCGTATTGCTCATTAGTATTTTTAGTATGATAATTCTTTTTCGTCACAAGTCTCTCTGGGATGCCGCTCAAATTTCTTTGATTCACGTTCATTCATCAGGCATTGCCCTAGGGTTGGTGTTAGGCGTCTTTTCATTTGTTGGATTTGAAAGCTCGACGACACTGGGACAAGAGGCCAAAAATCCGCACCGCTCCATTCCTGCTGCCGTTATTATCAGTGTATTAGTCGCAGGAATATTTTTTACCTTGATGGCTTATTTTGAAGTTCTAGCGTTCCCGGGAGGCCTCGTATCCCTTTCGCAAAGCACTGCTCCGCTGAATACTATGGCAACCAGTTATCATCTGGGGGCATTTTCTTTGTTAATTGACTTAGGAGCGATGATTAGCCTGTTTTCTTGTGCTTTGGCATCACTGAACGCTGGAGCGCGTATTCTTTTTGCAATGGGACGAAACCGACATATCCATGATTGGGTTGGGCAAACACACACCGTCAATCGAACGCCCCATATCGCGATTGTCATTGCGTCCATCATAATAATCCTAGCCTTAATTGGCCTGGCAGAGGCGAAACCATTGAACGCCTACGGGTACTTTGGAACGTTTGCTACGTACGGATTTTTGGTCTCTTATTTACTAGTATCACTGGCTAGCCCTCTAATTGATCGGAAGCAAAGTCGACCGTGGATAGGTAGCCTTATGCGCTCTTTTGGGGCGATTTCCTTTCTATTAATCCCGATTATTGGCAGCATATATCCCATTCCCGCCTATCCCTATAATATACTACCCTATATGTTCCTCGGCTATATCGGCATTGGATTTGTATGGAATAGATTCGGTTCATCAACTAATCCATTACTGCACTCTACCAATCGAGTCGTCGACAATCGAATCACCGCGTTGTCAGAAGAACAGGAAGAAGAGGGGTAACCAGTCGCGCAACGTTTACAACACCTTCCCAAGGAACTGAAAAGAACCATCTTAAAGATGTCTTTGGCAAGAATTTTCAAAACAAATCTGTTACGCTAGTAAGGGAGTCAACCTGGCATGCTCGATCTTATATTGCTGCCCGAGTTGCTCTCATGGGACGTAACGTCGACGCAAGGCGCGATGAATAGCGCCCCCATCGGGTGTATATGGTCAAATAAAAAGGGACAGTTTGGCCATATACATTTCTCCCCGCTCGGGGTCCTGAAGCGACACGTAGTGTCATGACGGCACTGTTCCGCCGGGTAAGGACGCTTCGAGCGAGGAGAAATTCATGGCCATTGGCCGATGGCGTGGCCACTGTGCCCAGTGGCTCGCGATGGTGACCGATTAGGGGCGCCCGCGGCATCTCTTGTTGGTGACTCGTCACGGGGCGTATCGAACGACCCCGAGCTTAGGGAAACAGATTGCCCAACACATTCCGACGATCGCGGTGAATTGACCTGGAGTGGACCGAGCATTGGCCCAAGGGCCCGCGCCACCGCGCCTGCCGCACCGCCCCCAGCAAATGAGGTGGACGGAAAGCGCCTACGACCGGATGGAATAGGCCACGAATCCGGCATATGGGGATTCCCCAGAGCGTACCTGCTTGTTCGGGCAGCGGAGATCTTAACGAGATGGCAAGGCAGCCGCCCTTCGTAACCCAACCCATCGCCTACAAAATCCCCAGGAGCCATCCCTGGGGATTTTGATTTGCTTTGCTGTTGAGGAATTTACCTTGTCGTTTTTGGGGAATTAGCGCTGGCGTTTCTGGGGAATTTACCCTGCCGTTTTTGGCCTGTTTGAATTGTCGTTTTTGAGGAATTTAAATTGTCCTTGACACTTTAAGGCCCGCGCTTCCTCTGGGGTCCCGCGCTGGGTCGCGGTCTGCACCCCTTTGTGGACCAGCCGAATCGGGAGTCCATGCCGACGCGCCACCGCCGCGGCCTTCGGGATGTCCAACGCTTCTTGAATGCCCTGGGCTTTCCATGCGGGGGTCATCGTTTTCGACTCACTCCTGTCATCTCCATCCTGTCCTCAGGTAAATGATGCCAAAATTTTTCGCGATGGTCACGATGGGGGATTGTATCGCATGACGTCCGGGATGTCTAGAAGCATTTGGGGGCTTAAGAGCCAGGGACCTCGCACTCTTATCGCCTGAGCAATGGTTTGCAAACAGATGCCATCTAATTGCACAAGTGTTCCGGTTCTTTTCGCCTCAGCAAAGACGTCGAGGGGAGACAATACCCGTCCATGATATCGGAGACGAATTAAGGCGTCCTGTCCAATCACCAATTCGCTCTGCAAATTGACGACTGGCTGAAAAACCGCATGAAACGTGAGATGGTTTAGAAAATCCGTGTCAGCTGGATTGACCCCCGACGCCTCACTCGATATGGGCGATGCGACAAGTTTTGGGCTCTGTGCCGGACATTCCTGCACCGTGCCCCAATAGCCGACCACTTGCGATCCGATAACGATGGGTACGAGCGTCTCATAGGCCCACCATGGAGTGCCGTCTGGTCGGCGATTTTTTAAGTGCCCAGTCCACACTTGACCGTCGTGGAGAGTCTGCCACAACGCATCATAGACTTGGGAAGGCGTGTTCCCCGCACTATTAATTCCCGGTTTCTGGGCAGCCAACATTTCCCACGATCGCCCCGTCAATTGTTCATACGACGCATTGACGGCAACAATGGTGCCTGGTCAGTACAGCCGCCGTAGACCATTGCGCGCATAACGCCCGAGCAGCATCCGCTAACCATCCTATTTGTGCAGTCGGTGTCGTGTGGGGACCCGTCATTTCTGACAGCTCCGACGTATGGATGATGCGATTTTTGCCTTGACGTTTCGCTCGGAGCAAATTTTGGTCGGCGATGTGTGCTGTGTCGTCGGAAAGCGTTCCAACCGCCCATCCAACCGAGACGCCCAACTCAAATGATCTCGCTGTGAGTGTGCAGGATTCCTTCGTCACGGCATTGTGTAACCGTTCGACATTCCCGGACGCATCGCTAGGAGCGACATTGGGCATCCAGACAGTAAACTCACCCCCGCCCGGACGCACTAACGCGTCTTCGGCCCGGAGCTCCGCCCGAATACGGTGGGCAAAAGCCTGCAATACTTGGTCTCCAACATCGCCCCCAGGTGTCGTTGAACCATTTGAAATCGTCAAGATCGCCCGCCATAATCATGCCCGCAGATCGAGCACCTGCGGACAATTGGGTCATCCATGTTTTGAGACCATATCGTGTGAGGGCCCCGGTTAACGCGTCATGCTCAGCTCGATAGATATCTTCTTCCCATTGCCACATTCTGTCAGCGCGTTCGACAATATAGGCGACGGTAAATCCCGCAATAGTAATGGACGTCAAGACATCAGACATGGCGTCCTGCCCGGGAATCTAGGGAATCAGCGCCAGTCCTTGTAAATAGCTACTATTGATAATTCGTTAAATGCGCCATGTTGGCCCGGCCCAGTTAGAAGCAGTCGAGTTGCCACACGTGGAACTGTATGTGTAATGAAACCGGGAAATAGGTACGTCGATACGATGCACGTTCTTTTTTGGTCTTTAAGAGCAATGTGCTCACGGCGAAGCCTGCCGAATTCGGCGGTCGGCCAAATCACCGAATGGGTGCCATGTGTGACACTGCTGCAATTTTAAGAAAACACTCGGTCCTTGTTAATGGCTCAGGGTTCCCCCATGGGTTGACCCCTCTGCGAATAATTCGGTAAACGTGTCCCACGATGACTGCCCCATATGACCCTGTGCAAATAGGCCACACGGCCCTATGGTGGATGAGTCATTCCCTTGTACGATATACATGTGAATAAATTCACATAGTGATCAGCGCGCTAAGCAATATTAAGGCACATGCGAAAGGTGGAATCATTATGGTATCGGAACAAACCCACGATACGACCGAAACCACACCAAAGGGAACGGAAACGACGTGGATTCCCACATCCTATCTCTGGCCCTTACGCTTTATTTTAGGTTTTCAGTTTCTGACCGCTTGGGCCCGGCGCTATCTGAACGCCCCGGGCAAATTAGATTGGTATGCCAAAAGCAATATTGGACATAAATTCAGTACCATGATGCCGCATGCCCTGCCGCCCATTCGCGCGATGATTCAATGGCTGATTCTTCATCCGCATTGGGCTTGGGCTTTTCTCATTGCGTTTACCTGGATTGAGTTTATCGTCGGACTGTTTCTGTTAACCGGTACGCTTACCCGATTAGCCGCTCTGGGCGGAGCCTTGCTGTCCTTTGGCATGTTGTTTGGCAATGGCTGGTTAGGGACGGCCTGTATTGATGAGTTTCAGATTGGAACCGTTGAAGGTATCGGTTCGATGATTCTGCTCTTTGTAGGATCGGGGTCCTTTGGTTTAGATCATTTGATTCACAAGTATTGGGATGGGCATCTCCATCTGGCCTCACTCGATCTTCATTTGACCTAAATTCATCATGCTGAAATCAAAGGAGGCTACTGCGATGCAAGAATCGCACAATGTTACCCATCAAGAGCATCCGTTACCACAGTCGAAGGTCAAAAAACAAAGTGTATGGATGTTAATCGTAGCAATATTTCTGACATTATGGGCCTATCAATTTGAACACCACGGATTATGGGGCAAATTGGTCAACTACAATAAAACGCCAAAATTAGTCTTAACGAGGACCGCGTTAAGTCCCCAACGATTAGCACTGACAATCTACCGACCGAATGGTCCCGACACCTATGGATCGTTTGTGGTGCAAGTCATGGTGAAAGGAGAGACTTCGGCCACACCGGCTGAAGTATGGGGACCCAAACAGTTGGCGCATCTTACGCCGTCTGCTATTCATAATAAATATTTCTTTCAAAAAGTGTCGACCGGTCCGTGGGGTTTGGTCGTTCCCTTGTCCGCGCAAGCGACGATCCAACTTCCCCTCGACAATCGAGCTCAAATGGCCCTAAAGGGACAACGCGATGCGATTGTTAAAGTTGAAGATGTTAGTGGCCTGACATGGCAGACCACGGTGCCGATTCATCCGTGATTGTATACTGCGCGATCGAACGAACACAAGAAAAATGATGCGAGCCGCCATAATAGAGGAGTCGTAAAGCATAAAGGAGCAAGTATTGGGAGTAGTTTACAGCAGTTCAATGGTTACCCATCCGAAAGCCCGGCAGCAATACGGTCCACACAGTCCATTTGTATAATTCCATGTGCACATGGAAGAAGCCCCCACGAACCCCTATGATTAAATAAACAAAAAAAGGAAAAACATTATGGGTCGTGAGGGCCATTCTCTAAAAGTGCATTCGGTTTTCCATGCACTTTTGTCGAGTAAAGTGTGTCCCGTTCGTCCCATTACAAAAGATTATTCGAGGAATATTGTAAATGAAATGGCAT
This sequence comes from Sulfobacillus thermosulfidooxidans, assembly GCF_001280565.1. Classification (NCBI taxonomy): domain Bacteria; kingdom Bacillati; phylum Bacillota; class Clostridia; order Eubacteriales; family Clostridiales Family XVII. Incertae Sedis; genus Sulfobacillus; species Sulfobacillus thermosulfidooxidans. The sequence continues at coordinate 438,461 of NZ_LGRO01000001.1, read as the reverse complement.
GCGGACATCTTGATCATTGGCGGCGGCATCATCGGAACGGCTCTAGCTTATGAACTTACCCGGTCTCAATTAACAGTCACATTATTGGAACAGCATACAGTGGGCTCGGGAACCTCTTATGGCGCCGCGGGCATGTTGCCTCCTCAAGTAGAAGCTCATGAGCCAGGCCTTCTGTTGAAATGGGGGTTAGAGGCCTTTCCACGTTATCAACAATGGCAATGGGAACTGAAAGACATCGGTGGAATCCATCTTGATCTGGATACACGTGGTATCATCCAGGTAGCCGAAACAACAGCGGGACATGTTGCGCTGCAACACCAGCGGGAATGGCAGGAACGTCACGGATTAACCGTCCGAACCATGGATGGCAAACAATTGCATGACGCCATCCCGGGTCTGCGTCCGGACATCGACTGGGGAATTTGGACACCCGGAGGGCACGTGAATGCCTCGCAGTTAAGTGCGTCACTGGCCCAAGGCGCCATATTACAAGGCGCTCAGATATTAGAAGGCGTGACCGTCACGCGCATCGATGAGGGACGGGTCGAATCCACACAGGGACAATTTACTGCAGACACTATTTTGGTAGCCTCAGGCCCCTGGATTAATTCCTTGCTGAACCTTCCGATATCCCCCGTGAAAGGCCAGCGTGTATTATTTCGCCAGGCAGCGCAAAGGGCCACGTCCATGACGGTTTTTGGCGAAAATGTTTATCTCGTGCCGAAATCCGGAGGCCAGATATTAGCCGGAAGCACGGAAGAACCCACAGCGGGCTTTGACCAGACTCCCACGTTGTCAGCGATCTTACAGGTAGGTCAAGCTGCCAGGGATCTTTGTCCGGTATTAGACCGGGCCCAACTGATCGAATCATGGGCTGGTTTGCGTCCTTGTGCGCCAGATGGAGTCCCAATCATAGACCATGTGCCCCATTTCCAGAAAGTCTGGGTTGTGGGCGCACACTGCCGCAATGGCATTTTGTTGGCCCCAGTCACCGCGCAGTACCTGGTCAGACACTTAACCCACGGAACACCCTTGCCTGATGAGGTCCGCTTATCAAGATTTTCTGCAAAGATCCCGACGTCTCACGTTTCCACCCATCCCACTTTTGCCATCGAACCCACCCCCTTAACAACCTCGCCATCAGAAAAGCCAGAGGCTGACGGGATGGTTACGGTAAGTGTTCACGGCGATGTGCCAGCTTTATTGGAAAAAGTTTTTCATAGGATGACGGATTTTCCCGCTCTTATTGTGGATTCCCGCGAAATTGTCTCCGTCGTGACCATTCTCAGCTCGCACGGGGAAAGTCAAACCACGCGGTGGACCGCCTCGTTTTTGGGATATCCCATGCAATGGACTGTCGCCGATCACGTTGACCGCGTCCATTATCAAATTCACGGAACGCTTATCGAGAGTAATATTTTTGATTATTACACCTATGACGCGGCTTTGACCCCGAGCCCCCAAGGCACCCGCATTGTGCTGACGGTCACGTTTCGTCTGGCGCGGTTAAAAGGGTTGGCACTGCTTCCCGCTCGTCAATTGGTGACTCGTCACCTTGAGATGATCCTTATCCGAATCAACAAGGGCGTAACCGCCGATTCATAACCAACGACATCGGCGCAAACGGTTGCCTGCACACCGCTTTACGGAAGATGAATTTCCTATTCTCTTCGCGCTCCGGCAGGAATAATCGCCCAAGGGCTCACTCTACTCATCGATATGGTCGACCAGTCCTACTCCCCTCTCCAAACCGGCATTAAACGCCTGATACGTGTTGTACATAGCTATAGCACTTGCGCGATCCCGAACGCCCAAATACCTAAAAATATGATGAATCCGATGTTTCGTTCGTGAGAGAGTAATACCGCAATGCTGAGCGATTTGAGGATTAGAATATCCCCGCACCATCAAAGACCATATGTAATAGTCGAGTTGAGTTAACGTTCGAGTTCGCGTACAACGGCTCTTGGGCAACACCGAAGCCATGCGGCGGGCCATGTCGATATCTATACTTCCCATCTGGTAATATGCCAGGCGAATCATACTCACAATTACCGCACTCTGCGTCGAGCGGGTCAATCCGACAACTCCATATTCAAGCATCTGGAGAATCCCACTCCAATGGAAGGGACTTTGGCTAATCACGATACTCACCAAATCAGGAAATTTTTGATGAATCCGTTTGAGTAAATCTCCGAGAATAGGCCACGGTACCATCAGAACCGCAACGTCGACACGATGACCGGGAAAGGCATTGAGGATCTCCTGATTATTCTGCACGATCCATTGACAACACGTGTTCATGTCACTGTGGGCATTTATCATGCGATACAATCCTTCATTCTCTAAGTCACTGGACACTAACAACCCCACAGAGATGCGATCATGCTTAATTTCGGCTTTGGTCATTATGGTATCCACCCGTTTCGGCGAGTCAATGCTCCTCATTTGAATTGACTTTATGGTCACGCTTTGTTTTTAAGAATAGACGATGCTAAGAAAGTCCGACAGGACCATATGGTCCACTACGCGGCAGCTCTTTTTGCGCATACCATATTCCCCTTGGTTCCGATTTGAGGGTCGATGGATCCGTGTTTGGTGATCACCCCCACTCTTGATTCTCCTACATGGGCCACATGTCACAAAAACGGGCACCCCGGTGAAAAGAAACGAGGGTGCCATGTCCTGACAAATTCCTTACCAGCCCCAAAGATCAGCTGGTCTTACTCTTAGAAAACCCGCGCAGTGATTCCCGCAACAATTACCGTCACATCGCGCAAACGCTCGCGTCATCCAAATCGAAACCATCACCCTAAGGAGGATTATGATGATGAGGCCCCAAGTCGTGTCTAGCCCCCTCCATCTGAAGAATGACGCGAGGCGAAAAGGATACAACTTATTGTCACTACCGACCTACTACAAGGCTGAGGCGTCTATAGCCTACGGATTCCGTGTCCTCCAAAATGACACTTGGACCACAATCCCACGCTCAGAATTCCAGCACAGCCTAAATGTCAGCAGTTTACCAGTCCAAATATCGGCCGCAATCTTACTCCTAATGCGCTTCCCAGCATAGCGCTAAACAACCATAGCCAACCATGGAGACTGAATGAAGCCACACCGGAAAAATATGCGCCAATGTTGCATCCAAATGCAATGCGTGCGCCATAACCCATCATAATTCCGCCGAGGAAAACCGACACCAGTAGCCGGCGGGGTAGTTGTTTTAAGGACATTTGCAATAATCCTCCAGCGAGACCCGCTCCCAGCAACGCTCCCACAATTACTCCAAAATCCAATACCGTCGTGACATCGTGAAAAATACTCTGATGTAACGCGTGGGCATTAGCTGGAATCTGCCAATACGCCCAATGAGTAACCTGAAATCCTAGCCCTTCGGCAATTTTTGCCCCCCACAATGCATAAGCGAACGTAATCCCCCATGGTTTGCCCGACAACATCAAGACCAGGAAATTTCCGAAGGCCAAAATCACGCTTCCCGTCACCCATGACCACGGCCCTTGTAGAACAGGCGTCCAATAGCGTCTCCCGTCTACTCTCCTACCGGGACCGCCATTAAATAGGGCTTGCACCTGACCATGCTGCATCCGTTCCAGCCACCACACGGCCAAAAAGATCGTCCCGACAATAAGCAGTTGAAGAAGCCCACCGCCCACGATACCCAATGATTCAATAAACGAAATGGCTGGTAAATGTGGAGTACGCATCCACCACGGGAAGTTTACACTACCCAATACCGACCCGAGAACAAATCCACCAATCGTAAGAATCCCCCGACGATCGCCGCCTCCGGTATGGTATAAAGTCCCCGAGGCACAGGCATCTGCCAGTTGCATGCCTATTCCAAAAAGAAAAGCGCCCGCAACCACCGCCAAGCCAACAGGAAAGACGTATCCCGTGACACGATGACCCAAAACCTCGCCACGTATTAATAACGGAAGAAACAGCATATTGGCGATAAGGATCATCAGCATTTGAGCACGAAGACCTGCACTTCGACGGTCTAATAAGAAATGCCGAAACGATGACGTAAATCCATAATGTGTATGGTACAAACCGAGACCGAGCACACATCCGATACCGAATAATGTCGCGAGAGTCCAAGATTGAAAGGATCCCAAAACAATTACGCCTAGTCCGAGAACGGTTACGGCGATGGACACGATGCGTCGGTTCGGTGGTCGCCCTATCGCTTTCCCAGAAATGGGTTCATCGAGATTTGATACGTGTCGTTCTTCCGTGGCCATCCTACTTGCCTCCTTTATCGAAATGCTTGACCAATTATACCAGATAAACCCTATCATCTTAATCATATATGTTTTTCAAGATAACTCCGTTTTTTCCGAAAAACTTATCCCCGAAAGCCCAACAAGCATGAACAGGCATCGGTGGTTCTCATTATTTGAAATACTTTGTATTGAGCGAGATGCGTGAGCTTTTATAATGGACATGGAGCGGCCGATTCAGACACATTGGAGGTAGGACCATGGCTGAATCCTGGACGATAAAAAGCTTGTCCCGGGGATTGCACTTACTCGATCTTTTGGGGGAGCAGCCCGCTGGTACCACCATAAAATGGCTCAGCCGGGTATCGGGAATTCCTATCAGCACCTGTTATCATTTGATTAACACCTTGGTGGACTGTGGGTATGTGAAAAAGGATCGCGAACGGCACGTTTATATCCTGTCCCATAAGGTCTCCTACTTGCACAGTCAAATTCAATCTCAACAAACGGTGCCGATTGAGCTGCAAGATCTCGCCCATGAAATGAGTCGTCACTGGCATGAAACGACTTACGTCGCAAAGTGGGACGGTGACGAGATTGTCATCCAGTATATCGCTGAAGGAAATCAAGCATTGAAGGTTCGTTCACTCTATGTGGGATATTATGAGCATGCGTTCGTTCATGCGTTAGGCAAAGCCATTTTGGCTTACGTCTCGCCTAAGACATTTCACCAGTATTATCTCCGCCATCCACCCGTCATCCGCACCGAACATTCCCGCATTCAATGGAACGATTTGCAACACGCACGACTTGTTACGAGGGAACGCGGCTATTCCTTGGACGAAGAAGAATGGGAAGAAGGCGTATGCTGCATTGGCGTGCCGATTTTTAATTATACCCAAAGCATATGGGGTTCCATAGCGATTTCTCTTCCCCGAAGTCGCTACGATCGTCTGCATGCTTCATTATTGGCCGATTTGTTGCAACGATCCACGAAAGTATCCCAAGAGTTGGGCTTTCGCGTATCAAGTGACCAACATCCTGAGCGGGTAGAGTATACCAAATCGACGGGTTAACGATTTGAAAAACCACCTAGTCGATGAGATTTGAGACTGAGAACGTTGAGTTTTGGAAAACGAGCGCATCGTTACGTACAAGAATGTCAGAACAGAGAAAGGACGGAAACAATGGACCAGATGGAAAATCCGGACAAGACACAGGTGGCGAAGTATGTCGAGATGTACCGCACAATGTGTTTGATTCGCCGTTACGAAGATCGGATCGCGGAGATTTATACCGAAGGCAAAACCCCTTTATTTAGTATTGCGGCGGGAACCATCCCAGGCGAAATGCATTTAGCAGCCGGTCAAGAACCCGTAGCCGTAGGGGTGATACGGCATTTACGGAGGGAGGATGCGGTAACGGCTCCGCACCGCCCTCATCATTTCGCCATCGCCAAAGGGGTTGATCTCAAGCGGATGACTGCGGAAATCTTTGGCCGCCAAACAGGGCTCTCCCACGGGAAGGGGGGTCATATGCACCTTTTCGATCCCCTCACCCATTTTAGTTGTTCCGGTATTGTGGGCGCTGGATTTCCTCCCGCTGTTGGAGCGGCATTAGCCTTTAAGCGGCAAGGGCGTGACAATGTGGCTATTGCCTTTGCAGGGGAAGGGGCTGCTAATCAGGGCACATTTCATGAAAGTCTGAACTTGGCCGCGTTGTGGAAAGCCCCGGTCATTTTTGTGATTGAGGATAATCACTATGCCATATCTGTACCGAAAGAGCAGTCGACGGCCATTGCTCATAATAGCGAGCGGGCCCAAGCTTACGGGCTTCCTGGGGTCTATATTGCCGGCAATGATGTGCTGGCGATTTCGGAAGCGGCCGAAGAAGCCATCAGTCGGGCACGGCAAGGTAAGGGCCCGACGTTACTGGAAGTGGAAACGACAAGACTTTACGGGCACTTCCAAGGCGATCCCGAAGTCTATCTCCATGCTGGCGAAAAAGATGCCTGGCGACAGTTGGATCCGATCAAACGATTTCGTGAATACCTTTTTGAGCACCAATTTCTCACGGAAGATGAAGACCAGCAGATTCAAAATGCCGTCATCACACAGGTTGAAGAGGCAATAGACTTTGCCCGGCAATCGCCAGAGCCGGCACCCGAAGAAGCATTGTTCGACGTTTTCGTGGAGTCGTAAGTGCTGTGTCCTAACGCTAGAGGAAGGGGATTACGGTTTGATTCAGACTTGCCGCGAACCATATCCCACCGTCATAGGACTACGGAGACACTAAAAGATGAGAGAGATCAAAAGTCATAAGGGGGAAAAGGCTATATGGTGACAGCATCAATGCGTAAATTGACAATGGCGCGAGCTATCAGTGAGGCCATCAGCCAGGAAATGGAGCGTGATCCCCGTGTTTTGGTATGGGGCGAAGACGTCGGGGTTTATGGCGGGATCTTTGGCGCCACACAAGGACTCTTGGCGCGTTTTGGTCCAGAACGGGTGATGGACACTCCGATATCGGAAAGTGCCTTTATCGGAGCGGCCATTGGCGCCAGTGCCGAAGGCATGCGCCCTATTGTTGAGCTGATGTTTGTGGATTTTTTTGGGGTGGTTATGGATCAAATTTATAATCATCTGGCTAAAAACCATTATATGTCCGGAGGGAGTTTCCGGCATCCGGTCGTGTTGATGACGGCCATAGGCGGCGGATACAACGATGGGGCACAACACAGTCAAAGTTTATACGGGTTATTTGCCCATCTTCCCGGCCTTAAAATTGTGGTGCCGTCCAATGCCTATGACGCCAAAGGGTTGATGATCTCGGCGATTCGTGATGACAATCCGGTGATGTATTTCTTTCATAAGGGATTGCTGGGATTAGGATGGATGCCTTCAGATGATTTAGCCGAAGTGCATGTGCCGGAAGAATCTTATACGATTCCTTTTGGACAGGCCCATTTCGTTCAAGAAGGTTCCGATATTACTGTGATTACCATTGGTGCCATGGTGCCCAAAGCCCTCAGAGCAGCTCAGCAACTTCAGAATGAAGGCATTTCTGTAGAAGTCCTCGACTTACGCACATTGGTGCCCCTCGATCGCGACCGCATCATTCAATCCGTCCGTAAAACGCACCGGGCCCTCATCGTCGATGAGGATTACCGGTCTTTTGGCATGAGTGGGGAAATTGCCGCTGTCATCGCCGAAGAGGCGTTAGATTATCTGGATGCGCCCATCCGCCGTCTGGCCCTACCTGACGTGCCGATTCCCTATAGCCGTGTGCTGGAGCAAGCCGTGATTCCCTCTGTGGAAAAAATTGCCGACGAGATGCGTCAACTCGCGAAATAGGGAGGACATCATGGAAGAGACCTTAGTCAAAGTGGAATTTAGCGACCGGGCGGATGCCGAAGCCGTACTCATCCATTGGGTTTATGATGAGGGAGCGCTAGTTCGATCGCACGAAATTATTGCCGAAGCGATGGTGGATAAAGTCTCGCTGTCCATTGAAGCGCCGGTCGAGGGGTATTTGCATCCCCTGCTTAAGGAAAATGACACGTTTTCATCTGGACAGGCTATTGCGAAAATTACCCAAACACAAATTCCAAGAACTCAAGATTCACCTCATCGTGAGAGCCGTGATAACGGGGCGAATAACCATGCCCCGTCGGAGGACGAATTTGTGCCGGCTCCACCGCGGGTACGGCGGTATGCCAGGGAAAAAGGCATCAATTTAAAAGAGCTGGCTCAAGCGATTTCTCATCGGCCGTTGACCGTAGAAGATATTGACAATTGGATTCAACAACACGGATCCACCCCGGTGCAACCTTATTCACCTTTTCGCCAGCGCTTAATCCACAACTTAACTGATAAGAATGCACTACCAACAACCTTGTCACGCCGCATCGCGGCGGGGGATTCCCAATTTTCCCCGCTCGTGCGAATTTGCTGGGCGGCGGACCAAGCTCTTAAACGGCATCCGGAAATTCATGGATGGGCCAACGCCGAGGGATTTACCCCGGCTACAGAACTGCGGCTGGGTGTTGCGACCTCGACGGCACAAGGATTGATCGTGCCCATCTTCGTGGGCTCTCGTGATTTAGATGGCTGGAATCAAGCATTGGCCGAATTACGGCGTGCCGCTCACGATAACCATTGGGAGCACTGGGATTTTTCCCAACCATCTTTTGTTATCAGCAATTTGGGTCCATGGGGTATTGAATATTTTACCCCGCGGTTAATGGTACCCACCGTGGCCATTTTAGGCCTTGGTGCCGGAGACGACAAGAGCTTTCCCGTGTCGCTAACATTTGATCACCGGGCAGTAGATGGGGTTCAGGCTGCCAACTTTCTTCAGACCATGGATAAGCTGTTGCGTTCCCAACGTCAGGGTTATTGGGAACAATAAGCGGAAACTCGGTTGTGACACTGAAGTCAATATCAACTGAAACCCCTTATGACTCCTCTTCGGCACGTGCTGGGTGAAAGGCGCGGAATTTATCCCGAGGGTCTAGGGGGCACCTGCGTGGTAATCGTGTCCGTGAAACCCCATGCGGCCAAAATGGCCGCCACCGGCTGAGGATGAACCGCCGGGACAACCAGTTGACGGGTCTGGGCATCGCAGGGCATGACAAGCCATCCGCGCAGAGGATGTCCACGTCCTGCCCGGTGGGCCGCGCCAACAGACCGCGGGTCGGCGTGGGAAGGGGCGGGGCCTGTCGGGCCCGACGTTCGATGAGGCTGAGCACCAACGCGGCGAGCATGAGCACATAACCTAAGGCCTCTACCCATTCCGGCTTTTAAGCTTTCCGATTGCGGCATACGGCGAGGTGTATGTATTGCTGTTCATGGGTGTCGATCTGTGGCTTAAGCCCCTACGACTCTGTAAACAGACGCCGAAAGTTATCTAGCGGGCGGTTCCAGCGATGCAATTGGCCGAGACGAATTGGATCCTCGGCGGCGCTTTGAGTCACGATCTTTCCTTCCTTGAGCATCTCGAGCATGACCTGCGCCTTGACTATTGGTGCCTAATGTTTTTGCTTCGCCATAACGTGTCCAGTGTAACACATCACCGATCACCAATCTAACGTAACAGATCCCAACTTGTTTCCGGAGAAACCCAGGGACCGAGTCTGTCAGCGAGATACGGGCTCTTCACAACTTTGTCTCAGTCTCTTAAACCCATCTCGAATTGTGCATTTTTTGAGCATCGCCGGGGTCCAACATATTAGCTCTGTGTTAGGTCACCATCCATAAAACAAGAATCTCCCGCCTACAGTCCAGGCGGGAGATAATCTCCGCAATTCGTGAGAGACATTCATAGCCCATGACAAAAAACCGAGGGTCATCACACATCTGAACAAGGCCTCTGAAAGCACCCCACTCACCCACTCTTACCAGCAGCATTCATCCGGTCGGCATCCGTGTAATCTATCTCCAAAACGTAGGGGGTTATGACAAATCTGCATCAGTCGCCTCCATGTCACGGCATAGTCCTGTTAACTCTTTGTTATTGGTGGTCCGGTTTTCCGCCCAACATAGATGATTATGTTATCAACCCATCTGGGGTAAACCAGGAGCATGCTTCTCGAAGAAAGTTAGATGTCGCTAGTTCTCAGTGGCAGCTATTTGACCCGGAATTGTATTTATCCATTCTTGACGGTGAGGTACACTCTAGAACCTGTGAAAAGCTAGCCACATACTCGGATATCTCGGGCGCGTCATCTAGTTAGGTTGTGCGTTGTTTACCGCTGAAACGTCTCTAAGGACCACCGATTCCGAATTTGTCCGGTTTCACTCCATTCCTTTAAGCGCATGAGCCGCCACGCCACCGTGTGCCTTAAGGGCCGCCACCATGCAGCCCATCCTCCATACCTCACCCTATAGTCTACGCGACAGGTGGTATTGCCCTCGGAACACACTGTTAGTTGTCCCAGTTCAATCGCCCCCTTCCCCGTCATGCGATAACACAGTCGCCGATTCTGGTCATCGGCATGGATTGCGACCGTTACCCACCCAACGCCCGTCAGGCGAATCATCCATATGTCATCCTGGCTGCCGAAGGTCCGTTTCATAGCGCGAATGGCTCCATTCCACTGGATCCACTCTGAGACGTTCGCGACATGCTGCCACACCGCAGTCGCCGATTGGTTGATCCCCAGTTCCCGTCGTGCTTCCATCCGCATCCTCCCTAATTAAAATCGGATGCCGCCATCAATCCGCAACACGGCCCCATTAATGTACGCATTTTGCGCTAATAGCACCACAGCTTGACTCACCTCATCCGGTGTGCCTGCACGACGTAGCAAAATTGCCTGAAGCTTGTCGTTCACAACTTGGGGACGCACCGCACGGGTCATCGCCGTGTCGATAATGCCCGGCACGACGGCGTTAGCGGTAATTCCTTTCGCGGCATATTCCTGAGCAATAGTGTGCGTTAATCCGATCAGCCCGGCTTTGGCTGCCGCATAGTTGGCTTGACCCGCATTACCCAAAACCCCACTAATCGATGAAATATTAATCACCGTTCCCGATTTTTGTCGGATCATGGGACGTAATGCATACTTGGCGCAATAGAACGCGCCCCGCAAATTCGTATTCAGAACCTCATCCCAGAACTCCTGAGTCAAATGAATCAAGAGACCGTCGCGGGTGATGCCCGCATTGTTCACTAAAATGTCTAGTCGACGATAATGGGCCAACACGGTTTCCACCATAGCTTGAACGGCTCCTTCCTGTTCAAGGTTGGCCGACACTAATATGCCGTGACTGCCTTGGGCTTCGACCGCTTTCAACGTGTAGCGTGCTGCCTCACCATGACGCCCATAATGAATAGCGACGGTAGCCCCCGCATGGGCTAAGGCTGTGGCAAGACTTTGGCCAATGCCTCCCGACGCGCCGGTAACTAACGCCACACGACCGGCTAGTGGTTTCATGCAATACCCTCCTGTAAAAGAGACTCCCACAGCGTCGATAGTGTGACATCAAATGATGCTCCCATCGTGTAAGACGGTCCATGCCTCAGAATCAACCATCCGGGGTCTAACGGAATCACCGTCCACGATGGACTACGAGTCGACGCACTATAGTGTGTCCCATCAAATTGCCAAGCGGGAGATTCAGGCATCAGGCGGATCGTTGATAAGATGCTTGACAATCCCGATTTCACCCCGTCGAGCCAATCATAGCGAGGAATGCGCAATTCGACCCATTCGTCTCCGTGCGCATAAATCGGCAACGATCCGATATAGGACTTTATTTCGTCCAAGAAAACCCATACCTGTTCCGATTGTGTCACGTCTTTAGTCAGAAACGTGACAAGCCGTCCGCCTTGTCGCACAAAGTCCGCTATCAGGTTCTGTTGTTGCGGCGTCGGCACAATAGCGCGGAGTCGCGAACGATAGGGATGATAAGAGACCACCTCCCACTCGCACCGGCCTCGGGGATCGATCACGACCCAATCTGTGGCGTGCAAGGCGACCGAGCGCTGACTAGTCCAAGGGATACTGTGAGGAATTATCAATGGGCACCCAATCGTATAAATCATGGCGATTCCTCCTCAACGGACATGTCGATTCCAGGCGTGCTCAACGACTGCGATAAACGACGCCCGTTCCACCAATTGAATTCTCCGAACAACCGCATGGCCGCTGGCAAAATCACCGGGCGCACAATTAAGGCATCTAAGGCAATGGCCAGCGCAAGCGCAAACCCTAGTTGGCGCACAACTCCCACGGGCACCGTCGCAAAAGCCCCGAATACCGCAATCATGATGGCGGCCGCACCAGTGACTAACCGTGCGGTTTCCGCAACACCCTGTCGAATACTGTGGGTCGTAGACAGCCCCGTCAGTCGATATTCCCGAATCCGACTGACAATAAATACTTCATAATCCATACTGAGCCCGAAGAGCACCGCAAATAACACTACGGGAGTGACCGAATTTAAAGATCCCGTTCCCTGTCCCGTCCCCCATCCCCATTGAAAGACTGCAGTCAGCCCGCCGAGACTCGCGAGAGTGACCAGACCATTAAAAAGTAAAGCCTGAAGCGGAAGAATCCACGACCGGAAGGTCCATGTCAAGATCACCAGGCTCACCCCAAACACCGCCAGAATGATCCATGGCAACCGGTGCTGAACACTCTGGTCAAAATCGTACCCCGTCGCCGTCTGGCCGCCTATCCACGCTGAAAGACCCGTTCCCGCCACCCAGCGCGGCATACTGTGACGTAGTCGCGCGACCAGAACGTGAGTCGCCACGGCATTGGGTCCGGCCCGCGGGACCACCCGGATCAAAGCATCGCGGGCTCCGTGTGTGACAGCGACAGTCTGGGTTACCGCGTCTTGCATGGCCGGAGGCAGTGTATGCCATCTTTGGTCCGCCACGGCATATTGCGCCGCAGACCATCCGCGAGCCCACGTGGTCGGCCCGATAACTGCGGTGACCCCAGGCTCCGCCATCACATGGGCCGTAAGTTGCACAATGGGTTGCAAGGCCTGCGGTGTGGTCAGCGATCTGGGGCTCGTAATCACAATATCAATCGGAAACAAATCACGCGTGGCAAAGTGCGCCGTCAGAAACGACAATCCTTGGCGCGCTGGGCTGTGGGAAGGCAAGGCCCGCGCGGACGCCACGGGCACTTGCATACGCAAAGACGCGACAGGCACGGCAAGCACCCCAAGTCCCAAAATGCCTGGTACCAAAAATGCCCAGGGATGCCTCACAATGCGATTGACCCATCGCCGCCAGCGCGTCATGGCTTGAGGCCACGAGGCTCCGGGCAACGTGCCCCGGCGAATCTGCGTCCCGATCAACACCAGTCCAGCCGGTAACAGGCTCCACGCTGCCGCAACGGCGACCGCGACAACAAGCACTCCACCGACTGCAATCGATGTAAAAATCATTAAATGCGCTAAAAAGAGAGCCGCAAGACTCACCAATACGGTCACACCTGAAAAGAATACCGCTCGTCCTGCGCTCGTCATGGCTCGCTGAATCGCCACGGCCGGCACCACGTTATCCAATTCTTGTCGGTAGCGGCTGACAATAAACAACGCATAATCTACCACCACCCCGAGCCCAATCATACTAATCGCATTGGTGAGTAAAATATTCAGCGTGAGATGCCTGGCCACCACATAGGCCAAAGCCATTGAGGTCGGCAAGACGAATCCCGCCACTCCGAGCGGAATCAGCGTGGCCATCACCGACCGCGTCACCCACAACAACACGACGATCAGAAGGGGAAAAGCAATCCGCTCGGCAGCGGTGACATCGTGTTGCGTGGCCGTGTTCAACGCCGCGTTTAAGGCCGGTCCCCCCGTCACCCAGAAGCGATCGAATGGAGGCAAACTGTGCGCGACGAGCCGCGTGAGTTGGGGTACCAAGTTTTGCGCTACGGTACTGTGCGTCGTCGCAAGACGCACGATTAAATAGGTAGCGTGACCATGATCCCCAATCATGACAGGATTGGGGGGCTGGTAGGCTGTCGTGACGTGCTGGACCCACGACTGACGACGCAAACGTCCCGCAAGATGGTCAATTACCTCACGGACGGAAGACGTCGTGACTTGGGTTTGGACATTAGCAATAACGATCAGCAACGTATTGGGATTTTGGGCGGGGAAATCGCGGGCCATGATCTGCGACGCCACCGCAGATTCACTACGAGGGTTACTAAATCCGCCCGCGGATAAGGTGCGCGGCAAACGCGGTGCCACGCTCACAGAAATTATCAAGACAACGAGCCACACCACAATCACCCACTTGGCGTGGCGGATAATCCATGCAATCCACCGCTTACGCATGGGTTTTCACCTCATTTATTTCACGTTCGGGATGCCAACGTAGTAACCATGCCCATGCTTCATAGTGTCGACGTTGGTCGGCGACAGTCTGGGCCGGTAACTGCGCGGCTTGATGAAAGGCGTGCTCAGCCAGCTCCCATTGATGGGCGACAATCGCGCAACGTCCGAGCCCCATCCAAAACCCAATCTGATCAGGGACTAACTGAACGGCAGCGCTAAAATATGACAAGGCATCGGACAGTCGGCCTGGAATCCATGGCACAGTTTGATGCCATAATCCCAAGGCGTACAGAGCGTGCGCGTAATGATGATCCATATGCACCACGCGTTCAAAGGCCCGACGCGCTCGAAATATGGTCACAATTTTCGTCAGTCCACGGTGAGCCAGCGCCAAACGTCCGAGTGCCCGACCGTATTCAAACAAAACATCCGCCGTCGGAGGTTCGTGGCGAAGCAGTTCTTGTGTAATATAGTAGGCCCGCTCATGGTAGCGTTGCGCGGTTAGAGTCTGATGTTGGTTGGTGGCTTCGATGCCCTGCTCGTTCCAATACCGTGCTGCGGAGTGATTGGGCATCGAACCCCCTGGCCAGATCGGTTCATCAGTTAACAGAGACAGTCGCTCCATAACCATCTGCATCCATTGGGTCAAGGCCGCATCCCGATTATGACGCGGCAAGAGCGGAACGGACAGTGATTCTCCGATCCGCACGGTGACTCGGTGGCGTCGCGGCCACCTCCGGTGTTTAGGAAGCACGTCAAATGTGCCGGTAATGCCCATCGGAACAATCGGAACATGAGCCAATGCGGCGAGCAGAATCACTCCAGGTTTGCCAGGTTGTAAAAAGCCCGTCGGTGTTCGAGTGCCTTCTGGATACACACAGACTACTTGCCCATTGTTTAAAGCGCGTAACGTGGCTCGTATCGCTTGAGAATCGGCTGCCTGTCGGTTCAGAGGGATACATCCCACCGCCGTATGCCACCACCGCGACACGGGGTGCTCAAAACTTTCTTTTTTGGTCAGAAAATAGACCCGATGACCTCGAGCCCGTTGAATGACTGTAGCCACCACAAAATGATCGATAAAACTCGCGTGGTTTGCGACAATCAGATAACCACCGCTTTCAGGAATATACTCCGTACCTTCCACCTGTCCTAACACAAACCTTTGCGTCACCGGAACAATAATCCCACGGGATACTTGTTCAATCATGCGCGCACCTCCTCATTCGCTTACGACACGGAGGCCCGCGCCAAGGCAATATCCGACACCGTTAAATAAGGCAATTGAAAAGCCTTCGCCATAGCGTGCAAATCATCTCGACGCGCCATCATACCATCGGGGCGCAAAATTTCGACGATGACGCCAGCCGGTTGATGGCCGGCCATTTGGGCCAAGTCCACCGCGGCTTCAGTGTGGCCACGACGGACAAGAACTCCTCCGTCCTGCGCAATAAGGGGAAAGACATGCCCGGGCCGTACGAGGTCCTCAGCCACGGCATCGTCCCGGAGAGCCACTTGAATCGTTCGCGCCCGATCCCCGGCCGAGATCCCGGTCGAAAGTCCAAAGCGCGGATGCGCATCAATCGACTGAGTAAACGCAGTGCGAAACGGGTCGGTCGTGTGCGGAACCATCAGCGAGAGGGCCAAACGCTCGGCCAGTGTCCGTATCATCGGAAAGCACACCAGTCCCCGGCCCTGGGTAATCATAAAATTGATCATGTCCGGGCTGGCCCGATCCGCCAAACCAATTAAATCGCCTTCATTTTCACGATGTTCATCATCCGCCACAATAATCAGACCGCCTGCATCAAGAACGGTCAACGCTTGATCTAAATTGTTCATCACTCATTACTCCTCCTTTCGAGCCAACATTTTACGAACGGTTTCCAACACAAACGCGACCCGGCGGTCTACCGGCAAAATCGGCATGTGGACGGGCGGGTCAAGTTCCGGCATGATCATGACCAGCAAGCTAAGAATGAAATATCCGGTAATGGTGGGATACGATGTCGCAAACTCGCCGCGCGCCACCCCTGATTCCACAATTTCGCAGAACGGCTGCCGCAGCTGCGCAAAAATCGTATCCACGTCTTCGCGAAATTCCGGCGTATGATGAAATTGGTGTCGCACCCAGATCCGCGCAAACGGAATGAGATCAGGGTCTAAGTGAATGAAGGCCTCAACAGCCTGAGCCAGTTGCGCCATGGGGGAAATCGGCAGGGCCAGAATGGTCTCAGACACCGCGTTAAATTGGTCCACGATGTACTGCAACACCGCTAAATAAAGATCTTTTTTACTAGAAAAGTAGAGATAGACCGTTCCCTTGCCCAATCCCGCGTTTATGGCAATCTCATTGATATTCGCCCGGTCAAAGCCTTTAGCAGCAAACTCAGCGGCCGCGGCTCGTAATAGATCTTCGCGTTTGTCTTCAGAATCCACGAGGTCACCTCATATTCTTAATGACTGACTGGTCACCCACAAGCTAGCATAGGCATCTGCCCGCGTCAAGAACTCGAGGCCCTTCACTCGCGAATTTGGGCGTTCTACTAATTTTTGATGGAGTGGCTCGGACGGATTGACTAACATTGACATCCAGCCGAATAAAAAGATCAGCCGAATGTAACGGCAAGCACTTCATTCAACAAACTGGTTGCTCACAAAGTTTCAAAAGTTGTGTCCCCACTGAAGGTTTGAATCCGCAGTACAGTGAGCCTCCATAGGACAAGCGAGGATGGACCGATCAAAGACAGCAATGACGAGAAAAAGGGATCATCTCCGGCAATAATGAATCCATATTTGCAGTCCAGCTGCCCGTACGGATTGGTACCGGTGACCACCCGGTGGGCAAACGACGATGCAGCGAGGCTGGTTACCGGGATGACTCAAAGTTTGTCCCGCCACGACAGCAACTGTCCCCAGGATGTCGTCATTTATTGTGGATAACATAAAAACTTTTTGGATGCATGGGTTGCCATGTCATGTGGGATCGTAGGTTCCCCTTGGGCACGACCAAATGCCATTCTCGTCCCCGTTCCATCGTAAGAGAAATCTCAATGCTTTTTACAGCAATTTTAGTCGATAGCCCCTAGCGCAATGCCGCAGCCTGATGGGGAAAGATGCCTACGACATCGGCCCGTCAGCCGATTTCCCGATTGAACCGCTCCAAGGGGTTCGTGGACGCGATTTGCGATCGGTTCATGCATGGATCTCATCGCGTGAGCATTCAAGGCGAATCAATGCGCACAGTCTTGTCAAGCCCAGCCGAACGCAATCCAACCAGCGTCACGGAATAATCCTGTAGGAAGGGTCAAGAATTTCCGAACGCGATGAGTAAGAGATGTCCGATCTACCTGGTAACGACTTTCCGATCTCCCTGGTAAATCACACCGAAATATGCAACTATGTTCAAACGCTTAAAGCAATTCCCCGGTACTCCGCTCACCGCCTCTATCATTGTGTTGCTCTCGCCATGTGTCACCTTCCGTGGACGATAAAAATTGAGCACGAATCTGGGTAATTTGCGTTTCAGTCGCCGCAACCCGCTGCCGCACGGCCGGAACGTCCTCGCACCAACGGTCCAAACGGTGGCGAATCATGCGTACGTGCCGTTTTTCATCGGAAACAATTTGACGAAGAATTGTCCCGATTTCGTCTCCTGTCGGGTACAACTGAGCATGCGCCGCAAAAGAGACGACAGCCCGTTCCTCGCTCGCCAAGAGATAGACCAACAATGGAGTGACCCGCAAAATAGGCACATCACGCGTCAATGATGGCCACTCGGCCAGAGCTTGGGCAATAAGTTGTCCCCCCAAGCTCGGGGGAGTGACGTTCGAATTAGGTGATGGATTTCCCAGAAGGTTCATAATCCGCTGAAAGAGGTGTTCGTGTCGGGACTCGTCCGCCGCGTGCATCAGCGTTTCGCGTTGAAATGTCGTGTCCGGGACCATCTGCGCCAAATCCGGAAGACGCATGGCTCCAAGACGTTCCAGTTGATAAAACCCCAACAATATAGCAACCCGTTCATCGGTTGTTAGACTTGCCAAATATGCAGAGTATTGGTCAACATCATCGAACCATTCCATTTTCTGTTCCCCTTTGCCCTCGTTTGCCGCCCCAAGAATATCATAATTCGTGACGCGGTGACGAACAATCTGTAGTGCGATGACCACTGATCACACAGCCCACCCAACACACGTCTGAGCATCATTGTGTTTCCCAGCGTCTCGGGTTCACGAAGACGTGTCGCCAAACGCCCCATGTGGTCTCCTCGATGAAACATTGTCTGGGTTATTCCTGCGCGGTCATCGCATTCCGGGTGAGTACGAGGTCATTAAAGGAGCGATATTATGCTGGAATAGATTTCCACAGAATTGTGGATGACCATAACCATGGCTCAAGCGGTCTCCGACGTCTTGCGTGCTCTCCCCAGCGTGGCTTCGGACCGTTCCCACCAAAAACCAGTGAAAGAGCCTCTGCCTAAAGTTATCTTAAGCCGACAGTTCAAATCCATTACTACAAGCTGACCCATTCCTTTGAGCTTCATTGCGCCTGGTCACTAATCAGGGTGCGAAGGCGTTGGTTCGCTTCAGCCGGACGTAAAATCACGAGTCCTGGAGGAGAGTAGAAATGACGCCCATTAAAGGTCACAAGCCAATGCGTCGGAATCCGTAAGGCCGCCGCCACCACGTGACGATCCTTCTCGTGAGCATACTCCATGACCTTCTGCAGGTCCGAATCATCGGGATCGGGACCGATGTGTAAACAACGCGGCCATAAGGTCTCAAAGATGGGCAAGGCCCGGGGAATTTTTTGTTGGAGATTACGACGCACTTCGTCTAGCACTGGGAACGCCGTCCATCCCTCAATTAACCCGATTTCCGCCACTTGCGACAAGGCATGCGATGCCCCCTCGGAGGACGCGCTGCCCGCAATGATCACATCAGCATCAAAAAAGACGCGCAGAGGCGGAATCATGCGTCCTCGGATTGCGGGGCATCCGGGCCATAGCGTTCTTGGGTCCAGGCCCTTAACAGGTCTTGAACTGACAGACCCGCTGCAGCGCGTTCTGCCGCAATTTGTTTAGCGAGCTCGGTGACGACCGGAATGCGGGGACTCAAGATAAAAACCCCATTCCAATCGACCAATGTGAGCGGCGTATCGGGCCCCAGCCCATAGTGCTGGCGCACGGTTTTAGGTAAGGTCACCACGCCGCGGTCTCTCAACTGGAGTAGATATTTGTCCATAAGAAATCTCCTCCTCCTGATTACATTATACCCCATCGGACAGAAAAGCAGAAAGACAGAAAGACAGAAAGACAGAAAGACTGGCTATTAGCCTATTTCCCGGGATCGCCATGTCAAGCGAATCCACACGAAATCGATGAAAAAAATATAGGCTAACAGCCACCAGATTACGCGATGCTGGAAGCCTCGGGCTTCAGCCCTGGGGAGAAGGCGTGCTTATTCATCGCAAGACCCCAGCTTTAGCCGGGAGGTAGGTGACTCTTTCGCTGCACGCTCAACCCCGCCTCAGTCAGCTGCATCCCGGGCAAAAGCCGCCCTTGAATGAGGAATAAAGCCTCATCTCCCTCCGCACGTATCGCGGCAACGGTTTTCAGGGCCTTGCGGATACTTTTAGTTTTAAGCGGAACCTGCACCGTCAGACCTTCCGGCGTCGTCACGGGCACGATTACGTGATCACCGGACAATGCCACATCCCGAGGCCACTGGTCCGGCGCCATTGTTAATGTCACTTTCAAGGTGCGCACAGCAATCGGGGGCATCGTCACAACCTCCTTGGGCAGTGTTTGGGCAGGGCTTGGATGAGATGATGGGAAACCCCACACACGATTGCGGACCCGCGGCACACGCGGAAATCCTCGACGATGAATTGGAGGCGGCGCGGAGACCTGCCAGGTCGTATCGGCCTGGCACGCTTTCAAACGGATTTCCGGTACCCCTTGAGATCGCGCCCGGACTTGGAATCGGCCAATGCCCGGCAGCCAGCAGTCTAACCGATCGCGAAACACCGCTAACAGCACGGCAGCGTCATCAAGTTGCGCACGAAGCCAGCCGGCCGCCTCTTCATGCGAGATTTGTCGAGCTTCCGCAATGTGGCGTAAGGTGTCGGCGTCAATCACCGCCTCCTGAAAGGGGGGGCGCTGATGGTGGAGACACAGCGGACACAGCAGCACCGCCGTAGCCGGGTCGAGTCCCTCATTCCGCCCCCGTGGAATCACCCGGGCCACCCGCCGATCCATGGGGCGACCACACGCTTCACACCGGCCCGTTTCCGCAGCCCAAATCGCGTCCCGTATGGCAGGATCCACCTCGGTCGGAAATCGCATGCCATCCTCCTCCCGCAACGTCCTACTATCCAGACTCTCTCACATGGGCCGGGTCCTGACAAGATAGCTCGCGGGCAAGGTGGACGGTAATCCGTTAACTCCGGTATCAACAAACCAAAAATCGTGCCGATTATTGGAAATCTGTCCAAAAACCTGTATCATAGTGCGCAGAGGGTAGTGGATACCCATTCAGGGATGGCGTTCACTACATCTTGGGTAAGAGGAAAGAAAAAAGGACCGCGTTCCCGCGCAGTCCCCTCAGGCCCGTTCACCACTCCTGACAGCGGTGAACGACGACGCTCACATTATAGCGTAAAGCGTCTTCTCGTTCAAACCTTGAGGGAGTGTCTCAAGGTTATTTTTTTGTGCGTTAAACAGCGCGCAAAACAAAACACACAACTGCAACCAACAGTCGTGTGTGTCCCAAAAACATGTAAAAGGAGGTTCATTTGCCGTTTAATCCATAGGCGCGACTTCTCAGTGCTCAAAGGAAATTTTTACCAGAACCCCTTTGAGTACCGGGCATCGCTTTACTCTCATGATTGTATAAGAGGATAATCATCCTGTCAAGCCAATCATGACCATTACGGCAAAACCACTCATGAAACAGAATACCCACACATCTCCTCATTCATACTCCCGAGTTCTTCCGACATTAAAGCGGATTGAGACCGATCTGGTCGAACGGGGACTCCCTCCTAACACGCGACAGTTATATCTTTTTCTCTGGCGCGCCAAAACTCAAACACCCCGACTCCCTTTAGGATTAATATTTTCCGAAAAGACACTAGCGCGCGAAACGCATATGAGTACCCGCACCGTGCGTCGCTCCCTCCAACGTTTAGAAATGTTAGGATTATTGCGGATTATTTCCCGCAAACGGGCCAACGGCGGAACCACGTCCAATCGGTATGTCTTAACCTGGCAACCTTTGAAGAGCGTTCCGCAACCGACCATCACCACCGTCGAGCGGGTTCACGACACAACAGAATCGGCTCCGGCATCTGAACCCACCCCCACGCCTGACACGGTATTTATGTGGCCCGAGGTGTCCGAAGGGTCCCCGTCAGACTGTCCACGGGGGGAATCGGCGCGAGACCTTGATCCATCAACCATTGAGACCTCTATTCGCGAGCCGATCCCAGAAAAAAAGACTTTCAGTAAGAGTGATCAACCTATCCCTGGAGCGCCTCTTTGGACATTCTCCTCAAAGCACGATGTCCAGTTGTTTTTAATTGCGATGCTTCAAAAACACCAAATTTCCATCAAGCGCATCCGGCATTGGTTACGGCACTACGACATGGCACGTGTTGCGCAAGTGGCAATATGGATGGTCTCGGCACCCCCGAAAGCGATTCAGTTTCCCGGTGGATGGATGGAACGCGCACTGCGCGAAGAGTGGGCGGCACCACGCTGGGTGCATGAACTTCGACAACGGCGCATAGATTATGCTGAACATTTGACGTATCTGCAAACGCAAAAGGCTCAAGAAATAGCCGATGAAGAACGCATACACGCGGCACAGACGGAAGCGACGGCGCAATGGGAGAGATTAGCACCACGTTTATCGGAATTGTCTGGCTTAAAGGTATACGCAGCCGAGTTGGCGCGAAAAGCTCTCGGATCGTTATTCGCCCATGTCTTTCGCGAGGGCAGCCCTACGTGGCGGAGCTTTATTCTCAAAGCCGCACAGGAACGTCCTGATCTGGTGACGTTGGAACTTGCAGAAGAATGTGGGGCTTAACATACAACATGCGTGATGCCACCTCGGGTATCCGCGGGTTCTCAACGAGGTGGGCGGTGGGTGCACTGTTCCGATGTCGGAACACGTGAGGATCCTTCGTGGCGGTATTGCACCCAAGGGGGTCAAAGCCGTTCATCGCAAAGGGTCTTGAGTCACCATGATTGTTCGGTATTAGTACTCGTGTTTAACTCCGATCCCCGTTCTATTCCGCGTTGGGAGAAGGCGTGTGACAGATCTTGACGTTTATTCAACGGAGCAGCAGTGTTCCGATATCGGAACACTGCTCGTGAACCATATACATCAAAGTGTCATCACGACGAACCGGGGGTTGACTCGTCCGGTGTCGAACTATTTCCAAGCCGTTCTCGTAAGGCGCGCGCTGTGCGATCATACAAGTCGGCTAAAACCGCGAGTTCTTCGGGGGACAAACGAGCAATGCGGGTTTTCTGAATATCTTCCAATCGCGCCACTTCTTTTTTCAGGAAGCTTCCCCGTGCAGCCCGAGACTTTTGCGGTGGGGACGTTTTTGAGGATAAAGGCGATGGCTCTGCGAGACGTTCCGTAATGTATTCGCGCAGTTGGGTCACCGTGGGGCGTTTTGTCACAATAAATTGTAAAACCGATTCGATAGTATTGGGGATTTTCTCGTGGCCGTCTGTATCAATGAGCGGTGCAAGTTCGAGTGCCAGAGACCGGGTATCTAAGCGATGATCTCGCATCGCCTCGCGAATAAGGGGATTCCGGATTAATTTGAGTAAACCGGATAAATAAGCGGGAGACTTATGGAGTTGTTTCGCCAATTGGCGCAAAGACAATCCGCTATCCAACAGTTGTTGATAACCTAACGCTTCTTCCCACGGTGCCAGGTCTTGTCGCTGCACATTTTCGGTTAACATCACGATTTTCCATGCGCTTTCTGGCACGTCAACAATCCGGGCTAAAATAGTCGTCCACCCCAACGTCTTGACGGCGCGATAACGTCGTTCTCCCGCTAGGAGTCGCCACTGTCCGGGCGTGTCTCCATCAGGGGTGACTACCACGGGCTGAAGAAGTCCATGCTGCTCAATACTGGTCACTAATTCGCTAAACGACGGGTCATCTTCAATATTTAATCGGACATTAACATCCCGCACCACTATCGTCGCGAGGGGGACTTCTTGAATAGGGGCCTCCGCCACGGCTTTCACCGCTTCTATCGTCGTTACGGACGTTTCAGACAGCGGTGTAGGCGATTCGTTGTCTGTTGAGGACACCGGTGCGGCGATGGATCGTAGAGATGAAGAGGGTCCCTTGTCCATCTGACGACGCAGACGTCGTTCGGACTCCCATAAGGCTTGGACCCCTGCTAACCCATCGTGTTGATAAGCCTTCCACTGCGTATCGAGCCGATCATTTTCGGCAATCGCTTGTAATAACTTCTCCCGGTGGTGTGTAACCACTGTGGTCGCAAAGCGCCGAGGTGTGGCAATGTCCGCATCGGTAATGGCCCAGGTTTGGGCTAATTGGCGGCGTGTCGTGTCATCGAGCACCAACTCAACAAATTCTCTTAGCATTTTGACGGTATTATCGCGCGAAAGCATAGGTCAACCACCTTTGTGTGATCAATTGGAGGGCTCGGCCGACTTCTTGCGCACTCGGCGAAGATTCTCGCAATATCGGTTGCCATGCGGTTTCAGCGTGTTCGATGGCTGTGGTATTACGGATGGCCCAAGGGTAAATCCATTCATGAGGCAGAACCCGTTCTAATTGGTCTAGCCAATTTTTCGCAATCCGCATGCGACCGTCCCATTTATTAATGACGACGCCTGCGATATCGGGAATTGCTAATCCTTGCCGACGCCATGTTTGCAAATCGTCTACGGTGTCCAGAACCGCTTCAACGCCGCTCGCATTTAACGTGACGGGTAATAAGACACTGTGAATGACGTTGAGCCAAGGAATGAGAGCCTGAGCCCCTGGATGGAGATCGATCAAAATGACATCATAATGTTCGCGTAAACGGCGCACAAGCGCTTGAACCGCTTGAGGATTAAGTTCCCGTGCGGCTTCATGTCGATTGGGCCCTAGCGGAATGACATCCACGCCATAAGGAGACGCTATGCGAACAGCTGGCCACTCCACAGCGCCTTGTAATACGTCATAGAGATCTTGAGTTAATTCTTGGTGATCGCGTCCAATGCCAAGACATTGTTGAACCACGCGTGTGCTGTCGGCATTGACCACGCAAACGCGATACATCGGATTCAGGACGCGTAAGGTAAAAGCGATATTGGCCGTCAGCGTGCTTTTCCCAATGCCCCCTTTCACAGCATACGCACTCCAGACAATGGGATGTTCCGGTAGAGGGACACTCGCCATCGAGAGGGTCTCTGGAATGGTTTGAAGCACGGACGTCATAGAGCTTTTCCCTCCTGATTGCCACGATCGGTTAACCAGGTTTGGAAGGCGGCAACAGGAATACGCCAAATCCGCGGGGAAATTTTCACGCCGGGCATTTGGCCGTGCGCCAAAAGGCGACGGACCGTATCCGGACTAATCGCGAGGATTTCTGCTACATCGGCGACGGTGTAATAGTCTTTCGTGGTATTCCCCATAAGAATCCTCCTTTACATTAGTAACTGTGTTCTTTCTATTCGCGATCGGTTGTGCATTTTCCTGCATGTCCTGCACGATAATACATGATATCGGCGCTATTCGCCGTCTATGCGGTTAGGGTCATATACACGAAGTGTTCCGACGTCGGAACACCTTAGAAAGGGACAATGACGGACTATGAATACCGGTTTTCGCTGGAAGTGAAATTCACATAATTATAAATATGAATTGGGACGATACAGTGGAAGAACAACTTATGGGGATTTTGCGGGCGGTAGCTATCTGTGGCTTTTAAAAAAGTGATTAACCAAAATTAACAGACGCGTTATAAGAATAAAATGTGCGGTGTAAGGCATGCGAATTGAAGGAAGAAAGTAACAGTTCCGTCTCCTATTCAATATATGCAGACAGTTTGTCATCAGCACTAGGACGACAACGGCGTCTAAAACAGGAAAGCGTTCCGATGTCGGAACACTTTCCATTAAAAAATAACCAGTGTGTTTTTCTGGATGGGTAATGAATCCACACTTTATCGGCCATGTGGACTGTGGCAGAAGCAGGTTTGTTTTGGTCTATTGAAAAACGCCATCCTTCTACTAATTTCTCGCGCTTTTTATCATAGTTATATTCGCAGAGGAACGACGTGATTTCGCCATTAGCGGTTCACATCATTCATCCACAGATATTGTTCACGATATTTTTTTTGCATCTTTTTTATTTTGTTAATGGTAACGAGATAATCAAAGTCACTCAAGGTTGCTTATTAGCTTGACACACCCATTATCCATAGAGACACTTATTGATGCGGCTAGCTAATTTTGGCGGAATCTTACAATTGTTGAATTGAAAACAAACCAATGGCAGATTACGCTCCTATCGATTTTAGATTACGGAACGATTGTATAGTTACTATCCTGAATCTTCGAGGATTTGACGGGTCTGACAGCTAACTACATCGCTAGACGTTAAAGGGGTATAGATTCCTTATGCTACAAGAGCCATCTTAAGCGGGGCCGTACCAGACAGGCGAATTGTTATAAGCCCTTATGTACTGCGAATTTGCTCGTGGAACCACACACTTTTCTTTTTTAAAAAGCAATGAAATTGGATGGATTGGGAAACAATCATACATGAAGAGTTAGGTAATGCGAAGTCTTTGACGAACTATATTACCGAATACGAACACCAAAATGGCTGCTCTATCACCACAACATTAATTCAGCTAATCTACAACAATATAACGATAGATACGAAAATATATAGTTTATAGATATTTCTAAAAAATCAAATCCCATCAGTATCCGGATGCATTCTCTTGCCCACCAGTGTTCCGATATCGGAACACTGGTGGAGGTGGCGCGATCTACCAAACTCAGAACTGATAGTTGCGTGATGAGTTAATCACTTTTACTTTCACCCCGCATCGTATTGCGCACTCGTGGCATTAATACACAAAATCTTAGACTGCACTTATCATCAAAGCAGCACCGAGTTCTTGCGCTTAACTTTTTATCGCAATTTTATTATTCCAAAAAAATATACAAATAAATGAGTATCGGGAACGCAGCAAAACACTCTAGACTTTATAAGAGACATATTTCATTTCTCATTCCACATCAATGACCTTATGGTTTTTAATTTAATTAAATCGGAGCTACCTTTTTTTAATTTTAAAAGACTGGTCATTGTAAAAAAAAATTCCTCAATTTTATCAGGTTTTCCGACATCGGAACATATTGGCGACGACTAGTAAAATCATTCGATTTCTTTGTTAGTCGATCGTCGAACTATCTCAAAGATATTTATGAGAACAAAAGTTCGTTAGACACATATTCTCGTTGGATGCGCGGTACCCAATAGAAATGTAGTGGTCCCCGAAATCTAGACAAAATTGGAGGCCCTCAAGTGTTATACTGGACACACTATGGCGAAACAAAACATTACATGCCGACATTCAGGGCACAGATTGTATTCGAAATGCTCAAGGGAGAAAAGACTGTGACACTCATAGCCGGCGAGTATCCATTTTCCCGGCTCTCGGGCCAATGGCCTTACCGGAAACACCAAGTGCTGTCGAATAATGAGCGTATCAAATTCGTCAATCCCTCGTGATAGTAACCAAATGAGGTTAACCTGAAACAGATAATACAAAATTAAGAAAAGAAATATTTCTTAAGAGACCTAGGAAAGTCAGAGCAGGAAACATCAAGTTTATTTAGATTTATTTAAAACAGTGGACATCATGGTTATCTAATTTAGCAGGTAATAACTTAGATTGTCCGACAAAACTATACCGAATTGATAGGAAGGCTTTATTATGAAGCAATTAAACGCAAGCGAATTTCTAAGAGAAATTTTTTTCCCGTTGCGGTCTCGTAACAACCATAATTACCCACATTTCCGCCAATTCGCTTGGTTTATCGGAGCAGGGTGTTCAAGAAGCTCTGGTATTCCGGCGGCTAGTGAGCTCGTAACCTATTGGGAGAAAGAATTTCCCTTAGCGTCCGGGAATAGCACGTTTGATAAAATAGCTGAACGTTTCCCGGGGCGGCTCACCTTTCAAAAGGCTATTGAGGATGTATGCAGTCAGGGAATGCCAGGGTGGGGATATTATGTATTGGCTCAGTTAATGACGCACCCGGTTCTCCAAGGGCGTTTTAACATCGCGCTTACAACTAACTTTGATGACTTACTATTAACTGCGCTATACTGGTACGGATATTTAGACGATGAATACAGACTCTTGCCGCGTCATGTACCCGAATCAACGCTGTCTCGATTTATTCAATCTGATGATAAAAACCCAATTATAATACCTCTCCATGGAACAGCACAATTTGAGCCACTGAGCGACATCGCATCGCAAAAGGAACGATTACAAGGATTTGAAACTCATTTAAGTCGTATTCTAAAAGGCCGCGCCCTCATTGTTATCGGATACGGTGGGAACGATTTAGGTGTAAGTAAAATGTTTTTGAATTTGGCTGAACTTGACTCAACGGTGTTCTCGGAAAGCATATACTGGGTCTCGTCCACAGCGCCCTCTTTGCCGTGGTTGGACAATCTCGAATTGAGGTATAGAATTCCTGTGAAATGGGTATCGGTAGACACCTTTGAAAACTTAATGGCAGAATTTGTCCACTTTTTTATGGCACCTTCATGGTGTGGTAAAGAGGAAAGTAGAGACTACCAGAAAATATATCAACATATTGAAGACGAGTTAAATCTGTCAGAAGCAAATTTGTCAAACAGCGCTGGGTGGCCCAAATGGAATAACGTACAGAATCGACTAAAGAGTGATTTTCGTCAGTATATTAATAGGCGTGAAGCTGAAGATGAAGCTCGGAGCCAGGATTCTAGGGAAGGCTTGGCTTTAAACGGTGAAGTCCTTTCTGCATCGTCATTGGAGGGTACCCTTGATTTGGCCCAATCATTCAACAACGACTACGCCCTATGGCGACGTCAAGTGGTGAATATTCTGCAAGACAATTATAATCTTTCATTGAATCCTCTAAAACTAGCTGAATCGTCTACCCGTACAGTTTTTTCGACTGCTGATAATCAGATGGTTGTAGTAATTTTATGTTCCAAAAATCACAGTAAAACCGATGAATACGAACGTTATTGGTTTGGTTTTCATGGGTATCAACAAAACGCATGTAAGGCCGCCAATGAGGCTTATGTCCTATTGGTTTGTGGTGCACCCGAACCGAAACAAATCTTGCGAATTCCTTTTAAGGCTCTTTCCCAATACGTGTTTGATACGACCGAGAAATCTAACCCAATCCAATCCTTTTGGCATATACGGATATTAAAGAAAGATGAACATTGGAATCTGCTTGTAAAATCTTATAAAAATGGGCAGGGATACGATAATCAGGATGTTACTGAATTTGCTCTAATGTAAATCTATCGCACAAAAATATAGCGGTACTATCCTTATAATATTAATATACTTAAATAACATTTGCTTTTCTGTTTTGTAATCTTGATGAATATTGTGCGGAAATTTTACAGAAAAATCCAATCACTTTACCTCCCTTATTGGGGTGGTCTAGGGAATTAGTAAGTTGCACGACAGTTCAATGTGTATGCAGTGCACAAAGTTATGTATGTAGGGCAGACGTTTTAGGTCTAAGGACAAGAGAGGCATTTTTCAACTCTTTAATGGCTGCTTTTAATATCTGTGCGAACGAGGTAATTGCGCTGTCGAAAAACCCTTGAGGGACGCGGGATGGAGCGTTACCCCTCAAGAATTTTCCCCCATAAAATGACGGCGATATGTGGGTTTTCCGATGGGGTTCAGGGGCCGAAGGCGGATTTGACCCCACCCGCGGCAAACCGTGCCATCATCCCGGAAAACGCTTGAACACAAGAAAAACGGGCCGAGCTCTGGTAAAATTGAAGTACCAACCACAATTTTCCGAAAGGAGCTCTCCCGCATGGCTATCATACCACAACTCTCGCTGTTTTCGTGGCAAGATCTTCAAGAATTGGGCGATTTGGAACGCCTCGTGCTGGTTCTGGATACGGTGCCGGACGACGCCCTGATGCGGCACTTAGACACCGCCCGCGGACGCGGGCGCAATGACTATCCTGTCCGCGCGATGTGGAATTCCGTGTTAGCTGGTGTGGTTTTCCAACACCTGAGCATCGAAAGCCTCCGTCGGGAACTGGCTCGTAATGCCCAACTGCGCGCACTGTGTGGGTTTCGCAACGCGGCCGTCCCGCCGGCATCGGCGTACACCCGGTTTTTGCGTCGGCTGATGGCCGAACAGGACAGGATAGACGCGCTGTTTGAGCAGCTCGTGGAGGACATCACGGCCGTGCTTCCGGATTTCGGTCATCGTTTAGCGATCGATAGTAAAGCCATTCCCTCGCGGGCCGTGCGGCCCGCCAAAAACTCTGGTGCTGATGGGCGCCGCGACGTGGATGCCGACTTCGGTCGAAAGGAATACCGGGGCGTTCATGAGGACGGGACCCGCTGGAGTAAAGTCGTCCAGTGGTTCGGGTATAAGCTGCACCTGGTGGTGGATGCGACGTACGAATTGCCGGTGGCGTGGGAGGTGACGAAAGCCTCGGTGTCCGATGTCAGCCGGGCGCAGCCCTTGTTGAATCATCTCCACGACCGCCATCCCGCCCTGCTGTCACGGGCCGCCCTGCTGGGATACCTACCAGATCAAGCCAGTGATCGATATCCGGAATATGTGGCGGGATCCTGATGCCACGCGAGTCCTGCCGAGTCACCCGACGGTGACCTATAATTATCGGGGCGAGGTATTTTGTCACGATCCCGTGACGGGGCAGGTCCACACGATGAGCCACGGAGGATTTGACAAGACCCGACACGCGCTCAAAAAACGATGCCCCGCCCGCTTTGCGGGCGCATCCTGTGCCGGTCACACGACTTGCCCTGTGGCCCAGGGGATGCGGATCCCCTTAAAGACGGACCGGCGAATCTTTACGCCGATTGACCGGGCGAGTTATCGATGGGCCCGGGAATATGCCCATCGCACGGCCGTGGAACGGGTGAACAGTCGATTAGATGTCTCGTTCGGGTTGGAACTCCATACGATTCGGGGCCTTCGGAAGATGCAACTCCGGTGTGGAATGGCTCTCATTGTGATGTTAGCAATGGCGTTGGGACGCATGCGGCAACGGCAACCGGAGCGGATGCGGCAGCTCGTCGGGTAAAGTCCGGAATCCCCGACAGATTGTGGGAATTCGTAGCGGCCCCACGGGCCGCTGGTTGGCATCGGCATAACCCGTTCTCAGCGATCTGGGGGATAGCCCATGGGCGAATGATTCGTGGAAATCGGGATCGAAACCGGCTGCATGAGATACGCGCAGAAACCGAAATCCACTACAGCGCAAAAAACTCGCGAACAAAAAGATATTTTTTGTTAATCACAAATAGCATAACCTGTTGCGTTGGAATTCATCGTTTATGGGAACGCCGATTTGCGAAGTATGTTGGACCACGTGGTAGTCGTTGACTACCACACTCAGGATTATATGCTTAGCCGGACTCAACTATTTCGTCATGACAACACTTTGCGTCGCGCAAAGCACGGGGGGCGCCGAGTGGTCTGAGTCCGAAGCATTTCGGTAAATTGCCGACGGATTTGATCGCTCAGCTGAATGTTTTGATGTTGTGCCAGAACGTTTTCAGCATGATGTCTTACAGCGACTAGCCACTGAGACAAAATCTGAAATGCTCACGCCCGTTATAGCGGCAGCCGCTATTTCAATCGTTTGTTTTTGTGTTTCTAAGCGTGCTATCCGTTTTTTATTCATTGTAATCATATTTTGCTCTTTTTCCTAGGTTATTCTACGCCAAAGTGCTAAATGGCGGAATAGGGAACGCTGCCGCCTTGTAGAAACTCGCCGAATTGAGCAGAAGAAAGATGTCCTATAAGAAATCTTATGTAAACTTGTTGTTTTGCCAATGTCTGCAACAACGACACCCGAACACGACTTGACTGAGCTGGTTGTCCAGAGACGCGAACATGCACTGGATACCATCTTGTGATCTATTCCGGGGAGGGACCGTAAGGGCCGATAATTGAGGCGTTACCATAAAAGCCAGAAGACGAACTGCTCTTTGTCTGAACATGTGGA
This sequence comes from Sulfobacillus thermosulfidooxidans, assembly GCF_001280565.1. Classification (NCBI taxonomy): domain Bacteria; kingdom Bacillati; phylum Bacillota; class Clostridia; order Eubacteriales; family Clostridiales Family XVII. Incertae Sedis; genus Sulfobacillus; species Sulfobacillus thermosulfidooxidans. Next base: position 407,099 of record NZ_LGRO01000001.1, on the reverse strand, counting down.
TTCCACGAGAGATGATGAAGGGCGATTTCAACGGTTGGCACTGCTCCTCCATCATTTAGGCCAGGTTACCGTTAAAAAATACAGCGGGCAACTTCACTGGGGAGACCTTGCGTACTCTGCTCTTTCTCTGCAAAGCGCCTTACGTCACGGTAGCGCGACGGGGCAACACAGGAGCGGTTGCTCTCTGACTTAGAGTATACGCGCGGCCCGGTTTTTATCAATACGGCTGCCATCATTCTGGGCACTCCCCCGTCGTTAGCCCCTGAGTCCTTCCCCATTTTTCATGGTGGGGTTTCGCCAATTGATGTCCCGGGTCATAAGCGTAAAACATTCCCACCGTCAAGGTGGGGCGGTTCTTGATGCAAGTCTATGACTATCAATTTCATCCCAATATAAGCGAGCGTCGTCTCCAGACGGCTGTGATTGAGGATTTATTGAATAACGAGAACCTCACTAGTCAGTCAGAAGACAACATTCCGGGGATTAACCGTAATGCCAATGGTATTGGCCGATCAGCCAGACTTTGCTGACAGTCATTTTCGCCAAACCCATGCCATAAGGGATTAGTGCCCAGGCTGGAAGTTTGTGCCACCGCATTTTCCAGCTATGAGGTTACATGCCACGTGCCCCCGAGAGCAAGAAATTTAGGAACGTCGGCGTTGCACTTCCATATAATGGCGTAACACAGCGTTCATCCGACGTTGATAGTCAGGTCCTTGGGCGCGAAAGTATTCTACTACGTCGGCATCGATACGTAAGGTGAGTTGCTTTTTAGGTCCCGGAATGAAAACTGCATTCTGCCAGAATGTCTCACTGAGTTCTGGCAAGTCTTCATCGTAGAGGTCTGCGTCCTCCAATTTATCTACGGCCTTCCAATTGGTCTGCGAGGGTTTGTCGATATCGTGCTTGTTCACGGGCATTCGCCTTCCTTAAGGAAATAATCCGATAATGTGATCCACGGAGAGTATACGCGCACACACAGATCCGTCCGGCAATCAGGCCGATTGTCACTCGGCGCTCTTCCCCGTAGTCGTGACGTTCATCCCGCCATTCAAAGCGGGGACTCGCAAACAGTTTGGCGGCATCGGCAAAATCCATCTGATGCTTTTCGAGATTCCTCAGCCGCTTATCCTCATCCCATTCCAACTCCATACCTTCATTATACCGACTCGAAACTGTCGTGCCAAACGAAAAGGTATTACATTATTTAACCGGGTTCATGTGGATTCAAAAGAAATGGCTTCCTCCGTCCAAAAACCATTAAGTCCACTAACGTAAAAAATACTAAAAACCTGTATTGACTTCGGGATGACAGGAAACTCGGCGGCGCAAGATACTTGCACCGCCCGATTCTAGGAATTATATAGTGCTGTATGAATTTTACGAGCCGGAAGATCATTTGTTGACTTACAATGCGTATGTCCGTTTGAGACATATAGACCGCTGCTAGCACCGGACATAAGGCATCATCATTTGGATGCGGAGAGCCGCTCTCATTGACAACACTAACAAAGAATTCCTCTCCATTCGACGATTACGGTAATAGCTCTTGGATCTTGCGGCTGTTTGGTATCCAATATTTGAGCGAACCGTCTTTAAGCGTATTACGGAATTTGATTTGGATGTCATGAACTGGGTGTTTTGTAAGTCTGTTCTCGCAAAAAATCACCGAGGCATATGCAGTGTCAGTATCAATGTTACTAAAAGTGTCGATATGGCACTTCATACTGAAGGTGGTAATGACTAGCCCGATCCACCAAGCGGACGACTTCAATCACGTTGCCCATTCGGGTTCGGGTGACACGATCGATTTGTAAGACAAGCAATGGGGCTCGCCCTATCGCGTGAAACGCTTTCCGTTCGTCAAAATCAGCTAAACGTGCAGACACCGTTTCTTGAAACCCGGCTAGTAACCCATAGTGGGCTTCTAGCAAACCGTAAAAGTTCGGTCCGGGAGCTTTCGCATAGGCCCGGACTGGAGAATCCACGGCATACCATCCTTCGGAGATGGCAACGATAATGATTCCATCACCTTGCAGTGCTTTCCACCGCCAGAGTGGGCCAGTTCCCATCCATTGCGTTACCCAGTTTGGGGGGGTGTTATCAACCTCAGCGGCCAGCGTTTGCACCCAAGGGTGTTTCCATGCTGGATCACGCAAAAACTCCGTCGTGCGATCCGACACACTGCGGGTGCCTACGACACGACGTTCTCTCACACCGTGTGCGCCATAGAGCCATCCCCCGATTTCGAGTTCTTGAAGCACGCGATTCGCCGTGGCAATCGAGACGCTAAACCGTTTTTCAATCGCTTCCGCGGTCAAAAAAATGGTATCGGGTGGCCATTGCCCTTGATCGATTTCTTGTTGTAATGTCTTAAAAATCTCATCCCACCGACGCGGTTGGTATCCATCGCTCAAATAGTCATTTCCATCCTTTCACCACATCGCGTATCGTTTCGGTTAACGCATTCCACGCTGTTTGTCCTGCTTCTGCCGTGGCGGCAGTTGGATATCCGATTACACCGGATACGGTATAACCGTGCATACCGCTTGCCGAAAAATACGGACGATTGGGTTGGGAGACATCAGCGGGAATTTCAGAAGTAACGGTTTCCGGAGCCAAATAGAGGAGGAGACTGCGTTCCAACGCCCCCGCGTGCATGTCCTCGTGAGGCCCAAAATCCCACCCTGCCGCCTGATAGGCCGCGGCCCAATGCGCCCGGTCCGGGAGCAACAACACGCGGGCCCCATCGGCATTCCATTCCTGGACGAGACTTCCTAAAACTTGATTCCCGCCGTGACCATTAATAATGACCAGAGGATCACTCTGGGCCCACACAATATCGGTGAGAAGGGCGGCGAAGTGCGCGACCCGAATACTGACCACTTGGCCCAATCCCCGATGTTCAAAGGAACAACTATACGGGATGGCCGGCAACACCGTATCTTGGGGTTGAGCGCAGGCGTGACAGAGAGCGATGGCAATGCGCGTATCGGTGTCATAGGGGAGATGTCCGCCATGTGGTTCCCAGCTCCCAATCGGTAACCAGCGCATACTGATTCCTCCAAAATTAGTTTTGTAAATGTGAAGATTTTTTATGCTCCCCTTGGCGATAAGGCGGATAAACCCTGACAAAGTCGACGAAGGCTAAAGCCGCCCGAATTTGATCGGGGTTTAATCCGAGTCCCGTTAGAGTAACCCATAAGTCCGGAAGTGCTTGTTCCGGGACGGGCCATTCCCAGAGTAAAACCTCTTCCCAAGGAAGATCTAACGCTTGGGCCAATGCAACGGCCAGAGCTGGGTCACACGAGTGCATTTTTCCCGCTTCTAACGCAAACACTTGTTGCGGTGTAATTGTACGGGCCGCATGCGGTCGATACGTTCGATAATACGGAGTCGCCATTTGAGCTAATTCCGATAACCCGAGATTATGGGCTGTTCGTGTCTCGTGAATAATTGGGCCTAAACGCAGACCGCTAACATAAGGCAAGACAAAAGGCCATGCTGTGGGATCAGAAGGAGGTCGCCGTCGCCTTGATATGTTCTCACCTCCTTGTTGGGTTTACTGTACCATATTTTACGCAAAAACCGATGAGAAACCTAATTATTCAACTTCATCAATAAGTCCTCCCCGAATGTAATTTGAGAATATTCATAGACAATTTACCATAAACAAAAACATTATAAACAGGACCTTCGATGAGATGTTCCGCGTGTTGACTCGATACAAACATCTGTTTATTCGATAAATTTCATTACAAAAATGCCGTTAAGATCTTGATTCATGAGGGTAACTTATTTAATATGATAATCATAAAGTGCTGACTCTCGCAGCCATGATTCACAATCTACGAGAGTTGAGTGACAAGGATGAGAGTCCTTGTTGGGGCCAGGCACACGTCCGCAATTCCGCTCTCGGACGTTAAGACCCAAGCGTTCTGAAGGATTCCGCGATGCTCACACGGTGTATTTGGGAGACGGTGTGACGTAGCCAATTACGCTATCGGATCCAGACGGTATCCTTTAAGTGCCCAACGGTCTTGAGCACAGCCGTCAACTGACGCGCTGTTTTCTAACATCAGGTCTGGCTTGCGTGCGCCTCTGTGTGTACGTAAAGCGTATCGTAAAGAAAAGGTGCGATACGGCTCCAGGTGTCGTTCGTGAGGACGCACTACACGCTGTCCCCGTGTACCGTATGATGTTAGCTGATCGGTTTTGCTCTCCGATCAGGTTCCAAGGCGAGCACCCCCCGATTCGTTTCACCTCCCACAACGATTGCGGGGCCTCAGAGGCTACTGGGAAGGGCGTACATATCGTACGACATCACGCCAAATCTTCTACCCGACAGAGTTGCAAGTGCTGAAGGAGAGCCGACTGAGTAGCGGCTTTTTCGTTTGTGTGCTCCCGGCCCAACTACGTTTCATCCGTCTCTTGTGTTCGGTCAGCAGCAGGCCAAGTCACGCTCAGATCGTGCGACGATTCCTAATGAAGCTCTCAACTTTGTCTACATTTTTTCTTTTCTCCATTGTTAATGTCATAAGCTTGTGCCTCAAGGTAGGGTACCCACGCTAGATTTTTGTGCATAAGGAGTGTGGGATTTCAATGGCTTATTTTCTGCCTCTCTATGATTGGATTGTGCATCCGTCAGTGCATCACAAACCGTCGGCCACTCCGCGCTTGCGCTCTGCCGTGCCGACAAAACTCAAATTCAAACATCAATCCTTAACTCCGTGGGAGCATGTCATCGGTCAATCTTTCTCACAAATGTATTTAATGGATGTCCCACTCAATCAGGAAAACCGTATGCTTTACCGTGCGGCTCACTGGGCTCAATCACATCGAGTGATTCCATTTATTCCTTTGGTGCCTCAGACACGCCAGAAGCACTGTTTGCTGTCTGGTTATGTCATTTTGTTGTCTTTCGCGCCCTTGTCTTCTGGCGTCCAACACGCTATCAAGGTCTATCTTCATGCAGAATCGCTTATTCCTGTGGAACCAGCGCAAATCGTGCCATATTTACAGTCTCTTCCTATTCATTGGCCGTCCAGTTTCCCATTGTCAATGCCCGAAACGGTGGTGGCGACGGTTCTCGGTCATTTGGTCCCGTAGTCCATTTAAAATCCTGATAAATTATTCCTCAATGTTCAGGAGGGTCGATCGGTATGTCTATCACTTTCGATCGTGTTCTGCATCGTTTCGTTGTGCGCCATTCTCATCACAGGGCCTATTATTTGTCCGCAATGTTTATTGGGCAAATGCATCAGTATCGAGTTAAAAACTCTCAATTGCTCGGTTTATCGCTATCCCGATTGCTTGAGCGACAAAAGTTATATTATGCTATGCTTCATCGCCGCTCTTTTTGGTTTATCGTTAAGGACAAAAGGACCCTGTTTAACACCCACATTACGCACTACCACCTTACGCCACTCACCCCTTTGGGATCCCTGCCTCTCCACACCAAAATTCGCGGATTTATCAGCTCGAATGCCCCCTTGTCGAACCATTTTCCCAATCCCGAACAATTACGCGTGACATTTGAAGATCGCTTAGGATTACGCTTACTCGTCAATCAGTGGTGCCGTCGGTACTATCCCGGCCTCGTCGCCCATGACGTCGTCCGTCGTGTTGGCGTAGCGACTTTCGTGCTCGTGGACGGTCCCTTGTCGTTGATTAAAAAAGCGCAATATAATACGGACAAGCCGAGATTGTCGCGCGAATTCTATTCCCGGCAAACGCGGGAACAATTTATCCTTCTACACCATTATCAATCTCTTGCTCCCAAGTTACCGTCGATTTTAGGCATTCCTTCCGAAGATATTGTGTCTACTCCATCGCGAATTCTTATCCAACATCGATTGTCTCCACGCCAACAGAGTCTATTGGATATGATTCGCATCCTCTTTCCTCAAGAGATCATTTATGTCGTCCGGCGTCGTTAAAATCGTTGGCAGCAGAAGGGATTTCTTCTATGTTTAAGCAACGTCGACTTTTTCTGGCCGCGGCTTTTGTCGGTGGCGGGTTATTCGGCGTGCCCCTGCTCATCATTGTCCTAGTGCCCGTCCTCATGCTCATCGGCGGCTTAGCCTTCCATCAGGCGTCGGACCCTCCTCCCTTTCCCCAAAGCCCGGCGTTTAGCGATCAATGGATCAATTTGTCATACCATGTCACCGCCGCCAACCATGTCTATGCCGCCATTCCCAATAGCGTCTGGATTGCGGTCATCCAAAATTTGTCCAATGGCGCGGTGCTCAGCGATCAAACGCATGGCCATGGCTTATTTGCCTCGCCCAATCCGCATCTGACCGGACATCCGCTGAAAGATTTTAATGCCGCCGTGCCCGTCCTCAAGGCCGATTGGGATGCGCACCATTACAAAAGTAACAGTCTCGCCGAATTCATGAGCGCCACGCAAAATCCGCCCGGCGATTTTGTGCATGCCACCAAACAAGATATCGTGGCCTTATCGACGAGTCCGATGATTGCGGCCTGGCCGGCTACCGGCTGGAAAAACGGCCAATGGCAGTATCCTTCCGGGTCCACCGCCAAAACGTGGGTGCTGGTCGCGGGCAGTGCCCCCGTCGGCCTCCCAACGGAAGTACCCTGGAAACCGCCCACCTGTGCTTGGATTCATGGCAAGGATGTCTGTGTGCCCAATAATATTGCGGTTTCCATGGTGGAACCGCCCACATCCGTCACCATTAAAAGCGACGGCTATAACGGGCCGATGCTCTCGTCCCTGCTGATCCCCGCTGGGCAAAAAGTCCCGGCGTGGCCGCATGCCGCAGTGTGGGGCGCGGATGTGATTGTCAATCAACAACATCCCGTCACGATTACGGCCCATTGGCCGACGTTTTCGCTCTCTGTCACGTTGCCGAGTGCGACCGGATTTTCTGTCGGAGGCGGTGGCGGCAACGGCAATACACCGGGGTATAATCCCACGTCCATTAAAGCCGCGATCCAACATTGGTGGCAAGACATTCTCGTCGCCAGTCAACGCACCGGAGTTCCGGCGGCATGGATTGCCGGGGAAATGATCTTAGAATCGGGAGGCCGTCCCGACGCCGGAAGTCCTGGCGGCGCTTTTGGTCTGATGCAACTGGAACCGCAAACCGCAGCATCCTTACCGGGATACTATCCAGGGGCCCGGCATAACCCCCAAGAAAATCTCATTTTAGGCGCGGAACTGCTGGCCGAAAATTATCAACAGTTTCAGTCTTGGTACTTAGCGTCTTCGGCGTATTACGGAGGTGCCGGAGCTGTCGAAGACGCCGGGGTCACACCGAGCATGTCGTGGACACAAGCTGAATCGCTGTTAGCCAACGTGGTGCCCGATCCCCAAGCTGGCAATACCTTGAGCTTGGCGCAATATGCTCTCGATGTGGCGGCTTATGCCCAAATGGCCGCCTCGGATGAAAATTTGCCTGGTCCGTTTTCTTCGTAACGGCTGAACAGGATTTTTGGAGATGTCTCACGAATTGTTTCGGATAGTGTCTGATTATTTTGCTCAAAGGAGTGCTGTTATGCCGAGTCGTTTTCTGGCACGCCGTGTCGTATGGAGTCTGATTCCGCTTTTTCTCGCCGGATGTGGCACCCAGACCACGGCCTCGCATCCCGCGTCTTCGCATCCGGCGCATGCGGTCCACCATACCGCCCATCAGGCGTCGGCTTCCCGCTCAGCGGCGTCGACTTCTCCGGCGTCCTCCATCACCGCGGCTTTTGGATCGGTGGCGTGGAGTCAAGCCGTGCAAGCCGATTTAGCCCGTCAATTACATCACCCGGTCTATCCCCTCGATATCGTGGCCGATCAACCTGGTTGGAACTTGCCATTGCCCAGTGCCTTAGTCTTGGAACCGCACGCGTATCATGGGTTTCTGTATTATGCCATTGCCCGTCCACATCAGGCGATTCAGTGGCAGGCCGTGTCCACGAATTTAGTCAATACGCCCATCAGTCAAGCCCAAAAATTACCGCAACCCATTTTCTGGCCACTGCATTTTGCGTGGCAACTCGAAACCAACGTCCAATATTCCCCGTTATTGGGCGGCACGCTGCCTTGGGATAATGTGACCGGGCATGTTGAAAATCCGGTGGCCTGGACGGCGACCTGGACAGCCGCTCAACCGGGGGCTCCGGCCTCGACCACGATCAATGTCTATCTGCCCGTCTATTGGAAAGATCCGCAAGACGAAGGGATTTTACCGACAGCCTTACCCGATGGGTCGTTGATTCAAATCCAAATTTTTGGTGCACCGCATTCGCACACCTGGTCTCTGGGCCCGGATTTATATAAGGTGACGCCGCAAAATCTTGTCACGCAACAATTTCCCGCTAACGCCAAAGCCGGCGATTTCTTTGCCGTGTCGGCGTCCTCATCCTAGGAGGTGCATCATGCCACTCCAACTCCGTCCCTACCAAACCGAGGCCGTTCACGCGATTCAGTCGGCCGTCCGGCAAGGCTTTCGGCGGGTCTTGGCGGTGTTGCCGACGGGCGCGGGGAAAACGGTCATTGCCGCCGATTTGGCCCGGCAGTCGCGAGGCCGCTTGCTTTTTTTAGTTAACCGGGACGAGTTGGTGCAACAATCCGTCGCCAAGCTGCATTTAACCGTGCCGGCTGCGGATATCGGGATTGTGCAGGGGCCCCGCCGGGAATGGCACCGGCGGTACGTGGTGGCCTCGGTGCAAACGGTTTCCCGGTCTTTGGCGCAAGAGGGCTTGCTGACGCAAGATGCCACCGATCCCTTTCGTTTGGTTATTGTCGATGAAGCCCATCATATTGGGGCTGCGACCTACCAACAACTGTGGCACCGCCTTGTGACCCAAACCGATCGCCGGGTGCTACTCGGCATTACGGCCACGCCTTTGCGGACCGACGGCAAGAAACTGACGGATTTCTTCGATACCACGGCCTATCGGCTGGATTTGCCCACGCTCATTCAGCAAGGCTACCTCGTTCCCGTCCGGGGCTACCGCATCGTGACTCCCACGGTGCTGCGGCACGTGCGGACCCATCATGGCGATTTCTCGGAAAAAGATTTAGCCTTGGCCGTCGATACCCCTGAACGCAATAAAATTATTGTCGACAGTTGGCGCCAGTATGCCGAAGACCGCCAGACCGTCGTTTTTGCGGTCAATGTCGCCCATGCCCGCCATTTAGCGGAAACTTTTGCGGCACAGGGTATTGCGACGGACTGGATTGACGGGTCGCTCTCCCTGACGGAACGACGGCGGCGGCTGGCTGCCTTTTCAAACGGCACCTTGCGCGTGCTCACCAATTGCGCGGTGCTCACGGAAGGCTGGGATGAACCCCAAGTCTCCTGTCTGGTCATGGCTCGGCCCACCGCATCCCGCGGTCTGTACATCCAAATGGCCGGACGGGGGTTGCGGCCTTCGCCCGGCAAAACGGATTGTCTCATTTTAGATGTTACGGATAAAAGCCATACCTTGACCTATGATGTGACCGCCTTGACGGTGCCCGACGAGGACGAGCGCAAACCCCGCAAGGCGCGGACACCGCGAGAACCCAGTGCGGTCCACGATGACCCGGCTGACTGGACGCCGGGCGTGCAACCGATTCCCTTGCCCTGGGACGCCTTGGGGCATTCGCCGTTTGTCTGGCATGCCGATGCCGCCGGCCCCTGGCTCGAAGCCGGACCGCGTGATCGCATTTGTCTGACCCCCACCGAGGACGGCTGGCGGGTGACGTGGGTCTCTCCCGAGGGCTCCCAATCGCTGCATGAGGCGCCGGTGCCCTTGCCCTATGCCCAAGGGATTGCGGAAGATTGGGTGCGGGCGCAAAATCGTACCGCCTTTGCGGCCAAAGATGCGCCCTGGCGCCGCCGCCTCGTGTCCGCCAAACAGCAAGATCTTTTGCGGCGGTTGCATATTCCCTTTGATCCCGGTGTCTTGACGCAAGAAGAGGCATCCCGGCTCATTCATGAGGCGATGGATCGCCAGCCCTTGACGCCGAAGCAGCACCGCTGGCTGGTGGCCCATCACATTCCCATCCCGCCCCAGTGCATCATGCGCCAAGCCGCGCAACTGATTGCGGCGGCGCAACCCGCCGCCACGACTTCCGCAGCTTCTATGGCCTCAGATTCCTCAGAAAGGACGTGATTCTCCTGCGTATCCCCTTAGAACATGCCGTCATCCAAACGGCTCTGCCCGAAGCCGGTCTGGTGCTGATTACCGATCAACCCACGCACCAAGCGACGGCCCATTACGAAGTCTGGCGCCTGAAACCCGGTCGGCCACCGGATGACGCCGCGTGGCATCTCGGCTTTTTAGACGGCGACGCCCCGATTTGGCAACAGGATGAACCCTTAGCCACCGATCCCTATGCCGCGGGCTGGCGCCATTGGCAACTCACTCAGGTGTTGAGCGCTGTCCCGGCGCGCCATCCCCATTGGACTCCGGAGCACGTGCAAGCGCTCTGTCAATCCGCGTTAGATCAGGCACCCACCGCACCCATGGCCGATTTCTTAGACAGGATGCCCGATACCGTCTGGCGTGAGGCGATGGCCGGCGATTGGACGGCCCGTGTGCGCGGCATGACCACCTTATTCACGGATGACGACGATCCGACCGTCGACACCTTACGCCTGGTCAGTACCTATCGTCCCGAAGACGACCAAGCCACCATCCGATTGCTGGACACGGCCACCCGTCCGCCCCAGGTGTTGTGGAGCCAAACGGCGCATCCGGATCTCGTCGGCATTAACCATTTTGTGGTCAGTGCCCAATTGGATCGCGCTATCACCCACGGTCAGCCCCGGTCGCAATGGCCCGCCCTGTGTGAAGCCTCGACCTTGGGCGTGCTCACCGATGCGCCCGATGGCGTCACCCGTCACAAACACGGCCTGCAATCGGCGTTAGATGTCTGGCATGAGGGGGCCCGGCTCGTCACCCATGAACCGGACACCACCGCGCGCACCGATGGGGAAATGCAGGTTAAAGTCGGACGGAAAATTGTCTGGCGCCATGCGCTCGATCCCGAGGATGACGATCCCGCCTGGACCCATGGGGAAGTCCATCAATATCTCCTGAAAATGGCCGAGACCCGGCAATTGCCGGACGCTCCGGCAGACCGGTTGATCGGACTGCAAGCGGCCCTCAACGCCTATTGGGATGGCTTACCCATTCCCGATGCGGTGTTGCCGCCGAAAACGCCCCCGTCTCAATGGGTACGGGATGTGCCGGCGTTTAAAGCCCGGCTGTTTGCCATTCCGCCGGAACCGGGCACTCCCGATGGGCATTGGGATCTCGTGTTGACTAAAGCCCGGCGGCAAACGGTCAAACCCGCCGCACCGGGCCAACCCGTGCAGCACACGTGGAAAACCGAAGACAAAGCCCATCCGTTAGCCTCCATCCCCGTTCCGGCTGAGGCCATTGGCGAAACCTTTGAGCGCGTACATGCCGAATTAGAAGCCCTAGGCCGGCAACCTGGCTGGTTCTGGTCGGATGCCCAACGGTGGGACGAAGCGCCGCGTCTGATGGAACTCGCCGTCGCCGATCGTGTGCCCAAGCTCAATGGACCCGACCAAGGCTGGCGGTGGGGCTCGTATGATGAAGGCGTCACGTTTGTGGCCTGGCGAGAAAATGCCCAAGGCCAGATTCTCTCGTATGCCACCGAGAGCGCGTGGAAAGATCATGACGGGCCCTTAGCGAAGCTCGCCAAGAAATGGACCAGTCCCGTGGATTTGCTCCAGGATATGGCCACCCGCCAGATCAATCCCCGTTATGCCCCGGTGCCGAACGCTTTAGTCGCGCAAGAACGCCGGGTGATGCAAGCCATTCATCAGGCAACCGTCCAAGCGTTTTATGCCGAGGAGACGCCCCAAGCGCCGAAGTTGTCCTAACCATTTCAATTAAAGGAGACGAAGTCGTGATGATTTCTGAATCGGGTACGCCGTTTGACCGCTCGACTGCCTTATCGTTGTTGCCGCCGCCTTTAGCCGAGGCCCTTCATGATTTTATGGCCTCGGTTCACGGCCAACGCCTCATTGTGTTAATGGCCTTTCCGTATCAACCCGCCACGCAAACGTTTGGCCTCACAGCGGGAGTGTTGCCCACCGGTCATCTGCACGATGTGGTGCCAGCCCTCAAAGCGCTACGCACCTACATTGACCAGTTGGATGACCAGGATTTCGACAGCAACCCTGATTTTTCACTCTACGATATGCCCCCATCTCTCATCAGGGCTTTGAGCCGGTTATATGATCAGGGCTGGCAATTTGGCGCGATAGTGCTCGGGGTTTTGACGCCCCATTTAATTATTCCGGTGGTCTTGCCCATGGGACGCTTAACCGATCCGGACGTCACACGCTTAATCGATCAAGCCATTGAGATGGGCTCACACTGGGCGGTGCAGGATCCCAGTGCCACCGATCCCGCTGTGATGGCAGACCGGTGGGGCGTCGCGGTGATGCTCCACGATCGCCTGCCGGATGCGGCGGATGAGGACGACTAAGGAGGGGTGGCGATGGCGCCGTGGCGTTCTGCCAGTTTTTGGCTGACGTGGTTTCTCGGAGCTGTCCTGATTGGGGCCGCGACACCGGCGGTGTTACTCAGCCTGTATGCGCTGCACGATCCGGCTCTGACCCCGTTTTTATGGCAGCATCAAGGGTTTTGGCCGTGGCGTAGCTGGCCACGCCTCACGCATATTGCCGCGTTGCACGCTGCCTCTCGGACGATTCCCGGCCTCGCTATCGCCGGATGGGGATATCTCCGCTGGAAAGCCGAAGCGGACCGCACCGACAATCCGCTCGCGTCCATGTGGGGGACACAAAACATTAAACACACCAGCTATGGCTCGGCGCGCTGGCGCCGAGCCAAAGAATGGACGGGTTTCGTGCAGTTGCGCCCGGTGAAAACATTGAGTCTTCCCCGTGCGGGTCAATTAGCGTTACCCGATCCCCAAATGTCTGAGGCTGTCCGGCGTCAGGGACATCCTCAAACGCCTCCGCCCGGTCCCGGACCGGGCGGGATTTTTTTAGGCCAATGGGGCCACCAAGCCGCCTTACTCACCGGGGATGTGCATACGTTACTCATTGGGATTCCCGGCGTGGGCAAAACCCGCCGCATTATTTTGCCCACCTTAGCGTGGCTGGCCCAAAGCCAAGAATGTCTGGTCTTGGGCGATCCCAAAGGCGAGCTCTTTAGTTGGGCGGCCAAGCCGCTGCAAGACGCCGGCTATGCGGTCTTACGCTTTGATTTGCGCCATCCCCAAACCCGGTGGAATCCCCTCGCCCCGATTATTGCGGCCTTAAACGAAAACCGGTTGGCCGATGCCAGCCGGGCTGCGTGGACCTTAGCCCACGCCATTGTCGGGCAGCAGCCCTTGGGCGGGGATAACGTGCTCTGGAGCAATACCGCGGAAACGCTGATTGCCGCCTTAGCCCTAGCGGTGTCGGATAGCACCGCAACCGGACTGGCGCCGGCAGAACAACATCTTTTTAGTGCCTATCAAATTCTGATGGCGCATGCCCAAGGCCAAGCCTTGGATTGGTATTTTGATACCACCTTTCCCGAACGGCATCCGGCGCGGGAAGCCTATGCCATGATTCGCACCGCCGCGCCGGAAACCCGGCAAAGTATTTATGTGACCGCCACCTCCACGTTGCGGCTCTTTGCCGATCCCGATATGGCGTGGCTGACGAGCGCGCATGATGCCGCGTGGCCGATGGGTCAACGGCCTACTGAGATTGTGGCCACGATGCAAGCGAAACCCTGGGCGATTTTTTGTGTGATCCCGGATGAGGATTCCACCCGGTATCCGATTGCAACGCTGTTTCTGACCCAACTCATTCAATTTTTGGTGCAAGCGGCCAACGTGAAAGGCCGTTTGCCGCGCCGAGTGAATTTCATTTTGGATGAGTTTGGCAATCTGCCGCCGATTCCCGATTTCGACAAAGCCTTAACCGTGGGGCGGGGCCGGGGATTACGCTTTCTCCTGGCGGTGCAGGCGCTGGCGCAACTGACGGAACAATATGACAAAAAAGCCGATATTTTGTCTGGGTCGTGTGGCATGTGGATCTTTCTCGGCACCGCCGATCCGCAAACCGCCGACACCTTATCCAAAAAATGCGGCACCCAAACGATTCGCACGACCCAAACCAGTACGCAACAAGGCCCGCAAATCACCTCGTCCTCATCGGAACAATGGTTAGGCCGTCCGCTCGTGCAACCGGATGAAATTTTGCGGTGGCCGCTCGGCAAAACCTTGATTCTGCAAACGGGCTTTGCGCCCGGTGTGCTCACCGCGCCCGATTTGAGCGCGTGGAAAGTCTTAAAAGACTGGAGCGCAGCGCCTGATGAGGAGCCCCAAGATTTATCGAAAGACTTTCAAGCCCTGCCGCGCTATCATGCGGCACCGCCCTCGCAGCACGACCATCCCTTAAATCACGTGCCAGCGGACGTGCCTCCCACACCTGCGGGGGCCGATTTTGTGGAAACCCGGTTTCCCGGCACCATTTAACTCACTATTGTCTGTCATGATTTGGAAAGAGGTGACTGTCTATGCCGACGCCTGCGACGCCTGGGCGCCATGATCAAGCGTATTGGCCCGATTATTTGCCGCGCATTGAACGGGAACATAACCCGGCCATGCCCTATGCCTACCAATACCTCATCACCATTCGTCATCCGGGGTATGAACCCCATGATCCCCGTCATTGGACGTTTTATCTTGCGCCCGAGGCCGATCAGGCCGAACGGATCGCGAAGAAACTGTGGATGCAATATCATCCGACCGCCCGGCATGCCGACGCGATTTTACCGCAGCCCGTCGAGAAATTTACGGTCCGGCCCCACGTGCCGACCGATCGCCCGGCGGCGGACGCCTGGTTAGCCGACCATCCCCAGGGCATGATTGTCGAGCGGCCTTTAGTGTCCCTTCGCCATCCCCCGCGTCCGCCGCGGTCGGGGTCCATCGATCCCGCTGATTGGGAGGGCTTGTGGGACGCGATTGTTGACGCGAATCCGGTCGATGCCGCCAATGATCGGTTGGAACGCTTTCGCCTCGTGCCGGAAACCGATGCCGGACATCACGCGGCCTATCCCCTCGATCCGCTGCTGATGCTGGCCAAAGATGCGGTGGAATGGGCCTTTCAGGCCGGTTATCGCAAAAACCAGCCGCCCGTCTTTTTACCCACGGTTCCCGATCTCGACGACTTGGACGAGGCCATTGCGCACGCCGTGACCCATGAGGACCGGACACAATTGCTGACGCAAAAAACTTTGGCCCAATATTTTGACGAACCTGGCGGCCTCTATGAACAGTGGCGCCAGCATCCCACCCGGTTTACGCCGCAACAACAAGAAGCCTTAGCCACCTTTGCGGCGACCGTCCAACCCTATGCGTCATGGCGCAGTCAAACCGAACACAATCTCAAACACCTCGTGCAACAGGATTTGCTGGCCGTGGCGGTACCCATCGGCGACCGACCCCAATGGGCATGGTGGCGGGCGGATACCCAGTCCTTTCTCACCCAACCGCATCATCCCGATCAACCCCGGCTGTATCGCACATTAGCTGCCGCCGCCTTTGATTTGGCCGCCGAACTGCACGAGACGTATTTTGCCGGGCACAAACCGGCCAATGAATCTATTCCCGCGTTAGCCAAGCAGTTATCGCGGCGATCCGTCGCCTTCTGGCACCAGCTCGATCCCGTCATCCATCAACGGTGGGCCCAGCAAATTGCACCGCATACGGCCTTAGCAGATCGGATTCCTGATCTTCCGCGGACCACCCCAGAAACGCCTCGGGTGTCCTCGCCCGGCGTCTAAGGAGGAGACAGTGCTATGACCGCGCCACTTGTCACCACGCCGGCGTATTGGACGCCGCATGCCAAATACGGCGCACACACGGGCTGGCTCTGGCAAGAGCGGGCCGATCAGACCCTATGGGTTGGCGGAGGCTTTGCGTCCATTGAACTCGCTCGTCTCTGGTGGACGCAATATGCCGGCACCACCCCGCTGGTCGTGGTGTCACGCGCCGATATTTTGCCCATTGCCGAACGGGTGAAGCCCCCGGTCTGGATCGGCGCGCTCTCCCCGATCACCTGGATTGCGTGGGCCGATCCGGTGGGGTTGGAACCCGCCACCATTTTTCGCGATGCCCACGGACAGTGGCGCTGGGATTCCCCCCCAAGCGTTAGTGTATGCGCTCTGGCAAGCGGGCCATCCCTGGCGCTGGTGGACCCCGACCGGCATTGGCCCCGATTCTCCGTGGAAAGCCCCGGATCGGTCCTGGGGCACCGCGCCGCCGTGGTGGTTTTTGGGCGAGAATAACGCCGGGCAGCTCATCCTTTGGCAATATGCCACGGATGGGGAACACGTCCGCTTGCGATGGGTCGAACGCGGCGATCAGCCGGGCGTGCCCTATGGCTGGTCCCGCCTAACAGATGTCATCAACTGGTTACAGCAAGCCGATCCCGCCAGTCGCCTGATGGGCTATACGCCCGAGGCCATCCGGCGCCGGTTAGCCGCGACCATGACCCATCCGGTGGTCCCCACCGGGACCCCACAGCCCGATTTTGGGTCTCAACCCTTTTCCGCGCCCTGGATGCGCTAATTTCTTAAAGGAGGTTGTCTCATGCCCACCACTCCGTGGCAAGACGCGTTACATCAGTTAACCCAAGAATTTCAAAACGCCTTAGAATCGACGCTAGCCGAAAGTTGGCAGAATACGCAAAGTCATCTCACCGAATTGCATCAAATTGCTCAACAACTGACCGATCTCGAATCTCGGCGCGCTACGCTCTGGCAAGCCTTCCAATCGCATTTGATGGCCGTGATGACAACGTTATCCTCCGCCACGCAATCGTATGCCACACCAGTCGATTCATCCCGGATCGTCTCTTCGTCCCAGGTGCCGTCCCCGGACCATGTGCCGTCGCCAGCAGCTCCGGCCCCGGACGCCTTCCCATCACCCGCCGCCTCAGTGGGTCCAGCGTTTGTGGCGCCCGCCGCCCACGAGGATGCGCCGTTAGCCCATGTGGCTCCCCCGATTGCGCCGTCCGAATCCTCGGAATCGGGTCCGGTCTTGCCGGGATCCCCGTTGCCCCATATGGTCGAACGGTTTTAGCGTATGCGATGGGTTATTGTTAGCGTAAGCTTGAGCCTTTTCGCCGCGTGGCGCGTCGGGGTCCTTCCAGCAGGTCTCGTGTTGCTGAGTGGCATCATCGCCGTTCTCATCCAGCTAATGTCCCAGCGGGTTAAACGTATCTTGGGTTTTAGTGTCCTATTGGTTTTTGCCGGTATTCCGATCGGGTTTTGGGGCCGACAGGCTCTCACTCCGCCCTCCTCTCCGTCTACAGCGCCCATTCAACCGGGCATGTCGCTGGCTACAAGAACGACGCAATGGGATGGTTGGATTAATCCGTAAGACTAGTGCCACATGGGAATTGCAGCGCACCACCTGAAAGAAAGACGAGGAGGACACGCCCATGAAAAACACGCCGCTCATCGGCGAAATCACCGAGGCCGACACGTTGGCATGGAACGATAACGCGAATCAAGGCATTATGATTCCCCCCTGCTTCTTCGTTTGTCCTATTACCATGAGACATTAGAAGGTGAACGAGAATGGAAGACCATAACGCCGGACGGACGCAACGCGCTCATCTGGATGGCTACGCACGGCATTGGGGTCGATGGGGCCCATCTATGAGGTCACGAATCTGCATCTCGCGTCGCTTCGAGACGGGAAATGTTTCTAAAACATCTGTTGAGTCAGGTCGTGGGGTATCGTATGGTATGGCCTAAATCCGTAGGGGTATAATAATGAGAGCATGAAAGGTGAAGGAGGTTTGCATATGAACTCTGTGCCCGATACCGTCGTTCATAATATCGTGACGCACTTCCCTGAAGTGAATCGTATCATCTTGTTCGGATCTCGCGCCAGAGGAGATGCCCGGCCAGATAGTGACTGGGATTTTCTGGTGATCATGCCATCCGACAAACCTCCAACACAAAGAGGGATTGCAGTTCGCCGCGTTGCTCGGATTCGTGGCATCTCGATGGACATTTTGGTGAAAACTCCCGAAGAGGTGGCTGAAGGGTTTCCCATGATGGCCGATGACATTATTCGCGAAGGGCAAGTGATTTATGAACGCAGCCGTTGAAGCATGGATTGCGCAAGCACGCGAAGACTTCGCGGTTGCACAACATGCAGTCTCGGCTGGATGGTATAAAGCCGCATGTTTTCATGCCCAACAATGCGGAGAAAAATGGTTAAAAGCCCTCCTGATATTGTATGGACAGTCGCCATCACGCAGCCACGATCTAGATTTTTTAGCCGATTTGCTTGAACCCTACGTTCAAGGCATTGAGTCGATCCGGGAAGCTGCCATTGTGTTAACCGAATATGCCATAGATGCTCGCTATCCCAGTCGATTACGTATCGAACACGATGAGGCGATTCAAGCCGTACATTATGCTGAACAAATACAGCAGTGGGCCGCATCACAAAAAGAATTCCTTGATTAAATCATAATAACTGGATGTTTTATCGGATCTGAGTGACGGGCTGTTCTCTACGTAAACGCTTAGAGGGCAAAGTCCGTCACTCTTTTCATGCCTACACCTTGAGCATTATTGGCCAGGTCAACCGCGATACCTGTAACCCGCTTGAAAAGAATCCTTACGTCGTTTTTGCCCCGTGTTCGGTCTTGTCCCAACACGAGAGATAGGAAAGGTGAATTATGACGTTTTGGTCTCTGTGGCGCACGACAATGGCCCGCTTGCTTCGGACACCCGGATTCTATGCGGTGCCCCTATGGGGAATTGGCCCCAGTATCCTCGTTGGAACGGGTTGGTCTGTCATCCAACACGTTCAATTACCTCATTGGGTGATTTTCTATGGGATCGCGGCGGGATTGCTCTTGCTCTCCGCCACCCTTCACACGATGGCGGCGCATGTTCAGGAACTGGTCTGGCCCCCTCCGATTCCGCGCAACCGCCGTCGCGTTTTTTATCGCCGGCTATTGCTGTGTGATTCGCCTTCCAGCCAATTCGTGTCGCGGGGCTTCATGAACAGTTCGGCAGTAATTTTTCTGTTTTCTTCATCCTTTGCCACCATCGTCGGTATCATGATTGTATCCGACTCTGATATCTACCAGGCATTTAAGGCTGCGTTTTTGCCTGGGATCGATCGCATTCTTCCGTTTGAGATATCGGGATTGACGCTCTTACTGTTTTTCTTATATCTCGTCGGTTTTTTCTTGGTATTTCCCTTCGTGCTCATGGAAGGCATTGCCCCGGCCTTCGTCTTTCTCAGCGGCACCACCCCGCCCTCGCGCCGGTCGTGGCTCTCTCGGGCCGCTTGGATTGCGCGATGGGGCTATCCTTTAGAGATCCTCGATGGACTGGGAGGGATCGCTGTGGGGGTTGTCCTCTATCACATGCTGATTCTGGGGATTCTGCTGATTTATGTCTGGATTTTGACGCAAGGACTGCTGTTTAGTGGCGCATTGCTTGGCGTCTCCCGGCTTCATGTGCCCCCTGATGATTCGTCTCCTGTTTTAGCCCATCATGTTGCCCAAACCCACGTTCAGAAAAAATAAACCCCACACCATAAAGGAGATACCAACAGGATGACCGAATTATGGCTGGTCGGGTTCCTCTTGAGCCTCTTCGGTTTATGCGGCGTAATCGGGTGGAGTATTACCCAACAGACCCAAGACTTTGCTCGCGCCCAACACCGTGCGTATCAACAAGCTGTACACCAGGCACAATTATTCGGACGCGATATCCCCCCATTTTCCGAATGGACCGATTTCCAAGTTCAGCACCTTCTTGATGAGTTGCACGATGACCTTTATTGAAAGAGGTGACGTGATGAATGCCTCGACGCATATCTTAGGCGGCGTTGTCGCTACCGAGTGTGTATGGTGTCTTGTTCCTCACCTCTCCCATCCTTTCGCGTGGTTGGCCCTTAGCGGCTTTGGCGGTTTGTTGCCCGACTGGGACCATCCTGATAGCACCATCGGTCGATGGATTCCCTGGCCCGCCGTGATCCAGTCGCGGGGCCCGCATCGCCCGCCTTTAGTCGGGCGACGGGGATTGCACGGTCCCATCTGGCATCGACACCAAGCCCATTCTCCGGTCGGTGTTGGGCTGGTGAGTGCCTTGGTGACACTCAGCGGTGGGGTTTTCTGGTCGATGCTCACGTCCTGGCATGAGGTTACTACAGCCTATCCCTGGCGGCTGGTCGCAAGCGGATGTTTCATCGGAAGTCTGAGCCATCTTGTTCTTGACGGGTTTAATGACACACCGCAATGGTGGGCGTGGCCTATTTCCCGTCACGGTTTTCGCTGGCCGCTTCATGCGTCCATCAAGCGGATCGAGCCCTTGATTTCTTTCGTGCTGACCGGCATCGGCATTGTGTTAGCATGGCATTTAACGCAGACGGTTTTCCCACAGATTTTCTAACGTTCAGGAGGCCCTATGGCACACTCCACCCGGTCTTTGGCGCAACGCCTCAAAGTGCAACAACTCTGCCGAGCCGCTCGGGAAAGCGGCGATTTGATTGCGGAAGTTCAGCAAACTGTTCGTCTCAAACGGATCGGGCAAGCCTATAATGGCTTGTGCCCGTTTCATGCCGACCGGATTCCCAGTCTGTGGGTCTACCCGGATGGCCATTGGCATTGTTACGGTTGTCCGCCCGGCCAGAATCATGGCAGCATTCTCGATTGGCGCCGCCAACTCTATGGCGAAAGCTGGTCGGAAGCCGCCCGCGCCATCTTGCAGCATTATGGCCCGCCCCCGGAATATCGGCCGCGGCCTGCCCCCGACAATACCACCGAATGGCCCGACGCATCCACCTGGCGCCATTGGGCCCAGATTTATCGCCGCGCTTGGGCCAGTGCGTCCTTATTGCCAGCCGACCAGCAAGCGTTACGGGATCGGGGATGGGATGAGGCCGCCGCGTGGGCGGCGCATGGCCTGATTTCCATGCCGGCTTTTGCGGACCGCTCCCGATGGTCTGAGCGCTTAGGCGAATCGGTGGCTCATGTGCCCGGTTTTAGCACGCGGGATGACGGCACGTGGCATGG
Organism: Sulfobacillus thermosulfidooxidans; assembly: GCF_001280565.1. Lineage (NCBI taxonomy): Bacteria > Bacillati > Bacillota > Clostridia > Eubacteriales > Clostridiales Family XVII. Incertae Sedis > Sulfobacillus > Sulfobacillus thermosulfidooxidans. The sequence continues at coordinate 386,046 of NZ_LGRO01000001.1, read as the reverse complement.
CCCCTCGGGTCTGCTCATTCCTGTGCGGTGGGTCGATGGCACGCCCGTCGGGGCGCAAATTCGCGTGCATCGCGTGCAGACGGGCAAATATGTGTGGTGGTCGACGCCGCCGAATGTCGTGGATGATCAGGGCCAGCTTCGGTATCCTGATGGGCACAAAGCCTGGGTCATTCCGCATTGGGCGTGGCCCAGTGCTCAACCGGAATCGACATGGCCGGAAGTGATTGTCACCGAAGGGCCGCTCAAAGCGATTCTCATTGCGGAATCGTTGGGGTTGCCGGTCTTGGGCTTGCCGGGGGTGAGTACCTGGCCGACGCTCCTCCAACTGTTTCAGGCCCTGGGCCGCCCGCCCGAACGGTTGCTCCTCGCGTTGGATCAAGATCGCCCGCCGAATCCGACGGTGCAACGCGCCACGCAACACCTGGCGGCGGCCTTGCGCGATCAATGGTCGACGATAACATTAGGCCAGATTGTTTGGGAGGATGACCAGGCCAAAGGCTTTGATGATGCGTTGATGCGACACGCCGCATGGCGGATTGAGGCGGTGCCGTCGTTGGGCAACGTCTCTTCATCCGAAAATTGAGACGGTATTTCGCCAGATTGGGGTGCGTATTGAGGTCTGACGGATCCCACGGGTGTTCTCCCAGCGATTTCATCCTCCCAACTGGGGATTCTCTCACACCCGTTCTTCTCGTAATGGTATATCGTGTCGATTGGTCACATCGTCGTTGGCGTTAAGGAAGGATGAAGAAACCGTGGGCTTTGTCAATGATTGGATTTCGGGATGCTCCAATGTTTCGGGGGGCTTTCTAGGAGCCATTTCCATTTTATTTGCCAAAATTTTTAACGGCATCTTCCTGTTGATCTATGATCTCATCTTTGCCATTTTGAAACAGACCATTTTATCCTCAAATGGTGATCAAACTGTAGCCAGCGATGTGTTTACTGCCATGCACAGCTTAGATGCCGTGGCGATGGCCTTGTTGATAGCCTTGCTCATTTGGAGCGTTCTCACAGCGGGAGAACAGCTCATGACAACATCCAAATGGGATGGGTGGCAAGGACTGGTAGGGCGGGCTGGATCGGCGTTCTTATGGATTGCCGGCAGTTATTTTGCGGTATCCGTTTTGTTACACGTGAATGCTCTCTTGACGAGTGGGTTTACGAATACTCTCTCCAACGAAGCGAAAACATTTGCCGTGTCCTGTCACCAACCCACCACAATTTTAGGCATCGGGATTGCAGGAGCGGCGACCGCGTTTGTCTTTCTTTATCCGCTTGTTAGTCAGACCGTGTTACTGGCCATTATTTTTGGTATGGCTTTTGCGTTAGCACAATGGCTATTCCGTCTTGTCGAAATTTTGCTATGGGGCTCTCTTTTACCCCTGGCCGCTGCAACGATTGTGGCCGAACCCTCGCGCAAAACCTTTCAATATGTCTGGAGCCAATTGCAGGGCGCCATTTTTACCCAAAGCGCTATGGCGTTGGGCATTTGGCTCATTTTTGGCACAGCACTGCACGGTGAAAATACAACGTCGTTGCTCAATATGCTCATTGGGGCTGCCGGATTTTTTATGGTCGGTAAGATTCCGCGCTACCTTCAAGAAGCGCGGGGTCATACTTCCAGTGGGGGCTTCGATGTAGCCAAAGGCGCAATGGCGATTATGATGGCTCGTGGCGGCGAAGAACTTATGGCCGCTACACCCTTGGGTCAAGCGGTGTCTCGGGGATTTGAAAATCATCTGGGTAAATCCCAAACCCGGTTGTCTACCGCCGGAGGAGTGACCGGACGCTTATGGCATGGTATGGGTCAATCCATTGCGACGCATAACGCCCGCGCTAATTTTGATCAAGCCCGCTATGATGCCAATAGCCCTGGGGCTATGGCGATGAATGCAGCGGCGACCAACATTCGCAACACGGCGCAAGATCGCTTTGGCAGTCATTCCGCCAACTTTTGGGGTGAACCGTTCGGCGGCTTTCCTAACGGATCGGGGTCTGGTCCCCGGTCTCCCAATCCTTATGGAGGCGGCGGCTTGGGCGGCATTCGCGGGCCCTCGCCGACCGGACCGGGTCCCGCCTTTGACGAGGGACCTATCATTGACGTGGGCTATACGGCTCAACCCGCTGATGCAGCTTTTGCAACTACGGATGCGGGGTTTGGCTCGATGACGGACTCGGCATCGGCGCTCGGACCGGTTTCTCCGGTTTTGGCCGAGGCGGGTGATCTCATGAATGTACCAGCGGGCTCTCTGACCGCATCACCCCTGTCGACCGGATCATCCGTCATGGACGCCGCCTATCAGACCGTCCCCGAGGCCCTCAGCTATCAAGAGCTGCATCAACGCTTGAATCCGAACAACCAGGGCAAATATCCCCCGGTCTCAGCGGATCAGTTTGCCCGCAGTGTGGCCCCGATGGCGCAGAACTATTTGAAAAATGTGGTGTACCCCAATATGGCGCTCCGGTATGCCCATCAGCCGCAAAAGTTGCAAGAGGAATTAAAGCGAGTGCAAGACATGCACAATACGTTTGCAACGGGGCCGGTTAGTGATATCAAAGAAGAGTTAAGTCGATTATCTGGATATTCTAAAGACCAATTTGGCAATGTGCAAACGCAGCGGCTGTTGTTCCAAGAATTGGCCGCCGCCGAAGTGGGCGGCACCGTCGCCAATCGCTTTGAGGATGATGGTATCAATCCTCACTTCCATCAGCCCGAAAATAACCGAGGGATTATGGGTGAAATGAAACAGCTCACCGCGTTTGAACAAGCCTTGCTGGGACCGCCCGGCAAAGCGCAGCAACGTTTGCATGAACTCAAAAACAGTTCTCGCGATTTTGTGGATTGGGCCGGACAAGCCGCGACCACCTCGCCATATGTCCGCCGTTAACGGGATGCTCTCGTGAATGAGGCGGTCTATATGCTATACTGCTGGCAAAGACCTGGGAGGTGACCCCCCATGAACCAAATGGTTTATAACCCCGATCGGGAATGGCTTCGGCAATGGCAATGGACCCCACCATCGCATAAGTATTCGGAAGACGAAATACGAGCAATAATGGCAACATGTCAGTCTTATGACGATTTAGCTACACGCTATACCGAAGAAGAATTGCATGATGCTGATCGATCCGTTATTGAATTGTGCGATAAAAACCCGCAATTTCGGCGTGATTACGATCGATGGAGTTATATTGTCGAAAATGGCTATAACGCTTACGTGTGGAAACGCATTCAGCGTAAGGGTCGCATTCCGTGGACGCCCATTTCTCCCTGGGTTCAAGCTGCCTTGCGGCGCGATCGGGTCGTTACCACACCGGACGGCCAGCGTGTCGTGCAAAAAACCGAGACCGAACGGAGTGCCGAGTCGTGGGCGGCATATCACCGCATGATGGATTGGGTGTGGGCGTTTATTGCAATGGCCCTTGTGGATATCGTCTTCGCGTGGGGCATTTTCGTGTTTAACCATAGCTTTGCCCCCTTCCAGCATCTCTGGCTTTGGCCGTCGGCTATCAGTTTTGGCTTGGTGTTTCTCTTGCGCCGGACCCATAAAACGCATGCCTTGCTCTATAATGTCGGAGTACTGGCGTTTATTATACCTCTCGCGTTTCTCATCGCGTTTCTCTTGATGTAACCGTTTGATGAATTTGGTTATGGCATCCCGTCTCTCTGAGTTTTTCGGAGAGACGGATTTTTGTATTACGTCAAGGAGGTCCTTTATGCAAACCCCCATTCCCCCGGATACCAACCGGGAATTTGACTGGATTGCCGGGTTATCCGGCGGCGGCTTAGTGGTGGCGTTGGTGGGCACCACGGTCGCGTTAGGCATTTGGGGCGAAAAACCCTGGCCTTTAGCGGTGCGGGCACCCTTAGCCGTCATCACGCTCCTGTTAACCGCCGCGTTCGCCTGGCTGAAGTGGCCTATGGACGATAGCGGATTTCCGCTGACCGTTTGGGCTCAGCGCATCTGGATTCATTACAGCCAATACCGGACGCCGTGGAAGGCTATTACGGGCCTTCCGCGTAGTCGGTTTGGCGTCGAAGGAGGGACATCTCACCGTGTGGGGTTCACGTCCCAAAACCGCCCCCCCAAAGGGCGCCAAAAAGATCGCCACAACTAAGGCTCAAGCCAAGCCTCCCAAAGTCTCCCGGCATTTTCGCCGATTGGTCAATGTGCATCATGTCGAAGACGGGCTGGTGACTCGGATGGATAATACGGTCGTGGGTATTGTCGAAGCCCACGGCTTTGCTTTTGATATGCTCCAAGAGCAAGAACAAGATTACATTTATGGCCAATTTCGCTCGCTCTTGCATATGCTCACGTTTCCCATTGCCATTCATATCCTGAATGAACGGCTGGATTTGTCTCAGGAAATTGGCCGCTATCAAGAGCGCGCTGATCCCGCGATCTATCAGGCCGTGGATGCCGCCCATGCGTCAATGTGGGCGCAAATTAATCAAGCCTATGCCAATTTGTTGCAAAACTATACCGGGTATTTAGACCAAGTGGTTTATTGGATTGCCATTCCGGCTTCTCTCCCCTCGCAAGCCCGTGAGCGTCAGCAAACGGTGATCAATGCCGTGGCGCAAATCCATACCGATATGAAACCCTTTATTCCCTCACGATCCCGGATTTTGAGTGTGCTGGCTAATAGTTATGGGCATCCCTTGCCCGGTGATCCCATCCAATACTTTGATGCCTTTCACGCCGCGTTGACGCCGGAACCGTCAACCTAAGCCGCTTGGCCATTGCCTTGAAAGGAGACTCAGCATCTATGGCGTTATTTCGTCGTAAAGCGTCTGAACCCTTGTTACCCGATACCGGAGCCCCTTTACGGTTAGTCGAGACCTCGGCATCCCCTGACGCTTCGCCCTCTTCGAACCCCCCGCTGACCATGACCCCAGCGTGGGATGCCGGAGCTAGTACCCTGGCGCCGGGTATGACCGACCGCGACTTGTTGTGGCCGGCGGGCTTTAAAGAAACGGCCCGGTTTGTGGAACATGGCGAAGGACTGTATTCCGCCAGTTTGCGGGTCATGGCCTATCCCGCTCTGGCGTCGAACGGGTTTGTGCATCCCTTGTTGCGAGCCCCCATGCCGCGTCGGTTTGCCTTGTATATCACGCCGATTAGTAATGGTGCGATTGTCAAGCAACTGACGGATGACGTCACGAAACTGGAAGCCAAGTTGCGCGGGCAAGCCAAAGAGGGGAAACCGCTCAACCCCTATGATCACAATGCGTATCAACAAGCCGAACAACTCCGGCAATCCTTGGCCAAAAATTTGATTAAGATGTTCAACATTTCGTTTGTGATGACGATTTTTGGCACCAGTCCCGAGGATCTCGCCGAGAACGTCCGGCAATTCAAGGATGCGGCAGCGGGCGGGCTGTGGTATGTCCTCGAAACGTATTATGAACATGGCAACGCCTGGCTGACCACCTTGCCCATTGCCGACCAACGGTTGGAACAAACGCGGCGGCTGGACTCCAATTCCTTATCCTGTATGTTTCCCTTTACCTGGACGGAACATATCGAGCCCGGCGGCCTCTATGTCGGCACCAACGTGCAAACCGGCGGGCCGGTGTTGCTGGATATTCACAACCGGCATAAATATCCCGCCGGGCATATTATCTTTATTGGTCCCACCCGGTCCGGGAAATCGTATACGGCCAAAAGCGTGCTGACCCAATCCTTATGCGATCCCGACATGGACGCGTTCGTCATCGACCCGTCGCCGCCGATTGACTATCAATCCTTGGCGGATGCCTTGGGCCGCTTTATCAGCTTTAAAGTCGGCACCAAAGACCGCTGGAATTTGTGTGCCATTGAATATCCCCGGCATATCGACAAACTCGATGAGTCCGAACGGCGGCTGCTCACCAGCAAAATTGACTTTTTGCTGACGTTGCTCGATTTGATGCTGCGCGACGCCAGTGGCCGTCCCGCGTGGTCTTTGGAAGAACGGGCCCGCGCCGAAGGCGTGATCCGGCATGTCTATGAATCCCTCGGCATTACCGATGATCCGATGAGTCTCATCGATCCGCAATCCTTGTCGTTACGCCCGAAAATGAAGCCGATGCCCACCTTTGCCACGATTGTCGATGCCTTTCGGCGGGATAGCGTGTTAAGTCGTGTCGCACAAATCTTGGCCCCGTATGTCCGCGGCGGCACGCTGGATATCTTTGACGGGGATGTCCCGCCCAGTGCCCTGAACAGCCGCCTGACCGTGTTTAATATTGAGGGGCTTTTGCGGGCCCAATCCCAATTACAACCTATTGCCTATCTCGTCATTGGCGAACTGATTCAGCAGCGCCTGCTCAACAGTGGCCGCCGTACCATTATTCTCATCGACGAAGCGCACATCCTCTTTGCCAATGAAGGCACGGCCCGCTGGCTCTCCCGGTTGTTTCGCATGAGTGCCAAGCTCAATTCAGCCGTCTGGTTGCTCACCCAGTCGATTACCGATATGATTGGGGATCCGTTTACCCAGCTGGTCGTCCCCGGTCAAGCGGATGCTCGCGTTTGTCTCAACAGCACGTATATCACCTGGCTCGGCACGGTCGATAAAGACTCCGATGCCCAATTAATTAGCAAGGAATTTGCCTTGTCCCCGACCGAAATTCAGTTTTTGCGCAACGCCCGTAAAGGCTTAGCCATTTGGCGGACGGAAGGCTATCACGTGGCGGTTCAGGGGCAAGCGCCTCCGTTATTGCACCAACTGTTCTCATCCACCGCGGACGAAAAAGGCGATTGGGCGGCCACGCGCTATGCGGATCCTTTACACGGCCAAGCGCCGATTCCGGCGGATCACCCGGTGTTGCCCACCTAACCCGCTCATCGTCCGCACGTAAAGGAGGTGATGTCTCTCCGCTCTCTCATCAATCACGGAGCATCACACACAGCGTTTTTATCAAAAAACCGATGTTGACAAACTATCAAGGAGGATGACACATGGCTGCTGGAAATTTAAATGCAACAGCACTCACGAGCGCGTTTACCACCCTGCAACAAACCTTATTGGAATTTGTGGTCCCGTCTGCCGGTTTGGCAGCCGTCTATGGGGGCTTAATTCACGCCCATATTTTTCACACGCCGCAAGCCAAGGAAACGGGCAAAGAAATTCTCAAATATGCGATTATCGCCATTATTATTGCCGGTGTTGGTCCGGAATTGCTGAAATCCCTAGCCGGGATCCTTGGGGTCCCCACCAATTAAGCATGTCGCAAGCGGTCCGGTGCCGAGGCCTGAAACCCTGTGCCGGACCGCTTGTTTGAGGAAAGGAGGTGGCTGGTATGGCCCCATCGGTCAAATCGGATTCGCCCGTTTCTGAGGAATCGGCTGTCGCCGTGCTGGCTTGGGCGCTGGGCGCGGTATCACAACCCTTTCGGATCCAAGTCGCCGAAAGTCTCCCCCTCGCCTTGCGCACAGAACGCCCGTGGTCCATCGCCGATCTCGGCGACACCACGGATAGTTTGTGGCATGCGGCGGAACAGATTCCTCCGGGGGACTGTCCCTGGACGACCTTGCTCGTCACATCCGAATTAACCGGGACCATCCCCTTAGCCGATGTGCTCGTGCGGATCAAAACCCGGTTTCCTGCCCTGCGGATCGCCTTATTGGTCGCGCATTTGACCGACCCGATGCGCCAAGTGATTACCACGCTGGCGGCCTATCACATTTATAACGTCTTAGTCGGCACTGAATTTACGTTGGAGTTGATTGCGGGTCTCGTGACGCGGGATGCTTCGTGGGAGGCGATTCAACCTTATTTAGGCACGGCGGTTGAGCCCGTGGCCAACCTGGCCATGTCTGCGGCCCCGTCCCCCGATCAGGCGCCGCGTTCGGAAACGGTGCCGTCGTATACCGTGGCGGTGGTCAGCGGCAAAGGGGGAGTCGGGAAAACGGGGATTATTGCCAATCTGTTAGCGGTCAAAGGATCGTGGAACACCATTGCGTTAGATTTGGACTATATCAAGCCCAGTTTACCGCTGTATTTCCACGAAGCCAACGATACCCCGGCCTTGGACTTGCGGCGGCTGCTCACGCAGATTCAAACCCATCACCGACCGTCTTCCCCGAGCAGTGGGGCGAAAGGGTTGGCCCTGATTGAAGCGCTAACGGATGACGATCTCCGCGATATTCAGCAATACGTCACACAAGCCGAAGTGGTCACAGCGAACGCCCGCATTGTGCCGGGAGCGTCTCGTTTCGAGACGGTCATGCCGGTGCCCCCGCCGGTTGTGATGTCGGCCATTCTCACGGCCTGTCAAAAGCAAGCCCGGTTTGTCTTCGTCGACACGCCAGGCGTACCAACGGATCCCGTCTGGATTCACAGTGTCCGGCAAGCCGACTTCGTGGTTATTGTCACCACGCCGGAATATGCGGTGTTATTGGAAACGATTGACCTCATGCGCAAATTGGATCTCCTCGGCATTCCCCGCGAGAAGCGCGGGCTCATCATCAACAAACGCAGCAAATGGGGCTATTCGACCGCGAGTATTCGCACGACGCATTTGCCCGGCCTGCCGTTATTAGGTGAAATTCCCTATGATCCCGCGCGTTGGGAGCGGGCGTTACAAAACCATCATCCCTTAGCGTTGGATCACCCCAAACCGTGGCAGGCATTATTCACGGCGATCACGCACGTCGAATCGCCGCGTGCGCGACGCGATGGATGGTTTCGTTGGAGTCGTCGTTAATCTGGGACGGTATTTCGAAAGGAGTTGTGCATTCATTTATGGTATTTTCTGACATTTCACCGTCGGCCCGGCGGTGGCTTCTCGGCGGCGTGGGCGCCGCGATTGTGGGCTGGATGGGCATTGGGTTTACCGTGGGCGCGTGGCTCGCCCCGACGTCTCGCGTCACCGCAGCGTCCAGCACCTCGACCTTTCATCCGACCACGCCGTCTGCGACGCCCCCCAGTTCTGCGGGGCCGTGGACCATCGGCCAAACGGCTCCCTGGTCTGCGCCGTTAACCACCTTATCCGGCCATGCGACGCATCTGGCGCGGGGATCTCACGGAACGATTGTGATGGCGATGGCCTCGTGGTGCCTTTTTTGTGGCTATGAAGATCGCTGGGTGTGGCCCCAAATGGCGCGAGAACATCCCCATTGGGCCATTGATATTGTGGATGTCTCGCCGCAAGGTGGCATTGCCGATCCGGGTCCGCAAAATCCGCCCTTCCATGGTCATGATGGCGTTGGGGGCCCGTTGACGGTCGCCCAAATGCAAGCGACCATGCGACAATATGTGTCCACCTATCCCTTACAGGCGGCCAATATCCACGTCTATGTCGCCCCGAGCCCCACACAATCCGCTTGGCACATCGGGAGTTTTCCCACCATTTATGCGATCAATCGCCAGGGGATCGTCCAACAAACCACGCCGGGCGCCGTGACCCTGACCCAGGCGGCTGCCCTCTTCGGCGCGTCGCATGCCTAACCTGCCGGATCAAGAAAGGTGATCGTCCATGTCGTTTTATAATCCCTTAGTTCAAACCTTCAGCGCGCCGGATCCGACGCCCAATCCGTTGCAAGATCTCGGTTACGATTCTGGCGGTCCGGCGGTCCAGGCTCCCTTTCGCACCATGGACCCCACCCCGGATTCGCCTTCCGGCTCCGAATCGCTGTTCCGCCACGCGTTGCTCTTGTTAAACGACCGGTATAGCGCATTAATTGCCCATTTATATCAAGCGGATCGCCAAGCCATTCGTCAAGCGATCGCGGATGTGGTGTTGAGTTTGCATCCGTCGCAGGATGTGGCCATGCAATTGACCGATGCCCTAGAAGCGCAATTGTTAGGGGCTGGGGTGCTGGAACCGGTTATGCGGGATCCGACCGTTTCGGAAATTATGGTGACGGGCCCGTATGTCTTTGTGGACCGCAACGGGCGCATTGAACCGGCCTTCACGTTGGCCTCCATAGAAGACAGCATTCGTCTGGCCCAACATCTGGCCCGCCATTGTCAACGGGAATATCGGGATACGGAACCGTTGATGGATCTCACCTGGCCGGAAAACGGCGCACGGATTAATATCACCCATCATCGGGTGGCCGTGACGGGACCTGCCATTACCATTCGCAAACATAATATGGGCACCTTGTTACAGCTGAGCGAACTCATTCGGCGGCGCATGATTACGGATGACGCCGCCGCCTTTCTGGTGTGGGCCATTCGTGCTCGCGCCAATTGCCTGATTGCGGGACCGACGAAATCGGGCAAAACGGCTTTGCTCCGGGCTTTGGCGATCGAAGCCATTCCGCCGCATGAACGCTTGATTATCCTCGAAGATACCGAAGAGCTGCACTTACCCTTTCATCACCAGATTAATCTCATTGGGTTGGCGCGGTCCGTCACGGCGGAAGAACGCCAGCACGGCTGGGTGTCGTTATTGGATTTGTTTCGGAACGCCCTCCGCCAAAGTCCAGGCCGCTTGATTATGGGCGAGTTACGGGGGCCCGAGTCCTTTGATTTTATTGAACTGGGCTTGACCGAAAAAGGCGGGAGTTTGTCCACGATTCACTTGCGTCATCCCAGTTATTTAATTAGTCGGCTCTATTACATTGCACAAAAATCGGGGTTGCCCTTTTCCCACGATTTGATTCAACAGACGGTCGCCCAAGCGATTGATCTGATTGTCTATGTCCACCACGATCCGGAATCCGGATCCCGGTGGGTCAGCCAGATTGCGGAAACGACGCCCGATGGCACAATCCACGTACTGTTTGATTGGCAGCACGGTCATCTGGTTCGGGTCGGCGACCCCTCAGCGGATCTGCGGACCAAACTCGGGGCCTCTGAACCGGTCAACGCGCCGGAGGTGAGAGCATGATCGCGGATGCTGCTTGGGGGTTGGCCAGCCTCGGCTTTGCCATCCTGGTGTGGAGTGTCTGGCAATGGCGGTCGATGCCGAAACCGCTTACTTGGCAACCCAAGCCCATGACGTGGCGCGTGCCGCCGACGTTAAATGCGTCCTGGATTGCGCTCACGGGTCTGTCTTGGTCTCCTCGGCAGCTGCAACGTCTCAATGCCCTCCTGGGCATCAGCGTGGGGATTCTCGTCACCGGCATCACCCGCAATCCGCTTATGGGGCTCGCCTTCGTCGCCATTGCCTGGGGATGGCCCGAAGGGGCTGTGCGCTGGTGGGCTCGCCGGCAATGGAACCGCTTGGATCAACAAGCCTTGAGCGCCTGTACCAGTATCCAATTTGCGCTCGATGATCACCGTCCGGTGCTTCCCGTCTGGGAAAAGCTCTACACGCAAAATGATGATGTGCTCCACCGGTTTTTAGAACCGTGCCTCAGTGGAGAAGCCACGGGCCGACGCCAGCCCATGGCCGGCCGCCCTCGGGATGCGCAAGCCGATCAGACCTTGTTACCCTTTGAAGCCGAATTAAAAGCGCAAGCGCGGGCGATTCGCCATATTGAACTGCAACTCGTCGCCGATGTGCTCGTCGCCGAACGACAACGCGGACACACCGCGGATTTGCTCGCCACCGTGTTGCATCTCTGGAGTCAGCGCATGGAGGCCGATGCCCGGCGCCGCGGCCAAATTTATGCCGGCACGCGATTATCCAAACTGTTAGTGGTGGGGAGTTTGGTCCTCCTAGCCGGATTATGGGTGAGCAGTCCCGGCGTCGTCCAATCCGCCCAGCACGGCCTCGGCTTTGTCGTGTTTGGCGTCGCCACCGGATTGATTGCGCTGGGCACCTGGGTGCAACGGCAAGCCGAACGCACCGCGGAACAAGTTTAGAGAAGGAGGGACGCTGGCCATGATGACATCGGCACCGTGGATTGCCGCCGCAGGGGGGGTGCTCCTCTGGCTCTGGAGCTGGCGGCAACTGTGGACACGTCCTCGCCCCTTAACGTTTCATCCCCACGAAACGAGCTGGCAACGGGCCCAAAAGGCGTTTGTGCGGTGGGCCCAAAACCGATGGAGTCACCGCATTCGTGAAGAATTGGCCGTTCTGGGCTGGTCGAGCGGACAGACGGTCTTTTGGGTCCTGTTTTTTGGGGCGTTGATCGGTGTGCCGTTAGCCCTTGTGACCCAAAACCATGTCGTGGCGCTCATCGGTGCCGTCTTCGGCGCCTGGTGGGGCCCGCAATTGTGGATTCACCGGCATTTTGTGAGCTGGCAACACGAATTACTGCGCGATTTTGTCCCGCTCGTGCTGATGTTAAGCGTCTACTTCGATTTAGGCTATGCCCCGGAACGCGCTGTCGAGGAGGCCCTCATCGCCGTCGGTCCGCAGACGGCCCAAGAGCTGCAACGGTTACTCGCCGCGTGGCATCAACAAACCGATACGCCCGCCGTGATTGTGCAACAGTGGGCGGCTCGCTTGAAATTGCTTCCCTACCAACAATTAGCCGATACGCTGAGCCATCATTTAGAACGGGGGATTTCGGGGGATGCCTTAAAGCCTTTGCATACGCTGATTGCCGCCCAGCAGCAGCAAGGCACCCGCGCCTTAGCGGACCGGGTGGATCAACAAATTACCATTGTCCCCGCTCTGGTCATTCTCGCGATGATGCTCATCGTGATGGTCACCTTTTTTGCTCATGGCTTAGCGCCCTCGGGCGGGATTACCGTGCTGTAGTTTTCGACAAGGAGGCCTCTCGATGTGGGGTTATGCCACGTCGTTATTCTGGCACATCCGCTGGCAATTCTGGGAACGGACCGTGTTCTTGACAGGGGCCGGCCTGGCGGATTTGACCGGGCATTTGATAATCGGCGCGGGACTGATTCTCGTGACGATGACGCACAGCCTCTTTTTCCTCGTACAACCGCTACGCTGTGCCAGACGCTATCAAACCCGTGCGATTTGGTGGACCGCTTCGCCTTCCGCTTGGATCCGGCGCCAACTGCCCGAACCGGTGTCATTAGGATCGACCGTATGGGAAGTGCATGCCCAGGACGCCCGCCGTTGGGCGGGACCGACGCCGAAAGACGCGGCCCGGCGGTATCGCCAGACTTATGCCGAAGAACTCGTGCAGCTTATTCAAACTCGACCGGATACCGTCGGGCTGGTTTCGTCAGGCTTTAATCGCCTGACGGATGCGGAACGTCAAGCCATTATTCACGCCGGCGGTACGATCTGGGATGGCCCGTTGTGGCCGCAACTTTTGCGTCGCTATCCTCCGTGGATCATGCGCGCGACCCAGCGACGCATGTTCGGCGCTGTGGTCTCGCCAAAAGACCCGAGGACGCCTGCGACGTGGGTGACATGGGCCATACCGGCCCGGTCTGAATAGCCAACAGAAAGAAAGAGGGGTTCCGTATGCGCAGGGCTTGGCGGAGTCGTGATGCTCCCTTTGGCGTCCCGTTTGGGACGCTCTCGTCACGATGTATGCAGTTTATGATCTCTCAAAGGAGGATATCCATGACTCAACTCAATTCGCTTATTGCGTGGCTCCGGGTGTTTTTCATGACCCGACGTCGGCGGCGCGTGATGGCCGCGGCCGGTCACACCCAAGAAATCATTTGGCTGGTGATTATCGTTGTGTTGGGCGTTGTCGCCTACTTCTTTTTTGGCAACAACGGTCCCGGCGGCCAATGGTTTCATAACATGCTGGACAGCGTCACACAATTTAACGATTAGTGCTCTCGTCCCCCGGCTGCCGTTCTCACAGCTCCGGGGGCTTTTCTTTCGACACCACCTTTTTTATGAACAGGAGGGACGATGCGTATGGTCTGTCGTCAACCGCTGCCTCGCGTTCCGGCGGCAGCGGGCACCATCGGTTCCGCGCTTGGATTGGTCTTAATTTTGATGGGCGTCACCGGCGGCATTGCGGTCAGTCGGCTATGGCACGTGCAGCAAACGCTGGATCGGGCGGCGCACGCAGCGGCGGTGTCCGAAGCGCAAAATGGCTGTTGGACAGCCCAAACCTCACAAATTGTGCGACAGATTCTGCAAGGCGGCGGTCTACCGGTTACCGGATCGCATGCCGTGCAAGTCATCCGGTACACCGATACCCAGGACATGACGCAACCGTATGGTCAATTAGTGACCGCCAAAATTTCATGGGCCGTGCCCATTAGCATTGTGCACCTGCAATTGCCCACCACCGTGCCGTTAAGTAGTACGGTCGATCAACCGTCGCAATATGTCGCCGCCAACAGTAATACCACTCAGACCAATAGCCAATGCACGGCGCCGGATTTGAGTACGGCTAATGCCTCCGCCACCCCAACCTGTACGCCGACGACCATTTATGTCACCCAAGATATCCCCGCCAAAACGTCCTGCCAACCCCAGACGTCATCCGTGTGTTCACCTTCAACGCATAACGTGTGGGTCTCGTCTACGTCAGAACAATGTGGGTATACAACGCACAATGAATGGACATGTCATCCCCAAACCAGTTGTCATACGGTCACCACCGAATCTTGCACGACACAACGTTCCTTTAATCCTTATCTGAATTGTCATGCCGTATGGAATCCGTGGATAGATGGCTGGGGGCGTCAATGTGAAGGAGGTTGGTCATACTCGACATCGTGTACACCCACAACGCGTGACGTCTGTTCAACCACGAGTACCTGTGGGTGGTCACCGGTTTCCAGTTACAGTTGTCATCCCGTCACCTCCGGGCATTGGGTCACGGAAACCACGGAATCGTGCCACGATGTCACGACCACGCATTGCACGACGATTCCAGCGCACACCGAAAAAATTCCGGAAACGGTGCAACAATGCTCATAAGGAGAAGGCCGCCATGTTTGCGCATCGTTTGAAACGCGTTCCGGCCATTGCGACGTGGTTGTTCTCCATGGAAATGCTCATGATCCTATTGCTCCTCATTACCGCGTCGGTGTTTGTCAGCCAAATCACCGCGGAACAATCCACGATTAATACGGCCATTACCGCCGGCTTGGAACAAGCCGCGGTGACGCCCACGACCCAAAATGGGGCCTATTACAATGTCGGCTGGAATGGTCAGGGTGTCACGTTAGAATCGAGCGCCTTACCCGCCATTCTCAGTGCCACCTTCGACCACACGATTCCCGGTAGCACAACGACGACGACGGCACAGAGCGTCACGTGGACGTTACCTGCCGCGGCCAATGTGGTTTGGCATCTGGGCGGGCCGATTCAGATTTCTCAACTGCAAACCACATCGGCTCCGAATCAGCCTGTCACACTCGGCACACAAACCGTCACCTATCCCTATCCCGTTATTGCCGGGCGCGTGGCGGTCCCCTTAAATCTTGTGACGTTCTTTCATTGGCGGTGGACCGTGACGATGTCGGAATCGTTTGTGTTGCCCTTAGCCGGTCGGGCCAATCCCCATACGATTGTGTCATTTCATTCCTAATGCCCAGGAGGGATTTCACCAATGGCCACCTTAGCCTCATCCCCGTTACAGAAATCATCGCGCCGCACGGCGACCGCCCGCCTGTTCAAGGTCGCCGCCGGCTTTCTCGGCGGATTCGCCTTACTAGGCATTGCTCATCAATTGACGATTCCGCCGCATCTTCATACGGTATGGATTCTCAAGACCTCTCTAACCCCCGGCCAACCGTTGACCGCTCAGGATGTGACCGGGATTAAAACACTGAATCCCTGGCCCAATGCCTTATCGTCCATTCCGACAGGATGGGTGGCCAAGCGATCATTAGCGCCCGGCACCCCGCTTTTACGAACCGATTTCACGACGATGGTAGCCTTTCGCGGCTTAAAACCCGGTCAAGCCATGTGGACCATTCCGGTCAGTGGGGTGAGCAGTGGTCTCGTCCAAGTCGGCGACCGTGTTCAAGTCTGGTCCGATCCCCAGAGCACGCCACAAGGCAGTCAAAGTGCCTCGACAGGATTTGCCCATCTCTGGGCGACCGGCGTTCGCGTCATGGGGATTTATTCTAGTTCGGGCACCCCCTTATCGAATAACCAAACGGCGATTGGCATGGTCAGCTTGGCCGTACCGGATCGCGATTTGTCCCTGCTCATGACCATTGCCAATCCGACGTTAGTGCAAGATCCCTATCAAACCCATTTTCGTCTCGTGGTGGCGCCACCGACGACGACGCAAACGCCCGCTCCCTCGTCTAACGGTTCGAAAACACCCGGAGCGAAAACCGGATGATGCCGACACTCGTGTGGACCGGGGTTCTCACCGGCGTCGCGTGGGCGGATTGGCGCACACGGAGTGTGGCGTGGTCGACATTGCTCGGGGCGACCCTGCTCACCCTAGTGTGGTATCCTCCGTGGATCGAGCCGTCAGGATGGTTAGCTGCTTGTCTGACCGTGAGCTTCATGGCGGTGTATGTATGGAGTCGAACGCGCCGCCATCCCCATACCGTCGTTTGGGGGCTAGCCGATTACTGGATCGCCAGCTTAACCATTCTTTGGGTTCACGGTTCGTGGCTCACAGAGGCTTGGCTCATTGTAGCAACCTTTGGTCTCCAACTTTTATGGAGTGGATGGACGTGGTGGCGGCATCATCGCCTCTCGACAACATGGCCCTGGTTAGTGGGATACTGGTTCGTTTGGGGTGGATACACATTCCTGCATATCATCAGCAGATAAGCTTAGCCAGTAACTTGTGCACTCTCTATAGCACGCCGTTACCGGCGTGCTAAAAATTCGTCTGTGAACAAGGATTTGGGACAACATATCCCGAATGTTTGTTACGCCAATTTTTTCTAGGAGGTTTCACAATGACAAAGCGGTTATTACCACTTTTTTCTGTAGTGGCTCTATCAAGTTTGGGATTAGCTTTCAATCCTTCTGCACAAGCAGCAACACATCCTTCCTTGACGTTATCGACTCAAGGTTCTAACACCGTTGGAGGTACCGTGACGTTAACCGCTCACCAATCTACCTCACTGTGGGATGATTGGTGGGTACAAGAACCCAATGGTCAATGGAAACAAATGACCAGTGGTATCAACGATACCACCTTCGTTATGCCAAATCTCAGTGCAGGCAGTTATCTAGTTGTCTTGCAAACGTTAACACCGTCCCAATATGCGGCACGCGATTGGTCTGCTGCACGAGCTGTCCAACAAACCGTTAATGTCGATACCTCCGTGACGGTTACTCAAATGACTGATAACAATCCTCCTAGCGGGCAGGGTACGGCTTATCCAGCGGCTGGGCACTCCGAAACTATTGTGGCTCAAGCAACCAATATTACCAATCCCGTTTATCAATTCTGGATTGAAGAGAATGGCCATTGGACAGGAACAAACTATACAGCAAACAATACGTATACTTTTACGCCTACAACGTCTCACTTCAAGGTCGCCGTCTATGCTAAAACCGTTGCCGAACCAACTAACGCCGGATCTGGCATGGGCACCACCCCGAGCACGGCAACAACGCCACAACTTTTTAATACGGCGGAGGCCGTGCAAGACGCAAAAACCACACTCATCGGAGTAATCCGTAAACCTAGTCTTGATAATGCGACATTTAACCCGCTTCCGATTAACAACAACGGGATGATGCCTTTGTCATTTTTTACAGGAATGCCTAGTGCATCGGTGATCGATCCGCTCATTCCATCCAATCTTCCGCCCAATGGATCAATTACGGGAACTCAGACCTTTCTGAAGGCCAATCCTTCCTTATTGAGTCAAGCGCAAGCGATTGTCGCACCCCAAGGCTATACCATAACCAATCAAACTTTAATCGCCGGGATGAAAATGGCCGCCCAAGCCGTATTAGATTTGAACAGCAACGATCCTATGACTTTACTGAATATTGCGGAGCCATCCGGCTTACCCGTTGGAGAAACGTTTGAGCAGCCGCTTCCACCCATTATGCAGACGGTCTTAAACGCGTATACCAATTCCAATTATAGTATTGGTTCTGACCATCTGTATACCTATGACGAATCTGCCACAATTCAAGCCAATACCGAAGGGTCATCGGTAAAAGTTACAGCTCCCACAACTTCGAACTCAGCGTATTATCCCACACGTCTCCTCGACATGATCGTGCCGGTTATTGTGAATCAAGTCGTCTATTATCAATCTCATAGTTCTTCAGGTATCGTGGTGGATCAGCCTATTAACTGCGACGTTTTAGTAGGCTTATATCACGATCCATTCGTTCCCGGTGGATTACAGTGGGGCTATCAAGACGCTATATGGAAGAGTGGCAACTATCAAACCTTGTGGCCTACAACCTAATCACGACAAGATCATCTGATGATCACAATGCTCCCTAGTGGCTAAGCCTAGGGAGCATTGTCATGAAAGGAGCACCGCATATTGTGAAGGGGAAACTAATCGCCGCGATGATCGGTGTACTCATTTTAGGCATAACAGGATGGTTCGAGGTCAGTGGGCATCACACAGCACCCAATCGGTCATTATTGGCAGCTACGCGTTCACAGTCCGGTATACACCAATCGCTATCTCAGGAATCTTCGCTCCAGACATTAGAAGCTGTCAACGATGCCGAGACAAATGCCATTTTGAATACGATTAGCATCCACAATCCGGCTTTGCGTGCATCGCATGGCGTCATTACACCTTCATTGGTGGGCGTTAACTTAACCGGGTTTACCGTCAAACCGAATCAAATTACAGGTGTCAACCGAACATGGCATATTTTACAGGCGTCACTCTCGCATCCTCCTGCTACTATTTTACCGCATCCCTTACCGTCATCCGTCTGGAGGACTGGGTGGGAAGAAGCTGCCCGCGCGGTGATGACCGTTTTAGGTAATGATCCTTTAGCTGTTGTTAAACAGGCCGGGCCCGGCGATGCTTCGGCTTTTTTGAAATTAGAACAAATTGCATATGGGGGAATAGGCGATGAAGTTAATGGACACCATTACGCACTTTCTATGATTAGTGCTATCTCACCAAATATTACGATCTATCCCCCTCCTCAACACACTTCAGCGGGAGAGCCGCCGATCATTCTCCAAATGCGTGTCCCAATTGTGGTCACGCAGTATACAGCTCTCGTCAATCCCAGCAATAAGCATCAAACCATTCCTCGTACCGTCGTCCAAAAGGGCACAGCGCTTATGGTATTAACGCATTTACACCACCATTATTACTGGTGGGTAGCTGCGTTATCGACTCAACGCCCGCAAGCGGTCCATTTAATTCCGTAATTGAAAGGAGAGCGCTTTCTCATGGTTTTCACTAAATGGATAAAACACTACTGGCCATGGGAACTCGGAAGTAGTCTGATTTTAAGCATCGTAGGATTTGCCAGTGCTACCGCTTTTGCCTGCAATCCGGCCGACGGAACTCCGGCTCCGTGGACTTCGTGTGGCTTTTCGTGTTGTGCCAATAGCAATGGCACCACAACGAGCCAACCGTCACAATATCAAGCTCCCGTCACAACGACTTCCACGACGCCAAATTTAGGCACTAGCAGTTCTTCTCAATCGTTAACCGCTACCGATGCATGGAAGCCGGCTTCTGGTTATCAACAAAATATTACGAGTCAAATTAGTACGAGCACTAGCGGTTTTACTCAAGACGCAACAAATGAAGCAGGAGGATACACATATAACGGTTGTGCCAGTCAAGGAGCCGTTACTGCTTATAATGCCGCGTCGGGGGAATCCTATTGCCGACCTGCCAGGGAAGGATGCCCAGCGGGTGAAGTGCAAATCAATAACGATGGCGTCTGTCAAGGAACCGGAAGCGACAATGCCGGCACTTTTGCCCAATGGACCTTTTCAGCCTGCGTGAATGGACACCAAACGGAATATACCCACAATGTCAATACGGGGGCTGTTGTTGATCAGAATACCATTAGCTGCGTAGCAGGTTCTAATACCTCACCAACCCAATCATCAGGATCAAGTTCGTCGTCAACAAGCACTACAACCGCTTGTTATGCGCCGAGTGCATCGTCAAGTTCTCAACCCGCCGGCTCGTCTTTTGCGCCAACCGGTTGTGCCGGGTCGTGTTCCGCAAGCGGCTGTTCATCGACGGGTGTAGAAACAGGCATCACCACCGCTTATACACGACATTGTACGACCTCGTATTCGTGTCCCGGCCCCACAGCGCACACGTCCTGTTCGACATCAAGTACGTCTTATGCGTCCACGCAACGTTCCTCAACCCAGTGTCAACAAACTCAAGTCTTATTAGATCATTGCATGCCCAATGAACCGGGATACCGAGAAGCCGAATATTGCTTAACCTTCAACGGCAGTCCCACAAATTGTTCCGCGCCGTTTGGCGTCTATGATCCGACGAATTGTCCCGTTCCCGTCGGTGTCGGCAGCGGCTCCTAACGCCATCGTGTTGCAAGGAGGAAACTCTCATGCGCATACCGCAACAGGCTCGCCTTCATGGTGGGCTTTTTTTTCTCGTCTGGATCATCGGCCTCAGTACGTGGACCGGGTTTTTCGTCGCCGCGCATCATCTCTGGCCACTGGGCCGCCTGATACGTCTCATCGTGATCGGGATGATTAATGCCGGCGCCCTGATGATTTTGCGCACGCCATTGCCCCATCAAACGTCGACTCGGTTCGCGCCATCGCTGACGTTGAGTACCACGACAACGACCGGATTGGTTTTAGCGGGGAGTTGTGTCGGCGGTGTTTGTACATTACCCCTTGCGGGGTTTTGGGCCCTTCCTTGGATGAATACACTTATCATCGCGGATACTGCGTGGGCATCTTGGATTCTCCGGCTCTTAACCGGGATCGTGGTCCTTCTGGCTTTTCGCCATGTTCAGCACTGGCGTACCCTCACAGCACATCCTGTCCGGGAGGAATAAGAACACCGATTTTGTTATAAAATGTCTCCTCAAAATCCGGCAATCCGTGACCAGAAACCGTTTCCGGTCATGGGTTGTTCCTACAAATTGAAATGTGCTTCGGTTGGTGCAAATATTTGACAAAAGTTTGGAACGTCCGTTGTGAGAAAGGAGATGCCGATTATGCAAAAATCTACGGAGTCAAGACAGGATCCGATTCTGCCACAGAGCTTACGGCATGTGGCGTCATCCCAGGGCATGACAACCCTCGTGCGATTTCTGAGCCATCCCTGGTATTATGGGTCCCGCCCCACAGTCCTCTGCATTGAAACCGTTGAAGAATTCACCGGGCAAAATGGCGGGCAGTGAAGACGATAGCAACTTGCCCCTCATCTTCTTGCTGGCTTTCCTTTGTATTACTACGTGTCGTGTGTTATCAGGCGTAGGAGGAGTGTCGTTTATCGTGAATATGTTTTTCACCATCGGTTACGAAGGCTTGAGCATCGACAGGTTCTTTTCCCTGATCGGGTGTCATCCCATTGATATGATTGTCGATGTGCGAGAGCGGCCTCTGAGTCGTAAACCCGGATTTTCTAAGCGTGCGCTTGAAGAATCCTTGAATGTCCGGGGCCTTGACTATATACACATTCCGGAACTGGGAAGCCCCACCTCGATCCGACACCAATTGAAGAAATCCGGCGCGTGGGACGTGTTTCGGGAAGCATATACCGACTGGTTGGTAGTTCAGCGCGACAGCATGAATGTCATCCATGAATTAGCGCAGCAGCGTACAATTGGACTATTATGTTTTGAGGCCAATGTGCATGTGTGCCATCGTTCAATAATTGGTACTAGACTGTTGGAGTTCTTGAAAGGATATACATGGACGGACCTATCTTATCACGGCGCAAAAACGCTCGGGTTCTTGTCCTCGTCAAGTCGTATCCGCGCCCAAGCAGCACATACGGCGAAACAGACTGCATTGCAGGATTGTTTGATGGAAAACAATGAATCAGACTTTACCCCGTGATGTTTCGTGACTTGTCGAGCAATCAGGTGTTTGACAAGTGGCAATGGATTACGACGAATCTGACCAAGAAGTTATAAGGATTCGCGACCAAAAACTTGGAACCCCGATCATGACCACATTCACCTGGAATGTCGGATAAGCGTGTGGATCGGCTATTGGCATACGCAAATTCATATTTGGCCATAGACTCACGTGCTCCGTCTCGTGATTCTTTTGAGCCTAAATACCGCCACTTTTATCGTCTTACGCACACCCAGTTACCAGCCATCCGTGACCAGAAACCGTTTCCGGTCATGGATTGCTCCTACAACGAGATGTAAAGACTTGGCAACCTGTCACGCATCAGGAGGTGTCCGATGTTCCATCCCGTTCCTGACCACACATCCGTATCGTCTAAGCCGTCGCCTCAACCCTGGCTCGTCGGGATTGACGGGCTATTATGGGCCGCTGTTGGGCTTATTGTCGGTCTTTTATGGATGCATGTGCTCATCACCCGCCTTCTCGCACGAGCTGCCCAATCCGATGTCTGGTGGAGTTGGGTCTTAGGCCGCTGGGAAATCACCCATCATCAGGTGTATGCCTACAACCTGCCGGCATTCAACGGCGTGCAGGCATCAGGGCCCTGGATCAATCTGGAATGGGGCTGGCAAGCGCTCTTAGGCTGGACGTTTCCTCACGGACTCCACGGATGGCCTCTCACCGCGTTGCTTTGGGGCAGCGGCTTGTTGTTGATTGTCAGTATGGCCGCACTTTTACGATTGGTTTACCAACCCACTATGCTTCTGCCCGCCTTAGCCGTTTTGCCGTGGATTCTCTTAGCCGGGGATTGGCCGCTTCGCCCGCAAATTCTTTCCGCCAGCTTTTGGCTCATCCTACTCGGATTGCTCGCCTCCAGTCTGTATCACCCGCGTCGCTTATGGGCCATTATTCCGCTCTGGCTCATGTGGAGTACCCTCCATGGCGATTGGATTCTGGTGCCGTTGCTGCTGATGTGGCAGATTGGCTGGCTTCTGTGGACGTTTTGGCGTCAGGGAACCGACACCGTGAACACCTTCTGGGCCGCCCTCGCTAAAACATTCGGCGTCTTGGTCATCGGTGCCACCCTGCTCACGTGGCTCAACCCGTTCCACACCCGTCTTTGGACCACGGCCATCCATTTAACCGGCAATCCGCTCATTACCCGCGTCATCCAAGAATGGCAGTCTCCGGTGTGGACCGAACCGTATTGGACCGGTCTCGCCCTCAGTTGGGCGCTCATCATCCTCTTATGGGCTGCGCACAAAGTCCCGCAAGGTCCCTGGATGGGCTGGTGGGCGGGCACGGTGTTGGCCACCTTATGGCATCAACGCATGGCCTTATATAATCTCCCCTTAACCGTCCTCTTGTTAGCGTCAGCACTCTTACCCGTTTGGCCGCAATGGGGCGGAGCTCCTGAACGGTTAATGTCCTCAGCCTGGCAACAGTGGCTACGTCCCGCCATCTGGAGTTTTTCCGGCGGCCTGATGCTGGCCGGTCTTTTGGGCTTGAGCCCGCTGGCGGGCCCGGCGTTTGATACCGCGTATGCCCGCGCTATGCACCCTCCGACGTGGCCTGTGGCGACCTGGTGCGCTCAGCATCCCACGACCGGTCTGACGTTAACGCCCTACCGCTTAGGCGGTGTGTGGGAAGCCGCCGGCAATCGCGAGGTGTTTCTCGATGGCCGCACGTTATGGTGGATTCAGCATCACCGGCTCCAGCCCTATCTTGCCTGGCAAGACGGCGATTTACCGGTTTCGGCCCTGGCTCATTTCGGTGTCACGCGCATTGTCTGGCCGACCACCGCGACGACGCCGCAAACGCTGTGGTTGCACCAAGCTCACTGGCATCAGGTGTATCATGCCGAGGGCTTGACGGTTTGGCAATCTTTTCGCCGCTCATCGAGGTGATCTCATCATGCGTTCTGGCAATCCCGTTGGATTCGTCAAATCCCGTCGCCGTTTTCTGATAGTCATCATCCTGCTCGTGATGGTCAACGGCATTCTTGCGGGGCTGGCGTTGCAATAACCCATGATAGCCCGTCTCTTGATGAGACGGGCTTTTTTTATTTGTCTCCTTCTCTCATTGCCCTATCCATCCCACCGAGGAGTGATGTCCATGCTAACTTACTATGTCGATGCTTGGAAACAATATGCCAACTTCCAAGGCCGGGCCACCCGGCCCCAATTTTGGTGGTTCTATGTCATCAATAGTCTCATCATCATCGTGTTCACCATGATAAATCAAAGTTTTCCGCACAACGTCATCGTCATCCTCGTGCGCCTCCTGTATTTGGTGGCAGTCCTCATTCCGACGCTGGCTTTGTCCACCCGCCGTCTGCATGACACCAATCGTTCCGCGTGGTGGCTTTTGCTGTATTTCGTTCCGATTCTGGGATGGATTATTCTGCTCGTGTTTTATGCGTTGCCCAGTGATCCGCACCGCAACACCTATGATACCCCGTTGCGTGTCATTTAAGTGCACGGAAAGGAGTTTTGTTGATGACTAATACCCCGGCTATTCGTCTATTTGTCAGTATTGCCAACATTATTTCGTGGATTGGCTTAGGTATCGCCGCGTTGTGGAGTATTGGCACGTTTATTAGCCTGACGGTGATGGGTCGGCCTTTTTTCGGCTTGCTCGCCTTTATCCTCATTGCCGTGTTGGGCGGTTTGTGGTGGATCGGCTTTCGGATGATTCCCGAAATTTTGCACTTGCTCTTGCAAATGGCCGCCGACCTCCACGATTTGGCACATCATGAAGATTCGCCACCCTCATCATTCGAGTGATGGCCACAACTGCGCCCCGTCCGTCGCATGATCCGACGATCGTTTGGCTGATGCTGTTTATTGATCTCAGTACGGTGATCGTCATTAGCGGGTTCTGGTGGCTCTTCGCTCATGTATAACCCAGTCCCTTCATCCCGTACAAGAGGTCCCCAATCGGTGGCCCTTGTACGGGCCTCATCGGTTTAAGCCTGGGCCATTGCAGTGAAATAACTCAGACTTTTCCCGATGAAAGGAGGACCGCGCATGATGCCGATTTTTCCGCATCTCATTTACCACATGGAGTTCCCAGCACCGATCGTTCCCTATCTCGTGTATTTTAAGCTTATGGGACATCTCCGTATGATTCCGATGTAATGCACACCTGAACAATACCACTTCTTGCCAAGGAGGCTTATCAATCATCATGGAATTCCTACAAGCGCTCGTGCCGCTCATGTTGCACCTCATGCCGCCGCATTATATTCCGCTGGCGGGGCATGTCATTACCCAAGGCATTCACGTGCCCTAAGCCGTTGGGACAATCCTGACGTTATCAAACCGCCCGCCAAGATAGACCTTGGCGGGCTTTTTTTATGCTACGGATTCCGGGACTCTCCATGCTCCTCTGCAAGACCCACCCCATCCCGTCAGATTTCAAACACCGGGGTTGTGGTCTATCCTCACACCAAACGGTCAGTCTTTGCGACGCAACCGGCTAATTTCTTGTCTTTATAGTCAGGATTTTATAACGACATCTCGCCCAACCCTGGGCAAAGGAGTGCGATCACTGGTGCGTCACGTCATACTTTTACTGACTTTTGCCATTTTAACCTATCTCACCATCCTTCATGCGACCGCCTTACCCGCCGCGTGTCCCGACACCGGACCCATCCAATGCAATACGGTCCTGCATTCTGCCGGCAGTCACTGGCTCGGTATTCCGCTCGTTCTATGGGGCTTGGGCTGGACGGTCAGTGGCTGGTTCTGGCCGGTACGTTCTTCCAGCATTTGGCTATGGATTGGCACAGGATTGGGCGGCGTGGTGTGGGGTGTGAGCCATGAATGGGCGCTACACCTCCTCTGTTTATGGTGTACAGGCGCCCAACTCGGCATTCTTACGGTCATCGGCCTCACGATAGCCCAACGGTTTCATCCCATTTCCGCATCTTCTCAGGAGGCGATAACGCATGACGCCCTATGATAACGGCAAACCCCCGTCGCTCCCCGAATACCGAGGACGTGCCCGCCGCGAGACCTTATTTTGGCTCGTTATCGGTCTTACGCTCGTTGGCATCGGGTTATGGACTTTTGGCCCCCGCGTGTTCGGTCAGCAAGTGTGGTCCGGGATTCAGAGTTTATGGACCCACATTCCCTTTTTGACGCATTCGGTCACGCTGTATCGCCACGGCCAACGCGTGACCAT
The DNA here is from genome assembly GCF_001280565.1 of Sulfobacillus thermosulfidooxidans. NCBI lineage: Bacteria > Bacillati > Bacillota > Clostridia > Eubacteriales > Clostridiales Family XVII. Incertae Sedis > Sulfobacillus > Sulfobacillus thermosulfidooxidans. Next base: position 360,130 of record NZ_LGRO01000001.1, on the reverse strand, counting down.
TGCGCCGCATCCGACTTGGGTCTTGGTGGCCATCCATGCCCTGCTCACCGCCATCGGGTGGCTCGTTCTCGGATTCAGTCCGCTCCTTCTCGTCATCCTCATTACCCGCTTTCTGTTACGCCAACGCCGGATTGCGACGATGCAATGGACCGAAGTCCATCTGTTCCAAAACGATGTGGTGACGCCGGATGCCATGCGCCAACTCTTTGACCAACTCTGGGATGCCTTATGGCCCCGGTCCCGGTGGGTCGGCTCGTGGTGGGTGTACCGGCTGTTTGTCAGCGCACCGCCGCTGACCTTAATGATTATCCGCGACCAGACCGTTGATGACCGCATGCACATTCTCTTAGGCACGCCGGCGAACTTAACGGATCGGGTGTTAGCCGCGTGGCAAAATGCTTACCAGAATGTGCGGTTTATGGTCTGGCCCCATCCGATCCACGTCCCGGACCATCAAGTGGTGCGGTGGGGCTTCCGCTATCGCACCGCCATTCGGCTGGTCGATCTCGTCGATCAATATTCGGCCTTACCCCTCGAAGTGCTGGTGCAGGCCGTGGCCCGCGAAGCCTGGAAGCAAGCAGGTCCGTTGCCGGATTTTGTCTGGCAAGTGGTATGGGTGCCCATTGGAACCGGGCGGGCCATGAAACGGCTCGAAACCGCCGCCCAATATGCCACCTGGGAAGAGAATGTCGCGCTCCAACAAGCGGCGGATACGGCCTTACAGCAAATGGGACGCGGGCGGTGGATGACCGAAATTCGGGCCAGCGCGCCCACGTATGATGTGCTCCAACGGATTATTTCCGCGTGGGGCCTGCAAAACCGCTGGGCGGTCTTGCGTCCACATAACGTCATCGTGTGGCGGCAGAAATGGGTCACCTGGATGCAACAAGCTGTGCCCCGCATTTGGCCGTTAGCCGGCGGCCATCCCCTCTGGTCCGGGGAATGTGCCGCCTTCTTTGCCTTACCCACCGGACGCTTGCGCGTCGCGGATCTCGATCGCAGCATGACCCGGCGGATGCCCGCGCCCCGGACGTTAAGCCGCGATCCCCGTCATGTCATTGTCACCGCCGAAGGGCAGGATCGGGTCGGCCTTTACCCGGAAGATTTTATCAAGAATCTCTTGCTCTTAGGCATTCAAGGATCGGGCAAATCCACGTCCTTGATTAACGTGTTCAAAAATGCGGTGCGCTTAACCCGTGAGGACGGAACGCCACGGGAAGCCGTCGTGTTATTCGATATTGGCAAAGATACCGCGCAGGCCGCCTTGCGGTTGGTGCCGCCGAACCGGCAGGTGATTTGGTTCGATCCCACCGATCCCGCCAATCCGTGGGCGTTACAGCCGCTGGATGCCACGGCCAGTGCCGCGTCTGCCGTCACTGAACTCTTGGAAACCTTGCAAGAAATCTTTGGAGCCAGTGCCGTCGGCGCCCGGTCGCGAGAAATTTTGGGACACACGTTTACCGCCTTGTTAGCCGCGCAGACGCCGGATCATCCCTATACTTTACGTGATGCCTACCGATTTTTGACAGACGAAGGCTACCGAGTCGGTCTGTTAGCGCAAGCCTTAAAGAACCCAGCCTGTCCGCCTCAGACGCAAGAGTTTTGGACGGTGGTGTTACCGAATCTTCAAGCGAACAATCCCCGGTTTTGGGAAGAAGCGGTGGCGCCGCCGCGCAACAAACTGGACGAATTGCTCCGGCATACCACCTTGCAAGCGGCGCTCGGCGTCATCATGCCCGATGGCACACGCCGTCGCTTTATTGACTGGGATCGGGTGATTCGTGAGCGGCAAGTCGTCATTGTCAATCTCGACATGGCTCGCATGGGCGGACGGTCCAACGTCCGGCTGTTTGGGATTTTAATTACCCAGCTCTTGTGGCACGCCATTCAGCGGCAAGGACTGCAAGCCGAATCCACCCGGATTCCGGTCAAACTGCTCTATGATGAAGCGCAAGAATATCTGTCCCCGCAATTCCTCGATTACCTGGCCTTGGGCCGGGCCTATGGGTTTCAGACAGTCTTGGCCACGCGGTTCTTGCTCGAACTCAAAGATCCGGCGCTGCAAGCGGGCGTGATTAACCTCTGCCAAAACCGGATTATTCACCGGATTCCTGAACCGGCGGAAGCTATCAAACTGATGCAGCAAATGATGACGATTTACATTAACAACATTACGTTGCAAGAAGAAGCCCAAGCCTTGGAACGGTTCATGGCCGACGACATTATGCGGTTGCCGGACTACACGGCCATTTGCTTGTGGCAGGCCAAAGGCGCGGTTCAATCGCCGTTTGTGGCGCAGACCATTGACTGGCGGGCGGAAGCGCATGAGGACTGGGCCACGTATCATTTACAGCAGCAGCCGGCGTGTTTGACCGTCCCGGATGTTGACGTCTCGATTCCCTCAACGTCTGATAACATCGAGACATCGGCACCATCTACGCCTTCGCTTGTTGCGATGGACGATTCTCCTCCATCGGGTTCGCCTCATGTTGATTCACCACAGGCCGCAGAGACCACGAACGTCGATTGGAGTGTGCAAAAACTGGCACAACGATTTCAATTATCTCAATCTGTTGTCGAAAAAATCTGTCGGGATCAACAATGCACCCTCAGCGAATTAGCCGCGGTGCTTACACAACATGGGGCCGAACGTCCAGCCTTTATGGTGCAAATTCCCGGATGGCTGGCGGATCATGCTGATTGGTTTTCGGCGGTAAAAAATCCTGACGGTGCCGATCATCCTATAGAGGCCGTGTCTTCTTCATCCACAGCCGATCAGAATGTCGCGGATGACACGCCGTGGTTACTTGATTCCTAACACTGTACAAGGAGGATTGCCATGGATTCTGTACGCCATCTCATGCGCTGGTCAGAACCGGTAAGGGTCACTCGTAAACGTCGCCGGGCTTACAACGACTATACCATGAATTTTCTTTGGGATTTAAGCCTCGTTGACTATGTAACTATTGATCAAGCCGGTTGGATGTATGGGGCCCCGCGATCCACCATCCTTCATAATTTACGGCATTGGCGCGGACGCGGCTTGATTCAAGCCGCGTGGGTGCCCTATCATGGCCGCCGCACACGCATTATTGCTTTAGCTCCTGGAGGAGCGGAGTTACTACAATATGATGACGAAAAAGGCTGGAACCTTATGCATCCCCATTGGGTTCCGGTTGCGGAACGGATTCGCACCAATCGTTTTATTGAACACAATTTGGATCGCAATACCGTTGCTCTAACAATTACCCGACAAGCCGAAGATTTGAGGTTAGAGGCGTCCTGGGATCTTCATATCACAGATTTCATCATATCCAGCCGTCATCCCTTGCATATCAAACCCGATGCAGCCATTCGACTGAATGACCATCCGTGGATCATTGAAGTCGAACGTTCATGGCGCAAAGAAACTTTGTTACACAAGTTTGCTCAATATGACCGCTTAATCCTACAAGGCGGTTGGCGTCATATTCCATGGTGCAATGAACCGCCGAAGGTGTTATTTATTCCTACAGAAACCAACACCCAGAAAATCCATTGGGAAACGTGGATGAATACATTTCAATTCCATCAACACAGCTATGCTTGGATGTGGCCTTTCGATTATGTTATCAATCACCAATGGACGATTTACGGTGGCAATGGCCAGCGCGTAATCCAACCGCAAAATTTTTGGAATTTGATTCGCCAGCCGGCTTATCATGAACCGAAATAAAATCCTGTTGAATTTCATGGGCTTTTAGTAGTCAAATAAGTCATCCGTTAGAGTCTCGCCCAGTTCATCGTGCCCAGGATGTTCCCGCAATAAAGGGGGTGTTATGTTCTTAGCTTGCCCGCCTTAAATTCTTAGTTCGCGTAGCTTACATTCTTAGTTTTCTTACCTTATATTCTTAGGTCCTAATGCTTACATTCTTAGTTTGCGCTTCTTATATTCTCACAGTAAAACTTTTCCAAAAAACCAAGAACCCTTATGAGTCCTGTATTTCCGACGATGCTCAAATTTGTAATTATATAGGCTTATTTTTTGTAGTTTGTTTTGGTTCTGTCTTGTATCCCTGCCTATATAGAATGACGTCTCAGGAGATTGGTCGCTTATTTTTCGATAGATTAGGTGATATGTTTTTCATCCTGCACTTTGCCACTTAACTGCACTCACAAAAGTTCAAAAATCCTCAAGGAGGTTGTTTCTATGAAAATCGCCATCGACGTCGGCCACGGCTATGTTAAGGTGTTAAACGATGCCCAACGCACGATGTTTCCTGCCCTCATTGCTCCCGCTCCCCCTCTTGTTGAATTAGGTGAAGCGGCTCGTCGTCCGATGATCACCCAAATCAACGGGGAAGAATTTCTCATCGGTGACCCTGCTCGCCCGTATGCCGTGCCCCGGTGGAGCCGGGATAAGGCGAGTGACCCGGAAACCTTAAACCTCATGTTGGTGGCCGCTGCCGCCATTGGCGCCATGGGCCCGGTCGATTTAGCCGCTGGTCTCCCGCTCTCGTGGTTCGGTAGCGGGCGCAAAGCCTTTGCCGACGCGCTGTTGGGACTCGAAGCGCAAATCGTTCTCCCGGATGGCACGCACACCCATGTTTGGATCGAAACCACCAAAATTCTCCCCCAAGGCGTGGCTGCCGCCAGTACCCTCCTCGCGCAATCGTCGTATGATGCCGGCGACTATCTCGTGGTGGATATCGGGTATCGCACCTCCGATTACATTGTCGTGACCAAAACGCCAACCGGGAGCCTCTCGTTTCACCCCGATCAAGCGGGCAGTTTGGAACTGGGGACGCACGCGATCAACGCCTGGGTGGCCGAAGAGCTCACCAAGACGTGGAATTTGCCCTTTCAGCCCGCCGAAGTGGAAGAACGGGCGAACGTCCATATCAACGGCCAACGGGTGAACCTCGACCCCTTGCGGCAGAAGGCGTTAGCGCATCTGCAAGGGCAATTGCGTGACCGGTTGATTGAGAAACTCGACCAAACGTGGCACAAACTGGCGGGCAAAGTCTTAGTTGGTGGTGGTGCCATTCCCTATGCCGCTGCCTTACCCGATGCCCACATTCCCGATAATCCCCAATGGGCGAATGCGCAAGCCTATTTGATGGCGTTAACCCTGTCATCCGGCGTGGCTTCGCACTAAAGTGACGGCACCGTCAAAGCCTTGTGGCATCTGGCTTACCGTACATTTTTTGTTAGAAAGTGCCGTCACACTGTAAAAGTCTGTTGAAGAGTAATTTTCAGGATGCCAGCACTTTTGCGGGTTAATCACCCGCAAAGGCTTGCGGCATAAGGAAAGGAAGGTGCCGTCACATGGCTTCGTCTTCCATTAAAAAATTGACGATTCGTTTACACGACTCGGAAGATCAGGATTTGTTGGCCTTTCTTCAACAAATTCCTGTCGGTCAACGCGGAACCCTTTTGCGCCAAGCGTTGCGTTGGTATTTTCTTCCCGGCGGGTTTCACGACGTCGTTTCGCGCCTCGATCAGCTGAACGCCGCCCTTTCATCCGGCGCGTTGGCCGCTTTGCCAGCATCCGATACCTCGGTGCCTTCTCCGTCGCCTCCCGATGAGGATACGGCTCAAAAAGCGATGGATGCGATGAAACAAGCCTTTGCGGATATGGGCTGGGGCGATTTCCCGTAAAGACCCCGGCCTGAACGCCGGCAAGAGGACGATATGGGCAAGGAGGCGCTCTTGTGATTTCTTTCGATGCTTGGACCCGCCCGCTCTTTCTGGTTGCGCAACCCATTTGCGGAGCGCCGGAAAGCCTGGCCGAAATTTTGTCGCGCGTCCGGCCCGCTCAGCAAGACTGGACGATCTCGCCGTTGACGTGGTGGCGCTTAGCCGCCACGGTTGATGCCCGCATTGTCGCCTATTTAGATCAGTGGGTCTGGGATCATGTGCAAGATTGGGCCACATCGCATGACGGGCATTGGCACCTCAATGTGTGGCCCCAAACCATTACCGCCCAATGGCCTCCGCTCACTCATCCTCCGTCCTCGCGGGTTGCTGCCCGGATTGCCGTGGAAGTGACCGAACAATGGCCGTGGGATGCCTCAACCTGGCGGCGTTTAATCACGTGGCATGACTACGGCGGGGCGATTTGGCTCGATGATTGGACTGATCCGTATCATATTCCGCACTATCCGGGGTTAACCGGTCTGAAACTCGACCGCCGGATTTGGCAAATGGATGTGTTACACCCCGAGGCGCAAGCCCTGTGGACCGATTTTATTGCCCGGTGTCATGACCGGGGCTTACAAGTTGTGGCCGAAGGCATTGAAACGCCCGCTCAATGGGATATCGCCCGTGCCTGTGGATGTGATGGCTTTCAAGGCTTCTTGTGGGGCTTTCCCCAACCTTGGCCCGATACGCCCGCCGCTTTAGCCGGCGGATAACCCGCCGGCTTCGTCTCACACTTATTCCGAAATGTGGTGATTCGTATGTCAACCCTGCTCGTTTGTGCTCCCTCCTGGCGCTGTGATGCCCAGCAATTAACCCGTTTAGCGGAGTATTTTCGTTGGTGGCTGGGGCGGCCCATTCGTGTGACGATCCCCGACACGAAGCCGCGAACCGTTCACGGTACGCTGTTAGTCTGTACCCCCGATTTTTTTGTCATTGACGGCCCGCGTTACCGGGAATCGTTCGATTGGTGGCAAGTGTGGAGTGGCCGGATTCGTGTCACGGAACCCAATGGGGCCCTCATTTGGCATCATCCGGCTTCGGGATTGTCGGAAATCCTGTAATCTGATGCAAAGGAGATGACGCAATGGCTGAGTATGCTGTTCATCCGATTGGCACCACTGTGCAATTTTCCACGCTAGACGCCTCACACACCGGCGGCATCGCCACACGCGGCCCCAATTTTTTTGCACGTCTATAGTGACACGCCCTGGCTCTCTCTTTTGCTACACGCCGAGCGCGTGTTAATGACCTGGCAGTTTAAGGGCTTGTACTGGCAGCAATGGACGACCATGACGCAACCGTCTTGGTCTGAACCGCCGCTGTATTGAATGACGGTGAATCTGCTCAGTGCTGCCAAAGCTATTGCACGCCGCCGGTCTCGCCGGTTTGCGGTCCACTGGTCTGCTCACGTGTATGCGACCGATCCGGCTCGCGGGCGCTGGTTGGCCCGACCTCCCATCGTGGCATCGGGCACGGCCTTAGATGTGTCGGTGGAAGGCGTGCAAATCCAGATTCCCCGTCAGGCTTTAACCCAGAGCGTTCCCGATCCGTGCTGGATCCAACTCGACAGCCCGCATCAACGCTGGCAGTGGCCCGCGACAATTTTGCGATTGTCTGCGGATGGCGCGTGGGTGCGACTGGCTCTACATTTTGACCCGCAATCCTTATCGGATGCGCAACAGGACACCTGGCGCGATTGGGTCCAGTGGCTGAATCATCCCACGGACCTCGTGGCGTTACCGGCTTTGCCCTTCGTTGACTCGCCCTTACTTCATTAAGGGGCTCTGACAAGGCCCCGGTGACGGCTCCTCATGGTGCCCGGCGGCCTGACCTGTCAGCCCGCCGGGCTGTGTGAGACGTGTTCTTATCTCACACAAAGGAGTCGATCACACGATGTCGCACACTGTCAAATACTCGTTATACGCCGCGTTACAAACCTTGCCACCTGACATTTTACCCGTCATTTCTCTTGCTTATGGATTGGTCGATGGCCGCCCGTATTCGATTCGCCGCATTGCCCACACCTTAAACTTGTCCGAACGCCGGGCCCGTCAATTATTAGAGCAAGGCTTACGTCACTTACAAGCCGATCCGGTCTTGCACGATTGGCACCGGATTGACAAAGCCCGTCGCCTCTTACACCAGAGTGCCTAAGTGCTATCACCGCGCTCGCTGTCGAGCGCGGTTTTTTATGAGGCCATCGTATTTTCCGACAAGGAGGCCTGTTCCCATGATGTCCCCGTCATCCCCGTCGACGACTCCCTCTCTCCAGTCTCGCTTGTTGGTCTGGTTGCAACGGAGTACGGATGGCTTGTTCGGATTGGTTCTGGTTGGCGTTTGGCTGATGGCTTTTGTGGTCATCGGTCTGATGGTCGTCAGCGTCTGGCATGGCCCGTTAACGTATGGGCATCTTATCGGCTTATTAGACCCGTTGTTGTTTTTGCTCATGCTCGGTGAACTGGTGCATACGCTCCATCTCGCCTTGCAGACCCATCATTTGCCCCTCAAGCCCTTTATTGCCCTGCTCTGGCTAGCGGTGATTCGGCGGCTGTTGGTCGTCATTACGACGGCCACGTCATGGAATTTGACGACGCTGGGCCTTTTAGTGGCTGGCTTGCTGATTTTGAGCGCGATGCTGGTGCTCTTGCCCAATCAATCAGCGGATTAAGCCGATAAAAACATCAATCTGCTATCACCCTCTTCCGTTCCCTTTTATCTGCACCCTGAACGCATAGGCAACTATCTGTTTACCCGATGTTCTGATACCATTCAGAGTATCGTGCGTTTCCTATTGACTTTCCCAAGGAGGCCGTATTCATGGCTATCACAGTGTTTGATGCATTAACGAGCAATCCCACGTTAGCTGATGCGCAATCGTTCGTTATTCTCGGTTTTGGCCCCACCCCACCGACTGGCCTCATCCAAGCCCAAAATACAGACGATTTTCTGCGATTTGGCGTCGCCTTGGGCCAAGCGCTGCATGCGCAATATGGCACGCAAGACGGCTTACAAGCCTTTTTGCTGATGATGTCCACCGTCTTGCGCGCTTTTATCCTGGGCGATCAAGACGATGCTTCGGTATAATCCGCTGTGTGCCGTACCTGCCATGGCTCACACAATCTGTCTTTACCCGAGGTGATGGCGATGTCGCCCCACGAGTATTTCCAGCGTATCGGTGCCTTAAACGTTCAAGCTGATACCCCGTGGCCCTTTCGCTTTAACGCTTCGGAACCGTTTACACTGACGTTTTCCGCTCAAGACTCCCTTGCGTCCTTCGCGTCTTTGTGGTCACATGCATGGACCGAGTTTCTGCAACCCGTCCTGATTTTGCCTGACTTTGCCCTGGTTCCTTATTCTCCATCCTGCGCAATTACTTATTCCTATGACAATTTTGACCCCTCGTGGGAATGGCGCTGGTCTATTTTAATGCACCATGATCCACTTGATTCCGCATGCTTAGAAAACATCGCTCCCGACCTCATCGCGTGGGCCAGTCTCATGTTGGTCATTCGGATCGTTCACCACACGCATACACCTATTCCAACGTTTTCCCTCAGGATTTCGATTGTTAGCGGCCATCCTGCTGTCCCGGACCGCGTGGTTATCCATGCGGAAGAGCTTACTGCGATTACCTGGCGCTGGATTCCTCTGAAACCGGATACAGAAGCCGATATCCAACTCCTCTGGAATGGCGGATCTTTTTCCCTTAAAGATCTGTTGCTTATGACATGCGAACGCGGCTTGCAAATTCCATCATCGGCGTGGCTTACAGCGTCTCTGTCTTCTCATTCTTGGCGTCAAAAAACGTCCTCACTGAGCACACCGTATACACCGTATTTGGTGAGAACTACCGAATTGACTCTGGGCATATTGATTCTTGCTGTGATCATCAGTCATTTTTTTCTATAGGTTCTGTACACTTACCCTGATTTATCAACGTTATACCGCACTTTTAACCATAATTTGCTCAATGTGCAAGACTTCATAGGACATCCCCAATATTTTGACACGTTAGGGAAACCCGTCCTCATCGGACGAGTTTTTTATTGTCACTAATTTTTGGAGGTGTATTATCTCATGTCCGTCCCCATAAACGGTTCCCTTTATGTTTCTGACGCCGAACTCTTTGCCATGCAATTTCTTCATCGCACCGACTCCTACCTCGATGACGTGCGCCTATCCGTCGAATCGCCCGACCATTTCCTCGTCAGCGGACAATTCATTCACGGTACGCCAGATGCCTTAGGCTCACAGATTTTAGCCATCGACTCTCGTGTCCAAGGCTTCTTGCGCGCCGTGGGCCAATGGGTCCAAACTTTCGTCGATGGCCAGTGTTTCACCGAACCGATCCCCTCCGGTCAAGTGGATTGGGTCGATGACGTGCTATCGCAAACCGATTTAGACTGTCCTCTCTGTCACACCCCTCATAGCTTGCACAAACGCCTCCATGCGGAATGGAACGAAATTTGGGCCTGTACCCAATGCACCGCCGTTCTTTTTACACTGCATGGAAATTTTAACCTCTCAACACTCTCAACGGTTTTTAAGAGTTAACATATCGATATCGTACGCACCAATAAGGAGCGATCCCCCATGCGACTCATTCGCCTCGTCGATTTCCCGGACAGCAAGAAAGCCATTCATCGCGGACCTGTTCCCGGCGGCACGTTTTGGGCCTTAGATGGGGTGCATGATCTTCCTGTGTTTGGCCACCGGGTGGCCTATGCGGATGCCTTGTTTCTCATGAAACACGGCACGCTCTATATCCAGGATGTCCGACAACCGGACACCTGGCATATCGTCTCGGATCTGGCCGCATTACGAGTATTTCACGTCACGTATGCGACGACTTGCGATGGTGACGACTATCCCGTCTTTTGGCCGTATTTGCCGGAACTGTATTATGTGCCCCGGACGTTTCGCGGGGGCCGTTCGATAGCCCGCGTTCAACGGCGGGCACGGTCTATCCCGTCTTAACCGCTTGTTCGCCCGGTTTCCCGAGCGGACGATATTATCATTATTCTTAATGATTCCCATAACCCTTAAAGGAGCGTATCAATGAATCTCATTAACCTCACTCCGCATGCGATTCACTTCATGGCTAACGAGACCACGCTAACCATTGAGCCTTGTGGCACCGTTGCCCGGTGTGCGGTCACCCGCCACGTAACTGGGTATCTCACCATTCAAGGTGTCACCATTCCCGTCACCCGCACGCAATTTGGTGCGGTCGAGGGATTGCCGAATCCTGCCCCCGATACGCTGTACATTGTATCGGCACTCGTGGCTCAAGCCTGTCCGGACCGCGATGATTTGGTCATTCCTGACGATACGGTGCGGGATGATGCCGGACGGATTATCGGCTGCCGCGCTTTGGCGCACGTTTAGCAGCCGGTTTCTATGCAGCTTTTATTTTTTGAATAAAATACCAGAAAGGACGGATGCTTGATGATTACCGTGTTCTGTGATGGTCCTGAACACTTTACAGTTCCCCATCAGCCCGGTCTCTATGCCGTGCGCACGCAATATGGCCCCGGATGGATTGCCGTTTACCCGGATGATACTGCCGATTTTCTTTGGGAACATCCTGACACCTCTATACCGTCCGAACGTTCTGTGGGCGGCGGCGTGCCCATCATGGAGCATTATGTATCGTTTCTGTCTTAGCTGTCTGGATTATTTGCTGTTGATATTATAAAGTCTGGGTATAATACTGATGACGAGGTGACCATCTCATGGCGCGCTATACCGTAATTGTGGAAAAAGGCGATCACGAATATTTTGCCTATGTTCCGGCTCTTCCCGGATGCACCAGTGCTGGCCAAACGCCCGGTGAAGCCTTAGATCGCGTTATTGAGGCTATTCATCTCACACAAAGCTATATGACCGAACACCATATTCCTCTGCCCCAGCCTATTGAGACCATTGCGGAAGTCGAGGTTAATTGACGGAATGCCGCCGTTACCCCACTTAACAGCGCGGGAGCTTTTACAAAAATTGGCACGGTTAGGCTTTATTCGCGTCCGGCAAAAAGGTAGCCATGTTGTCGTGCGCCATGCCAACGACCCTCAGCGGTTTGCTGTCGTTCCTCTGCATAGTCAACGCACCATTCCTCCGGGGACTCTTCAACATATTCTGCATTCCCTTCGTATTTCTATTGACGATCTCAATCAGGCATAACGCCACTTTTTCTCCCATTTTGCTCCTGCCTCTATCACGAGATTGTGGCTGTTTTTATGGGTCTCCTGTGCCTATCGTCTTTCATATCGTGGCTTGCAGCCATGGAGTGCCGTATTGCTCTCTTAACCGGTCCTGACTCGGACCGGTTTTTCTCTCAATGTTCTTATCGAACAAAAGGAGTGAGATAATGGCACACCCTATGACATTAACTGCTGATTTTATCAATACCCAATCGGTCGACTCCTCTCACGGATATTTACACGTTCGTGTATTTTGGGGGATTATCAAAAATTCCATGATACAGAACGGCGACATCGTGTTTTCGGGTGGGGCATCTCTCTCTGGATTGCTCTTTGTCGGCGAATATGAAAGTGAGCCAGAAGACAATGATGGCGAGTTATTTTGCACGACATCTCCTTATGTCGCCTTCCGCACCGTCGATTTTACTGCCCGATACGGGCCCAGAAGTGGCGTAAGCGAAGAATTATTTTTCGCGGACCACACGATCGATGAAACAATTTTCCAACAAGTGTATAAAGCCAGTCACTTATCGCGTACCACCGTTGTCTCCCTTTCTTAACCGGTCCTTCTCGGACCGGTTGTGTTATCTGTGTTTCACTAAAAAAACCTCAAAGGAGCGATTTTCCGATGATGAATCACATTACCCTGATTGGCCGGTTGACCCGCGATCCGGAACTCCGTTACACGTCCCAAGGTGTGCCCGTTGCTTCGTTGACGCTGGCCGTCGACCGCCCGTTTACCAACGCGCAAGGCCAGCGCGACGTGGATTTCATCGACATTGTGATTTGGCGGAAACTCGCCGAAACGGTGGCCAATCACCTGACCAAAGGCCGCCTCGTCGCGGTGGCCGGTCGGTTGCAAGTCCGGTCTTACGAAGCTCAAGACGGTTCCAAACGGCGCGCCGCCGAAGTCATCGCGGAATCCGTGCAATTTCTCGATGGCAAAAAATCCGACGCCAACGCGCCGGTCCACGCCGCGACCGCCGTTCCGCTTCCTGATGATTTGCCGTTTTAACGCGCTATCCCCTGTCGCGCAATGCGACAGGGGTTTTTTCGTGACGGTCCATCATTGACCACGTTTTTTGGTCATCCCACTGTCTCACTACGATTCGCGAGAATGTCGCGTCTAGCCATAGTCCCGATGCGGCATGTTTAGCATAAAACTTGATGAGAGACAACCACAAGGAGGCTACGATGAACAGTATTCCACCAGAAATCCAAGAGTTCTGCCGGGAAGTCGATGATTTTTTTGGGCGATTCGACCTCAGAGGCCAAACGACCCTTCTTCAGAAGATTGTTCATATTCTCAAAAACCCTACGGCCTTTGAGTTCCTGGCTTATGCTGGATTTGGAAGTCCGGCAGAAATGGTTAGACCGGGATTGGATTTGGCTGCTTATATCCGACAAGGCATCTCGATACAATTGAAAGCTCGACAATTACAGCAAAAATATCCCAAAGAATTTACTCTTTGGGTTGCTACGATTACTGACACCGGAGAACTTTTTTGCGGTCATTGGCAATAACCTCTATCAATTTTCCTCGCAAGAGCCAACCGCCTCAGGATGCTCGCTAACCCGATCAGACCCTGCCAGACGTGTTATAGTGCTGGACAATTGGCTGCCCTTTAATCGTTAGTCCAGGAGCTGTTTGGCCTTGGCTTGCTGATTTGGCACACCCTATCCCGTGCTGATCGATTCGGCGGGTGATTCCTCAATGAGAAAGGACTGTCGCATCATGACCCTCTACCTCTCCGGCCCCATGTCGGGCCTGCCCGATTTTAACTATCCCGCTTTCCATGCGGCGGCTGACCGTTTACGCACCGCCGGGTATCACGTCATCAATCCCGCAGAGCACGGCGTGCATCCTGAGTGGACGTATGCCGATTATCTGCGACAAGACTTATTGCAACTGCTAACCGACGCCGACGCCGTGGCTGTATTACCCGGCTGGCGCACCTCGCGCGGGACCCACTTAGAAGTCGCCGTCGCCCACGCCTTATCCTTACCGGTCGCTTCCCTGACCACGTGGCTCTATCGCGCTACGGCGACCTCAACTCTTGTCTTGGAGGGGCGTCCGGTTTAGGTTCCGCCTTATCGCGGCTCTCCCCTACACCTTGTGGCCGTATCCGCCCGTTTCTAACCCACGGGCGGATACGGATAAGCGTGTGCAATTTTTTATATCATTCATCAAGGAGCGTGTCGTGTATGCGATTCTCCCGTCTGGCTCAGGGGTGGGCCGACATCCGGTGTTGGCGCCATGTCGTACGGACCGAAGCGCCGTGGCGCGTCCATGCCTTTCTCCTCGTCTGGGGCGTGACCATGTTGGTCTTGTCGTGGTGGGGCTGGACCGTGATGCACACCCCCTGGCTGTTTATCGTGCAAATCCCCTTTTTGGCCCTCTTAGTCTTTTTGTACGGCCCCTGGCCCCGCACTCCCTCGGTGCTATCTTAAATCCCACGGCGTTTGGTCTCTTTGTCGATTGTCTCAGTCTGTCCCGCCTATTCTCGGAGGTGTTATCCGATGTCCTTGCCTATCACCGTTACCGATGCTTTTATGCATTATTTGGATGAATTACGCCTCATCACCCGGCATGCCACACGCTGTCCGCTGGGTTTGGCCGATCCCCATCAACCGACCGCCCACTGGGCCTATTCCTTACCGGGCGATCCCGGTCATGTGTTTGAAGCCAGCGGCAATGCTCGTGAATGGCATCATGAGGCTCTGGTCCACCTCTGGTATCGCGATGCCCAGGGTGTTATCATCAGCCGCTGGATTTGGCGCGTGGCCTATTATGACCCGGAAGGCTGGGTTGACACCTGGTACGCCCGGTCTCCGCATCAGACTTGGCAACTCATGTCCGACGATCTCTGGATTTTATGGCTCCTCCAGGCGGACGCCGCCTTATGGGGCCAGGTTATCTAATGCTCCCCTCCCCGAGACGGGCCCCCGTCTCGGGGATTTTTTCTGAAAACCTTGCCAATTTCTTCCGAAAGGTGTGTTGCTGCGATGTCTACCGTATCCTCCATTCCGTCAGCCACTCTTTCCGTTCCCGTGTCTTGGCGGTTTTTACACCGCGCCCGTCATGCCGCGCAATCTTTGGCGCCCGCTACCGGTTCCCAGCCCGTCGGCTGGATCGTGCCCATAGGCCGCGTCCTGCCCGCTGGCCTCTGGGTTCATGATCAGCTTGTGCCGTGGCCGTCTCGCACCCATGCGCGGTTATGGCGCCGGATCCAATGGGGGTGTGATCGGACCCAGTGGGATCGCCTCATCATGCACAATGCGTTTTGGGCTATCGTGTCGCACCCGCCCTGGTCGGCCTATGTCCGCGATTTACGCCTGCTCTTTACCAAAAAAACCCCGCAACTGAATCAGTGGGCTGATCTCAGCCAGGCTAAGACCTGTGATATCGCGACGGTCCGCTGGCGTCCTTTATGGCGCCGAGCTCAGCGGTCCACCCAATCCGGCTGGCAACATCCCCAGGCCCCCTGGCTTTTTATCCCGGACTGGCCACCGCTCCAACCCGTATGGGCTCACTGTGCCTGGGATGACACGACGCTGTCCTTAGGCATGCAACTCGCTCACGCCTTAGACGCCGCAGACCGCCACCAGCCGCAATGGCTCGATGCCGTCCCCGTTTCTCTCCTGACGGCTTTGCGCACCACCTTCGGCGTGTGGCAGGCGATGGGTCTCGGCTATTTTGATGAGCTTACGGAGGATGTCTCTCGTGAAACCGCCCGTTCAATATAATTCCCGGTTTAATACGGGGATGCGTTGGTATTGGCCCACCGCCGTTGGCATCTTAGCCGGTGCCCTGGTCGGCTTAGGCACCACAGTGGCCGGCTGGACGGATCCGGCCCTCCAAACCTTAACCCACAACGCGGGCCTCACCAGCATTCTGTCGGGGATTATCGGCACTGCCGCCGGCAACGGCACCATTGATTTTTTTAATCGCTATCTGGCCCGACCCACCAGCACGGTCGATCAAGCCTATCAGCAAGCCCTGATTTGGCCACAGAAAGACGGCTATCTCATCATTCAGCCGCATCACCATAAATCCTGGCGCGGCTGGCGCGATGTCATCAATTGGCAGGCCGCCCCGCACATTCTCGGCTTTACCCGCACCCTCGACGAGGCCCAAGCGGTCTGCCGGAATACCACCCACGATGCCGGCGTGTTGTTCGATGCCACACACGCGGCTCCGCGCGTGCAACGGGCTTTAGATCGGGCTCTGACCGAATATCACCAACATCCTGAAACCTATGCGGCGTTGACCGCTAACGCCCTCACCGATATCTGGCATCTGACACACGTTCCGGGTTCCCCACCGGGACTTGTGGCCTATCGCCACGTCTTGACCGCCGATGGCTCCCGGATTGCGTTCTATCCGCCGCCGCCTGCTACCATGACGACCGTCGAAGCGCTCATCCGTACGATGCAGCAACACGACCTCTTGACCGATAATGACCACCAATTACCGCAAATGCTGCCGCCCGGTCCCGAACTGACGCGGATGCCCGAGATTGACCGGGCGTGGACGATTCAAGGCGCCGCCCGTGTCGCCCAAGAACCCTGGACCCTGGTACCCGTTTTTCGCCATCCCGATCATCCGCCGACGTGGATTGCGGCCTGTCGTATTCCCACGGATCACGGCAGCCGATGGCTATTTTATCCTGACCCGCCGGCCTCATCGCCCCATCCTGATGGGTTGCGTCATGATCTGCAACAAGCGGCAGCTCCCGGTGAATCCCTCCCCGTGCCGTTCGTGCGCGATGTCACCCGGATGACGCAAATTCAAGCGGCGTGGGAGGCCGCCCAGCCCCATCCGCCCTCCCCGGCGCCGGCGGTCTCTGGGCCACGCCATCGGACAGCTCCACGGTTATAAGCCGGCCTCGTCCGGTCCCTGACACCGACCTCATAAGGTCCCACGGTCTCATTTTTCCTGCATACCCTATGCTTCAAAGGAGGTTGACGAATATGACCTTGTTAATTATTGGAATCTGGGGTTGGATTTTGGGCGGCGCGGTCTGGCAAGCGCTGACCCGCTCGACCGATGTTTCCAATACCTCTCAGTCCTCTGTGTCGTCTCCAGATCGTTCGGTGTTCTAAACTACCAGGGTTTTTGATTTTTTCCCTCCTATTTTCTCGAAAGGATACCAAACCATGCCCCTCAGCCTTCATGATTCATCCGCCTCATCGTCCGATTTTCGGTGGCATCCCCCGGCATCTTGGGATACCTGTTGGTGTGCCCACCCCGCCGTGATCGTGCGGGAAACGCTCGATGGCACGGTCCGTTCCACCTACTGTTCCCCCATTTTCTCTTATGGTGGCGCCAACAATATCACCAAGCCGCGCCCGCACTGACCACGATCTTACCTGAACCGCTTTAGCCCGGCGTCTTCCGCCGGGCTGTGGACACGCCCATTCCCATCTTGAGGAGGCGTTGTCCATGTATATAGCTATTCCCGCTGCGGTCTTCTTTACAAGTATTGGTTGGTTTGTGTTTCATGTTGCGGATGTGTTGGTTCGTCATCTCCACTAACCTCTCTGAACTCAATCCAAGAAAGGAGACAATCATATGAGCGCTCAAATGTTCGTCACAGTGGCAGAAGGCTTGACCCTTCACGCGGCTTTTGCCGCGGCGGTCGCTGAAGCCCAGTGGGAACACGGCCATGGCGGCTGCACGGGCACCATTGCCGAAAAAGACTCCGTCTGCGAAATCTCCCCACTCCGTCCCCAGATGTCCGATAACGAAAAATTGGCCTGGGCCTTGAGTCTTCTAACCGACGAAGATGCGGTCCCCCGCGCCTTGGACTGGGTCTTAGACAAATGGAGCCCCGCCGCCGCGTTAAAACTCTCGCAGAACCGCTGGGTCTTTTTTGGTTGGGCACCCGCCTAAGCGGATGCGGGCCGGAACCATTTCCCCATCTTTTGATCCCGCCTAGCGTATTCGTTGCAAAATCTAGTAGAATAAAGGTTACACAATATGGATAATCTCGTAGAGTATACGTATCATGCCCGACAACGCATGATCCAGCGAAATATTACCGAATCCGAGGTCTTAGAATGCTTATTTTGGCCAGACATCACTTATCCTGATGGCCACGGTCATATGAATTACATCAAAAACTCGATTCGCGTTGTCGCAACACTCGATAGAAAGAAGGTGATTACCGTTGTCCGCCAGTCATAATACGGTCACTCGGGTTCTGTCCCACCATTACGATGCGGAAGCGGATGCGTTCTATGTGACATTTCGAAAGGCACCCATCGCATCTCAAGTGACATTATCTCCCGAGATTATCCTCGATGAGACGGTGGATCATACCATCGTCGGCATGGAAGTGCTCTATCCCAGAGAAAATTGGCCCCAGGCTCAAAAATGGTTGCGCCAGCACGGTTTTCTCGTCGATTTCCCATTATCCAGCTTTGACGTGACACCATCCAACAATACGGATCAATAACCTATCCGACGTCCATCACGTCGATGTCACATAGGTGATCATGAGAATATATCACGACACTCCCATATATTTCATCACACCTCAAAGCCCATCGACTCCTTGAACGCGAGGTCTTCCATTATGAGGCTCCCTCAGACTATCCAACGGCTCTTCTATCGCTATCATGCGGACCTCTTAGAGACCGATCGTCACGCCGCGATCATCATTCCGACTGTGCTAGCCGATGGCCACAGTGCGGATTGGCAATGGTTATTCCAGGTGTACGGATGGGAGACCATCCAACAATGGATGCGGGAGTCCGGGCATGCTGCGATGCTCCCGCCTCCCAAGGAACGGTTTTGGACGACGATTCTCTTAGGCACGCCGCAAGAAACCCCACGCTGGGCGGGCGGCAATGCCCGGCGTCTCGTTCCGCCAGACGCCTTACCCAACTGGTTCCCAGATGATTTACGCTAAAACCATTCCCCTTCGTTTCCGGCGTAGCCACCGGGATCAGGTTTTCTCAAGGATTATCGGTTTCCGATTGAGGTTATCATGAAGAGCAAAGGAGAGAGTCTGGTGACGCCCTTCATCGCATCGTTAGATCAACGAATAAACCGCCTGAATGGCCAGCAACCGCTACCGGTGGAAACACGCCGATTCCTGGCAGAGGCTTTGCGGACGCGCATCACCTATGCCTCCAACGCGATAGAAGGCAACCACCTCACCTTAGCCGAAACCCAGATGGTGTTGTCCGGCGTCGCTGTCGGCGGCAAACCCTTGCGCGACCACCTCGAAGCCATCGACCATGCCGAAGCGTGGGATGCCATGATCCAAGCGGTGAATTCCCCGGAACCCATCACCTCTTTTTTGTTGCGCTCCTTGCACGGCCTCGTCTTGCGGCGATCACAGCCGGAGTATGCCGGCCAGTATCGTCAGGGGCCTGTCGCCATCGCCGGGAGTCCTCGGGTGCCGCCAGACCCCATTATGGTGCCCAGCGCTGTCGATGAGTTGCTGACCACATCACAGCACATGGACGCTCACCCCGTCGTGGCGGGAGCCATCATGCATGCCCGATTGATGAGGATTCATCCGTTTGTCGATGGGAACGGACGCACAGGGCGATTGCTGCTCAATCTCTGGCTCCTGCGTCATCACTATGTCCCGACTATCTTGGAACCCGATGATCGTCCGGCCTATTATGCGGCTTTGCAAGCCGCCGATGGCGGCCTCTTTGAGCCAATTATCAAAGTGGTCGCTCACGGCATTTCACGCACCCTCAGTTTGTATGAAGAGGTGCTCCACCTAGGACCTGAGCCGCCTGCTTCGAGACCCCCAGGTCTGCATTTGTAGTTCTCGCGATGATGCCTCAACACCGGTGCGCCCACCCCGACGAACGTCTATTTGTCCAGTGTTTGGCAAAAAGAGTCTCCGATCTTGATAAAAATATCAGATAAAAAATAAATAATAATAATAATAATGAATGATTCCTATGAGCTGTTATATCAAAGATTATTGCGGGAGTCCGGGCATGCCGCGATGCTCCCGCCCCCCAGAGAACGATTCTGGACAACGATTCTTTTAGGTACGCCACAAGAAACCCCGCGCTGGGCGGGCGGCAATGCCCGGCGCCGTGTTCCGCCGGACGCCTTGCCCCCGTGGTTTCCCAACGATTTACGCTAAAATCCTTCCCCTTTGTTCCCGGCGTCTCCGCCGGGATGTGATGGGTTTGACGCACGGTGCTGAGAAAACTTTCCAGCGAAAGGAAGGACTTCCTCATGACGGCATACGCTATCGAATCCGTGTCTTATGGCCCCTATTCTCGTCTTGTCATCGCAATGTCTTTTATGAATCCCTTCGACGATCTGACTTCGATCGAACACGATCTCTTAGGTTTTCAGGGAAAGGTTCTTTTCGATTTGCTTTTTGCTGTCGGACCCACTGCGAATAGATTTGTGGAATCCTTCTTTAATGGGAAACATTTTGTCATGGCCTCTGTTAAACCGGTTGTCATTCACGATGCCCATCTGAAGGCCCTTTTACACTCATTTTATACCGCCTACCCTCATGCAATAGATGCGAGTATCTTGTCACGGTGGGATCGGCTCCGACTTCAAAAAGGCAAAATATAGGTTTAATTTCTTATTTTTCCCATAATGGTCTATTCGTTCATAGATTCCTATATCCGGTTAAATGAATCGCCTCTATTTTGCATGAAATTTGGCGAAGATGGAGAAGATTGCCTATGATGGATCAGACAACAGTAAAAAAGATACTGATTTCTCTAAAGCCCGAACAGATGCAGCACTACTTGAAGATGAAGGGATGGACACGTTCTCAAACCTTTGATCGCGCTGAATTATGGACTCATGCACAGCATGACGCGGAGATTTTACTTCCACGCGATCAACATGTTGCAGACTACCTATTAAGAATGGCCGACGCGGTGGAAGTTTTACGTAAAATTGAGAACCGTTCGTTCATTGACGTGTTATCCGCGTTACATAAGAACACTATATTTCCTCCGCGTTGAAAATGCGCATCGAATCAATATCCGCAACCTTAGAAGGCAATTCCCCAGAGAAATCTATCGCAACGATTCATATTTTTATTGTCTATCCACCAAAGACTGTTCGTCTTTTGTATGAGATTATCCTCATTGTCATTGTTATCGGTTTTGTCAAGTGACTGCTTGCTCATTTAAATTTTTCCTACATCTGTGCTAACCGCATTGGCGTAAACCCATTTTTCACAAAAAGGATGTGTCTGAAAATGCCCTACGCGTTACGCTCTCCGACAATCCATGCTTTGCTTGATCACGCTTCCCGTCTCGATACGGTACGTATGCGTGATAAATTTTATGACTTGTACGAATGCGAACAGGATGGGTTGTTTCTGCTCTGCGAACATGGAACTGATCAGATCACAGCCGTTTTATCTCCCCTTTTCTGGGCGGATTTAAGCGGTGAAACCACAGATTAAGCTGTTTGGCATTTGATAACAGTCCAAATGAGGAGGTTTATTCACCCTATGATTCCTATCAAATCGGACGGCGTGCGCGTCCTGCGCGTGATCAATGCCCAGCGAGTGGTCTCGCCCTGGGCTCGTGAATTATGGGTCGTCCTGGCCGAAATTGTCAATCCCCATCCCTATGTCACATGGGAATGGAATCCCTCGACACAATCCCTCAGCCACGGCCATTATTTTGTGATATTGGACGAAGCACGCAAAGACTTTGACCAGCGAATCGCCGCATTTGCCGGTTTCCCATCATAGCGTGTGCTCACGACAAGGATTCTCGGTTTCTGATTGACGTTATCATGAAGAACAAAGGAGAGAATCTGGTGACGCCCTTCATCGCCTCGTTGGATCAACGCATGAACCGCCTGAATCAACAGGGGTCGCTCCCGGTGGAAACCCGTCGATCTCTGGCCGAGGCATTTCACGTACTTTCAGGGTGTATGAAACAATGCTTCATCGCACTTAGCCCGTTACTGTTCCGACAATCTACCGGGTTCTTTGTTTTCCCAATTTTGCAGACACATTTGGAAAGGAGTTCCCTCGCCGATGAAAGGATTGATTGAGCTCGTTACACGGTATCATGTCGAATGTCTCACATATAACTGTTTTGAAACATACGAGATGGTGGCGTTGAGCTTTAAACAAGTCGAGCAACAATTATACAGCAAAGGCTGGAAGCGACATCAAATCGTAGGAACTTGGCACTGTCCTCACTGTGTGCAACAACTCAATCTGACAGAAAGCATGTCTTTCTGATTATATTCAAGACCAAAAGATGATCTATGTTAATCCTGTGGCTAACCAATATTTTTCCGCATTGAAATGATTCAGATCATGGAATATGAGCATTCGGGACTTTCATATCAACGAGTCTCAGATCTTGCGGAATCCTTTCTTTAATGATTTCTTACCATAACGTCAACCGCAATAAGCCCTTCATTAATTGGATGGTTTCTTTTCCCGCCGTATCCGGCGGGATATTCATAACTTGTTAGGTTTTGACCATCCATTCCATGGCGCCGCGCGGCAAGATGACGCGCTGCTTACGAAGCGGCTCCCTGTGTTGAGTACCTTCGTGATGCGATGATGGCCGTCTGGGTCTCGTGAAGACACCTGACCATCAAGTCGGGGCAGGACCGACCGCCATGTCTGTTCAGTGCTTCACGAAGAGGGGCTTGCGTAGCGAAATCCTCTTTATTGTCAGTGTTTCACCGGAGGGGGGCCTGCGTAGCGGAATCCCCTCCCTTTCTTTTGCCTTAGGCGCGTCGTTCAACGGTAGGACAGCGGTCTCCAAAACCGCTAATGCGGGTTCGACTCCTGCCGCGTCTGCCAATTTTTTCTTGCCCAACGATAACCCGCTTTACACTCCTCTTCACCACAGTATCCCTGCAAATTTCGTGCCAACACGCTTTCCATGTCACGTCGTTATCCAATTTTTATTGATACGCACTGTGCATTATGGGATATAATAAAACCGAGGAGGAAATCTGACGATGGAGATTACTGTGATTGTCGAACAGTTACCCGATTCTCAAGAGTTTCTGGCCTATTCCGATGAAGTCCAATGCCTCGCCACAGGCAATACGGCTGAGCAAGCGATGCAAAATTTTCGCGAGGCTCTTCATCATCTCATGACGCATTATGGCAACGAGCTGATGGCTGATCTCTCCCACAAATCTATTCGTCAAGTCCCTCTCACCTAATGCCAAAGTTACCAGAAATCTCGTATCAAGACCTCTGCCGTTTAATCCAACATTTTGCACAAGATCATGTGGGATTGGGATCACCGCAAATTCGAGGTCGGAATCGCAATGGTGTCCCTTTTAGCATTCATGCGCATCCTGGACACGCGGTTCGACCTGACGTGCTTAGCCATGTTCTTCGCTATCTGGACGTGTCACGCACGGAATTTTTCCTGTGGTACAACCACTAACTTATCGATGCTTTGATAGCTTGGCTCAGAGTTTCTCCATTTATGTCAGAACAATTTTTGCAAAACCGTCACGTTTCTATTAAGCTGAAATGTTTAGAACTCGGAGTCCTCGTAGAAGGCGACTATTCCATGTCCGAACAGCCACCGATACCGCCACCTGCCCCGGATTTTCCTGACCATTGGGGCTTTTATCTCCTCCAAGCGATTAACCGATAAGATTGATGCGGTGCGGCGCGATCAGGACCGTGCAACAGATACGTTGCGTCAAGAAATCAGTGGTGTACGGCAAGAAATCGGAGATGT
This sequence comes from Sulfobacillus thermosulfidooxidans, assembly GCF_001280565.1. Classification (NCBI taxonomy): domain Bacteria; kingdom Bacillati; phylum Bacillota; class Clostridia; order Eubacteriales; family Clostridiales Family XVII. Incertae Sedis; genus Sulfobacillus; species Sulfobacillus thermosulfidooxidans. The sequence goes on along the minus strand of NZ_LGRO01000001.1, from coordinate 336,551 downwards.
CCGCCAAGAACTTGGAAGCGTCCGCCAAGAAGTCCGGGCTCTTGATGCCAAATTTGAGAAAAAAGTTAATGCTTTCGATATCAAATTTGATCAAAAACTGACCCATCTCCCATATTGGTATGGGAGTACGCTCGTTGTTATGATTATCGGTTTTGTGACGCTGCTTTTCACTCATCCCTAGATGTCCCTTACGCGGTATCATCTTTTTATTTTTCACTCAAACCCTTCCTGGCGCGTCCTACGGTCTATTCAGACAGTAGGGGGATCAATCACGTTTGGGCAGTTCTCTCGTCATTTTCCAGCGGGAACTCTCCGAATCGTGTCACGTTTTCGGATGGAGGGGTCCGAAGACTGGCGCAAGGCACTAGCGCGGCGTCATCGCGGCGTAAGGCGCGGGAACCTATCCCGTAACGCACCTGGGCCTTGCCCACCCAGGAGACCCCCATGCGTCACAGGAACACTGCGCCATCGCGGTGTAAGGCGCTTTAGCTTCCCATCCTAAAGTACGCGCTTCCTGTGACGGTGGCCTGGGATCTTTCTTTTGGAGTGCTTATTCAATATTTTTTAAGATTTTGCCAGCTTTTTGAAACATCACCGTATTTTTTGCACGCACAACCTTGGACGATGCTTAAAACTCCTTGAGAGGTTGACACGACATTTTGAAGACGCTTAGCTATCTGAAAAGGGTTCATCCTGCTCAATTCGACAGACTACATACCATAAAAAGGTGATCACTATGCGTCAGATGACCAAAGAAATGATTCGGCATATTCACCCCAAAATTTATACGGAGCGATTCGAGCAATCGACAGCACGTCATAATGCTTTGCAACGAAATGGTATCCGTCGTCAATCAGATTTACTACAACACCCGGAACCTAGACATTGAGTGCATCCCCCAGCTCCCATCCCATTCCGATACGAGACCAATCGTTCCCACACAGATTCCTCTGCGTTTCCGATAACATCAAGGAGGTCATCTTCATGTCACACCTCAAAAGACACCACCATGCCTTCCGGGCGGATCCTCAACGGATTGTGGCTCTGCGTGAAATTGCGCGGGACTTAGCCGCAGGGCTGGCACGCCACGAAATGTTTGTCGAGGACCTGCCAGCGCCTGTGCGCCAGCAATTAATCCGTCTGCTGACCTCATAAAAAGTTTGACCATGAGAAGCCTGCCCGTGACAACGAGCCGGCTTTTCCTATCCCGCAGGGCGTGCCCTCTCAGCCATTTAGCGCGGCATCTCATCACATATCCTTATAAAAAACCTATCCTCACCGTTTTTGCTCGCGTAGAAGGGCTCACAGCGGCTCTGACGACTTGCCAGTCAATGACCCCCACCTGAGCCGTTGGCCCTAGGTGGAGGCTTGGGTAGAGACTTGCCCGACGCAAGCATTGCACTAGACCATTGTCATCGGCACTGTAGGACTAACGCCGCGGAATCTTTACCCAAGTTCCGTGTTCCGATGGGGCGTGAGAGTCCACGTCAGGTCGGCTTTTTTACGCCGACGACACAGCCTACAGTCGCATGGTCGATGGGACGTGGCCTGTGTGCCACACAAACTTCGCAAGAAGGAGGACTATCCTCAATGCGCATTGCCGTCGTTTCGCTCTACGGAAAACCGCTCAGTCCCACAACACCAGCTAAAGCGCGCAAGCTGATCAAAAGCGGGGGCGCCATTCCCAAACGGGACAAGCTTGGCACATTTTACCTTCAACTGACAACGCCGACGAGAGAAACGATTCCACACGATACCGTGGCTGGGATTGATCCGGGAAAACTATACTCTGGCCTGGGAGTGCAAACCCCTCAAGCCACGCTTTGGATGGGGCATCTGGTTCTCCCTTTTCCGGTGGTCAAAAAAGCTATGAAAACTCGTAAGACCTTGCGTGGCTTCCGTCGCTATCGCAAGACGCCCCAGCGCTCGATCCGCTTTCTCCATCGTACCGGGCACAAGTTGCCTCCCAGCATTCGGGCCAACCGCGATCTGGAATGGCGCGTACTCCAAGAATTGGCTAAAATCTATCCGATTACGCACGTCGTCTACGAAGTCGTCAAAGCGCGCGGCAACAAATCCTTCAGCCCCGTGATGGTCGGACAGCAATGGCAAATAGACCGCATAGCCCAGCAGTGGCCGCTGACACCCCGATATGGATGGGAAACCCAACGCCTTCGTGATGCTTTGGGGTTGTACAAAACTCGCACAAAAGCTGAACGCTCACCCGCGAGTCATGCAGTCGACGGCGTCGCTCTCGCTGCGAGCCATTTTTTGCGCTATGTCCCGTTTTACGAAAAAAACGGCGACCATGGCCAACGATGGGAAGGACACTGTGACATCACAGATGCTCCATTTGCTGTCATCGGGCGGCCCCTGTGGCATCGCCGGGCGCTGCATGATCAAAACCCGACCCAGGGCGGCCAGCGCGAACGGTTCGGCGGCACCACGACGCCATGGGGCTTCCGCAAGGGGGATTTCGTCGAAGCCACCAAAGCGGACCGCACGGTGCGCGGCTATGTCTCAGGCTATACGCACACGGCGAAAACCCGATCCCTTGCCGTCGCCGATGCCCGTTGGCACCGTCTTGGCCAATTTGTTGTGTCTCACGTGCGTCTGTTACGGCGTTCCACGCGCCTTCTGATAGACGCTGTGGCTTCCTCGGCATTCCTCCCGCCGCTGAACTTTGTTGCAGCGGGGGAATCCTGCCGAGATTCTGTTGAAGGAGGTCCACTGATCATGCGCATCTCTGACCACTTAAAGCAAGGTCAGTCCTTACCACGACAGGTCTGGGGGGCAATTCGCCCCGTCACCCGATCCGTGCCTCCTAAAAAGGGGCGTCATGCGCCCTACCGCCGACAGCCCCGACGCCGCTTGGACCAGGGTGGGGATCGGGAACCCGATTAGCCTGCCCTTTAACGGGCAGGCTCTTGTTTTGTCGTGCTTTTGACCTTCAAAAAGGAGTGATGAATATCATGATGAATCACATTATCCTCATTGGCCGTCTCACCCGCGATCCCGAAATGCGGTACACCCCGCAAGGCACACCCGTTGCCGCCTTCACGCTGGCCGTCGATCGTCCCTTTACCAATGCCCAAGGTCAGCGCGACACCGATTTTATTGATTGCGTGGTTTGGCGTAAACTGGCCGAAACCGTGGGCAATTATCTCCAAAAAGGCCGGCTGGTCGCGGTGGAAGGCCGCTTGCAAGTGCGTTCCTATGAAGCCCAAGATGGCACGAAGCGACGCGTCGCCGAAGTGGTGGCCGAGTCCGTCCAATTCTTGGATAGCCGCAAAGACGCGGCGGGCGTCTCTGCGGACGCGGCCTCTGCCGATGATGCGGCTTTGCCGGATGATTTGCCGTTCTAATCGACCGACACGCCGAAGGGCTTTCGTGCCCTTCGGCGTTTTCTTGTGATGACGAAAGGACTTGTCCGCATGACCCGTCGTACTTTCCGTGTCTCCCTCCCGTTTGGAGGCAGCCTCATCACCTATAGTGGGATTCTCTGGGGCACCGCCCACATTCTCCGGAACACGGTCACCCATATCACTGGCTCGTCGGTCTGGTGCGCATTGGCCCTCACGCCTTTGGCCGTCTGGTGGCAATATCTGGCTGTCCCCTCGTTATCGTTTACGCGGGAACGGTCCGTGCATAATTTTGTGCCCGCTTTATATGTTCTGATTTGGGTGGTCTGGGGCATTCCCGTGGCGGTCCTGACCGCTCTCGGCCATGGTCTTATGACCTTGCTCTATCGCTGGCAAGGCCCCCGCCTGGCTCGCCGTTCTCCCCGCCATCTTGCCGTTCGGGTGTGGGCTGTGCTGGTCAATGATACCCCCGAGCATCTCCAGCGCATGGGGCAAACGTGGGTGCCCTACGCCCAAAATGCTACCGCCGGTCTTTTCTTTCTCGGCTGGCTCTGGTGGTGGCAGTCCGTCATTCCCCCAGCCGATCCTCGGTGGACGGCCCACGCGGTGTCTGTGGCGGTCGCCGTCATCAGTGTCATTACGCTGAATAATTATCTCGGCATTTTTCTGCTCAGTCCCCTTTTGCCCCACGACGACGTCCAGCGGTTGTGGCGCAGCCATATTTGGGCCGACTCGATTCCCGTCAGCGTGGTCGAAAGCATTCTGGCCCTCCTCTTAATCGGCGCGTGGCCCGTGTGGTCGTGGGGTGTCCTGGCTCTGATTATGATTATCGTGCATCGCATGGCCTCCCAACTCACCCAACAACGGCGCCTCTTTGAGCAAGAATACCGCTTACGCCGCGAACAGGAAGCCGCCCGCACCGATACCTTAACCGGCTTGCCCAATCGCCGGGCCCTCGAAGAATATGCCCAGCAGATGACAGCCGAAGGCTTGCCCGCCGTGGTGGCCCTATTGGATATCGACCACTTTAAGCAGGTCAATGACACCTGGGGCCATGATATCGGCGACCATGTGCTCCAAGCCGTCGCCCACCGCGCCCGCCAAGACCGAACGTTCGAGATTATAGCCGACCTGGGATCCGGGATGAACTATTATAAAAAGCCTGAAGTGTCTTCTGAATGAAATCCTGGCGAATCAGGTCAGTCGGCTCGTGGTCACCCACAAGGATTGGCTATTACGCTTTGAAGCAGAGCTCGTCTTGGCAATTTGCGAAGCCAAACAGGTCGAAGTCGTGATCCACGATCATGGGGAAGATACGGCTCGGTTAAGGTGACCCAATTAAAGAATAGGCGAGAATTCCCCATCTCCTTTAGAGGATGGGGATGAAAGTGCCTACTTGCCTTGGCATCCTGGATGTACCGGGGAATGACTTCTGCCGACGCGGATCCCTTTGTTCCTACATAGTACGATCGTCCTAAGCTATTCCCGCCCGCATAGACGCTTGAGCTTTGGAAATCTCTCTCGTCGCTTGAGCAAGGTGTACCCCTTGAGCAGACATCTGGGTGGCGCAGACACGAAACAATACACATAGTTGATGTCCGTATCTCAAGCCAATAGTCTAAAGTCGTGCTGGTCGAAGCATTCCGCAATTAGCGACGTGCAGGCGACATCGACTGCCCCTACCAAAATCTTACGCCGATCCGTCAGTATCCATACAAAGTGAGGCAATTTGCCAATCTATGCAAATGGTGGGCCACAATTTTTTTGGCCAACGTAGATACGGCGTAACAATTACGAAGCCAGGGCAGAACGACAATTCGCTACCCTCACAAGATCAAGTCATTCTATCTACTCACGTGGCCCGCACAAACTATGCATCTGGAAGAATAGCGGATTGTACTCCCCATGGGTCGTGAACGCCCTTCACTGACGTTGCCAAGAGCCGATGACGACGCTGTGTCAAGTTCTGAAGCAACTGTTTTCTCACGCTCTCGTGCCCCATTTCGGACGCGAAAAAGGCCGATCGGCGTGGATCGGCCGGAACTCTGTTTCTTACAATAAAAAAATTGTGGGATGGTCCGCCGACCAAGGTCGAGGTCTGCCATAAATCATTTCTGCAAGAAATCCCGACACCACTTCCCCACGCGCGTCAACGGTCTTCCGAAGTCAAGGCTCGATCAAAAATCCCGCTAGTCGGCATAACCAAAGGTGTTTATGTTTTAACAGAGAAAGTTGAGGTGGTCTTTCTTTGAAGGCTGTGCAAAATCATTCCCAGAATAATAAGCGCCACGCCTCCCATAGATACCGGAGATGGCCAGGATTGACCCAAAAACACCATCGACCCTATCAGAGAAAATAAAACTTCTCCTGACTGCGTTGCTTCGATAGCCGCTAATTGCTCAGGATGTGCAAATGCGTGTTGCGTTGCCCAATAAAATAATACGGTTGCGATGACTCCTGAACCGATTGCTACGATGACGGATTGAATAATTTGAGGTTCCTGTGGCCATCCCCGTTCCATAAGCCCCCAGAAGGCTACGGTTCCCCAAAACGGTAAGCTTCCCAACGTCATTCCCAAGGTGCGCTCCGTAGCACTCATCTGAGGAGCATAGGTTATCATCATGCGATTGCCTAAAGGATAGGCCACCGCCGCCAGAATAATGGGGCCCACGACATTAGCGGTATTATGCCACGACGAGAGATGTCTGAAATGATCCCACTGCAGTAGGCTCACCCCCGCGAGAATGACCATTGAATTGAACAATGTTCGCCAGGGAATTCCTTGAGACAGACTCCGTGCGTGAATGCGGGTCCTCTTGACTACGGGTTCCAGTAATCCGCCCATGATGATCGTGAGTTGCCACGTTCCTGCAACAAGCCAAGCGGGCCCGTATTGTGCTGCAATAGTTAGGGGGGCATAGAATAATCCAAAACCAATCGTTCCGCCCCCAATCCATCGCCAAGGGTGTTCACTTAGTGCTATCCAGAATAATCTGCGTCGGGAACGTGGTGTTAAATAGAGGAGTCCCCACAGCAAAGGCACCATAAAAAAGTAACGCAAGGCGGCAGTCCATTGCCAACTATCATGAGCTAAGCCAAGAGCTTGGTTCACAACAAAGGTTAAAGAAAAAAAAGCCGATGCTACCATGCCAGCAATGATTGTTACTAAGAACGAAGGAGTGGAAAAACGAGTTGATTGAGTATGCAACATTTTATTCCTCCCACCAAAGTGGACTTTTTATCACCGATGGACTGGATGAAGAAATTGATCGGGTCAATTCCAAAAGATAATAGATCACAAAATCAATATCTTTTTCCGTATTAAAGGCGTGTAAGGAAAACCGGATTCCGTGTGGCCGAACGATATGGCGACAAATGATCCCATACTGTTGTAATGTCGCGGTTAACTGTTTGATATCCCATGCCTTACGAGGAATAAGTGTTACAATGCCCGCATCGCCTATTACCCAATAGCATTGAGATAAAATCTCTGAATTCGTAAGCAACCGTATAAAATAGGCATATAAGTGATAGATGCGTTGGGTAATGCGTGGGAATCCCAAATCTCGCAGATATTGTAGGACTGCAAGCCATCCAGCGAGTACAGTAATGTTGCGAGTGGATGATTCTAACCGCTTAACTCCATCCTGCCACTGAATCGCGCCGTTGAAAGCAAACGACTTTATCCCGCAGTATCCTGGTTGGGAAGGCCAAATTTCCTCGATCCACGAGGGGTGGACCCATAATGCGCCCGTCCCGGGAGGCCCACATAACCACTTATGTCCAGGAAAAGCATAAGCATCACAATCGCCGTCCCTTAGCCAAGAAACATCTACATGGCCTATTCCTTGAGCCCCTTCAACTAATGTTTTAATGCCTCGGTTTCGTGCCCAGCGACAAATCATATCCAGGGGACGAATGCGCCCCGTATTCCATGTCACATGACTGAGTATAATCAGCCGTGTAAGTGGGGTGACTAGCGTTTCCAGTTGATGAATTAAATCTTGAGACGTGCAGGGTTCCTTCCAATTCGTAGAAATCAGACGTACAGTCAGACCAAACCGTTTTTGCACAGCAAATACTGGGATAATTGTACTGGCATGTTCGTCAGTCGACACAATAATCTCATCGTCGGGCATCCACCGGATTCCGTTGAGAATTAAATGAAGCCCCTGGGTGGTATTCGTTGTTATCGCGACAGTTTCCGATGGAACCCCTAACAGTTGACTAAGGACTTGGCGGGTACGCTGCACGACGTATTCTGTTTGTTCCCACGGGGTTGCATGCATCGGTTCTTCATTTAAGGCTGTTATCATCGCATTCTTTACAAGGTCTAACAGAGGGCTACTCGTAGCAATATTGAAATAACGGCGGGAATCGCTTCGCGAAACCAGTTGATGCCACGACGGCCACGTTTGAGTCACAAAAATCCCCCCTATTTCCATTGATTTCGAAATCGCAATTTTACGGATATTTGGTTGTATGGGTCTGTTTGCAGGCAAACCGCGACGATGCTATGGTAGGGGCTTTGCCTTGTTGGCGAGTAATCTTCATCGGTGTCTAGGCGGTTTCGGTGCCACGCCGTCCGTAATACTGATAACTGTTAGGGAGAGACGTCCCTCGATTGAATGAAATCATTGTACCGCGCTTTTGGATGGTATAGTAGAGCCATATTGTATCAAAGTGAGCCATCCATAATTAGAAAGAAGGAACCCATGATGTTTATTAAATTGGATCGGTCCCTGTCCCGCCCATTGTGGCAGCAACTCGTGGACGCTCTTATTGAGCTGATGGCCCAAGGGCGATTGCAGGTGGGCGACGTCCTCCCGCCCACTCGCGATCTTGCTCATATTCTTGGGATTTCGCGTTCTACCGTCCAAGTAGCGTATGAGGAGGTCTTAGCTCGCGGATACGTGACCACGACGGGCAAAGGCGGAACGCGGGTGATAGCAGTACCGGCTCCTCGTCTCGATCATCTTGCGCCCCAGATGACAGATGCCCAAGATGTCCCCGTATTGCGCATGAGGCAAGACTCCATTGCCAAAGAACTAACGGATTGGCTTCAAGTCAATGCTGTGAAGCCGTTAGACATTGATTTTCGGCATCAAGAACCGTGGATTGATGACCATTTTCGGACGGCATGGCGACGTGCCGCCACCCGAGCTCTGCGTGTGATGAAGGCGGAGGATTGGAACTATCAGTCGCCTTATGGAACAAGCGATGTGCGGAATCAAATTCGAGACTATCTTGCGGTGGTTCGGGGCATTACCGTCGATACTAATCAAATTTTGATGACGTCTGGTGCTCAACATGCCGTCGATTTAATAGCGCAAACCCTACTCACACGCGGGGCTACGGCCGCCGTCGAAGACCCGGGATTTCCCGGCGCCCGCCTAACACTTGCTTATCGGGGTATCCATGTGGTCGGAGTTCCGGTCGACGCGGACGGTATACAGGTTGAAGCCATCCCTGCCTCCGCACGACTCATTTTTGTCACCCCGACGCACCAGCGCCCTACCGGGAGTGTGCTGTCTGCGAGTCGGCGCCAACTCCTGTTAGATCGAGCCCGCCAACACGGCGCATGGATTGTGGAGGATGACTTCGACAGTGAGTATCGTTATCGTGGCGGGCTCTTGCCGTCCCTCTTTGCCGACGCGGGCTCCCATGTACTCTATATTCTCACGTTCTCCAAACTTCTAACTCCTGCGGTGCGACTGGCAGCCATTATAGGACCCGCCTCCGCCATTGCGAAGCTTGCGAATGTCCATTCCCTCATTCAGCGGCATTTGCCGATTATGGAGCAGCTCACCTTGGCGGAATTTATGCGGACGGGGGATTTTACCCGGCATCTTCGGCGCATGCGCCAACTCTATCGCACCCGCCACGCAATCCTGATACGGCATTTGATGAATAGCCGACTCATCCGGTTGTTTCGTATTCATGGCGTGGAAACGGGACTGCATATCTTTCTGGAAGCAGATTCGACATTCTCAGAACAAGCTGCCGTGGAGGCCGCCGCAAATTGCGGAGTCGGAATTTATCCCTTGCGCCCCTATTGCTACCGCTGTTCGCGTCGAGGCCTGCTGATGGGTTTTGCGCAAACCGACCAACAGGCTATTTCTGAGGGCGTTCGACGATTGGACCAACTGTGGCGAAGTCATCCGTGATGCCGCCGGGGATTTGCGGTGCCCTGCCATGTTCCGTGCAAGAGGAGAATGCCCCATTTTTCGTGGAAATGGAAACTAGCGATCCTGAGGGCTCTGGGGTTGAATAGAGAGTGCTTAACCCATCTTCAGGAGGAATCGCTCGAACGACCCGTATCAAGAAAAAACCGCTGCTCGAACAGTCGGTGACGGGGCCGGGGAGGGACATCCTACGGGATGCCGAAGACGGATTGTTGGCCCTGTCGATGAAAACCCAATGACTGCCAAATTTTAGGTGCGGAAAATGTGATAAATTGTAACAAAGCGGCCCAATAACGCTAACGGGTGGGGCCTGCGGGAAGGAAGTGCTTAGGCTTATGCTGACGAATAGTCCTTATACCGGTTTGGTTCTCGGTTTCGTGTTTTTGACGGGCAGCATGCGCTACTATATCCGCTATAAAGACCAAGGATTTGCCCGCTATGGACTTTTTCTTTGTCTGAGTCTCCTGGGTCTCACCGCGATTGTTGTCGCGATCATCATGCTGATTACAGGGGTTTCCCAGCTATGAACGCGGTCCTAAAAATTTCCCAGGTTTCGTACCGGTATCGTAAAGAATGCGTGTTAAAAGATTTTACGATCTCTCTGCCTCTTTAGCCGCGCTCGCGTGCGGTTTAAATGACCATCTGGTGCTCCATACCGCGCCGATCCTATGGGCCGAAGCCTTATCCCGTTTCCATTGGGTCGGTCGCGGCGACGGGTGGGACCGCGCGCCAGACCGCTTTATCACACGGAAACCCGCTATGCGTTATCTTATCCCCGATATTTGGCACACCTTACACGCCTTGCAATTAATTCCTATGCCGTCTTAAACTGTGCCGCCGTTCGATTCGGTCCCCGTTATCACACACCCCCAGACCGTTTCCGGTGAACCGGAAACGGTCTGGGCCCTTGTCCCTCCACTCTATCAAAATCTTTGCCATCAGGAGCATACCGTCTATGACCCGTCACCCCTTATCGCGTCCAATTATCCGGTCTCGCCAACGCCTTCAAGCGGTCTATGCTCTCATCGCCTGGACCGAGACCATGGAATATGATGAGGATACGCGGTTTATCCCCTGCCCTGACAAAGTGCAGCGGGCCCTCATCAAATTTTTCTCCTAATTTCCCTGCGTTGAAAGGAGTGCGTCATCATGTCCTCCCGGCCTTCCGAATCTTCCCTCGTGACTTCTCTCCCAAGCCTCGTAGACGGGTGTGAACGCGATACCACCTTCCGCGACATCTTGCCAACATCCTGACGCCAACGGCTTTTACGGCTCTGGCCACAGTCCCCGGATCACCATGCCGCGTGTTTGCACGATGGGGAAACCCTCGCGAATCTCCTCGAAGATTCTCCATCTTTGCGGGAGATCATGCCAACCCGTTGCCGTCAGCGGTTTCTTATGCTGCTTCCCCATAGAGAATCCTCCTAACATGACAAATACATAAACAATTCCTTCAAAGGTTTTCTTCTGTCGTTCGATTTCTAACAAACGTATTATGTCCTTTTTGTGACGCATACTGTTTAATATCGGATATAACGGAACTTGCGGCAATCACGGAAAGGAGTCATAATGCAAGAAAACAAGAGGGGGATTGTGATGTTAACCTTAAGTCGTGACGAAATTCGTCAAATAGCTCCAGAAATCGAGAAAATTCCCAGCAGCTTACCACAAGTCCGGCAATTGATGGAGCGTTTAATAGCAAGTCTGTCGGTTTCTAGCGATCCTGTCGTATCCATCGCGATCCGTGAGCCCGACATCTCCTGGATGACCACCGCAGACGTTGCCACCCTCTATGGCGTCTCAGAGCGCACTGTCCGCCAGTGGTGTGAAAAACAATATCTCCAAGCTCAACGTATGCCCGGCCCTCGGGGATCCTGGCGGATTCGCTCGGACCAATTTCCCGCGGATTTGTTCGCGATTAAACGACTTATGACTACCGTGCAAGATATTAACCAACGATTTTCGGCTCCTCCACCGGATGATTATGAACGATAAGCTTCGTGTTGTATTGGACACTACAGTCTTTTGTGGGGCGTTGGTCAATCCAAATGGTAAAACCATGCAGTGTTTACTTTTGGCCAACGGCCCATTTTTCATTCCTGTCGTTGCTCAAACGGTTCTTGCCGAATTTGTCCACGTTGCGACATACGTGGCATTGGAACAGGACGACACCGCCGCATCTATCAGTATGAGGACGTCCAGCGTTTTCTAGAAAGTTTAGCTCCCTTGCTCGCGGGCGCTGTTCCTGTCGGATTGCGCGATATTTTACCGCATATTATGCGCTTGCCATATCTTCCGCTTGCTCAATTTTTTCAAAACCACGCCACGCATTGGCCTATAGGACATATCGAAACGTTTTCCCCCTCCGTGCGCGTCTCAACGATCGATTGATATGATGCTCACGTTATGCTGACTGCAATTGAACAACAAGCCGATCTCATCATCACAAGCAACACCAAGGAATTCCAGATACCCGGTGCACCATGGCGTGTGGAAACACCGCGAAAGTTTTTGTCCCGCTGGATCACCGACTCGGAGTGAACACACCTCTTCTATAAAGATTTTATCCTGACGATCCGTTGCTATTGACCGTTTCGAGGTTCTGGTTAACCGGAAACCGTTTCCCCTCTCGATCGATGCTCAAGGAGTGATGACATCATGAAAACCACCGTATATCACGGCACCCATACCCCGCAAGGGCCCTTTGTCTGGAAAGCCTCCCATAACGGGCGCAGGCTTCAAGCCTTAGAGCCCGTTACGGAGACCTTCCCATGGGATGCCGATCAGGGACCGGGAGCGACCGCCTGAGCACGAGCCCTTTGAGTCGATGCCCTGGGCGACGTCATCCTGGCCGCATCCTGGATGCACGCCTTTCAACACGATATCGTTGATCATCTCCCGCCAACCTGGACATTATCCGCCCAAACGATTCGCAATGGGATCCGCCCGCACTTACGTCCAGCCCTCGTGACGGCGATCACGTCTGCCAGCCCGCCCCGTCCATAAAACTCCTTTAACCCGCTTAGAGAACTTCTCCCTCATGTCCCCTGACTTCCGTTCCCCGCCTCGTATCTCGACAAGACCCTGCTGTTGTGTTACCCTGTACCCATCCCAGTTTTTCCCACCCGAGAGGATCGCTATGGTACGTCATAGCCAAGGTAATGCCGCGAAAAATACCAAACGCTGTCCCCATTGCGGCACCGAAAATGTACTGGCGCTGTGGGAACGCATCCTCCCTGGGGAAACCCGTGTCGCGCATTCTTGCCTAGCGTGCGGTCAATGGATTGTGCTCGATCCAACTGGATGGCAGACGTTTTGGTCCTAATTGTCTTTCTATGATAAGGATTCCCTGCATACATGCTCTTTGACTTTCCATCGTTCTGCCTGGTGCTCAGTTAGCCCGGTCGTCTTCCCGCGACCGGGCTTATTTTTTTGCATACGGTGGTCGGTTGTCCGTAAACCGTTCCCCTCCACCGTTTCCGGTTTCCGGTCATCGACGTGTTGTACCGATGTCTCTATGCCCTCTGTGTTGCCAAAGGAGTGATTCCCCTGTCTGACTCTTTATCCGTTTCTGCCCTCATTGCGCAGATAAAAACCGTATTAGAACTGGCCTTTCCCCGTGTCACCGTGCACGGCGAACTCAGCGGCGTCAAACATCATCCCTCGGGCCATTGGTATTTTACGCTCAAAGATGATCAAGCCCAAATTCGCAGCGTCCTCTTCCGCCGCGATGCGGCCCGGTGTTCTATCCCCTTGCACGATGGCCTTTCTGTGCAAATTACTGGACGCCTTGGCGTTTTTGAACGCGATGGGCAAACGTCCTTATATGCCCAGACTATCACCGCCGTCGGCGAAGGCGCGGCCAAACTCGCGCTCGAAACCTTGTACCGCCAACTCAAAGCCGAAGGCCTCTTTGACCGGCCCAAACGTCCATTGCCCCGCATTCCCCGCCGCATTGCCGTGATTACCAGTGCGTCCGGCGCGGCCCGCCGCGATATCGAAGCCGTGCGCAGCCGCCGCTGTCCCGGTATCGGCCTCGATTTAATTCCCGCGCTCGTCCAAGGCGATTACGCTGTCGAGAGTCTGGTCGCCGCGCTCACAGCCATCCAACCTGCCACACACGATGTCGTCATTATCGGACGCGGGGGCGGCGCCACCGAAGACTTGCAAGCCTTTAATGCCGAAGCCGTTGTCCGGGCCGTCGCGACTTGTCCCATTCCCGTCATTTCCGCTGTGGGTCATGAAATTGATACCACCCTCTCCGATTATGCCGCCGATTATCGCGCTGCCACACCATCTGCCACCGCCGAAATGGCCGTGCCCGACCTCCTCGCCTTACAGGACCTCCTGGAAAGCCGCCGCCTGCGCTTTCACCAAGCCCGCCGACGGGCCGCGATGAGCTGGCACAAACGCTGGCACACCGTCGCCCAACATCCTTTTCTCCGTGATCCGCAATTCCTCTTGCAACCCTACCAACGCCGCATTGATCAAGCGGCAGAACGCTGGGACCGCGCGTGGGACCAGTTCCGTCAACGGCTCAGCCACCGCCGATCGGGAAATCCGCCCAAGCTAAACCGTTACCCGGTCCGTCGCACTGGAAGTGCGACGGGCTTTAGAGAACGGTTTCCTCATTGCGCTCTCAGAGAACCTCAAATCCTGTCAGGCATGACATCACTTATCTCTTCCCTAACATTTCGCTTCCTGCAATGAATCTTTTTGCTCAGAGACACCATACTATACCATCAAGGAGGATTGACGTGTGTGGACAAATGCCGTACAATAACAATCAAATTCCATGACCGAAAGCGAGGAAGTCTGATGCCCACCCATTCCACCCTGCCGCGTAAAGACGCGCGTTTAGAAGTGCGATTGCCCGCGGACCTTAAAGAATTGCTTGACCAAGCTGCCGCATCCTTGGGCATGAGCACCTCGGCATTTGTTCTCACCACCATGACGGAGCGCGCTCAAGAAGCCCTCGCCCATCGCCAGGTGATGGCCTTAAATCCGGCGGAAAGTCGCACGTTCGTCGAGCACTTATTGAATCCTCCTCAACCCCATAACGCCTTACAGAAAGCCGCTGCGCGATATTGGGCGCGGATTGAACACGCTGAACCCTGATGGAATCCATCCGCGTCGAACGTTTAACCGCTCAGCATGATCGCACGCAATTTATCTGTCCCCCTGGCGGGTTAGACACGTACCTCCGCGAACGGGCTCGCCAGGATATCCGACGCCGAGCCGCAGCGGTGTTTGTCGGCGTTTATCCATCCGCTCCCCAAAGAATTTTAGGCTACTATACGCTTTCGGCATTGAGCCTGAAACTTCAGGATATCCCGGTTCCATACCAGCGCCCATTAGCTCGTTATCCTGATGTGGGAGTCACCTTGTTAGGACGTTTAGCGGTCGATGTGGCGTTTCACGGTCAGCACATTGGGGAATTCTTGCTTTTGGATGCCCTACGTCGTGTGGTCTCGTCATCGTCTACGATTGCGACCGCCGGGGTCGTTGTCGATGCTCTAGAGGGCGCTGAATCCTTTTATACCCATTATGGTTTTCTTCCTTTAACGGGCCAGCGCTACTGGCTTCCGCTCAACACCGTCCAGTCCCTTTTTCGCGTCCCCTTTGACCCCCTCCTCACAGAGGATAATTCCTAGCGCAATGCCCTCCGACACATCTCCATGACCCAATCCGCTCATCCTTCTATGTCATCCCACAGCCCGCTGCTTTAAACTCACGCTCGTCGATGGCGATACCGTGGAACCGGACAATTTGCACCGCCAACACTTTTTACCTAAGATATGGACCGCTTGAAAGCGGCGGTCTTGGCTGAACGTTTTGACAGTCTCTATCATCGTCCCATTTGGGCTATCTCCGACTATCTGCACGGTCCTACTGCGTTCGACGCGTGGATTCCCCCCGACCACGCCGCATTTTCTTATGGCGTGCCCTTTCCCCTTCTCATCGGTTGTGTCGATAACCACGCGACCCGCCAAATTCTCCACCAGATTTTTCTGCGCTGGCCCGAAGGCATCTATATCGACACGGTGGCCCAACCCCATCGGATGCTGACCAATGTCTGGGCGGCCATGACGGTGATGAGTGCCCTCACTGCGTTATTGGCCGAACAACAGATTCTGTGGCACGTGAGCAATTTTAACACGTATTATAGCACGCACCATATCCAAGTTCTGACCCCCTCATATTGGCATGCTCTTAAGCCTCTCATCTTGCCATGACGCGATGCGTCACGGTTTATCGCGCACGACCCCCTGATGAGAGACCGTGAGCGATGTTCCTATGCGTATACGAAAGGAGACCGCCAATGTCCTTACGCATTTTGATTTGTGGCAGCCGCCATTGGACCGATATCCGGCCCATTATGACGTTCATCCAGCGGGTGCCCGCCGATGCGACGATCATCACTGGCGGGGCGCCGGGCCCCGGCGCAACCGACAGATGCTCGCCATCGGCGTCGATTTGGTCATGGCGTTTAGATTGACCGGGCCGAGTCCGACCGCGAACAGACCCCATGATAGCAATTGGTCGCGAAGCTGAAGTGTCCGTTTTCGTCAACTTCGTAATGTCACGACGAGTTAACAAATTCGATAATGGTTTATAGGATAACGGGATCCGGGCCGTTGGCGTTTTGCGGATTAGATGAACTGACTAATAGAAAATTATGACTTATTCTCGTGTTATGTGGATGATGTACTGGAAACCAAAGCACTATGATGATAAAGCCTATTATTGTGATGAATCTCTTACTACGTGGCATTAATCGAATTAACCTCCTCACTTGATGTACAATGTTCCTTATAGAGCAGTTATTGGATAGGACACCATCACGAATATCGGAGGGAGTCACAGTGCTCCATCATCTCATTAACAAGCACCGTCTCGCTCACGGATGGTCTCGGGCCGAAATGGCCCGACAATTGCACGTAACCCGATCTCACATCTCAGCGATTGAAAACGGAACACGTAATCCATCTCCGGAACTTCTTGTGAAAATGACAAAATTGTTCACATGGTCCGTTTCAGACTGGATCGACTTGTATCTGATAAGTGGACCGTCTCCTTTAAATTTATGCCGCCTCGCCGAACATTTGCTGGATTATGGACTAACTGAACCGGCAGAAACTGTCGCCCAAACCGCGCTGCATATGAGTCGGTCGCAATACGATGGACGTTATAATAGTTATGTTTATCATGCTTTGGGGAAGATTCATGTGAAAAAACAAGATTTTCAATCGGCGTATTTTTGGTTCTCCCAAATGCTTGCTGCTTTGACACGAACCCCTATTAGCTTTCGAAAGGCTATAGCTCTCTACAATTGTGGACTAACGGCGGCGTTAGCGGGCCACGATCACGTCGCTAGTCTCCACTTTATTCGAAAAGCGCGCAACATTTTTGAGGAATTAAACCGTCAAAAGGAATATCAATTATCTTGGTATACAGAAGGACAAGTTTTGTTGGAATTGCACAATTATCATGAAGCATGGATGGCTTTCAATGTTGTACACGACTTAAGGGATCACCCTTCATTGGGTTACGAAGTGCAATTGGGTCAATTGATCTGTCGATGGGCCATTCATGGTCCAGAAACCGTCCTGACTGCGATGAAGCGACTGCAGAGGGCTACAACATCTTTTCCGAATTTACAAGGTCGACTACTCCATAACTTAGGCGTACTCTATCGGCAAACAGGAAATCTGACCGACGCAGAGATCACAATTCGCGATGCGCTCACCATGCACAGGATGCCCTCGACCCGTCAATATGCTGCTTCATTAGCCGAAAAATGCTTAATCGAAGGCCTCTCAGAAAAGTGGGATCAGGCTGCCAAAACATATGAGAAGTTTCGCTGTCTCACTCATCAGAGGGATATCCTGGACTTTGCTACCATGGCCACTTTAGGACGGATTCATCGCTGGCCGAGGCTCCAAGATGAACCCATGTTGTCTCTCAGGATTGGCGACAATTATGAGAGGCGTTTTTCGGCCGCCTGGCAGTTATTAATTCGGTTTTTCTAAGATAGTCGAGCAGAAAGTGCTGTAGAAAAACTTCCGATAATGTCAAGACCGTGTCCCGGTAACAAAGTGTCGGCCATATTTGCCACTCCGATTTGATCGACAGTTCGTAATGACGCCATGACTTGCGTAAAATTCGGATCATCGGTAAAGCCTTCAGGACATCCCAGCACACCGTCCTGGGATCCAACCATAACGTCGCCACATAATATTGCGCGATGGGCTGGGCTAAGGAGCAACATCTCGTCGACAAGTTTGGTTGTTTTGGACGGGTCACGTTCGTCTGGGACATTCACTGCACAAGGTATGGCGTGCAGTCCCGCTGGTAAGATATCTTTATCCCCATAGACAGTGAAATCTGTAAGATTTCGACCCTGTAAATATTCCCGATCGGCTTGCTGCGGAACATAAACAGGACACTGCAACTTTTGACCAAGCACTCGTGCGCCCCGCGAATGATAATGCGTGGTCAGAATAACAGCGATTGGCGATCCAATCTTTTGTATAGTGGGAATCAAAGCCGGAACGAAAGGCGGGTCAATTAGGACTATATCATGATCGGTCTTTATCATATGACCAACCATTATCCAATCGTTTTCCGGATCCGGAGTTTCCCAGCGCCATACATTTTCGATTACTTCTCGCAGGATCATACATTATTCCCCCTTTGTTAATTAAAAACGCCGCTAAGACACTGGTTTACCAGAGGTTGAGGATTCCGACATCAAACGATTTCGCGACCACATTGTCAATGTGCCATACCCGAGCATAACGATGCATCCCACCCCAAAACAGATTAACCAGAGATTGGTATCCCCCCATGCCGTCAACACGATTCCCCCCGCCAATGGTCCCAAGATTTGGGCAGCACCCCATCCCGCCGCATAAATCCCTTGGTAGGTGCCGCGCAAATGCGGCGGGCTAATTTGCCCAATCCATGCCGCGGCGACGGGCGTGGCAATGACTTCCCCCAGTGTCCAGATCATCACGGTCATCATAATGATCCCTTCACCATGGACGAAAGCCACCAAACCAAATCCTGTCCCCAGCAACAGAGCCGCGAGGCTCATCGCCCGTCCCGGTGACATGTGCCGAATCAGAGCATTGATGGGCAGGCTGAATATTAACACGGTCACGCCGTTCATCGCGATCGCCAGACCATAATCGGCGTCGGTGAGCCCCTGTGCGTGCATGACCACCGGTAACGTGGACGTGTTTTGAAAGTATACCATGGCAAACAAGAACGCCAACATAGCGAGCCCGATCAACAACCGATCATGGAGCAATTGATCCATGGTGTGACGCCACGAATGCAAAGAGCCATCAGACCGTTGTGTCGACACTCTGGGCAGCACACACCGACTCATCAGGATGGCAAACACCAAGGTGGTCAGCCCATCTAGAAAAAACATGGCGGTGGGGTGCCATTGCATCAGGAGACCCGCGAGCATCGGCCCAATGGCCACCCCCATGTTGCCTGCCCAGTAATTTAAGGCAAAGGCCTGACGTCGATGTTCTTCCCCAACCAGATCGACAATGGCCGCCTGGGCCGCCGGCCGAAACACATTGTTCGTAAACCCCCACATCAAAGCCAATCCATCGAGAATGGCTCCCGTCGGAACCAGCCCGAGTCCGAGGGTGCAAAAGGCGGCACTGATGAGGCTTGTGATTATTGTGGGACGCCGTCCCCAACGATCCGCCATAACTCCTCCAATGGGTGCGGCGACTAGCCTACCGATGCCGACCACGGAAAGGGATGCTGCGGCATACATGACAGAAACATGGCGGATTTGAGTTAAATAGATCATGAAAAACGGCGCAACGAACATTCCAAGTTGATTAATCAGTGTGCCACTCCAAATAAACCAGTAGGGAGGAGGGAGCTCTATTATGATACGTTTGTACCATCCCACTTTTGTTCTTCTCCTTAAATCGATACCTTCCTTGGTCACTGCACCTCATTAACGAAAATCAGGTAAAGCACTTCTTCTAGGTTCTTCGGGATAAAGATTGGATTGCCATCGCGCTAAGGCCGCCAACGCTTTTGTGAGCAGGACCACAGTCAGTCGGACGCCCTGTCTCAACATTCCATCCCAATTGAGTACTCACTCGTCGCCAAATGCGATTATACAGTCGTTTTTGATTGTCGGAAAAGAACTCAAGCATAAGCGGTGCATAGTGCAATTCACCGGCGGATGTCAACGTTATCATGTCATCGATAATCTTCACAAAGCCCTCATGTCGCAAACGTTCGAGGCGCTCGGAATATAACTCGAAATAATCCCAACGACGCAAATCTTTCAAGTCATAACGCCCGATTTTTGGAAAAAACACTAAACCTTTCTCGTAAGCATGATACGGCGACGACAAATGAACTGGGGACAGTCCAGTCTGCAAGCGCCTGATGTATTCTCTTTCATCCGGTACATTTTGATAAACAAGTCCTTGAAGTAAACTATAGGCACTAGCGCCAATTCCAATATATTCGTTGCTATAATTTCCATAGACGATATCGAACATGTATCGGCAAGGACTGATTCCCTCACGGCTATAGCAATAGGTGTTATCCTCCGACCAGCGCTGTTTCAGGTATTTCCGCGCATCATAGAACATCTGCATAATGGCAGATGCAGTAGGAGGAAGAGGTGTTATTCCTTGACGGAACAATTCGATCAGACGCGGTGTTGTCATAATATAGTCCATCGGATAAATGGATAAGCTGTCAATTCCACAACGAATCGCGATGTCTAAGTCAGTATACATGTCTGCCGTTGTTTGAGTCGGAAGACCCACAATTAAATCAATGTTATTGGCCCGTGGGAAAATGCGAGTACTAGCGGCAATCGCTGCATCCACTTGCTCTAGAGTTGCTGTCAGATTTAAAAATTTCCGCATGTCAGGATTAAATGTCTGCACACCAAAACTCACGCGTGTCACACCAAGATCTTTCAGCTCTAAAAGTTTATCTTCAGTGATTGACTTTACTTCTATTTCCATCGAAATCTCGCAGTCTGGCGAGAGCGAAAAGGAGTTCCGAATGACACATAAGAGTCGACGGATCTGAGCAATAGTCAATAATGATGGTGTGCCGCCGCCAAAGTAAATTGCATCGAATGTCCAATGCCTTACACGGAGGTCTTGAGACCGCAGGTGTAATTCAGTCTCCAAGGCTTGGACATATGCCTCAATACGTTCGTCATTCCCTACGTTCTTATAAAATGGACAGAAATGACATAACGTTTCGCAAAAGGGTACGTGAATATACATTCCTCTGAGCCCGGGGAAATGGCTGGGTGTTTTCAAAAATGCGTTCACGACTTCATCATGCTGAGCATGAAAGTTCAAATCAAAAAATGGATACGTAAACGATTCAAAGGGAGCGGACAATGATGTGATCATCTTATCCTCCTTCCGAAAGACCAGGACGGACGTATCCGCCCTGGTTATGTCATACGTTTAGGCTGCGCCGACAACCCAGAAAGAAATCTCCATGGAAATCCCTCCTCAAAAGGAAATGATGTTCCCACTTGATACTTTCAAGGTGCGGTTCATCCAGTTCGGAATTCCCGACCTTATCCAAATAATAATAGGAATTTTCATTTATCAATCGGCAGCCTAGTGGACATGAATGTGGCGATGTCTGATGCTTTATTGATTAACATGATCACTAACTAGCAAAAAAGACAACTGATCGTCTGCTCATTGCACCGTAATATCGAGCATTGTTGGCTACGGATCGTAAACGTGAATATCTAAGACTCTTTTAACGAACGAGTCATATGCAGATCACGATATCTATCCCGCAACATAACCCGTTGAGAACACGGTAAGCGTCAAATTCTACCCACCTATCGATTTTGGAGCCCGTCATTGATAATCGCCCCAAAAATGGTTTGACGCTTACTTCGATGCCTGGATTCCCCCCGACCACGCCGCGTTTTCTTATGGCGTGTCCTTTCCCCTTCTCATCGGCTGTGTCGATAACCATCCGACCCGCCAAATCCTCCACCCGGTCTTTCTGGTTTGGCCCGAAGGCGTCTATATCGATGCCGGTAATGATGGCATCGCCCCGCCGACAGACCCCGAATCGGTCCAGCAAACATCCGGCTATGGCGGCCATGTGGTTATCGGCTATCGACACCACAACACCACGATCTTGCCGCCCGTGGGCATGGTCTATCCCGATATTCTCACCGACACCACCACATCATTACCCGGCACGGCCAGTGGCCACCAAGCCGTCAGCCAACCCCAGCGGATGATCACCAATGTCTGGGCGGCCATGACGGTGATGATAGCACTCAATACGGTATTGGCGGAACAGCACATTCTGTGGGACATCAGCAATTTTAACGCGTATTACAGCACCCATCATACGCAAGCCCTCACCCCTTCATATTGGCATTCTCTCCATCCTCTAACCTCTCCGTAACGTCACTCGGCATGGTCTACCGCGCACAACCCCCTCATGAAAGGCCGTGCGCGATGTCCCTGCGCAAGCCCGAAAGGAGGTTGAGGGTTTTCAGAAGAAGATTGACGCGAGTATCGAGATCAATAAACCCCTCTCGTCGGGAGTCAACTTCAAGCCAATTCTCCGGTGTGTGGCACGGTTGACCACTTGTTTGACTGAGGATTGATACGCATATGAACGTAGTAGACTAGTCACTGGGATAGCTGATGTATTACTCTGGACCCATTCCGTCAAAATATGAACCCGCACGGAAGTGCCATTTGATAATACTTGTGAGTCTATCCCCGACGAGTCAATGGCAATGGCCAGACTACTCCATGCGGCGGCAAGTGTTTGAACTATCGGCTTAACATGGTTTCCTATCTTTATTTAAGAGAAGCGAAGAGCGGTTAATGTAAGGACCGCGCTGATGAGGTGAGGTCGACCCGCCGATTGCGCTTGACAAACCTCGTAAAAATTCGCATACTCTTGACAGAAGAAAGTCAATTAGAACGCACCGGAGGTGACGTTTTGTCAAGTGATAGTTTTCCAATCCCTCTTGATTTGGTACAACCGTTAGCGGACAGTCTTCCTTCCGCATATGAACAAGTATGGAAGGAATTACACGACGCTGTGGACAAGCCCCATTTTAACGAAAGCCTAAACGCTGTGAGGCGGTTATATGTGGCGAGAGCCTTGGAGTCTGCTGTTAAGGCTCATCAGTTACCGTTTTCTATTCAGTATCATGAACTGGCTTTCGGTTTCAAACGTCTCATGCTCGTGTGTCATGAGCCAGCAATGATTCTTCTAGAATGTTTCATTGGTCAGGACCAAAATTTCCCTTATCCATCGCGATATCGCGATGAATTACGCGCGTTATGGAACCTATCGTGGGGCAATGACTTATTCAGTGAGGCACCTCCCAGAAATCCATCTGACCCGCTTGTGGCCTATTTGGCTTATACGGGAAGGCCTCCGTATTTAGAATCGGTGTTCGTGGGAATTCCTCATCCGATCCATGAGCAATGGGCAGATCGGCGTCCTTTGAAAATCAATCCCCGAGCGCTGCCAGAGGAAACCCCTGACAAACTCCCCATGCAGAGTAAGGTTCAACCGCCTTCAGCAGAGGAAAACCCGTCATGATACGGACTACACTCATATCAAGATCAAAGCCGTTTGTTGCTCAGCGGTTACGCGAAGCACGTCTGGCGAGGCGCTTTACGTTGCAGGAACTTGCTGATGAACTAGGAGTTTCGAAACAGGTCATATCTCAATACGAGTTGGGGCTAACGGTTCCGTCCGATGATATTTTAGGCAAGTTGAGTAGAATTTTGAACCGACCGATAGCGTTTTTCTTTTGGCCCGTACATGGTCAAAGTGATGGGAGGAGCGCGGTGTTTTTTCGTAAAGGCACTAGTGCCTCGATGAGAGAGGCGGGCCCTGTGCATAGCTATCTGTCATGGCTTAGCGAACTCGTGAACTTAGTCGAACAATGGATTTCTCTGCCACCTGTATTCTTGCAGCCTATAACTCATGCTGAATATCCTTATTCACCCGAGGATCTCGAATCCGCGGCTCAAGCGACCCGTCGGGCCATGAAATTAGGAAACGGACCTATTTCGAATGTTACGCGCCTCTTAGAGCATCATGGTGTCGTTGTCGCTCACTGGCCGTTTACCGATGCGCCAATTGATGCGGGAAGTCAGTGGATAAACCGGCGACCTCTCATTCTGATAGGCCGGATAGGCGTTTCGATGGTACGGCAACGTTTAAGTGAGGCCCATGAATTGGGGCATATGGTACTTCATGCTACATTAGACGAACAAACCGTGAAAAAAGAGCACAAGCGTATCGAACAGGAAGCGGACTATTTTGCGGGAGCCTTTCTCATGCCTGCCGAGACGTTCGGTCAAGAATGTCTGATTCCTTCCTTGTCGTTTCTCCAGGGGCTTAAGCCGCGTTGGAAGGTCTCCATTGCGGCAATGATCCAACGCGGAGAACAACTGGGGATCTTTTCCAAGGAAGATGTCGGGCGACTGTTCAAACAACTCAACGCTAGGAGATGGCGTCACAACGAGCCGTTTGATACGGAATGGGACGTGGAAGAACCGGTATTATTTCGCCAAGCCTTGGAGCTTATTGATCGCGACCACATAGACATTTTTACGGAATTCCGCAATGAACTGCCCCTTCCGCTGGACGAGATTGTGGCACTGACGCATGTTGAACCAGAGCGGTTCGAAACGAACACGCTGAAGCTCAAACGACGCGGCGCTTCCGGTACTCAAGAGTAAGTCACATGGTGCTCGTTTGGCTGAAATAATGCTGATGACCACCCTTGATCTGCGGTATGGTTCTTCTAAAGAAGTTTCATTGGCATTTACTGTCAGGCTCAGTGGGAGCCATGTGTCAGATGGATAATCAACAAGGTCCAAGGCCATAGAGCAACCCGGCCAAGTATTACACCACGTAGTCGCCCGTGCCGTCGGTGCTAATGATAAAGAGATGCCAAGGCTGAATCCATTGAAAAGGAAGGAGGCCGACCATGCCCTTACGCATTGTGATTTGTGGCAGCCGCCATTGGACCGATACCCGGCCCATCGTCGCGATGATTCAACGTCTGCCGCCCGATGCCACCCTCATTACCGGCGGAGCGCCGGGTGCCGATACCTTAGCCCGGCAAGCCGCTCAACAACGCGGCTTATCCGTGGAAGTGTATCCCGCTGACTGGGCCCGTTGGGGCCGATCGGCTGGACCCCGGCGCAATCGGCAGATGCTTGCCACCGGCGTCGATATGGTTATCGCGTTCCGATTACCCGGTCACAGTCCGGGCACCGACCACATGATGACCATCGCCCGGCAAGCCGGGATTCCCGTGTTTGTCATCCCGGCTCCCGCTACCGTTTTCGGTTTCCGGTCATCGGTGTCTGATGACCCACCGTGTCCGCCTTAGCCGCCTTGCTGGCGGCTGGACCTATCTCCCATCTCACATCTTTGTCACCAAGGGAGATGACATGCTATGCCACAAAACATCTGGACGCCCGATCCCGATTGTTTGCCCACACAGCATCCGCAATGCGCCGGCCACGCTTTAGCCGCGTGGATTCGCACCGCGTTGACCACACCGTTTCCCATGACCCTGATGGGCAACGACAGCCTATGGCCGCCCGCTTTTTGGCAAGCCGTCTGCGCATCCCTGTCGTGGGCCGAACGCATTGATCTGGTCAGCCGCTTGCATCTGACCCATATCCCGCTGGCATCCTGTCGCGCGTTTCGCCGGGCCCTTACCCGTCAGCCGCTTCAAATTGTTCCACATTCGGTTATTGTGTGATAAAGAGAGTCCTCCATCATTCACTACGTCGTCACCACCTTGTAAAGCATAACGGGTATAATCGATAAAAATCCCCTATTCTGTAAGAAAGGACAGAAGAGCCATGGAGGACATGTTCACCAAACCACGATTTGCAGGGCATCAAATTGTCCGCTCTGAAGACACTGTGAAACATTTTGATACCCTTCGCCAATCAGCTAGAAAACACCCTGTTCTGATTACAGACCATAATCAGAGCGATACCGTGCTCTTAGACTATGATCAATACAAAAAATTGTATCAGCGGCTTTCAGAACTCGAACAACGTTATGAAGCAAGTCTCATCGAATTTCGTATCAATCGCATAGAAAAGAATCCTCACAGGACAACGCCTTGGCGCCAGGTCAAGCGAACTCCCGACGATCATGAGCCCGCGCTTTGAGGTACGTTTTGATAACGACGCGCTTAAGGAATATCAACAACTGGACAATGCCTTGGCTACGGTTGTTGATAACGTTTTAACCCGCCTTGAAACCTGCGCGGATGAAATCGGGAAGCCGTTACAAAATCAATATCTTACGCACGAGAGTTTTCCGGGTTGTGCACCTCATTGCTATTGCTCTTCAAACAGGCCGTGCCAAAGATCACGATCGCGTCCGCCTTCTTCCTCAAAGAAGGCCAACCTGACCTTAACCTTTTAACCGAAATCTGCCGTCGCTATCATTTGGTTCTTCCGAAGGAGGAACACAACGCATGAATACCCCATATCCCCATGAAATGACATCCCTTTTTGCGGCCAAAGAAGCCCGCCGGCAGGCTCTGGCTGCACTGCCTTATGAAGAGAAACTACGGATTCTATTGCACTTGCAACGCATCGCCGATGCCATCCGCCAAACTCGTGGATTGCCTCCTCAGGCTTGGCCCTTGGACAGCGACACGTTGTTACCGACAAAACCTTCAACACCCTCGTAAATGTTCTCGTGATGACAGGGTTTCTCATCGTCCGTGTTCCCTTTGAGACCCCTTGATGCCGCTCATCCTCATAATGCTCCCCATTTCCATTCTCTTAACCCGGAGTGAACATAATACCCGCGCATTCCCCTTCCCGGGCGAAGCCGGGAGGGGGTCAAGCGGGCGGGCGGCCTCTTGGCCGCCTGGCGGGGGTTCTCTTTCGTCCCTTGAGCCTCGACAGAGCGTTTTACCGTTTCTCAGGATGCTCCGCCGACACTCCCGACGTAATCGGCGCGGTGCCCCAAAAGTAGGGTTGCCCATAGAACTTTCGTCAGGGGTCCGCAAAGCGGTTCCGCATCCGACGCGAACGGGCCGATTTGAGGTGGTTGATCACGGGGGCGATATTCAACGCCGGATGGATGCCGATCAGCCGATGGACATGATCCGCTTCCCCGCCGCATTCGACCAGCGTGCAGCGCCAATCTGCCAGAATCTCCGCGAATGCTTCCTGCAAGGCATCGAGAATCTCCGGCGTCAGGGTCTTCCGTCGGTATTTGGTCACAAAGACGATATGTAGCCGAAGAGCCCAGACTGCATGAGAGGCTGACATCATTCCTATTTCACTCATAGTCACGGAATGATATAATGAAAATTATGGATTGAGCCAGAGAGTGATGATATGCTGAACGGGTATCGCTTTCGTTTATATCCAACGCCGGAACAGGAACAGATTTTGCTTCGGTGGATCGGGTGTCAGCGCCTCATCTACAACGCCAAGGTCCAGGAAGATCGGTACTTTCGTCGCTTTGCCAGGCACATGGTGGGCACAGCGGGGATGCCCATCCCGGTCGATCAGCGATATCACCAATTTGTGACCGAGCGTACCCCCTTTCTTCGCGAGGTGCCGTCGCAGGTGCTCCGCAACGGGGCCGTTCGCTTCCGCCAAGCCTATCAGCGGTTTTTTCAGAAGCTCGGCGGGCGTCCGAAGCTCAAAAAGAAATCGGGACGGCAAAGTGTGTGGCTCACGTCCGAACTCTTTGCGTTCATCCCGATCGAAGAGGTTACGCCAGATGCCGTATCGGGGTATGCGTTGTACGTAGGGACAGATAACTTTCCCGTGGGCAGGATCCCGTATGTTGCGCATCGGTCCCATGCGGTGCCCTCTTCAATTCATATTGCCGTCGAGGGGGGGGCATTGGTGGCTGTCCTTTGCGGCTGAGGATTTCAACATCACCCTGCCGGAGTCCGATGCCGATGCGACCACCGAGCGGATCGCCGAAGATCTCCGGCATCTTTCGCGAGAACAACTGACTGAGCGCACGCTCGGCGGAGACCGCGGCATCGCGAAACCCTTAACGACTTCGAACGGGCAGGTGCACGATCTGCAGCCCGTGCAAAAAACGCGCATCCAAAAGCATCGCAAAGCCGCCAAACGGTGGCAACGCCAAGCCGCTCGACGAAAAAAGGGGTCAAAGAATCAGAAAAAAGCCTATCGTAAAGTGGCGCGCTATCAGCAGTACGAAAAGAACGTCCGTCAGGATTATGCCCATCAGACCAGTCACCGTCTGGTCGCGAATGCGGCCTATAATCTCTATGTCTTCGAGGATCTTAAAATTTCCCACATGACCAAACGTCCAAAAGCGAAGCGTGATGCCCAGGGCCACTGGGTTCGCAACGGTCGTCGCGCCAAGGCCGAGCTGAATCGGGCCATTCTTTCTTCTGCTTGGGGAAATGTGGTGGCATTTACTCGTTACAAAGCCCTCCGTCAGGGAAAGTTAGTCATCACGGTCGCGCCCCAACACAGTTCGCAGGAATGTGCGGTGTGCACATTCACTTCTCCGGACAATCGGCCGAGTCAGGCCGAGTTCGTCTGTCAACGCTGCGGACATGCCGACAACGCCGATCACAACGCGGCGGTGGTCATCGCAAAGCGGGGCATCCAAAAACTCTTGGCGGGAGAACCGCTCACGCGGCCGCGCAAGCGGACGCGGTTTTTTCGTCCACTAGGGCCGGAACGGTCCGAAGTCACGCCTGGGGAGATCAGCGTAAGACGTCTGGGGCCAACGGCCCCGGCGCAGCGATCCATGAGCCAGAAACTTCCGGGAGCGATCCCGGAAACCCCCGCCTTAACCCGCGAGGGTTAGGCGGCGGGAGAGTTCATTCGCCAGATGAATACGCTGTTTCATCGTCTCGCAAAAGCTTTAGACCAGACCGGACTCAGCCCCTTCGCCTGGGACCCGGCTGAACCCTGTCCTCTAGACCATCCTGACCGCCATTCCGCATGGCGTATGGGGACTCAACCCAAAAACTTTGATCGGCTGGATATCCTTCTCGCCGCCGTCGACGCCTGGTGCAATCAACCCGGCGGCGCATGGGATATCGAACGAGAAAACTGGGAACCGGATCGCTATCACATACCCCTCATGGTTTTCCAACACAACGTACGCAAATGCTATAGTGCCCGCGGAGACCATTTAGCCTATACGCTGCAACAGGTCTTTCTTGCTACCCTTCAAGCGGATTCTGAGAAAGCGTAGAGGCCGCTGAAAGCGGCCTCTTTATTCTGAAATAGGGATGGACCTCTTTAATACATTGTTAATTGCCACTACATATGGTACTATTCTTTTTAGGAGTTGTGCCATGAGCCAATGGGAAAAGCTTTTAGCCAAAATACACAACAACCCCAAAACGGTAACCTTTAACGACTTAGATAAATTATTGCAACGTGCGGGTTATGTCCGTCGACAACCCCGCAGGGGATCGCGCCATGATGTTTACATCAAAGGCCATCGCCTATTAACCGTTCCGAAGCACAGTCCTTATGTTAAGGAACGCTATGTTAAAGAAGCCCTGAAAATCCTTCATGAAGAGGAAGACGAGGAGCCATGAATAGTCAGGATTTCGAACAATTGATACAGCGTCCCTACCGAATCGAGATCTATCCGGCTGAAGAAGGCGGATATGTCGCCACCATTCCCGATTTGCCCGGTTGTATCACGCAGGGAGAAACCCCGGAAGAAACGCTCCAACGGATCACCGATGCAAAAACCGCATGGATTCTTATTGCGCTGGAACAGTCAATAGACATTCCTATGCCCAGCACGCACTCCGTATCGTCTTCAGTCTATTCAGGAAAGCTCAATGTTCGCATGCCTAAATCCCTGCATCAGGCACTAGCCCAAGAAGCTCAAAAAGAAGGCGTAAGTCTTAATCATCTCATCGTCTACCGATTGACGCAAAGTCTTCACCACAATGGTGTACCTCGGCAAAGCCAAGGACCATCGTCCTCGCACAGTCGTTCCCTGCACAAATCCAATCATCATGAATAATGACTCGACAAACCTATTCAGCCGACTCACACGAAAAGGCAGGGATTTCGCATGACAATCCATCTTAATCTCGCCGCATTCTGCGGCACCGACACCTTGGGCCAGCGCGCTCAAGCCCGGCCTTTGCGACAACATCTCGAACATTTGCTCCAAGTCGGGCAGACGATTCATTGCGACTTTTCCAGCGTCGAGGTCATGACCAGTGCGTTTATGGATGAATGTTTTGGGAAATTGTGGGATACCCAGAACCGTGATGTATTACGTCAACACATGACTATCCACAACCTTACCGGCAACAACCGCATTATCTGGCGTTTTGTGCTGGCGCATCGTTAAAAAAAATCCACTCCTCTACGTCTCCACATATGTTGGGAGCGAACTCGATCACCCTTAAAAATCGTGCTAAATCTGTCAAAACAATTTGTCAAATGTAATGACAATAGTGTCAACGCGATCATTGATGTCATTAAAAATCAACGAAATGCCATAACCTTGTGACATCTTCATAAGCACTCCAATTACTGGCAAGAGATTACACTTTGCATGGGAATGTAAGGTCGACGCAACTGTATTCGTGCAACCTAGCTACCTTTTGTTAGACATTAAGGTAGACCGCCTTTAAGTCCAGACGACTCCATAATCGATTACGTGCTAACGAGTCAATTAAAGAATGAGAGGCCTTTTATATGAAATCCAGCGCATTACTTGCAGATATATCCTCTCTTAATAAGTTAGATCACATCTGTCGATCGACTTTGTTATTTCACGCCTGGCTTATGGAGTGGGACTAAAGAGTACCGAAGCAGAACCAACGTCACCAATCCAATTCCAATCGAAGATACGATAAAGATGGCTTCTAGGGATAGCTCTAAGCTAAGTCCCATAACAATCGCCAATCCCACAGGCCCGGCAATGCCTCCAACAATTAAGGTTAAAATTCCAAACATCCGTCCCTGCATGTCATCAGGAACGTACCGTTGTAACAACGAAATAATGTATGTGTCCTGTATGCCGTCACTGATCCCCATTAATGTCACTGCAGCCAGCGGCAGCCACAAGCCTCGTAACCATGGAAATGAGAAAATAACAAGCTGCAATAAGAGCCCGATACGAACGCCCTTCATCGGCGTGACCGCCTTCTTAGATAGCCAGTACGAGATACCATAGCCGGCCAAGAGACCTACAGCATCGCTAACCTTAAAAGAAAAATACCCTTGGTTGCCAGTATGTAAGATTTGCCCTGACCATGCAGGTAACAGATGCAAAAAGGGCATGGCAAAAACATTTGCAAGTGCCAGTAGTAAAGTCAGATTACGAAACGCTGAAAGCTGCCAGATTTCGGCTAAGGTGTGCCGATTCAACTTAGATTCAAAATGGTGGTCATTAACTTGTCGTTTCATCTCTGTCACAATGGTGGCTCGCCCCAACGGCATCCATAACAATCCCGCGAATACGGCTGCGCCCGCGGGAAAAGCGAATCGCCAAACCATGGACATCGAAAAATGAAAAATAAGAAGGTCGAGTAGGCCGCTGGCCATCACAGCAAGACGCCCAACAATACCATTCAGTGCATTAAGAGATGGCCATTGGGATTTTGGCACCCATTGCAGAGGCGCTGTACGAAAAAGTGAGGCCGAAGCATTTTGTAGACTCACGATTAAGCCGTAGATGATCATTAATATCATAACAGATATCTGATGCGTTTGACGCGTCCAGACGGACGTAATCCCTAACATCAAGGCGGTGATCCCCGCAAATCCTTTAAGCAACGACGTCGTTTCATATTGGTCGGCCCATACACCACCTAATCCGCTAAACCAATGGGCTCCCATGGAAAGAAACCCGAGAACTAATAACGCCTGAACCTTGTGCGTCTGTTGTTCAACCAACCAATAAACCATAAAGCCGAATGTATTAAAACTTAGACCTAAGAAGGTACGACCTAGCCAAAATAATAAAAGATATTTAGTATTGGCTGATGACCGCTGCGGGCCTAAAATACAGCATCCCTTCTTTCGGCTATTTATGACAACAGAGAGGGTCTCGAAGACCCCTCTGTTGCTACTGCAGGGTTATTAACAAGGGCAGTTATTACCCGAAACCGCAAACTCGCGAATCTTCTTCTCCAAGTCCACGGAGACGATGACTTCTTCAAAGTCAATCGTTAAGGTCTTCATAAACTCACCCCCTTTCAGAGCCATCCGGTGTGACACTGTAAATAGGGGACACACACCGGACAGATTGTCCCCTAAACTTTATGCCCGGTTCTTCATTTGCGTCATCTGCATATTAATGTCAAGTAGTCTAATAAAGGCGGGCAAATCTTTTCGCACAGTGGGACAGGGACGGGTGTTTTCTTCAATTCGAATGACAGGGCAGCTAGCTCCATGACACATTGGATGAACTTGGCAAGACTGGCAGGAAGAGTCGGTAGCGCCGTCAACCACCCATTGCGCGAAATATTGCTCGTTAATGTCCAAACGCCCATCAGGGTACAACTTCCCGACGTGGTTAATCGGATTGTCGAAGGCAACCGTGCACTTATAAACGATGCCATCCGATCCAATAACGAGCGAATTGGGCATCGCAGCATAGCAGGGGGTGTGAGGAAGCATTTGCTCGAAGAATCCGGTGTTGAGTCCCTTTTCTATTCCATACTGGGTCACTTTTGTCAATGTACAAACGCCGTCATTTTGTTCATACACCGAAAGATTGTTATCGTTCCTACCTCCCCACTTGCCAATAAGGTGTATACTAAATTGAAACCGCGAATCACCTTCCAGCTTCTCCGCTAGAACTTCGATTAGGCGGTAAAGATGTGGTCCATTATTCTGATCAATGTTCATGCGAATGGTAATTGACACGTCCAACTCCGAATGATGAATGTCCATAAGATTCTGCATGATAGTGTCATACGTTCCCTTACCGCTAATAAGATGACGTTTGATGTCGTGTTTGTCCTCAACGCCATCCAAGGTGATTTGGTAGCGATGGACTCCAAGCTCATGCAACTGCTGAACCCGATCAAATTTTAGCAAATAGCCGTTGGTGGTCATCGAAGCCCTGTAATGACACCTGGTGGAAGAACAGATGTCTATAAAGGCCTCAGAAAGCTCGTGCACAACATCATACGCAACTAGAGGTTCGCCTCCAAACCATGCTACGCTAAAATCGTTCCACTGTGGGGCATGATTCCGGACCCACGTAATGAGCCCTTGCCGTATGTCTGGAGCCATTTTTGGCTTGATAAACTCTTCATAACAATAGACACACCGGAAGTTGCATTGCTCCGTTGGTAAAATCAGTAGGGATTGCGAACGCGGGTCCTTCAGACGGTCGAATTCGTTGCGTACAACTGATAGTTCATTGATGGACTGGTCGACCAGAAATCCTAGATTGTAGAGCTTCTCATGTCCAGCAAACAATTCGTTACCCTCTTCATAATACGCTTGAATCGGTTGGGGATCAGCTTTGAATGCGAGCAAACGGGCAGTAGCGGTATTATAAAGTAGCCAACGCATCTCACCTGACGGCACAATGACGTTATAGCGGGACCAGTTCACTAAGTGATCGGTATCAGTGCACTTGGTACGTTCCATCTCAAAAAAATAACCTCCCTTATCCAGAACGGTACGTGAATACATTGTACATGCGTTAAGGAGCACCCGGGTCGGTTAGGCCATTAGGCAAAACTGACCCAGCCGCCAATTGAGTAACGTGCATAAAAGATTGGGATGCATCGAGTGCGACTGAAGCAGTAGATAAGATAACAGTTAACAAGATCAATGCGACTAATGCAGACCGCAGAGTGTGTCTCATATCTGTTCCCTCCATAAATGCTATGGCCGTAATTTTCTGTTAATATCAATCTAACAGCCATCTAGAGTTCACGGTGTGAAGATTCACAGCAAGCTAATGGAGGGATTCACATCAGCACCATCGGATCGCGATTTCGAATGGCGCGTAAGGCTGCGCGATTAACCCAGGAGCAAGTTGCACAAGGTCTTTGTGACCGTTCGTACATTAGTCTCCTGGAACAAGATAAGGTCTCACCACCGACAGATCTGTTGGTCCAATTGAGCCAACGTGTTCAAATACCAATCGGGGAGCTATTAGGAACCCAAGACTTCTCTACCCAAACTCGCTCACAGCTGCTCTATCTTGATGACTTGATGAACAAAGGTCAAATTATGGTAGCCTATGAATATTTGGAACACTTATGGTGGGATGCCATCCACGTCCATGACAAACGGACCATTCACGAAATCTACCGTCGTGTACAACGCATTCTCGAAGTTTGCTCCCAGAAGGACCTGTCTTGGCCGAATGCTATGGTCATGTGGTTTCTCAACGAAGGAGATCAGGAACGGGCCATTCAATTGGGTTATCACATTCAACGGACATTGTTCAGACAACAAAAATGGG
Source organism: Sulfobacillus thermosulfidooxidans (assembly GCF_001280565.1). NCBI lineage: Bacteria > Bacillati > Bacillota > Clostridia > Eubacteriales > Clostridiales Family XVII. Incertae Sedis > Sulfobacillus > Sulfobacillus thermosulfidooxidans. The sequence goes on along the minus strand of NZ_LGRO01000001.1, from coordinate 302,509 downwards.
GCGACACTATTCGTTGGGGCAAGGCTCTTTTGGAAATGTCGGTACCCTTAGATTTACGCCTTCGTATAGGAATTGCCACAGGATCTGCGCTTTTGAGGCAAGGCGATGTCAAGCAGTCAGAATACCAATACACTGATGTCTTAAATCGACTTAACGGCACATCACAGCGTTTGGTCGCGGAGGCATGGGTGACACATGGATTATCTGCAGTTTATGGTTACTTAAATGAATGGGAGCAGGCGCAGCAGTATGCCCAAAGGGCGAGTACGCTTTATCAGACTATGAATTCACCCATGTACTGGCTAGCTCTGCAAAACGTGGGAATTAGCATGGCAGCTTTGGGTAAACCAACTCCCGCGCTTCAGATTCTGATGCAATGTAGGGAGCACTGGATTCAGATGAACGATACGATTCGTCGGATTGACGTAGAGCATGACATAGAGCAAATCTAAAAATTACCATGCCCACACCTCATAAACAAGCATACCGTAAAGTAGCCGACTTCAATCGGCCGGTTTGTTTACGTATTTTGCTTCTTTCAGGAGGGATAGTCAACATATGGAAATCGATTGTTACGCCATTCAACTTCAAGATGCCCTAGCCGAATAGTTTCAGAATGTCTAAACTGCCTTACCCTACGGCGTTTTTAGCCTCAATGCCAATGGCTTTCATAGTCTAGCCTTTAGCGTCTTCATTGAACGCCTCACCGATTGCAACGCATACGCTCCAATTCTCAGTAACAATGCTGTCACAGAAATGCCCGATGCCTTAGACCCCCGGATTGGCGAGAATCCTCAAACCGATTGAATTGATGAGACCAATGCCTCTACGAACCCTCTGGTGGTGATGCAATGGCGATCATCACTGCTACCACCCCGAGATGTGCTTTATCGTGCCCTTGCTCCACTATCACCATGATCGCTGGCAACACTATTTGTTCCTGAACGAAAAGGCACTTGGAATTTTCTATTCTATAATTACATCGTCTCTCTTTTCGGTTTCTTATGGTTCATTATAGATGGCACAACCAAAATCGCTATTTTCACCAGCTGACACTTTTGGTGTATACGTCAGCACCTGTTAACCGAGTCCCGGGCGAGGAACCGTCACCGTATTCGTCTGTAACTCACAATGTTCTCTCATTCCGACAAGGAGCATACCTAAGTCCCCAAAACCTTTTTATCTTCGATGAGCCTTATCGCCCCAACGCTACGGTGTGCCGACCAACAGCTACAAGCCGGCGCATTCATTCTCGATGGGGTGGATGTCCCTATCTCCTACCGCTGTGATGATGGTCACACACTCTAAGATTCTTCCTCCTCTCTGTGGCAATGCAAACCCCTAGCGACCGGAAACGGGTTCCGGTCGCTTATGTCCCGCTCCGGTCATCAATTTTTATAGGAGGCTACGTCATGAACGCTGAGAACCTCGATACCCTGAAAAACGTTATCCGAACCCTCCGCAATGAGATCAACACCGTCAACAATCTCTTGACGAACATGCAACGAGTTATGCAAGACCTCGGCGAGATTCTGTACAACGTGGCCCGCGAAAAAGAAAAACCGCAATCATAATGGATCAAAACCCATTGAAAGAGTTCTCGCTGAAGCGCGGTCGGCTAAAGAATTCGTTAAAGTCGCCTGACACCTTGCAGAGCCCACAGTTTTTTATCCCTCTCTCTCACCAGAAAACCTCTCAAAATGTTGTGACCGGAACCCATTTCCGGTCGCGAGATTCTTCCCGTTCCTGTCACGCTGTCATCATGCCAGTCAAGGAGGTCGTACCGTATGCCCCCGTCTTTGCCCTTCATGCTCCACGAACTCGATAGCTCCTATGCATTCGCCTCAGAACGCTATGTCGTGTCGTTTATCGTCACCTGTTCAGCGCACGAAGCTCATTCTCCACAAGAAGCCGTCGCTCGCGCCCTCTCGATCACCCGCGATGAGGAATCCTCCAGCACCCATTGGTATGTTTATGACCGGGAAACCCAACAAATGACGTGTATCCCCCAACAAGAGGCGGAAGCCCTTATCACGGAGGATGATTAATATGCGTTCCTATGCTTTTTCCATTGATCCCGATGATTTTTATGCCATCACCCGTCAACAATGCACGGCCAATATTCGCTCCGAATCTCAAGACACCCCGTTTTCTGTTGGTGATCACATCACGTTTTATGAATACCAGCCGAACGTGGGCCGAACCGGCCAATTCTGTCGAGTTCGTATCACAGACGTTACCCGCAATCCTGAGCTTTATCCCGGTTTTGCGCTTCTGAGCTTTCAATTAGAACCCAATGTGCCTGCCACCATTTCGACTCCTGGCGGTACTCTTACCGTCATCGGCGCTCCACATGACGAGTATCCCGGCTACGATATTGCCATTAACGGACAACTCGCAGCCAGCGTGGAATGGCATCCCGTTCAACAGGCTCTCATGATTCGCACCTATACCGCCCAATCGGACGATCCCGTCACGTACTATCACTGGGCCACCGGAAACCCCTTCGACGAGACGGATGTCCTGCATACCGATGAACACGATCTCCTCCACATGTATCGTCGCGTGAACGCCGCTCAACAACACACGATTCGCGAAATCTTACACGCCTTCTTGGCGTTATCCTCGCCCCATTAGGAAAGGAGTGTCACCATGCCGACCGATCGTCTGATCCTGTCTCCTCAACTGTTTGAACAATTCTCGCGCCGGCCCATCTCCACCCTCTTTCTCCCCCGTGCCGATTATCCCTATGGGTTTACCGTGGGCCAAACGCTCACCGGTATCGAAATCCGTCCCGAAGACATTCCGGTGCCCACCATGACCACGCCCCGAGCCATTCAGCGCCAAGCCGAACACGCCGCCTATACCGGTCGCACCATGACGGCCACCCTGTTAGCTATCATCGAAGGTGATCCCATCCCGCCCTCCCTGATCGGTTTGGTGCTCCAGCCACACGTCACGGCTCCACCGCAAAACGTTTCCGGTTTCCCGTCATCCGATGACTCCGACGTCGAGGACGCTATTCCCTGGCTTTACGAAGTCCTCGATTATTCCGGCGGCGTTATCCAAAATTTCTACCTCACACCGAATCCCGAATATGCCCTGCAAGTCGCGCACCGCTGGGAAGATCCCCACGACGACGAAAACGCCCTCATCATTCTCGGCATCACCATACATCCCGGCGGCTATGACCTTGAAGAACTCGATGTGTACAATCCCACCGAAAACGGCTGGAGTATCTTCGAGGATGATGAGGGCCACCAATCGCCCGGCTGGGTGTACTCTCGCCACCCGGAGTGGATGCGGCATGACAAAGACACGGAAAGCCTGTAAATTATTATCCAGAGACGATCACCACCCTATTGCATGGCGAACGGGCTCAATCCGTTCGCCATTTCGTCATTCTTTGAGAAAGGACCGTGCCCTCTCAATGGCAGACCCTCTCAAAACACAAATCCTCGCCCTGCTACAAGACCTTTCAGAACCGCAAGCAGCCTGTCAGATAACACCCAATATGATCGCTCGGATTGTTAATCGCCCTGTCCAGGAAGTCTTTGAAGCCATGGTTCACCTATCCGATGACGGTCTCGTCCTGCAACATTTTCGCATCCTCTGTCCGTTTTGCTCTCACCCATCTCCCTGTTCCGCTCCTGAAATCGACAAGTCCGTCATCTGTCCTGCGTGCCATCACACGTTCCCCCTATCGCTAGACCATCTGATTGTGCGCTTTGCTTTATCGTCTGCACATCCCAACATGACTATCACCGATGCCTACCACGCGGTAGAAACCTTCCATGCCCAAAACGGGTTTCCCATCACCACCGGCACCCGCCACGATCTCCTGCTCCGCCTAGCCCTCATGCAAGAAGAATTGGGTGAAATTGCCTCGGTTGTGACCAAGGCCCCTCGGGGCACCGATCACACCGGGTTTACTCAAACCGATTGGGACCACTTGACCGAAGAACTGACCGATCTCCTCTATTTATGGATCGGCACCGCCGTACATTGCGGCTGGACTCCCACAGAAATCGCCCAACGATTTCACGACGTCCATCACAAAAATATGGGGCGCGCGCCCCGCCATACCGCCTTAAATAATGATAAGGAGTGAATCTCATGAGCCATTCTGCAAACCCTTCGGTTCCCTCTCCCGTATGTCCGCAAACTACCACGCCGTGTCCCCTTTGGCACACTGTTCACAATGCCGCCGCAACCATCGGCCAACGCGTCGCGGACCGTCTGGGCCCCTGCGAAGCCGATATTCTTTACGATCCCATCGAATTCGGAGACGATGACGGGAAACGGTCTTATGCCGAGATGGCCCAAACCATTCAGCGCATTGTGCAAGAAGAAATTCTGCGGGTATTATCTTGATTCTATTCGACCCCTAACATGTTCTCATGAGCTGTAGCCCGCCCTATCCGGCGAGCTGTCTGTCAAGGCCACCGAAATCCTGATCCCGGAGGGCGTGCCCATGATCCTGATTAACCAATACCGTGACACCCGCGAAGATGACGAACCTTTTATTCTCTCCATTTTCCAAATCGATGCGTCGCACTATCTGGTGCGCACCCAATACCTCCACGGGTCTGATCGTCCCGACGACGTCATTTTTACCTCTCTCGAAGACGCGCGCAACGAACAATGCTACCGATGGCACCAATTAACCGATTGTCACACCTTCTGTCCCTTTTTCGACCACGATAATGAGCCAGACGGTCCCTTTGGCGGAGCCTTCGCGTCCGACCAGGATTATTGGTATTGGCGCGAACGATGGATAGATCGCCGCCCATAACCCAAGCGTTCGCGCCCCCCATTATGTTCGTTTCATCCCTTCAACACGAGAGATGGCCCCTGACCTCTTTCCTACCCTATCTATTCCTCAACACCCTAGGATGAGCGCTCGGCCTCACCTAGACCGCTCCAGGATTTTTCCGTATGTGTATTGTATTCCACATCATAATGCGTCGTTTATTACACATTCTGATATAATAATTCACGAGTCTTTACATCCTATAGAAAGCGAAAGAAGGACATCACGCCATGAAACAAAACCTGTTTGAACACCTTGAAGCTGTTCGACGCGGATTCGATTTACACAGTCGTGTTAGCGTGACGCAGTTAGGTCGTTCCACGCAATGGCGGGCCGATCTCAATAAATTCTCTGTTTTAGAAGTTTTGGATCGGAATCAAACCACAGCGATTCTCCTGAAACCCGAAGTCTATCAAGCTATAAAAACCTATTTGGACCAACTTGAAGAAGAATTGGAACAAGCCCGTGTAGACGCCTTGTTTGCCCAACGAGACGCTTTACAACACTGGGCCTCCGGTGACGATTTAGCCCAGCAGGCATTAGCAAGCTTCACAAAACGCCATGATCATCTCCGCAACGTCTTAGACAACCATGATCAGTAATGCCGCGCTAGCCGCATGGATTCAACGCATTGCCGCCATCCCCGGCATTGAAATGGATCCGAACGCCCTGGTAGATGATGTGGTCCTCATGGCGATGGCTTTTCCCGAAGAAAAACGCTGGCATACGGCCATGATCCATGTCGAGGAAGCCCTCGTATTCATCGTGCAGCGGCGCGATATCGGGCAAAATCTTCGGGACCATCTCAGCGGATGGAAATCGTATCACTTCCAAAGTCAACACACCCGTAAGCATCCTGCCGATCTGCGCATTGTCTATCAAGACACCGGACAGACCATTCGCGTGCGCGGATTCGGTCATCGTTGGCTGCCTGACAATGTATATCAGCGATTATATCCGCGCTGAACTTCCCCCACATTCCCAACTATGTGAGTCGTTTTATCCTATGATGCCTGATCTTTTCTCTTCTATGCATCACACTCGCACGACACAAGCAACACCGTTCCATTCTGTTCTAAAATGATCTAAAACATCCGCTAAAACACGTGTACCAATATTATTTTCCAAAATCAATCAACGACAATGAGTCAATAAAGGGGGTCATTACAGTGAAGTTTCTGAATCCTGTCACCCGTCTAAAAGTTGTCACGGGTAAAGAATCCGCAGCCCTACGGGAACACCGGTATCAAATCGCACGGGCGCATCTGGCTTTGAAGATTCAGGAAGTCCATTTATCCGACGAGGACATCATGGCTGAAATCCAAGCATTACGAGAAGGTGAGTGAGATGCCGAGATTGTTTGTGCATATCCGCGTTGCATCCCCGCAAATTCCAACGGGTATCAGAGGATTATTCTACCATCGCGATCATACGCCCCGCTGAATCCTGTTGTCCATCAATAACACTCGTTTGTGATTTATTCTAAAAAATCTACGATGTCCTAAGACCATAATAGTTGGCATTTTATCGCTTTCAGCCAATTATGATTGGCATCAGCCCATGCCAACCATTTCGAAAAATCTTGACCATTTTGCCCACTTTACCGAAAACGCCTATCGTCACGGATAGGCTTTCTACCAAACAATTTTCCATTATCCCGATGGGAGATGATTCTTTGAAATTCTATGACAAGATTTCCCTTCTCGGACTCATTCCCTGGCTTGCCGGATGTGGAACGCTATCCGTCCCCCTGTCCAATACCCCACCATCTTTCATCGCCCCCGCTCCGTCCGCTTCCCCGACAATGGCTCCGTCTGTCATTATAGAACCCGCTGATGGTGTGACGCCCTGGATCACCGCCATTGACCACGCCCGCACTGGCATTGACCTCAATGTCTATCTCATTGATGATTCCGCTATCCTCACCGCATTACGCCAAGCGGGCCAACGCGGCATCCCCATTCACGTGCTACTAGCCCCCAATCCGTACCATGACACAGCCGCCGTGACGCAAGAAGAACACATGCTCCACACGATTCCCAATTGCACCGTCCGATGGGCTCCGCCTCGCTTCGATCAAGCCTATGCCTTCGACCATGCCAAATACCTCGTCATCAATCCGGGCACCATCGGTGCAACCGCCATTATCGGATCGCCTAATTTCACCGCCAGTGCCTTTGATGGGACGAATCTCGAAGTCGCCGCGCAAGTCACAGGCCCTACGGCCAACGCCGCCGCCCAGGTCTTTCAAGCCGACTGGACCCGGCAACCGGCCGGAGCCGCTCCGCGTCGCACCTTAGTCCTTTCTCCGGGCGCGACAACGACCTGGTTACACTTGCTCCAGTCCCCCGGCTCCATTGCGATGATGACCGAAGAAATTGGCGATGACCCCACCATTCTCGCCCAAATGGCGGCGGACGGACCGCGTTTGTCCCTACTGTGTCCTCCCCCCGCCGATGCTGCCGCCGCAGCGCGTCTGGCGACCTTAGCCGCCGCCGGCGTCCACATTCGGACCCTGAATACGCCTTACGTCCACGCCAAAACCCTGATTACGCCCACCCAAGCCTTTCTCGGCTCCCAAAACCTCTCGGCCGTCTCCCTCCAAGACAATCGGGAAATGGGCCTTATCGTGTCCGGCACCGATCGCCAACACCTCGCGGCCTGGTTTCAACACAATTGGCATCAGGCCACGCCGTGGACCGCCACCGCTTCGGCTTCCCCCGCGTCATCCCGGCCCTGGCTCCCGGATGGCGCCTCTATGACCACCGTCCGACATCTCTGGGGTCCACCGGAACGCACCTATCCGACCACCTATCACGGCCAATCCCAAATCGCTTGGGTCTATCCGACCGCCACCGTCTATTTTGTCCATCAGCATCTCGTCGCCGTGAGCGATCGATAACGCTCTTGCGACCGATTCACGACTCACAAAATCTGAAACAAGGCGACGCACGGTCGTTTTCCCCTTATTTGGGTCAAACGACAGATTAATTTGCCCATTGATTATCCTCTGCCTCCCTGGAATATACTAAGAGACAGAGGAGGTAACGTCAGGATGCTTTTACAAGATCTTTCTAACCGGCGCACGGAAATCCTGGAATTGGCTAACCGGTTTGGCCTGACGAATATCCGGGTGTTTGGGTCACAGGCACGTGGCACCGCATCTTCGCGTAGCGACGTCGATTTGTTAGTCCACGTAAGCCCCGGACACAGTTTGCTGGATCTCCTGAGTTTCGAGGGCGCGGTTGAGGCATTGCTCGGTTGCCCTGTGGACGTGGTGTCCGACCGGGGACTACCCCCGGCCATTGATGCAGCCATTCGACGGGATTGCATTCCATTATGACGGCGCGAGCCCCCGCTTATCTGACGCAGATTCTTCAGAGTCTTGATCGCATCGCGTCATATAGTGCAGAAGGTTCCCGAGCATTTTTCGAGTCCCCGCTCCTCCAAGATGGTATTGTGCATAATCTCGAACTCATCGGAGCATCCGTCAAGCAGCTTCCAGCGGAGTTGTTGGCCTCGCATCCGAACATTCCCTGGTCCGCCATTGCGCGCATGAGAGACCGTTTAGCTCATCACTATCTTGGCCTCGACTTGGAACTTGTGTGGGAAGTTGTACAGCATGACTTGCCACCCCTGAAAGATGCGGTCATCGCCATGTTGCAAACGATAAGTCAAGAACCCGCGGTGGACGTCTCTCGTCATGCTTCCGAAAACGGCCCAGGGAAGGGCAGCAACGCCTGACACCCTCTGACGCCCGGCTGATTTTTCATGAGGATCGCCAAAATCTCACCGGTAATGTTTCCGTCTATATTTCGGCCCCATGCCCCAACACACCTCATGGATTATTCGATGCTCTGGATGCAGCGGATTGATCATCAACTGCCCATGTTGTACCACCCGATTCTACCCCGGTTGCGACTTGATAAAGCTACCAACAATTCTCTATCTTCGGTCCTCATCACGTCCCGGATTGCGTCCCTCACGGGCCGCATTAGCCGTCTCCCAAGGAGGCGACTGATATTGACCATGCCCTTATTACCATTACATGACAAAGCCTTAACCTGTAATGATGCCGCCAATTTGCTCCGGGGTATCGCCGAACTCTTGGACGTCTATCCCGCTGACGGCGTGCTGCTCACCTTAACGTTAGACGCGATTGGGCCTTCTACGGCAACCACCCGTTCCGCTAAATCCGCCAAACGCTCCACGACCGCAAAACCCTAGGAATTGCGTTTGTTTCGGTTATTTCATATAATACGATTGATATGATAGGATCGTTGAGGGAAACAGAGACAGGAGAAACGATAAATATGTCAGACAACGTGCTAATCACGCCGAAAAAGCAAGATATCGAACCGATTAAGCGTGTGGCAGAAGACCTCGCAGCGCGTCCGAACTCTCATCGGCTGGTTCTGATGGATGACGCTCAGCATGACGCCGTGGATCTCCCCACACCGCTGGTTCGCGTGTTGATAGCAGCCATCCAACAGTTAGCCCAAGGGCATTCCGTCGCAATTTTGCACTACGAAGAGGAGTTGACGACGCAACAGGCTGCGGATCTGTTGCAGGTTTCCCGTCCGTTTTTGATTAAGCTGCTCGAAACGGGCCATATCCCATATCACACCGTGGGATCGCATCGTCGTATCCTTTTGAGGGACCTCATGGAGTACAAGCAGAACCGGAATCGTTTGCGTAAGGACCGCATCCATCAGATAGTGCGCGTATCGGAGAGCATAGGATTGTATGAATCGGATGATTTCGTTGAACGGGAGCCGTAAACGTGGCTTTTGTCGCATTCTTAGACGCGTGCGTCCTGTTTCCTCCGAATCTCCGGGATGTCATTCTCACCGTGGCTGAAACCGGTATCTGTCAAATCCGCTGGAGTCCCGATGTCTTGGATGAGATGCAACGAAACATTGTCAAACGCGCGAAAGTCGAAGATCCTGCCGTAGCCCAATCCAAAGCACAGGACCTTCGGCGTGTGATGGAGGACGCTTTTCCCGAAGCCATGGTAGAGCGCAACCTGTATCAACATTTCATTAACGTCATGCCGAATGACCCAAAAGATCGTCATGTGTTAGCTGCCGCCATTGCCAGTGACGCCGATATCTTAGTCACGGCGAACCTCAAAGATTTTGTTGTGCCTTCCGGATTCTGCCGGGTGAACATTCAGCACCCGGACCCGTTTCTTCGCCATCAGCTAGAGCTTGCCCCACAAGAATTTTTTAATGCACTCCAAGAATTAGCAGCAGAACGGTGTGCACCCATGGATTCGGTGCCTGCTATCTTGAAATCACTCCAAAAAACGGTGCCCGATTTTGCGTTGCAAGCAAAAGACATGCTATCTGACTACTGTCGTTAAAGACTTCTTCTTATGCAAAAGATACGGCCCAATCTTATGCAGAGGTACACATTGCCACGTTTTCGGTTTCTGTTTTTCCGTTTCTTATTATCCGACCTATAAATTTGTGTGAAAGGAGTTTTGACTTTATGAGCTTAGATTGTTATGCCATCAAAATCACAGATGCCCCCGCTAAGTGGTTCGCTGACCTTGTGCCGTCTTTACCCCCGACCTCTTTCATCCCCACGCCACCGGCTGTCATGGCAATGTGGCAAGGATACTCCCACTTCTAAAGTGGGGGAGGAATTGCCACAGACTTTTTCCTTTCAAAGTATCACCAAAGATGTGATATCGTTTTTGAAAGGCGGTGATCGTGTGGAGCTTGTGTTAACTGCAAAAGTTAAGATTTTGCCGACTGACGCACAACAAACGATGTGACAGCAAACATTACAGGCATATCGTAAAGGCTGTAATGATGTGTCGGGTGTGTGATTTACACATCAAAAAAGCTGGTTCAAGCCAGTTTGCATACCCTCACTTACCATCCGTTGCGCAAAGAGTTTGGTCTTCGTTCGCAAATGGCGCAATCGGTTACCAAGACAGTGATCGCCCGATACAAAAGCACGATGGAAAACAGCCACGACTGGACGAAAGTAGAATTCAAAAAGCCCGAACTGGATTGGGTCTGGAATCGTGACTATTCGCTGGCACAAGGCGTGTTTTCCGTCAACACCCTGGAAGAAAGAATCCAAGTGCCGTTCGAATCCCAAGGGATGAAACACTTCTTCGACGGAACGTGGAAGTTCGGCACGGCAAAAGTGGTTTATAAACACGGGAAGTTCTTTTTGCACATCCCCATGACCCAATGCATCGAAGAGACAGAATGGGAACAACTCAAAGAAATTGTCGGCGTGGATAGGGGCTTGAATTTTCTCATCGTTTATGATTCCCATGGTCAGACGTGGTTTATCAAAGGTCGCCCGATAAAAGATCGCCGTGGGCACTACAAGCAGCTGAGACGGCATTTGCAACAACGCCAAACGCCGTCAGCAAGGCGGCGACTCAAGAAGATCGGGCAACGAGAAACCCGTTGGATGACCGATGTCAATCATCAGGTCAGTAAGGCACTCGTTGAACGGTATGGCAAGAACACAGTGTTTGTCTTGGAAGATTTGACGGGAATACGCACCGCCACAGAAAAGGTGCGGAAACGGAATCGCTATGAATCCGTATCGTGGGCGTATTATCAACTGCGGCAGATGATCGAGTACAAGGCAGCCAAAGCACAATTGAAAGTGATTGCGGTGGATCCGCATTATACATCGCAAACGTGTCCGAAATGTGGTCACACCGAGAAAGGCAATCGCAATAAGAAACACCATCGGTTTGCGTGTCAGAACTGCCATTATCGGTCCCATGATGATCGCATTGGCGCTATGAATCTGCACCGAAAGGGAATCGAGTACCGGGTGGCAGTGGCCGCGCAGGCATGACCTGTGTGGCCGGGGTGTTGTCAACCACCCCACGATGTATCCCTAAGTCAAGGAAGGAGACGAAAGTCGTTCGCACTTCCGGGGAGATACAAGCTCCCATCTCTATAGATGGGAGCAGTTGACGGCAGCCGACTCGCTAACATGATTGGACAAATAACGGGTAGTCCTCTCAATAAAACTCTATTAAGCAATAACGACATCATCGACATGGCCGATGCCCTGCAAGAATGGATCGACGAACATCCTGATACCGATTGGATGGATTTCCAAAATTCCGATTCTCCCATTCCGTTCCCCACCATTGTCGGGCTGACGCAATGGTTCCAACGCTTAGCCGACCAGGGCGGCGGCCTCTACCTGTGGTGGTAACCAATCCCTTAAGCCCGGCGAATCCGCCGGGCTTTTTTTCTGTCCAAAGCGACAACAAAAAACGACGAGGCGGCTACAGCATCCTGTAGCCGCCTCTCTCACACAAAGGGGATGTCGAATGTCCTCTTTCATCATAAAATTCTTCGCCCTCTCAATCAACCCTCCCCCATCTTATCCCGAAAGGAGCACACGATGACTCGTCAAGAACGCGAAGACCTCATTCGCCAGCATCTAACCGCCCTCACCGAGCAAGATGCCTGGACCGATTTTCTACGTACCGCCCAAAAATTTTGGCACTATTCCTTGGCCAATCGCCTGTTAATTTGGGCACAAATGCCTCAGGCGACCCGCGTCGCCGGCTTTCACACCTGGAAAGCCCTTGGACGTTTCGTGAAAAAAGGCCAGCACGGCCTCAAAATTCTGGCGCCCATCATTGTCAAAACTCCCGATCCCTCCGAACCCGAGAACCCCGATGCCGCCCTCCCTCAATTGAAAGGCTTTCGCTGGGTCACCGTGTTCGATATCAGTCAAACCGAAGGCAATCCTTTACTCCCTCTCGATCCGCCACTTCTCACTACTGCCACGTTCACCGACACCCTTACAGCGCTCATCGAACACAGTCCCATTCCCGTCCAGTTCGTGTCCCCCGAAATCTTACCGACCGGAGCCAACGGCGCCTATATTCGCGCAACGCAATCCATTCAGATTCGCCAAGATTTAGCTCCCGATCAGCAACTTAAAACCCTGCTCCATGAATGGGCCCACTACGCCGGTCTCAATGAATCTCATGACGAAACCTGGGACCGGTCCTGGGAAGAATGCGCCGCCGAATCCACGGCCTACCTCATTGCGCAATCCCTCGGATTAGACACCGCCGTTTATAGCGCGGCCTACCTCGCCGGCTGGTCACACGCACAACCCGACCGACTTTGGCAGTTACTTGATATCATTCAGCACCGGATCGATTGCCTGACCTCATGGATTCACGCCGCTCAACAAACTCCTGCTTCGGCTCTCATCTCTTGACAGATGTCTCTCCCTTATGCGAGGTTATCCGTATGACGACCCCATTTTCTTCGTTTGATGATCCAATTTGATGATCCAACCTGTGACGACGGGCTGAACGCCCTCACCACCATTCCTCCGTTAGACGCCGCCACCACGCGCCAATATCTGGAAGCTGCGGCCCACGGCGACCAACACGCTCGCGCTCTCCTCATCCGTCACAACTTGCGCCTGGTCGCCCATATTGCCCAAAAATACCGGGACCGTGGCTTGCCGTGGGACGACCTCTTTCAATAGGGCGTCATCGGCCTCATCCACGCCATTGACAAATTTGATGTCACCCAACAGACCGCCTTAAGCACGTATGCTGCCTTCTGGATTCGCCAAGCTATCCAACGCGCGATGGACAACGAAAGCCGGCTCATTCGCTTACCCGTCCACGCCGTGCAACAGCTGACCGCATTGCGCGACAGCGAGGACGAATCCCATTCGCTCAACGACCTACAACGCGCCATGCTGGCCGCCGACCACCCCTGGCAATCCTTAGATGAACCCGCCAGCACGGCGGACAGCGACGATCCCTTAGCCGCGATTATTCCCGCCAGCGACCCGTCCCCGGACGATGTGGTCATTGCCCGCGACCACCAAGCCCGTATTACCCAAGCCTTTCAGATGCTGCCCACCCGCCAGCGCCGGATTGTCATGGCTTGGCTCGGCTGGCCGGATCACGAACCCCAAACCTTTGCCGCGATTGCCCGCCAAGAACACCTCTCATCCCAACGCATTCAACAAATCGTCCACGAGGGCCTCACCCGTCTCCGGCAACACCCCGACCTCTATGCGTTATTACGCAGTGCGGCCCAGTCCTAACGCATTTGCTATAATAGACTGTATCAAGCTCTTTCAGTTCGACATCATCCGCATCCACGCCATTTTGGACATCCAACGAAAAGAGACAACGATAATGTGGCCATCAGCCTATCGGACCCGCCATGGATGGCTTTTTGCCGCCTTAAGCGCGAGCTTTTTCTTTGCCACGGCCATGGTTTATACGACGCTTTACCACCATACCGGTCTGTTGCGCCTTACGCTCCACCCCGTGCGCCTCTTTGCCATCGGCGTGCTGTTAGGCGGGTGCCTAGCCGCATGTATCGTCACCCGTCTCTTTAAATTTCTGAACACCGCCCGGAGGCCCGATCATGGATCACACTAAAGCCTACCAAATGCTCGGATTAGACCTTCTCCAGCCCTATACCGCCGAAGACGTCCATCAAGCCTTTCGCCAAGCTGCCATCCAATTCCATCCCGACCGGTTTAAGACGCCGACTGAGCGCATTCGCGCCACGGAAATTCTCAAACAATGCAGCACTGCGCGGGACCTCTTGCTCGACAGCTTACGGCAGACCACGACCTATCGTGCCACAACCGCTGACACAGCTTAACACCAGTCTCCGCACCAGTCTCCACATCCTCGCACCAACAGCATGCCCACCGAAAGAAGCGCTATAATCGCCGGTGTTCAGCGTGTCTATCATTGGTCTACGCCGGCCCTATCGGATGGGTCCTTTGGACGCTCTCCCTGCTCCATCAGGTTCTGGTTTACTCGGCCCTCATCCTCTCGTCGCTCTCGTGGCTCTCATTCATCCCGCCCGGCGCCGTACTGTTGTTGAGCACCATCGACGTCCTCCGCCATTTCCCCACACCGCGCAAACCGTGGCGAGAACGGATCCGGTTCTGGGGCAATATCATTGGCAAACTTCTCCTTGTCGGAACGCTTCTCCTGCTGATCGTTTATAGCTTGATGACCGTCCTCATTCTCTTTTTTGTCATCGCTGTCATTCGTCGTCCTCTTCGTTGTCATTCTGGGTAGTTTAACCTACAAGATAATCTTTTCTAGGCTCAGCCCTATCAGTGTGAGTCTCGCTGGCCATGTCATGCATCCCTTAGCCGGACGAATTCCTCTCATCATAAGCCTCAGTATGGCGAACACCACGGTGGCTCTTCATCTCACGCATGCCCTACGCCCAACGGATCAGACGCTCATCATCATGCAAATCATCCGGCAGCATACGCCACCTGGTTATGCCCTCGCCGTGATCAGTGTCATTCTCACACGGCATCCGATCCAACCCGGTTCTCTCCCGGTCGTTCCCCTCTATCGTGCAATGTATGTGACTAAACCGCATCCCCACCAGCCAATCTCTCATCACCCCTCTTCGGTTTAGCCAACCCTGACGGTTTGGCTAGGGTTTGCGAGAAATTTATCACTCAACCCGTTCGCGATGAGATTCCCTATCATCTCCAAGCAATCTGTGTCCTCTCCATCGCAATGACCATGAGTTCCCTCATCGATTAACAAAGACTCATCCCGTAGCCTCAAGATGGCGGGATAAAAAATTTTTTGAGGTTTTTTCCCACATCTCAACTTTCTCAGGTAAAGACTGAGCCTTTTGCCTTGAGCTATGCCGCTTTGCGGGCTTTTTGATCGGAGCTGGACTTCTGGAGGCCGTCGATCCGGTCGCGGAGTGGGGCCGGGAGCCTTTGCAGAAACGCTTGATAGAGCGCCTCCACTTGGTCGGGTGTCAAATCGAGCGTGTCGCGCAGCGCCGCCTCGAAGGCGGCCATGATCTGATCCCAGACGATGGCCCAGGTTAAATCGACCAGCTCATCCACCATGACAAAAAACAAGGACCCGATGGAGCGCAAATCCTGTTCCGTGCGCGTTTCCTCGGTCAAAAAGAGATAACGCCAACAGACTAAAGTCGTGTGTGCAATCAAGGCATCATAGGATCGACTCTGAAATTCCCGGGCCAGTCCCAACAAGGATTTGCTGACTTTGAAGAATGTTTCAATGTCCCATCGTTTCCCATACAGCCGGACGATTTCGTCGTCGGGCAGACGGATCTCGGTGCACAGCAATGCCAGCCATTCCCGCGAATGACCGCGCCGATCGCGGATAAACACGAGTTTGACCGGCAGGAGTCCCCCCGGAGTGGGGAGATGCACCACGACTGATCCTTGCAGTTCATGACGACTCCACGAGCGGCGCAAGGCCCGATAGATCTGCGACAAGGTGAGGAGCCGTCCCTGCCAGACATAGCGCAGGGAGCTATTTTTGAGCATGCCAATAACCTCACACCCGGTCTCGTCCACAATGCGACGGATTAAAGTGGGCGTGGTAAACCAGCGATCACAGACGACATACGCGGCATGCAATCCGTTCTTCAGAGCCTGCTGGATCAGCCCCACAGCTACCGTGGGGGCGGGCAACAGCGCTTCTCGGCGCCGTGCGGCGCCGGGACTCCGCGACGGAATCCCAGCGTGGGCCGGTTGACGCTGGTCGACTTTTTGCGTGGTCAATAAGGCAAAATCGGACGGAATAATCGTCTGGCCATCGGTCCAGACCAGCACCAGCCACCGAAATCCCCGGCGCATGCGCTGAGCGGCATGGTCAAAGAGAGGTCCCATCAGTTCGACTCCCTGGCTCCGGGAGCGATCATACAGGCTATCATCCAAGGCGAAGACCGCGACGTGCTGAGATAAGGGCCGCACATGCCGATAGACCTCTCGCGCCACGTGACTTAAAACGCGGCGCCAATTCCAGCGGGGGTCATTGAGGAAACGGTAGATCACGTCTTTGCCGAATGGCACGGCGTCGGATTGGCGGGTTTCCAACCACCGCCAGAAATTCCGCTGGGTGAAGATCAGGCCGAGGAGACACGGTACCACGATACGGGGAGCGATCCCCACCGCAGCTTTATGGATGCCTGCCGCATGGAGAATGCGGGCGAAGCCGATCGTCGAGAGGAACTGAGAAAGTGTTGACTCCGGATGATTTTGTGGTATCATTATCTTGCCTCTTTCTGGTTAATTTTTGTTGGACACCTAAATTATACCAGAAACGAGGCGTTTTTTGTTGTCAAACGGTCAGGAAAACGCCAAAAATCGTTTCCTTGACAATGTTTTCGGACACTTTTCTCCTGCGAAAGTTGAGCCACATAACAATACCAAACAATACTAAACAATACTAAACAATACTAAACGCAATGATAAAATATTAAATGATACGGGAAATCACTAATGAAATCAAGGGTTTTAGGTTGACATGCAGGGCGAAATTTTTTAGAATAATCTTCACAAGAACAACTGTTCTCTTTCTGTATTCGTTCCATCAATTTCTCATTCCCATCGAGGAAATACTCCATTTTCTTAAGGAGGATTGATTGTGGCTCGTCAAATAACACCCCTCACCCAGAAATCAAAAATCGCACGATTCCGACCATCCAAATCGGCCAACGTCTGCTCATTCCCCTAAACTGGGTGCAGAAACAGCAACAGATTACAACGCCATCAGAACCTTTGTCAGCAATACAATCCGTGTGATAACACTGGTTGACTCTCGCTCGCATGATTTTTCTACGATACATTAAGGAGGCCCCATGGTCTTATGCGATTGTGGCTAAAAATCGTTCCTCAAACTCAGCCTTTTTCCCTCTCCACGGCTTATAACCATCTGCTTGCCGCGTTTTTCTACCAAGCTCTCCCCCCAGACGTTCAAGCCTTTTGGCACCGCACCGATCACGGCGTGCACCGTATTCACCCCTTTAGCTTTTCCCGAATCCTCACGCCGTTTACAACCATGACGCCTCACCAGCTTCATTTCGATCAACCGCTCATCATCGCCATTTCCACCGCCGATGAGACATTAGCCCAGCATTGGCTCCACACATTCACCACACAACCTTCTCGCACCTTGGCCAATCAACCTATTCTCATTGACACGGTACGTGTGGAAACCTATGACGCCCCGACCTCCACCGTCCTGGGCTTATCCTTATCCCCTATCACAACCTATTACACTCCTCCCGGCCAGTCTCAAAAAATCTATGTGGGGCCCCATGACCCCCAGTTTGCAACCTTGCTTTATCGCAATCTCACCACCAAATGCCAGCAATTGCTCCATCGCGATCCCCTGGAACCTCTGCACTGGCATCCGTTACAACTAACTCATCACGTAATTCATTACAAACACGCCGCCATCTCCGGCTGGCACGGCACCTTTATGCTCTCCGGTCATCCCCGCGATTTGACCTTATTGTGGCAGACAGGTCTCGGACCGTTAGGATCTGCCGGATTTGGCTTGTGGGAGGCACGCTGGCATGATTGATCAATTCATTCAACTCGGACAAGTCCTCGCGGCATCTCTTCCGCCCGACCAATTAACCAATTATATCACCCAACCCCTCACATTAAAGGAACCCCAAACCGTTGGCATCTTGCATATTCAAGCCAACGGCACGATAACCTTGGAAATCAGCGAATGGCACAATCATCCGCATGCCGAACGGGATTGGTTTTGGATGGATTTTGAAAATCACGAAAATCAACAAATCAATGCGATTGTCAAACCCCAAAATCTCTATGGGTTACTCATCAGCCTGCCCAAAATTTTCAATGCACATCGTGCTCACCAGCCTGATGATCCCCAATGGCACGCCTGGCGCACTACGCTAAACCGCCATTCCATAGTCTTAAAAGATTTTTTAAGTCAATGGGAAAAACCCTTACCGCTCACATCATCCAAAAAATCTGTCAATCTTCTCAACATCTTCCCACTGGTAGCTCAAAGCTCGCTAAGCTGTGATGCTATTCAAACACTGATACCCAAAGATCGAAATGTTAACACATTTCTGACCTCTTTGATGGACGAAATTTTTAAACAACAATTTAACAATCAAAAACCCGATTATTGGGCCTTAAAAATCGACGGCACCCTCCTCGCTCAATCTCCTCTCTATCGCCAATACGCCTTCGATTTTATGACCCATCCTTCTCATGACACAACATACTTTCAGACCACCTGCTGGAACTGTCACCAAAATAAACTCTGTTCTATCAGTAATATTCGCTTTCGACTCAAATTCTTCTCAACATCCGATCCCCGCAGTCATTTAGCCTACAACGGATATCTTGACAATTTAAATAAAACGCGACCTCTCTGCGATGACTGCTATGCGTATGCCAAACTCGGCGAGCAATACCTCTTACACGATTGGACTATCGCACTCTATTACAATAAGTCCAACAAAACCCGTTATGATTTGGTCATGGTGCCTCGCCTTCTGCCATCGGTCCTGTCATCCCAGGCGTCGCCACTTCCTCGCAGCATCGTCACATTTACCCCACGCGACGCCACACCCAGTCAACTTACGCAAAAACTCATGCAATGGTCCGATCAAGTCCCATTACTGGCGCTCGATGGCATGATTCTCGAAACGCCTATGCGTAATAGCACCGACTTAAAATTTTTTCATGCGATATCGCCCATCGATCCGGCACGGCCCGAACACCTTGACACGATTTTCTATCATGTCACGCAATTATGGACGCGGACCCATCAAATCCCTATCCATCAAATCACTTGGGAATCTCTGCCTGTCATCTGTTTAGGATCTCATCATCCCGATCTCATGTTTACTACATGGAGCCGCTATTTATTACCTGATATTTCTCTGCAAGCCCACTCTCCACAATCGTTTTTTCAACACTTTACTGAAGCCACAGTTCACCACATAGCCAAACTCTGGTTGGACAACACCGTGTCCGATCCCTATCGCATATTGCGTCTGTTATCCCTTGTGACGCTTACGTATCTTTTTCATTACGCTTTGGAGGTGTTTTCCCCTATGCCAAGTCCTATCGACATTCCTCAGATTTTGCAACAAACCTATGCGCCCCTTCCGCCCGACCAATTACCCGAAAGCGTGAAATATTTTATCGAGCTAATGCAACAAAGCCATTTCACCCCGACCCAAATCGGCCTTTTCGCCCTCGGAGAAATTATGGGCATCATCAGCGCTCAACAATATCGCGAATTAAAAAGCACGCCCATTCTCCGGGCGATTAACGTCCAAGGAATGAAAAACACCCAAATCACCCAATTGGCCACCCTTCTTATCGGCAAATGTCGGGATTATGACTGCTTCCATACCACGGCCCAATATTTTTGGTCGATTTTTCAACAGCTGTGGCTCGACCAACCACCCAATCCACGGCAACAGACCAATCCTTGGGAAAATGTACTGTTCCCGCTTTTAGGCTATGCCCACTACCGTCTACACAAGCAACCTGCTCAATCTGCTCAAACTGAACACGAGGAGGACACCCCCAATGACTAACACGGATTTCAACACGCCCATTACCCACAATAGCGATTGGCTCTTTTTATTTGATGGCACCCACACTAATCCGAATGGCAATCCCGACGCGGACAATCAGCCCCGTATTGACTGGCAACCGCAAGGCCCCATTGCGCTCAGTTCCGATGTGCGCCAAAAACAATTCGTACGCCAAGTCATTCAACAATGGATGTCTGATGCCCAACACGCTCAGGGCTATGACATCTTTGTCAATCGCCAAGCCTTTAGCGAAGTCGTCACCGCGCAAAAACGCTTTGAACAATTTCTGAAAGAGAATCACCTGGCTAGAGCCCCGTTAGAAGATAAAATCGCCGCATTACTCCATCGCTATATCGACATTCGATGGTTCGGCGTTCTGATTCCTTTAAAGGGCAAAGACAACAAGAATACCAACACAAAAAACTCTAAAAAAGACTCACCGTCTAAAAACAACGCCCAGAATGCTAAGCAAAATCCAGAAGTTTCCCAAATAAAAATGGAAGACCTTTCTGGTCAAAATTCCGCAACAGAATCACCTGCTGATAACCCTGCTCCCAATGATGTGGACAGCCCCGCCATTGATATCCCCTCAGATTCTCCATCACGTTCTGACAAAGGCGATGCCATCGTCAGAATCGGTCCCATCCAAATCACCTGGGCGACATCTTTGCATCCCGTTGAACTCTTATCGCATACCTTAACGTCAACATTTGCTTCAACCGACAATAAAAATCAAGGCACCTTTGGCAACGATCACCGCCTGCGCTATGCCTTTATGGCCTCCAGCGGCGTCATTAACGTCGCTCGCGCGCAACAAACGCTTCTCACCCCGTTGGATGTCGATTTATTCGACTTTAGCCTCATTCACGGGTTTGCTCTCGTTCCGAGTCGTAGCAAAATCGGCTTAGCCTCGCGCTTTTATCTCCGCATTGAATATCGCGATCGGTTTACCACAGCCGGCGATTTACGCGAACGCATCCACCCTGTCATCTCCACGAATGAACCGACGCGCTTAGCCGATGTGCAAATGGATCTCATGCCTTTGATGGATTGGATCACCGACCATGCCGAGGCTATTGAACACGTCTGGTATTGGCACGATCCCATCCAAACCCCGTTAGATGCTGCATCCCAGCAAGCGCTGCACGCGCATCCGTTGTGTCAGCCCTTAGACATGAACCACTTGCGCAATACATTCCTGAATCCCCCAGTGCGATCCATGACCGCATCCAAATAATTTGTGATCAGGAGGTCTGGCGCATTATGTTTTCTTCATCGCTCCCCCTCCCCGAGACGTTTATCGTCTTCGACGTCTCGGGGTCCATGGCTCAATTTCGTGAACCCGACACCAATGCCGTCGCCCGCACATTTCCCCTTCCCCCGCGTCCAACGGTGTTGGGGATTCTCGCCGCCATTTTAGGCTATGACCGCAATAGCTATTACGACGATATCTTGTCCCCAACGAAGTGCTGGGTTCACACAGAATGCTTAACGCCTTATCATACGGTCGTGCAAAAAGTGCAACGCTTTCAAAATAACCCCGACGCGCCGATCAATTTTGTCACCGAGCAATTTCTTCGACCCGATACCGACACGTTACGCTACCGCTTCTGGATTGGTCTGCGTGATCGCACTATCGCTCACAAATTGCTGAACCGCATTCACCACCATCAACCGGTCTATCCGATTAGTTTAGGTCCTGCCTATTGTCTCGCCACTCTTCATGACGCGGTGTATGCCACGGCTCACATCACACAAGACGCCGGACCCGTTTGGGGCCTCGTTCCCGTGGACACCATTCAACCCGGTAGCTTAAAACTTACGCCCTCGCTCATCACCTTAACCCTTCCCTATCACTTTACAGCCCAACGCGAGGGCACAAACAAACGCTTTCTCTACGATGTCTATGGACACGCGATCGATGCCGCATATACCGTACCCCGAATCCAATTATCCGCCGTGCTCCATCACGAGGAGGTAAGCCGCTGTGTTATTTTTCCAGAAAGTGCAGGATAGTCCCCAATATTGGGCCCATTCACCCGAATATGATGCTCAAGGCCACGGGCATCCCGCCGATCCGCTCATCGTGCATCTCATCCAAGTCGCCCATGACGTCGCCCACCTCGCGCAAACGCTCAGTCCGCATCTGGTGGCGGCGGCCTGGATTGCCGGCGCCTGCCACGACTTTGGCAAATATACCCCCGCCTTTCAAGACTATATTCACAACACACGCCAAGCCTCCGACGCCACGCAACATGCATTACTTAGTGCTTTTTGGGGAGCCTATCAGGCCCTGGCCAATCATTTACCCGACCCGTGGCCCTATGCGATTTTTACCGTCATTCGCCGCCACCATGGCAATCTTCACAATCCTGAAGAGGATCTCCATCATCTCGCCCATTCCACACTCTTACCCACCCTGGCTGCACAGATAGCCGGCATCTCACAATCTTGGCCCACTATCGCACCGGAAACCCAGCAATGTCTTTCGGAAGCTGCACGCTGGCATCTCACCTGGGACAATGATTGGCCGAAATTTGCCCAACTCTGGCAACATCCGACACAAAGTCCGCTCATGAAAACCTTACGCCGCCAAAGCTATCAATTAAGCACAGACAACCATCTTGCATGGCCAGATGTGTTCCGTTTGTTTGCCATTTTACTCGATACCGATAAACGCGTATCCAGTCGGGAACGGCTCCCCGATCCGCAGCCTCTGCCTTCGTATGCCCAATGGCAGACCGCGCATACCGCGTTAATCGCATCCCATCAAAACGACCGTCTTGCGCCCTTTCGTCAAACCGTGCGCGAGACCGTCTTAACCCGATTACGCCAACACCCCGACCACCCTCTTTATACCCTCACCGCTCCAACAGGCAGCGGCAAAACATTGACCGCCTTAGAAGCCGCACTGATTTTACGAGAACACCTCCAATGGCAGGGACCCATTATCTATGCCGTGCCATTTGTCACGTTAACCGAAGATATTACCGCGCAACTACAACGCTGGCTGCAAACATGCTATCACCCCAATGACAACGCCCATTTCGACCCAACCCCGTGGATTCTTCGTGATGATTATCTGGCTCCGTCATCACGACACAACACACCCAATGATCACGAAACATTAACGGTCGAACGCTACCATCAATGGCTGCCTCGATGGCACAGTCCCATTATCGTCACAACATTCGTTAAACTCATGCAAACGTTAATGAGTCCCCAAAATCGCGGGATTCGCCGCTTAGTGCGACTGCATCAAGCGATTATTATTGCCGACGAAGTTCAATCGCTGCCCGCCGAACATTGGCCCATTTTCCGGCAATCCTTTATCACCTGGTCCCAAACCTTACCCGCTCGTTTTCTACTCATGAGTGCCACACAACCCCACATTTTTTCGGACACGGATACACAGAAACCCTACGAACTCTTTGGTCAACCGCTGCCATCCACAGTACCTGCCCGTACCCACATGATTTATCACGATACGCCGTGGACACCCGATGACTTAGCTCAACAGGCTTTACAAGACTTGAATCGTTATCCCCATACCCTCATTATTGTCAATACGCTGAGCGCCTCCGCCCAAGTCTTTCAAGCCCTCACCCAGCGTTTGGCCGCGCAGTCTCCACGCAACGTGACAGTGCGGTATTTGAGCACGCTGATTCCGCCACAAATTCGCCGCGCCCGGCTTCGCGATATCAAAGCTCATTTACAAACACCTCATCCAGATCAACATCCTCTCATCGTAGTGGCCACCCAAGTCATCGAAGCCGGTGTGGACGTGAGCTTTCATCGCGTATTCCGCGAACTGGCCCCGTGGGACGCACTCATCCAAGCCGCAGGCCGGTGTCAACGGCATGGACAAACCACAGACACGCCACCGGGTCCTGTTCACGTCATGCCCCTGATTATCAACCAACGTCACCATTGGGGCGCCATCATTTATGGCCCCGTCGCGATGGCCGCTACGCAAAACATTCTTCAACACCATCAAGGCCCGTGGACCGAAAAAGAATATCCGCAACTTTTAGACCAGTATTATCGCTATTTAGCCATCAATGGCACCCAATCCGCAGACAATTGGCAAGAGGCCATGCGTTCCTGGCATTTCGACTATCTCAACACCTTACAAATTATTCAAGAATCCCCATCCCATTATCGTGTGCCGCTGTTTGTTGCATGGAATACTGAAGCCGATCACGTCTGGCAACAATGGCAAACTCAGCACCATGCTCCAGATTTCTGGCAATGGATCGTGAATATCCCATTCGCCCATCACAAAACCCTTGGCGCCCAATACATTGACCCTATCCTGCCGCTCTATTATCTGTCACCCGAATGCACACGACCCACATATACCCAAGAACTGGGGTTAGCACAGGTCTTACTGGATCAAGGAGAGACCATCATTTGGTAAATCTGTGACTTCTTGGGGATTACCCCGCCTTACGGCGGGGTATTTTCCACTTCGTCATCCTTATGTGTCGTCGATCGGCAATCGCGCAAAAATACCGGAGGATCGACGACACACCCAAAAACCGGGAAACCCTGATGAATTCTCGCTTTCTCAGTGCGACTCATTATCATCGCCAATAATTTCCATTTACTGTACAATATATAGGTCATATAATTTAAAGTGTAAATGGGTTTCTAGAGTGCCTATAAGGCTTCAAAATGTGCATCCCGTTCTCGCGAAAGGCCATCATCTCATCGGTTTCTAGAGTGCCTATAAGGCTTCAAAATGCTCATGGTGCTGTCCCTCCTAGTGTCACGGGCAAGGTTTCTAGAGTGCCTATAAGGCTTCAAAATTCGTATGACAGGGAGGTTGCCCCACTGCCCAAAAGGTTTCTAGAGTGCCTATAAGGCTTCAAAATAGTACGGGAGCAACGAAGGGCAGCGCCCGCATTATGTGGTTTCTAGAGTGCCTATAAGGCTTCAAAATCCCCAACGGCTAAAGCGGCCTGACGACGTGCTCACGGTTTCTAGAGTGCCTATAAGGCTTCAAAATCGAGAAAAACCGGCTATGCGAGAAGTGTCTGGCGGTTTCTAGAGTGCCTATAAGGCTTCAAAATAAAACGCATTTGCCGGATGTCCTGAGCGGATTAGCTGGGGTTTCTAGAGTGCCTATAAGGCTTCAAAATATTTCATTTATCCAGCGATTTTAATGACTTTTTATTACGTTTCTAGAGTGCCTATAAGGCTTCAAAATCCAGCAAACCTCCAATTATCGTGGGTCGTCGGCGGGTTTCTAGAGTGCCTATAAGGCTTCAAAATTCGTTCATGGCTTCGGTTAAAAAGCGTTGCCTTGGCGTTTCTAGAGTGCCTATAAGGCTTCAAAATGAGACCGCGGTCTTGTGGTGGATGATCCGTGAAAATCGTTTCTAGAGTGCCTATAAGGCTTCAAAATATACAAATCGTAATCATACTGACTTGGTGCATTCAGGTTTCTAGAGTGCCTATAAGGCTTCAAAATCTGAACATGTAAACCAAGGATTTTCCATACAGTTTCGTTTCTAGAGTGCCTATAAGGCTTCAAAATGAATATCACGTCGAACGGGATGCCGCGATTATTCGTTTCTAGAGTGCCTATAAGGCTTCAAAATGGACAAACGTGGAGCCCTGCGGTGCCGTCCGGGGAGTTTCTAGAGTGCCTATAAGGCTTCAAAATACGTAAACCAGCCGTCTATCCGATACCCGATGGTGTTTCTAGAGTGCCTATAAGGCTTCAAAATCCGTCGATAATTTTTTTCATGGTATTCGCTCCTTCGGTTTCTAGAGTGCCTATAAGGCTTCAAAATTCGGTTTCCATGCGTGTCCCTCCTCGTATAAAGATATTGGGCTTGGACCTGCTTCTTAGGAAGCACGGCCCATGGGATTCGGTGGAGTCCCTGGCCAGGGACTCCACCGAAACTCGAGCCCGATCTGGAAATATTTGTCTTGCTCCGCAAGACCCGGTCGATGATCCTGGATTGGATCCGGACGACTGCCGCGAGTTCCTCCTGCCTCGAGGGACACCCGAAAGGGTGCAGAAGGCTTTGAAAGACTGCGGGGTCGACCGACGGATGGGAAGCTAACGCGCGGGTTGCCGCCCTCCACCGAGAGTACCGCTGGCACCGGTACCGTCGCACAACTCGGAGGAGCGTGACGGCTAATGACGAGGTGGCATAGCCCATCCGTGGGCATCGACCGGTTCCCTTTCCGGATCGCGACGAAAACGTCGCAACCCATTCTCGAAAG
Organism: Sulfobacillus thermosulfidooxidans; assembly: GCF_001280565.1. Taxonomy (NCBI): domain Bacteria; kingdom Bacillati; phylum Bacillota; class Clostridia; order Eubacteriales; family Clostridiales Family XVII. Incertae Sedis; genus Sulfobacillus; species Sulfobacillus thermosulfidooxidans. The sequence goes on along the minus strand of NZ_LGRO01000001.1, from coordinate 276,067 downwards.
GAGGTGTCTCGCATGTTTTCTACCCTGTTTGTTGGCGTCGATGTGAGCCAAGCAGAACACGTCGTGTGTGCCATGACCGCTGAGGGTCAAGTCTGGGCACGCGTCCGCGTGCCCAATGACCGACCGGGCATTGAGCAGCTGATCCAGTGGATGAAGACGCAGGCCGCTGAATTCGATCGGCTCGCCGTGGGTTTGGAATCCACGTCGGTCTATCACTGGCCGCTGTTTGAGGCGTTGACCCAGGCCGAAGGGTTGCACCGATGGCAGCCCCAATGGTTTCTCATGAATCCCAGTATTGTGCAGGGATTTCGCAAAACATACGTCGACCGAGCGAAAACCGATCCCGGCGATGCGTTTTTGATTGCGGATACCATCCGGTTTGGACGCCTGCGCCCGGCGCCGGCCCCCGATCCTCGCTACACGGCGTTGCGGGTTGTCACGCGCCATCGTTTTCACCTGGCGCAGACCGTCTCGCGCGAAAAAAGCCGCGCGTTGAATGAACTGTTCTGTCTGTGGGGGGGATATCGGGCGACCGCCAAAGATCGCGATCAAGCCTTTTTTTCCGATGTCTTTGGTCGCGCATCGGAATATGTGTTGACCCCATAGACCCCCGATCGCTTGGCCACCACGCCCTTGGCCACCCTGGCCGAAGAAATTGCCCAAATCGGCGGCGCGGCGCTGAAAGCGCCGGACGACATCGCCCAGACACTGCAACGGTTGGCCCACAAGGCCTTTCGTCTGCGGCCCAAAGAATCGGAAGCCCGCCAGTTCAGTCTGGTCATGCACTGGGATACCATTCGCCTGTTGGAAAGCCAAATGCGCCAACTGGACAAAGCGATCGCCCGCGATTTGGCCGCCATCCCTCAAACCGTCACTGCGATCGACGGCATCGGTCCGGTATTTGGAGCGGGCATCGTGGCCGAAATTGGGCCCATAAGCCGGTTCCCTTCCGACGATGCGGTCGCCAAATATGCGGGTCTGACGTGGCGTGCTCATCAATCGGGCACGTTCGACGCGGATGATCGACCGCTGACGCGGTCGGGTAATGCCTACTTGCGGTATTACCTGATCGAGGCGGCCGACCGGGTTCGTGTGCGCGACCCGGAATTCGAAGCCTTTTACATCCGCAAATATCGCGGCGCTACCCACCACCCTCACAAGCGGGCGTTGGTGCTGACCGCACGCAAGCTGACCGGCGTGATCTACGGGCTGCTGACCCGAGGTCAACTTTATGATGGAAGGAGATTTGGTTCGTAACACCGTGGCCCCATAGGTCATTGCCAGTTCCTCCCTGCCATTTACTGGTTCATTAGAACCGGTTAATGGAATGATGCCTTTTTTCGCCCTGCGAGTGAAAAAATAATGCTTGACTTTTTACCGCGGGTCTTCTGCCGACATCGTTTCTAGAGTGCCTATAAGGCTTCAAAATTGCTGAACAGTAGTTATGGTAAAACCATTATGCGTCGTTTCTAGGATGCCTATGAGACTTCAATATAGTTCATCAAGTTCGTCAAAGATGAGTAAGCTTCAACTTCTACCCCCCTATCGGTTTTGGGCCCGTCATTGATAACCGCCCCAAAAATGGTGAGGGGATAGGCCATGACACATGAAGAACACTATAACAGATTTGAGCTGAGCAGGTGGCGGATTTTCAGGCAAGGGGTCCATCGCGGCCACTATGGGCCGCAGCCCATGGCGTAACGGTGCCACCCATTGGCCTATGCCTTTCCCGATGCCGAGCGGGTGTGTGACTGAGCACAGAAATCCGCCGGGAATTGTCAGTCATCGCGGCACCAGTCACAGTGATCGCACAGGTCCAACAGGTTAACGCTTGTCGGCACGGTGAGCGCGAGACGCTCACGACTCCAATCAAAACGGCACCCATACCCAAACCAGTCTATCCCGTCAGTCTCGCGTTGGCGTCTCTTCTGGCGTTCACGCTCCACCAAAAATTCACCGAACATCTGCCCCTCTATCGGCTGGAGCAAGAATGGGCACGCCAAACCTGGGTAATTTACGCACCGCAGACCGAGCTCCGACCCATTTATTGCGCGCGGATGAAAGCACCCTGACGGTGTTATGGGAAGAGGGCTGACGAGCCGAACAACAATCCTCCATGGGCTGCATCAAAGCGGATGTTAACACCTGCCTATCGTGTCAGAGCCTCTTGGGCATTTCAGCCAATTGCTCCGCGTCCTGGGTCCGCCCACCGCTTTGATGGAGCCTGTCAGCTAGTGTCTCTCCCACAGTCTTTTGGCCCTCACACCTCGTCCAGTCGGTCATCGTCCCCAGACGTATATCTGCTCCCCTTCGCCGCGCCAAATCCCGATCAACAAGAATAGCATCCCCGCTGGACCCGGTCCTTAGCGCGTTTCGCTTACGACCACGGCTTTTGGCCCTATGCTCCGCATCTGTATGCTCCCCAATTTTTGGATGACAAACAACCCGATGAACGCACCGATGGCCTGACCTGGGGCTTACGCCAACTCCACCAAGCACTCTGTCTCATAACATTACCCGTCATCCCCAGTCCCGGCATGCGCCAAGAACTCGCCGCTGCTCGTCCGGAACAACCGATAATGTTCCTCAATCTCCCCGGTTTCTTGCCCGAATAACCCGATTCCCGCCGTATCCGGCGGGATACAAGTATCCTGTTTGTCACATCCTGTCAAAGGAGCGTACCGCCCATGCCTGACACCTATATCGGTAAATGCTGGCTCGCGTCCCGCGATCATCATTGGCTCATCCAAATCGAACGCCGCGAAGCTGACGGCTGGCACCGCTACTGGCTCATTGACCCGGTCACCCGCACACTCCGCCGCTTCACCTCGTATGACGCAGCCACCACGATCCTCAACACATTTCTCGCCGCACCCGACCCCACCCACATCGCGTCTTTTGCCACCAGCGCCGTCTGCTAGTTTTTACCGTGCCCCGCAACCGGAAACCGTTTCCGGTCATCTTCTACAACGAAAGGAGCCCCAAACATCTATGGATATCACATCAATCATCACCGCCATTCAAGATTTAGAAACACAAAACCGCGCCCTGCGCACACAATGCGACACCATTGCGACCCAACTAACCCATCTCAAAAAACAATGGCCCATTGTCGGCACACCCGCAGTCAAATCTTTGCGTGCCTGTCTCGTCCAGCGCGTCGATGAATGGCTCGACCAATACCCCGATTTTGTCCCGATTCGTCCCACCATTTTGAGTGCCGGCTATCACGCATTATTTCACCAATTCGACATCCCCGAACTCAAAGCCCTACCCGTCGACCAAATGGCCCAAGCCTCCCAGTTCTGGCTAGCGTGGCAACCCGATGCCAACCGCCTGTGGTTTTTACTCATCCGTCATACCATCCGAGAACGCATCCGCCGCGCTCTCCAGCGCCGCACCATCACCCGCGACGAAATCCCGACCATCCGCCGCACCCTCTGGCAATCCGTTGGAGCCACGAAACACACCCTGCCCGACGCCATTCTCCAACGCCAGAAACTGCTCACCCGACTTCAACATCAACCCCTTCATGCGGATAAACGACCGGCCAAACGCCGACAAATCTCCTAGCCCTTTAGCCCGCCGGACGATTTCGTCCGCCGGGCTTTTTTTATGCCATTCTCACAACGAAAGGAGCCTATTCCCCATGCTGCGTTTTTATCGCCGCGCTTGTCCCTATTGGACCGATCATGAATCGGCCCAAACCCTTGCCGGTCTCCTACTCCGTCCCGAAGCCATCAATGGGCGCTATGATGACTATCTCATGGTCTATCCCCGCGAAAACACCGCTCGTGGCAAACGCTATTACGTCATCTTACAAAGTGCCGTCCCCGGCAATCCCGATCAATTATTTCACACCGAATGTCCCACACTCATCGCATTACACGATATCGGCTACCGCCGCGTGTCATGGAAAACCATTCCACCCCGCTGGCAACAAGCCTTTTTCGCCCATCTCGGCGAGAAGGAGCGTGACACCCTTGCCCTCATCTAAATCTTCCCGTCTCGTCTATCTGCCCCATGCCCTGATCCACTGGGGTTCCCGCACCTTTTATATCCGCTCCCGCTGGGCATGGCTCCACGCTCTCGCCCGCTGGCAAGCCCGCCGTCGAATACCCCATTCCCGACACCCGGCATCCTCAACTCCCATGTCTTCAACAAGGAGGCCCGAATCATGAGCGAACGTCCCACCACTGATCAATTACACCGTGCCTTTCTCGAAGCGGAACGCGCCGCCAATCCCTTTGACCCTCATGAAATCCGCTTGTCCGCCACCGGCGGCTGTCCCCGCCAGCAAACCTTGCGCATTCTCGATTTTCCCCATGACCCCGAAACGCCCGAACAACTGAGCATCTTTCATGCTGGCCACTACTGGGAAGATTATCTGGCCAGCCTCTGGGAACAGCAATTCCCTGGCGGCGTCAACCGCCAAGTCACCGTCGACACCCCCTATGGCACCGGTCATATCGACTTATGGATTGAACCCATCCATCATCTTGTCGAATGCAAAACCACGACTGCCAGTAACGTCGCCCATCTTCCGTTAGAAGAACACCTCGATCAAGTCAACCTCTATCTCCATTTCTGGGGCAATGCCCAGCAAGCCACCGCCGAAATCGCCTACGTCATCAAAGAAACCGGTAATATTCTGACGTTTCCCGTGACCTACGATCCGGACCGCATTCCCCCCTTAATCGAGACGTTACAAGCTATTCAAGTCGCCGTCACCTTCGACCAGACGCCGCTCCCGATTCCTGATGGCTATCATCCCGCCCAATTTCCTTGCAGCTGGCGCAAAAAAGACGGGAGTTGGGCCCATTGCGGGTATTGGCGGCTCTGCTGGCAAGCGGATCGTCCCCTCCCCGACGAGGAGGAATCCATCGTGCCCGCGCCCGCCGAATGGCTCCCCGTTCTGACCGAATGGCAAGAGCTCTCTCAGCATATTGCCGACTATAAAGCGATTCTGAAACCCTTAGAACAACGCAAAAAAGATCTGGAAGATGCCTTACAAGCCTGGCTGGCCAGCACCCACGCCCAAGGCCTCGCCACCGCTGAGGGCTTCTTAACCTGCACCGAAAAGAAACCCTCGCTCACCTATGATGTCAAGGCGGCCTTAAAAGACGGCGTGCTCACCGCCGATCAGCTCGCGCCTTACCAAAAATGGCGGGCCAATGGCGTGAGTTGGACCTGGCACCCCGCTGTCGCGGAACCCCAGGCCGCATCCGATTCCCCGCCCGATACGTCAGCTCAAAAAGCCCGCCGGCGATCCCGGCGAGCTTCCTAACTGGATTAACCAATCATAAGGAGGAACCATCCATGACCCCTATCGCGGATAATCACGTCATTCCCTTGTCCAAAAATCCCGCGCCCTCACTCATCGCCAAACTGGCCCGCGTCCTCGGCCAAATTCACCGCGTCCCCAAACGCGGCAAAAATACGTTCCACAATTATGAATACGCCACCGAATCCGATATTCTCGATGCCGTCCGCAAATATCTCGCAGAGGAAAATCTCTTTATTTTGAGCTCCATTGATCAGGTCCAGCAAACGGTGCTCGAAACCAGCAAAACGCCGCAAATTAAAACCACCGTGACCATGACCTTTACCCTCCTCGATGGCGACTCAGGCGAATCCCTGATCAGCCAGTTTCAAGGCGAAGGCGCCGATGCCACCGATAAAGGACTGCCCAAAGCCATTACCGCATGCGTCAAATATTTTCTCAAAACCAATTTCCTCATTGCCACCGGCGAAGACGCCGAGGGCGATACCTTAACCGACGCGCTAGCCGCTGGCAAAATGCCGCCGTCCGCTGTGAAGAGCTCTCCCAAAGCTCCACCAGCGGCTCCCAAAGCGACTTCCCCCGCAGCATCCAAAGCCCCCGCACCCCAACCGGAGAATCCCAAAACACCAGACACTCCATCCCACACGAACTCAGCACCTTCATCCGCATCCGATTCGGCATCCCCCACCGCCTCCTCAGCACCCACCAATGCCGATCTTGCGCAGATTGCGCAAAAAATGAAAGCCAAAGGCATCGCCGTCACCCAATTGCTCGATCTCATCCGGCAACATTTGCACTGCACCGTGAAAACCCCCCGCGATTTAACGACCGAGCAAATTCCGCTTGTCCTCGCGGTCTTAGAAGCCCTGCCCGATTCCGCTGCGTCATAACCCTAGCCCCGGTCCCAACAGACCGGGGCTAATTCCCGTTTCCATTCCCCCACCCAAGGAGCCGATGTCCCATGACCACCACCGTTGATCCCATCACCCGCACTGTCACTTTTACCGATCAGGGTCTCACCATTATCGCCGATGACACCCAGATTTACGCCGCTTTTTTCATCTATGGCTCAAAGACCATTCCTTGCGATCTGGACCTGGACTCCATTCGCAGCTCCTATCATCGCGCCACCCAAGCGGCTATCCATGCCGCTTGGATACAAAAAGCCCAAGACCTGCTCCATGCCGATGACACACAAACACGGCCTAGAGATTCCCGCATCGAGAAGGTGAGTGCCTGATGCTGATCACCTTTGACCATCAATGGGCCCAGTGGACCGCCACTACCAGGACCTGGAATCAATTCCTGCACGAACGCTGTGCCCACGGCGAACTCGACTGGATTCGCATCATCCAGCAGGAACCGGCATATACCCGTGACCACATTCCCCGCCTCGTCAAAAACGCTTTACGCACGATTCAAACCCGGCGCTGTATCTGGTGCCATGCCCCCCTCCCATTAAACGACACCACCCTCGAACATGTGATCCCCCTCGCCAGTCCCGTATGGGACACCATGTTTTCCCTCGAACGCTTGCTCAGCCTACGTCTCGCCCACACCACCTGTAATCTGGCTTATGCCCAATGGCGCCGCGAATATCCCCATCGCGCAAAACGATCCGATACCGCACGGCTCCGCCGGATTCGCCACGTCTTACGCACCGATGAAGACCAAATTGCCTGGCGGGCCTGGCTCACCACGAGGTATCCCGAAACCCTCATGCATCCGTCGTTATAAGTTAACGCCATTCCCAAAAGGCGATCATGTCATGGCGTGATAGCATCCGGGATAATCTGCCAAACCAGCATCGGAAACGGTTTCCGGTAAAGCTACGGAACCCAACGCATCATTAAACCCATCTTATCCCGAAAGGAGTCAATCCTCTTGTCCCTGAGCAAGATTTCGCTGTGGACGGCACTCATTCCTGATACCGTCCTTGTAGATCTGTGGCAAACACTCACCCACAACCTCTTTGATCGCGACACGCTGTCACAAATTCGCAGCGACTCCCTTTGGCCCCTCTTCGTGCCCGATGCTTTATTACCTGCTTTGGCTCAACACGGGCACCTCGCCATACGCGAAGCCATTGCTGCCTCTCCGCACTTAAATAAGACCTTAGCCAATATTCTCAGCCAGGATGCCGATCACCATGTTCTCGCAGCCCTCAGCATTAATCCCCGAACACCGCGATCAGCCCTGGCACAGCTTGTCGAGAATCCGCACATCACAGACAATTCGACGCTCCATGCCATTGCTGCTCATCCCCACGCCAATGACACCCTACGGAACACCATCTACGCACGCCTCCGACCACAAACATGAACGATAATCCCAGAATTCCCCTTCTCTCCAAGCAGAAAACTTCTATCACAACGCTAAAGGCAGAATGTCATCATGAGGCCCCGGATCCCTAGAAGGATTCGGGGCCAATTCCATGGTTCCGTATCAAAATGGTAACGACAAGGGGGCACATCGTTACCCGTTGAAAATGCCGATTTGATGACGTTTTATTTCACCACAGAAAGGATCATCCGTCTTGGAGTGGATAAACGACCGCTATCCTGAAGGCAACCATATATTTAATTCTGACATTGAAGCCTGGGAGTGGGCGGATTCCCTTCTCAATGACTTTATTCCCTGGGATGGTATTGGCTATGCTACGCCGGACGAGAAAGTATTCCGATACTTAGTACAGCTAGTCCCCCAATGGATCAAGGACAATAACATATCGTCGGTTATGCATACGGCCATCGATAAAAACCTGATAACTCTCCGTATCAAAAAATCCTTCCTCAACTCTAGAGCCCATTAACCGTGACTAGAAAACCGCATTCCATCGTCTACATTCTGCGCCCGATCCGCCCAAGTTTGCGCATAGCGCTGCCAATACGCCTCCGGTTGCTGAGCCAGCCAGGTGTCCACCGAGGCCACAAAGCCGTGATATTGGTCCGCGGTCCACCACCCCCGATGGGCCGCATACCGCCCATAAATCAACGCCGTGGTTAACACGTCGCTGACGCAATACTGCCGAATCGCCGCCCGTTGGCCGGCCGCCTCCGCATAGGCCACCTGCGACCCATCCAATTCTTGTTTACCGGGAATCCCCAAAATCCGGGCCATTTCGTCCAATTTCATGCGCGTGCTAGCCCCATAAAAGCTCAGCACATCCATTAAATCCAGATGGCTGTCCTCATCAAACCGTTTGCGATAACCTTGATACGGCGCACCCCAGGTATAAAACTTCGGCGCAACCACATGATGCACCATCGCCCGATACACCAGTACGGGCAAATCAAACCCACTGGAATTCCATCCGACCAATCGGGGATGATAGGTTTCGACAATCTGAAAAAATTGCTGGACCAGCTCTGCTTCCGGACTCTCGACCGTGCCCAACGCAGCCAACCGTTGCAAGCTCCCTCCCTCATCAATCCAGGCCGCCGCCAACGCGACAATCTGTTGACACCCCGGTTTCAATCCGCTGGTGTCGGTCTCTGTCGCGCCACAACGTGGATCGGGAATGGTTTCGCAATCAAACACCAAAATCGTCATGGTCTCCCTCTTTTCATTCCCCAAAATTCGTCTTATTCCTCCAAAGGCCGCACCGACAACACGCCATGCTTAAAGAACGCCACCGTCTGTCGGCCGACTTGGACGACCAGCTCATATTGCTTGACGTCCAGCAACCGCCCTTGAACCGGGGGATAATCCGGCACCAGCGTTTCAATTTCCACGCGTTGTCCGACCCAATCCCGCCATGTCCACCGCCGTGGCGATTCCTCCGCGTTGACCGGCGGGGTGTTGTTTTCTGCCATCATTGTGCGCCTCCTTATTCGATCCGAAACACATAGCCCCGCTGTCGTTTACGGTGTTGCTGCTGTTCCGCTAATCGGTGCATCGCCTCCACCGGGCCTTCACCTAAAATGCGCTGACCGCGCGCCGCTTGACCGATCCGGCCCCAGGCGACCAGACACCGCCAATCGCCCCATAACGTCGGTTGCACGTCAATCCGATACCAACGCCATTGATGCCGCGCCGGGTTAATGCGTTGCCCGATCCATGCCATGCCGTCTCCTCGGTCGATCCGCCGCCGTGATTAAGGCGTGCGTACACGCTTGCTGAATCCGCCACCACAGCCAATGAGACGGCTGCACGGGAGACTCCCATTGCGCTTCACACCACCGCAACAAGTCGTCCACATCTTCGATGCGTAAGTACACCGGAATTTCTTGTGCCATGGGCTTATTCCTCCTCGGTTTCCGCATTGCGGACCTGCCACACTGCCGTACTCCACGAAATGTCTTGCTGACCCCAGACTTCCCAGACCCTCAGCCACAACGATCGATCCGCCATCTCCACCCCCGGCCACGCACACACGACTTGTCCATACCACGCCCAATCGGATCGGGATAACGACGGGAACCGTTCCGGCAATTGCTCCGCAATCACCGTCCACAGGGCCGGATCCCAGCGCATCGTCCGCTGCCCCTGACTGATCGCCTGCCACACCGCCCGCCACGGATGCTGCGGATCGGCTTGCGCGGCCCACAGCGCGTCCGGGGGAATCCACAGACCGCGTGGGGGTGGGACCACAGCCGTCTCAGGCAGCGGAACAAAGGCGTCCCCATATTGCGCCCATAACGTCTCCGCATCGGGAATGGCCCGCAGACAGAGCTGACCCGGAGCGGTGACGGTCGTTAATAGCAACTGGCCGTCCGTCCACCCTAACTGGTGGCGATCGGCTTGCGGCACGGTAATCGTGCCCCGTTTTTGTAAATTCGTCAACGCGATGGCATGTCCCTTCTTTCTGTCCTCGTTGTCTCTATCATACGGCATCATCCCGTGACTGTCACGCGTTAATGATATCAAACCTTGTAATCCATCACGATACCGTATCTATACGACCTCTGACGGTTTCTATACCCTATGCACCGTATTAGTGAAGAGAATACGGAATCGGACAGAAGGCCATTCTGTCCGATTCGTCTGAAGCCCGCCCCACGCCCGCGAACGCGCATAGGCTCTGCCCTTCACGGTCCGCCGAAAAGGCCCGGAGACGCGCTCCTACACGACAGGACGCGGCGAATCGGTTATAATACAGGAGATACCGCGGATATGCCTGATACCGTATCCGGTTATCAGATTCCGTAGGGAAGGATGGATAGCCGTGAAGACAGTAGAACCCCTGCGCGATAAACGCCAGATTGAGGCGATCAAAAAAATTCTGGCCGCCCAAAATCTCCGCGATGCGGCCTGGTTTACGCTGGGGATTAACAGCGGACTCCGTATTAGCGACCTCTTAGCGTTACGCGTTGGGGATGTGCGCCTGACCCCCACCAAATGGCGGGAGCGAATTCAGATCACGGAACAGAAAACCGGTAAAACGAAAGATTTTCCGCTCAGCGCGTCAGCCAAAAAAGCCCTGGCGGCGTATCTGGCCACCCGCCCGGATGCACAGCCCGATGATCCGTTGTTTCCCTCCCGAAAACACGGACGCCCGCTCAAACGCGGACAAGCCTGGCAGATTCTGCATGACGCCGCCCAAATGGCGGGTGTCACGGACGCGATTGGCACCCACACGCTGCGCAAAACGTTTGGGTACTGGGCCTATCAATCGGGAGTCGATTTAGCCATTATTCAGCAGATTTTGAACCACAGCAGTCCGGGGACGACGCTTGCCTATATCGGGATTCGCCGGGAGGATCGGGATGCCGTGTATTTGGGGTTGAATTTGTGATCAAATGTGAAACACACTATCATACACTCACTACTATAATGGATAAAAGTCAACAAATCGTCTATACTTATAACAGAAGCAAAACCCCGCTCTTGTCAAAGCAACGAGAGCGGGACCGGTTCAGCTTTACGAATCGGGGATGTTAAATTTTCAGGCTTTCGGGCCGCGAACCTTTAGTGCCTGAACATCCCAATATCATCTTAAAAGAAGTAGCGTTTGATAGCGCTACTTCTTTTTTGTCGGCTTAATAAGAGCGCGTATCACGTGTTTGACGACCGACGATGGCGTAATCACAATGAGTACAGGAAACACTCCGATTTCCTCCTCTCTCGACCCGCTACGCCGAACCGGCAATATCGAGAGGAGGCCTATTTAAGCCACAATTCGCGTATCTATGTCTATCTTATCGAATGATCGAGATTTCGCCTAGAGGTGTTACCCCTTGATCAAAGCGCTACGCATTATCAAGCGCGCCGTAAAACCCTGCCTTGAGGCCTGAGGAGTGTCAAAGCTATCTTGCTTTGACGCTAATAACCCCGCAACATGACATCATCAAAGCGATTTTTCTAACTATGAGTCTCGGAGATAACTCATTTTGCATTTTTCTTCCTTATTTATAAGCACTTTGAATATCCGCGCAAGCATAAAGCATTTTTCTTTAACACCGCATGGTTTGACATCCTCCCCACGGCTAAAGGCATGGGGAGTGTCAACGATGCTCGTAATCTGTTCGAGAATTTAGCTCTTACGATAAACAACCCGTTACGATATGCAGAAGGGGCTTTCCATCCTCGGTGCGTGGGGCCGACATTACCGGGCCGTCATCCCCTTTTCGCGCAATTTGCGCCGCGCACGCTGCAATGCGTTGTCGACCGCCTTCCGCGAGCATCCCCAGTGCCGTGCGACCTCCTCATACGAGTATCCTGCCGCAATATCCCACACTACCCGCCACTCTAAGAGGGTGAGATCGTGAAGGGCCGCGTAAAGATCCGTTCGCATTTGATGGCGCTCGACAACCTGTAAGGGATCGAGATCAGTCCCCTCCCCCGCGAAGCCCACGGGGTGTCGACGACCCTCCGTCCCGTCCGGCGCATCCCACCGCAGCAGGCGGCCGTCCATTAAACGTTTCTGGCGATGAGCTTGCCGTACCATGTCATCTAGACGCCGACGAATCACGAGTCGCAACCACGCTTCCAGCGGCACGTGTCGCTCCGGATGATATTGCATTACCGCTTGCCATACCCCAATCCGCGCGATTTGCCAGAGATCCTGCCGGTCATGGCTCCCTGATGGGCCATAGTACGGTCGCAAAAGAACTCGTAAAAGCGGCATCGTGCCATCAAAAATCTGTTGCCACACCGTTTGATCCCCCGCTTGGGCCCGCGTCACCCAGTCCAGCCAGATGCCATCGTCCATGGGGCGTATTAGACTTTGATGGGGAGGTCGCACCGTATCTGGTTGCCCCCGGTACGTTTGACTTGTCAAAGACTCCTCATTCCTTCAATCAATTTTTGGGCCGTAGACATCCCGGCTTTCACCCCTAAGAGGAGCCGCGCCTTCTCACTTTTTTTAGTGGATTTTTGGATCGATAGACCACTGCGGCACAGCAATCTGTGGCGCATTCTCTTGCTGGGATTTGAACCTGTGTCAGGTTTACCCACTTATTGCCTATCGGGAGGCGTTGTGTCTCCATAGCGCGCCCTCTCATGATGCATTTCTCGGTCCCTTGGCCAAGATATCCCGCTCCGAAACTTTACGATAACGAATGCTGCGAAATCCATCGGATTCGGCCAACCGCGGCGGGATCCTACGCGATTGTCGCAAAAATACGTTCCAACACCGAAACCCAACGCGCATCTAATTGCGTACCTGCAAGCGATTGAAGCTGCTTCCAGGTAGAAGTATGCCCGGCCGTCAGGGTGCCTTGGGCATACGCGTCGGCCACAGCATAAATCGCAGCCGCCTCGGGAATTTCCGAAGCCGTCCGTCCTGCTGGAAACCCTTTACCGTCCGGCTGCTCGTGGTGATAAGCAATCGTGTCCAACACATCGTGATTCAGCCCTAAAGGCGCTAATAATTGACAACTGAGCCACGGGTGCTGCCGATATTGCTGCCAAGCCCCCGGCGACCGATGCGGATTGTCCCGGGCGAGGGGATCAATTGCGGTGAGGCCAAAGTCCGCCAGACGACAGGCAGTCGCTAAAGCCCCCCGCTGGGCGTCAGACCACTGGGCATGCTCCGCCACAGCTTGCGCCGCATGATTCCGCACTTCGGCGATGTAGCTCGCTTGAGGCCATACAATATCTAAGGCAAACAAGGTTTCCATCCACTGCACGGCACGCCGCAATTCCGCCACTAACGCCGTGTGATCGATCGCCATCACGGCTCCGTGCGGCGTGATGTCGGAGCGCACGCGTCGCCAGGCCTGCCACTGCCCCAATTGTCCATACAGCGTTTGCGCCACATCTTCAAACCGCCGTGCCAACGTGGACTCGCCCAGAGTATCGGCGGCCCGTGCGAAGACGACACTCAGCCGGGCCCATTCATCAGCCTCCCATGTTAGCCAGTGATCCCACATGATTTGCAGAGCCCGTTGAGCATCCGCAAGACTAGCCAAAACATCTCCGCGGTAAAAAGCTGCCAACGCACGTTCGACCAATACCGGTCCTTGACGATCACGACTGGGAGCACAGGACAAAGCCGCCTCCAAGTGGCGGTTCGCATCATCCCATTGGTGCAAGGCCACATAGCAAACGCCCAAATTGGTATGCCAGAAATACCCGTAACGTTGCTCATCCTCTGGGGCCCAGTGTTGCGCCACCGCGTGCAGCGTGGCGATGGCTTGATGCGGATAATCATAATCAATTTGGACCGCCGCAAGATTGAGTCCCAACAGCGTATGAAGGCGGGGAGATACGGCCGTCGCCTCGTGCGTGAGCTGCCATAATTGGCGATACGCGAGATCGGTTTGGCCCGTTTGTCCCCAAACCAATGCCTGGTGCATGGCAATGCGCATGCGTCCTTCGGTGTCGTCTCCGGGAAGGATGATCAATGCTCGTCGAAACGCATCGGCGGCATCCTCCCACCGGCCGCGGCGAGCCGCGACCTTGCCGAGATTATCCCACGCTACGGCCTGTTGGAATGCTCCCCCCTCCATCGCCACCACCTGCTGCCAACATTCGCGGGCCGCATCCAGCCAGCCATGCGTAAACCATTGGTCACCGCGGGCTAGGGCCTCATCCACAGTCATAGCGCTGCCCGGTCCCACAGCAGACGGCAGATCGTGCCCTTCCCCGGGGCCGTGTCCAGCTGCCACGAAGCCCCGACCAACGCTGCACGCTGCGCCATCGTATGCAAGCCATAATGCCCCGGATGCATAACGGCTGGATCAAACCCTCGGCCATTGTCTCGAAGCATGATGACAAGGCCTTCGGACGTTAATTCGGCACTCAGAGTGACATGGGTCGCCTGAGCATGCTTGTGAATATTGGCCAACGCTTCTTGTAAAATTCGAAAGACCCCCACCTTATCATCCGCGGACAGCGGCCAGGCAGCTTCCGGAATCGGCCAGTTCAACGTGCAGGCGATACCCGTCTCCTCAGTCCAGCGACGGACCAGCAGGTCTACCCCGCCAGCCAATCCGGCCTCATCCAACACAATGGGTTGCAAATCATACAACACTTGCCGCAATAAATTGATGGCCTCCCGCAGGCGGTCGTTCAATCGTTCCCATTCCTCATGGGCTAATGCGGGATCCACAGCCAATAAGCGGTTCATCATACTAAGCCGCATGCTCAGGTTAGTGAGTAATTGCACGGGGCCATCGTGCAAGTCACGGGCCAAACGCTGCCGTTCCTGTTCGATCAGCGTTAACACGGTCGAGGACGGGCCCCGATCCCCGTCGCCCGTCGACGGAGATCGGCCAGCCCCATACAAGGTCATACGTTAATCCCACACATACACGCGGCCATCGTGCGTGAATTTATTGGTTGTCCCCGTGGATGACCGGTGGGTTTGCCCTTGGGGACTCCCCGGATTAGATTGCGCGTACACCGGTTTACCCGTGGTCGCTGACCCGCTGCGCACCACGTCGGCATACGTGGGCACGGTACTGCCAAAAATCATCGCCGCCATAATGGCCCAACCCCAAATACGCATAGAAAACCTCCCCTTCATTAACAAAGTTTAACGACGTTTGATGCAGGAGAGTCTTCGCTCCGCTACAACATTTCAACCTGTTCGGGATCGCCGTCCACCACGACATGTTGTAAGACGCTGCGAATAAAGTGGCGCTGGGACCCAACCACAATGACCGTGCCGGGATAGAGATGATCAACTTCGACGATCCCCGTCGACTCCAGCGTTTGCACCACGGTTTCGGTTCCCCGCGGATTCCCCAGTTGATGCGCCTGCACGCGGTGGAGCACCCGACAAAAGCCTCCCACAATGCTGTCGCGAACACGCAAGACATCCACTCCGTCGATTTCACAAGCCTCTGCAGCTATCATTTCGAGCGTTCCCGCTCCCCGCACAATACAATCGCGTAAACGACCCAATTCCGAAGGCGGCACGGCATTCGCACACGAAGTCGGCGTCCAGAGCGCCAATGCCTCGTCCATCCGGGCCTGACAGGCCCGGAGTTCCGTAAACTCCGTGTACTGCCGTAAAGCGGCTTCCGAGGTTAAGCGGGTCAATGTCGCGAGCGTATCGCGGATCATCACGGGCACGTCGACCACCGTAAGGAGTCTTTGAGCCACGTCCAGTGCCGAAGGCACCGTGGGGAATTTGTCGTGGAGCACCTGCACGAGCAGTGCACCATAATGCAGCCGCACCGTCACGGGAGCATGTGCCTGAAGGGCCTGCATCGTGCGCTCCAGACTCGCCACATCCTGAAGAATTTGTTCCATGAGCCCGCGAAAATGGTCCTCCAAGACACCAGGACCGACAAACAATTGGGTATGCGTAACGGGACCCGTGAGATCTAGCCCCTCCTGCGCCCGAATGACACAATGGTCAACCGGTTCAGTACTACGCACCCTTCCCGTGGCGAGAATCGTCGCATGGCGCCAGGTTCCCACCAGAGCGGCATCTCCGTTAACTACCACGACACCCGGAGCATCCGTCGAGGGCGTTAGCACCGTTTCAGGGATCACATCGAGAACCGTCGGGGTGCGGCGCACCCGTCCTGCATACTGGGCGACGAGATCCCCGGTCTCGGTGCGCAACACCCCAGGACCCCATTCCGGCACCGAAGGAAGCCGCTCTGGTGGGGTAATGGATGTGCCAAATACTGTCCGGCCCAATTTTCCCGGTTGAGCGGGTAAGAGACGGCCCAAGACGGTGCCTGCTGCCACGCGCACGGGCGAGTCGTCCACGGATCCGGTTCCCACGGTCCACGCAATCGGCGCCGGTTCACCCGGTTGCGGCGGAATACCGCGCGCGACCGGCAGGCGTCCGGATTGCCGTTGCTGCAGGAAGGCTATGAGCTCGGACTCTGGTAGTCGACCCTCCACAATGTGACGCTGGTTTAGCTCGGTCTCAATAGCCGCTACCGGAATGTCTTCCGGTTCCCACGGAATCTGTTCGGGGTGCAGGACCAGATGGGAGCAGGGCGAACAGGGTCGCAGACGAGCCCTCCACCCCGGGGCATAGTGAACCACCACGTCGGCCGTTAAGCCCGATTCATCCACTTCGATCGTCCAATCGTGAACGGGAGGTTGTTCATGCAAGGTATACCGAATAGCATCTTGTTCGGTCACAACCTGTAATCCTTTCACGGCTTGATCGTTGACCCACACCGTAATCGGAGAATCCTCAGGAACCTCCAAAACGGCATAGGTTTTTCCCTGCGGCCCGGGATTTTTCACGCGAATAAGACCCTGCGCATCAATCCACACCATTCCCGGATCCGCCGCCGGGGCCAAAAGGGACGGTTCTGCGTGAGGTGTCGCGCGCCGCGTTTTGCGGGGGAGTTCCTGAATCCATGTCCAGACCGTGCGCCACGCCGCCCCACTCATGGCATGTCCTCTCCTTCGAACGGGCGCACCCACGCCGCCCAGTCCTCCGGCGTACCACGCGCCAACGGTTCCCCGACCGTTCGCAAAATCATCCGAATCTCGTCCACCGTGACAGGTTTCCCGAGAAAGTGACGGATTCCCGCATCCAACGCGGCTTGACGGGTCGCCGGATCGGCCATCACTGTAATCATCACGAGAGGAAGAGTCGGCCATTGGACATGCAAATGCTGCGCAGTAACGAGACCCGACCACCCCGTCATTTGATAATCCAAAAACACTATGTCGACGGGAGTCTGCTGAATAACAGCGGGGGCTTGACATCCAGCATCCAGCGTAGCGACGACCACTCCTCCTGCCATACTAACCATATGGCGTAAAATGTCGCGGGTTTCCGGAGTGTCATCCACGATAAGGACGCGGGGCCCCCCAGGATTTGATCGGTCATTACGGTCCATACCGACTCCTCCCTTAAGCGTATGTTCCGGGTTGATCAATGACATGTCTCCACCGTTTCGTACAAACCGGTGGGCTCATCATCTCCTGATATCAGAAATTCGGCATGCTGACCGCAATTCCTTTTTTTCACCCGTATTTTTTGTCGAAGGTCAGTGTCGAAATGTTGAACGGAAAAAAGGGTTTTGTCAAATCATCGCGAATGCCTAAAATGACGCTTCAAGGAAGAAATCTCGTTCCACGGAGGGAACCATGACAAGCGAACTCGTCAAATGGCGCGACGCGCTCATCGCGGCCATTGAAGAGAGACAGATTCAGCCCGTTTTTCAACCCGTTTGGACCATCGACGGGACACTTATGGGATTTGAGGCGTTAACGCGATTTCCTAACGGCAGTCCGCCAGACCGGGTGTGGGCGTTGGCCGAGGACCAAGGGCTCGTCGAACAATTGGACGCGGTGGCGCTTACTGCCGCAGTTCAAGATGCCCAGACGCTTCCGGGAAAACTGTTTCTCAATATTGGCGCCCTGTACTTAGCGTGGATCATGCAGTGGGAGCATGGCACCGACCCGGCTCGCATCATCTGGGAAGTGACGGAAACCGATCCCTTGACACCTGACGGCGCCGCCACCGTCGGGCGACTAAAAAACCGTGGGTATGCCTTTGCCTTGGACGATGCGGGGACAGGTTATGCCACACCCCACCAACTGTATGCTTTGCAACCCCAAGTGGTGAAGCTAAGCCTTAACATGGTGCATCAATGGCACCGCGGACATGTCCAACCGCTCCAATTGTGGATTCGTGCAGCCCATGCTATGGGTGCGACGGTCGTAGCCGAAGGGATGGAAGATCGAGCATGGCTATCAACGTTAGCCGCTGAAGGAGTTGACGCCATCCAAGGTTATGCCATGGGAAAACCTCAACCTGCCGCCTCATGGCAAGATGCTTCACGGATGTTCAAAAAATAAGACTATGAGGGGAGTGTGCCTCGTTTCGCGGGTCTATCCTCGTACAAACCGCTGCAGTCAGAAGTTAAATACGGACACAGCAAGATCGACCTCCCTTGAACAATCTGCCACGTCTTATTCATAACCGTCGGCACCCCAGATTCTTTTGCGACATTGGGACAACGGTCGGCCTAAAGAATTCATGACGTGTAGCGGGCACACCCGATAATTTTGTGAGTCATGTAGGAGGAAACCATTTAGATGATTCGTCGGATCGTAGAAATCAGCACCTTGGGAATAATCGTGACGAGCCTGGGCTTGTTACAGAAAACAGCAGTAACTGCCTACGACACCCCTACAATGCCATTCGTAACCTTAACTCCGCAACGCAGGATCGTTCAATCAGGCACGACCGTGACTTTTCGTGCCAGGGCACAGGGCATCGCTCATCCCTTATACCAATTTTGGGTTGAAGAACCGAACGGAACATGGATCGCCGCACAAAACTATAGTCAGCACCCCACCTTCACGTTAGGCCCGGTTCAGCGGGGTAATTACCTGGTTCTGGCCGATGTTTTAACCGCCACCCAAGTTCAAGCGCATCAGTGGTCCCTTGTGCGCTCCTCGCCAATCGCCAGCGTATTTGTTCACAGTGCCATTACCCTCTCGACTTCGACATTATCATCTTGGGTCGATCAGCCCATAACCATTCACGCATCTGCACAGCATATTTATCATCCAGTCTATCAATTTTGGTATTGGAGTCCGAAAGGACAATGGCGCTTGGGACAACATTACAGTCCAGCAAATACATTCATCCTAGTACCGCGGGATGTTGGGACATATAAAATCATTGCCTATGCCAAATCACCAGCCGCACCGGGCACCATAGCCGGTGCCGTCTTTAGTTCACCGCTTCAGGTTGCGGTCAGCCTTCCGCAAGGCCCTGCCGGACGAAATGGCACCTCAATCTTAAGCGGAAGTACCCTTCCCCAGAATACCTTAGGTGTTGTCGGTGACTTCTATCTTGACACAGCGAACGAAACGCTTTATGGCCCGAAGACATCTCAGGGCTGGCCTGCTCAAGGAACCACATTAGTTGGCCCGTCGGGCCCGCAAGGACCCCAGGGACCCAGTGGCCCCGAAGGACCCGAGGGACCAACCGGTCCGCAAGGCCCTGCCGGACCGCCAGGCCCCACGACAGGAGCCGCTACACGATTAACCAATACGGTGCCACTCGGGACATCAGGCACAACGGTCATGTCGGTCACGATCACGCCACAGTTCTCGGGTACGCTCATGATGGAGAGTTCCTTAACCGATAGTGGGGCAGTCGGTGACGCTCTTCAGGGATGGTTGGTAGTCAATGGCCACGGTCTTCCCGCCGCCAACGGCAGTGGCCAATCCTTTCAGGAGTTTATTAATGACATCCCCATCAGTGGGGGATATACGAGTGTGACACCGGTCGGATCGTTTTCTGTCACCAAAGGACAAACCTATACGGTGGCGGTACAAGCTGCTGGAACAGGCACATTGACTGCCGGGTCCTTGAACGCATGGGTAGTCGGTAACTAACCCCGTGACGGTGCGCCAACGGGATATTAGGTCATGCGACATCCCCTACGAATTTGGTATTCCGTGTGGCGAACTTCACCGTGCACGCTCCTTAGATTTGCACACCTATGATGACCGTACGGACACCAAATGCGATCCGGCGATGTCGAATGCAACCCACACCATCACCAACGTCCGGGCCCAATACGGGGAATCGGGATGCATAATCCGGTCCGCTGATCCACATGCTAGAGAAAAAAGGAGGGCATTGCCATGATGATCGGGTTCGGGGCGGCGGCCGCCGAGATTGCCGCCAGACCCCATTCCGCTCCCGCGACCGCTGCGCCCATTATTCGCCAGGCGATGACGCCCCATAAGGTGGTCGCACTCACCTTTGATGATGGTCCGAGCCCCCGTTGGACGCCCAAAGTCTTGGCTGTGTTGAATAAAGATCACGTCCATGCAACGTTCTTTATCATTGGCTCTCATGCGTTGCGCCATCCTGCCTTAGTCCGCGAAGAACAGCGAGCGGGGATGGACGTGGAAAGTCATGGACACCAGCACCTCATTCTCCGTCATCGGACGGCGGCGGAGGTTCGTCAAGAAGTCGAGTATAACGCACACATCCTGAAATCCTTGGGCGTCCCTCATCCCACGTTGTACCGCCTGCCGGGGGGGCAGCAGATCCTATCGCATTGCAGGCGTTGGGGCAAATGGGTTATCGCGTCATTGGCTGGAGCATCGATCCCCGCGATTGGCAACACCGGTATAGCGCGGCCCAAATGGTTCATCGGATCGCAACCCAGATTCATCCCGGTGCCATAATCATCTTTCACGACGGGCCGAACGGTTCCCAAGCCACGGTGGATACCGTGGCTCAGATTATTCCGGATCTCAGGCGCGACGGATACCGCTTTCTCACGGTTCCCCAACTGTTACAGGACGAAGCGTCAGCTCAACACCGATCCCCGGGAACTCCGCGCGCTAACGTATCCCCATAGATTCCCAGACACTTCGGGGATGCCATCGCCATACCCTGGTCAAAACAGCCAAGGGAGGCACGCAAGGTGTCCCATCCGGATGCAACACGCTGTCCCCGCTGCCCCTTGGAGCAGTTGGTGGCGGCGGCCTGTCGCGGTGATCTGCTCGCGTGGTGGAAAACCTGGCATCAGTGGCGAAAGTCCGCCCCGTCCGCCACACCCTGTGACCGGTGTTCACGGCCGAACCCCGATCGAGGCCATAGTTAATCGTCCTCACATCAGGGGACTGGAAGGGAAACGGTGCGCGGGCCTCCTTGTGCATTCAGTCCATGAACTGTTCTGGGGTGAGCAGATGTTTCCCTGCCTCCGCGTCGGTAATCACCGTTACGTTCGGATGGGTTTGCAAAACACTGGGGGGCAGTCTTCCCCGACAGGCCCGCGCACGGTACGGGTCAAGGCCTCCCGCACTTTGCGTTTGTTTCGGTTATTGCGTATAATACGGTTAATGACCGGGGATCGTAGAGGAAAACCGAGACAAGAGGAGAGATCGATATGCCAGAATACGTGCTGATCGCACCGGAAAAACGAGACATCGAACCGATTAAACGCGTGGCAAGAGACCTCGCGGCGTACCCAAACCTCCGTCAGCTGGTTCTGATGGATGACACCCAGCATGACGCGGTGGCGCTCCCCACACCGCTGGTTCACGTGTTAATGGAGGCCGCTAGACAATTGGCCCAAGGGCATTCCGTTGCGATTTTGCATGACGACGAAGAGCTGACGACGCAACAGGCTGCGGATCTGTTGCAGGTCTCCCGTCCGTTTTTGATTAAGCTGCTCGAAGCGGCTCATATTCCGTATCACTACGTGGGCTCGCATCGCCGCATCCGTATGACGGATCTCATGGAGTACAAGCGGCACCGGGATCGTCTGCGTAAGGACTACGTCAACGAGATGGTGCGCGTGTCGGAGAACATGGGCTTATATGAGTCGGATGACTTCGTCGAACGGGAGTCGTAAGCGTGGCTTTTGTTGCGTTCTTAGACGCGTGCGTCCTCTTTCCTCCAAATCTCCGAGATGTCATTCTTACTGTTGCTGAAATCGGTATCTGCCAAATCCGCTGGAGTCCCGATGTACTGGACGAAATGCAACGAAACGTCGTCAAAAGAGCGAAGGTCCAAGACCCTGCCGCCGCCAATTCCGGAGCACAGTATCTCCGGCGTGTGATGGAGGCCGCTTTTCCCGAAGCCATGGTAGAGCGCACCGTATGAGCATTTCATTGATGTCATGCCGAACGACACAAAAGATCGTCATGTGTTGGCTGCCGCCATTGCCAGTGGCGCCGATATCTTAGTCACGGCAAACCTCAAAGACTTTGCTGTGCCTCCCGGATTTTGCCAGGTAGACATTCAGCACCCAGACCCGTTTCTTCGTCATCAGTTAGAGCTTGCCCCGCGCGAATTTTTTAATGCCCTTCGGAATTTGGCAGCAGAACGGCATGCACCCATGAATTCGGTGCCTGCCATCTTGAACTCGCTCCAAAAAACGGTGCCCCATTTTGCGTTGCAAGCGAAAGACATGTTACCTGACTATTGTCCTTAAAACTTACTTTCCGCACGTGGCGGGAACAAAAAAATTATTTTTTTTGGGCTGATCGCAAAGGAGATTGTGTATCGCATGGCGAAGTAATCTCTTATGAACACACCCATGCCGACACCCGTTGTTGTGGGGGCTGGACCGGTCATCCGAGCCCTCTGTGAGGAAATTGGATTCGTCGAGGCCATAAATCAGACCGTTGCGTGGGATTCGCAGCGTTGCCACCTGTCGCCCGGCGAACGGATTTTCGCGCTCGTCGTCAATTTGCTCACCGCTCGTCGACCTCTGTATCGCGTCCACGAGCAATTTCAGTTAACCGATGTGCCCTTGTTGTTTGGTTCCGGCCGCACCGCGGACGATTTTACGGATGATGCCCTCGGACGGGCTCTGGATAAAGTCGCCGCCGCCGGTGGCGCCACCGTCTTCAGTGCCGTTGCAACGCGAGCACTCTTGCACGACCACGTGTGGACGCCCGATAGTCCGGTGTTTGTCCACTGGGATAGTACGACCCGCTCGGTCTATGGCACGTATCCGGACACCGGATCCGAGACCGGAGTGCATCCCACCTATGGCCATTCCAAGGATCATCGTCCCGATCTGCGTCAAATTCTCCTGACGCTGTTGGGGACCCGAGAAGGCATTCCGGTGGTAGGCACGGTGCAAGACGGGAATCGGAGTGATAAAACCCTCAATGCCGAGATGATTGCGGCCTTAGACGATTACTTTTCGCCTCAGCAACTGCAACAACTGGTCTACGTGGCCGATTCCGCTCTCATCACAGGTCCTAACTTAAAGGCAATGGCTGACCGTTCGCTCCGCTTTCTCTCGCGTTGTCCGGAAACATTTCGGGCCGCGCACGATGCGAAGACGGCCGCCTTGGCGGCCAACGCCTGGGTTCCCCTCGGCAAAATCGGGGAGCGGGCCGATGCGGCCACCTACGCGGCCGCAGAACAGACCGGCGAAATTGAGGGCCGATCCTATCGGCTCGTGGTTTATCGGTCCGATCATCTAGCTGAGCGGAAAGCTCACACCATTGCCCGCCAGGTCGAACGGGCCCATAACCAGTTAACCCGGGCGGCGACTCGCCTCGCGGAGACCGTGTTTGCCTGTGCTCATGATGCCGAAGCGGCCGTGGCCGCTTGGCGGGCCACCGCCCAATGGCATCATGTCGAGGCGACGGTTGTCGCGGAAACGCAGGTCCCCAAACGCACGACCCGCGGGCGTCCCCGCCACGATGCCCCCGAACCGGCTACCACCACGGTATACCGGGTCCATCCCACCATTGGGGCAGTCGATGCGCAACGCGTGCAGGCGGCACAGGACCGGGCGGCGACGTTTGTCTTCATCACCAATCTGCCGGCCTCCTCCTTTGATGCCCGCCGATTGCTCGAAGAATACAAAGGCCAGACGGTCATCGAACACCGTTTTCGCTTTGTAAAAGACCCGGCCTTTGTGGATGCGCTCTATGTGCACAAGCCGGAACGGGTGGAAGCCTTAGGTTATGTGCTCTTGCTCGCCGCGTTGGTGCTCAGTCTCATCGAACGTCGGGCCCGGCAGGCCCCGCCCCTTCCCACGCCGACTCGCGGTCTGTTGGCGCGGCCCACCGGGCAGGAGGTGTTACATCATCTGCGCGGACTGATTGTCGTGCCGCTGGATGCCCAGACCCGTCAACTCTTTGTCCCGGCGGTTCATACCCAGTCGGTGGCGGCCATTTTGGCCGCATGGGGTTTTACGGACACGATTTACACGCAGGTGCCCCCTAGACCCTCGGGATAAATTCCACGGCTTTCACCCATCACGTGCGGAAGAGGAGTTAAAAGCGTCTTTTACCGCAAAAGGCACGACTTCGGTCAACATCCGTGGTCGTGCTTTTCGTTGACAACATGGCTGATGAATTGGGAATTCGTCGCGTAGATGTTATGGGACGTGCCGTCGTCTCCCTCCTGGCCATGGAGGCTGTACGGATACCATTGCCGAGAAAGAACCCGTCCGCGAAATCGCTCCACCCCGGTCCCAGATGTCCGATGACGAGACGGTGCCGCCCGCCCTCGATTGGATTCTTGATAAGTGGAATCCGGCTGCCGCTTTGAAACTGTCCCACAATCGGTGGGTCTTTTTTTGGTTGAGCGCCGGCCTAAGCGGATGCGCGCTGGCAAAATGTGCAAAATCTTGTAGGATAAAGGTTACACAATATCGATAATCTCGTAGAGTATACGTATTATGCTCGGCAACGAATGAAACAACAATTACCGAATCCGAGGTCTTAGAATGTTTATTCCGGCCAGATATTACTTATCCCGATGGCCACGGTCATATTATCTTATTTGTGATACGATCTTCGTACCAAGCCAGCAAATTCAAAACGAAATCGTGTGGTATATCCCTACGGCCCATAGCGATGAACAACTCCAACGTTATGAGCGTAACCATACCTAACTCGATTCTACGCAAAAACGCTGCCATCATCTGGCACAATATCCCGATCACGGTATAGCATTTTCCACCTTGCGCTATGTCCGTCCGAAGTGATCTCGGCGACCCGTTACGTTCCACCACACCCCCTTGCAAATGGTCACGCGCAAGGTCGGCATAGCTCAACATTGTATTGGACACTAATTCGTGGACATAAACAAAAGGGTTGCAACCCATGTTCGCAAAATAGGCTTCACGCCACGCAGGACAGCGAGATATTCCTACGGTTAGAAGAGTAGTATCCCCTTTATCTTCCGGCGTCTTGATAGCCCCGGTCCACTCAGGCGTCAAAAAACTAGTCCTAAAAACAAGGAGAGTAGATAATGCTGTCGAATTTAGCCACGTATAAGCACGTATCAGAAAGACGCTTCACATAGATAATGAGACCCGCGGTAAAAAGTCAAGCATTATTTTTTCACTCGCAGGGCGAAAAAAGGCATCATTCCATTAACCGGTTCTAACGAACCAGTAAATGGCAGGGAGGAACTGGCAATGATCTATGGGGCCACGGTGTTACGAACCAAATCTCCTTCCATCATAAAGTTGACCTCGGGTCAGCAGCCCGTAGATCACGCCGGTCAGCTTGCGTGCGGTCAGCACCAACGCCCGCTTGTGGGGGTGGTGGGTAGCGCCGCGATATTTGCGGATGTAAAAGGCTTCGAATTCCGGGTCGCGCACACGAACCCGGTCGGCCGCCTCGATCAGGTAATACCGCAAGTAGGCATTACCCGACCGCGTCAGCGGTCGATCATCCGCGTCGAACGTGCCCGATTGATGAGCACGCCACGTCAGACCCGCATATTTGGCGACCGCATCGTCGGAAGGGAACCGGCTTATGGGCCCAATTTCGGCCACGATGCCCGCTCCAAATACCGGACCGATGCCGTCGATCGAAGTGACGGTTTGAGGGATGGCGGCCAAATCGCGGGCGATCGCTTTGTCCAGTTGGCGCATTTGGCTTTCCAACAGGCGAATGGTATCCAAGTGCATGACCAGACTGAACTGACGGGCTTCCGATTCTTTGGGCCGCAGACGAAAGGCCTTGTGGGCCAACCGTTGCAGTGTCTGGGCGATGTCGTTCGGCGCTTTCAGCGCCGCGCCGCCGATTTGGGCAATTTCTTCGGCCAGGGTGGCCAAGGGCGTGGTGGCCAAGCGATCGGGGGTCTATGGGGTCAACACGTGTTCCGATGCGCGACTAAAGACATCGGAAAAAAAGGCTTGATCGCGATCTTTGGCGGTCGCCCGATATCCCCCCCACAGACAGAACAGTTCATTCAACGCGCGGCTTTTTTCGCGCGAGACAGTCTGCGCCAGGTGAAAACGATGGCGCGTGACAACCCGCAACGCCGTGTAGCGAGGATCGGGGGCCGGCGCCGGGCGCAGGCGTCCAAACCGGATGGTATCCGCAATCAAAAACGCATCGCCGGGATCGGTTTTCGCTCGGTCGACGTACGTTTTGCGAAATCCCTGCACAATACTGGGATTCATGAGAAACCATTGGGGCTGCCATCGGTGCAACCCTTCGGCCTGGGTCAACGCCTCAAACAGCGGCCAGTGATAGACCGACGTGGATTCCAAGCCCACGGCGAGCCGATCGAATTCAGCGGCCTGCGTCTTCATCCACTGGATCAGCTGCTCAATGCCCGGTCGGTCATTGGGCACGCGGACGCGTGCCCAGACTTGACCCTCAGCGGTCATGGCACACACGACGTGTTCTGCTTGGCTCACATCGACGCCAACAAACAAGGTAGAAAACATGCGAGACACCTCCTTTCGAGAATGGGTTGCAACGTTTTCGTCGCGATCCGGAAAGGGAACCGGTCGACGCCCACGGATGGGCTATGCCACCTCGTCATTAGCCGTCACGCTCCTCCGAGTTGTGCGACGGTACCGGTGCCAACGGTACTCTCGGTGGAGGGCGGCAACCCGCGTGTTAGCTTCCCATCCGTCGGTCGACCTCGCAGTCTTTCAAGGCCTTCTGCACCCTTTCGGGTGTCCCTCGAGGCAGGAGAAACTCGCGGCAGTCGTCCGGATCCAATCCAGGATCATCGACCGGGTCTTGTGGAGCAAGACAAATATTTCCAGATCGGGCTCGAGTTTCGGTGGAGTCCCTGGCCAGGGACTCCACCGAATCCCATGGGCCGTGCTTCCTAAGAAGCAGGTCCAAGCCCAATATCTTTATACGAGGAGATAGACATATGGTGCGATTTACGAGGTTTGGCGGCGGCGTGGTGGGGTTGTCCCTAATCTTGAGTGGATGTGGTTCCCCTTTCAGCAGCCCGGCGCATCCGGCCACACAGACCCCTCCAGCCACACAGGCCCCTCCAGTACGTTCCTCCCCGGTATCTGGTGACCCGCAAGCGGTACATATTGTGCTACAAAAGACGCAAGGTCGTGTAACCGTACGGCTTTCGACATCTCATGCCGTGTCCCCAATCGAATCTCAAAAATTACAGAGTGCTGTGAATCAACTCAACCAGTTGCTTGAGCAGTTACAAAATCCATAAATTGAGGTGAGATTTATGAAAATAACTCCATTAGCCGCGGCCTTGGCGGTATCGCTCATCGCCACCGTACCAGCCATGGCCGCGGGTCATAGTTCCGGAAATCGCCCGACTCACACGTCTTCTGATGTGCCTTCCCAGACGGCGTCAACCATGCCGAGCCATACGAACATGCCGTCTTCGAGCCCATCCGGAGTACCCGGAAGTCAGGATTCATCGACACCGTCTCACGATGCCTCCCGGTCTTCGACGCCCTCCTCGCACGGGCAAGGCACGGTGCCTTCGTCAAATCGACCAAGTCAAGCGTCCTCTCTACCCAGTCACGCATCATCACGGTCGAGTCATCCTCCCCAAAAGACTTCGACTTCTATGTCATCCCCACAGCGCGGACAGTCTCAAACTGTATTAGCTGATGTTGAAGAAATGCGCACGCTACAAGAAAAAATTCGTAGCGCACGCCAAAATTATCTGGCCGCCATTGGGGCATATGTGAAGGCGTTGTCCGGAGATTTAGCGGCAGGACAGACATCCATTCAAACGGCTTTAACCCAACTCCAAACCATTAACACGACCCTCGCCCAAACGGTCAAACGCGAGAAAACGGCCCACAGTGCGTCGGCGTCGGTCGGTTCTCACTCAAGCTCTCAGGCCCTCTCTCAAGTTATCGCCATGTTTCAAGCCGAATTAACGGCCTTGACGCAAGCGACAACGCAGGTCCAGTCGTTAACGGCAAGTTTGAGCGCCACGACGTCATCAACCACCCCCAGTGCCGCCATGAGTCCAACCCCTACCACCAGTCCCTCGTAGAATCCGGTCGAAAACATCTGAGAACAAGACGCTTCCAACGTTTGGGAGCGTCTTGTGTTGCTCATCTACTGGTCAGAAGCGGATGACGAGCATTCTCGTACTCTCAAGTACAGACCATGGCGTTGGGATATTTAAAAGACGTTGAAGGAAAAAGGGGAAGTGAAATCCCGACAGCTTACGTGGCCACGCACCGTAAGGGATCTGAACTCACAGGCCTACAGTAAGAACACGCAGGACCGAAACTGTCGGCGATGATAGGGTGAACACGTCCGCCAGTATTTCACCAGTTCCGACGCCCCGTGGTACAGATCTTCTATGGTGTGAAGTATGATACCGCAAGGCACAATCTAATCCCCGATCAGGCCCTTTATTCCCTGTCAAGTTCCCAATACTGCCGGAGCTTGCGCCGAGCGCGTTGTAAGGCGTTGTCCACCGCCTTCGGGTGCCGTCTGCGAAGCCGGGCAATCTCGCCATAGGATAACCCGTCGACCACATCCCATAGAACCTGCCATTCCCATGCCGTCAATGCCTCCATACCTTCGTACAAGTGGTTGCGTTCCTCTAGACGCTCTACCCATTGCAGGGGATCAGAACATGCGTCTGCAGCTAATCGGTGGTGCCCCGTCACGAGAGGTGAGTTGGTCTCGCCTCCCGTTCCCCACGGACTATCCAACCGCAAAGCGTGACGATAAAACACCTGTTTGTGCCGGGTGGCCTGGCGCACGCCATCGGCGAGTCGTCGACGCACAACCCACCGCACCCAAGCACGCACCGGGATCTGACGGGTTGGCTGATACTGCATCACGGCTTGCCACACGCCGATCCGTGCAATTTGTTCTCCATCGTTCCTATCACTGTCGAACCCCGGCCAATAATAGGCCCGGAGCATGCGCCGAATGAATCCGTCGGCCGCCGCAAAAATCGACGCCCACACCGCTTCATCTCCTGCTTGCGCACGGGCTATCCACTGGTGCCACGTGGCCTCGTCCGGCTCCTCCGTGGTCTTTTGCGGAGGATTATCAGTCCGCAAGAGCGTCCGGCTCTGCCGAGAACCCCTAGCGGATCTTGTGTTGAGGTTATTGGTGTTATTGGTCATGTCGCCCTCCCCCCCGTTCTTCCAATATTCGCCTAGAGCATACGCCCACGACCACATGCCCTGCACCGTCGACGACGCCAGCGGATCACGCGTCACCCTGGCCAATTGTTTCGTTCATGCCGTTTGATCTCTCGGACAGCCCAACCAAACGCCTCCCGTGGTGTGTGATTCGGCGCGGGATGCGGTAACCCTGTAACCAGTTCCACTGATACCGTAAGCGGGCATCGAAATCGACACGCCACAATCCGATATCCAGACCACAGGTGTTTGGACGATACGAAAACCTAAGGGTTCGCATTGACTTGGGGCGCGCGTCCGAGGCCATTGCAGCCCCCACAACACCAATTCTTCGCCCTCCCACAAAATCCACCTCTTTCTTGTTCGGGGGCTTCCCGTCATGGATGATCACTGGGCCACCCTGTTGCATCGGTGGAAAACGTGGCAATCTTTCGCCAGGGCGTCCAGTGGGCGATGATCCACCGATCAAGGCTATAGGCTGGCAATCCCTCCATATATTGCATGGCAGCCAAATAGACAAAGACTAAAAAATAAATAATGGACGTGCCAATATCGGTGGCGCCGGGGGTGTACGGACCGCCAAACCCCTCTGCTGTGCTCCATATGGCTAAACTAAAGAGGCTCCCGATGAGATATCCCAGTTTTTGAGCAAATCCGAAGATCAAGCCCAGCGCTGTTACCGTTTCTATTAGCGCAGTCAGAACGGCCCAAACATCCGGATGTGGCGAGACGAGTGCGATCCAACCATGAAACCAGGGCTGCAACCACGGAGGCTGTCCCACCGCGGCGGCTTTCAACAGACCCACGTACTCGTGAAAAAAGGCCGGTGACCATTTGAGTCGGGCATCAATGAGCCAGAACACCCCGAACACGATGCGTAATCCCCCTACCAGTTTTTGTCTATTTTTCCGCGTTGGATCATTGGGTCCTGACTGGGCTAATGACTGATTGGGTATTGAGTCCTTAAACATCGTAAAACACCTACCTTGACTAGCGTGTAATGGGTTTCGCCCCGGACGAGACGCTACCGCTATCCCCATGATGAGTAGAGCTGAACGTCCCGACGATAGTAGTCCAACAGGCTTGTGGGGTCGACTTTATAACAGGTCGAGTTCACCACTGCCGATCCAATACGTCTGCACAGAGATGCGGAGGAGAGTCAGTTCCTCCTCGGACGCCACCACAACGGGCTCTCGTTAGCGGGTTATCTGCAAGATCCACTGCGGCATCGGATGCGCCCAGAAATAACCTTGACCAGCATCCACCCCCCATTGGCGAAGCATCGCGGCTTGAGACTCCGTCTCCACCCCTTCCGCAATGACCCGCATCCCTTGGTCATGCGCCCAATCTGTCAATGTCTGGATAAGGGTTCGACTGCGGCGATCATCGCCAATCCGGCGCACTAGCGCAATGTCGATTTTGATCCACCCTGGGCGCCAGCGTACCAGTCGTGCTAAATCAGATTCCCCCGCCCCCACATCGTCCTGAGCGAAGATCACCTCCGGATACGGTTGCGTTAACGTCTCCCAGTCAACCCCGTCGACGTGTCGCTCGGACACCTCAATGACCAATTGATTTGGCGGCACGATCTCACAAAGATCCTGCCAATGACGCCGAAAGCGTGGCGGATTCTTCAAGGTTGCACTCACCACGTTGACAAAAAGCGTCTGACTCCCTGGCCAGGGCCCTTGCCCTTGGATTGCCTGAATAATCGTTTGCAGGCAGCGGCCATCCAGTTGCACCAGCACTCCAGCTCTTTGCGCCCTCGCAAAGACCGGGAGCGGAGACAATATCTGTCCATGATATCGCGGACGAATTAGAGCCTCCTGTCCTATCACCGATTCACTCACCAGGGCGACCACGGGTTGAAATACGGCCTGGAACGTGAGATGACGTAGAAAATCCCCCTCGGGGGTGTCAACATCCGACGCCGCATGGGATAGTGGGGATGCCACAGGCACCGGACTTTCTGCAGGACATTCCTGCACGGTGCCCCAATAGCCAATCACTTGGGAGCCGATAGCGATGGGAACCAGGGTCTCATAGGCCCACCATAGAGTGCCATCGGGCCGGCGATTTTTTAAATGCCCGTGCCAGGTTTTGCCGTCTTGTAGACGCTGCCATAACGCCTCATAGACGTGGGAGGGCGTCTCGCCCGCGCTGTTGATGCCGGGTTTCTGGGCAACCAGTTCGTCCCCTGTTCGTCCGGTTAGCTGTTCATACGCGGCATTCACAGCAACAATGGTCCCCGCGGCATCGGTCAAAACCGCTGCGGTAGACCATTGTGCCCAAAAGGCCTGGGCCGCGTCGGCGAGCCAACCGATTTGCGCCGTCGGGGTCTTTCGGGAACCGGCGATTTCTGACGGATCAGGAGCACGGATGACACGATTTTTGCCTTGGCGTTTAGCCCGCAGCAGATTTTGGTCGGCGAGGCGGGCGGTGTCATCGGACAGCACGCCGACCGCCCAGCCCACCGACACCCCCAAGACAAATGATCCCGTTGGGAATGTGTAGGGTTCCGTGGTCACCGCATTGTGCAACCGTTCGACAATCCCCGCTGCATCGCGGGGTGCAATATTTGGCATCCATATCGTAAACTCATCTCCCCCCGGACGCACTAAGGCGTCTTCGGCCCGGAGTTCAGCCCGAATGCGGTGGGCGAACGCCTGCAAGACGTGATCCCCAACATCATGCCCCCAGGTGTCATTGAACCATTTGAAATCGTCGAGATCGCACGCTATAATCATGCCCGCAGATCGAGCGCTCGGTGACAAGTGGCCCATCCAGGTTTTGAGACCATATCGTGTGAAAGCCCCGGTTAACGCGTCATGCTCAGCTCGATAAATATCTTCTTCCCATTGCCGCATTCTGTCAGCGCGTTCGACAATATAGGCGACGGTAAATCCCGCAATAGTAATGGACGTCAAGACATCGGATATAGCATCCCGCCCGGGAATCAAGGGAATCAAAGCCATGCTTGACACAGCGGCATACAATCCTATCCGTTTCTTTAAAGTTTTGAGATAAGGAATGAGCAGTGCAAGAACGAGGGACAACAGGGTAATAGTTATCATTTCTAGAAATCGCTGGGCACTCCATGGTGTGGCCGATGCGGCAACCGCAGCGATAAGCAGGGTACTGCCCAACGGTTGCCATAAAGAGTGAGGGATCATGACCCACAATGCGATGTCTGCGACAAGAAAGATCATAAACGGAATTTCAAACGGTCCCCAACGACTTAAGACCCCCAACACAATGGGAATACCGAGCGTTAACCAGAGCCGACTGCCTCTAACCCATCGCCGCCGCAAAAGGTCGCTCCATTCCCACATTCCTACGAGTAGTCCAGCCAATAAGGCGCCGTTAATGATATCTTGTGGCCAGGGAGTGAAT
The DNA here is from genome assembly GCF_001280565.1 of Sulfobacillus thermosulfidooxidans. Lineage (NCBI taxonomy): Bacteria > Bacillati > Bacillota > Clostridia > Eubacteriales > Clostridiales Family XVII. Incertae Sedis > Sulfobacillus > Sulfobacillus thermosulfidooxidans. The sequence continues at coordinate 243,211 of NZ_LGRO01000001.1, read as the reverse complement.
GACAACTCCTGTCCCATCACAACCGATCTCCTTCTGGGATCGCATAAATTAGATGATAGAGTCACTCTTGCTTGCAAAGAGATGCAGGAATGAGGAGATGTGTTGGCGAGTGCTATGTCGGAGACAACAAATGCCTCTTGTTTACTCGCCGTCCTGGATGATGTCCTCTTTTATGTCTAGTATAGTCGAATAAAGCATAACCATGGTATATTTCCAGCGTTTAAAAGTCGTAGCGAGTAAACTTTTTCCGATAGTTCGCTGCTATAGTCACCGCAATCATGGCCATGATGGGAATCATGCAAAACCCTTCGGCTATGCCGCCGGCAGCCATCAAAAAACCCCAAGGTGAGTCCTCATCATGAGGCACGGAGGCGTGACCTGCACTCAAAGCCTTCTGGGAGAAGTCTCGGTAAAGCGGGCTGGTGGCGACCCATAGCGCATCATGACATCTCATTGTGAGGTCTGGCCATGTATTTTAACCGGTTTTCTCTCAGGTTTCGCATCCTGAGCGAATCGTGGCCAAAGAAGTAGCTATGAGGGTTGCCGATAGGTGAACTAGTTTCCCATGACTCATCATCACAAAAGATTATGCCCATTCAAATCAGACGGTCCTCATTGCATAACGCGTCACGAATTGGCGACAGGGGGCCGTCGTTCTACAAAAGATTGGCTGGCGCCTGCGGTTGCACACGTATCCGCATGCGACACAGAATCTTTTTACGATGGTTATCGCCTATTATCATCCCCCCACAATCCACCCGCACGAAATAACAGCCAACATTCTCCGTCTGTACGAACAGGCAAGTACTTCTGGCAGTTATCCAAGTCCCGGTGGTGAACCAGCTCAATATGTTGCGGGCGCACCCGGTGTTGTGGAAGAACTAGCCACTAGGGTCTGCCCATCCCTTGGCGGCCTGTCTGGTATTAATCCGCCAGGGGTTCGACGATTAGCGATCCCCTCTTACGGAGTCCAGTTCCTTGTATACGATACGGAAAACACGGAATATTCCCACAGAATTCGCTGAATACCCGGAGAATCGCATTTAATGACCACCAGGGTCAACCTCGGATGCGTCAAGACCGATTTGTCCGGATCTTAGCAGGGTTTGATCGATGGTTTCCACAACAGTGTTGAAATTCCATGATTCTTGTCAATCGCGATGCATGAACGGATAGGGAGTTGGAGTTGTGTCGTGTGCAGGTCTCCCGTTGGACTTTCGGTCCGCAGTGCTACGGGATCGTCTCGTATGAGAAGATGACTCATCACGGGTTCGCAGGTCTTGACCGATGTCTAGAAGCGTTGGGGACTTAATAGCCATCCTCCATGATGCGGTGGCACGTCCGACAGATATCCTCCCAACAAAAAAGAATCTTATCCCCTGGGCTGAAGTCCGGGGCTGGCATCACCGGATTTTCGGTCATTAGGGACATATTTTATCATCGGCACAAATCTCCGGATAACGTGAAATCCCTGATGACGATAGAGATGATAGGCCGGGCTCCCTTCCACGCAATGCAAAAAATAGGCTCGGGACACCGCATGAGCTCGCATATAGCGGAGCGTATAGTAGAGCAACGCTCGACCCCATCCTTGCCCGCGCACGGCAGGCACCACGCCAATCGGCCCTAAGCGCCCCAGCGGTTCGCCGTAGCCCCCCACTACGCTGATGCCTAACACCTCGGTGGCCGTATAAAGTCCTAGCACCCGTTCCGGGCTCACGGCACACTGCCACGTTTCCCGCACGGCCCGTTCCCATCCGGGGCCAAAGGACCGTGCGGTTTCCAATGCGCGATAACGAAGCCAACGGGGGAGCACCCCAACCTCAACGGTGGTCGCCACCTTCTGCGGTACGATGATGTGGTCCCTCGGTAAATCATCCAAGCGCCGCTCCATTGCCACGACCGGCAGTTGCGGTTGGCATCCCCGCCGTAAGAACCATGACCACGCAGCGGCATACTGCGTGCGATCCACTCCGGGAATAAATACATGCGGGAAAATGCCCTCCAATCGTAACGATTCGCCCGCGTCCAAGGTTGCACAGATCGCCGCCCAGAGGCGCATCCCGATTCCCTGACCGCGATAAGCGGCATCGACGGCGATGGCTCCCAGTTTCCGTCCCGAGGATGTGGGCGCCGAGATCAGGGCGAATCCCACCACGTGACGCCCGCGCGTTTTCACCACCCAGAGGGAATCGTTGCGGAAGGCGGGGTCGCAGAGGAGTCCCCCATAAAACCGTGCGCGGCCGATCGCATCGACAGGCAACGCGGACGCCCACAACCGTACTATCGCGTCGTAATCCCGAGGGTCGGCCTGCTCCACTCGCATTATACGGTCTCCTCAGGAGGCGCGAAGCTGTCGCTCCGTCTCCCGGGGCCGCGGATGCCTTCAATGTCATAAACCCATTGACTTAAGGCGACCGCATTGGCCCCGCGAAGTCCCACGTCGAGGCCCTTCGCCGCCGGGCGGATTTGGGGCCCGGGATCATTCCAAAACCGCGTGCGTCGCTTCAGGTGATGCCTCACGTCGTGCTCCATCTGCGGCCAGACATCTGCTAGCCAGCCGCCCAGGACAATCTGGCGCGGGTTAAACAGATTGACAATGGCCACCATAGCGGTGGTGATCCAATCCACGAGATCAAAATAGGGCCCCCGTTGATCCCACCGCTGCAAGGCCGTCACGAGGCTTTCTCCCTCCGTCACATTTAGCAAGGCTTCGATGTGGGCCTGATTTAAATAGGTTTCCACGCATCCCACGTTGCCACACCAACACCTCTCGCCCTGCCAATTGATGGTCATGTGGCCCAATTCGCCGCCAATGCCCTTGGGGCCACGAAACACCTGACCATGGGTAATCGCGCCGACGCCGATCCCCTGGCCCACATAGAAAAACACTAACCAGGCCGACGCATCCGGTCCCCCAAAGAGCATTTCCCCCAGGGCCATTCCGCGGGCGTTGTTATCCATCGCGACGGGCAACCCGGTTTCTTGACTTAACAAGGCGGCCCACGGAACGTTTTGCCATTGATACGCCAATGCCGCATTGACCATGCCCGTTTCGGTATCCACTATCCCCGACGTTCCGACACCAACGCCCACGATGTGACTGGCGGTTAGGGTGCGCACCAGGTGGATGATTTCGCGCCCCACCTGCTTCGCCAAGTGCTCGGGATGCGGCTGATCGGGAATGGTCAACGATTGCATCGGCGTCACCGCGCCATCCAATTCGCCGAGGCCTATCGTGATGGTGCGGCGTTGCATATGGACGGCGACCGTGCGGTAGTGGCCATTGCGAATCCGCAATCCAATGGCCCGTCGACCACTAGATCGAATTTCATCCAGGGTCCCCACTTCTTGAATGTACTGTTCGTTAATGAGGGCCCGGGTAATGTTCGAAACCGAGGCCGGCGTGAGATGCGTCCGTTCCGCCAATTGAATCCGGGAAATGTGGGGATTCTGTAAGATTAATCGCAAGATAAGCCGTCGATTTTGTTGGTGAACCCCTGAAATATTCAATCCGCGTCCCATAATCGAGCTTCCCCGCTCTCTTCCATGGTAGTGATGGTTTGCCCTACGCTGCCATACCGCTCCAAGGCCTGCTGGGCCTGTCGACACGACAGCCCACAGCGTAACATAATGATGGCCACCGGCAGACGGCCCTGGGCCGCTTGGAGCGTTTTCCATGCGATTTGCCGCGGTTGTCCGGTGGCCATCATCAGAACCCGCACGGCCCGTTCGCGTAATTTCTCATTATGCGTCTGAAAATTCACCATCAAATTATCATACGCATGGCCCGTTTTGACCATCGTCAGCGTGGATAACATATTTAACACAATTTTTTCCACGGTGCCGGCTTTCAACCGCGTGGATCCTAAAAGAATTTCAGGACCGGTGTCCACAAAAATCACTTCATTGGCCACCGTAGCCACCCGTGTGCCGAGGTTATTGACTAACGCCACGGTAAAGCCCCCCCGCCTTTGGGCTTCTTGGAGGGCCCCCACCACGTAAGGCGTGTCGCCGTGCGCAGTCACGCCCAAGACGACATCACGCGACGTAATGCCCCGGGCTCGAATCGCCCGACACCCGGCTTCGCCGCCATCTTCGGCGTCTTCGTGAGCCTGTTGAAAGGCTGCGATCCCCCCGGCCAAGAGGGCTTGGACGCGCCCCGAAGTCACCCCAAAGGTTGGCGGCAGTTCCGCCGCATCCAGGACGGCGAGCCGTCCCGCCGATCCCGCGCCCACATAAAAAATTCGTCCTCCCTGGCGATACGTGTCGACCAGCCGTGTCAGAACGCGGTCTAAGACCGGAATCGCGGCGGCGATGCGGCCGACAGCCTGCTGTTCTTCGTGAATCCACTGCCGCATCACGTCGGGACTCGATTGGCTGTCTAACCAGCGAAAGGTCGTCCCGGGATGCGGTTGTTCGGTGCTATAATGAGCGGCATGGGTCGCCCGGTGAGGCTGATCCAAGCGCCAGGGGGTGCGTCCTTCCCACAACTCCTGACCGATTAATTTCTGCCTCAGGGCCGTCCATACGGTATCATGCGTATCAAACACCTGAATTTTAACCGCGTGCGGAGGCGCTAGCCCGACGATCGCTGGGTGGGCGTACACAACAACTACATCCGCCTCGGGCTGAGACGCCTCCGGGAGTCGGTCCATCCAGACATAAACGGTCGGTCCATGGTGGTCCCGCCCTTTGCCGTTCAGGAGTTCGGCGACGCGCTGTTGCAGGCGGCGCTGCGGCGCCACCACGACAAACCGCGTGTCCGCCGGAAAGGGTAAACGAGCCGGATCGTCGATTAACTGAATGCTGGCGGTGCGCATGCGATTTAACCGCTTTTCAATAGTGGCTCGCGCGGGACCACCATGGGGCGGCGGGTTCGCGTGCGATGATCGAATGTGAGGAAAGTCCTTAACCGCGACCCAATACCATTGCGGCGGGGCGTTGAGCGCCGCGGTACGCCAGGGCACGATACGACCGGCCCCGTCGAGCCACCATTCCAGGTCCGGTCCCGTTTCCGGCGCCACCGCCCAGGCTGTCTGGATGCCCGCCTGCGCAAATCCCTGCTGGGCCGCGATCCGAATGTGGGAGCCGAGCCATGGCAAGGCGATGTCACTGAGAATGCCGGCGGGACGGCCAAACACGCCCTGTATTCCGACAGTCGCCAGCGTCGTACCAAACCACTGCGCGATGGTTGTCAGTCCCGGCAGATCCCCCGCCGCGCCGATGAGTTGGGGGGTCGGCCAGGCGAGATCGCCGTGGTTATAGCACCGTAACGCGTCCTCCATAATCCAACAGGATTCGCGTCGGCATAAACCTTGCAGCTTCTGCACGTCGGTAGGCGTTAACTGCGCAAAGTCGGTGATCACCCGAAGAATCGGTCCGTCCGTCATGAGGTCGACCGCGTTGTGATCGGCCAGGGTTCCCGTTAATACCCATCCAGTCCATAGCATATTACCAATGCCCGACCTTTCGTCCACATAACACGTGGGACCCGGATGCGGTGCGCGCTTCATAATAGAGAATCCAGCCATCTGGGGTCTTTACCGGGGCGACGTATCGCAACGAGCCGTAGGACGAACACATCCAGGGTTCCTTCCCCGGCACTTTGTAAAAGTGTTTCAGATCGGCAGTCAGGGCGACCCCGACGCGCTCTTCATAATTTTCTGTGACGCTGGCGGATCCATCATAAAACGCCAAATAGACCGTGTCCAACGGCATCAATCCCGTAATGCGCGACACCAAGGAATCCCACCCCGTCACCGACGCACTCAGCACTTCGCCGACCCACCGATGCGGGTGGTTGGCCAGGCCAATGGCCAGGCCGGTGTGCGACTTGACCAAGCCCGTCGTAAAGACGTCATCGCTGGCATGTAAGTGGTCGTCGGGCCGAAGTTCCCGAGTCAGCGACGCCGGCGCGTAACTGACATACATGAAACTGACGGGTCCTTGGCGGACAATCACGGGATCTTTCACGGCATGACCGTTGATTCCCGAAGGGGTTAATTCGACCGTCCGCGTTGCGATGTTCAACGTCTCCGGACGATCGCCATCAATCCGATCAATTTGCCACTGATGCGTGTCCGGATGGACATAGCTTAAGTACAGCACCCACCCCTCAGGCTGTTTCACGAGACAGCCGCGTTCAATGGAGGGGGACGCGAGTTGTTGCTGGGTCACGACCCACACATCCTGAAAATGCACGCCGTCGCGACTTTGGGCGATACGGGCTTCATACCCGCGCCCCTGTCCGCGGGGGCGTCGGAGCCGATAGTAGAGATACAGCACGTCATCATCGTCATCATAATAGGCCGCAGGGGCACCGGCCCAATATCCCTCCGCATCGTGCGGACTTTCGCGGACGAGAAATTCCTCGCCACGATGTAACCAGGAGGCTTGCATTAACTCCATTAGGGTGTCACGTCCTTTCCGTGTTCAACGTTTTATGGGGGGCTCGTGCAGAAAATCCCACGGGACAGTGCCCCGACACTGCCGCGGTTGGGGAATGCCCAGCAGATAGGCCACAAGCGGGGCGATGTCCGTCAAGGACACGTATCCGTCCCGAGCCACATCGCGGGCATAGCCAGACCGAATCGTGGGTCCGAGAGCCATGACGGTGGCCAAATTGCTCGTTCGGGTCGTGCGGGTCGTAGGCAACTGAGCCCCATGATTGGCGGTGCCATCACCCGGGCCAATGGTCTTGTCCCCTTGAGGAATGCCCCACGCATAGCCCGGATTATACAGAAATAAGATATCGCCGATGCGATCACCGAAATACCCCAACAGGGCTTGGTGAGGGGCCGGGAATGCATACGCCACGGGGCGTTGTCCGGTCTCTGCATCCTTCCAATCGCACAACGCATCCAGGGCTTGCTGCAGGACGCTTTCATAGTCAGCGGGCGCGACAATCCCGCCCGCATTGCGTCCCTGCACGTTAATGGCTAACTCATGCGGCGAGAGCACGTACACCGCCGACCGCGTGCGATCAATCACTTCGCGCGGGGATTGCCGCGTATCAAAAACCGCTAAGCCCACTTCCACCAGGCGGCGCGCAATGCTCGCAATGCGGCGATTGGGCACATGGCCATGATCGGAGACGATGATCAGATGATCCTCCGGTGTCATCAGGGTCAGTAATCGGCCCAGGAGTTCATCGGCTAACTGGTAGGAGCGGCGGATAAACTCTTCAGCGCGTGGATCCGGTTCTTGTCCCTCTTCCGGATCCAATGCGGCCAGAAACGTGTGTTGCGCCGTGTCAATCCAATGCCAATGAAACATGCACAACTGCCAGGGATGCGACGTGGCCGTATCTTCAATGACGGTCGCATACCACTTAATCTGGTCCGCAATCTCCTCCAATACCGCTTGCATGCTATCGTCGTCGTCCCGGGCCACGACGGCGGGGTGTTCAATAAAAGGCCCCGCAATGTCGTAGATCCTTTCCGCTAATTGTGGGGGATCGGTAAAATGTGTGGTCGGGTAAATTTCTGATCGAATTAATGTAACGTGGGAGCCATCTTGGCGCACCCATTTAAACCGAACCGAGCCACGCTGACCGTTGGCATATTGCACCTCGCCCCAGGAACTCCATTGTCCACACGCCAACACCAGAGGTTTCACCGTGCCGCGAATAACAAGATGCGTACCATCGCGGGCGACCGTAAAGTGAATCGGGGCATGCTGGTCGTCGTGTGTCATCTCTCGATGACCATCTTCGGTGGGCACAATGACGGGTCCCGTAATTTGACTGGTCACTGACAACTCTACCGGCTGTGCGTTCGGCACACAAAGACGGTAGGAGGCCCCGCGCGCAAGCACATGACCCGTTAGGCCGCGATAGAGCGGAGCCACCACCATGGTCCCGGGGACGCGTCGGGGATACGATCCGGGATAGGTAATGACTAAACTCTGTAATCCGTGTTGACTGGCCGTCACCCATATGGGTTCGGCATTGAGAGCACGGGCATCAAATGTCGAACGCGGCACACGATCGAGGGGATCTTGCATCGTGACGTCGGTCCAGTTTCCGGCACCGTGACGGCCCGGTAAGGCTCCCGTGGCTATCGTAGCCCAGTTTGTGGGGGTGTAAGGCGGTACGACCGACAACGCCTCACTAACAGCCCCATGTCGGAGAACGGTTAAGAAGTTCGGTAACACCCCCTCTCCGGCGAACCGTTTGACGAGCGGCAATACCATCGCATCGACTCCCATGACTATCACTCGTGACATTCTCGCCCCTCCTCGTGTTGTGATTACCATTCAGGCTCCGATCGTTATTGCATCGCTAAGTTCTTAACAGCGAGTGCACCACATCGACGGCATAGAAGGGATTACCTCGCACTACGACCGTGGTTGAGGCTTCTGACAACAGCTCCGCATCCCAAGGATCCGTCACGGCGACATGGAGCACGTTCCGGTGTTGGCAAAATCGTTTTACGATCGCAACGGCTTTCTTGGACTGCCAAAGGTTGTCTGTATAGACAATTGCTGCATGGGATGCAATCTGATCTAACGTTTTCCCCAACCGTGGCGTGTTCATGGGGTGATAGAGCACCGGCTTATGTGCGAGCCGTCCTTCCCTAATCTGAGTTGGACGTTTGGCTGCAATCCAAATTTGGGGTAACGCGATCGAAAAATCTCGAGGATTTCCGCGGACCACCGAACTGCCGCGAAACACCCACTGCTGAAACTGCTTTTCTATCTCGGCCACCCCGTCAACGGCAGGCCAGCAATCCGGACTACGAATCAGTTGCCGCCACCGTCGAACGCGGCGCTGGGCCGTTGTGAGAATGTGACGAGGCAGACGATGATGCTCAATGGCCCACGCAACGGCATCACACACGCTGGTCGCTAAATCAGCATGCCCGCCACAATCAATGAGATCCGCTCCCGCTTGGAGAGCCCGAACCGCGGCATCTTCCGGCGTAGAGAATGTGCGAATGGCCCCCATGGCTAAGGCATCAGTGATCACGATGCCGCGGTAACGGAACCGTTGCCGCAAGACTCCGGTTATCCATTTGCTAGATACCGTTGCAGGATGGTAATCGAATTCCGAAAACTGAACATGCGCCGTCATGACTGCGGGCGCCTCTGATAATACCTCTTGAAAGGGCAATAAATCCTGTTCCCACACCATCTCTATCGTGCCTTGGGAAAGCCCCCGATGCGAATCCTCTAATGCATGACCATGCCCCGGAAAATGTTTAATCGTCACGGGGACACCGGCGGCTTGATGCCCCATCATCCACGCTTTCCCGATCATGGCCACCTGGTGTGCGTCGTCGCTAAATGCTCGGGAACCAATGACCTGATTGCCCGACACGTAGAGGTCCATGACAGGAGCTAAGTTCCAATTAAATCCTTGCATAGCCAACAACTGCCCAATAAGGTGTCCCACATCATAGGCTGTACGCGCCCCAAGCTGGCCCGTCGACAGGGGCGACGGCGGAGGCGCTATGCCAGGGAACCGATGAACCACTCCACCTTCTTCCGTCACCATCAGTAACGGCGGGGGTTGATTCGCGCGACGATAGCTGTCATAAATGGCTGCCAGCATCGACCGGGTCGCGGCGACATTTTCGAGGTCACGGTGATGAAAAATATATCCTGCATAAGGCCATTGTTGGGGATCCCAGTGCACGCCCTTGTCCCAATTGGGCAGGAGAAATTGGGCAGCCAATTCTTGCGCGGAGCGCTTTGTTGTCCACGCTGTCATTCTTGGAACCCTCCCACGGCCTCAAAGGCAAATCGTGTTCGGGGGCCAATGGCATCGATGAGTCGCTGATCGTCTGGTATCACGCGACCGACCACATTAGTTCGGGGATCGGCGGGCAAATCGACTTTGGCAATATGCAGCTCTCCGGCGTAACGCGGGTATAAGACATTGTCGACGGCGACAGTGCCACGGGGACGGGGAAGAAGCTCCGGGGCAGGAGTAATTGTTTCTAACGTCGGCCGTTGGCGGTCTCCGCGCGCCCGGCAGGTGAGTTCAAACAATTGGGGCAGATGTTCATGCACGCGTCCAAGGACAATCTTGCGTTCAGGGTCTCGTGCCTGATGGCTAAGTTGCAATCGCAAGATAAGATGAGGGCTTTGTCGAACCTCTGCCAGTCGGCTTAACTCCTCTGCATTTTCTGTTTGATCTCCAATGTATACGTGGTCGGCCCAACCTCGGCTTAACAATTCCCGTGCCGCTCGATGCGGCTCGAGAAACCGATGCACTTCAAGTGTGGGCAACCCTTCATACGTCACATAGCGATGATGAGATTGACTCGCGACGAAGGCGACCACCGTGATTCCAAAGCGATGCAATAAAGTGGCTTGTTGGGCCATAAACACGGTCGACATACCGGATTCGATACGAGGGTAATAATTATGGCAAGCGACCATGTCCTGAAGGGGCAACCCTAAATCGTGAAACCGTTGTAAAGACGCGGCGGTGACCGCACTAGCATTGAGGACAATCCGCATTCCTAAGCGGCTCGCCGTATGATAGAGCGTTAGCGTCTCTTCTTCAGAGAATCCGGCGTCCAGCCGTAAATCGGTAATGCCCAGTTCTTGCAGGGGCGTTAAATTCGCTACATTGCCTCCCACCCGTTGAAAAGCAATGGGATGGACATCAGCCATGATGCGGACGTTCTTTCCACGTGCGAATTGAGCCACGGCTCGGAATTCCTCTAAGTGGTCGGCAATGGATGCTTCGGGCATTTGGACGGTGGTGAAAAAATGTTGAATCCCCATGTCCAAGGCGAGGGCGACACAATCGTATGCAGATTTTTTGGTACTGGATGGAATTCCAATATAAAAGGATGTTCCTACGGCCATATCCACGATAAAACCCCTCCTATTGATGCCGCCATCAATTTTTAATGCCGCCGGTGGTTAATCCCCGCACGAAGAACCGTTGTCCCAATAAAAAGATCAGGATCGTCGGAATGGCTGTAATGACCCCACCGGCTAAAACATAGCCATAGTTGGTGTAATATTGTTGCTGTAAGGTGGATAATCCAACCGGCAAAGTAAACAGTTGCGTGGAATTCAAAGCAATCAGAGGCCAGATAAAATCATTCCAATTGGCCACAAATGTGAGGAGACCCAATGCGCCTAAGGCCGGCGTGCTTAAGGGGACAACGAGTTTCCAAAACACCGTCCACTCGCCAGCTCCATCCACTCGGGCCGCATCAAAAAACTCAGTGGACAGCGTCTGCATGTATTGCCGCAAGAGAAACACGCCCCACACCCGACCCAGAGCCGGTAAAATGAGGGCCCAGTACGTATTCAACAGGTGCAGTCGACTCATCACAAAAAATTGGGGAACCAAGGTGGCTTCGGCGGGAATCATCATGGTGCTCAACACCACCCAAAATAGGGTATCACGCCCACGGAAGCGGCCTTTGGAAAACGCATAGGCTGCCATCGCATCGAAGACCAAATTGCCTAGGGTCACCACTGTTGACACGAATAAGCTATTGCCAAACCAGCGCCAAATAGGCGCGGAGTGAAAAAGATACACAAAATTCTGCCACGTCCATGGAAATGGCACTATCCGGGGCGGAATGCTCACAAACGCCTGCGGGGAAGACAAAGCGGTATCGAACAACCAATATAAGGGAAACAATCCTAAGAGGGCCCAAACACTCACAATTCCGAACACGACAGCCCGGACCGTAATTCGCGGCCGTCTTGAAGGTGGCAGGGTCCGCACAGGAAGCCGATTTTCTGGCCGGGGTTGTCTCTGTGGTCTAGTATTCAACATGGCGTCCCAACACCTTAAATTGCACATAGCTAAATATCGCAATCACCAGGCCCAGTAATATTGCCTCCGCGCCCGCGTGGCCCAGTTCGAAATACTGAAATCCCTTGTCATAAATTTCTCCGACAATCGTCAACGTCGCGTTGCCAGGGCCACCGCCCGTCATTACGTAGATGGCGGTGAAAATTTGAAACGCTGCAATGGTATGCATGACGGCGAGGTATAGCGTGGTGGGCATCACCATGGGCCAGGTAATATAGCGAAACTTAGCCCATGTACCGGCTCCATCAAGTTCAGCGGCTTCATAATAGCCTGCAGGAATTGATCCTAACTGAGACATGTACAACACGATCCCCATCCCGGGAGGCGTCAAAATCGTCATCAACATGATGCTCCATAATGCCAAGTGTGGATTTACGAGCCATCCAATACCGTGAAGATGCACTGCGCGAAGAAGGCCGTTCAGTAACCCACTGGAATCATCGTAAATCCACGCCCAGACCAGCGCCATCACGACAACCGCAGTAACGGACGGAAGATAAAACACGGCCCGGAACACCGATCGCCAGAAGTCAGGCAAGGTCATCAGCAAGTTGGATAGGATGAACGCGGTGCCGATAACCACTGGCGTCGTCACTACCGTATAAATCAGGGTGTTCCGCACCGATGTCCAAAAGGTGCGATCACGCACAACGTCCGAAAAATTTTTTAGGCCTACCCATGTCAAATGACCGGGTGTCACATGACTCATCGCAATAAAGAGGGCCAACATGGTGGGCAGCACAATGAAGAGACCAAATAACGTCATTTTCGGAAGCAGTAGCTGATACCAAAACCGCGCGGTGTTCATTTAATGATCCCTGCCATTTGCCGTTTAACTTGGCTGAGCCCTTGTTGGGGAGATTCCTGTCCGAGAACGATCAACTGCAGTTGAGCATCCAAGGCCTTTTGCAGTTTAGGCCATGCAGGGGTTAATGGTGGATTTAACTGGAAAAAGCGCAAGTTGTTATGAAGCACTTCGTCATAGTCCGCGTTGCGAAAATATTGGGCTTGTATCGCGGCATCCTGGGGGCCTACCGGGTAAGCCCCGCCCCCGATACTCATGTATTTCCGTTGAATCGCGGCCGGCCACTCTGCGGGGTCGGAGAGAAATTTAGCAAATAACATCGACATCCGCAACTGACTCGGGTTGCTCTGTTTATACACGGTGTATCCAGCAATATCGCCAATGGTAATAGGATGTCCTAGTGCACCAATGGGATAATTGGCCACCGCATACGGAAAGGGAATCTGCGCTGATTTCGCCGCAATGCTCTTCTTGTTTAAAAAGTCTGCATAATAGGCTGTGACAGCGTATTTACCCTGCAAAAAATTCTCCCACACAGTTTTGGCGGAATCCGACGCAATGGATTTCGGGGCTACATGATATTTTTGAACCAGCGACGTCAATTTTTCGACTCCACTTACGGCTTGAGGCCCGTCAAACGTGTATTGCGTTAACGATGAATTCAATAGGTGGGCACCATCCGATAAGAGAATGCCGTATGACAACGAATTACCCGGCTGTAAATTGACACCGAATCCGTACACTTTTTGGCCATTTTTTTGCACGAAGGTCAACCGTTGCAAATCGTGAACAAACTCATTCCATGTCCACATTCCGTTACGCGGTAATGGCACATGCCGTTCGGCAAAGTAGGTTTTGTTTAAGTACAACACCGTTGCTGTTTGCACCGATGGCCAATAATACATCTTGCCATGAAATGTGGCGGCCTTGACGACGCGAGGATACAGTTGACTCGCATAATGTCCTAAATAAGGGTTAATGGGTTCAATCACCCCATCTTGAATAAACTGGGGCAATGTCCCGCCACCTGGGGCAACATCCGGGTAGTCCCCGGCAGCGACCGCAGTTTCCAATTTCACAGTTCCTTCGGACCACGGGATTTCAGTCAGTTGAATTTTCACACCGGGGTGCATTTTTTCAAATGCAGCAATCATCGCTTTATACCATCCGAAGCCATTGGGATGGTGCGGCGTTGGTGTGCCCGGAAACGCCCACAGTGTAATCGTACCGTGAAAGGTGCCCGTGGCGGTTGACGAGGGCGGAGAAGTGCCACATGCCGCTAACATTCCCGCCAATGCGCATGTTCCTATGACCCGTGCCTTACCCATCGCATTGCCTCCTTTAATTTAATTGATTAACTAAAAGCGAATTCGCCACCGCTTGAACAAATTCCTGCCTGTTTTCCAAAAACACTCTAAATTTGGGAATTTTTTAACTGTCGCCATGAACAGTATGAGTAAGAACTTCGTTTTCCATCGTAACACTGAGCCGCCATGCATGATCGTGCGCGGCACACAAAAATCCCTGGAAAGGCGTCCCGAGCACGGAAAAGTGCGGGAGTGGTCCCCTACAGGACTACGGCTTCCAACGGAACTGCGACAAAACATCCCAATATGCAGCAGTTAGCGTATGCCATTGGAACGCGGCAACACCGATTGCGCCATCCGTATTGGCACTTACTAGAGCATTATTTTCTTCCTGAACCGATGGATAGCCCACGGTTGAGTTGCCGTAAAATTGTAACGCTAAGTTTATGGCGATGGAGCTAACACGCGCTTGTTGTCGAGTTGTCAGAATTGCTTGTGAAATAAAGTTACGCACATATGAGTTAGTGTAATCAAAATCATCATGAACATAGTACTCGTGCCAATACGCCATCGGTTGGAGTACGTTTGAAAAATGAGCCACGACATTGTAAGGATAATAATGGCTCTGGCCAATCACAGAGGTTGGTCCGGTACGAGCAGGGTCGGGTACAATAGCGATGAGAGGATAGCCAGGACCAACCATGGCGCGCACTCCCTTTACATACTCTCCTAACGCCGTCGTGTTTCCATCGAAGTATAACGGACCTAACTCTAAATCCATGGCTAACCCAGATAATTGTCCTCCTTTCGAAGTCTTGTAGTGCACCAGGTAATAAGCGACCTGCCAGTCCCCCGCTAGTGATGTTTGGATCGTCTGTGCTGACTGGTTGTTGACATACGGGATTATCCACCCGATAACGCGAATCCCGTGGCGATGGGCTGAGTTCAGCAAATGATTAAACCATTCTTGTTGGGAACCTTGCGCAATTTGCAACCAATTTGAATACCCCAGTCGAATTTCAAGGTACTTCAATCCAGCCGTTTGTGCCCTGTTTACTATCACTTGCGGGGACATTTTAGCCCAATAAATCGGGGAAGTTGGCGCAAAACTATAAAATACGAACGCGCCTTTCCCTCGGGAAACTTCTGCCAGTCGCATAGCTGGCATGGGCTTGAAATGTCTGATTAATCGATCGGGCAGTGCTCGTGCTGGGGCATCGGTCTGTATGCCTTGTAAATTATTCGGGAGCGAATAGGATCTAAGCGTGCCCTCAATAGCCCGAGACCTCATCGGTGCTATTATTTGTTTTTGCGCATATGTCCTTTCGGTTGTTTTTATTACGCTTGAAGACGTCGGAGGAGTGCCACATGTCGATAACATCATCGCCAATGCGAATGTTCCTATGACTCGTGCCTTACCCATCGCATTGCCTCCTTTAATTTACTTGATTAACTAAAAGCGAATTCGACACCCCTTGAATATTCCTGCCTGTTTTCCAAAAACACTCTAAATTTGGGAATTTTTTAACTGTCGCCATGAACAGTATGAGTAAGAACTTCGTTTTCCATCGTAACACTGAGCCGCCATGCATGATCGCGCGGCACACAAAAAATTCCTGGAAAAGGTGCCCCGAACACGGAAAAGTGCGGCAGTGGTTCCCTACAAGACTACGGCCTTTTGGCGCTTGTTACAATAATTTATGAACATGGCACTCACATTATTTCACTTGTAGCAGTTCCCATCTTAGACGTCATTTCAGGCCTAAACGATACCAAACGACATTGCCTACTCTTTATTGTTTTCCAAGGTTTATTTTATTTTTATTGCTAGCGGAGTCGGTTATTTGGATTGTTTATCAAGAGCATAGCCTTGTGATCGTTATAACTACTGTCATCCACTTCTCAAGGTTTCTTCATACGTTTTTTAGAGGAGAAAAACCGAAAATATTTTTAACATTTTCTTCTAATCGAGAAAAGCATTGATGGTATAATGGTATCTTTCTTCGTGTAAATTCTACTAATTTTTCCAGTTGTTCCTCATATCGGAGGAAATAAAAAACGAGGGAACGAGAGTCCCTCTTTTGGTTGTCGGTCAATGGTGACCGCGAGCCACGCATCAATCGTGGCTTGATAACAGGCGATTTTCGCGGCTCGTGTGCGTTTCACAGGGGGAGCCGGGGAAAAATCCGTCGCTGTAGGTATGTCCGCACCGTCTTGCGATCACATCCGAGGGAGTCGGCGATATCCGATACCGTATATCCCTGCGCCTGCAAGACCTTCATTTGTTGAATCATCGACAGGGCCAACATTGCTTCCTCAACATCCTCCTCTCGGTCGGGGCCAATCGCCCCTCATGACTATCCGAGAAGGGTGAGGACAATGGCAATTTTCAATTGTCTGAAGCGCGTCCTGTACGGTGCCGTCTGGTCCCCCGATTGGACACGCATCACCCAGTCCAACCACGGATCGTCATCCAGATGAGAGCGTCTGGATCGGAGATTGGACGACTGCACCATATCTGGAAGTCCCAGGAACACATGATTCGTCATAGTTTTCCTCATTTCTTTTCGTGGACCAAAAACGCGGCCATCTTCCCACGCCGCGTATTACCAAACGAGAGCCCGCGCCCCGGACAGCCGTCAAATCTACCCGGAGACGCAACAGTAACACCGCCACATCTTCTCAATGGAGGTTGTCCCACGCTTCGTGGAATTTCGCTAGCGCATCCTTTCGCGTGATTTAACCGATTTGCTCGGTTTTTTGTTCCGGTGTTTTTGGACACGCGGCTTTTAAGGCCGTTTGCAACAAGGGGATCTCGCGATAGCCGGGGATCCGCGTCAAGGTCTCTTCAATGAAAAAACTTGCCGACGCCATCCACCGGAGGACTTGTTGCCCATTGGTCCAATGTTTGACATTTTGCGCATGGGTCCGCAATTGACTGTTGATGGATTCCATGGCATTGGTGTTCGCCAACGTTTGGCGCAAGAGGCCCGGGAGACCCAAACGATGCACGGTTAAGGTCTCGGCGAGCCCTTCCCGGAGGCTCCCGGCGGCGCCGGGATGATCCTTTTCGAGCTCTTTCGCGAGCGCTTCCAATGCCTGCGCGGCTTGATCCGCATCCGGTTCTTGATAGGCTTTCCGTAAGCGCTGGCGGACGCGATTTTCCGCCGATTTCGGCAGGTGGTCGAGCACATTCCGTTGCTTGTGGATTTGGCAGCGTTGAATGAGGACTTGATCCCCCCAGACCTCGCGCACCGCTTTGGCTAAGGCCTTGGCGCCATCGATGACCACGAGTAAACCGTGCGCGGCCGTCAGGCCGCGGGTGATGAGATCCTGTAATAATGCTGTCACCACCGTGTGGTTTTCTGTAGCCCCTTCGACTCATCCCAACACGCGTTTGTGACCGTCGGCATCAATGCCTAAGGCGCCAACCACCAGATGGTCGGCGACGCGCAACCCATCGATCATCACCACAACCCAGGTCCGATCGTCCAATCGGCGTTGCAAGAAGCGGTCCAGGGCTTGCTGCGTGGCCTGGATAAAACGGCGACTGACGGTGCTTTTGCTCGGGCCAGACTGCGGGACCGCGGCCTCAAAGGCTGCATCGGCATGGCTTTGTTGACGACTCGCTAAGCCATACAGCATCCGTTCGAGCACCGCTTGGGTCGCGAGCGTAGGGTCCTGAAACTGATGATAGGTGTCTAACGGAATTTCCTCCGAACCATCAGCCGCCCGCACCCGCGGGTGCGGGACGGAGATTTTGCGATCCCCCACAAAGACGCTGCCGACATCAGTCCCATGTCGGACCGCTTGGCGTTGCGGATCATGACGTCCTTTGGGACCGGCCAACTGCTCCACCTCCGCCGCCATCATCTGTTGCAACACCTGTAATCCGACCCGGATCGAGAGCGCCAATAAGCCGTCTTCCGCATCCTGGAGAATGTCCACCCACGGCACCGTCACAGGCTGTTCGGGCAGCGGTTTTTTCTTTATACTGGTAGTCACTAGCGATTCCTCCTCAAAATGGGTTAAGCACTCTCTATTCAACCAGAGAGCCATCAGGATCGCTAGTTTCAATTTCCACGAAAAATGGGGCATTCTCTCTCAATGAGCGTCCGACACCCGATTCACCGCACGATATCGTTCCCGCCCCGGCGATTAGAGCACACCTTAAACGCCTTTACAGTCTATTCTACCTATCGTGCGTCATCGTGTCCCCCTTGGGCTCGTGATGGATTGCTCGGTCTCTCATCACGCATGGGTAGTCGGTAACTAACCCCGTGACGGTGCGCCAACGGGATATCATGTCGTGCGGCATCCCCTACGAATTTGTTACTCCATGTCGTGGATCTCACTATACACACTTCTTACGGTTCGCATGCCTATGATTACCGTAGACACCAAATGCGATCCTACGATGTCGAACACAACCCATACCTTCACCAACGTCCGGGCCTATACCTCGGGAATCGGAATGCATAATCCGGTCTGTCAATCCGCATGCTAGGAAAAAAAGGAGGACCCCTTGCTATGATAATCGGATTCGGGGCGGCGGACGAGATCGCCGCTAGGCCCCATCCCGCTCCCGCGACCGCTGCGCCCATTATCCGTCAGGCGATGACGCCTCATAAGGTGGTCGCGCTCACCTTTGATGATGGTCCGAATCCCCGTTGGACCCCCAAAGTCTTAGCCGTGTTGCACAAAGATCACGTGCACGCGACGTTCTTTATCATTGGCTCTCATGCGTTGCGTCATCCTACCTTAGTGCGCGACGAACAGCGAGCGGGGATGGACGTGGAAAGCCATGGACACCAGCACCTCATTCTCCGTCATCGGACGGCGGCAGAGGTTCGTCAAGAAGTCGAGTATAACGCACACATCCTGGAATCCTTGGGCGTCCCTCATCCCACGTTGTACCGCCTGCCGGGCGGGGCAGCAAATCCTGTCGCGTTGCAGGTGTTGGGGCAAATGGGTTATCGCGTCATTGGCTGGAGCATCGATCCCCGCGATTGGCAACACCGGTATAGCGCATCCCAAATGGTTCATCGGATCGCAACCCAGATTCATCCCGGTGCCATAATCATCTTTCACGATGGGCCGAACGGTTCCCAAGCCACGGTGGATACCGTGACCCAGATTATTCCGGATCTCAGGCGCGACGGATACCGCTTTCTCACGGTTCCCCAACTGTTACAGGACGAAGCGCCAGCTCAACACCGTTCCACGGCAGTTCCGTCCGCTAGCGTGTTCCCATAACTTTCCAGACACTTTGGGAATGCCGTCACCATACCCTAGTTAAAACAGCCAAGGGAGGCACACAAGGTGTCCCATCCTAACGTGACACGCTGTCCCCGTTGCCCCTTAGAGCAGTTGGTGGCGGCGGCCTGTCGCGGTGATCTGCTCACGTGGTGGAAAATCTGGCATCAATGGCGAAAGACCGCCCCGTCTGCTACACCCTGTGACCAGTGTTCACGGCCGAACCGCGATCGCGGTCAAAGTTAATCGTCCCTACATCGGGAGGCTGGGAGGCAAACCTTGCGCAAGCCCCTTGCGTATTCAGGCCGTGAATGGGTCTGCGGTGAGCAGATGTTTCCCTGCCTCCGCGTCGGTAATCACCATCACGTTCGGATGGGTTTGCAAAACACTGGCAGGGCAGTCTTCCCCAACAGGTCCCCGCACAGCGCGGGTCAAGACGGCCCGCTTTTCGGGCCCCCACGCCATGAGCAGGATCTGTTTCGCCTCCATGATATTGGCGATACCCATGGTCAGCGCTTCGGAGGGGACGACCCCAGGGAATTGCCGGCTATTGCGGTGAATCGTCGAACGCGACAGACGCACTTTGCGTGTCCGACTCGCAAAGGAGGTCCCCGGCTCATTAAACCCGATGTGCCCATTCACACCCAGACCCAGTAATTGACAGTCCAAAGGCTGCGCATTCAACAGGGCCTCAAAGCGTTGACATTCTGTGTCCGGGTCCCGTGTGTTTCCTTGCAGAAAATGCACCTGGTGCAAATAGGGAGTAATCTGCGAAAACAAATACTGATGCATAAAAGCGGAAAAACTCCCAGGATGCTCCGGGGCAATCGGCCAATATTCATCCAAGTTAAATGTCTCCACATGTCTTGTCATGGGGCCTTTAATGGCCCCAAGTTGCTGAATCACAGCGTGATACACGGGAATCATCGTGTTCCCAGTAGCAAGGCCGAGACGCACCAATCTTTGTGTCAAAAAGAGCGGCACTACCATGGATGCCGCCCACTCACTAGCCTCATCTTGCGTAGAAAAAATAAGTATTTCCATTGCCAACATTCGCCTCTCAATAGCTATATGGAAGGGATAGTGCTCAAAGTAGAGTAACAGGTTGCATTAGACCGGAATCCCTGGCTAACGGGGATTATCCCCCCTGAACAGCTTGCGCTCCATCTAGTGCCAACGCAATCGCTCCCATCAATCCTGCATCCCGTGCAAAATGCGCTGTCACTAATTCAGGCGGAAACGGTACAAAAGAATTAAGGCTTTGCCTCAAATACGGAAAGATGACCTCATGCACCGTAGCCAATCCCCCGCCAATGACGACACGGGCCGGATCAAGGGCAATCACTAAATGCGTTAATTGGAACGACAATGTGCGTAATATCGGTTCAAGCCATATCCGAACGGATGGATCACGTTGGGCTCGACGCAAGAGATCACCGGCTCCGAGCCCCCACCCCAATTCATCGTGGGCTCGACGTTGAATCGCCCGGCCTCCCACTCGCTCCTCTAGAGGCGCCACGTCGTCGCGCACGCCATAGACGTCGTGTTCTGTCAGTGGATTATATGCAATTTCTCCGCTGGCACCATGAGCCCCTTGAATAATCCGTCCAGAGGCAATCAACGCCACGGCAATCCCTGTTCCCAGATTAACATACAGTCCCGGATCCATCCCTTGTAAAGCGCCCCATTTGAACTCGGCCAACGCAGCACTTTTAACATCGTTGGCAATCAGAACCGGTATGCCAGGGAATGCCGCATGCAGCAACTGAGGTAATCGCAATTCACGCCACCCGGCTACATTTGGTGCTAACAGCACTCCGCTATCCCGTGTAATCCCCATCGTCGCAACCCCGACACGCCGGAGTTGGGACTGGTATTGGGTTCTCGTACAATCAATCAGCTGGTGCGCTACCTCAAGGGCTCGCGATACCGCCTCTTGAGCATCGGGCAAGGTCGGAATATCCGCTCTGTGCAGGATCGTTCCGGTGTCATCAGCTGTCGCCAGTGCCATTTTCGTTCCCCCAAAATCCATCCCGAGCACAAAGGACCGTTCTCTCATCAGTCTTCCGCTCCGGCTGATGAGGAGGTCACATACATTTCTTTCACTTCGTCCTTTAGAGGATGAAAAGGCCACACGCGTTCATAATAGGCCCACACAACAAAGGCGATCAAACCAAGCACTGTCCATATGAGGGCCAGACGAATCGCGGGCCAGCCCGACGAGACAAACACATAGATCCACCCGATAAAGGCCACCAGACTTGGCAGAGGATACAGCCATTGACGGAACGGACGATGTAGCTCAGGTTGTTTGATTCGAAGGAGGGTCAGGGCAATCACTTGCCCAATAAATTGCACTACAATCGAAATCGCCATCAATGCATTAATGATGGCAGACAGACTGAAAAAGCTGAAAATCGCCGTGAATCCTCCCATTACTAATAAGGAAATATACGGAAATTTAAGGCGCGGATGCAGCACGCCGAAACTCTTAAAAAAGAGTTTGTCACGAGCCGCGTTATAGGGCAGACGGGATCCCCCCAAAAGTCCCGTGTAAACCGAGGCAAAAGCCGTCCACAAGATGAGAAGCGCAAGAATGGTGGCTCCGGTGGGCCCCCAAGCTTTTTCCATAAACAAAGTGCCAATCGTATTGGATTTCGCTGCTTCGTGCCACGGGACGACACCAATGATGCCGATATTCATGGACAAATCGATTACGCCCACGGCAAGAATGGCCAGAAGAATCGATCCCGGAATCACTTTGCCAGGATTTTTCACTTCATCCCCTAGATAAGCCGTCGTATAATACCCTAAGTAATCATAAATGGCAATCAATAGGCCCGCTCCTAAGCCTGCGAAGAATTTAGGTGTCAAAGCAAATGCTCCTGGTGGGTATGAAAATGCTAAGCGGGGATGAAAATGTGTGGCTGCCGCCACAATCACCATCAAGACAGTCAGAAGCATTCCACCCCAGAGAACCTGTGTAATGCGAGCGATAGAATCAATGCGTCGATATAACAACGCTACGGTAACAATCGTGATGCCCGCAGCCACCCATTTCGTATCTAAGGGCGTCATGCCATGCCAAAAGTACCCGAGATAATTTGCCATGCCGATCATTCCCGTCGACATAATCAAGGGGGTCGCGAGCAATGTCGACCACACAAAAAGAAACGGGACCAATTTCCCACTATAGTATTGATAGGCTTCG
This sequence comes from Sulfobacillus thermosulfidooxidans, assembly GCF_001280565.1. Taxonomy (NCBI): domain Bacteria; kingdom Bacillati; phylum Bacillota; class Clostridia; order Eubacteriales; family Clostridiales Family XVII. Incertae Sedis; genus Sulfobacillus; species Sulfobacillus thermosulfidooxidans. The sequence goes on along the minus strand of NZ_LGRO01000001.1, from coordinate 220,838 downwards.
CGCAAATACACATACGATCCCCCGGTACCGGGCATTGCGGCCCCTAATTCGCTCCACACAAGTCCATCAGCCATGGCTAACAGTGCTCCCACAATCCACCCCAGGATGGCTTGAGGGCCCCCCATTGCCGATAAGATCAGCGGAATAGTAATAAACGGCCCAATACCCACCATTTGCGACATATTGACCGCCGTGGCTGAAAACAACCCGAGAGCGCGAATGAAACGGGGGGTCTCTTGGCTAGTTCGTGCCATTGTGAAAAATCTCCTTTCTATCATCATAAATAGACAAACAAGCGCGACAATTGACTATAATGATCCCTACGGGATTTTTACAACGAGTTTATGCGCTGATCCTAGCACACGCAGTTAATTTTGTGCATAATAGAATCATGTTTCTAAAAAATATTTGTGAAATATTCCATTTCGTGATCCTTTTCGATCATCAAAAAAGGAGAACCGTATTATGCGCGGTACACAGGTTTATCACCTGATTCACCATCAAGCCGAGGCCTGGCACGCCACCTTACCGTGGGCACAGCCCTTGCCGTTTTCTGGCCCCTATATCTTCAGCGGCAGCGGATCGTCCTATTATCTTGCGCAAACCGCGGCTCACTTTGCGCGGTTCTTAGGATTAGAGGCGCGCGCCGTCGCCTCCACGGACATTCTCTTAGAACCGGAAATTGCTTTACGCGGGACGGGGTGCCTGATCATCATTTCGCGGTCCGGAACCACATCCGAAGCTCTGTGGGCACTGCAGGCTGCACGGGAAGCCGACTGGCGAACCGTGGCCGTCACGTGCCACCCTGACAGTCCCTTGGCTGCGCACGCCGAACATCTCATCCTATCCCCGGAGGGGGAGGATGCAACCATCGTCATGGTGCAATCCTTTAGCAGTATGCTCTTTATCCTCCAACAGGTCTTGCAGTTAACCGCGACCGTCTCACGAGTATCGGAGGAGTTGGTCGCTGCCGTAGACGACATGGTGCAGCAAGCCGAAGCGGTTATCCCGCCCCTGCTGGCCGCACATCCTCCCCGTCGACTCTATGTGCTGGGCAGCGGGGTGCGCTATGGTATTGCCCAAGAAGGCGCCTTGAAGGCCCAAGAAATGTCGAATCAGTGTGCCATGGCCTATGCACCGATGGAGTTTCGTCATGGACCCTGGGGCAGCATCACCCCCGACGATCTGATTGTCGTCTTGGGCCAAACACGCCATCGATCCCATGAACGCACCGTCGTGCGTGATATCGCGCATCGGCAAGGCCAAGTGCTTGTGATTGCGCAGCCCGACTGGCATCATTCGGGGGCAGACTATTCAGCTATCCAGCTCCCGGCCTCCTGTCCCGATGTGGCCCTAGGCCCGTTAGCCGTGATTCCGTTGCAGTATTTAGCCTGGCAGTGGACTCTGCTGGTCAACAAAGACCCGGATCACCCGGTCAATATTACCCAGGTGGTGGAATTAGACCATGATGACTTCGCCCCGTGACCTCCCGAAAAACGCCCGGGAACGTCAACGCGCCATTTTGTCACGGCTCAAGCAAACCGGAACCGTCACGGTGCAAGAATTGGCCGAAACGTTTTCCTGTTCGCTCGCCACCATTCGGCGGGATATTCACGACCTGATGCAACGCGAACCCCAGATTCGGCGGTACCATGGGGCCATCGGTCTAGACCTGCAGGATATCGAACAACGCTTTCAGGATAAAACGGCCTTATTTCCCGAAGAGAAAGACGATCTGGCCGCTCTCGTCGTGGAATGGCTTCCCGAGGGTGCCGTGATTGGCTTGAACGGGGGCACCACCACAACGCGTGTGGCCACACAACTGGCCAAGAATCCCAAAGGACTCACGGTGGTTACCAATGCCATTAACATTGCCTACCAATTAGCCCAAACGGATATTCCAGTTGTGGTCGTGGGCGGTGATTTACGTCCCTACAACTATGAAACCACCGGGTCGATGGCCCTCCAAGGTCTGGCCGGCCTTCATCTCGATTGGGCCATCCTCGGGGCCAATGGCATCCATCCGCGCATTGGCATCACCACGACGGCCAGTGAGGAAGCGGTGTTGGGGCAAGGATTTCGCCGGGCAGCCGATCACGTGCTCATTGTAGCCGATCATAGCAAAATCCACCGCAACGCGCTTTACCGGATGCTGGAGTGGACCGACATCGACTATATGGCCACGGGGCTCCAAGCAGCGTCCGTGCTTCAGGAGTGGCCCGTGATGCCGGATCCGACCGTCAATGCAGCCCATACGGTTGGAATCTGGCAAACCCTCGTGCGGGAGGATCCCTCATGATTTATGCGGTCACCTTTAATCCCTCCTGGGATGTGGTCCTCCGGTTACCCACGGCCCTATATCGGGGTCATACGTACAACCGGGTGTCCTGGACAGGGTATGCCGGAGGCAAAGGCAACAACGTGGCCCGGGCCATTCAACAACTCGGTGGAGAGGTGACCGCTGTGGGATTTTATGGGGGAGCCATCGGGGACTGGATTCGGCACGCCTTAGCCGCACAACAGATCCCGTATCTCGCCGAACCCACGACAGACTCTTCCCGGATTTGTCTCAGTCTCTTAGACAATCAGCAGGTGACCGAAATTCGTGGAGAAGGTCCCTGGGTTTCTCCGGAAACGAGTCAGGCCCTGTTACGTCAGGTGCGTAATCGTTTGCAACCGCAAGACTGGGTCACGATTTCTGGCAGTCTGCCCCCGGGATTGTCGGCAGACGATATCACCCAATGGGTCCACACCCTCCGTCCACACTGCCAAGGGATTATCGCCGACCTCGCTGGAGACCCTTTAATCGCAGCGTGGGAAGCCGGGGTGAGGGCCATTTGTCCCAATCGGCAAGAATATGAGCAACTGCCCGCGGGTGTCTTAAGTTCCCGATCCCAACATCGCGTCATCACGCGAGGAGCCGAGGGCGTCCTGTGGTATCCTGCAGAGGGGGATATCCCGCAAACTATTCGGGCCCCTCACGTGCCCGTGCGGAATCCCGTGGGAGCGGGCGATGTGTTGGTCGGCGCGTTGGTGCACGCTTTGTCCCTGCAGCAATCCTGGTCGGACGCGCTCGTTTATGCGGTGAGGGCGGCATCCGCCAGTGTCGTCACCGAAGGCGTCGCCGAAATTGATCGGAATGTCTTGGCACAACTCGAGTCCCCCTGACGACAATCCGACCCGTAGCTGCACCAGACCCCATCGCCTCGCAGTTGTTTCGTAATAAACGCGGTAATCGGTGACGACTCTCCCGGTCCATCACCGAGCGAACAGGACATCCTCGCCCGTCATCCACCGCCGAAGTGGCACACTGTTTTGCGTTTTGCCATACCACTTTCATGCCCAAGGAGGCTTCCATGATGGCTCGTCACCCCTTACACGATGTGCTCTCCGACTTTGCCCAGACTCACCGTGTTCTCTTAGGCATCAACGCCGATAATCCAGAAATGGTCTTAGGGATTGCCCAAGCCCTGGAGACGGAACCGGTTCCCATGTTTGTCCAACTCACCCCCGAAACCCTGGCGATTTGGGGATACGATGTGCTCACATCCTTGCTGTCCACGGTCCTGGATCCCTTGCCGTCGCCGGTTTCGTGGCATTTGGACCATGCCACCACCCTCACGGACATCCGGCAAGCCCTGGATTGGGGATTCACCTCCGTCATGTATGATGGATCGGCCTTACCTTTTGCGGAGAATGTCCGCCACACCCAACAAGTGGTCGAATGGGCCCATGCGCGAGGTGTGTTAGTCGAAGCGGAAATCGGCCACGTACCAAAACCAGGAGAGCCTCTCGAATGGGCCCACTTGACCTCTCCCGAAGACGCCGTGGCTTTTGTGGAAGCGACGGGTGTGGATGTGCTCGCTGTCGCAATTGGGAATCATCATGCCACGCACGTTGCCACCTCCCACATTGATGTCGCCCGGTTAGCCGCCATTCATGCGGCATGCCCGGTTCCGCTGGTCCTCCATGGAGCTAGTGGGGTCGCGGTCGAGATGTATGATGCCATGCGTCACAACGGCATTGCGAAAATGAACTTTGGTACCGAACTGCGACGAATTTGGTGGCACACCGTCGAGCACATGCCGCATCAAAAACCACGGGATGTCCAGCGAGCAATCCGCAGGAAAATTCGCAATGCGGTCAGAGAAAAAATTCACCAATTATCCTTACCAGAATAGCACGGCGATCCGAAGCCCTTATACGGCTACCAGAATCGACATTGGCCCGTATTTGGACGGCAGCAGACCGGGCATTTCCCGTCCCCGATGAGATCGCGCCCGTCTGGCGGGCGCATCTCGCCATGTATAGGACCCACTCCGAAATCCCTGTAAGGGGGCGCAGCGTTCTTGATTGACAGCGCATTTCCCTGCCAATCGTTGGCGACGCAGCACATCGCTTTTTTCAGATCGCATTCCTCTTTTCCCAATCCCGTATCCGTCGCCGTCAGCCGCGGACTTCCTGGTCCGCGGACCGGAGTTTGCCGCCGGGGCAATCGGTTTCTTGAGTGCTGTGACTCACGGTATGGCTTGGTCCTTGAATTACGACCGGGTCAATTGTCCATGCTTCAATACCATCATTCATAAGGATCCTTCATCCTACCCCAGTAACCTTTGGGCATAACAGACCGACTTAAGTAATTGCCGAGCGCATCGATCCTCAACGTGCCAAACTATACCAGGCCCCATCAAAAATCAAAAACAGATGCAACCGCCATTCTTCTCGCTCTCCCAAGGCCAGATCCTTGGGTGATGTGCAAGCTGAGGTGGGAATTTTCCGTTTTGTTCGTCCGAGTTACGCTCGGCCAGGTCGATCCATGGTGGCATGCGAGAGGCGAACTCGAAGGATTGCGATGCCCTGCTGACTGAAATTTTGAAGACGGAACGATCCATTGGACGCCACTTCTCGCTTGGCGCGAGCAAACCCCAACGCGCTAACCCGGACGGATAGCGCGTGAGGCAAATACTCTGCGAGAACCCGAGAAAATGTTGATTTAAGAGGCCACACGCCGTATGATACGAAAAGCAAGCACGTGGTATGTCGCAGACTGTCAACCACCCCGCCCTCAAGGGCGAGGCTTGAAGTAAGCTTCAAACCCGAGGTTGACCAGTCCCAGCCAGGGGGCATTTGCCCCATCGGGCTACGTTATCCGGGTCATGACACCTGCGGATGCGCGATGCCAGTCCGCTGCCCTGTCGTCCAGAGTTAAACAGGCCTACGGGGTCGAAGCCAGTGCTCTGGATGCAAAAAGCCTGGGTAACATCGACGAGGCTCACGTTACCGGCGCAAGCCGAGTTGTTCCCGTAAGGAGATTCAACCATGCGCGTTTTCGTCCTTGACACCAACCGGAAACCTCTAGATCCCTGCCATCCGGCGCGGGCCCGAGAATTGCTCAAGAAGGGCAAGGCGGTTGTGTTTCGCCGCTACCCCTTCACGATCATTTTGCAGGACCGGACCATGGAGGAATCCATCGTCCACCCCCATCGGATCAAGATCGATTCCGGCAGCAAGACTACTGGGTTTGCGGTTCTCAACGAATCCACAAACCGTGTGGTCTGGGCTGCCGAACTGGAACATCGGGGCGAACAGATCCATTCCCGTATGCACGATCGGGCTTCTTTACGGCATGGTCGCCGCAACCGCAAAACCCGCTACCGTAAGCCCCGTTTCCGAAATCGGAATCCTGAGAAGTGTATTGTCTGCGGCAAGAATGCTCGCCATAAACACAAAACGTGTCGGAATCATGCCAAGGAGCCGTCTAACATGTCGGTTGGTTCAAGGTGGCTTCCGCCATCCCTGGAAAGCCGAGTGGCCAACACCGTCACCTGGACAACACGGCTGATCCGACTCCTTCCCGCAACAGCGATCTCCATGGAACTGGTTCGGTTTGACCTGCAGAAGATCGAAAATCCAGAGATTCAAGGTGTGGAGTATCAGCAAGGCACCCTCTTTGGATAGGAAGTCAAAGAATATCTGCTGGAGAAGTTTGGACATCAATGTGCCTACTGTGATGGGGCATCCGGGGATCCCGTGCTGAACGTCGAGCATGTCGTGCCCAAGAACCCCAAACACGGACCCAAAGGCACGGACCGCATCAGCAACCTAGTCATTGCATGCCGGACTTGCAACGAATCCAAGGACAACCTCCAACCTGAAGAATGGCTGTCCCAGTTGCAGGAATCCTCTCGGAAAATCGACCGGATCCGGGCTCAACGATTTCCTGAAGCCATGAAACAACTCAAGGTTTCGCTCAAGGACGCCGCTGCGGTTAACGCCACCCGCCGGGCTCTATTCCACCGGTTACGGGCCTTGGACCTCCCCTTGGAAACCGGGACCGGAGGGCAGACCAAATATAACCGGACCCGGCTGGGGTTGCCGAAGACTCACTGGCTGGACGCGGCCTGTGTTGGGGCTTCCACACCGGTTCGACTCACCGTTGAAAAGAGGCCTGCGTTCCGAATCAAAGCCACCGGCCATGGGAAACGTCAGCGGTGTGGCACAGACAAATACGGATTCCCAATCCGGCACGCGCGACGGCAAAAGAAGTTCATGGGTTTCCAAACCGGCGACATGGTTCGGGCTGTGGTCCTAAAGGGGAAACGCCAAGGCACCCACGTTGGGCGAGTCTTAGCCCGGGCAACTGGATACTTTCGAATTGGCAAGGCGGATGGCATTCCCTATCGATACTGCCACATCCTCCACCATGCGGATGGTTACCAATATGCCTATTGAAAGGAAGGGACGGCGCTCCTCCTCGCCCTGAAGGACGAGGCTTCCGCGCCGCGTAATTTTGGTGAAAGAATGATGTGAAGTGTGAGTGGGAGATGGAATATGGAGATTCGGCAAATCACCGAGGATGATGCAGAAGCCTTTTTGACCATGCAGCGCCAACTCGACCTGGAAACCGATTTCATGCTCATGGCACCGGGGGAGCGGCAAACAACCGTCGCACAGCAGCGGGACATCATTCATAAAATTCTCTCGGACGGTCGTTCTATGATATGGGTAGTGGCGGAGGGCCAACGTCTGGTCGGAGCCTTGACACTTCAGGCCATGGCCCCGCTCAAGATTCGCCATACCGGGTACATAGTGGTGGGAATTCTGGCTGCACACCGGGGCCAGGGTTTGGGATCCGCACTCTTTCGGACCATGGAGGCCTGGGCACATTGCCATGAGTTTCATCGTTTAGAACTCACGGTGATTTGCGAGAACCGCGCTGCACTGAATTTATACCTCAAACAGGGTTTTATGGTTGAGGGTCTTCGGCACGACAGCATACTGCAACCCAATGGGCATTGGGTGCACGAGTATACCATGGTTAAACTTCTATAAAATTCTTCGGATCCGTATATTGCAATCGGAAATTTTACGCACGTCTCCAACTGTCCATGATGTAGACTGGGAGTACTGCAACACGTGCAATGGAAAATTTGACACTTTAAGGGATAATGGAATTTTTCTGCGGCCTCCACCGGATGTTTCAGCCCGTGAGACAGGCCTCCCACGGTGTCCGTGTTTTTATGGAGTGCTCACCTTGCGCGTCAGGGTGCAAGCCACTGGCCATCGGTCGATCGTGTGTCAGTACTATGGGCATCTCTGCGTTTCTGATACCGCCCAGCACAATGCAAGAATTTCCTGCAGACACGATTCCCCCAACATCGTCCACCCCGTAACATTTTCCCCAGGTTAGAACCTACGACTGACAACGGATTAGAACAGGAAGCAACCTTGTGTCAGGCGGCTGGATAGTCACTCCTATCAGGCACCCCCGGGCCGAAATGGATCTCGGCGGGCAAAACTCTCTAAAATTTCTGCTTGTTGTATTGATTTTTATTTCTCCCATTTCTATAATAAAAGTGTCCGGAATATGGAAGGTGTTGTCCACAATGCGAACAGATTCAAGTCGAATTGCTGTCCTCTCCAAAATGGCGGAAATTCTCGATGTTTTAACCGAGGATTCCTCAATCACACTGCAGGCCCTGAGCCAGCAATTAAATTTGCCGCGACCAACCATTTACCGTATTGTCCAAACCCTTATTGACCAAGGCATTTTAACGTCGTCTCATCAACCGGGTCCCCGGCTTATCCACTGGGCGTCCCCTTCACGGAACACTCACGCCTTAGAACAGGCCAGTCAGGAAAGTTTACAACGCCTCGTCAGCACCTTTCGAGACACTGCGAGTGTTTACACCCGTGTTGGCTCCGCCCGCGTGTGCATTGCCCGGATCGAAGGGGTTGAATCCTTACGCCATACGATTCAAGTCGGGACGCCCCTTCCATTACATGCGGGTTCCGCGGGACGGATTTTACTCGCATGGCTCGACGATGAAACACGGGATCGTCTCATTCACGAGTCTCAAACCTTCTTTCCCGGACCGTCGCCACCAAGCTTCTCGGATTGGCAAGAAATTCGTGAAAAACAATGGGCCATATCTTTAGGAGAACGAGAATCGGCTCTCGGCTCCATCAGTGTACCGATTTTCACCGGAACCAACCACGTCATCGCGGCGTTAAGTATTTCGGGTCCCCAAGAACGGTTTGTGACAGACCGTCAAGACGCCATCATTTCCGCCTTACAGCAGGAAGCGCAAAAGATTACGCGACTTCTCTGTTCGGCAAAAAATGAACACGCCTTGGCCGCGACACCGCAACCATCACAGGCCATAGTAAATAAGGAAGACTAAACCATGGAGTCTATGAGCTTACAAGGCATTCGCGTATTGGAAATCGGCCAATTGGTCGCCGCCCCGTCAGCGACTCGCATCCTCGCGGATTTTGGCGCTGACGTCATCAAAGTGGAACCCTTAGAGGGCGATCCGCTGCGTCATTGGGGGGCTATGAGTCCTTACGGGCATTCATGGTGGTGGTCGATGCAATCGCGCAACAAGCGATTAGTTGCCATCAACTTGAAACATCCCACCGGTCAGCACATCATTCGCGAGTTAGCCAAACAAAGCGACGTCCTCATTGCGAACTTACGACCTGGACGTTTAGCCGAATGGGAATTAGATTATGAGCATCTTCATGCTCTGAATCCGCAACTCATCTATGTGGACATTTCGGGTTTTGGACTGACAGGTCCATACCGCGACCGTCCGGGGTTTGGAAATATTGCGGAAGCGATGGGAGGTATCCGCTATATTACGGGTTTTCCTGATCGTCCTCCGGTGCGCACGGGAGTCTCGCTCGGCGATGAATTGGCGGCGCTCTATGCGGTCATTGGGATTCTCATCGCTCTGGTTCAACGCGGTCGTGATGGATTAGGGGAGCACATTGATGTCTCGTTGGTCGAATCGGTTCTGGCCATTACGGAAGCGTTGATTCCCGATTATGTCAATGCCGGCATTATTCAAGAGCGCACTGGCAATCAACTTCTGCGAGCCGCTCCTTCGAACACGTATCCAACCCGCGACCAGCAGTGGATTGCCATTGGCGCCAATAGTTCGGCGACATTTGCGGCACTCACCACGGTTATGCAACACCCCGAACTGGTTCACGATCCCCGCTTCAGTTCCAATGCACAACGGGTGCGGCATGCGACCGAACTCGATACGCTGATCGCCGCATGGACCATCGAACACGACTTATCAGATTTGATGCAGCGCTTATTACAGGCAGGCATTCCAGCCGGTCCTGTCATGAGTGCCCGCGATATTGCCGAAGATGTCCACATTCAATCCCGCCAAATGATTACCTATGTTCCGCAGGATAATGGGGAACCCACGGGCATGCTGGGGATTGTGCCCAAGCTCACCCGTCATCCCGGAACCGTGCGTTGGGCAGGCGGCGCCATCGGACAACATACCGACGACGTACTAACCTCCCTTCTTCACATTTCTCCCACAGAGTTAGCCGTTTGGCGTGACCAAGGAATTATTCGCTAAAGGCCGGAAGGAGGAAACGCTCAGTGGGGACATGGCAATTTGAGGGCGGACTAAAATTTGATCGAAACGGCTCCCTGGTCATGAACAGCCAGTGGAGTATCGCAACGCCCGACGAGGATCGCGTGTTTTCCTTGCGTGATACGGATCTTCTTCTCCCCGGTCTCGCCGATTTCCATGTTCATATTCACTGGGGGCCCGATACGCTGGGAGTATCCCCGCCGGTGTTACTGCGCGCGGGCGTCTTGGTGGGAGGCGATGCGGGGACCCTGGGATGGCGCGACCCGGTTCCCACACGGAGATCGCCCCTGCCCCACATTAAACTTTGGATCTCCCTGCTTCCCCATGGCCTGAAACATCATCCCGCCCGGATAGCATTTCCCGGGTTGACCCCCCTGGATACCCAGCATATTGAGCACCTCATGGAACACCATGGCCACGATATCGCGGGAATTAAAATTCGACTGGGGCAGATTGACGCCGCCGATGACGCTCGACTCCTGACGACAGGGATTGCCATTGCCCAACAGGTTCAAGTTCCCTTGATGGTGCACGTCAGTGGATCATTTTTACCGCCTGAGTCCCTCGTCGAATCCTTAAGACCTGGTGATGTGATGACGCATGTCTTTCATGGCCTGCGTGGCCACTTTGCCCAGAGTGGCCTCAGCCATAAAAACCTTAGAAGAGGGCGTAAAACGCGGAATTTGGCTGGATGTGGGACACGGGTCCCGGCATTTTTCCTGGCGAACATTTCACCGTCTTACGGACGCAGGTCTCTTGCCTCATACCATAAGCACCGACCTCACCCAAGCCACCTGGCATCATCCGCCTGTTTATGACCTCAGTTATGTTTGCTCCAAACTGTACGCCGGAGGGTGGCCACTGTCAACGATTTATCACGGGGTGGTGACCCATCCCACACAATATCTCGGAATCCCACTGCCGCCTCATTCCCTGGTCGTTTGGCGCTACCGCTCTTCACGCACGAGATTTCCCGATGCTGAAGGCATGGTTGAAGTGGGACCGGGATACTGGCGTCCCATCGTGATCGTGGCCCATGGCCAGGTCGTCAAAAATCTGTTAAAGAAGGGGGCAAAGACGGGATGACGCCAGTCAAGATAGTGGATGTGACACCCCGCGATGGGCTTCAGGATGCCACGGGTTACGTTCCGGTTCCCGACAAAGTCGCCTTGATCCGCGCTCTGTTCCAGGCCGGTATTCACGCGATCGAAGTCGCTGCATTTGTACACCCCCGTTGGGTGCCCTTGTTAGCCGATGGCGAGGCCGTTCTGTCCCAGCTGCAAGACCTTCCGGGGGAGTGGATCGCCTTGGCCCCCAATCTCAAAGGCGTGGAACGCGCGATTGCCGCCGGGGCCAATACGGTGACGCTAGTCGTGTCCGCATCAGAACGTCACAACCAAGCCAACCTTAATCGTTCTCGCGATGAGACGCTGTCCCAACTCACAGCCGCTACGAGACGGGCGCACGAGGCGGGTCTCAAAGTCCGAGGCGCTATTAGCACCGCGTTTGAATGTCCCTTTGAAGGGGTTGTCCCCATCCATGCGGTCGCCCTGATCGCGGAACGTTATTGTGACATGGGGGTGGATGAACTCGGGATTGCCGACACCCTAGGAACCGCCACGCCCCTTCAGGTCAAAGAACGCATCCGTGTGGTTCAGTCCATCGCACCGACAATCCCCTTAGCCCTCCATCTTCATGACCGCATGGGATGGGGACTGGCCAATGTCGCGACGGCTTATGAGCTCGGAGTTCACACATTTGAATCGGCCTTAGCCGGACTGGGGGGCTGCCCATATGCCCCGGGAGCGGCGGGGAATCTGGATACGGAAAAACTTGTTGCCTTCTTTCAGTCTCAAGGCCTGGCCACCCACATTGACATCAGCCAGTTGCCTTGGATTCGGCAGCGCTTATTGAACGTGATTGCGCAACACCTGGCGCCCCCGCATTAATCATGGGGGGCGCAGCAAGCATGATTACGCATAAAATTGTCAGATAAATCGAAATCATGAAAGGAGTGGATGAAGTATGGCAACGGCTGCAAATACCCGCTTTACGATTGCCGACCGAATGAATCGATTGCCACCAGCGCCCTATTTTCAACGCTTAGTGGCAAGAGTCTCAACCGGAGGACTCTTTGAATTTTACGAATTGTTCATGGCGGGGGCCGTGGGGGCCGCCCTGGTTCATGCTCAAGTGATGCCCGTCTCCGGATTAGCCTATTTTGTGGGCGCGGGATTTTTGGGGATGTTTTTTGGCACATCGATCTTCGGCAATATTAGTGACAAAATTGGTCGCCGCAATGGTTATGTCTATTCGTTGCTCATTTATTCGTTTTTCACGATCCTTATGGCCTTTTCGCCCAATGCCGTCTGGATTGATGTGTTCCGTCTTCTCGCGGGGTTTGGGGTCGGTGCGCAGCTTGTTGTCATCGATACCTATGTCAGTGAAATGACTCCGGCCTCCCGGCGCGGCTATTATATTGCCTTCAGTCAATTTATCACCTATTGGGCGGTCCCGGTCGTGGCGTTTTTGGCCTATACTCTCGTCCCCACCCACGTGCTGATGGCTGGATGGCGATGGGTGGTGTTAATCGGTGCCTTAGGTTCGGTTGTCGTCTGGTGGATCCGCCAAGGATTACCCGAATCCCCGCGCTGGTATGAGAATCATGGCGATATGACCCAAGCTAATGCGGTGATGCAACACATTGAAACGACGGTTGCACAAGAAGTCGGAGCGTTGCCGCCCGTGCACCCGGGTGCGGAAGAACATGAATCCCGGGGTCACTTTCGCGAAATTTGGATCCCTCCATACCGTTCACGCACCATCATGTTGCTGATTTTCAATCTTTTTCAAACCATTGGTTTTTACGGATTCGCAGCGTGGGTTCCCACCTTGTTGGTGAGTGAAGGCATTACGTTAATTCATTCGTTGCTTTACACGTTTTTAATCGCGTTAGTCAATCCCCTGGGACCAATCATTGGCATGGTGATGTCAGAAAAGTGGCAAATTGTTGTCGTGTCCCTGAGTATCGGCATTGCGGGTTTAGTGTTTTCCCAGATGCGCAGTCCTGTCGGCATCATTACGCTCGGTATTGTCATTACGCTGCTTAATAACTGGTTTAGCACGTTGTTTCATTCCTATCAAGCCGAATTGTATCCGACACGCATTCGAGCAACCGGTGTGGGCTTTACGTATAGTTGGAGCCGCTTAAGTTCGGCGCTCGTCGGATTTATCATTGTGGCCTTATTGAAATCCTTTGGTGTCCTGGGCGTATTTGCATTCATTTCGCTCGCGATGGCAATTGTGGCATTGGTTATTGGTATTATGGGTCCCCGAACCAACGGCCGCAGTTTGGAATGACATCTCATCGGTATGAATGAGTGTCCTACTCTTTGTCATGTATCCCTTACAAACCCCCCGAGAACTCCCGGGGGGTTCCCTCTCTGCATTCCCTATTTCGTGATGTTTGGTCAGAGAAAATTTACATTCTTTGCGACAAAGCTTCTTGGTAGATGCCATCATACATGCTCACTTCCGATCCCGCAATGTCTTGACCAATCTCCAAAATATGTGGATAGGAGTCTGGTGATGTATATGCGAGGAGGACCGTCCGGCATAAGGCATAATGCCGGAGTTCATCGTGGCGAGCATGCACCTCCCAAAATGTCGTATTCACGGAAGATTGTTGTTGGTACCCGGGATGACGTAGACCTTGACCAATTGTTTCCATTGAATGTCAATCACCCTAAAAACATCTTGCCTGAGCATCAGTCCCACCCTATGACACATCGCCCCGTGCTCTCTCGGTCTCTACAAGACTTAAGGATGTTCAACATAACTAGGGGGAGTTAACGCGTGTTGGAAGGTTCCGGGCGCATAGGGGTCAGTGGTTGGATTGCTGGGGGGTGGAGAGATCATATGCCGTTGTGCCATCAAATGGAGCAATTTGAAGAGAATAGTGTTAGACCGACGTTGAGCAAACAGTGAGTCTTCATGGAAAAACGCATTGAACTGCGTAGGAACTTTTAATGCATTGTCAGAGATCGTGTTCCATTCGATGAAAGGGACGTGATTTGTTACGGAGGCTAAGGCCGATGGGTAATCGCCCGATTCGTCCACTTCATGAAATACTTTATCGCTGGCAGCAATTAATGCAGGATCCTTTAACCACATTTCACTGGATCCTTGCGTGCCAAATTTCATCACCCATGGATAGCGGCTTGAGTGCTCATCTAAGACACGAGCCGGGGTCTTTCCCAGACTATGAGGTATCGCCACTTGGGCGACCATATTGACCAGAGTTGGATTGCTGTACAAGTAGAGAAATTTTCCGGCTCCAATGCCGGGTTCTGTATTATGGAATTCGCCGGGGATCATGGCACCCGTGCGGGATGTAATGAAATTCCCAAAGTCGACAATACGGGCTGCAATAACCACATCACCAAAACTTAATGGTCGCAGATGCGATCCTGATGTTCCTTCATAAATGAATGTGCCAATATGAAAAATCGTTTCCATCCGTTCAGTAGCCAGTGATCGAATGGTAATCCCATCCAAAGGTGGTACATTGATAACGACGGGTTCACCTTCTAAAGTACCAACATCATACACAAACGGCCCTGAACGGATAATAGCTTCCATATGCATTTTGTGGATAACGCTAGAATAAATAGGCGGACCCACTGGCAATTCAATTCCAACATAGTGACGGGCCATCACCTGTGATAACAGAGTACCAGTTTTAAGATAAGACACCATATATGCTTTTGGTAACTTGGAGGGTTGGGCACTCGAAAGAGTCGCGCCGCAACCGGACATCAACATGGCAAACACTACCGAAATGACACGTAACAAACGAAACCGCATTTTTCTCCCCCACCTGTTAACCTTTCCATGGCATAAATACCAATACAGTTGTCATAATGCTCAGTTCAACAAAGTCGTACGAAATTCTTAATTAAGTTCCGTTAGAGTATCTTACACGCTGTGTAAAGAATTAAACCTTGACCTCGCAAGATCGTGCCATGTAGGATGGATTTGAATCCGATTATAACAAAATTCGGATCACTGTGATTTGGTTTCTGACATAAGAGATGTCAAACCTTCTGGATTTTTTAACAAATTCTTCGCGAGGGAACGGATACATGCGGTTGTCATCTCAAAAGCCAACACGCGGGTGTTTTTTCATTTCGACGATTTGTCCGATCCGAGGTGATCGAACAATAATGTATTTGACTCATAGTGACCATGGAGCATATATCTGTCCTCTCGGGATTGGGTTCCTCTGTTAGAATATTGGGCAATCGCTCCACAATCCCGGATGCATTACTGGGCATAATGTTTGGCAGCCACATGGTAAATTCCTCCCCACCCGGACACACTAAGACGTCTTCGGCCTGGGGTTTAGTCCGCATGCGGTGGGCAAAAGCCTGCACTACACGATCATCGACATGTGGATCGAACGCGAAGTGACAATTGGACCATCGACACAACGGTCTAAAGTCGTATGTATCCATCAAGGTGTTCAGATAAGCAATAAGGAGTGGGCGAATACAGGACAATATGGTATTGGATTGTGTTTGTTGGCCGTCCTGGCATTATTTCCCTTCTTCAAAATGTTAGTATAGTCAAAATAAAGGAGAGTGGTGTTATTCATGATGTCGAATCGTATTTTTTTCTTTGTTGCACTAGTAGCGAGAAAGTATTCTGAAGATTTTTGGCTCCAAAATCCACTAGGATCGAAGCCATGCATGAAATCATTCCAAACCGTTTGGCTGTTAATGCTCGCAGCCATGGAAGAAATACAAGTCCGGGTTCCCATCGTCAGTTGCCGGAGGGGTTACGGAGGAACGGTTCTGTTTTAGGGTTAGAATGATTACACCTTTTTGCTCGCCCAATACTGCCGGAGTTTGCGCCGAGCGCGTTGTAAGGCGTTGTCCACCGCCTTCGGGTGCCGTCTGCGAAGCCGGGCAATCTCGCCATAGGATAACCCGTCGGCCACATCCCATAGAACCTGCCATTCCCATGCCGTCAATGCCTCCATACCCGCGTACAAGTGGTTGCGTTCCTCTAGACGCTCTACCCATTGCAGGGGATCAGAACATGTGTCGGCAGCTAATCGGTGGTACCCCGTCACGAGAGGTGAGTTGGTCTCGCCTTCCGTTCCCCACGGACTATCCAACCGCAAAGCGTGACGATAAAACACCTGTTTGTGCCGGGTGGCCTGGCGCACGCCATCGGCGAGTCGTCGACGCACAACCCACCGCACCCAAGCACGCACCGGGATCTGACGGGTTGGCTGATACTGCATCACGGCTTGCCACACGCCGATCCGTGCAATTTGTTCTCCATCGTCCCTATCACTGTCGAACCCCGGCCAATAATAGCCCCGGAGCATGCGCCGAACGAATCCGTCGGCCGCCGCAAAAATCGACGCCCACACCGCTTCATCTCCTGCTTGCGCACGGGCTATCCACTGGTGCCACGTGGCCTCGTCCGGCTCCTCCGCGGTCTTTTGCGGAGAATCATCAGTCGGCAAGAGCGTCCGGCTCTGCCGAGACCCCCTAGCGGATCTTGTGTTGAGGTTATTGGTGTTATTGGTCATGTCGCCCTCTCCCCCGTTCTTCCAATATTCGCCTAGAGCATACGCCCACGACCACATGCCCTGCACCGTCGACGACGCCAGCGGATCACGCGTCACGCTGGCCAATTGTTTCGTTCATGCCGTTTGATCTCTCGGACAGCCCAACCAAACGCCTCCCGTGGTGTGTGATCCGGCGCGGGATGCGGTAACCCAGTAACCAGTTCCATTGATACCGTAAGCGGCCATCGAAATCGACACGCCACAATCCGATATCCAGACCACAGGTGTTTGGACGATACGAAAGCCTAAGGGTTCGCATTGACTTGGGGCGCGCGTCGGAGGCTATTGCGGCCCCCACAACACCAATTCTTCGCCATCCCACAAAATTCACCTCTTTCGTGTCCGGGGGGCTTCCCGTCATGGATGATCACTGGGCCACCCTGTTGCATCGGTGGAAAACGTGGCAATCTTTCGCCAGGGCGTCCAGTGGGCGATGATCCACCGATCAAGGCTATAGGCTGGCAATCCCTCCATATATTGCATGGCAGCCAAATAGACAAAGACTAAAAAATAAATAATGGACGTGCCAATATCGGTGGCGCCGGGGGTGTACGGACCGCCAAACCCCTCTGCTGTGCTCCATATCGCTAAACTAAAGAGGCTCCCGATGAGATATCCCAGTTTTTGAGCAAATCCGAAGATCAAGCCCAGCGCCGTTACCGTTTCTATTAGCGCAGTCAGAACGGCCCAAACATCCGGATGTGGCGAGACGAGTGCGATCCAACCATGAAACCAGGGCTGCAACCACGGAGGCTGTCCCACCGCGGCGGCTTTCAACAGACCCACGTACTCGTGAAAAAACGCCGGTGACCATTTGAGTCGGGCATCAATGAGCCAGAACACCCCGAACACGATGCGTAATCCCCCTACCAGTTTTTGTCTATATTTCCGCGTTGGATCATTGGGTCCTGACTGGGCTAATGACGGATTGGGTATTGAGTCCTTAAACATCGTAAAACACCTACCTTGACTAGCGTGTAATGGGTTTCGCCCCGGACGAGACGCTACCGCTATCCCCATGATGAGTAGAGTTGAACGTCCCGACGGTACGGTAGTAGTCCAACAGGCTTGTGGGGTCGACTTTATAACGGGTCGAGTTCACCACTGCCGGTCCAATGCGTCTGCACAGAGATGCGGAGGAGAGTCAGTTCCTCCTCGGACGCCACAACAGGCTCTCGTTAGCGGGTTATCTGCAAGATCCACTGCGGCATCGGATGCGCCCAGAAATAACCTTGAGCAGCATCCACCCCCCATTGGCGAAGCAGCGTGGCTTGAGACTCCGTCTCCACCCCTTCCGCAATGACCCGCATCCCTTGGTCATGCGCCCAGTCTGTCAATGTCTGGATAAGGGTTCGACTGCGACGATCGTCGCCAATCCGGCGCACTAGCGCGATGTCGATTTTGATCCAGCCCGGGTGCCAGCGTACCAGTCGTGCTAAATCAGATTCCCCCGCCCCCACATCGTCCTGAGCGAAGATCACCTCGGGATACGGTTGCGTTAACGTCTCCCAGTCAACCCCGTCGACGTGTCGCTCGGACACCTCGATGACCAATTGATTTGGCGGCACGATCTCACGAAGATCCTGCCAATGACGCCGAAAGCGTGGCGGATTCTTCAAGGTTGCGCTCACCACGTTGACAAAAAGCGTCTGACTCCCCGGCCAGGGCCCTTGCCCTTGGATTGCCTGAATAATCGTTTGCAGGCAGAGGCCATCCAGTTGCACCAGCACTCCGGCTCTTTGCGCCCTCGCAAAGACTGGGAGCGGAGACAATATCTGTCCATGATATCGCGGACGAATTAGAGCCTCCTGTCCTATCACCGATTCACTCACCAGGTCGACCACGGGTTGAAATACGGCCTGGAACGTGAGATGACGTAGAAAATCCCCCTCGGGGGTGTCAACATCCGACGCCGCATCGGATAGTGGGAATGCCACAGGCACCGGACTTTCTGCAGGACATTCCTGCACGGTGCCCCAATAGCCAATCACTTGGGAGCCGATAGCGATGGGAACCAGGGTCTCATAGGCCCACCATAGAGTGCCATCGGGCCGGCGATTTTTTAAATGCCCGTGCCAGGTTTTGCCGTCTTGTAGACGCTGCCATAACGCCTCATAGACGTGAGAGGGCGTCTCGCCCGCGCTGTTGATGCCGGGTTTCTGGGCAACCAGTTCGTCCCCTGTTCGTCCGGTTAGCTGTTCATACGCAGCATTCACAGCAACAATGGTCCCCGCGGCATCGGTCAAAACCGCTGCGGTAGACCATTGTGCCCAAAAGGCCTGGGCCGCGTCGGCGAGCCAACCGATTTGCGCCGTCGGGGTCTTTCGGGAACCGGCGATTTCTGACAGATCAGGAGCACTGATGACACGATTTTTGCCTTGGCGTTTAGCCCGCAGCAAATTTTGGTCGGCGATGTGCGCTGTGTCGTCGGAAAGCGTTCCAACTGCCCATCCCACCGAGACGCCCAAATCAAATGATCCCGTTGGGAATGTATAGGGTTCCTTCGTCACGGCATTGTGCAACCGTTCGACAATCCCGGATGCATCGCGGGGTGCAATATTTGGCATCCATATCGTAAACTCATCTCCCCCCGGACGCACTAACGCGTCTTCGGCCCGGAGTTCCGTCCGAATACGGTGGGCAAAAGCCTGCAATACTTGGTCTCCAACATCATGCCCCCAGGTGTCATTGAACCATTTGAAATCGTCGAGATCGCACGCTATAATCATGCCCGCGGATCGAGCGCTCGGTGACAAGTGGCCCATCCAGGTTTTGAGACCATATCGTGTGAAAGCCCCGGTTAACGCGTCATGCTCAGCTCGATAGATATCTTCTTCCCATTGCCGCATTCTGTCAGCGCGTTCGACAATATAGGCGACGGTAAATCCCGCAATAATAATGGACGTCAAGACATCAGACACGGCGTCCTGCCCGGGAATCAAGGGAAGCAGCGCCAGACTGGATACAATGACATACAATCCTATCCGTTTCTTTAAAGTTTTGAGATAAGGAATGAGTCGTGCAAAAGCGAGAGACAACAGGGTAATAGTAATCATTTCTAGAACTCGCTGAGCAGTCCATTGTGTGGCGGATGCGGCAAATCCAGCGATAAGCAGGGTACTGCCCAATAGTTGCCATAAAGAGTGGGGAATCATGACCCACAATGCGAGGTCTGCGACAAGAAAGATCATAAACGGAATTTCAAATGGTCCCCACCGACTTAAACCCACCAACACGACGGGAATACCGAGCGTTAAACAGAGCCGACTGCCTAAAAACCATCGCCTGCGCAATAGATCGTTCCATTCCCACATTCCTACCAACAGTCCAGCCAATAAGGTGCCGTTAATGATATCTTGTGACCAGGGAGTGAATGACAACTCCTGTCCCATCACAACCGATCTCCTTCTGGGATCGCATAAATTAGATGATAGAGTCACTCTTGCTTGCAAAGAGATGCAGGAATGAGGAGATGTGTTGGCGAGTGCTATGTCGGAGACAACAAATGCCTCTTGTTTACTCGCCGTCCTGGATGATGTCCTCTTTTATGTCTAGTATAGTCGAATAAAGCATAAATATGGTATATTTCCGGCATTCAGAACTCGTAGCGAGTACAACTTTTTACGATTTCGCTCTATAGTCACCGCAATCATGGCCATGATGGGAATCATGCACAACCAAACCATTCGGCTATGCGGCCGACTGTCATCAAAGGAAACCCCAATTCGAGTCCTCATCATGAGACACGGGGACGTGACCAGCAACTCAAAGCCTTCAGTGTGAGGTATGGGCCATGTATTTTAACCGGTTTTCTCTCACATTTCGCATCCTGAGCGAATCTTAGCGAAAGAAGTAGCCTTGAGGGTTGCCGATAGGCGAACTAGTCTCCCATGACTCATCATTGCAGGTCAGACGGTCCTCATCGCATAACGCATCACGAATTGGCGACAAGGGGCCGTCGTTCTACAAAAGTTTGGCTGGTACCTTCGGATGCACACGTATCCGCATGCGACACAAGGCCTTTTTGACGATGGTTATCGCCTTTAATCGTAGCCCCTACAATCCACCCGCATGAATAACAACAACACAACATCCTCCTTCTTTGCCAACAGACAAGTACTTCTGGCAGTAGTCCAAGTCCCGGTGGCGAACCAGCTCAATATGTTGCCGGCGAATTGGGTGTCGTGGAAGAATTAGCCACTACGGTATGCCCATCCTATGGCGCCTGTTCGATATTAATCCGTCAGGGACTCGACGATCAGCGATCCCCGATGGAGTCTAGTTCCATGTATACGGTGCGGAAAACACGGAATATTCCCACAGAATTCGTTGAATATCCCGAAGAATCGCAGTTATTGACCACCAGGTTAACCTTGGATACGTCAAGACCGATTTGCCCGGATCTTAGCAGGGTTACCAAAGGGCGGATATCCCTCGGGATACTCCATCTTATACTGCTGCCAAAGTCGTTTGAACGCAAAGAAAAAAGTTCCACGAATGCAACGTCCGGCATTGGCATTACCAGACGGCCTCCCACTACTGGGTGGGGAACCACTGCTCAAAAGACGATTAGGGCAACGATATAGAACATGTGGCTTCGTGACAAACGAAATCACGCGTTCCAATTGCGATTTCTCCTCACTCGGTCGAGCGAATACGAATGGATTGAGGGATCGGTCCGGACCCTTGTAGTGCTGGGTAGAGCCGATCCCTCTCCTCAACTCATTCAGGATGGAAACTTTGGCAATAACCTTCTCTAAGCAATCAATCGCTCGTTAGAGTCAGTAAAAAGAGACAGACCATCTGCATGAGTCCGAATGTGTTGAAATTCCATGATTCTTGTCAATCGCGATGCATGAACGAATAGCGAATCGGAGTTATGTCGGATGCAGATCTCCCGTTGGACTTTCGGTCCGCAGTACTGCGGGTTCCATGATTGTTGCGTAAGAAAAGATGCCTCATCACAGGTTCGCATGTCTAGGAACGTTGGGGGCTTAATCGCCATCCTCCATGATGCAGTGGCACACGTCCGACAGATATACCCGAACAAAAAGGCACTTTATTCCTGGGGCGGCAGTCCGGGGCTGGCATCACCGGATTTTCGGTCATTAGGGACATATTTTATCATCGGCACAAATCTTCGGATAACGTGAAATCCCTGATGACGATAGAGATGATAGGCCGGGCTCCCTTCCACGCAATGCAAAAAATAGGCTCGGGACACCGCATGGGCTCGCATATAGCGGAGCGTATAGTGGAGCAACGCTCGACCCCATCCTTGCCCGCGAGAATGCCCCATTTTTCGTGGAAATTAAGACTAGCGATCCTGACGGCTCTCTGGTTGAATAGAGAGGTCTACCCATCTTCAGGAGGAATCGCTAGTGACTACCAGTATAAAGAAAAAATCGCTTCCCGAACAGCCTGTGACGGTACCGTGGGTGGACATCCTGCGGGATGCCGAAAACGGATTGTTGGCCCTGTCGGTCCGGGTGGGATTGCAGGTCTTGCAAGAGATGATGTCCGCAGAGGTCGAGCAACTGGCCGGACCTAAAGGGCGGCATGATCCCCAGCGCCAAGCGGTTCGGCACGGGACCGAAGTCGGCCGCGTCTTTTTGGGGGACCGGAAAATTTCCCTGACGCATCCGCGAGTCCGTGCTGCCGATGGTTCGGAGGAAATTCCCTTAGACACCTATCATCAGTTTCAGGACCCCACGCTCGCGACCCAAGCGGTGCTCGAACGGATGCTGTATGGCTTAGCGAGTCGTCAACAAAGCCATGCCGATGCAGCCTTTGAGGCCGCGGTCCCGCAGTCTGGCCCGAGCAAAAGCACCGTCAGTCGCCGTTTTATCCAGGCCACTCAGCAAGCGCTGGACCGCTTCCTGCAACGGCGATTGGACGATCGTACCTGGGTCGTCATCATGATTGATGGTTTGCGCGTGGCCGACCATCTGGTGGTCGGGGCTCTCGGCATTGATGCCGGGGGACACAAACGCGTGTTGGGATTAGTCGAAGGGGCCACAGAAAACCACACGGTGGTGACGGCTTTATTACAGGATCTCATCACCCGCGGCCTGACGGCCGCGGATGGATTACTCGTCGTCATCGATGGGGCGAAAGCCTTAGCCAAAGCGGTGCGCGAAGTTTGGGGCGATCAGGTCCTCCTCCAACGCTGCCAAATCCACAAACAACGCAATGTCCTCGACCACCTGCCCAAATCGGCGGAAAATCGCGTCCGTCAGCGATTGCGTAAAGCCTATCAAGAACCCGATGCGGACACGGCCGCTCACGCCTTAGAAGCCCTGGCCAATGAGTTGGAACGCGATCATCCCGGCGCCGCCGGGAGTCTTCGGGAAGGGCTGGAAGAGACCTTAACGGTTCATCGTCTCGGCCTCCCGGGTCTCTTGCGGCAAACGTTGGCCAACACCAATGCCATGGAATCGATTAACAGTCAATTCCGCACCCATGCGCAGAACGTCAAGCACTGGACCAACGGGCAACAAGTCTTACGTTGGTTAGCATCGGCCAGTTTGTTCATCGAGGACACCTTGACGCGAATCCCGGGGTATCGCGAGATGTCCATATTGCAAAAGGCCTTAAAAGCCCACGTTTCTCAAAAACCTGATCGAAAAACCGAGGAAATGGGATAAATCTCACGAAAGGATGCGCTAGCGAATTTCCACGACGTGTGGGACAACCTCTTGCCCGCGCACGGCAGGCACCACGCCAATCGGCCCTAAGCGCCCCAGCGGTTCGCCGTAGCCCCCCACTACGCTGATGCCTAACACCTCGGTGGCCGTATAAAGTCCTAGCACCCGTTCCGGGATCACGGCACACTGCCACGTTTCCCGCACGGCCCGTTCCCATCCGGGGCCAAAGGACCGTGCGGTTTCCAATGCGCGATAACGAAGCCAACGGGGGAGCACCCCAACCTCAACGGTAGTCGCCACCTTCTGCGGTACGATGATGTGGTCCCTCGGTAAATCATCCAAGCGCCGCTCCATCGCCACGACCGGCAGTTGCGGTTGGCATCCCCGCCGTAAGAACCATGACCACGCAGCGGCATACTGCGTGCGATCCACTCCGGGAATAAATACATGCGGAAAAATGCCCTCCAATCGTAACGATTCGCCCGCGTCCAAGGTTGCACAGATCGCCGCCCAGAGGCGCATCCCGATTCCCTGTCCGCGATAAGCGGCATCGACGGCGATGGCTCCCAGTTTCCGGCCCGAGGATGTTGGCGGTTTAACCCCTAATATCTAGACAAATCGTCTGATCGCATGGGATCCCTCACAATAACGATGAGATGGAATATATTTCCATAAGCATGGGGGCGGGGAGCTTCCTGCGCTCGCGACGCGGAGGATACTGCCCGGAGCGGCCGGGCGTCCAGAGTCCGCTCTGCCGTGGCTTCGCAGCGCTTGGGACCCTCGGCCCTCCGGGCCATAATGCGTCGACAAGAGCGCAGAAGCGCTAACAGCGCACGACCCGAATCGTCGGCGCGGTGCCCATGCGGTATTGGACATAATATTGAGCTGGAGCCCAATCATGCAAACTCCCATGCAAGCGGCGCTCATTGTAAAACCGGATCCACTCGGTTGTTACCGTATACGCCTCGGCCCCTGTCTGAAATACCTGATTTCGCCAGCATTCGGCTTCGAGCACACTGTGCCACGATTCGATGTGTGCATTCTTATTCGGGGTCGCCACGGGAATGCGTTCATGCTGCATCCCTAAGGCCTGACATCCTGTGGCCCACGCTTGGGCCACAAATTGGGGCCCATTGTCGGTCCGAATGACCGGGACCGTCTTCCCCCAATCCGCTTGACGGGCTCGTACCGCGCCTTGCAAGGCGCGGACCGCCTGAACAGCGGAACCAGTGAGACCGAATATGGTAGGCGAGAATGGACCGATCAAAGACATCGATGACGCTACAGAGGTAAAAAAAGCGATCTTCGCCCGCGATGTATCCGTATTGCCCATCCATTTCCCCCAGTGGATTGGGGCCCGTGACCACGCGATTGGCGGCGATGACGCGAGGCGGCCGGTTGTCGGGCGACCGCAAGCGTTGTCCCTGCAAGAGATCAGCGGCTCGCAAGAGGCGATAGACCGTCTTTTTATTGATGATCAGGTCGTGCTCCCGACGGAGCCATGTGGTCCATTGGCGATAGCCATAGCATGGTCCCTCGCCGGCCGTAATAAACTCACTGAGCCATTCCAGGACTTGTTCTTCAGCCACTTTGGTGCCACTCGATGTCCACACATAGCCCCGACGGGGTCGACCTCCTCCCCGTTTCGGCGTCCATGACGCCGGACGCTGTAATCGCGCTCGCCAGGCCTAAGACGTCGCCCGGGCCACTCCAGCCCACGGACAGACGCGGGTGGCAGGGTATCCTCGTCGAATCCACCGGTGAGCTCCTGCACATCGGTCAGAGAGGCCCGGGGGGCTTTTTTTAGAAGATCCTGCAAAATAGCAATTTCTAAATCTTTTTCGCCTAAGAGTTGCTTCAATTGGTGATTTTCCGTGGTGGCTTGTTGGAGCGCTTTCTTTAAGGCCCGCGCTTCCTCTGGGGTCCCGCGCTGGGTCGCGGTCTGCACCCATTTTTGTACCAGCCGAATCGGGAGTCCATGCCGACGCGCCACCGCCGCGGCATTCTGGATGTCTAGCGCTTCTTGAATGCACTGGGCTTTCAATTCGGGTGTAATCGTTTTCGACTCACTCATGTCATCCCCATCCTTTCCTCAGGTAAATGATGCCAAAATTTTCCGCAATGGTAACTATCGGGGATTGTATCGCATGACGTCAGGGATGTCTAGAAGCATTTGGGGGCTTAAGAGCGGTTCTTTTGGCGGTTAGGATGAGATGGCTATGCCGCCGCCCAATGCGCCTCGAACCGGACAACCCATGGCAGGCGCAAGAGTTAAGAAATGCGATAGCACGAAGTAAGGAGATGCAGACGGTGACACACATCTTTTGGCGCCACACCCAGGGCCAAAGCCTAGAATACTGCCGGTTCACATTTGAACCCCACACGACCATCTCGGGAACCATCATTGGGGATCTCCAAGGTCTCCGGGGTGCCCTTACCTATACGGTTCAGTGCCGGCCCGATGGGAGCACTCATTGGGTGCAGTTCCGAATCCTCAGTGAACGTGAGGATCGATCCGGGACATTACGTCGCGGGGAGAACGGGAGCTGGCTGGTGAACGACACAGTTGACCCTCGCCTGATGCCATGCCATGACGTAGACATTGGAGTCACTCCCTCGACCAATACGTTGCCAATCCGCCGTCTGCGCTTGGACGTCGGTGCATCACAGGAATTATCGGCGGTCTGGATACGATTCCCTGATCTCACGGTTCATCCCTTGGTCCAACGCTACACCCGCATGGCCCCGAACCTCTACCGGTATGAATCACTGACCAGTGGATTTCAGGTCACATTGCAGGTCGATAGGCACGGCATCGTGCAGGACTATCCCGGCTTGTGGTGCCGAGTGTGGGACACAGAGGGATCATTATGAAAGACCTGACAGAATCGTGGACCGGGTGCTTTAGAAAATTGGGGAGGGTATTTCGCGTTTACTGCGTCCTTTAAAAGAACCGTTACGAGAGAATTTCGTGACGCGGCCCCTCTTATCCGTTTGACAATCCCTGTCGCAGTTCACGCCGACTCGTTCCGGAGCAGTGTCTGCCCCGCCAACCGCCGGAGAATCTTCAAATCGTTGCGTGGTTGACCTGCGTCCACCACCGGTTCAGCAACCATCGTCATTTCCGTGACGATATGCCCATCCACCAGGGTATACGCTAAGGTCAGGGCCACGACCCACATCGAATCCTGGCGATTGTCGGGCCAGGAAATTCCCCACCGTTCCCACGTGGATCCGTTCGATCCACGAATCACCCAAGGGTCTGTCAATCTCCCTTGCCCGGCGAGAATCTCATCCTCAATGTCTGTGACCACCTGCGCCCAGGTTACCCACGTCGACACCAACACACGTGTAATCATTCTCGACCCCTTGTCTGTCCCCAGATTTCACGGTGAACTCTTTTCGTCATCATCCCCATCGTTTCCTGCATTCACGAAAGCGCGAGGCCCGAAATCGTTCGCCAGAATGTGGCTGTTTACGACAATATATGGCTCTGGATGACACGACGATTGTGATGGGTCGATTTTTGAAAGATGATTTTGCGTGCCATGGCGCTTCCAAGGAGTAGCCGCGGCAGGAATTCTTGAAAACGTGTCGAATCGCTTAGGGTGATAATCCAGCGTAGACGTTTTGAATTGGCTAAGGAGGAGTTACAGTGCCCAATGACAACGCAAAGCATCTGTTACAGTTTGTTCCTAACAACAATGACCCGCCCACCATTAGTGCAGTGAGGGATGACTTACTATGCGCCTACAGCCATTTGTTCTCACAGCTACAGACTTTCCTTAAAAGCCTCTCCCACGACCAGTCTTTTTCAAACGACATACGAGCTTTCAAAAGACGTCTGGTAGATCTAAACCGGACAGAATTTAATCAAGAAAAGAATAATCAAGAAAAGGATAGCTAAGCTGAAAACTTGAAATATATCACAATCGGCAAAGATGAAGAATCCTTAGTGGAGTTGATTAATCAATTAGCGACGGTGGAGACCATGCTTGAGGTGCTAAACTATTTCAACAACTCAGATTCCGCTTATGCTGTACAGGAATGTCATCCAACAACCAGTTCGGGTTACCACACGAAAAAAACGCCTAACACCGAACAGAATACAGGAGATAAGGATAAAGGGCACGATCTCGTTCTTGTATCTAACATAAACAACACTAACCCAATTTATTATTACATTGAAATATCTGACGTAATGGGCAAGGGGAATAATGACAAAAAGATCGACAAAGATTTTTGCACTTTACTCAAGAAATACCAAAAATTGAACAACCCACCATCCGATTCACATCAATTCTTCATAGCTTGTTCAAATGAATCCAAAGAACACTTAGAAACGGGAAGAAAAAGACAAGAATGGAAAAACACTCTTATGGAGTCTATTATAAAGAATCCGGTGACAAACCTTTCTCCGAGTCCAGCGTGGATGATTAAACTGCCTATGGACGAACTGTGTAAGTCCTACCGCGATAAATGCTGGGAGAAATATTGTAGGACCCCAGGCGAAGAATCAAACGAAGTTCCCAATAATGCAAATACCGATGGGCCAACTGCTTAGTGTTGTATGGTGATTTGATTGACACGTTCCACCAGACATTTTTATTCGGTAATTATACGCCAATAGTCATGGGTGGGGATGGCATAAGAAGGTTTGTGAAAGGATAGCCCACGAAGCGATCTGCCGACCATCAAAGGACATGCATGCATCTTGAATCTTGATCTGAATTATGACAGTTATCGGATAACCATAGCAACCGTATACGATGGTGGGTCAGACGGGAATTCGTAAATTATCCATTGAGCCCATCAACGGTTTTTCTGGAGAAATCAAATTAGCGGGCAACGTCAATCACACGATGACACTCTGGATCATTATCGTAGTGCTCGCCATGATACTCCCGATCGAAGCCCTACGCAACGCGTTAGTGGGCGCGTTCAATCAAATCACCAGCAATCTCAATGCCATTCCCTAAAGCTGCCCCGTGTCGCCGCTATCGCCGGGAACAGCTTTATCGAAATCCTCTTAGTGTTACCCATTTTCCTTACCGTAATCCTAGGCAGTCTTAGCGTCTTTTTATGGGCGCAGGAAAGCTATGCGGCCGGACAAGCTGCTCAAGTGGGGGTCAACGAATGGGCGTCAACAGGCAATCTCCTTCTGGCCCGAAATGACATCGATCAGGCTCTCCAAGCGGAAGGATATTCTCCTCACCTTGCCTGGACCGCTTATACGCAGCAAGGGTCATTAGACGAGGTGACGGTCTCGTTACCTTTTCGCGCCACGTTGTGGCCCAAAACCTCCATCATTTCGTCAACACGCAGTGCGATCCAAGAAACGGGGACGCCAAATGGTTCACAATCGTGGTGGTAATATTTTGATTTGGACCGTATTTTGGCTGTTCTTGGTAGTCAGTGTTTTGCCGCCCTTTATTAATGTCTCCGCCATGATTGTCGCACAGCAACAAGTCGTGGATGACGCCCAGAGTGCTCTGCAAGCCGCGGTCCAAAGGGATCCTCACGCCCCTTGGATAGCCGGTAGACAATTTCAACTCTTGTTGGACGAGGAATTGCCTCATACCTCCATTCAGGTATTATCCTTCGTGGATCATCCTCAGGCGGCCCGGGCCCGGATTCTGATCACAATGCCATTACCCGTTCCTGTAGCCGGATGGTCCACCTGGCAGACTGAACTCACGATTCAGACTTAAGTCGCTCAGAGAGGTATGATGCCTCTCTGAGTTGTTTACATGCTTCCTGCGTCACTTCGGCTGTCTTCACTTGGGTTTAGTAATGTCTTGCATCGGTCGTTTCTCGCGATCCGATGCCGGGAATACCCGGTTCCCGCCATGCCAGGAAAGAAAATTGGTAAGTTCACCATGACAGCGGATATCAGTCCGGTGGGCCCTATGTTTATGGATGAAATGGGGCTTGAGCCCATTCGCGTCATGAAAGGCTTTAAATTCTACTAATTTTTTGAGTCTTTCCTCATTTCGTAGGAAATAAAAACGAGAGAACGAGAGTGCCCTTTGGGTTGTCGGTCAAGAGTGACCGTGAACCCTGGCCATCTGCAATCTTAATTCGGTCAAATCAATCACCGTTCTGATGGACTTATCCAAATCTGACCACTTCTGACCAAATCTGTCGCCACCTTCCTGGTTCATCGCGTCGCGGCTTACCCGATGCGGACACGGCCACTCACGCCTGAGAATCCCTGGCCAACGAGTGGGAACGCGATCATCCCGGCGCCTTCGGGAGCCTCCGGGAAGGGATCGCC
The DNA here is from genome assembly GCF_001280565.1 of Sulfobacillus thermosulfidooxidans. Lineage (NCBI taxonomy): Bacteria > Bacillati > Bacillota > Clostridia > Eubacteriales > Clostridiales Family XVII. Incertae Sedis > Sulfobacillus > Sulfobacillus thermosulfidooxidans. The sequence continues at coordinate 191,369 of NZ_LGRO01000001.1, read as the reverse complement.
GAAACCTTAACCGTGCATCGTTTGGGTCTCCCGGGCCTCTTGCGCCAAACGTTGGCGAACACCAATGCCATGGAATCCATCAACAGTCCATGGCGGCCACTTGCGCAAAATGTCAACCATGGGACCAATGGGCAACACGTCCTCCGGTGGATGGCGCCGGCAAGTTTTTTCATTGAAGAGACCTTGACGCGAGTCCCCGGCTATCGCGAGATCCCCTTGTTGCAAACGGCCTTAAAAGCCCTCATTTCTCAAAAATCCGACCGAAAAACCGAGGAAATGGGTTAGTCTCACGAAGATATGCGCGAGCGAATTTCCACGGCGTGTGGGACAACCTCTCCATGGAGTCAGCCATGGTTAAGTATAAGACCACACGTTATTGCGTCAGATAATAGAAGAGGCGTTGCAATTGCATGGGACCTACGGATACATGGTGGACTCTAGCCTTCAGAGGAGTTTTCGGGATTCGAGGGCGGCTTCGATTGCCGGGGGTACTGATGAGACGATGTTGTACCACATCAGCCAATACGCGACCCGCAAGAAGTAAGAAACTGGCTTACGCGTTGCGCACATAATCGCAGTCCATAGGATGGGAGCCATGGAAATCTAATGGGTGACAGGGTACCGGTGGGCCATCTGTTAGCCGACCGAAACTTCAGGCTATATTTGTTAAGTGGACTGGTATCGGGGCTCGGCGACGCGATGTTTATGTTGGCCCTAACCTGGATTATCGTGAAGACTACGGGTTCGAGTGTTCTCTTGGGGCTACTAATGGCATCAATGAGCATTCCGCAGATTGTGCTGAGTATGTTCGCAGGGGCTGTTGTTGATAGGTTAAATCCGCGGCTGTTGATGATTGTCTCAGACACAGTCCGACTTGTAGTGATGGTCTTTTTGTTTGTTATGTCGCTTAACGGTACTCCGCCGATTTGGTCCTTGTTTGCAATGGCAGTTGCCTTTGGTGCCATGGACGCTTTATTTTGGCCTGCCGCTTCATCTTTCGAGCAACGGCTCGTGGCCCCTGATTACTATATACAAGCGAGCGGGTTGGTGATGGCTGTGACCCAAGGCTCCGAAATTGTGGGTCCGGCCATAGCGGGCATTTTGATTGCATCGCGAGGCTCGTTTACCCTAATTACCATTGTAAATGCGCTGACATTTCTCGTTTCGGCGTTATGTTTAGTCAAAGTGCAGTCTGTGCAAGGATCGGATGAAGTTGAATCGGGTGAGCCACGTTCGCTATGGAAGGATATGGCGGTCGGGGTCAAATATGTGACAGGTACACCTCTGATTCTGATTACATCCCTATCCGCCTTTGTGTTGAACGCCTCGGTAGCGGCCCACTCGTAGCCATACCCCTTTTTGCTTACAGTCTGCCTGTTGGGTCAGAAGGATTCGGATTAATGACGGCGGGGCTTGCCGTCGGTGGGGCCATCAGTGCAGTGTTTTTTTCCATGGTCGTCATTAAGCGGCCAACCCCTCGAATGACATTCTTCGCGAACATGGCTGAGGGACTCATGCTGGTTGGGGTGGGAATTTGGCGCGGGTTATGGGGCATCATCGTCATGCTTGCGGTCATTGGTGTCTCGGAAGGCGTTGTCAATACAATCGCGCCCAGTGTAAACCGAACGATCATTCCGCGAAGAATCTTTGGCCGCGTGATTAGTTTTATGATCGTCCTCATGTCGGCCTCCGAGCCCTTGGCTAAGGCCGCAGCCGGCTGGGTCATTGGCAGAGCTGGGGTCAGTCGAGTGCTTGTATGGGGCGGAGTGATCGAAATCCTTGTTGTAGCTATAGCGTTCTTTCTCGCTCCCGTTAGAAACTATGCCCGAGCTGTCAATTCGGACAAAGATGGAGGTTGTCTGAGAGATGGCCAGTAATGCAGACGACTTGTGAATACGGATACTTCGAGAGTCCTTATCGGTGGATGGCCGGGAACGTTGGGGACCACGAAACAGAAGTTTCCGAGGCTCACGGTCTACCGCACATTCCGCAGCACACGCTCTTGATTCGTTTGCAGCGCGGCGCTCTTAGTACGTTCTTGAGCTAATGCTGACCAAATGAAAGGTGGTTTTTAGAACTTGGACAGGCCAGTCGTGAAGTTGGTGCCATTGGCAAAAGTACTTCCGCATGAAGAGTGCGAAATTAATCACTTAACTTCTATTAAGGAACAGCTACTGGCTACTCGAACCTTGTTCAATGTCCCGGTGGCGCTGCCCGCCAAACGTGATGAGGAGTATATCCTCCTGGATGGCACTCACAGAGTAGCTGCGATGCGCGAGCTGGGATATTCCTTTGTGCCTTTGCAGATCGCGAAAGATGAAGGAGTCAAAATAGGTACGTGGTCGCATGTTGTAAGTGGTCGGGAGTGGCTTCGCGAGTTGGCGCGGGGTACAGATACCGCAATAGTTTCAGATGTGCGAGACATAAGGGGGGTTTTCGTAAAGATTCAAACGCCGGCGGATGTGACCTTTCTTGTGGGCAAAGAGCATCACGCTGTCCGGTCAGATACGCAGAAAAAGATGTCGCTGTTCCGACGGGTGTCTCTAACCTATACGACCTACAAACGAGCGGATGCCCCCATACTAACCGCGCACGAGGACGCCTCGATGGTGTCGTTTGTACCAGGGTATTCGCTGTCCGATGTGAGGGAAATTGCCACATTCCGTATCCGACTGCCCCCCGGTATTACCCGAGTTCTCTATGGTGGACGAGTTCTTAATCTCAACGTTCCCTTGGATTTTTGCTTTCGGCTTCCTGACAGTACTGCATGGACCGACTTTTTAGAACAGAGGATGCAAAATGCGAGATTTTCCGCTGAGGAGGTTTTCAATTGCGAGTGAGCCACAGATAATTCTGTGAACCAAACCGTCTAGAAGACTTGTGGCATGTTCGATCCTTTAAACACACTAGAAGGTCGAATTTTGACTAACGATACATTTCTTTATTTGACGCGTGCTCATGTTGAATTGATTTGTCAACAACTTGATCCGGAGGCATTGGTTCAAGAGGTGTTTCTGTTGCACGCCGAGCAAGACACCACTTTGCCAGATGAAGCCTATCTTCACTGGGATAACAGTGCTGGCCAATCCGTTCGGAGTTTGGACATGCCAGGGTACCTCGGTGGGGCATGGAAAGTTGCAGGGACAAAAATTATCAATGCTAACCCTGCGAATGTCTCGAGACAGCCCCCCCCCCCCGAGCTGACGGTTTGACCGTGTGTTCAACGAGATTACCGGTCGCATCGAGTGTGTCATGAACAGCACGTTTATCTCTAGCTTACGCAGGGCCACTGTATCTTCTTTAGCAGCCCGGTTGTTCTTAAACGAGAACCCGGAGACTATCGTAATACTCGGCGCGGGGGCTCAGGCTGCCATGCAATTGCAAGTTTTCGCTTGCACGATGCCAACCCTTAAAAGGGCATACATCTATGATGTGGACCCTCAAAGATCGGACAGTCTCAGGAAACAAATGTCAGGGGTCATTGACATTACCATTTCGCAGTCTGCTCGTGAGGCAGTGGAACTGTCTACGCTGGTTATCCCGTTGACAACGGTCACCGAAGGTTACATCCAATTCGACTGGTTGCGTCCAGGTTCGGTTGTTATAAACGTGTCATGGGATGACGTTTTGCCCGATGTTGTCTTTCGGGCTGAAAAAGTAGTGGTCGATGATTGGAGTTTTGTCAAAGCTGATGACAAACGGTTGCTCGCCAGACTATTTCGTGCGGGGAAGGTTGCTGTTCCCTACGACGAAAATGTTCCCCCTGGCACCCGGCGAGTCGATGGTGAATTGGGGGGGCCTCTTACTACGGGGACAATCCCTGCGAACGAGCCCGGAGGACATTATATTGGTCAATCCATTCGGCATGTCCCTGCATGACGTAGCGATAGCACACCATGTACACGACATAGCCAAAACCATGCCGTCATTGGGACACAGAGTTCCTCGGTAGAACACTGTAGAAGCGGGATCTGATTAATGGCAATTCGCAAGAACATTCTATCGCTGACAGACATGTCATCGAACGACATCATTCAAATTGCGTCGCGTGCCGTCGAATTGAAGAAAGAACGCACGATATCTGGGAAACTTCTTAATGGCACGATTATTGGCACATGCTTTCTTGAGACCTCAACGAGGACCCGAACTGCCTTCACTGTAGCTGCGCTTCGTTTTGGTGCCGATGTAGTTGCTTATGGTCCCCGGGACTTGCAAGGCATTATGTGATCTCACAACACTTTTGGAATATTTTGGAGACATCCGTGGGCGTCGCATTCCGTCGGCGTTAGGTACCGATGATGGACCGCATTAACCATTTGTGTGATATGGTAGCTAAGGCGGTTAAGCTGCGCCGAACGCCTTTACCCCAACGTTTTGAGGGGTAGTTCGTTAACACAAATGCGACGCGACTAATGCACACAAACTTTTGAAAAAATATTCCAATGAAATCGAGAGACTTAAAATTCTTGTGATTGGGACTTCATTCCCCCGGTCTAAGGGACATTGGCGCGATTGGGCAGATCTAGACCAGTCATCGATTCGATCACGGGAACCAGTGAGTTTCCGCCGCGACGCGGAAAGCTTAGCTAAAGACCATCTTAGCGAACTAGATACGCATGTAATTACACTTTGGGCTTAGTAAGAACTGACGGGAATAACTGGCGCGGCTTTCATGCGAATGCTTCCGACAACGGGAATGTGACGTATGATTCTACTAGTGCCCAGTGGACTGTTCCGGCTGTCTTGGGCGATTCCTTTAGTACTTCCAATCCGATTTTTCTTATTGAGCGGACGAATGGAACAACCAAAACAACTCTCAATATTGGTATGCTGAAAATTACCGTCAGAATATTTAAATCAACGACATTACGGGAGATATTTTGGCAGAACCCACGACCAATACAGTACGATCATCAACGGCGGATCGTTTACTCTTAAGGGGGTAAACTGTTATTAATGGAACGCATTATTATCAATGGACAGGAATGGTGCCCTCATTCCGAGCAGAATTTCAAAACTCAGGCCGCGTTTATCAACGCGAGACCTTTGACAATTAATTCCGTCGGCAACTGGTCTCCATATCGCCAAGTTACCTTGTATTTCACCCATGCGCCAGAAGGTCTAAATGGTCATGCGTGGCGGACGGATGTCGATGTCGATGTCGAACGATACACCAATTTTGGCGCCGTTCTGTTCGGAGTCGCAGAAATTCAAAACGGATGCTTTTCCTGGTCCGGAATTTATCCCGCGTTTGTGCGATCGAAGCGGGTCTATGTGGTTCTTGCTATAGCCGACGACAGGAGCTATGGAAAGACCATCTGTATCTACGTCGACGGATCGGCCTACTGGCGACGCTCGCCGCGATGCCTCATAACCTTCTCACCAGGTAAGGTATCGGAGTATCGCGCATCACCTTCTGACACGATCAACCCTTGCGTCGCGTAATGCAGCCGAAAGCCGTGGTATCAAGTCGCGGCTGAACCGTCACTCGTACGGGTGACTTTTGGGACAGCTCCTTGCCTCCGGGCCATCGCCACCCAGGTGTAGCCCACTCCAGATAAGTCGGATAATCCCACTAGTTATGCCAGGAGAGGGTATTTGTAGTGATGTCATATACTCCTGTTCCTCCCAGGCTACCTTGGAGGGAAATCATATTCCCCTTAAAACCGGTAATAGTTATCTGACCCGCATTAGGAATGGCTAGAAAATTTGGGTAAAGATTATTCCGATAATTTTCCCGAATGATAATCCCAGTCTGAGGGGAATTAGCTACACTGCCCGTTAAAACGGCCCAATGAATTTGATCGGTATAGACCGGGGAGCTTAATTTATAATAAATCGTCACGGATCCAGGTTGAGGAATTGTTGGAACCAGCTGAGGAGTCGGAGTCATTTTTGGCCCAGTCCATTCCATGCCCTCTGGGATCTGGCCCGGAATATAAGGCGCGCCATTGGTGTGGTTGTGACGAGCGATGTCATTACGAATAATTTGTTGTTTCATCTGCAGGAAAGAAGTCGGTGTTAATTTTTGAGCGTATAAGAGGTGGATCGAACCTACGGAAAGAACCGTCAATGCGATGACTGTACCCGGAATCCCCCATCCCATTCGCATGAACATCATCCACCTCTCATAAAAATTTTAAATGTTATCAAGCCAATTAATGTCACTTTGACTTGTTGTCGAATTGCTATCGAAGTCGTTAAGAAAATTTTGCCATACTTCGGATACCGGAGAAATATGTGCGGCATACCGGTACTTATCCTGGGCACCCGAGAAATAAATCGATGATTGCCCATTGTTAACGCCCCATAAGCTGAACGGTTGCCATTCCTGTAATATCATCATAATTATTATCGTCATCATTTTCGCATAAATCTCAGGAAAGGCGTAAGAATATGTGTTCCCCCATGCCATATTGTAGATGGCTTGACCCGACGAATAGCCGAGAACGGCATTTCCGAAACCATATATCTGAAGGTAGAAGCCAGAATTGGCGACAAACGTATTCATGGCTTTATCGAAGGCGTTTGCGTTTGACTGACTGGCCATTGGGATTCGAAATCAACGTCACCCTCCAGATATGCATGGTTTCCTCCTGAAAGGTGGGCCACGATGTTCAACCAAAGAAATATTCAATCCGTAATTATTCAACCCACAATTTTCAACTTGATTATCCGACGCGATCAACAAAGCATCGACCTTTCACATAGGTTCCGATTGCACCTGGTTGCATTGCAGATACTTATACCCCGAAAATCGATTACTGAACACAAAGAACGTCACAAACTGGGATTTAACCACGGAATAGGTGCTATAGTAGTCGTTAAAATCATCACTATTGCAAGAAGCCAGTCAAAGACATAAGAATAACCAAAACCATTACGATATGAGAATGGTAATGCATTTGAATCGCCCACCACAGTACTATTGCGTAACCGTTAAATTGCCAGCATTCGTGTTTTTCGGATATGGAGGAAAACTACCCGCCCCTGACTTCCGATTTTTAATTGAGGGAGAAAAGATCCTCTTGAGAAAAATAGAGGCGAACTCGCCAAACTGCATACGTGATTTACCGAGTGCTGCTTCCCTCGCTAAAAGATTGTCACCTCTCATGGATGAACGGTTCGAAGAGATCCAAGGGCTCGTCACAAATTTTTAACACACAGTGATCCACCACTGAAATTAACAAATAAGGAGGAAAAGGATACTATGACCTCTGTAATCAAGGTGGTCCTCGGGGTAGCTGTTATCGCATTGCCAAGCATCTTCATAAAGAGGCATCTTCAAACGACTCTACAACCGACTTCACCGGTGGTTTCGTCGATTCCGGCTCCACCCAAGGGCTTTAATCCGTTGACTGCAACAGACGCGCAGTTAGCTAAATATGGCTTGCCACCTCGACCAACCCCAGTAGGATCGCCCCAGTACAAAGCCTGGGCTCAAGCTGTGACAGCCGCTAAAACTCCGATTACTCCCGTGTTTCACGAAGTCAAAGGAGTGAGCGATCCACCTCCCCCACAATGAAGCGCATGGTGGGATGTGATCAATTTGCCACACGAATAAAGTGCACGATTTCGCCTGTTTGTCCGATCAATCACCCTACGCGAAAAGAAATCGGAAAATGGGAAAGGGTTAAATGGGATATTGAGATTAAAGATGATTTGGGAACGCTCTACCATGGCGGAGAGGCAGCGGAGAATAATGAGGAAGTGCGGTCTATAGTGCCCTGCATTCCGAGGAAAGTCACATAGATCCAGGTAACTATTCGCCCATATAGGCATCACACCCCCACATTCGCGTTCAAAATGAAGGTCGCTGACATTTTGCGTGTATAGCCCGTTCGCTATGCATATCCGATCGACTAACGGTCGCATAATTATTGTCAGTATCTCAGAGTCGGCTTCTAAATACGGGCCCACTCCATACAACGCAGGAAATATTTGAGATGACGGGACACGTTTGGAATTAGTATCAACCATGAAAGAGCAGGTACCCATTAGTTCTGGTCGTAGTACGCGAGAGCGCCGTATTGGCTCTCGCGATCGGCCTGATGCAAGACGCCGGTCAGCCCATTCCCCGTCCATAAAAAAGCTCAATCGCTCGTCAAATGCCAAAGTCACCACATCGGGTTGTGGTTGCTGTGTGCGCAAAGCCTCTGCCATGACGGTTAGACCTCACAGATACAAACGATGAATGAAAGGGGCTTAAGAGCTAATAACCAAAGATCGACATTCAGGGACAATGCTCCAGGGGTTTGAAAAGTGTAACCACCCAGCCAAACAGGGGAATTGTTTACGCAATCCTGTGTCCGCATTTGCAAATTGCTCAAACATTTGCTGAACCATCTTCACGTTCCGTTCATAAAATACGACATTGTGTTAGATTACGAAACGGGTCGTGATTTTGTAATTGCAATTTTAAGATTCTCCCTGTCTTACGAGATCACCCTGGTGTAGTCGAAGGATTTAATCCTCAGGAGCTGCGACATGTTTTCTCTTGTCGCTGTGGATTGATGCTATCATCATGGTTAATCATCTCGCTGATTATCATTTTCATACACTGATCACATGACCTTGACCGCGTACAATTTTTGTGATGTTCCCGACCCGGAATCCCAACAATAGTTGCGTTATTGAACAGCCCGATTAATTTGGATAGATGACATATGTAGAACCTTTTCCCACACCGGTGCAGTGTAGCCACCGATGCCTGATGGTTCATTGTTACTTACTGGGATGACGCCCGCAAGAACAGCAGGTTTTAAGGGTACGAATTCGGCCACAATCGTCGTTGGCGGAATATCCGCAATGTCCCCGTCAGGACCCGGCCACTGGGTGCCGCTAAACGTCTGCGGATACAAAAACACCGTTCCTTGCAAAGTAATGTATAACGTTAGCGGAACGTTTTGTCCGGAATGGGTTTGAACATCTGAGGCAATTTTAATCTTCTCATTTTTATAGAGATAGGGAATCCATCCAGGGGGCACACGCCAATGATTAAAGGAATCTTGCCCATGCCACGATGCAGGGAATTGGTTTAAGGACGACTGGCCATAAAGAGGCCATGGATGGCTAGCCAAAGCAGCGGGGGGCAAATGGCTCGGTAATATCCAGGGAATAGTCAAAGGAGGATTCAGTGACATTGTCTGGTCAGAGACAGATGTCTTATGACTCGGAAGAGGGCGCGTTACATGGTGAGATTTTTTCCCATCGGTTGAACGGTGATGTTGGTAGACATCATACCCTGCCAAAGCACACATTACCAATACTACGCCCAACGTGTAGACAATGTAATGTCTCATGAGGATTCCTCCAGACGAAAACATAGAATGGAATAATAAATCGAATTTAATAACCATAATGGGACTCTTAGGGTTACAACAGGCATAAAAGCGGGTAGTTACAAGGTTGCCAACAGTATATACGGAACACCTTTTCGATTCGGCATCTTGTCATGCGGAATCGCGTCTTGCCCGTGGATGTGTTGCGGAAGTGTTAAGGATATTTCTTAATATATTCCCTTGTCTTCATCATCTTTTTGGGTATTACACATCTTCTTTTTGCTCCGCGATGTGCAATCGTTGAACCAGAGGATCACCAGAAGCGATCCTACAACATTTGTGAAATCGTCAATCCGCTTAATTCCGTGTTCTGGTTCGTTCGAGCTGGATAACGACTCTTTTCCCATAGCGAGTTCCTCGATCAAAACAGATTAGAGTCCTGATCTTCCCCCGATACTTGGAGCAAGTGGATTAGTCAACGAATAATCTACCGTCACAGGATTTTTATGGCAGATTAAATCTTAACCAATGATTTCGGAAATTAACCCTCAAACAGGGAGTTAAGATTGCTCGTTACTATAAGTTTTGTTGTTTGGTCTGGCCTTGCCAACGCCCAATCCGTCACAGCTGCGACACCACCTGCACGATTTTATCGCAAGCAGGCCCGCGACTCATTGACGGGGTCGCAGGGATTGGACCGCATAGTCCCGGACCATGGTGAAGGCGCTTGGTAGGCATTAGGTTTAGGGCGATCATGGTGGGACTGTGGATCATCGGAGCGTTGGGATTGGCCGACGCCACTACGTTCGCCGCATTTGTGCGGATTTTTGTGGTGACCGCCGCGACTTATGACGCCATGATTCTCGGCGCGATAAGATTGTGGAGCACGCATCGACCGACTCATTTTCCTTGTGATTATGAAGAGTCTTAGCATCTTTTTATGAGCGCAGGACAGTTATGCGGCCGACCATCTGCCTAAGGGGACCACAACAGGCAATCTCCTCCTGGCACGGAATGACATCGGTCAGGCTCTCTAAGTGGAAAGATATTCTCCTCACCGTTGCCCGGGAGCGCCTATACGTAGCAAGACTCATTAGACGTCGTGACCGTATCGTTAACTTTTCGATACCTGTTTTGGTCCACTCCCCCATCAGGCGCAAAGTGCCCTGCAAGCCCTGGTCCAAAGAGATTCTCACGCTTTTTAGATAGCAGGTAGACAATTTCAACTCTTGTTGGCCGAGAAATTGCCTCATACATCCATTCAGGTACTATCCTTCGCCTTCCTGTAGCCGAATCCTCCACCCTGGTAGACCGATCTCACGATGAAGACCTAAGTCACTCGGAGAGGCATTATGTTTCTCCGGGTTGTTTGTATGCCGCCCGCATCATTTCGGCTCTCTTCGATTGTCTTCCAGCCAACTGGGCATGCTACGACATAGGACAGAACGGCCAAAAAGTTCAGGATAAATTGTCCCAGGGTATGGTTGACATTGTCATAAAATCCTTCACAATATACCCTATGAGGTATATTGTGCCCTGTGACAATGTAAGTAAGCCGTTTCATGCTAGCTTTCGGATCCCTTTCTTGTGCACGGGCAGGGTATCAAATCAAATTTTCAAGGAGTGATCGACCATGGCAATTTTAACAGCCGAAGAATTTGTGTCTCAGGTCGAACGGGGCATGGCGCTATTTTTGGATATTAATCCGCCTCAAATTTACAGTAAGGGTCACCCAGCTGGCACCTATAACTTTCCGTTTCACCGCCGTGCTTGGGGTGAAGAGGTCAAACGAGCCTTAAACGGCCAAAATCCTCCTATTGGCCTTTATGCCGACAATCCGGCTGTAATTCAAGCCGCAGTCGAAAGTTTGGAACAGGCCGGTTTAAATGTCGTATTTACGTGGGATAAAGGACTTCAAGCATGGCAAGATGCCAAATTGCCTGTCGAACGCGTCATTGATCTCACCGTCGATGAATTGCGCCAAAATCTCGACAAGTACGTAGTTATCGATGTCCGTGAAGCTTACGAATTGCGTACTGGCAAGATTCCTGGTGCCTTGCACATTCCCATGGGACAAATTCAAAATCGTATCAATGAACTCGACAAAGACAAGACCTATGCTATCGTATGCGCATCCGGTGGTCGGAGCTCATCTGTCGCCGCTTGGATGTCCCAACAAGGTTACAATGTGGCCAATGTGGTCGGTGGAATGTCATTGTGGCTTGGCGGAGGGCACCCGGTAGAGCGCCCATAAGCGTATACCAGGTTCAAGTCAAAGCGGCTAGAGGTTATCTAGCCGCTTTGACTTGGTCGCGTGTTATACCTAACTGGATTTGTGCGCATGCAGGGCTTCGTAAACCGCTAAATTTAATTCAACGACATTGACCCGGTCTTTTCCGAAAATGCCGAACTGGGGTCCCAGAACATGTTGATCGACAAGGCGGGTCAAAAATCCTTCACTCAATCCTGTAGCTTTGGCAACCCGTGGAATTTGAATGAGAGCGGACTGGACGGTAATATCGGGATCTAATCCGGATCCCGAACTCTCTACCAGACTTATCGGAATTTGAGACACTTTAAGTCCCGGAATACTCTCCTGCAGGACCTTGATGCGCGCCTTGACATGTTCCAGAAGTAATTTGTTCGTGGGACCTAAATTACTCGGGCCAGAAGCTTCGGGATTATAGGGCGGCGTAGTCGCAGACGGTCTGCCCCAAAAATATTGTGGTTGATTAAAATACTGCCCCACATGCTGCGATGCCACAACTTGGCCATTCACTTTAATCGGAGATCCGTTCGCCTGATAGGGAAACAGAATCTGACTGATACCGGTCATCACCAGCGGATATCCTAATCCTACTAGCAACCATGTTCCCAATGTCACGCCAACAATCGGTCGCAACCATTTCATCACACGCATCTCCTTTATGCCAGCCCAAATAAGCCTAAGATTCGGTCAATGCCCCAAATTCCAATAAAGGGGATAATCACGCCAAGAATTCCCCAGTTAAAAATATTTCTTGCCAACATTTTGTCCGCACTTTCCGCGCGGTATTTTACTCCCTTAATCGCAAAGGGAATGAGTGCGGGAATAATCAGGGCATTAAAAATCAAAGCCGATAAAATTGCTCCATGGGGTGTTTTTAGTCCCATGATGTTTAAGGCTCGTAAGCCCGAAAGTTCAGGTACCGCAGCAAACATCGCAGGAATAATCGCAAAGTATTTTGCGACGTCATTAGCAATCGAGAATGTCGTCAAGGCCCCACGAGTAATCAAGAGCTGCTTCCCCACCATGACAACATCTAATAATTTGGTGGGATTCGAATCTAAATCAATCATATTCCCCGCTTCTTTTGCAGCCATAGTTCCGCTATTCATTGCCAGTCCCACATCGGCTTGAGCCAGAGCGGGCGCATCATTTGTCCCGTCTCCTGTCATGGCGACAAGTTTTCCTTCTGCCTGTTCCTTTTTGATAAGAGCTATCTTGTCTTCTGGTTTGGCCTCTGCAATAAAATCGTCAACTCCAGCCTCTTGAGCAATCACGGCAGCCGTAATCCGGTTATCGCCTGTGGCCATGACGGTACGTATTCCCATGGCACGAAAATCGGCAAAGCGTTCCTTTAATCCCGATTTCACAATGTCTTTGAGACGGATAATGCCGAGCGCCCGTCCATCGACTTCTACTGCCAACGGTGTGCCACCATCTTTAGCCACCACTTCCGCATTGACTTCTAACTCACTGGGAGCATCCTGGACAATGGCACGAATTGCGCTGACCGCTCCTTTACGCACCTGGCGACCATCAGCTAAATCAATTCCGCTCATCCGCGTGTGCGCAGAAAATGGGACAGGTTCTCCTGTGTATTCGGGCAGGGTATCCAAATGGAGAATTTTTTGAGCCAACTCGACCACCGATCGACCTTCTGGGGTCGTATCCGCTAGAGAGGAGATCAATGAGGCCTCCGCTAATTCTTCCACACTGACTCCTGGTACCGGCAAAAATTCCGTTGCCATTCGATTACCAATGGTAATCGTACCGGTCTTATCAAGAATAATGGTATCAATATCCCCTGCCGCTTCGACGGCGCGGCCACTTTTGGCCACAACGTTCACCAGTGAGACACGGTTCATCCCAGCAATTCCAATCGCCGAGAGCAACGCTCCAATAGTTGTCGGGATTAAACAAACCAGTAAAGCTACCATGGTGGTAATATTGGCCGCATGCGGTCCAAAATATCGGGCAATAGGAACCAAGGTTACAACCACCAGAACGAAAATCAATGTGAGCACTCCAAGCAATGCCGATAAGGCGATCTCATTGGGGGTTTTTTGCCGTTCCGCTCCCTCGACCAACGCAATCATGCGATCTAAAAACGTCTCTCCGGGATTTACGGTAATTTCAAGGACGAGCCGATCGGATAACAGCACCGTGCCGCCAGTCACCGCATCTTCCTTAGCTTTGACTACAGGAGCGGATTCACCCGTAATAGCCGATTCATCAACCGAGCCCACACCTTCCAGCACAACTCCATCACCCGGAATCATATCCCCCGCTTCCACCACAACTTTGCTCCCTCTCGTCAGCTGCGAGGAATCGACCAAAGTCATACTCCCATCAGGTTGCAATACTTTAGCCCGGGTCGACGATTTTGTCCGTCGCAAAAAGTCGGCCTGAGCTCGCCCACGCGCCTCCGCATAGGCTTCGGCAAAGGTTGCAAAAAGAATCGTCATCAACAAAATCACAGCCACCAGTGTGTCATAACTCCGGTCTGATGCATTTTTAGCCACCACGTCAAGCCAAATCACAACCGCAGTTCCCACTTCAACCACAAACATAACAGGATTGTGAATCATTTCACGCGGATCAAGTTTCCGGAAAGTATCTTTTAGAACACTGCCCACATAATTCTGTGAAACCGGGGCGTCTTGAACTGCCAAGATATCAAACTCCTCTCTTCACACACGCTCAGAATAAATGATGGGCTAACATGAGATATTGTTCGGCGATCGGACCGAGTGCCATGACGGGGAAGAACGTCAGGGCATTCAAAATAATAATGGCGCCAAATAAAATGCCACCAAACAACGGGGTATCCGTATGCATGGTACCCGACGTTTCTGGAACTGAGCGTTTGTTTAGTAAGGATTCGCCGATAAGAAGCATTGCAATGACAGATGCGTAACGGCCAATAATCACGACAATTCCCAGCGCGATCTCGTAAAAGGGTAGCGAGGCACCTAATCCCCCAAAAGCCGAACCATTATTGGCTGCTGCTGAGGTAAAACCATAAAGAATCTCTGATAACCCTTGGGGACCTGGATTAAAGACCCCGTGCAACCCTTGAGGAGTTGCCACAGCAATGGCACTCCCCACCAAAATAAGTAGGGGATGAAGTAAAAACGCGATAGACGCCAAAGATACTTCCCGGGTTTCAATTTTTTTGCCTAAGAACTCGGGCGTGCGTCCAACCATCAATCCCATTAAGAAAATGGTAATAATGACAAACATCAACATATTCAGGAGCCCAACACCCTTGCCACCAAAAACCATATTGAGAAACATGCCCAAAAAGAAGCTAAGCGAGGACAAAGGCAAATAGCTGTCGTGGGCACTGGCGACCGAGCCCGTGGTAAATGCCATGGTCGACGTTTCAAAAATACTGGTGCCACCAATGCCAAATCGCAACTCTTTGCCGACCATATTCGCATGCGAATGAAGGCCCAGGGCATTAATCACCGGGTTTCCTGCCATTTCCGGAAAATAAATAAGCGCTAACATGATGACATAGAAGCTGGCAGACACCCCAATTAATGTCCAGGCAAGACGCTTTCTTTTGGTCATTGCGCCAAAAGCATAAAAGAATCCTATGGGCAACAGGCCCATCGAAATGACTTCAATGACATTAGAGAAAGCAGTCGGATTTTCCAACGGATTGGCACTGTTAGCGTTGGTATATCCTCCGCCATTTTGGCCTAGATGTTCAATAGCTTCCCATGATGCAATAGGTCCTTGCGGAACGGTTTGAGTTTGGCCGGTAATCGTGTGGATATGAAGATACGGTCCTAGGGATTCCGGTACCCCTTGACCAACTAATATTAAGGTCACTATCACCGATAAGGGCAATAACAGCCTGGTCACCATTAACGTGAGATCCACGAAAAAATTCCCAATTTTTCGCCCACTCAGCATGCGAATAAATGCAATGCCAGCCGCCCCACCTGTTGCGGGCGTGACGAATTGCAAATAAGATAGCACCGCGAACTGCGAAAAATAGGACATGGTATTTTCGCCGGAATAGGCCTGCCAGTTGGTATTGGTTGTAAAACTCGCGGCGGTGTTAAATGCCAATCGGGGATTGATATCCGGAAAATGTTGGGGATTAAATGGTAATGCCCCTTGCATGCGTAGCAACAAATATGCCCCAATTAACCAGGCAAAGTTCGTCAGCAATAAGGCAATGGCATAATCCTTTGCCGTCATAGTACTATCTCTTTGAATCCCCATCACGCGAAATAGAGCATTTTCAATGGGTTTCAAGGGTTTATCCAACCATGTCGGTTCAAAAGTAAAGACTTTAACAATATAGTTTCCTACAGGTTTGACCGTTAGGGCAAAGACTGCAAAGATCACAACCCACGTCATCACTGTCTGAATAGACAAAAAACACCCTCCTAAATGATGACCTTATTAAAAACGTTCGGGATGAACAATGACATACAGCAAGTAAATCATCAACGCCACAGAAATACCCAAAAGAATCCAATCCATAAAATATCCTCCTGACCTTACAATTTGCTCAAAAATTGGGTCAGCAATACCAATCCGGCAAATAGGATAATACTTAGCCCGATCATTTCGATGTCCAACACGCTAAATGCCCCTTTCTTTGCTATCAGCGCTGGGGTTGCCTTAGTATAGCAGCCCCATCATAAAGAAATCCGTAAAAACTCGGGGATGCAGCATAAAAAATGCGTAAAAAAATTGCCGATATCCATGGTATAGTCAAAGATATTCTAGCTGAACATCTAAGAGGTCCTAATATGCGTAAATCATCTTATCGAACATTGAGTCTGTCCCCAAGGCCTTGGCGATGGACAGCCACTCTTTTTGCCATGGCTGGTGTTGCCATTACTATCCTGTTGTTTCATCAATTTCTCTCGCCCCATTTACCGGCGAAATGGCACGATCCAGCATTGGCCATTATTCTCCTCATTGGGACAGGGTTTTTTTCGTATTTAGTGTTTGGCATGTTATCCCAGCAACAGACAGCTGTTTTGGAAGCCAATCAGCGTTTAGAAAAACAGCGTGATGGTCTTAACGCGCTGCGCGAAGCGTCCTATGCCATGACGACGGTTGGTGACTGGACGGATATTGTGCAGAATGTAGTGGATGTGGCACGACGGCTAACCGGGGCAAAATATGCCGCATTAGCCGTTCTCGAAGATGACGAGACCTATACAATCCGGCAATTTTTTACATCCGGGGTTAGTGCAGATCAAATTCACCAGATTGGACAATATCCTACTGGTCGCGGCCTCTTAGGAGAAGTCATTCGCCACAGGCGCCCTATTCGCTTGCAGCGTCTACAAGACCATCCGGCATCCATCGGATTTCCTCCCCATCATCCACACATGGAAAACTTCTTGGGATTGCCCTTATTGTATCAGAGTCAAGTTATGGGGCATTTATATCTCACAGAAAAGGCGGATGGTTTCACCGCAGACGATCAGGCCATTGTGGAGTTATTTGCTAGACAAGCAGCCGCCGTTATTGCGAATGCCCGTTTCTATCAGGAACGAGAAGTGTTCGCAACCCTTAAGGAACGGGAACGCATTGGACGAGATTTGCATGATGGCGTCCTTCAAACGCTTTATGGCATCACGCTGTCTTTGGACAATCTTGTCGATAGCCACGATACACTGGATGAGGCTACTGCCACCGAATTAAATCGCATTAGCGAGACCTTAGGATTATTAATGACAGAGATCCGCTTCTTTATTCAAAGTTTGGAGTCCACCTCGATTGACTTTCGCATTGCTCTGGCCGATATGCTACGCCGGCTTGGGCCCATGGATGATATCACCATGACATTCAACGACGAACGCTATTTGGAATTACATCCAGATAGAATTCATGATTTGCTCTTAAGCATCCAAGAAGCCGTTTCCAATGCCCGCATTCACGGACATTCCCATCACATTGTGATTGAATGGACGAGTACAGAGGAATTTTATCAGGTTACCATTAAGGATGATGGAGAAGGTTTTGTTTATCATCCCGACACAACCCACACGCATTTTGGCATCCGCAATATGACCAAACGGATCGAGCGATGGCATGGACAAGTTCACATTGATAGCCAGCGGCATGTCGGGACAACTGTCACCCTCCAGATTCCATGGCTATAATGATAATTAATTAGGGTTTCATGACTGATTAAAGGAGGCCCATGACCTATGGCCAATGATAACGCGATACGCGTAGCAATTGTCGATGATCACGAAGTGGTCCGCATTGGCTTACGCAATATGATTGAGCGCCAGGACGATATGAAACTCGTACAAGAATGGGATTCGGGAAAGGACGCGATTGAGCATATTCCCGGCCAAGTCGATGTCGTCGTGCTCGATGTCCGGTTACCCGACGTTAATGGTCTAGAAGTTTGTCGAATTCTTAAGACTAAGGATCCGCACCTTCAAATTATTATGCTGACATCATTCGGCGGACAGGATTTGGTGGTGGATGCGGTCAATGCTGGGGCCTCAGGTTATTTGCTCAAAGAAAGCCGCGGCCGAGCGGTTATCGACGGAATTCGCACAGTTGCTCAAGGTGGAGCATTATTTGGCCCGGAAGTCACGTCTCAATTGCTTGATCGCCTCCGTAATCCCAAAACAACAGTCGATCCTGTGGCGACACTTACCGCTCAGGAACAAAAGGTATTAGAATTGATTGCCCAAGGGCGGACCAACAAGGAAATCGGCCAATTAGTTTTTCTCAGCGACAAAACCGTAAAACATTATGTGAGCAATATTTTGAGCAAATTAGGGTATACGCGGCGTTCAGAGGCCGCGGCTCATTATGCCCGTTATATCGCTCAGGAAACAACCGAACAAAATTCGAATTAATCTTGACTAATTTATTCATATTTCCTATTCTAATTATCAATTATTCACCTCTTATGGAGAGTGGCGGAGGGACTGGCCCAATGATGCCCGGCAACCGGCCTAGATGGTTATGGTGCCAATTCCTGCAGCAATTTGCTGAGAAATGAGAGGCCGACACGCATTGCCGGCTTTGCCGGCTATTTTTTTTACACCATATGGGATTTACCCAACTCTTTAACCATTAAGGGGGCCAGAGAACACATGGATGAGCAGCAATGGGATATTGAAACGATGGCAATTCGCGCAGGATACCGCCCGGACCAAGAGACCTCCGCTATTGCCGTGCCGATTTATCAAACCGTGGGCTATGCTTTTCACGATGCTTCCCACGCGGCACGATTATTTAATCTTGATGAACCCGGCAATATTTACACTCGCATCATGAATCCGACCACCGATGTTTTAGAAAAACGTATTGCCCTGTTAGAGGGCGGCAAGGCCGCTGTGGCTTTTTCTTCCGGAATGGCAGCCATAACCGCAGCAGTACTCAATTTATGCCGAGCAGGTGATGAACTCATTGCCTCCACGTCGTTATATGGAGGCACTTGGACATTATTTACCTCAACTCTGGTGGATTTTGGCGTCACGGTGCACTTTATTTCGGAAGATCAATTGCAGGACGCTGATCGCTTGATTAATGACCGAACCCGTGGGGTATATGTGGAATCCATTGGCAATCCCGCATTAAATGTCACGGATATCCAGGCATGGGCAGAATTCGCCCATCGGCACAATATTCCTTTACTGGTCGATAATACCTTCGCCACCCCCTATTTAGAACGTCCCCTCGAGTATGGTGCAGACATTGTTATTCATTCTTTAACCAAATGGATTGGAGGTCACGGCACATCTCTTGGTGGCATTGTAGTCGATGGCGGCCGCTTTAATTTTAACACGGAGAAATTTCCGCAGTTTTCGCGCCCGGACCAAAGTTATCATGGACTCGTCTTTGGAGACCAGCCTAATAGTTACGCCACACGGTTACGGACTAAATTACTCCGGGATACCGGCGCAGCACTCTCCCCACTTAGCGCATTTTTGATATTAGTGGGTCTGGAAACCCTTCCTGTTCGCATGAAAGCAGCATCGCAATCCGCCTATTATTTGGCCACACAGCTACAAAAACATCCCATGGTAAGTTGGGTAAACTACCCAGGTTTACCTGGTAACCCGTCTTATCCGTTAGCGCAAAAATACCTTCGCTCCGGTTATTTCGGAACTATGCTAAATTTTGGTGTAGTCGGCGGACGGCAAAATGCTGAAGCCGTCATCAATGCCCTCAAATTATGGCTCCTTGTAGCCAATGTCGGCGACGTTCGTTCCATGGCCATCCATCCCGCCTCCACCACTCATCAACAGTTGTCTGCTGAAGAGCAAGAACTCGCCGGAGCAGGTGGTGACTTGATTCGTCTATCTGTCGGGTTAGAAAGTGCCGAAGATTTATGGCATGACCTTGATCAAGCGCTATATTCCATTTCAGTTCCTGCAAACCCAATCCCTCACGCATAAGTTGTAAACTTCGGCACGAGAATAACGGCATGACACAGTCAAAACTTTGGCAGTCGACGCCGTTTTGGGCATTATCCCTTGGTCTTTTTCTCAATTCGTATATTTACGGTGTGGCCGCCTCTCAAGCGGTGTGGCTTAAAAGCCACACCGTCCTTCTTTTAGCTTGGGGCCCACTTCTTCTCGCATTGGGTATTGGCCTAGGAGGCGTGTTAGCCGACTATCTGGGCCGCTTAAAATTATTAATGGGAACACCTGTGCTGTATTTCAGCGGATCTTTACTAATTTTATGGCGTCCCCATATCATCGGCCTTTTAATCGGATCTTCCCTCCTCTTAATTGCTGGGGGAATAGAAAGTAATACGCTGTTAACTTACGCCCAAGAATTAATCACGCCCGGCTTACGCGTCCAGGCACTATACACGGAGCTCAATTTCGTCAATTTGGGGGGATTTGTGCTAGCTATTTATACCTGGATTGCGCCCAAATTACCGGCGTCTTTCCGTCAAAATGCGGTGGCCATTGTGCCACTTTTGTTGTCCGTACTCTCTTGGATCGTGAGATCACAACTCGTTGAGTCCGCCGCGTGGAAGCGTCACCGAGGTCAAAGCATTACCTATGCACAATGGGTCAAATTTTTCCCTCGTTTGCTGGTGTCATCCGCGTTTTCTCTCACCAACACGTCAGGCTTTTCATTATTGACGTATGCTTTTGGCACGGTCTTTTTCCCGCACATTTTTCCTGTCTTCCTCCTAATCAGTACAGGTACTGCGGTGGTGATTGGCCTAAGCGCACCGGTAGTGGCCAAATGGCCCGTAAACCGGTTTCTCGTCTATGCCTATCTATTATCTGCTGTGTCTGCTACCGTCCTACGTCTTCACCCTTATCCGAAGGGTGGGCTCTTTTGGTTTGTCATCATCACATTAAGCGCGGGAACGTCTTTGAGTTATCTCGGAGAGGACACATTTAAATCTGCCCATTGGCCCGATTTTTACCGGAGCCGCTTTACCGCGATTTCTCGCATCATCGGTCTCAGCGGCTATACCTTGATTCTTTGGGCTTTAAACCGCCAAGCGCTGAATATCTTTCTTACAGTAATTGCGGGACTTTGGTGGATAGGATTTTTGAGCGCGCTGATATGGCACGTCTTCTACGGGACAGATTGGGCACAGGAACAGGCTCCAAAATCGTAATACGGAATGAATCAACCTGATGAACTTGTTTAATGCGCCAACATGCTTTAGTAGCCAGGATTTTCAATAGACGCAAAGAATATAATCGTCCGTGATGAGTCGTCATCTGTACTTCAATGCTAAATAACTGGGCCCAGAGATCTAAATCAGCGTCGGTGGTCACCAACACCATCCGGGTGGATTTATGGCTAGCGTGCCTTAACCGCTTCAAAAGCGTTAAGGTTGTTTCAACCGAAAAATTTTCAATCAACCGAATCAGACTAATGACATCAAATGTGCCATTCGGCAAAGACTGGACAATATCTCCGGCCCATAAGGTAATATGGGGATGTTTTAAGTGCTTGGCAACGCGCGCAATGGTATCAGGCGTATCGGCCATCGTCACTTCGACCCCGGAATTGGCTAAAGTCTCTGCTAATGTCCCACTGCCGCCGCCAACGTCCATCCACCTCATGGGATTGGATATCGGCACATACTTCAAAACATACATATTGATTGGCCAGCTCGACTCTCGCAAACGGTCATTTTCTGAGGATTGAATACACGATGTGATTGCCGGATGTGAATCATGACTCGCCAAGTTAAGCCATCGTCTCATCGTATCCATACGATGGATCCGGCGTGCATGCCCTGATGTGCCGACCCAATACCATTTATCTGCCAATTTCCGGACATAGCCTAAATTGTTGAGAATTGAAAACAAGGATTGCCAAGAGATTGTGAGATGGCCCTGCAGTCTGTCTAAATCCTCGTATCTGGCACCATCCTGTAAAGCCTGGTAGAGTCCGGATGCAACCGCGGCATACAAGACCGCATCAATGTAAAATTCTTGTTCCATTAATGCCCATTCCGCTATCAATGTCATTCCCCTTTCCAAGACCGATTCCTCGACGTGTTCTTTACACATACGTTGGTACCGGTAAAACGTGCACGGTCACCACCATGACGAGTGAAATGAGAAGACCATGAAGTCTCTATGAAAGAGTTCATGACATTCACGGATGTTTGCTCTTGTTGTCTCTTGTTGTCTCTTGTTGTCTCTTGTTGTCTCTTAAGGTTGGAATTTTCCCAGTGTTTTTCAATTTTGACTTCCGAGAAGCCGTCCCCATCAACGGGTATATGGACTTTGAATGATCTTAATGAGCTAAGACTGACCAATTTTTTATAGCCATTAAAATCATCGGACCAACAAACATCATCAGCACATTGAGAAGCAATAGCGCGGGCAAAAGCGTCAACCATAAGGGATCTGATTGCTTTTGTAGGGCTTCTTCCAATGCGAGTTGTTCTTCCATATCCCATGCTTGAGAAATCGCATCTTCAGCTTGAATACCATTTTGATAACCGTAGGCCATCATCGTAGCTACCAAATCTCCTTCCGGTCCCGGATATTGGGTCCGAAACGTCAGAAGAGCAGATGAATCCGATCGCTGTGCTCCAATCAATTTCGCCAAGTAACGAATATCGAAAGCCACTTCTGGAACCGCTAACACAGCTTGGTCAACCGCTTGCCAAAAAGTCATTCCTGCCGTTAAGAAAAACGCCGTAGTCCGCCAGAATCGGACAAGGTTCCAACGCTTTTGGCGTATCATTTTCCGGCTTAGAGGTGCCTTCCGTCCGCCCAAGACACCTAATAGGCTTATCACCGTGAGTAACATCGCACCAGCGATAGTCGGGTGCCATAACCATGGGACAAACAAACCGACAGCCACCCATATCAGTGATGTCCACCGCAATGTGCGCGAATACCACACCATGGTCACAATTCCTAAGAATAAAGCCGAAATCATCGCGGTCATTGTCGCACCTCGTTGCGAATATGCCAAGCAAAAATGTGTAACACCAAAAAACTAATGAGCCCGGATAAGATCAGCATGACATGTCCTAATCCCGTCGCGATGAATACTTCATAAAATGTCGGAATAGCAATTTTCAATAAGAGAAGAACGGCATAAGGAGCCAGCGTGAGGATGACAACTGTTGATTCTAACGTCATTTCTTCCAACCGTCGTTGAAAACGCCACCGTCGCGTGAGCGCCATGTGTTTTATCACATGTTCTACAATGTTCTCTAAGGATCCTCCATAACGATCGGCCCATTTAGCAGAACTCGCCACAACCCGTATTGCATCGGTCGACCACTGTAATGACAATTCGTCGAGCACACGATCCGGCTCCGCATATAGATGAATTCGCGAATCCGCCCGTCCCAGGTCATCTAAAGCATAGGCCAAACTTCCCCGCGCTTTTAACATGCGGTTGAGACGTCGCAAGAACAGTTCAGTTTCCTGTTCATTCAATTCTTGTCGCCGACGGCTGAGACGACTTGTCCAAAATGTATCTAATCCCCAAAGCATTAACAAGGTGGATACTGCCACAATATGATTGGGAAGTATTAAGGATATAAGACTACCTATGGATAGCAAAACCGGTCGATAGGAGGATAAAAAGCCTGTGATACTAAGACCCAACAACCCGGCACTCAATAGAATAGAACTATGCATCAAATGCCCCTACCTTAACGAATCCGGGTTGCGGTCCTTGTTGATATTGCCAAATAATATTCATAGTATCTTGAAGCGGTTGTTGAATGGATTCCACACGGCGAACACCATCCGGGTAACGGCGAACATAAATGATCACGTCTAAAGTTTCTCGAATCTGCTGCACTAACTGATCAAACGGGATACCTAATTGACGTCTTGAACACATGCGAGCTAGGCGAAAAATCGTAGCCACGCCACCCGACTGACTGTGCACAGTAGACAAGCTCCCGGGATGTCCTGTTGACATCGCTTCAATGAGTTCCATGGCTTCCTCACCGCGTACTTCTCCTACAATAATGCGGTCAGGACGCATACGCAATGCGTTAATCATCAAATCATGAATGGAATAATTTCGGTGCGCTTCCAAACTTACCGTATTGGCATGGCGGAGGTTCAGTTCCCGCACGTCTTCAATAGTAATTAAGCGTTCCCTATCATCCACGACAGACGTGAGAAGGCGTAACAACGATGTTTTTCCAGAACCAGCCCCTCCCGCCACCACAATGTTGCGGCGTTCCCGAATAAAGGTCGCCAGTTCCTCCCATATTTCTGCAGTTAATGTTCCCCCTAACAAATAATCATCTAACGTTAAAGGTTTATGACGCGCTCGGCGAATAGTTATGGCTACTTGTTCCGATATAGGAGGAAGCACACAGTGAATTCGGGATCCATCCACCAATTGCGCATCACACACTGGAGATTCCGTGTTCAATACCCGGCCCGCACGACTCGCTAAGCGTTGGGCCAAAAGCGTAATATCTTCTTGACTGAGAAATTTTTGGTCGACCTGTTCAATATGCCCCGCACGTTCACAAAAAATCTCTTCCGGTCCATTGACCATAATTTCGGTCACCCGATCGTCAGTTAACAATGTATCCAAGGGGCCTAATCCTGTAAGCCGATTTAGCAGTGAACGGCGATACAGGGTCATGGACGCAATGTCCAATCCCTCTTCGGCAATCACCTGATTAATGGCATCTTCCAATTTCCTCAGCCGTTCGCGGTCCCAGACCAAATGTCTCAGCAATTCCGGATACCGGGATTGTATGGCTTGCTGCCAGCGGTCTACACGCACTCCCATTGAGGTGGCTTCTTCCTGAGCATGCGTTTCCCAGACTGTCGATGATGACCGGCTCGCATCTGTAGGTTTCCATGAGTACTGGTTCATGCCTTTACACTCCTCCGTCATGTGTTTTCAGCATTCAGCATAACGAAGGTTTATTCCATATATCCTGTCAGACTAAGACACATGGGACAGGGAACTTAAGGGAGATTATGAGACGCTGGAAGATAAAATATGTCCGTCACCATCCAGTAGATACACATCGACGACAACACCATCGCGCACCTTTGTGAGAATTTGATTCCGGGCGCAAAGTGTCAATTTCTTAAGAAAATGAGGATAATCGCGTGCGCGATTGACTATGCCTCCCGCCGTGGTTAACTGCTTAATGTCTTCCATAACCGAAGGCTTCACTCCGCTGTCTTGCGCTAAGTTCAGTAACCACGTTATGTCCACGGAAGATTCATAGGCATGAAGATCCATTGCGCCTAGCGCGACTTTAGTTAATTTCCCGGGCATGGCCGCAAAAATGACGCGTGCCACCTTCGGTCGGATATTAATAACATGTAAAGCATGTCCCAGAAAGCGGCCTATCTCCACGATAGACTCAGGGGCAAAAGATGTAAAATATTGCTCAGCCCACTGTTTCGAACGGGTTCCGGGAACTAAAACTACTTGATCGTGATTCTCGCAGGCCACTTTGGTCGCTAACACCACGGACGCTTTCCACGAAGACAATGAATACGGCCGAACCAAACCGGTTGTGCCCAAAATGGAAATCCCACCTAAAATGCCCAAGCGCGGATTGCATGTATTTTTAGCAATGTCTTCGCCATTTTCTACTGCGACCGAAATCTTAAGACCGGCGTATGACGAAAACCATGATTTATCGAATACCGTTTCCATCATCTGCTGGGCTTCATGCAAAATCATTTTTTGTGGGATACGGTTAATCGCAGGAGACCCAAGACGTAAACCCAATCCCGGTTTGGTCACACGTCCTACCCCCTCACCTCCCTCCACAACAATGCCAGGAAGGGAATTTCCTTGCACTGTCACCGTGATTAATGCCCCATGTGTAACGTCTGGATCATCTCCGCCATCTTTTTGAATCGTGCAATACGCACGCTCTCCATGAACCGATGCAGAATACACCGGGAGATGCGCTCTTTTGCCAATAGGCAACGTGATAGTCAAATCCGGAGGAAGGACGTGTCCTGCAAGCAACCATAAAGCTCCTTGTGTTGCCGCTGCAGCACATGTGCCAGTGGTAAAGCCCTGCCTTAGACGCTTTTTAACGCCATCGACATCAACGTCCTCATAAATCGCCCCGAGATATAAGTCGTCCACTAGGCTTTACCTCCTGTTCCGTCCGATACAAACTCAAAAAGATCTGAACGGCCTATACACCACCCTCATGTTACTATACAGGAGAAAAAGAATTTACACGCCCCTTTAATTCGTGTCAACTTTTCTTAGTTTCGGTCGGGATAGGAGTATGAGGAGGCTGCACGAGCATTTTGCTCAAAATGCGCTGCTCCAACGCATCTAATGAATAGACCCGGTCTTCCCCCACCTCTTCAGACTCGCCTAATTCAAGTGCCCGGCGAACGACCACTACGGGAATTCCCCGGTCTAATGCTGGCTGCACTTTGTCAGATAAATCATAACTTCCCGCCTTGGTAACGACTAGCTGAGGATGGAATTGATCATATAATGCCCCATTCACAGACTGCGAAAAAGGACCAACCATGGCGATGATTTGCTGCGGTGCGAAACCTAGCGTTTCCGCCTTGTGAATAGATGATGATTTTGGCAAAATCCGGATCACGGGATTCACTTGGGGTCTTGGCAAGAGGAACTGCGCATACACATCAAGAAATTTGCTCCCAACCATTAATAAAACGGTCCCAGACATCGTCGCTGCAATCTTGGCTGCGTCCTCATGGCTTTTTACGAATGAAATCAACGAATGCTCAGGAAGTGATGAGGTTCGGACATATCTCACATAATCAACATGCAGTGTCTCACTAACTGTCTTAGCAAGTTGATGAATGATCTGTGCATCAGGATGAGCCGCATCGACAATATAGTTCACACGGTGTTGCTGGATAAATTCAACTAAGCTGTGATAATCAAAGCTGCCGTAATGCACATCGACGCCAATGGGCCAATGATGGGAGCTCGGAGCATTCTGATAGGACAGCGTCACGGGTATCCGGCGAGCGGCAAGGCGTTCGGCAACTTGTCGACCCTCAATCGTGCCGCCCAGTATCAAAACCCGAAGATCCGGTGAGGAGTAGTAGCCCCGTGGCGTAATGAGACGCTCCTGCCACACGAAAGTTTGCGAATTCCCAATGAGGACAAGGCTAAACATGTCAATAGGATGTGTCAATAGATGTTCCAAATCTGTCAAAACCACCGATTCATCAGCCCGAGAAACGTTTCGGACAATAGCTGCGGGCGTTTTAGGACTACGGTAGCGAAGAAAGATATCTCTGGCTTCTTCAATCTGATGCTGACGCTTAGCACTCCTGGGATTATATAAAGCCATCACAAAATCCCCCTGGGCTGCATGCTCAAGGCGCTGTCTAATTGTGTTCCACGGCGTCATTAAATCACTCAAACTTAATACCGCAAAATCATGCATAAGGGGTGCACCCACACGAGCTGCAGCCGCCTGCACGGCAGAAATTCCTGGGATCATTTCGATGGGAGGCGGGTTTATTGGATCACGTTGGCTTAAATACTCAAAAATAACACCGGCCATCCCGTAGATCCCCGCGTCGCCACTTGACACCACCGCAACATCATATCCATCTACGGCATATTGCACAGCGATGGCTGCACGGTCAACTTCTTGTGACAGCTCTCTTGCGACAATGATTTGACGCTGTGGATCCAAAACCGACTTCAATAGCTGTAAGTAACCATGATAACCAATCACGACATGAACTTGCCCTAAAATTCGTGTCGCGATCGGTGTCATTAACTGAAGATCACCAGGCCCCATGCCAACAATATAAAGGGTTCCTGTCATTTTTCTTGTCCTCCTAATGATGATGAGCATGTCCATGGTGATGGTCATGAAGATGATGATGAGAACTAGGATAACGGTGCCCGGCCAAATCACGCATCCATTCAACATTGTAAGCGGTATGTTCTCCCCGAAGCACTTCGTGCACTCTTTGGGCAACAACCTGAATAATTTCTTCTTCCAGACCAAAATATTGGGTCACGGACACCATCACATCTGGATGTTGTGCAGCAAACTCGTATGAAACGCGTTCAATTTTTTTAAATAAGGCGCCCGTAAACAAAAAATAGGGAACAACAATAATCTTGCGCGCGCCTAATTGGTAAATCCGTTGAAGTCCTTGAGGCAAAGAAGGAAAGGTAATTCCAATAAATGCATTTTCTACCAGGGCATATTCCGTGCGTTCCCAAAGCATGCGGGACATTTGATAAAAATGCGCATTCGCTACGGGATCGGAACTTCCTCGGCCGACAAATAGAATCCCTGTATAGGGCTCCGCCGCAAAAGACGCTAAACGCTTTAAGATTACCGTCATAATATCGGGGTGAAATCCCAAATGATCGCCATACCGAATATGAAGATCAGGATAAGTCTCCGCCGCATGCGCTAATTCATGGGGAATATCCTGCATTTTGTGTCCGGCATCTAGTAACATCACCGGTATGGCCGCCAGATTTCTGATGCCGTTTGTGACCAGCTCGTGAATGGTCTCGTCAATGCTGGGCCGGGCAAATTCCAAAAATGCCCGGTACACGGGAATTGTCAAAGACGGCTTTAACACGTCCTCCACCTGTTTTACCATTTCATCAAATTGTCGGGAGCCTTCTTCATCTCGACTGCCATGCCCTATCAGCAATATTGCGTCGGTTGCTTCACTCATTATCCATTCCTCTTTTCTCCTTTTGAAATATCGGGCAATAGGCCTTAGCCAAATGCGCGCACCAGGCCAACAGCCATTGTCACCCGGTCTGACTTGACCTTTCGCACAATTAAATTCCCTCCTTGTGCCCCTAAAATGGCGGCCGGCTCAGCCACCGCCATGGCACCGGTGGCACGAAAAACATGGGGATTGTGCGTGGCCTGATCGAAAACAATCGCATTTAATTCCGCTGCCGAATAATATACAATGGGCCAACCATGCGACGTGGCAAATATCTT
The DNA here is from genome assembly GCF_001280565.1 of Sulfobacillus thermosulfidooxidans. Classification (NCBI taxonomy): domain Bacteria; kingdom Bacillati; phylum Bacillota; class Clostridia; order Eubacteriales; family Clostridiales Family XVII. Incertae Sedis; genus Sulfobacillus; species Sulfobacillus thermosulfidooxidans. The sequence goes on along the minus strand of NZ_LGRO01000001.1, from coordinate 162,421 downwards.
AAAGGTCAAATCTCCTTGCTTAATATCAATGGTTGCCACCTGCGCCACACTGTCCACGGCGAGATGATGTTCCCTAAATATTTGGACCAGGAGCTGTTCAAAATCCTCTAGTGGGGTATTACGGCTAAAACCTATACCTACTGTCAAGACCTTAGGATGATAAATGAGAATCGGTTTGTTCAACGTGGCATGAGGCGGAGAAACTTGACGATGGGTAATCCATATCCACCCTTTCATTTCATCCATGACGCTTTGGGGAACGGCTGTCCAACTATGGTAGATCCGGGAGGCAAAATAATCACGATAATTCCAGTGCATGGGCCCGCTTTCTTGAATCACACCTATCGGTTCGTTATCCAACATCATACGCGACATAACGGGGATCATGGCGGAAGAGTCAAGGGACCATTCCCATTCCTTTCCAATCATATCTAAGGCCGGCACTCCTAAACTCTCGGATCCGGTTGTCATGACTGGAATGGCCTGTAATATCTTAGCCACGTCATAAGTCGCTTGGTTTCCGCCCCGGACATGGCAAGACAAAAGACAAATCGCATATTGTCCTGCATCATCTAGGACGGTCACACTCGGATCGGAATACTTATCGCGAAGAATAGGAGCGATGAGCCGGACGACAGCTCCCAGGGACATCACAAATATCCAGTGGTCATAGGCATGAAATTTCTCTCTTACAACGTCTTTTAGCGGCCCGTTATAGGTGTAGGTGGGGCCAATTGAGCGAAGGACCGCATCACTGAGGCGATCCGGAACCCAAAGATCGAACACTTTATGGGGACGCAAACGCTCGATAAGCCGTAATCCCGCTCGCGAAATCAATACCGCTGCCCATGTTTCTTTCCTCATGTCGTCGTTCCTCGTTTATCCTCCTGGGGTTGTCGAAATAAATGAGAAAAGGCGGGATCATACAAACGTGAACGAATATCCTGAGCATACTCTTCAATCGCTGGACCCGCCAAAATCAAGGCATGCCGATGAATGCGGTGATGACGCAAATCTTCTGATAATGTTTTCACCGTGCTCCAAATAATCTTCTCGTCAGGCCATGTGACTTTATACGCCACAACTAGAGGATCAGACTCTTTAAATCCCGCATCAAGGAGCTCACGCGTTACCTTCCCCGCTAGTGCTGCACTTAAGAAAATCGCCAAGGTTGCCGGAAAACGAGCCAAATGAGATAAGGACGCGCCTTGAGGCAGTTCACTGGCTCGCCCCTCGACCCGTGTCAATATTAGCGTCTGTGATTTTCCGGGTATGGTTAATTCTTTTTTCAAAGTGCTTGCTGCGGCGAACACCGAACTTACCCCAGGAATGATTTCAAAGGGAATGTGATAGTTCGCTAATGCCCGCATTTGTTCGGCAATCGCGCCATAAACGGCGGGATCTCCCGAATGTAAGCGGGCCACAACATGATTTTGCTGGACAGCTTGCACCATCACCGCGATGATTTCATCCAAATGGTGATCACTACTGGTCACAATGTGAGTCGATGCGCGACAATACGAAAGAATTTGCGTGTCAATAAGCGAATCTGCGTAAATGACCGTATCGGCCTGTTGAAGAATGTGCATTCCTCGAACGGTTAACAACTCCGGATCTCCAGGACCTGCCCCGATGATGTAAACCATTCCCGCTTTAATCTCTTTCATGGGTTCCCTGCCTTCGTAGGTTTTTGACCGTTGGACGATACGATGAGAAGTGACATATAGGGTAAGGGCCTTTCTTTTAACATGGTAATATCCGCGATCATTTCTTCATCATTCAACCCAATATGAGATAAATAAACGGTATTGGTCAACAACTGGCGTGACGCCAATAAATTATAAATCTCATCAAATACCTGCGCTACCTTCAAAATCACGACGGTGTCACACAGATCAAGCGCTTTGGCAACTTTCTCGAGATTATGGGAAGCTGGAATAATAGCAAGGGACTGATGAGACTTTGTCAGCGCATGTCCCCACCGGGCTGGACCGGCAAGAATTGATGAAATGCCAGGCACTACACGGATCTTGATCTCAGGACATTTGGTTTCAACAGCCTCCGCGAGATAGGAAAAGGTGGAATAGAGGGACGGATCCCCTTCAGTCACAAACACGACATCCACCGGTTTTCGCAAGTACGACAGGGTTTCGTCAGCCGCATCTTCCCACGCCTGATGCAATAATTCAGGATTACGGGTCATGGGAAATTGTAATCGCAATAATGTTTTCTCCGGACCTAAATAAGGTGCAATAATCTGTTCAGCGCGGCCAGGATGACCATCTGCACCGTAAGGCAGGGCAATAATGGGAGCCTCTCGCAAAATCCTATCTGCTTCCAACGTCAACCATTCGCGATTGCCAGCACCGGCTCCTAATCCGTATAGGGTGCCACATAATTTCATTACACTTTTCAACCTTTCTATAGTTCTGAAGGCATAATTTCATCATCTTACTTTTCCGCGTGTTCTATTGCCATAACAGGATTGTCCGGTCGAGCGGTCCATTTTGTCCGCGCTGGCCGGATTCCGTATTCTCTCACTGGATATCCCCATCACGCGTAAAATTCTAAGCTACTCAGCTTGCATGCTTCTTTCGTTCGCCATACTATTAGCAGGAAGTGGCTGAACAGGTTTTTTTGCCGAAACAACAAAGACCGGATTATCGGGAAGAAATCGTGGAATTGTCATCTTATCATCCAGCAAGGCCGTTTGCACCATGCGCACGTTCCATGAATATCCCTGCGGAAACAGCTGTGATATTAGAGATAGATGATCAAAACGCACGACATTCAAGACCATCACGCCCCCGGGCTTTAACCGCTGGCTGACCGTTTCAATAATGTCGGTGAGCCGTCCTCCTGATCCACCCACAAATACCGCATCGGGATCAGGGAGAGGATCAAGAATCTCAGGTGCTTCCCCATAAATGGGCGTAACGGCCGCCTGATGGCTCCGGATATTTTCGCATAAAATCTGATAATCGCGAGCGTTTCCTTCAATAGCAAAAACTTTTCCGGTGACACCAACAATACGGCTGGAATCGATCGCCACCGATCCGGTTCCCGCACCGATATCCCACAGAATACTGTGCTGATGTAATCCAAGTTGGGCAATACTGATTGCCCTAACTGGCTTTTTGGTAATCATACCGGGTTGCTCGGGCCGATGTTGAAATGTATCATCCTCCATGCCAAAAGGCTGAAATCCGGCACGGTTATTAATCAAAATCACGACCGCATATTCTCCTAGACGTTGATTTTGAAAGTCCTCAGCAGTCCCCACGCTAATGTGTTCATTATCCCTATCGAGGTTTTCACAAACATACATAGACACCCAAGGCAAATCGGCCGCGACGAGAGTTTGAGCGATTTTCCCGGCGTGATGGTCGGGATCAGTCAGCACTACCACTTTGGGATAGCGGACGATCCAACCAATCACCGGTTCTAATGGGCGTCCATGAACGCTTCCAAAAAATGCATCGTGCCATGACATTTTTATTTTGGCAAAAGCGCGTTGGATGGAGGAGACATGGGGAATCACGACCAGCTGTTCAGCACCCAAAGACCGGTATAAAAACTCTGCAATGCCAAAAAAATTTGGGTCTCCCGTCGCCAGCACGACACGTTTTTGATCATAATGTGTCTTCAAATGCGTGGCCATTTGTTCAAGAGGCGCTGTGATGGCATACTTTTCAGCGTCACCCGGAACGTGTCGCAATATAAAACGACTGCCATAAACAATATCAGCTGTTTGTATAAGACGCTGTCCATTTTCATCCAATTGATCTAAACCTTGGGGTGGCAGGCCCAAAATATAAATCGGATTGGCTATCATAGGCCCTTCTTGTCCACCAGTGTCATGAAGGCGTTGACAATTGCAGCCCCCACGGGACTTCCTCCTTTCAGCGACAAATTGGTCACAAAGGGAATTTTCTGCTGCTGTGCCAATAGCTCTTTAGATTCCTTGGCCATGACAAATCCCACCGGAACGCCGATAACCAGATGAGGGGTCCACCCCTTTTCGTCAATCAGCCGCAAAGTTTCTAATAATGCGGTGGGAGCGTTGGCAATGACCACGATGGCCGCATTACCGTGCACATCAAATGCGTGTCGAATACCCCATGCTGAGCGTGTAATCCCAAATTTTTGTGCCATAGTATCTGCATGGGTATGATCCACATAACAAAAGCTCTTCAGCCCCAAACTCGTCATCATCGTCCGATTAAAGCCTACCTGTACCATATGGACATCAGTAATAATCGGTATATTGCGCGTTATCGCCTCGATCCCTGCATTTAAAGCCTGGGGGTGAAATTGCATCGTATCCCGATATTCCCAATCTGCTGTCGCATGAATAACCCGCTCAATGATATGACGTTCTTCATCCGAGCAGTTTAAGGTAGTTAATCCCTGACGAATTTGCCGGAAAGACTGCTCATAGATTTGTTGAGGTGTCATGGGCGTCACATCTAGGCCCCCTCTTCTAATGTGCCATAGTCAGCATGAAGAATCTGGGCAATTTTCTTTGCCCAATGCATCGCAATCCGACTCGTATCTGCATCAATAACCTGGATATGCACCGGACTTTGGTCTAACGCTTCTTTGCACTCCCTAGCCCGTAGGACATGCTCATCCCAATGGCTTGTAATCCCCGGAACTTTACCATCTGTCATCAGATAAAGTTGAAAGACCCATGGAGTCTTTGCATTCCACTTCTTTAATTGAAGAGCCGTCTCCTGCAATCCCTCCCACAACGGGGTATTGCCCCGAGCTGGCATCCTCTCAAGAATGGACCGCAGCCGTCCCAGTTTATTGGTAGGAGCCAAAACAACCCGCGCTTGATGATGACCAAAGGTTAACAACGCAAAATATGCGCGCTTACGATACGCTTTTTGTGCAATCTTCATGATGGTACCTTTCACCCGTCCCAAGCGCTTAATACTTCCCATCGACGCACTGGTATCCACGACAAAGACCACTGCAACCGGACGGGGATGTTTCGATTTGCGAAAAATCAAATCCTTACGACACCATGCTTGAGTGTGGGCGGTCCCATGTTGCCGTTTAATTTTTGCCGTTATTGTTCCGGGCCAGTCAATAAATACGGCATGGGGTTCATGAGCAAACTGTTTCCGGTTCTTCCCCCGTAAATAAGATAGGGATGGTTGGCCTAGCCGGCGTGAGATTAGAAGACGCGTTCCCGTCTCCTTCTTCATCCCGAGACTATACCGCCATGGTCCGAAATCCTTAGATACCATAAAATGATGGAACAAATTCATAGGGATAATCCGCTCGGCTTCTCCGCCATCACCAGGATTGTCGATGTCTTGATGATGAGCACTGCCACCGGAAGAGTGGGGCTCTGATGGCATCGACGACGCAGGCGAATGGAGTCCCTCTTGCCGGGATCGGTCTTGGCTGCCGCTATTTTGATGGCCGCGGGGCGGCGGAGGGGACGAGGGCCGGGTTCGGTGACCCAACACTAATGGTGCTACCACATCGACATCCATCGTATCGACCCATGTCTTGCCATTCAAGGCGGCGTAGGCTCGGCTCGCCTCGGCCATGACAATATCGGCTCGCAAACCTTCAACATGAGCTTGTACTGCGCGTTCTGCAATATAGCGTAAAATTGCGGTCGGCATTGAAATTTCCGGCAACAGCTGTCGGGCGTTGAGAAGGCGTTGCCGCCAATTTTGTATGGATGTCTCCCATTGTTCGATAAACAACTCCGGCTGTTGATCAAATGCGAGCCGCCGTTCTGTAATTAATACGCGCTCCTCAATGTTTTGAGGGGTGGTAATCTCAACCGAGAGCCCAAAGCGGTCTAAGAGTTGGGGACGAATTTCACCCTCTTCAGGATTCATTGTGCCCACTAGCACAAACTGCGCCGGATAAGCCAATGAAAATCCATCTCGTTCAATGTGGGCCATACCGGAACTGGCAGCATCCAATAACAAATCAATCAATTGATCGTCTAAGAGATTGACTTCATCAATGTATAAGATCCCCCGGTGTGCCTGCGCAAGCAGCCCCGGAACAAAACGGGTATGGGATCGCCTGAGCACTTCCTCCAAATCCAAATGGCCTAAAACCCGGTCTTCCGTGGCTCCCAGGGGCAATTCAATAAAAGGAGCTTGTCCCATGACCGTTTCCGATGTGCCATGTTCGCACACCGGACAAAAGGAAAACGGGTGGATCGGATCGCAATGGTAGGGACAATCTTTGCGCAAGGCAATTTGCGGGAGGATTTGGGCAAAAGATCGCACCGTGGTGGATTTGGCATTGCCGCGTTCGCCTTGTATCAAGACCCCGCCAATGCGTGGAGATATGGCTGTAAGGGCCAGAGCTAATTTTAGTTCGTCTTGGCCCACAATCGCGTCAAGAGGCATTACATAATCAGTCATCGTCTTCTCCCCACTCCTCTAACGTACTTTCGGTTTCCATTAACGCGTCTACAACGTTTTCATAGATGGTGGGATCAGGGTGTTCCCACATACCACGTTGATGTGCTTCAATAAGCCGTTCAGCAATGTCTTTTAAGGCCCAAGGATTGGATTTTTGGAAAAATTGACGTACGTCTTGATTGACAACATAAGCCTTAGCCACTTCGTCATACATCCAGTCTTCCAACAAATCCGCTGTAGCATCATAGCCAAATAAGAAGTCCATGGTGTTAGCCATTTCCAGCGCCCCTTTATAATCATGACGCATTGCCGCTTGAATCCATTTAGGATTGACAACACGACTACGAAACACACGGTAAGCCTCATCTTGAAAAGATCGTACCGTCGACCGGGTTGGATCCGAGGAATCTCCAAAATACAAATCAGGCATCGACCCCGTGAGAGAACGAATAGAGGCCGCCATGCCCCCATGGTCTTGGAGATAGTCATCACTATCAAAAATGTCATGTTCCCGGTTGTCCTGATTTTTGGTTGCAATCTGAACACGCATTAGGCGTGCAGACAATTCCGGGTAAGCAAATGTGCCATAATCCGTATCGCTATAGGCATAACTTGACCAGGTTAAATATAACTGGGCTAAGTCATCAGGATTTTGCCACTGTCCCGTGTTTAAAGCAGGAAGAATCCCCGACCCATAACTTCCCGGTTTACTGCCAAACACGCGCCACAACGCTTGATGAGCCGCTCGCTCAGCAGATTGTCCTTGGGCCATAGCCTTTTTCGTATCACTAAGCCAATGGGCCCGAACGGGATTGAACTCAAGGGGTTCGTCGGCTTGAGCCACTATAGTGACCGCCTGATGAATCAAATCGATGACATTGCGAAATGCATCGCGAAAGAACCCGCTAATACGTACCGTGACATCCACACGAGGGCGTCCCAATTCTTCTAAGGGGATAATTGCGAGGGATTGGATACGCCCGTTCGCTTGTTCCCATATAGGACGGACTCCCAATAAGGCTAAAATCTCGGCAATGTCGTCTCCCCCTGTTCGCATAGCAGCGGTACCCCAAACCACAATGCCAACAGACTTCGGCATCTGCCCGTGATCTTTTTGATATTTCTCTATCAATTCTTTGGCTAGGCGCTGCCCAACTTGCCATGCCGGAATGGAGGGAATGCTTCGCGGATCTACCGAATAAAAATTACGCCCAGTCGGTAAAACGTCAATCATTCCCCTAGTTGGCGCGCCGCTGGGCCCAGGAGGGACATATCCTCCATCTAAACCGTGTAACAGCGCCGCAGTTTCGGTTCGAAGGTCCTTCAGAAAGGGAACGATCCGGGTGTGCACGACTTCTATTACTGAGGTGGTTTGAGGTAACTGCTCTGGCCTGTTACCCTCCACACTCTCAGCTAATAAAGTTTTTGCAAGACGTTCTACGGCCATCTTCACGTCCCCATAAGTTCGCCTGACGCTCTTAGGCAAATGAAGCTCGATCAAGGAAGGAACCACGCCCCAATAAGGACGTCCTAAATTTTCCTGAAAATCCGCCCAATTAAGGCCCAAATCTTGACACAGTGCCTCGGGCATAGAAGGAACCTTATTGGAAAATGGCAGACGTGCCATGGCATAAAGAAGTTCTCCCCAATTCTCCGGGGTCTTTGGACCTTCCCCTAAAATGTGCAACCCGTCACGAATTTGCCGTGCTTCCAATTCGCAGAGATAGCCGTCAATATCGAGAAGATATTGCGGAAAATCCTGAGGCCGATCAGATTGATTAAGATCACGGTTTAAGTGAATGGATTCCGCCAATTCCCAAATTGCCTCTTGAATTATAGGCAATTTACTCGGGTCCAGCGTTTCTGCTTGATAATATTGATCAAGCAGTTGCTGCATTTTCACCAGGTCGTCGTAAAGACCAGCCGCCGTGACGGGAGGCACCATGTGATCAATTAACACCGCATGACTCCGCCGTTTGGCCTGGGTTCCTTCCCCGGGGTCGTCGACGATGAACGGGTAAAAGTTAGGTAAATCCTCTAAGACAATGTCGGGAAAACAGTCTTGGGACAATCCAATCCCTTTTCCTGGTAACCATTCCAAGGTTCCGTGTTTTCCTAAATGAATCACGGCATGTGCCTGAAATTTCTCTCGGATCCACTGATAATAGGCCATATAATGGTGCGAAGGCGGTAATTCCGGGCTATGGTAAATTCCCACCTCATCCTCACCATTACCCCGGGGTGGCTGAATGCCCACGAAAATGTTGCCAAAAACACACCCAGGAATCTTCATCGATATATGTCCATGCTCCCCTTGTCCCGGGGCAACTCCCCAGTGTTTTTCCACCTGTTCCCGCACTCCGGGATTGAGAGTCTGGTATTTCTTTGAATACATGGAAACCGGCAATTCAGCCATTTGTAGCCATTGTTCTTCAGTGAGGTAATCCTCATCGTGTGTTCCCCGGGCAATGAGTGTTTTCATTAGCTCATCACCATTCGCTGGAAGTAATTCACGCGGGCCTACATCATATCCGCTTTCCGCCATCAAGTGCAACAACTTCACTAAAGACTTTGGCGTGTCTAGGCCAACAGCATTGCCGATACGTGAATTTTTCGAGGGGTAGTTCGTTAAAACAAATGCGACACGCCGTTGGGGTAAAGGTGTTCGTCGCAGCCTGACCGCTTTAGCTACCATATCACACAACCGGTTAACCCGGTCCAAAATTGGTACGTAACGCCGGCTTCGAATCCCATGAGATGTCGATGGCTCCTCTTCCCGGAATGAAACCGGAATCGTAATAATTCGGCCATCAAATTCGGGAATAGCAACGTTCATAGCCGTTTCAAGAGGTCCAAGGCCCAAAGCACTGGCGCGCCATGTTTTCTCCGATCCCAAAGAAATCAGTGCTTGAAAGACTGGTACGTCCCATTGCATCAATAAGTTGGGCTCACCCTGAAGTGCCAATCGTCCGGACACCCCCTGCATCTCTTCTTGGAGTCCCACCGTCGCAAAACTCATTGTAATAATCACAGCATCAACCCCGTCTAACCATGCTGCTACTTGTTGGTCCGTTTTGAGGGATTGGGTAAAAACGGGCAAGGGGCGCATATCGCGGTGAATCAGTTCGGTGATAATCGCATCGATAAACGAGAGATTTCGGCTTAACCAGTGAGCACGGTAAAATAAAATTGCGACAGTAGGATGGCTATCATATTCTTGAGTGACCTCCTGCCACTGTTCTCGCGTCAAGGCTTCATCCATGGCAGGCCAATAAATCCCTGTCCATGCCTCTTCATAAGGAGGTTCATATCCATAGTGCGTGCCAAGAAAATGATCGGACACAAAACATAGAAGATGATAAAAATTGCGCTCTCCTCCGAGTGCTGCATAACGCATAGCTTGATCGGACAACACAAAATCCACATTGGTAACGCTTTGCAATTCTTCGCTGGGTTCAAGATCTCCAGGCCATGCCATCAGGGGAATCTTGTTCTGCCAACAAAGTTGCACAATGTTATCAAACAGATGAGGACACGCCTTCCGTCCCCCCAAAAGACGCATAATGACCAGTTCCCCGTGATGAGCAATGTGATGCAGAATATCATCCTCATTGACGACTTCGGTCAAATTGACGGCCATGACGTCCCAGGGACGTGATGAGTCACGTTCACAGGCTTTCGATAAACTTAGCAAATCGGTCTCAGCAGTCGTTAAATAAATGATCATGCGTTATTCTCAATCCTCACAATCTATTGCCATTAGGTGATAGGTACCCAGTAGGTCGGTCCAATAATCTGTGTTAAGCACCGAAACTTTTCCACAGGGTACTGACAGGCTCTCAAAGAATGCTTGCAAGTGGGGCGCAATGAGTATGCTCTGAGCACAGAGACCGCGTTCCATATACCAGTTGGCGGCCTGCTGCGACAAAATCAACGCGACATCGAAATCTGTCTGCAGGTGATAATCCCAGAGCGGATCCATCACGCGCTTTTTAGCAGCTCGGGTCCAGCATCCTTTTTGGGGCACCTTGGTGGTCGAAAGTTCCTGAGATAATTCCCAAGGCACGTATAAATCGACAAGATTTCCGATCGCTGGTGAATGCCATAATTCTTCAATGTCGACCGCTTTCACTTCGGTAAATCCTTTGGCCTGTAGTAATGGACGTATCTCAGTGGGACACATCAAGGAGGGCAAATGTCTAATATCCCTGCCAATTTTCTTCCACCCTGCAAGAAGGGGTTCTAGCAACGAAGCTTCATCAAGATATACTTGAGCATTAGAAGACAGCTCCTGCAAAAGCGGATCGTCTGCTACGGGTTTGAGATGGACAGACCAATTAAACACTTCCGCACCGTGCTCGCGCAGGTTCATCAATTGCGACCATGGCAACGGGTAAGTGCTGACAATTAAAACGCGTTGACCATAATGAGGCTCAGATTCAAACCACGACAATTTCGTGCCTACATTCACATTTTCACCAAAAACTAAAAGACAGGGCGATTGCAAGCCATGGTGATGAATCGCGTCGGGAAGATCTTGTAACAAAGCCTGTACCGTACGCTGATGTCCCCATGTTCCCCATTCAATCGCACAGGCCGGAAGCGTGGCCGGAAATCCCTGGGACAGCGCGGTATCAACAATTTGTTGAACATGTTCTAGTCCCATTAAGACAATCCATGCATGCTTGTCCCTCCACGGGTAATCAAATTCGCCACGAAATCCGCCGACAATGCTCACGCCTTGCACTATTTGACGATGCGTCACAGGTATTCCCGCATAGGCTAATGATGCCAATGATGAACTTAGCCCGGGAATAATCTCAAACGGAATATTTTGAGCGGCTAACACTTCGGCTTCTTCGCCACCCCGTCCAAATAATAGAGGATCACCCCCTTTGAGCCGCACCACATCTCGGCCCGCTAAGGCATGCTGCACGAGGAGTTGATTGATGGCGTCTTGACTGGTCGAAATTTTCTGATGTTCCTTACCTACATAGATTCTTTCAGCATCTTCTGCGCACAAGTCCAAAATATTGGGATGAATTAAACGGTCATAAACGACCACGTCTGCCTTCTTTAATACGCTTACGGCGTGAATAGTTAATAACCTGGGATCACCAGGTCCTGCACCTACCAGGTACACTCTTCCCGGATCTGCTCTCACAATTTGCCCTCCTGCTCGGCTCTCCACGATTCTAAGGCTTCTTGAATTTTTTCATCCCACGTCTCTTGCGTCCATCCTTCACGGTTCCCCCGCTCTAACCACGTCCACAATGGTAATGTGCTGATATACCCCCACAACCGCGATCGCTCTTCCAAAGAATAACGGTCAAGGATGTCCTGGCGCATTCGGTGCATCCCGGCAATTAAACGCGACCACTGAGGATTAACAGACGCACTGAGTTGTTCCAATAAAATGGGAGCTAAAAGGGGAGCCTGACCCATCGTCGATGCCGCGAGCAGGAAAGACTCACGGCGCAGAACCGCCATCATTTGAAAATCTCTTGGTCCCTGGGGAGAGACATTGCCGGCAAGAATTCCTTGACGGCGGGCTTCCAACACGATTTGCTGATTCAATGCCGGATCATTCGTGCAAGCCATCACACATTGTATGCCTTGCAAATCATGAGAGTGATAAGTTCTATTCCGCCATTTCACCTGCCCCGCCTCGATATATGGATATATCGCCTCGTGCACAGTGGGACTGACAATGGTAATAATGGCTCCGTTATCGAGGAACTCCGGCAGTTTGCGATATGCTGACTGTCCCCCGCCTACGAATAAAACCCGCAAATTGTTCACGTCCAGCAAAATAGGCACATAGCCCATATCAGTCTCCCACCTAATAAAAAATCCTCTCAACAGCACGAGAGGATGGATCTCTAGTAAACTAGAGCACCATCTCCCGTTTCCGCGAACAGAAGATGTCTCAACCCCAAAGGCAGGTCTCCTGACTCTTCCATCAACAGCGCTGATGGAATTACAGTGGCGGGACCGTTCAGGCCTTTCACCTGATTCCCTATTCTCTTGCCGGCGGCAAGCACCTCTGAGGCTAGATTGAGCATGTAAACCGTTACCTGATTGTGCCTATCATATCATGGAATTAATGATCCGAACACGACCACCGATTAAAATAAACCATGTCGTCAAATGGTCGTCGTTGTTCCCATCCGACGCGTTCTAATAATGGTATCTCAGGAAAATAGGGCGTATAGCCTACAGTCATTAAGGCAATTGGATCGATACTCTCAGGAATCCCTAAAATCTCACGAACATCTTCCTTGCGGAAAATGCTGACCCAGCCCATACCCAGTCCTTCAACCCGAGCTGCCAACCACATATTTTCAATCGCACACGCTGTCGACATCAGATCCGTTTCAGGAATCGTATTCCGGCCAAGAACATGTGGTCCGCCCCGCTGAGAGTCGTTAGTCACACAGATTGTAACGGGCGCGTCTAATAAACCTTCCACTTTTAGCCGTAAATAATGTAATTGACGCATATCGCTGTAATTTTGAGCCGCAACCAACCGTTGTTGCTCGACAACCTCGTGCAATCTCTTTTTAATGTCGGGATTGTCAATAACAATAAAATTCCAGGGTTGCATAAATCCAACGGACGGGGCATGATGAGCTGCCATAAGAACACGTTGCAGCACGACCTGAGGAATGGGATCCGGCAAATAGACGCGAATATCACGCCTGCCCTCAATTACGCGGTAAAAACTCTCACGCTCGCTCTCAGAAAAATCGCCACGTACGGGTTGTTCAAGCGGCAAAGGCTTCGGTATTAATGATTCCTTGGCATGAGGATTTGATACTCGTGCGTCGGCAAATGTTGCCGTTTCTTTTAAAATCACGCACCCTTGTTGTAGCAAGGGAAATACCAATAACGCCGCTGACGCTTCTCCGAGACCCATATCCCATTTTAATAATGGTTTGAGATCCATTGCCGCCAATAATGCATGATGTGAGGGCTCGTGGGATTCATGTGCCGCAATAAAATATTGCCGGCAATCGGTATTAACACGAACAAGCCCCAATGCCGCCACGGTAGTGATGAGACCATCTAATATAATAGGAATTCCGGATTCCACCGCTTTGGTATAAGCTCCCACTAGAGCAGCAATTTCGAGGCCGCCTAACTTGGTCAGAACATCCCAATAATCCTCCGGATTAGGATGGTTTACCGCTAACGCTTGGGCGATTATATGCACTTTGTGTATCCGGTGGTGATCATCAATACCACTGCCCATTCCCGTCATCTCGTCTGGATCACGTTGTAACAAAGCACAAGTCATAGCCGTAGACGCGGTGGTATTACTAATGCCAAGCTCCCCTGCAATCAATACATCCATTCCCTGCGAGATGAGCGCACTAGCTATTTCATAACCGACATGAAGAGCTTGGTCGACGTCTTCCAAGGTCATGGCTGGTCCGTTAACAATATTATGCGTACCCGCTCGGATCTTTTGAACGATGACTTTGGGATGGCGTACAAGGCTCTTAACGCCCACATCGACAATTTCCAAAGGAATCTGGTTATAACGCGCTAAAACACTGCTCACAGCCGTTTCCATGGCAATATTGACGGCCATTTCTTCGGTCACGTGCACGTCATATCGCGACACATGCTCGTTGGAGACGCCGTGATCCGCTGCAAAAATCAGCGCGTGCGGTTTACGTAATTCGGGGATAATTTTGCCTTGAATAGCAGCCAATTGCACAACGAGCTGTTCTAATAGGCCAAGACTTCCTAAGGGTTTGGTCAGATTGTCCATGCGTTCTTGGGCTCTTTGGCGAAAGGGCATTGAAGGCGGTGTGACTTTATTGAGTATAGTTTCAATTTCTTGACGGTTCATACCTCATCCTCAGTATCTTCTAATTGAGTTCGCGATGCCGCGATGCGAGCTACTTCGCGAATCACCACCAAGCCCGCAAACGCTGCCGCCAAGCCGGTGAAAAGCGTCCCGGTCAAATACAGCACCGCCAAGCCTTTCGTGCCCTGCCATAACGTATGCACTCCTAACATAAACGTCGAAAACGTCGTAAATCCCCCTAAGACGCCCACGCCCCAAAACAAACGCCATTGATTGGCTAAGACACCCAGTTCCGCACTGAGGGCCATGATGATCCCAATGAAGAAGCTGCCCAAGACATTAATGAGAAAGAAATTGACGGGCAGTTGATGATACGTTCCGATTAGCTCCAGACCCGTCCGCGCTAACGCGCCGAGACCGCCGCCTAGGCCTACCCAGATCCAATTTTTCATGGGCTTAAACCCTCCCCAGCAGGAGACCGATTTCGACTCCCGCCAGCCCGAGACCGACATTGAAAAAAACATTCAAAAACGCCAAACCCAGTAATTTTTCTTCGATAAGCCGCCAGGTTTCATAGCTAAAGGTTGAAAACGTGGTAAAAGCGGCAGTAAAGCCCACATCCAAGAAATTAAAGACGGCTCCTGAGGAAAATCGGGACACAATGAGCCCAATGAAGAGACAACCCAGCGTATTAATGACTAACGTGCCATACGGAAAGCCCCCGCTCGTGCGCTGTCCAACCCATTGTCCAACCTGAAATCGCGCCACCGCTCCCAAAAATCCGCCGATAAAAATAATGATGTCGTTCAGCGCAGTTCGCTCCTTTCCTAACATCTTTTATACCATAACGGGAAAACTTTTTTGGCGTCGTCATATACTGAATCTTGCACTATAGTTAATATTGTTGTATGATGTATCTAGATGGTTGGTAAATATCTCATGCATAAGTTCCTCAGTTGCAAGGGAAGGTATGACTATCGTTTTGGGGAAAAACGTGATTTCATAAAAAAACATTACGATTCTAGAACTAGAAAAGGAGGGTATTATTATGGCTCAGTTAACAAAAGAAACAGCCAAAGAACAATTAGTTCAAGCGGCACATTACTTAGCATCTCACGGTCTCTTATTTCGGGGTAATCATGCCAATTTATCTGCTCGAATTAGCGACGACCAAATTGTCATGACAAAGGGCGGAAGCATTGCTAATCTTTCTGTGAACGATTTTGCGATTGTCGGGTTGAATGGGAAGGTTCTAGAAGGCGACATGGAACCGACGATGCAAGAAATCATTGACATGCACGTTGGGATTTACAATGTTCGCCCATCGGTGGGATCAGTTATTCATACGCATGCCCCTCACGTTACTGCATTTTCGGTAGCGCAAAAAGCTATCCCATTAGTGTATGAGCCGTTGCTGCGCTTTGGCGTCAGCGAACCCGTTCCCGTTGTTCCGTGGGCACCTCGTGGATCCAAAGCGTCAGTCGATGCTATTGTTGATATTGCGAAGAACCATCCGGGCCTTCCCGCGGTGCTTATGGCTAACCATGGAGTATTAGTCTTCGCCGACAATCCCATGTCCACCGCCAGTCTGTTAGGAACTTTGGATGAAGCTGCCGAGCTTTATATTCTGGCCGAATCGTTAGGTGGGGCCAAAGTATTGCCAGAGCTTGCTATCGAGCAAGTCCGCGAACGGATGATGGCTTTTGGGAGCAAGCACTAATTTTATCGTAAACAAAGTGTCTGACAAATGGAGGAATCATATCGTGAATCTCGAAAAGAAACAACGCATTTTGGAACAAATTCGTCAAGAAGAAATCAAATTGGGCCGTCCCATTAAGTTACGACGTTATTTGGCTGAAGTAAACCCGAACATTGCAGAGGCCCAGGCAACAGTTAGTAAACTATACCGGGAAGACAATCCTCTTGATGCCAAAACAATCGCCATGGTCAATTTGGCTGCGGCTTTAGTTACTCGTGTGCCGATGTGCATTCGCAATAACATGCAAGCCGCTTTAAATGCCGGAGTAACACACGAAGAGATCGGTGCGGTGATGGCCCATGCCCAATTTATTGCTGGGACCGCCGTCTTTTCAGCCTCCTTAGAAGGACTCGAAACCATTTTGCAAGAACAGCAAGCTTAACAAGCACCCAAAAAAGGAGGCAACTACTGCCTCCTTTTTGCGGATTCAGGAGGTGATACCCATGCCGAATCTAAAACGCTATCAGACCGGAAAACATCTTGAAGCTTTTGTTCTTTTACTGCTATATCAACAACCGGATCATGGTGGCCATCTTCTTTCCCGTCTGAGTACCATGTTGCCAAAAGAATGGACCGTCGATAGCGGACGCATCTACCGGTTATTACGCGAGCTGGAAGAAGATGGTTGTCTCACGTCATCGTGGGTTACAGAAGATAATGGGGCCCCCACGCGTCAATATCAAATTACCCCAGACGGAAAATCCCGATTGGACGCGTGGGCTCAAGAGATGGAAGTCAAACAAGCCTCTTTGGCAACGTTTTTAGCCAAATATCATGAAATTACCGGTTTATCCTCGGCTGACGACGCAGCCACCGTCTCAGCAAGCCAGAAGCAACCATAGGAGATTGTGAAGAGGTTAAGGACGGCAATCCATATTGGCGTCCCATTCGAGAAGCTTGATCTCCGACCAGTATGATTTCACATTGAGGATTGAGTTCTTTGATCATCAATAGTCCGTGACGAAATACGTCGCCAGAACCCTCTTCACTGGTAAAGATCAAACCTGTTGGCAACGCCGAAATGACAAGGCTGGCAAGAGGATCGCGCAAATTCATTCCTAGGTCCCATGCCATCCATGACTTGGTTTGCGCTAATGTCCGTTTCACATCGGTAATCTCAGGCCTATAAAAAATAGGCATCCACGGCATCGGAGCGGGTACAATCCATCCCCACGTTGCAACTTGAGGCGTAAGCTTGGCATAAGGAAAATTGTCATTGGAAAAATTTCGCGATTCCCATAGCCGGGTGACAAGAGCTTGTTCCCAATCATAGTCTATCAGCATCCCCTCTTGATATTGAGTTTTCATCTGCTCAAGAAGATCGCGCCATAGGAGCTGGCGATGAAAAGTTCCAGAAGTCGACCATAAGAACCACCGGCGCGGAATGTGAATGCGTGGGGCTGTGGGTATCACTTTAAGCCATTTTTTTAAGTCATCAGGACCTAAAGTTTGTTCCCACACTTCCACATGTTCACCCAAAAGGGTGCGCCAATATTCCGCATCACTCGTCCACACAACCCACTGTATCATTGGTTCCTGTTCAATCAGTTTGACAAGTTGCTCGGCAGACACGTGCCGAATAACGCGTTCTCCCAATAAAACTTTTTGGGCCCGCCTGGCCAGTTTCCGAACTTCCTCCCAGGAATGGACGATAGTCACCCGGTCAAAGTCCTCATGATTCACAATTTCCTCTTGTATAAAATGTTCAAGACCAGCGTGTTCCACCGCCACGATAATCACGATTGAATCCCCACCACTGAAACACTTCCGTGAACACTGAGCTTTTCAAATGTTAGTGCCTGGGACCATGACATTTCCACGAGTAAAGATCCTCCTCCCGTCCCCATCAATCCATTGCCATGAGGAGCATCAATGACGGTTACAGGACCCGAAGACCACAAATGTCCCGATGCACTGATTACTAAAATGCGCACCTTTTGTCCATCCTGCGCGAATGTCGAGGATGAGGGAATATCGACTAAAATTCCTCGCGATGATTGGGGTTGGCGCGAGAACATAGCCGGTGACACAATTTCACCGGGACTCAGCGCAATTTTTAAATATCCGGGGGATAGGTTCTCCATATGCCGGTTCATCGGTATCCAATGGATATCAGATGGCCGTAAAAAAGTGCCCTGTGCATAAGATTGTTCCACCACCGGTACCCGAGGTAAAGGACGTAACCAGGGCAGCACACTGAGTCCCCCATAGACAAGTCCAGCCACTAACATTCCCCACAAAGCCGACGATTTAACGGATAAGACAGATTTCAAGGCAATACCTCCTATTGGCTTACGCTACGTTATATCCCAAAATGTCTTCAGAATTTTTAAACTGTTTCCTTCCGATATGCTGTATGAAGAAGTCGGGTTTCAGATGGCGCACCCATAATTCGAATGGGCACATGGTCCTCGCCCACCATCAACACCCCTTCTCCCACCCCGGCTTGGGCAATCCGGCTAACCTCTCCTTCATGTAATCGTAAAGACGCGGCCAGTTGCTGCAGGCTTTCGGGATGTTGTTTGAGCAGCAACACTATCGGGGCATTTCGTAGACATACTTCTGCAGTTTGAGACCGAACAAAGTCATTCATATCCTGCGTAATCAATGACAAGGCTGTTCCCCATTTTCGAGCTCGTCGAAATAGGGATTCAAGATATTTGGCCGATTCTTGATCCGTTAGCAGATGCCATGCTTCATCAAAGATAATGAGCCGTCTGGAACCTGAAAATGTTTGACGTGTGAGCCATTCACTGATCGCCAGATATGCGGCATTTTTCATAGACGTTGTGAGATGACTTAAGTCGAAGACTTGAAAGTGGGGATTAATCGATTCCCGTGCTTCAGTCCCCACTAACGTACGCCACCGGGTAATCGCCATATCGAGTTGTTCAGCAAGTTCTTTATCACGGCTTAAAATCTCTTCGAGAACGTCGGAAATGTCCACTGTCAAGGGTGTGACAGACCACGTGGGAGAAGATGCCGATTTCCAATGTGACCACAAAATGGGCGGTAAAATCATTTTCAACCGATTCTCTAAATGGGGCAACAACCGGGACAAGAAACGGATCAGAAAATCGCTGTCATGCTCGAAATCGTGCGTTTCTCGAGACATCGATAACGGATCGAAAGGAAAGCGGTTATCGTGCCCCTGGCCTATGGACCATACATCCGCCCCTACCTCGCGGAATACCGTGTATTCTCCTTCCGGATCAATGATATAGACAGGCAATTCCTGATAGCGCGCACGCAAAACCTCCAATTTTGCCGCGTAACTTTTGCCCGCTCCGGACCATGCAATCGTAATCGAATGAGGCGCGGGCATAAGAAATCGGTTGACCAAAATCAGGGAATGGTTTTGGGGATTTGTCCCCCATAATATTCCTTGGTTGTGAATAATCTCTTCCGAGACCAAGGGAAAAAATGTCGCCCAGGTGTCACTTTCCATTTCCCGAACCAATGAAGGATGCTCTCCAAGTGGCCATGTCCACTTAAAACCTTGCAAATGCTGAAAATGTAACGGGCGAATCGTTATAAGCATACTCTCGCACAGGTTTTGTAACATGGCCGTCGCTTCGTTTAATTCATCCCGTGTTGCCGCCCATAACGTCATAAATAATGAGGTTTCCAGAATGCGTGCATCCCCCCGGGCAAGCTTTTGTCGAATACGTTCGGCATCTTCAATCGCCGTTTCTCTGGAGGGATCACTCAAATGCCCTTGGGCTTTTCCTGCATTGTCTAAGCCTCGGCTCCACAAAAGATGACGCTTCATCGAGCGCAAAACTATCTGTGGCGGTAAAGGGCCTTGATAAAAAGCAATAGTAAGTGGATAGGGAAACCGTAAGAGTGAGTCAAACCATCCGGGATAAACTTGGCGGGGATAACTTACCGCCATAAAGGAACGTGTAAAACGATTGCCGACGCGAAGCTCTCGTGGTCCCACTTCAATAAAATCTGGCCAAATAATGTCAATATCTTGAATCACGCGGCGACGGCGGTATAAACGTCTTAACTGCAATAGTTTTTCCCTGGTTTAGATTCCCATGAATTCGATTTCGGATGAATTCAATAGGTTCGCGGCCGGTCCTTATGCCTTTGCAATGACCTTTTGTATTATCCCAAGACGCACGCCGTTAGTGAGACGCCAAACTACTGTCCAGCGAGCCATCACGAGGGTATAACGCCATTTTGCGCGAGGATTCGGCACACCAGGTGCCCTCCTTTCTCAGAGTTCTTCTTATTTCGGCTCTGGGTTTGAAACACCCGTTACAAGCCAGAGAGTATTCGACCAGGAAAGAAAAGACCTGGGAACATTCAGAGTTCAGGACCCTTCATTGGCAGTTTGGCCTTGACCAAAACTGGATTGCAAAAAGTGCAAGGTATTCACTTGGTCAAGTGTTTGCAGCCGGATACCTAACGGTCTTAATCCTTGAATGAGGATTTCCCGTCGCCGGATCAATTCTTGTTCCGCTTCGTCCCAGAGTATTTCCCCACGAATGCGTGGTATTTTTCGCGATTCATGCCCTTGCCACGCCATCACAATATAAAATCGACGTTTAACTAATCGGTTGACACTGACTGTCTCCCGTAAAAATTGAATATAATCGCCGAGGGATGGGCGAAGATGCGCTTCAATGGCGTCTTCATGACTTTTGAGGTCGGCAAGATATTCATCCACGCGTAAAAAATCGGAACGGACAAAGAGCTGAACAGGAAAGTTGAGTCCATTAAGGAAATTAGCATATCCCTTTATTAACCGTTCTTGCTCTTGGGGGGCGCGCAAAGCAAAATTTATGGGAATCGCTTCCAAAATCGCCACATACCGATCTTTATGCACCAGACAGATGCCTGGCCCAATGGCCCGAATAGGAAATAACCGATTCAGGTAAATATCCATCCCCTTTTTCCTCCTCGAATTATTCTTGTTATGGCAAATAACGCCGGGGCCGGCAAAGAAAGAGACCAATCACCATCAACCACACCGGCAGGGTCCGAGATTGAATGCGCACCATTGCGAGTGAAATCCCTCCGATGAAAATTAATGCCCGTTCCATGTCCAGTGCCGCCTCAGACCATTTCCCGTGCCGCGATAATAAAATGTCAAGGGCAATGGATGCGGCGGGCCAAATCAAATCCTGAAGCCGCATTCCGGCCATAATTGGAGGATCAGCCTGTAAAGGAATAGCAACAATCCGGTAAGGTTCTTTAGACATTTTGAAATCCTTTCGTGCCCCGCACTCAGCACGCCTTATACGAACTTTCAAGTTGCCTTAACACGCAAGACCCTATTGGAAAGGCTCTATGGTCCGGCCGTGCCTACTAAACGGCGTAATTGTTGGGGCAATTTAATCATGTAATAGAGCAACCCGATTTCTTCGATTTGGCCCATGAGAGTATCAGAACTAGCAGCAACCATATGAACAAATAAATAAAACACCATAGCCTGAATGCTTTGAATAAAGATGGCTATCAAAAGCTCTTTCATTAACTTGAGAAGCGATGACATACTCACTTGTGTCATCCCAAATAATCCAAACCATGGCAGAAGTGCTAATAATACCACGATTTCCACGTTACGAATCACATAATAGGCTCCTAAGATGGCTAATAACGCGACAATAGCAATCGTTAGCACGACAATGGTTATCGGATCGGTTAAAGATGCCAGGTGAGATGACAGATGAAACGAGAGCACCACGGGCACCCGTAATGCTTGCACAATCGCATTATTGAATGCGAGAAGTGCATTGATGAATGGCACCGACAAGATAGCCCAAATAATTTGTGTCAGGCTCCGGTGCAATATCACCACCGGTGACAATCCCAAGCCTTTTGCATGCAATTCTGGCCACTGGGACTGGATCAATGCGATAACAATAAACGCAGTACTTGCCATGATCGCTAAATTTCGACTCAAATCAAATAACTGATAAGCCGATGCGGATAACACAAAGGGGTAAAACACACTGTGTGTGAGCACGATTTGACTAAATTTAATCAAACTATGATTTAATCCATTACCCGCCCATACTAACAACGACTGTAAGGGGCTAAATGACGATGAGGGTACAGGATGGATATTAGCTGGCAGCATATTGAAGAACCTGACGAATCACATCGACCAGTAAAATCAGGACGAGACCTGTAGCTGCACGAGTCATCAGTTCTTTCGCCGCTTGAACACTACGAGGACTTTGGGCAATCATGAAACGAATCCCTCCATATACCATTACCAGGGAAAATAATCCCCCAGCGATATCAACTAAAAGCGTGGTCAGTTTGGTTATTAACGACAATACATGTGCTGTAGGCATGTGAGATCCTCCCGTCTGGTCGTACCGAATTAGGCGGCCCGGCTGCTCCGGCTTTAACAATGAGGTGGACTGATGATGCTGTAAGACTTGGGATTATCATAGCGAAGAACTCTTTCAGATTTCCTGTAGAACTTCATGGGGCGTAAAGGGCAAATTGTATTTAGCGAATGCCAAGTCCATTTGTGATGAAACAATACTAGTCGGACGGGGGGTAATCCATGGGGATGCCCATTAAAACAGACTTGAAGCATTCTCAGGGATCCAAGCAGTTTGAGTTAACCAAAAAATGAGGCTGGGTCGGTGATAACCCAGCCTCGTGTCATATCTTATTCTTTAGCACGTTGACGGTGTTTGAGTCGTTCTTGTCGCCTTTGCTCGGCTTGATGAAAACGCTCAATTTCTTCGGGCGTTTCGAGAATCAAGCGCGGTACCTCAATGGGTTTACCGTGATCAT
Source organism: Sulfobacillus thermosulfidooxidans (assembly GCF_001280565.1). Classification (NCBI taxonomy): domain Bacteria; kingdom Bacillati; phylum Bacillota; class Clostridia; order Eubacteriales; family Clostridiales Family XVII. Incertae Sedis; genus Sulfobacillus; species Sulfobacillus thermosulfidooxidans. The sequence continues at coordinate 139,668 of NZ_LGRO01000001.1, read as the reverse complement.
CTAACGCCACAAAAGTGAGATAGGCTGTGCTGGTTTTTTTGATGTCATCATCATGCATGTCTTCCCGGTACACATCCACGCCAATTTCCATAGATGTTCGTCCTACCCAATTGACTTGAGCAATCAGCCGAACCACTTGACCGACTTTTACCGGGTGTATAAATTCCAACGAATCCATTGACGCAGTAACAGCCACATGGCCTGCATGACGAGCTGCAGTAATAGCAGCTGCCAAATCAATCCAGTGCATGAGGCGCCCACCTAAAATATTTCCCAGTTGATTGGAATCTCCGGGCAGGACCAATTCGGTCATTTCTGTTCGAGAAAACGATGGCGTGCGTCCCTTATCCAATTCAATCGTTCCTTTCCTTTTGTCCTCTTGCCCTCTTGTCCGCGTATGCGCGACCGTTATGGGGTGATAACCAGATGGTATAAGCGTGTCCTCAAATCAACATCCTACCATCAGGATTGGTAAGGAGGGAAATTGTGTGAGTATTAAGTCGGGACGGATTCACCTTCGGCAAAATGTTTCCAAAATTCACCAGAGTTTTCAAAAAGATCTCGGAACGTTTACACTGACCCTTTTGACGATCGGCGGCATTATGGGTTCGGGACTTTTTATGGCCAGTGGTCTCGCGATTAAACGGGCCGGTCCTAGCATTCTCGTCCTTTATGCCATTGGATGGATTGCTATGTACCTCGAAATTTCCGCTCTTGGCGAAATGTCTATTGCCTCCCCCACTCCTGGGTCATTCTTAAACTACACCAAAGTGGTCTTAGGTCCCGGGTGGACATTTGTGGCCGGTTGGATTTTTTGGTTTTCCAGTGTTTTAACCATGTCCAGCGAAGTCACGGCCGCGAGTCTTTTCTCACGACTATGGTTTCCCCAGGTAGCGTTATGGATTTGGTCGTTATCTTACTCAATATTTATCGTCTCAATCAACTTCATTAGTGTCCGTGGATTTGGCACGATCGAAGGGGTCATGGCCGGCGTGAAATCCATTGCTGTGCTACTTTTTGTTGGCGTTGGAGCTTTAGCGGTAACTCACATTCTTCCCCTCACCCCTCACCACATTGCTCCATGCGGTTTTTCCAGCTTCACGCACTATGGAGGTTGGATACCTCATGGATGGCTTGGTGCAGCCCCAGCGTTTTTACTAGTATTATTTGCTTATGCTGGAACCGGAGTTATTGGGTTAGCGGCTGCAGAAACCAAAAATCCTGGAAAAACCATTGCCCGTACCATTCGCTGGACCATTGGGCTCGTGTTTGTCATGTACTTGGGATCCATGATACTGATTTTAAATTTGGTACCATGGAATCACATGTCATCATCCGTCTCTCCTTTCGTGTTAGCCATTCGAGCAACGCATATACCTTATGGCGCGGCAATTATGAATCTCGTCTTACTGTTCGCCGTATTGTCAACGATGAACGCCGCCCTTTATTCCAACGTACGCGTATTATATGGGTTGGCCCATGCTAACCAAGCGCCTAAACTCTTAGGAAAGTTAAACAAAAAAGGGGTGCCTGCCAATGCCATTTGGATGAGTGCGGGACTGCTTGCCTTAACAATTGTTCTTGCTTATGTATTACCAGCCAAAGCCTATGGCTATTTAGTCACCGCAACGGGATTTCAAGCCATGTTTATCTGGTTTATGGTTCTCCTTACCCAGCTCTATTACCGGCCGTATCTGAAGCGACACCATCCCGAGCGTCTCACCTATACATTGTGGGGTTTTCCATATACCACGTATTTGGTCATTGCCATCATTTTCATTGGTCTTTTGGCTTCCCCATTCGCTCAGGGGGAAGCGATGGGGGCTATCGTCGGCTTTGCTGGCATTCTGGTGGCCTGGATCGCTTGGCTGTTCTTACGTCATCGCCTCAAAGAGGCGATGAACGAGTAAGCACGAAATTGCTTCAAGATGGACGGTGTTCAATATTCATTGCGTACAACCTTAGCTATGTGATTTTTGCATAAGTCGTGAACCGCTCCCGTCTTCGCTTAGAAACGGGAGACTTCTGCCACAAGTACGGCAAATAGTTTTTTGCCAAAATCCGTTTGAATAGCGGCAGGTCATGCCCTCTTTAACGTGTTTTAATGAGCAGCGAGCAGGACTCTACATGGTCAGTTCGCGGAAACATATCGACGGGTGTGACGCTTTGGAGTTCATAATCGGGACGTAATAAGGCAATATCCCGAGCCAATGTATCAGGATTACAACTGACATAAATAATCCGTTCAGGTGCCAACTGCTTCAAGGTATACAATACGCTGGCATCAACACCTTTTCGTGGAGGATCCATCACGACCACTTCTGGATCGGGAAGCTGGTGGTGTGTCGCAATCTCTTCGACAGGGGCGGCGATAGCCGATACATTGTTCAAATGGTTAAGAGCAAAATTTTTCTTAGCATCCGCGACTGCTTGCGCATTAATTTCAATGGCATAAACGGCTTGGCTTTTCGGACTCATCAATGTGGCAAGAGTACCTACCCCGGCATAAAGATCCCATACAATTTTAGCCTTCTCGGGCACATGCTTTAACGCTAGCTGGTATAATGTGCTGACTTGTTCGGGATTGACCTGGAAAAACGATTCAAAAGACACGTAAAACGACATGTCCAGGATTTTATCGATGATGGTTGACGTCCCAGCCAATAACTCGGTATGGGTTCCGAGAATTCGATTAGTCCGTTCAGGGTTAATATTTATTCCGACGCCAGCGATATGCGGGTATTGCCGCATTAATTCCTCGGCAATGTTTTTGAGTCGGGGATCTTGGTTTGTCGCGACAAAGAGTACCAGCATATCCCGGGACCATTTTGACGTGCGGATAAGCACATGCCGCAACAATCCTTTGCCCGTGGACTCATCGTACGCGGATAAACGGTACGGCGCAACTACTCTGGGCAAATCTTCCAACATATCACTAATAGCCTGGTCTTGGATCAGGCAATTGTCCAAAGGAACGAGGTGATGACTGCGCGATTGATAAAGACCTAACTGGAGTTTGCCGTCAACATATCCCCAGGGAAATTGCCCTTTATTCCGGTAATGATCGGCTGAAGGTGCCGCCACTATTGGTTCCACCGGTGGGCTCTCCAGTTTGCCAATCCGTTTCAGGGCTTGTTTCACCCAGTTTTCCTTGTACTGCAATTCTTGTTGATAATCCCAGTGTTGAAAGGCGCAGCCGCCGCACTGTTCAAAATAAGCACAACTAGGCTCAATCCGACTGGAGCTCGCTTGAATCACCTGATTTAATGTTCCCCGGGCATATTGTGATTTTACTTGAGTCAGCTGAGCAAGAACCCGTTCCCCCGGTAATGCGCCGTCTACAAAGAAAATGCGCCCATCAGGCAGGTATGCGATACCTTGACCATTTTGTCCCATTCGCTCAATGTGAACCTCAATCTGCTTCGGTAAAGTTACGTCCATCCGTTTATTCACCTGCTAATAAGACGTGATTATCAGATATTGTCAACGGCTCTCCCAAAGGGACAGTCCAATTATTCACACCATGGCCAGCGGGAAAGTTATACCATGCCGGAACTCCACATTCTAACGCCATCTGGTATACAATCTGTTTCACTGTCAAAGGGTCCGTATCATTGCCGCATCCCACCCCTTCTCCCCATACAATACCCCGAATTCCTTCCAGACAACCCGATAATAGGAGCTGGTGAAACATCCGGTCGACGCGGTAAGGAGCTTCATTTACGTCTTCGACAAAAAGAACCGCGTCATTCAGACTGGGAAAATATGGTGTCCCAACCAGGGAGGTTAATACCGTTAAGTTACCCCCATGCCAAGGAGCCGTAATCGGGGCGTGAGATGGGTTTAACACCTCCATCGCCCGTGTTGGCCAACATGTCTTTGTCCCAGCGAGGACATCAAGTGCTATTTGCCCATTCTCATGGGTCCAATCGGATTCCATGACGGGGCCATGATATGTAACCCATCCATAACGTGTAAAAAAATAGGCATGCAAAGCGGTAATATCGCTATAGCCTAGCAAGCACTTGGGATTAAGATGAGAAAGATCAATCTGATCTAACAACGGTAAAAGGCGAACACTTCCATAACCTCCCCGTGCAGTAATCACAGCATCCACGTGAGGATCGGATAAGGCGTCCACCAAATCTTGGACCCGGTCGGTTTCTTTGCCCGCAAATATTTCATGTTGGTCCAAGACATGGGCACCTTGACTCACCGTATATCCACGGTGAGTCAAGAAATCTTGAGTGATCTGCAAGTTCTTTGGATTCACTATGCCCGCAGGAGCAACAATGCGAATGTGAGCGCCAGGCTTTAATGGTTTAGGCTTTTTCCGCATAGGCCTGAATAACTTCTTTCAAAATCGCGTTGACCATATCGGGTTTAGCCTGTCCATTGGTCTTTTTCATGACTTGACCCACTAAGAAGCCCAAGGCTTTTTCTTTTCCACTAAGGTAATCTTGAACAACTTGGGGATGGTGAGCCACGGTTTCTTCGACGACCTGCGTAATCGCATTGTGGTCCGTAATTTGACTCAAGCCCAAGTCCTTAACTACCGTGCGTGCTGGTTGTTTGCTTTGGTACATATGGTCAAGAACTTCTTTGGCCATGCGTCCTGACAGGGTACCTTCATCGATTAATTTCAGTAACTCCACAAGATTCGTTGGAGATACGGGGGATGTCGCAAAACTATCGCCATGGGCATTCAGCAAGCGTGACAAATCCGACAGCATCCAGTTTGTGATTTGCCGCGCATCACCACCGTATTGCGATGTTGCATCCTGCCAAAAAGCCAGTGCTCCTTGATCGGCTAAAATGATCTCGATATCCTTGGGCTGGACTCCTTGCGCCTTTAATTCTTCACGAATACTCATCGTGGATGGCGGCAACCTATCAGCTATCTCTTGGATAAATGCCTCATCTAATACCAAGGGAGGCAAATCCGGTTCGGGAAAATAGCGATAATCGTTCGCTTCTTCTTTGCTACGCTGAGAATAGGTTCTGCCACTTTGATCGTCAAATCCGCGCGTTTCTTTCACAATACGTTCGCCACGAGCCAACAATTCCGCCTGGCGTTCCACCTCATATTCAATGCCCCGTTGCACATTGCGAATGGAATTGACGTTTTTGATTTCAACACGCGGCAAATCTTCTAACGATCCTGTGTAGTCTTTCGGGCGTAGGGATACGTTAGCATCACACCGCATCGAACCCTCTTCCATGCGCAAATCAGATATATCTAGATAACTTAAGATATTGCGTAATTCCGTGAGATAGAGTCTCGCTTCCTCGGCTGAGCGCATATCAGGCTCCGATACGATTTCAATGAGGGGAACTCCGGCCCGGTTGAGATCGACTAGAGAACCTTTTGCGTCCCCAAGTCGTTGACCCATGTGATTTAATTTCCCGGCATCTTCTTCCAGATGAATACGCCGTACCCCGATCGTCTTGACGACTTCGCCATTCTCAACAATGGGCACAGACCCATGTTCGGCTAAAGGCTGATCATATTGTGAAATTTGGTAGGCTTTGGGTAAATCGGGATAAAAGTACTGTTTGCGATCAAACTTCGAGTACGGATGTACCGTGCACTGAAGAGCCAATGCTGCTTTGGTTGCATATACCACTGCTTGTTGATTCAAAACTGGCAATACCCCAGGCATCCCTAAACAAATAGGACAGGTATGGGTGTTAGGTTCTGCACCAAATTCCGTAGAACAACTACAGAAAAGTTTTGACTGGGTCTTGAGTTCAACGTGCACCTCTAATCCGATGATAACCTCATAATTGTTGTTCATAAGTCGCCTCCTAAAGACGGCCAAGGCCCTGATGGCCAAAGTTCTTCAAATCCACGGGCAATTTGCAATAACCGACTCTCTTGTAAGGCAGGTCCAAGCCACTGGACTCCGACAGGAATCCCTGAAATCAAACCGGCCGGCGTGGAAATCCCGGGAATCCCCGCTAAGTTGGCCGTCACCGTGAATACATCAGAGAGATACATTTGGAGGGGATCTTCGCTCTTTTCCCCAAATTTAAATGCAATGTCGGGGGTTGTCGGGGTCAAAATCACATCCACTTGACCGAAGGCCAATTCAAAATCTTGGCGGATGAGCGTCCGAACTTTTTGCGCTTTAAGGTAGTAAGCATCATAATAACCAGCCGACAGAGCATGCGTACCCAGTAGAATACGGCGAATGACTTCGGGACCAAATCCTTCAGCTCGAGTCCGCTCATACATTTCTAGTAAGTCGTTTCCCTGGGCCCGGAATCCATAACGAACCCCGTCAAAGCGCGATAAATTACTCGATGCTTCTGCAGGGGCCACTAAATAGTAGGTGGCAATGGCATAATGCGTGTGAGGCAAGGAAATTTCGACCAGTTTCGCTCCTTGCGCCTCCAATGTTGACAAAACTTGATGGTAGCGCTCCTGAACACGGGGATCCAGGCCCTCTCCGTCATATTCTTTAGGAATCCCTATCCGTAATTGATTCCACTGAACCGGTTCGGCACTTCGTGGCTCTATGGGTTGTGTCAAAGATGTGGCATCCAAAGGATCATGCCCAGCGATGACTTGATATAATAACCAGGCATCATCCACACTCCGCGTCAATGGACCAATTTGATCCAAACTAGAAGCAAAAGCAATTAAACCGTAGCGGGACACACGCCCGTATGTGGGCTTAAAGCCTGTGACCCCGCAATAACTAGCTGGCTGGCGAATAGAACCTCCGGTATCCGAACCCAAAGCGGCTGGAACCATTTGTGCGGCAACTGCTGCGGCCGATCCCCCACTAGAGCCGCCCGGCACCCTCTCCAGGTCCCACGGATTACGTGTCACATGGTAGGCCGAATGCTCTGTCGACGAACCCATGGCGAACTCATCCAAATTGGTTTTTCCGATGATGATAGCCCCGGCAGCTTCCAGCCGGTTAACGACAGTCGCATTATAAGGCGCCATGAACCCTTCTAGAATCTTGGATCCGGCGGTTGTCGGCATGATCGTCGTTGTCATATTGTCTTTGATGGCTATAGGAACACCGGCTAAGGGCAACCGTTCTAATTCGTGTGCAGGCAACTGATCAATTCTCTTTGCCTGGGCCTTGGCGTATTCCAAGTCGATGTGTAAAAATGCTTGAACTTGCGGCTCGACGTCCTCTATACGGTCACTAATCGCCGCGACCACATCGCTTGCCGATAATTCTTTATCGCGAATGCGGTAGGCGAGCTCATTGACCCCTAATTCATGAATCACCATTATTCCTCGCCTCCATCCATGATCCTCGGCACACCGAACATGTTGTCGCGGGGATCGGGGGCGTTTTTCAAAGCCTCTTCCACGGGCAAAGAAGGACGGACAATATCCTCCCGCAAAGGCATAGTCATCGGTATAACGTGCATTGTGGGTTCAACTTGATCGGTATTTAATTCATTGAGTTGAGACATATATTCGAGAACTGCGCCTAAATGAACCGTCATTTGCGCAACCTCTTCCGGTTTTAGCTGAATTCGAGCAAGACGCGCCACATGCTTCACTTGTTCTTCAGATAAAGACACATTTCACCCCTCCATAACCTACCAATTATAACATGGCTCAATGCGCTTTTAAAAATGTCGTGGTCATCTCCCTCTTGCCGGTTCCCAAAGAAATCGCAACAATACGGAATAGGCTACGTCATTAGCGGGAAAACGGAAAATAACGGTATTGACGCTTTGGATTCTACAGCATTTGAACACGATGACTAAAGGTGGGAAACAATGATCTCAGTCTCCAAGCGAAAATTTTGGATCGTGGGCATATTGATGGTATTGGCACTTTTGCTCGTGTATCCGCAAAAAACCCGTGAATATCACATTACGAAAACTGGCACGATTAGTTATATAGGACAAGGATTTGATGGTGGATTCATGGAAATTAAGGTCGGTTCGACTATTTTTGATAATCCCGTTATTAATACTCCCTCAAATTTGATGGTCACCTTGCCGCCTCATCTGCATATTGGGCAATATGTGAGGGCCTCTGGCAAGTGGGTTGCCAAGGTGCCTTGGTGGACATTTTATCGTCCCGCTCCTCCCCACGTCGTGACATTGACCGCGATAAAAAGCCTTACGCACTGAAGAGACGAAGGGCCAAGTCAACTACCCCGGCCTAAAGGCCGGAGCTTGCGACTCCCCGGAAGTGCAAGCGACAGCCGAAGCCCTCTCCTTCCTTGCATTGGGGTCGCATCGTAGAGTGGTTGACCCCACCCTTACGATCGGGAGCTTGCCCCGGTCGTGCCTGTCCCCCGGTACTCGATTCCCAGACGGTGCAGGTTCATGGCGCCAATGCGGTCATCGTTCGGCCGGTACTGGCATTGTTGACACGTAAAGCGGTGTCGGCGCTTATCGCGATGGCTTCGGCCCACGTGTCCGCACTGTGGACAGGTTTGCGAGGTCTAGCGCGGATCCACGGCCACCGTGCGCGCTTGCTGCAAGGCGGCCTTATATTCGATCATCTGACGAAGCGGGTAAAACCCCCACGACACGGACCCATACCGATCGCGTCGCCGAACTCGCTCCGTCGCCCCGCGAATCCCCGTCAGATCCTCGAGCACGAACAGCGTCTGGGCACCATACGGGTTCACGAGTGCCTTACTGACCTGACGGTTGTATTTCGATAAAAAACACAGGACAGCGATATAATCCGTCCTGTGTTTTTTCAGGTGATGTCCCCTTACCGATAATGGCAGGCCACCCAGTGACCTGGAGCCGACTCTTTAAGAATAGGACGATCCACTTTGCATTTTTCCTGAGCGATTGGGCAACGCGTGTGAAACCGGCATCCTGAAGGAGGATTGACTGGGCTTGGCACATCCCCTTGTAAGATAATCCGTTCCCGCTTGATATCCGGATTGGGAATAGGTATAGCTGAGAATAAGGCTTCGGTATAGGGATGTAACGGTTTATGATAAATTTCTTCAGAGGTTGCAATTTCGACCATTGCGCCTAAATACATCACACCCACACGATCTGAAATGTGACGGATAACATTCAGCCCATGGGCAATAAATAAATAGGTCAGGCCAAATTCCTTCTGCAAATCCTCAAGGAGATTCAAAATCTGTGACTGAATCGATACATCCAAAGCCGATACCGGTTCATCAGCCACGATTAATTTAGGATTCAAGGCCAAGGCTCTGGCGATCCCGATACGCTGACGCTGACCGCCAGAAAATTCATGGGGATACCGTCTTTTGTGATAGGACGCCAACCCCACAACCTCAAGCAACTTCCGAACACGCTCTTCCCGTTCCTTGCGGTTGCCAATGTGGTGAATAACTAACGGTTCTTCAATAATTTCCCCAACAGACATGCGAGGATTTAGGGACCCAAAGGGATCTTGAAAAATGATTTGCATTTCTTTGCGTAGGGCACGCATTTCTTTTTTGCCGAGCCGCGTGATATCTCGGCCCTCAAATTTTATGGTGCCTGAGGTGGGTTCAATGAGTCGCAACACGGCACGACCTGTGGTCGTTTTTCCACAGCCCGATTCACCCACCAATCCTAAGGTTTCTCCCCGGCGCAAATCAAAGCTAACCCCGTCGACGGCCTTAACTTGCCCGACAACGCGGGAAAACAATCCACCCGTAATAGGGAAATACTTGGTGAGATCCCGTACTTCCATCAAGATGTCGTTAGCCTTTTGATCTTGTAAAACGGCGCTCATGAAGCCGCCTCCTTACCACTCGGTTGTTTTTGGGGATCTACATGTAACCAGCAACTCACTTTGCGACCTTCAGATACCTCTGTTAACACCGGAGCTTTCTCACGACAAATATCCATAGCCTTGGGACAACGGGGAGCAAAAGTGCATCCCTTAGGCAAATGCAAGGGGTTCGGAACCGTGCCTTCAATAACATGTAATTTTTCCGTCGTCGGTTGATCCAAGCGAGGAATCGAATCTAACAAGCCCTGAGTGTATGGATGAAGAGGCTCCCGGAATAGTTCCGCTGTCGCACTCTCTTCCACAATTTTTCCCGCATACATAACCACGACCCGGTCCGCCATTTCCGCTACCACACCCAGGTCATGCGTAATCAACATAATGGCGGTATGAAATTCCCGTTTCAGCTTCCGCATTAAATCGAGAATCTGAGCCTGGATTGTCACGTCAAGCGCTGTGGTCGGTTCATCAGCAATCAGCAACTGCGGATTACACGACATCGCCATAGCAATCATGACCCGTTGACGCATACCTCCAGACATTTGATGGGGATATTCTCGCGCCCGTTTTTCCGGTGAAGGAATACCAACTTCACGCAGCATGTCAACAGCGCGTTTCCATGCCTCTTTCTTATCAACCTTTTGATGTAAAATGACAGCTTCTGCAATTTGGTCCCCCACGGTATAGACCGGGTTAAGAGAGGTCATAGGCTCCTGAAAGATCATGGCAATATCATTACCCCGGATCTTTCGCATCTCTTCAGGAGACTTCTTTAACAGATCTTCCCCATTGAAGAGAATTTCTCCTCCCACAATTTTACCAGGCGGGCTGGGAATCAATTGCATAATTGAGAGCGATGTCACACTCTTGCCACACCCTGATTCCCCCACAACGCAGAGCGTCTCTTCCGCATTAATGTAAAAGCTGACTTGATCGACGGATTTCACCGCTCCATCTTCGGTGAAAAAATGGGTGCTTAAATTCCGGACATCCAATACTCTCTGCGGCACTCCGTTCGCTCCTTCCTCGCTCACGCGGTTATCAAACTAATGGTAATAATGACGACATAATCCGACAATTAACTAATCTCAATCATTATAAGGTCTGATAGAAACTGCTGCAATGGTCGCAGCTTCCTGCGACGAAGTTTGGACAATTATCCAATGTCGCCTCCCCCATTTGGATCATTGGGAATATCTGATGCCTAAATTCGCCATGCGTTCATAAAATTCCTGCTCACTAAGGATTGGCACCTGCAACTCTTTAGCTTTTTCTAATTTTGATCCTGGCTTATCGCCGGCAATAACCATTGCCGTCCGTGACGATACCGATGAGGCGACTTTGCCACCCAGTTGTGCAATCCACGCTTCCAGATTTTTTCTAGGCATCTGCACAAAACTTCCCGTAACAACAATTGATTGCCCACTTAAAACCTTCTGGGTACTGTTCTGATCGCTTGAGACTGTATCATCAATCATATTGAGCCCCAAACTCTTAAGGTTTGCAATCACTTCTTTGTTCAAAGGTTGCGATAAAAATGTCACCACACTATCCGCGATGCGTTCTCCCACATCAGGAATCGCCAAAAGGTCTTCATAGGGTGCGGCTTCCAATCTTTCCATGCTTCCAAAATGACTTGCTAACAATGATGCGACGCGTTGGCCTACATAACGCATTCCTAATGCAAAAATAAGGCGACTGAGCGAGCGCGACTTACTTTGCTCAATACTTTGAGCCAGTTTTTTCGCAGACAATTTCCCAAATCGAGGCAGCTGCAGTAGGTCTTCTTCTTTGAGCCGGTAGATATCATCCACCCGTTTGATTAACCCCGCATTGAGTAAGAGATCAACGGTCTTTTCTCCCATCCCTTCGATGTCCATAGCGTCACGGGATGCAAAATGGATGAGTGCTTCCCGCAATTGAGCCGGGCATGCCATGCCTCCGGTACAGCGATAAGCAGCCTCCCCGGGTAGACGCACAACATCTGAACCACATGCTGGACATTTTTTCGGAAATTCAAAGGGCACAGTGTGAGGAGGACGCAACGTCTTTTCTACCCGAACCACTTCTGGAATGATCTCGCCGGCTTTGCGGATAAAGACATAATCCCCAACACGGACGTCACGTTCCCGAATAATGTCTTCATTGTGAAGTGACGCGCGGCTCACGGTAGTACCCGCAACGTGAACGGGTTTCAAAATGGCTGTCGGTGTTAATACTCCGGTTCGACCTACCGAAATTTCAATCGCAAGAACTTCAGTTAAAACCTCTTCCGGAGGAAATTTATAAGCTACCGCCCATCTCGGTGCTTTTTGTGTTTCTCCCAAGATCGCTTGTTTGGATAAATCATCTAATTTAATGACCAGACCGTCGGTGTCGTAATCCAATGTGTGCCTGTTATTATCCCATTCCCGCACATAATCCATAATCTCATCAAAATTCTCGCAATAGGCAAAATGTGGTTCAACTGGCAATCCCACCGTTCTCAGAAATTCAAGCGCTTGATGTTGCGTAGTAATTTGTGATGAGAAATCATTGGCTTGGTTCCATTGCCTTATTTGATAAAAGAATGCGGACAGTTCCCGACTAGCTGTGACTGCCGGATCAAGTTGGCGTAAAGATCCCGCCGCCGCGTTGCGGGGATTTGCAAATACGCTTTGTCCTTCCTCTTCGCGTTTGGCATTTAACGCCATAAAAGCACTGCGAGGCATATAGACTTCACCGCGAATTTCAAAGCTTACGGGTTGATGAAGTATTTGCGGGATGGTTCGAATCACACGCACGTTTTGGGTAACATCTTCGCCGCTTAATCCATCTCCACGAGTTGCCGCTTGGACGAGTTTACCATTCTGATAACGGATTACCACACTGAGTCCGTCAATTTTCAATTCACAGGTGAACTTCGGCGTGTCTTCTGCCAGCATCTGGCCAACCCGGTAATAGAATTCGTGCAGTTCATCGGCATTGTGCACGTTGTTTAAACTCAAAACCGGAGGGGAAAATGATACGACCCCCATAGCCGGGTTGACCTGACCGCCAACCTGATTAATTACCGATTCCGTGCTCTTAAACTGCGGATATTGCTCTTCCAACCGCATCAATTCCTGAACGAGCGCATCATACTCGGCATCGGTAATTTCAGGCTGGTCTAAATCATAATAACGATGATTATGATAGGCAATGCTCTCCCGCAGTTCTTTAATCCGTGCGGCAATGGCCTCTTCATTCGACGTCATCAGACCGATTCGGCTCCTTCACGAGTCAGTTGTGCAAACCGTGCCAAAAAGGACCGGACCCCACCGCCAGGAAACGCAATGGTTAATTCCAGGTCGTCAGCTTCGCCACGCATAGCCACAATAGTCCCCCAGCCAAAACGCGGATGTCGAACTTTTTCGCCGACAGAAACATCCGTTAAGACATGGTTGCGGGCACTGACGGCTCTATCAGCAGGCGCCGCTCTTCTCGGCCGTTCCACAAGATTTTCCGGAATTTCATCCAAAAACCGCGAGACCGGATTTTGTTGCGTTCGCCCTAACATGGTCCGAGTTTTCGCATAGGATAAATATAATTCTTCTTGAGCCCGGGTAATTCCCACATAAATAAGCCGGCGCTCCTCTTCTAATGTGCCCTCGTCAATGGAACGCATGTGCGGGCAAATCCCTTCTTCGAGACCGCCGATAATCACAACAGGAAATTCCAGTCCTTTGGCACTGTGCAAGGTCATCAACCATACACCGCCCTGATCCTCTTGAGTTTGATCCCAATCGGAAACTAACGCGACCCACCCTAAAAATTCTCCCAAATCATGGATGCCTTGTTCTTCTTCAAACCGCTTGGCTTCCGACAATAATTCTCCAATATTTTCTACCCGATCTTGAGCTTCTCGGCTCCGGTCTTGCCGGAAAAGCGGCATAATGCCACTTTCTTCCGCCACGCGCCGGGTCAGATCCGCGAGCGAGTTATCCAAATAAGACCGCCAGGATTCGAACAAATCATGAAGTTCGTGACAAGCTTTTTGAGCTTGGGCCGAGAGTCCAGGGATATTTGCAGCCTGACCAAGCGCATCATATAACGATAGCTGATTGGCGTCTTGGTATTGTCGGATTTTATCCAAGGCGACATCGCCAATGCCTCGCCTGGGAAAATTGATGATTCGGGATAGCGAAAAATCGTCTTGAGAATTAAACAAAACTTTCAAGTATGCCAGAACGTCTTTAACTTCTTTGCGTTCATAAAATTTCTTGCCGCCAACCAGACGGTAAGCCAACCCTGCTCGGGCCAAAGCCATTTCATAGGCTCGCGACTGGGCATTAGTCCTGTATAAAATCGCACAATCGGACAGCGAATGCCCCCGTCTTACGGCTTCATGAACCATTTCTGCAGCAAACCATGCTTCCGATTCCTCTTCTGGGGCTTCGTACACGCGTATTTTTTGGCCCTCTCCCTTTGTCGTCCACAAGTTCTTTCCTAATCGTTCCTGGTTGTGGGCCACAACAGCATTGGCGGCATCCAAAATATTTTGCGTCGACCGGTAGTTTTGTTCGAGTCGGATCACGCGAGCGCCCGGAAAATCTCGTTGAAATTCAAGAATATTGCGCATATCAGCACCGCGCCATCCATAGATCGCTTGATCATCATCCCCGACAGCACATAAATTTCCGTGCTTTTTGGCGAGATGCTGAATCAGACGGTACTGCGCTAAGTTGGTATCTTGATACTCATCAACAAAGACGTAACGAAAACGATCCTGATAGTGTTCGAGCACCTCAGGAAATTGATCAAACAACCGCACCGTGAGATAAATCAAATCGTCAAAATCTAGAGCATTGAGCGCTTTTAAGCGTTTTTGATATAGTTGATAGACTTGTTGCACATGTTGGTCTTGGTAACTTTGGCTGGGGTATCGCTCGGGTGAAATAAAGGCGTTCTTGGCCCGGCTAATGGCGTGTACAAACTGCGCGGCCGGCCATTGTTTATCGTCCCAACCTAATTCTTTTATAATTTCTTTTATAACCGCTTTGGCATCATCGGCATCATACACCAAAAATTGTGGCCCATATTCGAGACGCTGAATATCTTGCCGCAATATTCGCACAGCAACAGCGTGAAAGGTTCCTACCCACATGCTGCGAGCAATATCCCCAACGAGTCGCTCAATGCGTTCTTTCATTTCTCGGGCGGCTTTATTGGTGAACGTAAAAGCTAAAATTTGATGTGGATAGGCTAAACGTTGATCGAGTAGATAGGCAATGCGGTATGTTAACGTTCGAGTTTTCCCACTACCTGCCCCAGCTAACAGCAAAAGTGGTCCCTCGGTTATTTCACAAGCTTCGCGCTGACGGTCATTTAATGCGTTCAATAAATCCATGATAGCCTCCCGTGATGTCCTCATTATCTATTATATCACGGGAGTATAAGGGCCTCTTCAGCAGTTCTTTATCCACGTCTTTGATTGTTAGGCCACCAGATCAGCTTGAAGTCCCTTCTCAATCCGTAGAGCTCTTGATCATTGGACCCGCGACTTAGTGCACGCTTTCTTCTCGCATAAACATCGGCTTCAGATCATGGGGCCATTGGTTAAAATGCACATGCACCGCAAGAGGATGGTGATCTTTCTCCACCGTGAAAAACCCGCCGCCGTCTGCTTTTGAAGACACAATGCGGAGCAAGGATTTAGCTATTTGAACCAATTCTTTCTCGGCCACAAGTTCATTGGGCAATCGGTACCATAAAGTCAGAACATGGTCATTCCTCCGGGCAAAGCCCTTGATGCGGTCTTGCCAAAAGAATCCCGACTCGGTCAGCAACTGCAGAGAATTCACCGCATTACCCTCCTGACGCATTACCGTATTAAAGAGCGCATGCAAAAAATTATTGGTCTGCCGAATTCAGCTTGTCGAGGACCCGCCGATATCCATCAGCCCCAAACGCTAAAGCCCGCTTCACCCGTGAAATTGTGGCCGATGATGCACCAGTAACCCGGGCAATGTCATCATAGGTTTGACCTTGATCAAGCATTTGCGCTACAGACAACCGTTGAGCGATGGATTGAATTTCTTGCACCGTCAAAATATCTTCAAAAAACGCAAAACACTCATCTTCAGTCTCCAAAGACAACACTGCACGGCATAGTAATTCGGTCTCCGGTGTCTTTAGCTTCACGTTCATAACGCGCCTCAACCTCGATTTCGGTATTAAATTTAGATTTTAACTACACTATACCGAATTGGGGACTAAAGAAAAGAGGGCATTTTCATTCGAAAATTGTCGTAAACTGATGTCAGTTTATGATATTCCACGATTTTTGCATAAATTATCGTCAATTTGCTGGTCGACGCTTCAGGCATTCTGCGTTATGGTATCTCCTGTTTCAATGAGACCGGCCGGTATTGCTCAAAACAAAAAATCCAAAAAGACGTGCTCAATAGGTAGGAGGACCATTTTCGAATGCGCAAACAATCTGTGGCTTTAATATCGACTGCCATTATCATTCCAGCACTTTTGGCGGGATGTGGAGCCTCATCGGCAGGCAGCCAATCCCCGTCTACCGTCTCCAAAACTATTACCGTCGCGTTACCTGCTCAAGTCAGTCCGAACTGGTGGTTTCCCATTGAATCCAGCCAGGCTTTTTCTACAGTTAATGGCCAAATTAATGCCCTAATGTATAAACCCTTATTGGACATTTCACATACGGACAGCATTGATTATGCAAGATCCCTAGCATCACAGGTAACCTGGAATAGTAACGGCACCGTTTACACCATTACACTCAATCCCAAATGGCATTGGTCCAATGGGCAACCTGTCACCGCTCAAGACGTGGTATTCACCATTGACTTGATGTTGGCAGCGGCTGGTGCCAACGGTCAAACGCCTCCTTGGCAATATGGTGCAGCAGGAATTGGTGGCATTCCCAGTCGTTGGAAGAGTGTCAAAGCCCAAGGACCGGATACTGTTATCGTGACGTTAAACCAGCCGTCAAACCCACAATGGTTCTTGCATAATGGGTTGGGGCAGATTGACGTCGTACCGGCATCAATTTGGGATGTTCACAAAAACATGACTCAAGAACTAAAGTTCATTCAATCCGTAGCCAATGATCCGGCTTCACCATATTACCAAGTCGTGGATGGTCCTTTTGAATTTTCTGCAACGGAATCTAAAACCAACAATCAGTATTGGACATTTATTCCCAATCCCCGTTACGATGGACATAAGCCCAGCATCACCAAGCTGGTTTACATGTACGAATCATCGCCTGCAGCCGTCTTTGCGGGGCTCAAGACGGGCTCATTAACGGTCGGATATCTTCCCCCATCACTATGGAATTCTCGCAATCAACTCACAACCGACGTGATGGACATTCAGTATCCGTTTGGATTTAACTATATGCTGCCCAATTTGAGTGTCAAAGCACCAGGTGATTTTGGACAAATATTCAACCATCTCTACGTCCGTCAAGCCTTTCAAATGGGCATTAATCAACAAGGCATCATTCAAGCCTTATATCATGATGGCGTACCAGAATATGGGCCGATTCCCTCCAAACCGGCAACCATATTTTATGATCCGCAATTGAAAAATCCGTATCCCTTTAATCCCTCGGCGGGAAAAAAACTTTTGGAAGAACATGGTTGGAAGTTGGTGGATGGGGTCATGACCAAAAATGGTCAAAAACTCGAATTTACCGCGGATTACGTCAGCGGCAGTAATACCGTCACCCATGAAATGGAACTCATCAAAAGTGATCTCGCCCAAGAAGGTATTGTCATCAATTTGGTTTCTCAACCCTTTAATACCATTATTGCTACCGCCACTCAGCAAAATGCGTCCCATTGGCAACTTGCCAATTGGGGAGGGGGCTGGACTTATGAACCGGATTATTACCCCACGGGTGGCGGACTCTTTAGCACCAACGCCGCAGCGAACTACGGAAGTTACAACTCTCAGGAGATGAATCAATTAATCCAAAAGACCTATCAACCGGGAACCCCTGAGCAAATTCAGGCTCGGATGAACGCTTACCAACAATTTGCGGCGAAAAATCTCCCTGTAATCTGGCTTCCGTGGATTCCCACCTTTACGGAACATGCATCCTATCTTCACGGTGTCAACCGTCACTTTAATCCAGTGACAGATCTGGAGTCGCCGAATTATTGGACCGTTAATTAGGCTGACAGGTGGAGCAGCAAGAGCCTGTCAAGAGAGTTTGACTCTTGATGGGCTCTTTCACCGCAATCACTAAACAATGTCACACCAGTTAGGACGATGACTTTGACGAGGACCCTCCGCTCGATCCCGAACTGCCTCCACTCGATCCACCACTGGAACCACCACTTGACGATGATCCCGATGATGAGCTGCTCGGTGAGGATGAGGAGGATTGGCCGCCTGACGAACTTGACGATTTACTGCTACTGGACGATGATGCCATTTTCATCAAGCTTGTTTTTACTGATGAATCAATCATGTCCATAATTTGTGGTGAACTTAAGGCCTTGCTCACATCGGTCTCTAAGGTTTTTTGAAAAGTAGGACTGTTGACAACCATCATTAACGCTTTCTCTAGCGTCGACTGTCCCATGGGGGTCATAAGTGCTTGTTGTAATTGGCTAGTGGAAATGGTTTCGGCAATCATTTTCTGCATTTTGGGCGTCTCCATCTCATCACGAACAGCCTTTTGAATTTCCATGGACGGTTCCTGGCCTGATGAACTCGACCCGCCTGAGGAGGAACCTCCCGAGGATCCTCCTGAAGACGAACTCGAGCCCCCTTGAGACGAAGACCCGCTACTCCCTTGCGATCCTGATGACCCTCCACCTGACGAGGAGGAGCTCGGGCTATGGGATCCTGACGTTCCTTCCGTTTGATTTGTTGAGGCGGTACTTCCGTGCTCTGGAGCAGGAGCTCCCATGGTGAAACTGCAAGCCGGGACAAATGTCAAAAAAAGGCCCATCATTGCCAAACTCAAAATTTTACGCACCTGTTATGCCTCCTCCGAACACACATTGTCATGTGTTCAGAGTGCCCCAAGCGGACCAAATTTACTCAATTGGCCTCAATATTCGCCGCAATATCCAAACGGTGTTGGCTATGAGGAAATGTAATGGTAGACACTTGCGCATAACTTTGCTTCCGGGCACGCTCAATATTATCACCGAGACCCACCACGGTTAGCACGCGCCCGCCCTGAGCCTTTAAGTGCCCTTGCTCACGCACCGTAGCCGCGTGGAAAATGAGGCTGTCGGCAATGGGTTCAATATGAATAGACTGACCCGTCATGGGCTGTTTCGGATATCCTTCCGACGCCAAGACCACTGCTACAGCCGATCGATTCGGCTGCGGCAATTGCGTTTCCAAAAGGCGGCCTTGTCCCAAGAACCACCACCATTCTACCCACGGAATATCCACAATGGGAATGAGAACTTCGGTTTCAGGATCGCCTAAACGCACATTGAATTCCAAAACTTTAGGACCATCTGGAGTCATCATCAAACCGACATACAAAATACCCCGGTATAGCAAATTTTCTTCTGCTATGGCCTTCACAACGGGTTGTAAAATGTGTTCATCGATTACCTGGCGTTCTTTAGCACTAAGCCAGTTAACAGGAGCATAAGCTCCCATGCCTCCGGTATTGGGACTGTGAGGTTCGGGCGTGAGCCGTTTATAATCTTGGGCGAGGGGCAACCACACATAATCTTGTCCATTTGTCAGAATATGTACCGAGACCTCTTTACCTGTCAAACATTGTTCAGCAATAATCCCATCGGCAAATACTGCGGGATCATGAGACCATTCCGTAATAGTCTGAAGAGCTTCTTCGCGGTCAGCAGCCACAACCACACCTTTGCCCTGGGCCAACCGGCTTTGTTTGAGCACAAGGGGAAACGTATCATGCTGCATCACATAATCCCCCAAACTCTTACGGTCGCGAAATACTTGCCATGCGGCCGTCGGAATCTGATAGCGATCCATAAACCGCTTGGCAAAGACTTTACTGCTTTCCAATTGCGCCGCTTGTCGGGACGGTCCCACCACGACGTGCCCCTGTTCTCGCAAGAGATCGGCAATTCCTTCGGCCAAAGGCGCTTCAGGACCGACCACCACTAATAACCGCCCTTTATCCCGCGCCCAGGCAGCAACCTCGGCAGCTGAATATAAAGGCAGGCAGGTGGCGAGGTTTTCAATGCCCGCATTCCCCGGCGCCGCATAAAGAGGAACACCAGGAGAGCTTTTGGCCATCCCCCAAATAATGGCATGTTCACGTGCACCACTGCCCACAACCAAAATGCCGGTCATCTGCGATAACGGTAATTGACTTGACTCCTCATACATGCACCCAAGCCCTCCTCTAACCTTTTCACCTTTGGCTCTTTTTAATGACGGAAATGACGCTGACCGGTAAAATACAAGGGAATTTGATGGAGATTAGCGGCGTCAATAGACTCATTGTCTCTAAGAGACCCCCCTGGTTGGATAACCAGGCCGACTTGATACTTGGCTGCTTCAGTCATAACATCGCCGAATGGAAAAAAGGCATCCGATGCCAGAACTGCTCCTTGGGCCTTCTCCTTGGCCTGTTCTAAAGCTTGACGCGCAGCATCAATACGGTTTGTTTGCCCACCACCAATGCCTACGGTCATCCCATCTTTAACCACAACAATAGCATTAGACTTGACAAATCCCACCGTCGTCCAGGCTAACGTAATATCTGGCTTAAATTTCTCAAGATCTGCTTCGGGTCCCGCCACATGTTGGAGGCGATCCCAGGGAACACTCACCTTATCACGTTGCTGAACTAAAAAGCCCCCGGTAATCGTACGGATTTCTTCGGAATAAGGAGGCAAATTGAACGGCATCGCAAGCACTCGAAGATTTTTCTTTTTCCCCAAAATCTTTAAAGCCTCAGGGCTAAAAGATTCAGCGATCACCACTTCGAGAAAGAGCGTATTAAGCCGTGTTGCGAGAGATTCATCAACTCGGCCTTTTAAAGCCACAATCCCGCCAAAAATCGATACAGGATCGGCTTCATACGCTTTGACATAAGCCTCTTCTAATGTTGTACCCAGTCCTACCCCGCAAGGAGTCTGGTGCTTGACAGCAACTGCATTCGGCGCCGGAAGACTAGCTGACAGCCGCCAGGCGGTATCAGCGTCGGCCAAATTGTTATAGGACAACGCTTTGCCTTGATAGAGCGTTGCACTCTGGAAACCCTCTTGTCCTGGCACCGCGTAAAATGCCGCATCTTGATGCGGGTTCTCGCCATAGCGCAGTTCCCCCCATTTGCGTCCTGACAGAACATAAACTTCTTCATGAACCGGCTTTACGGGAGGATTGCACCATTGGCTAACGGTTTGTGCAATAACCGCGTCGTAATGGGCAATATGGAGAAAAGCTTCTTGTGCAAAGCGTAACCGGTCATCCCAAGTCAATGCTGTAATAGGGGTTTTCAAGGCTTCGGGATATTGTTTGGGATCGACTAAAACCAGTACCTGCGAAAAATTTTTCGCCGCTGCCCGAATTAAGGACACGCCGCCAATGTCAATTTCTTCGATTAACGTCGCTTGATCGGCTCCTTGGGTTAAACGGTTTTCGAATGGATATAGATTCACCACCACCGCAATGATCTGTGGAGCCCCAATGGTGTTCCGGTCGCGAATATCTTGATCCGTTTCGCGGGATAAAATTCCGGCGTAAATGCGGGGATGCAGTGTTTTCACTCGCCCCCCTAATATCTCACTAAAACCGGTTAAGTTCTCTAAAGGTGTGGCCTCGATACCCTGTTCTTGTAAAAATCGGTAGGTTCCTCCACTAGCCAAAAGCTTAATGCCTTGTGAGAGGAATCCTTGTGCCAATTCGGTCAATCCCGTTTTGTCACTGACACTTAATACTGCCCATTGATCCATGATTTTGACTCCTTCCAAATGACCTGTGTTCCCTCCAAGACCACAATGCCTTGATCAACTGCTTCCACAATGCGGGGATAGAGGTGATGTTCATGATATTGAATACGTTCTCGGAGATCTAAAAGCGTGTCTTCTCGGTAACGGGGTACAGCGGCTTGAGCAATAATAGGACCGGTATCATGGCCGTCATCAATAAAGTGCACGGTAACACCTGTCCAAAATACGCCGTGTTCGAACGCCTGTTCGATCGCATTGAGGCCAGGAAATGAGGGCAAAAGCGCAGGATGAAGGTTAATAGCACGCCCTTTATATTCGCGGACAATAGCGGGATCCAACCAGCGCAAATATCCCGCCAATGCTAAAGCCTCAATTCCTTCATCGCGTAATATTTTCAAAAGCGCTTGATCGAAGGCTTCACGCATGGGAAACGCTTTAGGCAATAACGTCACTGTTGGCACATGAAAGCGCTTCGCCACCTCCAAGGCGCGCACATTGGCTTTATGGGATATGACCAGACTAATGGGATTACCATATTCCAGCATAGCCTCTAAGTTACTGCCATAGCCGCCGACTAACGCCGCCCATTTCATGCCCATATCACTCCTCGCTTGCCTTGCCTGGCTGCAATGTGACCAATAACAAAAGAAGCCAGGCCGTGCTGCGCCAAAATCGATTGGGCTAACGTGATATCCGTTGGTGCCAGAACCACTGTAAAACCAATACCGGCATTGAACGTCCGGTACCATTCCTCATCGGTGACCGGACCCAGTTCTTGAAACCACCGCATCAAAGGGCTCATTGTCCATGAGGATTTGTCAATCACCGCTGTCAGATCAGGTGGTAATGTGCGCGGCACATTTTCAATCAGACCTCCCCCGGTAATATGCGCCATGGCTTTAATGCTCACCCTTTGCCACAAATCCTGTACGGCTTTCACATAAATTCGCGTGGGGGTCAATAAAGCTTGTCCCAATGTCTCTTCCCCGGTCGCCGGATAGACCTGATCCCACTGCAAATGCCGTTCGCTGATGATTCGCCTGAGCAAGGCATATCCATTAGAATGAAACCCGCTTGA
Source organism: Sulfobacillus thermosulfidooxidans (assembly GCF_001280565.1). Taxonomy (NCBI): domain Bacteria; kingdom Bacillati; phylum Bacillota; class Clostridia; order Eubacteriales; family Clostridiales Family XVII. Incertae Sedis; genus Sulfobacillus; species Sulfobacillus thermosulfidooxidans. The sequence continues at coordinate 116,984 of NZ_LGRO01000001.1, read as the reverse complement.
TGCGATACCCAAAATTTGGTCTCCGGATTGCACCGGACCTTTCGGCTCATGCACCAGGCGTCCCACACAAAAACCTGCTAAGTCAAAATGATTAGGCTGATAGAGATCCGGCAGTTCCGCCGTTTCTCCGCCTAGCAAAGCACAACCGGATTCAAGACACCCTTGGACGATGCCTTTAACGAGAAGTTCTATCTGTTCCGGGATAATTTGATGTGTGGCAATATAGTCCAAAAAGAACAGCGGCTCACCGCCTTGTGCCAAAATGTCATTCACATTCATGGCCACCAAATCAATGCCAATGGTATCAAATTGTTGTAGCGCCTCGGCAATAATCAATTTTGAACCTACCCCATCGGCCCCGGCTAATAACACACCGCTCTCTTGCAGTTCAAATGCGCCAGCAAATCCTCCCACTCCAGAGAGGACTTCCTTTCGAGCCGTTTTCAATGCCCAGGGCCGTATTCGGTTCACCGCTTCGTTACCCTTGTCGATATCTACACCAGCATCTTGATATCGTAAAGGCCGATTTTCGCGTGTCATATCTTTATCGGAATTCATGGGATTTGGGTCCGCCTTTCGTCGCACTGACAGAAACATTCAGATCGTTACTTAGAGGTACAGGATATCCCGCCCCAAAACACGCCATGCACCATCCTTCTTGCGATAATCCGCGGCGCAGCCCATCAATCGACAAATATGCCAAAGAATCGGCTCCCACCATGTCCCGGATTTCGTCAATGCTCATATTCCGGGCTGCTAATTCGGTGGCTCGTGAGGTGTCAATCCCGTAATGACAAGGATCGGTATAAGGCGGCGAAGCGATGCGCATATGCACCTCCGTTGCCCCCGCATGCCGCAAGATTTGCACCAGGTGGCGGGATGTGGTTCCCCGGACTAAACTGTCGTCAACCAAAACCAGGCGCTTTCCTTCCACCACTTCTCGGACGGCCGATAGTTTCAGTTGAACCCCTGATTCGCGCAATGCTTGATTGGGCGCAATGAAAGTACGCGCCACATAGCGATTTTTGACCAAACCAAAATCAAAAGGCAGATGGGCTGCCTGAGCATATCCCATCGCAGCGGGGATACTGGAATCTGGAACGCCAATCACTAAATCTGCTTGCGCCGGTGCTTCATGTGCCAAGATTTCTCCGAGGCGTCGCCGCACAACATGCGTACTCTGCCCTTCCATATGCGAATCGGGACGGGCGAAATAAATCATTTCGAAGCTGCAAAGAGCTCTCGGTCCTTTAAAATTCACAAAGCGATCGGTTTCGATGGTTTTGTCACGAATCGTGATTAATTCCCCGGGATCAATTTCGCGAATATACCGGGCTCCAATCACATCAAAGGCACACGATTCCGACGCCAGTAAGTACGCACCATCCTCTGTTTGGCCGAGGGCCAAAGGACGAATCCCGTGCGGATCGCGAGCCCCATACAAGGCATCATCGGTTAGGACAGTAAACGCGAATCCTCCTTGCAACTGTTGAAGGGAATCCCGCAGGGCCTCATAAAAAGAGCTTTGATGACTGCGTGCGATCAAGTGGGCAAGCACTTCACTATCGGTTGTGCCTTGAAATATGGCTCCTTCCGCTTCCAAACGCTGACGTAATTCGGGGGCATTGACCAAATTTCCGTTTTGTCCCAGGGCTAAAAGACCAAAGCGGGTTTTCATGAGTAATGGTTGCGCATTCACGATCGACGATTCGCCTGTCGTGGAATAACGCACATGCCCAATCGCGGCATGACCGGCGCGTTGACTTTCTTCCTCGATTTTTAAGGCTTCGGTAACGAGTCCCATTCCTTTATGCACGGTAATCTCTTCACCTTGTAAGACGGCCAACCCGGCACTTTCCTGGCCCCGGTGTTGCAAGCTGAACGTTCCCCAATATGATTTCAGGGCGGCTTGATTATCCCCGTAAATTCCGAAGACCCCACACTCATCATGCAATTCGTCTGCCATCGTTACCCTCCATAGCCCTGCCTAAACGTCCTGTCGAGTTCTGTGCGCTCGAACACATAGGAGCGACCCGCCCGGATTACCATCGTGGACGAATCAGTCACGTGACCGATAACATCGGCCGGAATTTTGTGGTGATGGAACAGATTGACCCAATGCTCAGTGATGCTGGGTTCTGTAAACAATAGCATTTGTCCCATCACTTCGCTAAAGAGTTCCTGGGTCGTCTCGTCTCTCGAAACAGTGATCTCCATGCCCAAATTGGCTGGGGACGCCAACAGGGATTTGGTCAAAGCCACAAATAAACCGCCATCACCCACCAGGCGTGCACCATATTCTAACGACTCCGGGTTAGACGCAATTAATAGGTCATACATGCGAGCCAATTTGGTGATATCGGGTCTTGGATAAGCACTCAATTCGCTGTGCAGCATCTCAAACACACTGCCACCCAAATTAAAGTCCGAAGAGGGACTCAGCCGGATAATATCCAGACCCGCTTGCCAAGGAGCGTCAATAGTAGGGCGCAATGGATGGAGATGTCGACCTACCGCCCCAATAACGGGCGTAGGCCAAATAGGCTCGCCTTCCGTTTCATTGTGCAAGGACACATTACCCCCGGTGACAGGCACACGAAATTCTTGACTCGCATCGGCAATCCCTGCAATCAAATGGGTCAAAGCTAAAAATACGCGTTCTTTGTCCGGATTGCCCGCATTAATGCCATCTGTAAGACCTAGGGCCGCTGCCCCTTGAGTCGCCAATAAACCCATTACCCGGCTGACTGCAGCAAGCCCACCACTGTAAGCATCACGGGCCGCATAACGTCCAGGTCCTGAAACCGCAACAGCGAGCCCTTCTTGCGATCCCTTTATACGTAAAACGGCCAAATCATGCGTGGGCCCCCAAACCGTATTCGTCAAAATCATCGAGTCATAACGTTCATAAATTCGATGACGGCTGCGGCAATGGGGTGACCCCAAAACCTCTAAAGCCCATTCCCGTTCAAATGTCAGAGGGCGAAATGCCGTCAACTGAGGCGCTTGTTCTCGCGCATTTTCTGCCCACATCGATATTGCAGGCCTTCTGGGGCAGGAGCCGGCTAAGATCTGAGGAGGAACCGCCGCAACAATTTCCCCGTTCATGGAAATCACGAGCTCATTATCTGCACTCACTTCGCCAATAATGGAATAAGGCACTTCCCAGTGCTGGATGATGTCTTCTACCACCGGCCAATTTTCTGGAGACACGACGAGCAACATCCGTTCTTGAGTTTCCGACAACATAATTTCGTAAGGAGTCATTCCCTCCTCACGACAAGGCACCCGTTCAAGCCAAATGTGGGCACCGACGCCGGAACGATAGGCGAGTTCGGCAACTGATGAGGTCAAACCTGCAGCGCCTAAATCTTGTACAGCATCCAATTTATCGGTTTGGATGGCACTCAAGGTAGCTTCCATCAACATTTTGCCCATAAATGGATCCCCTACCTGCACGGTAGGACGCATGTGTTCTGTAGCATCGCCAAAATCTTGCGAGGCCAACAGGCTAGCACCATGAATGCCGTCGCGTCCGGTAGGCTGCCCTAACAAAACGAGATAGGATCCCACCTTTGCATCGCTTGCACTAACTTGATGTTCCGGCGACAATAGTCCGATCGCCATAACATTCACTAACGGATTTTTGTCGTAAACCGCTCCATAAGCAACTTCCCCGGTCACAGTCGGAATGCCAATAGCATTGCCGTAAGCGCCGACACCTTCGACGACTCCATTTTGAATCCATTTCGCCTTATCATCGGTTCCAAAACGCAAGGAATCTGCCAAGGCGATTGGCCTTGCGCCCATTGCGACAATATCCCGCAAAATGCCGCCAACGCCTGTCGCCGCGCCTTGCACAGGTTCTACATAAGATGGGTGATTATGGCTCTCGACCTTAAATGCCACATGAACTTGGTCGTTTAAAGCCACAATCCCGGCATTTTCTCCCGGGCCCTGGACCACTGCTGGTCCTTCATGGGGAAGCCAAGACAACAGGTTCTTCGAGCTTTTATAACTACAATGCTCAGACCATAAAACGCCAAATAACCCCAGTTCCAATTCATTGGGCTCGCGACCGAGTTGCTGTTGAATGACGCGGTATTCCTCTTGTGTAAGCCCGACATCTTGATAAGTCATGCCATGTCCTCCCCTAACCAAGCCTTTAAGAACCGCGCACCATCGGCGGAACCTAAATACGCTGCCATCGCTCGCTCGGGATGTGGCATCAAACCGACAACAGGTCCTCGACTAACCGCCGCAATATTAGCCACTGCCCCGTTGGGATTAGTCAAAGCATGCACGGCGCCGTGTTCGTCACTATATTGCAAAAAGACCTGTTGATTTTCAAAGAGCGGGGCTAATTGACCCGGTTCTACGGCATAAGCACCTTCATGATGAGCAATCGGCAAACGCAATACTTCACCAGGCTTAAGGCCGGGGAAACTCTCGGGGACAGCGTTTACGCGCACATACTCCCAAGTACAACGGAATTCCCCGGACGCATTGGGTCTTAATGCCCCCGGCAAAAGGCCCCGTTCACACAAAATCTGAAATCCATTGCAAATTCCTAATACCGGTAAGTCCTGTTCCTCAATCGCCTGTTCGACCGCATCCATAATAGGGGCCTGCGCGGCTAATGCTCCGCTCCGCAGGTAGTCGCCATAAGAAAAGCCTCCAGGTAGAATTAACCGATCAATTCCGGATAATGAGGTATCGGTATACCATAACGGCACGGCGTCAACACCTAACTGCTTTAAGGCTTCAAAGGTATCCGTATCACAGTTCGACCCAGGAAAGGTAATGACCCCGACTTTCATGATTCATTCACCACAATGTCGTAGGTTTCCATTACCGGGTTAGCCAATAATTTCTCTGCCATCTGCCGAGCCTGCTCCTTCGCGTCGTTAAGGCTTTCGGCCGTCACTTGTAATTTGATTTGCTTGCCAATACGCACATCTTGCACCGGATATCCCATATTACGCAAAACTTTGGCGGTCGACTGACCAGCCGGATCTAAAATCGCATCCTTTAACGCCACATTAACGATAATGTCGAACGTCATGATAAAACCCTCTCTAATACTTCATGATAAGCTTCTTCGACTCCACCCAAATCCCGGCGAAAGCGGTCCTTGTCCAATTTTTTGAGGGTTTGTTCATCCCACAAACGGCAGGTGTCGGGAGAAATTTCATCCCCTAAAACCAATTCATCTCCTCGCAGTCCGAATTCGAGTTTAAAATCGACAAGAATCAACTGCCGCTCGCCAAAAAACTGTTGTAAAATCTCATTAATTTTCGTAGCCGTGCTTCGCAGCTGGCGTAATAATTCTGGTGAGGCTAATTGTAACACTTCAATGTGATCGTCATTGAGCAAGGGATCACCTAATTGGTCATTTTTGAAGTAGAGTTCAATGACCGCCTTCGGCAAAACCGTTCCCTCTTTTAACCCTGTTCGCTTTTCCAAGGATCCTGCCACACGGTTTCGAACGACAACCTCCAGAGGGATCATTTGCAACAAGTCCACGGCGAGATGTCTGGCATCTACCTGCTCTCGAAAATGCGTGGCAATTCCCTGAGCTTCGAGTAATTGAAATAATTTTGTAGAAATCGCGGCATTGGCAACTCCTTTATCCGCAATTTGCCCTTTTTTCTCCCCATTGAAGGCGGTTGCATCATCTTTAAACTCCACAATCACTACACCCGGTACATCGGTCTCAAAAACTTTTTTGGCCTTTCCTTCGTAAAGCAGTTTTTGGGATGTCATTTCCTTTTACTCCCTTTCTATTAATCAATCAGTCCAATCCGGCGGTAAATCCTATCAACTTCCTTCAAATAGGGTTCGATCGCAAAAAGAGCAACAATCTTATCAGCGGTTAAATACTTCTCGATCTCAGGATCGTGCAAGATACGTTCTTGGAAATTTGGCGAGGATTCTTTCATAGCAGCCATAGCATGCGACTGAACCCGTTTGTAAGCTTCTTCCCGTGTCATGCCCGCTTCGACCAGTGCGAGCAGAATTTTTTGGGAAAAAACCAGTCCTCCGGTTAAATCAATATTTTCTCGCATGCGCTGAGTATTGACGGTCAACCCTTGCATAATGCGAAGCATCGTATCGAGAAGGTAATCAGCCAATGTCGTCGCGTCAGGAAATATCACCCGTTCCACTGAGGAATGCGAAATGTCCCGCTCATGCCATAAGGCCATATCGTCTAAAGCCGGAACCATATATCCACGAAGTATGCGGGATAGACCGGAAATTTGTTCCGCCATCACGGGATTTCTTTTATGAGGCATAGCGGACGACCCCCTTTGTCCTTCCCCAAAAGGTTCCGCTAATTCGCCCAGTTCCGTGCGCTGCATATGACGAATTTCCGTGGCGATTTTATCCAATGTTCCCCCTAAAATAGCTAAGGAGGCAATCACTTCGGCATGGCGATCGCGTTGAAGTACCTGCGTGGACAATGGGGCCGGTTTCATGCCCATTTTCTGGGCAACAAATTCTTCGATATCGGGAGAAATATTTGCGTAATTTCCGACGGCTCCAGAAATTTTTATCACGCTTATGGTGTCACGGGCCCGGTCAATCCGTTCATAATCCCGTCCCAATTCTAACCACCATAACGCAAGTTTTAATCCAAAACTTGTCGGCTCAGCATGAATGCCGTGAGTGCGTCCCATCACTGGGGTATCTTTGTAGCGAATCGCCAACTCCCGGACGACATCTTGCAGTTTCCTCAAATCATCCAAAATGATTTCTAAACTATCCCGAATTAACGACGATAACGCGGTGTCCACAACATCTGTTGATGTTAATCCAAAATGAATGTATTTGGCATCTTCAGGCGCTACTGTCTCTCCAGCAGCATTGATAAAAGCAATGACGTCATGATGAAACGTTTTTTCGTATTCATCAACGCGAGCGGGATCCACTGTGGCTTTCTTGAGTCGATCCGCCACGCCTTGAGGAATCACTCCTAAATGCTCCCACGCTTCAACCACATATCGTTCAATGTCCAACCAGCGGTTATAGCGATTTTGGTCAGACCAAAGTGTTTGCATGATGGGCCGTGCATAGCGGTTGATCAAATGAACAAACCCCTTCCTGATAATAACCGAACATTACAGTTAAATACTATAGAAATTGTTCGGAAATGTCGACCCTTATCGTCCCCCGTCCAAGAAAAAAAGAGGTCATGGGCATAATGTATCCCTGACCTCTTTTCCTATACGGTTATCCTTATTCCCACTCAATAGTGCCAGGAGGTTTAGATGTAATATCATAAACAACCCGGTTGACCCTTGGTACTTCTCCAATAATCCGGCTGGCCATGGTTTCTAAAAGATCATCTGGCAATCGTACCCAGTCCGCTGTCATCCCATCCAAACTTTCGACCGCCCGAATCACAATGGGGAATCCATAGGTCCGTTCATCGCCCATGACCCCCACCGATCGAATATCTAACAGCACGGCAAAAGCCTGCCAAATTTGGCGTTCGAGACCAGCTTTACGAATCTCTTGGCGGACAATGGCATCCGCTTGACGCAAAATATCCACCTTATCTGGGGTGACTTCCCCAACAATACGCACGGCTAAGCCGGGTCCCGGAAAGGGTTGTCGCCAGACAATACTATCTGGCAAGCCCAGCGCTTCTCCAACTTTCCGCACCTCGTCCTTGAACAGCCACCTAAGCGGTTCGACTATTTCAAACCCGACATCTTCGGGGAGACCCCCGACATTGTGATGGGATTTGATAGTCCGGGCATTTTTTCCTCCCGATTCAATCACATCGGGATAGACAGTCCCTTGGATTAAAACATCCACCGGACCTATTGCCTCTTTGGCATGTTCAAACGCACGAATAAATTCCCGACCAATAATTTTCCGTTTGGCTTCGGGATCCGTTACGCCTTTTAACGCGGCAAAAAAGACGTCATCACGACGAACGACTCGCAAATCCAACGAGGGAAATGCTTTGACGACTTCTTCGATTTCGCCTTGCCGCATTAAACCATGATCAATTAAAATCGCGGTCAATTTCGAACCAATCGCTTCATGCGCCAAAGCCGCCGCCACTGCTGAATCGACTCCACCCGACAAGGCTATTAAGGCACGTCCATTGCCCACTTTTTGTCGAATTTGGTCAATAGCTTGCGGAATAAATTGGTCGGGTTGCCAGTTTGGTTCCAGATGCGCAATCTGATATAGAAAGTTTTGGAGCATCCGAAAACCACCTTCGGTGTGGTGCACCTCTGGATGATATTGCACGGCATAGAGGTTACGGGCCGGATTGGCCATTGCCGCAATTGGCGTGGTGTTGGTCGAGGCCAGTACGGTAAAGCCTTCCGGTGCTTTTAGCACATGATCACCATGACTCATCCACACGGTGCTGTGTTCAGGAATGTCTAAAAATAGCGGGCTTGATTGCGTGAGAGTCATGAGCGTCCGCCCGTATTCACGCCGTTGTGCTGGGGTCACCGTCCCGTTTAGCAAGTGCGCCATCAACTGCATACCATAACAGATTCCCAACGTGGGAATACCCATTGTTAAAATCGCCGGATCCATACTCGGAGCCCCCGGTTCAAAAACACTCGCCGGGCCCCCGGATAAGATAATGGCAGCCGGATTTTTTGCCCGTACTTCTTCGTAAGAAATATCTCCGGGCACGACTTCACAAAAGACCTGAGCTTCACGCACACGCCGTGCAATCAATTGATTATACTGCGCCCCAAAATCTAAAACTAATACCGTATCATTCATCCATTGGCCCTCACTAACTTGCAGACATCAGGCAAGTTGCGGTAGCGTTCACCGACATCTAATCCGTAGCCTACAACAAATTCATCAGGAATTTCGAACCCTTTATAATGCAAGGGTACAGCCACTTGACGCCTTGAAGGCTTGTCCAATAACGAACAAATTTTTACGCTCAAGGCGCCACGCGATTTCACATGCCCATAAATGTAGTTTAACGTGAGCCCTGTGTCGACGATATCTTCGACCACGAGGACATGATGGCCCTCCAAGCTATGATCTAAATCCTTAATAATGCGAACCACGCCCGAGGATTTCGTTGAACTGCCATAAGACGACAGAGCCATAAAATCAACGGCCACAGGTAAATCAATAGCACGGATAAGATCCGCCAAAAAGATAAAAGACCCTTTTAGAATCCCAATCAGTATCAATGGTTTGTTTTGGTAGTCTAACGTAATACGTTTTCCGAGACTTTCCACCCGACTCGCAATGTCTTTAGCAGACAAGAGCACTTCCAGCTCTTCTCCCTGAACCCCCTGCAACCTCTACTGGTCCCCTTTCGTATCTTCGTGCCCATTTGTATGGTCACGGACTAACCGACGCATAATCTCATGACGATTGATTAAGGGATACAATGAATCCCGGTGAATTTCGGCTTTCCGGGCAATTAGCTTGCCTTGGAAATAACTTTCGGCATCCCGTTCCACATCATCAAAGTCACGGTCATGCGCAATTAAATCTTCCTGTTGAAGCTGAGCGCGCACTTCTTTTAGTGACACCCCATGGTCCAACAAGCTTTTAATATACTTCAACCGATCAATGTCTGCTTGAGTATACAGACGTTGATTTCCTTGAGTACGCCTTGGCGCTAACAAATGCAACGTCTCATAATAGCGTATGCGCCTTTCTGTCAAACCGGTCGCCTCTTTTACAACACGGATAGAAAACGAAGGCTGATCCGAATGATTGGCATTTTTCATAGCGCATCTCCTTTTTGTTAAGGTGAAACGACCTTTTGAGGCTCCGCCACCATCTTACCGAACTTTGACACGAAACTAAACAGGTTGGTAAGAATTTGGCAGGGGTCATAAAAACCCCTGCCACCTAACCCGTTATAATTCTCCATAGATCGTTGCCCAGATAACCCGTTTTATGCTTGTTCCAGGTGATTATCGGCATGGTCTTTCAATAAACGCTCCAACCGCTCGATCTGTTGGTGCGATTGTCCAAGTTTATAGGACAATTCTTGCATTTCCCGAGCTTGCCGATCCACACGTTCCTGACGGTGCCGCATTTCATCAGTCAGCACTTCCAGGAGCTGGCTCATCATGTTTTGTTGCGACTCCATTATCTTCATAAACGGTTGCCAGTTGGCCTCATTGCCAATAGCTGGCGTGTGATGAATTCTACCCATATTGGCACTGCGAGAACGCACCACTTCTCGGCCGGCTTCTAAATCTTGGGCTAATTGCCGAAAAGCTTCGCGATCGGACTGCATTAAAGCTTGGGTATCAACCACATAGGGACGCCCCGCGACGCCCTCTTGGCGTTTGGCAGCTAAGCGTCCCTTGCGAATATCGGTGCGTAAGGCTACCGCTAATTCCGGTGCCGATTCAATAAGCTGGGATAATGTCACTTCCAATGGGATAAGCCTCCTTAGACTGTTAGACTCCTTTGAGAAAGGTATTATCTAACAGTCAGCTTTCCCCATTTTACCTATTTCATTCCATTGCCAACCCATTCTTTGACTATTTCAAAGTCCCCAGAGGAAGAGACCTGTCCGTCATCACCTCACCGTCCAAAGCGAGGTTCCTGACCTTTAAGCAGTCGGCGCCAATTATTGCGATGCGCCCAAAATGCCAAGATAACCGCAGGAATTCCAAAAAACCAAAAATCGGTTTGTTGACCAAATGCCCAAAAACTCACTAGGGCCGCCAACATGGCCACAAAAGAGGCCACAGACACAATCCGGAATAGGGCGACAACGAAGGCGAAACATAAGACAGCTATGAGCGCTGCAGGCCAAAATAATGCTGACAAGACACCGAGTCCAGTGGCAATGCCTTTGCCGCCTTTAAACTTCATGAATGGAGAAAAAACGTGGCCAAGCATGGCCATCAGACCAGCTACAGCAGGCACCATTGGCAAATGAGGAAATAACATAAAGGCCATCATCACCGCCAATATCCCTTTGAGCGCATCTAAGACTAACACCACCAATCCCACGCGAATGCCAAAAGTCCGCGCCACATTGGTCGCTCCAATATTTTGACTACCATGTTGGCGAATATCCGTTTGAAAACGCATACGGGCCATCAAGTATCCAAAAGGAATAGAACCCAATAAAAAAGATCCGATAAACAACACCATTTCAGGTGCCGACACCCTGTTGCCCCCTTATCTCAATCACTTTGCATCCAATAAAGAAAATTATTCAGGTGTTCTTTTTAACATCCGTTGATGACTCATTGTTGGGTGTCCCTTACACGTTGTGCCCTCTTCTCATGCTATCAGCGTTCGACACGATAGACGTTGACACCATATACGCCTTCGGTATCTTACCACAGACCTTAAGCCCATCTCTCTGGTCTATTATTGATTGCCCTCTCGCAAAAAGAAAGAGGAGAGCAAAATCCTTTTGCTCTCCTCTGGCAACTGATGGGCCTTACATCATCATATCGCCCATGCCGCCCATGCCGCCCATGCCTCCGGGCGCTGCGGCATCTTTCTTTTCAGGCTTGTCAGCGACTAATGCCTCTGTGGTGAGAAGCATGGCCGCAATAGACGCCGCGTTTTGCAAGGTTGACCGGGTCACTTTGGCGGGGTCAACAATACCACTCTTGACCATGTCAACGAGCTTGTTGTGAGCTGCATCGTAGCCGACGTTACCCGATTCCTTTTTCACCATTTCCACAATAACAGAACCTTCGAGTCCAGCGTTGAAAGCAATTTGCCGTACGGGTTCTTCTAAAGCGCGACGAACGATGTTGACTCCAATACGCTCGTCACCTTCAGCTTCAATAGCTTCTACTGCGGGAATCGCCCGGAGCAATGCTGTTCCACCACCGGGAACAATTCCTTCTTCCACAGCAGCACGGGTTGCCGACAACGCGTCTTCAATGCGCAGTTTCTTTTCTTTAAGCTCAACCTCTGTAGCAGCACCGACTTGAATCACAGCCACGCCACCGGAGAGTTTGGCCAACCGTTCTTGCAATTTTTCACGGTCATAATCAGAAGTGGTGTCTTCGATTTGCTTCTTGATAACCTGGACGCGCTTCTTAATTTCTTCTTGCGAACCGCGACCTTCGACGATGGTGGTTTCCTCTTTAGCAATCTTGACTTGGCGCGCTTGCCCTAACATATCCGGAGTGACATTCTCTAATTTGAGACCAATGTCCTCGGAAATAACTTGCCCACCGGTCAAAATCGCAATGTCTTCTAACATCGCTTTACGACGGTCACCGAATCCCGGAGCTTTCACAGCCACGGCTGTTAAGGTTCCCCGCAATTTGTTCACAACCAAGGTAGCCAAGGCTTCGCCTTCGACATCCTCAGCAATGATGACGAGGGGTTTCCCGCGCTGAACAACTTTTTCCAATACCGGCAGCAAATCTTGGATGGCAGAAATCTTCCGGTCCGTAATCAAAATGTAGGGGTCATTTAATACCGCTTCCATCTTTTCCGTGTCGGTAACCATGTACGGAGAAATGTACCCGCGGTCAAACTGCATTCCTTCGACGGTTTCTAATGTCGTGCCCGTGGTCTTTGATTCTTCAACGGTGATAACTCCGTCCGAACCGACTTTTTCCATGGCTTCGGCAATTAACCGACCAATTTCTTCGTCATTCGCCGAAATGGATGCCACTTGGCTAATCGCGTCTTTGCCCTCAATCGGTGTCGCGATTTTCCGAATCTGTTCGACGGTTACAGCCACTGCCCGCTCAATACCCCGTTTGATGCCCATGGGGTTAGCGCCCGCTGTGACGTTCTTGAGCCCTTCTTTAATCATCGCTTGCGCCAACACCGTGGCGGTTGTGGTTCCGTCACCAGCAACATCCTGGGTCTTGGTAGCAACCTCTTTGACTAATTGCGCACCCATTGATTCGAACGGATCCTCTAATTCAATTTCCCGTGCAATCGTGACACCATCGTTGGTAATTAACGGTGCGCCAAATTTCTTTTCTAACACGACATTGCGGCCCTTAGGTCCTAAGGTTACCTTCACCGCATTGGCCAATTTGTCTACACCACGCTCTAACGCGCGGCGAGCTTCTTCTTCGTAGACCATTTGCTTAGCCATTGATTTTACCTCCTAGCCAATTCTCCAGTGTGTTAAACATGAGCCAAAGACGGGTTGATCGCTGCTAACACGTCGTCTTCTTTTAATAGCCAATAATCGTGGCCGTTGACTCGCACTTTCGTTGCAGATTCTACGTTGAATAACACAACATCTTCGGATTGAATCTCTAAAGGTGCTCGGGTACCGTTGCTCAGCAGTCTCCCTGATCCTACTGCAATCACACGTCCCCGCTGCGGATTATCCTTCGCGGTGTCGGGCAGCACAATCCCCGAAGGCATAGAATCGTCACTTAAGATTTGCACCACAATATGGTCTCCCAGTGGACGAATCTCCACAGATGTTTTCCTCCTTGCAACGAGAGTAATATGTTTTTGTTAGCACTCGAAGTCGGTGAGTGCTAACGTACCCATAAAGCAGTTTACTCAAAAGGCCTAGCAGCGTCAAATAATTCCCAGACAAACAGGATCATGATAATAAGGGATTTTCCTCCATATTTCTCGCGTTATCTCACTAAATCTAGCTCAATCTTCAATTTTTATGTCCCGTTTGCCCATGAATCACCTCAAGGGCATGGTTAAGAACGGGTAAAATAACGGGCAATAACTCCTGCACAGCTTTCAACGAGCCGGGCAAGTTAATAATCAACGTACGATCTTTTTGTCCGCACACCGCACGCGACAGCATGCCCATAGGTGTGTGCTTGAGGGATTCATAACGCATAGCTTCGCTCATTCCTGGAATTTCTCGGTCGATTATCTGGCGAGTGGCCTCGGGCATGTTGTCACGGGGACCAAGTCCCGTTCCTCCTGTGGTCAAAATCAAATCCATACCCGCATCCACCCAGGCCTTGAGTTGTGTCACCAAGCCCTCCTCATCATCGGGAAGAATTTGATACGCGACCACTTCGCCCAAGTCACGAACGGCATCTTTAATATAGGCTCCGGACGTATCGGCGCGTTGACCCAAAGCCCCTTGGTCACTACTCGTCAGGATGGCGATTTTCCACATGTGAAATGCCCTCCCGTATAAAATGTCCCGAACGCCCTCCGTCTTTTTCGAGTAACAAGATATCGGTCATGACCATTGTCCGGTCCATAGCCTTGAGCATGTCATATAACGTCAATAGGCTAGCCGAGACAGCGGTTAATGCTTCCATTTCAACACCGGTAGGTGCCGTGGTGCGCACTGTCGATTCGACCACGAACCGATCCGTTTGAACGGTAATCACGATGTCAACCGCCGTAAGCGGCAAGGGATGGCATAAGGGGATCCATTCGCCAGTCCTTTTCGCCGCCATAATCCCGGCAACCCGGCTCACAGCCAATACATCGCCTTTAGGAATCCGGCCTTCCTTTACCGCTTGGCAGATTGAAGGGGAAGCCAGAAGAGCCCCTTTGGCCCGAGCCATCCGTTCGGTAATGGCTTTGCCCCCCACATTCACCATATGCACTTCGCCACGTTCATTTAAATGATTTGGATAAGTGTCCATCAGCTATGTGACCCCCTAGTGTTGGTTATGGCGGTTTATTACGTGCTCCTTGACGCCTCTAGGGACCTCATGACACATACAGTGCCACCGCCGCATAGGCTTTAGCCCCGGTGATTAAAGCTCTCTCATCCAAATTAAAACCTGCAGAGTGAATGCCCGTAACAAACTCTGGTCCGACGACGCCGACATGTAAATTGGTAGCCGGAACTTTTTGGGCAATATAGGCAAAATCCTCGGCTCCCATTGATGGTTTGGGCAAACGTCTTACCGCATCTGGTCCTAATTCTCGCTGTAGTACCGCTTCGACTTGGTCTGTCAACAAAACATCGGCGACTAAAGGCGGATAACCGCGCGTAATTTCGACAGTCGCTTGGGCACGGTACGCCGCAGCAATTTGCTCAATAAACCGGGTAAAGCGCGTTAAGGTGTTATCAATCTCTTTTGGAGACAGGATGCGGATGGTTCCTGTCAATTCCACTTCGTCTGCAATGACATTTTCTCGGTATCCGCCATGAATCGTCCCAAATGTCACCACTAAAGGTTCTGTAGGATCGTGTTCTCGGCTTACCAAAGTTTGACAGCCTTGAACAATTGCCGTGGCCGCAATGATGGCGTCCACCGTCTTGTCCGGATGCGCCCCGTGTCCCCCTTTCCCCCGCACGGTGATCTTAAAGTCGTTGGGAGAGGCCATCGCCGGCCCACTAAAAAGACCAATGGTTCCCCATGGTAACTCACTGTCCACGTGAGTCATTACGGCGCGAGTAACCCGGGGATGGTCCAAAATTCCCGCTTCAATCATCGGCAATGCTCCTCCGGGTCCTTCTTCTCCTGGCTGAAACATGAGGGTTACTGGATGTTTTAAGTCCCTTTCCCGGCGTTTCAAATAATAGGCGGCGCCTAGCAACATGGCGGTATGCGCATCGTGTCCACAAGCATGCATGCGTCCTTTCATCTTTGACGCGTAAGGCAGACCCGTTTTTTCTTCAATGGGCAATCCATCCATATCAGCCCGCAACAAAATGGCATCGCCATTTTGGGGGCCAAGATAGCCGACCACTCCGTTCTCAACTAGCCGTCGATGACCAATCCCCAATTCATCTAACGCCTCTTCAACGCGTGAGGCGGTTTTTGGAGTGTCAAGTCCTAGTTCGGGATATTGGTGAATCTTCCGTCTGATCTCCACCATCCACGGCATAATTTCTTGCCATAATAGTTCGTCCATGTGATTCAGCCCCTTTCCCTGTTTGTTCTTTTTCGCATATTGATTTGGACCAGTGCGTACACATCATGTGAGTTGGCATGCCTAGTGCCCATTAAGGAGATGACCTGTACAATGAACCAGGGATGGGGATGGCTCGTCCTAAGTCCCGTCATAATTGTCGTGTTAGCGTTCTTTCTTGTGAGTCAGCCAGCGAGTCAGGGCGCATTGACCCACGTCGTGACTGATAAAAAAGTTGTGGCCATTACCTTTGATGATGGTCCCTCCCCCAAATATACCCCATTAATTCTCAAAACTTTATCGCAATATCATGCCTATGGCACATTTTTCGTTGTCGGCAGCGAGGTTCAGCGGTTTCCCGGATTGGTTAAGGACATTGCCCACCAAGGTTCGGCCATTGCCGATCACGGCTGGAGTCACTTAAATTTACGCCGAGTAGGTGCCCAAGCATTGTGGAATGATGCGGCTAAAACGGCTCAATACGTTCAATCATTGGGGGTTTCTGTGGTCCCGTTTTACCGCCCACCATATGGCATGGTGTCAACTTCACTACTCAAAACTTTTGGAGAACACGGCTACACCGTTGTTCTCTGGTCCATTGATACAAGAGACTGGGCACGTCCGGGAGTCGCGTCAATCATCAACAAAGTGGCCACACAGGTCAAACCAGGCTCAATCATTTTGCTACATGATGGAGGCGGAAATCGCAGTCAAACCGTCACAGCCTTAAATGCCATCTTAGAACAATTAACACAAATGGGTTACAAAATGGTCACATTACCCACCTTAGTCAAAGAACGTCACGATGCGCCTAAAGCCATCTAATCACAGCAGGCTTAAAGACGGGAAAACCCGTCTTTAAGCCTTTTCATATTCGTAAAACCCCACACCGGTTTTCCGTCCGAGTAATCCTGCATCCACCATTTTGCGCAAAAGCGGTGCTGGCCGGTATTTGGAATCGGCAAAGCCTTCATATAACACTTCCATAATGGCTAAACACGTATCAAGTCCAATAAAATCCGCCAGAGTTAACGGTCCCATGGGATGATTCATCCCCAGTTTCATCACCGTGTCTATGGCTTCTTTACTAGCCACGCCCTCCTGCAATGCAAAAATAGCTTCGTTTATCATGGGCATCAAAATTCGGTTCGAGACAAATCCGGGGTAATCCTGGACAATGACAGGGGTCTTCCCCATCATCTCCGCCCACTTGACAACCTTTTGCACGGTATCTTGACTAGTCAAAGTCCCTGCCACGACTTCAACCAGGCGCATAACAGGTACCGGATTCATAAAATGCATCCCGATAACCCGTTCGGGATGAGGAACAGGGCGGGCAATCCGGGAAATAGAAATTGACGAAGTGTTTGACGCCAGAATTGTGGATGCATCAAACAGACGGCCCAGCTGTTCAAAGAGTGAAACCTTTTCCTTCTCTTGTTCAATAATCGCTTCGACGACCAAATCGACCGGGGGTACCAAGGCCAGATCACGAGGAACAGCAATCCGCCCCATAATAGCATCAGCCTGGGATGTATCCATCTCGCCTTTTTGCACCGCTCGGTCTAAACGAGCGCGAATCTGTTGTAGCGCTTTTTCTGTTTGCTGCTTAAGGCTGTCCCAAAGAAACACCTCAAAATCGTGCTGAGCCGCATTTTGAGCAATTCCAGTGCCCATTTGGCCGGCTCCAACAACTAACAACCGCAATGACACGTGCCATCATCTCCTAATCCACGCGAACCAGTGTCGCTTCGCCCTGTCCGCCACCACTACAAATGGTCGCCACTCCATAGCCTCCACCGATTCGTTGCAATTCGACAATCAACGTCATTAATATTCTGGCTCCCGACGCGCCAATCGGATGGCCCAATGCCACAGCGCCCCCATTGACATTCACAATTTCCGGATCAAATTCGCCAATTTTGATACTTGTTAACGTCACTGCGGCAAACGCCTCATTAATTTCAATACGCTTCAATTCTGAAGCATCCAATCCTGCCCGGGATAACGCCATTTGTGCCGCATAGGCCGGCACTGTGTGAAGATATTTAGGCGCTCGTGAAACATAACCAGAACTAATGATCGTGGCCAAAATGGGTAAACCCAGTTCTTTAGCCATATTCTTTTCCATTACCACAAGTGCAGCAGCCCCGTCAGTCAATCCTGGCGCATTGCCTGCGGTAACCGTTCCGTCTTCCACAAATACTGGGCGCAATGAGCTGATTTTTTCAAGGCTCGTATCCCGCCTAGGTCCTAAATCCTGTTCAATCACAGTTTTTTCCCCGCGCTTGCCTTGAACGGTGAATGGTGCGATTTCCTTAGCAAACCGTCCGCTATCAATGGCTTCAATAGCCCGCATATGACTGCGGTATGCCCACTCATCTTGGGCTTTACGCGATATGCCAAATTCTTTGGCCACTTCGCTGCCATAAACCCCCATGTGACATTGTCCAAAACTGCACCATAAACCGTCTTTAATAACGGCATCGACGAAGGTGGTATCACCCATACGCAAACCAAAACGAGCCCCGTCGACTAAATACGGAGCCCGGCTCATGGATTCCATGCCTCCAGCCACAGCCGACCGAATTTCTCCTGCCCGGATTGCCATGTCCGCTAAATTGACTGCTCGTAAACTCGACGCACACACTTTATTGATTGTGTCCGAAGGAACAGTATCAGGCATACCCGCGCCAATAGAAGCTTGACGGGAAGGAATTTGGCCAGCCCCCGCTTGCACAACTTGCCCCATAAAGACATAATCAATCGCTTGAGGATCAAGTGCAATGCGGTCTAAGGCGGCACGAATTACGTGAGCTCCAAGTTCCGTGGCCGGGACATCTTTTAATGCCCCCCCAAAAGGAACAAAGGGGGTCCTGGCTAAACTCACCACAACACTTTCTGGCATGTGAGGTCATCTGCCTTTCTAACAAATTCGACAAGTTTTTGATTTTCCGGGTGATTCCAGGAAAAGCAGGCTTTATGGATCTTCTCTTTCATCTTCGTACCGTCAAACATGCCTTGTAAAAGGACATCTATTTCGATGTGAGAAGTGAATCCACAAAAGCCTGTTTGAATACGGGCTTCAGCTGTTATTATACTGCTGTGGGCCTGATTGCAGGGTGTGATGCCCAAGCTCACAACATTTTTGGATATTTGCCGCTATTCTCATCTTCACGATAGATTTTTGCGCCTAAGGAACTTAATTTTTGTTCGAGCGCATGATAACCCCGATCGATATATTCCACCCCTTCAACTATCGTTGTTCCCAAGGCTCCTAATCCTGCCAGCACCAGGGCAGCACCACCCCGAATATCCTGGGCCTGCACGGGGGCCCCAGTCAGTTGCTCAACCCCGCGAACAATGGCTGTTTCCCGTTCGAGTTTGATATCGGCGCCGAGACGCACTAAATCATGAGCATAGCCAAAACGGTTTTCAAACACGGTTTCTTGGACAACGGCCACACCATCAGCCAAGCTTAATAAACTCACCATTTGCGGATGCAAATCGGTCGGGAAACCAGGATGAGGCAAGGTTTCGATATCTACGGATTGTAAGCGCCGGTTCACCACGATCCGGATCCAATCCATATCCTCCTCAATTTCAGCCCCAGCTTGCTCCAGTTTGAGCAAAACGGTGCGGAGGTGCTCGGGGATTACATTGGTGACCGTAACAACCCCACCAGTCACGCCCGCCGCAATCAGGTAGGTGCCGGCCTCTAGGCGATCGGGAATAATTTCGTGATGCGCTCCATGTAATACGTCAACGCCTTCGATGCGGATTAAATTCGTTCCCGCTCCCCGGACTTTCGCGCCCATGGCATTCAGAAAATTGGCCAAGTCAACAATTTCGGGTTCCATCGCCGCGTTTTCCAACGTCGTAGTTCCTTCAGCCAAACTGGCCGCAATCATGAGGTTAATCGTGGTACCAAAGGAAGCCCGTTCAATATAAATCCGGGTTCCTACTAGCCGGTTTTCGACTTTGCCGTGAATCGATCCGTGTTCTAGCCACATTGTCGCCCCAAGAGCCTGAAACCCTTGTACATGAAAATTTACAGGTCTCGAGCCAATTTGACAGCCTCCTGGAAAGGCTACATCGGCTTGCTTTAAACGTGCGAGCAATAATCCGACGACATATGTCGAGCCCCGCAATTTTTTCGCCAATTCATAGGGCGCATGGTAATTGGATAAACTGCGTGCCGTAATTTTTAACCGGCTTTCTCCAATCCATTCGACCTCTGCGCCCAATTCGCGCAAAATTTGGCATAAATCCATGATGTCCGTGTAACGGGGCACATTTTCCAGGACCGAGGTTCCTTCGGCGGCGAGCGCCGCCGCCGTAATGATCGGTAATGCACTGTTCTTAGACCCTTCCACACTGACTTCCCCAGTTAGAGGATAACGCCCTTGAATAACGAGCCTTGCCAAGTCAATCCGCCTTTCATCAACCGTTAGCCCTTATAAACTATAATTAGGAGCTTCTTTCGTAATTTGAATATCGTGCGGATGACTTTCTAAAAGTCCGGCATTCGTAATACGAATGAATCGTCCTTTTTCGCGAAGATCCGCCAAGGTTGGCGTGCCACAATACCCCATGCCCGCACGCAATCCTCCTAACAATTGATAGGCGGTATCGGCTAGAGAACCACGGTAAGGCACTCGCCCTTCAATACCTTCGGGCACCAGCTTTTCGACATCTTGATCATCTTGGAAATAGCGATCTTTCGATCCTTCCTTCATTGCCGATAATGATCCCATGCCCCGGTATACTTTAAAGGAACGACCTTTGAAAATCTCCATTTCTCCCGGACTTTCTTCTGTGCCAGCAAAGAGCGAACCAATCATCACCGATGATGCACCCGCTGCCAGTGCTTTGACAATATCCCCGGACCACCGGATTCCTCCATCAGCAATAACAGGCACATCATATTTCTTGGCGACCTGGTACACGGACCACACCGCCGTAATTTGCGGAACTCCAATACCCGCCACCACACGTGTCGTGCAAATTGATCCCGGACCGACCCCAACTTTGACCGCGTCAGCGCCAGCCTCAATTAATGCCTCCGCAGCTTCGGGAGTCGCAATATTGCCACCGACGACATCAACATGAGGAAATAATTCTTTGATTTGACGCACGGTATTGATCACGCCTTGGGAATGCCCATGAGCGGTATCAACCACAATGACGTCGACACGAGACGCCACTAATGCCTCAACTCGCTCGATTGTATCGGCTCCCACCGAGACAGCTGCGGCCACAAGTAATCGGCCATTGCGATCTTTGGCCGAATGCGGAAACTTTTTGGCTTTCTCAATGTCTTTAATGGTAATTAATCCGCGCAAGCGTCCCATGCGGTCCACCAACGGCAACTTTTCAATGCGGTGACGGCCTAATATCGCTTTGGCTTCGTCCAAAGTGGTCCCTTCAGGAGCGGTGACCAACCCATCTTTCGTCATAACATCTTGAATCGGCCGATCGAAATTGGTTTCAAACCGTAAATCCCGGTTAGTAAGAATGCCTACCAGATATCCTCCGTCGCGGACAATCGGCACGCCCGAAATGCGGTAGCGTCCCATCATTTCCAGCGCTTCCCGAACCATATTGTCAGGGCCCAAAAAGATCGGATCAATGATGACACCATGTTCTGAACGTTTGACCTTGTCCACTTCACCGGCTTGGCGTTCAATCGACATATTTTTATGAATGACGCCAATTCCACCTTCCCGGGCGATAGCAATCGCCATACGGGCTTCTGTCACAGTATCCATACCTGCTGAAACTAAGGGGGTATTAATCATCACATTACGGGTAAATCGTGTCGTTAAATCGACTTCTTTGGGTAATACGGTTGAATGTCCTGGTACTAATAAGACATCGTCGAAAGTTAAGGCCTCAGGCCCAAACTTCTCATGAAACTCCACTGTATATCTCTCCTTCTGTTACTTGCCCGCTGTCGTTCGGAATTTCTAATCAGTCTATCACAACCCTGCGCCGGACACACCTCTGGTATTTAATTTCTTTGCCATATCCCGTGCCACTAAATAAACATTGCCGGCGCCCATGGTGATAAAAAGGTCTCCTTCTTGTAAGCTTTCGGCCAATTCATCCACAACAGCAAACATATCCTTGCGAAAATGCACGGCTTTTCCGTGACGGGCAATATCTTCGGCCAAACGTTCACCGCTGATGCCCTGGATCGGCATTTCTCCAGCAGGGGCATAAATATCGGTTAAATACAAAATATCTGCATCTTGCAAAGCCGTCACAAATTCATTCCATAAGTTTTGGGTGCGCACATACCGCTGCGGCTGGAATAATGCAATCACCCGGCCTTTAGCACGTTGCCGGCATGCTTTTAAGGTCGATTGAATCTCCGTAGGATGGTGAGCATAATCATCCACAACCATCACCGGATGCTCCAACAAGACTTGAAAGCGCCTATTAGCATTTACAAATCGTTCAAGACTTTTCGCCGACACGTCCCAGGGAACCCCAATATGATACGCGGCGGCCATCGCGCCTAAACTGTTTACGACATTATGAAGTCCCGGCACTGACAAAATGACTGGCGTCACAAATTGTCCATCAACGACAACGTCAAACCGGGTTTGATGATCCCCAAGAACGATATTCCGGGCTCGCACCCTCGCTTCAGATGAAAGTCCATAGCTCATCATTGGAACCGCCAAGGTTCGCGATAAAGTCAATAAATGCGGGTTATCCACGCCGATGACTGCTAATCCCTTCTCTGGAACTTTAGCCAAATATTCTTGAAACGCCGCAATCAACGACGAAAATTGCCCGTGATAATGATCTAAATGCTCTGGTTCGACATTCGTTGCCACCGCAATAAAGGGATGATAGCGTAAAAATGTGCCGTCACTCTCATCAGCTTCGGCGACGGCATAGATTCCTTGGCCCATACGCACATTCCCTTCAAACTGGGGGACTTCTCCTCCCACTAACACCGTGGGATCGAGTCCCGCATCTTGCAATATCGTCCCGATCATTGTCGTCGTTGTCGTTTTTCCATGCGTCCCGCTAATGGTAATGGCTTTATGACCTGCCAAGGCTTGTGCCAGGATTTCCGAACGGTGCAACAACAAAATACCTTGGGCGACCGCGGCCTGTCTTTCTGGATTGTCTTCTTGGACGTCTGTATTATAAACAACCCAGTCGGCTCCACGAACGTTTTCCGGCTTGTGTGTAAATTCAATCGGAATCCCATGCTTTTGAAGACGCTCTGTACGGCTTGAAGGATTCACATCAGACCCCGTGACCTGGTATCCTTGTTGGTGCAGCAAGAGGGCTAACCCGCTCATACTATATCCGCCTATGCCGATGAAGTGTACGTGCTTCACAATGAATCCCTCCAAGCTTTTTGGGGTATGATTTACCATCTCTGCGGTATTCATGCCTCGTTCACCAAAAATATCTACCGAAAATGCCATCCTTGCTTAATCCACAATTGCTGATAATGTTGAGCGGATTGGACTATTCCTTCCATTTCCTGTGTGGTTAAGGCTCGCACCACTTTGGCCGGATGGCCCTGAACAAGCATTCCTTCAGGAACTTCCATGCCTTGAGGTATTAAGGATCCGGCCGCGATCAGAACCCTCGGGTGAATCTTAGCGCCATTCATCACAATGGCCCCCATCCCCACCAACACCTCATCCGCAATTTGTGCTCCATGAATGACCGCATTATGGCCCACCGTGACGTTTTGACCGATGGCACAAGGAAAACCAGGATCCGCATGTATGCTCACATTATCTTGGATGTTAGTGCCAGCTCCAATGATAATGGGTGCACTATCTGCCCGAATGACGGCATTAAACCATACCGAGACATAGTCACCTAATACCACCTGCCCGATGATATAAGACCCTGGCGCCACAAAAATCGGCTGACCCACTTCGGGATAGAATTCCCCAAATTTTAACAACATGACCGATCACCATCCTCCTTTCCCCTCCTGTGTGTACCGTACTAGCGCAACGGCAAGACAGCATGAGGGCCTTCAAAAGGTCCCATGGATTTTCCGGCTTGCCACAGATAATATCCAAGCGCCGCCACCATTGCCGCATTATCGGTACAATATGCCGTAGGAGGAATATGGATGTGTATGTTTCGCATTTGCCCAAGATGCCTTAAAGCCTCGGCCAACGCTTGATTGGCACTGACACCACCAGCCACATAAAGATGCTCAACCAAATAGCGATCTAGAGCCTTCTCGACATTTTTGACAAGCGCTTTAACGACCGCTTGTTGGAGCGCGTAGGCCACTTCTTCTGGCTCATGAGAATGATCTTTCCATAACGTTTGTGTCGCCGTTTTCACCCCGCTAAAACTAAAATCTAACGTATTCCCTAGATTGGCGATGGGCAAATGCAGCGACTTTTTTTCAGCCCGGCGGGCCAGCCGTTCAATTTCAGGTCCGCCAGGATACCCAAGTCCAAGAATTCGAGCTCCTTTGTCAAACGCTTCCCCCGCTGCATCATCCCGCGTTTCCCCAAGAAGTTCCCATTGTAAATAATCTCGCCATAAAAGCAAAGAAGTATGGCCACCGGAAACCAAAAGAGCCAATGCGGGAAACTGTAAGGCATCGACTAAGGCATTAGCATAGAGATGGGCTTCAAGATGGTGAACCCCTATGACCGGAATATTGAGTGCAGCACCTAAAGTTTTGGCAAAGGTCACGCCAACCAAAAGCGCCCCCAAAAGCCCCGGCCCTTGCGTTACCGCAATCGCATCGAGATCCTGAAGGGTAAGCGAAGACTCCCTCAAGACTGCATCAACGACCGGCAAAATGGCCAGGGCATGTTCTCTCGCTGCGACTTCGGGCACGACCCCTCCGTATTGCGCATGAATTTGAGCTGATGAGGATAATGTCGTCGCAATAAGGTGTCGGCCGTCTTCAACAATGGCAGCAGCGGTTTCATCACAAGATGATTCAATCCCTAAAATTTTCGTTGGATTTCCTCCTACTCCTTAAATGCATAAAATCCCCATATCATTCGCCATATTAATCATATGTTACCCGACTAAGGAGTGCATAATGATTATGTTTGGGCTAGCGATCATCTCTACCATCTTGTTATTATTCGTCTTGGCAGGGCCTTCGGTATTGGCCTTGTCCGCGCAAACCTACCCCTATCTCACGCTCAGTCACATCTTTTCGTTTCTCTTTAGCGTGCTAATTTTTATCATTTTTGGCCGGCATCTAAAAAAGCGGGGGCACCAGCCATTTTGGCCAGGCCTACTATTAGGAGCCTTTAGTGCTTTTGCTAGCTCCCTCATTTACCAATATACAATTCGTTTACCCCAGGCGGAGATGGCTTTAATACGCCAGCTTCACGGCGTACCGGCTCAAGCGGTGATCACAATGCTGCACTTGCATATGATTTCTGGCGCAGTGATTACCGCGCTGTTTGCAGCCGGATTTTATGGTCTTCTTGGAGGCTTTGCCAGCTGGTGGGGCGGATGGCCCATCAAAGGCTCTCCTCCCAGTCCGGCCAAAAAATCCGAACCCGAGTCCCGTGTCAGTTAATTTGTTACGTGAATTTCCTGACCGCCTCAAAAACCGTTTACAATGGGTCCTTCCACATAATAAAGGCATCTTCGCGCGTATCTGTATAATAGCCGCGCCGCACACCTAATTGCACAAATCCTAATTTGTTATACAAATTTTGTGCCACTAAATTGCTGCGACGCACCTCCAACGTCATCCGCACCACGCCGGCATGTTTGGCCCGTTCAATAAGTCCCATCATAATTGCTTCTCCCAAATGGTGCCCGCGGTAATCCGGATGGACCGCAATATTGGTCACGTGCGCTTCATCCAAAATAATCCACATTCCCCCATAAGCCACAACTTTGCCATGAAATTCCACAACAAGATAGGTTGCAAAAGTATTTTCTAAAAGTTCAGTTTGGAAGGCATTACGCGACCACGGAGTAGGAAATGAATGGCTTTCAATGCCCATTACCGCATCCAAGTCAGCCATATACATATCCCGGATCACAATATCCGGGGAGGATTGAGACGAGTCGTTTCCGGTTCGATCATCACTGATTGCCATGCCTACTGTCTTCCTTTCCCCTCAGGCCCTATTCGCCCTCGTGGCGTCGATATCGCGGGTGGGCGAATATATAACGGAGCCAATGTCATGGGATCGTCCACCTGCCCTAATTGTAACCTGCTTTGACCAAGAAATGCCACACGACTCCCTAATATCGGACATTGTAAGGATATGGGGTGCAAACTGATCTGATAACTATATGACCGATCTGCAGCAACCGGACCAACGATCGCTACCGGTTCGGATAGTGGAAAAAGCTCTGGCAAGGATTGGTTCACCGCCCAATCTGGGATAATCACTTCAGGAAAAGGATTATGACCCAGAAAATACAGCCCCGCATAAAATGCCGGTCCTCTTTTTTCACTAGATACAAAAACTTTTCCCTGATATCCCTTAATGGAGTACGCCCAAGCTTGTAAAGATGAAACCCCCACTACTGGCACTTTCCATGCATAGGCCAAGGCTTTAGCAGCACTCAGTGCAATGCGAACTCCAGTAAATGATCCCGGGCCAATTCCCACGGATACACCCTCAGGTTGTCCGAATTCTTTCACAATCATCTCGATCCACGCCACTAAATGACTGCCTGCGGTTTTTGGCCGTTGCCAATATAAATCGGCCAAAACTGCATCGCCCTCAATATAGCCCACGGATAAGGTTTGACCCGATGCATCAAATCCTAATACGCGCATAATTTAGGAATTTCTCTCCTTATCTGACATAGAATGGCGAGCTTGCCATGTCCCGTAGCGTTGTTGGAGAGTTTCCCCGTGGGTCTCGAGCGTGAACCGGCGACAGGTATCCCCACACGCCTCACACGTTAGCTGAAAATACTCGGGGTAAAATGTTGTCAACATTTCGCCCCATTCGACCAAGAGCAAGGTATTCTCTTCCCCAGGAGCGGGTAAATCTAATACCGCCAGCTCCTCGGGACTGTCCAACCGGTACAAATCGACATGGTAGACACGAAAGGGATGGAACTCATAGATATGAACAAGGTCAAAGGTAGGAGATTTGACCGATTCCTTATAGCCTAGATGCCATAACATAGCTTGAATCATCGTGGTTTTGCCTGTTCCCAAATCCCCTGAAAACAACATTACTCCAGAAGGCAGCAGCAACTCTACCAGCGTGCTAGCCAGTTTCTGGGTTTGCTCGAGATTGTAACTAGTCCTGATCCAAGGCGAAGTGATGGAATCCTTTTCGTTCATCTACCGCGAGCTCCTCTCCGTCTCGCATCACATGAATTCCCAACGTATCGGTCACAACCCCGATTTCGGTAATGGGCACCCCGCAGCGTAAACACAATAGTTCGGCTTCCCGCGCACGAGAAGGTGGAACCGCGGCCAACAATTCGTAGTCTTCACCGCCATATAAGGCAAAATCTAAGGCATCTTGTCCATATTCTTTGGCAACCATTTTGGTAGCCTGATCAATAGGGACCCGTTCGGCCTCAATTCTGGCGCCAATCCCGCCAAACCGCGTCATGGCCTTCAGTTCATTGACTAATCCGTCAGAAATATCTGTCATAGCATGAGCCAATGCCCCAAGTTGCTGACCGGCCTCCACACGTGCCACCGGTGCCAAGTGAGCTTGCAAAACACTTCGATGTTGAATGGAGGTGCTTGGCCAACTCACATTGTGACACAATAGCATATAGCCCGCATAGGATGCGCCAAGACGACCCGTGACAAATAACCGGTCTCCGGGTTTGGCTCCGGATAATAACACCGGTCCTTTGGCTCCCGGATGGCCCACCACGGATACATCTAACGTGAATTTATCTGGCGAAGACACGGTATCGCCGCCTACTAATACGGCTCCGTAACGATCAAGCGCCTTCGCCATCCCGCGGTATAAGGCCTCGATAACTTCTACATCAAAATCCCCGGGCACGGCGATACTCGTTAGAATAGCCTTGGGAATGCCCCCCATCGCTGCGATATCACTGATGTTCACGGCGACCGCTTTTTCTCCCAGTTGTTCGGGAGTCATCCAATCAAAGCGAAAGTGCACCCCTTCAACCAGCATATCCTGGCTGATAAGCCAACCCGCAGGAGACGGGGGAAGATAGGCCGCATCATCCCCAATGCCTAAATATCCCATGGGAACAATAGCCTGCAAACGGTGGATCGTCGAAATGAGCGCTCGTTCGCCCACATCTTTCACTTTCATCGTTTCACCTTGTTTACGACGCCTAAATGTCCGCATCTCTATAATATCCATATCTTCTCTTTTCTACAGTCTTCCCTTCTCTTTGGTCGGCGACAAGTTTACAATAACGACAGCTTATACAAGGAGGCGACAACAATTACCACCGATATTATACGCCAGACGAGCCGTTGGCGTGGTAAAGGGTTTAGCTGGTTCGAAAGTGGTCAAGGTTATCCCCTCGTGTTTTTGCACGGTGGGGGTGGCACTGGCAAAGCCTTTTGGCACCAGATTCAGTATTTCTCTCCTTCGTTCCGAGTCATAGCCCCCGATATGCCCGGCTTTGGACAATCTGAATGGATTGATGACGTCACATCCGTTGAACATATTCCGCACGTTTTACAACGTTGGTTCGAAATTCTTAACATCTCCCAATGTATCTTAGGGGGAAATTCCATGGGAGGACGCGTGGCCCTATCCTTTGCCGCACACTATCCTCATATGGTATCAGCGTTAATTATCCTCGACAGTGTTGGCGTGAATTTGCCCGGTGTGCCGATAATCAACCCCTTAACTCTGCCCCCTGATCAATTTATGTCGGGTTTGGTTCATGATCCTCAGCGTTATCGCGAGTTCACTCCCTACCGTACCTTGGACGATGCCAAAGAACTGAACCGCGGGCGTCAAAGCTTTGCAAAATATTTAGGTTCTCAAGGCATTGTGCCGGATCCGGACCAAAATCTCAACCAGATCACGATGCCCACTTTGCTAATTTGGGGACGGGAAGACCGTATTATTCCCTTAGAATATGGCAAAGCATTAGAAAAGGCGTTACCGGATGCGGAACTCGTCGTCTTTGATGGGGTTGGCCATTTGCCTCACATTGAAGCTCCCCAATTAACTAACCGCAGCATTGCCCATTTTCTTGAACGCCGCCTCCCCCAGGTCTTTTAACGAAAAAAGAACCGTCTTCCTAAGACGGTTCTTTGTAATCAACATGTTTAGCTATTAGCCGCGGCTTCTGTTGGATCAAATAAATCCACATGCGTCGGTTCCATGCTCTTTAATAGTAAATAAGCGCGGTTCACCAACTCCGGGTCGCCACTCACTGTAACCAAATAATCGCCTTGTTCAATCGATCGTTGATAATCAATGGCTTTTTCATGTTTCATTCCCCAACCGACCAAAACGCCCGCTAAACCTCCAAAAACAGCGCCTTCCACAGCCGTTGCCAGAGCATAAGCCAACGGGCCGAATAAAATTAATGGCCCCGCTACCGGGCTGAAAAAGATGGTGAATCCCATCAGCAATCCTAAAACTCCACCCCACAAGGCACCAAACTTACTGCCTTGTTTCGCAACGCCACTAATAGTGGTATAGCCTAAAGGCTTTTCCTTAATAGCAAAATTCTTTCCCACTAAAGAAATATGTTGAACCGGAACCTCACGATCGATCAGTTTACGCACCGCATCTTCAGCTTCTTCATAGGTTTTAAAGGTCGCCGCCACATGCGCAGCGTGGTTATCATGTAATAATTCGTCAGCCATCATTCATTCCCCTTTCATCCTGATCCTTATCACTCAATCCTCATCTATTATCTCCGAAAATCGTTACCAAAATATTACTGACAATGAAATTTCACACGGATGACCAAAAATATTTTCGGAAACTCTGCGGTCGGGCCGGTTACCGTATCAGTCAAAAGACCGAACCCGTGAACCACAATGCTTTGCATCATGCGGCTAAGTCGATCGTCATGATTTATCAGACCACCGGAATCACGGCTCGCCGTCCCATTCCCTTCAAAGAAACGCCCAGGCATCGCTGCCTGGAGTCCCCAGCTGATGTTCATGGTGAAATAAGCTGCGACCGGGATATCTTCACCGTTCAGGACAGACAAAATCCCAGTTGTTCGGACGGCCGATGTTCAATGCCGTTGTCATCCATGTAGCGGATTAAGGCCGTCAAATCTTGACACATCACAACACGCATTTCCCGCCGGTAAATGAGATAGGCCGGATGAAACAAAGGAAACACAGAGGGCAGACCAGGAACTGTTACAGGTTTGCCACGCATGGCGGCAAAGTCGTCGTGTCTGGTAAGTGATTCATAGGAAATGCGGCCCAAAGTCACAATGAGGCGTGGAGCGATCTGATCCACATCTTGAAGTAGCCATGGCCTACAAGCTTCAATCTCGTCGCGACGGGGAGTTCGGTTCTTTTGGCCTTGTAACGGCCGACACCGCACGGCATTATTAAGCCAAATCTCGTCTCGCCTTAACCCTAGATAGGCTAGCATAGCATCAAAAATTTTCCCTGCTTGCCCTTGGAATCCCACTCCTAGACGGTCCTCGGCTTTTCCCGGAGCTTCCCCGGTAAACATTAAAGCAGCCTTAATGCACCCTGATCCGTTTACAATTTGCGTTCGACCGAGAGAAAGAGGACACCGTTGGCACTCTGTGACTTTTAAGGTTGTGAGTTCATACACTGCGGACAAACCCCTTCCAAAATCACCGTGTGTTGATTTATCTGCCATGTCTGTCCCTTGACCAAAAATTCCTGGGGCACCGTCATCCCAGCCGAAGGACAATCATCCGGACAATCTTCCAACCGATGGCACACTTGGCATAGTAAGTGGTCATGGTGATCCAGACGTAAATCATATCGTCTTTTACCTTCCACCATAATGACGCGCACTAGCCCTTCTTGGACCAAGCGTTCCACGGTATTGTAGACGGTAGCCACACTCATTCCCGGGTGACTATGACGCAAATGGTCATAAATTTCGTCAACTGCAGGGTGATCCAGGCCGGCAATACTTTCAAAGACGGCCAAGCGCTGCGGTGTAATCCTGAGTCCCGATGAACGCAAAAGATCTAAACTGCGAACCGATGGGTTCATAGATTTCCCCGTTCTTGAATCAAGTCCGCTAACAATGATGCTTTCGTCACTTCCGGCAGTGCCACCACATAGTCATAATGCGGATGGTGAATCGCAACCGTATTGTTCTCGGATTCGGCGAATTGTTGAACTTGTTCCTTCGTAAAGGTAAACGTCAAATAATGAACAGCACTGGTCTTTTCTTCAGTTGACCGCCCGAGTTCGGCTTGTGCATGAATTCGAAATTTGTCGGTCTGCAAATATACCTGTTCTTCAACACCCGATAGCTGCCGTAAAATTTCTGGCATATTGTCTTCTTGACTCAGTGCAATCAACAAGGTGGCACCGATAGCATATCCCAAGGGAAGCAAATCGTTATAGATATCTAATTCCTGTTGAATCAATTCCGGTTGGGTGATGTGTTCAATACGGCACATTTCCTGGACTTGAAAACGCATCGTGTCGCGATTTTCAAAGACCACGGAAATTCTAGGACCAATGTCGACCCGCCGGACTTTTTTGATGTCAATAATCCGGCGCCTGAATTGATCCCGCGTTTGTTCATATATCTCATTGGGCACAATGTCTTCTCGGGTCAAAGGTCTCATGATTAATCCTCACTTTCCAAACTGTCTACACCAGCCAGCCCATATGCGGCCTGTAATAGTTCGACCGGATGTTTAGGCGCCCTATCTGCGACCGTTTCAATTTGTAAACCGGCCAAGGCACAATCAGAGCATGCAGTCGTACCCGTCGCTTTCTGAAACGCTTCGGTTAGTTTGGCCGCGACTTTCTGCGACTCATCATAAAACTCGGCCTTTAATCCCCAGGTGCCGTCGATGCCAGCACACCGGTCCACCACATTCACTGTCGTGCCGTCAATATAACTTAACAGGTCTTTAGCCGATCGCCTCAACCCTTCGGCTTTGGTGTGGCAGGACAAATGATAGGTAACCGTGCCAAGACCGTGTTTGAAATCTGTCTTTAATTGTTTGCGTCGTGCCATATGCGCCAAGTACTCCGTAACATCGATGGTGGCCTCGCTGACGGCTTTAGCATCATCCGTTCCCAATAATAGGGGATATTCCTGTTTCAAAACATAGGCACAAGTAGGCTGTAAAGCCAAAATTTTTTTGCCCGCCTTCGCATAGGGTGCAAAAATAGAGACATTTTGTTTGGCACGTTCCATCGCGCCAGCAATATCTCCACCATCTAGTGCCGGCATTCCACAACAGCGTTGGTTTGACGGGACCGTGGCGCGCACGTCATTGTGGCTAAGCACATTCATAGCTGCCTGGCCAATACCCGGTTCATGATATTCCACGGTGCAGGTACTAAATATCGCCACATCGGTCTCTTCGAGGCGTTTTTGACGCTTTAAAGCCCACGTCGAAAACCGCATGATGGCAAATTTGGGAAGATGACGGCGATGATCAATGCCAATGGTTTTCTCCATCAATTGTCTCATCATCGGATTTTGATTGCTCCAATTGGACAATGTCGGCGCCGCCGTCCCTAAGCGCCCAATGCGTTCCGGATCTCCAAGGAAGCGGTCCACTGGTGCCATGCCGTTCTTTTTGGCCCGAATGGCTTTTGAACGCAGCATTAAGCGAGGAAAATCTAAATCAAAACGGTGCGGAGGGATATAGGGACATTTCATATAACACAGTTTACATTGGTAACATAAATCTGCAGGCCGTGCCAATTCTTCGTCTGTTAATAAGTCCACGTTGTCATCATGCGCTTCTACCGATTTAAAGAGATCAGGAAACGATGGACAAAGGCTAAAACAAAGCCGACATCCATTACAAATGTCAAATGCGGTTTTCATATCCTGGACTAATGCACTCTCATCCCAATAGGTATCCGTATTCGGATTATATTCCACTAAACATCCCCCCTTAACGTAGCGTTAAAAGGGGGCACCAAGGCCCCCCTTTGTTCCCCGGTTAGTCCTCGAGTGCAGCAAGGCCCTTGGTGAATCGCCCAGCATGACTTTTTTCCGCTCGTGCTAAAGTTTCAAACCATTCCGCGATTTCATCGAACCCTTCTTCACGGGCAACTTTGGCAAATCCCGGATACATTTGCGTGTATTCGTATGTTTCACCTTCAATCGCACTCTTCAAGTTATCTTCGGTGCTACCGACAGGAACACCTGTGACCGGATCTCCGACTTCTTCCAAAAATTCAAAATGTCCAAATGCGTGACCGGTTTCTCCTTCAGCGACGTCACGGAATAATCCAGCTACTTCGGGGCGGCCTTCAATATCGGCTTTTTGAGCAAAGAATAAATAACGGCGGTTAGCCTGCGATTCTCCGGCAAAGGCTTCTTTTAAGTTGGCGTGGGTCTTGGTATTCGCTAATGATGGCATAAAAATCCCCCTTCATTCTGTTTTGGTAATAAAACTTACCTAATAATTATTCTAATTTAGGACGTAGATAAAAGCAACACTTTTTTACTAGTAGAAAACCCAATCAGTCCTACGATGACAACACGGACTGCCCGGAAATATAGACGGCCGTGGCTTCTGCTTGAATATCGGTCAGGGGATTTCCCTTCCAAAGTACAAAATCCGCTCGATAACCGGCTTTCAACTGCCCGAGTTGATCACCCATCCCTAAAATTTGTGCCGGCGCTGTGGTGATGGTGCTGAGGGCCTGGGTAAAACTTAATCCCTGGCGCATCGTAAGGCCGGCATAAAGCCGCAGATACTCAGCAGGCACCACAGGGTGATCAGAAGCCACCGCCGTCACGATTCCAGCCTGGACTAATGCTGCTGGTGTATGAAATCCTTTGTGGCGCAACTCTTGTTTGGTTCGGGCGGAAAAAGAGGGTCCTGTCACCACGAACACGCCCGCCGCCTTAATTTGGTCGATAACTAAATCCGCCTCGGTACCGTGATCGATGACAAGATTGAGATGAAATTCACGGGCAATGCGAAGGGCGGTTAAGATATCATCTGCCCGGTGCGCATGAACCCGTAAGGGAATGTCCCGGCGGACCACAGCCGCTAGCGCTTCAAGACGCGGATCATAATCTTTATAACTAACGTGGCTTTGCTGGGCATATAACCGGGCCCTTTCTAGCCATTCCCTCAAAATGGCCGCCACTCCGGGCCGGCTACTGGGTCGGTGTTTCAAATTGCCATGCACACGAATAGGGTTCTCTCCCATAGCTGCCTTCATTCCGGCTGCAGGGGCAATCACCATGTCTTCCACGGTCTCTCCCCATAAATGCACAACAGAGCCCATGCCACTGATTACATTGGCTGAACCCATTGTTATGAACGCCGTAGTCACTCCTTGCGATAAGGCCTCTGAAATCGCGGGATCGTGGGGATTAATCCCATCTAAGGCCCGCACGTCAGCGGTGATGGCTTCGGTAGCCTCATTGACATCTTGGTTTCCTAAAGTCTCACCGCTGGTGCTCAGTCCAATATGACTGTGGGCATCAATAAATCCCGGCAAACATAGCTGCCCCTGTCCGGATACCTCTTTCACGTGAAGTGGAACCTGAAGATGGGTAGATACATCCACAATCCGCCCATTGTCGATCAACATTCCCCCATCTTCGATATCTAGCCCACTGCCGTCCATGATCCTAACATGTGTTAATGCCCACATAAGATTTTCCCCCGGTGTAAATGAAATGTCGGCGTTATGCGTCCGACCTCTAATCCGCGGTGATTGCGTAAAATGGGAACCCTCACTTCTGAGAGTGCCATCAATTCTTGAGCTGATAGGATACCCATGTCTTCTAGCGCATGGATAACAACAGGAGGGATGGTCCGTGACATGCCATCATCGATTTTAACCGCTAAACCTAGTCCTTTTTCTGGAATTCCTAGACAAAAGACAGCTTCAGCACCACCTTTAGCCACAAACCGGTGATGCGTGGCTTCAGCTAAAGTGACCTCAAGACGTCCCGTCCCACTCACCAAATATGGATGAAGGCGCATAGCTTCTGCGATAACGGCGGTAGCAGCCTGGATATCCTCAGGAAGTCCGCGGGGATCGACTAGCCTGGCATAAGCCAGAGCCATGCGGGCTAGTGGCAAGTAAAAGGTCGGGACACTACATCCGTCGATACCTGTAATCAAATCCATTTCAGGAATATCGGTCATAAGCGAGATAGCCTGGCGGATTTTGCGTTGAACAGGATGATCGCTCTTTTCATAACCGGCTAACGGGGCATCTAACATGCGTGCTAAGGTTAGCATGCCCGTATGCTTACCACTACAGTTGTTGTGTAAAATCGTCGGTTCTTGACCTGTTTCCAATAAAGACCGCCAAGATGCTTGATCACTTGGAGGATGCACACCGCACGCTAAATCCTCGCCGCTTGCGCCAATCCGCTCTAATAACGAGGACACTTGCCGGACGTGGGCCTCCTCTCCCCCGTGGGACGCACAAATAATCGCTACATCTTCGGAAGAAAAATGATACCGTTCCATCGCCCCCGACAAAATTACGGGCAGTGCTTGAAACGGTTTCGCGCTCGACCGCCAAAATGTGGGGCGTTCGGGATTCCCCAGCCAAAAACGAATATGTCCTAAACTATCAACGACTGCTACATCTGCAAATGCGCGGCTTTCTACCATCTTACCGCGAAGGATCTCGACTGCTTTTTCTGCCATGCCTAATAGTTTGCCTCCTGATATTGTCGTGCCGCTTGCACAAACGATATGAATAATTGACGAGCCTCCCCAAAGTTATCGACCAAATCTTCGGGATGCCATTGCACACCGATAGCGAAGGGATATTGCGGCAATTCAATCCCTTCAATCAGTCCATCTTCAGCATGGGCATTAACCACCCAGTTTTTCGGTACCTTGTCGACGGCTTGGTGGTGAAACGAATTTACCTGTACTTGTTCAGTGCCTACAATGCTGGCGAGACGACTCGATTTGTCCACCGTCACCTGATGAGTGGGATAAGAACGCGGCGCCGATTGATGATGGTGCAATAATGAGTCCGGATAGGTTGTAGCAATATCTTGAATCAAGGAACCATTGCCGGCCACAGCTAGGGCCTGAATACCCCGGCAAATCCCAAATACCGGCATTGCTAAATCGAAGGCCGTACGAATTAATAGCAATTCCGTTTCATCCCGGTCCGCAGAGACTCCATCCCATTTCGTTCCCTTATCGGATTGCCCATAACATGCCGGATCATAATCGCCCCCGCCAGTCAACAGCAGGCCATGGCAGACTTTTAAGGCTTCTTGGCTCTCAGGGATATTGGGCAATAATATGGGGATGCCACCTGCCAATTGTATGGCATGAAGATAACTGGCACGCAGGAAGTCACGCGGCACATTATCCGAACCGATTTCTCGTGAAACAGAAATCCCGATTAAGGGCTTCGTTAGCTGCAGCGTCGACACGAGGTGGCCCACCTTTCATTTTGGAATTCACCATGTTCCTAACTGGTGCCTTAAATAGGGAAAGTGAGTCCGTGCGTGGACTCACCTTAACTTTACAAATCGGTCAAGCCTAAACTTATGACGATGGCTTGATTGACTCGGTTCATCACTTCAGGACTTAAATGCGCAATGCGCTCTTTTAGTCGGCGTTTATCAATCGTTCGAATCTGTTCTAACAAGATGACCGAATCCCGGTCGAGATTAGATTCCTCAGCTTTCAGATCCACGTGAATCGGTAACCGTGTCTTAAAAACCTGTGAGGTAACCGCACAAATTATGGTTGTTGGACTATACCGGTTACCGATATCATTTTGCAGGATTAGCACAGGACGTATGCCGCCTTGCTCCGATCCTACTACAGGAGAGAGATCTGCAAAAAAAATGTCACCACGTTTCACGACAATGTCTGAGGTTGCCACCGATTACTCCCTAGAATATCCGGCGTATTCCCAGTGTTCTTCCGCGAGGGCCGCGTTGAGCGAGCCAAGTTCCTGATAACCTTGAATCAGTTCCTGCCGGAGTTGCTGCTTACGCTGTTCTGCAAGATAAAACTCGACGCTTTCGCGAATCACTTCGCTTCGATGACGTCCTTCTCCGTCCGCCATCTTATCTAATGCGTCCACCAAATGATGGGGCAAACGCACTATCACGCGACGGTTTTCTTCCAAAATGCCCACCTCTTTCCCTCTTCCAATTCATTATAGACTTCGCAAAATTTTACTGTCAATTACCATAAACCCGGGGAATTCTTGGTGATAACCCACTCACAATCTCATAACCGATCGTATCTAAAAGACGAGCCAAGTCATCGGCCGTAATACTCTCTTGGCCTTGTTCCCCAATCAGCACCACGGGATCGCCTATCGCCACTGGATCGTCTATGCCCATGCCTACGGTCAATTGATCCATGGAAATCCGTCCAATCACCGGATATCTCCGTCCCCGGATCAAAACGTGTGCCCGGTTCGACAGTCCCCGGCGGTAGCCATCGGCGTAACCTACCGGCACGGTCACAATCTTCATAGGTTCCTGGGTGATATAGGTGCTGCCATACCCCACGGCGAAGCCTTCGTCGACTGTTTTGATAAAAACCACTTGCGATGTCAGTTCCAATACCGGTTTTAAGTCCGCGGGCATTGGTGAATAGGCTTCCAATCCATACATGGCAATCCCAATACGGACCAAATTAAACTGAGTCCCGGGCATTTTCAGCGCCGCTGCCGAATTGGCTGCGTGCACAAAAGGCGGTTCAAGCCCGTTTTCCCGACATATCTCTAGGACGTCTAAAAATCTTTGGACCTGTTCTTTAGTCCCTCGCTCGTCTTGCGCATCAGCATTGGCAAAATGCGTCATAAGGCCTTGGAAACTTATGGCCGGATTTCTTAATCGTTCTATCCAGGTCCGGTCGAAGTAATCGGGCCATAAGCCAATCCGTCCCATCCCAGTATCTAACTTCAAGTGAATTTTTACGGGCTTGTGCAGAAATTGACCAGCGCGTACGGCCTGATCAAACGTCATGGGATCAAACACGACGATGTCCAAGTCATAGGCAATGGCCTCGGTGACTTGATTCATGGGAACTTGCCCCAACACTAAGATGGGTGATCGAATTCCATGACGTCTCAGCGCCATCCCTTCTTCAACGAGAGCGACACCAAGAAACTCTGCACCCGCCTCTAAAGCCGCCTCCGCCACTTTGTGCGCACCATGACCATAGGCATCCGCCTTAACGACAGCCATCATCTTCACATGAGGATTCAGTTGTGCTCGTATCCACTGCACATTCTTACGCAATCGATCTAAATGAATCGTGGCGACCGTCGGTCTCATCAACGCCTTGCCCTACCTCTCTATTCTGTCTATCGTGATTGTCTTGGAGTCAAAAACGTTCTGGCAACATTGGAGGTTGTTCCTCGCGCACAATGCTATCCCAAGCTTGGCCAAGTGCGGCAATAATATCCGTCGCTATCACACTGAGGCCATGCTCACGCTCCGCATGAATCCCTGCCCATCCATGCAAATAGGTGGCCAGCGCGGTCATTTCCGTAACATCTTTGGGATATCTCCCCGCTAACAGCGCGGCAATAATACCACTTAAAACGTCCCCTGATCCGGCTGTCGCCAAAGCGGGTGTATTCGCGGTGTTAACAAAAGTTGGCCCGCGGCTGATTAGCGAATAGGGCCCTTTAAGAACAACACATGCCTGGTAACGGTCTACGGCCTGTTTGACACTCTGATAGCGAAAAGCATCCACAGCTTGTGCCGTTGTTCCCAATAATCGGGCCATTTCTCCGCTATGAGGCGTTAGAACTGTTCCCTCTGGTAATGGTCCCGTGGCAATCTCTTTTAATAAGCTCAGGGCATCAGCATCAATGACCAACGGCTTGCCTAAGGTCATAACCGTTTCGAGTAATGCCGGGCTTACTCCTGTTCCTAACCCTGGCCCAATGATGACAACATCGGCCCTTTTCAACGCTTCAACGTCTTCTCCCGTTAAAACCATATTGCCGCCCTCACCGACACCACGCACCAATAATGGCGTAGGTGCCTGAACACGGTGGACAATGCTACGGGGCACAAACAGCTCGACCAGACCCGCTCCCGTTTTGAGAGCTGCCAATCCCGCAAGAACCGGAGCACCGGGCATGGACGGCGAACCGCCTATCACCGCTACGCGTCCGCGCCGGTACTTGTGGGCATAAAAGTCCCGAGGAGGCATATGCATTTTAGCCCATAATGGATCCAGCCATTGCCCAGATGGTGGACCTAAATCAGGGAGTCCTATGTCTAAGATGACCAGTTGTCCACTAAAACGGGATCCCGGAAAACTAAAATGTCCCCATTTCGCCGCCCCAAAGCTCAGGGTTTTGTAGGCATAAACGGGATCAAGACCATAACTTCCGGTATTCGCATCAATTCCTGACAAGATATCGAGAGCATACACTCTATTCTCAGTCTGACTCAGCCTTCTCCATAACTCGGTAATCAATCGGTCTTCCACGTTCCCGTGAAAACCGGTGCCAAATAAGCCATCAACAACCCATCTGGCTTGGCTCAAAGCCCTCTCCATCTGATCGGGCCTCACAATTTTAGCCCCATAATTTTGAAGGGCCTTGAGCAATTCCTCGGCTCCGGGAAATTTGGGTACACCAAATGGCAACAGCAGCTGAACATCTCCATAACGCGCCAAATGCCGTGCCATCACCAGCGCATCTCCGCCGTTATGGCCTTTGCCAGCAATAATGAGTCCATGTCCCTTGAGCTCTGGCAACAAATAATATGCAGCCCGCGCTCCTGCCGTTTCCATCAAGGCCAAGAGGTTGACGCCCATTTCTTGGGCCCTGTTGTCATGCGCGCGGGATTCTTCTACCGTCCACACGGCGTGGCTTTCCATCACGTCACGCACTCCCTTTTTCTAACACAACCATGGCAATCGCATAATGCTGCTCATGGGTAAATGATAACCAAATTTTCAAGTGATTTTGCTCAATCCATTGTCCCAAGGGTCCTCGGACCCGAACCATAGGCTCTTGATGCACTTGCCGAATGATTTCGATATCGGTCCA
This sequence comes from Sulfobacillus thermosulfidooxidans, assembly GCF_001280565.1. NCBI lineage: Bacteria > Bacillati > Bacillota > Clostridia > Eubacteriales > Clostridiales Family XVII. Incertae Sedis > Sulfobacillus > Sulfobacillus thermosulfidooxidans. The sequence goes on along the minus strand of NZ_LGRO01000001.1, from coordinate 77,113 downwards.
ACGGCTTTGACGGATTCCCCCACACGCTTTGATTAAAGCTTCTTTAGCGGCGAACCGTGCAGCCCAGCGCCGGATACTTTCAGGACCATTTCCTATGCTCTGGGCTTCTTCTTCGGTAAATAAACGAGGAAGAAAACGGGGATTCCTTAACGCCTTAGCAATGCGAGCGATTTCCGTGGCGTCTACCCCAATGCCATAGATCATCAGTGGATCTCCATTCTCTCAATCAGTACACTTTTCATTTTATTATAGCCGAAGTCGGGAATATCCGAGAAACGAGACATCAGGACTATTTGAGCGAAGAATCCTTCATGATGGCCCATTCTAATATCTGGTCAAAGCGTAACTCGGGTTGTTGTAAATAATACCGTACCGTATCGAGTACGGCTTGTGCAGGCATAAATCCAACCAGCTCAGTATGGGATATGCTGACGCCATAGCGCATAGCTTCTTGCCGAATCATCTCTAAGACTCTAGGCAAAGGGGTTTTGGGATAATCCACTAAATTTAATGACACCTGCACTTGTCCATGGCTGACCGTATTCATCGCCAGGGCTTTAATCCCGACCAATCCCCCACTCGAACCGCGCACAGCTCGGGCCACATGCTTAGCCACTGACATATTGGTGGTCGTTAAAAACACGTTAAAAGCAATGAGCGGAAGTCTCGCTCCGATGGCACTCGCGCCAGCCGTAGGATGCGGATGTGCTGGACCAAAGTCAGGCGGGTCATTGACCATACGACGTGATAACCCTTCGAATTGGCCTCGGCGCACGTCAGCTAAATTCTTTCTCTCCGGTTTTGTAGCGGCCTGTTCGTATAAATAAACTGGGATATTAAGTTCTTGGGCAAACAGGTGCCCCAATTTTCGTGCGGTACTTATTGCATCCTCCATGGTAGCATCTTGCAAAGGAATAAAGGGCACGACGTCAATGGCCCCCATACGAGGATGGGTTCCGTGATGATGTTGCAAATTTATGTGACTTACGGCCACTTGGGCCGCACGAAAGACCGCCTCAACAAGCGCCTGGGGTTCTCCAACCACCGTAAGCACGGAACGGTTATGATCGGGATCTCCCTCCATGCCTAAAACTTTCACCCCATCAATCCGCGCCGCCTCGGCTATGGCCGCCATCACCTCAGGACGACGTCCTTCAGAAAAATTTGGGACCGATTCTATCAGCATGACTCCTCCTGTTGACACCATCTCATACTTACCCGCGTATTATAAAAAGTTGAGCCTCCACCGTAATCCGACAACGCTTGACTCGTTAGTTGATTCACATTCTTTCCGTTCCCATCGTTATTCCACCGGACGGCATAACTCACGAGAACACCCGGTGATACCCGTTCACTGGCATGAACAACCATTTGACACGATCCCTGGTCATTATATAATTCCACTTTTTCACCATGGCTCACATTAAAGATCTTCATGTCCTGGGGATGCATATAGACTGTTGGCACAGGCTCTTTCACTAAAAGACTGTTGATATTAGCGAAGCTTGACTTAATTGTGTTTTTTCGTGACGGGGTAATAAGCCACAAAGGGTAGCGATTATCAGCTATATTCCCGACAAATTCCTTAAACGCGTTCCTGCTAAAGGGTAAAGGATCAAGACGCAGTCCCGACTTAGGCCATCCAAAGTCGATGAATGGCCGAGCCTCTATAGACAGGCGGAGTTTTTGCACCGGCTTAGTTTGCAAAGAATCCCAAGTAATCCCTTGAAGCCAGGGATGATCCGTGTCTAGCGCCTGCTTGATTAAGATTTCATCGGAATCTAATGCCCAGGATTCTCGCCCTAATCCCACAGATTGTGCCAAACGCCGGAAAAATTCTGTATTTGATACCGCTTCACCAGGTGGGGTTATGGCCGGTTGATTCAATTGAACGTAACGATGCCAATAAGAGGTGTGCACGTCAAGAATTTCCGGAAACATTGCCGCCGGTAGCACCCAGTCAGCGTACCGGGCGGTATCAGTTAACATCTGTTCATGCACTATGGTTAATAAATCTTCACGCATGAGACCTCGCAATACCGCCGATTGATCGGGAGCGGTAGCAGCCGGATTGGAATTATACACAATCAACGCTTTGATGGGCGGATTCAATGCAGGGGATAAGGCGTTTCCTAACTGCAACATGTTTATTTCCCGCGGATTTCCCTTCAGCAAATCCGGCCGCGTGAGTTTGTCCCAATTGATGGGAAACATTTCGCTATTGGACATTAAATGTCCTCCGCCTGGATAACGATATGATCCGGTTAAAATGGATAGCGCAGATATCGCCCATATGGCTAAGGCTCCGTATTGATGGCGCTGAACCCCGTATCCCGTTCGGATTAGTAGGGGCTGAACATTTTTCATCCTCCTGGCCAGGTGTTGAATTAAGTCTTGAGAAATACCGGTGACTAACGCCGTCTTCTCTAGAGTCCATGGTTCCACAAATTGACGGTAGGCCTCTAGCCCCACGCTATAACGACCCACAAACTCCGCATCATAGAGTTTTTCATCCACCATATAGCGTCCTATGCCCATGGCCAAAACCGCATCGGTTCCGGGATTTAAACGAATATGAGAGCCATAACGGTCTGCCGTTTCGGTCCTTACCGGGTCAATCACAACCAGCTCGGCTCCGTTTTCCACCGCCTTATCCAATAAGGGGATCTGATGGATATTGGTGGCCACCGGATTGGTTCCCCATAACATAATAAATCGTGCGTAGACAATACTTTCCGGATCAGGGCCAATGCGAGAACCATAAACCCATTTCCAGGCCGCATCGGCTGATGCCGTGCAAATAGTCCGTGCAAGCCGGCTCGCCCCGATTGCATGGAAAAATCGTCGGTCCATAGATGCTTCACTTAAAATCCCCATATTTCCTGAAAAACTATAGGGTAAAACCGCTTCGCCCCCGTAATTTTGAATAATATGCTGTAATTGCTGGCCAATCTCCGTCATGGCTTCATCCCATGTGCAGCGTGTAAACTTACCTGAACCTTTGGGTCCGGATCGTCGCAAGGGATACCGTACCCGATCGGGATGATGGAGCCGTTCTGAATACCGGTTAATCTTCAAACAGGCAAAGCCTTGTGTAATGGGATGATTTCGATCTCCCTGAATGCGAATCACCTGGTTATCTTGCGCCGTGATTTCGAGGCCGCATGTATCATAACAGTCATGAGGACAGACTCCATGTACCCTTCGGGCACTGGTCATAATCAGGCCATCCTTTCTTGAAGTTCAAGTTCTTTCTCCGTGTTGTGTGCGTACGGTGTGTATGTTAAAAGGAATACGTTGCGCGCATTATATAATCTTTAGAAGCGCAAAGAGGGCTTGCCCCCATTCGTCACCACAAAATGCGCCCACATCCCCGAATCTTCGTGTCCTGGCACCAAGCTTGCTAATCGAAAATGGCCTGTACGCATAGGCGTAAAAGAGAAAACTCGGCTCTGCCCTTGGGGAATACCATTGGTTAAATCCTTTGTCGAAGCCCCCGGAAATACGACATGATTACTGGTCGGGCCCGGTACTACGGCCAAAGAGTTTGATAACCCGGAATCATTAGTAAAATGTACGGTAACATGCCAATGCACGGGCACAGTAATCCACATGGCACCATTTTGGGTACCATTTAAATTAAAGCCATGACTCTGATAGCCAGCAATAACGGTTAAACTGAGCGAGTGTGCTGCCTCATTCACCGTCATCCATTGGCTTTTGGCATGGGACGGTGAAGGAACTACCATTGAAGGCACTGTCTGGGGGGGCGGTCCAGCAAACAATCCACATCCTGACAAACCTAAACTTAAGACACTTAATGACAAAACATACCCTAACTTCATCGCAACTGTCCTCTTTATCTCAATTGAGTTTTCACGTTGTCGACGACCGTGGAACAGGCTTTCTCCTGCCCTGTCCATGACGAGCCAACGTTTCTTTCCATTGTACATCACGAGGACAAGCCATCTGGTGCAAACATGCCCGGCAAAATTTTCTTGATAAAAAGTCTTTACACGCACGCCAGACTATGTTTATAATTTCACAAACAGCCAATGAATGGGAAGAGCCGGGTGGTTCTCTAGAAAGTCGGTAGGATGGAACCCGATGAGCTGCCCGAGCCCGATTCCGCCCAGGAGGATATCAGCGATGAGTTGATCGCAGTGCTGCGTTATAGCCAAAGAGAGGGCAGATCATTGATCTGTCAAATAGGGTGGCACCGCGGTGACTACCGTCCCTAAAGATTTAGGGGCGTTTTTTGTTTTGCGTCACATCGTTGGTCAAGTGGTTATTTCATTGATCATACAAGACAAGCATCGTGTTTCTCACAAGCAAGACGTCAATTATTAGGTTGTTCTATTTCGAAAATCCTAAGACGCCAGCAGCTACAAACCGAAAAAATCTACGATCTTAAATCTCAAGGAGGAATAATTGATGTTATACCCGCCACAAATATTATTACCCGGACCCACTCCCGTTCCCCCCAGTGTGAATCTGGCCATGCAACAGGCGATGTCCGATCACCGGGGCAGTGTCTTCACCAAAGTCAAAGAGCACGTATTAGCCCAATTGCAACAACTGTTTGATGTGGGTCCAGATGGTGGCGTTGCCGTTATCCCCACCAGTGGAACAGGTGCGCTGGAAGCGGCTGTACAAAATTTCTTTTTGCCCGGCGATAAAGTCATTGGCGTGAGCACAGGCACTTTTGGCGAACGGTTTATGGAAATCGCCGAAAAAATGGGTGTACATGTGCGCCATATTCGCGTTCCTTATGGCCAAGCCTTTGACCCGCAGCATATTCTCGAAACCTTGAGCGAAGAACGTGACATCAAAGCCATTCTCGTGACCCACAATGAAACATCCACGGGCGTATTAAATCCCGTGCCACAGCTGGCTCAAGCACTCCGCACAGTCAATAATGCTCCCCTACTTATTGTTGACAGCATTTCAGGTGTTCCTTCTATTCCCTTAAAGATACAGGCTGATCATGTCGATGTCATTGTTGCCGCATCACAAAAAGGATTCATGTGCCCTCCCGGATTGGGCATTCTCGCGTTGTCAGCCCGCGCCAAACAGGAGGTTTTAAAAGATCGCCCAGGTCGCCTGTTTTTTGACTTACAACCTTATCTCAATGGCCAATTTCCCTATACCCCTGCAGTCTCTTTATGGAACGGATTGGAAGAGGCGTTAAATCTTCTCGAAGCCGAAGGCGAAATGCCACGGTTAGCACGGCACCAACTCTTAAGTCGCATGGCCCGTGCTTTTGGTCAGGCTTCTGGCATGACACCACCTGTTGAAGAAGCCATCGCGTCTCCAACGGTCACGGCATTAGCGGCTCCCAAGGGCATAACCCCCGTAGATTTCCGCAATCAGGCCGCGAAGCTTGGATTGCAAATCGCCGGTGCTATGGGACCATGGCATCATGATTACATTCGCATTGGTCATGTGGGTGCGGCATTACCGGAACAACTGTTTGAAGGCCTAGCCACGTTAGCCCACTTGTTACCGGGCGGCTTTGATGGAGTTCAGGCAGCTTGGGTGACATGGCATAACGCTATTAATGTTGAAGAGGAGGCACATGCATAATGACTCGTCCACGCATTTTGATTACAGAAACACTCGGTCAAGAAGGCATAGACATGTTACGCGAAGTTGCGGATGTCGATGCCTATGATCTCCTTCCCAAAGAACAATTGCCTGAAATTCTCGGAAATTATGATGCCGTGATCATTCGAAGTGCACACCGGCTGCCCCGGGAAGTGCTAATGAACCGTCCTCGCCTAAAAGTCGTTGCCCGGGCCGGTTCCGGCGTTGACAACGTCGATTTGAAAGCTTGTACGGAATTTGGTATCGCCGTCGTTAATGCTCCCGGAGCTAATGCGATTGCAGCGGCCGAACAAGCTTTTGGGCACATGCTCACAATTCTTCGCAATATCCATTTGGGAGATGCGCATGTACGCGAAGGCGGCTGGAACCGCAAAAAGTTTTTGGGAGGAGAACTCCATGACCGCCGTCTCGGAATTATTGGCTTCGGCAAAGTGGGTCGGGAAGCGGCTAGAATTGCTCACGGATTTCGGATGACGGTCTATGCTTATGATCCATTCGTGAGTGACGAAATTTTCCAAGCACATAATGTCACCCGCATTGATTCTCTGGAAGAACTTATGCCAGTGTCTGACATCTTAACGTTACACACTCCGAAATCGGGACCACAAATCGGAATGGACCTGCTTTCACGTTTGCCAAAAGGTGCTATTGTCGTTAATGTCGCCCGTGGGGGCATGATTGATGAAGCAGCCCTAGCAGAATTATTGGACATGGGACATCTTTTAGGGGTGGGCCTGGATGTCTTTAGTCAAGAACCGCCACCAAAAGATTTTCCGTTATTCCGCCATCCTCGAGCGGTTCTTACTCCACACTTGGGGGGAAGCACCCAAGAAGCAATGACCGGCGTGGCCGTTATGACGGCCAAAGGCGTTATTGCCGCCTTGCAAGGGCAAACTCCTCCCAATATCGTCAATGTGCCTGTTCCCCCTCTCACACCGGACGAATTTGGCATCTTGGATGAGGGGGCCCGCGTTGTCGGCCGGATTTTTGCTCAAATGAATAAAACGCTCACGGTCCCATTGGTTCTGACCTTAAAGGGACCAATAGCCAAAAACGCAATCCCTTGGCTCAAACAAACAGTCATTGCCGCTGTTTTGAGCGAGCAGTTAGATGGTCGTGTCAATGCTGTCAACGCGCTGATTAAAGCTGAAGAACAAGGCTTAAAACTGCTGGTCGAAGAAGCAGGCCCCAACCAAGCTCCGGCTTTGAGCCTCCGTCTCGAAGGACATGCAGAAACGACCACCGAGGTTGTCCTCGACAATCATGTTCCCCGTCTGCGCCGCATCAACGGCATTGCCATGGATTTGCCGTGGCCAAAAAACGCGCTAATGACGGTCCACAACGACGCACCTGGTGTTGTGGGTAAAGTCGGAACATTAGTGGGACAATACAATATCAATATTGGCAATTTGCATTTAGGCCGGGATGAAAAAGCTCACCAAGCACTGATGATATTATCCTTAGACCAAACAGCCCCTGAAGAATTGGTGCATGATCTCAAACAAATTCCGGAAATTCGTCAAGTCTTTGTTTTTTGAGCAGGTGCTTTGACCGATAGGCACGGATGATCGACAATCCAAAAACGCCAAGGAAAATTCGCTGCTTCTTCCGCATAACTGACATTGATCCTCGGACCCGCTGCAATCCGTGACGGAGGCAGCGGGTCTTGATCGTGGTAAAGGGTCAGCGGTGAGTCATATAAGGGCAAACCATAATGCTCACGGGTAATGCCCAGCGCCTGAGCTAATTTTCCTGGGCCATTGGTCAATTGACAAATTTGGCGCATAGATCCCAGCTGGGGAATCTGACGCCGTTTGGCCATTAAATCAAGTCCTTCTACCGGTTCCAACGCCCGAATTAAAATCGCTTCGGGATAACCCACTGGCCCACTAACGACGTTAAGGCAATAGTGCATACCATAAATGAAATAGACATAGGCATGCCCCGGGGGACCATACATGACACGGGTCCTTTCCGTCATTTTGCCCCCGTAACTATGAGCCGCTTTATCCGCTGGACCTTTATACATTTCGACTTCAATAATGCGGCCGGCTGTCCGTCCTAAAGGGGTATCATGAACACAGATCATTCCCAGTAATCGCCTGGCTAAATCATATGTGGGTTGTTCAAAAAATTCCTGATTAACTTGTCCATTCCAAGGATATTGCGTTGATGTGAGCGTAGTCATATTGCCCTCCTTATTATCATTTGTTTAGGAGATATTCTCGATAGATATTAAATCATGCGCATAGCCCTATCCGATCTCATATATCTTCTCGCACTTGTGAATTCTTCTAGCAATATCATCTTAAGTTCATACAACAGTTAATAGCTCCCGGGAGCAAGCCTTATCAAACTTACTCTGTTTTCCCAAGAACAGCAGAAAAATCTGATACAATGAATTATTCTTAAGGGTGGTGATCATCATGCCCAAAGTCGGGACGGCCATTGCGCCCCTCCATGGAGGACATTGTCCGCCATGGCTGTTTCAAAAAATGACTCAATTAAGCGCCGCCATTGTTGAGGCTATTATTGTGGAATTTGGCGCTGCCGAGGTTTTGCGCCGGTTTGCCGACCCGGTATGGTTCCAAGCTTTTGGGGCCGTTATCGGCTTTGATTGGCATTCCTCAGGGCTCACGACCGTAGGACTCGGCGCTTTAAAAGAAGGATTATCTCAAAAGCAGCGCGAATTAGGCTTGTTTATTGTCGGTGGCAAAGGCAATACGGCCCGCCAGACCCCGCAGGAAATTGATAACATCGGCGAATGGGCCGCGCTCACCCAGAACATTAGCCACTTAAAGGATACGAGCCGTTTGGTGGCTAAAGTGGATAATGCTTTAGTCCAGGACGGCTATCAACTCTACCACCACGTGATGATATTCACCGCTGATGGGCAGTGGACGGTGATTCAACAAGGCATGAATGAGCAAGCACAAAGTGCCCGCCGCTATCACTGGCTGAGTGAAACCGTGAAGAGCTTTACGGTGGAACCCCACCAAGGCATTGTAGGTCGCAAAGTTCCCCATGTTTTAAATTTAACCGAAAAAGACAATGTGTCCATCCAACATGCCTCCTTGCAATTAACACGCCAACCAGAGGAAGTTCTGCTTGCGTTGCGCTCTTTAGGTGTGAATCACGGCGAAAAAGAGTTGATTATGCCGAGTCATCATGATATTCCTCGTGCCCAATATCTCAATAAATCCTTGAATGCGATTTACCAGCGTGATCCCAAGACCTACCAGGATCTGATCATGACGCCAGGTGTGGGTGCCCAGACCCTAAAAGCCCTGGCCATGGTTGCTGAAATTATTTTTGGCTCTCCCCTAACTTACCAGGATCCCGTCCGTTACAGCTTCGCGCATGGGGGAAAAGACGGGATTCCCTATCCGGTCAATCGTCATGACTACAATCATTCCTTGCAAATTTTAGAAGAAGCTTTGAACAAAGCGCGCATTGATGACCGGACCAAATTCGCCAGTCTGCGCCGTTTAGCCCAGTGGGATAAACCCGTGACAACCTAACGCCGTACTCTTTACGCGTCCGCCTAATGGTATTACACTGAGTAGTGTTATCATCAAGATTTTGCCTAATTCTCATGACAACGCGAACGAGAGGGATTTAACGATGTGGCCAAAATTACCGCAAGTTTTAAGTTACCATCCCACAGTCGCGACCATTATTGGCGCCATTATTGTCACGACAGTTTTGTTTACGTTTTTGGGCAAATGGTTTGTGCGCATTACGAAAATGGACCAGGACGAGTAACAAGCCTCTGGTCCATTCCTTCACTACCACTCTGACATGCCTATGCATACCCATTCAGGCTCTTGCTAGCATTTCTTAGTGAATCCCCTTTACTAGGTTTTTTTGTGAGGAATTCTTTTTGTGAACCGGGAAAACACACGCACCATAACAAGGGGTTTTGTGTTGTTTATCTTGGCAATCTCTTTAAATCAGTGTATATTTTTCTGAACACCTAAGCAATTCTTTCTTGGTGTTCCTTTCATTGATCTCACTAATTTAAGAAGGTGACGTCCCATGCCCCCTTTAACTCTTTTTGAAAAAATTTGGAACGACCATGTGGTCATGCAAGAACCGGGAAAACCCGCCTTGCTCTATATCGATTTGCATTTGATTCATGAAGTGACTTCGCCACAAGCCTTTGAAGGATTGCGGCTGCATAACCGAAAGGTACGACGACCTGATCGCACGTTTGCCGTTATGGATCACAATGTGCCCACGACTGACCGCAGTCTTCCCATTACGGATCCCATTGCCAAACGGCAAATGGATCTCTTAGAAGAAAATTGCCGGCAATATGACATTCCTCTCTTTAACCTGCACCATCCTGAACAGGGGATTGTGCATATTATCGGTCCTGAACAAGGTTTAACCCAGCCTGGCATGACCATTGTTTGCGGCGATAGCCATACATCGACACACGGAGCTTTTGGTGCCTTAGCTTTCGGCATTGGCACAAGCGAAGTCGAACATGTTTTGGCCACGCAATGTCTGGTACAGTCAAAGCCGAAAACAATGGCCGTGTATTTTACCGGAAAACGGCCACCAGGCGTCACACCCAAAGACATGATCTTGGCCTTAATTGGACAAATCGGCACCTCCGGGGCTACTGGCTATGTCATTGAATATATGGGTGATGCGGTGCATGCCTTAACCATGGATGAACGGATGACGCTATGTAACATGTCGATTGAAGCCGGTGCCCGGGCGGGTATGATCTCGCCAGATGAAACGACCATCAATTATTTGCGGGGACGGCCCCATGTTCCTCAAGGGGAGGCTTTCGAACAAATCAAAGACCGGTGGCTCCAATATGCTACCGATCCCGGGGCTAGCTTTGACCGCGAAGTCGTCATTGATCTGGATACGTTAATACCCATGGTGACCTGGGGCACAAGTCCCGGTATGGTCGCCAGGATTGATGAGAATGTGCCCGACCCGGACTCTTTTGGCGATGACAGTATGCGTGAATCCGCCCGGTATGCCCTCGAATATATGGGTCTTAAACCCGGCACGCCCTTGACCGAGATTCCCGTTGACAGGGTTTTTATTGGTTCCTGTACGAATGGCCGCTTAGAAGACCTGCAAAAGGCCGCAGACATCGTCAAAGGAAAGAAAGTCCATCCCCGTGTTCGCGCCATGGTAGTTCCCGGTTCCGGACTGGTCAAACGGCAGGCCGAAGCCATGGGTCTTCACCAAATCTTTATCGACGCCGGCTTTGAATGGCGGGAACCGGGTTGTAGCATGTGCTTAGGCATGAATCCCGATATTCTGGAACCGGGCGAACGGTGCGCCTCGACATCCAATCGGAACTTTGAGGGCCGGCAAGGCAAAGGCGGCCGAACTCATTTGGTCAGTCCGCAAATGGCTGCGGCAGCCGCTTTATACGGCCATTTCGTCGATATCAGAAATTTATTGGATTAAGTCCGTGCAAATGTCGGAAACCATGAAATAATGAGGCGAAGGAGGATCCCTCGATGACCCCACTGCAACAACACCGTGGACTGGCTGTGCCTTTAAATCGCGCCAATATTGATACGGATCAAATTATTCCCAAACAATTTTTGAAACGGGTGGAACGGTCCGGTTTCGGCGAATTTCTCTTTTTTGATTGGCGTTATGATGCCCAGGGCCGTCCCCGTCCCGACTTTATCCTGAATGAACCCCGCTACCGAGGAGCCAGTATTCTGATTGCTGGGCAAAATTTTGGTTGTGGTTCATCCCGCGAACATGCGCCATGGGCATTGGCTGACTATGGATTTCGGATTATTATTGCGCCATCATTTGCAGATATTTTTTACAACAACTGTTTTAAGAATGGGATGTTGCCTTTAATTTTGCCTGAAGTCACCGTGCGCCACTTGATGTCTTTGGCTGAACGTTCAACTCCCCTCTATTTGACCGTGGACGTAGAAAATCTCCAAGTTAAGGCAGATAACGATCAGCTTATTGCATCATTTGACTTAGATCCCTACTTGCAAGAAACCCTGGTATATGGCTTGGATGATATTGCCCGCACCTTGCAATATGAGGACCGTATAACCTTGTACGAATCGCAACACGGCTAACTGTTTTAATCGACTCGCGTCTAGCGAGTCGATTTTTTAAAACCTTGCTTTGTAATTAAAACCTCCCCGAAAAAAGACCGTCTAACCAAAGAGTTGACGTGTTTGCTGCTCCCAACTCAGCAAGGCCTTTTTCACGTCCAGTCCGCCCCCATATCCGACTAAATCCCCCTGCTTGCCGATCACCCGGTGACAAGGAATAATAATGGGGATGCGGTTGGCATGATTGGCTCCGCCTACAGCTCTCACGGCTTTGGGATGATGAATCATGTGGGCGATATCCTGATAAGACCTCGTCTCACCGAAAGGAATCGTTAACAGCGCTTTCCAGACCGCCCGTTGAAATGGAGTCCCGTATAAGTCCAAGGTTCCAGAAAAATCCTGGCGTGTCCCGGCGAAATATTCTCTTATCTGCTGTGTAAACGTATGCAGCACACGCGGCTCATGCCGCCATGGGGCATCTGGCATAAAACGCTTGCGCCACTTTTCATCGTCCTCAAGGCTTTCTCCCGGAAGTGTAACCCGGCATACACCGAAGGGAGTGGCTGCGACATATAATGTCCAGGACCAGACGTGAAGCGCATCCCAATACACGATATCAGGAGGCTCGTGATGGGAAGCAATTTCTAAAGGCACCAGCGTTCCCTCCCCTTCCTTAATGGTCTTCATAATGTGTTTCTGACTGGAAACCGGCGTTCCCCTTATGCTGAAGCGGATGACATTTGGGTTTTATCGCGTCCAATATATAAGGCCCCCAAGATCGCGAGCGATCCTATCACAAACGATCCACTAAGATGCGTCGGGGTCAGGAGCATCGATAAAACAACGCCTAAAACTGGTTGTAGGTAGAGAAAGAGAGCCATTAATGCGACAGGAATACGGGATGCGGTATGCATCCACAAAAAATACGCCAAGGCGGTTCCCAATAAGGCTAAATAAACCGTAGCCATAATACTGGTCGTGTGCCATGTCGTCGGCCACTTTGCTCCCGTTATTAACCAAATGGGAATCGTCCCTAGAAAACCGCCGAGAAATGTGCCAGCTGTCGCTTGTCCAGGGCTCAAATGCCGGCTTAATGACGAGGAATAAACATTATAGACGGCAAAACATAAAATCGCCAACACTAATAAGATGTCTCCGGTAATATAGCCTTTGACCCCCGGACGGGGAAAGCCGGCCACGGCCCAAGCCCCAAACGCGGCAATAGCCAGCGCCCATCTACGGGCCCGGGACAGGTGTTCCTTAAGCAGCACACTAGCCATGACGGCTGTCATTAAAGGTTCTAAGGCAATGGAGATAGCGGCCATGGCTGGTGTCGACGCTTTTAATCCTTGCGTTTGCAACACCAGAGGTAGAGAGAACCCTATGACTCCTAAAAAGGCCGTGCGCAGAATCGTTCGTCTGGACCATATCCGCACATTTCGCCATAAAAATGGCAACATAACAAGGCTTCCGGTTCCCAAACGGATTAACGTGAGCAAGGATGCGGAAACGGAAATAAGCGCCACCGCGGTCGCCGGATAAGTACCTGCCCAAATCAAATTCATTGTCAACAATGAGAGAAGATCCAAAATAGTGACCCGAATGGCTCATGACACCCTTTGCCTCATATGACGTCACAAATGTCTCATTTTTATAGATATTCTTTTTAAATCTATTGTACATTGTGTAATGTCATTTAGATAGCGCCATGTCTCTTATGCATGTGGCGCTATCTAGGCTATGATGGTTAGGGTATCACTAATTTAATGCCGGCAAATGCCAGAACCAGGAGAACAAGGTATTGAAACCGTTTCGCATCAATTCGAAAATGGAGAAAGTTCCCGCCAAGCAAGCCAATGGCCACGGCAGGCAGCAGCCATGCCGATGTTACTACCGTTTTGGCCCCTAACAATCCCAACAGAAAGTATAGGCTGCCACGAACAACGCTATCGGTTATGGCGATAAATTGGAACGAGGCCCGGAACGCCCGTTTATCCAAATGCCGCATCTGAAGATATGCCACAATGGAGGGCCCACCGCCTCCATATAAGCTACCGATAACTCCCCCTAAAAATCCTAACGGAGCGCCCCAGATCCGAGAGACTTGGGGTAAACGCTCGGGTTTCGTCACGATGGCATAGACCACATAAAGCAGAATGAAAACCCCTAGCAACACGGTCACACTCTGGGCGGGCAATGTTTTTAAGATCCAGGCTCCCACAATCAATCCTAAAATCGTAAAAATCCATAACCAGGGCATTTCTTGCCAGCGAATCTCCTTAAAATCATACGAACCTAACGCCAATGACGCGACACCGTCCAACAAAAAGACAATGGGCACCACCTGTTTAATAGGCAAGAAAAATATCAAAAGCGACACGGAAATTAATCCCGATCCAAATCCCAGCATTCCCCGAATGGCAAAGGCGGCCAATACGATGAGGAATGCTATCAAATATGAATCGATGGATAAATATCCAAGATGCATACAAGGCCTCCTCGCCTGGAATCGATAATTCGATGTGACCATGAAATTTTACGCGAACAGCGAAAATCTGACAATCATGTTCACGGTCTTTATATAACTGTGAGTTTACTTTCTTATAGAAAACAGTGATTAGCCAGAATAGAAAGGGATGGTTATAGTAATAAGCGGGTTAGTAAGTACCGTTCGACATAAATTGGCAACGTCGTCCGTCGGGGTTAATGATTTTGAGGATATTTTTCAGTGATCCGGTTATCCTCAAAAAGTGGTAAAAGGAGATGGAAAGAATGGCCGCAGCTCGCGAGTTGCACACATTATGGCAAGAATTTTATGGACCGAATGCCGGCTATATTATGGACTTATATGAACAATACTTGCGGGATCCGGCGTCGATTGATGAAGCCAGTCGACGTCTCTTCGAACAATGGGGTCCTCCGCCCAATGATTTTCCCACCGAAGATTATCCCGAACCCGTCACGGTCAGCGATGCGAGCTTAGAAATCATCCGCCGCGGGACAGAATTGGCGCGCAATATCCGGGAGTATGGACATCTGCAAGCCCATTTGAATCCTCTCGCTAACAGGGTTCCTTCGTCCCCCTTATTGCGCCTTGAAACTTATGGGCTCAGTCCTGAACAACTACAACAAGTGCCAGCGAAGTCTTTATGGCCTAACTGCCCAGAAACCCTAAAAACGGGATGGGACGCAATTGAAGAGTTATTGAAATTGTACACAGGAACTGTCGCTTATGAATTTAGCCATGTGCATAACTTAGAGGAACGCCAATGGCTTATGGATTATGTCGAATCTCACCGCATTCAACTGCCATTATCACCCGTTGACAAGCGAACCATCCTGCGGCGGTTAATTGCCGTCGACCAGTTTGAAAAATTTTTGCATCATACTTTTCCGGGTCAGAAGCGTTTTTCAATTGAAGGCACTGATGCGATGGTCCCCATGTTGGACCGCTTAATTCATTTAACCGCCACGACCACTCCCATTCGTAATGTCGTGATTGGTATGGCTCACCGCGGCCGGTTAAATGTTTTAGCACATATTTTAGGTAAACCCTATGCGGATATTTTTGCAGAATTTCATAGTGCACCCAATAAGGATTTGGTTCCATCGGCTGGATCGGCTGGAATTAATTTTGGCTGGACTGGGGATGTCAAATATCACCTCGGCGCCCGCAAAATTATGCAAGAGTCTAATATGGTCGAAATGCGTCTGGCTCTAGCCAATAATCCCAGTCACCTCGAATTCGTTGATCCGGTGGTAGAAGGAATGGCTCGGGCTTTACAGGATTCTCGCCAGCGCCCTGGCGCCCCGGTGCAAGATGTCGATCGGGCACTTGCCGTCCTGATTCACGGTGATGCCTCGTTTCCGGGCGAAGGCGTCGTATCCGAAACTCTGAATTTGTCGCGGTTAGCCGCTTATAATACGGGCGGAACTGTGCATATTATCGCCAATAACTTTTTAGGATTTACGACCGAACCCGACCAAGGGCGTAGTACCCTTTATGCAAGTGATTTGGCTAAGGGATTTGAGATTCCGATTGTCCACGTGAATGGCGACGACATTGAGGCTTGCCTGGGCGTTATTGAAATGGCCCATGCCTATCGACAGGCATTTCACAAAGACTTTCTGATCGACTTGGTTGGCTACCGGCGATGGGGACATAATGAAGGGGACGACCCGAGCGTCACCCAGCCCGTGTTATATCATGCCGTCGCTTCTCATCCCGTGCCATGGCAAGTTTATGCTAAACGTTTAGAAGATGAAGGCTTGATTACCGAAGACGCGGTTAATGAGATTATCCAGGCGATCCAAGACGATTTACGTTCCATTTACCAAAAACTCACCCGAGGGGAAATTACATTAACGCCGCGGGGAACCTTGCCGGAAGAACCCGCAAATCCTTTGCCGGCTCCTGTCTCCCGCGAGTTATTAAACGATATCAACCAAGAATTATTAAGACGTCCGAAAGGATTTCAGTTATATCCTAAACTAGAAAAAATCTTGGCTAAACGACAAGACGCTTTAACCACACCTCGTGGTGTTGACTGGGCTCTTGCCGAAACTCTGGCCATGGGCACAATTTTGGCGGATGGGATTCCTATCCGGATGACAGGTCAAGATTCGGAACGTGGCACCTTTAGCCAGCGTCACTTGGTTCTTCACGATGTCCAGAGCGGCGAGAAATTTTCTCCCTTAGAACATCTTTCTCATGCGCGTGCGTCATTTTTAGTGGCCAACAGCCCCTTATCCGAAACCGCTGTATTAGGATTCGAATATGGTTATAGTACCCAGGCTCCAGACACCCTGGTGTTTTGGGAAGCGCAATATGGAGATTTTGCCAATGTCGGCCAGGTGCTTTTTGACCAATTTATCGCCCCGGGTCGAGCCAAATGGCTTCAGTCTTCAGGCCTTGTCATGCTCTTACCTCACGGTTATGAAGGACAAGGACCGGAGCACTCTAGCGCACGTTTAGAACGATTCCTACAATTGTCAGCAGATGAGAATTGGCGGGTCACAATTCCCACGAGTGCGGCCCAATATTTTCATCTTCTCCGTTCTCAAGCCGCATGGCTCAAAGAACGTCCCCGTCCCTTAGTGGTGTTAACACCTAAAAGCCTCCTGCGCAATCCTTTGGCAGCATCGGATGTTACGGAATTAGTACAGGGTCAATTTCAGCCTTTGTATCCACTGCCTGTAACCGATCCGTCTCAGGTGACGCGCTTAGTGTTAACTGCCGGAAAAATTGGCATTGAAATAGCTCAAGCGCTTAAAGAACAAGAGTCCGACGCCAAGTGGATTGCCTTGGCGCGAGTGGAACAACTCTATCCCTTCCCCTTCCCGGAACTCGACGCACTCGTTTCTTCCTTACCGCATCTCAAAGAAGTGTATTGGGTCCAAGAGGAGCCACAAAATATGGGAGCGTGGACTTATATCGCAACCACTTTACAGTACAACGTTAAGGGCCTGCCGTTAAAATATGTAGGGAGACAACCGCATTCTGCTCCGGCAGAAGGCTTTGCTCAGCACCATGCCATAGAACAAGACCGTATTATTCATGAAGCGATAAGCCGTTAGGGGGACATAAATCATGACACAGATTACGGTTCCAGAAGTTGGAGAATCCGTAACTGAAGCGACTGTTGGAGAATGGTTAAAAAAACCAGGAGACCTGGTAAAGGCCGGGGACCCCATTGTTGAGCTCGAAACCGACAAAGTCAATTTAGAAATCACCGCCAATGAAGATGGAACATTACATGAAATTCTGAAACAAAGCGGTGAAACCGTTGTCGTGGGTGATGTGCTGGCCACATTGGTTCCCGGAGATAGTTCCGCAGCTAACACAGCCCAAACGCATCAAGTCTCCACAGCCACTGTTTCAAGTGACCAGCCCGCCAATTCGGTACAAGAGGCTCCTGTCGTCCGCGCTACACCGGACGTAAGACGTTTGGCTGACCAAGAAGGGATTATTCTCAGTGAAGTGCCCACGCAAGGCAACCGAGGGCGCGTAACCCATACGGATGTGGAGGCCTATCTCCAACAAACGCGGGAAAAAGCTCCTGTTCAAAGTCCGATCGCTCCGCAAGCGCCCCAGAGCCCGAAGATACCACCTTTGTCGTCCTCACCGTCACAGACGTCCATGGATGACGTGCGGCCTGTGGAGCGCATCAAAATGTCTAGACGCCGGTTAACTATTGCCAACCGGTTAGTGAACGCGCAACACACTGCGGCCATGTTGACCACCTTTAATGAAGTGGATATGACCAAGATTTTAGACATCCGGCAACGACGCCGTGATGAATTTGAAAAGCGCCATGGCATCCGTCTCGGCTTTATGTCATTCTTTACCAAAGCATCCATTGCGGCCCTGAAAGCATTTCCCCGGTTGAATGCGGAAATTGAGGGCGAAGAAATGATTCTCAAACATTATTATGACATCGGTATTGCTGTATCTACCGATAATGGTCTTGTCGTTCCCGTGGTGCGCAATGCCGATCGTTTAAATTTTGCTGAGTTAGAGAAAGCTATTGCCGAATTAGCCATCAAGGCGCGGGATAATAAGTTGTCAATTGCCGATCTCCAGGGAGGAACCTTTACGATCACCAACGGCGGAGTCTTCGGATCCTTATTATCCACCCCTATTCTCAATGCTCCTCAGGTCGCTATTTTAGGCATGCACAAAATTGAGGAGCGGCCGGTTGTGGTTCAAGGACAAATTGTGGTGCGCCCCATGATGTACCTTGCCTTGTCTTATGATCACCGGATTGTTGATGGCAGTGAAGCCGTTCGCTTCCTGGTCTTGATTAAAGAATTGCTTGAAGATCCCGAAGCATTACTGTTGGAAGGATAATATTTTACACTTACGCCCGGCAAAAACTGCCGGGCATTTTCTTTTCGCGTTATGATTAAGGCAAACTGCCCAAAAGGCCGATAAAGGAATGGACGGCCGCTTTATCAAACGGACTCCGGCCCCAAGAACTCCTCAGCCTAAGTATCAATCTCTGCCTGTCCTTGCGCCGAGCATGCTGGTCACCAATCCCCCGGACCATACGCGCCTGCGCAATCTGGTAAACCGTGCATGCCAACCTAAACATTTAGAACGCCTGCGCCCCTATATTGCTGAACTTGCCCGGGAATTGTTAGACAGCTTTGTCAACAATGGTAGCGGCAATCTGGTTGAGGACTACGCTTTTCCTTTACCTGCTCTGGTGATTGCAGAATTAATAGGGGTCCCGGCTAAAGATCGTAGTCTCTTTCGATCCTTATCCCAGAAAATCGCCTTAATGATCGACCCCACACAAGAACCGGTCATCCGTCCACAAGGACAAGATGCACGCTGGGAACTCCTCGATTATTTTCATCATTTAACTCAGGAAAAGAAGTTAAATCCGGGGGATGATCTTCTTACTCCTCTTCCGCACGTGATGGGTGAAAGCCGTGGAATTTATCCCGAGGGTCTAGGGGGCACCTGCGTGTAAATCGTATCCGTAAAACCCAATGCGGCCAAAATGGCCGCCACCGACTGGGTATGAACCGCCGGGACAAAGAGTTGACGGGTCTGGGCATCCAGCGGCACGACAATCAGTCCGCGCAGATGATGTAACACCTCCTGCCCGGTGGGCCGCGCCAACAGACCGCGAGTCGGCGTGGGAAGGGGCGGGGCCTGCCGGGCCCGACGTTCGATGAGACTGAGCACCAACGCGGCGAGCAAGAGCACATAACCTAAGGCTTCCACCCGTTCCGGCTTGTGCACATAGAGCGCATCCACAAAGGCTGGGTCTTTTAAAAAGCGAAAACGGTGTTCGATGACCGTCTGGCCTTTGTATTCTTCGAGCAATCGGCGGGCATCAAAGGAAGAGGCCGGTAGATTGGTGATTAAGACAAACGTCGCCGCCCGGTCCTGTGCCGCCTGCACGCGTTGCGCATCGACTGCCCCAATGGTGGGATGGACCCGGTATACTGTGGTGGTAGCCGGTTCGGGGGCATCGTGGCGGGGACGCCCGCGGGTCGTGCGTTTGGGGACCTGCGTTTCCGCGACAACCGTCGCCTCGACATGATGCCATTGGGCGGTGGCCCGCCAAGCGGCCACGGCCGCTTCGGCATCATGAGCACAGGCAAACACGGTCTCCGCGAGGCGAGTCGCCGCCCGGGTTAACTGGTTATGGGCCCGTTCGACCTGGCGGGCAATGGTGTGAGCTTTCCGCTCAGCTAGATGATCGGAGCGATAAACCACGAGCCGATAGGATCGGCCCTCAATTTCGCCGGTCTGTTCTGCGGCCGCATAGGTGGCCGCATCGGCACGCTCCCCGATTTTGCCGAGGGGAACCCAGGCGTTGGCCGCCAAGGCGGCCGTCTTCGCATCGTGCGCGGCTCGAAATGTCTCCGGACAACGCGAGAGAAAGCGGAGTGAACGGTCAGCCATTGCCTTTAAGTTAGGACCTGTGATGAGAGCGGAATCGGCCACGTAGACCAGTTGTTGCAGTTGCTGAGGCGAAAAGTAATCGTCTAAGGCCGCAATCATCTCGGCATTGAGGGTTTTATCACTCAGATTCCCGTCTTGCACCGTGCCTACCACCGGAATGCCTTCTCGGGTCCCCAACAGCGTCAGGAGAATTTGACGCAGATCGGGACGATGATCCTTGGAATGGCCATAGGTGGGATGCACTCCGGTCTCGGATCCGGTGTCCGGATACGTGCCATAGACCGAGCGGGTCGTACTATCCCAGTGGACAAACACCGGACTATCGGGCGTCCACACGTGGTCGTGCAAGAGCGCTCGCGTTGCAACGGCACTGAAGACGGTGGCGCCACCGGCAGCGGCGACTTTATCCAGAGCCCGTCCGAGGGCATCATCCGTAAAATCGGCCGCGGTGCGGCCGGATCCAAACAACAAGGGCACATCGGTTAACTGAAATTGCTCGTGGACGCGATACAGAGGTCGACGAGCGGTCAGCAAATTGACGACGAGCGCGAAAATCCGTTCGCCGGGCGACAGGTGGCAACGCTGCGAATCCCACGCAACGGTCTGATTTATGGCCTCGACGAATCCAATTTCCTCACAGAGGGCTCGGATGACCGGTCCAGCCCCCACAACAACGGGTGTCGGCATGGGTGTGTTCATAAGAGATTACTTCGCCATGCGATACCCAATCTCCTTTGCGATCAGCCCAAAAAAAATAATTTTTTTGTTCCCGCCACGTGCGGAAAGTAAGTTCTTAGCACCCTTCTGCAAGTTCAAGGACAAGAAGGCACCCTAAGTGCCGGAGTTATAATCTAGCTTCCGTTATTGTGCTTAAAAGTGTAAAATATGGCCATGGATCGCACATTAACCAGTCATGAGGTAGCCCATCTGCTCGGGGTCCACATCAAGACCATCCACCGTTGAGATCGGGAGGGTCGACTTAAACCCACTGGTCGGACGGCCACGGGTCGTCGCTATGATACCGAAGATCAGATCCGGGCCTTCCGCCATCAGCAGCCCCGTCCCCCCGGACCCGAAAGATCATGGCGTATTGTCGTGTCAGCAGCCAAAGGCAGCGACCGGATTTGAAGAATCCGCGGTTAGCATGGGAACAATGCTGTTACTGTACCGCTCGCGGACTGGCCACAGTCGAGTTCATCGAGGAAATCGATGGGGGCCTGAACTTTCATCGTAAGCGATTCCTCGCCGTAATGGATGCTGTGGATGGCGAAGACGTGGCATGCTCAATCGGGCCCACACGGATCGCTTGACCCGATTCGGAGGAATGGTTTGAGCAGGTCTGCCAGCAACATGGATGCGAGATTGTGGTGCTGAATCAAGCACATCTTTGGCCGGGGTCGGAATGAGTTCAGGATTTGCTCACACACTATCACGCATGTCTTCTCGGCTCGGTTATACGGATTGTGGAAGTACCGCCAACGCTTAAAGGAGGCCCTTCATGCCGACGTTAGCGCATAAGATTCGACTCGATCCGACGCCGGATCAGATTCGGTACTTTAAGCAAGCGTCCGGAACGGCCCGGTTTGTCTGGAATTGGGCGCTAGCTGAGTGGAATCGCCAATATGCTGCTGGACAGAAGCCCAAAGCCTCTGCCTTGAAGAAGCAGTTTAATGCGCTGAAGTATCAGCAATATCCCTGGCTCCACGATATCCATCGGGATGCGCATGCCCAACCGTTTGCCGATTTAGCCGACGCGTGGCACCGATTCTTTACGCAGCAAAATGACCGCCCCGTGTTTAAGAAAAAGGGGAAAACCCCTGACAGTTTCTACGTGGCAAACGATAAGTTTCAGATCGCAAAACGTCGGGTGAAACTGCCGAAAATCGGCTGGATCCGCTTGCGGGAAACCCTCCGATTCCCCGGCAAAATCTTGGGCGCTCGAGTGCTTCGGGAAGCCGATGAATGGTTTTTGGCCATTCACGTATCCGTGCCGGATGCCATCTATTATCGGACGCGCACGGGTCATGGGGTGGAAGGCGTGGATGTCGGCATCAAGACGTTTGCCACGCTGTCTACGGGAGAAAAGATTGGCGGACCCCAAGCTCATCGCCGCGCTTTACGCCGCCTGAAAATGCGGCAACGGAGCATTACCCGAAAAATGCAGGCCGCCAAAGTCCAGATCGGCTTAGCCCCGCACGAACCCCTGCCGAAAGGCACGCGGTTGCCGCGTAGCCGGAACTGGGACAAGGCCAAAAACTCTATGGCCCGCACCCATCTGCGGGTCGCCAATCTTCGGAACGATTTCTTGCACAAGACATCGACTCGGCTTTGTCGCGAAAACCAAGCGATGGGGATCGAGACGTTGTCGGTGCGCAGGATGATGGCGAATCGTCATTTGGCCCGGGCCATAGCAGATCAGGGATTCGGACGCTTCTTCTCCCTGCTCCAGTGCAAAGCCCAACGGTATGGCACCCGATTAGTGGAAGCGGACCGCTGGTTTCCCAGTAGCAAACTCTGCGCGACCCCCGGCTGTGGCTCTGTCAAGCAGGACCTCACCTTAACAGATCGCAGGTGGACCTGTCCATCGTGCGGCATCACTCATGACCGGGATGTGAATGCGGCGCGCAATCTCAAACGGCTGGCGACCGAAACCGCCCTACCTGTGGCGACGATGGGGGCAACCCTATCGACGGTGCCGGAAGACCCCGGCATCGGCGGGAAAGTCACGCCTGTCAGAAACGAAGCGAGATCTGTTGGCTTGCCAACGGCTTCGGGGCAGGAAGAAATCGATGCGCACAATGGCGCACCGATTTTATAGCAGAACTTTTAACGATGTCCTTATTATTGTTAGTCGCTGGACATGAAACCACAACCAACCTCATTAGTCTTGGCACCTATCGCTTGCTCATGACACCCTCAGCGCTGAATGAACTCCGTCTTAAACCCGCATTGTGGGCAAATGCCGTGGAAGAATGCTTGCGTTTTGAGTCCCCAGTCCAATTGGATGGGCGTATGGCTCAACAAGACGTCCCTATAGGAGATCAAATCATTCCGAAAGGCGCGTCCGTAACCGTGGTTCTGGCGCAAGCTAATCGGGATCCGGAGATTTTTCCCAATCCGGATATGTTTGACATTCACCGTCATCCCAATATGCACCTGGCTTTTGGTCGTGGCGTTCATATGTGCTTAGGCGCGACCTTGGCCAAGATGGAAGCGACCATCGCGTTTTCTGAACTATTTCGTTATTCCCTGGAACTGCATGGCGACCCGATTTTTAATCCCAATGTCCTCTTACGCGGTTTAAAGTCGTTGCCCCTGATTGTTAAAGGAAGCCAGTAAGGCAAAAACGGCATACATCCATGTAATGCCATGAAAAAAGCGAGACCAGAAGGTCTCGCCTTTCTTCGTCGTTGAACCTTATTGACCAACCGCTTCTCCGGGTTCGGATACATAGTCTTGGTCCTGGGTATCATCGGTTCCATTGCTAATGTTGAGGGCGTTAAAGAGAATACTCAACACCACAACAATAACGATATTGACGATAATAGCCCAGACACCCGCATAGGCCAAATAGACGCTATGACCGATATGCAACGGGTAAATGGAGGTTTTGAAGGATTCGGCCGCGGCCATGCCCGTTCCAATAATCATGCCTACAAGCCAGCCCAAGAATAAGGCCCAACGATGGAACCATCTGGTGTATAAACCAAATATAATCGTGGGAACCGTCTGCAAAATCCAAATTCCTCCTAAAGTCTGGAAATAGATGGAATATTGCAACGGAATCGCGACAATAAAGAATAAGGCCCCTAAAATCACGATTAATCCGACGATTTTCGCTATCTGGGCTTCACGGTTAGGGCCGTTGTCCGAAGCAAAGTATTCCCGGTAGATATTGCGGGTAAACAAGTTCGCCGCGGCAATGGCCATAATCGCTGCAGGTACCAAAGCGCCGATGGCAATCGCTCCAAAGGCGAAGCCGGCAAACCATGTCGGCAAGGTCTTTAAAAAGAGCAATGGGACCACAAGGCTTGTATCTTTGGTGTGAATCCCGGCGGCAATGGCCATATATCCCAAAATCGCGATAAAGGTCAGTGCTAAGGAGTACAGTGGCAATAATGCCGCATTGCGTTGAATGGTTTTCCCACTTTTTGCCCCCAAGGTTCCTGTCACAGCATGCGGATAGAGCAACAACGCAAACGCTGAACCTAAAGCCAAGGTCGAAAAAGCTGTGAACAGTTTAGGCGCGAGAATAACCGATCCTTTTGTTGCCGGGAGTTTGGCCGCGGCAACCTGGAAGATGTGTCCATATCCGCCTAAGTGGATGGGAATAGCAATACATGCGACGATAACGGTCACGTAGATCAAAATATCTTTTAAGATGGCGGTAAGAGCCGGTGCTCTCAGCCCACTAGTGTAGGTGTAGGCCGCTAAAATCAGAAAAGCAATCACTAAAGGCAAATCTTTTAAGAATCCATGCCCTGATAAACCCATGGCAGCCAAGACTGCTTGAATACCTGTGAGTTGCAAGGCAATGTACGGCATGGTCGCTAAAATTCCGGTAATAGCCACCGCTAAGGCCAGTAACGGACTATTGAACCGCCCCCGCACAAAATCAGCAGCGGTCACATAATTCCGCTGTTTAGATACCCGCCATAAACGAGGCATCACAATGTACATAATAGGAAAAACGACGATCGTATACGGCACAGCAAAAAATGCAAAAGCCCCTGCACCATACACAAGAGCCGGCACAGCAATAAAGGTATAAGCCGTGTATAAATCTCCTCCGAGTAAGAACCAGGTTACGAATGTGCCAAAGCGGCGACCGGCCAATCCCCATTCTTCAATAAGATCCAGGTCACCCCGGTGCCAGCGCGATGCGGAAAAGCCCAACACTGTCACCATGGCAAAGAGAATAAGAAAGACAATAAATGCTGACCAATAAATAGGAATCACCCCTTTTCCTGGTGTCAACTAGCGATTATCAATGAGATAAACAATGCCGCTTAAAAGCGCGACAAGGAAAATCCATAAAATCAGATACCAGTACATAAACGGGAAACCCGCTAGGGTTGGTCGATACGAAGCGTAAAAAGGCGGCCACAAGGTTCCAATAAACGGTATCAGGAATAACCAATACCATCCGCTCTTTGTCTGTTTTTGCATTGTCACCACCTCCCTCATGCGGTCATGAACCGCATGAAAATTGTGACACCAAAAAGAATGCGCGTCAATCCAGCTTATTGCGACAAATAAAATTTTTTTTAAGAACGTGCGATTGCCTGAAACTAACGAATAAAAGAACTTAACCAATAAAAAAATATCCCGCTCATCACACTGGCGGCTAACGAGTGAGACCACCACGCAACAATAATAGTGAGCACGCTGGCTACGGCAATATGAAGCCATTGAAGATGTCGCAGCAGATGATAGCCATAAAAGGATTGCACCCATAAAGCCATCACAACGGCGGGAACAAAGTTGGATACCCAGCTCTTAGAGTACCGGGAATACTTTTCCAAACGGGATCCGACTTTGATCATTAAAATCCACGGGACGACTCGTTCCATCCACGTTCCCCATGCTGCTAAGACTAATATCTCCATCCATTGCCTAACCATACTCATCACCCTGCTTCATGCCACATCTGTCCATGTTCTTGCCAAAGCACTTCAATGGTCGAGGCCAAAATAGCCGCAACCAAAACACTTGTCATGCCCCAATTCAGCGATTTGGCTATTACATAAAACCCTAAAGCCATTCCTAGGACGCGTAAGGAGCCAAGGTGCCATCGCCTATGATGGAATAAGGATGTCGTGAGAATGAATATGAACAATGCAGGTAATGCAAAATTCAAAGCCAAGGACGCATGGGGAATCTCTCTGAGCACCGCTTGACCGAAAAAGACTCCCATGATAGTTCCACTCAACCATCCCCCATAGGCAATGAGTGCAATGGTCAACAGGTAGAATGTGGCTGATTTTTGATCATCTTCGCAATAAAAGGGCCGACAAATTGTCGCAAACACTTCGTCTGTCAATCCCCACCCGATGAGTAAGATCTCTTTGACTGATCGTTTTCTCTTCGAAGCCAAGGTGAGTGCCGGTCCATAAGTCACATGACGGAGATTGATCAACCAAACCGTCATAGCGCTTGACCATAGAGATGCGTGCATCGAAATCAAGGATAATAACACAAATTGGGAAGTGCCCGCATAAAGGATGGCTGATGTGGCCAAGATTTGCCATGGCAGCCAGTGATATTGTTGTGCTGTCATGCCAAAGGCCATAGAAGGAGGCAAATATCCAAGGTAAATGGGGAATCCTTCTTGTAATGCCGTGAGCACACGATGTGTTTTAGAGTGCATCTCCCTTATCCTTCCCGAAACTTTTTACACAATTTGCTAGGTGCCTTTGCCAAACACAAAAATGTGTCGACCACTGCTCCATTCAGATGAAGACCAAAATCCCGCCACCCGGTAATGGTGAAGAATCCGAAAACCATGACTCACAATCCGGTCCATCAGCGATTTGGCATCTAACCAGTTATCTAAAATTGTTTGGGGGCTGTCATTTGCAAGATGATCCCCCTCCCACTCCCATGAGTATTGAAATATTTTTAAAGTCTTCGTGAGAGCGTGATTTTTAGGGATGATCTGCTGAGGCCACTCACTTAATTGATTCATGCAGTGATATAAAAGGTAGCTACGTTGATAACTCGCCAAATCCGAAAAAGGATCCAGCACAGGGGTGGACACCATGAGCCGTCCACCCGGCAATAACCTGTCTGTGATCATGTCAAAGAGCTCCGGGGTCCACAGCTGGTCACGAAAATAGAGCCATGCCCATTGTGGATTTGTGCGGTTTTTCTCAAAATCCTTTAGCGTCTCATCTGAATCAATAATGAGCCCCTCCCCTTCAAATGAGCGGATGAGATATTCACGGGTGGAATCTTCCATATCAGCCATTGGGCGTCCCATGGGCAAAATGGCAAAACGGTAAAAGGCGGTTTCATCAATTTCTATGAGAAATGTACGGTGAGTGGACGATTGAGAATTGGCCTTAAACACTTCATCCGCCATCGCAACGGGCAGTAATCCGGTATACACGTGTTCCAGAAATTGATTGTGACTTATAGACCATGCGAGTGGCCACGATAAATATTTCTCTTTTAATGAAATATTATGGGGTAATTCCGGATAAAAAATCACGACCATGATTTCACATCCCTCCTCACCCGTTTCATAAACATGGGGACGATCTGCAAAAAAAGTGAGCACATCGCCCGCATGAACAAACCGCAATGAATCTAGCGGACCGACCTGACAGTCCCCGCGAATTCCGGTGACAACTTCAAATACGCCGGGAGGATGTGCTTTGGCTTCACGTCTGGTACGAGCACGCAGATTCATTCGGTACGTTTCGACAACGCCGAAATCCGCATGATCACGCGCCAGTAAAGAGGTTTGCCCAAACTGGTCATCCACCTCAAACGTTTCCCCAAAAGACGCGGTATCGGGTGTGATCAGCGTCCCAAACGATACACCTAATGCTTGAGACAAAGTCCACAATGTATCCAAAGTCGGATTGGCCAAGCCGCGTTCTAACTGCGATAAAGTTCCTTTGGCGATGTTAGCCTTTTTGGCCAGTTCGTTAACACTTAGGCCCCGCGTCTGTCGCCATTTACGCAAATTGGTTGCGACGATCGAGTGCAATGAGTTGTGTTTCATGAGGTCATTATATCATACTCATGTTCATTATATTAGACACTAAAGAGATTTTGCGGTTTTTCCGCAACAACCTATTGCGTTTCCCTAAAAAATGGTATTTACTGGTATTACTGGCACTACATGTAAGGAGGATAAAATGAATACAGTGACGATTGCCGAAATTGCTTCACGACTCGATTTGCCTGAGAGCACGGTCCGTTATTACCGTGACCGGTTCAGTGAGTTTGTCCCCGTCATTGGCAAAGGTCGCCAACGCCGGTATCCTGAAGAAGCTGTGGAAATTTTTCATACCATTGCTGATGGCCTACGCAATGGACAAACGGCCACGATGGTCGAAGAGACATTGGGCAGACTCTATCCCAGAAATGTCGAAACCACGGAAACGGAACTGGCTCAAGTCACAGCAGGCACACCGCAACAAGTTGCTCAAGCTATGGTACAAGTTCTTTATCAACAATCAGAAGAAATCCAGGCCATGCGGCTGTCATTAGAACAGATCAAAGATGATTTAGACCGTAAATATGAAGAAAATGTTGCCGTGGTGGCAGAAGCCTTTGAAAAACTGAAATCTCATATGGACACACAAGATATGCAGAATGCGCGATTGGCAAGGGAACGCGATCAATTTATTGTTTCTCAGATGCGGGACATGCTTCAAAAATCACAACAAACTCAAGCCCAATCCAAATCATGGTGGCAAAAGTGGTGGGGTAAAAATTCCGATCAAGCCTCGGTTCGT
This sequence comes from Sulfobacillus thermosulfidooxidans, assembly GCF_001280565.1. Lineage (NCBI taxonomy): Bacteria > Bacillati > Bacillota > Clostridia > Eubacteriales > Clostridiales Family XVII. Incertae Sedis > Sulfobacillus > Sulfobacillus thermosulfidooxidans. The sequence goes on along the minus strand of NZ_LGRO01000001.1, from coordinate 48,545 downwards.
AGTTAAGTTCCCTGTCCGGACGCCTCAAGGCGTCCGGATTATTGCTTGTTAACGGGTTGTAACCATCCGGCCAAAGTCGCTCCGACCATTTGAGCCATGGTGTCATCCATAATCATCATTCCATGATGAGAATGCATAGCATGAATCCATGTGACCGTAATTGCCATAACGACAAATGAGCCAACCATACCGCCAGCGGTCGCCCCGATCATAGCCGTCATGAGATCAAACCGACCTTGGACTAAGGACATAACAGCTAATAATATGGCGGTTCCTAGTGCCAAAAGCACAAATGTAATCATCCAATTCGCTGTCCACCACGAGAACAATACCGTACTGATGACTGCTGACAGCATGGAAAGTTCCAGGGAATGGGTTCGAAAAATAGACATTCTCCGCCTTTCTTCTGTAGGATTTTCTATGTCATATGATACAAACCCCTCAACAAGAACTAATGATTGTTCCCCATTTGTCCCTCCGAATCTTTTCTGCAGGCCATCTTGCGATCAGGCGTTTTATATTGTTGATTCAGGTCCATTCTTCTTGGGAGGGCTCACGACACGCAAGTTGCGCCGTCGCCACCAACGTTTCACTGAAGAAAAAGAACCGTGAATCATAAACATTGTCCCTAAAGGGATCATGCCGAAAAATAACAAAGCTGCCCAGCTGACCCAATCATTCCCCCTAGCCAGATCTGAATAGCGGCGCATAATGATAAAAGCCAGAGCCCCATTAGCTAATAAAGGAATAAACAGAATAACCCACCACAGGTTGGATGCCATATTCCTCGAAGAGGATTTAACATGCCCTAAATCCGAACGACGCATTTTCATTTCTTGTCCTCCTAACCACAACCCTTTCTACAAGGCTTTCCCTGGCATGTACGGCGCAAAACATATGACCCCCACCCGTTCATGGATCATCCCAAGCAAAGGATATAATCCGTATGGGTAGGAGTCATTAGTCCTGGGGACAGTTTTTCTTTTGGCCACAACCAAAAGAACGCAGAACTCCATTGCAATATGATTAGTATATCGTACAAAATTTCAAGGCGACAAGACTCTTCCTAAGCATTTCGTGGTGTCATCTTTCCACGAGGATAAACACGCAGTCAATTACCTCGCCCTAAAGGACGAGGCTTGGATCTAAACTCCACCGCAATTCCAAAAACCTTTGCAGGCGTTTGGCTTTGGCTTCATGATCCGACCCATTTCCACCCGCACATAGCAAAAGCACAGTTGAAACGTGACAGTGATTTCAACTGTGCCATATTATCCCAAGCTATTTGTTGTTAGTTCAGTTAACGTGATTTTTGTGATTAAACAATCTTGTTCACCAGAACGGTCTTTATTCCACGGTGACAGATTTGGCCAAATTTCTCGGTTGATCGACATCATGGCCGCGGGCCACCGCCGTATAATAGGCCAAGAGTTGTAACGGGATCGCCGCCAATACCGGGGCTAAAAGGGGTTCCTCGATCGGTACCGCTATGCGGTGGTCAATAGGGAGAGTAGGAGGCAACCAATCATCAACGATTCCCCACACTTCAGCACCGCGGGCTTTCACTTCCAAAATATTTGATACCGTCTTATCCGCTACTTCCCGTTCCGTCACAATCGCCACGACCGGAGTGCCTTCTTCAATTAATGCTAAGGTCCCGTGTTTGAGTTCGCCCGCCGCATACGCTTCGGCATGTAAATACGAGATTTCCTTAATCTTCAGCTGTCCTTCCATCGCTAAGGCATAATCAAGCCCGCGGCCAATATAAAACACATCATGCATCTTAGCCAATTTCGCCGCCATACCTTGAATCCCTTGGTTCATCCGCTCGAGCACTTTATGTCCTAATAATGGTAACTGTAACATGCGCCGGACCAGATCCGGTCGAGGATTCCCGCGCACTTGGGCGAGTGCTAAAGCTAGCAGCGTCAAAACCAGAATTTGGGTTGTATAGGCTTTAGTCGATGCTACCGCAATTTCTGGTCCGGCTAAGGTGTAAGCCACCGCATCGGATTCCCTGGCCACTGTTGACCCAACCGTATTGGTTATACTATAGGTAAATACGCCTTGCTCGTGGGCCATCCGCAAGCAAGCCAAGGTGTCTGCCGTTTCTCCAGATTGAGATATGGCTAATACCATGGTGTCCTTATCTAATATCGGATGAGCATAACGAAATTCGGAGGCGACATCAACATTGACGGGAACCCGCGCCAACCGTTCGATTAAAGATTTTCCGATTAATCCTGCGTGGTAGGCGGTCCCGGCCGCAACAATTTGAATCCGTTGCAACCTCGTCAATAACTCGGGTGTCAATCCTATTTCTTTGGCGACCACCTGGTCTTCATGAATGCGCCCTAAAAGGCAGTCTCCCCAAACATCGGGCTGCTCCATAATTTCTTTTAACATAAAGTGCGCATAGCCACCGCGTTCCGCTTGCTTAATATCCCAATCCACGGTAATAACAGGACGAGTAATCATATCCCCCGCCAAATTCGTAATGGTCACAGAACGCGGGGTAACCACAGCCATATCGCCGTTTTCTAGAATTTGAGCGCGTTTGGTCGCCGCTAAAAAGGCACTAAAGTCCGAAGCCAAATAATTGGCGTCCTCGCCCAATCCAATAATTAAAGGACTCGTGCGCCGCACAGCCACAATCCGGTCAGGATGCCTCGAAGAAATTGCTAAAAAGGCATAGGCCCCTTCTAATCGACTTTCTGCTTTGCGCACGGCTCCTTCTAAATCCTCAGCCCCACCATATTCTTCTAACAAGTGAGGGATGACTTCGGTATCGGTTTCTGATTGAAACACATGGCCTTTCGCAATTAATTCTTCACGCAGGGCCTGGAAATTTTCAATAATGCCATTGTGAACCGTTGCAATTTCTCCCCGGCAATCGGTATGCGGATGTGCATTTTCATCCGTTGGCCGCCCATGCGTGGCCCATCTGGTATGCCCGATCCCACAAGGAACTCCCGACGGTAAGGAGGCCAATAATTCGCCCAAGGCCGCAAGTTTTCCGCGAGTCTTCTGAATAGCAATGCCCGATGAGGCAGCCAACGCAATACCCGCCGAATCATAGCCTCGATATTCCAAACGTTTTAGTCCATTAAAAATAAAGGGGAGGGCATCGTCTTTCTCCCCAACGAATCCTACAATGCCACACACTTGTCATCGCCTCCAATATGATTGGAGTCGGTCCCAACTACACGTTTTTGTGTCGTCTTTACAAACGACCTTTGTTCGTGATTTGACGACTGTCGGGAAGCCGGAGGTCACCCGCCGAAGACTTCGAGATCCCTCACCTCGTCAACCTTTCGTCTCAAACCTACGGTATGTTCCGCTTTCTGTCATTCTCGAACGAAAGGTTCCGGCGCTATTTGGGCCCTATGCAGGTCATGCCTTAGCCGACTCCAAAGCATGCTGCACGACCGATTCTAAACGGTCAGCCCACATTTTAATATCTTGAGGATCACGTCCCTCTACCATAATACGCAACAAAGGCTCTGTTCCGGAAGGCCGGATAAAAACACGCCCATCACGACCTAAACTCTTTTCGGCCTCTTTGACTAATTCAACGAGACCGGGAATACTCTCCCATTCTGCCACGGTCTTTTCAATTCTTACGTTACGCAATATTTGCGGGTAACGTTCCACTGCACGCACAAGTTCCGCTAACGGACGATTTTGTCGGCGAATCTCTGCTAAAAGAGCCAAAGCTGTCAATAATCCATCGCCAGTAGAAGCGTACTGGGCTAAAATCACATGTCCCGATTGTTCACCCCCAAGGACAAAACCCTGCTCCCGCATGCGTTGTGCAACCCAGCGGTCGCCCACGGGTGTGCGTTCGAGCACAATGCCTTCTTTTTCCAGAGCACGTTCGAGACCTAAATTCGACATCACGGTGGCGACGACGGTATTTTGGGCCAACAAGCCTTGTCGCTTGAGACCCGTCGCCAAAACAAACAAAATTTCATCACCGTCTACAATATGTCCTGTATGATCAACAGCAATTAAACGATCGGCATCCCCATCAAAAGCTAAACCTAAATCCCACCGATTCAACAACACTTGTTCTTGCAACGTCGACGGATCTGTGGCTCCGCAACGGACATTGATTAAGGAGCCTTCCGGTTCATTAAACAAAGGATGGACATGCACGCCGAGATTTCGCAAGACCCTTTCTGCCGTCGCACTAGCCGCTCCGTGTCCTAAATCCAGTCCCACATGGAGCTCGGGAATAATTCCCGCAAATAAACTCTCTAAATACCGAAGGTAATGGTCGATAGCTGTTGTCTCATAATGAAACACGCGTCCAATATGAGTGTCACCCAGGGCTGGGAATTGTCCAGATACGACCATCTGCTCGACGAGCGTCTCTTGCTCAATGGGCCATTTTCGTCCTTGCTGATCTAATAACTTGATTCCGTTGTATTGCGGTGGATTGTGCGATGCGGAAATCATCACCCCGGCTTGGCAATCCATTTTTCCGATCAAATATGCCAGAGCCGGAGTCGGTAGCATTCCGACTAACAACACATCGACGCCACTTGCGGTAAATCCGGCTGTTAACGCCGCTTCTAACATCGGGCCCGAAATACGTGTGTCCCGTCCAATCAAAACGCGAGCGCCAGGCCCCAGGGACTCGGCAGCAGCTCTTGCAATGTTCGTGGCTAAATCAATCGTGAGGTCTACATTCGCAATACCCCGAGCCCCATCCGTTCCAAACAACGACATGAACGACAGTCCCTTCAATCCGTTAAATAAACACCTGCTGATACCCTATTATCCCGCTTTGGTAATGGTGACAGTCACGCTAACATCTTGTTGTTTGACTCCGGATACCCCCGAAGGAAACACCAGAGGCACGGCCGCTGATACTGAACTCGTATCTCCGGAGACATTAATCGGAATCGTGTATACTACCGAGACCGCATTAATGGCGCTTTGGCTGCCAGTAATGGTAATGTTAGATGGCCGCACGCGAATATTCGTAATTTGATAACCTGACGCCGGATGACCACTTAATTTCGCTACCACCCCCACAACTTTTTCCGGCGGGCGCTTTTTGATCGTCGCCGAAGCAGAAATCATGGCTGGCGATACCTGCACATGCTGAACCACGCGATCATCCGCGTTTAAGGGTAACAGAATTACTTGTTCTTGAAAACTTGCGTCTCGGCCTCCTACCGGCACTTCGGCCACCACTTCATGAACCATATTCAAATCTGTGGTAGGCCCTGACAATGTAGCCGTTTGCGTATTACTGGTTAACTGCTGCAACTCATACCCAGGAGCTGGAGAGCCAATAGGGCGCAAATTAATATTCATATGCCTAGTGCCCATCTCGTCCACGACCACTGTCACGTTGTTGGGCACCACATTTACAAAACTTGTTCCCGTGGGAACGGAGACACGGACCGGCAAGGTATACGTTCCCGAATGAGTCAGCCCCTGCATGTCAACAAATGCCGCTATAGCATGGGGATTGACCTGGTTTATGGTTTGCACGGGCCCTTTAATTTCCACAGTGACAGTGTTCGGGTTCATAGACATTACGGTCAGATTAGATTTGGTAGGAGGGGTATATTCCAACGGCACCGGGCCAATGGGACGGTCCGCAACCACTTGGGCATTGGTGGAGGTCACTTGAAACCATAAAAATAACGCGACGACCAGGGAAATAATCTTCAAAATCGTGTCATTTTCCAAAAGACGGTCCATCACGAATTCACACCCCTCCGCCAAATTTTTAAGGGCGCATGAGGTTTGGTGATGAGTAAACGACTTAACATATCCCTTAGGGCCCGGTCATCTAGTCGGCGATATAATTGCCCTTCTACAGCCACAGATATCCATCCGGTCTCCTCAGAAACCGCCACGCTAATCGCATCGGACTGTTCACTAATTCCTATGGCGGCACGGTGACGGCTTCCCAGTTCACTGCCGGGCTGTGCACTATCAGTCAGCGGCAAAAAAGCTGCCGCAGCAATGACCCGGTCCCCGCGAATAATGCATGCCCCATCATGCAATGGGGTATTAGGAACGAAAATGTTCTCTAAAAGCGGCGCGGACACAATGGCTCCAATCGGGGTTCCCGTTGCGGCGTATTCATTCAACCCTGTCGTACGTTCTATTACAAACAAGGCCCCCGTCCGGCTCCGAGAGAGATGATCACAAGCCCTGGCCAGTTCGTCAATGGCCTTGGCCATATCGGTTTCCTCGTGCACCAAAATGCCTTCGGAAAAAAACCGGCCTTGACCAATGTGTTCAAGTGCGCGCCGGAGTTCGGGTTGAAATACAATGGGTAACGCCACCACAAGCATCACCTGAATTTGTTGCAACAGAAAATGTGTCGTGTACAGATGCAGCCAATTGGACACGGGCACCGCAACCAACAAAATGATAATACCTTTGATGAGTTGAACCGCCCGTGTTCCCCGAATGAGTAAAAAGAAGCGATAGAGTCCGTAAGCCACAATGGATATATCGACCACGGATAGGAGCCATGATGACCATGACATATTTTGTACAAATGATAACACCGGTTCCACCCCACTTACTGACTCCAATATCCTGTACCCTTTTAAGCGTACCATATTCTTCACATCAAATCTTTTGGTCACATGGCAAGTCCTTACCAAAACCCGCGTCCATCCTTTACCTGCTATGATAGACTAGCCGGGAGGGGGAAATGACGTGCCATCTATGACCCACGAGAAAGAAGGCGCCCTGCCACACGCTCAGCTCAGTTGGACCAGGGTTGTTCACCGTATTTACCGTGTCGTGACATTATTCGTTGGCATAATCCTCCGGATTGGCTGGGCAGCATTCTGGCAGCGAAATCGTCCCGATAGTCCGGAAAAAGAAGCCTTTTTCGAACAACTTTATACTCGCCAAGCTATGAAATTTCGGCAAACTGCTGAACAACTTGGCGGATTGGTGATTAAGGTTGGGCAATTTTTGTCCAGCCGGGTAGATTTACTGCCAAAACCCTTTATCGACCAACTTCAAGCTCTGCAAGACAATGTCAAAAGTGCCCCCTGGTCCCAGGTTCGTCCTATTCTAGAACAAGAGTTAGGCCCGTTGCATGAATCCTTTCTCATTTTCGATGAAAAACCTCTGGCCGCGGCCTCATTAGGACAAGTCTACCGGGCAGCCCTCCATGACGGCACTGAAGTGGCAGTCAAAGTGCAGCGTCCCTATATTGAGAGCACCGTACAGGCCGATCTCAAAGCTCTTAGTATCGTCGTCAATTTGGCCACGCGTTTTACCCGCTTTGGTCAGGCATTTGACCTGTTTACCGTATTGCGGGAATTTCGGCGCGTCGTAACGGAAGAACTCAACTACCAACAAGAATTGGCCAATACCGAACTCATTCGGCAAGACGTCCGGCACCTTGGTTATGTTATCGTGCCAAAAACATATCCTGAGTACTCCACCAGCCGTGTGTTAACCATGGCATTTCAAGATGGGATTAAAATCAATCAATTGGATGAGCTGAAGCAACATCATATAAATCCTACCGTCGTCGCCGAAGAAGCTATTCATTTATATTTACATATGGTGATGGAATCGGGTATTTTTCACGCGGATCCCCATCCAGGCAACATCCTCGTAACCCATGACGCTAAACTTATTCTTTTGGATTACGGCATGATTGGGATTATTGATCAAGCCTCACGCAAACAAATTCGGCGGCTATTTGTGGCCGTGTCCAAACGCAATGCTTCTGAGCTCCAAGCGAGCATGGAAGCTTTAGGAATGGTTCGCCCTGATGCTGACCGGGCCCAATTGCGCCGGCAGATCCAATACCTGTTAGACCGTTATTACGCCGAAACCTTGGACGAGTTAAAATCACTTGATCTCGTGGCGTTGTTGCGGGATTTTGAAAATTTGTTGCGCACTCAGCCCATTCAAGTTCCCGGACAATTTGCGTTTTTAGGGCGCGCCATCGCCATTTTAGTGGGATTAGCCACCGGCCTTGATCCTGATATCAATCTCGTCGAATTATTTGCACCTTACGCTAAGCGATTCGTCACCGAAGACCGTGGCGGCACATGGGGTTATGCCAAACATGTTGTGATGGATATGACGAAAACGCTCGTGGATCTCCCGGAATTATCTCACCGTATTCTCCAACAAGTCGAAAATGGCGAGTTAGAAGCGAAGGTCGAATGGAAACAAGGAACCTCCCAATTACATTATCTATACCGGGGAATTCGAGGCCTTATTCAGTCGATTTATGTCATCGGGTTTTCGCTGATGGCCACTATGCTACTCATTCATCATTATGATTTCCTGAGCGGCGGATTCTATCTTTTGGCGTTTTTTGCTTTTTTATATGGGACGCTTTTTCATGGGCGCCACCTCCCCTAATATCAATCCGCCTCATCATCATCATGTAATCCCCTAACACGTATTCCTGGCCCATACGACATAAATTTTCTTCTCTTGGGGCACGCTCACCAAAGACAACACTCGAGGAGTGAGAAACGTGTTTTGGCAAATCTTTGGTGCGAGCCTCTTAGCCTTGGCGCTTTTTAGCATAGTGGTGGCTTTTTTGATGCCCACATTAGAAAAAGCCTTATTTAATTATTTATCGGATCAAGCCTTACAAAAAGTCATGAAGAGCCGGTATATGACCAGTCTCACCTCAGCATGGTCTTTATTGCGCCGGGCCAACCCGCAAATTTTCTTGGAAAATTCGCTCAGAGCCACGCAAGATCAAGCCATTGGTCGCCCCATGGGCACGCCGTTAGTTTTTTCGCATTGGGAAAATCTCGTCTTCAATCCGGCACAACTGGCGCATATCCCTACCCGGCGTCGCGAAGAGGTAGAACTCAAAACAGTGATTGGGCCCAAAACAGCGCGTCCCCTTATCACGGATATTCCGATCCTGATTGCCGCCATGAGTTATGGCGGTGCCCTGTCAATGAAAGCCAAAATAGCCTTGGCCCTGGGGGCCAACATGGCCGGAACGGCCACCAATACCGGCGAATCCTATCTTCCTGAAGAACGCGATGCGGCCAAGCGGCTTATCGTTCAATATCACCGTGGCACCTGGCCTCTTTCGGCCCAAAACCATCCGGAATATTTGGAATCAGCCGATGCGATTGAAATTCAAATTGGCCAGGGCGCTCAGGCCGCCAGTGCCATGATCACCAAACATGTAGACCCAGAGATGCAAAAGTATTTTGGTCTCAAAGACGGGGACAAAGCGGTCATTGCTGCGCGCCTGCAGGGAGTGGAAACTCCCCAGGATTTCGTTCGCCTCGTGCACCAGTTAAAAGGGCGCTATAGCGTGCCAGTAGGGGTTAAAATTGCCCCATCGGGATGGCTAGAAGACGACTTGGCTGTGATTTTGGACGCTCATGTCGACTTCATCGTTTTGGATGGTGGTGAAGGAGGAACGCACAGTGGTCCTCCTATCTTGCAGGACGATTTTGGCATTCCCACCATGGCCGCGATTTCCTGGGCTGATCAATTTTTGCGTGAAAAAAACTGCCGTCAGCGGATCACGCTCATTGCTGCCGGCGGTTTAAGAAGCCCAGGAGATTACTTGAAAGCTATGGCACTGGGCGCCGATGCCGTGTATATTGGATATGCTGCTTTAATGGCGCTATCAGCCTATCAAGCGCAAAAAGTGTTGCCCTATGCGCCACCCGAAGACCTTTTATATCACAAAGGTAAACGCCATCATGAATTGGACGTCGATCAAGCAGCGCGGCACTTAGCCCATTTTCTGCGTTCCTCTAGCGATGAACTCCGTTATGGGGTACAGGCGCTGGGCAAAACCAATATTCATGACGTCAACCGGGATGACCTGGTCGCATTAGATCCTTGGACAGCGCAAATAGCGCACGTTAAAAGCCTGATCCAGCCTTGGATCAGCCAAGGAGGTCCTGGTGTCTTTCCCGAAGCTCCGCACTTTCACTTTCGATCGCCCAATGAAGGCGGAAGCCATCCCGTCCACTAGTTAGTCACAAAACGGTGGGGCTTCCGGCGAACGGCGAAGTTTAATGGGCACAACGCCCTCCGCCACGCTCACGCCAAGAATAATCAAGACAGCCCCGCAAGCTTCCATGAGATTCATGGCCTCATCCAGCACCAACCAGCCGGCGATGGCGGCTATGACCGGGATTAAATACAGATAAAGGCTGGCTTTGCCTCCCCCTACCGCCATTACGGCGTTTTGCCAAAGCGACAGGCCCATAATGGTCACAAATATTACGGTATAGCCTAAAGGAATGATCACAACCGGATGCATGGGTATCAAGCCATGCCACGATATGAACGGCATGATTCCCACTGTGCCAAAAAGACTCATCCAGCCGGTTAAGGCAATACCTTTAACCGGCACATGAAATTTGTCGGTCAAAATCGTGAATAAAGCCCACAAGAAGGCAGCTAACAGCGCCAGGCTGTCTCCCAACAATGAACCGCTACGCGACGCTCCGACCAATAAGGCAACACCAACAAGGGAAATGCCTGCCCCCAGGAACATTTGCGGACCGGAGGGACGCAGTTTTAATAGGCGCTGACCGACTAACGTCATCAAAGGGGAAACATCAAAGAGAAAAGCCACATTAGCAGCTAAAGTGTCATGCAAAGCCGTGGTAAATGCCCACTGATACAATGATACCCCAGTGAAACCTAGTAAAGCTACTTGCCCATATTGACGCCACTCCCCAGGCCGTGCTCTGAGCATCCAAGGCAAGGTAATGATCGTGGTAGCCAAAAACCGCCAAAAAACAAAATCAGCCGGGGGAAAATGCCCCACGCCGATTTTGGTGATGACATAATTGAGCCCCCAGCTTAATACCACCAGGGACATGCCGATATAAAATCCCCGACGGTTCATAAACGATTCGGAGCCTTCTGCCCCACGAAATACGATAAGGCTTGCATCTCCAATGTGAGATCAATCGGTTGCACAAAAACTTCAGGATGCCTGGTACAGACCGCAACGGGGGCAAAATTCAAAATGGCACGAACGCCCGCCTCGTCCAGCCGGTCGGCAACCAAGACCGCCGCTTCTTTGGGAACCGTCAACACGCCGATGCCAATATCTAGTTCGTGCACCAACTCTTCTAACCGCTCGACTGGCTCAACTCGCAAAGAGCCTACTTGCGTTCCAATGATAGCCGGGTTATTGTCGACCAACGCCATAATTTTGACATCTTGATGGCCTTGATCCACATAACGCACAAGAGCGGTCCCTAAATGCCCCGCTCCTACAACAATGGCACGTACACCCTGGTCTAATTTGAGTATGCGGTAAATTTCATCACGCAGAGCGCTTACATCATACCCCACACCCCGGGTCCCAAACGCTCCAAAATAGGCCAGATCTTTACGAACCTGCTCAGACGAATAACCCGTAGCCTGACCTAACATGACTGATGTCACACGTTCTTCTTCACATTCGGTAAGCCAGCGCAAATACGCAGGCAGGCGTCGAATGGCCGCATCGGGAATCCGTTGCAAGACGATCGCTCCTTATTGCCAGTCCCCATCAATACTCTCGAGCCAAGACAAACTCTGCCAGTTCTTCTAATGCTCGTTGGGCAGGGCCACTGGGCAATTGCCGGCACATTTCCAGGGCCTTATCGATATGATGACCCGCTTGAGTCTTCGCATATTGTAAGGCTCCGCTCTTCTCCAAGAGATGCCTGAGTTCTTCTACTTGGTTTTCGGGATGCGGACCAGATAAGATTTTTTGTACCTGGCTTCCCACACGCTCTTGCCGCAAAGCGTAGATAATGGGCAATGTGTAGACTCCCGCTGCCACATCTTCCCCCACAGCTTTTCCTAAGGTCTCCGGATTCGCCAACCAGTCTAAGAGATCATCCACAACTTGATACGCTAAGCCGATATGATGACCATACTGGCCGAGCAATGTTTCCACACGTTCCGGAACTCCCGTGGCAAGGGCGCCTAACCGACAACTGGTCTCGAGAAAAAATCCGGTTTTGGCTTCTATACGCCGCCAGTAGGCTTCTTCCGTAGCAACTTGACCATGATCCATGTTCTGATAAATTTCACCAACGCACATCACATGAACAACCTTGGCGGCTATATCCACAATAGCTAAATCTCCCGCCGAAGAAAAGAGGCGAAAAGCCAAAGCAAAAAGAAAATCTCCCGCTAAAACGGCAATCGTATTATTAAATTGGGTACGAACAGCCGGCATACCCCGCCGCATCGCCGCATCGTCAATAATATCGTCGTGAACAAGCGTGGCCATATGAATCATTTCCACGGCCGTAGCCACTTCGATGAGCTTTTGCAACCGGGCAGCGGATAATTCCGTTCCAAACTGCCCGGCTAAAAGCACCAACGCTGGTCGTAGCCGTTTACCACTAGCCACCAGAAGATATTGGGCGACATTTTCTATGAGTTCATTGCCCGTCAAGAGCTGTTCTTCCAACAAGCTATTAACCTGACGGAGATAGGGTTCGACCAACGAAAAAAACTCCAAAATAATCTCCTCTCTACCTGAGAAGGGTGTGAAATAAGCGCCACTTATCTTCACAATTTTAACACACCATAAGATGTTCTTAATCGAATTCTCATTTAATGAAGCCAGAAAAAGTTGGCAGATTGATTAACCCAGTGAACCACGGGTGTGGGATAAACGCCAAGACCAATCGTTCCAACCAGCGCTACCACGAGGACTACCACTTGTGCCCAATTCACATTCCAGTCAACCATCTCCAAATCGGTTTGCCGGCGTCGGAACATTGCTTGTAAGGGCCTCAAGTAGGCGCCTAGTCCTAAGAAGGTTCCTAGCACCAAACCGATTGCCAATCCTGGTTGATGAGCGAATAGGGCGGCTTGCAACAAATAAAATTTGCCCACGAATCCTCCGGTGAGAGGAATGCCCACAAATGATAACATAAAAACAATGAATAAAGCGGCTGCCCACGGTTTTTGACGCACGAGACCGTGTAAATCGTTAATCGTGACGGTCTCTTTCTCTGAACCCATCATAGTTAAAATAGCGAAAGCACCAATCACGGCCAGCCCATAAGGTAAGAGATAAAATAGCATGGCCCGGGCCCCGACCACATTGTGCACAGCCACCCCAATCAATAAAAATCCCGCATGACCAATACCCGAATATCCAAACAGCCGTTTTAAATCATTTTGGGGCAAGGCCAAAAGGTTACCTACAATCATCGTTAAAAGGGCCAAATATCCTAAAACCGGTCCCCAATTTTGGGGTGACATATAAAATCCATACGCTAAGAGGCGGAGTAAAATGACTGCCGCTCCTACCTTGGTTCCAAAAGCCATAAAACTCGTAACAGGCGTCGGTGAACCTTCGTAGACATCCGGAACCCACATATGGAAGGGCACAATTCCCAGTTTAAAGAGCAAGCCCACGAGCGTTAACATCAGCCCTGCTGCCAATAATGGCGAATTGCTATTAACTGAAGAGGCAAAATCAATGAAATTCATCGTGCCCGCTGCCCCATAGATTAAGGCCAATCCAAACAAAAGAATACCGGAAGAAAAAGCGCCCAGTAATAAATACTTTAACCCGGCTTCGCCTCCTAAGGCAGTTCGGTGTGAGGCCGCTAAAACGTATAATGGAAGGGACAAGACTTCAATTCCTAAGAACAGCGAAATCAAATTGGCCGCCATCCCTAGACTCATCATTCCCAGTGCGGCAATCAGCACCAAAATAGGAAATTCATCATGGTCTTGCTCCCCGGTCCATCCTAACAATAATGTGGAGCCGGCCGCGATGAGGACCAAAATATTCACAAACAAACTGTAGTTGTCAACGGTTAAACTTTGGTTATAGAACACCATTGGCTTTATATGTTGGGTCCACAAATCAATCGTGGCCCACAGCCCTCCCAGTGTTCCGATTAATGCTACCCAAGAACTCAAAGTGCCACGTTCATGCCGAATCATAGCGGCAATCATCGTCACCAAAATAGTAATGCCGATAATATAGTCCGGTAACAAAGCAGTGGTCGCACTCATAGTCCCTGGCCTCCTTTCGTCGCGATAAGATGCACGGCGTGATATAAAGTTGGAGCAGCATGCGATGTAATTCCCGCGGGCCAGACTCCTAAGAGCACAATTAAGAGCGCTAATGAGGCTATATAACTGACTTGCAAAACGGACATATCGGTAATGGGAGCTGCTCTATGCTGCGCCTGCATGACCCCTTGGAACAGGCGGATCATGTACCATGCGGCCACCACCAAAACGATAGCGGCAATAATGGCAAATACCAGGTCATGACCTACTAGTCCTTGGATAATAAGATACTCTCCAACAAAGCCTGGCAATCCCGGCAACCCCAACGCCGCTAAGGCGAAGAATAAAAAGTAGGCGGCAAGCCTCGGGGCGTCCTCGTTAAGACCACCTAATACTTTGATATCTCGGGTCTTAGTCCGTTCTTCCACAAATCCTAGAACAATAAATAGACCCCCAACGATGAGTCCATGAGCGACCATCAAAAATGTGGCCCCTAAAATGCCCGCGGTCGTCAACGAAAACACGCCCAGCGCCATCATGCCCATATGAGACAGGGACGAATACGCACTAATCATTTTCATATCTGTCTGCCGAAGAGCCATGAACCCGCCATAAACCAGTCCAATGACGGCAAAGATTAAGAGTCCCACCTGATAATGCTGCATTTGCGGCATAAATATCGGCAACATGATGCGAAGAAACCCGTAAATCCCTGCTTTAGACATCACACCGGACAGCAATGCCGTAACGGGAGGTGGCGCCTCTCGGTAACTGTCCGGCATCCATCCATGAAATGGCCACAAGGGCGCTTTAATGGCAAATGCTATGAAGAAGCTGGCAAAGACCCATGGCGCCACGACAGGGTTCATGGTCAAGTTCCCCAGTTGATTAATTTCGAAGGTCAAGGAACCAAACGGTGCAGCGTGAATGACCGCCACGGCCACAATCCCAATCAGCATAAATAAGCTGCCGACTAAATTCATGATTAACCATTTCATGGCGGCCCCACGTCCTTGAGGACCCGAATATCCCGTCAGCAAGAAAAAGATGGGGATCAAAATCACTTCCCAAAACACGTAAAATAACACGAGGTCTAATGATTCAAAGAGCCCAATCGTTCCAAATTCCAAGAACACTAGCCAGAAAAAATAGGCTCTGCCAAAGGAAGAAGACGACGCCAATATCGCCATAAGGGTTAAGACCGCTGTGAGTCCAATAAGAAACATCGACAGCCCATCAGCACCCAAGTGAAAACGCACGCCCCAAGAGGGAATCCAGGAGCGATTCAATGCCATAGGCCCATGAATCAATAAGATGAGAAATGCAATCAGTTCAATAAAACTCACGATAATGCTGAGCCCTTTGGCCAAACGGTTGCCGCTAAATAGCACAACAAAGCTGCCAATTAGCGGAATAGCCATCAACCACACTAAAACCATTACCTAGCCTCCTCACCTTTTTTGCACTGTCAGCCTCAGATGTCATCCATCACACACGGATAAGATAGTAGGCCAGCAATGCACCTAATCCCACCATGATGGACAGGGCGTAACGCCTGACATATCCGCTTTCTAAGGGACGCAAGTCTTCGGCCCAGTCCCATACCAAGGTACCAATCCCTTTTACTGTCCCTAAAATCCCGCTCTCTAATTGGCGGACGCCATTGCCAATCATCTTGAAGGGCACCACGACCAAATACATCCACATGCTATCGACATACCAGGCGTTATACGCCCATAACCCCACACCCTTTTCTGTGGCCGCGTTGGTTGGGGTTTCCTTGCGAATGTATAAAGCGTAGGCGATGATAAAGGCAATCACAGCCAAGCCCACCGTAAAAGCCGTGGTCCAAAAGGGGCCTTGTTCAAGACTGGCATGGGGTGCGCCCAAATACTGATGAAAGGTAGGTGACAACCACCCGTTCAGCCACGATCCCAAAAACCCGCCAATGACCGCTAAAATCGCTAAGATTACGACGGGAATCGTCATCACTAAAGGCGCTTCATGAGCATGATCATATAAAGATGCATCCCGTGGTTTTCCAAAGAACGTCAAGAAGAAGAGACGAAACATATAAAATGTGGTCATGCCTGCTGCAATAGCGCCAACCAACCATAAAACCGGATGCCCGAGATTAAAGGCCTCTCCTAAAACCGCTTCTTTTGAATAAAATCCGGAAAACGGCGGAATCCCAGAGATAGCCAAAGTTCCGGCGAGAAACGACCATGTAGTCCACGGCATTTTCCGCCATAATCCCCCCATCCGGTTCAAATCCTGCTCACCAGCCAACGCATGAATGACACTGCCTGCACCCAAGAATAAGAGGGCTTTGAAGAAGGCATGCATCATAAAGTGAAAAACACCAGCCGTATAAGCACCCACTCCGACTCCTAGAAACATGTACCCGAGTTGGCTGACTGTCGAGTATGCCAATACCTTTTTAATATCCCGCTGAAAAATGGCACTACTTGCGGCCAAAATCGTCATGAACGTCCCAATTGCCGCAACAATATAAGCCATCGTCGGAGCCACCCGTAAAAGCGGGTATAGTCTTGCCATCAAGTAAACGCCAGCCGTGACCATGGTGGCAGCGTGAATGAGTGCAGATACCGGCGTTGGCCCTTCCATCGCGTCGACCAACCACATGTGTAAAGGAAACTGTGCCGATTTGGCCATGGCCCCAATATAAAGCAGGAAGGCTGTCCATTCAAAAAAGGCTGAGGAATGCGATGCGTCAAATATTCGAAAGAGACCCGGGTAAGACACTGTGTGAAAGTGGGCATATAACAGCGCCAGTCCCACTAAGATACCGGCATCCCCCAAGGTATTCATCACAAAGGCCTTTTTGGCCGCGCGCACTGCTGAGGGACGGTAATACCAAAATCCGATGAGAAGATAAGACGCCAATCCCACTAATGCCCAACCAATAAGCAAAATCAGCAGGTTTCCCGCTAAGACCAACAAAAGCATGGAAAAAACAAAGAAGTTGAGATACGAAAAATACCGGTCTTGATGAGGATCATCATGCATGTAGCCTATCGAATAAATGTGAATCAGCATGCCAACACCGGTGATGACGAGTAACCAAACGCCGGACAACGGGTCAAGATAATATCGCCAGTCAATGGCGGGCCCAAACCCGGTCACCCACGGAAAGAAAATACCGGTAATCACGCGGTGGTTTGAAGGCAGTGATGCCAATTTCACATCCATACTAATACTCACCAAGAAACTAATCCCCACGAGCAGGCTTGCCCAAATGCCGGGAAGTTTCTTGGGCATTATTCCTTTAAATACGCCAATGGTTATTGCGCCAAACAAAGGCAATAGCACAATTTCCGCCACACCTTGCATATCCGCCGCTCCTTACTGGACACTCGTTTAGTCTGTTGTGTCCGCTATCATTAGTCCATTTAACCTTTCAGACGGGAAATTTCATCAATATCCAAGCGATGCCGTTTATGATAGACACTGACAATAATTGCCAACCCTATCCCCACTTCGGCAGCCGCTGTTGCGATAATCAAAAAGGCCATAACTTGTCCATTCATGTCATGAAGTTCCCGGGCATAAGCAACAAAAGCCAATGCTGCGGCATTCCACATCATTTCTGACGCCATGAACATAATGAGAGGATTGCGCCGAAACATGACACCAATGGCGCCAATCGCAAAGATAATGCCCGCTAAGGCCACAACCCAATTGCTATAGATCATGAGCCCGTTCCCTCCTGCTCTTTTTTGTTGCTGAGGTTTTTGCTCTGTTCTTTGGCTTGGGATGCTTCCATTTGAGCTCGACGCCGCCTTGGCGGATTCAATACCAATACGCCTAAGGCCGCCGACACCAGCATAATGGCGACCGCAATTAAGAAGAGAAAATCGGGGCCCCATAATAAGCGGCCAATTCCCGTAAGATCTCCAAAATGGGCAGGCAAGGGAGCATGAATCGCTGATCCCGGATACTTAATAGCTAAAGCGACGAGGATGACGCCCACAACAATCGACAAAACCCCCGCCGTGAGCCGTTGCCCGGGCAAATCCTCGGGGAGTTCTCGCTCTTCTTTACCCGCTGTTAAAAGCGTAACCACAAAGAGGAAGAGAACCATAATGGCGCCGGCGTACACAATAACTTGAGCAGCTGCCAAAAATTCCGCTTTTAAGATCAAGTACAAGAGCGCCAACGACAAAATATTTCCGACAAGATATAACGCACTGTGAACAGGTTGACGTGCTGTGACAACCCCAATGGATGCTGCAATAGCCAATATGGCCAATATGCCTATGCCGACCATGTGCCGAAATCACCTCATTTTCTGACTGGCGGATGGAGTAGTTCTTCTTTGTCTGCAATCATATCTAGACGGTCTGAGGCCGCTAATTCGTTAAAGGGAGTCAGCCTGACCGCATTCGTCGGGCATGCCTCCTCACACATCCCACAGAAAATGCATCGAATTAAATCGACTTCATAATCGACCGCATAGCGATTGGTCCACGAGATCGCTTTGCCTTCTGGTGCTTCGGCCGCCACCACGCGAATTGCATGAGCCGGGCATACCGCTTCACATAACCCACACCCCACACACAGTTCATGCCCGTCGGCATCTTTGGCGAGCATGTGCTTACCGCGAAAACGGGGGGAGTATTCCCGGCGTTTTTCGGGGTACTGGATGGTATCACGAGGTTCGCCTAAAGCCTTAAACGTGGTGCCAAGCCCCTTCGCTAATGCCTTAATCCCTTCCAACATGGATGAGTCCCTCCTTTGAATTTGAATTGTTGCATTTTGCGTTTTGAGTTTGAATTTGTTAACAGATGGCGCGTAATGCAGTGTCCTCGGAGCTTAGAGCATCTCAAGCATATAAGTTCTAGATCACACCGGAAACAAATGCCGCCGTCGCTAGAAAGTAGACAAACGACACGGGAACCAGAAACTTCCAACCAAATGACATCAGTTTGTCATAGCGAAAGCGGGGAAATGTAGCGCGAATCCAGATAAAGATAAAGATTGATACCCCAACCTTCAACAAAAACCAAATAATTGGGGGCAAGAAACTAGGACCTAGCCAACCTCCAAAAAACAGGGTGACCGCAATCCCACTCACCGCAATCATATTGATGTATTCTGCGATATAAAACATGGCAAAACGGAATCCAGAGTATTCGGTATGATACCCGGCAACGAGTTCGGATTCCGCTTCCGGCAAGTCAAATGGGGTCCGGTTGGTTTCGGCAATAGCGGTGGTGTAGTAAATCAAAAACGGAATAAATTCTGGGATAAAGAACCAGCCATGTTCTTTTTGCGCTAGCACAATTCCCTCTAAATTAGCGGTTCCCGCCAGCATTAAGACGCCCAGCACCGAGAGGCCCATTGCTAATTCATAAGAAATCATCTGCGCTGAGGCGCGAATACCTCCCAATAGTGAATACTTGTTCTGAGAAGCCCATCCCCCTAAAACAATGCCATAGATCCCCAAGGAACTAAAGGCAAAGGCAATCAAAAGACCGATAGACGGGTTAGCAATGTCCAAGGAGATGGTGGTTCCAAAGAGATGAATTGGCGCCCCAAAAGGAATTACAGCATCAACCGACAAAGCTGCAAAGAGCGAAAACACCGGCGCCATCCGAAAAACCCATTTATCAGCACCATTGGGCATCAGATCTTCTTTCATTGCCATTTTTAGACCGTCAGCCAATGGCTGCATGAGTCCAAAAGGTCCAACCCGATTGGGTCCGAGACGCAGTTGAAAAAATCCCAACAAACGGCGTTCTAACAGCATGGTATAGGCAAAACCACCCATTAACAAGCCAATCAACAAAATAATCTTGACGACGAGAATAATCAGCTGCAATATCACAGGCTCTTCACCTCCTCACGGCGGCTAAGCTCTTTCACGTCGTGAAGATCGGTAATCCAGTCATAGTGAGAGGTTCTCGGAACCCATAATGTTCGAAGAGGAATCGCATCATCCGGTCTAACGCCTAGCGTCAATGTTCCGGAGGAGGTTATCACATCCACGTATCCACCCTCTTCGGGGATTTGCAAGGCTTTGGCCTCATCCGGATGAATGCGGGCAACAAATGGCGTGAAACGGGGTTCCAGAATTTCAGATGGAATGCCATTTTCAAAAACCCATTCGCCGTGAATGACCCGCCATAGCGACGGATCGTCAGAAGCCACTGGCCGCGTAATGGGTACGACCAGCGATTGCTCTGCATCTTGATTGCGAGGAATTAAATCACCCGCTACGGTGTCAAAGAGATCCCACAAGTCTTCGGTGCCAAAAACCTGCTTAAATAACCGGGCCCAACCCACCAGATACGTTTTTGTTGGGCGAGATTGGCCAGGCGGCTGCACCCCAGCGGCCGCCAAAGCAATGCGCCCTTCCATGTTGACATAGGTTCCTTCCACTTCTCCCCAGGTTGCGACTGGCAGTAACGCGTCGACATAGGGCATATCCAAAGGTGGCCGGATTTGCGCCGAAATGACGTAATCCACAGCCTCTAAGGCCTCCTTTGCCAATGCCTTGTCGGGAAAGTCACGTAATAAGTCTGCGCCCCACAATATCAGCATGCGAATTTCCCCATTTTTGGCTTTCACCAATAAATCCCGCACCGCTTCGTAACGTGTCGGAATGCCGGCCCACTCATATCCGCGCCAGTTCACGGGGCCAAAAGTCGGTAAGATGGCAGTAGGATTTTCGCGCATAGCGCGTAAAGCTGTGAAAATTTGCTCCATCTCCGGATTTTCGCCATCCCATAACAGCGTTAAATACGGCGAATTTAGAAGCGATTCGCCGAACGCTTTTAGTGCATCCGCGGGTACCGGTAACGGATAATCTTTCACCTGTTGCACGAGTGTTTGCGCAATAGGGTCATCGTCTTTGGCCATAAATAATGCTTGAGCAAATAACACCGCTTCATCTTCACTAGGCACAATATAATTTTCTCCCGGTAACGTCGGGCGGGTTAATTTCCTCGGTCCAACCCCTGCGACCTGAAGGGCGGGAAAGTGTTTGTAGCGATCTCGCAATTTGAGATGAACGACAGGCACAGCTTCATAGGGATCAACGCCCACAAAAACCACCGTATGGCTTAGGGCAATATCCTCAAATGTGCCATTTAAACTCATGGGAAGATACCCCGGCACATTGCGGACTGTGGCACATTGCGGACTATGCACAACATCCTGAGCAAATTGTTTGATCCAATACGCTTCCTCAGAGGTAAAATGGCCTCCTAAGATAAAGCCAATGCTGCCGTACCCATATTCCCTGAGCGTTTCCTTCATCCATTCAGCCGTGTCACGCATAGCTTGCGCACTGGATAAGGTTTCACCTTGGACGACAGAATCTAGAACACGCAACGGATGATACCCAAAGTCATAACCAAATCGACCCCGGTCACATAAAAAGCCCCAGTCTCTCTCCGGGATCGGCCGGCCTTCCATCCGGATAATATGACTTTCCCGAGTTGTCATTTTGCTGGCGCAACCGACAGGACATTGGGGACAAATCGTGGTTTGCCGGTCAATATTCCAAGGACGACCTTTATGGTGATACGGCGCAGACAACAAAGCACCCACTGGACACAAGTCAATGACATTCCCAGTAAACACACTGGTTGCTGGTTCATGGTTAACGGTCGTCACGACGGTTTCAACGCCCCGTCCCTCCAACAACAATTGGCCTTCGCCGACATATTCGTTCATATAACGCACACAGCGTTGACACAATACACAGCGTTCTTGATCGATTAACACAAACTCGTTAATGGGCCCATCTTTAACTTTTTGAATCTTGGGCTCTTGAAAGCGTCCCCGGCCCGGACCATATTCGAAGGTATAATCCTGAAGATAACACTCTCCCCCTTTATCACACACTGGACAATCTAAAGGGTGGTTAATTAAAAGAAACTCGAGAACTCCTTTTCGACCTTTTTCAACGGCGTCGCCTTTGGTATGCACAACCATCCCTTCAGCCACCGCCGTGGTACAGCCGGTGACCAGTTTAGGCATTTTCTCCACCTGCACGAGACACATACGACAGGCGCCTAAGGGGCCTAAAGATTGATGATAGCAGTAAATCGGAACGTCAATGCCTAATTTAGCTGCGGCATCGACAATCATCGTGCCTTCAGGCACGGTGACTTCTTGACCATCAATGGTTAACCGTATCATATAATTTCGCTCCCATCGGACATGCGTGTTCAAAGACATGGGCTTCGAACTCGTCACGGAAGTATTTCATGGCACTAACCAGCACACCTAGTGATGCATCACCAAGTGGGCAGAAACATTTTCCGCCGATATTGTCGGCAACATCCAACAGCGTGTCGAGATCGGCAGGTGTGCCCAAACCGTGTTCAATTCGTTCGAGAATATCGGTCATCCAGTACGTTCCTTCTCGGCACGGCGTACACTTTCCACATGATTCTTCCCGGTAAAATTTCACGAGCCTTGCGGTCGCGCCTACGATGCACACCTGATCGTCGAGCACGATACAGCCTCCGGACCCCAACATGGAACCCGCCTGCAAAACCGATTCATAATCCAAGGGCGTGTCCAATTTATCGGGCGTAAGTAGTGGCACTGAGCTTCCGCCTGGAATGACTGCCTTAATCTTGCGGCCCGGCAATACACCTCCGGCATAATCCTCAATCAGGGTGCGAAGAGGGGTGGCAAGCGGAATTTCATAATTGTCTGGACGATTGACGCGTCCACTGACGCTAAATATTTTTAATCCGGGGCTTTTGGCGGTTCCCATCGAGGTGTACCATTCTGCCCCGTAGGTCACAATTGCGGGGATATTAGTGATTGTTTCCACATTATTGACCACCGTTGGACCGCCGTACAACCCTGCAATAGCGGGAAAAGGCGGCTTTAGACGGGGATTGCCGCGCTTGCCTTCAAGGGATTCCAATAAAGCGGATTCTTCTCCACAAATATAGGCCCCCGCGCCCCGGTACACTTTCAGATCCAAAGAAAATCCCGATCCTAGAATGTTTTCCCCGAGAAATCCCTGTTCATATGCTTCTTGCACGGCACGCTTTAGTTGTTCCGAACCAAAGAGAAACTCGCCGCGGCAATAGATATAGGCTTCGCGCGCTTTTGTCGCATAACTGGAAATGATAATGCCTTCAATAAGTTGGTGAGGATTGCGTTCGATAATTTCGCGGTCTTTATAAGTTCCCGGTTCGGCTTCATCAGAATTCACGACTAAATATCGTTTTCGGCCATCATTAGGCAAAAATCCCCATTTCATGCCTGTGGGAAATCCCGCTCCGCCTCGTCCCCTTAGACCCGATTTCTTAACCAACTCCACAAGTTCTTCGGGCTTAAATTCATTTAATGCTTTGCGTAAGGCTTGGTAGCCGCCGTTGGCAAGATACACAGGCATTTGATCAATATCCGGAATTTCCCGGTTGCGTAATAAGTAATATTTCTGACTCACGACTTCACCTCTTTTTCGTCATCGGCCAACAGCGCATCTAATTGAGCGGTATTTACGAGCCCATGGTAGCGCAAGTTGCGCTGGACGACGGGAGCCAGATTGCAGGCGGCGAGGCATTCCGCTTCTAATAACGTATACTCTCCATCGGGTGTGGTCTGACCTTCGGAAATCCCGAGTTTATGCTCCAGCTCTTCCATAACCTTGTCAGCTCCGGCTAATGCACAAGACAATCCGACGCAGACATGAATAACATTCTTACCCACTTTTTCCCGATATAACAACGAATAAAATGAGGCCACGGATTCAACATACTGGGTGGTTAAACCGAGTAGTGAAGCCACGTCCCTTATGGTGTCATCAGACAACCATCCCTCGGCCTGTTGAATCCGGTGTAAAAGGGGCAATAGGCTCGAATTGGCTTCCGGAAACTGTTCTTTGGCTTCTTGAGCCCACTTTATCCATTCAGGCTTCATTTGTCGACATCCCCCAACATTATGTCTATGCTCCCAATAGCCGTAATCACGTCGGCCACAAGCCCGCCCTCACACATCTGCGGTAGGGATTGCAAGTTATAAAATGATGGGGTCCGGGCCCGCCACCGGTAGGGTTTAGATCCACCATCTGACACAATATAAAATCCAATTTCACCCCGCGGGCCTTCGATACCCTGATAGACCTCGCCAGCGGGCACGGGAAATCCCTGCGTCACCAACTTGAACTGATGAATCAACGCCTCCATATTGCCGTAAATCTCCTCTCGGGGAGGCAAGCTGATTTTCCGGTCACTGGTGGTATAAGGTCCTTTGGGTTCAATTTTGTCAATCGCTTGTTCGATGATTTTCATCGATTCGTACATTTCTTCGACACGTACCCAAAAGCGTGCGTACGCATCACATTCCGTGCGAACTGGAACATTAAACTCAAAATCGTCATAGGATGAATAGGGTTCATCTTTTCTCAAATCTAAAGGCATTCCCGTAGCCCGCAAATTCGGTCCTGTCACCGAGAGGGCTAACGCATCCTCCTGGGTCAATACGGCGATGCCTTGCAGACGCTCGTTAATGAGAGGATTGCCATCAAAAAGATGACGATAGGTTTTCATCCACCGCGGAAAATCTTTAATGAAGGCATAAACTTTGTCGTGAAAGCCTTCGGGAAGGTCATAGGCCAGTCCCCCAATTCGGAAATAGCTCGGGTTCATGCGGACGCCTGAGACGGCTTCAATGAGATCTAAAATGACCTCCCGTTCCCGCATGGTATAGAAAAATAAACTCATCGCACCTAAATCCATCACGTGGGTGCCGAGCCAAACTAAGTGGCTGGCCACGCGCGTCAATTCCGCAAATAGGACACGAATATATTGAGCGCGTTTAGGCACTTCGACATTTAGCAATTTTTCCACCGCTAACACATACGCCAAATTATTCGTCATCGGCGCCAGATAATCTAAGCGGTCCGTTATCGTATTACACTGTTGATAAGTTAAATTTTCCGCCGTCTTTTCAAATCCTGTATGCAAATATCCAACCACCGGCTCAGCATGCACCACCCGCTCTCCATCGAGCTCAAGGCGCACGCGGAGTACCCCGTGCGTACTCGGATGCTGAGGCCCTAAATTAATAATCATGGTGTCATTGCCGTCCGAGGTTTCTAGCAATTCAGGCTTTTCAGTGGCCATATCGTCACCTCTCAATCAACTCGTGTGCCTGTTAAGGGATAATCTTTACGCAAGGGATGCCCGTCCCAGTCATCCGGTAAATAAATCCGGCGCAAATCGGGGTGCCCTTCAAACTGAATGCCAAACAAGTCATACGCCTCACGTTCTGGCCAATTGGCCCCTGGCCACAAGGCTGTGACACTTGGAACTTTTTCATTAATACCCGCCCGCACTTTAACCCGGATACGGGCATGTTTCCACGGATTGTATAAGTGATAAACCAGCTCAAAACGTGGACGGTCTGGCAAGTAGTCTACGGCCAAAACATCAAGGCAGATGCGGTATTGCGCCTGATCCCGCAGATATTGCATGACGGCGAGCAATTGTTTTAGGGAAGTGGAGATCGTTGGCTGGTCAATTGCATCCACCACCGTAAATTCCCCGGGAAACTCCTCAGCCAAGCGTTCTAATATATCGGGGTCATTATGGTTCATGATGTGTGTCCCTCCATGGCCATGCGTTGGTATTTAGGAGGAATCCCTTGCATAATTTGTTCTTGCAATTTCAATATCCCAAACATCAACGCTTCAGGATTCGGCGGGCACCCTGGAACATAAATATCCACCGGCACCACATGGTCCACGCCTTGAATAATGGCATAGTTGTCAAACACACCACCTGAGGAAGCACACGCTCCCATCGATATGACCCATTTGGGTTCGGGCATTTGTTCCCAAATTGTTCTCAGAACAGGAGCCATCTTTTGGCTAACACGTCCGGCAACAATCATCAGGTCGGCTTGCCGCGGGGAGGCCCGAAAGACCTCGGCGCCAAATCTGGCTAAATCATAGCGGGAATTGGTCACACTCATCATCTCAATGGCACAGCACGCTAACCCGAAGGTTGCCGGCCACACCGACGATTTCTGCGCCCAGCGCCCCATTTTCTCCACAGTGGTGAGCAACAAGGATTTTTCGGTTTCTTTTTGTGTGAGATTTAATCCCATTGAAATCCCCCTTTATTCCAGACGTAAGCAAACGCTAGAGCGACGACCACTAAGAAGATTAGGGCTTTAACGAATCCCGCTTGGTGAAGGCTGGTTAAACTAATGGCCCATGGATAGAGCGCCATGACGGCGACATCAAAAATCATGAAAAACATCGCGACACGATAAAACCGCACAGAAAAATATCCGACCGGCGCCTCCGGGATGATTCCAGA
Source organism: Sulfobacillus thermosulfidooxidans (assembly GCF_001280565.1). Classification (NCBI taxonomy): domain Bacteria; kingdom Bacillati; phylum Bacillota; class Clostridia; order Eubacteriales; family Clostridiales Family XVII. Incertae Sedis; genus Sulfobacillus; species Sulfobacillus thermosulfidooxidans. The sequence continues at coordinate 22,224 of NZ_LGRO01000001.1, read as the reverse complement.
CTCATAGGTCGTGCGTTTCAATCCACCCGGTGCCTTAGGTCCCAGCAAGTCTGAGGTAAAGGACATGCCGAAAGCCACAAGGAAGGCCACGATGATATAAATCAAAAGCGCGGTATAATGCGTAAACAATACAACACCCCCGCCATCTGGTTAAAGGTTAGGAACTAAAATAGCTAATTCAAATTTACGTGACCGGATTCACAAGTAAATTATACGCTGTGCGGTACACCCCGTCGACACGACGGTGCGTTTCGTCAAAGTACTCTAACAATTCACCATTATGCCAAAACAACAGACAGAACGGTAGCTTTTTCACAAAAATGATGAAAAAATGGCTAGAGTTAACTGGTTGTTCTCATTTCATAACCGCGCAAAAGACGCCGCATACGGTGATTGACAGCCGATTTGCTAAGGGGCGGATGAAGAGCCAATCCCAATTCTTTTAACGACCAATCTGGATGAGCAATTCGCAACAGGGCTAATTCCCTCAGCGCCGGCGGAATGTCGTCATGCGAGCTATTCAGAAGATCCTTAAGGATCCGAGCCTGTTCCAACCCTGATTCCACAGCACGCCGCAAGTTGGCGGTTTCCGAATTCACCAAACGGTTAACCTGATTTTTCATGGTTTTCATGACTTGCGCACTTTCTAGTGCCAGAACCGCTTGGTGGGCACCAATATGGGTCAAGAAACGCCCGACTTGTTCTCCATCTTTCAGATAAAGAATAACGCGCCCCCGCCGCCTGGAACTTTTGGGCCGAATCTTAAGAGGTAGCAAGATCCGTTCGGCAAGATCAAATTGCTCGGGGTCATTCATCCACATTTCCAAATGAATTGCACGTTCGGGTTCAGCTAAGTAGCCCCGGGCCAAAAAAAGACCGCGTAAATACGCTTTGGGACAGCCCATAATGGGATTTTCGTTGGTTCCCGCAGTAGGCTCCGTGGAAGAGACGTGAAAGACTAACCGGCGTCGTGAGCGTGTTACCGTAATATGCGGCGATAGACCCAACCATTTCATGATGTGGTATGCGCGCCGTGCCACGAGGGCATTGCCGACATCCAACCCCGATGATAGTTGTTCCATGCCCAGATATGAGCCCATTCCGAGCAATTCTGCCCATAAGCAAAGCCGACGTTTTTCTTGAGGAAGCCGGGCTAATTCGGCCTTGATTTGCCTGGCATATGACCATCCCATCGCGGTTGATGTCGCTCCCGTAAACGATTTTCCAACCATAAGGCGTCGATCAAACGCCCTTCAGCCCACTTCGGGCGAAATTTGAGGAGCACCCGCAAAAGTGCCGGTGCCAGCTTATCAGGATCGTGACGTACGACCCCATCTGCTAAAAGTAGATTATCATAGATTATAATCGGTTGTCCGCTAACCAGTGATTCTTCTCCTTGAAAGGTCACTTGATCAGCTCCTTCCCTCCGGTATTTTTGCAACAGGCGTTCGGGAACCTTTTCGTTGTTCACCAAAACCACATCGATTAGCCCAGGTCCCACATGATCTTCGATAGCTTTTAAATGATCCCGGACAGAAAAATTCGCTGTTTCCCCGGGTTGGGTCATGATATTAGCCACATAGACTCGAATCCCTTTGGATTGCCGGATTGCATCGGCAATAGCTGGAATTAATAGATTCGGCAAAATAGAGGTGTACAGACTGCCTGGGCCCAAAACCACCATATCGGCAGCAACGATCGCTTCCACCGCTTCCCGAAGAGGAGTGGCATCAGGAGGATCCATCCAAATACGTTGTATCCGGTCAGTACTGTGTCCAATAGCACTTTCCCCTTCCACATGCGCTCCTGTCACCAGCGTGGCATGAAGCGTGACATGCTCCAGGGTGGCTGGCAGAACCGTCCCGCGAACGGCCAAAACCCGGCTCGATTCCCGTAAAGCGGTGACAAAATCCCCGGAGGCTTGTTCCATGGCCGCCAAAAATAAGTTGCCAAAACTGTGGCCTTTTAATTCTCCGGCTTGAAAGCGGTGCTGAAAAAGTTGTTCCATTAATGGTTCGGTGTCGGCTAAAGCAACCATACAATTACGAATGTCTCCGGGCGGCAACATGCCCAAATCACCGCGCAGCCGCCCTGAACTTCCGCCGTCGTCGGCCACGGTCACAATCGCCGTTAAATTCGAGGTGTAATGTTTGAGGCCTCTGAGTACCGACGGCATTCCCGTCCCGCCTCCTAAGGCGGCTATATGTGGGCCTCTAGCCAGTTGCCGCCGGGAGTACAATAATCCCGCCCATTTATCAGATCCCAGCACCTCGTTAATGGAGCGCCACAATCCCCAAAATCCTCCCACCACCAACACGGTGCCCACGATAAATAACACCATTTCCAATACCGGCCTACGCCAAAAGGGAAACAAATAAGGTTCTATCCAGGCTGATAGCCCCATCGCCACGCCTAGTGCCATAAATCCCAAAGCAATCAAAGCCAGAAAACGTTTGAGCTTTAAACCCGGAACCAACAACCGCCACATATTAGTCCTCCCGCAAGTCCAAATCACGATGTTCGACCAGCGCTTGATGCCCAGCTTGCGTTAACAAGTCTTTCAAGTGGTTGGCGAAGACCACAGACCGGTGTTGGCCACCCGTACAGCCAATGCCGATCGTGACTTGCGGTTTTCCTTCTTGCTGAAACTGGGGAATCAAAAAGGTAAGCAGATTGGCCAGTTTGTCGAGAGTTTCTTTGGATTGGGGAAAACGCATCACATATTGATCAACTTCTTCGTCATTCCCGGTCTTACTCCGTAATTCCTCCACATAATAAGGGTTAGGCAAATAGCGGACATCAAACACTAAATCAGCATCTTTCGGCAATCCATGTTTAAACCCAAAAGACACTAGCCGCACTTGAAATAGGGACTGTGTCCCATCAAGACGAAACACATCGGAGATACGCTGCCGAAGCTGGAGAGCCGTCAAGCCCGAGGTATCAATGATTACATCGGCTTTACCCCGGAGTTCCCGCAACGCCTCTTTCTCTTTGCGCAAGGCGTCCACCAATCGTCCTTGCGTCTCCAAAGGATGGCGGCGTCTGGACATTTTATAGCGCCGGATTAAAGTTTCTTCATCAGCTTCTAAATAAAGAATCTGATAGGGTAATTGGCCTTTATCCAGTTCATTCAAAGATCCTTGCAGCTCGGAAAAAAATACCCCGCCGCGAATATCCATCACCAAAGCGGCTCCTTGAACTTCAGGACTTTTTTGCAGGAGTTCCGCAAATTTGCTAATCAAGTTAGGAGGTAAATTATCGACACAAAAATATCCTAAGTCTTCAAAAACGCGCATCGCTTCGCTGCGCCCAGCGCCGGACAGACCGGTGATAATCACTAAACGTACGTGTTCCATCCGTTTCACTCCGATTTGGCCTCACCTAAATTTTGCCGCAAGCTCATGACTTCTGCCGACAAACTTGTAATTTCGTCACGACGTTAACAGGAAAAATTCGCTTCTTGTCGAATAATACCCCAAAGAGTTTCTCTCGGGAGGGCTATTATGGCGACATCCGAATTATCCAGGCGTGCCCGTCAGAACAAATCCGAATCGTCCTTTACCGTTGAACGGGTTTCACGGGCGGATCTTAAACGCATGGCTCAGCAGCGCCGAATGGAGCGGGAATTTGCTTGGGCCTTTTCCATTACCTTGACCTTCACCACGCTCTATCTGATTTGGCGACTGCCATGGGGACAGCAAGCATTGGTCTCAGTGCTGCATTTCGTGAAAACCTTGCATCGGCTCTAATAACCACCGGTAAATCGCATAAGCTGCCCCATCCTGATCAACGCTCTTAGTGACAACGTTGGCGGCACGCTTCACCAAATCCGGTGCCTGACCCATTGCTACGCCCATTCCCACCCATTTCAACATGTCGACGTCATTTTCAGCATCGCCAATCGCCATGATGTGCTGTGGGGACAAATGCAAACGTTCAGCGACTTTTGCCAACGCCGGTCCTTTGCCCACACCGGCCGGAACAATTTCTAAATAATCCGCTTGCGATTTAAAAATTCTTCCCTGTAATCCCAAGACTTCTGGAGAAATGCGGAGACGAAACTGATCCAATTTATCTGGATCATCTTGCAACAAAATTTTAATCGGCGGTGAGGGCCAGGTGAGAAGCCCTTCACGGGATTTTACGTCACCGGGAATATGATTCACTGTAATATAATGTTGAGCTCGCTCATCTTCTCTGGATAGCCATAATTCGTTGCCGACATATACCTGGGTGAGAATGTCTGCATCTAAAGCTTCTTGAATGACAAACCGCGCCACATCTTCCGTGAGATGCCAGGTAAACCATGGATTTTGCCGAGGCATTTCCACAACCATACTCCCGTTATACGCAATTAACGGTCCCGTGCCCAGTTGTAACTGTAGCCAATAAGGTTCTGCTGAACGGACCATCCGGCCTGTGGCCAAAATGACGGCAATACCGTGGTCCTTCGCCTGATTCACCGCCTTCACTAATGCCTCTGATAACGAACCATCTGAGCGCAGCACAGTGCCGTCTAAATCTAACACTAATAACTTTATGCGTACCTGATTATCCAACCTACAACCCCCGATACAATCGACAAAATTAATGCACCCCAAAAGGCCGCGCCGAATCCGTGCACAATAAAGCCAGGGACAATAGCCGAAACCAGCCACAGCATTAAGGCATTGATAACCCATCCAAAAAGACCGAAGGTCAGCAAGTTAATGGGCAAAGTCAGGAGTTTCACGATGGGCTTAATCGTCGTATTAACCAAGCCTAAAACAAAAGAGGCGACGATAATAGCCTCCGTACTCTTAGCCATAATGCCTAAGTGTATATGACTTACCACCGCGAGTCCAATCGCCGAAGCAATCCAGACCGTTAACCACCGCATAGTCTCTCCCCTTCCCCCTCCTGTACTCTTCCCATAATATCGTTGAATCCTTATTCCGGCACCCGTTTTCCCTCGTCACTCGGCTTAAAATGTTCATCGAGATAGCGTTTGACGGCTTCCGCTGCAGGGCGCGTCATTTTGGGTAATTCCGCCAATTCGTCGACACTCGCTTGCGAAATGGCTTCCAAATCGCCGTAAGTTTGCCGCAGAATTTTCTTGCGTGCCGGGCCAATACCCTCGATGTCATCTAAGATCGAGGCGAGGTTGCGTTTAGTCCGGAGTTTACGGTGATATGTAATCGCAAACCGGTGGGCTTCATCCCGGAGATGCATCAAGAGTTTGAGGCCAGCGGAATCGCGATCAAGAATAATGGGTTCAGCACGGTCTGGTTCAAATAGCCACTCATGTTGCTTGGCTAAACCAAAGACGGGAATATCTGCCACATTTAATTCGCGCATCGCCTGATAGGCATATCCGAGCTGGCCACGGCCTCCATCGATAATCACCAAGTTGGGGGTTTTGGCAAAGTGACTTTTACCCATTTGTTTGGCATCTTGCGCTTGATGATGAAATCGCCGGGTTATGACTTCTTTCATGGATAAAAAGTCATTGGGGCCTTCCACACTCTGAATTTTAAAGCGCCGGTATTGGCTTTTATCCGGCCTGCCATCGGTGAAAACGACCATAGACGCGACGGATTCGGTCCCTTGGGTATTAGAAATATCGTAACACTCCATCCGGCGGGGAAATTCGGGGAGACCTAGGGTTTGCTGAATCTCCAACAAGGCCCGTTCGCGGTCTCGTTCTTTGATTTCCATTCGCCGGAGTGCTTCATCGCGGGCAATCGTCGCATTTTGCCGGACCATGGCTAACAGCCGTTGTTTCTCCCCCCGCACGGGGACTTTCAATTCAACCTTGCCTCCGCGTTTGTCGCGAAGCCATGCAGCAATTTGACTATCATCGGGAGGGAGGCGTTCAATCAGAATTTCCTGGGGAATGTCTCGTGCCCGGTCATAATATTGCATTAAAAAGGCGTGCGCCAATTCTTTTTCATCGGTCCCGTCGACACCGGTTAACGTAAATGACTCCCGCCCAATGAGCCGACCATCGCGCACCATAAATACCTGTAAATAAGCATCTTGATTGCTCAAGGCCCAGCTAATCGCATCCAAATTTCGTCCCGCTTCCGCAGAAACCTTTTGTTGCGCCGTGATTTCCCGAATGGCCATAACCTGGTCGCGCAATTTCGCCGCTTTTTCAAATTCCAGCTCTTCTGCCGCGTGGTTTAATTCCTTCACTAAGGATTTTTCTACGGCGTCGACCTTGCCTTCTAAAAACCATTCCACATTTTTCATCATGTCCCGGTAACTCGCTTTGTCGATCAAAGCCTGACAAGGACCCGGACACCGTTTAATATGATATTCCAGACAAGGGCGAACCGCATTTTTAAATTTCTGGTTCGTGCAATTCCGAATAGGAAAAATATGGCGTAAGAGACGAATCGTTTCATGCACACTTTGTGCCCGGGTATACGGGCCAAAATAGCGACTTCCAGAATTATCAGGGCGTCTGGCAATAATGAGCCGCGGAAAATCTTCCTCCCATGTCAAACGGATATATGGGTAAGCCTTATCATCTTTTAACCGGATATTGTAATGCGGCCGGTATTTTTTAATGAGCGTGGCTTCCAAGATCAAGGCTTCGACTTCAGTATCGGTCGTAATAATTTCAAAATCTTCCACATGGCGCATCATCGCCGCCACTTTTGGCAAAAGCCGGCTCGCTTCTTGGAAATAACTTCGGACTCGTTGTTTTAAATTGACGGCTTTCCCAACATAAATGACGTGCCCTTCGTGGTCTTTCATCAGATAGACACCGGGTTTATCCGGAAGTAGTTGGCGTTTTTCTTCTAGGTGTTCTGATAATGTCATCATACCCTCTGCCTTTCTTGCCACTCCCCTCACATGCACTTGCCGGCTATCTTCGTTATTTTAGGGCTGAACCATTTGCCGACGTTGTAAATGCCGCGCCAAAAACTGACCGGTATAAGATCTTTCGGAGGCAATAATTTCCTTCACAGGACCCTCAGCGACAATCTCTCCCCCTAAATCGCCGCCTTCTGGACCTAAATCAATGATCCAGTCCGCAGTTTTGATAACATCCAGATTATGCTCAATAACTAACACGGTATCACCTTGCGAGACTAAACGTTGCAACACGTCCAGTAAATGGCGAATATCTTCTTGATGAAGCCCTGTCGTGGGTTCATCTAAGATATAGAGGGTGCGGCCTTCCGAACGTCTGGAAAGTTCGGTCGCCAATTTTACCCGTTGAGCTTCGCCTCCGGATAATGTCGTCGCACTTTGGCCTAAGCGCACATAACCTAATCCCACATCGCGCAACGTCTCTAATTTTCTTTTTAAACGAGAATGATGTTGAAAGAAGTCCAACGCTTCATCGACGGTCATGTCCAGCACATCCGCAATGGTTTTGCCACGGTAGTGCACTTCCAAGGTCTCGCGATTGTAACGCGTCCCTTTGCAAACTTCACAGGGGACATAAATATCGGGGAGAAAATGCATTTCAATCTTCAAAATCCCATCTCCCTTACAGGCCTCACAGCGTCCCCCGCGCACGTTAAATGAAAACCGTCCGGCTTTATACCCACGAATATTCGCCTCAGTGGTATTCGCAAAAATTTCCCGGATCAAATCAAAGGCGCCAGTATAGGTCGCCGGATTGGAACGCGGAGTCCGGCCAATAGGACTTTGGTCAATCGCGATGACTTTATCTAAATACTCTAAGCCGGTAATCGAGTCATGTTCACCGATGCGCCGACTCCTCGCTTTATTGAGTGTGACTTCCAGTTGCTTACGAATGATTTCATTGACGAGCGTCGACTTTCCCGATCCCGATACGCCAGTGACCACGACCATGAGCCCCAAAGGAATTTTCACCGTAATGTTTTTCAAATTGTGTTCACGCGCACCGACGATCGTCAGCCATCTGTCTTGGGGTTCGCGGGGGACTTTAGGCATGGGTATTTCTTTTTGTCCGGATAAGTATTGTCCCGTCAAGCTTGCTGGATTGGCCATCACTTCTTCGGGAGTGCCGTGAGCCACAATCTGGCCCCCATAAATTCCTGGTCCCGGACCCACGTCAATTAAATAATCTGCTGCTAACATAGTATCTTCATCATGCTCAACGACTAATACGGTATTACCCAGGTCCCTAAGTCGTTTCAATGTCGCAATGAGCCGGTCATTGTCTCGCTGATGAAGGCCAATTGAAGGCTCGTCCAAGATATATAAGACTCCCACCAATGACGAACCAATTTGCGTAGCCAAGCGGATTCGCTGAGCTTCTCCCCCCGACAACGTCCCCGCTGCCCGGGACAAGGTCAAATAACCAAGACCCACATCAATCAAAAAACTTAACCGTTCATCGACTTCTTTCAAAATAGGTCCCGCAATCATTTGTTCGCGTTCGTTCCAGGTTAAAGAGCGCAAAAATTCTCGGGCTTTACGCACGGATAGGTCGGTTAAATCCGCAATGGACATATCACCAATGGTCACCGCCAACACCTCGGGTTTGAGCCGTTTGCCTTGGCAGGTTGCACAGGGTTTTGAGCTCATATATTCTTCAACGTCCTGGCGTGCGCTTTCACTACTCGATTCCTTATGACGCTTGGCAAGAATCGGAATAACGCCTTGGTACCGGGTCATATGCACATGATTCCCAAAAACGCCTTCGTAATGAAAGGGCAAGGTCTTCGGATAGCCATAAAACACAATCTGCTGGGCCTCCTGCGGCAAATCTTTAAACGGGACATCTAAAGAATAGCCCGCATCCTCAAAAACCTTTGCTAACAAATCCATGTAAAACCGGGTCGGGGCCCGGAAAAACGGGGCAATGGCTCCTTCATTAATGGATAACGTGGGATTTGGCACGATCAACTCGGGATCAGGTTCTAGTTTATAGCCAAGGCCCATACAATCGGGACAAGACCCATAGGGGGCATTAAACGAAAACATCCGTGGCGTGAGTTCCTCTAAGGAAATGCCACAATGTGGACAAGCGAGCTCCCTTGAATATAACTCACTAGGACCATCGGGTTCGCCCACTTCTGCCAGTCCTCCACTTATCTCGAGCGCCTGTTCCAACGATTCCGCCAAGCGGTGCTGAATGTTGGGCCGCACCACGATCCGGTCGACAATAGCGGCGATATCGTGCTTTTTATTCTTATTTAAGACGGGAGGATTTTCGATTTCAATTAAAGCCTGATCCACCCGGGCCCGGGTAAATCCTTGTTGCCGCAGTTGATCAAAAACTTTTTCGTGACTTCCTTTCCGGCCACGAATAATGGGGGCGCGAATTTCTAGACGTGTCCCTTCCGGTTTTTCCACAATGCGGTCGACCATTTGTTCAATCGTTTGTTGGCTAATCCGTTCTCCGCACTGTGGACAGTGCGGTGTACCAACCCGCGCGTACAACAACCGAAGATAATCATAAATTTCTGTTACCGTGCCCACTGTACTTCGGGGATTATGGCTCGTCGTCTTCTGGTCAATCGATATGGCAGGGGATAAGCCATCGATACTATCCACGTCCGGTTTATCCATTTGCCCCAAGAATTGGCGTGCATAACTCGACAATGACTCCACGTAGCGCCTTTGTCCTTCGGCATAGATCGTATCAAATGCCAAAGAGGATTTCCCCGATCCCGAAACGCCCGTAATAACAACCAATTTGTCACGGGGGATGTCGACGGAAATATTCTTTAAATTGTGTTGCCGTGCTCCGTGAATGGCAATCACATGCTTAGCCATGGTCTTTCTTTTTCCCTCCCGACACGGCCTTAATTGGCCGCTCATTTTCGAGTTCCATGAGCATATCCCGCAACATGGCCGCCCGTTCAAATTCCCAATTGCGGCTGGCTTCTTTCATTTCTTTCCGCAACTTCTTGGCTAACTCCGTGCGTTCCCGCAGGGTCATCTCTTTAATCGATTTACCCCTATCGGGTGGATCTTCCACAGCCTTTGTTGCTTGGATGACATCCCGCACTTCTTTAACAATGCCCTTCGGCGTAATGTGATGCACCTCGTTATATTCTTGTTGTATCGCACGCCGGCGGTCGGTTTCATCGATAGCCTTACGCATCGAGTCCGTGATTTTGTCTGCGTACATAATCACTTGACCTTCCAAGTTTCTCGCGGCGCGGCCAATGGTTTGCACCAAAGACGTGACCGAACGTAAATAGCCTTCTTTGTCGGCATCCAAAATGGCCACCAGTCCCACTTCAGGCAGGTCTAGTCCTTCACGCAACAAGTTAATACCTACCAACACATCAAACTCGCCGAGCCGTAAGTCACGAATAATGGCCATCCGCTCGAGCGCGTCGATATCGGAATGGAGATATCGAACCCGCACCTGGTTTTCTCGCAGATATTCGGTCAAATCTTCCGCCATTCGCTTGGTAAGGGTCGTGACCAACACGCGTTGAGACTTAAAGACACGCTGACGAATTTCCGCCAACAAATCGTCAATTTGTCCCATTGTGGGTTTCACCACAATAGGCGGGTCGACGAGCCCAGTCGGACGGACAATCTGCTCCACCACTTGTTCGGCGACTTGTAATTCGTAAGGGCCGGGAGTTGCTGATACATAAATCACTTGATCAATACTGTGTAAAAATTCATCAAAACGCAACGGGCGGTTGTCCAAAGCCGAGGGCAAACGAAATCCATGCTCGACCAAGGTCGTTTTTCGCGAAATATCCCCCGCATACATGCCCCGAATCTGGGGTACGGTGACATGGGACTCATCAATAATGGTTAAAAAGGGATGGGGAAAATAATCCAAGAGTGTATACGGGGGAGCACCAGGAGGGCGTCCGGTGAAATGCCTGGCATAATTTTCAATGCCTGAGCAAAAGCCGACTTCTTCCAGCATTTCTAAATCATAGCGCGTGCGTTGTTCCAACCGTTGCGCCTCAAGATCTTTTCCTAAATCTTTCAATTCTTTAAGCCGCTCGTCTAATTCTTGTTGAATACTCAAAATCGCCGGTCTTAACCGGTCTTGACCCATGACATAGTGGGAGGCCGGATAAATCGCAACATGATCCCGGTCCCCAATAATTTCTCCGGTGAGAGGATCAAATTCACGAATGCGTTCAATTTCGTCCCCAAACATTTCTACACGAATTGCTTGCTCGCTTTGGTTAGCCGGAAAAATTTCGATAACGTCACCGCGAACTCGAAATTTGCCGCGAACAAAGTTGACATCATTGCGGTCATATTGAATTTCCACTAACTTACGTAAAATACTGTCGCGTTCCCGTTCCATGCCAACCCTTAGGGACAACACCAATTGTCGGTAATCCTCCGGAGATCCTAAACCATAAATACAGGAAACGCTCGCCACAATAATGACATCCGGTCGTTCAAGCAAGGCAGAGGTCGCCGAGTGTCTCAGTTTATCGATTTCATCATTAATTTGAGAATCTTTTTCGATATACAGATCGGTTTGAGGCACGTAGGCTTCCGGTTGATAATAATCATAGTAACTAATAAAATATTCGACCGCGTTATGGGGAAAGAAGGCTTTGAGCTCTCCCGCCAACTGCGCGGCTAAGGTCTTGTTGGGCGCCATGACCAATGTTGGCCGATTCACCCGTTGGATGATATTCGCCATGGTAAAGGTCTTGCCCGATCCGGTGACGCCCAATAGAACTTGCTGGCCCAAATTCTGTTGAATGCCGCGGACCAAGGCATCAATGGCTTTGGGCTGATCACCCTGAGGCTCATAGGGACTGACTAATTGAAATACGCCCATCCTTTATCCTTTCTCAAACACTTACCGATGTGCCATGTGCTGAAGGAGAACCGCGATGGCCTTTTGCAACTGGGGATCCTGGTTGGGATTATTGGATGGTACTACATCAATGGGTTCAGGATCATAGACATTAGGGGACAGTCCCACATGCTCAATGTATTGACCATCCGGTGTGTAATAGCGCGCCACGGTCAATTTTAAGGCCGCATGCCCAGGCAATGACAAGACCTGTTGCACAATGCCCTTGCCATATGTTCTCGTGCCGACTAAAAGACCGCCCTGCCGTTCTTGAATAGCTGCCGACAATATTTCTGCTGCGGATGCGGTTTGTCCGTTAACCAATACCACGATGGGAAGTGAAGTCCCTGGCCCCTCTGAATTGAGGGTTTGATCCTCGGCCGGATTTTTAAACTTTAATGTCACCACCGGACCTTTGGGCACAAACAAGTTAGCCACTTCCAAGGCTTGCGATACTTCTCCTCCCGGATTGTTGCGCAAATCCAATAGTAATCCCCGAGCACCTTCGTGAAGTAACTGGTGCCATTGTTGGGTAGCCTCTTGTCCGGTGTTATTGCCGAATTCTGTGATGTTCATATAGGCAATATGGTGAGGCATCATTTGACTAAACACCGTGGGCAACGCGATTTTCTCGCGTTCAATCCGGTGGGTTTGAAGCTGGTTGTGATCTTCGACTGTTAAGGTCACATATGTGCCCACAGGTCCCCGAATCCGGCTTAAGGCTTGAATAGGATTCAGACGAGCTACTGCAGTATGGTCGACATCCACGATCAGTTCGCCGGGTTTGAGTCCTGCTAATGCCGCCGGAGAATGCGGAAAGACTTGCATAATACGCAAGTCATGGACTTCAGGCTCGACCTCAATTCCAATCCCGGTAAATGTGGGATTGAGCAATGCATTAAAATTCTTATTGCTGGAGGGCGAGAGATAATTCGAGAATTGATCATGTAAAGTCCCCACCATCCCATTAATTGCACCGGCCAATAATTGATGGGGACTATTCGACCAAATGGTCTTACTGCGAATTAACTGATAGGTTTGGACAAACTGCGCGAATTCCGGATTGTTCCGCATGCTGGCAGGAATCCGGACGCCAGGATCGACTTGGGTTAACCAATACCAGGTTCCGACTGAGGATCCCGCCATTAACACCAGTGTCGCGCTCAGCCAAAGACCCCATTTGGGAAAACGCATCGGGTTCCTCCCTTAGTTTCTCCCTGCCATTATACCACGCGTTATCAAAACTCAGACGCGCAAGAACCGTCTGAGCGCCACAAGACTAGCCAATCCGCCGACCAAAAGTCCCCCAATCAACGTAAAATCTAAAGTCTTGTGCATCACTTGCTGAAACGGTGCCATGGGCCAAAATGGCAGCGCGTTACTCGCTTCAACAAGAAGCCAGTGATAGCCTTGGGCTACAATAATGTCCGCAACGACAGCCCCCACGAGGCCCAGGGCTAATCCCTCTAACACAAACGGCCAACGAATGAACCAATCTGTCGCTCCCACCAATTTCATGACGGCTACTTCCCGTCTGCGGGCAAATACGGCTAAACGAATCGTGTTGACGATAATAAAGAGCGTCGCCAACCCTAATAAAAACTCAATGCCCCAACCCACCCACTTCAAAACCACCGATAGACGGGATAAGCGGTTGACAACTTGCCCCTCATAAACGACATTATGCACAATTTTTTGATGGTCAAAGCGTTTAGCTAACCCAGGAATTTGTTGGGGATTTTCCGTATAGACATTATACCCATCGAATAATGGATTGGATTTCGATATCAAAGTCAGCAAATCTTGCTGGTTGGGAAATTCTTTTTTGAGCTGGGCCGCCGCTTGCTGTTTGGTAAAAAACTGAATTTTTCTTACCCCGGGCCAATGTTTTGCCTGCGCCAATAATGCCATTTCTTGAGAACGGGACACATGGGTTTTGATAAAGACCCGCATTTCCACCTGACTTTGTAGCACGCTCGTGACATGATTCATATTCACGGTTAACACCAAAAAGAACGAGAGCACAAACATGGAAATGGCCACTGTCGAAACCGAAGCCAAGGTCATCCATGCATTATGGATGAGATTGCGTCCTGTTTCTTTGGTAATGTACCATATGCTGCTAAGGCTCATAGCCATAAGCTCCTCTCGCTTCATCACGCACAATTCGACCATTTTCTACGGCTACAACGCGCTTGTGCATCTGGTTAACAATATCTTTGGCATGGGTCGCCATAATCACCGTCGCTCCCCGCCGGTTGATTTCATTCAACAATTTAATAATTTCAAATGAGGTTTCCGGATCTAAATTACCCGTTGGTTCGTCGGCAATAATGTAGACGGGATTATTGACTAATGCCCTGGCGATCCCGACACGCTGCTGTTCTCCTCCAGAAAGCTGATGGGGATAATTATTGCGTCGCCTGGATAAACCAACCAGTTCCAATACTTGCGGAACCCGTTTATGAATATCGCGGCTTGAGGCGCCCACAACTTCCATGGCAAACGCAACATTTTGATACACCGTACGATTCGTCAATAATTTCACATCTTGAAAGACCACCCCAAGTTGGCGCCTTAGGCGCGATACTTGGCCCCGTCTCAACTGTGAAAGACGGAACTCATCGAGGTAGATCTCGCCTGAGGTCGGCACTTCTTCCCGATATAAAAGGCGGATGAGGGAAGACTTCCCCGCCCCTGAGGGTCCGACAAGGAAGAGAAATTCGCCACGCCGAATTTCGAGATTCACATCGATGACGCCATAATGCCCGTTCGCATATCGTTTACTGACATTTTCCAACCGTATCATAATAGCCTCCCAACATATTAAAATACGACATAAATCGTCAGATTCCTGCTCACATGACACACGAGTGCTGACGTGATATAATTTCCGCCATCAAAAGGGGGCACGTGGGAATTGGACATCTCGTTAGTTTCGTTAGGAGTTGCATTCATTGGAGGGCTGGCTTCCGTGCTTTCTCCTTGTGTGTTGCCTTTGATTCCGTCATATCTCACGACGATGGCGGGAACAGCATTAACAGCGGATGCTATCCAAAATCACCAGGTGCGACGTCGGGTCATGCAAAATGCCTTCTTGTTTGTTCTCGGCTTTTCGACGGTTTTGGTCTTGGCTGGCCTTGGAGCAAGTAGTCTTGGACAATTTGTTCAGTTCCATCGCCACGTTATTGCCCAGCTTGGGGGACTCATTACCATTATTTTTGGTCTCGAAATCCTGGGATTCATTCAAATTGGTCTCATCAAGCGGGATGTTCACTTATCCATGAAACCAAGAGCCCAAGGGCTATCGGCGGTATTATTAGGTATCGTCTTTGCCGCAGGATGGACTCCCTGCGTCGGTCCCATTTTAACCAGCATTTTATTATTGGCGGCCCGTTCGTCCACTCTTGGCGCAGGGGGCATGATGTTAGCCAGTTATGCTTTGGGATTAGCGGTCCCATTTTTAGCGCTGGCTTTTTTCCTTGGGCAGGCCGCTCAATGGACGCGGCAGATGGGACGTTATCTCCCGTGGATTGAACGCATTTCAGGCGCTATGTTAGTCATCTTGGGGGTCATGCTGCTTACGGGATGGTATGACCGCATTCCCAATATTGTGGCATAAGGGCCATGAGTATGCATACGTGGCGTAATATTTTAAGCAGTCTCTTGGTTGTCTTGTTAGCTCTTAGCATCATCATCCGGCCCGCCAAGACCTCGGGTTTTAATGGGCAGGTCGGACAATCCGTCAATCATATTCGCGTCGTTAGCGGGAGCGGGAAGACAAAAACATTGGGCCAGATTTTACATCACCACCCCGCCTTGATTAATTTTTTTGCCACATGGTGCCCTGCTTGCAAAATGGAACTTCCTGACTTACACCAAGTCGTGGCCGCCCCAAATCAGCTAATTCTCATAAGCCAGGGCAACAGTGCCAGCACGGCCGTATTTCTTCAGCATTACGGGATTGCCTCCGATCACAGTTTTTATGACCCCTCGGGCCATGTGTTTAATAGTTTCTTTATTACAACGTTACCGACGTCCTATTTTGTCAATCGAAACGGTATCATTGTCAGCAAGGTGATTGGACCGATGACGCCACATCTCATTAGACAAAACTTGAGATTAGCGGATACGAGTCAGGAGCGATAACGATGTATTTACCTTCGCAAATATTTATTGGCCCCTTGCCTTTATTTAATGTTCTCATGGTTCTCAGCATCGCACTGGCCTCGTTCCTGTTATCGCGCTATCAGGCCCCGGACCGTGTTCAGGACATTTTTTGGGCCATTCTTGTCGGCGCCATTTTGGGCGATAAAGGCATTTATATTGTCACTGATCTCCATTACTATCTCGAAGATCCAGCTCATTTAATTTTTACTCCGGAAAGTTCATTGGGATTATGGGGACTAGGCATTGGTGCCGTTATCGGGACCGTAATTGTCATCTTCCGCCACCACTCAGAATGGACCCGTCACGATATGGATGTCATGGCTTTAGCCGCATCTCCTGCCTTAACTTTATGGAGTCTTGGTTTTAATTGGATTGGATTACCCAGCAAGATTCCCCTGCTCAGTATTCACAAACAGCATTTGGACCGTTTTGCCACGTTTTTCTTCTTCTTTTTGCTCATGGGAATAATCACGGTTATCATCACCATCTTTCACCGACGTTTTTCGAACACTCATGGTCAGGTAGCCGGTCTCTTTCTTCTGTTAACGGCGATTTCTCTAGTGGCCGCCCAATTAACAGCACCCCGTCCTGAATTCACTTTGAGCACATTAGATTGGTTAGCCATCATTTCAGCCGTCGCCGGATATCGTTTCATGACACCCGTAGCTGAAAATCATGAAACGAATTAGAGTACAATAGAGGTATTGACTATAAAGG
The DNA here is from genome assembly GCF_001280565.1 of Sulfobacillus thermosulfidooxidans. Lineage (NCBI taxonomy): Bacteria > Bacillati > Bacillota > Clostridia > Eubacteriales > Clostridiales Family XVII. Incertae Sedis > Sulfobacillus > Sulfobacillus thermosulfidooxidans. Next base: position 5,603 of record NZ_LGRO01000001.1, on the reverse strand, counting down.
AGCCAAATAAGTCTTATGAACGTAGTGAAAATTCATCCTCGCGGGTATTGTTATGGAGTTGTCGATGCTATTACGATGGCTAAGCGTATTGCGCAAGATCCTACAATTCCCCGTCCTATCTATATCTTGGGACAAATTGTTCATAATCAGCATACCGTTTTGGAACTCGAACAATATGGTATTACGACCTTAGACGGGGGATCGCGGCTGGAACTGCTGGACAAAGTCCCCGACGGTGCCACCGTGATTTTTACGGCACATGGGATTTCGCCCGCTGTCAAAGCGCGCGCTCAAGAACGGCACTTGACGTTCTTTGATGCGACCTGCCCCGATGTAACCAAAACCCATACGTTGATTCAGGAAAAAATCCATCAAGGGTATTCGATTATCTATATCGGAACCAAGGATCATCCAGAACCCGAAGGAGCTATGGGAGAAGCGCCGCATGATCGCGTCTTTTTGGTCACGAATGTTCAGGATGTGGACAGTGTGCCCTTTGACCCGACCACACCATTAGCCATTGTCACGCAGACGACATTAAGCCAATGGGATACGCAGGCGATTATCGAAGCATTGCTTGCCAAATATCCGCATGCCGAAGTGCACAACGAAATCTGTTTAGCAACTCAATTACGACAAGAAGCAGCGGTCAAAGCTGCCAAAGACGTAGATATGGTTGTTGTGGTTGGGGATCGGCGCAGTAATAATTCTAATCGTCTGGTTGAAGTCGTTGAAAAAATTGCTCATAAGCCCTCCGTTCGTGTCGAAAGTGTTGAGGATTTAGATCCCAATTGGTTCGTTGGTGTGAATACGGTCGGTGTCACAGCTGGTTCATCGACGCCAAGTCGCATTACTCGTGAAGTGATTAACCGCCTCGAATCCTTTAAGCAGCCCGATTAATTTTTCTGGGTATAAGGATTTTGTGGTAAATCAAAAAATTTTGCGGCCAAACGCCGGAAGGGCTGTTCATGTTGATTGAATTGCCTTTTCGAGCAGACGATCGAACAGGTAGTTCCAAAACGCATACCAATAGTTCTACCATTCCCCATTTTTCTGATATACTGACCGCAACATTAGCGCATCCTCATGGGGTGAGATAGCATGGGTGCAATAGTGCGGGTCCGGGGCACACGGTTGTGGGTCGAAGACCTCGGAGATTCCAACAGACCAGTGGTTTTATATTTACACGGCGGACCCGGCTCCGGTTGTTATGACTTTGTGCTTTATCAAGGTCAACGATTGGCGACCTCCGTCCGGTTAATCGCAATGGACCAACGCGGAGTTCTTCGATCGGATCTTCTGGGTAATCAAACCCTCTCGCTTAGGGATTTAGTGGAGGATGCAGAAGCTCTTAGAAAGCATCTCGGCATATCTCGATGGTCTGTAATCGGTCATTCTTTTGGCGGATATGTGGGACTTTTGTACTCCAGCACTTATCCAGATGCCATTGACCGGCTAATCTTTGAAAATCCGACCTTTGATCTCGCGGCTTCAGCTCGCTCGTTATTGCAGCACACCGCATTGGAATATGGCGTACTGGGAAACCAAGAGAAAGCGCGTGAATGTTTAGCCATTGCGTCTGATGACGCACTTGACTCCCGCTTTGTTTGGGACAAATTTACTGTGCTGTCCCAGGGATTGGGTAAGCAGCGCGATAATCTTTATGTCTATGGCCCGGACAAACAGTTTTTCCAACGGCTGGTTCGTGAGTCGTCTTTTGGAGATGAATTGTGGAAGCGCGGTGCAGACCACCAAGCTGCTCTATATGAAGAAGGCGCAATTTTTGATTCGTTAATATCCCGTTTTTCTCAAATTACCCATCCCACGCTATTTATTCGAGGTTATTATGATGCCGTGTTTGGACTGGATCAAATCCATCGCTGTCTCGAAACACATCCCCATTCCAAACTCATGGTCGCCGATGCGAGCAGCCATTTCGTGCATGTTGAACAGCCAGAGTTATTCGCAGCGGCCGTCGTGAACTGGATGGCGTGAAATAGATAATGACCGAGTTAGGTCACGCTGTTCATGAAATGCCGATCTAAAGTCGCCCCATACGCTTATTTCTCCGTTTGTGATGTCATCCAGCCGAAACGTGTAGCTTGCTAAAAAATTGTCAATTCTAGGGTAGGTCTATTTTCTTGGTCTAATGCGAAGAATTTCATTGCTGAATTTGACAAATCATAAAGGCTTCATGCCCAGGTATCACGAAGACCAACTGAAGAACTATCTATCCCGAATATCCTGTTTTGGATAGTAAACGGAAGAAATAAAAAATCCCCTCTCATCCTATGTGAGAGGGGTTTTTTTAATAATGCAAATGAGCTTCAAAATCTTACGGCTAGCATTACCTTGTTTGATATTCTCATTTACACATAGATAATCTTCCTATGCTTGTTCGCATCAACCTCAGACCTTGTCATGACGCTATGCAACTTTTCGATCTCTCCATCTAGTCCTCCGCAGAGTGGTTATTCCCATCGAAATTGGCGACAATTCAGCCTATCGCTTGGATAACTACACGGAAATCATGTGCCTGACGAATACCCAAGCTTTGCACAATCAAAAAATAGGAACACATATTGCGAAGATGAAGGTAGTAATGAAAGAGAAATGAAAGAGAAATGAAAGAGAAATGAAAGAGAAATGAAAGAGAAATGAAAGAGAAATGAAAGAGAAATGAAAGAGAAATGAAAGAGAAATGAAAGAGAAATGAAAGAGAAATGAAAGAGAAATGAAAGAGAAATGAAAGAGATTGAGACCTTTCCTGATATTGTCGCGCCATTATGGGGGAATTACGCTCAATAACGAAAACTTCTGACATGATTTTCAATTTAAAAGTCATTGGGCGAACCGCTCCGCCTGAGGGGATTGATAGCTTTAATAATGACAGGAAAGCCAAGAAGGGAGATTAGACTATGTCAAAAAGTTGGGTCACACGGATTAAAAACGTTGGTCTTTTAGCCACCATGCTGTTAATCGATGTATCTATTATGCCTGGAATGACAGCATTGGCAGCCAGTTCAGCCAGTACAACCCTAAAACTTATTGGGCCGAATGCCGCCATTGTGGCCGGACAAAGTCCTACATTTACAGTGGAAAGTTCGAGTAATACCACCGGATGGGAATATCAATTTTGGATGGATTCTTCACAAGGATGGAAACTGGTGCAAAACTACTCAACGAATAACTATTACACAATCCACGATATTATGCCGGGCAGCTATGAAATCGTTGCGTATGCTCTGCCCGGCTCTTCTGTAAAATCGCATGCTTGGACGAGTGCGATTGTCACCACGCGATTTGTTGATGTTGACAGCCAAGTACACCTAAAGACTATGCCCATGATGAATAATATGGCGTCTATGGAACCTATGGTTCAGGCGATGGCAAGTAATCTGATAGATCCCGTCTATCAATTTTGGTGGCAGGGTCCAAACGGGCATTGGACCTCAAGTGGAAATTATTCTACAATATCGATGATTACCGTACCATTTTATCCTGTATCACCGTCCCATGCTGGTACATATCATGTTATGGTTTATGCGAAAGACGGTAATGCGCCGGCGACGCCAGCGAATGAGATTTGGAGCCCTGAGATGAGTGTGACTGTAATGCCTACGGTAGATTTTCAGTTAACTCCTTCACTGATATCCATCAATGCTGGTAGTTCAGCCTCGTTAACATTGTCTCAGGTTTACGCTAATGATGAGCTCGCTATGGGAATGTCCTTAGATAATTTAGATTCGATTTTTACAATCACAAATGCGCATGGTCAGCCGGCCTCCGGTTTTACGATTTCGGGATTTGGGGTCACCAACCAGGAACTCGTTCATGGTCAATATACCTTTCAAAATGCACCGACTCTTCAAACTGGCACGGTGGTGATTACCGCAGGAGCCAATGTTTCTCCAGGAATATATCAAATTACGGCTTCCGATCCCGATCACATGAATGTGACATCTTTGCCTGTCCATCTTTTAGTTAATCCTTAAAATGCGATACCATAGTGTCAATGCAGATTTACCAGGAGACCAGTGTATATTGATATATCTTGTATTCTCGTAAAATAGGCTCTTTTTTGAATATAAGACCCGTGCATTTGCCCTCTGAGGGGATAGCCAAAATAGCGTTAAGCGGTGTTTAGGCTGCTAGATGACCAGCCCCTTTTCTCAAATCTTGTGTCATGGTAAACGCGGGCAACTTATATTCGTAGGAAGGTTCCGTGATGATCACTCGGTATCCATTGCGTGTGTCTCCCAGAGCAGCAAGGGATTTTGCGCCGCTGGCTCGCGTGTCAATGCCTCATCTATTATGCTCTTTGGATGCGACGGGTGAAATCACACGCTAGCACTGCACGTTGGGACAGACACATTTTCTATGAAGATTATTTTCTCGTTCGCCCATCGTTGCCATGCTATCCTTCGTTCCTGTCCATCGTTATTGAGAGTGGTCCCATGCAGGGTTCGCATATTGGATATCGCTCCAGGACGCATTGCGAAAGGCTGGCGCCATTTGTCGGTAGAACAGCTAAAAAATCGCATATGCGGGGGATTATGGGAGTTCCAATCTGCTAGTCCCTTTCAGTCGTTAGATCTTTGATCGACAATTGCTCCAAAAAGCTTATATTGCCTAATATCGGCGGCAACGCCAAATATGGCAGCGAAAATAGGCGTGATCCCAAAAAAGCGTTTTGGAAAAGCGTTTTGTAGAATTCCGGCTCGACTTGAACTGATTCACTCAAGGGGGATTTCGCTGTGGAAACATATTACGGAGCACGCTCCCGTGAATATGAGAAAGTTTATTTAAGAAGCGAGCAGGTCTGTCAGCGCGAGTTACTAGAATTACGGCATGCTATGACGAACTTATTCTCGGACAAATCGGTGTTGGAAGTAGCGTGTGGTACGGGTTATTGGACACAATATCTCGCCCGAATTGCCCGTCATGTCGTAGCGGTGGATGCCTCTAAAGAAATGTTAAACATTGCCAAAAGCAAAGGTCTCGATTCCGACATCGTCATATTTTGCCAAGGAGATGCTTATAATCTGAATAGTCTACGAGGCAATTTTGATGGAGGAGTGGCAAACTTCTGGTTTTCTCACGTGCCTAAATGCCGCATTCACGAATTTCTAAGCCATTGGCATGCCCGTCTTGGACAAGCTTCCACAGTTTTTATGGCTGATAATGTTTATATGGACGGCGTAGGGGGACAACTGATTTCTAAAGCTTCGGATAACAACACATACAAAATGCGGACGTTGGAAGACGGTCGGAGATATGAAGTTCTAAAAAATTACTACACTCAAGACGAGCTGAGAACATTATTCTCTCCGTATGCTGATGCGCTACACATTCATGTTGGTCAATGCTATTGGTGGTTAAGTTATCGAGTTAAAGGAACGAATGGCTGACTAATTCCTTCTCTTTGCCAAAGTGAGGGAGCGATCTAGGATAATTGGAGTCAGTGAGGTTATTGGTTAATTTCTAGGAAAATAACCAACTATCTGTCGCGTAATTTTTCGGAAATTCGGGCACAAATAACACTGGGGCTAATGTGGAAAGAAGTTAAATTTGGATCTAGACAAGATTATAAGGTTGGTGTT